>NZ_JACYFS010000001.1 GCF_014837145.1 Chryseobacterium caseinilyticum
ATGCGGCTGCTAAGTTGACGGATTCGGAGCTTTGCAGCATAAGTATTATTTCTGAAGGGAAAGTTTTTGTTATTGCTTCCAGTGATGCATCACCTAATCAGGTTTATCAGCAGAATCCTCACTATCTCTCAGACAATAAGACTCCAGTGTATGAATCAGGAAGCACTGACTTTAAATTTCATAGAAGTTATTCTATTCCGTATTCTGATGACAATTTTATTGCTCATCTTAATTTATTTGACAGGGAAAATAAAAATTTTGATAAAGCAGGGAAGGAGACCGTCAGGAAGATTTTAAACCAGGCATCAGATTCGTTTGCAGGAAAAGAAAAAGAACAGCATTTACGTAATTATGATGTACTTTTTGAGACATCAAGTGATTTAATCTGCATTTTGTCTTTAGAAGGTAAATTCATAACACTAAATCCTTCCTTTTCGAAATTGTTGGGATCGAATAATGAGCAGTCTTTGAGTAAAAGTTTTACCGAATTTGTTCATCCCGATGACAGACAAAGTACCTTAGAGGTCATTGAAGATTTAGCATTGGGTAAAACCTTATCTAATTTCACCAACAGATACATCATGAAATCCGGAGAAGTGAAATGGATCCAATGGACGTTTGTTCCTCAACCTGAATCCGGAGTAGTTTATACCATTGGAAGAGATATTACAGAATTTACCACCAGAAAAAAATTACTCAGAAGAAGCGAAGAAAAGTATCGCGGTCTTTTTGAAAAGAATCAGGGAATACTAAGCATTCATGACCTCGATGGAAATTTTCTGGACGTCAATGACGCGGGTTTAAAAGCGTCTGGTTTTTCAAGAGAGGAATTGCTGAGCCTTAATCTGTATGATCTCATCATTCCGGACAAGCATGAAAATGTTAAAATGTACCTTCAGGAAATCAGAACTTCAAATCATGCAGCAGGCGAAATGACCATTCTTAAAAAAAATGGGAAAAAAGCAGTTTGGCATTTTATGAGTGTAAGAGACGAAGATGCAGACGGTAATCTACAGGTAATGGCTAATGCAGTGGACATTACCGAACGAAAAAAAATGGAGAACGAGATCCTGGAAGCGAAGGAGCTTGCAGAAAAAGCTTATGCGCTAAAATCGGAGTTCGTGGCCAACATGAGTCATGAGATCAGAACCCCTTTAAATGGTATTATCGGATTTACCGAACTCCTTATGGAAACCAGCCTTGACGAGACACAGAGGCAGTATTTGGATATTATCAACCAATCCGGTGTGTCACTGTACAGCATCATCAATGATATCCTGGATTTCTCAAAATTAGAGAAACAAAAACTTGAGCTGAATCTGGATAAAGTAGAGATCGAGGAATTGATTTCGGAAGCCTTTAACATTGTATCGTACAACAACAGCAAAAAACAGCTGGAAATGCTGATTGATATTGACGATGCCATTCCTACATACATCTGGACTGATGCCATGCGGCTAAAACAGGTTTTTGTAAATCTTTTGAGCAATTCTTTAAAATTTACCGAAAGAGGAGAGATTGTTTTGTATGCTAGGGTATTGGATGATTTAGAAGAAGGAAAAAAAATAATTCGATTCGGAGTCCGCGATACAGGAATTGGAATTAACAGGGAAAAGCAGGCTGAAATTTTTGAAGCATTTTCCCAGGAAGATGGCAGTATCAGCAAGAGGTATGGGGGCACCGGTCTTGGACTTACCATTTCGAATCAAATCTTAGCATTGCTCAACAGTATTTTACAGGTCGATAGTGAACAGGGAAGGGGTAGTGATTTTTACTTTGACATGCAGTCTGAAACGCAGGAGGAAGAATTTGATCTAAGTCTGAGCGGTATTAAAAAAGTACTGATCGTAGATGATAACGAAAACAACAGGAAAATCCTGAAAAGGATGCTGGAACGAAAAAATATCGAAGTGACGGAATGCGACAGCGGCTTAAAAGCGTTGCTTCTGATTATAGAAAGGTCTGATTACGATGTGATTATTATGGATTATCACATGCCGGTTATGGATGGTCTTGAAACCATCAGAAAAATGAAAAGTATGATTCCGGGCAGTTCTGATGTTGCGCCATACATCGTTTTGTACAGTTCTTCTGACGACAATGAGCTGCAGGATGCATGTGACGAACTGGAAATTGAAAATCGTTTGATAAAACCGATTCGTATGAAGAAGATGTATCAGATTTTATCTGCTCTAAAAACCTCTGAGAAGAAAGGCATTAAAAAAGCAGAAAATAAGGTGACTGAAGTAAATACACAGGAAATAAAAATTTTGATTGCTGAGGATAATGCTGTTAATTTGCTTCTTACTAAAACTTATTTGAAGGATCTTCTACCTCAGGCCTTGATCATTGAAGCAAAAGATGGAGCCGAGGCAGTTGAACAATACAAAAAACAAAGTCCAGGTCTTATTTTAATGGACATACAAATGCCGCAGCTTAATGGTATTGAAGCTACAAAGCAAATAAGATCTTTGGAAAAAAACATTGAAATTCCTATTATTGCATTAACAGCTGGCAGCCTTCCCGGAGAAAAGGAAAAATGTTTGCAAGGCGGAATGTCGGACTTTCTAACTAAGCCCTTGTTAAAACAAACCCTGTCAGATATGATGCGGAAATGGTTAGGTAACGAAATAGATAAAAAGTAAATCCTATATTTAGCTTTTTTAAAAATACTGAAGTGAAAAATTTACCATTATAATTTACTTTATGGATGATCTTATAAAGGAATTAAAGATAAAAATAGAAAAGCTTGAAAACGAAATCTATTTTAAGAACGGACTGATATCGATATTGTCTCATGACTCAAAAGAATTATTTGGGAATTTTCTATGGCTTGTAGAATCCCTGGAGCAAAAAATCGTTAGTGAGCAGGATTTTTATAAGCTCTTACCACAGGTGAAGAGTGATGCCCGCAAGAATCTGCAGACTGTTCAGGACAGTACTGCCTGGTTAAAAACTCAGTACGGAAACTTTAAAATTAAACCTGAGAAAATCTTGGTGACAGATCTTTTTCATCATCTGGAAGAGCAATATGCTGCTAAACTAAGAGAGAAAAGCATCAAATTTTATTTTAAAGGAGATCACAATTCATTTATTATAAGCGATCGCTTACTACTGGAATATATTCTGGATAAAATTTTCAACAATGCATTAAAATACTCATCAACTGGTCAGGATATTTATTTGAGGCAGGTTTCAGAGGGAGATCAGACCAAACTTTCAGTAGTTGATTCCGGAATCGGAATAAATGAAAAATATTTAGCGACGATTTACAGCTACGACAATCCCATATTTCAAGGTACTGCCGGAGAAAAAGGTGCCGGATTAAGTTTGAAGATTGTAAAAAATTTCATATTCTTGCTGCAGGGAAATATTGACATACAGTCATCTGAAAATAAAGGAACTACAGTCTCCCTTTTTTTACCTAATTTTATTGCATGAAGGATGTAAAACTAAATGCCCGCATTGTTGTGGCAGATGATCATGGTATTGTCCGGATGGGTTTGATTCAAACAATAAAACGTCTCAGATCTGATGCTGTGATCTCAGAAGTGGAAGATTACAGATCGCTTTACAAAGTAATTCAGAAAGAAGAGTTGGATCTGGCGATCATGGATGTTAATATGCCTAACGGTACTGTTCAGGAAGCGATAGATTACATCAAAATTCATCAGCCTCAGCTGAAAATCCTTTTATTTTCTTCACAGGATGAAGAAGTGTATGCAATGCGGTATCTAAAAATGGGGGCTGGCGGTTATTTAAGCAAGCAAAGTTCCACTGAAATAATCGAGTCTGCTTTAATTGCGATGCTCACGAAGGGCCGATATGTCAGTGACAACGTAAAAGATGCGATGTTTGCAGAATCATTAACCGGCTCGGGAAAAAATTCTCCTTTCGAAACGCTTTCAGACCGCGAACTGCAAATTGCGACGAAGCTTGCAGAAGGAATTACCCTTAAAGAAATTGCCAATCAATTTAATCTCCACTCATCTACAATCAGTACATATAAAAACAGATTGTTTGACAAGCTTAAAATACGATCTATACCTGAACTGGTAGAAATTCTTAGATTGTATAAGCAGTAATATTTAATGCTGCCCCTTTTATCAATATCGAAAATCGTATGATCTTTTGAAGTAAAACATAACTCTCTGCTGTAGAATACGGATGTTTTTTGTTTCCTACTTTTGGTTTTTTTCGTGATGTGCTGACCGTACTTTGAAGATTTATGATCATAAATTTCTATAAGAGTTCAAATAATTGTATGCATATTTCTTGGTGACTGACTGTGCTATTCAAATTTATCTTTCACAACGGTTTTCAACTACAATAAGGTTATCGGATTTTCCACAACAAATATTCTTGTGTCCCTTTGGGAAAAATCTTTGTATATCAGCATAAAATCAAAATTTTCACTTGCTTAAGCACATTTAATTTTTGATCTTAAATACATTTTATTCTTATCATTTTATTAACCAAATTTTACATTTTCAATTACCGAAGTTACCCCAACTTAAAATCTGTATGATTTTGTACAGAACGTAATAAATCCCGCTCTTGGAATGATGATTTATGTAAATAAAGCCGGCGCAAAAAGACTTGCAGTATTTAACTGTACAAGATGGAGCTTCTGGAAAGCAACACTGTAATTTATGGCTCTGGGATTATGTAAAAAGTCTGAGAGAAAATTAATTCCGTATAAAGATTTAAAAATAGAAACGTTGCTTATACAATTATGGCAGCGTTTTTTTGTGGGTTACGACACTGTAATTTTTACTGTTTACCTTCAGAAGGTTAAATCTCTGCTGTAATAGTAGTGGTCGCGGATAAACCCACAACATTTCTATTAACCAGTGAAATTTTTGGGGGTTTGTCTTCTATCACTTTCATTTGATAAATTTAGCATATTTATTTCTTTCAAGTTCTATCCAGACGGGTGCATGGTCGCTGCTTTTTGTCCAGCCTCTGACTTCTTTGTCAACACCGCCATTGATCAGGCTGGATTTTAAGTACGGACTTAGTAAAATGTGATCCAGTCTGATACCTGCGTTTCTGTCATATGCTTTATATAGATAATCCCAGAAGGTATATATTTTTTCATCAGGGAATAAAGTTCGGATTGAATCTGTCCATCCGTTTTTTAGGAGCTGATTGTATGCTCTTCTGACTTCCGGCTGAAACAATGCGTCATCTTTCCATTTTTCAGGCTTATGAACATCATTTTCTGTTGGAATAATATTAAAGTCGCCTACCAATATGGCTGGAAGATCCATATCAATAAATTGTTTGGATCTTTTTTTCAGTCGCTTGATCCAATCCATTTTGTACTCAAACTTTGGTCCCGGAAATGGGTTTCCATTAGGCAGATACAGGCAGCAGATCACGATCTGATCTATGATTACTTCCAGATAGCGGCTTTGAATATCATTTGCATTGCCGGGCAGAGTGCTCTGAACTTCCGTCATTTCATAACCTTTAGACAAAATAGCTACGCCATTCCACTGTTTTTGGCCGTTCCATATAGCCTGATAGCCTGCCCGATTGATTTCAGCAATCGGAAACTTATCCTGCGTTGCCTTCAATTCCTGAAGACAGACAATATCAGGTTTTGAGCTCTCCAACCATTTGATAAGTACTGGTAAACGGCCATTAATACCATTCACATTATATGTTGCTATCTTCATGATTATATGTTTTAAATAAAAATCAAACTGCAATAGGATATCTAATTCAGAACGAGGGATACAAATTTTACATAATTTTTTAAATCTTCAAGAAAACAGTCAGCAGAATTTCTGAGGACTGTTTTGATTTTCTCTTATGTCTTAGAATATGTTATCAACCAAATCCCTTATAAAAAATTAAAAATATAAAACTCTCTGCCGTAACAAAGTGTAAATATTAGAATACGATCATTCTAAAAAGAACTTGTACAATGTAAAATTTATTTTAATAGGAAAGAGCCCGGTACAATACCGAACTCGTTTCTTAAATAATATTAATTTTGTCTAAACTTCTGGATGTAGTCTAAAATTTTTTATTTTACGAAGGAAAATTTTAAGCTTCAGTTTCACCTAAAAGAGATTCTCCGTCAAATTCGGAACCAATAATCTCATCTTTATTGAGCCAATATTCAGAAGTAATAAAAGAGAAAGTATTATTTCCTTCATCATTTAATTTCCACAGAATATCTTCTGCCTGCTCAAATCTTGTTTCTGTGGTCATCTTTTCTTCAAATAATCTCTTGATGATATTGCTGTCAGAAAGTCCTCTGTTGAATGATTTCAACACAATTTCCTTTGTAATTTCTCCCTTAAAATCATCCGGTTTTTCGATTTCAAAATTAACCAAAGTAGCTTTGCAGTTCAAAAATGTTCCGTTGTAAGCCTTATACAAAAGTTGATTAATAGAAAACAGATCACAGTGCAGTTCTATTTCCGGATATTCTTCGCAGACTTTGTCAATCAGCATATCGTGAGAAATCTGTGCAATCTGCCCTTCATTTAAACTTTCTGATAATTTATATGTTAAGATAGTTGCTGCTGCTTCGTTCGGCTCAAAATCTGTGATTGCCATGAAAAGCATTTCTCTCAGATTTTCCGGTTTAATTGTATTTGCATCGGGAAAATTGAACAGTTCAAGGAGCTTAATGTAATCTTCATTACTCCAGTAATTTTCAATTTCTTCGATGGTTTTTGCGCTGTTTACTTTAATGTGGAATTTCATTATGATATTTTATGTATTTTTGTTTAAGTTGTGAGATATGTGGTAGATAAAATTCTGATTTCTAAAGGATTGTCTTTGTTGATTTTATGTTTAAAAATTTAAAAGTCGTTTGAAATCATTATAGCAGCACAAATCACAGACCAACCTTAAGACTGATTTTAGACTGACCCCAAAAAATTAGAGACTTTTAGGGATCTTTATTTAATGAAGCATCAAAATGTAGTTTAGTATTTAAGTTGAAATGCCTGTATAGAATTACGAAAAATAATCTTCCGACCAAATCTGTTGCACATGAATAGCATCATGAAAACAAAAACGGTAACAAAATTGAGTTAAAGACTTTTACAGGAAAACAGAACTTAATTTTTTTTATATCAATGATTGGATGCATATTTGGGTAGTCATGAAATTTGTACCCAGGACCGGAATCGAACCGGTACTCCATAAAAAAAACCTTTCTCAAGATGAAACAGGTTTTGCGATCCGGACGGGACTCGAACCCGCGACCTCCGCCGTGACAGGGCGGCATTCTAACCAGCTGAACTACCGGATCAATTTTCTTTTAAAGTGAAAAATTGTAAAAACTTTCAGCGATCCGGACGGGACTTTGATCATTTCAACCGATCATCTATTAATAAGATTTTCAGTCACTTGAATGATTATTACCCCTAATTCGTCCCTTAAAATTTATGTAATTTTATAACGTTTTATAGATAACACAAATTTATAAAATTTTTAG
The DNA here is from genome assembly GCF_014837145.1 of Chryseobacterium caseinilyticum. Lineage (GTDB taxonomy): Bacteria > Bacteroidota > Bacteroidia > Flavobacteriales > Weeksellaceae > Chryseobacterium > Chryseobacterium caseinilyticum. The sequence goes on from NZ_JACYFS010000001.1 coordinate 7,466, forward strand.
ATATTATGACGAGAAATTAAAAAAAAATGGGCAATATTTCAAACTAAAAAGAAATAAACGAGTATATTACTAGATGGAAAAAATATTTATAATATTAATATGTATTTTTAGGGTAAAATCTTTCAGGCTAAATAATATTTTATGATAAAAGCTGAATCAGTTTCTAAACATTTTGGCGGAAAGCCAGCCGTTGATCATATTTCCTTTCAGGCAAATGATAAGGAAATTCTGGTGCTTTTAGGAACCAGCGGATGCGGGAAAACGACAACCCTGAAAATGATTAACCGCCTGATAGAAGCCGATTCCGGAAATATTTTGATTGACGGAAAAAATATCCGTGACCAAAAAGCAGAAGATCTGAGGATGGGAATTGGATTTGTGATGCAGAATTCCGGATTATTTCCTCATTATACCGTTAAAGAAAATATTGCAACGGTTCCAAATCTTTTGAAATGGGATAAAAAGAAAACCGAAAGCCGGACTAACGAACTTTTAGCCAAATTAAATCTTTCACCCGATATTCTTTCCCGTTTTCCTCATGAACTAAGTGGCGGCCAGCAGCAGCGGGTAGGAATCGCCAGAGCATTAATAGCTGATTCTCCGATTTTACTGATGGATGAACCTTTCGGAGCTCTCGATAATATTACGAAAGCCGATATTCACTCAGAATTTAAATCTTTGGAAGAACTGAAAAATAAAACAATTATTCTTGTCACCCACGATGTTCAGGAGGCTTTTGAACTCGGTCACAGGATCTGTCTTATGGATAAGGGTAAAATCATTCAAACCGGAACGCCCAAAGAAATGATTTATTACCCAAAAAATGATTTCGTGAAAGACTTTTTCGCAGCAAACCGACTGTTACTGGAGTATAAAGTCACGGTTTTAAAAGATTTATTTCCTGTGCTTTCGGATTTTAATACGGATTTTTCTGAAGATTCAAATGTCTGGAATATTTTGCAGAATCTAAGTTCCGACAGACAAAATACTGCTGCCTACGAAAAAATCACGAAGGCATTCAACGATTACCGAAAACTGCAGACCGTATGAAGCAGCTAAGTCTTTGGCAGTTTGTTTCAGAACAGCACGAAAAATTACTCACCCAAATCACACAGCATTTGGGACTTACATTTTTGTCGCTGCTTTTGGCAGTTATTGTCGGTTTGCCACTGGGAATTCTGATCGCCCGGAAAAGAAAATTATCTGGCTCAGTTTTAGGCGTTGCAGGAATTCTGCAGACTATTCCGAGTATTGCGCTGTTGGGATTTATGATACCGGCATTTGGAATCGGTGCCACTCCGGCCATTGTTGCCCTGTTGATTTACGCACTTTTACCGATTATCAGAAATACTTATACTGGAATTACAGGTGTAAATCCGTCAGTTATAGAAGCAGCAAAAGCAATGGGAATGAACCGGAAACAACTGCTTTTCAAAGTAGAATTGCCTTTGGCTATGCCCGTCATTATTGCCGGAATCAGAACTGCGGCCGTCATCAACGTTGGCGTTGCAACTTTAGCGTCATTTGTTGCAGCAGGCGGTTTGGGTGAATTTATTTTTGGTGGAATTTCCTTAAACAATACCAACATGATTCTCGCCGGCGCAATTCCGGCGGCACTTTTAGCTGTTTTGCTGGATAAAACAATTGCTGTTTTTCAAAAAATAAAATATCAGGATCTTCGAAAATTCCGGTATGTTTTTCCTCTGCTGTTGATGATTATTGGTGCCTGTTACTGGTTTAGTACTAAAACTGATACTGCGCTGAAAGCTGGTTTTACACCCGAGTTTATGGGAAGACAGGATGGTGATCTCGGTTTGCGTTCCGTTTATGGTCTGAATGTAAGTCCAAAAGTTGTGAATGATGCGGTGATGTACAAAGCGGTTTATGAAGGTGAGCTCGATTTAATCAGCGGCTATTCAACTGATGGAAGAATCAAGGCTTTTGATTTGGTTGTTTTGGAAGATGACAGGAAGATATTTCCACCTTATTTTGCTGCGCCTGTTATTAAAAAAGAGACTTTAAGCAAATTCCCTGATCTTGAAAAAACACTGGATTTACTTGCCGGAAAATTTAATGATTCAGTCATGACAGATTTAAATTACCGCTCAGATCATCTCAACCAGACACCTGAAAAAATTGCAAGGGATTTTTTAATTAAAAATAATTTGTTCAAAGATCCACAAAACGGAAATAGGGGAACGGTAAGAATTGGCTCCAAGATTTTTGGCGAACAGTATATTCTCACAGAAATTTACAGGATGCTGATCGAAGGCTACACGAGCTACAAAGTGGAGACAAAAACAGGATTGGGCGGAACGAAAATCTGCTTTGATGCTCTGATGAACGACGCCATCGATTTTTATCCGGAATATACAGGAACCGGACTTTTGGTTTTACTGAAAACTGATGAAAAAACACTTTCTGCCGTTACCAAAAGTGCAGAAGATACATACGATTATGTCAATTCAGAATTTCAGAAACAGTACGGAATTCGATGGCTGAAGCCGCTTGGATTTAATAATTCCTATGCCTTGATGATGCGTAAAAAACAGGCAGATGAACTGAAAATAAAAAGCATTTCTGACCTTAAAAATTATCTTGATTCAAAATAAGGAATTTTAATTTTTCTGTTCAAAATACATTAAAAATACTCTATTTTCATAGAATATTAAATTTAGTTTGCCACAAAAATAACTGTACTGAGGGGACACGAAATTAATAGTTCCTTAATTTTCATTAATCTAAAAGGCAGGAGGATAGGTTTTCTGGTTGTATTTGAGATCTAATTGTTTTAATATTTGCTTTCTTTCTTCAGTCAGTTCCGGGATTTTTAAAAATTCTCCTTGAGCTACCGGCTGACCAATCTCCTTAAATAAATTTTCTAACCCTGCAGGAACCACAGTACAAAGCAGCCTTGCAAATGTGTCTGACTTATTCTTAAAGCAATGAATTGCACCTCCCAAAGGGAGGAATATTGATTAGAAATTTTAAAAAAAATTAAAAAGAACTGATTTAAATTTACTAGATCTCAAATCCCAATTAAAATTTCTAATGTTTAAAGGTCTTTTTAGATCTAATTTTAAACCCAAAAGATCATGCATTCCAAACGCTGTTAAAACATTTCTGTATTGGGAGGCAACAGCCTCGTTTGCTGCTTCAACGATATGGCCAGTAGACTGATCAACAATGGTTCTTAAAGGTCTTTGTCCCTGAGGCGTATTGATGAGTTTCACCACTGCATCGACGACATCCTGCGGATTTGGTTTTCCCTTTTCAAAAATTTCACCAAGAGCAGTGAACATTTTATCAGGAAGGTCTGCGATCGCTTTATAATCATCACTTACAGACGGATCAGCACCCACAGCGAGTTTTTGTGACATCTCAGTAGGAAAAGCTCCCGGCTGAATAATCGCAACATCTACTCCCGATGACCGCAGTTCATAATGCAAACCTTCACTTAAACCTTCCAGAGCAAATTTTGAAGAGGCATAAACTGTCGAAAGAGGAGCTGAAAATCTGCCCCAGCCACTTGAAACATTGATGATCAAACCTTCCGACTGTTTGCGCATAAAAGGCAATGCTAATTTCATTAATCTCCACGGAGCAACCGTATTTACATTCAGCATGTACTGCAGATCAGCTGGAGTAGCAGTTTCAGCTACGCCAAACATAGAATTCCTGCATTGTTGACCAGCACATCAATTGTACCTTCTGCAGCTATAATTTTGTTGAATGCAGTCTTCACACTTTGCTCATCAGTTAATGAAACATCCAGAACGGTGATATTTTCCATCTCTTCCAAAGTCTTTGCTTTCTCAGCATTCTTCCCACTGATATCTCTCATTGTGGCGTATACTTTATGTCCCAATGCGGCTACGCTCTGCGCTGTAAGCCATCCGAATCCACTGTTTGTTCCTGTGATGAGAACTACTTTTCTGTCCATTTTTATTATATTTAAATTAATGATACAAATTTCGGATACTGCTGAATGATAACGTTTACCAAATGGTAAAAAGCGATTTTACCGGATGTTTTTTCTGATTCTGCTCAGCGACTGTTGTGTAATTCCGAGATAGGAAGCGACGTAAGAAAGCGGAATTCTGTTTACCAGAGCCGGAAATTTCTCAATAAATGAAAGGTAACGGGTAGTGGCATCTTCTGAAACCAACGGACTTTTTCTTTCGATCGTTTTCAGGAGACAGTTTTTCAGGATCAGATTGGTAATTGCATGCCAACCGACGATAGTGTTTCCGATCTCGCCCCAGTCTTTCTTTGAAAAAACAAGGAGCCTACAGTCTGCAACGGCTTCGATATAATTGTGTTAGATACGATTGGTGGCGAAAATATTAACAGATCTCTACCTTTGATTAAAAAAGGAGTAATTATAATCAAGATCCCAACCGGGTTGACTAATGATGTATCAGAAAGAAGCACTGAATTTGGAGTTTCAGGGAAAATATTTACCTTTAAATCAAATGGAGAAGATATGGCGGTAATAGCGAAATTATTGAAGAACTCAAATCTAAAATCACACATCTCAAAAGTTTTTGCATTTGAAGAGAAATGAATAACGCACACAATCAAATTAAAAGCGGTCGGACGGTAGGTAAGGTTATTGTTTCGTTTTAAGTAGAGAAAATAATTTTAATTAAAATTACGTTGTTTTGTAAAATCTAATCATCAATAGGGCTAAATAATTTTTGTTTTTAAAATAGATAGAAACTTATTCTATAAGTTAAATTTTGATAGATGATCTAAAGATACTTAAGTTACCTATTGAAAAAATTTACATTAAATACAGTCTCAAAAAACGATCAGATCAGGCATTAATTTCTTAAATTTGACGAATAATTCTTATTTGAAGCCAGATTAAAAACTGTTACAATATAACAAGTAATTCAGAAATATTCAGTGATATCAGTTAAATGACTTTCTGAACTCAATCGGTGAAAGATTAGTTTTAGATTTAAATAATTTACTGAATGACTGTGGATAGTCGAATCCCAGATGATAGGCGATTTCTGTGGCTGTGAGATTCGTGTTCAAAAGAATATTTTTAGCTCTCTGTATTATTTTTTCGTGAATATAAAATTGGGTAGTTTGTCCTGTTGTAACTCTGAGCAGATCGCTTAAATAGTTTGCAGAGACATTTAGTTTTGACGACACATAGGCAACAGTAGGCAGCCCCTGCGTTTGTGGAAGATCCTCTGCAAAATACTGATCCAGTAATTTTTCCAGTTTGACCAGCAAATCGTTGTTTGTCAGTTTTCTGGTAATGAACTGTCGGTTGTAGTAACGGTTAACATAATTGAGAAGCAGTTCAATGTGTGAGACAATTACATCCTGACTGAAATTATCGATAGACGACATATATTCGTTATGAATACTTCTCATAATACCTGCAATCATCATTTCTTCATCTTCTGATAAGTGCAGTGCCTCATTCATTTCGTATTTTAAAAATCCATATTCCAGAATTTTAGAAGCTAAGGGATAAGTCTGTAAAAAATCCGGATGGAAAAGTAGCCACCAACCTTTTGGCTTATTACTTCCTGTATCTTCGACAGAAATTAACTGTCCCGGACTGCAGAAAATCATGACGCCATTATCAAAGTCATAAAACTGTTGTCCGTATCTCATCTTTCCCCCGAAATTTTTTTTGATAAAAATAGAGTAGAATTCATTGACAAAACTACCGGGTACAGCTTGATTTGAATGATTTAACGTACTCAGATCGATAACGCTGACCAAAGGATGTTTGGGAGATGGTATTTCCAGAATGCGATGTACCTGACTGACAGAATTCACATGTTGTGGAGCATTTTTACCTTTCATAAATTGAAATTGAAGAAAAGGAGACAGAAAATTCCGTCTCCCAAAATTAATAATTTTTTATTGATCAATACTTTCCATTCCATGCTCATCGTATCGTGCACCGGTGTCTGCTCCCGGAGGAATGATCTCTTCCAGTCTTTTTATTTCTGAATCACTCAAATGAATGTCGGCCGAAGCATAATTTTTTTCCAGATTCGTTCTCCTGGACGTTCCCGGAATAGGAATAATCCCTTTGGAGATTACCCACGCCAATGCGATTTGGGCAGTTGTCACTTCCTTTTCAGATGCCAACTTTCCTATTTCCTTAACCAGTTCAATATTTTTTTGCAAATATTCTCCCTGAAAACGGGGAATATTTAATCTCCAGTCCCCTTCTGACAGATCTTCTGCACTTTTAATATCACCGGTAAGAAATCCCCGTCCCAATGGTGAATACGATACGAAACCGATACCCATCTCATTGATGGCTTTCAAGATTCCGGCGTTCTCAACTGATCTTTCAAACAGCGAAAATTCACTTTGCAGCGCAGATATCGGATGTACAGCATGAGCTTTTTTAATAGTGTTGACTGAAACTTCTGAAAGTCCCAAATATTTCACCTTACCTTCCTGTACCAGATCTGCCATTGCGCCAACTGTTTCTTCAACTGGAACATTAGGATCCAGTCTGTGAAGATAGTACAGATCAATGCAGTCTGTTTTTAAATTTTTCAGAGAGCGTTCAGCAGCTTTTTTTACATATTGCGGAGTTGCATTGATACCCCACGTTAATTCACCCTTGTCATTAATTTCATGTCCGACCTTTGTGGCAATAACATATTCATCCCGCTTGCCGTGAATTGCTTTGGCAATAAAACGTTCATTTTCCCAAGGCCCATACTGATCTGCAGTGTCCAGAAAATTACCTCCTAATTCTAATGAGCGCTCGATGGTTAATAAAGCTTCTTTTTCGTCTGCTGTTTTATAAACGTCATGGCCGGCAAATTTTGTCATGCCCATGCATCCTAAGCCTATCTGTGAAACCTCCAGACCTTGTGATCCTAATTTTACTTTTTTCATAATACATAAATTTTGATATTACAAAGTTCATCAATACAATATGCACAGTAGTGTTCTAATCTCTTGACTTTGTGTTCTAATATGTTCACCGAAGATTACTTTTGATTTACATGTGAGGCGGTTTTTTGTTTAAAAGTGCACATTCTATGATGGTACTGATTCTTTTGATTCTCGTTTCAGGAAGTTTTGCCATGACCATCCAAAGTAAAATGTTTTTTTTATTGGTTTTACTCAGTGCGCTGTAAAATTCAAAAGCCTTAGGCTCTTTTTCGAAAGCTATTTGTAAATCCGTTGGAATAACTAACGCTTCAACATCATCAAGCAGATTCCATGATCCGTTTTTTTTGCCTTCTGTACAGATTCTAATCCTTTCGAAGTCATCCTGTTTTCCAGTATTAGTTTTTCGATCTTATCTTTATTAATTTTAGACCACGTACCATTTGATTTTCTTTTACTGAAATAGTGATGAGATTTCTGATCATCTATTTTAATTTTCTTGCTGTCAATCCAGCCAAAACATAAAGCTTCATCTACGGCATCACTCCATGAAATACTTGGAATATTACAACCTTTCTTATAAAAGACAACCCAAACAGAATGCTTCATACTACTGTTCTCAAACAGCCATTTTCTCCAGTCATTAAGCGTTTCCGGATAATAGATGTCGATTTGTGAATTCATTATTTATTTCATTAAAACCAATATAAAGCTGACAAGAATGATGCTTAACAAAAAATAACCGCCACTTATTAAACTGTATAGAAATGGTTTTGGGATATTGGGATTGATGGCAATATTGGTCGTGTTTGTCACTAAATAACCAATTCCGACAATCAAAGCGAACTCCAAAGCAGTCCATAAGCTGGTTATGTTCAGAGCATATATTAAAATTGCGCTGGTTAAAATGTATATTATACAGCAGACAGCAGGGCCAATGATATACACAGATTTTTTCGGCAGCTCCTCGTTGTCTTTCCCCAAAGCGGCTTTGTAAGCTTTGACGAACAGAAGTTGATACCATACATATCCTAGCATAAAGAATACGAAAAACGCCACCAGAATTGCAAGCCAGTTGACATTTGAAAGTTGATTTAAGATCATAATTGAGTATTTAAATTAAGTTTTATTGATTAGTTTAGATAATTTAAAGCAAAAAATTACTGTTTTATCAAATGAAGAAGTGTAATTTCTGATGTTGTTCCCAACCTGAAAGGTGGCCCCCAATAACCCGTTCCCGAATTGGTGTATACCCACATTCTATCACATTTTTTCAAACCTTTTGCGAAAGGTTGACTTAGGTTTATAAAAATATTCCAGGGAAAAAACTGTCCTGCGTGAGTGTGCCCGGATAATTGAAGGTCAAAGTGTGTTGAAGCTACTTTCGCAATATTGGGTTGGTGTGCAAGCAATATCTTAAAATCAACCTCATAATTTCCCGCCAATGCTTTTTGAATGTCAGGTCCTGAACTGGGTTTTAACTCTTTCGCAGCAGGATCTATAATTCCGGCAATGAGAATAGATTTTCCTTTAAAATTTACTGTTGTATTTTCATTCAATAAAACTTTGATACCGATGCTTTTAAAATAGGAAATCCAAAGGTCGCTGTCCCGTAAGTACTCATGATTTCCTGTAACATAATAAACCTGAAATCTTTCGGTTATCCTTGACAATGACTGCAGGTTGTGCTGATATTTTTCAAAACTGCCATCTGCTATGTCTCCTGTGAGAACAACGATGTCTGCGTTTAAATTGAGAGCTTTTTCGACAACACGATCAACATATTGCTTGTCAATTCCTGCTCCTGCGTGAAGATCACTGATCTGTAATATTGAGAAATTATGAAGTTCATCTGGAAGAGCTTTTACAGGTACCTGGATATCAACCAACTCGGGACCTTTACTTGCACGTAAAAAACCGATGAATAAAAGGAATGGAGAAAATAATATCAAAAAATACGTTCCATAGTTTGAAAAAGCAAAATCTGACCAGGATGGTTTAAAATAAGAAATAGGAAGGAACAGCAGATCTCTGATAAGTATAAAAGTAATTAATAAACTGAGCATTCCCATATCAATATGGACGATGAATCTGACGATTCTGTCAATCTTTTCAGGTAAAACATCATACCAGACGAGCGGATATAATAAAATCAGACCAATACTGGTCCCGGAATGATCCACGAATAATTACCGATACCGGTTATTCTGTATCCTAAAAAAATTAGTAAGATGATGCAGATTGAAATTGCTGTTACTAAAAACCAGTTCATAATCGTTGTTTGATATAAATGCAAATATCATATAACGCTGATGATCATTTGTATGCTAATCTCTTTTTTTTGTGTTCAGATTATATGATGCGAAATCTGATTTTAAGGCTTTAAAATGAAGTTCTAGATATGTTTTTCGATAATTTCTTCCGGGATTTGAAAAAGAATTACCTTATCTGTTTGTCGCCATTTATAAGTGTAATTTTCAGCAAACCATGCAATAAAACCTTATGTTGTAAGAGGATGTTATTCCCTTCCTTGCACAATTTTTCAACATCTATAAAAGATCAATGATTAATTGTAATAATTTTTTGCTGGAATAAAATTCAGAGTTGTAAAATATGTTTTTGGAGAGAATATATGAATCAAAAAACCATTATCATAATAGAAAGATTCCGAGCATTTGTGCTCGGAATCTCTGTATGATTTAAGTACTAAATAAATCTACCAAATAAAAAATATTATAATATCATTCCACCATCCATAAGGATCTCTGTACCTGTCATAAAACTGGAAATATTATTATCCGATAAATAGACCACAGCTTTGGCAACATCTTTTGCAGTTCCCATTTTCTTCAGAGGAATTGCATTAATCATCCAGTCATTTAATCCTTCCAGGGTTTTTGCGTCCAATCCGGCTTTAGTCATAATCTCTGTCTTGGTTGGTCCTGGACTTACAATGTTCACGCGGATTTTTCTTGGTGCCAATTCCGCAGCCGCAGTTTTTGCAATCGAGTTCAAAGCCGCTTTACTTGCCTGATAAACCGAACCGTTGGCTTTGTAAGTTGTAGCAACATTTGAAGACAGAAAAACAACTGATGCGCCATCGCTTAAGATAGGAATAAATTTACTCAATGTAAAATAAGCACCTCTGAAATTGATGTCCATCACATTGTCAAAATTCTTAGAACTCATATTTTCAATCGAATCTAAAGTTCCTGTAATTCCTGCATTGATAAACAAAATATCAACCTTTCCGAATTGACTTTCCATTTCACTTTTCAACGAATCTATGTCTTCTAATTTTCCTTGGTCCGTTACAAAAGGAATAGCTCCTAATTCCTCTGCTGCTTTTTCGATTGCTTCCTTTCTTCTACCCGTGATGATGACTTTAGCACCTTCCGCAATTAATTCTTTTGCAGTGGCATACCCAATTCCACTGTTCCCGCCTGTTACAATGGCTACTTTGTTATTGAATTTATTCATTTATTTAAAATTTTTGACAAAGTTATTTCAAATTGATATACTTTTGTAACCAGTATCACAGAGTATATCAGTATCATTCGTTATATCATTTAACTTGCAGTTATGGAAAGAGACCAAACCGAAGAATTAAGAGCATTGCAGGACACCCTATATTTCATTGGAGGAAAATGGAGAATTCCTGTCATCAATTCGCTATGCAACGGCAACAGACGTTTCCGAGAAATCGAAAGAAGCATCCTGGGAATTACCACAAGAATGCTTTCTAAAGAACTAAAAGATATGGAGCTGAACAAGCTTGTAAAACGCACAGTTTATCCTGAAACACCTGTTTTAATCGAATATGAGCCGACCGAATATTGCAAAACTTTCGGAAATATTATCGGTGAAATGATAAATTGGGGAAGAGAACACAGAAAAGTGATTATTCTTGATAAAACATCATAGAGTAATTACACATAAAAATTTTTTATAAATATTAGTTGTAAGAATATATTCTATAAAGATTTTTTAATATTTTAAATATTTACAAAACAATAATCACAAATACGATCAAGTGAAAAAGAATGTATAAGATTTTTTATTTCAATGACTTTAGAAGAATCTCAAAAAACGATATAAAATCAATCAATTTTTCACTAATAAACATTTATCACAACATTATATCCCAAAAAAAGCCATTCTATCCCAGAAATTTCAAACCTTAACAATCAGTTTTCATATTTGTAATATAAAATCGCAGTAAACGGAAATGCAACCAGAGAGTAGGCAAAAAAACTTTTTATTTGCCGAAGTCATCATTTCCCTTGCTTTTAGGCTTTATCCGAGACGTTAATTAGAAATCACTAAATCCAAAAAAAAGATAATTCAGCGAAAATACACAGTATTAATATTACGGCAGATAGCCATCAAATTTTTGGTAATTTGAAAACTATTTTGTGGCACATATAAATTAATTATGGGCAAGTTTTGACAAGATAATGGACACGGACAAGCACGAGAAATTTCTTTAAATTAATCGCATGACACCTATACATGCCGACTTGACTTTAAAACAAAATTTAGAAAAACTTAAAAAATAACTATGAAAGAAGTAATAACTATCTCGGCTTTAATGGCTGCTTTGATTGTTTCATCCTGCGGTTCAGGCGAAAATAAAAACGCAGAAACAGCACAACAGACAGTAACTACAACTACTTTTACACCTGGACTATACCTAACTCTACAGAAGAATCTTTTCATGAAAGTTTCGCTGAAGTTGCCCCTAGTCGCAGACCATACATTTCTTAGTTACGTTATAAAAATAGGTATATCTGGCATCTCAACATTGCATCGCCAAATACTGATGAGGATAATATTACGATGTGGCAAGGCTCTATTTCGGACATTCAAGGGATAAAGAAGGTCAGAAGCAAAATTTTGATTAAGATGATATCTCCTTTGGTCTTTCTTATAGATTCCCCCTGATAAAACAAAAGCTGGAAGGAAAAAATAAGATTCTTCCGTAAGCTACATTGCCATGACCACTCGCCTGACAGCTCACCATTCACGGACAATGGCTTCGTTCAAACCTATTTCTCTGAAGATTTATTATTCGACTCGTTTTGCATGTTTTTCATTTTATGAACTGGACTGAAAAAACAAATGCTTAAATGAAATCTATCAGTAGTTAAGTACTCAAATCCATATCATTCCAACTCACTCCGTTTGAAAGCATCCACGTTAAAGCATGTCCCCGTTCATGTATTACTCCGCCGTTTGCAATGGGATCAAAATTTTCAGGAACTGTTTTCCTGCCCATTTGTGCGCTTCTGACAGCATTGTGTATGCAGTAAAACAGATCTTCTTTCTTTCTCAGCTTTTCTTCCGAAATTACATCTCTTTTTTTAATCCAGTCTTCTATATTTTCGTCCAGTGGGCAGGCGTGGTCATTCAGGATTTCCTGCATCTGCACTCCGGTCATCATTTCTCCTGTAAAGTCGGGTTCTTTATAACCAAAGTACCATGCAAGCGGCCATGCGTTTTCAAATTTCCAGCCAATCAGGTTTCTTGCTTCCTCGTCATTTCTGGGTGATTCCAGAATCAGTTTTTCATCCTCAGCGATGTAATCTTCAAGCTGGTTTCGCTCTGCAAAATCCAGAATTTCTTCATCAGGAAGATTTTCCGGCGGTACCATTATCCAAAGCACAATAGCTTTGATAGCATGAAGCCGTTTCGCGATTTCAATGGCAGGACGGATTTGCGTTTCAAGCTCTGTTGGAAGGGAATTGGCAGGTTTAAAACCTGCATAAAGGCAAACTGAAAGATTTTGAAGTCTTATTGCTGTCATCCTCGGTTATTTTCCTGTAAGAGTCGATCAGATTTTCAATCTCAAAACTTTTTTCCTCTTTATGATTTTCAGTATTGCCTAATAATTTTTAAAAAAAGCTCATCATTTCAATTTTTTCTCATAGAGTATATATTCAAATATAAAAATTTTATCCCTTTCACGTGATACTATTTCAGTCGCGTGTATTAATTTTACGTAATTTGCTGACTATATCTCTTTTGGTAGTGATAAATATTTTGGTAAATATTGTTGAATTTTATCATTTTCCACTGTATAAACCTGCTATAACGCATTTTAAAAGCACTAAAAGTAATTTCGGAAATATTTTTTGATAAATTTTAAAATTAAGGTCTGAATTTTGTATTTTTAGTACAGAAATCAGTATGTATGAAAAAATTATTCAGTTCAAAATCTTTAATTTATTTTTTAATTTTCAGTATCGTTTTATATTCATGTAAAGAAGAAAAACCCGACGTTTCAGACCCTAAAGACCAGAAAACTATTTCTAAAGAGATAGCAGAAGTTGCTAAAGATCCAGATTCTGTAGTAGTAAAACCTGTAAAGGAGTCGGTGTCGCCGATGATTCAGGAAAATGGTTTTTACAGTGGAATTATTTTTCCAAAAGACAAAAAACTCAGAGACTCACTTTACGCCGATTTTGAAAAGAAATACAGCGCAAAAGACAGATATACCATTTTAGCCCTGAACAGACTGGATTCCAAATTCAAAAGAAGCGCAGATACTCTGGTCATTCCTGCAACAATTGATTCTACCTTGATGGCTTATTCTCCATTTCCGTTGCAGCTTGATGTGCTGTCCAACGTGAAAAAGTTTGTTATATTTTCTTATCCAATTCAGGCTTACGGAGTTTATTCAAACGGAAATCTTGTGAAATGGGGACCGACAAGTATGGGAAAAAAAGCTGCTCAGACAACGAGAGGATTGACTTTTGCCAACTGGAAGAAAAAGCTCGCCATTTCTACGGTGGACAGCGAGTGGAAACTTCCGTATAATTTCAATATTCACAATTCCGGTGGCATCGGATGGCATCAGTACGAGCTTCCGGGCTATCCAGCATCTCACTCATGTTTAAGATTGCTCATGAAAGATGCTCAGTGGCTGTATTCGTATGCTGACACATGGATTTTAAATCCTGGAGGCGCTACAACCAAAGCTAAAGGTACACCTGTAATGGTTTATGGCGATTACAAATGGGGCGGACAAAAACCGTGGAGAAAACTTTTATCTGATCCCAACGGAAACAATATTTCAGTTCAACAGATGGAAGCTTTGCTGAGTCCTCATGTCGAAAAAATGGTGAAAGAACAGACCAACAGGGAAAAAGTTGCAGATTCTATATCGCAGTCAAAAGCAATGGAAGCTCAGAAAATTCAGGAATCAGGAGAAATTGGCAGCTGATCTTTGTCTTCAAAAGGAAGTGTAGATTCTTCGGCGAATTTTCTGAGTTTCAGCATTTCTTCCTTTCCCTTAAACTGTCCAAATCTTGCAGCCGCATAGGTTAGACCAATAAAAAATAACATAACAAAAGATAAAGTGAGTGCCCACGGGTACTCATTTGTTTTTATCTGCTGCTCTACATAGTACATCGTAAAAAAAGTCATCCAGAAAATTGAAAACAGGAAGTACAGAAACATAAAAAAAGTCCAGACCGCTGAGCTTGGTCCGAAAACGCCTCTCACTACAGTGTTGTCATCTTCAGCTTCAATACGGAGTGCAAGTTGGGGTTTCCAGTAGTTGTCGTCTTCAGTTTTTACGCAGATGGTAGCTACTTCTTTGTTTACGTTTCCCTCAAATTCTTGCGCATGGGAAGCCAGATATTCTTTAAGATTAACCGCATAATCTTCTTTGGAAAGAAGTGTGAACATCTTAAATCTGGGCCTGTTTCTTATTCTGTCTAAAGTAGTTTCTTCTGTATTCATATTATTCCTGATAAGGTATTGGATCTTCTAAAATAAATTTAATTTTCATCGGTTTAAACTTTCTTTCAATTTCCATTTCAATAGTTTTGCCATCCTCAGATTTCATGAGATCTACAATTTTCTGCATCGTCATGTCAGAAGTTTTTTTTCCGTTTATTTTTATTAAAAGATCATCTTTCTGAAGGCCGGCAAGAGCTCCGGGAGAATCTTTTCTTACTCCTGCGATTGAAAAAATCGGTTTTAAAACAAATTTATACTGTAAAGCGTTGTTGATGACTTCGGTACCCTGAAGATTAGTGTTTTTCTTAGTTTCAATGTGCATCAAATCCTGTTCCCATTGCATTCCATCCTGTTTAAAATCGATGCCGCTCATGTTGAAATGAAAAGGATCGTCAAAATTCCGGTTTTTCTTCAGATACAGTTTTTCATTTTTATAATCGAATGCCACCGTAAACCTGCGGAGAATTTCACTTCCAATTGATCCCTTTCTGTCTTTAACCAAATTTAAATTCTGAATTGAATACTCGTCAGGCATTGCAATCAGAGGCTTTTCAAATTTAAATTTACCCAAATATAAATTGTGAATACGGCTTCGCTTTCCAAAAATATCTCCGTTGAAACCCCGTCCAAGATAATCTTCAATATTCGGACGGTTATAAACGAAATCTTTGATCAGTTTGGGAAAAAGCCAGATGGCATCCGTATTTCCAAGATCTAAAAGGAGTTTTGAATCTTTAGGATCATTTGTCATTTCCACATTTGCTATAATATAAGGTTTGTATTTTTCAATGGTAATCGGGAACTCCTCAAATTTTCTGACTTTCGACTGAAAGCTTTTATCGTCCGGAAAAAGCGTCATTTTTTTAGATTCATAATCAATAATTACCTGAAGGTTTTTAAAAAACTGATATCCTATAATGCCGTTTACGGGAATTCCGATGTGGGAAGAAATATTAAATTCAGGATCTGAAATAATATAGAATGCAAAGTCTTTGTTGGTTAAATTTTTACCAATTTTAGCAACATTTCCTTCTGACTTGAAACCGTCAATACTTCCACTGGTTCCCAGACCTGTAAATGTTGTCTTTTCGAGGTTGCTCAGTTGGATATCTTTGTTTTCAAGACTGAAAATTGTAGTTTCATTGACACCTGAATCCACAAAAAAGGTAAGTTCGACGCCATTTACTTCAATCGGAATAAAAATCAGATTGTTAATCAGCTGAAAAGGAATCACCACTTTTTTGGGTTCACTCATCTCAAAAGCATTTTGAGCATTAGAAAAAATGCCCATCAGTAAAAAGAGTAAAATCCAGATCGGTTTCATCAAATGAATTTAGTAAATAAATCACTCAATGTCATAAAAAAACATCTTCAGGATATGAAAATGTTTTTAATTGTATGTATTGTGTTGTCTGTGAGTTATTTAGCGTAAAAATCCATCAGGTCAATGTAGTTTTTCTGGTTTACACCGTGACCATTCATATATTCTCTGAAAGAAAAATAACAGCTGAGGTCATACAGAAGATCTGCCGCTTTTCGTCCCCATTCCAGAGGAATTATGGCATCGTCGGTACCGTGAGAAATAAAAAATCTCAGGTTTTCGAGTTTCTTTTTCTCTTTTACAATATCTGTGAGCAGCTTTTCTTCAGGATAAGTGCTCATTAAAGCAACTTTATTAAATAATTCAGGATGTCTGAGTGCCAGAGCGTAGGCAAGGATTCCACCCTGACTGAAACCGCAGAGATGTGTTTTGCTGTCTGTCAAACCATAATGATTTATGATTGACATTATATTCTGTATCAGCACTTTAACCATTTCATTGGCCTGATCAATATCGATGAAGTTTTCAGGATTGTTAAAGTTGATGTCAAACCATGAAAATCCTTCATATTCTGTGCTTCGCGGAGCTCTGAAACTTATTAAAATCCAGTCTTTCGGAAGATCTTCTCTGAAGCTGAAAAGATCCTGCTCATTGCTTCCGTAACCATGCAGCATGAATAGGATCGGAGTAAAGGAGGTGATCTGTTCGGGTTCTCTTACGATGTAATCTAAATTCATAAAGCAAATATAATCAAATATTCATTTTTAAATGATTTCTGGTGATAGGGTGGAAGGAATTTATGATGTACTTTAATTTTGATGAATTGACATTATTTGAATAGCATTCTTAGAAAATTTTCATAAAAGTTATTTTTATATTGATAAAAATCCTATATTTGAATCATTAAAAATTTATCTGGAGAAATGAAGCATTTTTACACATCAAAAAGTTTACTTAAATTTTCTTTTTTATTCTTATTTGTTTTATCTGTATTTTCTTTAACAACATCTTGTAAAAATGATGATGATGACGAGGAATTTACTGATCACCTGGTACAGTTTCAGGTAAGAGGAGTAAAAGGAGGTGCACCTGCGGGAACAGAAAAAGTAGTAATCAAAACTATAGTTACACAGGTTGGAACGGTTCAGGATACGAAGTTTGATCCGGTACAGCCAGGAGTTCTTAACTGGGCAAGCGAAGAGTTTTTTGTAAACTCAAGCCAGGCACAGTTGAATCTTGACGCCAACGCAATTTTGCCAAACGGTGATTCTGAACTTATTGTTACCATTTTGGTAGATGGCGATGTTGCTGTTACAAAGAAAGTAGTGGGGTCTGGAAGCCAAAGTGTTTCTGTAGATTTCAGCTTTTTAGAATTGTAATTTGAAAGTTTAAAAACTTTAAAGCATAAAAAAACCGCCTGCTGGCGGTTTTTTCGTTTTCATTTAAATTGCTTTTACAATAAAGTAATTTTTCTTTCCTTTTTGCAGTAGGAGAAATTTACCGTCAATCAGATCATTTTCTGATGCGGAATACTGGTCATCAACCTTCTGTTTGTTTACTGAGATCGAATTTCCTTTCAACTCTCTCGCTGCTTCACTTTTAGATTTAAGAAATCCTGATTTTTCTGTTAGGAGTTCAATAATATTAATTCCTAAAACATCTGTTTTTGGAACATCTTTCTGAGGAACACCATCAAAGATTTCCAGGAAAATTTCCTCATCTAAACTTATCAAATCTTCAGCGGTAGATCTTCCGAATAGAATTTCGGAAGCTTTCACAGCTTTTTCAAATTCTTCTCTCCCATGGACCCAAACTGTAACTTCCTCTGCCAGTTTTTTCTGTAGCTTTCTTTCGTGTGGAGCTGTTTTGTGCTCTTCAATTAAAGCATCAATTTCTTCTTTTGGTAGGAAAGTATAGAATTTAATGAACCTTTCAGCATCGGTATCGGTAGCATTTAACCAAAACTGATAGAATTTGTAAGGAGAAGTTTTCTTCTTGTCCAGCCAGTAATTTTCGCCACTTTCAGATTTTCCAAACTTGGAGCCGTCTGCTTTTGTAATTAAAGGAACGGTCAGCGCAAATGCAGTTCCCTGCGCTTTTCTACGGATCAGTTCAGTTCCGGTGGTGATATTTCCCCATTGGTCAGAACCGCCCATCTGAAGTTTCACGTTATTATTCTGGTACAAATGCACGAAGTCGTAACCCTGAATGAGTTGGTATGTAAATTCTGTAAAACTCATTCCGTCTGCACCAGCTTCACCGGAAAATCTTTTCTTCACGGAATCTTTCGCCATCATGTAATTCACAGTTATATTTTTCCCCACATTTTTTGCGAAATCCAGGAAAGAAATATTTTTCATCCAGTCATAATTGTTAACCAATTCTGCTTTGTTCGCTTCCCTTCCTTCAAAATTTAGGAATCTTGAAAGCTGATTTTTCAGACATTCAACATAGTGGAGAAGGGTTTCTTCATCCAGAAGATTTCTTTCGGCAGATTTTCCTGACGGATCACCGATCATTCCTGTAGCGCCTCCTACCAAAGCAATTGGCTTGTGACCGTGTTGCTGGAAGTGAGCCAAAATTTTAATCTGAATCAAACTTCCGATATGCAAAGAATCTGCGGTAGGATCAAAACCGATATAGGCAGTCGTCATTTCCTTATCAAGTTGCTCATCCGTTCCCGGCATCATGTCTGCAAAAAGACCACGCCATTTCAGTTCTTCAATAAAAGAGTTCATTATTTTTCAGTTTAAAATTAAGTCGCAAAGATAAGAAATTTGAGTGAGTTGATTGGTGCGGGTTTTGGGGTTCGGGTTTCGAGTTGCGGGATTCGGGATTCGGGATTCGGGATTCAGGTTTCGGGTTTCGGGTTTTGCGATTCGTGGTTTAGGATCATGAATTAGTAATTTGAGATTTTTGTTTGGAGTGGTCGTTCGATATAGAAGAATTTGACCAACAGGTTTTTAAATATCAGCAGTGAGTAAAGACTTTTGACAAATTAAATCTCTATTTCTCTATTTAAAATCCGTAACCTCCATCTAATATCTCGGATCCCGTATCCCGCATCGCATATTCCGCATCTCACATCCCGCATCCGGAAACCCGTATCTCGCACCCGTTTGTTTTTTAATCAAAATCAATTATATTTGTTAGTAATGAACGACGAACAATTATTTCTGCTCATTTCCAAAGCCAATGATAAGGATCAGAAGGCTCAGACAAGGCTCATCAACATTTTCTGGGTTGATGTTTTTTCTTTTGTGATGAAAAAAGTAAGGGATGAAAACGACGCCGATGAAATCACAGTTAATGTATTCTCTAAGGTTTTGTCTAAACTGGATATGTATGATCCTCATTTTCAGTTTAAAACATGGATTCTGACAATTGCTCAAAATACCATCATCGATTTCTGGCGCAAAAAATCCCGCGAAAATCAGGATCCTACGGAGAATCTGGATGAGGTAAAAAATCAGTTTGCAAAATCTCCGGAAGAACTGATGATTTCTGATGAAGAGCAGAAAAAAATTATAAAAACAATAGAATCTCTCGACAAAAATTATCAGGATATTTTAAGACTAAGATTTTTTGAAGAGAAAAGCATCAAAGAAATTGCCGAAGAGCTTGGAATTTCGGTTGCCAATACCAAAGTCCGTGTAATGCGGGCTAAAAAAGTTTTGGCGGAGTTGCTTAAAAATAATGATTTCGAAGAGTAAATTATTTTTTTAAAATGAATTTAGTACATAAAAAATCTGAAATTTCAGAACTAGGTTTTACTGTGATTGAAAAGGTTTTTTCAGATTCCGAAATTGAAAAAATCAGTCAGGTGATCCAGGACATCGACACTTCAAAAGAAACGTTCAGAAAGTCGGAAGATCTTTTTGCCATACGTCAGTTTTTAAAGGAAATTCCTGGAGTAAGAGATTTGATTTTCAATGAAAATTTAAAGACTATCATTAAAGAAATTTTTGGAGAAAATTATTTTGCCGTTAAAAGCATTTACTTTGATAAACCCGAAAAATCAAACTGGTACGTTGCGTATCATCAGGATTTAACCATCTCTGTTGATAAAAAAGTTGAACTGGAAAACTTCGGACCGTGGACAACGAAACAGAATCAGTTTGCGGTACAGCCCCCTTTAGATATTCTTAAAAATATTTTCACCGTAAGAATTCACTTAGATGACACTGACGAAAATAATGGCGCTCTAAAAATCGTTCCAAAATCCCATGCAAAAGGAATCTACAGACCGGAAACCATTGACTGGAATGTGGAAACCGAAAATATCTGCAACGTTGTAACAGGTGGTGTGATGATTATGAAACCTCTGCTTCTTCACGGATCTAACCGAACGACGAATGGAAAGAAGAGGAGAGTGATTCATATTGAGTTTTCTGATAGGGAATTGCCGGAGGAATTGAATTGGTCGGAGAGGATGAATTGATAGTGCATAAAAATGATAAAAAGAAACTGGCTTTTGATTCCAATGCTGATTCTTGGATTTTATTATAATATGTGGAGAATCCAAAATGCCGATACAGAAATGGTGTTTCAGGAATTTTTCTATGCATTTCTGCTCTTATTATTTCTAATTTTTCTTGGTTTTGCTGTTAATAAAGATTTTAAAAAATATCACATTTCAAAATCATTGAAGAGTTTTATTCCTTCCACAATCGGATTTTTGATCTTAATTTCTTTTGCAGTGAATGCTTTTGTTCTTAGTTTGAGAGATCATTCCTGCGTTATAATGCATGCCGGATATGATGGAGATTTTAATGGTGCATGGTTTGAATTCAGGGAAGATGGAACATATAAATTTGTTGATCACGCCGGAATCGGAGCTGATATTACAAGAGGAAATTATGAAATAAAAGACTCAATTATAACTATTGACAGATGCAAAATTGGAAATGTAATTGTTTCGAATACTTTACTGTTTCGAGAGGAGAATTATGGAGATTCTAAATTTAAAGTTTTATATCAGATTAATAAAAATCATATCATTATAAATACCAATATTAAATTTTTAGTTAAGATGATTTACAAGATTGAAACTATGTGAAAGCATAATAAAAAAACCTCTTCCAAATCGAAAGAGGTTTCATTATTTTAAATTTAAATCGCACATTTCTATTTCACAGAAATCTCATCCACAAAAATATATGCATCACCACCTGCACCCTGATGCCATGCAGGAAGTTTTCCGAAGTGATACGCTTTTACTTTCAGATAACGTGCTTCAGTTGGAAGAACGTCTGTTGCAAAATCTTTCACCTGAACGGTTTCATCCTTCGCATCAATGTTATTTTCCAGCGTTTTCAGAAGAATAAAAGTTTTTCCATCCATTGAAGCGTAATATTCTACTTTTTTCGGCATTAAAATCCATGCACGGCTGTCCTGTAAGTAAGTTGAGGAAATATGATTCATCTGCTGAGGAGATTTAAAATCAATAATTGCTTCCACAGTTTGTCCCTGATAGCCTTGCCATTCGCCTTTGCGCCAGTTCACATCACCGTTGATTCCGTCGATGATTGCCAGTTTTCCACCTGCTGTGTACTGCGGATTCACGTTTGCATTAACCGTTACATCCCAATGATTTGGTCTTTTGTTGAAATTTGCAATTGTAATTCCGCTTTTTTCGCCGTTTCTCTCCGAGTAAGCTGACACCTTTGTTGTCTTATTGATAGTAAGCGGACCTTTGTAAGCTTTAAAAGATTTCTTTGCATTTTTGTCATCTTCATCCAAAGTCATATAATATACTTTGTCTTTTTCATCAACTGCTGTGATTTCTACCTTTGAAGTAACATCGAATAGTCGGTCTGCAGAAATGACTGGTGATGCTGTCTGTTCTTTGTATTTTAATTCTTTAGCCGCTTTTACATTTTCAAAACTTAAATGTTTAAGCTCACTTTTTGGAGTGTTTTTGGTGATGATTTTTGTTGTTCCATCTTCTAAATGAAGTTTAATTTCATCAAAATACGGTGTCACAGTTTCCCATTCAGCTTTTCCGGGAGTTACAGAATAAATTCCCATCGAGCCTAAAATGTACCATGCACTCATTTGTCCGCAATCTTCGTTTCCAATCAAACCATCCGGAGCATTTTTATAAAAATTATCTAAAATATATTTAATTTTTTCTTCTGTTTTCTGAGGCTTATCAACGAAATTATAAAGATAAGCGATGTGGTGACTCGGCTCATTTCCCTGAGCGTATTGTCCCATCAAACCTGTGATATCAACCTGTTCTCTACCTGTTGTTTTGTCGGGAGCTGAAAATATTGCATCAATAAACTGTTCAAATTTCTCCTTTCCTCCATGCGCCTGAATCAATCCCGGAATATCCTGCGGAACAAAGTAAGAATAATGCCACGAATTTCCTTCGGTATAGTTGTTATTCACTTCTCTTGGATCAAACGGTTCGTACCAGTTTCCGTTCTTTCTTGCCTGCATAAAACCGTTTTTAGGATTGTAAAGGTTTTTCCAGTTTTGTGAACGCTTCATGAAGTACGCATAATCTTCCTTTTTATTTAAAATTTTTGCCATTTGAGCGATACACCAGTCGTCGTAAGCATATTCCAATGTTTTTGAAACACTTTCATGCTCATCATCAATGCTGATGTAATTCTTATTTTTGTAAGCATCAAGTCCGAAAATATCAAGCATTGCAGAGTTTTTTGAAGCTTCGAAAGCCTTTTCGTAGTCAAAACCAGTAATTCCTTTTGCCATGGCGTCTGCAATTACAGAAACTCCGTGATAACCGATCATGCATTCTGTTTCATTCGAAGACAGTTCCCACACAGGCAGTTTTCCGCCCTGTTCACGCTGTTTGATGAAAGTATTGACGAAATCTGCGGTTCTTTTTCTGTCGATCAAAGTCATCAAAGGATGTGCCCCTCTGAAAGTGTCCCATAGTGAGAAAACCGAGTAGAAGCTGAAATCTTTAGCATAATAAAACTTATTGTCTCTGCCTCGGTATTTTCCGTCGACATCCATATTGATATTCGGCTGTGTGAAAACATGATACATTGCTGTGTAGAAGATTGTCAGCTTATTTTTATCATCAGATTTTACTTCAATTTTTGCCAACTCTTTGTTCCATTCTGCTTCAGCTTCTTTTTTTACAGCATCAAAATCATCCGACTTGCCTTCTGATAAAAAGTTTTTAGCAGCACCATCGTAATCTGTTGGTGAAAGGGCCACTTTTATATTAATTTTTTCACCTTTTTTTACGTTAGTGCTAAACGCTAAAGCAAGCTGAGTACCAGAGTAAAGATTGCTTTCCTGAGATCCGTTGGCAAGGCTTTTTGAAATTTTCATCGGTTTTGAAAACTCAATTCTGGCGTATACAAACTGATTCGTTGCCCAGGCTTCACTTCTTCTAAAAATTTCGATGGTTTTAGCATCAATAATTCTTATTTCGCCCTGTAAAAGTTTGTCGCGGTGGTTTAAATCTAAAACAATGTTTGCCGCTCCTGCTTTATTAAATTTATATTCGTGATAACCCACTCTTTTTGTCGTAGTTAAGCGAACATCAATATCGTGTTTGTCTAATTTAACCGAATAAAATCCGGCAGTTGCTTTTTCATTTTTATGAGAAAATTTGGATGAATATTCTTTAGAGCTGAAACTGGCTTTCCCCATAGTTGGCATCAGCATAATATCTCCATAATCTGAAACTCCGGTTCCGTTCAAATGCGTATGAGAAAATCCATAAATCACAGAATCGGAATAATGATATCCGCTGCAGCCATCCCAACTTCCGTCAATTCTGGTGTCGGGAGAAAGCTGAACCATCCCGAAAGGTACGGTGGCACCCGGAAAAGTATGCCCGTGACCGCCCGTTCCGATGAAGGGATTGACGTATTGAGAATAGTTTTGTGCGGAGATTTGGGCTATAAAAAATCCCAAAAGTACAGTTATAGTTTTTTTCATTTTAATAGAATAGATCTGGTTTGAAAATTACACAAAAGTAGTGGTTTGTGCCAAAATAAATTTATTTAAATTTGAGTAAACTAATAACCTTAAAAACTTACTGTCATGGATCTTAAACTCCTGGAGATTGCTATAAGTCTCATTTTCATTTATCTGCTGTTAAGCATTTTTGCAATGGTCATTATGGAAATCATTTCTACGTTGTGGCGTATGCGTGGTGAACTTTTGAAAGACAGTATTAAAAAATTGCTGTTTACAATGGATAAAAATAGTAGCGGAATAGAAAATTTTTACCAACAGCCCATTATCAAATTTCTCGGAGATAATGCTACAAGCTGGATCTGGCTTGATAAACTCTTTAATTTAGACCAGAAAAAAATGCCTAGTTATATGAAAGCTGAGGATTTTTATGATAATCTTCTAAGCTATCTCAATAAAAATCAGTTTTCAGATGATCTTAAAAATATTGAAGATACTATCGGGAAAAACCAGTTTTTATCGGATGATGCCAAAAAGCATTTGCAGTTTTTAATACATAAATCAAACGGAGAAATTACACTTTTTAAAGCCAGCATCGAGCGTTGGTTTAATGAAACCATGGAGAGAGCAAACAGTTGGTATTCCCGTCAAGTACAGTATTTTCTTCTTTTGATTGGTTTTGTTTTAGCCGTTTTTGTTAACGGAGATACCATTGCTATTTTCAAAAAACTTGATCAGGATCCAAAACTTCGTTCAGAAATTGTACAGAGGGCGGAGCAATATGTCAGGGATAATAAAACCGTTCCGCCAGGTGGTGTTTCAGCAGAAAACATGAATGAAATCAACGAGAAAGTTCATAGCGAATATATTAAATTGATGAGCGAATCACAGGATATACTTAACTGGAAGGTGAATGAGTTTGAAGACCTCAATAATCTGGAGAAAGTTCTCAAGATTTTAGGCTTTTTAATTACGGCTACCGCCATTAGTTTGGGCTCTAATTTTTGGTTTGATATGCTGAAGAAGGTGATCAATATCCGTACTCTTGGAAAACCAACACAACCAACACAAAAATAAAATCTAAGCCATGAATTTAATTACTATACTTGTGTTTATTACTGCGTTTGTTGTGGTAATGTTAATTATCATTAAAATTTGGGAGGCTAAATTTTTTAAACCTAAACAAATTCAGATTTCTCTTTATAAAGATGAGTTGGATGAGATGATGACTAAGCCTGAGAGAAAGATAAAAAGCATCTATTATTTTATCCCGAGAAAAAGTGTAGAATGGTTTAATCTTCCTGGCCTTCTCAATACTTTCAAAAGAGTGTCACTTTCTACAGATACACTTTCTATCATTGACAAAAGAGAGGTTCAGGACAGTTTCGGAAAAGATTTTAGTGAAGTTCCCTTTCAAAGGCAGTCAGAAAATAAATCAAATGGTGAAAAAGCATTTTGGTTTGATTTTACAGCAGATACCGGAGACAGTTTCGATTCTACAATGAATGTTTTTTATCCTCTCACTCGTGATAGAATTTCTTACCAATACGGAAAAGATTTTATAGAGCTTGACAGGGCAGATATGTTGGTGCTTGGTGGAGATTTGGTTTACCCCGACGCAACAGAATCTAATTATATCGATAGATTTAAAGGACCAATACGGTTATTATTTCCTGGAGAAAATAAGAATCTGAGAGAAGAAGGAGAGCGTTTTGCAAAAAATAATACTTTACTCGTTGCTACTCCTGGTAATCACGATTGGTATGACGGTTTGAATGCTTTTTTCAGAATGATGTGCCAGCAGAAAAAGATAGGATATTATCAGACTATTCAGCAGAGAAGCTATTTTGCATATAAACTTACCGACAAGGTTCATATTTTAGGTATTGATAATCAGCTCATGGGAGATGTAGATATTCCTCAGCTGGAATATTTCGTAACCTACGTAGCAGAATTGTCACAAAAGTTAAAAAAAGCTAAAAGTAAACTTAAGCAGTATTTTATTCTTTTAATTGCTGAACCCAACTGGTATGGCTATGTTGCAGAAGATCGTGGCAAAAGAAGACAACGAATGGACAGCCTGGAATATTTTATAATGGAAATAAAAAAAACTGCCAAATATTCTCATGTATTAAAAGAAAATCCCGATTTTCAAATCGAATTTAAAATGATTTTGTGCGGAGACATACATCATTACGCCCACTATGAATTTTTTCCTGAAAGCGATGAAGAAAAAATAGATATTCAACATTTGGTAACCTCCGGCGGCGGCGGTGCCTTTGGACATTTTACTGATTTTCTCGAGAATAAGATAAAAATTCCTGATTTTACCACACGATTTGGAGACTTCGTTAATTATAAATTAAAAAAAACCTATCCAAGTGTAGAAAATTCTAAAAAATTAAACCATTACAATTTACTTTTCCCATTTTATAATATTTGGTTTACGGTAATGCTTATTGTTATTGCATTTATCAGCAGCTATATTTACGTTCACAATGATGGCTTTTTCCTTCGCAGCCTTGCTTTGCTTATAATACCTGTAATTGTTACATTTATTGTGTATAAAGTGGCCTCGCCGGAACGCTCACGAAAAGAGCTTTGGACAGATATTTTTTTGTACATCGTTATGTTTTTGTCCTCACTTTGCCTGCAGTTTTTGATCATGAGAGATTTATACGACAGCATGACGATACGGGATTTTAGAATTGGAACTTTTTTATGTAATATAAATGAATTTTTATTCAATCATTTCAAGATAGATGAAATCAAAGCTAATGAGTTTTTTAATTTTAATGAAAAAAGAACTGTAGTGTTTTTTTGTTTAGGAATTTTACAGTCGTTTTTCTTTGGGTTTTACCTCTGGTTCAGTTATCGGTTTTTTGGAAAACACGTTACGGAAGCATCCAGCAGCAAAGTACAAAAGGATAAAAGAAATTTTTTAAAGTTTAAAATTACAGATTCGCAAATTACCGTTTACAGCATCGGAATTGAAAAGTGCTATCCGTGGAAATCACTTTTGAAAGGAAAAAAAGCAGTGGATTTACAGAAAGAAATTTACAAATCGCAGGAAAATCCGGATGCTTTTCTCAAAGAGAAATTCGGAGATATGTATGATAAAAGTGACTATAAAATCATTGACGAATTTAGCATTGATTTAAATTAAAGAAAATTTTAAATATTTTCATTTTAAAAAATTGAAAAATAACCTCACAAAAGAATTTATCTATCACCACGTTTATTGATTCTAAATAGCTAAAATTTCCGTAAATTTGTGCTCAATTTATATTTTTATGTTGACTAAAGAAAAAGTTCAGGATTTCCTTAAAGAAATAGAAGTAGATGACTTGGTAACAAACTTTCAGGTAATGGGCAGCGATGTGTACATCGATATGACCGCTCATTCACCGGCAATGCACGAAAAAAAGAAGCTTGAGGCAGCAATGAAACAGGCTTTTGCAAGTGAATTTGGAGAAGAAATTAATTTAAAACTTAAAATAGTTTCTCCTGAGCCAAGTGAAGTTCAGCTAAGTCAGATCAAAGGAAAACAGATCCCTGGAATTCAAAATATTATTGCCATCGCATCCGGAAAAGGAGGTGTTGGTAAGTCTACAGTCGCTGCGAATCTTGCGGTAACTTTAGCGAAAATGGGTTTTAAAGTTGGAATTTTAGATGCCGATATTTACGGACCGTCTGTTCCTACAATGTTTGATACAGAAGGGCAGAAGCCTATTTCTGTTGACGTGAACGGAAAAAGCTTAATGAAACCAATCGAAAATTACGGTGTGAAAATGCTCTCCATCGGATATTTTTCAGGAGCCAATCAGGCAGTAGTCTGGAGAGGTCCAATGGCTTCAAAAGCGTTGAACCAAATGATCAGAGATGCAGCCTGGGGAGAACTTGATTTCTTACTGATCGACCTTCCTCCGGGAACTGGAGATATCCATTTATCTATCATTCAGGAAGTTCCGGTAACGGGAGCGGTGATCGTAAGTACGCCTCAACACGTTGCTTTGGCGGATGTGAGAAAAGGAATTGCCATGTTCAATATGGAAAGTATCAACATTCCGGTTCTTGGACTCATAGAAAATATGGCTTATTTTACGCCGGAAGAATTACCTGACAATAAATATTATATCTTTGGAAATCAGGGAGCGCAATATCTGGCAGATGATTTAAATATTCCTGTGTTGGGAGAAATTCCGTTGATTCAGAGCATCAGAGAAGCTGGAGATGTGGGAAGACCTGCAGCGCTTCAGGAAAATTCAAAAATTGCAGAAATTTATACAGAAACTGCAAGAAAAATGGTAGAGAGCTTAGTAGAAAGAAACAAATTTCTACCGCCTACAGAAGCCGTGAAAATCACGACAATGGCAGGTTGCTCACCCAAAAAATAAATAATGATTTCAAATTAAATTTTGAAAAACCAAATTCGAATATGGAGACAAATATAGCACACGAACAAACTGTAACCAAGGTAATGGAAGCTCTTGAAAGCATTCGTCCGTTTTTGAACAAAGACGGTGGCGATATAGAGCTTTTGGATGTGAAAGATAATACCGTTTTTGTAAAACTTCTGGGAAACTGTTCAGGTTGCTCTCTTAATTTCTCAACTTTGAAATTAGGGGTAGAAAATACCATCAAGCAACACGCTCCCGAAATTGAAAAGGTAGTGAATGTAGAATAAAAAATACAACAATATATTTTTTAAAGACAGACTTTTTGGGTCTGTCTTTTTTTGTTGTAAAACGTTTGATGCGAAACCTTGACAAGGTTAATCTGCAAGGTGATGGTAATCTTGACAAGGTTTATATTGAATGATAGCTGTAAATTTCAATAGGAACGGGCTTTAGCCCGTTTTCCAATTGCACATTTAAATGGCTTTAGCCAAAATTTATTTTTTAGAACTAATGTATGACTCAATCTCAACAAGGCTTTCATGGAATTTTTCCAAACGGTGATTGTCATCCACTTCAATTAATTTTACATTATTTAAATCTTTTTCAAAAAGCCAGTTCTGACCTAAAACCGAATCTTTTTTAGTAGCAATTATCAGAGCATTTTCAGGATTATTAAATTTCTGCAATTGTGGAATCAATGTTTCGGGAAATTCAAAATCAGCAACTCGTTCGTCAATATTCAGAAGCGGACTGCTTAAAATCAAAATTGAATTTTTACCTTTCTTCAATCTTCTTTCACGAAGTTGATAAGCGAAATTTGCTCCGGTAGAATCTCCTACTAAGATTGGATTATCAATATTTTCCAATTTCAATTCGGCTTCATCGAGAAGTTCGGAAATGTTGCTGTCGTTTTTCCACTCAACAAAATCGTAATTGAATTGGTCTTTAAAATGATCTTTTAAATTGATAAATTTTCTGGAGTGCTGGTCTGAACCGAGGCCGTGGATGTAGAGGAGGGTGGGTTTCACGATACGTTATAGATTTTATTGAATTTAAATTTAAAAATACAAATTTTCAGATAGAAAAGATGCTCAATTGTATTTAAAAAACACATAAGATAGTTTTATTCTGACTCCGAAAACCTAGTCAGAGTTTTTCTTTTATGCTTAATTTTCACGTGCTTAATTTTTTGGTTTTTCTCACCTGGTTTTCCAAGATTTATCTCAATAGTAAATTATCCTGACAAGTTTTTTCGGGTAACAAAAAGTGCAGTGTTTAATTTTTTTTAATAGAATTTTGCTTTTTAACGAGCATAGAGCGATCATATAGCGATGATATACCGATCATAGAGACGTAATAGGATTAAAATCTTTTAAATTTAAGAACTGTTTAACTTTTTCTGAGAGCTGAAATTTTTTTAAGATTACCTCGACAAGATTGATTAGCAACGAATCTTAATCAAACAAAAAAGCCCCGGAAAATTCCAGGGCTTCAACAAAATCAAATATGAAATTTTACTTCACAATTACTCTTTTTACTTCACCTTCTGAAGTTTTTATTAAATAAACTCCGGTATTGAGTTTTGAGGTGTCGATGGTTAAGGCAGATTTTTCTTTTCCAAGAAGTTTCCCGCTCATATCGTAGAGTTCATAACCCTGAGCTCTGTTGAAATACAGAGTATTTCCTTTGTTCACAGGATTCGGGAAAATATTGAAAGTTGCTTTTTCAGTTTTTACTTCACCTGTTGATAATGTTGGTGAAAGGGCAACTTCGTACATCGATAATGTCCCACTGATCTCGTTGGCAACGATGACGTAGGCTTTTCCATTGGTCATATTTGCGGCAGGAATGAAAGTGATTCCTTCCGGACCGTTGTCGCCACCAAATGCAGATGTGGATCTTGAATGTTTGTAATCAACAAATGTTACATTGTTCGCATCTGTCACGTTGTAGACCATCACGCCTCCGGTTCTTTCCAGAGTGATGAATGCGAAAGTCTGTCCGTTGATGTTTCCCAAAGTAACGCCTTCCGGTTCAGGACCTTTTGCACGGCTTCGGGTTTTTGCTCCGTTGGCTTCGTTGTCGGCATTGAAAATCAATGGATGGTAGGCTGCGGTGTGTCTTTCAAACTGATCTCCACTGTCGAAAACGATTTGTTTTGTATCTGCGTTAAAAATGGAGAATGATCTCGCTCCCAAAGCATGGATTTCTTCGAAATCGGTGTCTCCATCGGTGTTTCCATTCACATTCGTTACTCTGAATCTTCCTAAATTATGCGAAGCTTTTAGAATCGAAGCATTCGGGAACAGGTTTGAATCTAAGGTATATCCATTTGCTCCAACGGTTGTTCTTTCGCTGAATCCTCCCAGATCTTTTTCGTCACCTTCGTTGGCGGTCACCAGATAATTGGTGTTTCCAATTTTGTATGAAGCCATTGCATCCGGATTATAATATGCTTTTACAGGCCAGTTGGCGATTAAAACTTCACCGTTATTGTCTGAAGCATCGAAACCATTTCCCGGAAGACTCATGTCTTTTTTACCTAATCCCCAAATTCCGGTTAACGCTTTTGTTGTTAAATTAACTTCGATAACCGCATTATTTTCCTGACATGAAACCCATGCTTTCTGGCTGTCCGGACTGATCGCGATATATTCAGGTTCAAGATCCTGAGCCAAAGTGCTGGTCGATTTTGCTTTTCTTCCTCCGGTCGCAGCTAAAGTAGCTTCCTGTCCATTAAACTGAGTGAATCCAAGTGTTGTTACACTCGTCTGCGTCAAAGCCTGGATTCCTGCTACCGTTAAAACAGGTACATCGATAATAGTTATTGAACCTTCCGGATCTACCGTGTAGGCATCGTTCGGTTCGCCTTCGTTGGCGGTCATTACTTTAGTTCCGTCTGGGGTGAAAGTAATCATATCCGGAAGAACGCCCACTTCAAGTTGTTTCAGGAAAACACCGTTGATATCGAAAAACACCACTTTACCGTTCCCCTGAGGATTTGTACCGTTGGGAGAAGCGACTGCAATGATTCCGTTCTTTACAGCAATGCTTGTGATTCCACCGTACGGCAACATATTGACAGTCTGGATAACCGTTGGGGTAGTAGGATTTGAGAAATTTATGATGTCAAAAACGTCTGTTAAAGAACTGATGGTAAAAAGTCTTTGTGTGGCAGCATCATGAACTACAATTTCTGTTGAACTTGTGCTGTTTCCTGAAGGATCAAAACTACCGATGTAATTTAATGAAATTTGATTGGAAGGAACCGGTGCCGCTTTATCGTTATCAATAATATAAATGGTAGCATTTGCGTCGCCTGTGATTGTTGTACCAACCGGATTTTCAAGTCCAACTACAAAATATTCAGCTTGCTGTTCTTCCAAAGTATCGTCGGTAATCGGAATATTAACGGTAACGCTTGTCGTGGAAGGTGTAATATTGATGGTCTGATTAGCCAATGTATAATCACTGCTGCTTGCAGTGTTGAAAGAGGCAGGTTTTACCACTAAATTGACGGTTGCGTTTGAAGGATTGTTAACGTTGATTTTAAAAGCTAACGTTCCCGCATTTTCATTGACTTTAATTAAGTTTTTCTCCAATGCAATGCTCGTTCCTGCCGTAGTAAAAGTACTTGAAGTCGCTGCTGTTACCGCATTGTCGCTAGTATCTTCAACCAGATTTGGTTTTAAAGCTAAATAGTAAGCCTGATTTGGAATCAAACCTGCGGTTGGGATAACCGTAATCGCATTGTTCGCAAAAGTTGTAGTGAAAGGAACTAGAGTTCCGGTTGCGTTGTTCAATCTTAATTCAATCAAACTCTGAGCATTGGCGGCAGTAATCGGAGAATTGTCGATTAATCTTACATTTTCGTTGAATGTAATTGTAGGGTTTGCCGTTGTTGAAGCATTGTTCACGTTGTTTGCCGGCAAATAGGCAACGTTTGGTGGAGTAGTGTCGACAACTCCGGCCGGAGTTGCGTCTACAGTGAAATTGTCAAACCTGTTGTTTCCAACAGCACCTCCTGCACCTTGTGCGAATTCTACTTTCAGTTTGAAATTAGGATTATTTGAAACTCCCGCAACTGCAGAAAAATCAAATGTAATCAACTGTGGATTGGCATCCTGTGAAGTGACCGTCTGATAAGGTACAAAAGTAGTTCCGTCTAAAGAGTAAAACCAGTTCTGATTTCCTGCTCCCGATCCCGAACGTCTCGTTGTAAATTTAACAACAACATTATTGTAACCTGTCGTAGGCAAAAGAAACTGTACATTTCCGTTAATCGGATAATTATATCTTAAATGTGTTCCGGAAGCGTCTCCGTTTCTGGCGTTTAAATTCTCAATATTGAAATTTTGGTTGACACCATTTGCGAAATCAATAAAAGTATCTGTGCTTCCTGTTCCTGTGGAAACTGCTGTGATGGAGCCATTCAGAAGTGATGTAGTGGGAGTGGTGATTGCTGCAACGGATGTACTGTTATTAAAATTCCAGTAATGAACCAAAGTGCTCTGTCCCGAAACTGAACCGTAAAATAATGCGGCAATAGGCAGTAAACCTCTCAAAAGATATTTGTTCTTCATTTTTACAATTTATTATTTGTGCAAAAATGAACGTTATAGGTTGTGAGGGTTTTACGGGAAGGTTATGAAATGGTTAAGATTTTGGTTTTATTGGTAGAAATTTTTTAAGAAATTGTTAATTCTTTACAAGATGTATTATTTAATTAAAAAAAATTAATTGGTACTAAAGAAAGATTCTATTGTCTTTATGTTTTGTAGCTTTTACGGTGTCAATACATTTTTTGAATTCTGTATTCTTATAGAGAATTTTTAACAATTCAACTTTAAAATTAAAAATATCTTTGTCGGAAGCGCTCAGTTTACTTTCTTCATTAACTAAGTATGAAATTGATGTATGTGATTTTTGTTTATTATGCTTCTTTACAACTACTATCTCATGAAAATCTGGCATAGTAATAATCTTTGAATCACTAATGTATCTTTCACCTCCTAAGGTATCAATATATTTTTCAAAAAATAATTTAGAAATTGTATTGGTCTCCTTTCGTGATAAAATGATGGTATCTGCGAAGTCTGAAAAAAGGGTATTGAATTTTCCTGATTTAAGATTGTATTCAAAATTATCATCCGAAAAATTGAGTTCGTAATCGTTAAAATGATTTGGATCGTACTTTCTTACATTACTTTTTTTACAGGTAACCATTAAAAAGCATAAAATTAAAAATGTATATCGCATATTTAGATTTAACAATGCTAGAAAATTTGATAACTAATAGGATGCTATCTTTCCCCCGAAACCCTCTCATAAATATTATGAATCAACCCATCCGCGACAGAAATTTTCGGAACAAAAATCTTGTTGATATCTGCCCAGTGCATTACAAAATTGTAGATTTTAAGGGCGTGAACCAAAACATCCGCTCTGTCTTGTCTGAAGCCGTATTTGGTCATTCTTTCTTCAACCGTTAGATCGTTGAATTCTTTGTAAGCCTTCTTCAGGTAAGCGATGGACATGGGTTTGCCGTCTTTGGTTTTGCTCATCGAGAACACTTTGTTGATGTTTCCGCCGGAACCGATGGCTACAATCTGTTTTTTGCTGCTGATGTTGGCCTTGATTTCCTCTTTCATTTCCTTCCAGTTGTCGTCTGTTACAAGGTTATTGAGAAGTCGGATGGTTCCGATGTTGAAAGATTTTTCATAGACCATTTTGTCATTTTCGTAGAATGTTAATTCGGTAGAACCACCGCCAACGTCTACATAAAGATAGGCGAAGTCTTTGTCGAGACCTTCTGCAACGTGGTTTTCGTACACCAAAGTTGCTTCTTCGTCACCGGAAATAATTTCAATGGAAAGATCAGCGTAATTTTTTACTTTTTCAATAATTTCCTTTCCGTTTTCAGCATCACGCATCGCACTAGTGGCACAGGCTCTGTAATGTTCAACTTTATAGACTTTCATCAGATCACTGAAAATTTTCATAGAATCCAGGACCATTTTTTCACGCTCGTCACCAATTTTCCCAAGGGTAAATACATCCATTCCCAATCGCAGAGGAATTCGCAGGAGATTTAATTTAATAAATTCCGGTTTTCCGTTTTGAATTTTCACCTCGTTGATTAAAAGTCGGGCTGCATTACTTCCTATGTCTATCGCTGCAATGATCATGTTGTTGATTGTGTATTTTATTGAATTTCAGTTATTTAAATTAAAATCAAATTTGTTTTAAAATCCGAATTTACAAAAATTAATTCTTAATGGCTGACTTGACGCATTTAAAATCAATTTCAACCATGTTTTCCAAAATTAAGTTTAATTAAAAATAAAGGCTTCGACAGGCTCAGCCTGACACCGTATAACTTAGCGACGTCACGCTGAACCTGTCGACGCGTTGTGATAATAGTACTGGTGTAGATAAATTTTTCCGGTCATTTTTCCACCCTTTAGGGTTGGGGAAAAGAAAAATGCTCTGAAAATTTGGCTTACAATTTTTCTTAAAAATTATATATGCTTCTACGGCGCAGCTTAATGATTTTCTCTTGTAAATCTAAAAATCGAAAGCCTATTTGTCCTTAAAAATTTAATAATCTTAATCTTTCAAAATTACTTTCCACCCGTTTTTGCTTTCAGATATTTGTAGGTTTCAATCTGTGAACGGCATTCTTTTTCACCGTTACTGATGTATTCGTTGCTTAATTTTTTATCTAAAATTCTTGCTTTTACATTATCGCTCAGCTGAATGTCAAGTATATCTTTCAGTTCTTTCTTGAGGTTTTTGTCTGTGATTTTTGCGGCAGCTTCAATTCGGTAATCCAGGTTTCGGTTCATCCAGTCGGCAGAAGAAATGTAAATGTCCTCAGCGCCTTTGTTGTAGAAATACATCACTCTGGCGTGTTCCAGATATTCGTCTACGATGCTGATGGCTTTTATTTTTTCTTTAAAATCCTTCTGATTAATGGCACAGTAAATTCCACGTACAATGATTTTAATAACCACTCCGGCTGCTGCTGCCTCGTACAGTTTGGTGATCAAGGCACGGTCACTTACTGAATTGGCTTTAATGATCATCTGCGCTTTTCTTCCTGCTTTTGCTTCTTCAATTTCTTTATCGATATGATGTACAATTTTTTCACGCATAAACTGCGGACAAACCATCAGATTTTTGCAGGT
Source organism: Chryseobacterium caseinilyticum (assembly GCF_014837145.1). Lineage (GTDB taxonomy): Bacteria > Bacteroidota > Bacteroidia > Flavobacteriales > Weeksellaceae > Chryseobacterium > Chryseobacterium caseinilyticum. Next base: position 42,922 of record NZ_JACYFS010000001.1, read on the forward strand.
TTTCAGTACAGAAAGATAATCGTCTTTAGGTTTCTTCAATACTGTGAAGACTTTGTTGATATCTGCCATAATGCCTCTGTCAGAAGTCATAATCAAATGGTCCCCATAGATTCTGGCTGTTTTTTCATTGAAATTTCCAGTGCTGACAAATCCGTATTGTAATGTTTTATTATGAACACGTTTTTTAATAATACAAAGTTTAGCATGAACTTTTTTATCAGGAATTCCTATTAAAACAGTGATTCCTTCCGGCTCAAACATTTCTTTCCATTTTAAATTGGATTCTTCATCAAATCTTGCCTGAAGCTCGAGCATTACCGTCACTTCTTTGCCGTTTCTCGCAGCATAAATTAAAGCATTGCTAATTTTTGAGTTGCTCGCCAATCGGTAAGCTGTAATTTGAATAGATTTCACATCAGGATCCATCGCAGCCTCACGCAAAAGGTCGATTACGGGCGTATATGTGTGGTATGGGAAACTCAAAAGAACATCGTGTTTCAGAATAACATCCGTCACTCTTTCGCCATGCTCAAAAGCCTGGTGCGTAAATGAAGTCCGCTCAACCGGCTTTTTATAATATTCAAAAACATCAGGAAAATCCATAAAATGTTTAAAATTATGAATCTTTCCTCCAGGAATGATGCTGTCTTTTTTGCTTAAATTTAATTTCCGGATGAGCAATTCGAGCATCGCTTTATCCATATCTTTATCGAAAACAAAACGTGTCGGCTTACCTTTCCGTCTGTTTTTCAGGCCTTTTTCTATTTTTTCGGCAAAATTGGTTTTGATGTCGTTATCAATATCCATTTCTGCATCTTTGGTCACTTTAAAAGAGTTGGCAGAAAACTCATCATATCCAAAGTAAGAGAATATATGTGGAAGATTGAATGTGATGACATCTTCTAAAAGCATGACATTTTTTTCCTCTAAATCTTCCGTTGGCAGAAGCACAAACCTTCCCACAAAACGCGATGGAATTTCAATAATTGCATAATTGCTGCGGTAGTTCCAGTCTTTTTTTCTCATGGCAACACCAAGATACAAACTCTTGTCTCTAAGATAAGGCATCGGCGTGTTTTCATGCAGAAGAATCGGAATCACATTGGATTCCACCACTTCATCAAAATACTGTCTCACAAAATTCTTCTGGATGGCAGTCAGATTTTTTGAAGTTTTAATGAAAACCTTCTGTTCTGCCATTTCAACCTGAATTTTTTTCCAGGTCCTGTCGAAATCTGCCTGTTGGGTAATCACAATCTCATTTATTCTCTGAAGAATTTTTGACGGGGGCTGATAAAATGATTCGGCAATCACTTTTTCCTTGAAATCCATCGCACGTTTCAGTCCGGCAACGCGCACTCTGAAAAACTCATCAAGATTGTTTGAGAAAATCCCTAAAAAACGAATTCTGAGGTGCAGAGGCACGTTTTCGTCCATTGCTTCCTGTAAAACTCTTTCGTTAAATGCTAACCATGTAACATCTCTGGGATTAAAATGTAAAGACATATTTGTGTATAAAATTTCTCAAAAATACTAATAAAACCAGTCTTTTTTTTGATTCTTAAGTTAATTCTTAATTAAATTTTTAGTTGAAGAAAAATGAATCTATGGGTGGAAGTTTTTTATATTTTTTTTGTTGGTTCAGACATGAGGATAGATAAGTTTTTTTTGTATTGTGTTTTAGGGAGACAATGGCATTTCAGTGAGCTGAGAATACGAAGTTTTTTGATTAACTCTTTGTGGAATCGACAGTAAGCAAGCTTTAAAAAAAGAGGCTTCGACAGGCTCAGCCTGACACGTGATAAATGCTTATCTCGATTTATATATTATTTTGATCTACAAACGATAAGAATTAGCGCTGTCACGCTGAGCCCGTCGAAGCGTTTTCGCCAGGCAAAAATTAAGTTTAAATCCAAAAAATTCAGCAGTAATAAAATTTTAGTTTAGATATTATCGAAACTTTAAAGATTTAATAATAAAGTGAAATATCTTGTCTTTCTTGTGCTAAGAAAACAGTTTCATCACTGTCATTTTAAGTCAAATCTATTTAAAAATTGTCTGAATTTAAATTTAAAAAATCCAAAACTGTCAATTTGTCATAAAAATTCCCATGGTACAGATATTGAGAAAGTGAGAGTGTTATTACAATTTTAAAAATTAGAAAAAATATAAATATTATGAGTAAAATAATCGGAATCGATTTAGGTACAACAAACTCTTGTGTTGCCGTAATGGAAGGTAAAGACGCTGTTGTAATCCCTAACGCAGAAGGTAAAAGAACAACGCCATCTATCGTGGCTTTCACAGAAGATGGAGAAAGAAAAGTAGGTGATCCTGCTAAAAGACAGGCGGTAACCAACCCGAAGAAAACTGTTTATTCTATCAAAAGATTTATCGGTACACACTTTAAGGAAGATGCGAAAGAGATTTCAAGAGTTCCTTATGAAGTCGTTGCTGGACCAAACGATACTGTAAAAGTAAAAATCGACGACAGAGAATATACACCACAGGAAATTTCTGCAATGACACTTCAGAAAATGAAGAAAACTGCTGAAGATTACTTAGGTCAGGAAGTAACAAGAGCGGTAATTACTGTTCCTGCTTACTTTAACGATGCTCAGAGACAGGCTACAAAAGAAGCTGGTGAAATCGCCGGTCTTACAGTAGAAAGAATTATCAACGAGCCTACAGCAGCAGCTTTGGCTTACGGTATGGATAAAGCTCACAAAGATCAGAAGATCGCAGTGTACGACTTAGGTGGTGGTACTTTCGATATCTCAATCCTTGATTTGGGAGACGGTGTTTTTGAAGTATTGTCTACAAACGGTGATACGCACTTAGGAGGTGATGACTTTGATGATGTAATTATCAACTGGATGGCTGATGAGTTTAAATCTGAAGAGGGTGTAGATCTTAAAGGTGATGCAATCGCTTTACAAAGATTAAAAGAAGCTGCTGAAAAAGCAAAAATTGAATTGTCAGCTTCTGCTCAAACTGAAATCAATCTTCCTTATATTACAGCTACAGCTACAGGTCCTAAGCACTTGGTGAAGACTTTAACTAAAGCTAAATTCGAGCAGTTATCTGCAGATTTGGTAAGAAGATCTATGGAGCCTGTTGCCAAAGCATTGAAAGATGCAGGTTTATCTACTTCAGATATCGACGAAGTAATTTTGGTAGGTGGTTCTACAAGAATCCCGATCATTCAGGAAGAAGTTGAGAAATTCTTCGGTAAAAAACCATCAAAAGGAGTTAACCCGGATGAGGTTGTTGCAATCGGAGCGGCTATTCAGGGTGGAGTTTTAACCGGAGACGTGACAGACGTACTTTTATTAGACGTTACGCCACTTTCTTTAGGTATTGAAACTATGGGTTCTGTATTTACTAAATTGATTGATGCAAATACAACAATCCCTACCAAGAAATCTGAAGTATTCTCTACAGCTTCTGACAACCAGCCGGCTGTAAGCATCAGAGTAGGACAGGGTGAAAGACCAATGTTTAACGACAACAAAGAAATCGGTAGATTTGATTTAACAGATATTCCACCGGCACAGAGAGGAGTTCCTCAGATTGAAGTAACTTTCGATATTGATGCGAATGGTATCCTTAGCGTTTCTGCTAAAGATAAAGGAACAGGAAAAGAGCAGTCTATTAAAATTCAGGCTTCTTCAGGTCTTTCTGACGAGGAAATCGAAAGAATGAAGAGAGAAGCTCAGGAAAACTCTGCAGAAGATGCAAAAAGAAAAGAAGAAGTTGAAATCTTCAACAAAGCTGACGGATTGATCTTCCAGACTGAAAAGCAACTGAAAGAATTCGGTGAGAAATTATCTGCTGACAAAAAAGCAGCTATCGAAACTGCTCACGCAGAATTGAAAACTGCTTACGAAGCTAAAAACGGAGAAGAAGTAAAAGCTAAAACAGAAGCTTTGGATGCAGCATGGATGGCCGCTTCAGAAGAAATGTATGCTCAAGGTCAGGGTGCTGACGCAGGAGCACAACAGACTCAAAATAATGCAGGTGGATCAGAAGATGTACAGGATGCAGATTTTGAAGAAGTGAAATAAGACTTTAATTGTCAACAATATTTAAATATGAATCCTCAGGTGAAAACCTGGGGATTTTTTTTGTTTACTAATGAAGCATTTCAATGTAAATTATTTTGATTGATCATATTAAATATTTGTTAACTCTGTTAATAATGAGTTAATTAGAAATGTTTCACGTCGTTGAGATCTGGGCAGGTAACCGCAGGATAGCTGAAATTTATGATAAGTATACATTTAGAAAGTTAGAATATGAGAAATATCATGTATTTGGATTCCAAATCATTTCTTGGTTTTAATTTCAATGAAAACTAAAAAGTAAATAATTAATAATCCACCAGACAGAGAATGAAGAAATCAATCGTAGCTTTAGGTATTTTATTTGGTACCACAGGTATTATCTTCGCACAGGAAAAAGACAGCATTTCCAACAACAAAACGAAAGATATTGAGGAAGTTGTTGTAATTGCTTACGGTTCGCAAAAGAAGGGAGAAGTGACCGGTGCCGTAGGAAAAGTGAATGCAGCAAGTTTTAAAGACAGACCAATCGCAAGAGTAGATCAGGCTTTGACTGGTCAGATTGCAGGGGTTAAAACCCGTTCCACTACAGGAAAGCCGGGCGAGCCATTAGAAGTGAGAGTGCGTGGTACTGCATCAATTTCAGCAAATAATTCCCCGGTTTATGTTGTTGACGGAATAGTGGTAGACGATATCGCAAACATTTCACCAGATGATGTGCAATCGATTGACGTGCTTAAGGATGCCGCTTCTACAGCGATGTACGGATCCAGAGGTTCTAATGGTGTGGTGATTGTGACAACGAAAAGAGGAACATCAGGCAAACCATCATTTAGCTTTTCTCAGTATTACGGCGTTCAGACAATTGAGAAAAAACTGGATATCATGACGAGCTCAGAATGGATTGATTTTGCTACAGAAGCCATTAACAAAAGATGGGTAGCTTTGGCTCCCGGAAATTTGGCTTCAGACAGTTATGCGAAAAGAGCACAGTATTTTAATCTTGCGAATGCTACAGATTATAATCTTGCCAATATTAATTTCATGATTGATCCTCGTTGGGGAACTAATCAAGTTGCCAATATCGATTGGCAGGATGCATTTTATCGCCCGGCTGCTATTCAAAATTACCAGCTTGCCGTGAGAGGTGGTGGTAAAGGAGTAAAGTATGCAATCTCTGGGGCATATTTCGATCAGGAAGGTCTGGCAATCAATACAGGATTTAACAGATTTAATTTAAGTGCAGCAGTAGACGTTAACCTTACAGATAAACTGAAAGCAGGAATTTCCTTACGTCCAAGTTATTCTAAGAGTTATGGAGCTACAGTTGACGGAAAAGATAACAATGCCCACAAAATGCTGTCGATGGTTCCTGTAGCAGAGGTGAACGCTGGTCTTTATACCAACTTCTGGAAAAATTTACGATACAGATGGGCTGGTTCTACACAAAGTCCAATTGGCCTGATGGAAAATACAACCAATGATACCAATGAATTCAGATTGCTTTCCAGTTTGTATGTTTCTTATGATATTTTGAAAGGTTTAAATTTTAAATTATCAGGAGGTGCAACCAACAATTTTAACATCAATACCGGCTACAACCCAACTTTTGATTTAATCACCAACATACCGGGACAGGTGAGTACGGCAAGCCGCAGAACCATAAACTACAACAGGTATTTGGGAGAAGCTTTATTAAGCTACAAAAAATCTTTCGGAAGTCATGAACTTGATGCTATCGCAGGTTACAGTGCCGAAAATTACAGAACGACATCTCAGTACAACCGGAACAGAGGGTTTCCTAATGACGATCTGAAAACTTTTAACTTCACTCAGTCGGGATCTGTTTTGAATTCTGAATACACAGCTTCAGAGTGGATGTTGGTTTCTATGTTTGGCCGTGTAAACTATAATTACAAAGGTAAATATATGGCTTCGGCAAGTATTCGTAGAGACGGATCTTCAAGATTTGGGTGGAATAATCTTTGGGGAACTTTTGCCGCATTTGGTGGAGGCTGGAAAATCGACAAGGAAGAATTTCTACAAAATCAAAACTGGTTGAGCAACCTTAAATTAAGATACAGCTGGGGTGAGAACGGAAATAATTCCATCGGGGAGTACAGAGCTTTCGGAACACTTGCCGGAGGAAATTATTCTTTTGGAGGAGCGTTATCGAATGGTTTAATTCCAAATACAATCGAAAACCCTGATCTTACGTGGGAAAAAACCAGGTCATCAGATTTTGGTTTTGAATTGGGTTTATTTAAAAGAATTGATTTTACAGCAGATTATTACATCAAAAATACCAACGATCTTCTCTTGCAGGAGCCCATTCCTTCAGTTACAGGATATACAACAATGTGGAGAAATGTGGGTTCTGTACGAAATACAGGTTTAGAATTAGATTTGAATACAAAAAATTTAGTAGGAGCTTTCACGTGGAACACCTCTGCAAACATTGCTTTTAATAATAATAAAGTAACAAAACTTGGCAATAACAATAAGCCCATTCCATCGGGTTATGACAATCTTACCAATATTATTCAGGTAGGTGAGGAGTTGAATTCTTTCTATTTATATGAAGCCATCGGAGTGCTTTCAACTGCAGATATCAACAATGCAAGTGTTGCCAAAACTGTCGGAGCCATTGCGGGAGATGTTAAATATAAGGATGCAAATGGCGACGGGAAAATTGATGAGAAAGACCGTCATATCATTGGTGGACCTACTCCTGATTACTATTGGGGTCTTACCAATACTTTCTCCTATAAGAATTTCGATCTTTCAGTATTTTTTCAGGGACAGAAAGGTGGATATAGCTACGCTCTGTTAGGCCGTGCAATTGACCGCACAAGTATGGGGACAACAAATAACGTAATGGGCAACTGGGCAAACCGCTGGCGTTCAGATGAAAACCCAGGAGACGGAAAAACGCCTAGATTGGATGGTACAACGGGAGGACTTTTAGATACAAGATGGCTTTATGATGCTACTTATATTCAGCTTAAAAATGTTACTTTAGGATATAATTTTGATCAGGATCTGGTAAGTAAACTGAAAATTTCCAATCTTAGACTTTATGTCAGTTTAGAAAACGTATGGAGAAAAGATCATTACTACGGTGGTTACAATCCGGAATCTGTGCAGTCAGACGGAACAGATTACGGTGCATATCCTAATGCAAAAGTCTATATGATGGGCATAAACTTTAACTTCTAAATTTTTTTAAAATGAAAACAATCAATATTAAAAATAAATCTCTTTTACCTTTAAATTTCAACACTTTAGGTAAAGCCTTACTTTTTGGAGCATTAACGTTTGGAACTGTCAGCTGTGAAAAAGACCTGATGCTTGAGCCCGAAAACAACATTACTCAAACTTCTTTTTATACTACAGAATTACAAATCCAGCAGGCTGTCTCCGGAGTATATTCTGCGATGATCAACTCTTCTTCAAGAGGTGGTTTTGACGTTAATTATTATCTTTTAGCTTCCGAAGTCCGTTCCAATAATTTCAATGCTATTTCGCAAAACGGAAACAGAGATTATTTCGCCATCAACCGTTTTCAGGATACTTCTTCTACCGAAGAAATGGCTATTCTTTGGGATGATGCTTATCAGCTCGTGACTTATGCCAACAATATTTTAGCAAGAATAGATGCTGTTCCTTTTGCTGATCCTACAATAAAAGAACAGTACCGTTCGGAAGTTAAATTTTTAAGAGCTTACGCTTATTTTGAATTGATGCGGGCCTTCGGAAAAGTACCTTTGATAGATAAACCTGTAACCCCGAATGAAGCAGCTGCAATACCAAGAACCGATCTTGCAACTTTGTACAATTTTATCACTTCAGAAATTGAAGCATCTGTTGCAGGTTTGAAAAATACCTACGACGCAAAAAATAAAGGAAGAATTACCAAATCCGCAGCTCATGCGATGTTAGGTAGAATTTACCTTACCGGAAACGGATATCCTTTAAACAACAGCTCTTACCTTACCAAAGCTAAAGATCATCTGTTTGCAGTGATTCAGGCTGAGGGTCAGTTTGTAACTTTCGCACCTACTTATGCAGAACTTTTCAAAAGTGTTAACGACAACAAATACCATCTTTTCGAAATTCAGCACATCAGCGGAGGTCTGTCTCAGGGTAGCTATCTGCCAAGTTTTGTTTCGCCAAATTTTGGAGTTAACGATCCTTTATACAACGCGCAAAGCAGTCTTTACAGTTCAGCAGAACTGGGCGTTTCAACATCGCTACTCAATTCTTATGAAACTGGTGATTTAAGAAAAAATATCACAACAAAAACTTCTTTCATTGCACAGAACGGTCAGACCGATAATGCCAATTATTTTATTAAATTCCGTGAGCCAGGAATCACAATCAGTGGTCGTTACGACTGGCCAATCAATTTTCCAATCATCAGATATGCTGATGTGATTTTGATGTATGCTGAGGTTCTCAATAATCAGGGAAGTACAAGTACTGCAGTTCCTTATCTGAACAGAATTCGTCAGAGAGCAGGCCTTGCTGCACTTCCTACATCAATAAGTGCAGCAGATTTTACTACTGCATTGAGAAGAGAAAGAAGATCCGAATTTGCCGGAGAAGGTGTTTACTGGCACGATTTGGTAAGATGGAATACCGGAGTGAGTGTGATTAATGCTGCGGCTGCTGCAAACAACTATAATTTTACGATCACTACCAATGATTATCTGTATCAGATCCCACTTAATCAGGTTCAGATTGCAGGATACGATCAGAATCCTTAAAATATTTTTTCATACTTAAATTGATGATCCCTTCGTTTTTTAGCGAGGGGATTTTCTATAAATTGATTTCAATTAGAACAAATGATAATATTTATTAAAATCAAAATTTTTAAATTGTAGAATCAAAACCAATCAAAAAAGAGTAAAATGAAAAAAACAAGCGCTATAACTTTAGGAATATTAACCCTTCTTATTTTTTCATGTCAGGAAAAGAGCTTTCAGAACAAAGAAAATCAATTAGCCGAAAAACAGGAAATGCTGTTTCCAAAAGGCGAAAAAGTTCCCAATGATAAATTCACAGGAACTGTTTATCAGTCGATTCTTAGCGATGAAGGAACCCGTGTGAGCAATGTTACTTTTGAACCGAACGGACGTACCAACTGGCACAATCATCCCGGCGGGCAAACGCTTTTAGTAACTGATGGAGTTGGCTATCATCAGGAAGAAGGAAAACCTGTACAAAAAATTAAAAAAGGTGACATCATTAAAATTGGAAAAAACGTGAAACACTGGCACGGAGGAACCGACGTGGAATCAATGACACACATTGCAGTAAGTATCGATCACGAAAAAAATCCGTCGCAGTGGTTTGAAGCCGTGAGTGATGAAGAATTTAAAAATGAAATTTCGAAAAAATAAAGATTTGAAAGTGGTGTAAAACAAAAAAAGATAAGGATCACCGGAAAGATTCTTTTCAAGGACAGCGGGCTTCTCAGAGGCCTGCCAAGATAACTGGAAGTCACCATCCTTTAGATAAAATCTTTTAATGATCCATATCTGTTTTATAGTTTTTATCAACTCAGAGTTTCATAAAAACTTCCGTTATTTTTTGTTGTGACTTTTTTCTGTTGAGTTGAAATTATACTAAATATAATCTCTTTAAAAGTCTGCTGATAGATCTGTATTCTATTGAGTTTTTTTGTGTTTTTAATTTAATTCGAAACAAAAGATCTTTTCAGGTAATCTTATCATATTTAGGATTACATTTTAAATAAACGGACTGGCCTACTTCATGCAAACAAAGTCACAAGATATATAACCAGAAATAAAATTGATTCACTCATTTAACAATTAATATGGTTATTATTTATTATCACAGAAACCTGAACAATTTTTGATTCAAACAAACGTTTCAATAGTTGTATATCTAACTGTTTTTAATTTCTAAAATTATAGCAATTCAGAAATGCCTGAATTAATTTTATGCTAAATTAAAAAGAGTGGTATAACAGTGCAATGTTGTGCAGGTAGGAATATTATATTCTCACGAACGAATTTTTAAATCTTTTACCAATATCTTATTTAAGTAATTGAAAATTAGATTATTAAATGTGGAGTGTTTTTCTGCTATTTTTTTGTGTAACTATTAATTTTAGCTGTAAAAAACAGTATTTTTGTTGAATATTTTTTTGAGAATAAACAATGCTAAGAAAAGTTTTAGGTCTATTTATCTTTTTTTTATTTACTCTATTTCATTCGCAGGCATATTATGCTGAGATCAGAAATAAGTATTGGGAGTTTGAGGAGAATGACGAAAAGGCTTTTACCTATGTTAATATTTACATTAAATCTGCAAAAAAAGAGAAAAATTACAAGGAACTTTTTCAAGCGTATAATGACGCAATAAGATATTCTCCCAATCGAAAATTACAGTATGCAGACAGCTCCGTTACTGCAGCTCATCTCTCGAAAGATCCTGACATCATTGGTAATGCATATCTGGCAAAGGGAAGTGTTTACTATTTTACACACCGAAAATTTAAACCTGCTCTCCACGAATATTTAAAGGCCTATAAATACCTGGAAAATTCTGACGACCAATTTTTAAAAGAAAGAAACTTATATTATATTGGAACTGTGAAAAGCTACCTCGGTTATTACAGTGAGGCAGCAGAAATTTTCAGGAAAAGTATTGCATTTTTTAAACCTAATACAAAGGGAAATATTCATCCAAACCTGATTTTTAATAACAGAAAAGGGTATTTAAATGCCCTTCACCAACTCATCGTTTGCGAGCAGGCAACAGGAGATTACAAAAATGCGGTGCTTCATACAGTGCAGGGCTTAAAAGAAACACCTGCAACCAACGATTTTGAGCAGGAGCGAAGCTATTTTTATAAGACAAAGGGTATCAATGAAATTCATCAGAAGAATTACGACGGGGCCATTAGCGATTTTAATAAATCAATTACGGGTTTAAAGAAAGTGAATGATTTTTCGTGGATTTCTGCAATCAATTATTATTCGGGATTGAGTTATCAGAATAAAGGTGATTTTAAACAGGCGGTAGCAAAATACAAGGCTGTGGATTCCATTTTTGCTAAACATCAGTTTATATTCCCTCAGACAAGAAAAAATTATGAGGAGTTGATTGACTATTATAAAAAGCAAAATGACCCACAACAGGAACTTTTTTATACCAAGCAATTGCTGAAGGTAGACAGCGTCCTCACCAATGATTTTAAATATCTCGCCAATCGCATCCACAGAGAATATGATACCAAAGAGTTGCTTCAGGCTCAGGCGAAACTTGAAAATAAAAATAGTTTCAGCGAAAAGTTGGTTATTATCTTATCAATAACATTATTGATTTTAGGTGGACTGGTATTTTATTGGTTTAAAACGAAAAAAGATCTTCAGAAAAAATACAATCATATTTTAAGTGAACTTGATTCTGTAAGACCGGAGGTTATTCAGGCGGAAGAAAAAAATATTGAAAAAGTTTCAAAATTAGATGCGGCGGTTATTAAAAATTTAAAAGAAAAATTCAAAGAATTTGAAAAGAGCAAAAGATTTCTTGAAAAAGGTCTTACAGCGGGAAGATTAGCCGCAGAATTTGAAACCAACGCAACCTATTTTTCTCAGTTTGTGAGTGAATTTAAAGACAGTAATTTCAATACCTATCTTAATAATCTCAGGATAAAATATGCAGTAGACCAGATTTATAACCATAAGGAGTGGCGTAAATACTCGGTTGAAGATATCGCTTTGGCTTGTGGCTTCAGCAACAGACAGAGTTTCTCAAATTTCTTTTACGAACAAAACGGAATGAGACCCGCAGAGTTTCTCAAAAAACGAAATGAAGAAGTTCAGGCTGAAAGAAAGATTGGTTGAGAATAAAAATCGGTATTTTTTTTGAAAGGAGAGATTTGGTCGGATTTTATTTTTCGATGACAAACGCCTTTAGTTCTGCCATTTTACCATCTTCAAACTTCCAGACATCACAGTAATCGTAATCTTTCCACTGATCATTTTCCCAAAGGCTGATTTTGCCCGTTACTGCGACATGATCTCCATCAGCGATTATCAGTTGCACATCAAATTTTGGAGGTTTTACATAGGCATCAGCGATGTACTTTCGAACTTCCTCTTTTCCGGTAAGCGTTTGATCTCCGAAAAAATTCTATTTTGTATTCTCGCTGAGATACGATAAAAATTCTTCATGATTTCCTTCTGAAATTGCTTTGTTGGCATTTTCTAATACTGTTTTATGATCCATAATAATCTTTTAATATTTCTACAAAAAAATCAAGCCACTCTACTGTGTTATTTTAAGATTAAATTAAAATTTACAAAAGGAATGTGATTTTTTTTTATTAATTTTTTTTAAAAATTGAACATCTCAATATTTTATGATTTAAAACGGATGTTTTTATACTTTTACGAGATAATTTTTTAAATGAATTCCATGAAATTTGTACTGCTTTTTCTTTCGTTATTTTTAGTCAGCTGCAAAAATAAAGCTGAAGATATTCCTAAAATCCCGAAAGGTACAATCAATCAAAACTGGGTGTACAATAATGAAATGCTGAAATTTAAAATGCAGTTGCCACGAAACTGGAACTTTGTAGACAACAGTCAGGGAGCGTCGGCATTCATACCTATGAAAGAGAATATGACTCACAGTATTTTTAAAAATGAAGACATTACAATTAACGAAAATTTCAATTTTGCAGACGAGGCTTCTATCGTACAGCTGTTTGTAATTTCAAAAAATACGCAGGATGAAATTAGGAATGGTAACAGAAAAGGTGATTTAGGTTTTGTTGTCGTTTCATCAGAAAACGGTAATGCTGAGGATGATGTAGAGGATGCTCAGAAAGAAATTCTCAGTCAGTTGAAAGACAATCCTGAAGCATTAAAACTTAACGAAAAAAATCTTAAAACGAGTGGAAATTTGTCTTTTGGTAAGAATGATAAAATTCCATATTTTCATTTCACAGTTGGCGATTATAATGGTAATGCTACGGGAAACAGAATATATGCATTCAAAAATTACGGTACTTATAATTTACTTATTTTAATAACTTACTTTTCTGAAAATGAATTGATTGAGATTAAATCATTGCTAGAGACAATTGAGAATTAAATGACTTTAAGGTCTGAATTATTCAAATTAATTTAAAGAAAATTCAATACTTGTGGATAACTTTTTGTCTCATTTTTTAGATTAAAAATTTAAATTTATCGCATCTTTTTAAGTTCAATTATTTTAATCAAAAAATTATTTCAATCCACAAATGAAAAACCTCTTCAGGCTGGCTTCTGTTGCCGTCGCCTTATTTTTCACATCATGCCAGTCATCAGCTCAACAGAAAGATGAATATTCGGCAAAAATCGACAGTTTAGTAAAAATCACAAACCCCAGATCATTCAACGGCGTTGTCTACATTCAGCAAAACGGAAAACAAAAATATTCCAAAGCATTTGGTTTTTCCAATTTTAATAAAAAGACACCATTGAAAATCTCAGATCATTTTTCAACGATGTCGATTGCCAAGCAAATTACTGCGACTTTGATTTTGCAGGAAGTTGAAAATGGAACAATCGATTTAAAAGTTCCAATTCGTACATATTTACCCGATTTTCAATATTCATGGGCAGACAGCGTTACTGTTCATCAGTTATTAAATCACACCAGCGGTTTGTACAGTGATGCTTTAAAACCAGATCTGAAGTTTCGATCGGGAACAGAATTTAGTTATTCAAATATTGGCTATTCCGTTGCAGGATTGGTTTTGGAAAAACAAAGCGGTAAAAAATTCGAGGATTTGGTAACTGCATTATTCAAAAAATGCAAAATGAGTAACAGTTTTTATCCCAATGAAACCAACAGCAAATTTTTGATAAAAGGTCACACGATCAGAAAAGACGGGACTTTCAGGCTCAATGAAAAATCGGAATTTGGCACGGATTATTATTTTGGAAGCCATCTCATCGTCACTGCTCCCGATTTGGCAAAATGGAACGAAGCGCTTCACAACGGAAAATTACTGAAACCTGCGACTTATAAAATGATGACCAATTATTCCATTACCAATACTCATCAGGTTTTCAGCGAAAACCCTATTGGTTACGGTTATGGTTTAAGAATTAATGACAAAGCACAAATCAATGAAATAGGACACACCGGTTTTCATCCGAGTGAAGGTTTTACAGCACTGAATTTATATTATCCGAAGACCAAAACCAGCGTCATCATTATGGAAAATGTAGGCAATGAGAATTTTGATATTGCATATTATTTTGAGCAGGAAGTGAGAAAGATTGTACAGGAAAGTGTGCTTTTAAAATAATAATCTGTTCTAAAAATTAACAAATAATGAAAGATCTCCTTCAATATTTTCTGACCTTTTTTACAGGTCTAATTTTATTTTCCTGCACCTCGCAGAAAATGAAGTACGGCACAAAAACCGAAATTCAAGACAAAGCAGATTCTGCAAAGTCTTTGTCTAAAATCAAACATATTAAAAGTCTCGATTTTTCAGAGTTCATAGAAGGAAAATTTGAAAATGAAAAAATTGCCGTGAATTACCGTCTTTTAAAACCAAAAAAAATCGAACAAACTCAAAAATATCCCTTGGTTTTGGTGTTCCATGGTTCGGGAGCGATTGGTGTAAATAACACTGCCCAGATGGGAGTTTTGGCGAAAATGTGGTTGCTTCCGGAGAATAGAGAAAAGTATCCGGTTTATGTTTTATCGCCTCAGTTTCCTGAACGGTCATCAAACTATCATTTAGATCAGGATAGGAATGTACTGGCTTCAGAGTCTGGCGAATATCTAAATTTGGTTTTAAATTCACTAGACTTTTTCATTGAAAAAGAAAATATTGACAAAAACAGAGTTTACGTCATGGGTTTTTCGATGGGCGGTTCTACAACTTCCAATGCAATAACCAATCGACCAGATTTATTTGCAGCAGCGGTTAATATTTCTGGAGTTTCGCAGTTTAATAAAATAAATGAGCTTAAAAATCTCCCAATTTGGATGGTTCACGGAAGTTTGGATACAGAAAATTCTATAAAAAGTAATCTTAAATTTTTTGGAGAATTAAAAAACAATGGGAATATTTTATTTTGGGAATTTAAAGACAAATACCACAATAATATTTTGTCTGCAGAACTGGTTGATGAAATTCCAAAATGGTTGATGAAAAAGCATAAAAGCATTAGAAATTAAATATAAAAAATACACAACAACAACAAATGAATTTAGATTTTAAAGAAAATTATATCCTCGAAAATGACTGGGTAAGATTACAGCCTATAGTTGCTTCGGATTTTGATCATCTGCTGGAATTTTCAGAAAACGAACAGGAAATCTGGGAATACAATTCCGGAGGTGCCAACGGAAAAGAAAATCTTGAAAAATACATTGCCAATGCCATTTCTCACAGAGAAAATGAAAAGGAATACGCTTTTATTGTCTTCGATAAAAGAAGTCAAAAATATGTTGGAAGCACAAGATTTTATGGAATTTTTTCTGAAAATAATACCATCGAGATCGGCTATACATGGTATGGTAAACAGTATCAGGGAAGTGGGATCAACAAAAACTGTAAATTTCTCCTGCTTGAATTTGCCTTTGAAAAACTAAATATGTTGCGTGTAGCATTTGCCGCCAACAGCAAAAATAAAAGAAGTCTGAATGCCATGAAGGGCATCGGTTGCGTTGTAGAAGGCGTTTTGAGAAACTGCAGTACAGACGCAAACGGAAACCGTATCGACGTCACGCGACTGAGTATTCTGAAAAATGAATGGGAAGAAAGCGTGAAAGAAAATCTTCAAAAGTCAATCTGATTACTAATTCAAAAGCTTTGCGGGCTTCTGTAAGTTCACGGCTTTGTGAGACTCAAAAACAATAGATTTTTTTTAAAAAAACTCTGTGGACTTTTTGTTAAGATAATCATTCAATTTAAAAACATTTAATCGAAAAAACTCAGAATATTTGAAAGCATTATCATTATTACTCGCAATTTTTCTCTGCTCAAATTTGTGTGGGCAAAATACTTTCGTTTTTCTTGGCTCATTTAATTGGGAAAAAGAAAAAGAAGGGCTATTTGTATACGAATTAGACACTGTCAAAGGAAATTTATCAAAAGTTACGGCTGTTAAGAACGTCAAAAATCCTTCTTTTCTGACGCTTTCTGCCGATGGAAAATACGTTTTTGCGTGTACTGACAGCAAAACCGAAAATGGTGGAAGTGTGAGCAGTTTTAAATTTAACCCAAAAAATAAATCTCTGAGTTTCATCAACAGTCAAAAAAGTGGTGGTGAAAATCCAGTTTACCTGACTGCTCATAACAATGGAAAATGGCTTGTGAATGGGAATTATACAGAAGGAAGTGTTTCTGTTTATCCGGTTTCGGAAGATGGAAAAATTCAGCCATTCGTTCAGAATTTTCAGTTTTCTGAAGGGAGTGTAATTAAGAAAAGACAGGATCGTGCTCATATTCATTCTACAGTATTTTCGCCGGATTTCAATTATATTTTTCTGCCCGATTTGGGAGCTGATAAAATCAGATGTTATCAGTTTAATAAAGAGAAAGACGAGCCGCTGGAAAGTTGTCAGCAACCTTTTATTAAAACCGTTGCGGGAAGCGGACCAAGGCATTTCGCATTTCATCCCAACGGAAATTTTGCTTACGTCATCGAAGAAATGGGAGGAGCGGTAAGTACTTTTCAATATAAAGATGGAGAATTGAAAAATATTCAGAGAATTTTTACGCATTCAGAAAAGCTTAAAGCAGATTTTGAAAGCTCAGACATTCATATTTCTCCCGACGGGAAATTTTTGTATGCTTCAAACCGTGGAGCTGAAAATAATATTGCCATTTTTGCTGTTGAAAATGACGGAACTTTAAAAACAGTAGGTTATCATTCGACAAAAGGAAAGCATCCACGGGTTTTTGGAATGGATGAAACCGGAAAATTTGTTATTGTTGCCAATACAGGAACAGGAAGGGTTGTGGTTTTCAGAAGAAATTCAGAAACCGGAATGCTAAAAAAAGTGGGCAGAAAAATTAAGATAGAAAACGTTTCTGCAGTGCAGATAAGAAAATATTAAAATAATATAGACAAATTGACAACGGCAAGCTTGTCTCAATAAAATAAAATCCCGAAACATACTGCTTCGGGATTTTTTCGTGATATGAATAGTTGATTTAGTGTTTTTTGAATAATATTTCATCCATTTTTGTCTGCTTTACATAAATTTTCTGAAAATTTACGGGCATAAATTGATATAAAATATTCCATTGGTGGAGGTCTGTTTGTTTTTTGAAACTTCTGAACGACCTTACAAAAAGGTTCTCAATGATTTGCTGTACGGTATTTGTCCCGTTTCGGTAGATCCAGTCCATCATTTTGATGTTGTGATTTACGATATTGATTTTTGATTCCTGCAAAAGGCTTTTAAGATGATTTACAGTTGCCTGAATTACTCCGGCGAAGTTATCCTGTGCAGAAAGCTGCACGATCTCGTTTTGTATCGTAGGGTAAAATACTTTTAAATGTTCGATTGCTGCATTTTCATTAATGGTTTTTAACTCCATATTCTTCATAACTAAAATATTTTTAGACATTCTCACTTTATCCAAAACTATACCAATTCCTACTTGTGACAAATATGTTTTTTTAAAAATTTTAAAATGATATTTTCATATTGTATTTTCTTCAAGTTGTTTATTGATGGTAGTCACGGATTGTTTAGTTTTCACTTTTTAATGATTTATATAGTGAATTTTGTTGTTTTTAAATGAATCTTTGTGATTGGTTTTTGTTTTTATGTAATGAAATTATAGAATTATGTAATGAAAATTACTTATGCTTACTACTCATAAGTTTTAATTAAAGTAAAATGATATTTTGTCTTATTTAATTTCAGATTAAATATATTTGCAGTCCATAAAAAATCATTGATGTTTACAAAAATTGTTGTCCACAGAGTCGGAAATAAAATTAACGGAGAATCGCTTCTGCTTTCACAGGAAGAGCTGCAATTGGATGAAGGAACGGTAGAAATGCTGGAAAATTATTTCTTAGGTTCATTCAAGACTGAAGAAACTTATCAGTTTTACAGCGACACTTATTTAGTTAATAATCCTGTTTACAGTGCGGTTTCAGAGATTTTTGAAGATAAAGATAAATTTCTTTGGGAAGCAGAAAACATTGCAAAACATCTTTTTGAAGCAGCAGAAAACCCAAGAGTTCAGGGTGGAGAATTATTCATTGTTTTCTTTGAAGATGAAAAAGAAGGCGACGAAAAAGTACACAAAATCGGAATTTTTAAAACCGAAAAAAGAGACTCTTTCCTGAAAATATTTCCTAAAAATGAAACTTTTGAACTTGAAAAAGATCAGGGAATCAGTCTTTCCAAAATTGATAAAGCAGCGCTGATTTACAATAATGGAAAAGAAAACGGATATGTTCTTTCTGTTGTCGACAACAATAAAAACGGCGATATGTATTACTGGTTTGAAGATTTTCTAAAGGTAAAACAGCGCGACGACGAATATTTCCATACACAGGAGGCGTTGATGGTTTACAAAGATTACATCACAAAACAGCTTCCACAGGAATTTGAGGTTTCAAAGGCAGATCAGGCAGATTTTCTGAATCAGTCCATCAACTTTTTTAAAGAAAAGGAAGAATTTAAACTGGATGATTTTGCAGCTGAAGTTCTGAAAGATGAGCACGTAATTGAAAGTTTTAATAATTTTAAAACCGATTATGAGCAGGAAATGCAGATCAACATTGCAGAAGAATTCCCGATCAGTGAAGCTGCTGTGAAAAAAACGCAGAGACATTTTAAAAGCATCATAAAATTAGATAAAAATTTCCATATCTATATTCATGGCGACCGAAAAATGCTGGAACAGGGTCAGGACGAAAAGGGAAAATTTTATATGTTGTATTTTGATAAAGAAGTGTAGAAAACCTCTCAATTTATATTCGTTTTAAAATGAGTAATTCGTGAAGATTTTTATTTAAAATTGTGAATACTCATTCATAATTTTTTATCATTTGAAATTCGTAATTATTCATAAAATTATATTAGCAAATTTTAATTTATATTAAAATTGTGATATTTTTTGAAAATCGAATCTCAATCATAATCTAAACCAATCATTTATAAGTATATTTGATACTTTAATAATTGCTATGAATTTCGTAGAATGTCACGAAGAGCCCATTCACATACCTGGGCATGTACAAAGTTTTGGATACCTTATTGGCGTTAGTTCAGTATCTGAGACGATTAATTTCTGCAGTGAAAATATCTGTGAAATTTTCAATATTTCCAATGCGGAAGCACTTTTAGGTAAAAAAATTTCAGATTTCCCTGTCATTCACAATCTGCTTTCTGAGTCTGATATATACAGATCTGCAAATGAGTATACAAAAAGGGAAAATGAAACTTACTTCGATAAAATTGAAATAGATCAAAAGAAATACCATTTTTCACTTTTTAGAAATGGTATTAATATTTTTTTGGAATTTGAAGAGGTTGTTGAAAATCCTCACAAGAGAATTACCAATAAGTATGATAACTTTTACATTATAGACAACGATCAGGGAATTTGGGATCAGTTGCTGACTACGGTTTCCAATATCATCAATTATGACCGGATGATGGTTTATAAATTTATGGATGACGGTTCCGGTAAAGTGATTTCAGAAATCAATAATGGCGTTTTGGAAAGTTATGCCGGTTTGCATTATCCCGAGCACGACATCCCAAGGCAGGCAAGAGAACTCTACCTGAAAAAAAGAAAAAGAATTTTCAGCAACGCTTATGCGGAGCCTGTGGCTATCATCAGCAAAATCGATACACCGATCAATCTGACGTATGCCAGCGCAAGAGCAATGTCGCCTATTCATGGGCAGTATGTGAAGAATTCAGGTGCATCTTCGAGCTTCAGTATTTCTATTATTATTGATGATAAACTTTGGGGTTTAGTGACTTGCCAAAATAAGGAAGCTAAGCATGTAGATCTCGAAGATCGTGTGCAGGCTGGGATATTTACTGTTTTGGCATCCAATGCATTTTCATCTTTTAAATCTAAAAAAGATCTGGAATACCGTCTTGATCTCGATATAAAATTATCTTTTCTAAAATCTGAATTTTTAAAATACAATACACTTTTCGAAAGTCTGGCTTCCAACAGGAGAGAACTTAGAAATCTGCCTAAGGCTGATGGTTTTGTGGTCATTTCAGAGGCAGATAAAATTACTGATGGAGTAGTTCCGCCGTATGAAACGATTCAGAAAATTGTTGATTGGGCGTACGATAATACCTCAGAAAGTATTTTTATCAGCAGTAGTTTTTTAAAGGATTACGGAGATGAATTAGGACTTGACAATAGAGCTGCAGGAATTATTATTTACTTTGTTGAAAGAAGTAAAAATGAAATTTTAATATGGTTCAGAAAGGAATTTGACGAACACATCGACTGGGCAGGAAATCCTGAAAAGAAAATAGAAGTTTTATCCATAAACGGAATCGACAGAAAGACAGTTTCACCACGAACCTCATTCCAGGTTTTTACAGAAAACATCAAAGGAAGCTCTAAAAGATGGAGCTCAAAAAGTGATATTGCAGTAAAGTCGATTAGGGATTTGATCTTAGGTACATCTCATAAGCAGTATGTGATGATCAAAAAACTAAATGATCAGCTTAAAAAAGTAAATGAGGAGCTGGACAGTTTCTCATACACGATTTCGCACGATTTGGGTACACCACTTACCGTGATGAAACTGAATGCCCAGATGCTGCTCAAAAGCCTGGTAAATGCCGACGAAAGAGACAGGAAGAAGATTCAGTCTATCATCGGTGAAATCGATAATATGGCAGAAATGATGCAGAATGTTCTACAGCTCAGCCGTGCAAAACACAGTGAAATCCTCCTGGAGAAAATTGAAACCGAAAGTACCATCGAAAAAATCACGGAAAATGCCAAGATGACTTACAATACTCCTCACAGCACAGTTGTTATAAAGCAATGCCCTGAGGTTTTAGCAGATCGCACGATGCTTCATCAGGTGTTTTTGAACATTATAAATAACGCTATAAAATATTCTTCAGGTAATGAAAAGCCTTTCATTGAAATTGAAGGTTCAGACAACGGAGACTATATCATATATCGTATTAAAGACAATGGAATTGGCATTCCGGAGACCGAAAAACATAAAATGTTTAAGATTTTCAACAGGATGGACAATGCCAAAAAATTCAAAGGAAATGGAGTAGGTCTGTCTATTGTTCACAGAATTATGAACAGATTGGGTGGTAATGTGGATTATGAAAGCAACAATGATGGTACTTGTTTTATTTTAACGTTTCAAAAACCTAAATTTGCAGAAATATAAATCTTTTAGCAAATTTAAAAATGGTTTCAGAATACCTTAAAAAAAATACAGCAGATCTTCATGATGCTGCCGAAAAATTATTCAGTTCAGATAAAATTTTCAACAAAACTTTTACTTTTGATGATTACAAGAAAATCATCAGAAATAATTATTTAATGCTTTTAAATTCTGAAAATCAAATAATTGAAAGTTTGTCGACTGATTTTTCAGATAAACTTCAGCTGGACCAGCGTAAAAAATTATCTGTTATCGAAAAGGATTTATCAAGTCTTTCTCTTCAAAATGAAAAGCCGGAACAGGTTGTTGAAATTTCCAACCAAAATGAAGCTCTGGGAATGCTTTACGTTATCGAAGGGTCAACTTTAGGTGGAAACGTGATTGCTAAACAGCTTTCAAAAACGGAAGGTTTCGAAGATGTTACTTTCAATTTCTTCGGATGTTACAAAGAGAATACTGGTGCTATGTGGAAGAATTTCAAGGAAGTTTTAGATACAGAAGTGAAGGAAGAAAGCTATGATGAAGTGCTTGCAGGAGCCAAAAAGCTGTATACGCTTCTATTAAACATTAATTAATTTTTTTTAAATTATAATTAAAATTCCCGAAAGATTGCTCAATTTTTCGGGAATTTGTACATTTGGGAAGCAAAAATTTAAACTGATAAAATAAATAATAAATAATTTAATTATGAAAGTAACCGTAGTAGGTGCAGGTGCTGTAGGAGCAAGTTGTGCAGAATACATCGCAATGAAAGACTTCTGTTCAGAGGTAGTTTTAGTAGATATTAAAGAAGGTTTTGCTGAAGGAAAAGCAATGGACTTGATGCAGACCGCATCTTTAAACGGATTTGATACAAAAATTACTGGTACAACAGGAGATTACAGCAAAACAGCAGGTTCTCATGTTGCAGTTATCACTTCCGGTATTCCAAGAAAACCGGGAATGACTAGAGAAGAATTAATCGGTATCAACGCGGGAATCGTAAAAGAAGTTACTGAAAATTTAGTAAAGAATTCTCCTGAGGTCATCATTATTGTGGTTTCTAACCCAATGGATACAATGGCTTATTTGGTGCACAAAACTTCTGGTCTTCCTAAGCACAAAATCATCGGTATGGGTGGTGCTTTGGATTCTGCAAGATTCAAGTACAGATTGGCAGAAGCTCTAGAAGCTCCAATCTCAGACGTAGACGGTATGGTAATCGCTGCTCACAGTGATACAGGGATGCTTCCATTATTAAGCAAAGCAACTAGAAACGGAGTTCCTGTAACTGAGTTTTTGGATGATGCAAAACAAAAATATGTAATCGAGGAAACTAAAGTTGGTGGAGCTACATTGACTAAATTATTAGGAACTTCAGCTTGGTATGCGCCAGGTGCAGCAGTATCTGTAATGGTTCAGGCAATCGCTTGCGACCAAAAGAAAATGATTCCCTGTTCATTAATGCTAGACGGAGAATATGGCGAAAGCGATATCTGCTTAGGTGTTCCAGCAATCATCGGGAAAAACGGTGTTGAAAGCATCGTGAAGATTTCTTTAACTGAAGAAGAAAAAGCTAAGTTTGCCGAAGCTGCACAGGCTGTAAGAGAAGTAAACGGAGATTTGAAATTCTAATAGGAATTGCAAATTAATATACAATCTGCATATCAAAAAGGTGTGCAGATTTTTTTTCTTTATACGGAGAATATTTACTATATTTATTAAGAATAAGTAATTGTATTTTCCCTATGTACGATGTTACCGATCAGCTTAAGAAAACAGGTTTTAGTATTAATACTGTAAAACGGATTGTTGAACGAAATAATGGCAGTCTGGATATCAATACCCAAGAATATTTTTGTATTCTCGTAGCCATGGATGATTTTGAAATCAACATTCAGGGAAGGTTATTTTCAGTAAAAGACGGTAGTATGCTGTTTGCCGGACCTCATAAGGAAGTTTCTTTAAGCAATATAGAGGGAAAAGAAATTTATAATATTGCATTTTCTGCAGCATTTTATGAACAAAGTTCTATTGATTCTTTATTTCTAAATTCTACACTTTTTTTCAATTACGAATCAGATGTTTTTATAGTTCCGATAAGTCCGAGTAAAGAAATTATACGGAAATTTATTATTGACAGACTCGGAAAATTTTTAGATAAAAGTGAGACGCTCTATATTTCGGCTGCTCACCACACTGTTAAAGCTTTAATTTTAGATGCAATGCTGTTTGCAGATGATCATCAGATTGAGATCACGGATAATCTTGATTATGTGTCTTGCGTCAACAGGTTTCGGGTTCTTTTGCAGAAAGATTTTAAAGAACATAAAATAGTTTCCTACTACGCACAGGCGCTCAATGTAACCTCCAGAAAGCTGACAGAAATGACAGAATTTGTAACGGGAAAAACAGCAAAACAGATTATCACAGAAAAAGTGATCGCAGAATGTTACAGATTATTGAAGTACAGTGGATTTACCATTTCAGAGATTTCTTTCAGACTTGGTTTTTCCAATGAAGGAAATTTTACTCATTTTATAAAGAAGCATACCGGAAAAAATCCTAGTGAGATAAAGGCTATGAGCGATTCTACTTCAATGGTTCAGCTTTTACAGTAAATTTAGTAATCTACATTTAACTCAACTTTTGTGTTATTGTGAAATTTGTTTTATAATAACATTTTTTCTTCAAGATATTTTTGCTTATTTAGTATTTACCATTGGTTTTAAATTTACATAATAATTTATAATTAAGTGATTTGACTAATCTGTTAACGAAAAATTAACATATTATGATTGTTTTTTTTTCCACTTGTATTGATTCCTGTTTTGCGAATTATTTTCAGTCTATTTCATTGATTCGTTGTTTAAATGATTCCTTTTTTTTAATGTACTTTAATATTTTTTACTACTATTTTCATTTAGGATAAAAATGTATTTTGAAGACTTAGAATTGCAACAAAAAAAATTACAATTAATTTATCTTTTTTTACAAAGCCTTATGATTATAGTCACAGTACATTTGCAGTCGACAAAAACACACTCTTTTGATGAAATAATTCTTATTGTTATATAAAATACAATAGAAACAATCTGTCTTTAGAAACATCAGAATTCTTTTCTTCAATTTTTAAAATCGATTTTTTGTTTGATATTTTTTAAACTGAACTTTTTTGGTTTCCTTAACACAAAACCAGACTGCGCAGGTAGCAATAGGTATTTCAATGAATGATACACTTTAAAAAAAAAAAAAAGAAAAAAATGTCACACTACCTTCAAAAAAATTCTGCGTCAAGCAATTCCTGCTGATTCATATTGTAATCACCAGCACCCAAACACTAAGCTATTAAATTTCGATATTGATCCTACACCTGCTTCGGCTTGTTGTATGGCAATTCAGTGATTTTATTTTAAATATTATGTAATTTTTTCTGTTCAGAAAATTTTGCACTAATGTCTATATGACAAAATCCTGATTTTTAACCCCTAAAATGACAGTACTAAAAAGTACTGTTACAGAAAATCTATGCTTATGAACAAACTAAATTTATTACTCTATCTATTTGTACTGATGGTTTCTGGCGCAAATTTTAATGCCCAGACTGTCTTTTTCGAAGACTTCGGAACCGCAACCACCAGACAGACCTCACCTTATATGCCATCGGGAAGTTTTTCTTTTGGCGCGCCTTACAATGCAACTACCAACACCAGTTATGATGTCTACATGATCAATAATAATCGTTATGCTGTGGTTGCTCCAGGTTATATAAAATCCCAGATCAGACCTAATGTAAATGAGTACTATTTCTGGACGGCAGCTTATAATGCTACAGGTGTTGATGCTTTGGGTTTAACACCACAAACTACTGTCGTAAAAGATATGTCTGGTACTACTACTGGTGCTGTAATGGTGGTAAATGCAGGGACTACTCTCAACAGCTTTTATGAAAGAAATGCGACTGTAGAATTGGGACAGACTTACAAAGTTTCATTTTATGCTTATTTGGTAAACAGCCCAATGAGCATCAGCCTTGATGTAAAAGATGTTGTGACCGGAAATGTTTTGGGAACCGTAAATTCAAATTATGTGAACACTCCAAATACAGGTAGCAACTGGGGAAACGCTTATGAACTTTACTTCAAAATGCCTGCAACATCTTCAACATGCGTAGGAAATCAAATTAAAATTTCTTTGAGAAACAATCTTGCCCAAGATGCTAACAATGATTATTACATAGATAATATTTTGCTGGAAAAAGTTTCTAACACGCCCAATAATACTACTACAATAAGCTGTCCGTCAAATTACACTTTGGATTCTGATGGCGACGGTATCGCAGATATTTGTGATCTTGATGATGATAATGACGGAATTTTGGATATTAACGAAAACAGCTGTGTGCTAAATGGTCAGACAGTAAGAATTGGCTATATTCCCAACGCCAGAGATACTGACAGTGATAACGGATATACTTTTGATGGGCAATGGATGAATGACTCTGGCGCTCAAAAGTTAACAAATACTGCCAATTTTGGTACAAACGGAACGGTAAAGGCAAATATTACTTTAGTTCCCATGACAGGTACAATCACAAAGGCTTCTATTATCAGCATGAATCTGAATGCTATTTTTCTTGGTGGCGTAGATAATTCTACAAATTCTTATCTTTCAAATGCTGAGCTTGATGCTATAAAAGATTGGTCAGATGATGCACTTCAAAATTTTGTAGTCGTTACACAAATTCAGGCTAAAGCATGGGGAGCAACCATCACACAGGGAAATGTAAACCCAGATACGCCGACTTCTTACGGAAGTGCATCGCCGATATTTACGGGACCTTTCGGAACAATTACTTCATTTAATCAGGCCGGGACTTATCAGGCTTATTTTAACAGCATCAATTCAGTCTGTTCGCCACAGCCTCTCGCCACAGATGCCAGTAACAGAGCGGTAATGTATATAGACGGGCTTTACAATGATTTAATTATTGCAGATGTCGATATTCTTACAAAATTAGGAAATGCCAATGTTACCACTGGTGGAAACATCACTTCAAATGGAGACCGACTTTTTGCCAACATCTGGGCATTTGTAGTACAACAGTCATTTTGTGGAGATCTGGATTCTGATAATGATGGAATTCCAAACAGATTAGATTTAAATTCTGATAATGATGCTTGCTTTGATGCCATTGAAGGAGATGAGAACGTGATTTACGCTCAGGTGAATTCAACTGGAAGAATTATAGGTTCTGTAGATGCCAACGGAATTCCGGTAATCGTGAATTCTGGTGGCGCTGCTGATATTGGTGGTGATGCCGGACAGGGTATTGGCGTATCTCAAGACAAAAATATTGATGGATGTGGATGCTATAAAAACTCAGTTGTAACAGGGCAGGGACTACCCACAAACTCAGGAATTACTTCTCTGCAAAGAGCAGGAGCTACAAACGGAAACTGGCCAATGGTAAGAAAAGGTGCGTGGACTGTAATGGAATCTAAAACCAAAGGTTTCGTACCCAACAGATTGACAAACCAGCAGATTGCAAATATCCCGACGGCAGATCTTATTGAAGGAATGATGGTTTATAATGTCAACCTGGATTGTCTTCAAATCAACACAGACGGAACTGCAAATGGCTGGAAATGTTTCAAAGATCAAACCTGTCCGGATCTTTATTAAAATAATTTTAATACAAAATAAAAAATAACTGTACACAGAATTACACGTACAAGGAATCTAGACACACAGACATACATTCAAGAAAAAAAAGAAAAAAAAAGAAAAAAATGAGAATTTTATTAACGTTCAGTATTTTACTGATCACACTCTACGCACATGCACAAGTAGCAATTGGTAAAGCAAGTGTTTCAAACAATTCAGTATCTCTGGAGTTTGGAAATAACCAAAACAGAGGCGTCATTTTACCATGGGTAACCAACGTCAACAGTATGACAAACGCAGTAAACGGCACAATAGCATACGATCTTGCTTCATTAAAAGTAAAGGTAAAATACAACACAGGCTGGAAAGATCTTACAATAGATGCAACAGGTAAAACTACAGATCCGGTAAGTGGTGTAAACGGAATCACGATACAAAACACGGCATCAGAAGCTGACGGAGCAAAAGTGAGCATCGGTACACCAACATCTACTCCTGGAATTCTGGTTTTGGAAGACAACAACAAAGCAATGGTTCTGCCAAAAGTTGCCAGTCCGGAAAGAAATATTGTTAACCCTTCGCCGGGGATGATGGTTTATGATACTACCACAAAGTCTTTAGCTATTTTCAACGGAACGGTTTGGTCGTTCTGGAAGGCATAAGATTTTTAAATATGCAAAAAGGGCTGTCAAAATGTATTTGGCAGCCTTTTTTCGAATAGTGATTTTCTTTAAAAGACATTGTATGTTTTACTTCACAGCAGTCGCTTCCATTTCCACTTTCAGCGTTTCAAACAATGTTTTAACTTCGATTACGGTGCTTGCCTGCTGAATTCCGTGTTTTGTAATCCAGCTTTGCCAAATATCAAAGTTTTCAAAAAATGCAGGATGATCTGTTGTGAAAACATTTAACCTCACAATGTTTTTCAGTTCAAAATCTGCTTTTAAAATAACCTTTTCAAGATTTTCCAGAGTTTTGGTGATTTGCGTTCGCATGTCGGCATCGCTCGTCATTCCATTTTCGTCGATTGCTGTTTGTCCTGAAACGTAAAGCGTGCTCTGAACATTTTTGACTTCCACAGCCTGTGCATAATTTCTGTCGTTCTGCCATGTCCACGGGTTGATGATTCTTTTTTCCATTTTGAAAGATTTAAAATTAATTATGGAACAAAGTTCGGAAGAGTACCAAAATGAATACTGTGACTTACATCACTATTTTAAACCAGATTCTGAATACAGTCTGCTCAATGTTTCTCTTGAGACACCGAGATAAGCAGCTAAAGCGGTTTTAGGTAAACGCTGGATAAGAATAGGGTAGTATTTCAGAAACTGTTCGTATCTCTCTTTTGCACTCATCGTCATCAGAGAAAGTATTCTTCTTTGGTTTGAAATATGCCCACCAATGGCTTTTTTCAGGAAAAATTCAGTCATTTTTGGGATTTCTGTCAACAACCGTTGATAATTATCAAATGAAAGTTTCAAAACTAAAGTATCTTCCAGACACTGTAGCGACTGAGTCGCTTTAGTCTGAGTATAAAAAGCAGCGTAGTCGCTTTCCCACCAGTCTTCCATGGAAAACGAGATGATGTGTTCTTTAGCTTCAGTATCAGTATAAAAAAGCTTCAGAAGACCTGAAATAATGAAATACACATGATCAACCTGATCATTTTCACTGATGATCATTTCACGTTTTTTGAAATGCTGTTTTTTGAAAAATGAACATGCTTTTTCCAGTTCTGCGTCTGAGAGATCGACTGTCTTTTGGATGTGTTTTTTAAGAATATCTGTCATTTTTTAGCCTTGAAAATCACCACAGTCATGCTCTTCAAATTTTTCAATCAAATTTTGCGGAGTATAGAATTCTGAGAATCTTTTATTTTTTAATTTAGGTTTTTGGCCTTCAATTTTCAGCTGGTAAACAGGTTCATTTTCAACTTTGGTAAAGATAAAAGTAGTTTCAGAAGTTTTGATTTTTAAAACATCGCCCTTTTTTTCGTAATCGAAATCTTTGAATCTGTGGAAATCATTTTCATCACATAGACTTACCAAATCAAAATTCTTTTTATTTAGTTTAAAAATTGCAAGATCGCAGGCGTAACAGTTTCCGCTGAATTCAATCCCGTATTTTTTATAAACGTCTGTAGTTTTTGAGTTCTTTAGCTCAATGGGCGCAAGGTTGCTGTATTCGGCAAGACTGATTTCATGAATTGGATTATTCAATGTTGCAGGTACTGAATTTTTATTCAAATCATCTGCTTGCGTCGGTGGCTCCTTATAATCTGATTTACAGGAAAATAAGATGAACG
Organism: Chryseobacterium caseinilyticum; assembly: GCF_014837145.1. Classification (GTDB taxonomy): domain Bacteria; phylum Bacteroidota; class Bacteroidia; order Flavobacteriales; family Weeksellaceae; genus Chryseobacterium; species Chryseobacterium caseinilyticum. The sequence goes on from NZ_JACYFS010000001.1 coordinate 72,354, forward strand.
ACAATGTTAGAAGATATACTGAAGCGCTTTTCATAGTCATTAAAGTTAATGATTAAAAATCATCTGCCACCAATTCCATATTCACCATTGCTCCCGCAACACTTCCGGTCATCACCGCATTAGAAACCGAACGCATCATTGCAGAGTTATCTCCACAGACAAGCAGTCCGGATACATTGGTTTTCTGAAACATATCTGTTTTAATATGCCCCATTTCTGTGAATTCACAACCTAAATCTTTTGGAATTTCAGAATGCTGTCTGAATGGAAAAGCTCCATAAACTGCTTCAAAATCGATTTCATTTCCGTCTTCAAAAACCAGGCTTTTTACATATCCATTTTCATTTTTTAATTCCGAAATTTCAGTTTCGATGATCTCAATTTGATTATTTTTAAGTTTTTCTAACTGTTCGTGCGTGAACTGGGCTTTTCCTCTAGTAAGAATTCTAACCTCCTCCGTTAAGTTTTTTACCAGAGAAGAGATGTGAAAGGCTTTGTCTCCATTGGCAATAATAGCTGTTTTCCTGCCTCTGTATTCATAACCATGGCAATATGGGCAGTGAATCAGTGATATTCCCCAGGATTCTTTGAAACCTTTAATGTCCGGTACTTCATCAATAATTCCGGTAGCAACTATCAGTTTTTTTGAATTAAAGTTTTGACCATTTTCTGCCGTAATTTCAAATCCAAAATCAGTCTTTTGAGCTGAAATAGCTTTTCCATTATAGAACTGCACTGTTTCATATTCCTGAACCTGACTTTTCGCTAATGTTGAAATTTCTTTCGGTGTTTTTCCATCCTGAGTCAGGAAATTTTGAGAATGTGGAGTCTGTTCATTACACGGTTTGCCACTGTCGATCACCAAAACGTTTCGGAGCGAACGACCCAATGCCATTGCTGCAGAAAGTCCGGCATAGCTTCCGCCAATGATAATCACGTCGAATAAATCAGGCTGTTTCATATTTAATAATTATAATTTCTTGCCAAAGTTAGAATAATTATTTATTATTGCAACATAATCGCATTAATAAAGATGAAAAGAAGAAGTACACCCAGCAAAGAAGCCATTCTGAATGTGTTGACAGATTCAAAAAAGGCAATGAGTCAGGATGCTATACTGAAAAAAGTTTCTCTAGATATGGACAGAGCTACAGTTTACCGTGTACTGAACCGGTTTTGCGAAGACGGAATTCTCCACAGAATTGTTGCCGAAGACGGAAAACAGTATTTTGCGGTCTGTATTAAATGTGAAAAAAAGAAGCTGTTAGACCATCATTTTCATTTCAGATGCACAAAATGTGATACAATAGAATGTTTGCCAGTTGCTGTGCAGTTTTCTCTGGAAAAAGGGTATTGTGTTGAAAGTGTTAATTGTGTACTGACGGGAGTTTGTAAAGATTGTGCGTGAAGTTTACTCCAAAATGCTACCTGATTTGCTCAGAGATAAAAACACCTTTTTGATTCATTTCTAAACTGTTTTCCGGCTCAGTATACCAATCGACAAATTTTTTATATTCTGCATTATTTGCGGTTTGCCATGCATCAAATCCCTGCTCATCACCAATTTGAAAGAGATAGTGATTGTAAGCATTAAAGATCTTGTTATCTTCCATCTTTTTTTGATATTCAATCAGAACGTTCGGATAGTTTTTAATATCTCGTACATAATATTCTTTAAGAAATCTCTCTCTGATTTTAGCAAAAGATGCAAGATTAAAGCTATCGTGACCTATGACTGACAGAACTAGATTTTTCTCAAAAATCATGCAGTAAGGTAGCTTCTTGTTATCCAATTCAGATACGTCTACTTGTACTGATTTGCATAGAGCTACCTGTATTTCATTGCTGTTTGTAAATTTTATAGCTGCTTTATATGTATCAAAAAGCATTTTACTAATTTCTCTAGTACGCTCTGTTGTTCTCTCGAGATTTACAAAGATTTCACCATAAATAAGTCCTTTCATTGTGTTTTGAGAATTCATAAAAAGTCTTCCTGCTCTGTAGTAATTTGACGGATAATTCGGCTCCACACGCATTCCATTTTCATAAGATGCGATTGCCTCATCGTATTTTTTTTCAAACTCAAAAACAACACCGCGCTCCAGATAGAGTCTTCCGGCATTCGGAAATTTTTTTAAACCTTCATCATAAGTAGCAATGGCCTTCTCCGGTTTTTCAAGGTAATCATAATTGTTTCCCAGCAGCTGATAGTAATCGGCGCGGAGGTTTTCGTAATTTTTGATTTTAAGGAGTTGATCTATTGCCTTGTCGTATTGTTTATTATAGGTGTAAGCTAACGCAATTTCATATGGATAGGTATATTCTTTTGAGTCAATTTTCTCGCATTCTCTAAGCATGACTATGGCTTCATCATATTTTTGTTCATCAATCAGTTTTACAGCATCATAAACTTTTTCACATTTAAAGGTTTTCTTTTGAGCATGGATGTGACCGAAACTGAAAATCAGAATGCAGTAGATAAGTTCTTTTTTCATGGAAGTAAATAGATTTAGTTTTAAGTAAATATCTAAATTATTCTTTGAACTTTTAATATTTTACTTGAATTTATTCATAATATTTTTTCTTTCAACTGAGGGATTTTTAAATGAAAGAAGGCAATTTAAACATCATGTAAAATTTTCAGCAATGATCATATTGAATTTTCATTAAAAAAATTCATCGGAATTTCACATACCAAAACTTTCAAAACACTTAAATTTGTCAACGTTAAAAAAAGTTATTTAATGTTTAGGAAAATTTCAATTGCTGCAGTTACTCTCATTTCTTTAATGACGGTAAATGCACAGAAAAATAAGAAGTCTCAGTTAGAAAAACCGAAATTAGTAGTCGGTCTGGTGATTGATCAAATGAGGTGGGATTATCTGTGCCGTTTTTATGATAAGTACGGAGAAGATGGTTTTAAAAGAATGCTGAATAAAGGTTTTTCGTTCAATAATGTGATGATTCCTTATGTTCCGACGGTTACTGCGATTGGACATACCACCATTTACACAGGTTCTGTACCTTCAATTCACGGTATTGCCGGAAATGACTGGACAGACAAAGCAACCGGAAAAAATGTTTACTGTACAGCAGATAATGAAGTAAAAGGTGTGGGAACTAATGATAAAATCGGTGGTCATTCCCCGAAAAATCTCTGGAGTACTACGATTACCGATCAGCTCAGAATTGCCAGCAATTTTCAGTCAAAAGTGGTTGGTGTTTCTTTAAAGGACAGAGCTTCCATTCTGCCCGCTGGTCATAATCCTACCGGTGCTTTCTGGTTTGATGAAACCAACGGAAACTTTGTGACAAGTTCTTATTATATGAACAGTTTGCCTGACTGGGTAAATAAATTTAACGATCAGAAATTGGCTGAAAAACTGGTTGCCAACGGATGGAATACGCTGTTGCCAATCAGCGAATACACAGAAAGTACGAGAGATGATGTTCCCTGGGAAAAGCCTGTTGGAACAGCCAAATCTCCAACTTTCCCTTACAACAATCTTGCAGCAGATTATGCTGTAAACAAAGGCGTTTTAAGAACGACACCTTTCGGAAATACCTACACTTTGAAGTTTGCTGAAGCAGCCATCGACGGCTATCAGCTGGGTGCAGATCAGATCACAGATTTTCTTGCCATCAACGTGGCTTCCACTGATTATGTTGGTCATGCTTACGGACCGAACGCGATTGAAGTGGAAGATACGTACCTGAGACTTGATATCGAACTGGCAAATTTCTTTAAAATGCTTGATCAAAAAGTAGGGAAGGGCGAATATCTTGTTTTCCTTTCGGCAGACCACGGTGGCGCTCACGCAGAAGGTTACATGAAAGAAAATAAAATGCTGACCGGCTTTTTTGATGACGGTATGGAAAAAAACTTAGGTGCCGAACTGGAAACCAAATATGCAGCCAGCAAACTTATTTTAGGAATCGATAATTATCAGATTTATCTTGATCATCAGTTGATCAAAGATAAGAAACTGGATGAAGCTGCCATTAAAAAAAGCATCATCGAAAATTTAAACAAAGATCCCCGTGTTTTGTATGCGGTTGATCTGAAAGATGTTGCCAACGCACCGATTCCTGAGCCTATTAAAACAAGAGTGATTAATGGTTACAACTGGCAGCGAAGCGGTGATATTCAGATTGTTTCCCACGACGGAATGCTTCCTAATTATGCTAAAAAAGGAACCACACACAGTGTCTGGAATTCTTACGATGCTCATATTCCTCTAATTTTTATGGGTTGGAAAGTTCCCCACGGAGAGAGCAATGCTTCACATTTTATGACGGATATTGCCCCGACCATTGCACAGTTTTTAAGAATTGAAAACCCAAGTGGAAATGTCGGACAACCATTAACGGAAGTTTTAGGAAAATAGTAAAATTTGTAATCAAAAATTATCCCCGCAAAATCAGTTTTGCGGGGTTTTTTTATGTTCTTGCCAAACCTTCAAGGTTTTCAAAACCTTGAAGGTTTAAGTTCTAACAAAATTTATGAATATTATTCTGCAGTTGCATTTTCAGCGTCAGAATCATTTTCATCATCGTCATATTGCTCCAGATAATACGCAAAGGAAAAATCTTCCACTTCATCTTCAGCGTCTTCTAAAGTCGTCAAAAGATCTTCAAAAATCTCAAGTTGATCGACGCTCATATTGACAAATTCTAAGTGGAGAGGAAGTTTCAGTTCGCCGGAAATAACATCCGAAAGTGCATCCAGATTATCCCCGAAATGTGCAGGAAGTTCTAGCTTTTCTTTAAGCTGAGCATAAAAATCTTCGTAATCTCCAAGATCTGCGAAGTCGATGTATATTGTGTTCATAGTTTAATTTAAATTTAATTGCAAATGTATGGGTTTATCAATTTAATTGAACTTCCAGTTTTTAGTTTTAAGAAAATCCCTGCATTTATTGCAGAAATCAGTTTCCTCATCGGTTGGATTTTTTCCTTCTGCGTCTCTCATAAAGCAGGATTTTTCAGGACAGTGTTTCAGACCCTGTGTATGCCCGATTTCATGGATTGCCACTTTGAAAACTGTTCGTTTTTATTGTCTTTATTTAATCTGAAATTTGATGCCACACAGGATTTCCCCGGTTGATAACCTAATCCCATAACTCCAAAATCTTTCACAGATCCCTTCGTTGTGCTGATATCTTTTATCGTTAAGCCGATTTTTACGAATCCTTTTTCTGTGTTTTGGCTTAAGCTTTTAATGATCGAATCTGCTCTGTACCGATTTCTTTCTTTATAATAGGCTTCCTTCGGTAGATCGATGGGTTCAAGAACTATTACGTGCGGATAAATCTTTGTAATCTGAGTAGTAACAAATTTTGTCGTTTCCGAATTCATATCTTTAAAAGGCTGAACCAAAATAACTGCCTCTCTATTATTTTCAATTAGATTTGCCTTTTTGTCGCTGCATGAAAAGATTAGTAAAAATAATAATCCTGGCAGCAACCAATTATTTCTCCTCAAAACTTTTGTAATGATCTTTCGTTAAATAAACTTCACCGTTTTTAGTGAAAACAATCCGGTCACCGTTTCTGTTTCCGCAGTTGTAATTCACGTCGGCCTCAAAATATTTTTCACCTTTAGGAAGTTTTCCTTCACGGTTTCCAAAGTGATCTCCGCCAATGGCTTTTCCCGGCAGAACGTCACAGAGATTTCCCTTCGACGGATTCCAACCCTGTTTCTTTGCTTCGTTTTTAGTTAAATAATAATCTGGAAGCTGATGATTTTTTTTGACAAAATCAATCACCGTGTTTTCAGCTGTTAATTGATCAATTGTAAGTATGTTTTCAACTTTTCCAGCTGAATTTGGTCCAGCATTTTCAGTTTGAACCGTAACTTTCTTCTCTGCGATAAATGTATTGTAAATGTACATCGCAGACATCCCGAAAAGAAGTCCCATGCAGGCAAAAAGTACCGAGCGTATTTTGGAATTCATAGTTTATAAGTCAATAGTTAATCTAACTTCGCTAATCAATGGTCAAGTAATAGTCCGAATTGCAAAAATTCACAACTGACCATTCACTTGCATAGCAAAATTCACTTTTACATTCTCCATTCTTCCGGAATATCACACACCGGAATCGGGTTGATTTTATGCTGGGCAGCTCGGTTCATTCTGCTGAAAATCTTGAAGACTTCAAGATCCCTTCCGCTGTAGTCAGCCTCCGTTTTCGTTCCCCATTCTTTCTGAATTTTTTCCAGTTCGGGATAAGTTGCACCAATCTGCATTTCGTCGGTTCTTTCAGCATCCCAAAGTCCGTCTGTAGGAATAGCTTCCTGAATGTTTTTTACTAAATTTAAAGCTTTTGCCAATGCATAAACTTCAGTTTTATAAAGGTCAGCGATAGGAGAGATATCGACCCCGCCGTCGCCATATTTTGTATAAAAACCGATTCCGAAATCTTCAACTTTATTTCCTGTTCCGCACACCAAAAGTCCGTTGATTTGACCATAATAATATAAAGTCAGCATTCTCAAACGGGATCTTGTGTTGGCAAAAGCCAGTTTTTCGTTTGGAAATTCATCATCATGCACATCAAAAGTTTTGTACAGTTCCTCAAACGCAGGCGTAAGATTCACAGACATCGCTTCCACATTGGGGAATTTAGATTTTAAATCATTCATGTGTTCCCAGGCACGGTTTACCTGATCTTCTTTCTGACGGATCGGCATTTCGATCAACAGAGTCTTTAAGCCGGTCATTGCCGCCAAAGTAGAAACCACTCCGGAATCTACACCTCCGGAAACTCCCAAAACATAACCTTTTACTCCTGATTTTTCGGCATAATCTTTTAGCCACTGTACAATATGATCAATTACTTGCTGTGTCTGCATATTTATTTTTTAATATTTAAAATTCTCTTTTTTAAGTTCATACCAGAAGCACTGGTCGCCTTCATCGGTGAACGTTTCTTTTTCTTCAAAACCCATCTTTCTCAAGACGTGATTTGAAGCGTCATTTTCAACATCGGCGTATGCAAAAATGGTATTGAGTTTCATTTCATTGAAACCAAAATTCAAAACTGCGATCGAAGTTTCCGTGGCATAACCTTTTCCCCAGTAGTCAGGGGTGAAACGGTAGCCAAGATCGTGAATATTCTGATGATTATTGATTTCTTTAATCAGTTTTAAGCCGCTCCAGCCGACCAGTTTTCCGTCTTCTTTTCTGATGACTGCCCAGCGGCCGATTCCGTTTTCTGTATATTGTTTTCGGATGCTTTCGATCATTTCTGCACTTTGGCTGATGTCGGTAAGAGGTTTTATCCCCACATATTTTACCACTTCAGGATTGCTGTCCATTGCAAAAAACGCTTCGGCATCTTCAGAAATTATTTCTCTGAGGATAAGTCTTTCGGTCTCAATGAATATTTTTGCCATTAATTTTACTTATTTTTGTAAACTTAAATTTCATGTAAAAATAATGAAGATTTTTAGAATTGCGGCAGTTTCATGCCTTTTAGTTTTAGCTTTAAATTCATGTAAAAAAGAACAGGAAGCACAATGGAAGGTAGAAATCACCAAGCCTGCTGAGAAAGTTTCCATGACAGATATTTCAAAGGAATTTTTTGATCCTAAAGTTTCTCTCGAGCAGTTTCAGGCAAAATTCCCTTGGTTTCAGGGAAGTGTTCCCAATGAAGATTTTATTAAAAGAAGAACTGATCCTCAGGAAATTAAACTGTATCAGGAAGCCGCTTCAAAAATCGATCAGGCAAAACTGGAGAAAGATTTTAATGACCTTTTTTCACACATCAAATATTATTTTCCTGAATTTAAAACTCCAAATGTTTTTTTGTTTTCATCTTCACTGCAGATGATTCAGGATCCGATTTTATATGATGAAAAGACTAATTTTCTTTTTATAGACATCACAGGATTTATGGGTTTTAAAAATCCCAATTACAAAGGACTGGAGCTGTATTTTCAAAAATCAATGAACCCGGACAATATCGTTCCGAAAGTTTCAAGAATTTTTGCCGAAAAGATTGTTCCTTTTTCAACTGATCATCAGAAATTTGTCGATTTGATGCTGTACAGCGGAAAAGTGATGATGCTGCAGGATGCTTTCATGCCCGAAACACCGGATTATCTGAAAATGGATTACACGAAAGAGCAGTACGACTGGGCAAAAAACAATGAAGCCAATGTCTACAATTATTTTGTGGAAAGTAATCTTATTTTTGGCGACGATCACCGTTTGGTGGAAAGGTTTATCAACCCAGGACCGTTCTCAAAATTTTATACAGAAATCGACAACGAATCTTCTCCGATGATCGGAGTTTTCACAGGATGGCAAATCTGCAAATCCTATTTCAGCAAAAATTCGGAAACAAAACTTACGGATTTTATTAAAAAAGATGCCACCCAGATTTTTAACGAAGCGGGTTATAAGCCGAAGTTTGAGGAGTAGGGAAGATGGAAGCGGGAGCGGGAAGAACGGAGATGGAAAGGATAATTTAAATTGAAAAATAAATATTAGAAAAATAGAGAAATGAGAAAGACTCAGATTACAATAGATGTTGAGCTGGATGAAAACCACGTCCCTGAAAACATCACATGGAACGCTGAAGATGGCGGAATACAGAAACAGGATACAAAGGCTTTTATGATTTCTGTATGGGATGAAAAAGCAAAAGAAGCTTTAAGAATTGACCTGTGGACAAAAGAAATGCCTGTAGACCAGATGAAAATGTTTATGCACCAGATTTTTGTTTCTATGGGAAGCACGTACCAGAGAGCGACCGGCGAAGATGATGTTGCAGAATGGATCGAGCAGATGGCAGAAGAATTTGCAATCAAATCAGCGATAAAAATGTAAAATCTATTTGAAAATGGGATAATGAGATAATTTGAAAATTATACATAATGCTGACATTTTCAAATTCTCAAATTTTCAAATTCTTAAATTATAAAAAAATGAATTTCAATACAAAAGTTATACACGGAGGACAACACCACGAATCTGCAACGGGTTCTGTGAATGTTCCTGTTTTTTTAACATCCACTTTCGCACAGAAAAGTCCGGGAGTGCATTCAGGATACGAGTATTCAAGAGCGGCAAATCCTACAAGACAGGCTTTGGAAGACTCTTTGGCAAGCATTGAAAACGGAGCGAGAGGTTTGGCTTTCGGTTCAGGATTAGCTGCTATCGACTGTGTTTTAAAATTATTAAATCCTGGCGACGAAGTTGTTGCTGTGGACGATTTATACGGTGGGACTTACAGAATGTTCACCAGACTTTTTGAAAAGTATCAGTTGAAATTTACTTTCGTGAATTTTGATGATGCTTCAAAAATCGCAGATGTAATTACGGATAAAACCAAATTAATCTGGGTGGAAACTCCAACCAACCCATTGATGAAACTGGTTGACATCAAAGCAGTGGTGGAAATTGCAAAAGGAAAAGATATTCTGGTAGCAGTTGACAATACATTCGCAACACCATATCTTCAAAGACCAATCGATTTGGGAGCTGACATCGTAATGCACTCAGCGACAAAATATTTGGGTGGCCACTCCGATGTAATCGCAGGAGCTCTGATCGCTAAAGATGCTGAACTGGGAGAAAAACTTCACTTCATTCAGTTTGCAAGCGGTGGAATTTTGGGCCCTCACGATTCTTATTTGGTTTTAAGAGGAATTAAAACACTGGCATTAAGAGTTCAAAGACATTCAGAAAACGGAATGGCGGTAGCTAAATATCTGGAATCTCATCCGGCAGTTGCGCAGGTAATTTACCCAGGATTGGAATCTCATCCTCAATACGAGCTGGCAAAAGCTCAGATGAAAGATTTCGGAGGAATGGTTTCTTTTACATTCAAATCAGGGAAAAAAGAAGATGCTATCAGATTTTTAGAGAAAGTTAGAGTCTTCACTTTAGCTGAATCTTTAGGTGGAGTAGAATCTTTGGCCAACCATCCGGCATTGATGACTCACGCTTCCATTCCTGCAGAAAAACGTGCAGAGTTGGGAATTACCGACGACCTGGTTCGTTTGAGTGTGGGGATCGAAGATGCAGAAGATTTGATTGCAGATCTTGAGAAAGCATTTTCTTAAAATAATAAATTACAAGCATCCGTTTTTACAGCGGATGTTTGTGTATCTATTTTCATACTGTCTTTTCACTGCAAGGAAAATATGAATTTTAAAAGATCACAATACCCTGTGAACTTTGTGAAAAACCTTTGTGCCCTTTGTGGTAAAATATCATATAAGACAAATGATTTTTAGCTCTATGCAATCAGTTTTTTTTAATTAAATTTTAAAATGAAAAACACAAGAAAGGCTACCCTTCAGGATCTACCTCAATTGGCCGAACTGTTTGATCAGTACAGGATTTTTTATTACAAAGAATCAGATATTTCTGCAGCTGAAATTTTTTTAAAGGAAAGAATAGAGAACAGAGATTCTGAAATTTTTGTTGCTGAAAGTGGAGGTCAGTTAGTTGGCTTTGTACAACTGTATCCATTGTTTTCCTCAACAAGAATGAAACGGTATTGGCTGTTGAATGATCTGTTCGTTAACGAAAATTCTCGTGGAAAAGGTTTTTCAAAAGAATTAATTGAAGAAGCCAAAGAATTGGCAAAATTAACAAACTCTGCAGGTATTCTCCTCGAAACCGGAAAATCAAACGATATCGGAAACAAACTCTACGCATCTTGCGGATTTGAAATCTACGATGAGGTGAATTTTTACGAATGGACAAATAAAGTTTAGTGAATTGTCAATCGTCAATCGTCAATTGTGAATTTACTCATTACCCATTACGCATATTAAGATGACAGATTTCCAAAAATACATTCAAAGATATTTAGATTTAATTCCATCTGAGAATTGGCTGGAAGAATTGAAACTGGTTGGCGAGAAAACCGTTTCCCTGTATTCTTATTTGACTGAAGAACAGTCAAAGTTTGCCTATGCAACAGGAAAATGGACATTGAAGGAAGTGCTTCTGCATCTGTCAGACACAGAAAGAGTTTTTCAATACCGGATTCTGGCATTTGCCAGAGGTGAAAAATCTGAATTGCCTGGTTTTGATGAAGAGAGTTACGCAGCCCATTCTTTTGCGAATGAGAGAAGTTTAGAATCCTTGTTGGAAGAATATCAACTGATAAGAAACTCTACTCTAATTTTAGTACAAACGTTAAGTCTTTTAGTTTTAAATAATATAGGAACAGCCAATGGAAACCAAATTTCTGTAGAAACGATTTGTAAATTAATTGTTGGACATAATATTCATCATTTGAATGTGGTGGAGGAAAGATATTTGCCTGAATTGTAATGCGTTCAAAAACAAATATTGTAATTTTAATTGGTATGGTGATTTTTTTAATATCACTTACTCAAGATTGTATATATTATAAATATTTTGATGAAATACACTATCCATCGTATTTAGCTTTTTTGTTAGGCTGGACTTACTTTGACGGAGTACGTTGGGAAGGTTTTGTTTGGCTTGCAAATCCGCTTTATTTTTTGGGGATAGTTTTGGTGCTCAAAAGAAATTACAGCGCAGTTTTTCCTATTATCATTTCATCATTTTTAGCAAGTGCATTTATGTTTTTTGATAACATAACAATTACAAAAAGTGGAAGAATAGCTCCTATCATTGAATTAGAATTAGGTTATTTTTTGTGGTTATCTTCAATATTATTTACAACTATTTTTTCAATTTTTTTAAAGATTAGACAATGGAAAACATCATCAACATATTAAAATCCGGCGGCACCATCCTTTACCCAACAGACACCATCTGGGGAATCGGTTGTGATGCCACAAACATAGACGCCATCAATAAAATTTTTGACATCAAGAAGCGCGAAAAAAACAAATCCATGATTATTCTGGTGGAAACCGAGAAGAGATTGCAGGATTTGGTTGACGTTCCGGAAATGGCGTGGGAAATTATGGATTTAAGTGAAAAACCGATTACGTTGGTTTATCAAAATCCAAAAGGTTTGCCGAAAGAATTGCTGGCCGAAGACGGTAGCATAGGAATTCGTCTTGTAAAAGATCTGTACTGTAAAAAGCTGATTACAAAACTGAATAAGCCTTTGGTATCCACTTCAGCTAATTTCAGTGGCGAGAAAAGTCCGTTGAAATTTTCAGATATTTCTCCTGAAATTATTGATTTGGTGGATTATGCAGTGGAAGATAACAGAGAAAAAGTTTCAGAATATTCAGGATCATCAGTGATAAAAATCTGGAGTGATAATCGTATAAAAGTCTTGAGAGAATGATGTAATATCGCACAGATTTCACGGATTTTCAAAGATTATTCTAAATTTTACATGTTTAAAAACTTTTAAAATTCCTAAATAATCCTTCCCCAAGTTCGGGATGATATTGTTGGCAAAATATTTATGTTCAACGGTGTCAGGCTGAGCCCGTCGAAGCCTTCAATCTAATATGCTCTAACTGTTTTCCAAGTATTGAACTAAAACTTATCTGACTGATGCATCAAAAAAATCTTTTGTGATTCTATAGCATGGAATGTTTTTCACAGATATAAACAGATTTGGAACGTCCACATTGAAAATCTTTGATTTTCAAACTTATGTGCTCTAAATATTTTCAAAGTATTAAATTCGAACTTATGTGCTCTGATGTGTCAAAAAAATCTTTTGTGACTTTTGTGGTTTAAAAAAATACATTTAATGTAAATATTTATCTTTGCAAATTAATTCATCCAGCATAAAAAAATGTTCATCAACCTCAATCAAAATCATAACCTCAAACTTTTCAAAATTATTTCTGAAGTCGCTGCAGCGAATAGCCAATCGGTGTACATCGTAGGTGGTTACGTGCGTGATCTTTTAATGAAAAGAAAAGCGTCTACCGATATTGATTTTGTGACTGAACAGAGTGGAATTGAGCTTGCTCAAAATGTAGGAAAGGAAATCGATCCCAAAATGAAAGTCTCGGTGTTTAAAACATACGGAACGGCGATGATCAGATACAAAGATCTCGAACTGGAATTTGTAGGCGCAAGAAAAGAAAGCTACACCGAAGACAGCCGTAAACCGGAAGTGGAGGGCGGTACGATTGAAGATGATCAGAAAAGAAGAGATTTCACTATCAATGCGATGGCAATTTCTTTAAATAAAGATAATTTCGGGGAACTGATCGATCCTTTTGACGGAATCGGTGATCTTCAGAAGGAAATACTGAGAACACCTTTAGAACCTGCTCAAACGTATTCTGATGATCCGTTAAGAATGATGAGGGCGGTACGTTTTGCTTCCACTTTAAATTTTACGGTTGAAGAAAATTCGTTAGAAGCTATCAGGCAGGAAGCGGAAAGAATCAAAATTGTTTCTATGGAAAGAATTATGGTTGAGTTTAACAAAATTATGCTTTCTGAAAAGCCTTCTGTCGGTTTGAAATTAATGGAAGAAACAGGTTTGATGAAATTAATTATTCCTGAACTGATTGATTTGAAAGGCGTGGAAGAAGTGGAAGGTCAAACCCACAAAGACAATTTTTACCACACATTGGAAGTAGTCGATAATATTTCTGAAAATACAGATAACCTTTGGCTTCGCTGGGCAGCACTGCTTCACGACATTGGAAAAGCTCCGACAAAGAAATTTGTAGACGGAACGGGTTGGACTTTCCATGGGCACGAGTTTTTAGGTTCAAAAATGGTGAAAACCTTATTTCAGAAGCTGAAATTACCTTTAAATGCTGATATGAAATATGTTCAGAAGATGGTGAAACTGTCTTCACGTCCGATTGCACTGGTAACCGATGATGCTTCAGATTCTGCACTGAGAAGACTTTTGTTTGATGCCGGTGAAGATCTGGAAGATCTGTTTACGCTTTGTAAAGCGGATATCACGACGAAAAACTCAAGAAAGCAGGAAAGATTTAAGAAAAATTTCCAGTATGTTGCAGTAAAAATAAAAGAGGTTGAGGAAAAAGATCAGGTAAGAAATTTCCAGCCACCGATTTCAGGAGAAGAAATTATGGAGATGTTTAATCTGAAACCTGGAAGAGAAATAGGAATTTTAAAGGAAAAAGTAAAGGAAGCCATCTTGGAAGGTGAGATTGGCAATGACAGCGAGGAAGCACGAAACTTCGTGATTGTTGAAGCTGAAAAGCTGGGATTAACTTTAGTTTAAAGCTTAGATATCTAATAAACTAAAAAGCAATATATTTTTATCTGTTGCTTTTTTTTGGCTTAAAATCTAATCATAAAAAATCTTAAAATTTTGTTAAAAAAATTTTAAGAAGATTGATTTTGTTATTACATTTGTGTAATGTTTCAACTCAATTTGTTCAATATTAAAAGTTTTATTGGTGAAAAAAATCCTCTTATTCCTTCCTTTACTTTTTTTGATTTTTTCCTGTGAGAATAACAAAATAGAAAAGGTAGAAAATGCCTTCTATTACTGGAAATCTGATGATTATCCCACAAGCGACAACAATGAAAAAGATATTTTAATCAATCAGAATATCAAAAAATTATATGTTAAATTTTTTGAGGTCGATTATACTGATGCTATGGGAAGTTTTCCTGTCTCTAAAACAGGTTTTTCACTGAATTCATATTGTGATGTAAAATCAAAGGGTTCCTATGAAATTATTCCGACAGTTTATATCAAAAACATCGTTTTTCAGAAAAGCAACGAGAAAGATTTGGATAAATTAGCAGACAATGTCAATTTTTTAGTCAAAAAAATATTCAAACGAAAGTTTAGAATTTTTGAAAGTCTCAGAAATACAGATTGATTGCGACTGGACTGCTTCCACTAAAGATAAATATTTCTATTTTTTAAAGAAATTAAAACCGGTTTCGCAAAAAACAATTTCAGCTACTTTAAGATTATATCCCTACAAGTATCCCGATAAAATGGGAGTTCCGCCAGTTGATAAAGTGACTTTGATGTGTTATAATCTGATCAATCCTTTAGCAGATCAGTCGAAAAATTCTATTCTTGATTTAAAAGAATTAGAAAGCTATCTCAATACACGAAAAAAATATCCGCTGCATTTGGATGTTGCTCTTCCGGTGTATTCCTGGATGCAGGTTTACCAAAACAATCAGTTTACCAGTGTTTTATATGATGTTGACGAAATCAAACCACATTTGAAGGAATTAAAACCACTCTGGTATGAAGTACAGAAAGATACTGCGATTAATCATGAAACGTATCTGAGGGTTGGCGATAAAATAAAATATGAGGAAGTAACAGCAGATAAAATTAATAAAGCAATTGCTTTAATTAAGAAAAATGTAAAGTTTGATAAAGAAATTACCGTAACGCTTTTTCATTTAGACGAGAAACAACTTAACAACTACAGCAATGAAGAAATTAGTCATTTTTACAGCGATTTTACTCAATAGTGCTTTTTCTGCGTGCGGTTTTTATCCTTACGGGGAAGATGTCAGGTTTTATTTTCTCAATCCTGAAAACTTTTCTTATAAGGCATATTCGTCGTTTTATTATTCGTCTTTAAGTTTTGAACAAAATCCGAAAGCTTTAATTTCCAATCAGGATAATGAAAAATTGTGGAGAAAATATTGCAGCAATAAAGTTGCTGTTGAGGATATCTCTTTAGTTTTGGAAAATTACAATTTATCTGGAATTCATGAAAATTCTGCCAATCCGTTTCTACGCTATCTATATTCTAAAAAAGATGTTGAGGCAATCCATTATTTGAAATTTGCTAAAAATTGCGAGTATTTCAATACTTGGAAGGATGATCCTTGGGAAAGAAACGAAAATACAGTGACTGTAAAAAGAAATGATTTACTGAACAAAGCTATTTCTTTGGCTTCAAAAAGCAGAAAAGTTGATTTCAAAAAAAGATATGCTTTTCTGGCGCTTCGTCTTGCTTTTTATAGTAAGGATATGAAAAGTATCGAGAAAATTTACAGGCAACACTTCTCTCCAAATCAGACGAATGATGTGATTGATGTCTGGGCGTTGTACTTTAAAGCAATTTCAGAGAAAAATCCGGCGTTGAAAAATCTTTATTTTGCAAAAGTCTTTGCTGCCAGTCCGGAAAAACGATTTGTTTCATTTCAATATTTTGCATCGAAAGTTCCGGTGACTGATGTTTTAAATGTAGCTGAAAATCAAACAGAAAAAGCGAATGTTTTACTGCTCTACGGTCTTTATAATCCTGGAAAAAATTTAGAAAATATTAAGCAGATCTATGCTGAACAGCCCAATTATGATGGTTTGAGCTTTTTGCTTTACCGTGAATTGGGAAAGCTTGAGGATTGGGTTTTTACACCTTATTATTCTCTTTTTTCAACTGATGATGATTTGGGAAGTGATTCTGAAAACGAAAATGTTCTTAAAATTTTAGAGCGTTCCGGCATTGACAGAGCTTATGCCAAACAGGTTTTGGAATTTATCGATTCGGTTGATTTATCTAAGGTTGAAAATCCGCATTTCTGGAAATATACAAGAGCAGAACTTTTGTTCATGACAAAAAACTATACAGAAAGTTTAAACCAGATTGCTGAACTTGAAAAAGTTTTACCGTCAGAAGATCTTCTGCGAAATAATCTGGAAATCATAAAAACTCTGAATCTTTTTGCGAATCAAACCTATGGAAATGCTAAAATTCCCGACGAAGCGAAAGAAATTATCATCAAAAATAAAGACAATAAGCATTTTATTTTTGCCATGGGCAGAGAGTTAGAATATCTTGGAAACAGCGACGATGCTGCATTTTTGTATGCTTCTCTAATCCGCTCGAAAGATGATTACAACTATGTTTATTACAAGTCTTTGGAAAATTCTAATCATACTTACGGCACTTATTACAACGATTATTTTGATTATTTAGACGCGGTGTATTCGCCTGAAAAGGTTGTAAGTTTTATCAATAAAATTAAAGATTTGGATAAAAATCCAGATTCATTTTACAGAAATTTTTATTCGGTCAATCAGTCAGAAATCAAATCTTTATATGATTTATTGGGTACAAAGTACATCAGACAAAATAAATTAAATTTAGCTTTAAACGCTTTCAATACACTTGGCGAAGATTATTTTAATGAGCAATATTCACTTTGGGAAAAAGACGGCAAAGCTCATTATTTTTCATCAGGGAAAATTTTTGATAAGAATCCGTTTTATCATTTAAAATATACGCCAGATTTTATTCCTGAGAAAGAACATTTTAGAGTAAATAAAATTTCGGTAACCAGAAAGCTGATAGAATATCTTAATAAAGCCAATAATCTGCAGGAAAAAGACAGAGATTACTATTATTTTCTGGTTGCCAACTGTTATCTCAATATGTCTCAATACGGGAATGCATGGATGATGAGAAGGTATTCTGTGAGCTCAGCAGGAAATTATTCTATTAGGGAAGATATTGAGGAATTTAATACAGCAGGTCTTGCAAAATTCTATTACGGAAAAGCCTTGGAAAATGCTCAAACCGACAAATACAAAGCTTTATGTCTGAGAATGCAGGGAAGATGTGAAAATTACAAATACGATTTTATCTCCGAGAATACTTCAAATTCTTATTCCCGGGAAGATGACTACGAAGCTAAAAGATTGGGAAAAAATAAATACTATCAGAATTTTAGAAATAATTATTCCGGTCAGTATGAAGATATGATCAGCGGATGTGAATCTTTCAAATCTTATTTTAAAGCAAGAAGATAATCTCAAATTAAATAAAGAATTTTTTAGGTAAAATTCTAACAAAAAACCTCTTTCAAAATCAATTGAAAGAGGTTTTGTTATTTTAAAAAGATTGGTCACTTTACTTTGAAACAATCAGTTTCAGATTCTGTTTACCGTTTTCAGTTTCAAACTGTACAATATAATTTCCTGTTTTTAATTCAGAAATATTGACCGTTTTATCAACAGTTTTTGCCTGTTTTACTAAAGCTCCGGTGATACTATAGATTTTTACCAAAACTTCTTTGTCTGAATTGATTTTAATGAAGTCAGTTGCAGGATTTGGGTATAGATTGATTTTATTCTCAGGCTTTTTGTTCTCAGCAGTTGCCAAAACAGCAGAATATTCGTTAATCACGCCCACTGCATCCAGATCAAAACCTGAACCTGCTCCCGGAGTCGGAAAAGGATCTACCGCAACATTTCCAAAGCTGTCGAAAGTTTTGTATCCATCAATGTTGGTTCCTATCACGTCTACAATTTTCACGTGGGTAATCTGTGCCTTATTCAAAAGCGGATTATCGGGAATATCGCTCAGGTCAAAAGGAGTTCCGAAGCCACTGGTGTACTTTCCTGCAAAATTATTCAGATATCTCGCATCCATTGTTGCAAAACCAGAGCCTCCCACATCGGTAGAATTTTGAATGTAATTGGAAGGATATTCATTATGAGAAGGAAAACGGAAGAAGTTAACACCGTCTGAACTTACTTCTACGAAAGCCAGTTCTAAAAAAGCTTTACCTGACTGACCTGATATAAATCCGTTCTCGTAAACTGCAAAATCAAATCCTGTATCGTTTGTAATAGGCTTGGCAAAAGTAAGAACTGCTGTTCCGCCGTCTCCCAGAGAAACAATGCTTCCATTGGATGGACCTACTGAATTTGCAGGATCTCCCGCAGACGCATAGGCCGTTTGTGAACCGTTAATCTGCTGCAATCCACGAACAATTGTAGTTCCCGTCGCCCACGATTTAAAAAGCGTACTGTTGGCTGGAATTGCTGTTGTACCCGCCGTTCCTGCTTGTGGTGCATAACTCTGAGCAGTCAGAAAGTGAGCAGAAAGAAATGCAGCAGCTATGAATATATTTTTCATTTTAGTTTAAATATTTGTATTCAGTTATTTAATAATGAATTTCTCAGTTGTCTGGATATTCTTCCCTGAAATCTGAATGATGTAGTTTCCTTTATTTAAACCTGAAACCGTAATTCCGTTTTGATAAACACCGGATTTTACAATTCTTCCTGAAAGATCTACAATTTTAAAGTTTGCATCGTCAGCATTTTTTACATAAAGAACTTCTGAAACCGGATTTGGATAGATTGAAACAATATTATTCACTTTCGTTTCAACTGTAGAAAGACTTCCCGGTACGAATACGTTTTTGTAAAAATTATTAGCCCCAATTGTTGTTGTAAATGTATTAAGCAAAGTTCCTGTAAGATTGTAAACATTTACTGTTGATGAAGGTCCGAAACTATTCGCATTTCCCTGAAAAATTTTACCGTCAATGGCTGCAAAACCGTAGTAATCACCATACGTTGTGCTTGGTGTTGTCGTAAAAATCGGCGTGCTGCTAAACGCTGCCAAATCTGCGTTCAGAGAATAGACACTCGTGGCTCCTGCTATGTAAAGGTTGTTGCCGTCTGATGAAAATTTCAAAGCATCATAAGCTGATGGTGGTACTACAGAACTGTTGGAAACGCTTGCCGCAACAGTATCCGTTGTTGTATTGATTTTATAAACAGTCGAACCCGTTGAACCTGTACACAGAGCAAAAATGTCATTTCCTATTACTGTCATCGACTGCAATCCACTGCTTAGAGTGATGGTTTTAGTAATTGCATTTGTTGCAGGGTTGATGACATCAATACTGTTTCCGGCTCTGTAGGAAGATTTATTCACATATACTTTTCCGTTTACCGTAATAATTTCTTCAGGATCCTGACTTAACGGAATGCTTGTGATGTATGCCAGAGTAGTTGCATCATGCACAGAAACAAATTGTGATGCACTGCCAAAATCACCCACATTGGTAGTGAAAATTTTTCCGTTTGCAATGGTGGTAGATCTTGGCAAATCAAGATTAGTGTTTATAACAGCAGACTTTACAAAACTTGCTCTGTTGGCAATAACTATTTTGTTTGAATTGTTCAAAACCATATAAGATTTGTCACCATTAAAATAAAGCCACTGCAAAATATCTCCCAAAGCTTCACCATTATTAGCTAAACTGTAAACATTATTGGTTAAGTTATTATTGGCATCGATATAAGATATTTCTGCTGTAGGAGAACCGAAATTTCCTTCATTAGCCACGATATATCCGTTAGAATATTGTGCAGACATCAGGGCGAAACCTGCCACTGTAAAGCTCAGTCTTAAAAATTTAGAGTAAAATTGTTTCATTTTTCTTGAATTATTGTTGATTGTAAATTATTTATATAAGAAGGTTAAATGTCCCGGGATATCGCCGGTCTGTACTTTCCATTTCAGTTTTCCGAATTTGTTGTAGCAGAAAAGTTCGCCGGATGAAGTGTAATCTTTGGCATCGCCAATAAAAATATCTCCGTTTTCGGGGTTAGCTGCGATTCCGTAAGGAATTACAATTTGAGACTGAGTTCCGTCTGTGATGAAATTGCTGCTCGTTTGTGCGAAAGTGTCAGTATTGATAATTCCGTAACCGCTGGATGTTCCACTAGATGTATATTCATAACTGAAATAGTACAGCCTGTTTTCAATAATAGAAAAATCACTGATGGGTAGATTTATTTCTTTAACAACCTGATCGTTCTGAGGATTTAAAACATAAGTTTTAGCGGGAATATTTCCGAAATTTCCTCTTGAAGTCACCCAAAGTTTTCCGGTATCGTCTTTTTTAATTTTACTTAAATTGATGGCAACAGGAATTTTTTTAATCTCGGTAAAAGTATTCAGGTCAATGACAGAAATAGTGTTGTCATAATCGGGATAGCTGTAGCCCCCGGAGTTGGCAACGTATAATTTGTCGCCTACCACTTCAAGTTCATCCGGCTGTTTCCCAACGTCAACCTGACCTACGATTTGCAAAGTATTTACATCTACTTTCACCACATAACCAGGCTGCGAGACGCCTACGGCACCTCCATAAGACGTGATATAAGCATAGTTGCCATGAAAATTGATGTACCTGCAGTTTGGAATTTTTATCTCGCCGATGTGTTTTGCTGTTTTGGCATCCATCACTTCAACAAAATTGGAAAGATTGATTACTGCATACAGTTTATCCTTATATACTTTAATGTCATTTCCAACATCTCCAAGGCTGTTGACAACGGTTGGGTTCTGGGCATTGTAATAATTTTTGGTGAAACCTCCGGTAGAATAATCAAAGAAATCTATTGACGCTTTATTGCTGCCCATATTTCCCTCATTTAATACGTAAAGCCCTTTAATATTGATGTTTTCAGGCTCCTGAACTCCCGAAACTGTCGCTCCGTAATTGATATAATCGTAATCTTCTCTACAAGAATGAATGCTGAGAATAAAAAGAAAAGCTAAAAGTATCTGTATATTTTTCATTTTTAAATTCTGCTTTTAAAAGTTAACTCTCAAATTAACCCTGTAATTTCTGCCCGGCATCGGATAATTTTTAATCACGCTGTAGTTTTGGTCTAAAAGATTATTCACCTCAAGGCCAAGTCTGAATTTCCAGTTTTTAAGTTTAAATTCACGTGTTCCGGAAATATCGCTGCTGTACCATGGCTGTTCGTAGTTTTCAGGAATATTTTCGGACATATTGTAGCGCTCGCCAACGTAAATGTAGCTGTAATTCAGCTGCCAGTCTTTGTAGGTGATTCCCAGAAGCATGCTTCCGTTGTGTTTTGCAGTATACGGAATCTGATTTCTGTAATAGGATGTGATGTTGGATTTTGTAATGTTTAAAGCCTCTGTAAAAGTGTAGGTAAATCGGCTGCTGAATAACAGATTTTGCGAAAGAAGCCAGATGGCCTGTGCCGAAACGTCTGCGCCTTTTATTTCAACCTCACCCAGATTCGTCATCGTCCAGCGGAATTGCTGCCCTTTCGGATATGCAATAATTTTGTCCTGAACTCTGTTGTAATAGGCATCAGCGATGATATTGATATTCTGTAAAACGCCTGTTTCAAAATCTTTATTATAGGTAAAACCTACATCATACTGATTGGTAAATTCAGGTCTCAGTTGCGAACTTCCGACTTCTGCATAGTACAAGTCATTAAAAGTCGGCATTCTGAAAATTCTTTTATAGAAACCATGTAATTTAAAATCTGCGGCAAAAGGCTGATAGGATGCGAAAACAGTCGGTGTAAACTCTGAACGGTTTTGAGGAACGGAAAACGTCGTGTTTTCAATTTTTTCCTGAACAAAAGTTCCCAAAACACTTCCCTGAATTTTAAATTTATTAAAATCAAACTGTGTCGCCAATGCAATCAGTTCTGTATGTCGCTGAGGATAGGCAAACTGCCTTAGATTTGAATCTAAAGTATTGTACTGATAATCTGCGGAAAGATTGATCTTCCAGAATTTATACGGTGAATACTGTTGTGCTGTAGAAACATAGAATTCCTGTTGCTTATAAACATTGTCAATAAATAAAGGAGTTCCGCCCGGATTATCATTGTAATATCTTGTATAATCATCAGCAAATTTAGAGTTGATCTGAAACTTGTATCTGGATGAAATTTCTTTTTCAAAACTTCCCTGCACAAAAAAGTTTTTATCCCATTGTCTGCTTGAAGAAATATCCCCATTTCTGATGATGGCACCCGGAACACCTCGCTCAGAATCGTAATAGTAACCTTTGAGTTTCCAAATTCCGTTATTGATTTTCCCGAATACACCAGCTTCTGCACGGAGAGCTTCAATGTCACCGTTTTCTCTGATTCCGCTTCGTTCCCAACCTAAACTACCGTCCGGCAATGCCACTTTTTGATGAAATTTATATCGTCCGTGTCCTGTAAGATATTCCGTATTTAAAGAAATACTGATGTTATCCGTAAGTTTCTGCTCTAATAAAATGGAAGGATTTACCACACCGAAAGATCCTGAACGGTAATTAAAATTAACATTGGTCTTTTTTGAATTGATAAAAACAGGCGTTCTGCTTCGTAAATAAATGGAACCTGAGGAACCGAAGTCTTTCGCCGCCTGAAAAATTTCGCTTTTCTGTCCGTTATATAGTGAAATGGATTCTAAATTATCCAGTGAAAATCTTCCAAGATCAACGGTTCCGTTTTGAGCATTGCCTATAGGGATTCCGTCATAGAAAACCCCCACGTGCTGCGTTCCCATCGCTCGGATGTTGACGGTTTTCATACCACCGATTCCGCCGTAATCCTTAATCTGAATTCCGGAAAAATACCGTACAGCATCTGCCACAGAAGTACTGTTGAGTTTTTCGAGTTCTGCTCCCGAGAGTTTTTGTGAAGAAATAACCCCGGTCTCCTGACGCTTCCGGTTAAAGATAATATCCCGGATTACGGTCGTTTCAATACTGTCTGACGCTGTCTTTTGTGCAAAAACAGATGTAGGTACAGCGAGCATTACCAGCAGGGCAGAAGAGTAAAAATATTTCATTTAGTTTAAATAAAATCCGGAAGATTCGTTCTGAATGAATAGGTAGAAGGTAATAACCTGTTTTGCGTAATGCAAAAAGGGAAAAGGACCGACTGCGCTTCATTCCACGAAAGCTTCATCAAAAAAATGCTTTAGAAAGGTATCTGACTTATATTTTCTGAATTTCTGAAAATACTTACAGTAGCGGGTCTGCTTCGGATTTACACCGAATTCCCTTTTTTAAAACCTTGCAAATTTAAGCTTTTATATAAGAACTGACAATGAGAAATTAATAATTTAAGAATGACTTTTTTACAGAATCTATAAAAAGCTGGAATCAAAATAGAAAGGCAACAGATCTTTTACTGAGCTGACTTTGTAAATTTCATCGGTAAGACTCGCAAAATAGATTTCAATATTCTGGTTCTGTTTCGTTTCGTATTCCATCAGACTCTGACGGCAGTTTCCACATGGTGGGATAGGAGGCGTTTTACTGGAAGATTCCCGTGGACCACCCACTACGAAGATTTTGCTGATTTTCTCATCCGGAAAATTGGCTGCAACCCAATAGACAGCAGTTCGCTCGGCACAAAGTCCGGAAGGAAATGCGGCATTCTCCTGATTGTTGCCTGAAAATATTTCACCATTTTCAAGCAGCACGGCACAGCCAACCAAAAAATCAGAGTACGGAGCGTATGCATTTTCCCGTGCTTTTTTCGCCGTTTTCAAAAGGGAAATTTCGGTTTCTGTCAACTCGTTTTTTGCTGTAAAATGCTCAAAATGGATCTGAAAATCTTTTTTCATTCAAATTTAATAAAGGAAGCTAAAAGTAAAACAATTTACAACGGTGACAAAATTTGTTTTTTCTAACCTTCTTGGTATTTAGATTTAAGTCTTTAATATGACTGATATTCAATCGATTAAAATTGACTTTGGAAACGGAGGCGTTAAAAAATTTAAAAAAATTCCGTTAAGAAATTTCCACTGTTTGAGTGGCGGCAAAAATGTCGTTTAAAAAGATTAGTCTTCTTTCCGCCCGAGTTTTGGAAATTTTAGGAATTTATTTGAAATTTTAGCCGAGTTTGACTTCGTCGAATCAAGGATTTCCAAGTCTTGAACTTTTGGTTCTTTTGCTTCAAGGCAAAAGAACAGATAATTATCAGTTATTTTAGAGGATGATAATATTTCTTTAAGCAGTCTTGTTCTTGGTCTAATCTTTTAATAACCTTCCCCAACTTTCACTCTTATTTCGTACTTTTAAATTTTTAAAACAAAAACTTCATGTTATACACACCGATCAACTTCAGAAATGTAGAACTTAAAAACCGCTGGGTAATGTCGCCAATGTGCATGTACAGCAGCGATAACGGACTTGCCAATGACTTTCATTTTGTGCATTACGTAAGCCGTGCTCAGGGCGGAACAGGTTTAATCTTCGTGGAAGCTACTGCTGTAGAACCAAAAGGACGAATCACCAATCACTGCATGGGAATCTGGAATGATGAACAGGCAAATTCGTTGAAAAGAATCGTTGATTTCGTACATCAGAATACAGAATCCAAAATTGGAATTCAACTGGCACATGCGGGCAGAAAAGGTTCTACATGGGAAAACAAGCAGATTTCTCTTGAAGAAGGCTGGGAAACTCTGGCTCCAAGCCCGATCCCGTATCATCCAACAGAGAGAATTCCACATGTTTTAAGTGTAGAAGAAATAAAAGAGCAGGTTCAGAATTTTAAAGCTGCAGCCAAAAAAGCTGTAGATGCAGGCTTCGATGTCATAGAAATTCATGCTGCTCACGGTTACCTCGTTCATCAGTTCCTGTCGCCGCTATCCAATACCAGAACAGATGAATATGGCGGGAGTTTTGAAAACAGAAGCCGTTTCCTGATTGAAATTGTTGACGCAGTAAATGAAGAACTCAATGAAAATGTAGCACTGTTTGTAAGAATTTCCGGTACAGAATATGCAGAAAGTGGTTGGGATATCAGCGACAGTGTGGCACTTGCAAAAGTTCTGAAAGATCACAGTGTTGATTTAGTTGATGTCTCCAGCGGTGGAAATATCCATGGGGCAAAAATAGAGGTGAAGCCAATGTATCAGGTTCATCTGGCAGGTCAGGTGAAAAAAGAAGCTGATGTAAAAACAGGAACCGTTGGATTAATTACCAGCGCCGAACAGGCAGAATACATCATGCAGCAGAATGATGCAGACCTTATATTTGTGGCGAGAGAGATTCTCAGAAATCCTTTTTTAGCGGTACAAAGCTCGTTTTCAGCTCACAAAGACTGCTTCTTTCCACACCAGTACCTCCGCGCAAAACTGTAATTAAAAAGAATTGCTTCCATCCTTAACCTCAACCTTAACCTCCAAAAATGAAAATAGAAGACTACATGCTCAGCTGCCCAAGCAAGAAATTTCTCGGAATAGAATGTTTCGGATGTGGCACACAGAGGGCGGTTGTGCTGGTTTTTCAGGGGAAGTTTGTGGAAGCATTTCACATGTTTCCCGCGGTGTACACGGTTTTGCTCTTTTTCATCACGGTAATTCTCACATTTGTAGACCGGAAAAGAAACTATGGAAATATCTTAGTTATTTTAGGAATACTTAATGCACTAATCATGGTAATTTCTTATTTTTATAAACGAATTTAAACTATCACAAATAAATTATGGAACAACAAAAATTACCAAACGCTACCACGGTACTTGTTTTAGGCATTGTATCTATCGTAGGAACCTGCTGCTGTTCAGGTCTTGTAGGCATTATCTGTGGATTAATCGGGATGAATTTATACAACAAAGACAAAGTGTTGTATGATCAAAATCCTGCTGTCTACACAGATTTTCAAAATCTTAATACCGGTAGGATTTTATCCATTATCGGCTTAGTTTTAGGAGCTATTCAGGTTCTTTATTTTGTATATATTCTTGCTACAGTTGGCTGGGATGGATACATGGAGCAGATGCGTGGAATCACCAACATGGGAAGAGGCTGAAATTAAATTAACAACTTTACCGAAAGGCCGCGTCATTGCGGTCTTTCTTTTGATATAACAGCAAAGATTTAATATCATCAAAACTTCTGCATATCTGAAACTACAGTTGCAGATACAGCTCAATAAAAAAAATAAACATTAATAAATTATGAATCAACAAAGTTTACCCAATGCTACGGCAGTGCTGGTATTAGGAATTTTATCGCTGGTAGCATGCTTTTGCTACGGAATCCCAGGGATCATCTGTGGCGTAATCGCACTGGTTTTGTACAGCAAGGATAAAAAACTGTACATGGCAAATCCGCAACTGTACAATAACTACAGCAACCTGAATACAGGAAGAATTTTAGCAATTATAGGAGTTGTTTTAGGCGTGCTTTTCCTGGCATTTATGATTTGGTACATTTCGCTGATCGGTTTTGAAGCACTTTCAGATCCGGAATTGATGAAAGAGAGAATGGAAGAATTACAAAACAGATAAAAACCTTTTTACAATTAAAAAGACCGCTCATTCCGAGCGGTCTTGCTTTTTCAGTCAGGCTGTAGCAATACAGTCTTTATCGAATTTTTTATCCTTATCCTGGTATTTTGCTTCCCATTCCTCAAGCTGAAACATAATGGGCAGCAGAGCCAGACCTTTTTCAGTAAGTGAATATTCCACCCTTGGAGGGATCTCTTTAAATTCCTCACGAATCACCAGACCATCGGTTTCCATTTCTCTCAGCTGGTCGGTAAGTACTTTTCTGGAAATCACATTGATTCTTGCCGCCAGTTCACCAAAACGAAGTTTACGGTCTTTAATAACGAGCACAATAATGGGTTTCCACTTGCTTCCCAATGCCGCCATCGCCTTCCCAAGCGGACAGCTGTAAGCCATCAGTTCATTTTTTTTCATAATAATTCGATTTAAGTTTAGTTTTTTAGTTGTTGTATTAGTAGAGCATTTCACTTAATAGTTACAATTTTTCTCAATTAAAAGTATGATAATGAAAAGCTTAAATATGAACTTACAATGTAGAGCTTTTTTATTCATTAATCATTATTTCATACCGATAATTGAGGGTTACCTCAAAGTTACTATCAAATGTTACTGCAAAGTTACCACTATTTTATACTAAAAGATACAAATATGAACTATTATTAGTTACTTTGTGTAACAATTAGATTACAGTAACGAAAATGAGCATACAATCATTATTTAAACCATTTACATACAGAAATTTAGAACTGAAAAACAGAATAGTAATGGCTCCCATGACCAGAGCGCAGTCAGACAAAGGAGTTCCTACACAACAGATCGCTGACTATTATGCGAGAAGGGCAGGAGCTGAGGTAGGACTGATTCTTTCTGAAGGAACAGTAATCGACAGACCGGCTTCAAAAAATATTCAGAACATCCCGGATTTTTACGGAACTGACGCGTTGAACGGCTGGAAAAATGTCATTGATGCCGTACACGAGAATGGTGGAAAAATGGGACCACAAATCTGGCACGTGGGAGATACCAGAAGTTCTGAAGATTATCCTTTAGTAGAAATGGAAAAAGCTTCCACAATGACTTTGGAAGACATTAAAGATACCATCACCAAGTTTGCAGAATCTGCGAAGGCTGCGAAGGATTTGGGCTTTGATGTTTTGGAAATACATGGAGCGCATGGCTACCTGATTGACCAGTTTTTCTGGGAAGGAACCAATACAAGAACTGATGAATACGGCGGAAAAACAATTTCGGAGAGAAGCCGTTTTGCGGTAGATGTTGTAAAAGCGATCAGGGCAGCAGTGGGTGAAGATTTTACCATTATTTTAAGACTTTCTCAGTGGAAGCAGCAGGATTACACAGCAAGAATTGCCAATACGCCTGAAGAGATGGAAGAATGGCTTTTGCCATTACGCGATGCGGGAGTTGATATTTTCCACTGTTCGCAAAGACGTTTTTGGGAAGAGGAATTTGAAGGTTCTGATCTGAATTTTGCAGGCTGGGCAAAGAAAATTACAGGTCAGCCCACGATTACTGTAGGTTCTGTAGGTCTTGACGGTGATTTTATGAAAGCTTTCGCTGGAGAAGGAACTGAAAAGAAAACCGATTTTACTGAACTGACCCGCAGACTGGAAAGGGGCGATTTCGACTTGGTAGCAGTTGGAAGAGCAATACTTCAGGATCCGGAATGGGTTTTAAAAATTAAAGACAATAAAACAGATGAGCTGGAAAATTTCTCGGCAGAAAGTCTTGCTGTTTTATATTAAACAACAGTAAATATTGATTTGTTAGATCAAAAGAACATATAATTTACCTATTTATTTTTTTCTAAACAACGCGGTTTTCATTATCTGAAAGCTGCGTTGTTCTTTTATTAGAGATGATTAAATAATAAAAGTCAGGAATTATAAGTCTTCTTGATATCAGTAAAAACGGACTTTAGCCAGTTTTATACAAAGACAGACAAACTTTTAAAACCAAGTCATTAATAATTACGGACGTTCATTTAAAATTTAATGGATTCCATAATTTGGAACAAAAAATTAAATACGATACGCCTGCTATTATTTAAATCATTCAATAATCACAATTGTCTACATTTGCAGTCATTAATTTTCAAAAAAAATGACAGTTCACGATTTAGTTGGAAGCTACACGATTCAAGGTAGTAATCAGGTAATGGAAGATGATTTTACTTACCAGGGAATTTTAACTTTAAACCTTGACGAGAATAACCGCATCATCGCAGAATGGATGATCGGCGAACATGTTCAGACCGGGAAAGGTTTTTTTAAAAACAATATTCTTGTTATCAATTTCCAGTATGAATCTGAAGAAAATGAGATTTTTAAAGGAGTTGCTGTCTACCGGTGCATGAATGAGAATATTCTGGATGGATTTTGGTCTGAAAAGCACGGCGATCCACGCTATTTAGGAAGTGAATATTGTGTTAGAATCAGCAATTCTAAATATTTAAACTAATCTAAAACATCCATTGAAACTTAATTTCGACTAAAAAAACATTGGCTTTCGATATTCCGAAAGCCAATGTTCTTAGTAAAAAATAATCTGTATCGTTTATCTGTGTCTTACGCCACGCTGATGGTAGTCAACCTGTGGATTGGGAGCATCATGATTTTTAAAATCTGATTTAATTTTTGCCGGATCAAAATGTCCGTGGGTATCTTCTATACTTTGCGCAGGCGTTTGATATTTGATCTCCTTACCGTTTTTAAAATACTGGTTGTCAACAGTACGGTAGATCTGATTTTCAGAGTAAGTGTTTCCGTCCGGTGCTGTAAAAGTTTTCGGAGCCTGTGGCTTCTTTTTCCGGAATCCAAGTACCGTAATTCCACCTACCACTACCGCTGCTGCGATGCCTAGTGCGAATTTCGCTGGTGTTTTCATATTGATTTGATTTTGGGGATAAACACACAAATTGCTTGCCAAGAAAAATTGAAGACAGACTTGACCTAGAACCAATCATTTTTAAGATAGTATTCGACAATGTTCATCAACACATTTTGGAACTCAAAGATTACCCTCAATTCTTTTTAAAATCATCCAAATAGCTGACAGAATTTTAATGTCATATAACTCAAAATTTTAATGTCATCTAAATTAAAAGCATTACCTCCCGATAATTTTCAAATTCAACCCTCACAACGCCAACATCATTGCGAGCGAAGAACCCCGCACCCCGCATCCCGCACCACTCATCCCGCACCCCGCACCTTCCAACACACATACCACATTTACAAATTCATTCCACCCTCGGCAAGATACTTGCATTGAAAAATAAACCAAATCAAATTATTATGAATGCACCTTGCGAACCGGCGACTCTCACTGAGAACTGCACTTCGCAGACTTTCCTGAAAGATGTTATTGAAGGCTTGTCTGCTCATCCCAAAAAACTCTCTTCCAAATATTTTTACGACAAAAACGGTGACCGCCTCTTTCAGCAGATTATGGCTATGCCTGAATATTACCTTACCCAGTGTGAACTGGATATTTTTAAGAATAAAACAGAGAAACTGGTTTCTGCCATTGGTTTTTCCACACCTTTTGATCTGATCGAACTGGGAGCCGGGGATGCAATGAAATCATCATACCTCTTGGAGCATTTGTGTACTCTCGACTGCGATTTCAGCTATATGCCGATTGATATTTCAGGAAATATACTTTCGGTTCTGAAGGAAAATCTGTCTGAAAAAATTCCTTCGCTGAATATTATTCCTCTGGAAGGCGATTATTTTGATATGCTTGATAGAGCGACACGCCTTTCAGACAGAAGAAAAGTCGTTCTTTTTCTCGGTGGAAATATCGGAAATATGCCACCTGAAGAAGCTTTACAGTTTTGCATGGAATTGAGAAAAAGACTCACTCCGGGTGATCTTTTAATTACTGGATTTGATCTTAAGAAAAATCCACACACGGTACTGGCAGCTTATAACGACGAAACCGGAATCACCGCTTCATTCAATTTAAATTTACTTGAAAGAATGAACCGTGAACTGGATGCGGATTTTGATTTGGATAAATTTAAACATTATCAGACCTATGACCCTGTATCAGGAGCCTGCAGAAGTTTTCTGGTCAGTCTTGAGGCACAGAAAATCCATATCGGTAATCACATGATCAGTTTTAAAGAAAACGAACTCATCGATATGGAGATTTCACAGAAATTTTCTCCTGAAGATATTCAGAATCTGGCTAAAGAATCGTGGTTCAGAATTGTAAATGAAATTAAAGATTCTAAAGAATGGTTTGTAGATTCAATCTGGACTGTATAATTTAAAACTAAACGCAATGGAAACGAAAACCGCACCTGAAAACAGAATATTCAACCTTACAGCTTCGGAGCGATTTACTCAAATCAGAAACCGGTCTGTGGAGATCTGCAGACCTTTGGAAACTGAAGATTACGTGGTGCAGCCCGTGGTAGATGTAAGTCCGCCGAAATGGCATTTAGGTCACACCACATGGTTTTTTGAAACCTTTCTGTTGCAGCCCCATTTTCCGGATTATAAAGTTTTTGATGAACAGTACAATTTTGTATTCAACAGCTATTATGAAACAATAGGAGCAAGGGTAATCCGCACCGACAGAGGAAATTTAAGCCGACCATCGGTAGCCGATGTGTTCAGATACCGTGAATATGTAGACCGTCACATGAACGACTTTCTCGACAGCAGCTTTTTTACACCTGAACTGGCTGATTTGGTCGAGTTAGGTTTAAACCACGAAGAGCAGCATCAGGAATTACTGGTAACCGATATCAAATATATTTTAGGACACAATCCGCTTTTCCCTGCCTACACAACCGATCAGGTTTCAGAAAAACGGACTGAAGCGCCCTCAGAAATGATTTCTTTCCCTGAAGGAGTATATGAAATTGGCTATGAAGGCGAAGGTTTCTGCTTCGATAACGAACTGGGCAGACATAAAGTGTATCTGAACGATTTTAAAATTTCCACCGAACCTGTTACCAACCGGGAATATCTCGAATTTATGAACGCTGGCGGTTATGAAGATTTCAGACACTGGCACGCAGAAGGCTGGGATTGGGTAAAAATGACAAACGCTCAGTCACCGCTGTACTGGCACAAAGTAGATGGAGTCTGGATGAATTATACCTTCAACGGTTTACAGGAAATTGACCTGTCTGATCCGGTTTGTCACATCAGTTTCTTTGAAGCTTCAGCATTTGCCTCATGGAAGGGAATGAGACTTCCCACCGAAGCAGAGTGGGAGGTAGCTTCTGACCATTTCGACTGGGGAAGACGTTGGGAATGGACTAATTCTGCTTATCTTCCATACCCGGGATTCAAGAAGGAAGCCGGAGCAGTAGGAGAGTATAATGGTAAATTTATGATTAATCAGATGGTTCTCCGCGGAGCTTCCGAAGCCACCCCGCCCGACCACAGCCGCAAAACCTACCGTAATTTTTTCCCTACCAACCTGAAATGGCAGTTCACCGGAATCAGACTGGCAAAATAATGAACACTCAAAATTCCTACAATATCCTCAACCCCAAATCCATCCACCATCACAGGCAATGCCAATCAACCGCATCTCGTACCCTCAAACTAACCAACATAATATTTTGGCTGCTACAACGGCACCCCGCATCCCGCATCCCGCATCCCGTACCCTAAAACTCTCAAACCCTCAAACCCAACATCGCACCCGCATCCCGCATCTCGTACCCTAAAACCCTCAAACTCTCAAACCCAGTATCGCATCCCGCATCCGCACCCTCAAACTCCTACAATTCCACCCGCATCGTAAAGCAGGTAAAATCATCATCCGAACGTACAGAAAGTACACCGCTGTGTGCTTTGGCTATTTCTGACGAGATGTAAAGTCCCAGTCCCAAACCGTTTTGATTGGAGTCTGTGCCCTCACGGTGGAAAGGATTAAAAAGATTGCCTATCGCTTCTTCATTGATTTTCCGTCCCTGATTGGTGACAGAAATCTCCCAGAATTTTTCTGCAGTCTCAGCGTTGATGAGTACCGGAGTATCAGATGAACCATGAGTTATTGCATTAGCGAGAAGATTGGAAACCAGTTGTGAAATCCGGCCGGGATCACATTCTATGGTTGTACTGATTTTAAAATCAGATTCAATAATTCTGTCCGGTACAGAAACTTTCAGTTCGCTGCTCACTTCATTCAGCAGCTGTTCAAGATCCACGGTGGTTGGGGTAACTGTAATTCCGCCACCCAGCCTGCCACGGGCAAGATCCATAATATTGTTGATCATTTCATACATTCTTCTTGAACTGGAATGTACGATGTTCATCAGCTTTCTGTCACGCTCACTCAGTTCAGATCTTGTAAGAAGCTGTGCAGCACTCATAATTCCACCGAGGGGATTCCGGAGATCATGACCCAGCACAGCAATAAACTGCTCCCGGATAACTGCCTGCTGCTGCTCTGTATCTAAGTTCTTTTCCGCAAGCTTTTTAGCCATCTGAAGATTTTCCTCATACAGACGTCTGTCCGTTGCCTGAAAAAGTGTGAACCGGAAAAAGAGGGGTTTATTATTTTCGTCTTTTCTCTCGTAGCCGTTGATGTAAACGGGAATTCTGCCATTGCCGGTATCTGTGAGTTCTACAGAAACTTCGTCAAAATGTCCCTGTATACGCAGTAAAGGCCAGAGGTGGGTTTCAAAATAGATTCTGCCGCCAACTGCAAGAAGTTCAGAAAAACGTTTTCCCGACAATTGTTCGGGCGTGCTGTTGAGCCATTTGGCTGCACGGGAGTTGATTCTGGTGATTTTCCCATGGGCGTCTGCGATGACAAATCCGCACAGTGAAGATTCAAAAAAGTCTTCAAAATCCTCAGAAAAATTACTTGATGGAATATCAGTCATTTAAAAAATCTCTTATCGCTTTGGTTGTTTCTTCGGGAGCACTGAGGTTGGGGCAATGCCCTATCGCATCCATCACTACCAGAGTACTTCCAATCATTTTTTTATGCATATATTGGCCAACCTCTACCGGTGCGATAACATCGTTGCTGCATTGAAGTATGAGAACAGGAATCTCTGAATCACCGAGCAGATCGCGTTTATCCGTTAAAAATGTTGTGCGGGCAAAGTGTTTTGCTATTTCAGGATCTGTTTTGCAGAAACTGTTGGTCAGTTCCTGTGCGAGTTCTCCTCTCTCAGGATTTCCCATAATCACGGGAGCTATTGTTGCTGACCATCCCAGGTGATTGTCATTCATGGAACCGAGAAGCTCATCAATTTCCGGTCTGCTGAAGCCGCCTACATAATCTTCATCGTTGATGTAGGAAGGAGAGGGGGAAACCATGACCAGTTTTGTAAAAACACCTGGAGCCATTTTTGTGGCTATAAGACCCATAATGGCACTAACGGAATGTCCTACAAATACGGCATCCGAGATTTTAAGCTCCTGTGCAATTTCTACAATATCCTCAGCATAGCCTTCAAGGTGGCTGTATTTTGAAAAAGAATACGAAGAAAGATCTGAGTTTCCTGCACCTACGTGATCAAAAAGCACAGTGGTATATTTTTCCTCAAAAGCAGGTGAAACATAACGCCACATATTCTGGTCACAGCCGAAACCGTGAGCAAAGAAAATTACATTCTCTCCGCTTCCTTTTATTGTGACATTATTTCTTTTGAGAACGCTCATAGAGTATAGTTTCTGCAAATCTACTCAATTAAATCTGAAATATTTATTAATTCTCAGATTCATAAAGATTTAGACGACCACACCCCAGCATCCCATTTTCCCCACCATCCAAACAAAAGATCAATCTACTTGGACACTTATAACAATTTGAAAATTGTCATCCGCACCAAACACCAAACACTAACACCCCGCATCCCGCATCCTAAAACCCTCACACCCTAAAACCCTCAAACTCTCAAACAGAATAACTCACTACATATCACCCATTACCCATTACTCATTACTCATTACTCATTAATCATTACTCATCACTCACCCCGCACCCTACAACTCTCAAACTCTCAAACCCAAACCCTCATACCCACCCGCATCCCCCGTCACTTAAACCTGTGATTGGCATCACTGCTGATAAATATACTGTTTTTCTCCTCTGATATAATATCAATAAACCTTTCGTAATGCTTCAGAACGTCGGAGATCAGTTCGTTTTTTGTAAACAGTTTTACATCATAGCCTTCCCTGTTGTCTCCAAAATAAGACTTCGGAAAATAAACACGGTTTTCTTCAGAATCAGGAAGATTTTCTTCGTTTAAAAGAAATTCAGATATAATTTTCGACTCACTTTTAACACCATAGATGAAATTGTTGATGAGGTCATATTTGATTTCGATTTCAAGTTTTTTAGGCTGTTCTTCGGAATTTATTCTCGCTTCAATTCCGTTGGCTGAAAATTCTGTCAACAGATCTTCAAAAGCTTCTCTTGCTGTGGTTTCGATATAAAGGTCTGCAGAAGCAGAATCATTGAATGACACAATCTGTTTCAGACGTTCTTTCCAGTGTTCACCTGACCATGGAACGGTGGTGCTTGAAAAATTTCTTTCGTAATAATTTTTATCAATCATCAGCGCTTTGATGAGACTTACGATAAAGAGAAGCATAATTACAGAAAAGGGAAGGGCAGTGATGAGAGTCATGCTCTGTAAAGCGGCAAGTCCGCCGGCATTTAAAAGCATGAGTGCGAGAACAGAAAGAAGAATTCCCCATCCTGCAGTCTGCCATTTCGGTGATATTCTTGCGTTTTTGGTAGCGATATTATTCATCACAAATATGCCGCTGTCGGCAGAAGTAACAAAGAAAATCAGAATAATGAGGATTACAAATATGCTCATCACATCTGTAAAAGGCAGGTATTCGAGGAATTTAAACATCAGTCCGTCAGAATCACTGGCCATTTGGCTTAGCTGTCCTTCTGCGGCGTTCATGTCCAGCCAGATGGCACTGTTTCCGAAGACAGACATCCAGATAAAATTAAATAAAGTAGGAATAATCAGTACTGCGGATACAAATTCCCTGATCGTACGGCCTTTGGAAATCCTGGCGATAAACAGACCAACGTATGGCGACCATGAAATCCACCATGCCCAGTACAGAATCGTCCAGTCATAAAACCAGGTCTGGGTATTTTCTTCATAGACGTGGGTATTAAAAGTGAGTGAGAAAAAACTGTTGAGGTAGGTGCCTATGCCTTCTGTAAAACTTCCGATCAGATAGACAGTAGGTCCGGTAATTAACACAAAAAGGAGGAGGATTACCACCGCAATAATGTTGATTTTGCTCAGGAGTTTTACCCCTTTATCCAATCCGCTCACAGCAGAAAGAACAGAGAGTGTGACAAGCACTGCAACAATAACGGCCTGATAAATAAAACCCGTTTCCGGCAGAATACCCATTTTCACCAGTCCTGAATTAATCTGAACCACACCAAATCCGAGCGTGGTAGTAATTCCGAAAAAAGTACTGCACAACGCAAAAATGTCAATTACATTTCCCCATTTTCCTTTAATTTTATCTTTAAGTAACGGATAAAAACAGCTGCGGAGCGACAGAGGCAACCGGTAGCGGTAAGAGAAATAGGCCAGCGCAAGACCTACGACCCCATAAATTGCCCAGGCATGAACGCCCCAGTGAAAAAAGGTGTAGAGCTGTGCATTCTGAGCCCGCTCTATGGGAGGTCTACCTGCGAAAATACCGTTAGAATAATGCTGCATAGGTTCAGCAACGCTGAAATACATCAGTCCAATTCCCATTCCGGCTGCAAAAAGCATAGACAGCCATGAGAAAAATGAATAATCCGGCTTGCTGTCATTTCTGCCAAGACGGATATTTCCGTATTTCCCAGTCATAATGTAAACCAGAAAAATCACGAAAATGGTAACTGCCCAGACATAAATCCAGTTCAGATTTACAAAAATAAATCCTTTCACTACGGTAAGAAGTGCCTCCGTCAGGCGTGGATATATTGCGGAAATAAGGCAGATTCCCACGATAAAGATAAGACTCGGAATGGTAATTCCCTGCTTAAGGGTAGTTCTCAGTTTCATGCTTTTTGGTGTGTTTATGAAATATAAATGTAAGCTAAAAATAGATTCGTGAGTAAAAAAAAAGATGGCTCAGTCCGCCGGAGTGTACATTTGCAAATATTGGACAAAAATATTTTTACGGTAACTTCGCTTTGATATAGAACTGAACAGAGATACAGACTTAATAATTACAGACTGTTTTTTACTGGATGAGGTACAAGATTCTGTAATTGTAATACTAAAAAATGATATTGATCTGAAGATTTAAAATTTAAATATATGCTGTACAATCCCGAAGCCATCACAAAGTATAAAACTAAAACTGACTTTCCGAGTCTAACTAAAAATTATGCAGCAACAGCCATATGTGATTCTAATGTACACATTATATATTCTTATTAAAGCATTTAAATTCTTTCAGAATGACAAAGAAACGGTAAGTAAATTATTGATTTAAATACATGTCCTTTTTTTATTTAAACCAGCAGTCATTTTGTCGTTCCGGAGGAATATCAAAACAGTGAAGATACAGCAGTTCAGATTCATTCAGAATGACCAATATATTAATGAAAATTACTTTATGGCTATAGCCGAATGACAAATTTATGATCATGACAACAGTCCATTTAAATACTCTTTCAGCTTATTTTTAGTCAGTAACAGCAGAATTTAATATGCTGTGAATAATTTTTAGAAAAGCATACCACATTTGTGCAAATTGCCCATTACGGGCACAGTTCTTGATACTTTCACCGCAAACCACTCACAATGTATACTTACGATCAATTTCTTGAACTCGACAGCGAGTCTCAGCTGGCATTTGTGCAGAAAGAAGGCACCATTATTCTTGAACAGAAATGCTCTTACTTCCATTCCATCCTTTACGGACTGGGAAGCTTTGATGTAGAACTTGTCGATGATCTGGCAACCGGAAAGGTGAAGATTAAGCGCACTTATTGCAGTCCGATTCATTACAGTAACCGTCCCGCATTTTACAAATAGACACCAACCCAATATTTTATATGAAAAACAGGCTGCCTGCAAAGGTTGCCTGTTTTGTTTTATACATCACTGCGCAGCATCACGGGTATTGTGCTGGCGTAGGAAACACTCAGCTGCCAAGTAGCGCCACTTCGAGTAGGTTTTTGCAAAAAAAACGTATCGAGAAGTTGTTGTTTTACAAAAGTTTCGTTCGTTCACTGGTTCTCGATACATTTTTCTCCGTTTCACTCCGAAAAACACTTGAACTGACGGATGATTTCGAAGTCGTGAAAAACAGCGTCACTTCGAGTAGGTTTTTGCAAAAAAACCGTATCGAGAAGTTATTGTTTGACAAAAGTTTCGTTTGTCCACTGGTTCTCGATACATTTTTCTACGCTTTGCTACGAAAAACACCCGAACTGACGTAGGAAATACTCAGTCGCCAAGTAGCGTCACTTCGAGTATGTTTTGACAAAAACCATATCTGGAAGTTGTTGTTTTACAAAAGTACCGTTTATTCACTGGTTCTCGATACATTTTTCTCCGCTTTGCTACGAAAAACACTCGAACTGACGTAGGACACACTCAGTCGCCAAATAGCGTCACTTCGAGTAGGTTTTTGCAAAAAAACCGTATCGAGAAGTTGTTGTTTAACAAAGTTTCGTTCGTTCACTGGTTCTCGATACATCCCGATTGCCATCGGGACACTTGAACTGATGTAGGAAACATTCAGTCGCCAAATAGCGTCACTTCGAGCAGGTTTTTGCAAAAAAACCGTATCGAGAAGTTGTTGTTTAAAAAAACAGTCGTTCGTTCACTGGTTCTCGATACATTTTTCTACGCTTTGCTACGAAAAACACTCGAACTGACGGACGATTCCGAAGTCGTGAAAACAGCGTCCTTCGAGTAGGTTTTGACAAAAACCGTATCGAGAAGTTGTTGTTCTACAAAACTGTAGTCTATCCATCGGCAGATAAAATAGTAGAGTAGTAGGAGTAATTGCTGTAGCAGTCAAAAGAAAGGCTCGACAAGCTGCAACACGTTTTCGAAAAAGGTAAAAAACGCACTCACCGCTGATCCGTCAGATGTTCCTTCAAAAGAAAAATAAGAGCCAACTGTACTGCAACTACCAGTACCAGCTTCAGGATAAATGTTTTTTTGGCGTATTTATGTCTGAAAAAAGTCATCCCTATAAGGGCACCAAAAGTACCGCCCAAAAACGTGAGCATCAGCAAAACACTTTCAGCAAGTCTCGGTTTGCCTTTTCTTGCCAGCCTCTTATCCCAGCCAAATGCAACAAAGGTGAGGAGTGTCATGATGAGGAGGAAGTATTTTAAAGCCATGGGATGCTGTTGAGGTTGCAAGATAGGTAATTGAAAGTATTGAAACATTCATAAATGCAAATTTGTTTGACACAAAAAAACCTGAGTTTTTGCTCAGGTTCCTTTGCGTTAATCATTTTTTTATAATTGTCGGTATTCAGGCATTATGCAAAATCAACAGCCATTTTGTCATTCTGAAAGAATCTAAACAGCTTTATTATCAGTGTGTTGAGATTGGTGCGGAAATCTGAGATTCAGCTTAGTCAATGACAAAAAAATTCTTAAAGATTAAATTATTATTCATTAGGGATACTCATCATTTTTTTCTGTTCGGGTTCAGTTGGGCTCCGCGGCTACCCTGATTCTCTGCTTACTGCCTGTTGACACCGTTACTGCCTTTATTGGAATTTGAATGTTCGCATTATTGTTCTGCGGAGTAATTTTGTTTTTCATTATTTTTAGTGATTATATGGTTAATAATAGTATCAGTGATTTCTTCTGCTGTTTGTTTTCCGTCAATTGAAACAATCAGATCATAATGATTCTCAGCAGTATAATCTAAGCGATATGATGTTTGAAATTGGCTTTTAAAACTTTCATTTCGCTGTCCTACAGTTTTGTAACTTTCATTAATCCGATTGGCAGTCTTTAGCCTGTTAACAGCATCTTGTTCAGATATTTTCAGAAATACATGATGGGCATCTGTCACAAATTTAAAACCCATTCTGTAATCTATAACTAAACTATCTTTGGCATTACAGAAATTTGCGAAATATCGGTCAATTTCTAAATCCATTTCAGGATTCTGCTGACATTTTTCCTGAAATTCCAAAATGTGCAGTCCTTCCTTTTCAGCTCTTTCCCTTACAATAGTTCCGAGAGAAATAAAATCATAATTAAGTTTTTTCGCCAATAACTTTCCTACGGTGGTTTTTCCCGAAGCTACTTCTCCGGACAAAGTAATTTTTGTTTTCATATAAAATTTTAAATATTTTTATTCCAGTTATAAAGACCGCCTCGCTGTATAAAATTTTGATAGCTGTAATTGACCTGCTTATAAGCATTTTCAATACCTGAATCCAGTATCGGATTACTATATTCCTGCCTTCCGTTTTTATTGGTATAAAATCTTCCTGCTGGATCTACCATCACGTAACTGTCCTTCATTTCAGCATTGTTTTCACTAACCAATACTCCGCTTATTTTCAATTGTTTGTGACGATCTAAGTAATCAGTAAAAATCCGGTCGCTAATTTCGAATTCCCCGATATGCAGATCATTTTCGCCTTTGATCGGTAGAACCTGAAAAACCTTCCAACGTTCAGGTTGAGCATAATTTATAAATTCCAGCATAGATTCATCGTAATTGATCTGATGAACAACCGTATTAATTTTTAGCTTGTAACCATATTTTTTCACACCGTCAATGATCTGCTGATAGCAATTTTTACTGAGTACTTTTTTTCCTGTGAGTGATCTTCCGGAACTCATATTGCTGTCATCAACAACACTGTCGATACTTAAAATAATCCAATCAAGTATTCCCTGATGATTTTGTAGAAATTCATCATTGATTTTTGTTCCGTTTGTTACAATCATTGTTGTCATTCCTTTTACTTTTGCTTCCTTAATAAGATCAGAAATCCACGGGCAGAGTGTAGGCTCACCTCCAGCAAAAGTGATTTTTTTAAATCCAAATTCTGCAAGCTTCTGTACGAGCTCTAGTGATTTTTCTTTTGGCAGATGGCCTTTCGGAACAATTTTTTTAGCATCGTAAAAAGGAGCAAAACAGAATTTACATCTCATATTACAAGGTTCCCATAGATGGTAATTAACTGAAGGTATAATTCCTTCAAAAGGTGTTTTCATAGTTTGTTTAACAGATTTTTTGTTACCCCAAACAATCATCAAATCAAAATCCGAAAAACAAAAAAATACGCTTCCGGAAACAACAGCGGAAGCGTAATAATAAAAGCGTTTTTTTGAGGA
This sequence comes from Chryseobacterium caseinilyticum, assembly GCF_014837145.1. Taxonomy (GTDB): domain Bacteria; phylum Bacteroidota; class Bacteroidia; order Flavobacteriales; family Weeksellaceae; genus Chryseobacterium; species Chryseobacterium caseinilyticum. The sequence continues at coordinate 113,399 of NZ_JACYFS010000001.1, forward strand.
ATCAGAGCGGTTAACCAAACATCTTTCTGATGACAGGTTGGTAATTTTCTGACACTTTCAGGTGCTGACATTTTGTCTTCTCAACATCATCAAAAATGCTGATCTCTATACATTCAGTCTTGGAATGATACTTCTTGATGTATCTTCTGTTGACTCTGAAAGACTTGTGAATGGTTACAAACTGGGATTTTAACAGCCCCTTGTCTTCCATCTTTGAGAATGAAAAATCGATTAGATTCGCAGGCTTTCTGTTAATAAAATGAATCTGCTTATTGTTCGATTCCGAACCTGCCATTTTATCAGCACACAGGTAGACAATATCTTCAATGCGAATTTTATTATTTTTCGTTTTGTTGAAATCTAAAAGCACATATTGCGGGGGAGAAAAGTAGCTTACCTCCTGCAGAAATCTTCTGAAGCTTTTTACAAACTGTTCTTCGCTGAATGGTTTGGTAATATGGTCAACGCAGATTTCGGCATCACGCTTCAGATCTTCAATATCCTCCACATATTCAGAAGTATTGACGCTCGCAAAAAATACTGGAATTTTAATTTCCTGAGCAGCTTCCATCCCTGTCATGCTGTCATTTCCCAAATCTAAATCGGCGACCAGAATATCAGGCTGTATAGTCTTTAGCTGTTCAAAAAAATCATTTGAACTTCTGCTTTTGAGAACAATTTCGACAGTAGTAATTTTGCTAAGGTAGGACTCAAGCTTTTCCAGCTGTCTGGGGTTGTCTTCTAAAAGGGCGACGCGGTAAGTGTGGGTCATAATTATTTTAAAATTGGTAAATCAATTCCTATTTTGTAGACTTGGTGATAAGCATTTATTTTATTTTGATCATCAAGTAATTTATCGATTTCTAATTTACTATCACTTATAATTTCAGCAGATTTTGGATAAATAATTAAACAGGGAATTTCCTCACCACTATTTTCTAATCCAACTTCATCTCTTACTTTATTCAATCTTGCATATCCAGCAACCTGCCTGATATCTTCATGAATCTGACTGTAATTATATTTAAGTTTATATTTTGTATCAACAACAATTTTCTCCTTATCTGTACAAATCAAAAAGTCAAGAGAATTTCCATGCGTAGAAAACTGATAATTAAAGTTTTTATGATTTAAGGTAGGATTATCTTCTAGCAATTTTGCATAGACATAGAGCTCAAACATTTTTGGCATATCAATCCAGAAAGGTGGTGTTGCGATCTTTTCGTCTGTTGTTGTTTTAGTAATGTTGTATGAAAATCTTTTTAAAATCTGTTGCCCGATTTTTATTGCCTCTTTGTACTCTTTGAAAAACGGATTATATTTTAAATGTTTAATATCATGAATATCAACGTTGCTACTAATGTGCTCAAAAGATGGGCGAATATAATTCACCATCCATGAAATATCATTTTTACTTTTAAAATAATACGTATTGTTCTCTACGTATTGCGTGCAGAATAAAAACACTTTTTTTAAAAATCTATTCTCTATAGAATCTTCTCCGAAAACCTGATATTCGCAAACGGTATTGGTGAAGCGGTTTTTGAAAACATTCTGCTTAATCTGCTTTCCAACTAAGATTTTACCTTTTATTCTATTGCATAGATTTTCCTGAACTTTGTAATATGATTTTTTCAGGCCTTTTCTTGCAATGTCCTGAAGAAGTTTTAAAAACTTAACCACTAAAAATGGCGTAAGCAAATCCTGTTTTTGCTCGATTTCAATTTCAGGAGCTTCCCAATCTATTAGTAATAACGAATCTGTTTCTTTTGCTACTTCGCTGTATGACATAACTTCCATCAACATTGCAATAATATTGACTTCTTTAAAAGAGTCTTGTGATTCTTCTAATTCTTTTCTAGCTTCATTATCGAAATTTGCAATTTCGTCATCTGAAAAATCTTCTTTTTCTACCTCACTAGCTTCCTTAAAAATCTCTGCAACTCTGAAATTGAGCTTTGGCTCTATGTGAATATATCTATCCGTGGTCAACCAATCTAAGCCTACAAAATAATTGGTATTCAAAAGTAGTTTATCATCTACAACTTTTGTTGTAAAGCAATGGTAATCTTTACCCCTTTCTGTTTTAAAATTTCGATGATTAATTTCATTTAATGATTTACGCAGGAGAAAGTCTTTCCTTTTTTTATCTTCGATTAAGTCAAAGCCATCTTCTAATGTAAGTTCGTAAGTAAAATGTTCTTTAAGAAAAATACCCATCACAAAGATTTAATATAGTCTTCTACTTCCAATTCTCCTATTTTTCCGATAAGAACACCATCCTTTACATATTCTAATAAAATTGGCTTGATTTCATATTCAACTCGCACTGTAAAATCTTCCGGTTCATGTTTGCCATCTTCTAATTTTTTCTGTATAAAATAAGAATGTCCTATCCACACATCTTCTGGTCTGAATTCTTCGGAAAGTGTTTTTGCTTTTTTCAGCGGTGTTTTTTCATCAGCAATATATTCGTCATAATTTGTTATAAATAGTTCACTGACAGTTTTAAACCAGTCTCTTTGAAAAATAATCTTGTCGTCTTTTAACTCTTTTGGTAAAACATCAACAAATGCAAACCTTCTTCTTATCGCATAATCAATATGTCCCACACTTCTGTCTGCAGTATTCATTGTACCGATGATATATAGATTGGATGGAAGAATTAATTTTGTACTTTCACCATCATCATCTTTTATTGCATATGGTGAGTTCACAATTTCATCCCGATATTCTAATGAATAAATTAGCTCGCCTAAAACTGATGAAAGATTTGCCCTATTAATTTCGTCAATAATAAGAACATAATCAGCAAAAGGATTTTCCACTGCTTCATTAGACAATCTGCCTAATATTTTATTTACATTTTTATATTCTAGGCCTTTTCCATTTGATTCCGCTACAATTCCTCGTACAAAATCCTCGTAAGTATAACTTGGGTGAAACTGAATAACCGTTGGCTTCCTGCTGGTAATGTTTTCTGTTGATTTATCATATAAATTCCCATCATTATTTAAATCAAATCTTGAATAAAGAAACTTCATAAAATCAAGATTGGTAATTTCTGAAGGATATTTCATTTTATACTCATTAAATATCTTTTGAATATTTTGATTTAATTCTACAGTTCCTACCTTTTTGAATTCTTTACCAAAAAGTTTCATGAGATTAACTAATGAATCTCTACCATTAATTGGAAAATATTTTTCAGGATAATAGGAGTTTAATATTTTGATAATGAAACTATAGCCAAAATACTTTTCAGCTTCTATAATATTTTCATGTTGTACAAGTTGTTGTAAAGCATTAGTCATTTGCGGAAAAACGTCAGAAATGCTTCCTTCAAATTTTGAAAGTACGTAGTCGTCTTGAGATTTACCATAATATACAACGTAATTTCCAGAGTTGCCGGGTGAGAATTTTCCAAACTTACTTAACCCCACTTCAATCCACCAACAGAAATTTGTATTATTTCCTTTACCAATACAATAGTCATCCAGATCCATGCTTGACAGCTGTTGTTTAGGGAATGCAGTTTCAAATTCTTCAAGTCTTTGTTTAAATTTCAAATTATAATCTGCATCTGTAACTGCGCTTTTAAAAAAAGATTCCACTAATTGCTTTGGGGTTAAATCATTAGGGTTTTCATTCAAGATTCCATCAGCAATCTCTTTTGCTAATCTTGTTTTTCCTGTTCCGGGAGGACCTTGCAGAATGATTTGTTTCTTGTATTGAAGAAGATTTTTCAATTTTAGCATTTTTCCAGCTTTAGTATCGTTAAAAAGTATTCGATATAAATCGTTCGTTTTTGATATTTGTTCAATTTTTTTAAATCCAAATTCTGGTGTAATTCCCTTTACGGTTCCCATCTGTCCAGAACCTGGCAAGGTTTCCCACTGTACCCCATATGACACAACACCTCTTTTAGTATTATTTTGATCAAAAAAGTACCATTGATCAACTGGTGAGGTCAAAGACCATCCATTATCATCTTTGATAATTTTTTTTCCTAAAGACTGTCCATAAGCAATATAGTTAGAATTATATTTTAGTATTAATATATCATTTGGTTTTACCAAATCATATAACCCTTTTTGAGTTGTATCTTCATGCATATAAAATGCTGAATTAGAGATGATACGTTCTAAATTCTCTTCTACATAGTTTTCTCCTGGTTGTCCTACGCTACAAATAAAATATTTCCTCATATTGATTTTATGGCTATTTGTTTTTAAGCTATTTTAAAATTTCAATTTTATTTCCAAAATGCGACTCAAGCATTCTTTCCAATAATTGGAACGCTCTAGAATCTGCAAAATCACTTGTTCCGCCTGAATGAAAAATAAATTCTAAGATTCCCTTAGGATCATCAACATTATATTGAAAATAAAAATGATTTGCATACTGGTCTCCTTTGTGAGAGATAGCATCACATGAATCATCAAGGTCCCAAGACCGAATCTCATTGTTTATAATTTTATCATTAATTTCTTTTTGCAAGCTTTTAGGACTTTTCGTTGAAAGTTTTAAAATTTTCATAATAATACAGTTAAAAAATTTTGTGACAATTATACATATTCCAATTCAAAAAAAATTACGTGAATCCGGAAAGAGGCTTTTTCTTTTGAAATACTTTACGATGCTACCCCATCAATAAACACATCCACAAAATCCTGCACTTTCTGAATAATTCTTCTTCCGATATTATTTCTTTCAGTCAACTTTGGTTTTATCTCAAGCAACTTCAGGGTCTCACTAATTTTCGGTGTTTTAGAAGTAAAAAGAAAATCATCAATCGCATCTCGGAATCTATCCTTATTTAAAGATTCTTCGGTTGCAATTTTTTCAAAAGCAGAGTTTTTCTCTTTATTCCAGTATTTCTCAAACTCTTCGTTGACGTTATCTCCATCAGAAATATGAGGTAGATTTTCATCAATGAATTTCTCAATTAATTCTTTCTTACTCCTCAATTGGACATCTCCGGAAAGAATATCTCTGATCTCTTTCTTTTTCTGTTCGAGCTTGTCGCCTTTCAGATTAGAATTGGTAAGATTGGCTAATAAAGTAAGAATATAACTGACATTAATTTCATCACGGTGTATAAGTTCTAATTCAAAATCTACATCATTCAGTATACTCTCTTTTCCTTGCTTCTTTTCTGGAATTAATTCAGTCCAAATATCCAAATACTTGCTTTTGTAGCCGTCAAATTCAAATTCGGTCATTTCCAGTTTATCAAAATCGAAATCTGCAAATGATTTTAAAACATTCAAAACACGCATCACTTCACGGAATGCAGTGATGAATTCAAACTTTTCCTGTTCGGTTTGATAACTGTTGATAATGTCAATTTCAGGAGCAACAATCTTTAATGTATTTAAAGCAGAGTTGAAAAGCTCAATATAATCTTCAATCGGATGAATGATAATTTCCTGAATCGCTTCTTTGTTGGAAAATAAAGTCACGGCATCATCAGTTGCTGATTTCAGATTACGGAAACAAACAATATTCCCTTGTGATTTTTTCTCTCCTAACAACCTGTTCGTACGGGAAAACGCCTGAATCAATCCGTGATACTTTAGGTTTTTATCAACAAACAATGTGTTTAGCTGTGGACTGTCGAATCCTGTCAGAAACATATTAACGACAATAATTAAATCAACCTCTTTACTGCGGACTCTTTTGGCAACGTCATTATAATAATTGTAAAAAGTCTGAGAATCTTTTGTTGAAAAGTTCGTTCCAAACATTTCATTGTAATGACCAATATATCTTTCTAATACATTTCTGCTATGAGAATCTCCATATTGCGCCTGTGGCTCTGCAACCATTCCAAATTCGGTTTCTTCATAGATTCCATTGGCATCCTTAGATTCTATATTAGATCCATAGCTGAAAATAGTAGCAATCTTTAATTGATGTTTGCCTTCCTCTTTTTTCTTTTGGAAAAGATCATAATATTTCTGTAATACATCAATACTACTAACGCAGAACATGGCATTAAAAGAACTGTTATGAGTTTTTCTGCCATATTCTGCAATGAGATAATCTGCAATTTTTTCAAGTCGCTTAGGACTTTCAAAAAGTTCCTGCGTATTGATTGACTCAACTTCAGTATCAATATAGGTATTACTGCCTTCTTTCTCTTTGTATCGTCCCACGTATTCCACAGAAAATTTCAAAACATTATCATCCCGGATAGCATCTGTAATTACATACTTGTGCAGGCAGTCTTCAAAAAGCCTATTAGTCGTTGCCGGAGCACCGTCAATCTTTCCAATTGAATTGACTTCAGAAATCGGAGTTCCAGTAAAGCCAATCATTTGGGCGTTCTTAAAATATTGTTTGATATTCTGATGCGTATCTCCAAATTGACTTCTGTGACATTCATCGAAAATGAAAACCACCTTCTTGTCTTTCAGTCTTTCAATTTTATTGCCGTGTTTTTCCTTGGTAATAGCAGTATTTAATTTCTGTAAAGTGGTTACTATAAGTTTTGTATTATTGTAAAGTTGCTTTACCAGATGTGCTGTATTTTCAGTAGCATCAACACTTCCTTTTTCGAAAGCATCAAATTCCTTTTGAGTTTGATAATCCAAATCTTTCCTGTCAACCACAAAGACGACTTTCTCAACTTTAGGAATTTCTTTTAAAATCTGACTGGCTTTAAAAGAAGTTAGTGTTTTTCCAGAACCTGTTGTATGCCATATAAACCCGTTCTTATCAGTATTTCTAACACGGTCAACAATTTTCTCAACAGCATAATATTGATAAGGTCGAAGAACCATGAGTATTTTGTTTGTTTCATTCAAAACAATATACTTGGTAATCATTTTGGCGATGTGACAAGGTTCTAAAAATGCAGGAGCAAAATGGTCGAGTTGAGTGATATTATTGTTATGCTCATCCGACCAAAAGAAAGTCTGCTTAAATGTCTGCTTTGCATTGTTGGAATAATATTTTGTATTTACACCATTACTGATAATAAAAAGCTGTACATAATTAAACAAGCCGCTTCCTGCATTAAAAGACTGATGGTGATAACGGTTTATCTGATTGAAAGCCTCTTTCATTTCCAAACCTCGGCGTTTCAGCTCAATTTGCACCAATGGTAAACCATTGATCAGAATGGTTACATCATATCTGTTTTTGTAATTCCCTTCCTGAGCAATTTGGTTTGTTACCTGAAACTGATTCTGGCACCAATGGTCTTTGCTGATAAATTCAATCCATTCTGAAGTACCGTCATCCTTGAAAAAATGAAAACGGTCACGTAGTGTTTTAGCTTTTTCAAAAACATTTCCTTTGGAAAGATGATTGAGGATTTTTTCAAACTCAGTATCTGAGAATGTTTTTTTATTATGAATTTCGAGCTGAGTCTTTAGATTTTTAATAAGATCTGCTTCGTTGCATATCGCCACTTTTTCATGACCCAATTGCAATAACTGTTCTACTAATTTCTGCTCTAAAATATATTCCGGCTGACTTGACATTCAATGTTAGTTTTCGTTAAAAACTTTGTCAGAAACATAAGTTCTGACAAAGTTATTTGTAGTTTTCCCAAATGTAAGAAATAATCAAGAATTACTAAACTATTTAAGTGCTTTAAACATTTGGTCAATCGCTTTTTTCTTCTGTTCCAGATTGGGATGTACATAGAGATTCAAAGTTGTACTGATATTGGAATGACCGAGCAAAACACTTACGGTTTTATAGTCGCAGTTGCTTTCTATACATCGTGTTGCAAAACTATGTCTCAAACCGTGAAATTTGATATCGGGAATTTCCAAAAAGCGCATCAAATTTTTATAATAACTGCGGTAAGTTCTCGGTTCTGTAGGTTTGGAATCGTTGGTCAAAACATAGAAAGCAGGATTTACAATTTTCTTAAAAGGTTTCAGCATTCTCAGCAAGTCTCTGCTTAGCGGAATTTCACGGATAGAATTTTTGGTTTTTGGCGTGTCAATCAACAGTTCCGTTCTGCGTTCTCCATCTTCAATCACATAAATTCTCTGAATTGTTTTTCGGATATTGATAACACCATTATCTGTATCTAAATCTTCCCAAGTCAACGCACAAATTTCTCCGATACGCATTCCAGATGATAGACAAATATAAACGCCCAGATTTCTAAAGGTAAAATGCTCCTGAATATAGCCCATCACCTTTTTCTGATGTGTTCTGCTCAACACTTCAATCGTGTGCGTTTCTCGTACTGTAGGATATTGCACCTCAAAATTGATAAACTCAATCCACTTATTTTTTGCCCCAAACTTCAAGACCATCTTCAAAACAATGAGAATATCTTTAATACTTTTCTGACTTAATCCCTGCTCCAGCTTTTGAAACACAAACTTTTGTACATCTTCGTCCTCAATCTCAGAATAGTCTTTAAATACAGGCAACAAATGATTTTCCAGCAACAACACATAAGCCGAAAAGGTTGATTTTTTCACATACAGCTTTTTGTCATTCTTCCAAAGTTCAGCGATTTCGGCCAATGTCTTCTTTCTTGTCATAATTTTTTTGATTTTATATTAAAATCCTAAAGTTAGAGCCTTTGCAATAAAATCATCAAGACTACGAATTAATGAGATAAAAACTCCCTAATGTACTTGGGGAAAATTGAACTTTGGGTTTCCTAATTTACGATTTAACGATAAAAATGGTATTCATTTTCCAGACTGGAAATTTAAATTAGGTAATGAAGTATTTGAAAATATTTCAAATAAAAGACATAATTCTGATTTGCCAATTCTTGCCATCACTCAAGATTATGGTGCAATTCCTAGGGATTTAATTGATTTTAAAATAACAGTAACTGATAAAAGTGTTGAAAGTTACAAAGTAGTAGAAGTTGGAGATTTTATTATTAGTCTTAGAAGTTTTCAAGGAGGCATTGAATATTCTGAGTACAAGGGCATATGTAGTCCAGCATATATTATACTGAGACCCAGTATATCAATAGATAGAATTTTTTTTAAATATTACCTTAAAACCCCAAAATATATAACACATCTTAACAGAAAGTTAGAAGGAATAAGAGATGGTAAAATGATTAGTTATTCATATTTCTCCGATATTATTCTTCCGCTTCCATCAATCGAAGAACAAAACAAAGTATCAACATTCTTATCACTTATTGAGAATAGAATTCAAACTCAAAGGAAAATAATTGAACAATTAGAAACCTTAATTAAAGGAGTTAGCTATAAATTGTTTAATAAAAAAATTAGATTTAAAAATACTGACTTATCAGAATTTCCTTCTTGGGAGACCAAAAAAGGAAATGAAGTTTTTTCAAATATTTCAAATAAAAATCACAACTCAGAATTACCAATTTTAGCTATAACACAAGAATATGGAGCTATTCCTAGAGAATTAATTGATTTTAAAATTTCAGTGTCTGATAAAAGCGTGGAAAGTTATAAAATTGTTGAGAAAGGAGATTTTATAATTAGTTTAAGGTCATTTCAAGGAGGTATTGAATATTCTGAATATAAAGGTATATGTAGTCCTGCATATATAATTTTAAGAAATAAGATAGAAGTAAATAGTTATTATTATAAGTATTATTTTAAATCTGAATATTATATAAAACAACTCAATAAAAAATTAGAAGGTATAAGAGACGGGAAAATGATTAGTTATACATATTTTTCTGATATAAATTTACCTCTACCTTCTATAAATGAGCAAACTAAAATTGCTAATTTTCTTTCTTCTCTTCAAGAAAAAATAGAAGCAGAAAAACAAATTTTAGAAAAATTAGAACTTCAGCAAAAATTTCTTTTGGCCAATTTGTTTGTTTGATGAAAATTAAGCCTTGTCAAGGTTTGAAACCTTGACAAGGCTTTCTCGAAATCCCAATCTCTTAAAGAAAAAGATTTTGTAATAAATATTTTTTCTGATTTTCGTATTGAGTGAGTAACTCTCTTTCTAGATTGATTTTTTCATCAAGTGTTAACAAGAATTTATAAATTTTCTCTTGTTCTTCTTCGTTCATTGGCAATAAAATACTTGCTCCATTTAAAAATGTTTCATTATTGATATTCATTGTGTTTTTTGCACCTTTTTGAACTAATGGATTTAAATAATTAAAAGTATTGACTGATGAATTAAAATATTCGTGAAGTAGATATCCTAAAGCATACGTTTGAGGTTTAAAAACACAATATAATGGGGAAACCACTCCAATTCTTCCAGTTCTATTTTGCTTAATAATTCCAAAAGGAAAATCAGATGTAGGGCTTTTAGTGTAAACTAAATCACCCGAATAAACCAATTTATAATGCAAAATTTCTTTAGCTGAAAATGACCGTCCCAAATGTTCAATCTGATTAATAACCCCCTTATGTTTCGCTACAGAAAATACTTCATTATATTTATTATTGGGGTTTTTATGTAAATGTTCTTCAGATATTTCAGATAGTTTTTTCCTTTCCCAATTACGAGTTTTGTTATTAGTTTTAAATTTAATTTTGTTTTCAAATAGCTTTTTGACGAGTGAAATCTTTTGTAATGATAAACCCTCAATTATTTTCTTTTGGGTTTGAATTCGAGAATCAATTAAAGATAAAAATCTTGAAACTTTAGTTTGTTCAGAAAAATTAGGAATGGTAAGAGGTAGATTATAGAAATCTTCACTTCTAACATTCATTCTGTCCTCTCTTGCGCCATAATTTGCAATACTTCGCATATAATTATGCCACACTTTTGATTTAAACAAATATTCTAAAAATGAAATATTGATATTCTTATCCTTAATTTTAAAAACAGTATAAAGAGGTGAAACTAAACCAATTAAATTTGTCTTATTAACACTCATTGCACCAACTTCTGCTGTAGAAGAAAGCCTTGGGTTGTAAACAAAATCAAAAGGTTCAACGATGTAATATCCATCTAAATTGTTTTTGTTTGCAATACTTTTATCGAAAAAATCACTTTGTAAAACAATCCCTTGAACTGCTGAATTAGAAAAAACAGTTACAATTCTATTATCGTTATTTTTATTATTTATTTTCTCTGCAATTTCTTTTAAATAATATATTTCCCAATTATTAATAAATTCCGAAAACCTCAATTTCGGTACATTTCTCGAATTAGGAAAATTCTTCACACTTTTATTTTCTTCTATCATCTTGATTGTTTATTTGTTAAAATTCTAAGCATTGAGGATTTTGTTAAACCAAAAAAATTAGCTTACTAATCCCAATTCTTTCAAATAAACTTCAATTTCAGAATCGAGTTGAGAACGCTTGGCTTCAAGTTCCTTAATTTCTGCCATTACCGCCTGAATATCAATTTCCTCTTCTTCTTCAAAAGTATCAACATAACGGGGAATATTTAAATTGTAATCATTATCTGCAACTTCTTGTAAAGTCGCTTTATGACTGAACTTTTCACTTACCGTACGGTTTTGGTAAGTATCAACAATTTTATCAATATGGGTGTGACGAAGAACATTTTGGTTTTTCTGTTTTTCAAATTCTTTGCTTGCATCAACAAACAAAATATCTTCATCAGCTTCGCGACATTTCTTAAAAATTAAAATACAGGTCGGAATGCTTGTTCCAAAGAAAATATTGGAAGGTAAACCAATCACGGCATCAAGATAATTTTTATCCTTAATCAGATATTTCCGGATAACCAATTCGGCTGCGCCACGGAAGAGAACACCGTGAGGCATTACGACTGCCATAATTCCGTTTTCATCTAAATGATGAATCATATGCTGGATAAAAGCAAAGTCAGCTTTCGAAGATGGTGCTAATTTTCCGTATTGCGAAAATCTTTCATCCAACAAAAGAAGTTCATTCGAGCTCCATTTTGCAGAGAAGGGCGGATTGGCGACAATGGCATCAAAAGTTTTATCAAGGTGCTGAGGTTTTTCAAGGGTATCTTCCTGACGGATATCAAAATTGCTGTAATTGACACCGTGAAGAATCATATTCATCCTTGCCAAGTTGTAAGTCGTACGGTTCATTTCCTGACCGTAAAAATCACTTACTTTCGCTTCGCGGGCGACACGTAGTAACAAAGAACCACTTCCGCAAGTAGGATCATAAACGGATTTTAACTGTGATTTTCTGCTGGTAACAATTCTCGCCAAAATAGTAGAAACCTGTTGTGGCGTATAGAATTCTCCTGCTTTTTTTCCGGCACCACTCGCAAACTGTGCAATTAGATATTCATAAGCATCACCCAAAACATCGGCATTGGTATCGGATAAGTTGAAATCAATATCATCCAGATGATACAGAACTTTGGAGATTAATGTATTTTTTTCATCTTCTGTTCGACCTAATTTGGAAGAAGTCAAATCTAAATCATCAAAAAGTCCTTCAAAATCATCTTCACTGTTTGTTCCTAATGTTGATTGCTCAATATTATTTAGGATTTTGGTAAGTTCAGCTAAGATAAAGTTGGACTTTCCTTCTTGTTTCTGATGTCCTTTTTTAGCAATATTACTGAAAAGTTCAGAAGGTTTCAGGAAGTATCCTAAGTCTTCAACCACTTCTTCATAAATGGCTTCAACAATATCTTTTCCAGCCTCAGAATTTTCATCAACATCATTATAATCAACATCCTCACCCGAATCTGCCAAGATTTTATTAGCCGTAAAATGTATTTTTTCTGAAAGATATTTGTAAAAAATAAATCCTAAAATATAATCCCGGAATTCATCCGCATCCATTTTACCACGTAAAGTATTTGCTATATTCCAAAGTTGCTGTTGCAACTGACGTTTCTGTTCTTCTGACATTTTAAATCCTTAATTAAAATTCTTGGTTATTCGATATTTTGCCAAATATAACCAAAAACTACATTGCATACGTACGGTTTTCTGTACGCCTACATAAAATCATATCAATTAATCATCAGAAATGAATACTATATTTAGAATCTGTTGGGTTTAAAATCAATGGGCAATTCGAGGTTGATGACGTAAGCTGTAAACTGGGTCCATATCCCGAGCCATTCCTGATAATGCAGTTCCAGGTCTGTTAGGTCCTCAAAATACTGGGTGATAGAGGCGTTGCTGTAAGATTTGTCTTCAAAGATACGGCTGCCCGCTGTGGTCTCTACACTGCGTATCATATTGTGAAATTCAAAGACAAGTTTGCCGTCATGTCCGTTTATTTCCTTTTTTACTGCTTTCAGATTAAAAAGATTGAGTGCAATACCGCCGTGGTCGTAGATCATAATAGTAGTTTTAAAGTGTGACACGTAAACATTAGTGAACATGGTATTCAATGATCCATCGCTAATCATGTATTGAGAAATGTTTCTGAAGACTTTCATTGAGATGGTCAGTTCTGTAACCGTCAGTTCAGAAGAAATTCAGCCCATACCTGAATCCAGGTGTTGAAGCTGTCCTGCAGCTCCAGCACATCATCATAATACTGGGAAACGGGTTCATTCCTGTAAGAACGCTCCATCAGTTTCCCGTTTTCAAAGTCTTCCTCGTACACGATAGCATTATTAAATTCAAATATAAGATATCCGCCCTCCCCGGCATGCTCCATTCGGAGAGCCTTCAAATCATAGAATGAGATGGCAATACCATTGTGATGATGTATCATAATTCAGATAAATTAGGGAAAATGGAAAAAGACCTGGCAGACGGTGAAGATGCCACGATAAGATAGCGGGAAATATCTGTTTTCATATTTGTGTCATTTACAAAAACCAAAGTCGCAGCGCCACCCTTTAGGGTCGGGGAAAAGCGCAATCACTACAATCAACAAAAAAATGACGTCATCTCTAACTACAGAGACAGCGTCATGTACTGATTAAAATTACATCTGTTAATCGTACAACCTGTAGTATCTCGTGAGTAAATCCAAATACAGAAAGGTTCTCAGGTAAATTACTCTGCCACAAAAATGGAGAGCCTTAATCTCATTTTCTTTTCGATAATTACGGATGGTACGTACATTTACTCCCAGCATGACGGCAAGATCTTCTTCCATAATAATCTCATCCTCGTTAAATCTCAGAAGTATTTTTTCAGGACTGTTTACGAAAACTTGCAGTTGCTCAATCATGTCTCTCAGGAAATCCTGAGAGAGAAATAATTTGTTTTTCATAAAAAGTATTTTTTAGTGTTTGTAGATTAAAATTAATAAAAAAAATATTTCAAAAACAAATTAGTGATTAAAATTTTTCACTTTCAAGAGATGAAAAATAATGCATAGCATATAAATTTTTTGCCAACCCGCATGAATTCTACAATACAGTTAATGTGCTGACTGCTAGACTTAATACGCGCTGTCAGGCTGAGCGGAGTCAAAGCCATATTCTTTAAATAATCGACAGAGTAAAACCTGATTTCCGCTTCTTTCAAAAACACTTCGGCAGACTCAGTGTGACATCACTAATACCATCTTTGATTTGCCGTTGTCAGGCTGAGCCCGTCGAAGCCTCACTGTGTAAATCAATAGAGTAGAATCTGATTTCCGTTTCTTTCAAAAACACTTCAACAGGCTCAGTGTGACATCGCTGGTACTAACTATAGTCTTTCCGCTGTCAGGCTGAGCCTGTCGAAGCCTTATTCTTTAAACAATCAATAGAGTAGAACCTGATTTCCGCTCCTTTCAAAAACACTTCAACAACCTCAGTGTGACATCACTGATACTAGCCTTAGTCATTCCACTGTCAGGCTGAGACAGTCGAAGCCCTCAACGCACTACAGTAATCGAACAGTGCATAACCAAAGGGTAACGGAAGGATAACCAAAGGGTAAAGAAAAGGTAACAAAACGATATAGAAAACAGCAGAAATATTCCTGATAAATATCCCGAAACGGAAAATCCTGGAAAAAAAAGACATAAAACGGAAATACACGGAAGCAATCTCAAACCAATCCGTCTGCGATTTACCTTTACACCATAAACCCATAAAAATAAACACTATGGCTAAATTAGATGACTCACTGCTTTCAGGATCCAGAGGACGTACTGGAAGATTGGTAGTGGCAAACGTAAATGGTATTGAAGTTTTAAAAGTACGTCCAAGAAAATCTACGAAAGCGGTATCCGCAAAACAGGAACTCATTCGCGAAAGGATGAAGAAAGGCTATGAATTTATAGCTTCTTACAAAACCTACGTATCTGAATTCTTCGGTACTAAGGTAGGAATGAAATCTCCGTATAATCAGGCAATGTCTGTTCTTCTCAATGCATTCAAGCTCGATTACGCGCAGATGGAAATCAACATCACCTATCCCGGAATCTCGTTTTCCAGAGGCCCGCTCCCGGCGCCTCAGCCAACGGGAATCAGCTCTGCAGTTGCACAGCAGATCACGGTAGACTGGTACAACAATTCTGGGGGTAATGCTGACCGGGATGCTGACGAATTACAGGTACTCTGTGCAGTAGAAGGCGAGCCCGCAACCCTTTTTTTCCAGAATCAGGGAGTAAGACTGGATGAGCAGGCAATTGTGACCCTGCCGCCAATGGTATCCGGAAAAACGGTACATGTGTACCTGGCTTTCAGGGATGTTGCTTCCTTAACGGCATCGGCATCAGCTTATGTAGGTTCAGTGACCGTACTTTAAAAACTAACCATTTAAAAAATGATAAACATCCTCATCAGCAGGATGTTTATTTTTTTTAAAAGAAAACGTTAATTAAAATCATGAGCAAACGAAAAGTTCACTTTCCATAGACAGCATATAAATGTTACAATTTCAGTAAGCACAGACAAACACCATATCCCACTTTCCGTATCGCTGATAGGATCAATACTTACAAAAAGAATCTGCCGTATCACAACCTTGTCTAGGTCACCAAATTGCTGCTCACTAACCTTGACAAGGTTTTATGAATTTCCCCATCTGTTCCCTTCTCATCTGTTCCACGGCAGTTCCCGCGTCAGTTCGAGTGTCCCGATGTCAATCGGGATGTATCGAGAACCAGTGAACAAACGAAACTTTTGTCACACAACAACTTCTCGATACGGTTTTCTCCAAAAGCTATTCGAAGTGACGCCACCATCAAAACGTCAATTCCCCGCGTCAGTTCGAGTGTTTTTCGCAGCGCAGCGTAGAAAAATGTATCGGGAACCAGTGAATAAACGATACTTTTGTGAAAAAACAACTAACCAAAGGTATCTTCAAAAGCTGGCAGAAAACCATATTAACAAAAAACCATAGTCGAAGCGCCACCCTTTAGGGCCGGGGGAAAGCGCTAGCCAAACGTTCTGTTAAACAAACGAAACTTTAGTAAAACAACAACTTCTCGATACTGTTTTCTCCAAAAACCCACTCGAAGTAGATCACGTGCTGTCTCAAGTAGGCCTTTTTCGAAACAAAAAGTAAATAAAAGATCATATCAATTCACTATCAATCCCATGACTTCTCAGTTCCTTCTGAAGTTCTCTGATGTAACTCAATATCTTACTTTCAGACTCAGAAACAAGAGTCAGTCGAGATGAGAATAGAAAATTCCTGCTTCGTTTTCCATTCTTCTGTACCATCTGCATTTTTCCGCTGTAACCACCAACTCTGGAATTGGTTTTAACACAACTGAAAACCACTTTGTCAATATCTCCGATGGGATATTTTTTGAAGAGCAGATTGTTGATAATCAGGTATCCATCTTTAATAAAGAATGGATGCACTTTTACATTACGGAAAAGAAATGAAATTACATAAACCAAAACCACAGCAACCGGAATCATCCAGTAGGATTGGTACCAGGCATGATCACTCTCCGTTACGGCTTTCAGAATGGTTTCTCCCTCTGGCGCAGTAATTTTGTTGTCTCTGATGAGATTTCTGATGGCGTCTGTACTTAAACTCCCTGCATCCGCCATAAATTTAACCGTAGGCATATCTTTAATCTCATAAACCGCTGAGGGAATCAACTGTGAACTGCCAAGGCCATCGAAATAGAAGTAACGGTTGCCGGCCTGCCATATACTGCCCTTGTAAGAATCAGGATGGCTAATCTTTTTGAAGTCGGAAGCCTGAACGCCTTCCAGTTGCAGGAGTAGGGTAGTTCTGCTTTGTAAGCCTCTGTTTCGGCGCCAGTATTCTTCTGCCTTGAGAAAGTATACTTTGTTGCCACTGGTAAATACGTCAGGAGCGATCTCCTGAAATTGGTTATCTGCAAACGGATTATCGCCTGCACGCTCTGCCTTTTCTGTTTCAGTATTGTAAAAATAAAGACCTTCTTTGGAAACGAACAGAACCTGGTAAGCGTGTTTAAGATTCATTCCCAGCATTCTGTACGGGGCTTTGGAATCATCAAAAGGTATCCCGTTTACATACACCATTCCGTTTTTTGAATCAATCAGAAAAGCACTTCTGGAAGGGATGTCACCTTCAACATCAATCTGTTGAATGGTTTCATTGTACTGAACAGGCAATAGAGAATTTTGAAAATAAACATTTTTGCCGTCTGTAAAATAGATGTCACTTTCCCGCACATCGCCGTCCCGGTAATGGGTCTTGATGGGACGGATTGCCGAAGGATTGGCGTTCTTCATTTCTATGC
This sequence comes from Chryseobacterium caseinilyticum, assembly GCF_014837145.1. GTDB lineage: Bacteria > Bacteroidota > Bacteroidia > Flavobacteriales > Weeksellaceae > Chryseobacterium > Chryseobacterium caseinilyticum. The sequence continues at coordinate 130,903 of NZ_JACYFS010000001.1, forward strand.
CCCTGAAAAATGCAGTGCTTTCATTCACGGCCAGAGCAAAACCGGATTTAGACTGATAAATTTTACCTCCGGGCATTTCCACAAATGGATACCAGTAATTCTGAGGTTTGCCGGACAGTCCCAGACTCTGACCCATCTTTCCAATAATAAATCCCACCACACTCAGATTATCATTGTTTTCAGAGTTTCTTGCACAGTGGTAAGTAGTCTCACCATCACTGTAGTAATTGTTTCCCAAAGACTTCAGTTTTTTAGGATCAAGTCCCTTCATGATGATGTTTCCTGCATAAACGTGTCGGTCATCAAAGCCAATATGAGAATCCTGATAGGTATCCTGAAAAGTTTGAAAGCTGTCAGGATTTGCATCGCTCAACTCATAGTAGCCATTACTTGGTACCATTGCATAAATCTTCCCTTCGAATAAGGTGAAAATGCCATTAAGATCTCTTTTATTAGAACCGTAGCTTATCGGATCACCCTTGTCTGAAAATAGGGAGAAAAATAATGCAAACGTCATCAGGAAAATAAAAGCCAGAATGCCATAGAATAAAAACCGGAATCTGTACACCATTTGAGTATTTTATAATTTGTTTTCTAGGTATCAAACGACCCGCCAAATTATCAATAATAAGGGAATTGATTCAAATCAAATTCTCAGATCAGCTCTCATGTATCTTACTCCACAGAAATCCGTGCGTTTTAGAAACTTCTTCGAATAAATTATTCTGTAATTAAATAGACACCCTCGGAACCGAATCATTACCCATTGCTCATCACTCATTACCCATTATCAATTACCCATTTAAAATCCTTGGCTGTACTTTTGCATCAACAACAATAAAACCCTACACTATGAAAAATGTACTGTTCGTTATTTCCCTTGTAAGCAGTTCTTTTGCTTATGGGCAGAAAAAGAAACCTGCCAGAGCAATCCCACCTCCTCCAATTGTACGGAAAGAGATTGCAGAACCGCCACAAAGCCTGTCCATTAATGACGATTCCAAAAAATGTTTTGTGTACGTGAGTGAAGTTGCAAAAGATTCTGTGGTCGCTGTCACCGAAAATCTGTTGGAGTATTTCCCATCGGGAAGGAATGCGAGAATAAACACCACAACCTACCAGTATGATTCCAAACTGAAAAAACAGTCAAACGGCTCAGGCGAAATGCTTGCCCAAACCCAACAGCTGCAGTTTATCGAAGGTAATTACACCATCGAAAAAGAAACATTGACCGTGATACCTGACAAAAAAGATAAATTCGACACCCGCCGGTTTAAGATAGTATACAAGCCTGATACAAATACTGTCATCAACTTAAAAGATGAACAGAACCATCTTTACAAAAAAGGGAAATGTATCGAACCAATGATCAGTTTATAAACATAATGCTGTAATGATTCTGCTCATATCTTAAGTTCAAAATAGACTGACTCATGGGAAAACTGCTTTTAAAATATTGGATCATTAATGTTCTTTTCAGTCTGAGCCTTTTTGTCCTGTACAGAATACTGATTTCTGAAAAGAACTATCCCGACAGCAATGGTCTGGATTTTCTCTTTAATATCTTGGATATCTTAGTGAACCTTGGATTTTCATTTATCTTTCTCATTCTGCTGCCGGTCTGCTCGCTAACTTTTTTCCTGAATTTAACTGTTAAAATAAGAAAACAATTTTACCTCTCACTGCTGACATTCACTGCAATTCCGGCTGGAGTTCTCATCTATGTTCTGACTGCATTTATTGACACATCTGTGTCCGGAACTTCCATACTGACAACTGCATCGATTTTAACCATGGTCTACCTGATTTTTACTTCTATTCAGTTTCGGGTGTTCAGAAAAAGACAGCTTTCATTAGCTGAGAGCGACAAATCTCCAGGGCTTTTTTAAGATCTTAAATAGGAACATTTAAAACTGCAATAACAAAAAAAATGAAGAATCATCAGCAACATTGTGATTAATCGTACTGCATCCATAAGTGTCCCGTCAGTCCAAGTGTTTTTCGCGGCACAGCATATAAAATGTATCGAGAACCAGTGAAAAAACGAAAACTTTGTAAAACAACAACTTCTCAATACGGTTTTCTCTAAAAACCTACCCGAAGTGATGCTAGCATCAAAACATCAATTCACGCATTACTCCAAATGACGCTGCCATCAAACGTCGGTACGTCTAAATACATTACCAAAAAAACAAATCTACATTGCCGAAAGAAATTCACTCAGGTCCTGATCCTTGTCGAGATTCATCTTCATTTTAATCTTCGTTTTGTACACCCTGATGGTTCCCATGGTGGTATTCTCCAGTGTTGAAATCTCCTTTGAATTGAGATTCATTCTGAAATAAACGCAAAGCTTCAGTTCTTTGGCAGTGAGAGAAGGGTAGTCTTCAGAAATTTTTGCAATAAACTTATCGTTTTCCAGATAACTGTCGTGGATGAGGTCAAAATTCCTTTCATCAATCTGCATCAGACTGTTGACCTTAAAAAAGAGATCTTTTAAAAGCTCTTCCGCATCTACAACTTTAATCTTGCGGATTTTCTTCAGGTTTTCAAGAAAAGCTTTCTCAGTTTCTATTTTAAGATGAAGATTCTGATGAAAATTTTTGAGCTTTTCATTCTTTGCATCAATATCCTTTTCAAGGATCTTCTGGTTCTTTTCGAGGATCAGGTTTCTGTTTTCTACCAGCTCGAGCTGTTTTTGGTTGCTGCTCTGAATAATCCTGTAGATCACAGCTGAAACGATCACAGCCGAAAACAAAATAAAGAGAAGGAAGATATTCTTATTGCGCTGCATTTTGACTTCATTTTCATTTTCTGCCGTCAGCTGCGTGATAATATGCTTATTCAGAAGATCTGAAATCCTGGTGATTTTGATCTCATTATCGTGATCGAAAAGATTGTTCAGACGGATCAGTTTCTCTGACGTAATTTTCAATCCTATAACATTCCCGGATTTTGAATAATGATTATTCAGAATTTCATTGGCGGTGATGGCATCGCCGGTTTTCAGACTCGGTTCAATCGCCCGTACCTTATCGGTCAGGGATTCTGCTTCTTTATTCTGTCCTGTTTTCGAGTAGAGTTCATAGAGAGAGCTGTAATTTTTTATAATAAGATGACTGTTGGCATTACTGGTCAGGTAATATTTTTGTTCTTCAATAAAAATTTGCTCTGCCTCACTGTAATCTCCCAGCTCATAACAGTAGAGTGCGAGGTTTCCTTTCATAAAAGCGAGAAAAAGCGATTCTTCTGAAGTAAGCGGTTTTTTACTTTCGAGAATTTTTATACCTGTTTTAACTTCGTTTACAGCGCGCTTGTTGTTTTTCAGCTTATTGTAGGTAAGTCCGAAATTATTGTACATCGATGCGATATATAATTTCTGATCTGAAGGAAGTGTTTTTAAAGATTTTTCAAAGTACTGCAAAGCCTTACTGTAACTGCCCTGATTGTAATAAAAACGTCCTTTCGCATGATACAGATGGGGAAGAAAATTCCTTGACTCTATACTTTCGTTAAGGGTAATAGCCCTGTCTATGAAGGACATCGCCAGTGTTGGTGAGTTTTTTTCAAATTTTAAGGCAAGAGAAAAGTTACAGATCACTGTGATAATATCACTTTTGCCGTTATTGAGACGCATCATTTCGTAGATGGTATTGATCTGTTTTACTTCATCATCAGGATAGATAAAAAGCTCAATGTATTTTGACCCTACCAGAAACTTATCCTCCTTCGTTTTCAAATACCTGTTGTACTCCCGCAAACGCAGGCTTTGCAGATTCTTTGTCTGAGAAATCTCCTCAAGAAGTTTTTCATAATACGCATCTGTACTTTTTTGGGGGCTGCACGTGCTGAGTGAAAGGCACATCAAAAACATAAACAAAAATCTCATCATCTTGTATAAATAGGAATTGCTAATATTGAATTTTTTTTATTACAATCACTTAAAATAAGGGCGTCACTAATGGTGTTTATTGGTAAAATGTTGTTTTATATGTGTTTAGAGTGAAGCAGTTAACGCCTAAAGTTAATTACAGTTAAAAACTAAGCCATCAGAAGGCGCATTATTACCCAGTTATAAGGTATTGTGATGAATTTAACATAAACTGGGATTTCAACTTTAAATTTAACAGCCGAGTGGTAGGGTGACGTTAACAGTATTTAAGCTTAATTGTATTGAAGTTGAGAATTTTAGCTTTTTTAAAATAACCATTTATACTCTGATTCTGCCTTCTGTATAATACTGTTTAACGCAGAAGCGCATCTCTAAATCATCTTCAAATACTAATTTTAGATCACAGTTTATTAACCACTGTTGGTTTTGCCTCCGGTACAAAAACACGATTCCACTTATATAACTAAATAACCGCCGGAGGCATTTTTTCACATATGGATTTAAATTTCGACAGCATTCATATCGGTACACTGATCAGACTCCGCATTGAAGAGTTACAGTTGAGTACGGACAGGGTTACAAAGGTTCTGAACATTCCTGAAAAAGAGCTGCAGGAGATCTTTACTAAAGATGAGATTAGTATCAGCCTGATGCTGAAATTCAGCAGGTTTCTGGAATATGATTTTTTCAGACTCTATTCCCAGTATCTTATAATTTATGCACCGCCATCCAATTTTATAAAGTCTTCGCAACTTCCGCAGTTCAGAAAGAACCTGTACACGAGAGAGATCATAGATTTTGTAGTCGAACTGGTGGAAGCAGGCGAAATAACAAAACAGCAGATCATAGAAGAGTACAGAATACCCAAAGTGACACTTTACAACTGGCTCAGAAAATACAAAAAGCAGAGTCCACCCAATGACACCTGATTACAGAAAAATCTACACAGACCTGATTTCAAAAAAGTATCCTGAAAAAATGAAAGCATGCAGCAGACTTCTGAATAAAAAGAAATTCGGAATGATGGATGTGCTTTCCATCAGCAGTATACTCACCGGAGATCACAGTCGGGATGAAGTCTGTTTAAACCAGCGCCACCGAGCCTATGACGAAAAAGCAGTCAGAGAAATCCTGCATTATCAGAAAGTTAACAGGCTCAACAATATTCAGCTTGCCAGTCACTTTAAGCTCAGCAGAAATACCGTTGCCAAATGGAAAAAACTGTTCACTGAGAAGCCTTAAGGCTGAAATTTAAAATAAAAATACCTTTCCGGTATCCAATCATTTTAAAAAATACCATTTCCTGACCTGGCTTCATTTCAGAAGGACTGATGATCCCGTGGAATTCAGGTATACATTAGCTGAATTGAATAAAAAACCTTCACTACAGCTGTTGACCGCAGTGGATCAACATTTTGCTGTAATGAAGGATGAAACTAATCTGAAAGAGTAGTTAACACATAAGATATTTTCTTTTTGATAATCCGATGCTTTTAATTCACATCCGGACAGCTCTGCTGCTCCGACAGACACTTCCAGCCTGCCGAACTGCAGCCGATGTAGATCTGAAGACAGTCTGCAGAAATATTGTACACCATCATTCCTTCCACAAGATTGGCTGTAGGAATCTGACTGATTTGAGTTTGAGTGAGGCGGTTTGGTACGAATCCTTTAGTTTTGGCTTCAAGAACCGTCCATGCACCTTTTCTCGACATCGGCCAGTTACCGTTATCTGCTCCGGCTCTGTTAAGCGCTGTGATGCCATGCTTTGCATCGAGTACAGGACCTCCTGACGTGAGCCCGGGTTTGTAGCAGACACACATATTAATGCTGCTGTTCCAGGAATCTCCAATTCCCTGTCCGCCAGGCAAAAAGACAGGTACGCCACCAGTATTTACATTTCCTGAGATGCTGGTATTAGGATTAAGATTTGGATAAATGACATTTGCAGAACCTTCTATCGCATCGGGACAGCCGTCAGCATCCGAATCCAGTTCAAGACTGTTGGGAATGCCGTCATTATCACTGTCCTGGCACAGTGCAGGTCGAATCGTAATATCATCAATCGCAAAATCATTATCAGACGCCGAGATGGTGATATTGGAAACTTCAATTCTGAAAGAGGTTTCATTACCGGAATTGAAAGTTCCGGCAGCCTCACGCCAGTATACCGGACTTATCACCGTACCTGCAGGAGCCACCCTCGCATACATATTTCCTGTAGAATAATCTGCCACGACAACATCATCTGAATTTCTGAAAACCCGCACTCTCAGATTAGCAGGCGCGTTATTAAAAGGTGCAGTCACTGTAATTGCATTGATAGCCCACAGGGAAACTCTGTAGAGTGTATTTGCCTGTAGCGGTACGAGATTCTGTCTGTAAAAAGTAGCTGTTGAAGTACTGCCGTTTACGGCAAGATATGCATCTGTACTGCTTCCGGTGGTGTGACCGTACAGATTTTTCCAGTGTTGGCTGTGTATATTGTTTGAATTGGCGGCACTTGTGATTACATATTCACCTTCACCCTCAATTGTACCATCTGAGGCATAGGAATATCCCGTCAGCGGTGGATTGGGCGGTATGGTAAAATCTCTGTATGTAGAAGTTGTTGCAAAACTTCCACCGGTTTCCAGTGTGTTAAGCGCAGGACCGCACTCATCAGCATCCGTAATCCCGTCGTTGTCATCATCCAGATCATAAATATCAATGATGCCGTCTCCGTCGGTGTCCCGGCAGTCATTTACAGAGTTATTAACGGAATTGTTTACACCCTGCCCCTGGTTATTTCCGGTATCGGCAAGCCCGCCGGTATTCACAAGTTGAGGCATACCGTCACTGTCTACCGCCCCCGTAATCCGCCCCTGTGCATTGATCTGACTCTGCTGTACATTCTCACTGCCTTCAATGGCATCAAAACAGCCGTCCCCGTCAGAATCCAGATCCTGGTAATCAGGAACTGTATCTCCGTCCGTATCAGACCAGCACTGTGCATTAAACCCAAAACTGTCAAAATACACTGTCGCTGCACTTCCATATACAAAGACCCTGACGTAATAGGTGTTTCCTTTTTGCAGGCGGTAGGGAGAATTAAGATTAAATTTCTGAAATGCTCCGGTTGTAGAGGCAGGATTTGCTCCTGTAAAAAGAATTACGGGATTGGTAAACGCAGCATTGTCTGCAATTTCTACAGACAGATTCTGCAGATTCACAGCAGTACTATTACCGTAGGTGACCCATTCTTTTAAATCAAACACCTTATTGCCGGCAGAGTTTACAGCAATAGAAAATTGGATATAATCGCTGTTGGCTTTCGCTTCACTTACCGATGCTGAATTAATACTGTTAATCTGCCATCTGGAATTAACCTTTAAAGATCCTGCCAGTCCAGAACCGAAAGTGACACCACTGAGAGAGGTAATCACATTCGGAGACAGCGCATTACTTTCAAGCGTACCGGGAAATGCTGAACTGTTCACATCCCAGAACAGGTGCGGCGCGGTTTGGCTCACTCCCGATCCGGAAGGAAGAGTACAGGTATTTTCTGCCTCATTTAAGATGCCGTCGTTATCTGCGTCAAGATCTGATGTATTGAGAATGCCATCACCATCGCAGTCATTGACTGTTGCAGAGCATTGAGAATAATATATGCCCGAAGAGAGAACGAACAGCAGTAGAAAATATATTTTTTTCATAATTTATATATCTGTGTTAAAAAGATGTTTTTTAAGAAAACATTTGAGCTTGCGAAGGAGTTTTTTAATAATTGATTTCAAGGATTATAAAAGAATTATAAATGAGTTTTTCTAAGGTTTCCAGAAGCTCCAGACACTTCCGTTGAAAACAGCAAAAAGTTTTTTGGCAGAATCGAAGACCATCATGCCCGGTGCGGGATTAATAATGTTCAGATGCGGATTGGAGACCTTGGGCAGAACCATTGCTTTATTCTGATCACCCAACACCAGAATTCCAGATACTGAAGAGTCTGCACCAATGGTTACTTTGGCATCCGTATTTTCTGCAATGGTATTCTGTATTGCAGCGGCATCTGTGCCTGATACAGGATTTACAGTAGTTCCCGCAGCATTGATTGAAAGATCCTTCCATGCCGAATTATATTTTACCCACATTTTGTGATCTTCAAGACTGTACACCATTGTTCCGTTGGCAACATTGGATACTGCAGCTGTGGAAACGACCCAGGGCAACACCATTCCTTTATTGGCAGATCCGAATTCAAGAGAAACAGAGGGAGAGGAAACGGCGGATGTGCCAATCGTAACCTGAGCAGTCATGCAAAATGGAATTGCTACAGCAAGACTGCAAAATAAATTTTTCATTATCATTTTATTTTTTTATTCTCTACAGTACTGTTCAAATGGAAGTTCAGACATTCATTAAAATTATTCCTGAAGCAGTAAAATAAAAATGGAAGAGATCACTGTAAACTGTAATGATAAAAGAAGAAGAAGGATACCGGACGTATACAATTCAAAGTTTCTCCCTCCCATTTGACACAACATATCAAAAATTTTTTCAACCAAATAAATGTTGATCTTTAATATTATTCTACGAAACTACATGAATGCGAAAAAAATGTCATAGTCTTTCCGTTAACAGAGTATTAGGATTAAGGCTTTTCAGAGCTTAACATCGTTATGAATGTTATTGTAATGCTTTGATAATCATACTATATATTAATTTTATACGTTAAGTTTTATGTGAAATGACCTAACAGACCGAAGTTCTTCTCTGCAGCTACTGATGATTACTTTCACTTGAAAGAAATTGTAAATGAATACGTACGTGATAAAGCATTCATCGCAGTTTTTCTCTTAAATTTTAAATCCAAGTAATTCATTCGTTAAAACTAAAGTTGCTGAACAGCAGGAAACCAAAGAAATTAAAATGAAAATCCCCCAGTCTGTTTCCAAACGGAGGGATTTTGCTATAAGAAAGTGATAAAGTGTCGTGTTGTATTTTTCTATCGGGTAGTTTGCAAGTATTATGCCTAAAATAATATTTAAACTAAATTTTTAGATTTAATTTGATAAAGTGGCCGCAAGCTTTTTAATAAAAGTTTATTCTTCCAACAGAAATACTAACTGCTAATCAGAATATGATTTAAAACGGTACGGTTTTAGTTTAAAAAAAATTACTAACCAACACACCAAAATATGCAATCCTTTACAAACTCTGATCAGTCGATCTCAAGCATGACAAAAGAAATTGAACGCCAAAAAGCACTTAAAGTTCTTGAAAAAGCAAAAAGTATAAAGAGAAAAGTGGTATTTCTTCCACGTGGCGCCTCCGGAAGTGTGAATCCCGCCATCTAAAACTTTATTAAAACACCAAAAACTGCATCGCGCAGTTTTTTTTGTTTAAACATATATAACAAAAGAATTGATCAAATCAAATAATACAATCTCTTAGTGATTACTTACAATTTTTTGATTCTTAAATTTTTCAAAGTCGTGTTTAGTTATTTTTGATTAGATAAACTATAATAATCATACGGATTTGACTTTACCCACCACTACGTTTCCGAACGGTTAGCCTCAACCAAAAACCTAAAGATTTTCTATCTCCCATTTAATATTTTCCCGTGCCTTCATTTCATATTTATCTCTCAAATACTCAGTTTTAAATATAAAAGCGAATTCCAAAAAATGCTGCATGGCTTTTTTTCTGCCGGGTTTATACAAAAAATCGGGATAGACCGAATATTCTTTTCGGATATTTTCAATGTAATATTTGTAAACATCTCTTTCAGCACCAAGGATGGAAAGGTCAGCATCAATAAGGTAATTGGTGTCCTCATCTCGTGAGAATTCATGTTTTTTTGTAGCTAAGATCTGTTCGCTTATTTTTTCAAGTTGAGTTTCAGAAAGTTTCATTTTCTTTAAACTTGAAACAGCAAATTCTGCACTTTTTTCCTCATTGTCCTTTGTAGTTGCTTTGTAAATCACATCGTGGTAAAAAACGGAGAAAGCGAGTATGTCAAAATCAATAATCTCAGTTTTAACTTCCTCAAGTTCCGAAAAAATGTTTTCCAGATGCTCCAGATTGTGGTAATGTCTTGATCTTGTAGAATACTGTTTTTTAATTGCTGTCCACAATTCTTCAACCAGTTTCTTATCTGAACAGTATCTTTCTGAAATTTTTAAGAATAAGTTTTTCAAATCCATTGAAGTAACGATGTATTTTAGATCAAACCGTGGAAACCTTGCCAAGTTTAATCATCATACAGTTGATCACCTTGGCAAGGATGATTGAGAAGGAATTTCAACAAAAAAAGGAACCGAGAAGTTCCTTTTAATTTTTTACAAAGCCGATTTCAATTCAGCCCATCCGCCACCGTTGTAGCCTTCTTTCAGACCTTGGGAATTCAGATATTCCAATGCTTTCCCGCTTCTGTTTCCGCTTCTGCAGAAAAGGATTACCGGCTTTTCGATAGAAAGAATTTCATCCTGTCTGTCTTCTACCTCACCCAAAGGGATATTTTTTGCGCCTTCAATGTTTCCGTCCATTTCAAGTTCCATTGGTTCACGAACGTCGATTAACTCGTAGTTTCCGGATTTTATTACTTCTTCTAATGACATAATTTTAGTGTATTTAATGTTTAAATTGATTTTTCCGAGTTCTTTAATTTTATGTAAAATCAAAGTCACACAAATTTATAAAATAATCTTAGTTTTGCAAGGTAAATAATGAATGCCAACGCCGAAAAATACAGCCAGCTCATCAAATCCAAAGCAAAAAGTTTTGGCTTTCAGAATTGTGGCATTTCAAAGTCAGAATTTTTGGAAGAAGAAGCCAGACCACTCGAAAACTGGCTGAAAAACAGCTTCCACGGCGAAATGAAGTACATGGAAAATCATTTCGATAAGAGGCTTGATCCAAGATTATTGGTGGAAGGCTCAAAATCGGTGATTTCACTGTCCTACAATTATTTTCCTGAAGAAAAAATTTCGACTTTAGATAACTTTAAAATCTCAAAATACGCTTACGCTGAAGATTACCATGAAGTCATCAAAGAAATTCTCCGTGACATGGTTTCCGAGTTGCAGAACGAAATTGGTGAATTTTCATTCCGTGTTTTTGTAGATTCTGCTCCTGTTTTGGAAAGGAGCTGGGCAAGAAAATCCGGCATCGGATGGGTAGGGAAAAACGCTAATCTGATTACTAAGCAAAGCGGTTCATTCTATTTTTTAGCCGAAATCATCTGCGATCTTGAGCTGGAAACAGACCATCCAACCACCGATCACTGCGGAAGTTGCAGAAAATGTATCGATGCCTGTCCGACGGACGCTATTATTTCCGATAAACTTATAGACGGGAGCAAGTGTATTTCCTATGCAACGATTGAATTGAAAAACGAAATTCCCGGTTATTTTAAAGATAAAATGGATGACTGGATGTTCGGCTGCGACGTCTGTCAGGATGTTTGTCCGTGGAACCGTTTTGCGGCACCACACAATCAGAATAAATTTAAACCCAATGACTTTCTCAAAAACCTGAAAAAGGGAGAGTGGAAAGAAATTACTCAGGAGTTATTCTCTGAAATTTTTAGAAAATCACCTGTAAAACGTACAAAATTTGCCGGTTTGAAGAGGAATATTGAGTTTTTGGATGGAAATTCAATTTAAAGAAATGAATCTTTTTGAATTTTTGTAAACCTTAAAGCAGCAGTAATTTTGTCGTTCCGTAGTTATCTCTACCAAATAATGTCAGGCAGCTTAGATTCCTTCGGAATGACAAACAAGTCGGCGAAATATTTTAAGGATTGCCTTCGGTCATTTATAAATTGTCTTCGCTTTTAACCTTTAAATTCGACTGCTAAGAAGAGTCAATTTGGGAATTTTAGGATTTAATTTAAATTTTTAGCGGAAGTTTCCAAGTCTTGTCCCGAAGTTTCGGGATTGGTTCTTTTGTTTGACTTCGTCGAATCTTTGATTTCAAGACAAAAGAACAGAAAAAGCTGCCCCGAAAAATCAGGACAGCTAACGAAAAAAAAACAATGATAATGATTATCTTTTGGTAATGTTTGGGTTGGCAACAGGTTGCTGATCCCATCCACCGCCTAAACTTCTGTATAAACTAACGGTAGCTTTCAGTTGCTCCACTTTTGTTTCTACCAATTCAAACTTTGCTTCTAGAGCATCTCTTTGGGTAAGTAAAACTTCCATGTAATCGGCTCTGGCGTATTTGAAAAGGTCGTTGGAAATATCGATAGACTTCGTTAAAGCATCAACTTCCTGAGATTTCAATTCATAATTACTCTGCAGATTTTTGATGTTGGAAAGCTGATTGGTCACTTCCACATACGCATTCAGAATTTTCTGCTCATACTCAAAAGCTGCCTGAATCTGTCTGGCATTGGCATTCGCGTAACCTGCTTTTATCGCATTTCTGTTGATGATAGGAGCAGTAAGATCGCCCACGAGATTAAATACCAAAGATTTGATATCAAAAATATACGCAGGATTATATGCATTAAAACCAACTCCTGCAGTAATATCCAGTGAAGGATAAAATCTTGCTTTGGCAGATTTAACGTCAAATTTTGAAGCGGCAAGCTGGAATTCAGCTTGTTTGATATCGGCTCTGTTTTCAAGCAAATCTGAAGGTACTCCGGCAAAAACAGTTTGCGGTACAAGGCTGTCAAATTGATTTTCTGAACGCTCTACATGCTGCGGAAATCTTCCTACGAGATAGTTGATTTTGTTTTCAGTCTCTGTGATTTTCTGACGGATTTCAAACTGCATGCTTTGCGTTTTTAAAACCTGAGCCTCGAATCTTTTCACGGCCAATTCATTTCCGCTTGCATTTTGCTTTAAAATCTTAACAACACGAAAGGCGTCATTCTGAATTTTAATATTCTGCTCCAGAATTTTCAATTCATTATCTAAAGCCAAAAGCTCATAATAAGAATTGGCGATCTCAGAAATAATATTGGTGACCATGAAATTTCTGCCTTCGACCGTTGAGAGATATTTCTGCACCTGAGCTCTCGTGGCATTGTGAAGTTTTCCCCAGATGTCGGTTTCCCATTGGGCGTACGCTCCGATTCCGAAGTCGAAAAGTGGCTCCGGCATTTCTTTTCCTGGCCTGATTTCAGTATTTGCTTCCAAAGCTCCGATATTGGTGTAACGGCCTACTTTGTCTACACCAGCTCCGGCTTTTCCGCCTACAAAAGGCAAGTATTCTCCTTTTCTTGCACGGATTTCATTTCTCGACATTTCTACTTCCTGAAGGGTAATATTCAGCTCCTGATTATTTTGCAAAGCTGTTTCAATTAAACTCTGCAGTTTTTCATCAGCGAAATATTCTTTCCAGCTTAGTTTTCCAGTGTTGGTGCTGTCGCTCACTGCTGTCCCGAAGTTTTCAGGAACATTTTTGTTTTCTGCATGTTTCGCAACTTCCATTGGTTTGCAGGCAGCTAAACTTAAGATCAGAACTGCAAGACCTGCATATTTATATAATTTTTTCTTATTCATAATGGATCATATCATCTGTTAGAGGTAATGATTCTTCGTTTTTAATCATTTTTCTGCCATCAGCCATTTTTCCGAAAATATAATATAATCCAGGAATGATGACAACGCCGAGCACGGTTCCCAAAACCATTCCGCCCATTGCTGATGCTCCGATGGTGTGATTTCCGATGGCTCCCGCGCCGTGTGCAAAAATCAGCGGAATCAAACCTGCGATAAATGCAAATGAAGTCATTAGAATAGGTCTGAAACGCGCTTTCGATCCTTCAATTGCTGCTTCAAAAATGGAAAGTCCTTCCTGTCTTTTATGGACGGCAAATTCTACAATCAGAACAGCATTTTTACCCAAGAGACCAATCAACATGATGAGCCCGACCTGTGCGTAAATATCGTTCTGAAGTCCCATCGCTTTAAGTAAAAAGAAAGAACCGAAAATTCCGACGGGCAGCGATAAAATCACGGCAAACGGAAGAATAAAACTTTCGTATTGTGCCGCCAAAACAAGATAAACGAAAATCAGAACGACTAAAAAGACGTAGACAGATTCATTCCCTTTTTTAGCTTCGTCAAAAGAAAGCCCTTCCCAAGCTACTTTGTAACCATGAGGTAAATTTTTTGCGGCTACTTCATTAATTGCTTTAATCGCATCTGCAGTAGTGTAACCGTCAGATGGAAGTCCACGAACCGCTGCAGAATTGTACATGTTGTAACGTGTGATTTCATTTGGTCCCTGCGTTTTTTTCATGCTCATGAATGCGGAGTAGGGCACCATTTCGTCTCTGTCATTTTTTACATAGAGATTCAAAATATCTGTAGGAAGTTTTCTGAATTCCGGACCGGACTGTACATATACTTTGAAGAATTGCCCGAATCTGATGAAGCCCTGTTCGTAAGTACTTCCCACTAAAATATTCAGGTTTTCCATAGCTTTTCCGATAGAAACGCCTTTTTGCATCGCGGCATTATTATCGAAAACCAATTCATACTGCGGATAGTTGGCGGCGAAAAAGGTGAAAACCCCGGTCAGTTCTTTTCTCTTTTTAAGTTCTTTAATGAAAGATTTATTTACTTTATCAAAATCCTGATAATCCGTAGTTCTGTTCATGTCTAAAAGTCTCATCGAAAAACCACCAGACGATCCAAAACCGGGAACAGCAGGAGGTTCAAAGAATTCAATGGTGGCACCAAGTCCTTTGGTTTTTTCTTCCATTTCTTCCATTACTTCTTTCACAGAATGCTCACGGTCGCCCCAGGTTTTAAGGTTGATCAGACACGTTCCGGCATTGGAACCACGACCTTCCGTCATAATTTCGTACCCGGCAAGTGAGGAAACGGATTCTACACCGTCAACTTTCATACAGATGGCCTGTAGATCTCTCGATACCTTATTGGTCTGTTCTAAAGTAGAACCCGGCGGCGTCTGGATAATCGCATAAATTGTTCCCTGGTCTTCACTTGGGATAAATCCTCCCGGTAAGGTTTTGTTTTCAATAAAAATTCCAACACAGAAAATAGCAAGAATTCCCCAGGTAAGTCCTTTCCGGCTCACAATTTTTCTCAGGAATGAAGTGTATTTTCCTGTAAGTTTATCAAAACCTCTGTTGAAAGAATCGATAAATCTTGTGAACAGATTCTTTTTCTTTTCCTGACCGTGATTATTCTTTAAAATCATCGCTGCAAGAACCGGAGTCAGCGTTAAAGCAACTACTGCTGAAATTACAATTGCACTCGCCATCGTTATTGAAAACTGACGGTAGAAAGTCCCGACAGGTCCTGTCATAAATGAAATCGGTAAGAATACTGAAACCATTACCGCTGTAATCGCAATAATCGCTCCTGAAATTTCGCCCATTACTTCTTTTACAGCAAGATATGGTGTGAGATGTTTTTCTTCCATCTTGGCATGAACGGCTTCGACGACAACAATGGCGTCATCCACCACAATTCCGATGGCTAAAACCAGTGCAAAAAGTGTTACTAAGTTTATGGATAATCCACACAATTGAATGAAAAAGAATGCTCCGATCAGAGAAACCGGCACGGCGATAATCGGGATAAGTGTTGATCTCCAGTCACCTAAAAAGATGAAAACCACGATTGCCACAAGGATGAAAGCATCTCTCAAAGTATGAACAACCTGCTCGATCGAAGCATCCAAAAACTGAGAAACGTCGTAGGAAACTTTGTAATCAACACCCGGCGGGAAGTTCGGACGCATTTCTTCGAGTTTGGCTTTTACTTCTTTAATGACGTCGTTGGCATTACTTCCATAGTTTTGTTTTAAGACAATGGATGCCGATGGATGCCCGTCAAGATTGGAATAGATATCAAAAAATTCACTTCCCAGCTCAACTTTTCCAACATCTTTTAATTTTACATTTTCACCTTCAGAATTGGCTCTTACAATAATATTTTCGTACTGTTCGGGAGTGTTGTACTGACCTTTATAGGTTAATACATATTCTAAAGACTGCGCAGCAATACCCGAACTTTGTCCGATTCTGCCGGGACGTCCGATGATGCTCTGTTCGCCGATAGCCTTCATCACTTCATCTGTTGAAATATCGTAGGCACGCATTCTGTCCGGGTTCAACCAAATACGCATCGCATATCTCCGGCTACCTAAGATCTGAGATTTTGCAATCCCGTGAATACGGTTTATTTCAGGAATAATATTGACTGTAGCATAGTTGTAAAGGAACTTTTCATCCATGCTTTTGTTTTTGCTGTAAAGGTTTACATACATCAGCATACTTGGCTGAATCGGATTTACAACTACACCTTCTTTCTGAACCAAAATCGGAAGAAGCGGCATCACCTGATCGATTCTTGTTTTTACTAAAACTACCGCCTGATTGGGATCTGTTCCCGGCTCAAAAACAACATTTACTGTAGCTTCACCGGCACTTGTAGCGTCACTCGTTACATATCGCATTCCCTGAACACCGTTGATGGCATTTTCGATGGTAATCAAAGAAGATTTAACCAAAACATCGGCACTTGAGCCTGGATAAGCGATGGTTACAGCAACTGTGGTCGGGGCAATTTGCGGAAACTGTTCAGTGGGAAGCTGTTTTATGGAAAGACCACCTACAAAGAGGATGATCACCGATATTACAATTGCAAATACCGGTCTGTGTATTATTTTTTTAAACATGATTTTCTGATTTGGTTACTCTGCGTACAGATCAAGATTTGACAATACTTTCTGTGGAGCGATGAACTGAGTTTTGATTTTCTGGTTTTCTGAAACCATTCTCAATCCTTCCAATAAGATCTTGTCGTCTTTCTGTAATCCGGATTGTACAACATAAATGTGCGGAAGTTCTGCTGCTACTTTTATTTCGCGGGCTTTCACAACATTGTCCTTCGTGATGACATACACATATTTTTTCTCCAGCTCTTCATAGGTTGCTTTCTGAGGAATCAGCATCGCACTTTTGAATGGAGTGGTGATCATGATGTTTCCGGTCTGTCCGTATCGGAGAAGTTTCTCAGGGTTTAAAAATGTTGCTCTGTAGGCAATATTTCCGGTTTCATTGTCGAAATCTGATTCTATGGTTTCCACGATTCCTTCCTGAGGAAACATCTGACCGTTGGCCATCTGAAGTTTAACGTGAAGTTTTTCTCCATTTTTACTGTTTCCCAACTGGCTTAGATATTCAGTTTCAGGAACATTAAAATAAACCCACATTTTGCTGTTGTCTGAAAGTTCGGTAATCAAATCTCCATCATCAACCAGGCTGCCGATTCTCACATGAAAACGCCCAACGATTCCGCTGAATGGAGCGCGGATTTCTGTGAACTGAAGGTGAGCCTGCATGGTGGCAACTTCGGCCTGAGCTTTTTCATATCTTGCTTTTGCCATTGCTTTTTCCTGAGGAGCAACAATGTCTTTGTCTGCAAGATTTTTGGTGTTCTGATATTCAATTTGCGAATATCTGGCTTCCGCCTGAGCTTTGCTTACATCTGCCTGATACAGATTGGGCTGAATTTTAAAAAGTAGTTGACCTTTCTGTACAAACTGTCCTTCGTCAACAAATACTTTTTGGATATATCCTTTTTCCTGAGCCCTAAGCTCGATATGATTGATAGAACGGATTTGCGCCACGTAGGCTTTGTCAATGAGGGTGTCCTGTACAAGCGGACTTGTAATTTTATAGGTTGCCGCTTCGGTTTTTTCTTCTTTTTCAGAATGACAGCTTGCCAAAACCAAAGACAGACACATGCTTACATACATAAGACTTTTCTTAACCATTATCATGAGTAAGTTTTTTAACGATAAATTATTTGAAATAAAAATTGAAAATTTCAGTGCATCATCAGTTTTGATGTGCATGAACTGTAGTTAAAAAATACTCAGGGTATCACAATCTGAAAACACTGTACTGAATGTACAGCGGATCAGAAGAGGAATTTTTAAGGTCTGAATGTGCAAAGTAAACTGCACTTTTATTGGTGTGAAAAGTATTGACAAACGCAAATACTGCAGTCCAGAGGTCTGCTTTTGCAATTTTTAAAAGTCCGGAATCTGTTTCAGTTTCAGAACTGTCTTCCTCTTCAGGATCTGAGTCGCTCAGTTCTCCCAAAATGTGCTGCTGCTGAGGATAATCTCTCGTGTACTGAGAAGAATTTCTGTGAGAAACAGCAAATTTATTCTGTTGAGAATGAGTGTTTTTCTTTGAAACAGATCTGCTGATCGTAGGAATGGAGACTGTGGAATCTGCCTGAACATCACTGTTACGGCTGTGTAGAGAATCTGCACCTCCGCAAGCCAAAATAACGAGCAGTAAAAAGAAAAAATATTGATAGAGTCTTCTTTTCATTCCGGGTACAAAGGTAAGAAATGATTGGAATCTGGAATTAAAACTGAATATTAAAAAAACATTAAAAATAAAAAAGTGGAATTTTCTTGGGAGACAATTCCCTGAAAACTATTGAGAGACAGTTTTTTGTATAGAAGTTAAAGGGGGCTGAAATACCGGACAATATTTTTTGGTACCGTCATTTTCCTTTAAGAGAACGAAAATAAAGAGTTTATCTGGCCAGATAAAGATTTAAGAAAGAAAAAAATCAGCGTCTGGTCTGTTTTCTTTTCGGAGCAATTTTCACTCTTAACTTAAATTTTTTCTGAGATTTGCTTTTTTTCTGCATATTTGTGGAGATTTGTTTTCTAAAGATAAAAAAATCTCATCTTTTCGCAAAACTTTTCGGGCAAAACTATTTGTGAAATTTTATTAATAATTCAAGATGAAAAAAATGATCTTTATTTTCTTAAAAGTGATCGGTATATTTTTAGGAATTGTGGTTCTCTATGTGCTTGCAGCCTATCTGTTACCGTTTATTGAAACTTCAGAAAAGGAAACTGCCGACACCAAAAATATCCCGATTTACATCTACACCAACGGCGTGCACACCGATATTGTAATGCCTGTGAGAAACAATATCACAGACTGGAGTCAAAAAATCAGTTTTGAAAATGTAAAATCCAGGAAAACAGATTATCAGTATGTTGGAATCGGGTGGGGCGACAAGGGTTTTTATCTTGATACACCAACCTGGGCTGACCTTAAAGCTTCAACTGCATTTAAAGCAGCTTTTTGGCTGAGTGAATCGGCAATGCACTGCAGTTTCTACAATGAAATGAAAGAGGCAGATGACTGTAAAAAAATAATGGTTTCAGAACAGCAATATAGAGATTTGGTTAGTTTTGTTGATGCTAAATTCGATAAAGACGCCCATGGAAATTATATGTTCGTAAAAACCGATGCGGTCTACGATGACAACGATGCTTTCTACGATGCAAAAGGAACTTACAGTTTTTTATATACGTGCAATACCTGGTCTAATGATGCCCTGAAAGCTGCCGGACAGAAAGCTGCATTTTGGACGGCTTCAGATATCGGTATTTTCCAGCATTACAAGTAGTTTTTTAAATTTATAACAGTAATTAATTTAAATTTTTCAGTAAATTTTGGTTTTCGTTTAAATTTTTTATTAAATTTATTCAACTAATCAACAAACATTTATAATGAAAAACTTAAAATTATTTGTAATCGGAATGATCCTTTGCACTGCGGGTTTGCTGATAAACTGCACCGGATCTGAAACGAAATCTCTGGCTGGTACAGAGTGGAAAGGAATGGCTAATGTTCCCGATCCCAATGAAATTGTGTTGAAATTTAACGAAACCAATTGCGAAGCTTATCACCAAAATGAGATGATTGAGAATATGAAATATTCGCAGAAGGGAGGCGAAATACTTTTTGAAAAAGTATCAGGAGGTTCTCCCTGCAAAGTAGGTTCTAAAGGGACTTACACATTTGATATCAAAGATAATAAAATTCATTTTTCAGCTGTAAAAGACAGCTGCGATGCGAGATCAGGCACGTTTAAAGAAGCATATTTTGCAAAACAGAATTAATGCTTAAATGATTGATAAGCGTAAAAGACTTCCGGAAGGAGGTCTTTTTTTTAAAATTCAATTTCAGAATAAAAATATTCATTTTATCAATTTAAATCTGAAAAGTTTTCTGCTTCTTTATTGCACGGTTAGCCTTTCTTGTAGCTTTTCTTACTTTAAAATCAAACCATTTCTCTTTAAATAAATTTCGCATTGCATTATCAAAATGACGGATGAGGACAAGATTTTTAAATCCACGCCACTTTTCGAGCCAGCTGGATGGCAATGCTCTTACCGAAACAGAGTAGCCTTCGGTCTCATACTGGATGTAATGCCACCATCCCGACGGAATGTACAGAGTTTCGCCAGGTTGAATAACTGCTTCATAGCCGTTGACGTATTTCAAACCCGGAAATTCATTGTAATCAGGCTCTTTTACATTGGCTATGCTGTGAAAATTGTAAGGAAGTTTATACAGTAAATCAGATTGATCCCAGGGAAAAAGCCAGATTTTTTTGATGCCCTGAAACTGTGTGATAAAAACATGAGACATATCGATATCGACATGATTTCTCGTAATAGAACCCTCACCGCCGAAAAACATAAACGGAAGCCACTTTAAAATTTTACCTTTGGTTATATCGTTGTAATGGATGTCTTCTTTGAGTTCAGGCTTAACAGTCAGAAGATTAAATAGAAAAAGCCGGTGCTCGGTTGGTTTTGAAACAATTAAATCAAGATATTCGGAAAATGTGCTTTGACCAATCGGTTTGCTGGCAACCCGGTCTAAAGATTCAATCTCGCTTCCGTAAATATTAATTTTCTGCTCGCCGGCAACCTCCTTGAAATAATCGTAATTCCATTTTTGAAATGCAGGGCTTTCAGCATCGACAAAGTCCTCAAGAATAACCGGTTTTGCTGGTTTTAAATGTTGTTTTAAAAAGTCTTCTGATGATATATTTCTAATTTTCTGTACCGCAGATAATCTCATTTTATCAATTTAGAAAGCAAATATAATAAATAGTCTATAATTTTAGTAGACTATTTATTAAAATTAATCATGTATATTCTCACAGAATAGAATGATAAAAGTAAGTAGTTTACCATGATTTTATTAAATTAGCACACCTAAAAATTATCAAAAAAATGATCTCTACAAAGTATCTTGAAAATCTACAGAACGAATTACAGAATATTGAGAATGACGGACTTTTTAAAAAAGAAAGAATCATCACTTCTCAGCAGAGTGCCGAAATAGAAGCCAACGGAAAGAAACTTCTGAATTTCTGTGCCAACAATTACCTTGGTTTATCAAACAATCCCGAAGTGATGAAAGCTTCTCAGGATATGATAGCATCTCATGGTTACGGAATGTCTTCTGTACGTTTTATCTGCGGAACTCAGGATATCCACAAGCAGCTGGAGCAGAAAATCGCTGACTTTTTAGGACTAGAAGATACCATTTTGTATGCAGCGTGTTTTGATGCCAACGGTGGTGTTTTCGAACCATTATTTACAGAAGAAGATGCGATTATTTCGGACGAATTAAACCACGCTTCGATTATTGACGGCGTTCGTCTTTGCAAAGCTGCGAGATACCGCTACAAAAACAATAATATGGAAGATCTTGAAGCGCAATTGATTGCTGCTTCAGAAAAAAATCACAGATTCAAAATCATCGTTACAGACGGTGTATTTTCCATGGACGGAATCGTTGCAGACCTGAAAGGCGTTTGTGATCTTGCTGATAAATACGACGCTTTAGTGATGGTCGACGATTCTCACGCCACCGGTTTCATCGGAAAAACAGGTCGTGGAACACATGAAGCCAACGAAGTGATGGGCAGAGTAGATATTATTACATCCACTTTAGGAAAGGCTTTGGGTGGTGCTTTGGGCGGATTTACTTCAGGAAAAAAGGAAATCATCGATATGTTGAGACAGCGTTCGAGACCATATTTATTTTCAAATTCACTGGCGCCTGGAATCGTTGGGGCAGCTTTGAAAGTTTTGGATATGATTTCAGACGACACTTCACTTCGCGATAAAGTAATGGAAAATGCAGAATATTTCAGAGCTGAAATGAAATCAAAAGGTTTTGATATTCCGGACGGCGATGCTGCAATTGTTCCGGTGATGTTGTATGACGCACCTTTGGCTCAGAAAATGGCTGAAAAGCTGATGGATGAAGGCATTTACGTGATTGGATTCTTCTATCCAGTAGTTCCGAAAGGCAAGGCAAGAATCAGAGTTCAGCTTTCTGCAGCGCATACAAGAGAGCACCTGGACAAGGCGATTGCAGGGTTTGAGAAAGTAGGGAAGGAGCTGGGAGTGATTTCCTAAACTTTTCATTTAAAAATATCTGACGGAGTTTCATTTTTTGAAATTCCGTTTTTTATTGAGTAAATCTGGGGTAAATTAGATTATATTTAGAACTAAATATCGTTTGCTGATATGACGAAAAAAATAATCTTAGTAATACTGTTTTCTTTGTGTAATACTTTGCAGTCGCAAAGGTCTTCTACATGTCAATGCAGTGTAGCGGGCAGGTGTGTAAATCTCCTTTACTCATCAGATAAAAGTTCTGAAAATTTTATTGAAAATACAAACTCTAAGCGAAATGCAATCAAGAAACGGTTTGACTTTATAGAAGTAAAAACTTTGAAAAATCCGGCTTCCAAAGGTGAAATTGTAGATTCTCTGCAGTATAAAACAGAAAATTTCAATAAAGTACCAGATTTTACATCTGGAAATTATAAGATGAAAGATTCAATTTCTAAGCTTGCATTGCAGGATAAATACTATGATATCCCAAAAGCTTCAATTATCAAAATGGGTAAAACGGGTCAGAAAATAGGTATTTTATATTCTTCCGCATCTTCTTTAACTACCAAATATTATTTAAGAATCTCGAATGACTACGGAAAAACATGGAAAAACTATTTTACAGGTCTTTGTAAAAATAACAATTATGTTTTTAAGCCACAGTCAAATTTTTTATTGTGGAAAGATGAGAATCATATTCAGATTGAAGCAGATATTGTCCAAATGACTGAACCATTAACGCTTCCGGGAGGTGGTCCGGTTTATGAAACGGTTAAAAATAATGCTTTAGTCATAATTAATTTAAAGGAAATTTTAAAAGACAGCGATAATGATGGATGGAATGATTTAGACGAAAAAATGAACTATTTCACAAATCCATTTTCAAAAGATTCTGATGGTGACGGGATTTTTGATTCTGAAGATTTAAATCCAAAATATCCTACAATTGAAAACGACTTTACCAAGATTTTTGAAGCAATTATTTATGGAAATTATCCTTTATTGAGAGATGAAAACTCTGTTCAAGAAACTTTCGAAATTAATATAAAAACTTTTCAAGAAGATGTCGGAAAACAGCAGGAAGAATTAGAAAAGGAGTTCCCGCAAAAGCAGAGGGATTTTTTAAGCCAACTTAGAGCAAGAATAATTGTAACAGACGATGAAAATTTAGGAAGAATAAACACTTTTGGCGAACGCGTAATTTTTCTGACTACCAAAGAGTATTACGAATATAAAAAATTAAATCCTTTTTTTACCTATGTACAGAGCTATACCAAAATTTTTAAATGTGATGATTTAGAAGATACTTATATTCTGAAATTTGATACTATCGATTTTGGGAATACTTATCTTATTAAAAAAAGTAAAAATGGATATATTGTTTCCATAGTAGAAAGTTGGATAGTTTAAAATTCTTACGACATTGTTATTTTATAAAGATTTCATATTAAATTCGCTTTTTTTCTGAAATAACTTATCTTTGCCCACAAATTTTTACGATGCTGTATACCATCATCAAGGCGTTGCACATTATTTTTATGGTCTCTTATTTTGCGGGAATTTTTTATCTCGTGAGAATTTTTGTGTACTATAAAGATACCGATGCTTTTGATGAAACAAAAAAAAATATTCTCAGAGAACAATACACCTTTATGGCAAGACGGCTCTGGAATATCATCACCGTTCCGGCTGGTGTAATCATGACGGTATGCGGTTTAGCAATGATTTTTTTGAATTTTAATTTAATGAAAACGCCCTGGTTTCATTTGAAGTTAACTTTCCTTGTCGGATTGGCAGTTTATCATTACTGGTGCTGGAAAAAAGTATTAAAACTAAAAGCACTCGACGGAAATACGCTTGAAACAGCGAATATAAAACTGAGACAGGCTAATGAAGTCGCTACTTTCATTTTATTTTTAGTCGTATTTACGGTAATTTTAAAATCAATGGTTATTGAATACTGGTGGCAATTAATCTGCGGATTTTTCGTTCTGGTATTTCTGATTATGATGACGGTGAAGTTGGTTAATAAAGGAAAAGGAAAAAGAGCCAGGTAAAAAGTAAAAAGAGCCAAGTTGAAAGTCTTGCTGACAATATAAAAACACTTAATGTTGAATGTGAAAGGCTCAAATTTGAGTAAAATAGATTCAGATTTGAATCAAAAACATTCAACGTTCAATGTCAAAGACTCAAATTTTAGTATGAAAGATTCAATTTTGAATCAAAAAGACTCACTAGCGAGTAAAAAAGTATGATTTCCGGTATGAAACGTATCGAAGATGATTTAAAAAGTAAAGAAAATGGTTAAAATTGAGATTGCTTCGTGCCTCGTAATGACGCTCAAATCTCAAATATCAAACCTCAAATATCAAATTAATTTATGTTTGCAATTTTAAAAAAAGAACTTTGGAGTTACTTCGGAAACTGGAGCGCATGGATCATCATTGCGGCTTTCAGTCTGATAACGACGCTGTTTTTGTTTTTTTTCGAGAATGATTCCAATATTTTCGATATCGGTTCTGCTTCGCTTCAGAGCTATTTTGTTTTGGTGCCGTGGCTTTTAATGTTTATTATTCCGGCGCTTTCGATGAAAACTTTTGCGGAGGAGCAACAAACCGGAACATTAAACTGGCTTTTCTCACAGCCTTTAAAAATCTCAGATTTGGTGACTGGGAAATTTCTTTCAGTCTGGGTTGTCGGGATTTTATGTTTAATTCCTTCACTTATTTATCTTTACACAGTCTATGTTTTAGGCGTACCCATCGGTAATATCGATATGGGAATGACGGTGGGAAGTTATTTGGGTTTAATTATTCTTATCGCTGCTTTTGCCGGTGTCGGGATTTTAGCCTCATCCATTTCCCAAAACCAGATTATGGCTTATTTGCTTGGCGTTTTCATGTCGTTCATTATGTACTTTGGAATCGAACAGCTGGCAAGCTATAAATTATTGGGAGGAGCAGATTTTATTCTTCAGAATGTCGGTTTTTACCAGCACTTTTTAGGTTTTACAAGAGGTTTAATTGACTTTAAAGATGTTGCCTATTTTGTTTTAATCATCGGCATTACGCTGTTTTTGTCAAATCATTTCATCACCAAAAAGAAGTAGACCATGAAGAAGATTAATTTTAAATCGCCCCTCGGAATTTTACTTTTTGTAATTCTGCCGCTGGTTATCGTACTGGCATTTTCAGGAATCAGATTAGACCTTACCAAAGAGAAAAGATACACGCTTTCAGACAGTACTGTTAAAGTTTTGGAATCCATCAAAAAACCTGTGATGGTGGAAGTTTACCTTGAAGGAGATTTTCCGGCAAGTTTCAGACAGCTTCAGAATGAAACGAAATTTATGCTTGAAGAGTTCAGAAAAATCAATTCTAACGTAGATTTCAGGTTTACAGATCCGATTAAAAACAGAATTCCTGAAGATACGCTGATGGCAATGGGAATGCAGAAATCTATTCTGCCGGACGAAAAAGAAGGGAAGATTACACAGATTGAAGTTTATCCTTATGCTGTAGTAAAATATCAGGGGAGAGGAATTTCAATTCCGCTGATTGTGCAGCAGAACAATATCAACGCACAGGATCAGTTGAGGAAATCAATTGAAAATCTTGAGTATACGCTTGCTTCAAACATCAAAGCTGTGGCAACAGATGAAAGAAAGAAGATTGGTGTCTTGGTGAATCAGGACGAACTGAGCCCTTCTGAATTTGAAAGTTTCATGCAGATTGCCAATGAAAATTATCAGGCAGGACCGGTGATTCCAAAAAATACGAAAGAACTTTCACTGGAAGATCTCCCGATGCTGAAACAGATGAATGCTCTGGTGATTGCAAAACCCCGAAAAGCTTTTACAGACGGTGAAAAACTCATCCTTGACCAGTACATTATGAACGGCGGAAAAACGCTGTGGATGATTGATGCCGTGAATGCTGAAATGGATACGCTGACGAGGTCAAAAAAATTAATGCCTTTCCCGGTAGACATCAATATGACCGACTTCTTTTTCAATTACGGACTCAGAATAAATCCGGCTTTGGTAAAAGATGTTAAAAAATACGCTTTATTGAAAATTGTAACGGGTGAAATTAACGGAAATCCGCAGTTCAGCAGTCTTCCGTGGCCATATTTTCCTTTGGGAATTGCAGAAAACAATCATCCGATTACGAAAAATATTAATCCGGTAAAATTTGAATTTCCGACATCGATTGATACTTTAGGCGGAAAGAAATTTAAAACCAAAATACTTTTCGAATCCAGTGAAAGAACTTTACTGAAACAGGTTCCGAACTACGTGGAGCTGAAAGAAATTGCAAGTGTTGACAGCCTTGGGCAGATGGAGAGACCAAGTACACCAAAAATTTTCGCAGTAGCCTTGGAGGGAAAATTCAACTCTGCGTATGCTTCGAGAATTGAGAGAAAGGGCTATCCCAACTTTAAATCTGAAAGTCCGGAAAACAAAATGATTGTGATTGCAGACGGCGATCTTGCGAGAAATAAAATCGTAAAAGGACAACCATTACCGCTGGGAATCGACAGGCTGACAGATGAACAGTTCGGAAATGAGCAGTTTTTGAGAAATGCCCTCGACTATCTTTTGGACGACAGCAATCTGATAGAACTGCGAAACAGAAACATCGAAGAGCGTCTTCTCGACAGGTACAGAATCACAGAAGAGAAAGCGAAATGGCAGTGGCTGAATTTGCTTTTACCTTTGGCAATTATCGGTCTTTTAGGAGGATTATTCTTCTGGCTGAGAAAGAAGAAATTTGGATAATGAAATAGAAAAAGAGAAACTTGCGGGTTTCTCTTTTTTGTTTTAGGATGCTAATATTGAATCTAATTTATCAATTACCTTACTTCGATAAGCATCAAGATTTGCAGGTAGTCTTGCTTCATATAAATTATTAGCCGACTTCGCATTTTCACCTCTCATATTACCTTTCCAAAATTCATTTTTTAGTGCCTTGTAAAATTCATCCTGATTGTAGATCAAAAGCTCATTTACTTGATCTTTACTTAGTTTTTTCTGTTGTTCCAAAATCATGTTCTTGCTTTCAAGATAATATTTATTCTGTAAAAGCTGAAGATTAACATTTTTTACATTTCCCGTTTGAAGCCGATAAGTTTCCACAAATTCTTTTTGCTTCTTTATTTCCTTTGATTGTGCCGTGGCAAGTCCTACACTAAAGATAGTAAGCAGAACAATAGTAATTTTTTTCATTTTGTCTAATTATTTACTGAAATAAATATAGTAATTAAATCTGTACTATGTGATTTTTCTTTAAAAAAAATTAAACGATTATTTTTGTGGCTTGGAAAAAGGAAATTTGGATAAAATGAGATTGAAAGAGAGAAACTTTTGGGTTTGTCTTATTTTTATCTAACTATTTAATTTTTATTTTACTTAAAAAAAGAATATCTATGTAATATTGACATCAAATTGTATAGAATTGACAGATCTTGATTCTCGTTTTTAGTTCTAAATTCTAACAAGTTCACAGAGAAATATCCAGAAACTACTTTTCCTTTCTTTCTCACAATTAACAAGTATATATTACTGTGAGTTTCTTTGTTATTGCAAAAATTAACATAAAAATTATTTTTTAACTGAGAAAGGTTTTCATTTACTAATTCAAAATCTTGTTGATGAATAGTTACATAAATTACTTTTGAGGTATCTTTTTTATATCCAAATATTTTATCATTTTTAATTGCAAATACTGTTAATTCCCCCTTGAATCTATCAGGTTTCTTTAATAATATCAGTTCAGTATCGCTGTTCGAATAATTATTGTCCAAGTGACTTCTGTAATCATCTACGTCGATGTTACTGTAAATAGTTTTAAATTCTTTAAAATCTTTGGTTTGTTCTATATTACAATTTATCTCTTGAGCTTTAAAGTTGAAAAAATTGAGAAAAACAATAAATATGCAAATTGTTTTCATAAGATTTTAAGGTTTTCTTTTAAAAAATCAGGTTAAATTTAGGTCAAGACTACTTCCATTGATAGTTTTCAGACCAGGCATAAAATCTCTCTATTTCTTTACTGTTTTCCTGATGATATTTCAAAACATCATCACTTTGCTTCGGATAAGAAATAATGTAAGCAAACGCCTCTATCAATTTCCTCTCTTTCATTTCAATAAAATAAGGTGTTAAAAATTCTCTGTAGAAACCCTTTTTTCCTTTTTGAGATTCTTGCAGTACAGATGTGATTGTGTCTATTTTGTCCTGTAATTTTTGACAGTCGGTTTTGTCTTTATTTTTTTCATCATAATCAAGCGCTACAGCAAGAGGTAAGATAAGTTCAACAACCGAAAAATCGTCGGGAGATTTTTTATTTTTTTCCGACTTTTCTAATGTTTTAGCATCTATTGATACAGAAACGCTTTTGTCACTTTTTTGGTCAACACCTTTTTTAATTTGATTTTGCAAAAATTCCAATTGTCCGGCAGCACGCTGAGATTTATTGTCTATGCTCAAATATCGTAGAGAGCATAACATAGATATTGCTCTATTATTTTCATTTAGTACGGCTAATGCATTCAAAGTTCCGGGATGATCAGGATTAAGTTGAAGAGATCTTTGGAAAGATTCTAATGATTTATCAATCTGTTTGTTATTGACTAAAGTAATACCTTTATTAAAATGGAGTTGGTAAAAATCCGGATATTTTTTTAATCCTTCATCGTATATTTTCAAAGCTTCCAAAGGTCTTTTAGAATGATCCAAACTGTTCCCATAGTTAAGATAAACAGTTTTGATATCTTCATTTTTAAAATTAGCAATTATAAACTGACAGATTTTTATGGCTTCACCGTAGTTTTTTGTAGCTTCAAAAGTCATGGATTTTTCAGTAAGAGCAAGTAAGTTATTCTTGTCCAGGATCAACGCTTCATCATACTTTTTTAACGCTTCATCATATTTTTCTTCGTCATGCAGTGTGATCCCTTCTGCCACTTTTTCTTCCGCACCGGTTTTATTTTGTGAGAATCCGAAAAATGGAATTAGAATTAACAGCAGTTTAATTTTTCGCATAATATTATTTTAGAAATTAGTTTTATTTTTCTAAAGATAATTATTTGCAATGAAAAATTTTAAAAATTATTCAAAAGACATTGATATTTTTAAACATCCTTTATAAAATCCTCATACTCATAATAAAACCTCTCAAAACCATCCATTTTTTCCACAAAAAATTCAAAAGCTTCTCTCCATGTATTTTTATTAAAAACAGAAACGCCTTCTTTTTCTACCCAGATCCGGCTGATGACTTTTCCGTTTTCCAGAGTGTGGAATTCTTCTTTATGAAAGTCACCGATGAAATCTTTCAGAATATCTTCAAGCGACCAGATTTTGTTATAATATGCATCTCTGAAGACTTCGTCTTTCATTTCGATATCCAGAGAAACCTCGGCCTTTTTTTTGTCGGCGTAGAATTTAAATGAAAAATCCTTGATTTTGGTATTGTACAAAACCCATTTTCTTGGAAACGATTTCCCGAATGCCGTCCAAAATTCCTTTTTTAACTGCTGTGCTTCTTCTTTACTGAACATGGGACAAATTTAGATAAAAAAGAGCCAAGTAAAAAGGTAAAAGAGCCAGGTAAAATTAGTCAAGTAAATATGAAAAGAAATAGGTAAAGAGAATTTTAAGCTTTCTAATAAAGTCCCTACAAATTTTCGATGTTGCTGCCACACTTGGCTCTTTTTACTTTTGCCTTGTTTCTTTAAGAAAACTTTTCCTATTTTTGCTGTAATGCTGTCAAAAAAATCTCAATATGCTTTTAAGGCGCTTTCATATCTCGTAGAAAAGAGAAATGAAGGCCCGGTTCTTATTTCGGAAATTGCAGATCATAAGAAAATTCCTTTAAAATTTCTTGAAAATATTCTGCTGGAACTGAAAAAAGCAGACATCCTCGACAGCAAAAAAGGAAAAGGGGGCGGTTATTTTTTTAAAGAAAATCCTCAAAATGTGAATCTGGCAAAAATTATTCGTCTGGTAAATGGTCCCATTGCAATGCTTCCCTGTGTAAGCCTGAACTTCTACGAAAAATGTGCAGACTGTAACGAAGATCACTGCAGTTTACACGATGTTCTGATTGAAGTGAGAGATGCTTCACTTAAAATTTTAGAGGAAAAAACACTTTTAGATTTAATTGACTAAATCTGATTAAATTTAATTTTAGAAGTCTACTTATTTGGTAGGATAATATTTTTGTTGGATATTTGCGCATATCAAACAGAAAATTATGTTTTCAAAAGAGGATATCAAAACTTTGCAGCAACTTAATTTGGAGGATGGATTACAGTTTATTTCATCAAAATTCTCCGAAGGAATTGTTTTCTCTACGTCGCTTGGTCAGGAAGATCAGGTAATCACAGACGCTGTCTTCAGAAATAATTTACCGATAAAAGTTTTCACTT
The DNA here is from genome assembly GCF_014837145.1 of Chryseobacterium caseinilyticum. GTDB lineage: Bacteria > Bacteroidota > Bacteroidia > Flavobacteriales > Weeksellaceae > Chryseobacterium > Chryseobacterium caseinilyticum. The sequence continues at coordinate 161,453 of NZ_JACYFS010000001.1, forward strand.
TAGATACCGGACGGCTTTTCTACGAACATTACGATTTACTTTCAAAAAACAATTCACGTTATCAGAAAAAAACCGAAGTTTATTTCCCTGAATCTTCTGACGTTGAAAAGTACATGGTTGAAAAAGGCGTCAATGCGTTCTATCACTCGGTTGAGAACAGAAAAGAATGCTGTTTCATACGGAAGGTAAAACCTTTGAACCGCGCTTTGGAAAATGCTAAGGTCTGGATCACAGGACTTCGTGCAGAACAGTCGGAAAACCGCGAAAATTTGCCGGTTCTGGAATGGGATGAGGAAAGGAATTTATACAAATACAATCCACTGATTACCTGGACGTATCAGGATGTTTTAAATTATCTTGAACATCACAAGGTTCAGGAACTGTCTCTTCATAAAAAAGGTTTTATCAGTGTAGGCTGTCAGCCATGCACAAGAGTTATCGAAGAAGACGAAAACCCACGGGCAGGACGCTGGTGGTGGGAAACTTCACAAAAAGAATGCGGTCTGCATTCAAATTAATTCAAATTTAATCTTTCAAATTATAATGAGTGACCATAAACTAAATTATCTCGAGCAACTTGAGGCGGAAAGCATTTATATCATGCGTGAAATTGCGGCTCAGTTTGAAAAACCTGCTTTGCTTTTCAGCGGCGGAAAAGATTCGATTACATTGGTTCATTTGGCTAAAAAAGCGTTTACCCCAATGAAAATTCCTTTTCCATTTGTACATATTGATACGGGACACAATTTTCCTGAGGCACTGCAGTTCAGAGATTATTTTGCCGAAAGTCTCGGTGCCGAACTGATCGTAAGAAAAGTGGAAGATACCATCAAAGCTAAAAATTTAACTGAACCAAAAGGAAAATTTGCTTCAAGAAACTGGTTGCAGACACATACTTTATTAGATACAATTGAAGAATTTCAGTTCGATGCCTGCATCGGCGGAGCGAGAAGAGATGAAGAAAAAGCCAGAGCAAAAGAACGTTTTTTCTCGGTCCGTGATGAATTCGGACAGTGGGATCCTAAATTACAGCGTCCTGAATTGTGGAATATCTATAACGGAAGAATCAACAAAGGTGAAAACGTAAGAGTTTTCCCAATTTCAAACTGGACAGAGCTCGATGTCTGGAATTACATTAAAAAAGAAAATATCCAGCTGCCATCCATCTATTTTGCTCACGACCGTGATGTGATTGAGTTTGAAGGACAGTTAATTGCCGTCTCAGATTTTATTCAGATTGATGAAAATGATCACATTAAAAATAAAAAAGTACGTTACAGAACCGTCGGAGATATGACCTGTACAGCCGCAGTTGAAAGTTCAGCTGAAACTTTGGATGAAGTGGTAAACGAAATTACCGCTTCCCGAATCTCCGAACGCGGCGAAACCCGAATCGACGACAAAGTAACGGAAGCCGCAATGGAAGACAGAAAAAAAGGAGGATATTTTTAGATGGGTAATGAGCAATGAGTAATAGGCAATGCCAAACTGCGTATTTTACTCGATGCTTTACATTAAAATATTCAAAAGATGAACGGTTTAAAATTACTTATCACCAATTACTCATTACTAATATTATTTACGTGGACATATTAAGATTTATCACCGCAGGGAGTGTAGACGATGGCAAAAGTACGCTGATCGGAAGACTTCTCTACGACAGCAAAAATATACTGATCGACCAGCTTGAAGCGTTGGAGAAACAGTCAAAAAATAAAAACGGAAACGGGGTTGATCTTGCCATTCTTACCGACGGTTTAAGAGCCGAAAGAGAGCAGGGAATAACAATTGATGTTGCTTACCGCTATCTTTCAACGCCAAAAAGGAAATTTATCATCGCCGATGCTCCGGGACATATTCAGTACACCAGAAATATGATTACAGGAGCTTCGAATTCGCAACTGATTGTCATTCTGATTGATGCAAGACAGGGCGTGATAGAGCAGACCCGAAGACATTCTATCATTGCTTCATTACTGAAAATGAAAAATGTGGTGGTTGCCATCAACAAAATGGATTTGGTGGATTATTCTGAAGAGATTTATAATGACATCAAAGCTCAGTATGAACTGGTTGCTAAAAAACTGAAGCTTGAGAATGTGAATTATTTTCCAATTTCAGCTTTTAGCGGAGATAATATTGTCTCTAAATCTGACAAAACAGGTTGGTATCAAGGTTCTACACTTTTAGATTTTCTGGAAAATGTTGAGATTAATCAGAATCAGGAACAGGAAAACCCGAGATTTCAGGTGCAGTACGTGATCCGTCCGCAAACGGATGAATTGCATGATTACAGAGGTTATGCAGGAGAAGTGATTTCGGGAATTTATAGGAAAGGTGATGAGATTACCGTTCTTCCACAAAATATTCAGACCAAAATCTCAAAAATTGAAAATGGCGGAAAAGAAGTAGATTTTGTTTTTACCAATCAGCCTGCGGTGATTCACATTGAAGACGATATTGATATCAGCCGTGGCGATTTTTTAGTAAAAACCAATCAACAGCCAAGAGTTGAAAATGAACTGGAAGCCGTTGTATGCTGGCTCGACAAAAAAGAACTGAACGAGGGAAACAAATATTTTATTCAGCACAAAAGCAAAACCCTAAAAGCAGTTATCAAAGAAATTGAATATAAAATTGATGTCAATACACTTGAACAGATGCCCGTAACAGAAAGCATCAGACTGAATGAAGTTGTAAAAGTGAGATTAAAAACCGCATCACCTTTGGTTTTCGACAGTTTTGAAGAAAGCAGGTCAACAGGAAATGCCATTCTTATTGATGAAACAAGCAATTCAACCGTTGGTGCGGTGATGATTTTATAGTTCTTTTAAACACTTGATGATATGGTAATTTCGCAGAAAATTCAGTTCAGGCTCAATGTCCTTTTGATTACAGTAATTGTCTTGGTCATTGCATTTATTTCAATGTACAGTCTGGGATATTTAGACGAACTTGAAATTATTCTTGCCAAAGACAATCATATTTTTTACTGGATGCTTCTTGTGGGTGTTTTTGCAGAAATTGTCGCCGGATCAATGGGAATGGGCTACGGCGTGATTTGTACGACGACACTGATGTTCCTGGGAATTCCACCTCATATTGTGAGTGCAAGTATTCACTCTGCTGAAAGTTTTACAACGGCAGCCGGAAGTATCAGCCATATTAAACTGAAAAATGTAAGCAAAAGCCTGGTGAAAAAGCTGGCAATTCCGGCCATTATCGGTGCGATTGTTGGCGCACTGTGTTTAACATACGTTGGCGAATATTACTCGAAAATTACCAAAACGGTCATCGCTTTTTATACGCTGTATCTAGGTTTTAAAATTTTGTCTAATGCATTTAAACCAAAACAGAATAAAGCTTTAAAGAAGAAAACTAATCTTACAAGACTTGGCGTAATCGGTGGTTTTATCGATTCATTTGCCGGTGGAGGTTGGGGTCCTTTGGTAACCGGAACTTTAATTAAGAATGCTTTTACGCCGAGATTTGCAGTGGGAAGTTCTACTGTGGCAAAATTTATCCTGACAATTACTGCGGCCATCACCTTCTTTTTTACTTTGGGAATTCAGCACTGGAATATTATTCTGGGACTTCTCATCGGTGGAATTATTACTGCACCATTTTCTGCAATGCTGACTGCCAAACTTCCCGTTAAAAATATGTTTATCATCATCGGAACACTGGTGATTGTAATGAGTTCGGTTACAATTTTTAAATCGGTATTTTAATTCAAAATTCAAGGATTCATATTTAAGAGATTTAAATCTACTCAGTATTCTTAACTGAGTGAAACGCCTTTGTGCACGAAAAACAAACAGACTAATTTTTAAAAAATATCTTTGCAAACCTTGCGCTAAAAATATTTACACTGAATTTTTTTTGTGAAAAATTTAGGAGAATCTGAATTTTATTAAAATCAAAAATAATTTACATTTACAGCCTAAAAATAACACATGAATTTACACATTGTCGCCCTGTTCAAGTTTCAGGAAAACTATCTGATGGAAGCGGTTGAATTATTTCAAAACCTTGTAAAAGAAACCAGAAAAGAAGAGGGTTGCCTGCAATATGATCTCATTGAAGATAACGAAAATAAAGGTACATTTTTCCTTGTTGAACTTTGGGAAACCCGAGAACATCACAACCGACACAACGGGCAGGATCATCTTCTGAATTTCAGACGTGATGCCTCCAAAATTTTATCTGAAACAGCGCAGGTTTACAAAGGATTTAAGATTTACTAAAAGAGCCAGGTAAAAAGTAAAAAGAATAAAGGGAAAAAATTGTAGGAAAAAGTAAAATTGGTTTTTATAAAATAATTTTGATAATCATCAATCATCAATCATCAATCATCAATCATCAATCATCAATCATCAATCATCCAACACCCCACATCCCTCACAAAAACAAAAGGCAGCTTCAGAAATTCTGAGACTGCCTTTTTATTAGAAAAAATAGAAAGTATTATTTTTTGATAAACTTCGACTTCTGAGTCGTGCCATCTTTAGTTTCAATTAGAATGTAATAAACACCTGTCTGAAGAGTGCTAATATTGAATCTATTGTAGTCTACCGTTCCTGCAGCTACTCTTGTTCCTAAAGCAGAATAGATTTCTACAGATTTTGGAGATTCTTTTCCTACAAACTGTAGAGCTGTATTTTCTGCATTTACAGCAAATCTGATATCGCTGTTTGATTTTGTAAGATCTGAAGTTGCTAATGAACCTAACACATCATAGATTACATCATCCACATAAGCTGCAGCGTGATTTGTTGCTCCGCTAAATCTCCATGCAATGTATTGCTTAGTAGAGGTTGGTACATCAAACGTAAGAATTTGAGGTGTAGTTGAACCTGCTGTTAGAGCTATTGGGCTTCCTAATGATGTAAAAGTTGTCATATCTGTGATACTTGAAACCATTCCTACCTCAATTGTTGCATTTCCAAAAGAATTTGAAGAAATGTTGGTTGTAAATCTTATTTTCTTACTTCCGTCTGGAGCTACAATCTTTGGAGAAATAAGATACATGTTCGTGTTAGGAGTAGTGTTCGCATAAAACTGAACTGCATTACTACCGTTGTTCGCAGCAGTATAAACATTGTGAGGAACAGTTGCAATTACTTTATTCCATCCGTTCTGCGGTAGTGAAGCAGGGTTTCCAGGTCCGGTAAATGCATTAAAATTTTCGTTGATTGTTCCTGCTGGCGGTGTATCATATATTACATCATCAACTAAAACAACAGCATGCTCCGCACTTCCGATAAATTTAAAAGCGATGTATTGTTTAGTAGATGAAGGTACAGTAATGGTAACTGTCTGTTCTGTTGTAGAAGTCACGTTGTATACCGGACTAATTGATGTAAACGCAGCAGTTCCTGTAGTTGAGCTTTCAGAAATTAATCCTACCTGTAAAGTTCCTGAACTACCAGTTCCACCTGTTTGAGCGTAAGTAAAGGTTAAAGTCTTTGTACCATCTGGCGCTACGATCTGTGGACTTACAAGATAACCATCAACTCCTGGATAGAAGAAGCTGTAAAATTGTGCGTACTTATCAGTAGTTCCGTCAGCATAAACTCTTGGACCTGCAGTTGATACAACTTTTGACCAATTGTTTTGAGGCCATGGTGCGCCTAATCCTGTAGTAAATGACTCAAAAGTTTCGTTGATTGTTGCAACTTGTGCATTTGCAGATATTGCAGTGAAAACTAAAGCTCCGAAAAGTAGTTTTAATTTCATAACGTTTTATTATTTAGAATTATTCTACAAAAGTAAATATTTATTTTTAAACATTCTAAATAAAAAGATGATATTTGTCTTGTTTTAATATTAAATCATCCTTATTGCTCCAATTAGAATCTTTCCAAAGGTGTGTAAAAACCCCCTGCTGTATAGGCTTTAAAGGTAATCTAAATTCCCCACGTTCAGAATAAAAACTAATCTTCATTAGAAATGATATGGGAAAATGTCATATTTAAATTATCTATTTATTTTTAACTATTCTAAATAAACCATTATATTTGTCAAAATTTTTTTTCCACATGAAGAAGAGAGTACTGTCAATACTGGCATTATCAGCAATTACAAGCATTTACGCTCAAGAGAAAGATTCTGCAAACCAAAAAAACATCAGTGAAGTTGTTATTACCGGACAATACATGCAGCAATCAATCAATAAATCAATATATAAAGTTGAAGTAATTGATGCTGAGATGATCAAAAATATGGCAGTAACTACAGCTGCGGAAGTTCTTAATCAGAATTTAAACATTCAGATTGCACCAGATCCAAACGGTGACGGAAATTCACGCGCAAATATCATGGGATTGGGATATGAATACACCAAAATCTTAATAGATAATATTCCCGTTGTTACAGACAGAGGCAGCGGAAATCAGATGGATTTAAGCAAACTCAATGTCAACAATATTGAACGTATCGAGGTGGTGAAAGGAGCCATGGGTGTGGAATACGGAAGTAATGCAGTTACAGGTGTCATCAATATTATTACCAAGAAAAATTACAGTAAAAAAGTAAATATAAACCTTTCACTTCAGGAAGAAACTGTAGGAAAAGACTACGATTGGTTTAAAAAAGGAAACGGAAGACACATTCAGTCTTTAAATTTAGGATATAAAATAAATAATAACTGGACCGTTACTGCAGATATCAATCACAACGACTTCCAGGGTTATAAAGGCAGACAGAAAGGATACAAGCATTTTTCTGAAGGCAACGACGGTTTGAGAGGTTATGAATGGCTTCCTAAAGATATTCTGACGACCAACGCGGCAATTAGATATGCTAAAAATAATACGACTTTATTTTATAAAGTTAACTTTTTAAGAGAAAATTTAAATTCAAGAAATAAGGTAGTACAGGAATTTCCACTGAGTGGAGGAAACCGTACTTACGTTGCAGATGATACAGATTTCTTTACAAACCGTTGGATTCATCAGTTTAATATTCAGACCAAGCTGGGAAGAATCAATTATTTAGGAGATTTTTCTTATCAGACTCAAAAAAGAGAAAATCAGGATTACAGATTTGATGTTCCCAACAGAACAGAACTTTCCAGAGCAGAAAAAAATACTTTTTATGACTCTAAGGTTTTGTATTCAAGAGGGATGTTCAGTAATTTCTTAGACAGCGAGAAAATTAATTTCCAGCTGGGATATGAATTAGACAGAACAAGTGGCTTTGCTTCTGCAGCGATACTTACAAATAATACCGCAAACGTAGATAATATCAACAGAGCAATCTTCAGCTATGCCAATTTTATTTCTGCAGAATGGAAAGTTTCTGACGACATATCTTTAAGACCGGGATATCGTCTGGCACTAAGCGACAGATTCGATTCTCAGTCTAATTACTCATTAACTGCCCGCTACAGTACTTCCGAAAAATCAGATTTAAGAGCAGTATTCGGATCTTCCAACAGATTTCCAACGTATGAAGAACTCTATTCTTATACAGTAGATTCCAACCATGATATCAGAGGAAACGAAAATTTAAAACCAGAGACAGGATATTCCGTAGGTTTATTTTGGGATTATAAAACCAAAACCGACAGCAACTGGAAGTTTGATGTAAACCTTTCGGGAATGTACCTCGATGTTCAGGACAGAATTCAACAGGCAGTTATAAGCAACAGCCCATTAAGAATCACTTTCTTAAATATCAATAAATATAATTCACTGATTTTCGGAGGTGGTTTTACAGCTAAAAAAGATAATTTCTCTTTCAATGCCGGCGTTTCTGTAATGGGGATTTCTCAGGAGTTAGTTGCCGGAAATGTAACCTCACCGGATGATTACAACTTTTACACTGAAGCGAATCTGGCAGCGAACTATACACTTCCTCAAACAAAAACTTTATTTGCCTTGTATTACAAATACACCGGTGTAATGAAGCAGTTTGTACAGGAGTCTAACAATGATCTTTCCGCACCTGCGAAATTTGTTCTGGGTGAAGCAGGAGATTTTAATATGTTGAATTTTACAGTTTCTCAGCCATTCTTCAACAACCGTTTTGAAGTGGCAGCAGGGATCAAAAATATATTTGATGTAAGTACTTTGAGAAATACTATTGTACAGGGCGATGCTCACAATGCAGCTTTAGGAAATCAAAACCTTTTTTATGGCAGAAGTTATTTCGCCAGATTAAACTATAACTTTTAAAATATTGAAAATGAAAAAAATACTTTTTGGATTATTGGTGGGAACCGCTTTGCTTTCAACATCTTGTATCAATGATAACGAAGATGCCGTTGCAGTAGCGCCAATCGATGGAGCTTTGGTAAATTTAAGTGTTGGCGGAGCTACACAGCCAAATCAAATCTGGTTTGATTTAAGCGAAAACCAATTCATCAAAACAAAAAGAACCGACTGGGATTTTGCTTTCTATTCAGGAAGTTCATTTAAAGTAATTTTAAACTCATCTATTCAGATGGCGGCTACAAAAATTCCTGATGCAACCAATATTGATGCGGTTACTACTGCAAATGTTGCTGCTCTTCAGCCTTTGGTTCAGGTAGCCAGTTTCAGTGCTGCCAACGAAGCTTATATTGATGATGTTGCAGGAAATTTTCCTACAGGTTACACCGCTATCGGTGAAGTGAAATCTTTAGATTCGGACAATGGAATTTATCTTGTAAATATGGGGAAAGACGTTTACCACGGCGCTGTAGCAGTCGGTGCAGTTACATATAACGGTGATCCGAGAGGCTGGATGAAAATCCAGGTGGTAAGATCAGGCGAAGGTTACAAAATAAAATATGCTAAGCTGGATGATACCACACACAAAGAATTTACCGTTGCTAAAAATCAGTTATACAACTACAGCTTTGTTACCTTGAATCATCTTACTGCTCAACCGGCAGCACAGGTTTCTATCCAACCGGAAAAAAAGAAATGGGATCTTTGCTTTTCAGTGGGTCTAAATATCATTCCTGGAACTGGAAGTTATATTTACGCAGATTTTATTCAACATAATAATGTCGGGAATGTAGGTGTTTATGAGGTTAAAGTTACCGCACCGGAAACCGGAGTTAATGCGTACAATAAATTTGAAGCTGCCAATATTGATCAGTCAAAATTCATCTACAATGACCACAGAGTTTTAGGAGCTAACTGGAGATCAACTGCGGGCGTAAACGGTCCTGAAGTGCTTGGAGACCGTTTCTACGTTGTAAAAGATGCAGACGGATATTATTTCAAACTGAGATTCACAAGATTAACAAAAGCAACCACCGACAGCCAGGGAACTGCAGGCGAAAGAGGATACCCGTCATTTGAATTTAAACCTTTGTAATATTTAATTTAAAAAAAAATTTCCTCCCTTTAGGTCGGGCAAAGAAAAATTCTTTTAAAATCTCAATATTTAAACTTCAAGCATCCATCATCCATCACCCAACATTTAAACATCTAATAAATCAAATAAACAATGAAAAAATTCATTCTTGCAGCTTCTGTCCTTATCGCAGTTTATTCCTGCAAAAAAGAAGACTCAAAAGCTACAGAACATAATACCGAAGCAAAATCAGAAGCTCCGAAAACTAACCATAAAATCGTAACCTTGAACGGCGGAATTACAGAAATCGTTGCCGCTTTGGGTCACGAAAAAGAAATTGTTGCAACAGACGTAACAAGTACTTATCCGGAAGGTTTAAAAACTTCAGCGGAAAATTTAGGTCACGTAAGATCAATAACAATTGAACCGATTATGGCTGTTTCTCCAACCCTTATTTTGGCTTCAGATAAAGACATTAACCCGGATTTAATGGGGAAAATCAAATCTTCAGGAATAAAAACAGAAACTTTCAAACAGGAATATACTGTTGAAGGAACCAAAAAATTAATCGCTGACGTTGCAAAAGCCATCGGAAATAATGATTATCAGAAATTAACTGATAAAATTGATACTGATTTAGCACAGGTTCAGACATTGAGTAAGAAACCAAAAGTTCTCTTCATCTACGCAAGAGGGAACATGATGATGGTTTCAGGTAGAAACACACCAATGGCAGCATTGATCGGTATTGCAGGCGGAGAAAATGCAGTGAATGATTTTGAAGATTTCAAACCATTGACTCCGGAAGCCGTTGTAAAAGCAAATCCGGATGTATTATTCCTTTTCACAAGCGGATTGGAAAGCTCAGGAGGAATCGAAGGTGTTCTGAAAGCTCCTGGAGTTGCACAAACCAACGCCGGAAAAAACAAAAAAGTAATCGCTATGGATGGAGGCCTTATTTCAGGTTTCGGACCAAGACTGGGAGAGGCTGCAGTTTCATTAAACAAACTTTTAATTGAAAACGCACAGTAAATTATTTTTTTATATTACACTAAGTGCCATACTGCTTGTTTTAATAGCAGTATGGTCTCTTGGTACAGGAGTTTATGATTTCGGAGGTAAATCTGCTTTTGAAGTTCTGGGAAAAGTAATCAGAGGAGATTCAGATCTTTCCATGAGCGATAAATATGTAGTCTGGGATGTAAGAGCAGCAAGAATTGTAATGGCAATCCTTATCGGAAGTATGCTTTCGGTATCGGGCACCATCCTGCAGGGATTATTCAGAAACCCATTGGCAACAGGAGATTTAATCGGACTTACGGCGGGAGCAACGCTGATGGCAGCAATTACAATTGTTTTAGGAGGATATTTCAGAGAATATCTTCCTGAAGCAGTGCAGTTTTCGCTTGTCGGGATTGCAGCTTTCGTGGGTTCTCTACTCGCCATGCTGTTGGTTTACAGAATTTCCACGAGCGGAGGCAAAACCAATGTTGTCATGATGTTGCTCAGCGGTGTCGCAATTTCAGCTATAGGATTTTCCATTGTCGGATTTCTGATTTATATTTCAAAAGACGATCAGCTGAGAGATTTAACATTCTGGAACATGGGAAGTCTTGCCGGTGCAACCTGGACGAAAAATGCAATTTTAGCTGTAGTTCTTATTTTTTCATTCAGTATTCTGCTTCCGAAAGGTAAAGCTTTAAATGCAATGATGCTGGGCGAAAAAGATGCACAACACTTGGGAATTAATGTTGAAAGACTAAAAAAGCAAATCGTAATAATCGTTTCACTAATGGGGGGAACATGCGTTGCATTTTCAGGAACCATTGGATTTGTAGGTTTAATTGTGCCTTATATTTTAAGGCTTTTATTCAAATCAAATTATGGTTTCATTCTCCCGCTTTCAGCTATTTTCGGAAGTATTTTGCTGCTCACTGCAGATACTTTCAGCAGAAGCATTGTAGAACCGTCTGAATTGCCGATAGGAATTCTTACAGCCATGATGGGAGCACCGATTTTCATCGCCATTTTAATGAAATTCAAAAAGTCAGTTTAATGATAAAGGCACAGCAAATCAATTACAGACACAAAGAATTTCACATTCTCAATAATGTGGATGTGTCCTTAGGCTTTGGCGAATTTTTAGCCATCGTTGGTCCCAACGGAGCGGGAAAATCGAGCCTTCTGAGTGTCTTGGCGAATGAGGTGAAAAGCAGACAGCAGATTTTATTTAAAGATAAAAACATCACCGACTGGAAAATTACTGAACTTTCTAAACATAAAGCGAAATTTTCCCAGCACAATTCAAACGACATTCCTTTGGAAGTGAAAGATGTTGTGATGATGGGACGTTATCCTTATTTTGATGCCCAGCCGAAAGAGGAAGATCTTCAGGCAACAGACGAAATGATGCATCAGACCGACGTTTATCATCTGAAAGGCAGAGAATACAATACTTTGTCTGGCGGTGAAAAGCAGCGGGTGCATTTGTCGAGAGTTTTAGCTCAACTTAAAAATGAAATTACTCAGAAACTTCTTTTTCTGGATGAACCTCTGAATAATCTGGATGTAAAACACCAGTACAAAGCTTTGGAGATCATTAAGAATTTTACTCAGAATGAAAATTCGGCAGTAGTCGTTCTTCACGATCTGAATTTAGCGGCTCAGTACGCCGACAAAATTCTATTGATGAAATCAGGAAAAGTAGCAGCATACGGAACGCCGGAAGAAGTTTTCACTGCAGAAAATATCAGTGAAGCGTACAATTTTCCATGTACGATTTGCGACCACCCAATCACCAACAACCCAATGATTATTTTTGGATAATATGGAAGAAAAAGATTTAAAAATATTAGCTCAGAATCTTGCGAATCCTGAAGGAGAAACAGGATTAAAAGTAGCTGAAATGATGAATGCCACCAACATCGGAATGACACTGGAAAGCATCAAAACCTTATTAATTGAAGACAGTGAGTGCATCCTCGAAATTGGTCACGGAAATGCAGCTCATGTGAAAAGCCTTCTAAATCTGGCAAACGACTTAAAATACGTTGGCATCGATATTTCCGAAACCATGCATAAAGAAGCCCGGAGATTAAATGAAGAATTTAAAGATCAGGCTGAATTTGTACTGTATGAAGGAACGGTATTGCCTTTTGAAGACAAGACTTTCGATAAAATTTTTACCGTCAACACCGCTTATTTCTGGAAACAGCCTGTAGAATATTTAAACGAAATTTACCGCGTTTTAAAAGATAACGGAACCTTCGTTCTTACCTTCGGACAGCGTGATTTTATGGAAACTCTGCCTTTCACGCAGTATGATTTTAAACTCTACAACTCCGATGAAATGGAAGAAACAGTTTCTAAAAGTCATTTCAAAAGAATGAAAATTTCAGAAAAAGAAGAGCAGGTAAAAAGTAAAGCAGACGGCGAAACCGTTACAAGATTATACACAGTTTTAACAATCAAAAAATAAATAGATGAGCACTTTAGTTAACGAATTAAAAGAAAAATGGGAAGCTCTGAAAGCTGAAAACCCACATTTGAGAATAAGAAATGCCGCAGAACAGTTGGGCGTAAGCGAAGCTGAATTGTTGGCAACCAACGTCGGAGAGGGCGTTACTATTTTAAAACCTGAATTTGCCAACATCTTAACCGAAGTTGAGCAGTTAGGAAAAGTAATGGCTCTAACGAGAAACGACGAATGCGTTCACGAAAGAAAAGGCGTTTACAAAAATGGAGATTTCAGCAGTCCACACGCGCAACTCTTTGTAAATGAAGATATCGATTTGAGAATTTTCCAGAATCACTGGAAATCAGCTTTTGGAGTAGTGGAAGGCGACAGAAAAAGCCTTCAGTTCTTCGGAAAAGACGGTTTGGCATTGCACAAAATCTATTTAACGAAGGACAGCAACGCTGAAGCTTTCGATACGATTGTTGAGAAATTTAAGGCTGAAGATCAAAATATTGCTTTAGAAATGGAAACTGTTGCTCCAAAAGCTGAAGAAAAAGCAGATTCTGAAATTGATGTGGAAGGCTTCCAAAAAGCATGGACGGAGTTAAAGGATACTCACGATTTCTTTATGATGACCAGAAAATTCGGTGTCTCCAGAACTCAGGCTTTGAGACTGGCTCCTGAAGGTTATGCCAAGAAAATCGACAGTTCAAAGGTAGTAAATGTGTTGGAAGAAGCTTCTGACAAAGCACTTCCTATCATGATTTTCGTTGGAAACAGAGGAATCATCCAGATCCACACGGGAGAAGTGAAGAAAACAATGTGGCACCAGCAGTGGTTCAACGTGATGGATCCAGATTTTAATTTACACCTTGACGTAACCAAAATCACCGAAGCTTGGATCGTAAAAAAACCAACTGAAGATGGGGAAGTAACGGCAATTGAAGTATTCAACAAAGAAGGAGATTTCATTGTACAGTTCTTCGGAAAAAGAAAACCTGGAATCCCTGAACTGCAGGAGTGGAAAGACCTGGTAGCAGGTTTGGAAAACTAAATAGATAGTTAGATTAATTGATATAAGGCCGTTTTGTATATTACAGGGCGGCCTTTTTTGATTTTAAATGTTAGTTTAATGGTTACAAAGCATAATTGAAACTATTCCACTCAGTTTGTCATCCCGTAGGGATCTATACAGAATTTTTAGAGAAGAGCATTGTCGGTTTTTAAGAATTACTTCACACAAAGTACGCGAATTTTGTCATCCCGTAGGGATCTAAGCGATTTTTTGGCAAAACAATCTTAAAAGTAAATTAATCCTCACCAAAAAATATTGTCGCATTCCAAAAGTATATTCTCGTATCCCAAAAGTATATTCTTGTATCCCAAAGGAATATTCTTGAATCCCAAAAGAATGTTTTTGCTTCCCAAAAATATATTCTTTCGTCCCAAAGGAATATTCCTGCATACCAAAATAGTATTGTTGTAATGTCAAATAATATTTTCGCAATGGTGAACAATATTCTTTCGATGGCAAAGAGTATTTTTGCATTGGCGGACTATATTTTTGCGGTGGTAAACAATATTCTTTCGATGGCGAAGAATATTTTTGCATTGGCGGACTATTTTCTTGCAATGGCAAACTATATTCTTGTGATGGAAAACTCTATTTTTGCATTGTTATTCAATATTCTTCTCATGGTAAACATCATTCATCCAAATGATTTGTGATATTTGTGAAACCCATTATCAATATTTGTATTTAAATTATTAAAAAAGAAAATATGAAAAATATATTAGCATTCCTTTTATTAATTGTTTTGTGCTCGGCAAATGCGCAAAACTTCAAACCTTACCAATTCTACGACAAAAAAGGAAAAGAAATAAAAACCGAAAAGCTGATCAAAGAATTAGCTGAATACGACGTCGTTTTCTTTGGCGAAAACCATAACAGTTCCATCAATCACTGGCTGCAGCTCAAGATTACCGAAGCATTATTTGAAAAGAAAAATGGGCAGATTACTCTCGGTGCAGAAATGTTTGAAAGAGACAACCAGCCGCAGTTAGATCAGTATTTAGATGGAAAATTTGATGCGAAAACATTAAAAGACTCGGCAAGATTGTGGAACAACTACGCCACAGATTACAAACCTCTGGTTGATTTTGCTAAAGATAAAAAACTGAAGTTCATCGCCACCAATGTTCCCAGAAAGTACGCTTCCCAAACCTCAAAAGAAGGTCTGGAATCTTTAAATAAATTATCGGCAAAAGAAAAAACTTACATTGCTCAGCTTCCAATAAAAGTGACGTTGGAAACTCCAGGCTATCCCGAAATGAAAACCATGATGGGCGACCACGCCGATGAAATGAAAGTGATGAATTTCGTCTCCGCACAGGCCATCAAAGACGCCACTATGGCTGAATCTATCCTGAAAAACCTCCAGTCCGGAAAAACCTTCATCCACTACAACGGAAATTACCACAGCAAAGAATACGGCGGAATATACTGGTACATCAAACAGAAAAATCCCAACCTGAAAATGGCGGTCATCTCCGTCTTCGAATCAGAAGATCCTGAATTAAAAGTTCCTCAGAAAGATTATATCCCCACAGATTTTAATCTCATTATTCCGGAGGATATGACGAAAACTTACTGAAAAAAGAGCCAAGGCAAAAGTAAAAAGAGCCAAGTATATCGCATAAAATTAAGCAAATAAGTTTCTGTGAAAATCTGTGTAATCTGTGAGAAATAAAATAATGCACAAAGTTTGTCATTCAGTAGGGATCCCGGTGTTTTACAATATGAAGGATCCAACACAAAAGTAAAAAGTGCTAAGTGGAAATGTCGCACAGATTCCACAGATTTCACAGATTACATCTGCTCAATTTACAAAATCTGCACGGGAAAAAAACACAAAGTTTGTCATTCCGACGGAACCTAGATATGGATCTGAAGTTTAAAAATTGTTTCAGGATGACAAACTCTGTGTTTAAAAAACATGCCCTATCTTTGCTCAACATTCCAATAAATGAAAAAAATATCTCTGCTTTTCGTTCTGCTCATCAGTTTTATCAACGCCCAGAAATTCACTCCTGATGAACTGAAAATCATCAATCAGGGCGACATCACGACTGCTCTACCTATTTTTCAGACGACGGAAAATCATCAGCATCAAACGTTACTAAGCATTTCATCAGACATCAATCCGCTTGATAAAAACACAGCGGTTTTGGTCAGCAGAATGAAAGCGTCGCTTCAGTCAACCGACGGTGGAGTAGGCATTGCCGCACCTCAGGTGGGTATCAACAGAAAAGTAATCTGGGTGCAGCGTTTCGACAAAGAAGGCGAGCCTTTAGAGTACTTCCTCAATCCGCTCATCACATGGAAATCAGAATTACAGAATCTCGGTCCGGAAGGAGATCTCTCCATCCCCGATTTTTACGGTCAGTTTTACCGAAGCAAAGTTATCCAGCTGGAATATGTTGATTTAAAAGGTCAGAAATATACAGAAATAGTCGAAGGTTTCACAGCCGTCATCTTCCAGCACGAAATCGACCATCTTTTCGGGATTTTAATTTCAGATAAAAATGAGAAGGAAAAGAATGTTGAATATTTAAAAGTGGATGCTTTTAAGAGAAGTGATTCGATAAAAAGATAATTTTTCTAACAAATCATTGCTTAAAATATTCCTTAAGAAGGGTTAACCACGATTTTTTATACTTGTCTTTCAGTCTAAATTTTTCACCTTCAATATAATCGACAGGAAATACAGGACTTTTAATGCCAAATGATCCCGTTCCTCGTTTCTTGTAATAAAATTCGTTTTCATCATCCGAATAACGACCGGCACAATCTAAACTGAAAATTGTTTTGTTTTTATGTACACATTGTACAGAAATATCAATCCAAACAGGAACTTTGTTTTTTCTGCACAGAAGGTTCACAACTTGTTTTTCGTCGATCAACCTTATCTTTTTTCCACTATCTTCCGGATATATATCAAATTGTGTTTGTGCCGGATCATCATAGGAATCATTTAAATTTATAGAATACAAAAAAGTAGTTGGAAGATCATTAATCACATAATTCTTTGCAAAATCGTATGAAGAGATTGAACATTTCCGTAATAATTGTAAAAATACATCTTTTGTCATAATACGGTTTTTCAATGAAATATTGTGGGGTTAATTATGACTCAGACGTTTCCGTCTTACTCCCATACAAACTCGTACGATAATTAATCCCCCAATTCGCCACTTCATCAATAATCGGAGCCAAAGTTTTACCGAATTCCGTAATCTCATATTCTACAGTGACAGGCTTGGTATCCAAAACTTCTCTTGTAATTAGATGGTTCATTTCCAGATCCTGAAGTTCTTTTGAAAGCATTTTTGCCCCAATTCCATCAACTTCGCGGAGCAGATCCATAAATCTCATTTTATTGCTCTGAAGAAGCGTCCCCACAATATGGAATTTCCATTTTCCTGAAAGCAGTTCCACAGTATCTTTTATCGCATTCATACGGTGCTTGCAGATGGCGTTATTGTTTACGGTTGATGTTTTTTTCATATTGTTTTTGTTTAGAGTTCAAAGATACAAATTTTCAGATAGGTAGTTTCCTCAAGGAAACCGGTTTCCAAAATGAAACCCATGGTATTTTAAATTCATCAAAGTTTTAGCTTTGCTGAAGAAAGAAAATTTCTCATGAGATTTTATAGAAATTTGATCATCTGCAGCCTGAGTGTTTTATCACTGTCCTGTAGTGGTCAGAATGACAAAAAAAAGAATAAGAAAATGAGTACACAGACCACCAACCCTTTACTTTGTGATCCTGATACAGGAGTTTGCGGAGTTCCGGGAAGTGAAGAAAACGGTTCAGTAACTGTTGATACAACCGAAAAATCTGTGAAAGTAATCTATTTTACAGATCCTATTTGCTCGTCTTGCTGGGGAATCGAACCTCAGTTGAGAAAAATGAAACTCGAATACGGAAAGGAAATCGAAGTAGAGTACCACATGGGTGGACTTTTGCCAGACTGGAGCTACAACAGTGGAGGCATCAGCAAACCGTCTGATGTTGCTCACCATTGGGATGAGGTAAGCGGTTACTACGACATGCCGATTGATGGCGATGTATGGTTGCAGGATCCATTAGATTCTTCGTATCCACCGTCGATAGCGTTCAAAGCTGCACAGTTGCAGAGTGAAGAAAAAGCGATACTTTTTATGAGAGAACTGAGAGAATTGGTTTTCCTTAAAAAGAAAAATATCGCAAAATGGGAAAACATGGCGCTGGCCGCTGAGAAAGTGGGACTTGACGTCAGCCAGCTGAAATCAGATTTCGAAGGTAAAGCAAAAACTTTATTTGAAAATGATCTGAAAATGGCGAGAGAATTGGGGGTAAGAGGATTCCCTACTATTTTCTTTGTGAATAATAAAGGTGAAAAGCAAATGATTTATGGTTCAAAACCTTATCCATTTTACGAAACAGCGATTCTTACAGTAAATCCAAAGGCTGAAAAGTCAGAATTTGCAAAAGACTGGGAATCTTTATTCAAAAAATACAGTTCACTGACGGCAAAAGAATTCACAGAACTCTCCGGAAACGGCAGAAAAGAAAGTGAAAAAATGCTTAACGAATTAGCCTCTCAGGGTAAACTTGAGAAAACAACCACAAAAAATGGCTCTTTGTGGACTAAAAAATAACCAAACATTTTTATATACTTTTTCTAAAGAACATTCATTTCTAGATCGTTGCAGATTTTCTGCAACGATTTTTTTTTATTTAAAAATTTTACAGACCGACCGTTTTGCCATAAAAAAAGGTTTAATTTGGCGAAAATACCTGGGATCAATGCGGCTTGTTTAGTAATAAAAATTCTTTAAAAATTTTGAATTGGTAATTTTAAAAAATCAGATTTTAATTCTTTTTACGTGGTTAAAAGACTGCGATTTGAAGATTTTAAAACCGCTTTTAATTCTCATCAAAAAATCTTACTTTTGCATATCTATAAAAAGTAAAAGTAAAGAATGAATTCCTACAAAAATCCTTTGGAAGAACGCTATTCAAGCGAAGAGATGTTGTTCAATTTTTCTCACAACAACAAATTCCAGAATTGGAGAAAGCTTTGGATCGCGTTGGCTGAGATTGAAAAAGACTTAGGTCTTGACATCACAGACGAGCAAATTGCAGAGTTGAAAGCCAATGTTGACAATATCGATTATGATAAAGCGGCAGAGTATGAGAAAAAATTCCGTCATGATGTGATGGCTCACGTTCACGCTTACGGTGACGTGGCGCCTTCTGCAAAAGGAATTATTCACCTGGGAGCAACTTCGGCGTTTGTAGGAGACAATACAGATTTAATTCAAATCCGTGACGGACTTTTAATTTTAAAGAAAAAGTTGGTGAACGTGATGAAAAATCTTGCTGATTTTTCAATTCAGTATAAAGATCTTCCTACTTTAGGATTTACCCATTTCCAACCGGCTCAGCTGACGACAGTTGGAAAAAGAGCAACACTTTGGTTACAGAGTTTAGTTTTAGATATCGAAGAACTTGATTTCTTCTTAGAAACGCTACGTTTCAGAGGAGTAAAAGGAACAACCGGAACTGCAGCAAGTTTCCTGGAGCTTTTCAACGGAGATTATTCTAAAGTAAAACATTTAGATAAAGAATTGTCAAAAAGATTTGGTTTCGAAAAAGTTTTCGGAGTTTCGGGTCAGACTTATGACAGAAAAATTGATGCAAAAGTGGTGGCTTTATTAGGAAATATCGCACAGTCTGCACATAAATTCACCAACGATTTACGTTTGCTTCAAAATCTGAAAGAAGTTGAAGAACCATTCGAGAAAAACCAAATCGGTTCATCTGCGATGGCTTACAAACGTAACCCGATGAGAAGCGAAAGAATCGGAGCACTGGCAAAATATGTAATGTCATTGACGACAAGTTCTGCAATGGTGGCTTCAACACAGTGGTTTGAAAGAACACTGGATGATTCTGCAAACAAGAGATTAACGATTCCTCAGGCGTTTTTAGCGGTTGATGCAATCCTTTTGATTTGGAATAACATCATGAACGGAATTGTGGTGTATCCGAACAGAATCAACAAACATATTATGGAAGAACTTCCTTTCATGGCGACGGAATACATCATCATGGAAGAAGTGAAAGCTGGTGGCGACCGTCAGGAGATCCACGAAGTCATCAGAGTTCACTCAATGGAAGCTTCAAAACAAGTGAAAGAAGAAGGTAAAGAAAACGATCTGATCGAAAGAATCTTAAACGATGATTCTCTGAAGCTTGATAAATCAAAATTGAAAGAAGTTCTTGATCCTAAAAACTTTATCGGTTTCGCACCAATTCAGACTGAAGAATTCATCGCCAATGAAGTTCAGCCGATTATTGATGCCAATAAAGACCTTATAGGTTTGGAGGCTGATCTTAAAGTATAATCTGTGCAGCTTCGGCTGCATTTTTTTGTTGAATGGTAATTAAATAAATTGAAAAAAAAGTTTTCATATAAACTATTTGCACTAAGCTACTCAGTGACTTTTGTTATAGTTTTTGGAGAACTGTTGTATGCTTTAGTTTCAGATGAAAATTCAGATATTAAAAATACTTTTTTTGAGAGTTTAGATTTTATAATTGCTCCTGTTGTTTTTTTAATTCCTCTGATTCCATTCAGTAATGAGCTTATTGTTTATATAGTTTCTGTTTTATTAATCACATTTTTATACACTTCAATGGTATATCTAATTTTAGGTTTTTTGAAGGAAGCAAAACAAAATAGTTCATCTATAAATAAGTCTAATAATATTTAAATATCCGACATCTAATGTCTCAAAACAAAAGAATTTTCGTAGAAAAAAGAGGAATTTTCGATGTAGAAAGTCCAAAAATTTTTGATGAAGTAAAAGCGGTGGTTCCGTCGATCCAAAGTGTAAAAGTGTACAATGTGTACGATATTTTTGGATTAAATGACGGTGAATTTGAAAAGGTAGTGAACAGCACTTTCGTGGATCCTGTTACCGATATTTTAATCGAAGAAAATCCTGCAGAAGGAGTATATTTCGCACTAGAATTTTTGCCCGGACAATACGATCAGCGTGCAGATTCTGCGCAGCAGTGTATCGCTTTACTGACTGGAAATGAGAAATCAAAAGTAAGAAGCGGTAAGCTTATGCAGTTTGAAGGCATTTCAGAAGCTGATTTGACAAAAATCAAAGACCTTTTGATTAATAAAGTGGAATCTCAGGAAAAAGATTTGTCAACACTGAATATTCCTGCAGAAGAAACGCCTTCAAAGGTTTTGGTTCACGAAAATTTCATCAGTTTTGATGATGCTCAGCTGGAAAAATTCTTTAATTCTCACGGTTTTGCATTGGAATTGGATGATTTGAAATTCATTCAGGAATACTTCAAAACTGAACAGAGAAATCCCACAGAAACTGAACTGAAAGTTTTAGATACATATTGGAGTGACCACTGCCGTCACACAACGTTTGAAACTGAATTGTCAAACATTGAATTTGAAGGTCAGTTTAAACATACATTGGAAACTATTTTCAATGATTATATCGAAAAAAGAAAATTCTTAGGTCGCGAACTGAAACCAATCTCTTTAATGGATTTGGCGACCGTTTGCGGAAGGTATTTCCATAAAACAGGCAATCTGGAGAACTTGGTGGTTTCTGACGAAATCAACGCCTGTACCATTCAGATCGAAGCTGAATACGACGGTAAAAAAGAACCGTGGTATTTATTATTCAAAAACGAAACGCACAATCACCCAACAGAAATTGAACCTTTTGGCGGTGCTTCAACATGTTTAGGAGGTGCGATCAGAGATCCTTTGTCCGGACGTTCATTCGTTTTTCAGGCAATGAGATTGACAGGTGCTGCTGATGTTTTAGAACCTGTAAGTCATACATTACCAGGAAAATTACCTCAAAAAACAATCACTAAACAGGCGGCAAACGGTTATTCTTCTTACGGTAACCAAATCGGTTTAGCGACTACAATGGTTTCTGAAATCTACGATGAAGGCTACAAAGCAAAAAGAATGGAAGTTGGTTTTGTTACCGGCGCCGTTCCTGTGGATTGGGTAAGACGTGAAAAGCCTGAAGCTGGCGATTCAATCATCATTTTAGGTGGTGCGACTGGTCGTGACGGTGTTGGTGGAGCGAGCGGAAGTTCAAAAGAACAGGACGAAACTTCTATCCACACAATGAGTTCAGAAGTTCAGAAAGGAAACGCCGTTGAAGAACGTAAAATCCAGAGATTATTCAGAAATCCTGAAGTGACGAGACTGATTAAAAAATCAAATGATTTCGGAGCGGGTGGAGTTTCTGTAGCCATCGGTGAAATCGCTGATTCTTTGGAGGTTAATCTGGATGTTTTGCCTTTAAAATATGAAGGTTTGAACGGAACTGAGCTTGCTATTTCTGAATCTCAGGAAAGAATGGCGGTTGTGGTTGAACCAAAAGATAAAGAACAGTTCATCAAGTTCTGTGAGGCTGAAAACATTGTGGCTGTAGAAGTTGCAAAGGTGACAGATTCAGGAA
Organism: Chryseobacterium caseinilyticum; assembly: GCF_014837145.1. GTDB lineage: Bacteria > Bacteroidota > Bacteroidia > Flavobacteriales > Weeksellaceae > Chryseobacterium > Chryseobacterium caseinilyticum. Next base: position 183,769 of record NZ_JACYFS010000001.1, read on the forward strand.
GAATGCAGATGTTTTGGAAAGGTGATAAAATTGTTGATCTTTCAAGAGAATTTCTCGATACGAACGGATGTTCTAAAAGTCAGGAAGTTAAGATCACGCATCTTAATGAATTAAAAGAAGAAACTGAGGTTTTCAACGAAGAGAATTTCTTGAAAATTCTTGCAGATAAAAACGTTGCTTCTCAAAAAGGTTTATTGGAGATGTTTGATTCATCAATTGGTGCAACTACAGTTGCGATGCCTTTAGGTGGGAAATATCAGCAGACTTTAATGGAAGGAAGCGCTCAGACGCTGCCGATTTTGGGCGCAAAAGATATTGAAACCGTTTCCTTTGCAAGTTGGGGATTTGATGCTGAAATTTCAAAGCAAAACTCTTTATTGGGAGCTTCTTATGCTGTGGTTGAAAGCGTTGCGAAAATCGTTGCAATGGGTGGCGATTACAAAAATATAAGATTAAGTTTCCAGGAATATTTTGAGAAATTAGGTCAGAATCCTGAAAAATGGGGCAAGCCCTTGGCTTCACTTTTGGGAGCTTACGATGCGCAAATTAACCTTGGTTTGGCTGCTATTGGAGGTAAGGATTCAATGAGTGGAACGTATCAGGATTTGAATGTTCCGCCAACGTTGATTTCATTCGCTTGTGCTAACGGTGAGAAGAAGAATGTGATATCTCCGGAATTTAAACAGGCAGGAAATAAACTGTATTTTTTCAACCATATTCCACAGGAAAATGGACTTCCAAACTATGAAAATCTGAAGACAGTTTTTGAATTGATTTTCGAAAATATTAAGGCTGGAAAAATCGTTTCTGTGAAGACCATCAAAGAAGGTGGCATTGCCGTTGCATTAGCCAAAATGAGTTTTGGTAACAGATTGGGAGCTGAAATTAACATTGCTGATGAGAACGTTTTATTAGCTAAAAATATCGGAAGTCTGATCATTGAATCAACTGAAGAATTAAGTTCTGTTGATCTTCAATTAATTGGTGAAGTTGAAAATTCAATTATTCTAAAAATCAGTGGATTGAATTTTGAAATCGAAAAATTACTTGAAGCGAATACAAATACCTTTGAGAAACTTTTCTCAACAGTTGAAAAAGAAAAAATAACAGTTGAATTAGATTCAAATCTGAACTCAATTAAACCAAGAAATATCGTAATTAAAAAACACGGAATTGCTCAGCCGAGAGTTTTCGCACCGGTTTTCCCGGGAACAAATTGCGAATACGATACGCTGAATGCATTCCAAAAAGAAGGGGCGATTGTAAGCAGTTTACCATTGATAAATATCAATCATCAGTTGCTTGACGAAAGCATCGATGCATGGGTGGAAGAAATTAAACAGTCGCAGATTTTAGCATTCTCTGGAGGTTTCTCTGCGGGTGACGAACCGGATGGTTCTGCTAAATTCATCGTGAATGTTCTGAAGAACGAAAAGATGAAAAACGCCGTTCACGAATTGCTCGACAGAGACGGAATGATCATTGGAATCTGTAACGGTTTCCAGGCCTTGGTGAAGTCAGGATTATTGCCTTACGGTAGAATTAAGGATCTGGATGAAAATTCTCCAACGTTGGCTCACAATGCTATCAGAAGACACATTTCTCAAATGGTGAATGTGAAAGTTCTGAATGACGAATCGCCTTGGTTAAAAGGAATGAAAGATCAGGTGTTCACCATCCCAATTTCTCACGGTGAAGGTCGTTTTATGGCTTCAGAAGCTGAAATTCAGAAGTTGTATGAGAACGGGCAGATTGCGACTCAGTACTTAGATTTAGATGGAAATATCGCTCACGGAATGCCTTTCAATCCTAATAACTCATTATTCGGAATTGAAGGAATCACAAGTCCGTGTGGAAAAATCTACGGAAGAATGGGGCACCCTGAACGTTTTGCAGAAGGTTTGATGAAAAATATTCCGACTGCGAATTACCATAATATCTTCAAAAACGGAGTGGAGTACTTTAAGTAAGCGGATGGCTTTTGGCAATTTGCTTTTGGCTTAAAAATACTGAGTTTAAAATACGACTTTCAACCTAACGGGTTTTCAAAACCCCGTTAGGTTTAGAGAAAACTGTCTGTTGAAATATTTATATCAAATTGGATAATTCAAATAATAATAAAAGAGAATCGGCTGTCATCAATGGCAGCCGTTTTTCTGATTTATCAGGATTCTACGAAGAAGTTTCTCAGGTTTTGATGAAAGATGAAGATTGGAAAGTCGGTACGCTCGATGGATTTGATGACATTTTGTATGGATTTACAGGTGAAATGATCTGGAAAGATTCTCAAAAATCAAAGGAAGATTTAGGATTAGAAGCAACAATGAAATTCTACGAAATTAAAATCAGCCAAGGAAAACCATTCAATATCAATTTGGCCCGGCAAAAACTGGATGATTTGATTTCCGGCAACGGACAGACATTGTACGATATTTTAATTGAAATTATTGAATCGCATAAAAATATAACCTTAGTTTTAGATTAAAATGAAGAAGAAAATGATGTACGGATTATTTTTTGGCGACAGCATAACTTATGGCGAATACGATGGCGTTTTCGGTGGCTGGGTCGATATTCTCAAACGGTACGCTTTGCAGAAGTACAATGAAGGAGGGAATGAATTAATTCTTTTCAATCTTGGTATCGGCGGTGAAACTTCACAAGGTTTGGTTAAAAGAATTCAAAACGAAATGACTGCCAGAAATGCTGAAGATGGAAATATTGTATTCATCGGTTACGGCGCCAATGACTTGGCTGTGAAAGATCAAAAGCAGATGATAAATCCTGAACAATTTAAAGCGAATATTGAAAAGGCAATTCAACAGGCACAGGATTTTTCAAACGAGATTTATCTGGTGAGTATTCTTCCCATTTCAGAAAAAGTAGCGGGTAAAATTTCCGCAACCGGAAAAGTAAGAAGGAATGAAGAAGTTTTGGTTTACAATCAAATTCTGAAAGGTATTGCCATTGAAAATTCTTTAATTTATATTGATTTTCATTCGGCATTTTTAGAAGATAAAGAAGTTTTACTTTCACAAGACGGTGTACATCCCAACGAAAAAGGATATGGAATGATGGCTGAAATTGCAATTCCAATTATTGAAAAATATTTATAAATGCCTAACTTATTTTCATACGGAACTTTGCAGAAAGAGCAGGTTCAGCTCGAAACATTTGGAAGAATTTTAAGAGGTGAAAAAGATATTGTTGTTGGATATCAACTGAAAATGCTTGAAATAAAAGATCCCGAAGTTCTACGGAAAAGCAATCAGAAATACCATCCGATTTTGGAATTTTCAGGAAACAGTGCAGATGAAGTGGAAGGTGTCCTTTTTCAAGTGAGTGATGAGGAAATTCTTCACGCTGATGAATATGAAGTGGACGACTACAAAAGAATTGAAACTGTTTTTAAATCCGAAAAGAAAGGATTTATCTACGTAGGAAAATAGACTTGAAGGTCCATTAGAGAATTACAGCAAAAAAATCTGTGAAATCTGTGGGAACATAAATTAACAAAAAATATATTTCCAGTATACAAAAACACCCACGATGACAGAAGCTGCCGCAATCATAGTCACAGCTCCAGCGGAAATATCTTTAATGAAACCGATTCTTTTATCAAATTCAGGATGAATAATATCGCAAATCTTTTCGATGGCTGTATTGAAAGTTTCAGCGGCTAAAACTCCGATAGAAACTGTTAAGACCAAAACAGTGTCAAGCACAGAAAGTTTCAGATAAAAAATCAAAAAAATATTAATCAGCAGAGCCACCACTTCAATCTGAAAATTTCTTTCAGACTTAAGCATCATCCAAATTCCACGAAAGGAGTTGATAAAGCTTTTGTGAATAGGAGGTTTTTTCATTTTTAAAATTGATGTTTGGCAAAGATAGTTGATTAAATAATTCAGGAAAAAAATAATTCTTTTGATGGTTGTTAATAACTCTCAGTATTATTCTTTTCTATCTGTGTTCTATTTGTTATATTTGTAAAAACTTATTTTTAAATCTATGAAATCGCTTTTGTTTTCTAAAATAAACTTTTGTTTTAGTTTTGCGATTACATGTGACCAATTAAAAACAATAATAATCTACATATGAAATTTATTATTTCAAGTGGTGAACTGCAGAAAGCATTGCAAACTGTAAGTGGCGTAATATCAAGCTCTCAGTCGAGACCGATTTTAGAAAACTATCTTTTTGAGTTAAACGAAAATAACCTTACCATAACCGCCTCTGACGGCGAAACAACTTTGGTAACTTCACTGGATGTAAAGTCTGATGATGCCGGTAAATTTGCGGTTCCTGCCAAAATTTTTCAGGATTTTATAAAAACCTATGGCGAACAGCCGCTGACGCTTGTCGTAAAAGACAACGCTGAAGGTACCGGAAGCCAACTTGAGATTTTAGATGAGAAAGATAATTTTGCGGTGGCATTAGACAATGCAGACGATTATCCTGAACTTCCGGAATTTGAATCTGCGCAAAGCGTGACCATGCCTGCGGGAGTTTTATCTGAAGCTTTAACCAACACACTTTTCGCTACAAGTAACGATTCTCTACGTCCGGTAATGACAGGAGTTCTATTCCAGTTTGGCGAAAACGAAACAAATTTTGTTTCTACCGATTCCCACAGATTGGTAGTGTACAAAAGAACAGATTTGATAAATGCCGAGCCAATGGAATTCATTATGCCTAAAAAACCTCTGAATATTTTCAAAAATATTTTAGCAAGCTCAAACGAAGATCTTACCATCGACTTCAATGAGAATATGGCTAAATTTACTTTCGGAAAACACATCTGGATCTGTAGATTAATCGACGGAAAATATCCAAATTATACTGCTGTAATTCCTAAAGAGAACCCGAATGTATTGACGATTAACAGAAATTTACTGTTGGGAGCGATCAGAAGGGCTTCTATCATGTCAAATAAATCGACAAATCAGGTGAGATTTAAACTCTCTGCCAACATTCTTCACCTTCACGCAGAAGATACAGAATATGCAAACAAAGCCGATATGCAGATACCTTGTGATTACAATGGTGAAGATATCAACATTGGTTTCAGCTCTAAATTTTTAACTGAAATGTTAGGTATTTTGGCAGCAGACGATATCACCATGAAAATGTCGCAACCAAACAGACCCGGAATCATTGAGCCGTTGGATGGTCTGGAAGAAAACGAAAATATTTTAATGTTATCAATGCCGGTAATCGGGTTGTAAGATTAAATTTAATAATACTGAAAGAGGTTTTGATAATTTTCAAAGCCTCTTTTTTGTTTTCTGCAAATTAATTTTCGGGATAAAATGCTTTCGTTTGTCTATACAATTGGCAAGTTCGTCTATTAAATTTGAGATTAAGCTTTAATTGATTTTACTTTGTCTTATAAAACAGGATAAAAGTGATTGATGTAAATATTAACTCAAGGTTTAAAATCACAATATTGATTTGAAAAAAATGTTTCTGATCAGAAAAGATCATTTGGAATAATTGAATTTAATCTTTTTAAATTTAAACTGTTTAAAAAAATAAAAAATTGGAGAATAGTCATCATCATTGGTCACGACGTAAATTTATCGCTGCAATGGGCGGTGCGGGTGCGTTTGTTTTTATAAATCCTTTCTCGTCATGGACTGATTTCAGTGCAAAAGACGATAAGATTGCAAGAATTGTTTCAAAAACTTTCGGTATTGATACACATAATCATGTCGATGTTCCGTTGAATCTCAGCGAACTGCCCGGACCGAAGTTGGATTTGAGAGGTGAAATTAAAAAATCGGGACTCTCTGGAATCGTGATGACTTTTGCAGTAGACTATCAAATACTCACTGAAGAAGGCCAAGCTTATGACAGGTTTTTAAATGGTTTGACTGCGATGGATCAGGTACTTGAAGATAATTCAATGAAAAGAGCTCTCAATCTTGCAGATCTTGAGACGGCGAAGAAAGCAAAAACACCCATCGTAATTCAGTCTGTAGAAGGCGGACATTTTTTAGAAGGAAAAATTGAACGGTTGGAAGTTGCTTACAGTCGCGGTTTAAGACATTTTGGATTGCTTCATGACAACGATGCATCGGTGCCGTTGGGCGACGTATTTACAAATCCTCCACAATGGGGTGGACTGACAGCTTTTGGTGCAGAAGTGATCAGAGAATGTGAACGGCTTGGGATTTTAATTGACCTTTCGCATTGCGATAACAATACCATCAATGCCGCACTCAAAATAGCAAAAAAACCTGTTCTCGTTTCCCATTCCGGCCTCAATACAAGACTTGGAAATAATGAAATGATGTCTAAAATGATGCTTCCGAGACTCATTAGTAAAGAACAGGCAAAAATAGTTGCCGGAAACGGCGGCGTCATTGGAGTATGGACTCACCTTGCTGAGAAACCTTCCGACTTTGCAGAGAATATCAAAGGAATGGTTGATGTGGTCGGAATCGATCATGTCGCGATAGGCACCGATACCAAAATGACACCTGCTTATCATTCACCAAATGATAAATGGGGACAGTCTCAAAATAAACCTAAACAGGATAAAAATACAGATAAAGGTCATCAGTCTGAACAGAATTCTGGTAAGCAGGAACAGAAACACATTCAAAAAACGACCAATACAAATTGGGATGACCAGAAACGTGGTTTTTATTACAGCGTTGTTGAATCTTTATTACACGCTGGTTTCAGTGAAAACGAAATCGGAAAAATTGGTGGAAGAAATTATTGCAGAATTTTTGGTGAAGCAACTAATCATAAAAATTAAATGGTGCTGAGCCATATTACATAAAGAGCAAATAATAAACTGAACTTTTTTGCAAAACCGAAATGCTGAGGAAATGAAAAGGCAATGAAGCAGCAAATGAGAACCGAAAATGAAGAGTAGAGAAGAGGTCGGTTTTGCAAAAAGTTTTTTTTAAAAATAATCATCTGAACAGTTCAGTTTCAGAAATAAAAAGAGAATTGAAAAAGAATGATGCTTGAAAAAATCTTAAATTCACTTCTGGAAAACTTTCACCGGTCCGGTATTTTTAAAGGATTGGACAGATTTAAGTTTTAAAAAAAGATGAAGAGACAGATCTTACTTATCTGATTCTTTAATATCCGTTTACAATAAAAATGATAAACTTAAAAAACAGAAACCTTGAAATCAGCTTACATCTTTTGATATGGCTGGTTTTGTTCTTTTTGCCTACGGCATTTACGATTGGTTCAGAAACTGACTGGAATGGGATTTTCAGACATTTTTGGCTGCAACTGATCTTTCTTGCAGTGATTTTCTACGTCAATTATTTTGTTCTGGTCAAAAGGTTTTTTGATAACAGAAAATTATGGTTTTTTATATTTAATTTTTTGTTGCTGATCATTCTCGTGATTTTAAAAAGTCAGATTTTTGAATGGCTGGAACCACAGAGATTAAAAATGCCTCGAAGACGCCCGCCCGATGGGATTCGTTATTTTTTTGATTTCCTGATTTACCTTATTCCGGTTGCCTTTTCAATTGCCATCAACGCAAGCAAAAGGATGCAGAAAGCGGAAGAAATGAAAATTGAAGCAGACAATATTAAACTGCAGTCTGAACTCAAACATCTGAAATATCAGTTGCAGCCCCATTTTTTCTTTAATTCTCTCAATAATATCTACGCACTGATCGATTTTGATTCTGAGAAAGCAAAACAAAGCGTTCACAGCTTAAGCAAACTGATGCGTCATCTTTTATATAAAACCGATGTCGACAAAATCAGCCTTTCAGAAGAGATCGACTTTCTGAATAAATATATTGATTTAATGTCTGTGAGATTGAATGACAAAACCAAAGTGTACACCAATTTTCCAACGAAGATTCCGAATTTGGAAGTTGCGCCTCTGCTTTTTATCTCAATCGTTGAGAATGCCTTCAAACACGGTGTTTCTGCTACACAGCATTCAGATATCAGTTTTAAAATGGAGATTTTCGATAATGAAATTCAGTTCACAGCCTCCAATTCCAATTTTCCAAAAACGGACACTGACAAAAGCGGTTCGGGAATTGGTGTAGAAAATCTGCAAAAAAGACTGAACCTGCTTTACCCAGAAAAACACGAGTTTCATTCCTGTCTGAACGACGGAATGTATATTGCGGAAGTGAAATTGAAAACGAAGTAAATCCTTAATTTTAAAATTCTTATCTTTGAGTTAGTTGAAATAATGCATAAATCTTCAAAACTTCATCCAGATTTTTCCAAAATCCCAAGATTTCTTTTTTGGGATACAGATTTTGATGGGATTGATTGGGAAAAAAAATATGTTGCAGTTATTAAACGAGTCTTCGAGAGAGGAAGTGATGAAGCAAAATCGGAAATTGAGCAATTTTACGGTAAGGAATTAGTTACGATGGTTCTGAATTCTAAATCAACAAAACCAATGCATCTTCACATCAATAAATAATGTTGTATTATTCTACCATCTCTACGGAATTAAGATCCGCGCTTGAAATTGTTATGGATGCTGATATTCTGAAGCCATTTCGCCTGGTTGGTGGAACTTCTCTTTCTTTGCAGCTCGGACATCGTATTTCCATTGATATAGATCTTTTTACAGAAGCAACTTATGGAAGTCTCAATTTCGAGCACATAGAAACTTATTTAAAGTCAGAATTTCCGCACATCAGTTTTTCTTCAGACATTACTTCATTTGGTAAGTCATATTTTGTTGGAAAAGATCCGGAAAATGCAGTTAAACTTGATATTTTTTATTCTGACCCTTTTATTGAAGATGAGCTTTTAGTTAATAAAATTCGTTTGGCAGGTCTTAAAGATATTTCAGCGATGAAAATTGAGGTAGTACAAAATGGTGGAAGGAAGAAAGACTTTTGGGATCTGCACGAACTCCTGAATCATTTTTCAATTGATCAGATGTTGGAATTTCATAAAAACAGATATCCGTACAACCACGACTACGATTTGATTATTAAAAATTTTACAAATTTTGAAATAGCTGATGAAGATTTTGATGTGTTGTGTCTAAAAGGTAAGCATTGGGAAATTATCAAAACGGACTTTGAGAATATTGTAAAAAATTTCACAGACACGCAATGAAAAAAATATCCTGCCTAATCGCCGACGACGAACCCATGGCCCTCAGTCTGATAGAAACTTATGTCCTAAAAACCCCTTTTCTGGAACTGAAAGCCAGGTGTAACAATGCAATCGAAGCGATGCAGATTCTGGAAGAAGATAAAAATATCGACCTTTTCTTCTTAGATATTCAGATGCCGGATCTTTCAGGGCTGGAATTTTCAAAATTGGTTCCACAAAGCAGCAGGGTAATTTTTACAACTGCTTTTGATCAGTATGCAATTGATGGCTATAAAGTCAACGCACTTGATTACCTGCTGAAGCCATTTGATTACAATGAATTCCTGAACGCAGCCACAAAAGCCAGAAATTATTTTGAATCTCAGCAGCCGGTTTCGGTGTTAAAGCCAGAGAAAAAGCAGGAGTTTTTCTTCGTGAAATCAGAATACAGACAGATTAAAATCAGTTTTTCTGAAATTTTATACATTGAAGGTTTAAAGGATTACGTTAAAATTTATCTGAAAGACAATCCAAAACCGGTTTTAACTTTAATGAGTTTAAAAAAATTAGAGGAAGAATTACCTTCTGAAAATTTCATGAGAATTCACCGTTCCTACATAATTGCTCTGGATAAAATTGAAGCTATTGAAAGAAATCACATCATCATCGGCAAAGAGCAGATTGCAATTGCACCCAACTATAAAGATGCTTTGATGGAGTACATCGGCGGAAAAAGTTTGTAAAATTTCAACTTTCAATTTCTGAAATTTTTCATCATCATAAAAATTGATAAATCTGACATCGTGCATGTTCGGAAATTTCTTTGTTTCTCAAAAAAACACGATATTTGCTAACTTAAAAATCGTTTTGCAATTTCAAATTTCAAAACTCAAATTTCAAATTCAGCATTAATGAAAATATCAAATAACTGGCTTAAAGATTTTATCAAAACAGATATTAAAACCGAGAGAATCGGGGAATTTCTTACCGATATAGGTCTTGAAGTTGAAGGAATAGAAAAATTTGAAAGCATCAAAGGCAGCCTTGAAGGAATCGTCGTGGGAAAAGTTTTGACCTGCGAAAAGCACCCCAATGCTGATAAACTAAACAAAACAACCGTAGATGTTGGTACAGGAAAGATTCTGAATATCGTTTGCGGAGCTCCGAATGTAGCTGAAGGACAGACTGTTCCAGTAGCTGTAGTAGGAACAAAAATTTACGCCAAAGACGGAAGTTTTTTTGAAATCAAGGAAGCCAAAATCCGTGGTGAAGTTTCACAAGGGATGATCTGTGCAGAAGATGAATTGGGTTTGAGCGATGATCACGGCGGAATTATGGTTTTGGATGAGACAAAATATGAAGTAGGAAAGAAGTTTGCAGACTATTTCGAACTTGCGAATGACGAAGTTTTTGAAATCGGTTTAACGCCAAACAGAACTGATGCGATGTCACATTATGGCGTTGCGAGAGACCTTTTTGCTTATCTTTCAACCAATCAGCAAAAGTCAGAATTCAATAAAGTTTCTTCTGAAGTTTTAAATAATGAAGGTTCACATAATTTCAGTCTTGAAGTTGAGAATACAGATCTCACACCGAGATATATTGGTGCTGTAATTGAAAATGTGAAAGTTGCAGAATCTCCGGCATGGCTTAAAGACAGATTGAAAGCCATCGGACTGAGCCCGATTAACAACGTTGTAGATATCACCAATTATATTCTTCATGGCCTCGGTCAGCCGCTTCACGCTTTTGACGCCGATAAAATTGAAGGCAGAAAAGTAAAAGTGGGAACTGTTGCTGAAGGAACAAAATTTAAAACATTAGACGGTGTTGAAAGAACATTAAACGGTTCAGAAATCATCATCAAAGACGGAAATGATCATCCTTTGTGTATTGCAGGAGTTTTCGGTGGTGCCCATTCCGGAGTTTCTACCGAGACGAAAACAATTTTCCTTGAAAGTGCTTACTTCAATCCTGTTGCTGTCCGAAAAGCAGCAAAAGCCCATGGTTTAAATACCGATGCTTCTTTCAGATTTGAAAGAGGAGTGGATCCGAATATTACCAGAACCGCTCTTACGCACGCTGTAAAATTAATCAGCGAACTGGCGGAAGGGAAATTGGTTGGAGAAATTCTTGAAGAATATCCAAATAAAATTAAAGACAACTATGTGATCATCAGATTCTCAAAAATCGAGCAGATTTTAGGAACAAAAATTCACAGAGAAAAAGTAAAAGAGATTTTAAAAGCACTTGATATTCAGGTTTTGAATGAAATTCAGAATGGTTTTGAAGTTTCAGTTCCTGCATACAGAGCCGATGTAACAAGAGAAATCGACATCATCGAAGAACTTTTAAGAATTTACGGTTACAATAAAATTGATGCTCCGCAGAAAATTTCATTTACACCGGTTAAATTAAATGCAAAAGATCAGGACGAACTTGAAAACTCCTGGGCAAGAACGCTTCAGAGTTTAGGTTTCAATGAAGTAATGAATAATTCTTTGACTTCAGTTAAAGATGAAACCGATGCAGTGAAACTTCTGAATCCTTTAAGCAATGATTTGGCATTTATGAGAAAGTCTTTACTGGAAGGTCTTTTACAGAATGCAATCTACAATATCAACAGAAAAAATCAGGACATCAAATTTTTTGAATTCGGAAAAATCTATCATAAAAAAGAGAAGTACGAAGAAAGAAAACAACTTGCAGTTTTGGTTTCAGGAAGAGATGTTGCCGAAAACTGGCTTCAGCCAAAATCTGCGACAGGTTTCTACAATCTGAAAGCGTATGTAAAAGTTCTGCTTGAAAAATTAGCGGTTGATTACAAAGAAATTGCTTCTTCTGACGGGAGATTTTCTGATGCTTTGGAATATGAGATCAATGGTGAAACCGTAGTAATAATCGGTAAAGTAGCTCCTCAAATGCTGAAGGATTTTGATATTGATCAGGATTGTTTCTACGCAGAAATCGAACTTGAACGGGCACAAAAATTAAGATCTGAAAACGAACTTAAATTTAAAGATATTCCTAAATTCAACAAAATAAGAAGAGATCTGGCTTTGCTGATTGATAAAAATGTTCAGTATCAGGATCTTTATCAGACAGCGAAAAAGAATAAGTCTCCGTTCATCAAAAACATCAATCTTTTTGACGTTTATGAAGGGAAAAATCTTCCTGAAGGCAAGAAATCTTATGCCATGAGTTTTGAACTTTTAAATGAAGAAAAAACTCTGGAAGAAAAAGAAATCGCTTCCGTAATGGAATCTCTGATTAAATCTTTCCAGAAAGAATTCAATGCAGAATTAAGATCTTAGCAACAAGATTCATATTTAAATACAGGACTGTTCGCAAGAGCAGTCTTTTTTTATTTGTGTGATAATTTTAAAATTAGCGTACTTACTTAATTTCCATTTTATGTATAATTATGACTTCGGAAACGGAAGCGTTAAGAAATTTTAAAAAAATTCCGTAAAGAAATTTCCACTGTTTGAGTGACGGCAATGAAAGTTATTCAAGAAACTACTTTCTTTCCGTCCGAGTTTGGAAATTTTAGGAATTTATTTAAAATTTTAGCTGAGTTTCCAAGTCTTGAATTTTTGATTCTTTTGTTTCAAGACAAAAGAATAAATAGTGAATTTTACTTTCCAATTTTAATTATATTTACGTTTTACAAAACTAAATGCAGAAAAAACTAAAACTTTGGGATGCCATCATGCTCGTAATGGGTTCAATGATCGGAAGCGGAATTTTTATCGTCAGCTCAGATATCATGAGAAACCTCGGTTCCGGCTGGTGGCTCGTAATCGTGTGGATTATCACAGGTGTGATGACGGTGGCAGCAGCAATCAGCTACGGCGAACTCTCTGCGATATTTCCCAAAGCCGGCGGACAGTATGTCTATTTAAAAGAAATCTTCGGAAGACGGATAGGCTTTCTGTACGGATGGGGACTTTTTTCTGTCATCCAAACCGGTACAATTGCAGCTGTGGCTGTAGCTTTCGGGAAATTTACAGCATATCTTATTCCTGCTTTGAATAACGCCCAACCTATTTTTCAGCAGGGAGAATTTAAAATTACCTACATTCAGATTCTGGCAATTTTTGTCATCATGCTGCTCACCTTCATCAATACAAAAGGTGTAGAAAGCGGTAAATTTTTACAGAACCTCTTTACAGGCTCCAAAATTTTAGCTTTAATCGGAATTATCGTAGCCGGAATTTTCTTTGTAAGCAACAGTTATTTATCGGAAAATTTCAGTGCGGGTTTAAATGCATTTAATAATTTAGAAAAAGATTCTTTAGGGAATTTCCTTCAGACTGGCTGGAAATCAGTTTCAGGGCTAACACTTTTTGGAGGAATCGCTTCAGCAATGGTGGGTGCAGTTTTCAGTTCTGTCGCCTGGGAGAGTGTAACTTTTGTTTCCGGTGAAATTGAAAATCCTAAAAAGAATGTTGTAAGGTCAATGATTTTCGGAACTTCAGCGGTGATGGTACTTTATCTTGCCGTTAACATAGTTTATCTTTCAACATTATCCCGGGACCAAATCGCTTTTGCAGCAGACGACAGGGTAGCGGTTTCTTCAGCTTTGGCAATTTTTGGCAACACCGGAACTCTGATTATCGCTTTGCTTGTAATGATCTCTACATTTGGTTGCAATAACGGTTTGATTTTATCAGGAGCGAGAGTTTTTCAAACCATGTCAAAAGACGGAATGTTCTTTAAATCAGCTTCCGAAAACAATAAAAATCAGGTTCCCGAAAATGCCTTGTGGATGCAGGGAGTCTGGGCAAGCGTTCTTTGCCTCAGCGGACAGTATGGTAATTTACTGGATATGATTTCATTTGTCATCGTTTTATTCTATATGATCACTGTTTTTGGGGTTATTTATTTAAGAATTAAAAAACCTGAACTTGAAAGACCATATAAAACGTGGCTATATCCTGTTACTCCGCTTATTTATCTGGTTATCGGTACAGCATTCTGTGTATTGCTTCTTTTCTTCAAAACACAGTACACGTGGCCGGGATTGCTTTTGGTATTGATTGGTCTTCCTATTTATTACTTCATCAATTCCCACAAAAAGGATGTTTGATTTGTCATAAAAAATGTTTATTTTGGTATAACCAATTCCTTAATAAATATGAAGTCAGTTTATGGATAAAACCAATTACAGAATGCCCTTTTCTCCGGACAGCTTGATGGTAGAGGGCGGAAGTGTGGATACATGCGATGAAGCCGAAAGTATTGCCCACAACATCATGCTTCTGATCACCACAAAAAAAGGTGAAAACCGGTATGATGACAACTACGGAAACGAAGTCTGGAATCTCGAATTTGACAACGGCGTAAGCTCCGGAATGTGGGAAACCATCTTTATCAACAGTCTCAAACAGCAGATCAGAGCCTACGAACCCAGAATTGTAGATGCAAAAGTAGATGCTCACCTCGAATTTGTAGAGCATAATTACGACACCAAAGAGCATACAGAAATCAAAAAAAAGGTAAGAATTGCCGTCAATGCCAGAATGGAGGCAAGTGGCGAACGGTATAGTTTTGTCACCGAAATTTTTCTCAGCCCGATGTCGATTGACTGAGGCTTTTCCATTTAATTATTTTTAATTTTTTTCAAAAACATTTATGAATCTGGATCAGAATATATATTCAAAAGAATCTGTAAAGGCGAGAATGCTGCAGAACGCGACCAAAATCTGGGGTGTGAAAAGTCCCCAGTCGCTGGATCCTTTTGTGAAACTGCTTATTGATGCCTTCAGCACAGAAATATTCAAAACCAATAACGAGGTACAGTCGGTGAACAGCAGGATTCTGGAGAAACTATCCAAACTGCTTACCCCCAATATTTATACACATCCTTTTCCGGCACATGCCATAGCGTTTGTAAACCCGACTGAAATGTCAGAAAAACTTTGGGAGCACACGGAATTTTTTTTCAAGAAAACAATTTCTTCCAGTGTCAAAGGCGAATCTGACCGCCAGGTAAGCATTCCTTTTACGCCGATTGATTCTGTAGTTTTAAACAGATTGCAGACTTCGGTAATGATAGTAGGCAACAACTGCTATGGAATCGATGAAAAACTCAATAAAATTCCTATGGGTAGGTTTCAGGGAAAAATTGATGACTACCGGAAAATTACAATCGGAATTGATGCAAGCCAGCTGAAAGGCGAAAAATTTCCGAAACATCTCAGTATTTATTGCTCAAATCCTTCTTTCGAACATTTGGATTTTGTTTTTAAACTGTTACCATTCACCGAAATTACTTCCAACGGAAACCCTATTGCAGTGCGCGGAGGTCTTTCGTACGAGAAAAACGTTTCCTATCAGGGTTATGAAGAGATTTTCAACGAACAATCCATCAGAACCAAAGTAAAAGCATCTTTAAAGAATGTGTATGATCAGAAATTTATAGAAATCACCGGACTTTCGGATAAACTTTTGCTTGAAAATGTTCTTCCCGAAGAAATTCAGCATCTTGCAGATCAGGAATCTTTAGAGAAGTTTGTTTCCGGTAAAAATATGCTCTGGCTCACCATTAGATTTCCACCACAGTTTACTGCTGAGATTTTAGATAATTTTTCTTTTATTTTAAATGCTTTTCCTGTCTACAACAGAGGCTGGAAAAAAACTGAATACAGTCTCGATGTGATGGGCAACAATATCCCGCTGATTACCGATGTCGGTGAGCATTTTCTCTATGTGGATGAAGTACAGGACGGCGACGGAAATTATTATCAGGAAATTCCTTTTACCCCAAATGACCATCTTAAAAAAGGACTTTATACCGTTCGGAAAGGTGGAATGGAACGATTCAACAACAGAAATGCTGTTGATATGATTGCCAATGTTCTGGAATTGACAAGAGATGAAATTACAGCTTTCTCTCTTTTAAACCGCGATAATGTGAAAACGGTTCTCAATGAAATTTCAGGTCAGATGAAAACCATGATGCAGAAAATTAATAACGTACGACAGAATACCAGACAGGATTTTAACTACGTCATTCTTGAACCCCTGGAAAACTCGCGTCACACTTTTGCGGCTTTTTGGTACACCAACTGTACTTTAGCCAACCAAATGCGACCGGGAACCGAACTTTCAAATCAGAAAAAATCGCAGTTTATGACACTGCTTACGGAAACTTTGGGTGGAGCAGAAGAGCAAACGGGAACAGACAGTATTCAGGCTTTTAAATTTGCTTTGACGTCTACAGATAAAATCATTACCATTCAGGATGTGAAAAATTATTGTGAAATGGTACTGAAAGATGAGCTGAAGGAAATCCGCGTGACACGCGGAACGATGATCAGCAGCAAGCCGAAAGAAGGTTTCATCAGAACGGTTCAGATTCAGATTATCCCGCAAAATTATGCTTTTTATGGGAAAAGATATTGGGATAATATGGCGGGCGTGTTGAAAAATCAAATCATTTCCCGTGCAATCGACGGTCTGGAATACATTTTGGAAGTGAAAGACGAAGATGATTTACTCAACTAAATTTCGGGCAGACAATTTATTTTGCCTAAATTTGAATTATAAAATTTAAAAAATGAAAAATTATATCTTAGGTCTTTTAGGAGCTGCAACAATAGTTTCATGCGGATCGATGGGTGGAAGTTCTGCTTCATCCAAAGTAGGTAAAACTCAGGCTTCTATTGCCAATACAAAATGGGTTTTGGCGGACAAAGTAAAAGGAACTGTGCCAACGTTAAACATTGAAGGCGAGAAAATCAACGGTAACGGAGGCTGCAACAGATTTTTCGGAACTGTGGCTATGGATGCGCAGTCAGGAACATTTACACCATCAGGCGTTGGTTCTACAAAAATGGCCTGCGAAAACATGAGTGTAGAAAACAATTACCTCGGAGCTTTGCAGAAAGTAAATAAATATGTGGTTACTGACTCAAGTCTTGAACTTTACCAAGGGAGTCTGTTGCTTTTAAAATTTAATAAAGCTGACTAAAGAATTTAAATTATAACAGAAAACCTGATCGTCGGTCAGGTTTTTCTTTTTTTATTCTGTTACGATGGCATCGCGCTGGCCGTCTTCCTTTTTGCCCTCTTCAATCATTTCTTCGGCCTCGGCTTTTTCTTCAGCATCCGCAGTATCTATTCTTTCCTCCTGATCATCATTCACATGATCGATTTTAAATTTACAGTACACCGGAAGATGGTCTGAACCAAAGTTTTCCAACGTTTTTAAGGTATCAATGAAAATTTCCTCGCTGTGAAACATCAGATCAATCGGAAATCTGAAAAATCTGTATTTCGCATGGAAAGTCGAAATAAACGCATGCCCAACTCTCGGATCGATCAGTTCACTTGTTTTTCTGAACAGGATGGATGATTTTGACCATGCCACATTATTAAAATCACCAACAACAATTACAGGCTTATCAATTTCCTTCACTCTTTTTGCTGTGCTGAGAAGGTCGCCGTCTCTTTCTTTTGAGGTTTTTTCTTCGGTAGGACTTGGCGGCGGAGGATGAACTCCGAAAAATACAAATTCAAAACCATCTTCCGTTTTCAAATGCGCTTCAATGCTCGGGATATCGTCAGCTACAAAGAAATGCGTTTTAGATTCTGAAATTTCCAGTTTGGAGTAAAAGTGCATTCCGTAAGTATTCTCCAAGGTAACTTTATGCTGAAACGGATAATCTTTTTCAAGAACCGTCAGTGCATTTTCCCAGTCACCATTGCTTTCCATGGTCAGGAAAACGTCTGGTTTGCATTTATTAATCAGATTAATAAACTGATTATAATCGGTATTAAACTGATACACATTTGCAGAAATAAACTGTAAAGGTTTTGAAGCTTTATCTGATGGTTTGTGGTCTTTAACAGGGTAGAGTGGCGTATATTTGATCAGGACAATGCCGTGATAAATAATTAAAAAGGCCAGAATTCCCTGAGCAATTTTCCAGGTTAAATCTTTTTCAAGAAAAAATCCGAACCCAAAAGTAAGTACTGCGATGATAAAAACCTGAATTTTACCGAAGTCCGGAACGCGGAAAACCCAATAAGTACCGGGAATTTTTGGAAGAACGGAAAATAAAACGATTAAAATACTCAGTACAAAATATAGTTCCCACATAGTTCATCAAACGAAAGCACTAATTTAGATATAATTAAAAATCTACCAAAAGAAAATATGTTACATTTAAAATAAAAAAAGCCGCCCATTTCTGAGCGACCTTAGGTATATTACCAAATCTTAATTCTTTCTTCAGGAGCTTTATATAATTTGTCTCCTTTTTTTACGTCGAATGCTTTGTAGAAAGCGTCAACATTCATTAAAGGTGCAAAACTTCTGAAATATCCCGGAGAGTGCGGGTCTGTTTTTACCTGATTGATCATGTATTTTTCGCTTGATAATGTTCTCCAGACAGTCGCCCAGCTCAGGAAAAATCTCTGATCCTGAGTGTAACCACTTATAACACCAGGATTTCCTTTGTCTTTCAGATACATTTGTAATGCATCATAAGCGATATTTACACCACCTAAATCAGCGATATTTTCACCGTTGGTAAACGTTCCGTTAACGAAAGTTCCTTTTACAGGCTCGTATTTATCGTATTGGGCAGCCAGAGCTTTTGTCGCTTTTTCGAAATTGGCTTTATCTTCCGGCGTCCACCAGTCTACTAAGTTTCCGTCAGCATCAAACTGAGCACCGGAATCATCAAATCCGTGAGAAATTTCGTGACCGATTACAGCACCGATTCCTCCAAAATTTACAGCTGCATCAGCTTTAGGATTGAAGAAAGGCGGCTGAAGAATCGCAGCAGGGAAAACAATCTCGTTGTTTACCGGATTGTAGTAAGCGTTTACCGTCTGTGGCGTCATTCCCCATTCAGTTTTATCTACCGGTTTTCCTATTTTCTCCAGGCTTTTTCCGTATTGCCATTCTCCAATGTTCTGAAGGTTGGCATACAGATTTCCTCCCTTAGATTCCGAAGTGATTTTCAGTTTAGAATAATCTTTCCATTTATCAGGATAGGCTACTTTTACAGTGAATTTGTTTAATTTTTCCAAAGCTTTAACCTTCGTTGTAGAAGACATCCAGCTTAATCCGTTGATGTGAACGACGAAACTTTTCTTTAAATAATCGATCAGTTCCACCATCTGAGCTTTTGCTTCAGCAGGGAAATATTTTTCAACATACAGTTTACCGAAAGCTTCACCCAGAGATCCATTGATTAATTCAAAACCTCTTTTGTTTAAAGCTCTCTGCTCCTGCTGACCTCTCAGATTTTTACCGTAGAACGCAAATTTCATATCACCTAATTTCTGACTCAGGTAAGATGCATTTCCGCTGATCATGTGGAATTTCAAATAATCTTTAATTACAGGAAGTGTTTTTGCATTCACCAATTGATCAAAGTTTTTATAATAGCCTAATTCACTGATGATTACTCTGTCTGTGTCTACACCAACTTTTTTAAGATAGGCAGGAAGGTCTACATTTTTCACCAAAGTTTTCAGTTCAGACATCGTTTTAGGATTGTACTGAAGTGTATTGTCACGGCTTTGCTCGTTGGTCAAAAGGTTTTTGGCGATGCTTTTTTCATACTCCACGATTCCTTTTGCAGCAGCATCAGCGTTGGTATAACCCAATTCTTTCAGCATGGAAGCCACATATTTTTCGTAATCGGCAAGAGCTTCGGTATTTTTAGCATCAACTTTCTGGTAGTAATCTCTTCCCATTCCCAAAGAAGCGTCACCAAGGTAAACGGCATTCATATTAGAATTTTTAAGGTCAGAGTAAACGCCCCATCCGTAGAAATTATTTTCACCTTCTTTTGTTACAGAAGCTAAATAATTCTGAAGATCTGTAAGGTTTTTAATGGCATCAATTTTCGAGATATTGGCTTGGATAGGCTTGATACCGTCAGCATTTCTCTTCTCCATGTTCATGTAAGTCGCATAGAGATCCTGAATTTTTTTTCCTTCACTTCCGTCAGCAAATTTGTCCTTCAGAAGAGAATTTAAAATCGTCATCGAGTTGTTGTCTGTATCATCAGCCAATTTGTTGAAACTTCCCCATGTTGGTTTATCAGAAGGAATTTTCGCAGTTTTCATCCAGCTTCCGTTTACATAATTGTAAAAGTCATCCTGTGGACGGACGTTTTTGTCCATATAATTCAGTTCCAAACCGGTTTCTGTAACCGTTTTAGCAGACTTCTGTGCCTGTACGGCAAAAGTTCCGGCTAAAAGAACTAAAGACAAAGTGAGTTTCTTCATTTTTTTATAATTTGTACTATAAGTAGTTTATGATTGAATATTGTTACTGAAAATCGCAATTATTTATTCAGAAATTAACATCGAAACCAGATCCTGAATTACCTTCTGCGCTGTGAAATGCATGAAATCAAGCCTTTCGAGATGTGGCATGTATAATTTCGAATTATGAATTTTGTCGCCGACTTTGATAGAGTAGTACACCAAACCGATGTCTTTTCCGTCTTCACCTTTTCCGGGACCGGCGACTCCCGTTGTAGATAGTGAAATATCAGTTTTAAATAGAATCTGACAACCGGAAGCCATTTCTGAAGCAACCTCCTCACTCACGACAGTGTGTTGATCCACGGTGTCTTTTTTTACATTTAAAATATCAATTTTTTTCTGAGTATCGTAAGGAATGATTCCTCCCAAAAAATATTTTGAACTGCCGGGATTGGATGTGATTAATTTTGCCAGTTCGCCGCCAGTGCAGCTTTCAGCGGTAGATAAAGTCAGTTTTTTTTCTGCTAAAATTTCCGCCAGAATCTTTTCAATTTTATCCTCTGAAGTGGCAATTACATTTGGTTTTATTAAAGGTAAAAGCTTTTGAATCTCCTCCTCAAGTTCCTGCTTGAGATCATTTTCGTTGTTTCCACTTGCTGTGATTCTCAATTTTACACGGGTTCCCACCGGAAGATAAGAAAGTGAGATGTGCTGAGGCAGAGCAAGCTCCCAGTCTTCAATCATATCTGCCAAAATACTTTCAGGAATTCCTACAACAGAAACAATTCTTGTCGTAAGATAATTTAAACTGAATTTTTCCTTTAAGTAAGGAACAATCTGATCTTTAATCAACGGTTTCACTTCGTAAGGAACGCCCGGAAGGCTGAAAACAATCTTTCCGTTTTCTTCCATCATCATGCACGGAGCGGTACCGAAATGGTTTTGGAAAACTGTTGATTTCGTTGGAACAAATGCCTGTTCACGGTTTCTTTCCAGAATTTCTATTCTTCCACGTTTTTCCATGTAGGCTTTGAGATGTTCAAAAGTGGTCTCATCCAGAGCAATTTCATCATCAAAAAAATCAGCGATGGCTTTCTTGGTTTTATCATCTCTTGTAGGTCCCAAACCTCCGGTCGTAATCACCAAATCTCCCAATACAAAAGCAGATTTCAAAATGTTTTTAATGATTTCGATCTCATCTGAAATGGTGAAAATCTGAACGGTTTTGATTCCGATATTTTTAAGTTCGGTAGCTATAAAATTCGAGTTGGTATCGACGGTATTTCCGGAAAGAATTTCGTCACCGATGGTGATAAGAACTGCGTTTTGCATGCTTTTAATTTTGAAAAAAAATTCGTTACAAATGACGTAAAAATCTCGGTAGCGAACAAAAGAAAATGATTTTTTATATCTTTGATTTCTACTGTTGACAACTATAATTATACTATGACAAAATACGATGATGCTTCGTGGCATACCGGCGGAGATTTTCCCGAAGAAATTCCCGGGAAAAACGGAGCAACACACACAGGAATGTTTCTAAACTGGTGTATTAGCCATAATCTGCATTCTGCCGAACTTCAGGAAGACCATGAAAATGAGATTGAAAGCCTTAAAAGGCGCGATATCACGGGAGCAGAATTTGTAATGGAAGCTTTAGACGGAAAATTTTCTGAATCTGATCTGAATGATTTCGGAAATGCTTTTGCAAAAGATTATTACGTTGATGAAACGGATTTTGCTGACAAATTCAGTTCATTTGCGACTGATTACATCAATATTTTCGACAGCATTGCAGAAGAAAGTGATTTTGAATATGAAACTTTTTATCACATCGAAGATAATTATGAAAATTACGATGTAATGAAGCAGGTAATTGATCACCGTTTTGAGGAGTGGAAGGAATATAAAAATCTTAATTAAAATTTTGCGAACAAAACCTCACAGGTTGGCGAAAATCTGTGAGGTTTGAGAGTTGATTTAAACCATTAAGATTTATTAAGTTGTTTAGAATGATTAAGATGAGCTTCGCTTTAAGCTAAGCTTGATAAAACTTAACTCCTTAAATGTTCTTAATGGTTCAAGTTTGTCAATAATTACGAAAAAACTTTCAGAAACTGCTCTTTAAAACTCCCCGAAACTTCAATTTCAGTTTGATCAGCCAATGTTGCTGTGCCGCTTTTGTGATAAGATTTCACAAACCCAGTATTGATGATATGCGAACGGTGAACTCTTACAAAAGGATTTTCCAGCAAGTCATCGAAGTGTTTCAAAAAACGGCAGACCATTTTCTTCGAGCCGTCGATAAGATATACCTGAGTGAAATTTCCATCTGCCTGAAGTCTCACGATATCTTCAGTTTTTACCACGTCAAAGCCCTGCAAAGTCGGAAGAATCAACTGTTGTTTTTCAGGTTTTAATTTTAAATTTTCTAAAAGAATTTTATTCCGGTTGAGTTCTTCTTTATTCTGAATACTTTCTGCCACTTTATTCACAGCTAAAATCAGTTCCTGAATATCGATGGGTTTTAAAATATAATAACTCGCAGATTTATTCAAAGCCTGAAGCGAATATTGTGAAAATGCCGTGATGAAAATTGTTTCGTAGGAAAATGCTTTGGTCGCTTCCAACACATCAAAAGCGTTCCCAAAAGGCATTTCCACATCCAAAAAAACCAGTTGTGGCTGCATTTCAGCAATTAACGGAACGGCTTCTTTAATATTTTCCGCTTCGCCCAAAATCTCGATTTGAGGACAGTATTTGGTAAGGTAGTTTCTGAGAACTTCTCTGGCAATTTTTTCGTCGTCTACGATTACGGATTTTATTTTCATGCTGGAAAATTTAATATTTAAGATTCAATATTTAAAATTAAAATCAGTTGGACAGTTTAAAAGAAATTTCTACAAAAACTCCCTGAGAATCACTTTTATCAGTGATTTTACATTCAATATTTTGTTTGTACAAATCATTCAGCAAAGCTATTCTTTCCAAAGTATTTTTCATGCCGCGGCCTTTTCGGGTTTTCTGATGTTCGGTTTTTTGCTTTTTACTTTCTTCGATCCCGATGCCGTTGTCTTCGATGGTAATTTTCAGATTTTCGGATGATTTTTCAAATTTTAATTTCAAAAATCCTTTTGTAGTGCGATAACGTAAACCATGCCACACGGCATTTTCAAGAAATGGCTGCACCAACATTCCGGGAACTTTTAAACTTTGCGTATTCAAAGTATCATCCACTTCAATTTCATAATCAAACTTATCTGCGAATCGGGTTTTTTCTAAAGCTAAATAGTTTTGGAGCAAATCTAATTCCTGCTGAAACGGAATAAAATCATCTGTAGAATTTTCCATTACGCCCCGCATCAGCTTTGAGAATTTGGTTAAATATTGGTTGGCTTCGAGTTCGTTATTTGTCGCAATAAAATGATTTACAGAGTTTAAGCTGTTGAAAATAAAATGCGGATTCATCTCACGACGCAACGACTGCAAAGCGATTTTTTTGTTTTTAATCTGAACTTTTTTCAAGGTTCTGAAAATAAAAATTATTAAACCTATTAAAATTACCAATGCAGCAATGAGGCTGTAGTTGAAAAGGTTTTTCTTCCTGATGAGTTCATCTTTCAGTTTCTTTTCCTGTTCGAGCTGTGAAATTCTCTGTTCGGTATCCTCAAGAATTTTATTGTCGACCAAACTTCGGTCTTTTGAAACCAAATCTGGTAATTTCCCTAGAAAATCTCTGTACAGTTGTACGGAAGCATCTGTATTTTCAGAGATAGCATATAAACTGTCGAGTCTTTTCACACTTTTCTGTGCTTCTAAAGTATGACCTTTATTTAGAGCAATATCGTACGCATTTTTAAGTAAAAAAATTGCTTCCTCCGGATCATTTTTCCTGATGTAAATATCTGCAAGTTCCTGAATCTGTTCAACTTTTTTCTGAGAATTTTCGTTAACGAAATCTTCCTTCAGAACCTTCTTTTTAACTTCAATCGCCTTGTCAAAATCTTTATTAACAATATATAGATCGGTCAGTTTTTGGTTGATCGCCAAAGCCTGCTGGGGAGATTCGTCTTTTGAAATTTTGTATGCCGTGGTGAGGTTTTCTTCTGCTTTGGGGATATTTTTGACCTCAAGATTAGCCTCAGCCATTTGAGAATATCCGGCCGCAAGATCTTCCTTATTATTTTCCTTCTCGCTGTTTTGGATGTTGTTTTGAATCGCTTCCATCCTTACAACCGGTGAGTTGGAATTCAGCCTGGAAGCATCATTGGAATTCTGTATTTTTTTCGCCCTAGAATAACCGACTTTTGAAGCGACCTCATAATTTCTTGCCGCCGCTGTCAGTTTATTCTGACTTTCCTGAGATTGTGCCAGTTTTCTGGTGACCTTTTCGAGATTCTGTTTGTCATTCAGCTTTTCGTAAATGTTTTTAGATTTTAAAAAGTATTCTTCACTTTTAGAAAAATTGGAAGCATTAAAATAAGATTCACCGATTTTAAAATAGGATTCAGCTTCTGCAGATTCATCTTTTTTGTCGACGGCTTTTCGTAAAATTTTACTTTCGCTGGTGACTTCTTCAACTACTTTATTGCTTTGAGAATACATTTTATTCCCAAGAAAAGTGAAGGCCAGTGCGAAAAAGAAATAATAGAATTTCATAAAACAAAGATATACATATATTTAGTTCGCCAAAAACGATTCACCAAGCGAAAACCTGTTTTTACCAAGTTGAAAATTTTATGAGCAACAACTTTTAATTAAAAAACAGAATTGTGAATGGTGATTTTGATTGTAGTTTTCGCAAAGATTTTAAAGATCGAGCAGATTAAATATTCCAAAATTCAGCATTAAGTAAAATGTTTCTGACAATTAATTTTATTTAAACTGAAAATTCTTCTGAGTTGTCTCTTTTTTAATTCTACCAAGCGAAAACCTCAATTGACCAAGTTGGCTTTAAATTGTTTTTGTGGGGCGATTAAGTTTGCATTATAATTTTAAACTTAATCATTATGAAAAACATTTTATGCCTTGCTTCGGCTGTATTTTTTCAATTCAGTTTTGCACAGGTTTCAGGAAATATTAATTATCAAAATCAGGTACATTATCAGGAAAACAACATGAGCGTCAATGTTCCTTCAGAGAATAATATAGTTATAAGTATCAAGGGAATGGCAAATGTAAAAGCGGATAAGTATGTTGCAATTTTTAGCCTGACACAGGTAGCAGAAACATCGGATGAAGTGAATTCGCTGATGGATAAACGCCTAAAGAACGCATTAGATCTGATCAGTAATAATAAAGGAATTGAAACTTTTGTTGATATGGTTTCTTTTGTTCCTGTTTATCAGTATGCGGTTGAGAAAAAGATTTTCAGCAGAAAAACGTACAATGAAGTTCCTACAGGTTTTGAACTTAAAAAAAATCTGCACATTAAATTCTCAAATCCTTCTCAGCTGAACGAACTCATTACAGTTCTATCAAAAAATGAAATTTATGATCTTGTAAGAGTAGATTATTTTGCAAACAGCCTCGAAACCATTAAAAAAGAATTGATGATTAAAGCAAAAATTGCACTTCAGGAAAAAGTAAAAAACTATGAAACTTTACTTGGAGAAACTTTTGCCAACAGTAGAAAATCGATTAATGATGGCTTTCAAACCAAACTACCGACAGAAATGTATAAATCCTATGAGGCTTACAACAGTTCTTCCTTAGCCTTGACAAAGCTGGCAAATGTAAATCAGACCAATAAATCAACAACCCTGTATTATCAACCGGTTTTAGACAAAGAATTTGATTTTGTTATTAATCCTACAATTATGGAACCCGTTATTCAGGTAATGTACGAAGTAAAATTAGCAATTACTAAAGAGGAAAAGATTGAAAACAAGAACAGCAAATCTTTTATTCTGATCACGCCAAATGGAGAGATGAGAGATTTGAATGTTGGAAAGTAAGTACGTCTAAAATAAATCACCAGCTTCAAAGATATTTTATACAGGTCGTTTATATGTGTTTTGCCTTCCATGGAAAACACCTTTCACATAAATAAGTTTTTGCTCTTCATCAATCTGATAGAAAATTACATATGGATATTTTTTGAATGGCAACCCTCTAAAGTCTTTATAATAAATTTTAAAAAATGGACTGCGCAGGATGGTTTGCAAAGTTAATTCATAATCTTTAACAAAATTCTGAGCAACTTTTAGTGAAGCAACTTTTTTGTAATAGGCAACAGCTTCTCTCACATTAAATTTTGCAACAGGAGATATTATTGCTTTATAGCCCATATTCCTTTTTTAGTTCATCTAAAAATTCATCACTGTCCTGATATTCAGATATATCTAAATTGGATTGGCTGTCAAGTATTTTTTTTTGTTCGTCTGACAGTTCAAAAGAATCTTCATTCTCCTTTGTGTATTTCGCACCAATAAGTTCTAAAAACTCCAGAAAGAAAGAGTTTTTGTCATCTGGTATAGAAACGTTGTAAGTTGTCATAATGCACAAATTGAATTATTAGAGTTGAATATAAACAAAATTAAGAAATAAAATTTAAAACAATTTGAAAGTAAAAGCAGAAGGCGTCTACCAAGCCAAATCCCCATTTCACCAAGTCTGCAGATTTTCAGTTTTAAATTAGCGTAATTTTACTTTAGAAATTTAAAACAACAGGAACATATGAAACTGAAACACCTTTTATTAGTCGGAATTTTTGCAGCAGGAAGTTTGGTGAATGCGCAGGAAATTAAAAAAAATGCAATCGAGGTAACAGGAGTTGCCGAAATGGAAGTGGAACCGGATGAAATCATCTTCAACATCGGAATCAAAGCTGATAACAAGAATCAACTGGCTGATAACGAAAAACTTTTGTTTGAAATCCTGAAGAACGATGGAGTAAAAAATGAAGACATCAAATTCAAATCGATGTATCAGAATTTATACTCAAAAACCACAAAGTTTACGAAGAGTTTTCAGTTTAAAGTCAATGCGAAAACCAATGTGAGTAAGCTTTTTGAAGATTTGAACCAGAAATGGGTCAGCAATCTGAATATTGCGGAAATTAAAAACACAAAAATTGCCGATTTCAGAAAAACCGTAAAGATCAATGCATTGAAAGCAGCAAAAGAAAAAGCAGACTATCTTTTGGAAAGCATCGGTAAAAAGACCGGAACGCCTTTGGAAATCACTGAAATTGAAGATTACATGAGCGATTCTGTAATGCCCGTTGCTTACCGAAGCAAAATGGCAAACGTACAGCTGGAAGCAGCCGACCAAA
This sequence comes from Chryseobacterium caseinilyticum, assembly GCF_014837145.1. GTDB lineage: Bacteria > Bacteroidota > Bacteroidia > Flavobacteriales > Weeksellaceae > Chryseobacterium > Chryseobacterium caseinilyticum. The sequence continues at coordinate 211,342 of NZ_JACYFS010000001.1, forward strand.
GTCTGGATTATTCTTTTGATAACATCGAAAATATCAAACTCAAATTCAGCATCAAAACAAGATACGAAATTCTTTAGTGTGTGAAAAGGACGGTCAGAAATGGCTGTCTTTTTTTTGACGTCAAAACTTTCACCAAGTGAGAATATGGTTTCACCAAGTCTGCTGAAAGTCAGTTTAAATTCAGGGTAATTTTACTGTAGAACTTTAAAATAATAAACAATGCGACACTCCATCTTCTTAGTAATGCTCACGTTTTCTTTATTTAAATCTCAGGAAATTAAAAAAGAAATTGAAGTGAAACAGGCAACGGTATTTCTGCAGGGTGCCAAAGTTTTTGGAAGCACTAATGTCAGTCTTCAAAAAGGAAGAAACGTAGTAAAGATCATCAATCTTCCAAACGATCTGGATGAAAATACCTACAAAATCAATCTTGAAAAAAACACAACACTTTTATCCATCACTCCACAAAGTAATTATCTGAAAAATGATGAGATGTCTGAAGGCGAAAAAAAACTGGATGATGAAAAGAAAAAATTTCAGAGAGAGGTTAACTTACTGAATATTAAAATTAAAAATCTGACGGGCGAACAGAATATCATCAATGACAATCTTAAAGTATCTACCAACGATAAATCGACTCCGCAGGAACAGCTGATCAAACTGACGGAATTTTACAGAAAAAGAATGCTGGAAATCGACAATCAGGTTTTTCTTTTGAATGAACAGAAATCTGTTTTGGATGAAAGTATTGCCAAAATCAATAAGCAGTTTTCTGAGGAGCAGACACACAAAAATCAGAATAAAAAAGAACTGTTGCTTGAAATTCTCGCTGAAAATGAGATGAATCTGAATTTAGGCGTGAGCTACATTGTTTCCAATGCTGGATGGGTTCCTTCTTATGATTTGCGGGCATTGTCAACCAAGAAACCGCTGGAAATTGTTTACAAAGGAAAAATTTATCAGAAAACCGGACAGGACTGGAATAATGTGAAACTTTTTGTTTCGACTTACAGGCCTTCTTACAATCAGAACCGACCGATTTTATCGCCACTTTATGTTGCAGAATATACTGCTCACAATTATGATGATGCTAAAATGGGGTACATGAAAAAAGCTGAAATGTCAGCTGTTAATTCTTACCAGATGCGTGAGGAAGTTGCGGCTCCAAGCCAGATTCCTGTGGCAACGGTTTCAGACAGCCAGATGAATGTTTTGTATGAACTGAAATTTAACCAAACCATTGTCAGTCAGGAGAAAGAGCAGTATGTGATTCTGGATAAAAAAGATGTGGATGCAACCTATAAATATCACACGGTTCCGAAGCTGAACAATCAGGTTTTCCTGATGGCTTTCGTGAAAGACTGGCAGAATTTAAATCTGATTTCAGGCGAAGGAAACATTTATTTTGAAGATAATTATATCGGAAAAACCAATATCACAAGCAATTATGTGAAAGAAGAATTCCCAATTTCTTTAGGTGTTGATGAAAGAATTGTAGTAAAACGCATCAAACTTGAAGATAAGACATCACAGAAAACGCTTAACTCAAATAAATGGGAAACTGAATCTTATCAAATAACGGTGAGAAACAACACCAAAGAAAATATCGAGCTGGAAATTCTGGACCAGCTTCCTTTAAGTGAGAATTCAAAAATTACGGTCAAATCTTTAGAAATAGGAAACGGAATTCTGGATGACAAAACCGGCAGTATTCTTTGGAACAGAAACATTTCGAGCGGAGCTTCAGATAAAATCAACTTCTCTTACGAAGTAAAATATCCAAAAGAAATGCAGATTCAGTATTACAGTCGATAATTTAAGATTCAAAATTTAAGGTTCGAGATGCGGGATTCGGGGTGCGGGATTTGGAGATATTTTTACTAAAATCTTTTCAACAAACACCACTTTATAATTCGCATCCGGCAACGTAACCCGAATCCCGTAACCCATAATCCGTAACAAAATCATTAAAAACATACGATATGAACACTTTAAAATTTTTAGCATTAACAACCGGTGCAGTTGCTTTTTTAAGCGCAGGAAAATTATCAGACATCCGTTGCAGCAGCAAAGCCAACGATAGAGAAGTGGTGGAAAGTCATATTTCTCCAGAACCGCAGATTACCGTTTCAAAAGACAATAAAATTCAGGTTGCACTGCTTTTGGACACGTCAAACAGTATGGATGGACTTATTGATCAGGCAAAATCCAGACTTTGGAATATTGTGAATACGCTGACCACTTTGAAGTACAACGGAAAGGCGCCGCAAGTAGAAATTGCCCTTTATGAATACGGAAATGACGGTTTGCAGGATGAAAATTATATAAGACAGGTTACACCGCTCACTCAGGATCTGGATTTGGTTTCAGAAAAACTGTTTGCTTTGAGAACCAACGGTGGAAATGAATATTGTGGTGCAGTCATTCGTGATGCCGCAAGCAATCTGAGTTGGGACGGAAATGAGAAAAGTATGAAGCTGATTTATATTGCCGGAAACGAACCTTTTGATCAGGGAAAAATTAATTATAAAGAAACCATTTCAGGCGCAAAGAAAAAAAATATTTATACGAACACCATTTTCTGCGGAAGCCGTGATGAGGGAATTCAGACATTCTGGCAAAACGGAGCGAGTCTTGGCGACGGAAAGTTTTTTAACATCGACAGCGACCAAAAAGTGATTTACATTGAAACTCCTTACGATGTGAAAATTGCTCAGTACAATTCGCAGTTAAATGACACCTACATTTCTTACGGGCGGAGAGGGAGTGAGATGAAAATGAAACAGTCCACTCAGGATTCCAACGCAGAAATGCAGTCGGCATCAAATGCTGTTGAACGGGCCGTAAGTAAGTCGAAGAAAAATGCCTACAAAAATGATCACTGGGATCTGGTGGATAAAGTTGAAAAAGACAAAAGCTACATCTCATCCATCAGAGAAGAAGAATTACCTTCTGAACTGAAAGGAAAAAGCAAAGCGGAAATCAATAAAATTGTTGCTCAGAAATCTGCAGACCGTGATAAAATTCAGAAAGAAATTGAAGTTTTAGCCAAGCAAAGACAAAGCTTTATCGATTCTGAAATGAAAAAACGCGGAAATGCTGAAGGCGATGATTTGGGAAAGGCGATTGAAAAATCGATAGTTGAATTGGCGAAGAAAAATGGGTATAGTTTTTAATTTGAAATTTGAAGTTTGAGTTTTGAAAATAAGAACTTCATAAATTGAATTGTAATTGTTGCAGAGCTAGTCTCAAAACAGGTTCGCAAATGATTGGAAGATATTAAAATAGACAGGTGAGTGTTAGTATTGTTTATTGAGTTTGGGGCTGCAAATCGATGCCGCCCCAAACGTTTTGTATACCAATGAATTTTTAATAGATTTTCAAGTAAAAATTATAAAATCTTCCCAATCAGCAAAATCTGCATGAGATTTACTGATTATGCTTTACCCAAATCAGATCATCCGTATTATATCCCAGTTTCTGAGCTTTTTCGAGGAAACGGAGTTTTATGCTTTCAGGAATTTCGGTTGTTCTGGAAAGAATCCAGATGTATTTTAAATTGTGACCGACAACCAAGGCATATTGGTAATTTTCATCAATATCAATAACATTATAACCTGCCCAGATCGGCTTGAAAAAAGAAACTTTCAGTCGGGCTTCGTTCGGTGAGTTGACAAATCTTGCTTCACCTACAGACTCTTTCCATTCTTTTTTCACGTAATTGTAACCACGGTTCTGAACTTTGATATTTCCATTTTCATTTAAAGAATAAGTCGCTGTTACATTGTCCATATCCTTCTCAAATTTGTAATCGAATCTTGCAATTTCATACCATTTTCCGAGATATTTGTCGGCATTAAAATTCTGCACGGCTACTGCATTTTCAGGAATTCCCACAGAGCATGAGTTTAAAATTAAAAGTCCCAAAACTCCGGCTGCCACGGGCAATAATATTTTTTGATAGGTTTTCATAAAGAATATTTTGTGAGTTGATTTTATTTAAATTCAAAAATAATGCCTTGGAAATTTTAAAAGACTTTCCCCGTGTTCTCAAATAATTTTTATATTTTTAAAATCATCAAACATTAAAAACCATGAAACGGATTGTTGCGTTGACGTTCATTCTGATGTCATCATTCTTCACAGCTCAGGAAGTTACGTTTACAGAATCTCAAATAAGTCAGAAACTTGATTCAATCACGGCAGAAGGTAATTTGCTGTTTTCACTCGAGAAAAAATGGACGATTGATTTTCCTCAAATTAATGATTAAGAGAAATGAGTAAAGTAAAAGGATTTAGTATATCAATTGTTAGTTTTATCTTAGGATTTATTTTAAATGGTCTGGCCTGGACAATTTTACCAGGGCCAAATTTGAATACATTAGCATTAATAGTTGGCTTACTTCTTGTGCTGATTGGTGGATGTTTTTTTGTAGCAAGTTTTTTCTTTGAAAACTAAAAAAGACTGCTTTCCGGCAGTCTTTCTTAATATATTTTAAAGATCTTAAGCGATCACTCTCACCATGGCTTTTACTTCCACCAACTTCTCCATCAGTTCCTCGCGTGAATCTGCCAAAACATTGATGTGTCCCATCTTTCTGCCGGGTTTGGTTTCTGTTTTTCCGTAAAGATGAACGTAGGTTTCAGGAAGTTTTAAAACTTCTTCCATCCCTTCATAAATTACTTTTCCCGAAAATCCTTCAGCACCGACCAAATTCAGCATGCCGCTGTAAATAATGGCGTCGGTGTCGGCTAACGGTAAATTTTTCACCACACGGTACATCTGCTCAAACTGCGAATTGGCATTTCCCTCCTGACTTTGATGTCCGGAATTGTGCAGTCTCGGAGCAGTTTCGTTCACCCAAACTTTTCCCTCTTTGTCTAAAAACAATTCGATTGCAAACAATCCCGGTGAATTTACAGCATTCAAAAATTTCTCTGTAATAGAATCTATTTGACTTTCAATTTCTTCACTTAAGAAAACCGGACAGATATTAAAATCAAGCAAATTTAATTTCGGGTCGGCAACCATTTCTGTTACTGGGAAAGTCTGTGTTTCTCCGTTTTCGTTTCTGGCTACAATGACAGAAAGTTCCTTATCAATATCAACCAGTTTTTCCAATACAGAATCCTGAGTCCAGAGATTTTTCATGTCTTCTTTGGTGCGGATGACCTGTACACCTTTTCCGTCGTAACCGCCTGTATTCAGTTTTTGTACGAAAGGCAGTGCGATTTTAATTTCATCTTCCGTTCCATCCATAATTTCAAATTCAGGACTTGGAATATTGTGTTCTTCATAGAATTTCTTCTGAAGAATTTTCTGTTGAATTGTTTTAATAATAGCAGAATTCGGAACTACCTTCACCCCTTGATTTTCAAGTTCAGCCAAAGCGTCTGCGTTCACATGTTCGATTTCAATCGTCACCACATCTTTATCTCGTCCAAAATCCAGAACGGTTTCGTAATCATTGAAACTTCCCTGAGTAAAATATGAAATATTGTGACAAGGCGCATCAGCAGCCGGATCTAAAGTGTAAAACTCATCATCATATTTCAACGCTTCCTGAATGAGCATTCTTCCGAGCTGTCCGCCACCTAAAATTCCTATTTTCATTAGTTTACTTTTTTTATTTTTATTTAAATTTAATTTGAGATTTGATGTTTGAAATTTGAGATTCGTTGGAGGAGGCATTTAGCAACATCCCGCATCATCATCCCTACAGCTTATCAATCTTGAAATATCCCAATCCCATTACATTTTCCTGATTTTCCTCCTCAGATTTAACCAAAACAATCGAATATTTTTCTTTCATTTTGTCCGGAAGAATATCATTAACATTAAAAATATCATCGATATCAACCCCGTGTTTATCATCGATATGACTCACTGCACCTTCAAAACCCATTGTTTTATAAAACTTCGTTTGCCTGGCTTTTTTCACAATCTCAGCCATTGAAATTCCCACCATTAGATGTTGCTCGTGAAATTCTTCAAAATATCCTTTTTTGTATCCACCTAAATTAATAAAATACAGCTGGTTTTCTGAAATTTCGGATCCTTTTTCAACGATTTTCACTTCAAAACCATCAGCAAATTTCACTTCCTGATAGGCATCAATGTGAATTTTTCCTTTTGCTTCGGGCCAGAAATCTTTCATAGCAGGAACCAGATCTTTCAGAGTTTCCGCAATTCCGAAAAACACATCATGCTGTTCGATATTCCGGCCTTTAGGTGTGGCGCCTAAAATGATATAGAATAATTTCATTTGTAGATATTTTATTTTTCAAAGTTCTCCCGAATGATTTGGGCAGGTTACGCAAACGCCTGACTTGACAGGTTTCTATCTGAAAAATCCTTTAAAATATTTTCGGATTGTTTTGCATGAGTACAAAAATACGTCAAATTTATCTTTTATTAAATGTTTGAAAAGTGACACCCGAATTGTTTTGGGAATTTTAAGTTTTAAAACTAAATAAAGCTATTACAGAAAGACTAGGATTTAAATAAAATAATTTTCAAATTTAAACAGAACTTTTACGTTAGATGAAAAACTTTTATCAAAACCATGAGATTATCTTTTAAAATTGCTGCTGCAGCGCTGTTTTTCTTTTCCATTAAATGTTTTTCTCAGTCTGACTATTCTTTGGGAATTACTGCAGGAACAGGGATGAATTTTTACAGAAATAATTTATCCGCAGACAAAAATCACTTCAGTGCAAATAAGCCAATATCATTTTATTTTGGAGGCAAACTGCTGAAAAATCTGGATGAAGAAAACAAACTTTTTGCTGATTTTATTATCTCCAGAAAAAAGATAGAGTACGAATACAATCTTAATGAAACCGAAATTCCATTTACGAATAAAGAGATTTTCGGACAGAAATATGACTGTATTTCAATTTTTGTGGGATACAGAAGATTATTTCCGGTGAAAGAAAAGTATATCTACATCGAGGGAAGTGTGGGTGCTGATTACAACAATAATGTGATGATTTACAACGAGGGAAATGGTCAGTCGAACGAAAACCTGTTTGAAACCGTTTATTATGAAAGTTTTTACAACACACATATAGGCGAAAAAAGCTATACTATCAGTTCAAATATCGGTTTTGGGTTAAATTTTGGGTTCAGAAATCAATATGATTTGGGAATATCGCTGAATATACCAATACAGAAAATTCAGACAAAAGAATCCGAATATCAGTCTTCATGGAATTATAAAAATAAAACCTACATACATCAGTTAAAATACATCGGAAATATATATTATCCAGCCTTAAGGTTCACTTATTATTTTTTTTAGGAACTTTTCTGAATTTGATTATTGCCTTAAATCAATTAAATTAATCAACAAAATTTAAATTTTTAAGTGAACAAAAAATCTTTCTAACCTTATGAAATACGGCAAAAAATAATCTCGTACTAATGTTTGCCTGAAAACCCCAAAGGTTTTATATTTGTAGCATGTCTGAAATCATCATTCTCTTCCTTGGAGCAATATCTGCAGGACTTTTGGGTTCTCTCACAGGTTTAGGAGGTGGAGTTATTATTATTCCTTTACTGACGCTGGGTTTCGGCGTTCCTATGCATTACGCAATCGGTGCTTCGCTTATTTCGGTAATCGGAACTTCTTCAGGTGCCGCAGTTGCGTTTGTAAAAGAAGGTTTCACCAATATGAGAATTGGTATGTTTCTGGAGATTGCTACCACGGCTGGAGCCATCGCAGGAGCTTTGGTTTCAGGGATGCTCAATCCCAATACCATCGGAATTATCTTCGCAAGTATTCTTTTGCTGACTGTCATTTTAAATTTAAAAGGTAAACCGGATCATCAGGAACCTAGAATAAAAGGTACTTTAGAAGATAAATTGAAATTATACGGAACTTTTCCGGACAAAGGTGTTCTTAAAAGTTATTCCGCACGAAATACCGTTCCCGGATTTTTTATGATGATGTTTGCTGGTGCGATGTCCGGACTTTTAGGAATCGGTTCCGGTGCTTTGAAAGTTCTGGCAATGGATAATATGATGAGGTTGCCGTTTAAGGTTTCTACAACGACGAGTAATTTTATGATTGGTGTAACTGCCGTTGCGAGTTCATTAATTTATTTCCAGAGAGGTGAAATTATTCCTGTCATCGTTGCTCCGGTTCTGGTTGGAGTAGTTGTTGGAAGTTTTATCGGTTCCAAAACTTTAATGGTTTCAAAAACAAAAAAGTTGAAGACATTTTTCGCAATTGTCATTACAATACTTTCAGTCTACATGATGTATAACGGAATTAGTAAAAACTTCTCATGAGAAAGAACTTCACTGATGTAGACCTGAACCGTTCTGTTGGAAATCTTCTTCGTCTGGGCGTAATTTTATCCGTTGTGACTTCGCTGATTGGCTTTATTAAACTTTTCATGGAAGGTTTCAAAATGCCACGAAAATACAAACTTCTCGATATGGGAACGTCTTCAGAAAAGGTCTGGAGTCATTTCTGGGAAACGCTTTGCAAAGGCGAAGGCATGGCAATCATACAATTGGGAATTCTGATGCTGATTTTCACACCTTTGATGAGAATTATTTTTGCCTTGATTGGGTATTTAAAGGAAAAAGATTACACTTATGTGATTATTTCGTCCATTGTTCTGGCGATTATGGCAGTGAGTTTCTTCACGGGTTATGCGCATTAAAATTTTAGATTAGAAGTTTGAGATTCGAAATTTATGTAGGCTGAAAAGCTCTTTCTTATTTAAGTGGAACGGCTTTGTGAAACAGATGCAGCATCATTGTAGATAAACCTTGTGCACTACGTTCAAAATAGTAAACCTCACTCTTCGTAAAATTCCAGAGGCAATTGATCAGGATCCTGCGTAAAGAAAAATTCTTTTCCGGTAAATTCATCGATCCGGATTTCTTCGCAGTTTAAGCCTTTCTGAATTAATTCTTCTCTTTTTTCATTCACATTTTCAACAGAAAAAGCCAAATGTCTCAAGCCGCAGGATTCCGGTCTGGACGGTCGTTCCGTAGGATTGGGAAATGAAAATAATTCGATCACATAATGTTCTCCGATAGCTAAATCGAGTTTGTAAGATTGCCTTTCTTCACGATATACTTCACGGATAATATTTAAACCTAAAATTTCGGTGTAAAACATTTTCGAGACCTTGTAATCTGAGCAAATTATGGCAATGTGATGAATTTTCATAGTTCAAATGTAAAGTTTTTCTTTTATTGCCGAAAATCCTCGTTTTGATTTAATAAAAGGTTATCTCTCTGTTTTCCACAACAATTTATTATATTTGATTTGCTTTTTAAAATCATAAATTAAAATTTTAATGAAAAAAATAAATATTGCCGTTTTGGCATTTTCAGGTCTTGTTTTTTTGAATTCTTGCGGCTCGAACAAAAAAGTAGCTGTAAACAGAGAACAGCCCGTTACCGCAAAAACAGATTCTGTATTTGTTGGAATGAAGGAAGAAGGAATAAACCTTTCTTACATGGATAAATCTGTGCGGCCTCAGGATGATTTTTTCACCTTCGTCAACGGAAACTGGGTGAAAGAAACCCAAATCCCTTCTGACAAGGCGAGTTGGGGCTCGTTCAATGCTTTAAGAGAAAATGTAGACGATGCTTCTCTAGATATTTTAAATAAAATTTTGAGCGAAACTTATCCTGAAGCTTCAGAAGGTCAGAAAATCCAGAATCTGTATGCAAGTTTTATGGATACGTCAAAACGAAATGCTGAAGGTTTAGCTCCAATTAAATCTGATCTGGCAAAAATTGATGCTATTAAAAATGTCGCAGATCTTCAAAAATATTTACTGGAAGCTACAAAATTAGGTGACAATTCATTCTACGGATGGAGAGTGAGTGCAGATTTGAAAGATTCTAACATGAATGCTGTTTATCTTGGTGGCCCCGACCTTGGTTTAGGAAGAGATTATTACCAAAAAGTAAATGAAGCCAACACCAAAACTCTGGCAGAATATCAAAGTTATATTTCTAAACTTTTCGTGATTTTAGGTTATAAAAATTCTGATGCTGCCGCTAAAAATGTGGTTGATTTTGAGAAAAAAATGGCAAATGACCTTCTTACATTAGAGCAAAACCGTGACGCTAATTTAAGATATAATCCGAAAAAAGTTTCTGAATTGCCTGCTTTGGTAAAAAATGTAAACCTTTCGAAATACCTTAAAGATGCCGGCGTAAATACCGATCGTGTGATTATTGGCGAACTGAAATATTACCAAAACATGGATCAGATTTTCACGCAGAAAAATATTCCTTTGCTGAAAGATTATCTGAAATACCATATCATCAACGGAAATGCTTCCAATCTTGATGAAAATTTAGAGAAAATCCGGTTTGATTTTTATGCTAAATATTTACAGGGCCAGAAAGAGCAGCGGGCTATGAACAAAAGAGGTCTGGCAATGGTAAATTCTATACTGGGTGAGGCTTTCGGGAAATTATATGTTGAAAAGTACTTCACTGCGGAGTCTAAGCAACAGATGGAAACCTACATAGATTACATTGTGAAGGCATTCGATAAACACATCACGGAGATCGACTGGATGTCTCCTGAAACGAAAATTAAAGCGCATGAAAAACTTTCTAAATTCAGCGTGAAAATCGCCTATCCGGATCAGTGGAAAGATTATTCTAAATTGAAAGTGGAAAAAGGAACATCATTATATTCCAATCTTCAAAACGTGTCGGCATGGCAATATGAGAAAAGTCTGGAAAAAGTAGGAAAACCTGTTGACAAAAAAGAATGGGGGATGACACCGCAAACGGTTAACGCTTATTACAGTGGTTCAAACAACGAGATTGTTTTCCCAGCGGCAATTTTGCAACCTCCTTTTTATAATCCAAAAGCTGATGCTGCAGTAAACTTTGGTGGAATTGGTGCCGTGATCGGTCATGAGATTTCCCATGGATTTGACGACAGTGGTTCGAGATTCGATGGTGATGGAAATTTAAATAACTGGTGGACAGCCGAAGACCGCAAAAACTTCGATGCAAAAGTAGCTCAGCTGGCTGCTCAGTACAACGCTTACGAGCCTGTGAAAGGAAGTTTCGTAAACGGTAAATTCACAAGCGGTGAAAATATTGGCGATCTTGGCGGAGTTTCAGTTGCATACGAAGCGTTGCAAATGTATCTCAAAGACAAAGGAAATCCTGGTTTGATCAGTGGTTACAATCAGGATCAGAGGTTTTTCCTAAGCTGGGCAACCGTTTGGCGTACGAAATCTACCGAACAGTACATGATCAATCAGGTAAAAACAGATCCGCATTCACCGGGAGTTTTCAGGGCTTTTGGGCCTTTGGTGAATCAGGATTCGTTTATCAAAGCGTTTGATATAAAGGAAGGTGATAAAATGTACAAAGCACCATCGGAAAGAATAATGATTTGGTAAAATCAACAAGACCTGCAAATTTTGAAGGTCTTGTTTTTATTGTATCTCGCTGATTTTATGGATTTTGCTGATTTTAAAAGTTATTAAATTAAATCCAACAAATCTTAAACTGTTTCCTGAGTTGTGTAAGCTGTAAATGCTTCTTCAAGACTGTTGAATTTTCCTTTGAAATCTTCAATGGCACAATCCTGTAAAATGTTTCCTTTGTGGATCAAAATTACTCTGCTGCACAAAGCCTCAACTTCCTGCATAATGTGTGTAGAAAGGATTACCGTTTTTTTATTGCCGATTTCTTTGATAACGCTTCTTATCTCAAGAATTTGATTCGGGTCTAAACCATTGGTCGGTTCATCTAAAATTAGAAGTTCCGGCTGGTGAATAATCGCCTGCGCAAGGCCAACTCTTTGTTTGTAACCTTTAGAAAGCTGACTGATTTTCTTAGATTTTTCGGGACTTAAACCCACTGTTTCAATCACTTCATCCACTCTCGACATCGGGATTTTGTGGATATTCGCCACAAACTGCAGATATTCTTTTACATACATTTCCAGATATAGCGGATTGTTTTCCGGAAGAAAACCAATTTTCTTTTTAGTTTCGATTTCGTTGTCAACAATATTTTTTCCGTCTAAAAAGATTTCGCCCTTTTCGATTTTCAGAGCACCAACGATAGATTTCATCAGCGTGGATTTTCCTGCACCATTTGGGCCTAAAAGACCGATGATTTCGTTCTTTTCTGTTGAAATATTGATACCGTTCAGTGCAATCTGAGTTCCGAAAGTTTTGGTTAAATTATTTATAATTAATGACATGTTTTGTATTGATATTTTACAAAAATAAAACAAAAAAACTCATCCGTAAAGAATGAGTTTAAATATTGTTGTAACTGTGACTATTTTCTTTTTCTGACAGGCTTTTTTGCCGGTTGCGCTGTCGGAGTACTGGGTTGTGTGTAAGTCTGCTGAGTCTGAGCTGGCTGAGGGTTTACTGCAGGCTGTTGCTTCACAGGTTTGTTATAAAGCGCAGCTTTTGGAGTACCGACACCGAAGATTTTATCCAACTGTTTTTTGTTTAAAAACTGAGATTTACCAACGTATTTTTTGTTTTTGTTGATATACTGAATAAACTGCATCGTCGGCTGACCGTAGTTTTTCTCGAAATGAAGCTCAATAATATCATTCGGAAGTTCAAGAGAAATATTTCCTGAAGGTTCGTCGATGAAACCGTCTGAAATCATCTTATAAAGTCCCATCACATCACCATTCAAATCAATAAAAGAGAATGATCTGAAGGTATTTAGATTTGAATTGTTGATATCCTGATAGTTGAAAGTATATCTGTTATCTTTTTTGTACAGGCCCACAGAATTATCTTTTCCGATTTCTACCAAAGTCTCATTTTTAAGAACTTTAATCTGTGAAAATGCAGTGAAGCCAATCACAATAGCAAATAGTAAAAATATTTTTTTCATGCTTTTTCCTTTTAATATTTTTGATATGGTAACGCTAAGATAGCGATTATAACAAAATTGACATTTTTTTTTCTCCGGCAAAAGTAACATTTTTTTTTCAACAAGATTTTAAACAGAACATGATATTTCTTGTGGTATTTTGTTACCATTACTTTTACATCTTTTCTTTCAGTTTAATTTTTAAGTATTTATAACAAAAATTCATTATGACTGACATAGTGTTAAATTTAGTTTAAATAAAATTTCATCTTAAACTAAAGTTTAAATTATATCACACATTGATAGAAAAATGAACAATCTTTGAGCCAATTTTCTTCAAAATTTAAGAATTTCTAATAACTGATACATTTCTATTATAAATTACTGAATTTTCATCGAAAATTATATATCTGTTTTTGACCAATCGATGGAATTGGCTAAAAACATCAATGTCAGTCAGTACAGATTACGTTTCAAAATGGTGATAAAAGCTAAGATCGGAGAACAAATCTGGGATGATTTCTACAAACAGGATAGATCTTTTTGGTAATCAGTTCGTGGTCTTCCATTCCTTTTAGCTGGATGTTGAGCACACGCCTGGCTGCATCTGAAAGAACAAAGAAAGTGATCAGCGAAGTGCTAATTGCTTATGGAAAACTGGATATTTTGGTAAACAATCTTGGTTCATCATCAACACCGGCAGGTGTTACTTGACTTTAGTTTTCTTCAGCTGTTTTTTAATTTCCTCATAAGATTTTATAAAGATTACAACGAAATTTGGCAGTCACCAACTGATTTTTCATTTACGTCTGAAAGAGAAACGATTTACTTATATTTGCCCGCAAAGCAAATTCAAATGTTCAACAAAGCAATCATTGTATTTATTCTTGGCTTTTTTACGGTTTTTTGTTCGGCCCAACAGATTCGGCCTTCAAAGTCTTCGGTAATTTACCGCGACCTCAAAACTCTGAAAAATATTCCTAAAGTTCTATACCTTGCTGCTCATCCCGATGATGAAAATACAGGATTGCTATCATGGCTGATCAACGAACAGAATGTGGAAACGGGCTATTTGTCTTTAACCAGAGGTGATGGTGGCCAGAATTTATTGGGAACAGAGCAGAATGCTGCATTGGGTTTAATCAGAACGCATGAGCTTCTGGAGGCAAGAAAGTTAGATGGTGCACAACAGTTTTTTACCCGAGCGATTGATTTTGGTTTTTCTAAAAATACGACCGACACTTTTAAACAGTGGGATGAGAACAGTATTACTGCGGATGTCGTTTGGGTCATCCGTCAATTCCGTCCTGATGTAATCATTTGTCGTTTTCCTCCTACTTCTGCGGCAGGTCACGGGCAACACGCAGCTTCGGCGGTCGTTGCTGAAAGAGCTTTTAAACTGGCAGGCGATAAAAAGGCTTTTCCTGATCAATTGAAATATGTGAATGTTTGGCAACCAAAACGTTTGTTGTGGAATACTTTCCGATTTGGGAACAACAATACGACGGCTGAAAACCAACTCAAAATTACCGTTGGACAATATGATGCGCAACTGGGAATGGGCTATGGTGAATTGGCAGGATTAAGCAGAAGTTTACATAAAAGTCAGGGTGCAGGAACTCAGTCTGTAGCTGGTATCAAAACTGAATATTTTTCTCACGTTGCTGGCGAACCTGCAAAAGCAACCCTTTTTGATGGAATCAATAAAACCTGGACAAACGAAGGAAACCCGGAAATCGACCAGTCTCTAGATAAAATTATTTCAACTTTCAATTTCAACCAGCCGGATCAAAGTTTATCAGCTTTATTGGCTTTAAGAAAAAAGGTTATTTCATTAAATGATTCAGATTTAAAAAAAGATAAAATTAAATCACTTGACCAAATCATTCTAAGCTGTGCTGGATTTATGGGCGAAGTGGTTACCAATCAGGCTGAAGCGGTTGCAGGAGAAAGTCATAATTTCAGGTTAAATCTGATTTCTAGAGCTGAAAATACTGTGATTTTAGAAAATGTAAAATGGCTGAATCAGTCTGAAAACTTCAACAGAAAACTTTCAAAAGATTCTTTAATTACTATTCAGCATCAAATTCAGATTCCGGCAGATGCAGCACTCACAGAACCTTACTGGTTGGCAAAACCAGCAAAGGACGCAGCAACATTTTCTGTTCCAAATGAGACTTTAGTCGGTTTGCCTGAAGCAGAATCACCATTAAATGTTTTGCTTGATTTAAAAATCGGTTCTGAAAAATTTGAGGTGAAACTTCCTTTATCATTTAAAAAATTAGATCCGGTACGTGGGGATGTGGTCGAAGGCTTACGCATTGTTCCTGCATTGGAACTTAAATTTACCCAACCTCTTTATATGGTTAAAGAAAATGAAGATTTGAATGTAAGCTTAAATTTTAAGGTGAATTCCAACAAACAATTCAATAATGGAAAAGTAAATATGATGTTTAACGGAGAAAGATTAGGCGGCGGCGATTTAAAATCGATTAACGGAAAAGATTTTACGGTCGATTACATCATTCCAAAAGCTAAATTGACCTCCATAAAATCAAATCAGTTACAATTGGAAGCTAATTTTGTTGCAGATGGAGTCACTTTTAATAAAAAACAGGTATTGATTCAGTATCCGCATTTATCTTCTCTACAATATTTTGCACCTGCTACAGTTGCTGTGATGAAAGGTGATATTCAGATGAAAGTGAAAAAAGTAGGTTATATTCAGGGTGCAGGAGATTTTATTCCTGAGTTCCTGAGAATTACAGGTATTCAGGTTGATGTTTTGAAAGGCGAAGATTTTTATGGGAATCCTGATGAATCAGCCGGAAACAGCAGTCTAAACAGACTTTCGCAATATGACGCCATCGTTCTTGGTGTTCGTGCCAATAATACAGAGAAAAAACTGGGTCGCTGGATGCCTTTTTTATGGTCTTATGTAAAAGCCGGAGGTAATCTGGTGATGCAGTACAACACCAATCAGGATACAACCGTTGATCAATTGGGAATGTACAGTTTCAACATTGCCAATAAGCGTGTTACTGAAGAAAATGCGGCCGTTAAATTTTTAAATCCAAATCATCAATTACTGAATTTTCCAAACAAAATTACTGCGGATGATTTTAAAGGTTGGGTTCAGGAGCGTGGTGCCTATTTCCCGGATAGTTGGGATGAAGCATACGAACCACTTTTTGAAATGCACGATACAAATGAAGAACCTCTAAAAGGATCAACTTTATATGCCAAATACGGAAAGGGTAATTTCATTTACACACCGTTGGCGTTTTTCAGACAGTTGCCTGCGGGAAATGTGGGTGCGGCAAGATTATTTTTAAACTTTTTATCTGCACAGAAAAACTGATGAACAATCAACTTAAAAACTGGAATACTTGGTACATATTACTGGCTGTCGCGCTGGTAGTTCAAATTACATTTTATTACGTGTTTACTAAATTTTGGGCATGAGTACGATAGACTGGACAGTTCTTATTTTTACACTCGTTGCAGTGGTGGTTTACGGCGTATTCATCGGACGTGGACAGAAAAGCAACGAATCTTATCTGAAAGCAGACAACAAAATGCCTTGGTACATCGTGCTTATCGGGATTATGGCTACTCAGGCAAGTGCGATTACATTTCTTTCGGCACCGGGACAGGCTTACACAGACGGGATGCGTTTCGTTCAGTATTATTTTGGTTTGCCGTTGGCGATGATTGTAATTTGTATCACTTTCATCCCGATTTTTCAGCGCTTAAATGTTTACACAGCTTATGAATATTTAGAAAATCGTTTTGATAAGAAAACAAGGGTGCTTACTTCACTGCTTTTTCTTTTTTCCAGAGGTTTATCAACAGGAATCAGTATTTACGCTCCAAGTATTATTTTATCAAGTGTTTTAAATTGGGATATTTATCTGACAAATGTTTTAACAGGTGGAATTTTATTGATTTACACTTACATTGGCGGTGCTAAAGCGATTGCTCACACTCAAAAATTACAGTTTCTAATTATTCTCGGAACAATGGCTTTTGCAGGATATCTTCTTATTGAAAATATGCCGAATGGAATTGGTTTTAAGGATGCGCTTTATCTTGCTGGGAAATCAGGAAAGCTTAATGTAATTACCACAGAATTTGACTGGAAAGATAAATACAACATCTGGAGCGGACTAATTGGCGGTTTTTTTCTGGCACTTTCATATTTCGGTACAGATCAGAGTCAGGTCGGGAGGTATATTACTGCGAAAGACAATACCAATGCAAAAATGGGTTTGCTTCTGAATGGTTTGGTTAAAATACCAATGCAGTTTGCAATTCTTTTAATTGGTGCTCTGCTTTTCGCATTCTTTTCACTTAAGCCGGCTCCGGTTTATTTTAATGAAAGGTCTTATCAGCATTTAAAAGAGACAAAACCTGAACAGGCTGCGGTTTTTGAAAAAGAACATCAGGATTTACAGGAAAAATTTAATTCAGAATCGAAAGAAATTTTAAAATTAAAAGGAACTCAGTCTCCTCAACTTAACAAGACAATTCATGATTTTAAAAAGACACAAACTGAGGTAAAAGATCTACACGGCAGGGTAGAAGAAGCGATCAATAAATCAAATTACAATGCAGAGAAAACAGACACGAATTATATTTTCCTGTATTTTGTAAAAAACACTTTGCCTGTCGGGATGATTGGATTGTTGTTCGCTGTTATTTTTTTGGCAAGCTGGGGTTCAATTTCTGCAGCACTGAATTCTCTTGCAGCCTGTTCATTAAAAGATGTTCATTTAATATTTAAAAAAGAAATTCCTGATGACGCGACCGAATTGAAGTACAGTCGACTGCACACTTTAGCCTGGGGGATTTTCTCCATTGGTGTTGCTATGTTTGCCACTCAGATGGGTTCACTTATTGAAGCGGTCAATGTTTTAGGGTCGCTTTTCTACGGTCCGATTTTAGGGATTTTTCTTGTTGCATTTTACTTTAAAAAAATCAACGGACCCAATGTATTTATCTCTGCAATTTTGTCGGAAATTACGGTTATCGCAGTTTATCAGTTCGACATTGTCTCTTTCCTTTGGCTTAACGTCATTGGAGCAGCGGCGGTGATTATATTTTCTGCAATTGGGTTACTGTTTTATAAGCCAAAAGCAGTAAATTCGTAGAAGATAAATAAATCAAAAATTAAAAAAATATTATGAATACAATTTTTAAATCGGCTACCGCTCTTGTGGCTGCAATGACAATTTCAGTTAATGCATTTGCACAGGAAACTAAAAAACCAGCCAGTCCTGCAATGACGGCTACCGGAAAAGTTAAAGATGCAAATATTACCATTGCCTATGGCAGTCCTTCTTTGAAAGGTCGTACCATCTGGGGTGATTTGGTACCTTACGATAAAATTTGGCGTGCAGGTGCCAATGATGCAACAACTTTCGAAACCAGTAAAGACATTACTGTTCAGGGTAAAAAACTTCCTGCAGGTAAATACAGCTTTTTCTTGGTTCCAAAAACATCCGGAACCTGGACTGCAGTTTTTAACAAAGAAGCAAAACAGTGGGGCGCTTATAAATATGAAGAATCGAAGGATGTTTTGCGTGTTGATGTAAAAACAAAGGCTTTGAAAGCGGCACAGGAAAGTTTGGTTTATAAAGTAAACAGCAGTGGATTCACGATGGATTGGGATAAAATCTCAGTTCCTGTAGAGATCAAATAAATTTAAATCCCGTTCATTCGGGATTTTTTTTTGTTCTATACTTTATGAATGTATGAAAAAATCACCGTGGTAAATTACAGTAATGCTTAGAAAATCGTCTTCTCACAAAAAAGTAAGGTTTAACAGTCAAAAATAGTTGGTTAATTTTTTGCAATGCTGATTATTCTGATTAAATAGATGTGAAGTTCAGAAAATTTTTGAATTAAAACTGGCTCATTTTACAAACCTCAAGATCATCGGTTACAGTGAGATCAGTATTCCCGTAGAATTGGTGATGACGACCTCCATGAAGTGAATGGCTATAAAATTGAAGGGGCAACAGCTAAAATAATTATTGAGTTATTATTTGTTCTGAATAATAATCTATCATTCCAAAAAGATATAATAAACGTTAAAATATAAGATCAGCTTTTATTTAGAGAAGTTTTTTTAGTGATTACTTCTTTAACATATTCTTTCGGATGCGGCTTAAAGTTTCCGGTGAAATTCCTAAGTAAGAAGCAATCATATTTTGCGGAAAACGGCTTAAAAATTCAGGATAAGATTTTATCAAATTATCATAACGCTCTTCTGCGCTTAGGCTGATGGAAGAATGGATGCGTTTTTGGGTGGCAGCAATCCCTTTTTTGTCAATTTCTTTTACCATTACATCAATTGCAGGTATTGCAACTCTAAGTTCCTGCAATTTGTTTTGCCCAATCATCAGAACTTCAGAATCTTCAAGAACTTCAATATTATAAAGAGAAACTGTATGGAAATTATAACTTTCATAATCTCCCAGCCACCAATTTTCAACCGCAAATCTAATAGTGTGTTCCTGACCCTTTTCATTTACAGAATACATCCGTCCGGAACCTTTTACAATGAAAGACATATACTTACAGACATCTCCTTCCTCTAACAGATATTGCTTTTTGCGTAAATGTTTTGATCTAAATGTATTTTGTATAAGAATTTTCTCTTCATCACTCAGTGTAAGTGCTGACTTAGATTCAATGTAAATAAAGAGAGGTTCAAATGGTATGGAAGCCAATGGAAAAAGTATTTAACATTAATAATTACGTGAAAATACAGAATATTTATCAATCCACTTAATAAATGTCAAGAATAAATTACTGCATTTGTCAATGTGTATGTTTTTGCACTGTCGCAACTTTGTCAAGTCAAAAAGTTTAACAAAAATCTAAAAAATGGAGAAAAATAATGAAACCGCAATTGTCAGAATGGGCAGACAAGGTTCGCCTGCAGTTCTCGAATATGGCTTAGAAACAATTGGTACACCAAACGCAGATCAGGTAGTACTTAACCAAAAAGCAATTGCTTTGAATTTTGTAGATGTGATGTTCCAAAACGGAACTTTTCCACTCAATAATTTTCCGGTGACCATTGGGGTGGAAGCGGCAGGTATTGTAGAATCTGTAGGAGAAAATGTGAAAGATATTGCTGCAGGAGATAGGGTAGGATATTTTTTCGCGCTTGGAGCTTATGCAGAACGCAGATTGATAAATGCTTCCGAACTTATAAAACTTCCGGATGATGTTTCTTTTGATGAGGCTACAGCAATTATGGCGAAAGGTCTTACTGCAAGAATGCTCATCAAACAGGCTTATTCTTTGAAAGAGGGTGATACAATT
Organism: Chryseobacterium caseinilyticum; assembly: GCF_014837145.1. GTDB lineage: Bacteria > Bacteroidota > Bacteroidia > Flavobacteriales > Weeksellaceae > Chryseobacterium > Chryseobacterium caseinilyticum. The sequence goes on from NZ_JACYFS010000001.1 coordinate 231,536, forward strand.
TTAGTTCACGCAGCGGCGGGAGGAGTCGGTTCATTAGTAAGCAGATGGGCGAAAGCTTTAGGTGCAATAGTGATTGGATCAGTGGGAAACAGCAGTAAAAAATCTTATGCTCTTAGCCACGGAATTGACCTTGTCGTTGCTTTGGATACTGAAAATTTAACTGAATCTGTAGACAATTTCACAAAAGGAAAGGGAGTGGATGCTGTTTTTGATGGTGTCGGAAATACAACTTTCAATGATTCTCTTAATGTCCTGAAAACTGGAGGAACATATTTGTTGTTCGGAAACTCTTCCGGAGTTCCAGACATTGATAATAAAATTTTAAATGACAGGGAAATTAATTTCATCCGTCCCAGTTTAGGAAGTTATTTTCCTGACAAAGCAAGCATTCAATCTGCTGCAACAGAAATGTTTGATGCTTTACGAAACGGAATATTAGGAGAAATCAATCCTACAGTTTATTCTTTATCAGATGTGGCAAAAGCTCATCAGGATTTGGAGTCAGGTACTACAAAGGGTTCAATTATATTTCATATTTAATCATAAAAATCATAACTATTATGTCAAAATTAAAAAATAAAACAGCATTTGTAACAGGTGGAAGCCGTGGAATTGGAGCAGGAATCGTGAGACAGCTTGCATTGGAAGGAGCAAATGTTATTTTCACCTATGTAAATTCAAAACAGAAAGCAGAAGATTTGGTTGCAGAGATTGAAGCTTTGGGCGTAAGAATTATGGCAATAAAAGCAGATACCGGAAACTCGGATGAAATAAATAATGCGATTCAACAGGCTTCAGAATGGGGAATTGATATTTTAGTAAACAGCGCAGGATTATTTGTAACGGGAGAAATTGATAATAAAGATAATGATTTATCTGCGTTACAGCAACAATGGGATGTCAATGTTCATGGTGTGGTAAATACAGTGCGGTATGTATTGCCATTTATGAAAAACGGCGGTCGCATTATTTCAATCGGTTCCACCGGAGCTACTCGTTCTCCATATCCCGGAATTGGCGATTATGCCGCTACCAAAGCAGCTTTAGCAGCGTATACAAGAAGCTGGGCAAGGGATTTGGGAAGTAAAAATATTACCGTGAATATTATTCAGCCAGGACTTATTGATACAGATATGAATCCTTCGGACGGGCCTTTCAGTTCACAAATGTTACAAGCCGTTGCGTTGGGACATTACGGTGAACCGAAAGATATAGGAATGGCTGTCTCTTTTTTAGCAAGTGATGAGGCGCGATATATCACTGGTGTAACTCTCAATGTTGATGGCGGACAGACAACTTAATCTTAGATTAATTTCATTATCAAAATTGATATTAAAAACGAAAGCCTTTCAAATTTGAGAGGCTTTAATTTTTTTACTGAAATTATTTTTGCGTCGAAAGATAATCTGCAAACTGTTTATTCAAAATCTCACACTCGTGTTGTAAAATTCCCGATTCAATTTCAGGTCTGTTTCTCCATTTTGGAATACTTTCCGTTTCAAGAATTTTAAAATCAGAAGATTGCCCACCAACAAAAGGAACAGAAACTCCAAAAACTAATTTTGCAATTTGATGATGTCTGATAAGATAAGAACACATAATACAGGGCTCGTGAGTAGAAAACATCACAGATTTTTCAAGAACATCCTTATAACCATTTTTCAAAGCATCTTTTACCGCTAAAATCTCTGCGTGTTGCGTAATATCTCCGCTGGATTTCCCGGATTCTATTCCTCTGCCGATGATTTTATCCTCAAAAACCAATAAAGAACCTACTGGCGGATTTCCCTTTTCCAAAGCCTTTTTTGCAAGTTCAATGCATTCAAGCATATATTTGTTCTTGTCCATTTTTTAAATTTAATTAGATTCTGCACCTCTGTTGAAACCAATGGTATTTCGGTAAATCTGTGGGGAAATATCCGTTTTATTTTTAAAAAGTCTGCTGAAATAATATTCATCCTCATATCCCAACTCGTAGGCAATTTCTTTAATCGTTTTGTCCGTGAGGTACAATTCTCTTTTGGCTTCAATAATAATCCGTTCGGTAATTAAATCAGAAAGTGTTTTATTAAAATGATTTTTCGTAATCCTTGCGAGTGAAGCAGGAGTTTGATTCAGTAAATCCGCATAATCACTGGCTGAATGTTTGGTTCGGAAATTATCCTCAATAGCATTTTTCAGATTCTGAATCATAAATTGTTGCTTAATATTTGCCGTTTCAGAATTTCGGATGGTTTGCTGTTCCAATTTAATTCTTGTCGCCGTAACCAGCAAAATTTTTAAATAAGAAATCAAAACTTCATCTTTTCTGAAAGCATCGTTTTTAAGCTCATTGGCAATTCCATTAATCAAATTTAAAATCGAACTTTTACTATATTCATTTAAACTGATAAATGGCTGTTGATAGACATTATTAAACAAAATTCCATTCGCTGCGATTTCCTTCTGATGCCTGTAAATACAGAAAAAATCGTGATGAAACTGTATCGAAATTCCCATAATTGGTTTTGCAGACTGCAACATAAAAGGCTGATACGGATAAAACGAAAACAAAGTATCCTGCTTGAAAGAATAATCGCAAAGGTCAACCCTTGCCACGCCTTCTCCCGAAGTAATCAGGATCAAAGTAAAATAATTATTCCTCTGAATATGGTCAAAATAACTATTGTTGTCAAACTCAAAAAGCTTGAAAGCCAGATTCCCATTCTGCCCGTTTAGGAGCGTATAGATAGATTGTGATAGCATTATAGCTGCAATTTAATTATTATTTTTAAATCAAAACTGCCCTCTGAAAAATTTCAAAAGGCAGTTTAAAAACAAGATTAGAAAATCAAAATATCATAGCCCTCGTTTCTCAAATTGAGGAAGCTTGGTAAACCGGGCGTTCCCGGAACCTCATTTTCGTTCAATAATTCGTACCCTGAAACTTCCGTTCCGAATACCGCGACGCAACCTTTCGAAAGACCGTGAACGTAATCTTTTACCTCGTTGTAAAGCCCATGAACAGGATGATTAGCTTTTTCCAGTTGTTCCGGCCATCTGATTCCCGTTCCCTGAAAAATGATTTTCACGTCTTCGCCCGCATGCTTGAATTCGTAAGCCGATGCCAAAGCGTTGAACACTCTTCCCAAAGCTTCTTCCGAACCGGATTTTGGGTCCGAAAGAATAATAACTGCTGTTTTTTTCATTGTATAAAAATTTATTTACACTGCAAAGATGTGGGAATAATGATGGCCAAAGAATGGATGATTTTCATTTTGTAATGGAAATTTTCTCAGTTCATCTTTCTTTTTTTGGAGCTTAATCCCGCTTTCCGCTATGTCTTTTTTGTCATTGCGAACAAGGTGAAGCAATCCGTTGAACTTTTTCGCAACCGCGATAAGAAAAAAGGATGCCGCTGAAATGGTTATAACCGTATTCTACGATTAAATATTTTGGTTTCAAATTCCTTTTTTGTATCCGCTTCTAAAAAAAAAAAAACGAACCTTAATAAAAAAGTTCGTCTAAATTTAAACCTTAAATTTCAAACCTCAAATCCTAAGATCCCGGTTTTACAAAAGTCTGCCAACCTCTCATTGTTTCAATAAAACGTTCACTCAGCCCGCCTTCACGGAGAAAATCAGCCGTCACAGGCAATTGCGGACTGTCATACATCGGATTAGCTTTTACCTGAAGCGGAAAATCCCGCTGGAGAATTCCTGCTCTTGCAATCAAAACAAAATCACAACCCTCATCCAGTAATTCTCCAGCACGTTGTGCACTCATTATTTTTCCGGCCGCACCCAAACGAACGCCTTTTCGTGGAAGTTCTGTGAAAACACTCAACATCGTCTTCCCCTGAAAACTTCCTTCCCTCACAAGCTGAGCAGAATCCCAAAGTGCTAAATCCAGATAATCAATTAATTGCTTATCAAAAATTGCGGCAGTAATTTCGCGCAATTCTTCCAGACGAAGTCCGTACCGCTCAATCGATAATCGCCATCCAATTTGAAAGTCAGAACCGCAAGCTTTTCGTATTCCTTCAATCACTTCCATCGTAAAACGTGCTCTGTTTTCTACATTTCCTCCATATTTATCAGTTCTGTCATTCAGATTTGGAGATAGAAATTCAGACAAAATCCAACCAAAAGCACCGTGAACAGAAACGCCGTCAAATCCTGCCAATTTTGCTCTTTTTGCAGCTTCAATAAAACTGTCACGGACTCTTTCCACTCCTTCTGTAGATAGCGCTTTGACATTTTTTAATGTTTTGCCTGATGCAGGAGCCGGAATTCCGCCTAACGACAGAACAGCTCTGTGTCCGGCGTGATGCAGTTGTACAGCCGATAATGCACCGCCTTTCCGAATTGCTGTAGCTATTTTCGTTAATCCGGGTAAATGTTTATCACTGTGGATTCCCAACTGACGTTCAAATGCGATCGCTCCTGCCTCTACAGTTGATGCACTTGTTTGAATTAATCCGTAACCACTCTGCGCCAATTGCTCCATCCAAAATTGGTCATATTGAGAAGCGGTTCCATCAAAATCACTTTGTTGACTTGTTAATGGAGCCATCATAAAACGGTTCCTCATCGGTGATCCGTGAAGAAATGTGAGGGGTTTAAATAAATCAGAAACAGACATTTATTTTATTTTTTAGATTTTACTTTCACTGAGTTTTGTCTGTTGCAAAGTTGGATTTTTAAGAGACTGCTGAAAATGGAGGATTTTTATTTTATGATGGATATTTTAATGATGATTTGGGCTAAAACAAGAAATGATACCATTTAAATAAATGGCATCAGTTGGCTGTTTGTGCCTAAACGAGTTTATCTTAAAACACTTTTTAGAGATTATTTGATTTGTTTAGCCAAATCAAATAATCCAGACAATAATTTTAAGTCAATAAAATAGCACCAACTGTCTGTAGTTGATGCTATTATAAAAAAAGGCTGTCTTAATAATCAATTTGAAATTAAAACAGCCTTTGATAAAAATATATGAAGTGTTTTTACTGCAACATAAACGGAACGATATTATAAACAAAAGATGTTCCTGCAGGATTGGCAAGAGCGAACCAGCCTCTGTCGTCCCATACACTGTAAGACATGGATTGTGCTAAGGTTGTTTTTGCCATTGTGCGGTAATAACCTCTTACAAGATCAGTGTTTCTTTCTGCGGTATTGGTGGTTCTTCCTACGCCAAATTCACCGTAATGAATGGGAACGTTTAGTTTTACAGATTGAATTTTTACATCCTGAATTCCTTTTTCAAAAGTTGCTGATCCGGGAAAAGCTGCGTTGCTTCCTGTTTCTCCACAAAATGCCCACGGTGTGTAAGTGTGAACCTGAAGCGTAACATAATCATCATTTCCGGTACCCGGCAAACTTGCTTTGTTGGGGTAAACATTGGCGATGTAGAGTGCATTTCCCTGACCGTTCATTCCGACCATGATGATTCTTTTATCATTGTTTCCGCCGGTCGTTCTTATGGCATTGTAGCCGACAAGATTTACTCTTCTAGTATATTCTAAGGCCTTTGCATCTGTAGGATCAGGAAACGGACCTGATCCGTCGAGCTCTCCTAAATACCCTTCAGGCTCATTCAAAACTTCAAAAATTAATTTTTTCGGATAATTTTTGAAATAACTGGCAATTCCCGTCCATAGAGTACGGAATTTTGTGTCATAAGCTGCAGAACCGTCGTAATGATCTTTTAGCCAGGACTCATGATGTGTATTAAGAATTACATAGAGGTTCTGACTGAGTGCGTAGTCGATTGTTGCAACAAGTTCTAAAAATCTTGGGTGATTCACATTAAGATTCCCATTTGAGTCTGCCAGATTATCAGGGAATCTGTCCATCCAGGTTGTAGGAATTCTTATATGTTTCATTCCCGCATTTTTATACAAATCTATAATAGGTTTAATGGATGTAAAAGTGGTGGGATTGTTTCCATTATCGAAAGTATTTCCCAGATTAAAGCCGGGTCCCATATCTACAGTCACTTTTTTTGCTGAAAACGGATCAGGATTTTCTGTCTGCGTTGTCTCACCATCGGTAAACTCAACCTTATCTACATGAGTACATGCAAGTACAGAGAAAATCAGAAAAGATCCTGCAATGCTAAATATATTTTTCATTTTGATGATGATTTTTATTTTTTATTTAAATTTTTATTTTTGTAATAATTCTGAAGAATATAATATGCTTTTTTCTTGTAGCCTGTTTCAGAAATCAGACCTTTTCGGTTCCAGAAATTCTGATATTTAGGGTTTTGTCTCCGCGGAGATTTAAAATCAACCAAAATCCATGGGGTCATACCTCGTAAACCGTCAATTTTCTCCAACATATTGAGCTGGTTTTTGTAAAATAATTCCTGATACTCTTCACTCCAGACTGTGTCGTCATCTGCATGAAAACCAGCCAGAGCATCAGCTCCGAATTCTGAAATCACTACGGGTTTATTAAATTTAATTTCAAAATTATACTTTGGCAATTCTTTAGGTTCAGACCAATACCAACCTCCGTATTCGTTGAAACTTGCCAGATCAAGCTTGTCTCCCAGAGGATCTTCTACGGTCACAGCATAGCCATCTCTTTCAATCTCAAGCGCTGCGGCGACAAGTCTGGTGTCATCAATAGCTCTTACTTTATCGATAAGTTTCCCCATAAAAACGTTACGTTCTTTGCTTACAGGTGTTTCATTTCCTACAGACCAGATAATTACTGATGCTCTGTTTTTATCTCTTTCGATGCCTACCGCAAGCTGATTTTCTGCGTTTTTATAAGTTTCTTCATTGTTCCATGAAATCGTCCAGTATACAGGAACTTCTGCCCATACCATAAGACCTATCTCGTCTGCGAGACGGAGCATGGTTTCGTTGTGTGTATAATGTGCTAAACGGATATAGTTACAACCCAGTTCTTTCGCCCAGTTGAGAATCATCCTGATGTCTCCTTCAGATTTCAGACGACCGCCGACCAATGGGTTTTCATCGTGTACAGAAATACCTTTTAGAAAGATTGATTTTCCGTTCAAAATAATGTCTTTGTCAACTGTTTTAATGGTTCTAAAACCTATTTTATCCGAATTTTTATCTGTTTTTGTGCTGATTTTTACATCATATAATTTGGGATTTTCAGGCGACCAGTAATCAATGTTTTTTACAGGGATTTTAATTTTAACAAATCCGTTTTCATCAGCAGTGAAAGAAGATTTTATCTTTAATTCAGGGATTTCAACGGTTACTTTTTCTTTTTCAGTCGCACCTTTTAATTGAATAAAACCTTCGATGACATCTTTTTCATTTTTAGCCAGCTGAATTTTATAATCTTCTATAAATGATTTTGGAGTGGAAACTAATGTGACATCTCGGGTGATTCCGCCATAGTTCCACCAGTCGGTATTAATAGTAGGTACCTCATCTTTTTTTCTGACATTATCAACCATTACAACAACGAAATTTTTACCGTTATTCAGCTTCTCGGTAACATCAAACTGAAAAGGTGTAAAACCTCCTTTGTGTGTTCCTATTTTTTTGCCATTTAAATAAACATGGCACTCATAATTTACTGCAGCGAAATAAAGAAAATAGTTTTTATCCTGTTTTTGATTAACATTAAAATCTTTCCTGTACCAAAGTGTTCCTTCATAAAAAAGCAGTCGGGAATCCTGAGAATTCCAGTCGCCGGGAACCTGAAGTGATGGTTCAAAGTCGAAATTGTATTCTACTCTCGTTTTTTTATCGGGTGTGGTGATATTATCATAAAAACCGCCTTTACCGCCTTTGCTCTGGTCGAAAGGTTTCTGTCTGTAGTCGAGATAACCCATCTGATAAGGATCTATAATGTACTGCCAAGCTCCGTTTAAACTGAGGTTTTCTCTGCCAAAGGCGTTCTGCATTACTTTCTGTGCCTGTATTTCGAATGGAAATATATTGAAAACAAACAGCAGAAGTAATATGATGTTTTTATTTAATGACATAGATTTAAATTAAAATATATAGGAATGTGTTTTTTTAGTATCCGATATTAAACTGCGAAGCACTTGCTCCCATGATATCAATCTGACTTTGCGGAACGGGGCAGTTTACATACCAGGATTTCCAGGGAGTCTGGCTGTTGACTGCATCATTGGCTTCTGTGCTTGAATTGTCTCCGTTTCTGTAATGCAGCATTATTCTTTCGCCTAAGATTCCCAGTCTTTTCAGTAAAAACCACCGTTCGTTTTCAAAAGCGAGTTCTCTTGCAGATTCTTCAAGGTATCTTTCCTGCGTCCATGAAGTAAAATCATAAGTAGATGAAGCGCTTGGATTTAAACCGTAACCTCTTCTTCTTACTCTGTTCATATACTCTAAAGCTAAAGCATCGTTCCCTAACTGATGATTGGCTTCTGAAGCGAGAAGCAGTGTTTCGGCAAATCTGTAGTAGATGTAATTTTTATAGCTGTTTTCTGTACCCACAAGTTTAGTCTGGAAATCTGCATATTTTTTTAAGCTCCAGTGATATCTTCTGTAATTATCTTCAGGCTGAGTAATTGGAAGGCCAAAACGCGGATGACTCGGGTTATTTACCAGATACGACGTGTAATTATCCGGCCAGTAATAGGTTGTAAATCTTTTGTCATTTACCTTGTCATATAAAGATTTCAGATAATTATTAGGAAAAAACCATCCTAATGATTGTCCACCGTAGTTTACATCCAAAATAACTTCATTTCCTGCAGCTGGAGTTGCACCAGATTGCTTCTCATAAAGCCTTTGCGTGAAAACTGAACCGAGCCAGAAACCGCCACCACCTGCTAAATCATCACCCTGTCCCAAACTTTGATTTCTCTGGTAAACAAATAATGCCTCTTTATGATTCACATCTGGACCAAAAACCTGATTGAGATCTACAAGGCCATGCGTACCGTTTGAGATAATGGCACCAAACTCATTTGCAGCTCTCTGATAATCTTTTCTCCACAAGGCAGCTTTCCCTCTGATGTGTCTTGCCACGCCCTGCCCATATCTTCCTGCAGGAACCTGCCAATCGAGATTTTGTACGGCAAAGTCTAAATCTGCATTAATCACTCCAAAAACTGCTTCTTCAGTAGCGGCCTTATAATTTACAGGATCGTTGATGTTATCCGGATTAGTAGCAATGGTGTCCAGCAAAATATTGCCATACATTCTTACCAAATCTAAGTACAGTTCACCTCTGATCACTCTTGCCTGTGCTACCAGTTTTTTCTTGGCAGTTTCATCCATTTTCACTTTTCTGGAACTTGAGATAATGGCAGAAGCTCTGTCTATGATGATGTAGGCATTTACCCATTTTTCTTTAGGAAATCTTGCCGGAGTATGTTCTGTAGCACCGTAAGGAGTAAACCATGTTCTATGAAGTCCCAAATCTGTTGCTGCCAAAAAGAAAACATTGGCCTGAAGATTTGTGTTGTCTCCGGAAGGAGCGTTGTAGTTACGCATTTTGTTGTAAAGAGCATTTACACCAACTTCAAGACCTTCAGGGGTGGTGTAAATGTAATCTACCGACACCTGATCAAGAATCTCCTCTTCCAAAAATTTTTCACAGGAAATGAATGTTATCGAAACTAAAATCATTGAGAATAAGATGTATTTTAATTTTTTCATGATTTTATTATTTTAAATTTTTTTGAATATTATTATTTAGAAACCTAATCTAACTCCAGCCACTACTGTCACCGCTTCAGGATAATCTCCCGGTGTTTTTTCAGGACTGTAAGACTGATAATCTGTGATGGTAAAAAGGTTGCTTCCGGTAAGGAAAATTCTCAGATTGCTCAAACCAATTTTTGAAACCTGATCTTTAGGAAAAGAGTAGCCAAAAGTGATGTTTTGCAGACGTACATAAGAGGCATCCTGTAACCCCAGATTATAAATATTGCTGGGATCGTTTCCTTCACTAGGTCTTGGGAAATTTCCGCCAGGGTTTTCGGGTGTCCAGTAATCCTGTTTGATTCCGTTTTTGATTCCTCTCAAAGATCCACCCTGTGTGTAGCCGTATAAAAACGGGTTGTCTTTTGTAACACCCTGTACCGTGTAGAAATCTGCAGAAAGATCCCAGCCTTTGTATTCCAAACCTAAAGAAACAGTTCCGTACCAATCCGGAGCCTGAGAAGTGATCACTCTGTCTTTGTCATTAATAACTCCGTCTCCATTTACATCTCTGATTTTAATGTCTCCAGGTAATGCAAGAGGCTGTGCAGAATTGGCAATATCTTCACCCTGCTGGAAAATACCGATTGGCTGATATTGATAATACACATTTATAGCTTGCCCAATAAATCTTCTGTTAAGCACATCATCATCTTCAATACCGTCTCCGTTGGCATCTCTTCCGTAAAGACTGATGATTTTATTTCTGTTTCTTGTGTACGAAAGACCAAGTTTAAACTTAAAATCTTTCTTTTTAATAACATCAGCATTAATGGTGGCTTCAAAACCTTTGTTTTCAACTTCCCCAAGATTGCTCCATCTGTTGGTATATCCCGAAGACTGATCAAGCTGTTCCTGTACGAGAAGATCTTTTGTTCTTGTAATATAATATTCCACTGTTGCTGTAATTCTGTCTCTGAATAAACCTAAATCTACAGCAGAATTAAAAGTTGTAGATGTTTCCCATTTCAAATTAGGATTAGGTAGGGTAGGTCCCGGAATGTATCCTGAAACCTGAACGCCACCGATTACATAGTTGCTCTGATTAGCAATACTTTGGCTTAAACCCGGCGAGATTGCTTCATTTCCAACACTTCCGTAGCTGAATCTTAATTTTAAATTATTGATCTGCTTAAGATTCTGCATGAAGTTTTCACGATGCACATTCCAACCTACGTTTGCAGATGGAAAAAATGCCCATTTATTGTTTTTACCAAAAACTGTGGAACCGTCCATTCTTCCGGCGATGGTAAAGTAGTATTTATTGTCATAATCGTATTCCATTCTTCCTACTGCCGAGACGATACCTCTTTTGTACTCAGAAATTGTTGGTGTGTTGATTAATGCTGATTCTAAACCATTGATTCCTAAAATATCATTCGGAATATTCTGTGAAGCATTTTCAAAGCTGTTGTTTCTTGTCTGTGAAATACTTTGAACTACTGTTGCTCCAAAGTGATTCTTTTCTGCAAGATTAAAATTATACGTGAAAATATTTTCGATTTGCCATTCGGTTTCATCCTGAAACTGGATGCTTCCGCTTCCTAAACCATTATTTGCAAGCCCCGAAATTGATTTGGTAGTGCTGTAAGATTTTCTCTTATAATTCCATGATCTTCTGCTGGCATTAAGTCTATATTTAAAACCTTTGAATGGTGTAAAATCTAAAAACATATTCAGAATATCGTTTCTGTTCTGAACGAAATTGGTGGTTTCACTTAAATCAATCAGTGGATTCTTATTTTCGGCAAAACCTCCCGGCAAAAGGCGAAGTGAGCCATCGTCGTTATACACTTTTCCCAAAGGTGAAGTTGTGATTGAATTGAGTATAACACCAGAACTATTAGGGTTATTGGCCTCCGAAAACTGAAAAGAAGTGTTGAAACCGATTTTGATCCAGTCATTAATTTTTTGGTCAACATTGATACGGACTCCTGTTTTGTTGTAATCAGAATTTGGAATTACTCCTTTCGTATTGATATAATTTAAACTGCTGAAAATACTGAATTTATCGTTGCCTGAGGAGATATTCAAAGCGTGGTTCTGGGTTTCTCCGGTTCTTAAAACCAATTTTTCCCAGTCGATGTATCTTCCGCTTTGAAGACTTTCCAGCTCCAGCGCTGAAAATATTTCCGAATCTGGTCTGTAAACTCCACCATTATTGGTACGGAACGCTTCTCTTTTCAACTGAACAAACTCATCCCCGCTGTAGATATCAAAGTTTCTGTTAATCGTCTGAAATCCGGAAAATCCAGTGTAATTCACCCTTGCTTTTCCGTCTTTTCCTCGTTTAGTAGTGATTAAAATAACACCGTTTGATGCTCTCGCTCCATAAATAGATTGTGCTGCAGCATCTTTCAGTACTTCCATAGACTCTATGTCGTTTGCATTAACATCATTAATGCTTCCCACACGTACACCATCTACAATAACAATAGGGTTATTTCCTCCCGAAATCGATCTTTGCCCACGAATCTGAATATTTGAAGAGCTTCCCGGTGCACCGTTGGCAAGGGTAACCTGTACTCCGGCAGCTTTACCTCTCAGCATTTCTCCGATGTCGGAAGTCGCAACTTTTACAAGATCTTCTGCTTTTACTTTTACTACAGAACTTATGACGTCGCTTTTCTTTTTAGATCCGTAACCTACGATTACGACCTGTTCTATTTCTTTTTCGCCCGCAGATCCCGTAGAATCAGTCACTTTACCTGAGTTGTTTTTCTCCTGAGCAGCACCTTCAGCTGAAAAAAGAAAAACGGATAATAGCAGAATAAGTTTTATCTCAGAAGACCTTTTTTTTCTTACGATACACTCATTTATATTTTTCATAATTATTAGACTGGTTTCGTTAGTTTGTTTTAAATCTGTTTTTATAGTCTCTACAATTACAAATATGTTTTATACAGATTATATCATGGTAGAAATATATTCGTTTTGGGGGTGTAAAACGTGTTTTAAAACTTAATTAATTGAAAATCAATTAATTTGATATTAATTAAAAGTTAAATCAAAATGAAAAATACCCTGAAAGATTTCAGAATCAGTTGATTTCGCCTGATTCAGTATCGTTTTTGTATGAAGTGGGAGATACTTTGTACACTTTTTTGAATTCCTTGCTGAAATGTTTTCTGTCATTAAACCCAACCATGAAGGCTACTTCAGAAATAGGATGACTTGTGGTAAGAATTATATTCGCAGCTTTTTTAAGTCTGAGGTTTTTGATGAGGTTTGCTACAGAATGATTGGTCAGCGTATTTACTTTTTTGTACAGAATCGTTCTGCTCATTCCTATTTTATCTACAAGCATGTTGACATCGAAATCAGGATTTTCGAGATTTTCTTCGATGATGCGCATCAGTTTTTTAATGAAAAGTTCTTCCGGGGTTTTAAGTTTGTTTGAGTCGGAATTCAGAATGAAATTACCACTGTATTTTAATCTCAGAATTTCTTTTGAAGATAAAAGATTGGCGATGTTCAGTCTTAGTTCTTTGGTGTTGAAAGGTTTTGTAATATATGCATCTGCACCTGTAGAAAGGCCTTCAATCTTGTTATCCGTCGAGGCTTTTGCAGTAAGTAAAATAACAGGTATGTGATTGGTACCTTCGGTAGTTTTAATATGTCTGCAAAAATCGATTCCGTCCATTTCCGGCATCATAACGTCGCAGATAATCAAATCAGGAATTTCTTTTTCTAGAAAAATGATGGCTTCTTTGGCTTCGGCAAATTCAATCATATGATATTCATCAGACAAAATACTGATGATAAATTTTCGCATCTCTTCATTGTCTTCTACAATCATGATTGTTTTTTTGTCAAGTTCAGACTCATCTTCCTCTTCGTAATTAAAAATTTTAGATTCTTCAGCGGGAGAATATTCTGTATCTATCAGCATTTGTTTAGTATCCTCTGAAGCTGTATTTTCTACAATCTGCTGTTCAGTAAGATGCTTTTTACCCAGCTGAAGTTTAATCTGAAAGACGGTTTTTGCCCATGAACCTTCTTCATCCGGTGTACTAATTTCTCCATGATGAAGCTCCACGATATTTTTCGAAAGTGCAAGACCAACACCGCTTCCCATGTTATGCACTCCTCTGTCATCTACCTGAAAGAATCTGTCGAAAACACTCGTTTTGCTATTCTCAGGAATGCCTATTCCGTTGTCTTTTATTTTAATGAAAACTGCATTTTCGGCAGGCGAGCCTTTTTCCACCGCAAATACTATTTTTCCGTTTTTCTTGGTAAATTTAAATGCGTTGGATAGCAGATTAAAAACCACTTTCTCCATTTGGTTTTTGTCGAAGTATGCAAAAATGGTGTTAGAATTTAAGACAAATTTGTATTCAATATTTTTTTCTTCTGCGAGATTTTTATAAGATTCGAATATTTCGAAGCAAAAAGAAACCACGTCCTGTTTCTGACAGTAGATTTTCATATATCCCTTTTCGGCTTTTCTGAAGTCTAAAAGCTCATTCACAAGCTTCAGTAAACGGTCAGAATTCTGCTTGATCGTTTTCAGTTTATACGTTGTCTTTTCATCATTTTCAGATGATAATAATTCTTCCACCGGACCTTTGATCAGCGTCAAAGGTGTTCTGATCTCATGGGAAATATTGGTAAAAAAATTAATTTGGGTGGTTAAAATTTCCTGCTTCTGTTCATTTTCAATCTGTTCCAGAAATTTCTCTCTTCTCTGCTTTATTCTTTCCTTTATAAAACGGTAAACTGCATAATTCGCCCCCACAAATATGATTACATAACACAAATAAGCCCACCATGTTCTCCACCAAGGTGGTAAAACCTCAATTTTGAGTTCTTTGATGTTGGTATTCCAGTTTCCGTCTCCGTTATTTGATTTTATTGAAAGGGTATAGGTCCCCGGATCCAAATTGGAAAGGCTTATCCTGTTCTGTGATCCTATAAAACGCCAATCGTCTTCAGATGGAGATTTGCTGATTTTATAGGCATATTTGCTTTTTTGAGGATTAATGAAATTAAGATTGCTGAATTCTAACGCGATATAGCCCTGGTCATAGTTTATTTTGATTTCGTCAACTTCTGAAATTGTTTTTTTCAGAACATCATTTTCTCTGCCAGCTTCTATGGATTCATTATTTACAACAAGTTTTGTAAGCACCGTTTTTCCCACGTTGGAAGTTTTCACAATTTTTTCAGGATTACAAAGTAAAATTCCTCTGGATGAACCAAAAACAAGCAGTCGGTCATTCAGCTGTACCCCTGCATTATAAAAGAATTGTTTCACCGAAATACCATCGTCTGAAGAATATCTTGTGATTTGAAAATCTGAGTCTTTTAAAAATCTTCCGTTGTTTTTAATTTTTATTTTGTATAAAAAATCTTCAGCAGCAACCCAAAGATTTCCCTGTGCGTCTTCGGTAATGCTTTTGATGGTAGCGTCTGTAAGGCCTTTGTTTTTATTTAAGACAAAAAATTTGTTATTAGATTCATTCAGGTAATATAATCCATCGTAGTCTGCACCTATCCAGAGTCTTTTTTTAGAATCGGTGAACATGACGGTAAGGCTGTTGTTATCTAAGGGTTTAGAGTTTTTTGCATTGAAAATTTTAGTTACTTTATTAAGCTTTTTATCAAAATAATTAAGTCCGTTTTGTGTGCTAATCCAAATTCCATCGGGTCTGTTTTGCAATGCCATGACGAAGTTATCAGAAAGAGAACCACCTGAATATCCGTTTTTATAATTTAAAATTTTTCCATCGGAGGTTATTTTTTTTAATCCGTTTCCATTGGTTCCCACCCAGATATCGCTTCCATCGACCATTAAAGCGGTAACAGGTCTTTCGTTTTCTTTAGAGTTGCCCCCGTTTAAAGGAATGTGAGAAAAATGTTTCGAATTTTTATCAAATTGAAATAAACCGTTAAAAGTTCCGCAGAGAAGCGTATTTCTGTCTTTTTCAACCAGAGAAGTGATGATGTTTTTTAAATTTTTATCATCATTATTGGCGATGGAGTAGTATTGTGAAATTTTGTTGGTGACGTCCAGATAATTCAGTCCGCCACCATTTGTTCCTACCCAAATCGCATGGTCATTTTCTTTTACAATCCCAGTTGCCGTAGAATTATTTAACCCGAAACTTCCGTTCGAAGCTTCTGAAATTTTTGTGAAATTTAAATTAGCCCTGTTGTAAAAATTTATTCCTCCAATGGCAGTTCCTATCCAGATTGAGCTGCTCTGATCTTTGAGAAAACATTTGAGATCATTATCGCTCAGGCTGAAATTATTTAGCGGATTATGCTTTACTCTCGCAAATATTTTTTTATGATTGTTAAAAATGCTGAGTCCATCTTTTGTGGCAAACCAAATGTAATTATCATCCCATTGAACGATATCACTGATCCAGTTGGATGAAATAGAGGTTGGATCATTAGGATTAAATTTAAATTGTTTCAGCAAATTTTCTTTTGCAGAATAGAGAAAAGCACCTGATGTTTCCGTACCAAACCACAAATCACCGTTTTTGGTTTTCAGAATCTTTTTTATTTTAGATTTTAAAAATTCTGAGTTTGCAGACATCACTTTTGGAAGTAATTTTTGTTTCAGACTTTTAGGATCAAAACATTTCAACCCTGTGGAGCCACCCACAAAAATGCCAAAACTTTTATCATAAAATAAAGATAAAACACGTGTTTTATCTAGCTCACTGTTAATGCTTTCGAGCTTTTTCGTTTTCTTATTTATTTTTTTTAAACCGCCGAAAGTTCCTGCCCAAAGACTTTTCTGCTCATCTTCCACAAAAGAAGTGATGTAATTTCTGCCTCCCTTATCATTAGAAATATCTACTGAATGAAAATTATTGGCGTTTTTATCAAAGAAATTTACGCCGTGGTTGGTTCCTATCCAGAGATTTTTATCACTGTCTTCAAAAATGATGTTGATGTGATTGTTGCTGAGGTTTCCTGTGGTCTGTTTGTCTCTGGCGTATCGGTTAAAATTGTAGCCGTCATAACGGAAGAGTCCATTTTCGGTGCCGATCCAGATAAATCCCTGACTGCTCTGAATCATGCTTGAAATCATGCTGGGCGAAAAATCATCATCATTATTAATCTGATTAAAGTTTAAAACTGTTTCCTGAGCGCTCAAAAAATTAAAGCTCAATACAACAAAAAGACATTGAATAAAATGTTTCCTGAATGTTTTAAAAATGATATTTAGATTAAAATGATTCATGGTTTAGTGGTTTTTAAAATAAACTTCGGGAAATTCCCAATTCCAGACCGCGTAATTCTGCAAGACCTCTCAGACGCCCAATTGCAGAATATCCTGGATTTGTTTTCTTACTTAAATCATCCAGCATCTGATGTCCGTGATCAGGACGCATTGGAATAGAACAATCTTTTCTGCCAAGATTTTTTCTCCTTTTTTCTTCTGTAATGATTTCTTTTACAATGCTGTACATGTCTACATCGCCTTCCAGATGATTAGCCTCATAGAAATTTCCCTGAGCATCTCTCTGCGTGCTTCTGAGATGTAAAAAATGTACTCTGTCTGAAAATCTTCTGAAAATCTTCACCAAATCATTGTCTGATCTCACCCCTAAAGAGCCTGTGCAAAAAGTAATGCCGTTGGAATGATGGGGGACTTCAGAAAACAAATGAGCAAAATCTTCTTCCGTACTCACCACCCTCGGGAGACCAAGAATAGGATATGGAGGATCATCAGGATGAATACACATCAATACTTCATTTTCCGCAGCCACAGGAATAATTTCCTTTAAAAATAAAACTAAATTTTCTCTCAGTTTTTGAGCATCAATAGTGGCATAAGTATTTAAAATTGTTTGAAACTGTTCTAAAGAATATCCTTCTTCAGCACCGGGTAATCCTGCGATGATATTTTTTGTAAGCTTGGTTTTGTCTCCTTCCGAAAGAGTTTCAAGATATCTTTTTGCTTCAGTTTTAATGCATTCAGAATATTCTGATTCAGCACCCGGTCTTTTCAGTAAAAATAATTCAAAGGCTGCAAAAGCAATGGTATCAAAACGCAAAGCTTTTGAGCCGTCTTCAAGAGTATATTCAAGATCAGTTCGCGTCCAGTCTAAAACCGGCATGAAGTTGTAACATATGATACTGATTCCGCACTTTGCCAGATTTCTGATGCTTTCTTTGTAGTTTTCAATATAAATTTCAAAATTTCCGGAGCGGGTTTTTACATTTTCATGTATCGGAATGCTTTCCACAACTTTCCATATTAAACCTGCACTTTCGATGATTCTTTTTCTTAAATTAATTTCTTCAGTTGTCCAGACTTTACCATTTGAAATATGATGAAGGGCAGAGACGACACTCGTTGCTCCTGCCTGTGTGATATCTGATAAACTTACGGGATCATTTGGTCCGTACCAACGCCATGACTGTTCCATTTTTTTTATTTTTTTAAACTCCACTGAATGCACTGAAACCACCGTCAACAGGAATAATAACGCCTGTTAGAAAACCTGAAGCATCAGCATCGCACAGAAATAATGTAGTACCTAATAAATCTTCAGGCTTCCCGAATCTGCTCATAGGTGTTTGATTGATAATATCGTTTCCACGTTTTGTTAAATTGCCGTTTTCGGTCATCAGAAGATTTCTGTTTTGGTTGGTGAGGAAAAATCCAGGCGCAATTGCATTTACCCGAATTCCAACTTTAGAAAAATGTACGGCAAGCCACTGTGTAAAGTTTGAAACTGCAGCTTTTGCTCCACTGTATGCAGGGATTTTTGTTAAAGGTGTAAAAGCATTCATGGAGGAAATATTCAGGATGCTGCAGCCATCTTTTCCGATCATATCTTCGGCAAAAATTTGGGTTGGAAGTAATGTTCCGAGAAAATTTAAATCAAAAACATATTTTATTCCTTCTGCATCGAGATCGAAAAAAGTTTTAAAATTTTCGGTCTCATTATCCAGATCTTCTTCTGAAAAATAAGAATTGGTAGTTGTTCCTGAAGTATGATTTCCGCCTGCTCCGTTGATCAAAATATCACAGCTTCCTAATTTTTGGTTGATTTTTAATCTGGCTTCTTCAAGACTGTACTTTTTCAAAACATCTGCTTTAAATGCAAATGCAACTCCGCCTGAAGCTGTAATTTCTGAAGCCAGTTTTTCTGCTTCATCCATTTTTCTCGCAAGAAGAGCGATTTTATATCCTTTTTCTGCTAATCCGGTAGCAAGTACTCTGCATAGTACACCAAGAGCTCCTGTGATGACAACTACTTTTTCTTTCATATAAATTGTTGATTAAACCAGACAAATATAATTTCACTAAAACTGCCTGACCTGCTTAAATATATTTTTTTAGGGGTAAAAATGTACCGCCTTTGAAAACGATAAATCTGTATTTTATTTTTAATAAACTGAAAATCAACTTATTGTTTTGTATAGTGAGAATTTACATTATTTTTTAATTAAAAACCTTTTAAATATAAAAAAAAATCATTTTAGAATGAATAAATCTCAAAGATATAGTAAAGAAAATGCATTCAATTTTAAAAAGTACATTTATACCCCCAAACAAAAATTTTCAGAACCTTGGTTGTAGCGTTTTATTTAAATATTTGTTTCGGGAAAAAACAATACATTACATAAAAACCAATTAAGCTATGAATTTAAAGATTACTCACTTTTTGAAAGGCATGCTTTTAATTTTATTTGTCGCCATCTCTTTTCAATCATGTGAAAGAGAAGAGCTGAGAGAAGTAGCATTGTACGACAAACCGTATACTGAGGCCACGGCTTCTGCCACAACTGTCAACTTCGGTGGAAGCATAGATTTTACCAGCAAATCTTTTAAAGCAGTTACAACAACGTGGACTTTTGCCGGAGGAAATCCCGCTTCATCGATTAACCCAAATGTTGCGGTATCATACAGTACACCGGGAACTTACGAGGCAAAACTTGTCGTAAAATACATCGATAATTCTGTAGAAACTAAAAAATTCAACATTATAGTAAAAGGAATCGATGCACCGTTGCCTTACGGTGGAACCGCTGTTCTCATCCCCGGAACGATAGAAGCTGAAAACTACAATCTGGGAGGTGAAGGTACTGCCTTTCACGATACCGAAGCGCAAAATCTTGCCGTGCAAAACGGAAGTACGCAATACAGAACCGATGACGGAGTTGATATACAGGTAACATCTGCAGCTACTTTTATCAATTACACACAAAACGGTGAGTGGACAAATTACACAATCAATGTTGCAACTGCCGGAAACTACGATTTTGAATTCAGAGTAGCTTCTGCTGATGCAACAGGAGGGACATCCATTAAACTGCAGCAGATGAATCAGAGTACGGGAGCGACTACAGATATCGGACAGACCGGAACCTTTTCTACGCCTACACCAACAGCTTTCATCAGCAAAACTATTACAGGAGTAAATTTAACTCAGGGCTTACACACTGTACGTTTGCTTTTTACCGGAACCAAAACGCTTCTTGATAAAGTAGATGTAAAAGTAAGTGTTCCGCCGCCGCCAATTAACGGCGTAGGAATTTTTACTGAAAAAAATATTTTAAATACAAATGCAGGAATAGTTCCTCCGGCAAATGGTGGAAATATGGCAATCACACTTCAGTCTACGAATACAAATCATGGTACGAAAAGTCTGTTTTATCATTTTGATCCTACAGGAAACGGAAGTCCTCAGACAGGATTTGCTCTTTCGCACATGGATCTTACCACATCACCTTACAATGCATCTGCATACAACTATCTGAATATTGCAGTGAAATCAAGCACAGCAAGAAACGTCAGAATCAGATTGAATACCAATTCAGGGAATTATTGGGTGACATTAAAGCCAAGCCTTCCCAAATACGGAATGCTTTGGGACGGACAATGGCACGAATTGGTAATTCCGTTTGCTGATCTTTTGAAAGACGGAACAGCAGATGCTCTTTCTACAGTTGCCGCCGCAAAATCGAGTATTAAGCAGTTTACAATAAGAACAGATGACAGCGACTATACAGCTGCTGCAAACTCATTCGATTATTACATAGATGATATTTATTTTACTGTAAACTAACATTATTTTAATATTTAACAAAGCTTGAATTAGCTAAACAGAGAACCTTGAAGATCATTCTTCAGGGTTTTTATTAAACTAAAATTTTAAACATGAAGAAAAACTTAACTTTCTGTATAATATTGCTTAGCACCGCAATTTTCAATTCACAGACCAGGTTGCATTTAGATAAGAAAAAAACGACGGAAGAGCGAATTACATTATTAATGGATCAAATGACTTTAGAAGAAAAAATTGGTCAGATGAATCAGTATAATGGTTTTTGGGAAGTAACAGGTCCTGCACCGAAAGCGGGATCCTCAAAGTTAAAATACGATCATCTCAGCAAAGGCTGGGTTGGGTCTTTATTAAATGTGAGAGGTGTAAAACAAGTGCGTGAAGTGCAGAAAATTGCCGTTGAAAAAACCAGGTTGGGAATTCCGCTTATTATCGGTTTTGATGTTATTCACGGATACAAAACTTTAAGTCCGATTCCTTTAGCAGAAGCAGCGAGCTGGGATATGGACGCCATTAAAAAATCTGCCGCAATCGCTGCAAGTGAAGCTTCAGCAGCAGGTATAAACTGGACCTTTGCTCCCAATGTAGATGTTACACACGATGCAAGATGGGGAAGAGTGATGGAAGGTGCTGGTGAAGATCCTTTTCTAGGAAGTAAAGTCGCAATTGCAAGAGTAAAAGGCTTTCAGGGGGATGATTTGTCAGCAGTAAATACAATTGCAGCCTGTGCGAAACATTTTGCAGGATATGGTTTTGTAGAGTCGGGGAAAGAGTATAACATTGTTGATATGAGCAATTCTAAACTGTACAACATGGTTTTACCTCCTTTTAAAGCAGCAAATGACGCCGGAGCAAGAACTTTTATGAATGCTTTCAATACCCTCAACGGAACTCCCGCAACAGGAAATAAATTTCTTCTGAGAGATATTCTGAAAATCAAATGGAATTTTAAAGGATTTGTTGTTTCCGATTGGGCTTCCATCATAGAAATGATTGCACACGGATACGCAAAAGATGGCTCGGAAGCAGCGGAAAGGGCTGCAATTGCAGGTTCTGATATGGATATGGAATCTTACCTTTATGTACAGGAACTCGCCAAGCTTGTGAATGATAAAAAAGTTGACGCCTCTGTTATTAATGATGCAGTAAGAAGAATTCTCAGAGTGAAATTTGAATTGGGTTTATTTGATGATCCCTATAAATACTGTGACGAAAAAAGAGAGAAAGAGGTTAGCGGAAGCAAATCAAACAATGATGGAGTTTTAGATATGGCTAAAAAATCTATTGTTCTGTTAAAAAATCAAAATAATTTGCTTCCATTAAAGAAATCCGGACAGAAAATAGCCTTAATCGGAGCTTTGGCAAATGACAAAACCAGCCCACTCGGAAGCTGGAGAATTGCTGCAGACGACAATACCGCTGTATCTGTTTTGGAAGGGATGCAACAGTACAAAACCAACAGTCTTATTTACGCAAAAGGAACAGATGTCACCATTGGAAAGACGACTTTTACAAAAGAACTGGAGTTCAATACGACTGATAAAAGTGGTTTTGAAGAAGCCATCAATACAGCAAAAAATGCAGACGTTGTGATTATGGTTTTGGGTGAGCATGGTTTTCAGAGTGGGGAAGGACGCAGCAGAACCAGCCTGGATCTACCCGGAAATCAGCAGGAATTATTGGAAGAAGTTTATAAAGTAAATAAAAATATTGTTTTGGTTCTCAATAACGGCCGTCCGTTGGCGATTCAGTGGGCAAACGATCATATTCCTACGATTGTGGAAGCGTGGCAACTGGGCACACAAAGCGGAAATGCCATCGCACAGGTGCTTTACGGAGATTACAATCCAAGCGGAAAACTGCCCATTTCGTTTCCGAGAAATGTGGGTCAGGTTCCCATTTATTATAACAATTTCAGCACAGGAAGACCAACGAATGTTGATAACAATGTATTCTGGTCGCATTATTCTGATGTAGACAAAACACCGCTTTATCCTTTCGGACATGGTTTGAGCTATACCAAATTTGATTATAAAGATTTAAAATTAAATAAAAATTCATTTCAAGTTGGCGAGCCTGTAAAAGTTTCAGTTTCAATTAAAAATTCCGGAAATTATGACGGAAAAGAAGTGGTGCAGCTTTATATAAGAGATGTTTCTGGAACTTTGGTAAGACCTGTGAAAGAATTAAAAGGATTTGAATTGGTTGATCTGAAAAAAGGCGAACAGAAAATAATAAACTTTATCCTGACCAAAGAGGAACTTGGCTACTTTGATAATGAAGGAAATTATCTTGTTGAGCCGGGAATTTTTAAAATATTTGTAGGAACAAATTCTGATCAGGTTTTGGAAACCGAGTTTGAGTTAAAATAAAACTCGGTAGCTTGAAATAAGGGTTAAAAAACACATATTAACCCTTATTTAAACATATTTAAAACCTTTAAGAATTCAAGATATTCCAAACTTTGAAACATTAATTATAGTGAAATTAGTTATTGTGAAAAGTAAATTAAAAACTCTTGTCAGGACAGGCTTTTTAGCCATAATGTTATTGGAATTTTCAGTTGTAGAAATGCTTCATGCACAAAATGCAGCTCCTGAAAATATTTCAGTTTTTTCTACAGGCGATTATCATGAAGTAATGGCTCGTAAAAATGCAGAAGATTCTGTTTGGAAAGGCTATACAGCAAAAACGATAGATAAAATGAAGGGGTTTCATTCTTCAAAAGATCCGAAACCAAACGCTTACGGATCATGGATTTCTTTTAAAACAAAAGCAACAGGATTTTTCAGAACCGAAAAAATAAACAGTCGCTGGTGGATTATTGATCCCGAAGGTTATCCTTTCATTCACAAAGGGGTAGCGGTTTTAAGTCCGGGAACTTCCAAAAATCAGGAGAAAGCATTTAATTCAAAATATAAAAACCGTGAAAACTGGATTTCAGCAGAATCAAAATTTCTTAAACAAAACGGATTCAACGGTTCCGGAGCATGGTCAAACGTAGATGCGATTCGTGAGAGTAAAAAGCCATTGGTTTATACGGTGATTGTAAGTCCGATGGGAGCATACAAATCTCAGCATTTGAAAAAATTCAGCGGCAGATATGAAGAGGCCGGATGGCAGGGCTTCCGATATGATTTGGCTATGGTTTTCGATCCCGAATTTGATCAGTTTGTAGAAAGAGAAATTTCTAAAATTCAGAAATATAAAGATGATAAATATTTACTGGGATATTTTACAGATAACGAATTACCCTGGGTAGACGATGCTTTAGACCGACATCTGAAAAAATTGGGCAAAGAAGAAGCCGGATATATTGCTGCAAAAAAATGGCTAGACAAAAGAAAAAATAAAAATGCTTCCATAGAAGATATTACAGACGAAGACAGGCAGGAGTTTACAGGTTTTTATTTTGAAACTTACATGAAAAAAGTGACGGCTGCAATCAAAAGATTCGACAGCAATCACATGTATTTGGGCTGTAGATTTAATCAGGCACAGGATGAATTAGATAATCCTAAAATATTTGAGGTGGCAGGAAAATATATGGATGTCATCTCCATCAATCATTACCAAAAGTGGGAACCGGAACAGCCTGTTCTCTCCAACTGGATCAACTGGTCGGGAAAGCCTTTCATTATCACTGAATTTTACACCAAGGGAGAAGATTCAGGATTGCCGAATAAAACCGGCGCTGGCTGGAATGTGCCGACACAAAAAGAAAGGGGGTATTTCTATCAGAATTTCATTATTGAATTGCTGAAAAGCAAGGGCTGTGTCGGTTGGCATTGGTTCAGATATCAGGATAATGATCCCGAAAATTTAGAAACGGATTATTCAAACCGTGATTCAAACAAAGGAATTTTAAGCAGCAGTTACGATTATTACATGCCACTCATGGAAAACATGAAAACCATCAATAATAATGTTTATGGGCTTATACAATTTCTGGATTCCGGCAGGTAATCAAAAATTAAATCTACAAAACTTTTAATTCTGAATCTTCAAATAGATATTGTTCAACATGCTCAATATCAAATATATAATTTAAGTATGAGAAATCTTTTTCATTATACGCTGGCGTTGCTAATTTGTGGAACTTTTTTAAATGCTCAAAATAAAAAGCCTCTTTATAAAGACAAAAATGTTCCCATTGAAGATCGTATCAATAATCTTATAAGTTTGATGACGCTGGATGAAAAAATCATGCAGATGAACCAATGGACCTACGGTAAAAATGCCAATCCGAATAATATCGGCGAACACATGAAAGCCGTAAAACCGGAGATTGGATCCTTGCTTTACAGAAGTACCAATCCTGAATACCGAAACCAGATTCAGAAAAAGGCAATGACAGAATCGCGATTGGGAATCCCAATTATTTTTGGGTTTGATGCGATTCATGGGTATAAAACGGTTTTTCCAATTCCGTTAGCGCAAGCTTGTTCTTTTAATACAGATTTAGTGCAGAAATCATGTTCCATTACCGCGAAAGAAAGCTGGCTTTCCGGTTTAGACTGGACGTTTTCTCCCATGCTCGATGTCGCAAGAGATGCACGCTGGGGAAGAGTTTCCGAAGGTTATGGCGAGGATACTTATGCCAATTCTGCGTTTGCGGTTGCTGCCGTAAAAGGTTATCAGGGTTCAGATTTAAAAGATAAATATACCATTGCTGCCTGTCTGAAACATTACATCGGCTATAGTCTGTCTGAAGGTGGAAGAGATTATCACTTCAGCGATATTTCAAACCAGACTTTATGGGAAACATTTATGCCTCCATTTGAAGCAGGAATTAATGCTGGAGCAGCGACGGTAATGAGCGGTTTTAATGATATTTCAGGCATTCCGGCTTCTGCTAATTATTATACTTTAACAGAAGTGCTGAAAAAAAAATGGAACCATGACGGATTTGTTATTTCTGATTGGGGGTCGGTTAAAAATCTTGTTGAGCAAGGTGTTGCCAAAGACATAAAAGAAGCTGCGAAGAAATCATTTCTTGCAGGAGTCGAAATGGATATGGTTGACAATGCTTATCTCGATTATCTGCCTGAATTGGTGAAAGAAGGAAAAATTCCAATGAAAACGGTAGATGAAGCGGTGCGAAGAATTTTGAGAGTAAAAATGAAATTAGGACTTTTTGAAAATCCTTATGTAGATGTCGTTCCAGAAAAGGATAGATATCTTTTGCCTGAATATCTAAGAACTGCCGAAGAACTCGCTCAGGAATCAATGGTTTTGCTTAAAAATAAAAATAATGTTTTGCCATTAACCTCTAAATATAAAAGTATTGCTGCGATTGGTCCGATGGTAAAAGACTCCGTTCACATCATGGGTTTTTGGGAAGGAATGGGAAATCCTGCTGATGTACAGACAATTTTTAAAGGTTTAAACAATGAATTTAAAGATAAATCCACAATAAATTACGCTCTCGGCTGTGATTTTGATGGAGAAGACAAAAGTGGTTTTGCAGAAGCTTTACAAGTTGCCAAAAAATCTGATGTTGTCATTATATTTTTAGGTGAAAAAAGAAACTGGAGTGGCGAAAATGGCTCACGTTCAACCATTGCATTACCCAAAATTCAGGAAGATCTTGTTGCCGAACTTCAAAAAACAGGAAAACCGATTGTTCTTGTCCTTTCCAGCGGTAGACCTTTAGAATTGCTCAGGCTCAACGAAATGGCAGATTCTGTACTAGAAATATGGCAACCGGGAACTGCGGCAGGCTCATCCGTTGCAGGTATTCTTTCAGGCAGACACAATCCTTCGGGCAAGCTGGCGATTACGTTTCCTCAGACAACGGGGCAGATTCCAATTTATTATAACATGAGAGAATCTGCAAGGCCGCAAGCCGGGCATTATCAGGATATTCCGAGAGATCCTCTTTATTGGTTTGGTCATGGTTTGAGCTACACAACTTTTAAATATGAAACCATCAAATTATCAAAAACAAAAATCAAACGTAACGAAAAACTCATTGCTGAAGTGGAAGTTTCTAATGTAGGAAACAGAGACGGAAAAGAAAGCTTTTTGTGGTTTGTAAAAGATCCTGTGGCTTCGATTTCCAGACCGATGAAAGAGCTGAAGTTTTTCCAGAAAAAGTTAATTAAAGCAGGACAAAAAGAAATTTACCGCTTCGAAATTAATCCGGAAACTGATCTTTCGTATACAGATAGTAACGGAAAAAAGCATTTAGAATCGGGAGATTTCTACATTATTGTAAATGATATGCAGGCAAAATTTGAATTAATAGATTAAACATATCTGATACCCTTTTTCAGTATGAATACATCCCATTGTCAGAAAGTCTTATTATACTTTTCGGTATCATTAATTATATAAACTTTTAAAGTGAAAAAATCTATTTACTTTTTGTTTTTGCTGCTTTCAGCAATCGGCAACGCTCAGACTTTTGGAATTTATACCGAAAATACCAACATCACTTCCGGGGTAAATTCATTACGTTTCAGTAACGGACAGGGATTTTCGGCCTCAGAACCCACAACTGCTCCCTACGAGGGAGCAAAAAATTACCAGTTTTCATACAATGGAACCAGCAGTTATTTCCACGCAATTTTATTTCCCCGAAATGCAGCAAATACTGCAGATACCACTGTAGATTTATCTGCATTTACTTACTACAATGTATCCATAAAAACATCATCGCCACATCCCTTTTACATCCGGATTAGAGGAAATAATGTGATAGCCAAGGTATTAATAAATCCGGCTTCCAACAGCTACAACTTTACCAATGACAATCTGTGGCATCCCATGTCAATTCCAATCTCTGCATTTGTCCCGGAATCTTCGGCTTTCAGTTTAGCAGTGATTTCAGAAATTTTTGTTTTAAGAAGTGAAAACTCTATTCCTACTGTTGCAGGTGCTTCAAATGATTTTCAGGTCGATAATATTTATGCTTCCGCCAATCAGGTTTTAGCCATAAAAGAAGAGGTGAAAACGAGTTTTAAAATTTATCCTAATCCATCTTCTTCAGAAATTACCGTGACTTCAAAAAAAGTAATTAATTCGATTTCTGTACAAAATGCTGCCGGACAAAAAGTAATTGCTTTAAACCCAAAAGAAAAGAGATCAACATTTGATATTTCTTATTTAAATAGTGGTTTATACATCATCGCAATAGAATCGGATGGAAAAACTTCTACCTCTAAATTTATAAAGAAATAATGATAGGTAAAAAATAAAGCGGCTTTACGTTATACGTTTTGCTAACAATTTAATCTCTAAAATTATCTTATAAAAAATGGCGCCAACTGCCTTTAGTTGGTGCCATTTGGCTGTTTGTGAACTTGGTAGGACTTTATTCAAACTATTTATTAGTAAATACAGCTAATATTTTGCAGGTGTTAAATAGTATTCAAATTACATTAATTAATACTATTTAAACTTGAGAAATTCTTAGAGATGGTTCTTTAGGAGTTTTATACAATCTAAAAATAATCAGATATTTATTTTAAACCGAACGGTTTATTATTTACCTTTGCAACATTATGGGACGAAATAAGGAATTTGACTACGAGCAAAAATTGGACATTGCACTGGAACTTTTCTGGAAACAAGGATTTCATTCCACTTCTATCACAGACCTTGAAAATGGTATGAGAATCAACCGAAGCAGTATTTATCCTACTTACGGAGATAAGAAAGCGCTGCTCATTAAGTGCCTGACCAAGTACATGAAGTCTAAAGTTTCAGAGTATGAAAGTGTATTAGATGATTCGCAATCCGATGCCATTGAAACATTAAGAAAGACCTTACGGTTAGCAATTGACCAGAGCATCCGTGAGGAAAGAACTTGCCTGGCTGTTAAAATAGCCTTTGAAGTAGCCTTGACTGATGAAGATGTCAGAATCCTGTTAGCTGGCAATGAGAAAAAGATCGAAAAGGTCTATTTAGAAATTTTAGAGAAAGGGCAGGAGCAAAGTTGTATAAAAGGTGATCTCGATCCAAAATTAACGGCTGCTTTTCTTGCCGGTTCTTCCAGCGCACTTTTCAAAAATTATGCATTGAACAAAAACCGAAAAACCATCTACGATATGATTGAAACTTTAATCCAAATGATCAAAGTCTAATCAATACTTAAATTTAGTAACAAATAACAGACAATATTTTTTTAACCTTTTTTAAACCGTTCAGTTTAATATGAATTTAAGTCTCAACAAAAAGATAGCGTACATGGGATGTCTAGGCGTTATCGGAATCATCAGTACAGAATTTGGTGTCATCGGCATCTTGCCTCAGATCGCTGACTCTTATAAAATAAATATTGTAACAGCAGGCTACTTATTAAGTGCCTTTGCTTTAACAATTGCAATCACAGGACCATTTATGGTCCTATATCTTTCAAAATTTGACAAGAAGAAAATTATGATGTGTGCTCTGGGATTGTTCTTGATCTCAAATTTCTTCTCAAGTTTCAGCCCGCCCTTCTGGTTGCTGATGATACTTAGGATATTGCCAACATTTCTGCATCCGGCTTTCTTTTCAATGGTCATTGCAGCTGCGACCAAAGATGCTTCTCCTCAGATGCAGATGAGATTGACCAGTATTATTATCGGTGGAATTGCACTTGCTCAGGTTACTTTGATTCCTTTTACCACATTTATTGCAAGTATTTATTCCTGGCAGTGGAGCTACATTATTCAAGGGTTATTGATCTTGATAACACTTATCACTATTTATAATTATTTGCCTTCAATGCCCAATAAAGAAGTGAAGTCTTTTAAAAGTCAATTGGGCATTTTGACCAGACCGAAGTTCATTGCTGGAACAGCAGTAAATCTATTTCTCATCACGGCGTGGTTCTGCTCATACAGTTATTTTGCAGACTATTTGTCGAAAGAGAAAGGACTAAGTACACAAGAGATCAGTTATATGCTTTTATTATTTGGTGTAATGGGTGTGATCTCAAACTTTTTAGCAGGTCGCTTATTAGGGAAGTATATGATCTTGACTACTTTGTTTTTCCTAGCCGGTACGTTTCTTCTTCCATTTGCATTTCAATATACCGATGGTTCGATATTCAGCATAGCAATTGTGGTCGGATTTTGGGGAATTATGTACGGACCTTGTTTCCTGATAGGTGTTGGGCATATGGTATCGGCAGCATCGGATGCAAAGGAATTTGCGAATAGTTTGCAGACCTCATTTGGAAATTTAGGAGTTTCATTGGGTACTGCTACAGGAGGTTGGTTTATTTGTCAGTATGGAATATCCGTTACACCTTGGGTGGGTATTGGGTTTGGTCTGCTGGTGCTTATTGTGATTTTTTGGAGATTCTGGCTTGATAGAGCCGTAAGTGAGAATAGTAAGTAACAGCTTTTATGATCCGCAAAACATCAACTCAGCTTAGTAAAACATATGATTGTTAGTTTCCCCCTGTTTCGCTTTATGAATGCCTTGATTCTGTCACTTGTATCATAGATAGTTGGTGCAAATCAGCAGTAACAAAATCAAGATATGAAAATTGTAGTGACATATATCTTCAGGAACATCGGCAGATCATTTTAGAATTCCTATATTTTAAGATTAAAAATTTTTAATAAAGCAAAGAAGAAAAATATTGGAAAATTGATGGGATTTCAATCCGCTTCCAAACACTTTTATCGATGATTTAATCCGTTTGAGCCAAATTAAAAAAATCATAAAGTTCATTTTTTATTTGGCTGTTTTCCTTTAAGATAAAATTTTTGTAAAAAAAATTAAAACTTTTAAAAATAGAATAGCTTGCAGTCAATATTTTTTGTTTGGTAATATTTGTCCTCTACATCAATAAAAAAAGCGAATCAATCGATTCACTTTTTAATTTGTATATACTTTTTATTTAAGCCTCAATAAACTCCAAAAGGTCTTTATTAATAGTCTCATGCTCCGTAGTCGGCATTCCGTGAGGGAAACCTGGATACGTTTTTATCGTTCCGTTTTTCAGTAATTTGATTGACTTTAAAGCAGCATTTTGGTAAGGCACAATCTGGTCATCTTCACCGTGAAGAACCAAAACCGGAATATCCACAGCTTTCAGATCTTCAGTAAAATCAGTCTCAGAAAAAGCTTTGATTCCGTCATAATGAGCGACGATTCCGCCCATCATTCCCTGTCTCCACCAGTTTCTCTGTACGCCTTCTTTCACGTCTGCGCCTTCTCTGTTATAACCGTAGAAAGGGAAAGTTAAATCAATATAAAACTGATTTCTGTTGTTCAAAGTCTGTTCTCTGATGCCATCAAAAACTTCCATTGGAATGCCGTCAGGATTGCTTTCACTTTTTACCATTACTGGAGGAACAGCACTGATTAATACTGCTTTTTTTGCTCTTCCTTCAGAATATTTGTTCACGTAACGGATCACTTCACCACCTCCAGTTGAGTGACCAATGTGAATTACGTCTGTAAGTCCTAAAAAATCTACCAATTCCGCTGCATCTGAAGCATATTGCTCGATGGTGTGGTTGTAAATATTCTGACTGGAACGACCATGACCTCTTCTGTCGTGAGTTACAACTCTGTAACCTCTCTGAAGGAAGAAAATTACCTGGGCATCCCAATCATCTGAAGATAAAGGCCATCCGTGGTGAAACATTAAAACTGGTCCATCTCCTTGGTCTTTATAAAAAATCTCTGTTCCGTCTTTTAATTTTAGTGTGCTCATAATTTAATTTTTTAGAATGTTGTGATTAATTTGTTTTAATATTTTGTTATCTTAATTCTTTAGCAAATGTAGGACGGTTCAATTCGATTCCCGTTAATCTAGTTTAATATCGTAACTTTTTTGATATTTTTTTATTTGGAAAGCTTTATCCGCCTGGAGTTTGTCCTGAACCCGTCGAAGGGTTCCCGCTTTTTTTGTCATTGCAGACTGTTTAGAGTTATGGTCACAAAATCCGTATTTAACTTTGGCTTTCCTACAGAAGTTACAATCATGTTCATCATTTCCATCGAAAATCAGACAATTGCGATGGATGATAGAGTTTTGATATTCAATAAATAAGCAAGGGTGGTGTACAAAATAAGAATTCCGGAAACCAGGTAAAATATCACAAGAATATTCACCAATTAAAATGGAGAGTCTCATTTTGAAGACATCGAAATTCCGTTAATCAATCAAGGCGAAATCGGATTTTTATCCGAGGATATCACCGTCAAAAATCTGCAGTTCAGAAACGGTTTATGTTGATTATGATTACGATTTTCATCGCGCTCCGCAAAGACAATTTATCGTACTTTTGAACGGCGGTGTTGAAATTGAAACTTCACTTGGCGAATCCAGACAATGTTAAACCGGAGAAATTCTTTTGATTGAAGGTTTTTCAGGTATAGTTCATAAAACAAAAAACCTCGAAAAGAGAGAGCGGACGTCAATGTTTATACATTTATAAAATTTAAAAATGAAAACTTTAAACTTTTTAGTGATTGGAAAAAATCAGGAAATTCTCGAAACTTTAAAAAGAATCATCGAAAATAACGAAGGATGGAAAGCCGAAATTCAAAGCGATGAAACAAATTGTCCAAATTATATTGAAGAAAATAAAGTTGATATTGTTTTGTTGAGTTCCGGATTGGATGAAAAATTTGAATACGATATTAAAGTTTTTTGCGAAAATCTGGATAAAGATGTGAAAGTTATCGACCATTATGGCGGCGGTAGTGGGTTGTTGAAGAACGAAGTTTACAGTCTTTTCCCTAATTTGCAGCCGTAAACTTAATTTATGTTTGAAAATATCATTAAGAACGTCACGCGATTTATCAGCCTGAGCAGCGAAGAAGAGAAAATATTCACCGATTTGCTGGTTTGTGAGACCATTCCTAAGAAAACAATTTTACTTCGGGAAGGTGAAATCTGCCAGTTTGAAGGCTTCATTCATAAGGGTTGTTTGAGAGCTTATTACCTTGATGATAATGGTTTTGAAGTGACGATTCTGTTTGCCATCGAAGATTGGTGGATTAGTGATATTGCGTCTTTTCAGGATCAGAAACCTTCGAATTTGTATATTGAAACGATTGAAGATTCAGAGATTTTTATGCTGAATCCTACCACTAAAGAAAAACTGTTGAAGGAAATCCCGAAATTCGAAAGGGTTTTCAGAATGTTGGTTCAGAGAAATCTGTTTACGCTTCAAAACCGTTTGGTGAATACTATTTCAAAAAGCGCATCAGACCGATATTTGGAATTTATAAAAGTTTATCCAACGATTCCGCAACGCGTTGCGCAGTATTATATTGCTTCTTATTTAGGAGTTTCTAAAGAATTTGTGAGTACCATCAGGAAGCGCTTGGCAACAAAGGAGAAATGATTTAATATTTTAAAATATAGAAATGTCAGATATAAAAATGTCCGGCATTTTTTTTTGCTTAAAAGTCATTTATTAAACCAGTTAAATGCGCAGCAATTCTCATCACCATAAATTTGTCCTGTCAATAACGAAATTAAACAACCAACAGATATGGACAGAAAAGATTTTTTAAAGAAAGGATTATTGGGAACAGGAATGTTTGTAGCAACCGCTTCATTGGGAAATACAATGAAAAATGAGATTGACGAAATAGAACCACTGGAGCCGATTGGATATAATCATTTACCAAACACCGATTCAAAAATCAAAGACAATTCTGTGATTCACAAAGCGGATTCCAGAGGTAAAGCAGACCATGGTTGGTTGGTAAGTAACCATACTTTCAGTTTTGCAAATTATCATAATCCGGAGAGAATGCATTTTGGTGTTCTCAGAGTTTTGAATGACGATAAAGTGGAGGCGGGAAGAGGTTTCGGAACGCATCCGCACGACAATATGGAAATCATAAGTATTCCTTTGGAGGGTGATTTGGAGCATAAAGACAATATGGGAAATTCTACGGTTATCAAGAGTGGAGACATTCAGGTGATGAGTGCCGGAACGGGAATTATGCACAGCGAATTCAATAAAAATAACGACAGTTTGGTAAAGTTTCTTCAGATTTGGGTATATCCCAACAAAAGAAATGTGACACCACGATATGACCAGATTACTTTAGACAAATCAAAAGGTCAGAATCAATTCCAGCAGATTCTTTCTCCCAATGCAGATGACGAAGGCGTTTGGATTCATCAGGATGCCTGGTTTCACTTAGGTAACTTCGAAAATCATGTTGAAACCAATTATCAGATTAAGAAAAAAGGAAACGGTGTGTATGCCTTTATTTTAAAAGGAAGTGCAGAAATCGAGGGACAGAAAGTGGAAACGAGAGACGGTTTCGGAGTTTGGGATATTACAGATTTAAATATCAAATCAACAGCAGAAGGGACGGAAATTTTATTGATGGATGTTCCGATGACGATGTAAGAGTTTGATCAAGAATTTTCAATTAATTATTGGGTTTTAATTGATTTTTCAAAAGGTACAGATTAAAAGAAAATTTAACATAATTTTTTTAATAATACCCATTTCCGTAAATTTGAGCTGTAAAAATAAAAATAAATCTTAAGTAAGAATGGAAAAGTATAATTACGGGGTCGTTGGTCTCGGCGTAATGGGGAGAAATCTGCTTTATAATATTGCTGATAACGGTTTTTCTGTAGCAGGATTCGATTTAGATGAAGAAAAAGTTATCGAACTTAAAAATGGAGTGGCTGAAGGTACAAAGGTTATCGGTTCTGTTTCTCTGGAAGAATTTGTAATAGGTCTGGATATTCCGAGAAAAATTATTCTGATGGTTCCTGCAGGTAAGCCGGTAGATGCCGTTCTTGAAAGTATTACACCGTTTCTTACCCCGAAAGATGTCGTAATTGATGCAGGAAATTCTTATTTTAAAGATACCGAAAGACGTATCGCAGATTTGACATCTAAAAATCTGCATTTTATGGGAATGGGCGTTTCAGGAGGAGAGCAGGGCGCAAGAAGAGGACCAAGCATCATGCCAGGAGGTGATTTGGAAGCTTTCAACCTTGTTAAACCGATGCTGGAAGTCATTTCAGCAAAAATAAACGGTGAACCCTGTACGGCTTATATGGGCAAAGGTGCTGCAGGAAATTATGTGAAAATGGTTCACAACGGTATAGAATATGCCATTATGCAGTTGATAAGTGAGGCTTACGATTTGTTGAGAAAGGGAGCAAACCTGAATAACGGTCAGCTGTACGAAGTTTTCAAAAAATGGAATAAAGGAGAGATGAATTCTTTTCTCATTGAAATCACAAGAGATATTTTCAAACAGAAAGATGATTTGACAGACGGCTTTCTCGTTGATCAGATTTTAGATAAAGCAGGAGCAAAAGGAACAGGGAAATGGACTTCTGAGCAGGCAATGGAAATTGGCGTTTCTATCCCGACAATCGATATTGCTGTAACTTCAAGAATTTTATCTGCCTATAAGGAAGAGCGTGTTCAGGCGTCCCAGTTATATACGAAAGATGAAGTTGGAACTACTGAAAACACAGAATTATTTATTAAAGAAGTTGGTGATGCGTTATATCTAGCTACATTAATCAGTTATGCTCAGGGTTTGGCACTGTTAGTAAAAGCTTCGGAAGAATATCAGTTTGAAACTCCTTTGAAAGATGTTGTGAAAATCTGGAGAGGTGGTTGCATTATCCGTTCTGTTCTGTTAGAGAAATTCTACAGTGCTTATACTGAAAATCCAAACCTGACTAATATTTTATTGAATAAAGAAATTTCCGAAATTGTAAAATCTAAAATTAAACCTTTGAGAAATACAGCGTCCTTTGCTGTATCAAATGGAATTCCAAGTTTAGGCATTCAAACTGCTTTGGGGTATTTTGATGCTTACACAACGGAATCTTTGCCAGTGAATCTTCTACAGGCTCAACGCGATTATTTTGGAGCACACACTTATCAAAGAGTTGATAGAGAAGGTGTTTTCCATGCTTTCTGGAATAATGGAAATAATTAAAAATCTGGAAAATGAGCGAATATACAGTTTTGAAACCAACGACTATTGTTATCTTTGGTGCAACAGGAGATTTAGCAAAAAGAAAACTTTTTCCGGCATTTTATAATTTATATATCGATGGAAGAATGCCCAAAGGTTTCAATATCTTAGCTTTGGGAAGAGCAGAAAATACAGATGAAAACTTTAGAAATTATATCAGAGAAAATCTGGAGAACTTCTCAAGAAAAAAAGTAACTTCTGAAGATTGGGCCGGTTTTCAGGCTCATATTACTTATTTTCAACATCAATTGGATGAAGAAAATTCTTACAAAAGCCTTTATCAGAAATTGGAAGATTTGGATAAGGTCTATGGGACAAGAGGTAACAGACTTTTCTACTTGTCTATTGCGCCTAATTTTGTATCGGTTATTTCCGGTCACATGAAAAATGCTTCAATTGCTTCCGACCCTAAAAAAGACCGAATCATCATTGAGAAACCTTTTGGGCACGACAAAGCATCGGCGATTGAACTTAATAATCTTCTTTCTCAAACTTTTGAAGAAGAGCAGATCTATCGTATTGACCACTATTTGGGAAAAGAAACAGTACAGAATATTTTGGCATTCAGATTCGGAAACTCGATTTTTGAACCTTTGTGGAATCACAGACATATAGAATCTGTTCAGATCACTGTTGCAGAAGAAGTTGGCGTGGAAACACGAGCTTCTTTTTATGAGCAGACAGGAGCGCTTCGGGATATGATTCAGAATCATTTGTTACAAATCCTTTGTATGGTTTCTATGGAAGCACCCGCTTCACTGGAATCGGGCGAAATTAGAAATCGTAAAGTAGATGTTCTGAAATCAATTCGTAGAATTACCCCTGAAAAAGTGAATCATTATGCAGTGAGAGGGCAGTATGGTAAAGGAACAATTAATGGAGTTGAAGCCAAAGGTTACAGAGAAGAAGATGGAGTTGCGAGTGATTCTAATACAGAAACTTTCGCTGCGATAAAATTTTATCTTGATAACGAAAGATGGCAAAACGTTCCATTCTACGTTCGTACCGGAAAAAAAATGAAGGAAAAACATTCTTATATTACGATTCAGTTCAGGCCACTTCCTCATTCTACATTTACAGATGGACCTTCACAATTGTCAGCGAATAGATTGGTTATCAATATTCAGCCGTCGATGGATATCAGACTTCAGTTTATGTCAAAGAAACCTGGACTTTCTTTGGATTTAGAGCCGGTAGAAATGGTCTTTAATGATTTTGCCTGTCAGGAAAATAGTCCGGAAGCTTATGAAACATTGTTATTAGAGGCACTGTCAGGAGATTTGACTTTGTTTATGCGTTCAGATCAGGTAGAAGAAGCCTGGGATGTGATGAAAACCATTCAGGAAACCTGGGAAAAAACAAAAGATTCTTCTTTTCCAGATTACGAAGCCGGAAGCTGGGGACCAGAAGACAGTAATGCTTTGGTTGCGAGACAAGGTCATAAATGGGTTTAATTTAAAACGGTAAAAATGAATATTACAGTATTTGATCATTTAGATACATTATATAAAAAAGCGGCAGATACTTTTGTGGAACTGTCAGAAAAGTCTATCCAAAAACATGGCAAATTTACAGTTGCATTAAGTGGTGGTTCTTCTCCAAAAGCCATTTTCAGCTTATTGGCAACTCAGGAATATGCTGAAAAAATAGAGTGGAACAAGCTTTATTTTTTCTGGGTTGATGAAAGATGGGTTCCTCTTGAAGATGAAAAAAGTAATTTTAAAATGACACTGGAAACACTTCTGGATAAAGTTCCCGTAAATAGAAATCAGATTTTTCCAATGTATAAAGATGGAGTTGAACCTGAAGATTATGCAAAGGAATATGAATTGCACATCCGAAATGTTTTGGGCGATGAAGGTATTTTTGATTTTATTCTTTTAGGGATGGGGGATGACGGTCACACAGCTTCTCTATTTCCGGGTGAAAAGATTCTTCATGAAAAAGAAAAATGGGTAGATGCTTATTATCTGAAACCTCAGGAAATGTACAGAATTACTTTGACTGAGCCCATCATCAATAAAGCAGAAAATGTTTTGATTGTCACATTCGGCAAATCTAAAAAACATGCTCTGAATGAAGTTTTACATGGAGCGTATGAACCTGAATTATATCCTCTTCAGTTAATTGAAAAGAAAGAAGGAGTACAGATTTTCACTGACGAAGAAGCGACAAATTAATCTTGCATATTTTTTCGCTAAACTGATTTAATCAAACTCGTTAAATGAACAGTAAACTTTTTCATCATGAATTTGTGCTGTTTTTAATCTTCGAAAAATTAAAAGTATTTTGAGAATTTGATGATCATATTCTAACAAAAAAAATTAAACTGTCATTCATTTTTGAGTGGTGTACTATATTGAATAAGACTTGGGTTTATTATCTGAGTCTTATTTTTTTATACCAGTTTCACAATTAAGTATTTTAAAATCATTTTGATTAAACGATTAACCAAAATTTAATAGTAGAGCAATATCTGGTAAATTTAAATTAATGTTTGAATTTGAATTTATTTTTAATGTATTGATTATTCGATATTTAAGTATAAATTTGTTTTTAAAGAAAAATTTGCCAAATTACACTTTTTTCTGAATTGACGAAAAAAAATCAACTATTGTTTTTTTAATTTATTATTAAATACTTTGCATTGTAAATCAGAACAGTGAAACGTGCATCCATTAAAGATATAGCCAGAATTGCCGGAGTGTCCGTTGCAACCGTTTCTTATGTTCTGAACAGGAAAGAAGGACAGAGAATCAGTGAAGATACCCAAAAAAAAATTTTTGAAATTGCTGAAACGATTAACTACACTCCTAATAAAATTGCCATAAGTCTTCAGAATAATAAAAGTAAATTATTAGGTCTGATTGTAGCTGATATTTCCAATGATTTTTATTCCAGTATTGCCAGAAGTTTAGAAGATCGAGCTCTGAAGCTGGGATACACTTTGATTATCGGAAGTTCTGATGAGAATGCAGAAAAGTTTGAAAAGCTGATTGATCTATTTTCCCAACAGCAGGTTGATGGGATGATTGTCGCGCCAGTTGCCGGTTCGGAAAATATTCTGCAGAAGTTATTGAATAAAAACTATCCTTTGGTCACAATCGACAGATATCTTAAAGGAATCAATGCTCCCGGAGTTATATTGAATAACAGAGAGATTGCGGAAAGTACAACATCTTATCTGCTGGAAAAAGATTTTGACGAGATGATCTATTTAGGTTATGATACAAAATTACCTCATCTTTTGGATAGAAGAGCAGGATTTGAGACAAGTATTGTAGATTCAGGAAAGAAGGTAAATGCCAGATATATAGCTGTGGGTCTGGAGAATATCATGGAAGAAATTCAGTCTAAACTTAAACTGTTTTTAGGTAAAAATCCAAAAAATACCGCTTTATATTTCTCGAGCAACAAACTTGCTGTTGCCGGTCTTGCTTATCTTGTGAAAAATAATATCAAAGTGCCTGAACAGGTTTCTGTGCTTGCTTTTGATGAGACAGAAGCATACAGATTATTTCCTTCAGAAATCACTTTTGTAAAACAACCATTGGAAGAAATGGCAGATGAAGCTATTAAATTGCTTGATATTCAAATCAATCAATACAGTTCTACAGCAAAAAAAATTACGCTTACAGGAGAATTAATCATTAAAAATTCAATAAAATAATTTTTTTACTAAATTACTTAAACGTTTAATCTATATGAATAATAATAAATCTTACGCCGTGTGTTTCGGAGAAGTGCTTTGGGATATTTTTCCCACCGTTTCACGAGCTGGTGGCGCACCGTTCAATGTTGCATACAATCTTGACAAAATGGGAGTAGAGGTTCAGATGATCAGTAAAGTCGGGAATGATACATTGGGAAACGAACTTCTTAATCAGATTAAAAACTGGAATATTTCAACAGATTTTATCCAGATTGATAATGAAAAACCGACCGGAACTGTCGTTGCAAATTTTGATGAACAGGGAGAAGCGCATTACAATATTGTAAATAATGTGGCTTGGGATAATATCCGGATTACTGAGAAACAAAAAGAATTAATTCAAAATTCAAAAGCTTTTGTTTTTGGAAGCTTGATTGCCAGAAACGAAGTGTCAAAAAATACACTTTTGGAATTGATAGAACTCTCCAGATTCAGAGTATTTGATGTCAATTTCCGCCCGCCTTTCATCGATTTTGAATTAATCAAAACATTACTTCACAAAGCAGATTTGGTAAAGATGAACAAAGCAGAATTGAGAACCATAATCGAATTTCTTGGCGAAGAATACATTGATGAAGATAACAGCATCAGGCATATTCAAAAACATTTTGACCTGAACGAGATTGTGCTTACAAAAGGAAGCAAAGGCGCAAGATATTTTGTGGGAGATAAAAGTTACAATTTCCCGGCAGTTGCTATAGAAGTTAACGACACAGTTGGAAGCGGCGATTCTTTTCTTGCCGGCTTTTTATCGAAAAGAATTCAAGGGAAATTACCTGAAGAAATTATGAAACAGGCTGTTTCTCTTGGTGCTTTTATTACTTCAAAATCAGGAGCTTGCCCAGATTACACTTACGGAGAATTCAAATCTTTCCGTGAAGAGCATTACGGTGAAACTATTTAAAATTAACACTATGAATACTGCAAAATTTACAGAAAAAAAATACGTTGTCGTTTTGGCGTTTGTGATTTCACTATTTTTCTTTTGGGCAATCGCTTTGACAATGGGCGACGTGCTTAATAAACATTTCCAGAATGTTTTGAATATCTCCAAATCAAAATCTGGTCTGGTACAGCTTTCAATTTTCGGAGCTTATGCATTGATGGGAATTCCTGCAGGATTGTTTATGAAAAAATTTGGATATAAAATGGGTGTTATCCTGGGATTATCATTGTTCGCGCTTGGTTCTTTCCTTTTCATTCCGGCAGCAAACCAAATGTCATTTGACTTTTTCAGAATTGCGCTTTTCGTTTTGGCAATGGGAATGGCGACCTTAGAAACGGTGGCGCACCCTTTTGTCGCAGCTTTGGGAAATGAAAAAACGAGTGATCAAAGGGTGAATTTCGCGCAGTCTTTTAATGGTTTGGGCGCAATTATAGGCCCGCTTTTGGGAGGTTATTTTATTTTCGGAAAGTCCGGTCTGGATGATAATTCATTAAATTCTGTAAAAGATCTTTACACCTGGATTGGCGTTGTGATTTTGACGATCACGATTGTTTTTTCTTTTATCAAGGTTCCGAGTCTTAAAGATCCACATGCCGAAGATATTACGATTTCAGAGAAAGAAAATCGAGTAGAAGCTTCAGTGTCAGATCCTCACGCGCCACTTTGGAAACAAAGGCATTTTATTTTTGCTGTGATCGCGCAGTTTTTCAACATCGCAGCACAAGGAGGAACGTGGGCCTATTTCATTAATTATGGTGTTGAAAAAATGCATCTTCCGGAGATCCAGGCTTCTTACTATTTTTCATTAAGTATGGCGATGATGATGATTGGTCGTTTTGTAGGAACATTTTTGATGAAATTCATCGCTCCGAATAAACTTCTTGCAATTTTTACAGCTTGCAATATTGTATTATGTTTGATTATTTCGCAAAGTTTCGGTTGGGCGTCTTTCATCAGTTTGATTTTATTAAATCTATTCTTAAGTGTAATGTATCCTACTATTTTCAGCCTTGGACTGAAGCGTTTAGGCAACAAAGTTCCGCAGGCATCTTCTTTCCTTGTGATGGCGATGTTTGGGGGTGCAGTATTTCCTCCTTTGATGGGAAAAATTGCTGAGAAAGATATTGCACACGCTTATCTTCTTCCAATTGTTTGTTACGCTTTAATTCTATTGTTTGCTTTGAAATTCTACAAGCCAAAGACACTTAAATAAGATGAAGAACTTCAACGTCTTTAAATGCAGCTTTTGGTTTATATTGATCATTAGCCAGATTTCCCACGCTCAAATTGTGATAACGAATAAGGATTTTTCTTTCGGAACAACAGGTAGAATCGGCGCAGGATATTCTCCAAATGCAGATGGGAAAACCGGAAGACAGCTGAATCTTAATAATCAGGGTTCCCTCGGCGGAAGAATGGATCAGGGCGATTATGTAGATTTTTTACCAGCTTTTCATTTCACACCGCTTGTTAACGGCGACAGTGTAAAAACGACAAAGATTGATATGCAGGCCAGATTAAGCTTCTATTCCGGTGGAACTTTCCTTGGAAATGTAGATTCAAAATCAAATCAGGGAATGATTATCGCCCTGCCGGAAGCTTTTGTGGAAGCCAGAAATATTATGGGAAGCGATTGGGATGTCTGGGCAGGTTCCCGTTGGCTGAGATATGATGACGTGCATATTGCAGATTATTTTTATTTCGATGATCATTCGGCGACGGGGTGGGGCGTGAGACATAAAAATACCAGATTCTCGATGTTTTTTCCTGCAGTAATTGATACAGCAGCAAGTAATTCGACACCATATTCTTATACAAACGTCATTAGCGGAGGCAAAAATCTGATCTACAGACAACGCGAGGTTTTTGTTTTAGAACAAACAGTTCCATTCAGAAATGATGTTCATAAGCTGAAACTTCTTGCTGAATTTCATAGTTTAGAAAAGTCGGGTAAAAACTCGGTAGAGCAATATAAATCCGATAATGGTTGGATATTGGGAGCGAAACTGAATACCCATTTAAAGACAAAAATTGCAGGTTCTTTTAATCAAATATCATTAAGATACGGAAGCGGAATTGCCAACGGCGGAGATAGCGGAAATACCCAGACCTGGCGGACTTATGGAGCTCCAGATGAAGTTAAGAAAACTTATAGAGGCGCATATTCTTTAACTGCTGTAGAACATATTTTGTTAAACTTTTCCAATAAATGGTCGGCCAATGCGTATGCAGTTTTTACGAGGAGTAAAGGCGGAGCAAATAGTGATAATAAAGCCACAGATTATTATGAGCGTGAAATTTTCAATAAGAAATCTGAGTTTAATACTGGTGTCAGAGCAACCTATTATTTCAACAATTGGTTTCATATCCTTTCAGAATTGCATTTTGCATCAAGGAAAGACGGAAATCAGAATTTAGCGTCGATGACGAAATTGGTGCTGGCGCCAACCCTCGTTCCAACCGCGGAAAGAAGTGTCTGGGCAAGACCGCATATCCGTTTCATTGCAGAAGTTTCAAGGTATAATGATCAGGCAATGTACAGTCTTTATTCACCATTTTTGCAGCAATCTGGATCTAAAAGATTCGGAACTTACTTTGGAGTAAGAACAGAATGGTGGATTTTCTAATTAAAATTAAAATTAAAAAAAATGAAAGTAAAATTTGGAGCGTCATTATTATCATGGATCACACCAAACTGGAATCCGGAAGCGGGAAAATATGCAATTGAAAAAACGGCAAAAGCAGGTTTTGATTTGATTGAAATTCTTTTACCAACATCAATGGAATTTAATTCAAAAGAAGTAAAACAGCAGTTGGAGGATAATGACTTAGATGTTGTCTGCTCACTGAATCTTCCAAAAGAGGCGCATATTGCTTTTTATCCTGAAGTTGCAGAAAAATTAATAAAGCATGCAATCGATAAGACATCAGAACTGGAAACCGATTTTTTAGGTGGCGTTCTTCACGGCGGAATCGGCGTTTTTTCAGGAAATCCATTAACTGAAAATGAGGCTGAAATAATCGTTGAAGTCTGGAGCAAAGTTGCCGGTTATGCCAAAGAAAAAGGCGTTAGTATCGGAATCGAACCTATAAACCGTTATGAATCTTACGTTTGTAATACGGCTGAAAATGTTTTGGATTTAATCAAAAAGACGGATAAAGACAATCTGTTTCTTCATCTCGATACATTTCATATGAATATTGAGGAAAATAATTTTTATGATCCAATCATACTGGCCGGAAAAAAACTGAAACACGTTCACATTACAGAATCTCACCGCGGAATGTTGGGCGAAGGGACTATCAATTGGAACGAACTTTTCAAAGCCTTGAAAGAAATCGATTTTGAAGGAAATCTCGTGTTAGAAAATTTCTCATCCTCAATTCCGGGAATGCAGCGGATG
This sequence comes from Chryseobacterium caseinilyticum, assembly GCF_014837145.1. Lineage (GTDB taxonomy): Bacteria > Bacteroidota > Bacteroidia > Flavobacteriales > Weeksellaceae > Chryseobacterium > Chryseobacterium caseinilyticum. The sequence goes on from NZ_JACYFS010000001.1 coordinate 275,235, forward strand.
GTTTCGCTTTGGCAGAAATCGCCTTATGATGCGGAGGACCTTGCAGTCAAAAGTTTAGAGTTTTTAAAAAATAATTGTAATTGATGCATTCTAAAAAACCATCAACAATTGAGCACTTCTGGTATGAAGCTTATTATTTTGATTTTATAATTTCAGAGTATTTCGTTTATTAAAAATTCTAATTTAATGATTTTGAAGAAATTCAATTAAGAAATGTTTACTATTTGTAATATTTATTTACATAGTCATTCTGTTAATTGTTATTTTTACACTCAATTAAATTGATCAGAGATTAAAAATGAGTGATTTTTTAATAGGTATAGGTAAGAGATTAAAGGATATCAGGAAGAAAAACAATCTTACCATTAACGATCTTGCTACCAGAGCAAGTGTCAGTAATGGTTTGGTTTCCAGAATTGAGAATGGGAGGACGATTCCTTCATTGCCTGTGTTACTGGAATTAATACAGTCTTTGGATATTGATGCCAGTTATTTTTTTGAAGGCGTTGAAAAAAAGTCCAATGCAAAATTTATTTTTGTTCCGAAGGAAAATCAGCAGGTCATTGAAAAAGAAGTGGAAGCTGAAGGTTTTAAGTACATGCATATTTTCAGCAAAAGCCTACACTCATTAGGATTTGAAGCAGTTTTATTAACCTTGAAACCTAATTCAAAAAGAGATAAAGTAATTACCGACGCCTGGGAATTTAAATACATTTTAAAAGGAAAAGTAAAGTACATCATTGACAATGAGGAAATTGAACTTCAGGAGGGTGACTCACTGTATTTCAACGGTAAATTACCACACGTTCCGGTCAGTATTTCCGACGAAGATTGTGTGATGTTGGTGCTGTACTTTTATTCTGATAAGAACTAAAAAAATCATCGAAATCTCACACTTCGGTTAGGAAAAGTTTACAAATAGTAAAATTAAACAGTTTGAATATTTAAATCTGTTAATCTAAATTCCATTCTGTAATATCATAAGAAATGAACTGTCCCTTGGCAGTTCATTTTGCATTTAAGCAATTAATGCTTTGTTCATCAGTGTTTTACATTCTTTTCAGATGGTATTTGAGAAAGAAATATAATTACAATTCTGTAAGATTGAGTTAACAATCATCCGACATTTATTAAATATAAATTAATATCTAAAATTTACATATATTAAAATTATTAAGTTGTTTTGCAGTAGAAATTTAATATATGTAAACAATGGAAACAATTATAAAAAAATCTTTATTTCCTCTATTTGCCTGTTGTACGATATTTGTCTCAGCACAAAAACAGATTGTCAGCGGAACAGTTTCAGACAGCAACCAGCCACTTCCCGGCGCAACAGTGAAGATAGCCGGCAGCTCAAAGGTGGTTATCACTGATGTTGACGGCAAATTTTCTGTGAATGATCTTCAGCCCGGCCATTACGATCTACAGTTTTCTTATTTGGGGTATGAGTCTCAAAATATGACGATTGATTTACTGGCAGATCAGTCTCTTGATTTGGGAGTAATATCCATGTTTCAGAGACAGAAAAATATTGATGAAGTAGTCGTAACCGGATCTTTGAAAAACAGTGAAGCCCGTGCATTAAATATGCAGAAAAATGCTATTAATATTTCAAATGTCATCGCTTCAGACGGTATCGGAAAACTTCCGGACAGAAATGCTGCAGAAACCGTACAGAGAGTTCAGGGCGTTTCCATTGAGCGTGATCAGGGCGAAGGAAGATTTGTTTCTCTGAGAGGACTTCCGCCATTCTGGGCTTCCACAACGATTAATGGAAACAGACTTCCGACAGCTGAAGAAGAAACCACTTCCAGAGCTACAGCATTTGACTTTTTCCCGACAGAACTGATTTCTTACGTACATGTCAACAAATCTTTCACTCCCGATATGGAAGCAGACGGAATTGGCGGCGGCGTGAACTTCATCACCAAAACTCCTCCCATGAAAACCGAGTTCAGAGGAACTTTAGGAACCGGATACAATGCGAAGTCGGATAAAGGCGTTTACAATCTGGGATTGCTTTACGGAGGAAGAACAAAGGATAAAAAATTCGGATATCTTGTTAACTTTTCGCACTTTATCAGAAACTGGTCAACGGATAATTTTGAAGCCAGAAGAAGTGGTGACGAAGGGGTTTTCAGAATGGAACTCCGTGATTATAATGGGGTAAGAAAAACTACCGGTGCAAACGCCGCATTAGAATATGTGCTATCGCCAAAAAGCACCTTGTATATAAAAGGAATGTACGGAACTCTTTCTGACGATGAAACACATTACAAACACAGAGTGCGATTCGATAAATTCAGTGCGAACAATACGGCGAGAGTTGAACTCCAGAATATTCACAATTTGCTGATTACAGAACTCACTTCAGTTTCTTTAGGCGGAGTTCATCAGTTCAATAAAAGTAAAATTGACTGGGATCTTTCGTATTACAACAACCTTTTCAAATATGGAAATGTTCCCGACAAGCAGAATAATTCCTATTATGTCATCAAATATACTCAAAACGGTGTAGGTATTAATCCGAATTATATTTCAGATAAAGGAAATGGTCCCAGAGCTTACTGGAAGGCAGATGGCGGAAAGTTAGATTTAAAGGATCCTGATGCATTATTTGGTTTTTACAGTGATCCGAACTTTAAAATGGATGCCGGACAAATGAGATTCACCGATTTGGAATTCTACAAAGTCTACGTACAGGAAAAAGATAAAATCGTTGCAGGTTTCAATCATGAAATCACAGCCTCTGATAAATTAACTTTAAAATACGGATTAAAATACCGAGATAAAGAACGCAACGCACGCTTTTCTGATATTTTCTACAATTGGTCAAACGGAACGGCTCCGCTGTTAGCAGATTTTGGTCAGCATATCACCACTCAACCTGGAGGTGCGAATTATCTGAGTGAGATAAATACGAATATTGGAAACACTTTCGGTCCGGTACTTTCCACTGGAGGAATGGATCAGTTCTGGTTTCAGAATCAGGGAAATTTAACCATCAACAAAACCGATTCTGAAGCACTGGAATACAACAAAGCGTTGGGAAGAAATTTCGACGTTTTTGAAAAACATGCGGATGCCTACGGAATGGGAACCTACAAAATCAATGACAGAATAACCATTTTGGGCGGTTTGAGATTATCCAACACGCACACCAAAGTAAAAGGTTATAATGTTATTGAAGATGTTTTAACACCTGTGGAAAATACCAAAAACTATCTTGCGGTGTTACCGATGCTGCATTTGAAATACATGATCAACGACAAAACCAATCTGCGATTTGCTGCCACCCGTACGTTCTCAAGACCAAATTTTGGTGATTTAACTCCTGGCGGAACTTACATTGAAGCGGACAATGAGTTTAAAGGCGGAAATCCAAACCTCAACCCGACATATTCTGTCAACCTTGATTTAATGGGTGAGTATTATTTCTCCAATGTCGGGATTTTGAGTGGTGGTATTTTCTATAAATCGATCACAGACCCAATTTTTCAGGATTCTTTTATCGGAAATTATAATGGAATCAATGGCGTACAGTTCAGTGCTCCCAACAACGGAAAAGCAGCATGGCTCGGCGGAATCGAACTGGGAATCAACAGAAGATTCGACTTTCTTCCAGGCTTCCTGCAGTATTTCGGAACGCAGCTGAATGCAACCTTCATGACTTCTGAAATGGAAAAACCAAGTGGCAGAATGGTAAAACTTCCTTATCAGGCGAAAGAACTTTACAATATCCAGCTGTTCTTCGAGAAAAAAGGGTTCAATGCAAGACTGGCTTACAACCACAAAGGGAAGTTTGCAGTGGAGTATGCTGAAGAGGATCTTTACGATTCCTACTACGGAAAATACAGCAATCTTGACTTTGGAACCTCTTACCAAATCAATAAGCACATCACGGTTTTTGCTGATGTCAACAATATTCTGAACAAACCTTTGATCTACCATTTCGGAAAAGATGAGCAAAGACCGGAGCAGGTAGAATATTACGGTGTGCGAGGAAATATCGGAGTCAAACTTAATTTCTAGACCATGATGACCTCTCCATCAAAAAACAACACAGTGAGTGTAACTCTGAAAGCGGCCATCGCTGCTTTCGGGGTCTACTTCTGCATGTATGCTTTCAGAAAACCTTTTGCGGTGGCCTCTTTCAGCAATCTGGAATTCTTTGGTTTTGATTATAAAATTTTAATCATCATTGCACAGGCAGTAGGATATTTTATTTCAAAATTTATCGGGATTAAATTTATTTCTGAATTGAAGCCTCAGAAAAGAATCCTTTTCCTTTTGGTTTTCATAGGAATTGCTGAGCTTGCATTGTTGGGATTTGCAGTCGTTCCTGCACCCTACAATATTCTGTTCATGTTCATCAACGGAATTCCTCTGGGAATGATCTGGGGAATCGTTTTTTCCTACATTGAAGGAAGAAAAACCACAGAAATTATCGGTTTGTTTCTCTGTTCAAGCTTTGTGGTTTCTTCAGGTGTGGTAAAATCTGCCGGGAAATTTTTAATGGACAGCTTAGGGATTACAGAATTCTGGATGCCGTTTGCCACAGGCTTACTCTTCATCATTCCTTTGATTATTTTTGCAGTTCTGCTAAATAAAATTCCGGCACCGGATGCAGAAGATATTGCCTTAAAAAAAGAAAGAAAACCTTTGAGCGAAGAGGAAAGAAGTTCGTTGGTAAAGAAATTTTTCCTTCCGTTGGTCAGCATTACTGTTCTTTACATCTGTCTGACAGTTTTAAGGGATTTCCGTGATAATTTCAGCCGGGAGATCTGGGATGAAATGAGCGGCACTGCAGACAGTTCGGTTTTCACACTCACTGAAATTCCTATTTCCATTATGGTTTTACTGATCCTTGGATTGATGGTAAAAGTTAAAAACAACAGAAAAGCATTTGCTTACTATCATTACATTCTTTTTGGCGGAATTATTTTAGTGGCGTTTTCCACGATTTTATTTCAGGGCAACATTATTTCACCATTTTTATGGATGACGGCATCGGGTTTCGGGATGTATCTCTGTTATATTCCATTTAACGGAATTTATTTCGACCGGATGATTGCTGCTTTTAAAATTAAAGGAAATGTAGGATTTTTCATCTATTTCGTCGATGCCTTCGGATATTTAGGAAGTGTTTCAGTACTCTTTCTCAAAAACTTAGGTTCACAGGACCGCTCTTGGCTTCAGTTTTACATTCATCTTAATTATATCATCGCTGCGGTTGTTCTCATTTTTTCGGTGATTGCTTTTTTGGCTTTTCAAAAGAAATCAGGATCAAAATCCGGTGCAGACAACGGAGAATCATCACAGCCGATTCGTTTCGATGCTTTTAAAATTTAAAAAATAAATATGAATACTCAATATGATCTTATCGTTGTGGGTGGTGGAATTTTAGGAACATTCCACGCATACCACGCATTACAGAAAAACCTCAAAGTAGCCATTCTGGAAAGAAACTCTGTTCCCCAGGGCGCAACCGTAAGAAATTTCGGACAGGTCGTTCCATCAGGAATGGACATTAAATGGCAGAATTTCGGAAAGGAAAGTTTAAAGATTTATAAAGATCTGCAGTCTGAGACTGATCTTACCGTAAGACAGAACGGCTCAGTCTATATCGCCTCCAACGATGAAGAACTTCAGCTGATCGAAGAACTGGCTCAGATTAACAAAAACAATGATTACGAGTCGGTCATTCTTTCTAAAAGTGAATGTATTCAAAAGTTTGACGGCCTGAGATCTGATTACTGCAAGGGTGGACTGTTTTTCCCCCAGGAAGTCTCAGTAGATTCGAGTGAGATGATTGTTAAGCTTCATCAATACCTGAAAAGTAAGGAAGGTCTTGATATTTTCTACAACACAACGGTGGTAGAGGCTAATGAAAATAATTTGCAGTGTATTGCCATAACTGCTGATGGAAAGAAAATCAATTCTTCAAAGATCATCATCTGTGGCGGACACGAGTTTAAGACTTTGTATCCCGAAGTTTTTAATGAAAGTGATCTGGAAGTCAGCAAACTACAGATGCTTCAGACCAAACCGCAGGGGATTTATTCACTGCCTGGAAATATTCTGACCGGACTTTCCATCAGAAGATACGAGTCTTTCAGTGAATGTGCATCTTTTAAATCCATCAAAGAAAGAGAGGACAAAAATTCTTTCGAGAAGAAATTCGGGATTCATATCTTATTTAAACAGGCTTTGGATGGTTCCGTAATCATCGGTGACTCTCACGAATATGCAGACGCCAAAAATGCTGATGATCTTGGTTACGATCTGAATATGGACATTGACGAATTTATGATCCGCGAAGCCAAAAAGATCATCGATCTGCCCACCTACGAAATTCAGAGAAGATGGTTCGGGATTTATTCTCAGTGCAAAACCAAAGATATTTTCGAGCATAGTGTTTCGCCCAACATTCATATCGTGACGGGCATTGGAGGCAAAGGAATGACCGGAAGCGGTGGTTATTCAAAATTTAATATCAATACAATTTTTTCTTAAAACAAATGAACATACAATTATTGGTTCTGGATATGGCCGGAACAACGGTCGACGAAGATAATGTGGTGTACAAAACACTTACAAAAGCTGTTAATGATTATGGCTACGAAGTGACTTTAGATAAAGTTCTTGAAATCTGTGCCGGAATGGAAAAAGCAGAAGCTATTAAAAACCTTCTCGAAAACATCGGCGGAAATACTGATGATACGGAAGCGATATTCGAAAACTTTTCTGATGATCTGGCTTTGGCTTATGAAAATCTTAATGTAAAACCTATTGCCGGAACAGAAGAATTTTTATTAAAAGTAAAATCCAAGGGTAAGAAAGTGGTTTTAAATACAGGTTATACTCAGAAAATAGCACAGCAATTGCTTACCAAACTCCACTGGAAAAGCGGTGTGCATTATGATGCACTGATCACTGCCGATGATGTTTCGCAAAGCAGACCCAGCCCTGAAATGATAGTCCTGGCAATGAAAAAATTCGGAATTACAGATCCAAAGGAGGTCTTAAAAGCTGGAGATTCCGCCATCGATATTCAGGAAGGAAAAAACGCAGGCTGCGGAATGACCATTGCTGTTCTGAGCGGCGCACAAACCAGAGCGCAACTTGAAGTGGCAATGCCTGATCATATTTTAAATAACCTCTCTGAGGCTGAACATATTCTTTTTTAATTACTTCAAAAACTGATTACCGGAGTTTTCTGTAATCAGTTTTATTTCGGTTTCCAAAAATTAAATCAATAAAATAAATATTATGAAAACAAAACTTTTCTCTCTTCTGGTTCTTGCGTCGGCATTGATGGGCGCACAGACCAAAAAAGTCCTGTTTATCGGGATAGACGGTTGCAGGCCGGATGTGATGATGTCATCCAACACCCCAAACATTCAGGGATTATTGCCGACCTCAATTTATTCTTTGGATGCCATTACTCTGGCACCGACCTGGAGTGGAAATGGCTGGAGTACGATGCTTTCCGGAGTATTTCATAACAAACATAATGTGCAGGACAACAATTTTACGGCTCCCAATTTTACAGCCTATCCCGACTTTCTCTCCAGAATTGAAACGTATAATTCTAATTTGAGAACCATCTCTTTAGCACACTGGGCTCCCATCAATAACAATATTATTCAGAATGCAGATGTGAAAACCAATTTCTCTACTGACCTTGCAGTAAAAAATGCGGCAGTAAATGCGTTGCAGAATGACAATCCCGATGTACTTTTTGTGGACTTTGATGATGTGGATCATGCAGGACATTCCTACGGCTTTTCTTCAGCTGTGCCTCAATACGTGAATTCTATCCAAACCACAGATGTTTATGTAGGTGAAATCCTGACGGCCATGAAAAACAGAAGTACGTATAATAATGAAAACTGGTTGGTAGTCATCACAACAGATCACGGAGCAACTGATACAGCTCATGGTGGAGCAAACCTTACTGAAAGAGATATTTTTTCAATTTATTCCAATCCGTCATTTACTCCTCAGCAGATCAGCAAAACGCAGATTCAGAATACGCCAACGTATAACCGTGTGAATTTTCCTGCAGGAACGTATGCGAAACCATCAGTACAGACCGGTTTTAATTTCGGAACAACACAGGATTTCACCATAGAGTTTTGGGTGAAGCCTAACGCAAATTATACCAGCGATCCGGTATTTATCGGCAATAAAAACTGGAATAACGGCAGCAACAAAGGTTTTGTGATTTCAGGATATTCGGGGCAGACCTTTAAAATGAATATTGGTGACGGCAGCAACAGACTGGATCTAGTAGGCGGAAAATTAGTAACCAATCAATGGAAACACATCGCTGTAACGTTCGACAGAGATAGTCTCGCAACAATGTATGACGATGGAGTTCCGGTAACGGTAGGAAAAATGAACACCATCGGTGACATCACGTCCAATCTACCATTAACCATCAACCAGGACGGCACCAATACTTACGGCGTTAATCTCGCCGCTTCCTACAAAGATGTAAGAATATGGAATGCAAAATTAACGAATGAAGCTATAGTTCAGTGGGCCAATCAGGATATAACGGCTTCGCATCCATTCTATTCTAATCTTTTAGCAAATTACAAAATGACTGAAGCCTCAGGAAGCAGTTTGACCGATTCAGGTCCTTTGGCTAATAATGCTGTCATTACCGGATCGCCGACGAGAAATCTTCAGACTTCAGAAACATTTACCATCCAGAATTATCTGAATACGCCGAGGCAAACCGACCACTTTCCAACAGTGCTCAACTGGCTGTGTATTCCGGTCATGTCTGCATGGGGGATTGATGGAACCAACAGAATTCCTGCCTGCGACCTCGGAAGCCTGGCGGTAAACGAGCAGGTCAAAAACAGTTCGGATCTTACAGTTTATCCTAATCCGGCCAGAAACGAACTGACGGTGAAATTTAAGTCTGCTGAAAGTAAAATCAACCTGCAGGTTATTGATTTTTCAGGTAAAACAGTGTTAACTAAAGATGTACAGTCGTCTACGGGTGATTACATTGAAAAATTAAATATTTCAAATCTTCCCAACGCAACTTATTTTGTTGTGGTAAAAGAAGGCAGCAAAAGAATACAGAAAACCTTTATCAAAAACTAATCGTTAGAATCATTAATTTTTGGAGTACAGACTGAATTTTTGGTCTGTACTTTTTTTTACCAAAAATATAATTTGAATATTGAAACGTTTTCTTTGTAATTTTGAAATTGAATATTTTTTTTGTCTTTTTAACTAGCAATTTAGTCTCACAAAACGATTAAATGATAGGCATTCTCTACACTTTAAAAAAGGAAAAAAAACGAATATATAGATTTTTATCTTAGTATATGCTACAAACTATCAGTATAAAACAATTATTAAAAGTTTTTCATCAACCTCCTTCATTAAAACTAAACTATGGAATTTATTCACTTTATAAATACATCAACTTTAAACAGCATAAAAGATAAAGGACTTCGAAGGGAATTTCACTATCAGGGTTTTGGAATTTTTGTATATCCATTGATTAAAATTGATTTCAAAGCACCTAACCAGGAATTTATTATAGAAGAAAGAGAAATAAATTCCAATTTATCTATTGAAGAATCATGGGAAGTGATCGGTGCGCTACACATTAGGCAAGCAAACGAAAAAGTTTTAGGCGTTGTTTTTAATCTCAGTTCGGAATTTTGGCCAATAGAAATTAAGATTGACGTGGGAAGTCATATATCTAAAAAATTTGCGAGCGAATTTGATAAAATAAAGACAGATGTTTTCTATCAAAGCAATTTGAATTTAACGGAAGTTGTTGAAAGCATCTCAGCGAAAAAGTATATCCTTGAAACGAAATTTAAGGTCATTTCAGAATCTGGCTTAAAATCATTAATTAAATGCTATAAAAAATCTGGTGGCGGAATATGGGAAGCGATGTCAGTTTATTGTTTAATCACAAAAAATATTGAACCGAATATGATAAAACGAATCGTAAAATTTTAAAACAGCTTATCAGCCTCTAGTAGTTAAAATTAGAACTCGTGAGCTGAAATTTTTAGTTTCTCGAAGAACTCTCTATCAAAGTTGGTAAATCCCAGCCTAAAGTGATGCATCATTTTTAAGTCGCATAAAACATTATTGATAATCTCAAAAAACGATTAAATTTTTATGCCGCCGTTGCATTCGGCTTAATAGATAAAAATTTAGATGTTATCATTATCCGAATTCAACAGCTACAGACGCAAATGTTTTAGATTTAGTTTAGATAATGTTTTCCAGGATTTATTATTGAGGCATCTAGAAAATATAAACTTGATATGAATTTCATTGATCCAAAATACGACAAAACTCCTTTTGACTTTAAATTTGATTAAGAAAACTTAAAACGGCGTAAATTAGTTTAATAACAAAAAAGAAATCCAAACTAATTAGGATTTCTTTTTTGTTAGATTGCGCAAATTAATCAGGCAACTCATCTATGCTGATAGGCTCCACGCGTGGAGATGAATTCATATGGTGACGGTATTTGGATGAAGTTTCGTATGCAAGCTTTCTTACCCTCATGATATTGCCGAGAGGTCTATGCTCCGGGAGGCAATGAAATGGATTGAAACTTAAAACATCATCACCATATACGCGCCGGGCAGGGCTGAATGTATTTTGTGGATGAATAGTCAAGCTGGCAATACCCTGAAACGGACTGTCTTCTTCCATCCATTGTACAGAACCATCCTCAACCGGCATTTTCTCAATATCTGTACACAGCTGTGCAGACAGTTCATAAACAGCAGTCTGATTTTCAAAAAAGTTTTTTACAATAGTGGTCAGAAAGCTTTCGGGTTCATTTTTTATTAAATCTTCATCCATATCTTTTCCATGCAATGATGCAACATTCTCTGATTTGGGAGCAATAGAAATTTTAGCTACGTAATCTCCGTACCGGATCGCAGCCATACTGAAATAGCGGTCACCCAAAATATGCGATCCGGGTATGCTGAAATGATTGGGATCATCTTCTTTTCCAATTAAATTTTTAATTTTTCTTCCCGCAACAAGCATTGCACCCTGAACACTCTGGAAAAGCTCAGGAGTATTAATATATTCTTCGACTTTTTTCTGCTGATCAAGATAATCTTTAACTGTTCCTGTTGGGATGATCGGGTAGTTGACTAAAAGAAAATCCTGAGTTAAAGCATCTCTATCTTCGTCTAAAAACTTTTCTCCTTCCACACCGATAATTTTAATGGCCATTCCCCGCTGAGAAGATTTTTTGTCTGGTTCTATCATTCCTGGCGCAGTGGAAAAACGAATGATTACCGGGTATTTCCGCGGTTCTTTAAAAAGACCTTGAGCCAGATGTTCAGGCAGATTGTCATAAATCTCTAATTCACCTCGAAGAATTCCGTGATTTTTGGCATGAGCATCACGCACGGCATGACGATATCTCTCAAACATTATTTTATTAACTCTCGCCATAGATTCTACCACGGCGCGGCTGTCTTCATCTTCGTTGGGTTGCTTTATTTCGATCTCGTCTGAATATCTTACATAATTTTTAATGTCATCTTTTTCTTGCTTATTCATAATATAGATTGATTTGGTAATGTTGAATTATTTGTAATTATCTCTTATTCTAAAAATAAATCCCCAGTTTGAACATGGGGATTTTTATATTTAAAATTTTAAATGCAGTTGTAGTACTATTTAAGAGCTGCTTTCAGTTGTTCAGCAGCATAAGCCTGAGCTTCTTTTGCCTGAGGTACAACTATGGCCATTCCGTAGAATTCGTGAGTTACACCATCGTAGTTTTTGCTGTTTACCTTCACTCCTGCAGCAGAAAGCTTTTCAGCCAACATTGTTCCGTCGTCATGTAGCGGATCGATTTCTGCAGTAATAATCGTCGTTGTAGGAAGTCCTGCCAAATTAGCATTTACCAGAGAAATTCTTGGGTCTTTCGCTTCATTCATATTATTCAGGTAATGTTTTGTGAACCATTCCATCATGGGTTTGTTCAGAGGTTTTGCGCCCGCGTACTTTGTATATGATTTAGTATTCATATCAGACTGTGCAATCGGATAGACAAGAACCTGATGTAAAGGGATCATAATCTTTTTGTCTCTGGCCATTATAGAAACGTTGGCGGCAAGATTTCCTCCGGCACTTTCACCGACCACTGCGATTTTTTTAGCGTCACCTTTAATTGTTGCGGCATTTTTAACTACCCATTCATAAGCAGCAAAAGCATCATTATGTGCGGTAGGAAATTTATTTTCCGGAGCTAAACGGTAAGCAACAGATACCACTACTGACTCTGTTTGTTCTGCCAATCCCTGCGCCGACGCGTTGTATACATCAAGATCTGCAATAACGAAACCTCCGCCATGGTAGTAAACGATAATAGGGTATGATGCTTTGCCGGTTTTCGGTGTATACACACGTGCGTGAATTTTGCCACCTGCAACATTTATATTAATTCCTGTGGTATCAACCTTAGGTGCTGGAACTGCAATATTGTTTTCCTTTACCAGATCCATAACCGCATCGGTAGGTGTATGGTTTTTTCTTGCTTCTTCCGGAGTAAGTGTTTCAATAGGTTTGTCACCATAGCTTGCCAGCTTTTCCATAACAGCCTGCATTTCTGGCTTGATTGTTTTTCCCCATTCGGGTGCGCCTCCTGTCGGTTTCAATGAAGAAACATTTGTAGAATCTGCAGACTTGGGATCAACTGATTGAGTTGATTCATTTTTTTTTGAGCATGATAATGCCACGGTCAACGCACATGCCGCTAATGACCATTTAATCAATTTGTTGTTCATATAAGATAATTTTGTGATTGCACAAAAATTATCTAATTATATGCCAACAATTATTTCATATGTGCCTGTGAGACAAATAAAGTACGATATTGAGTTTTTGACCTTATCTATTGTAGCGAATATAATGACTAAATTGCATTAATAATACATGATCCCAATATTCAGCTTACCAATTCGTTTAAGACCTTAAACTAATCCGGAAAGTTAAATAAATCTCACAAAAGGATTAAAAATTAAATAAATATGATGACATATAGTTGCGAATTAAAGAAAGGTCAGATGGGTATGCCTACTGGATATGGTAAAGTAATTATTCTACTGGCTTTTTTTGTTGGAATCTTTTTTCAAGCTCAAACAAATCGATATATTTACGAGTTGCGTTTAAAAATGGATTCGACAGATCATGACTATCAGAAGTATCACATGATTTTGGATATCGGTAAAGATGAAACCAAATTCTACGGTAGAGATCTTTTAATTTCAGATTCCATTAATAAGAAATTCGGTAATTTGGAATCGAAGCACGTTGATATGACAGGTCAAATAATTAAGAGAAAAACCGGTTCATCTACTAATGAAAACTTTCTTAATATCAAATTTGACTACTACACATATAGTACGACAGATCCTATTCATTGGGAGATTGATAAGGAGACAAAAAAGTTCAACAATTATATTGTTCAAAAAGCTACAGCAGACTTTGGAGGACGACAATGGATTGCATGGTTTAGCACCGAGGTTCCTTTAAATGAAGGTCCATATAAGTTTACGAGACTACCCGGTTTAGTTTTTGAAATTTATGATGATAAAAATAATTTCATTTATAAGCTGGTAAAAAATGAGAAGCTTCTAAAAAATGTTGATACAAATGATTTTTTAGAGTCAAATTTTGGGAATAAGGCAGTAAAAGTTAATGAAGGCCAGAGAAGGAAATTACTTATGGATTTTTACAATGACCCCTTTTCTTTTGAAAGAACTAATCTTGCTAATAAGCAGGATCTTAACATAAACATAGGTGGTAATCAAGTGAAAAATGTTGAAGAACTTAATGCCCAGGTTAAAACAATGCAAGGGATCATCAGTAAATATAACAATCCTGTAGACTTAAATAAAGCTATAAAGTATAAATAAACATTTTTTATAAAAAGTAGATATTATAAATCTCAAAAAACAATAATAAAAAACATTAACTATGGATCACAATACATTAGAAGAACTAAATAATGTAATTTCAAGAATTGTCCGCAACATATTAAACAAGGTTTTTTCAAGGCTGTAAGCAGGTTGGGGTCAGCAATATTAGAAATTCCAATCGCAAAATTGGAAGGATATTCAAGATATTAGAGCAGCCAATGAGTCAAGAGAAAAAATTATTAAAAATGTTGGAGAAAGTGTAAAAGGAAAAATTAGAACATTAAAGAATGTTTCACAATTTAACTTTGCTGCAAAGGTTCAGGAAAAGTTAGGTACGATTACAGCATGGGTCAACAATGCCGGAGTCTATCCGTGGAAAAGTTTTGAAGAGACAGATTGTGATACATTGCGTAAAGTGATCAGCGTTAATTTGGACGGTCCTTTCTTGATAAGCAAAGCTTTTGTGCCTTTTATGAGAGAAAATAAATATGGACGCATCGTCAATGTAGCAAGTACCACTTTCTTCCTGAATGCTCCACAAATGACAGCGTATTTTGAAAGTAAAGGAGGGGTTATGGATTTACCAAGCATTGGCAAGTGAAGTAGGTGCAGATGGAATTACTGTTAATGTGATTGCTCCCGGATTGACGAATACTAAATATGTGAGAAATAAAAACGCAGAAATTTACGAATTTCTTCCAAAATCAGGCAATTCATAGGGATATTGAACCTTAAGACTTGGTAAGTATTGTATCATTTTTGGTTTCTAAAGATTCATCATGTGTAACTGGTCAGACAATCGCAGCAGATGGCGGACAGATTAGAAACTAATTATCCTGATAAGTTGTTAACAGAAAAAAATCCAAATAAGAAATCCTTGCAACAGTCAACTATGCCGTCAACAGTCAAAATAATTTCACGACAAACTACCGGTACACCATCACGGCTGATGGAAAGCTAAATGTACATTACTCCATTCTACCTAATGTAACTGTGCCTTCGGTACCCATCGTTGGTATGCAGATGGAATCTATACCGACACTGAAAAATTTACATTGGTTAGGACTTGGACCATTTGATTCCTATCCCAACAAACGATCTGCTCCAATTTTGGGAATTTGGGGAGGTTCTGCCACAGGTGAGGAAACCAGTGGTAACAAAGCAATCAGATGGGTAGAGCAGAGTGGAACTATTGGTGGAGTACACGTTTCAACTTTAGGATATTTAGAGCATCATGTCTCATCGCCTCAAAAAATTCTGTTATTCTCAGGGGTTTTGGGTAGGCCGGAAAAAAGGCCGTAAAGCTGATGATTCAATCCCACAGCTATCCACAACTATAGGCCAACCTTTTGTAGGTGAATTTACCATTGAATTAAAATAAAGTAGGTTATTGTATTTTTCCTTTATGTTTTAATTACAACAAGAGAATAATTTTACAGTAAAAGCAATTCAATTATAGTCGATACTTAAATAAAGATTCTTAAAGTAGCTGAAAATGGCTCCGTTTTAATTTAAATAGAGCCATTTTGTTTTGTGTAATTACGGATAAGCATTATGATTTTTACTACGTAACCAATGATAAATGTCCACTATGGCTTGGCTGTTGCCAATAATGGCTGAGAAATACCTACAGTGATCAGTTACAAAATTAATTACCATAATGTGAGTTGTTTTTCCGCAAGTTCTTTTCCTAAAAATGGAAAAATCTGTACAACTTCAAATTGTTTTATTGTATCATTTAATTTCCTCAAAGCAATCCTATTGCACTCAAAATTAAGTGTTTCATTAGAAAAAATATTCCGGGATATCTCAATCTGTTGAGGTGAGAGTTTCCGCCCAATACTTATGTGAGCATTGCTTGTAATGTGACCTTTAACTTCTGATCTTAATCTTTTAATAAATTTTTCGAGGTCATTTTTGCTATTAGCATTGGGTGAGAAAAATGCTGTTTGTTCAGAACAGATGACCTTGTCAAATTCGGCAGGGAAACATTTCTGTTCTCGCGCAACTTTAATTAACTTCAAAATTATTTTGTTCAGTTTATTTTCAGTCGCCCAAAATTCTTGAACGGTTATGTGAGCAATTGATTTGCGACTAGAATATTCTTTTCCAGATTCTGTAAATAACTTCCTTTTTAATTCGTCAACCTTCTCATTAACTTCATCCGGTGGTAGAATAACAATTGAATAATGATTAACGTGATTCATACAAATTTCTAAAAGTTGAAGTTAATCTTTTTTTGAAAGAATAGTCTATGATAAATTAGAAATAATGAAGCACCAATATAAGATTGATGCTTTGTGACCAACACGGGCATCTCGTCAAACATTTTAGAGATCAATTGATTCTATAAACCAAGAAAGGAATTAGGAGCTTATTTTATCTTATATTTCTTTCCGTCATATTTTACTGCGATTCAGCTTTCCTTGTTATCTGAGGATTATTTCAAAATTATGAAACAGATATAAAGTTAACAGTTTCCTCAATTTTCATTTAATCTAAAAAGTCAGGAGGATAGGTTTTCTGGTTGTATTTGAGATCTAATTGTTTTAATATTTGCTTTCTTTCTTCAGTCAGTTCCGGGATTTTTAAAAATTCTCCTTGAGCTACCGGCTGACCAATCTCCTTAAATAAATTTTCTAACCCTGCAGGAACCACAGTACAAAGCAGCCTTGCAAATGTGTCTGACTTATTCTTAAAGCAATGAATTGCACCTCCCAAAGGAATATTGACGAATCCGTCTCTGCCAACGGTCTGTTGTCCTGATTCGGTTTTAAATTCTACTTCGCCCTCCAAAACGTAAAACATTTCCTGAGTATCTTCGTGCGAATGTGGTGGCGGTCCTCCATTAGGCGGGACAACCATTTCAATCACGGCATAGTTACCGTTTGTCTGCTCCCCAGATATAATGATCCTGTAATTTCCGCCGGCTATGGCCAAAAACTGACCTTCGGTCTTGTCTGTGATTGTGATATTATTTTCCATGTTAGAAATGTTTTTTTTTCGGGTGAGCTTATTTTTATTAGTCTAAAATAATAAAAAATAAACATTTGGTGAAAGGAAATGTTTATCCATAAAAACTTTGAAAATGGCGGCAACTGAGGACAGCTGACGCCATTTTTATTATTTAAGAACGTAAAAGCAAACTGAAATTTCCAATTTTAAAACTGAAATGGTTTGAGCTATGGTTCTAACCTAAAGGAATATTGATTAGAAATTTTAAAAAAAATTAAAAGGAACTGATTTAAATTTTACTAAATCTCAAATCCCAATGAAAATTTCTAATGTTTAAAGGCATTTTAAATCTGATGTTAAACCAAAAGACCCTGCATTCCAAACGCTGTTAAAACCTTAGTGTATTGGGAGGCAACAGCCTCGTTTGCTGCTTCAACGATATGGCCAGTAGACTGATCAACAACGGTTCTTAAAGGTCTTTGTCCCTGAGGCGTATTGATGAGTTTGACCACTGCATCGGCGACATCCTGCGGATTTGGTTTTCCCTTTTCAAAAATTTCACCAAGAGCAGTGAACATTTTATCAGGAAGGTCTGCAATAGCTTGATAATCATTACTTACAGACGGATCAGCACCCACAGCGAGTTTTTGTGACATCTCAGTAGGAAAAGCTCCCGGCTGAATTATCGCAACATCTACTCCTGATGACCGCAGTTCATAATGCAAACCTTCACTTAAACCTTCCAGAGCAAATTTTGAAGAGGCGTATACCGTTGAAAGAGGAGCTGAAAATCTGCCCCATCCACTTGAAACATTGATGATCAAGCCTTCCGACTGTTTGCGCATAAAAGGCAATGCTAATTTCATTAATCTCCACGGAGCAACCGTATTTACATCCAGCATGTGCTGCAGATCAGCTGGAGTAGCAGTTTCAGCCACGCCAAACATAGAAATTCCTGCATTGTTGACCAGCACATCAATTGTACCTTCTGCAGCTATAATTTTGTTGAATGCAGTATTCACACTTTGCTCATCAGTTAATGAAACATCCAGAACGGTGATATTTTCCATCTGTTCCAAAGTCTTTGCTTTTTCAGCATTCTTCCCACTGGTATCTCTCATTGTGGCGTATACTTTATGTCCCAATGCGGCCACGCTTTGCGCTGTAAGCCATCCGAATCCACTGTTTGTTCCTGTTATAAGAACTACTTTTCTGTCCATTTTTATTATATTTAAATTAATGATACAAATTGCGGATACTGCTGAATGATAACGTTTACCAAATGGTAAAAAGCGATTTTACCGGATGTTTTTTCTGATTCTGCTCAGCGACTGTTGGGTAATTCCGAGATAGGAAGCAACATAAGAAAGCGGAATTCTGTTGACCAGAGCCGGAAATTTCTCAATAAATGAAAGATAACGGGTAGTTGCATCTTCTGAAACCAACGGACTTCTTCTTTCGATCGTTTTCAGAAGACAGTTTTTCAGGATCAGATTGGTAATCTCGTGCCAGCCGACGATGGTGTTTCCGATCTCGTCCCAGTCTTTCTTGGAAAAAACAAGGAGTTTACAGTCTGTAACGGCTTCGATATAGTCGGTGGCGACGATTTGCACCTCAAAATTCTGCTGATCTGAAACAAAATTGTTTTCATCAACAAAATGATGTGTAATTTCCTGTCCTTTATTATTGTAATAGCAGAAACGGACTACGCCTTCTAAAATAAATCCTACCTGTTTTGGGATTTTTCCGGCCTCTGAGAAATATTCGTCTTTACGGAGAGTGATCTCTGTCGTCTTGCTGAGAATAAAGTCAATCTGCTGTTGGTTTAAATTACCAAAATGCAAAATATAATTGGTGAGTTCTTTCATTAACACAAAAATAACAAAAGGCTTTGTCAGTTGATTTACCATATGGTAAAATCGATACGTTTGACAGCTGCAGATGAGGTCAACTATATATTTAACTTAAAAAAGCGGCAAAAAAACCGCTTTTCAATTATCTGTCAATATTCACCTGTATATTTACAACTTTGCTGAAGACTGTAATTCTCTGATCTTCTTAATCCCTGTATCATCCAACCATTCTTCAAAGCTAGTCAATTTGGGTAGCCAGGATGAGATAAGTTCAATATCGATTGAATCATATCCTTCTGTTGCTACCATCTCAACTAATTTGGCAAAGGTTTCACTTTGCTGGTAAAGTATTTCTAAAGGAACCTGAACAAATTCGAGTGGCTGATCCAGTTTTCTTTCCAGCAGTTTAAGAACCTGTTTTGGGGCGAAAAGTTCACCACCAAAGTCAATTGTTTTACCATTGAAATCTTTGTAATTCTGAAATATGATGCGCGCAAATGTTCCGATATCTTTTGTCGTGATCCATGATATGGCTGTTTCTTCAGGTAAAGGGTTAATGAACTTGTTGTCACCTAATCCAAAACTTGGTAAAAGAAGATTTTCCATAAATGAGGCTGGTCTTATAACAGCACCATCTAATCTACTCTGCAGTAAATATTTTTCAATAGTGAACTTGAATCTTGGGCGGAATCTGTCCTGCTTGTCAGAAGCCATAACCGAAGAATACAATATAAATTTAACTCCTTTTTCCTCCGCAAGCTTAATGGTTTGGATCCCTAAATCAGCTTCCTGCTCATCTGTTTCTTTGCTCGAAACCCATACACCGGGAAGTACCAGAAACAGTCCGTCGATTTTTTGAAACACCTCTTACAAAACGTCAGTGTTTTCCAGGTCACCCTTAATTAAAACAGCTCCTGCACTTTTTAATTTCAATGCTTCCTGAGATTGTGGATCTCTCGTCAGCGCAAACACTTCAAAATCATTTTTTAACAGTTCATACACTGTGGCACTTCCTTGATTTCCGGTGGCACCTGTTACTAATATTCTTTTCATTGTAAAAATTTATTTTGAGCAAATTTACCTTCCATGTTTAGTATATTTGTGTTGACTAACCTTTAGGAAAGTATAATGGAAAAGAAGATAAAACCCTGTATAGATAATGAACAGATTTTAAAACAGAGATTTTTGGCACTACGGGACACTTTGGATCTTCTGAGTGGAAAATGGCGTTTTTGTATCTTACTGAATCTGCATTATCATCAAAAGTTGAGATTTAAGGATTTTTTTGAGGTTTCAGAAGGAATTTCCCCTAAAGTGCTTACTTCTGAACTGGCGACGTTAGAAGCACACCAGCTGATTCAAAAGAAAGTCGAATACACGCCTACCAAGGATATCACTTATTATGTCTTAACTACCCATGCTCAGGAAATTTGGACGGTGTTGAATACCTTGATAGAATTTGGACTGTCCAATCGCCAGGAAGTCATCAGATCATTCCATTCAGATAAAAATTAAACGCTGTTAATTGAAGTGAAAATTTCTGTTTAACCGAATGTTCTGCCATTAGCCTACAAACATCTGCGGTTTGCCTACAAATATGAATGACCGTCTTTCTAATTTTGTCGTGTTAAAATTAAATAAAATATTATGACACAGCAAAATAGAGTATGGTTTATTACGGGATCTTCCCGCGGTTTCGGACGTGTATGGACAGAAGCTGCATTGAAACGTGGTGATCAGGTGGTTGCTACAGCAAGAAAGTTGGAAAGCATTTCAGATTTTAAAGAAAACTATGGCGACCAGGTACTGACCCTGGAGCTGGATGTTACAATCCTGATCAGGTCAAAGAAGCTGTCAAGAAAGTCCACGAACATTTCGGAAAACTGGATATTGTTCTCAACAATGCAGGATATTCACTGGTCGGAACTATTGAGGAAGCAACTGCGGATGAGATACGTGCCCTGTACGAGACAAATATCATCGGTCCGACAAGTGTTATTCAGGCAGCATTACCCATCTTGAGAGAACAGGGTTTTGGTCATATCTTGGGAACTTCAAGCAACATTGGCCACTTTACTCTGCCCGTCCTGGGATATTACAGTTCTTCGAAATGGGCATTTGAAGCCATTCACGAAAGTTTATCAGAAGAAGTGAAGCAGTTTGGGATTAAAGTCACCATTATAGAACCGGGAGCATATGCCACAGAATTCGGCAGTCAGGAATCATTAAAATTTTCAGGCAATATCGAAGCTTACACAGATCTAAAAGCAGAATTCTTTAAAAGCCTTTCAACGTTTGAGCAGGGAGATCCTAATGCGACCGCTCAGGCACTTTTCAAAGTTGTAGATTCTGAAAATCCACCATTGCGTTTTCATATGGGAAGTCATAACCTGCCATTGATAAAGGGAATCTATGCAGAACGGATCGCCTTATGGGAATCTTGGGATGAAGTTTCGAGATCAGCTCAAGGCAACTAATAATTTTATATAAAACCGATTATTTTTATAGTCGGTTTTTATTATCTTTAATAAAGAATTATGAAAAAAGACGAACAGACACCTAAAAAATTCAGATCACTCACCGAAGCACATCTCTTTTTTGATCTGCCGGAACCCAAGCATCCGCTGATCAGCCTGATCAACGAGGCTCACAGTTTTATGACAGATGATAAGCTGCACCGTCGTCATGTTTTAGGTTTTTATAAAATATCATATAAACCAAAATTAAGCGGAAAAATAGAATATGGTCAGGATTACTACGACTTTGATCAGGGCGGACTTCTATTTGCGGCACCGGGTCAAATTATGGGAGGTAAAGGGTCAGAAGATTCTGCCTGTTCTCAGTTTTCTTTGTTTATCCATCCTGACTTTTTTTTGGGTTATCCATTAGCCAAAAAGATCAAACAATTTGGTTTCTTCTCGTATTCCATCAAAGAGACCTTACATCTCTCAGAAGAAGAAAAAAATACTGTTCTTTCCCTTTTTAATTTTATAGAAAATGAATTGAATGCGAGGATCGATGATTTCAGCCATGATGTGATCATCTCTCAGCTTGAATTATTATTTAACTATGCCAATCGTTTTTATAAAAGGCAGTTTATTACCCGAAAGGCTGTAGGAAGCAATCTTCTTGAAAAATTCGAGACTTTACTGGATGCATATTTTAAAGATGATCTATCTGCAGAACTCGGATTGCCATCTGTCTCGTACTTTGCAGACCAACTCAATCTGTCGGCGAGTTATCTGACAGATATGCTGCGTTCCCTCACAGGGCAGAGTACTCAGCAGCATATACACGACAGACTGATCGTTGAGGCCAAACTGATCCTTTCCACAACGAACCTTTCTGTTGGAGAGGTAGCATATGCCTTAGGATTTGAGCATTCCCAATCCTTCAGCAATCTGTTTAAAACAAAAACTAAAATTTCTCCTTTAGAATTCAGAAAATCTTTTAACTGAACTAGCTGTAAATTACAGTGCCTCTCATAATTTAAATGATTATCGTATCCAATGACAAGGACATCTTTTAACACTTTTATCGGTGATTTGG
This sequence comes from Chryseobacterium caseinilyticum, assembly GCF_014837145.1. Classification (GTDB taxonomy): domain Bacteria; phylum Bacteroidota; class Bacteroidia; order Flavobacteriales; family Weeksellaceae; genus Chryseobacterium; species Chryseobacterium caseinilyticum. Next base: position 297,544 of record NZ_JACYFS010000001.1, read on the forward strand.
TTCACTTGACCTTTGCAAAGCAGGATTTAAAATGTTCAACTGGATTTTTGATGTTCTAAAATACAGCAAATAAATTATTATCTTAGTTGATTATAGAATTCATATAAAAATATCAACATACGTATTTGCTCATGTTTAATAATAATAAGATTAAAGCAATCAGTTTTGGAGAAGTTCTATTTGATGTTTTTGGAGATCATAAAAAGATTGGTGGAGCACCACTCAATCTCGCTCTCAGAACAGCTTCATACGGCTTTCCCGTAACAATAATAAGTGCTGTTGGGAATGATGAAAACGGTGAGGAAATTCTCGATTATATCAGAAAGAAGGATCTTGAAATTTCAGCAATCAACGTTTCTCAGGAATATCAAACGGGCATTGTACAGGTCTCGTTAAACGAAAGTGGTTCTGCAACTTACGAGATCAAATTTCCTTCTGCCTGGGATTTTATTAGTGCAGATCAGAAAATAGTGGATACTGTAAAAGATGCTGAAGTTTTTTTCTACGGCAGTCTTGCATGCAGAAATGAGGTTTCCCAAAATACGCTTTTTTCCTTACTTGATTCAAATACTGCAATGTTTAAAGTATTTGATGTGAATTTAAGAAAACCATTTTACAATATACAGCTTCTGGAAGAACTGATGAACAAAGCTGATTTCATCAAATTTAATGATGAAGAAATACTTGAAATTGCCGGAGAAATGGGATTTCAGTCCGATGATCTGATGTCAAATATTAAATTTTTGGCAGAGAAAACAGACACAAAAGCAATCTGTGTAACCTTGGGTAAGCACGGATCTGTTCTGTTATGGAATGATCATTTTTACAGACATAAGGGATATCGTGTAACAGTAAAAGACACGGTGGGAGCAGGGGATTCTTTCCTGGCAAACCTCATTTCAAAATTACTTACAGATCATAATCCGGAAGAAGCACTCAATTTCGCCAGCGCGGTCGGTGCTCTGGTAGCGGGCTATTCCGGTGCTAATCCTCAGATAGAAAATTCAGAAATAGAAATGTTGATAAGACAGAATGCTGACTGAATTATTAGCATCAGTTGTTTCTAAACTTATAAAAAATTATCTTTAAAATCCATAAACTCATTAATCTTCGTCTTCCGCATCCTGGAAAAATAATGAAAGGGTAACAATATTTTCTTCTTCAATTCTATTCCATATGATTGCATTAACTGTTCCCAGTACAATTTTGTCAATTGAGTTCATATGATCTTCAAACAGTTGTTTTTCATCTTCCATCATATAGTCCTGAATCATGATATAATCTCCGACTCTTGGAATAATTTCAAAATGCGATGCGGGAATTAGGATTTCTAAATCGGAAAGATGATCAGATGTAAATTGTACTTTCATAAAATAAGTTTTTAGTATGCTAATATATTACATCTGCAAGATAAAATGATTACTTCTGGCTTATACTTCAGAACTATTTCAGATTCTAACTGTAGTGGTAAAATTTAAATGTCAGCGAAATTCAGTTTAGTTGTGGTAATATCTGATGAATTCACATTTCAAAATTCTTAATAATTATGAAAATAAAGTTGTCCAAGGTTATTACAGAAGCCTATATTTAGGGATTAATTTTCTACAATCTTTGGTATATCAAGTGGTCATAATCTATAACAAAAACTCGTCTTCCAGCTTATCATAAAGTCTCTGGAATTTTGTGAAATTTTTTAAATACACTGCATGATTTTCTTTACTCGGCTCATAAAATTGTTCAGTGCTGTCTGTTATATCTGCAGTTGTGTATTCTTCAACAGGCTGATTTGGCGTAATTCCTAATGCTTCCATACCTATGAGCGCAGCTCCCCATGCTGAACTTTCCACTGTATCTTTAACGAAAACGGGCTTGTTAAAAATGTCTGCTAACATTTGAATCAGATTCTGTGACCGCGCTAAACCACCACTTACATAGATTTTTTGAATTGGGCCAGTGTTTTCCTCCAACGCAATTCCAACGCTGTAAATTGCGAACAGCATGCCCTCCATCATGGCCCGCGCAAAGTGTGCAGAGGTGTGCTGCAACTGTATTCCAAAATACACTCCTTTTGCATTGGAATTCCAGTGCGGAGCACGCTCACCAGTTAAGTACGGCAAAAAAATTAAACCTTCTGATCCTGGAACGACTGAATCTATCATTTCGTTTAGATGCTGGGTTAAATCCTCATCCTTTATTTTTTTGGTCGATTCGCTTAAGAAGGCACTTCGGAACCAATTGCGCAAAAGACCACCATTATTAACAGCTCCTCCAATTACATATTCATTGGGTCTGAGGAGATAGCTGAATAACCGTTGCTTTTGCTCCGGGTTCGGCAGCGGAGAGATAACCCGTATAGCTCCGCTGGTGCCGATAGTTACAGAAGCCACTCCTGGTTTCACAGCTCCTACTCCCAAATTAGCCAGACAGCCATCGCTGCCTCCAATAACAAATGAAGTACCTTCTGATATGCGCATCGAGGTTGCTGTTTTTCTGTCTTGCAATACCAAAACATGGTCAATCGGGACAGGTGTAGATAGCTGTTCGGCAGAGATTCCTGCCAGATTCAGTGCTAAGTCAGACCACATTAACTTATGTATATCAAATAGTCCCGTAGCCGACGCAATGGAATGATCAACCATATAGGTACCAAAGAGTCGGTAAAAAAGAAATTCCTTAATACCAATAAATTTATGGGATCGTTCAAACACTTTTTCATCATACGATTTTATCCATATTAATTTGCAAAGCAGAGACATGGGATGAATGGGCGTTCCAGTCTGTTGATATAATATTCTACCTTCTTCCTTCGCCTTCAATCCGGTAGCTATATCTTCACTTCTCCGGTCAGCCCAAATAATGCAATTCGTGAGCGGCTTTCCTGATTTGTCAACAGCTATCAGTCCGTGCATGGCACTGCTTACCGAAATACACAAAGGCTGCAACATCTTGTCAATGCCTTGTAATTCGTCCATTAAACGCGCAATCGAATCAGTACACGCGTTATAAATAACCTCAGGATCCTGTTCGTAATGTCCTTCAGAAGGATTCAGTATAGGATAAGAAATGTTTTGTATTGCCAAGACTTTGCCTTTCAGGTCAAATGCAACGGCTTTTGTAGACGACGTACCAATATCTAATCCTATTATCATAATTTTTAATCAAAAGTTTAAGTGATATATTTACGATCTAAATTACATTAGATTTTAACAAAATGCAAAAATTAATAGGTATTGATGGCTGTAAGTTTGGCTGGGTAGCTGTGTCAATGAAAAGTGATACTGCGGACCTTTTCAAAAGTTTGGCAGATCTGATCAATTTTTATCCGGAAGACAGTATGTTCATGATCGATATGCCTGTTGGTCTCCCCAATGTTGATTTGAAAGAAAGAAATTGCGAAACGATAGCCCGAAAAATTTTATCTAAAAAAAGAAAACCGAGTGTGTTTTCGGTGCCGTGTCGGGAGGCAGTTTATGCTTTATCATATGAAGAAGCAAATCAGGTAAATAAAGAAAAAATTAAGAAAGGTATTTCCAAACAATCCTGGGGTATAGTTCAGAAAATCAGAGAAGTCGATCAACTTTTACAAAACAACAGAAGCTTTGTAGATAAAATCAAAGAATCACATCCTGAGGTAGCGTTTCACTTTTTAAACAGTCAGCAATCTATGGAATACAATAAAAAGACCACTGAGGGTCAGCAGGAAAGGTTACAAGTATTGAAGAGTTTTTCCGATAGGGCAGAAGTCATTTTTAATAATTCTATGAGTAATTTTAAAAGAAAACATGTTTCTGCGGATGACATTTTAGATTCTATCTGCCTGGCAGTAACCCTTGAGGAGATCGTAAATTCCGGTAGTTCTTTTGAGTCCGGTAATTTAGACAGTCTTGGAATACCGATGAAAATACATTATTTTACAAAGTGAAATTTAATCATCTCATATTATTTTGTTTTCACAGTAAATATTATCATTTATTTTGTCTTATTGGATAACCTAAATACACAATCAAAAAACTCAGAAAAATATCACTTTTGTAAAGTATTCTCTAGAAAAGATTTGTAAGCTGTCGGGAATAATGAAGCCAAATTTTTTAGTTTCATTTAAATTTCAATTCAATGTAAAATTTAACGCTATGGATCTTATCATGACGCCCGGCGTACTTCTAAGAAGCATTAGCCAAACCTTGAAATTTTTAGTCGAGGATCTCAGAATTGATGAAAACCAACTGAATGCATTGGATACGGAAAAAGCAGCCATTTGATTACAAGATGCCCCAAAAGTTCTTAGAAAAAAATTCCTTTATTATTAAAAAAGAAGAGATCAAAGAATACAATCCTAAAAATAAGGAAGAAGTATATCATAAATTACCAGAAACTATGCAGGGAATTGCAATGGCTGGCTTGTAGCGAGCCGGTTTTAAAAAAAAAAGCGTTTTACAGAGGTAATTTGCTTCGAAATTTGACGGTCTCAACAGATTTTCAGAAGATCTCGATTTTTCTTTAATAGAAATTGACCCTATTTTTCCCTTGAATCCTACTTTTAAGATATCTTCTCCGAGTTAGTTGCTATAGTGATGTAAGCAAGCATTCAGGAAAAGAAAAAATCTATAGGATCTACAGTAGATTCAGCTTTTTTAAAGTCAGGAATGATATAAAAAAATTTTGGAAGGAGCACTTCCACAGATGTGAATTGGCAGTATTAATTACTAATTTTGTGCTGTGAAATTTATTACAATGAATACCATTCTAATCATCGACGACGAAGCAAAAATAAGATCGCTTCTCTCCAGAATCATCAGTCTTGAAGGTTTTGAAGTTTCTGAAGCCAGCAATCTGAAGAGTGGATTAAAAAAACTTGAAACCTTAGAAATTGATATTGTGATCTGCGATGTGAAGCTCCCCGACGGAAATGGAGTGGAGTTTTCTAAAATCATCAAAGAGAAATTTCCGGTGGTAGAAGTGATTCTTCTGACCGCTTTCGGCAATATACCGGACGGTGTGATGGCGATTAAAAACGGTGCGTTTGACTACATTACAAAAGGTGACGACAATACCCGAATTCTACCGCTCATTTATAAAGCTTCTGAAAAGGTAGCATTGAACAAACGCGTTCTGCATCTTGAAAAGCAGCTCAACAGAAAACAGTCTTTTGACAGCATTATCGGAAAATCATCAACTATTACAGGTGTCGTAGAATCTGCCCGAAAAGTCGCCAATACTGATGCTACCGTTCTTCTGACTGGTGAAACTGGTACCGGTAAAGAGGTATTTGCGCAGGCGATTCATCACGCAAGCAAGAGGAATAAAAATAATTTTATCGCTATCAATTGCTCGGCATTCGGGAAAGATTTGCTGGAAAACGAATTGTTCGGTCATAAAGCCGGCGCTTTTACGGGTGCTCTTAAAGACAGCAAAGGTATTTTTGAAGAAGCCAATCAGGGAACTGTTTTTCTGGATGAAATCGGAGAGATGCCACTGGATTTGCAGGCAAAACTGTTGCGTGTTTTGGAATCAGGAGAATTTCTAAAAGTGGGCGACAATAAACCGATTAAAACAAATGTCAGAATTGTAGCGGCAACAAACAGAGATCTTGAAAGTGAAATTGAAAAAGGAAATTTCCGTGAAGACCTTTATTACAGAATCAATATTTTTCAGATTAAACTTCCGTCGCTGAGAGAAAGAACGGAAGATATTGAATTGCTCGTCAGATTTTTCCTGAAAAGTTTTTCACTTAAAACCGGGAAAAATATCACTTCCATATCTCCTGATTATTTGAAAGCATTAAAAAACCATCCCTGGAAAGGCAACATCCGTGAACTTCGAAATGTGATTGAACGCAGCGTGATTCTCACAGATTCTTCGGAGCTGGATGTCGATAGTCTGCCATTGGATATTTCAATCAGCAATGACCAAAATTCATCTCAGATCAAAATAATGTCCGCTTTTTCTATGGCGAGTGCTGAGAAAATGCAGATTCAAAAAGTTCTTAATCATACCAAAGGCAATAAAGCCGAAGCTGCCAGGTTGCTCGAAATCGGCATTGCGACCTTATACAGAAAGGTGGAAGAGTACAAAATTTCATAAAAAATATTTTCATTCTGATAAAGACCCTATCATTTTGATAGGGTTTTTTGTGTTTTGAAATGTTTTAAAATCTATTTAATTTATTGTATTTCAATTATTTGTATTCTTTTTTTATTCGGAGGAACAAATCTTGGCATTAGAGATTCAAAACAAACCAAAATGAATCATACAGAAGCCATCAGGGAAATAGTAGAAGTAATTCCTGAAACGCAGGAAGAATTTGATGAATCTTACAAGACAGCCAGTCCTTACATGGTCATCAATGTTTTCACCAAACAAATCAAAAAACTTATTAAAAACAACGAGCAAAAAATTCTGGAAAAATGTATTCGGAAAATGAATAAACTGTACAACAAAGGCGATCAGAAACTGAAAGGAGCCATCGAAAATGTTTTCGTGTATTCCATAGACAGTTTTACATTTTGTTGCGAACCTGCTTACAAAAAAATGATCTTCGATAAAATGTCAGTAAGTCTGCAAAATAATTATTTACATCAGGTTTACAAATCAGGAATTTAAGTTTAAATAAAATGAAATCAAAAATCAGAAAAATTGGAGACTGGAAACTTCTGAAGTCTACCCGTGAAAAACACGATTTCGAAGTGATCACCATCAATATTGCTGTAATTCTCGGCGTTTTTGTCGCTGCTGCAATTCTGCAGGTTAATTAAAATCAAAAACAAAAATGATAACAATTATTCTATTAATCACTGCAATACTGTTATTCGTATTGTTTTACCGCCTCGTTGAGTATTTTGAAAACATTTAAATTAAAAAAAATGACTCTACTATTTTTTATATCAATAGCCATATTCATTTATATCTGCTATGTGCTCGTAAAGCCGGAAAAATTTTAAAACCAATTAATAAGCAAATGAACCGTAAGATTATACATCAAATAAAAGAGTGGGGGATTCTGATTTTTTGGATCAGCTTCATCATCGCTTTTTTATATCTGTTGATTACCGTGAAAAAATTTGCACTAATTCATTAAACAAACTATGAACACTGAAATTTTAGGCGTTGTTGCGATGTTTGTCATAACATTGCTTTTGGCGATACCTTTTGGAAAGTATATTTCAAAAGTTTACACAGGAGAAAAAACATTTCTGGATCCTGTTTTCAAACCCGTAGAAAGATTTTTCTACAGAATATCAGGAATCGATTCTGATCATGAAATGAACTGGAAACAGCATCTGACCGCACTTTTAACCATCAACTTTTTATGGTTTTTCATCAGTATGCTTGTTCTGATGAATATGAGCTGGCTCCCACTCAATCCCGATTCAAATCCGGATATGTCGCCGGATCTGGCATTTAATACAACCATTTCCTTTTTAGTCAACTGTAATTTACAGCATTATTCAGGCGAAACGGGATTGAGTTATCTTGGTCAAATCTGGCTGATGTTCCTGCAATTTGTTTCTGCTGCAACGGGAATGGCTGCTTCTATCGTTATTTTTAAAGCTTTCAGAGAAAAATCTACCGAAAAGCTCGGAAATTTTTATGACTACCTTCTAAAATCCACTACAAGAATTTTATTGCCGCTCTCACTGTTGATGGGTGCAGTAATGGTATTTCAGGGAATGCCGATGACTTTCAGTGGGAAAGATAAAATGATTACGTTGGAAGATAAAAATGTGGAAGTTTCTACTGGACCGGTCGCTGCGTTTGTTCCTATAAAACACATTGGAACGAACGGTGGAGGTTTTTTTGGAGCGAACGGAGCACATCCGCTGGAAAACCCGAGCTACATTACCAATATGGTTGAGATGTCTGCGCAGTTTATTATTCCGATGGCGATGGTTTTTGCATTCGGACATTTTATCCGCAGAAAGAAATTCGGATATATGATTTTTGGTGTGATGACTGTTGGGTTTCTATTACTTGCAGTACCAACGGTTATTATGGAAATGAACGGCAATCCTGCCATCAGCCAAATGGGAATCGACCAGTCACTGGGAGCAATGGAAGGTAAAGAAATCCGTTTCGGAGCTGCCGCTTCAGGTTTCTGGAGTATTGTAACGACTGTAATTTCTACAGGATCAATTAATTCAATGCATGACAGCGCAATGCCACTTTCCGGAATGACCCAGATGCTTGCCATGATGGTAAATGCTTTCTACGGCGGTGACGGGGCAGGGATTCTGAATATCTTCATCTACATTATTCTCGCCGTTTTCATCAGCGGATTGATGGTCGGCCGTACTCCGGAATTTATGGGTAAAAAAATTGAAGCCCGCGAAATGAAAATTGCCATGATTGTAGCCCTTTTCCATCCGTTTCTTATTCTTGTCGGAACTGCGATTGCCACTTATTTTCCTGAAGTCAGAACTTCTACACTCAATAATCCCGGATTCCACGGTTTCAGCGAAGTGCTTTATGAGTATACTTCTTCGGCTGCCAATAACGGAAGTGGTTTTGAAGGGTTGGGTGACAATAATCTTTTCTGGAATATTTCTACAGGAATTGTTCTGTTGCTCGGCCGTTTCTTACCGATTATCGGACCAGTAGCGATTGCAGGATTATTAGCTCAGAAAAAATACATTCCGGAAGGGGAAGGAACTTTAAAAACAGATACTTCCACATTCGGGCTGATGACTTTTGCAGTAATTGCGATTATTGCAGCGCTGGCTTTCTTTCCGGCACTGGCATTGGGGCCGATCGCAGAATATTTTTCAATGAAATAAAAGTTAGATAAAATTTAAATAACAGAAAATTAAAATGACTCAAAATAAATCTTTGTTTCAAAAAGAATTGGTTCAGGAAGCATTGAAACAGTCTTTTGTGAAACTGAATCCGAAACTGATGTTTAAAAATCCCGTCATGTTTCTCGTATGGCTCGGAACATTGGTGATGTTTTTTGTAAGCCTCTGGACTTTGACAGGAGAAAAATCTCAGGGAAGTTTTGCCTACAATTTTACGGTATTCATCATTCTTTTACTGACCGTTTTGTTTGGGAATTTTGCCGAAGCCATCGCTGAAGCAAGAGGAAAAGCTCAGGCAGACAGTTTGCGTAAAACCAGAGAAGAAACGCCTGCAAAACTCCAGAATGGTGAAACAATTTCTTCATCTAAATTACAGAAAGGTGACATTTTTGTTTGCGAAGCCGGAGATATTATTCCTTCTGACGGAGAAATCATCGAAGGTCTTGCTACGATAGACGAAAGTGCGATTACCGGAGAATCTGCTCCTGTCATTCGTGAAGCAGGTGGCGATAAAAGTTCTGTAACGGGAGGAACAAAAGTTTTGTCGGATAAAATCGTTGTTCAGGTGACCACGCAACCTGGCGAAAGCTTTTTAGATAAGATGATTGCCTTGGTAGAAGGTGCCTCGAGACAGAAAACACCTAATGAAATTGCCCTGACGATTTTGCTGGCTGGTTTTACATTGGTTTTTATCATCGTTTGTGTGACTTTAAAACCGTTCGCAGATTATTCAAATGTAACGATTACCATTGCATCATTCATTTCACTTTTTGTCTGCTTAATTCCAACAACCATCGGTGGATTATTGTCAGCGATAGGAATTGCAGGAATGGACAGAGCTTTGCGTGCCAACGTCATCACAAAAAGTGGTAGAGCAGTAGAAACAGCTGGAGATATTGATGTTTTACTTTTAGATAAAACAGGCACAATTACTATCGGAAACCGTAAGGCAACAGGATTTTATCCGGCTCATCAGATTGATGAAACACAATTGATCAAAGCCGCGGTTTTAAGTTCGATGGCGGATGAAACCCCTGAAGGAAAATCAATCATTGAACTGGCGGGAATCAATCCGTTAAGCTATGAAATCAGTAATCCTCAGTTTATCAAATTTACCGCAGAAACCAGAAGTTCAGGGATTGATTATGATGGAAACCGCATCCGCAAAGGAGCAACTGACGCTATCAGAAAAATATCGGAAGCTGCCGGAAATGCTTTTCCACAAGAAATAGATTTAAAAGTTAAAGAAATTTCTCAGAACGGAGGAACACCATTGGTGGTTTCAGAAAATGAAAAAGTTCTGGGAGTGATTGAACTTCAGGATATTATCAAAACCGGAATCAGCGAACGTTTTGAACGTCTGAGAAAAATGGGAATCAAAACGGTAATGGTTACGGGTGATAATCCTCTGACTGCGAAATTTATCGCCGAAAAAGCAGGTGTTGACGATTTTATTGCCGAAGCAAAACCGGAAGATAAAATGAACTACATCAAAAAAGAACAGCAGGATGGCCGTTTGGTTGCCATGATGGGTGACGGTACCAATGATGCACCGGCATTGGCTCAGGCAGACGTAGGTGTCGCCATGAACAGTGGAACGCAGGCTGCAAAAGAAGCCGGAAACATGGTCGATTTGGATAATGATCCTACCAAATTAATTGAAGTTGTAGAGATTGGTAAACAGTTGCTGATGACAAGAGGAACGCTGACTACATTCAGCATTGCCAATGATGTTGCGAAATATTTTGCCATTATTCCGGCGTTGTTTATCACCGCAATTCCTGCGCTGCAAGGTTTAAATATTATGAATCTTCACAGTCCGGAAAGCGCGATTTTATCCGCGGTCATCTTTAACGCGATCATTATTCCGATACTGATTCCTCTGGCTTTGAAAGGCGTGGCCTATAAACCCATCGGTGCATCGGCGTTGCTGAGAAGGAATTTATTCATCTTCGGTTTAGGCGGCGTCATCATTCCTTTTATCGGAATTAAAATCATCGATATCATCGTATCCTTATTTTTCTAAATATCCAAAAGGCAAAGCAGGAAGAAAGTTTTCATCACATCACTTTTCGTCCAATATCTATCTCAATTCTTCCTGCATTTGTCTTTACTAAATTATTATCAAATGAAAAAACATATTCTACCTGCAATCAAACTTACTGCTTTGTTCATCGTTCTTCTTGCGATTGTTTATCCAATATCCATTTGGGCAATCGCTCAGCTCTCACCTAATCAGGGTAAGGGAGATTTAATTCAACATAAAAATAAAACCTATTACGAAAATATCGGACAGTCTTTCACCAGCGACAAATACTTTTGGTCAAGACCTTCAGCAGTTGATTACAATGCAGCAGGTTCAGCAGGAAGCAATAAAGGTCCATCGAATGAAGAATATTTGAAACAGGTTCAGGCCCGTATCGATACTTTTTTAATGAAAAATCCTGAAATTAGAAAATCAGATATTCCAGCAGATCTCGTTACAGCAAGCGGAAGCGGATTGGATCCAAATTTCTCAGTTCAGGCAGCTAAAATTCAGGTGAAAAGAATTGCAAAAATCAGAAATATAGATGAAGCAAAAATCAATAATCTCATCGTTCAGAATACAGAAAAACCTTTGATAGGGTTGTTTGGACCTGAAAAAATTAATGTTCTGAAATTAAATATCGCGCTCGACCAGTTGAGCGGAAAATAATTTTAAAAAATCAATATTTATCATTGTGAGTTTTGTTTTAAATAAAATTCCATCTTTTTCTTAAATTTAAATTCAATGAAAAAAATACTGTTTGTTTTGTTAGCCGTATGCGGAATTACTGCATCTGCTCAAAACGATTCAATAGCCAAACCTCTTACTGTTAGCGGATACGCTGAGGTTTATTATACTGCGGATTTTAATAATCCAAAAAATAACAACCGCCCCTGTTTTGTTTACAGTCACAACCGAAACAATGAAGTGAACGTCAATTTAGCTTATATAAAAACGGCATACAATACAGAAAAAGTGAGAGCCAATCTGGCTTTGGCAGTCGGAACATATATGAATGCCAATTACGCAGCCGAACAGGGTGTGATGAAAAACATTTACGAAGCCAATGCAGGTTTAAAAATTTCCAAAAAACACAATCTGTGGATTGATGCGGGAATTTTTCCATCCCATTTGGGTTTTGAAAGTGCGGTCGGAAAAGACAATTGGACGCTTACCCGAAGCCTTTTCGCAGACAACTCTCCATATTTCGAGACTGGAGCAAAAATTTCATACAGCTCTGAAAGCGGAAAATGGTTTGTAAGCGGTTTGGTGCTCAACGGTTGGCAGCGTATTCAGAGAGTTGACGGAAATTCTACACCAGCATTCGGACACCAGGTGATCTTTAAACCTAATGAAAAACTGACCATCAACAGCAGTTCATTTATCGGAAATGACAAACCCGACAGCATTCGCCAGATGAGATATTTTCATAATCTTTATGCAGTGTATCAAATTAATAAAAAGTTTGGAGTTACTGCAGGATTTGACATTGGTGCCGAACAAAAAGTAAAAGGTAGTGAGCAGCACAACATTTGGTACACCCCGGTTTTAGTTGCGAAATACAATGCCACAGAAAAACTGAGTTTTACAGCAAGAGGAGAATATTATCAGGATGAAAAAGGAGTGCTCATTGCAACAGGGACGGAAAACGGTTTTAAAACTTTCGGATATTCTTTCAATGCCGATTATCAGATCTTTCCTAATCTTGTCTGGCGCACGGAAATCAGAAATTTAAACAGTAAAGATGCTATCTTTATGAACAGGACAGATGAGTTTAATAACAACAGTCTGACGGCGACGACAGCATTGGCCATTTCATTTTAGTAAAAGCAAATATAACTTTTGGTTAAATTAAGTTAGCTAAAAAAGATTGTGAATTTTCATAAACCATTAAGGGGATTAATTGATTAAAGAATGTTAAGGATCAATAGGTTCATTTAAACGTGTAACTTAATGATTCACCTTCGTGAATCTAAAAAAATGAGAATTATTTTTGTCCTTAAAAACTCAATATTCTTAATGGTTTAAAACATTTTTCTTACCTGAAATAATCAATTCTACAAATGAATGAATCAAGAAAATCCGCGGAAGAATTTCTGCATCTCATCAATAAATCCAAAAGAGGAAAACTCAAAATTTATATTGGGATGAGCGCAGGTGTAGGAAAAACCTACAGAATGCTGCAGGAAGCTCACGTACTTCTCCAAAACGGAATTGATGTAAAAATCGGATATGTAGAAACACATAACCGTAAAGAAACGCACAGTTTGTTGGAAGGTCTTCCTGTTATTCCCAGAAGAAAATTATTTTATAAAGGCAAAGAACTGGAAGAGCTCGATGTTCCTGCAATTATAATCCTCCGTCCTGAGATTGTAATTGTTGACGAATTGGCTCACACCAACATTGAAGGAAGTAAAAATAAAAAGAGATGGCAGGATGTGATGGATATTTTAGACGCTGGAATCAATGTGATCAGCGCTGTAAACATCCAGCATATAGAAAGTTTAAACGAAGAAGTGAAAGCTGTGACCGGCGTGGAAGTCACTGAGAGAATTCCCGATACGGTGCTTGCTGCTGCAGATGAGGTTGTAAATATTGACCTCACTGCCGATGAATTGATTGCACGGCTAAAGGAAGGAAAAATCTATGACAGCGGTAAAATACAGTCAGCACTGAATAATTTCTTCAAAAACGAGCACATATTGCAACTTCGGGAATTGGCTCTGAAAGAAGTTGCTTCACAGGTTACACGAAAAGTAGAATCTGACATTACGATTGGCAAAATTTTAAAAAAGGAAAGATTTCTTGCCTGCATCAGTTCAAATGAAAAAACAGCAAAAAATGTCATCCGGAAAACAGCAAGACTGGCAAATTATTACAACAGTCAGTGGTTTCTGCTGTATGTTCAGATTCCGAAAGAGTCGGCGGACAGGATTAATTTGAGCAAGCAGAGGCATTTAATTAATAATTTCAAACTGGCTACGGAACTTGGGGCAGAAATTATACGGATTGAGAGCAAAAATATCGCCTTATCAATAATGGAGCAGTGTGATGAACGAAGCATCACGACAGTATGCATCGGAAAACCACATCTTGATATCTGGAGAATTATTCTGGCGACAGACACTTTCAATTCTCTGCTCAAAAGACTGTCTAAACAGAATGTAGATTTAGTAATTTTGTCGTAATGAAAATAAAAACAAAGCTTAATGCGGGCGTTGGTCTGCTGTTTTTTATGATAATTATCCTTTCTAGTTTAGGTGGATGGTTTATTTATCAGCTTAAAAAAGATACCCAGAATATTCTTGCGGCCAACTACAATACGCTGCAGTACTCAAGAAATATGCTGCTGTCACTCGAAGAAATTTCTACAGAGCCATTTGCAATGTCAGAATTTCAGAAAAATCTTGACCTCCAGCGTCAGAATATTACAGAAAGCGGAGAAAAGGAAGCGACTCAAAATATCAATGATCATTTTTCGGAACTGAAAGTTGACAGAGGAAATTCAAACATTCATTCAGAGATCCGGAAAGATATTGCCGAACTGATGCAGTTGAATATGAATGCCATCCAGATTAAAAGTGGGATAGCAAACACGACAGCTCAAAATGCGATCGCCGTAATTTCTGTCGCAGGAACCTTGTGTTTTCTGATTGCATTTATTTTAATGGTAAATCTGCCTTCCAATATTTCCAATCCGATTAGGGAGCTGACTTCGAGCATTCATCAGATAGCCAATCGGAATTACAGAGAACGCGTACATTTTGAAAGCAACAGTGAGTTTGGTGAGTTGGCGAGGTCTTTTAATACCATGGCAGAAAAACTTCAGGAATATTCTGAAAGTCGGATTGACAAAATTTTAAAAGGAAAAAAGCGCATTGAAACGCTGATCGACAATATGCACGATGCCGTGATTGGAATTGATGAAGACCGAAAAGTTCTTTTCGTGAATGATGAAGCAATAAAAATTTCAGGTTTAAAAAAAGAAAATTTCGTAGGAAAACTGATTCAGGATGTAGCGGTGAGCAATGATTTGGTCAGAGATTTAATTAAAGAGATTATTGATGTCAACCACTCTAAAAATGAGTCTGAAACCTTGAAAATTTTTGTGGAAGGAAAAGAAAATTATTTTGAAAAAGAAATTTTAGACATCAATGTAATTCCAACTGGAGAAAAAGAAAGCCGTTTTATCGGTCAGGTCATTATGTTGAGAAATATTACGGCTTTCAAGGAACTGGATTTAGCTAAAACACAGTTCATTGGTACCGTTTCACATGAATTTAAAACGCCTATTTCTTCGATTCAAATGGGACTTCAATTATTGGAAAATGAGAAAGTAGGAAAATTGAATACCGAACAGATGAAACTTCTGAAAGGTATTGATGAAGACACGGTAAGATTGCTCAAAATTACACGGGAACTACTGAATCTGGCGCAGCGCGAATCTGGAATGATGCAGCTCAATGTCCATCCGTTTCATATAAGTTCAGTTATTCAGGAAGTGGTTGATACCAATCAGTCTGCTGCCGATGAAAAAAATATTCGTTTTAAAACTTATATTGATCCTCAGGTTGAAAAAATAAATGCAGATGAAGAAAAAATTGTCTGGGTTTTAAACAATTTTGTTTCCAATGGAATCCGTTATTCTCCTGAGAATTCTGCGATAGAAATTTCAATTGATAAGGCGGGAAACAATTCAGTTAAATTTTCAGTTGCAGATCAGGGTGCAGGAATTGAGCCCCAATTTTTAAAGCAGATTTTCACCAGATATTTTCGCATTCCGGGAACTAAAGCTGAAGGTAACGGATTAGGATTAAGCATATGCAAAGATTTTGTGGAAGCACACGGCGGAAGGATATCTGTTGAAAGTAAAACGGGACAGGGAAGTGTTTTCAGTTTTGAATTATCTTCCTAACTCCTAACCACGCAAAAGTCTCGCTTGATCACGATATATAATATTTACAACTGATCTGATGAATGTTCTAAAGTACACACTATGAGACGTTTCTCTCTAAAATCATTTACTTCTTTAATTATTAATGTATAAAATGTAGACGGCGCTACTTGTTTTAAGTGGGCTATTTGGATGTTTGTGACCACGTTTCAATTAACGGTTGTTAGGATATTCAGATTAATGAAGAAATTACAGACACGTGGTATTTTCCTTTTGTAGATGGCGAAAATTAAATTCATGTTAATTAAACGTGAGGACGAAATTTAAAGCATTCTAGTTTAAAAAATGCGAAGGAACCTTTGATGATTGCAGAGCAGGGAAGTTTTGCGGTTGGAGGAATTGTATTGAAAAGTTCAGGAACATTTAATCCACAAAAGCCGACTGCGGAAGGACAGACTTTCAGAGGCACCACGCTTATGTTTTTTATCAGATTCCTGTGAAAGCCAGAAAATATCCATTGGTAATGTGGCACGGAATCGGACAGTTTTCCAAAACCTGGGAGATAACTCCTGACGGAAGAGAGGGTTTTCAGAATATCTTTCTTCCCAGGAATTTCCCGGTTTACATCATGTACCAGCCGGGAAGGGTAAATGCAGGAAGAAGTACCGTAGCTTCTACGATTGAGCCAACTCCCGATGAGCAAAATTGGTTTAATGTTTTCCGTGTTGGATTGTGTCCAAAATATTACGAAGGTGTACAGTTTGCCAAAGATTCTGCCACGCTCAATGGGCTGAAAGGAAAAAAACATTTTACGTTTTCTGATTTAAATAATATTCAAGTCGTTGATTTGATGAGCCACAGGCTATGGCATAAAAATTTGATTTTAGGGAGATCTTACATTAGTGATCAGTTTTTTCGATAATTAATATTTTACTCAATCAGTAATATTGGTAAGCCAATCCGTAATATATATAATCAAAAGACATATTAGTTTCACGATATTTGTATACAGTCAAATTCCAGACGTACATCAATCATATATCTCAACCTCAAAAAAATATAAAATGGCTATAACTACATTAAAGATTAATAGAAAGGATTATACGGTAGATGCAGACGAAAACATGCCGCTTCTTTGGGCAATTCGGGATCTCGCTGGCCTTACAGGTACAAAATTCGGATGTGGAGTAGCTCAGTGTGGCGCTTGTGTGATTCACTTAGATGGCGAAGCCGTGCGGTCCTGTGTGACGAAGGTCAAGCGAGCAGAAGGGAAGAGCATAACCACAATAGAAGGACTGTCTGAAAACAACGATCATCCTGTACAAAAGGCATGGCAGGAAATTGATGTTCCTCAGTGCGGTTACTGTCATTCCGGTCAGATTATGTCTGCTGTAGTTCTGTTGAGAGAAAATCCAAATCCAACTGATTTAGATATCGATAATGCGATGTCAGGAAATATTTGCCGTTGCGGAACTTATCCAAGGATCCGTCATGCAATTAAAATCGCCGCCGAACTTCAACGTGAGAAAGGAAAATAGTAAAAAACTTTTTGTAACTAATTGAATTTTACACCGAAGAAAAATATATAGAAAGATGAATATGTTAAAAAATAAAATACCGGCAGTAATCTTAGTGGTCCTTCTCTGTTCTGTTGGGATCTATGCTTATACCTCGCAGAGAGTGCATAAGCCGATTGCAACATCGCCAGTAGAAAAGAAGGTATTTTCTGCTAAAAAAGACAGCGTAGCATCTGTAAAAGCTTTTGAGAAAGTGTACGCAGTGTTGATGAGTCCGCGGTGTATGAACTGTCATCCGAGTGGCGATATTCCACTGCAGGGAGACGACAGCCATATCCATACCATGCAGCCTAAACGTGGGGTTGACGGAAAAGGTCTTTATGCGATGAAGTGTACCAACTGCCATCAGCCTGAAAACACTCCCGGACCTCACACGCCACCGGGAAATCCTAACTGGCATCTGCCACCTGCCAATATGAAGATGGTGTTTCAGGACAGAACCGCCCACCAGCTTGCAAAACAACTCATTGATCCTAAACAGAATGGCAATAAGGATATAAAAAAACTCATTGAGCATGCGGATGATGGTCTTGTACTCGCAGGATGGAAACCCGCAGAAGGTTTGAAACTTCCTCCAATGAGTCATGCAGAATTTAAAAAAGCCTGGATTACATGGCTTGAAACCGGAGCTTATGCACCTCAACCTAATTAAATTAAATCGATATGTCATTAGATAAAGAAATATCAAGAAAAAGTTTTCTGAAAATTGCCAGTCTGGGTGGTATAGGTTTGTGCCTCGGTCTCTTTGCAGCTGATTCAAAAACGCATATTTTGACGGATGAAGAGATTGAAGCTGCGATTCAGTCGGTTGAGCTCAATGCCTGGGTCATCATCGATACCAACGGTAAAATCACTTTTGTTGATCACCGTGCAGAAATGGGGCAGGGGTCATTCCACAGTGTTCCGCAGATTCTTGCAGAAGAATTGGAGGTCAATTTAAATGACATCCATGTGATCTTCGGAAAAGGTGATAAAAAATATGGCAATCAGGTTACGGGAGGAAGTTCTACCATCCGCTCCAATTATAAAAATTTCCTTAAAATAACGGCAACTGCCCGCGAAATGCTGATCGCAGCGGCAGCGGTAAAATGGTCTGCAGATCACAGTGATTGCTACGCAGAAAACGGGCACGTGATTCACCGTCCGTCAGGCAAAAAAGCACATTACGGAGAGTTGGTTTTGGCAGCATCTAAGATGCCCGTTCCTAAAGATGTAAAACTTAAAAAACGTTCAGATTATAAAGTGATTGGTAAGCCTTCAAGACGTATCGACACAAAATCTAAAACCAATGGAAGTGTAACTTTCGGTCTGGATAAAAAAATTCCGGGAATGCTATATGCAGCGGTGGAAAGAAATCCAAGACTCAGAGGTAAAGTTAAAAGCTTCGATGCTACAGAAGCGCTGAAAGTTCCCGGTGTCAAGAAAGTTTTTAAAATTAAAATGCTCGTATTTAAAACGTATCGTGAAGGAGTAGCAGTTGTTGCTGACAATACGTATGCTGCATTACAGGGCAAAAAAGCATTAAAGGTAGTTTGGGATGACTCTGGATTTGAGCACATCAATACTGCTGATATTTATAAAAGACAGGAAGAAAATGTACGGACCAAAGAAGGTTTATCTTTTAAAAAACAGGGTGATCCGGACAAAATTTTGGCAACTGCCGGAAAGAAAATTGACGTGATGTACCAAACTCCTTATCAGTCACATTATGCAATGGAGCCTCTCAACTGTATCGCACATCATCAGGGAGATAAGTTAGAAATCTGGGGACCGATTCAGGCACCGGATTGGGTGCAGGATGCACTGAGTGAAGAACTTGGACTGAAGCGGGAAAATGTAATTGTAAACATGACCTTTTTGGGAGGTGGTTTCGGCAGAAAAGCTTTTATGGATTATCCTCACGAAGCAGCCGTTATTTCAAAAGAAATCAACGCACCGGTGCAGGTCGTGTGGACCAGAGAAGATGATTCTACACAGGGACCTTACCGTCCAGGTATTACCTACAGATGTGAAGGAGTGATAAAAGACGGAAAAATTGAAGCGTTAAAGTTCAGAATGTCAGGGCAGAACAATGATCACTGGCGCGAAGAATCTGCAAAAATGCAGGCAAACCGAAGCACCAGCGAAGGTTTTCTTGAGCCGTATTTTGAGAATATTAAAAATGTAAGTTTTGCAGAAGTGCCATTTGAAATCCCGATTCCAAGTATGTGGTGGCGGTCTGTTTATGCATCAACCAATGGCTTTGCCTACGAAAGCTTTTTGGATGAATTATCACATGAAGCAGGAAAAGATCCCCTGGCATTCAGAAGAGAATATTTAGATGAACGTACGCATAAACTTATTGATAAACTGGAAGAAGTTTCCGGCTGGAAGAAACGTAAAAAGAATAAAGGTTTTGGCGTTGCCATTACAGAATGTTTCGCATCTACGGTGGGACATGTGGTCAAAGTTTCCAAAAATCCTGACGGCGGCGTAAAAATAGATAAAGTCTGGGCGGTAATAGATTGCGGTTGGTACGTGAATCCGGATATTATTAAAGCTCAGGTGGAAGGTTCTGTTGTAATGGGATTAGGTGCGGCAGCATTTCATGAAATTACTTTCAAAGACGGAAAAACCGAACAGAAGAATTTTTATGCTTACCCGATGCCAAGAATTAATGATATTCCACCTATTGAAGTTTTCGTGATTGATAATGACGAGGATGCAGGCGGAGTGGGTGAACCGGGATTACCGCCTTTGGCTCCTGCATTAACCAACGCAATCTTTGATCTTACCGGAAAAAGAATTCGTAAATTGCCATTTGATTTGAATAAAGTTTAAACTGATCATTATTTAAACCTGATATAACAACTGTTTGATTTAATTCCAATGACAGAAATCGGTAATATTATAGCATCCAACAACACGGCACGTGCTGCAGGAAAAAAAACTGCACTGGCAACGGTCGTGAAAGTGGAAGGATCTTCCTACAGACAGCCGGGCGCAAGAATGCTGGTAACTGAAGATGGAATCCTGACCGGTGCCATCAGCGGAGGATGTCTGGAAGGTGATGCTTTGCGAAAATCGTTGCTTGCCATCAATCAGAAACAGAATAAACTGATCACTTACGATACGAGTGATGAAAGTATTCTGGACTTCAGCGTACAGCTCGGCTGCAATGGAATTGTGCATATTTTATTTGAATATATTGATTCTGATAATCCTCATAATCCATTGGAGTTACTCAAAAAAGTTGAAGAAAACCGCACCGAATCAGTCATTGCAACATTGTTTTCTTTGGAAAGAAACGCAAAACAAATCGGAACGGTCAATGTTTATCAGCAAAACCAAAGTTTTTTTTATAAAAATTATTCTTTAGAGGATGAAAGTTTAAATACTTTAAAAAATAAATCTTCACAAATCATAAATATTCAGGTCGAAAGCAAAGTTCAGAGCGCATTGTTTCAATATATTGCTCCACCCGTTTCGCTGGTGATTGCCGGCGCAGGAAACGACGTTCAGCCTGTGGTTAAGATGGCTGATATTTTGGGATGGGAAGTGACGGTCGGCGAGGGAAGAGTGACTCACGCTACTCAAAAGCGTTTTCCCGAAGCAAAAAATGTTTTGGTTGTAAAACCTGAGGAATTGATACAGGATATAGTGATCGATGACAGAACTTATTTTGTTCTGATGACTCACAATTATAAATATGACCTTAAAGTTTTAAAGCTGGTTTTAAAAACAAACTGTCCTTACATCGGAATATTAGGACCAAAAACGAAACTGCAGAGAATGTTTGATGACCTTCATGCAGATGGTAATATTCTCACTGACGAAGATTATCAGCGCATCTACGGCCCGATTGGTCTGGATATTGGTGCAGAAACGTCGGAAGAAATTGCTTTGTCTGTTATTTCAGAAATTAAAGCAGTGATTGAGGACAGGAAAGGGACTTCTCTTCGCTATAAAATTGATAAAATTCACGGCCAGCCAGCGGCTAAACATACCTAAAACATGATTACAGATACTTTCGGAAGAGTGCATGATTATCTGAGGATTTCCCTTACGGATAATTGCAACCTGCGTTGTTTTTACTGCATGCCGGAAGAAAAATATGCCTTTGCTCCCGCCGCAAAACTGATGCAGGTGGATGAAATTGAAACCATCGCTAAGCTTTTCGTAGAACATGGAGTGAAGAAAATCAGACTGACAGGTGGCGAGCCTTTGGTCAGAAAAGACGCTCCAAAAATCTTAAAATCATTAGGCAAATTAGATATTGAACTTGCAATTACGACTAATGGAATTCGTGTCGACGAGATGTTGAATGAATTGCTGGAAGCCAATATCAAAGCCATCAACATCAGCCTCGATACTTTACAGCCTGAAAAATTTTTAAAAATTACTAGACGCGATCTGTTTCACCGTGTCAGAAACAATATCAATCTACTCCTGAAACACAACATTCGGGTAAAAATCAATGTTGTCGTCATGAAAGGTTTAAATGATGATGAAATTCTTGATTTCATTGCTTTGACGAAACACAATAATATTGAAGTGCGGTTCATTGAGTTTATGCCTTTCAGCGGAAATCAGTGGACGAGCAATCAGGTATTTACGCTGCATGAAATTTTAGTGAAAGTAAGTTCAAAATATGATGTTATTCCGGTTGAACCTGAACCCAATGATACCTCAAGCCGGTACATCATTGATGGTCATATTGGATCATTCGCCGTAATCAGCACGATGAGCCAGCCATTTTGTGATACCTGTAACCGGATGAGGCTGACTGCCGACGGAAAATTAAAAAACTGCCTTTTCAGTAGGGATGAAACCGATTTACTGGGAGCGTTGCGGAATGGTCAGGATATTTTACCGTTAATTGAGCAGACCATGAAAGCTAAAGCCAAAGCTTTAGGCGGACAGTTCAGTGGTGTATTTGAAAATATCGATGCATCAAAATTAGAAAACAGAAGTATGATTACAATCGGTGGTTAATGGAAACAGGAATACTCATTTTAGCAGCAGGAAATTCCTCACGACTCGGACAGCCAAAACAGTTATTGGATTTTAAAGGAAAAAGTCTCCTGCGACATGTTGCTGAAGAATCACTCAAAATAACAAAATCTGTTGTGGTTGTTACAGGATCGAATTCAATTGAAATTTCAAAAGAAATCATTGATCTTAAACTTATTATCACAGAAAATAGAATATGGAACGAAGGAATGGGTTCTTCAATCCACATCGGATTTAATCAGCTTTTAGATTCATTTCCAGCCATTGAAAACTGCATTGTTTCAGTTTGCGATCAGCCTTTTATCGAAGCATCGGTTTTCTCTGAATTAATTCAAATGCAGCAAGATTCACAAAAAGGAATTGTTGCTTCAAAATATGCTGACACTTTGGGAACTCCGGTTTTATTTACTAAAAAATACTTTACAGATCTTTCAAAACTTTCCGGAAAGGAAGGTGCGAAAAAACTTCTCCAGAAATTTAAAGACGATATCGCTGGAATCAATTTTGAAAAAGGCGCTATCGACATCGATACCCAAAACGATTACCAACAACTGATTCAATGAAAATGATTTCCGTCAACGAAGCCAAACAAATCATCCTGCAGTCTGCATTAATGAAAAAAAGCAGTGTCGTTCCGCTTTCAGAAGCTTTTGGATTGGTCACTTCAGAAGATGTAATTGCTTCAATCGACATTCCCAATTTTGCACAGTCGTCGATGGATGGTTATGCCTTTAAATTTTCAGATAAAGATCAGGCACTTTCCGTTATTGGTGAAATGGCTGCTGGTGCATCGAAACAATTGGCAATCGGTGAGAAAGAAGCTACCAGAATTTTTACCGGAGCGCCGCTGCCTGAAAATGCAGATACCGTGGTGATGCAGGAAAAAATCCGTTTGGAAAATGAAAGGCTGATTATCGATGACGCAAATCTTTCTAAAGGACTCAACGTCCGTCCGAAAGGTGCCGAAGTAAAGAAAGGTGAGGTCGCCATGACAGAAGGAACCTATCTTTCTGCAGCTGCCATCGGATTTCTTGCCGGTATCGGTTGTGCAGAGATTTCGGTTTATACACCTCCAAAGGTTGCCATTATTCTTACCGGAAACGAACTTCAGGACCCCGGAAATCCATTGGAATTCGGTCAGGTCTACGAAGCCAATTCTTTTCAGTTGAAAGCAGTTTTAAATCAAACTGGAATTAAAAACATTAAAGTCTTCAGAGCCGAGGACGATCCAAAAGAATTGCACAAAGTACTTGAAAGCGCAATCGAAAACAGTGATGTTGTTTTGCTGAACGGTGGCGTGAGTGTGGGAGATTATGATTTTGTCACTGAGGTTGCGAATACCTGTGGCGTTGAAGAAAAATTTCATAAAATCAGACAGAAACCGGGTAAACCGCTTTTCTTCGGAACAAAAGAAAGCAAATTGGTTTTCGGGCTACCAGGAAATCCATCTTCATCGTTAACCTGTTTTTACGAATATGTTTTACCGGCGCTCGAAAAATTGATGGGACTGCCGTCAGGTGTTACCGAGATAAAAGCAAATGTAACTCATCATTACCCTAAGCCTGCAGGATTAACGCATTTCCTAAAAGCATTTTACAGTAATGGAAAAGTAACGCCGCTTCACGCTCAGGAATCTTTCCGCCTGCATTCTTTTCCACAGGCCAACTGTTTTATTGTGTTGCCTGAAGAGTCATTGGGATGCGAAGAAAATGAAGAAGTTACGGTGCATCTTTTACCAAAATAATTTAAATAAAAAAATAGAAATCCTAACGCATCACGCCTATGTCTGTAGAAATATTTTATGTTATTCTTTTTTTTGTTGCCTTTTTGTACGCCGCAGTCGGTCACGGTGGTGCGAGCGGATATCTGGCACTCATGGCTCTCTACGGCGTGGCTCCGGAAGAGATGAAACCGACCGCTTTGGTGCTTAATCTTTTTGTTTCCTTAACATCTTTCATTCAGTATTACCGTGGCGGATATTTTTCCAAAAAACTTTTTATTCCGATAGCCGCAGCCTCAATTCCCTTGGCATTTATTGGCGGAATGATCACAGTGGAAGAAAATATTTATAAAAGAATCTTGGGAATTTTACTTTTATTTCCGGTGATTCGGTTTTTCTTTTTTAAAAATGTAGACGACAGCGAACTGAAACCTCACAACACGACAATTGCAGTCGTAACGGGCGGAGTGGTAGGTTTACTCTCAGGAATGATTGGCATCGGTGGAGGAATCATTCTTTCTCCGATTTTACTTTTGTTGCACTGGACAAATCAGAAACAGACCGCAGCAATCAGCGCGGCATTTATCTTCGTTAATTCAGTGGCAGGACTTGGAGGCATGGTCACACAGGGAATTTCATTTACCGGAGATATGATGATGTACATTATTGTTGCTTTCACAGGAGGTTTACTGGGCGCTTATTTAGGATCAAAAAAATTCAATCAGAATGTTTTAAAGTATGTCTTGGCGACCGTTTTGTTAATGGCATCGTATAAATTATTACTCACAAAAGCTTAACCATGAAGATTCTTTCAATTCTTATTTTATTTTTCAGTTTGACACTCAATGCTCAGGCTGCCAAATCGATTTCAGTAACCGGAGATATTGCCAAGCCGATAACGATCAGTTTTAATGATCTTATAAATTATCAGAAACATTCGGTCGACAGTCTGGCTATTTATAATCACAAAATGGATTACAAAAGCACTCTTAAAAAATTGAACGGTGTTCTGCTTAAAGATGTTTTGTCGAAAGTGGAGTTTAAAACCGATTCTCCCAAACTGTTAAGTGAATTTTATTTAGTCTGCATCGCCGATGACGGTTATAAAGCAGTCTTTTCTTGGAATGAAATCTTCAACAGCGGAAATGGAGATCTAGCGCTCATCGTAACAGAACTGAATGGATTTGATGCTTTTAAATTAAAAGAAAACATCATGCTGGTAACTCCTACAGATAAAGCAACGGGAAGAAGGTACGTGAAAAATTTATCTAAAATTGTAATTCAACAGGTGAAATAATTATGGAAATAAAAGTCAGTTCATTTGGACAGATCGCAGAGATCACGGGAAAAGAATTCATGGTGAAAGCAGCAGATTTAGATTCGTTGAAGTTGTATTTAATTCAAAAATTTCCCGAACTTTCAGACAGAAAATTTGCTTTTGCGGTCAATAAAAAATTGGTGCAGGAAAATATCATCTTAAATCAAAATGATGTTGTGGCTTTGATGCCACCTTATTCCGGAGGTTAATATGGAAAATTACAATGAAAGATACGCCCGGCATTACGCTTTGTCTGACTTCGGTTTCGAAGGTCAGCAAAAACTTCTACAGGCAAAAGTTCTTGTCATCGGGGCAGGTGGTTTAGGCTGTCCGGTTCTCCAATATCTTGCTGCTGCAGGCGTTGGAACCATTGGAATTGTCGATCATGACCGCATTTCACTGAGCAATCTTCAGCGACAGACACTCTATTCGACCGATGACGTTGGTAAATTGAAAACTGCTGTCGCTTCTTTAAAATTAAAACTTCTAAATCCTGAAATAAACATAAACTCTTATCAGCTTGAGCTGACTTCAGAAAATGCCTGGGATCTTATTTCAGAGTATGAGATGATCGTCGACTGTACCGATAATTTTGCCACACGGTATCTGATCAATGATGCCTGTGTACTTTTAAATAAACCTTTGATTTTCGGGGCGATTTATAAATACGAAGGTCAGGTGGCAGTTTTTAATTTAAATTTAAAAAATAACAAAGCCGTCAACTACAGACATCTTTTTCCAGATCCTCCAAAGCCGGATGAAGTGCAGAATTGCAATGAAGTCGGTGTTCTGGGTGTGCTTCCAGGAATGATCGGAATGATGCAGGCGAACGAAGTGATCAAATTAATTACAGGTGTTGGTGAAGTTTTGGATGGCAGATTATTGACTTTTAATATGCTCAGTTATGAGACTTTCATTATGGATATTTCAAATGAAAATTTAAATGAAAATTTAATTCCTGAGAATAGAAAAGCTTTTGAAGAAACCAATTATAATTTTCTTTGCGGTGTTTTTGAAATAAATATTGAAGATGTAAATCCTGATGATTTTATTCAACAAACCTTCAATGAAAACACACTGACCATCGATGTAAGGGAAATTGATGAACTGCCGAAAGCAGATTTTAAACATATTCAGATTCCTCTTTCTGAATTAAAAAGCAGAGTATCGGAATTGAAGAAAGACAACATTCTTCTATTCTGTCAAAGCGGAAAAAGAAGTCTGAAAGCAACCGGGATTTTACTGGAACATTTCGGAGATCAGAAAAAAATAAGCCATCTTAAAGGTGGAATCACAGCATTACAGGAAAGAAAAAATGAGCAGAGCAATTAAAAATATATTTACAGAAGGAGCGATCAGTCCGCTTTTCATATCTGAAAGCATTGCAAAACATGCGACGAAAAAAGACATTGGGGCACACAGTATTTTTCTGGGTCAGATCAGAGAAGATGTGGTTGATGGCAAAACTGTAGCAGCAATTGAATACACAGCCTACGAGGAAATGGTCCTGGAGAAAATGCACGAAATCAGAGAAGATATTTTTTTGAAATATGATCTGACCTGCATGCATGTTCATCACAGTTTGGGAACCATCAGTGCAGGAGAAATCTGTCTTTTTGTTTTTACTTCTTCAAAGCACAGAATTGCAGCAATGGAAGCCTGTAATGAATTGGTAGAACGCATCAAATCGGAGCTTCAGATTTGGGGCAGAGAAATTTTTAACGACGAATCCCACCAGTGGAAAGTAAATAAATAATATGGTTGACATTACACATAAATCATTCACGCTACGTAAGGCCATTGCGACGGCGACAGTCAAAACTTCTTCCGCAGAAACCATTTCGGCAATCGAAAACCGCACCGTTCCGAAAGGAGATATTTTTGAATTTTCACGGGCTTCTGCATTGTTTGCGGTTAAAAAAACGAGCGATGTCATTCCGGATTGTCATCCCTTGCCCGTTGAATTTACATCGGTAACTTTTAAAATAGAAGATTTGTCGGTAATTATTTCCGTGGAAGTGCATACCATTTATAAAACCGGAGTAGAAGTGGAGGCGATGCACGGCGCATCAGTGGCCGCACTGGTAATGTACGATATGCTGAAACCGATTGACAAACACGTAGAAATTCAGAACATCCGTCTGTTGGAAAAACAAGGCGGTAAATCTGACAGCAATAAATTTATAAATTCAGATATAAAAGCTGCCGTGATCGTTTGCTCAGACTCAGCATTCCGTGGTGAGAAAGAAGATACTTCAGGAAAAGCAATTTGTGCAGCCTTAGAAAAATATCAGATCACAGATGTCAACTATCAGATTATTGAAGATGATTTTAATACCATCCAATCAACTTTGATTAATTTCAAAGAAAATAATTTTGATTTGGTCATTTTTACTGGCGGAACTGGTCTTTCAGCCAGAGATGTCACTCCCGAGGCAGTTGGCCCTCTAATCGACCGCGACATTCCCGGAATTATGGAAACCGCGAGAAATTACGGTCAGCAAAGAATAAAAACCGCGATGCTTTCCAGAGGTGTTGCAGGATTTTCAGGTAAGACGCTGGTGCTAACGTTGCCCGGCTCCAAAAAAGCGGTTGAAGAATCTATGGAAGCACTTTTCCCACAGGTTCTTCATGTTTTTCAGTTGAATGATAATCAGATTCATTAAATCTCATTTAATTTTAATTAAAATCCGGTCTTAAGTACATCGATTATAAATTAGCTTTAATACTACCACATGAGCCGTTATGCAGACATAACGGTTCTTTTTTTGTAATACGTTCACTATACCAAAACTCAAATTTATGTTAAATCGTGAAAAACAATCCATTACGCTTAATGTGAATGGTGAAAATCATCATCTGGAAATTCTGCCCTGGGTTTCCCTTCTCGATGCTCTACGGGAAAGAATTCATCTTACCGGAACAAAAAAAGGCTGTGACCACGGACAGTGTGGCGCCTGTACCGTTTTAATTGACGGAAAACGTGTTTTAAGCTGTCTCAGTCTCGCTGTAATGAAGGAAGGAGCAGAAATAAAAACTATCGAAGGAATTGCAGAAAACGGAAAATTACATCCAATCCAACAGGCTTTTATTGATCACGACGCCTTTCAGTGCGGGTACTGTACACCGGGACAAATCTGCAGTGCGGTTGGATTGCTTAATGAAAATAAAGCCGAGACACGTGAAGAAGTTCAGGACCTGATGAGCGGAAATCTCTGCCGCTGTGGTGCCAACAGAGGAATTATTAATGCTGTCATGTCAGTAAAACAAGCGATGTCTCATGAATAATTTTTCTTATACAAAGGCCACTGACGTTGAAGATGCAGTTTCTTTCATCAACGGTCATGATGGCAATAAAATCATTGCCGGCGGTACCAATATTGTAGATCTGATGAAATATTTCGTCACTCAGGCAGATACTTTAGTTGACATCAACCAAATTTCCGGACTGAGTGATATTAAGGAGATTTCGGATGGAGGAATCACGATTGGTGCGTTGCTTACCAATGCGGAAACTGCATATCATCCGATTATCGAACAGCAATATCCACTGTTGTCAAAAGCAATTTTAGCTGGAGCGTCGGCACAGATCAGAAATATGGCGACCAACGGTGGTAATTTACTGCAAAGAACAAGATGCTATTATTTTTACGATATTAATACTCCGTGCAATAAGCGTGAACCGGGCTCCGGATGTTCTGCGATAACAGGTTACAACAGAATTCATGCAATTTTGGGACACAGCGAAAACTGTATTGCTGTTTTTCCTTCAGATATGTGTGTAGCGCTCGCTGCTTTGGATGCGGTCATTCACATCTCAGGACCTGACGGAGAACGTACATTGGAATTTGCAGACTTCCACAGACTTCCTGGCGATACACCAGAGTTTGATAACAATCTTAAAAATGGCGAACTCATCACAGAAATTGAGCTTCCCGAAAAAGGCTTTGCTGAAAATTATTCTTATTTAAAATTAAGAGACAGAGCGTCGTATTCTTTCGCTTTGGTTTCCGTTGCGACAGGTTTAACTTTAGAAAACGGGAAAATTAAAGAAGCCAGAATTGCTTTAGGCGGTGTTGCTCATAAGCCTTGGCGTGTAAAAGAAGCAGAAGATTTTTTAGTTGACAGAGAAGCGACAAGAGAAAATTTTTCGGCCGCAGCGGATATGATTTTAAATGGTGCAGTTGGTTTTGAACATAACAGTTTTAAAATTGATCTTGCTAAAAAAGCAATTGTAAGAAACTGCATGATGGCATTAGACCCAAAATCACAACGTCCCGGCGCAAAACCTTCTTTATAAAAATCACTTTCAAATACAATTATTTATGGAAAATACACCATCTGTCGGAAAACCCATCAGCCGTCTCGAAGGTCATTTAAAAGTAACCGGAAGTGCAAAATACGCCGGAGAATATCAGGCTGACGATTTACTGTACGGTTATGTAGTCAACAGTACAGTCACAAAAGGTAAAATCAAGTCAATCGATACTTCGGAAGTGAAAAAAATAGCCGGCGTGATTGAAGTTTTCACGCATGAAAACAAACCTTCAACGGCCTGGTTCGATTTTCAGTATGCCGATATGGATGCGCCTCCCGGAACTGTTTTTAAGCCACTTAAAGATAATGATATCAGATACAATGGTCAGCCGATTGCGCTGGTGGTTGCAGATACTTTTGAACTGGCCAGATATGCAGCCACAAAACTCGACATCGTTTACGAGCAGGAAGATTTTGAAACCGATTTAAAGACCAATCTTGAAAAATCCCGTGATCCTAAAAAAGGACTGGCTTCAATGCTCAAACCGCCACCTCCGAAACCGACTGGTGATTTTGATAAGGAATATGAAAATTCATTTATTAGAACAGACAGTCATTTCAGTCACGGCACGGAGCATCACAATCCGATGGAGATGTATGCGTCGACTGTTATTTATGAAGGAAAAGATAAATTAAAAATTTATGATAAGACACAGGGAACGATCAATTCCCAGATGTATGTTGCAAATGTTTTCGGACTGAAAATGAAAAATGTTCAGGTCATTGCCCCTTTTGTGGGTGGCGGTTTCGGTTCGGGTCTTCGTCCTCAGCATCAGCTTTTTATGGCTGTGATGGCATCTTTAGCTTTAAAAAGAAACGTCCGCGTCACTTTGGATCGCGCACAGATGTATATGATCGGACACAGACCACCCACTTTGCAGCAGACAAAATTCGGAGCAGATAAAGACGGTAAAGTCAATGCTATTTATCACAAAGCCACTGGCGAAACTTCAAGATTTGAAGATTATGTCGAAATTGTAGTCAATTGGGCAAATATGCTGTATCCCGCTGACAATACTTTACTGGAACACGAAATTGTTCCGTTGGACGTTTACAGTCCTTTGGACATGAGAGCGCCGGGCGGAAGTACAGGAATGCACGCCATCGAAGTAACCATGGATGAAATTGCTTACCAGTTAAATATTGATCCTGTTGAATTCAGGCTGATTAATTACTCCGAAACCGACAAGAGCAGCGATAAAGAATTTTCGAGCAAAGAACTGAGAAACTGCTATCTGCAGGGAGCCGAAAAATTTGGTTGGAACCAGAGAAATCCCGAACCCAGAAGCATGAAGCGTGGCAACAAATTGGTTGGATATGGAATGGCCACAGGAATGTGGGATGCCAACAGACTTTTGGGTCGTGCAGAAGCCATTATGACACCCGACGGAAAGGTTGAAATTAAAAGTGCGGTTACCGATATCGGAACAGGAACTTTAACCATTATGACCCAAATCGCAGCAGATGAACTTGGACTTCCAATTGAAGATATAACGTTCTCGCATGCTGACAGTAAAATGCCTTTTGCACCGATTCAGGGTGGATCTTTTACAACGGCAACAGTTGGTCCTGCAGTACAGAATGCCTGCCAGGCTCTGAATGAAAAGCTATTTAAGCTCGCCAGAAAACTAAAAGATTCAGTTTTAAGTGATGCTAAATTTAAAGAGGTTCAGTTCAGAAATGGATGGATCAGTTTAAAGAATAATGCTGAAATTAAAATGAGTATCAAGGATGTTTTAGCTTCCAATGAGGGAAAGCCAATTAAGACAACCAATTCTGCGATGCCGAACCCGCTGACGTACGGTAAAAAAGCAAGAGCGGTGCACAGTGCTGTTTTTGTGGAGGTGGAAGTGGATGAAGAACTGGGAATAATTGAAGTGAAAAGAGCCGTGACAGCAGTCGCAGCCGGAAAAATTATCAATCCTAAAACAGCTGAAAGTCAGGTTTTGGGCGGAATGATCTGGGGAATCAGCAAGGCTTTACATGAAGAAACGATTCTCGACCATCAGTTTGGAAAATATATGAATGCAAACTTAGGTGAATACCATATTCCGGTGCATGCAGATATTCATGATCTTGAAGTTTTGTTTGTGGAAGAAAATGATCAGTTTGTGAATGATCTCGGGGTAAAAGGCGTAGGAGAAATTGGTGGAGTAGGAATGCCTCCTGCGATTACCAATGCTATTTTTCACGCGACAGGAAAAAGAATTTACGATTTACCGATTCATTTTGACAGACTTCTCTAAATCATTTTTAGATATAAAACTCAATCCCACTGCAACCGGTGGGATTTTTCATGCTCTTAACTGATGAACCAGTTCGGTTACTTTTCTAATCGTAAAATCGATTTCCTCTGAAGTTGTAAATCTTCCAAGACTGAAACGAATCGAGCTTAAAGCATCTTCATCCGATAATCCAAGTGCTTTCAAAACATGGGATGGCTTCGAGATAACCGATGAACAGGCCGATCCGCTGGAAACTGAAATATTTCCCAGTGCGATAATCAACTGCTCAGACCACACGCCCGGAAAACAAATATTTGTCGTATTGTAGATTCGATTTTTCACTGATCCATTTACAAATGTTCCTTCAATTTTTAACAATTCTGTTTCAAGGTAATCACGAAGTTGGGCAATTCTCGTTTCATCATTCTGCATTTCGGATTTTGCAATTTCACAGGCTTTTCCAAGACCGATAATTCCAGGCACATTTAAAGTTCCACTTCTCAGATTTCTCTGCTGGCCACCACCATGAATCTGTCCGGTAAGTTTAATTTTTGATTTGTTTGAAACGTACAGTGCACCAATTCCTTTCGGACCATAAAATTTATGTGCGGAAATGGTCAGCATGTCTATTCCTAAATCTTCAGCATTAATGTCTGTTTTTCCAATGGTCTGAGTCGTGTCACACAGTAATAAAGAACCGTTAGCATGTGCTATTTCTGAAATTGTTTTGATATCGTGAACCGTTCCTGTTTCATTATTAGACATCATCACAATCACAAGAAGTGTTTCTTCGTTAACGGAATTTTTGAGATCTTCAATGTTGATACTTCCATCAGACTCAACATCAAGATAATCCACATGAAATCCCTGAGTTTCCATATATTCACAGGTATCCAGAACAGCCTTGTGCTCTGTTTCAAAAGTGACTATTTTCTTTTTGGATGAATGGGAAAGTCCTTTTATGGCTAAATTTAAAGCTTCCGTTGCGCCTGATGTGAAAATAATTTCATTCTCCTGTGCACTGATCAAATCCGCAATTTGCCATGCCGCATTTTCCACTGCATCTTTTACAGAAAGTCCTTCGAGATGCGAACTGTTGGCATTGGCGTAAACTTCAGTAAAGTAGGGCAACATCGCCTCAAGAACTCTTGGGTCGGTCTTTGTGGTGGCGTTGTAATCAAGGTAAATAATTTTATCTTTCGGCATGGTTTGTTAGGATCTTTTGTAGTAATGTCCAATATAAGTATAAATATAAAATATGACAAATCGAACGTTACTTTTTGAATTATCAATCTATTGGAAGATTATGGTTTAATATTGGAAGGTTCTCGTTTCATATTTTATAATTAAATCATCTGCTTAATTTTAAATTGCTGTAGTACATCCAGCGAAACTATGACAATAAATATTGTGGAGTTGTAACCGTCATTTCTCCTCCGAAAGATAGTATCAAAGGTATACACAATTTTTTCACTTTGTTCAATAATATTTCAGGTGCTGATTTGTAATAGCTGAAGGAAAACAACAGGCATCAACGACAATGTGGGAGCTGAGGCTTCGCCTATTATTGATGAAAAAAACAAGTATGAAAGAGGCAAAAAGATTTTGGGAGAACTTTCTGGTGCGCGGCAACCTGATAAACTTTCAGGATATTCAGCGTTTGCGCCTACGATTGATACTTTTTTAAAGGAACATCTGTTTGCAGATATTTTTAAAGAGATGTGTTGACTTTTAAACAGAGAGAATTGGTAACCATTTCAATCATCACAGCCATCGGCGATGCAGACCCAATGTTGAAGTCACATTTGGGACTTTCATTAAATGTCGGTTGGTCTCCTGAACGGTTGAATGAATTTGTCAATGTTATCACTTCAACAGTCAGTAAGGAAAAATCAGCCACGGCCGCCACGGTTTTGAAAGAAGTTTTAAAAACAAGAAAATCAAAATAAATTTAAAATTTTACAAATGAAAAAAGCATCATTTCTGATGTTTTTAAGTTTTGTGATTCTTATTTTTTCAAACAGTCAACTGAAGTCTCAAACTCAAAAAAAATGCAGACGGAATCTAAAACCCTGTTTGAAAAAGGCGAAAAAGTAAAGAACGAAAATTTTTCAGGAACCGCTTACCTGAAAATGTTGGTAACGAATGACACTGAAAATCCAATTATCGTCGGCAACGTCACTTTCGAACCGGGCGCAAGAAACCGCTGGCACAGACATCCGGGAGGGCAGATTCTATTGGTAACAGACGGCGTCGGCTATTATCAGGAAAGAGGAAAACCAAAGAAAATTCTACGAAAAGGCGATGTCATCAAATGTCCGCCCAATATAGAACACTGGCATGGAGCGAGTATCGACAGTCATTTTTCGCATCTTGCCATTGGAAACAGTGATAAGGAGTCAGTGGTTTGGCTGTTGCCTGTCACTGATGAGGAGTATTTGAAATAAGAGATTGTCTCGTAAAATTAAAAGAATTAAATAAAAAAAATGGCGCCACTTGTCTTCAAGTAGCGCCATTTGTCTATGTGTGACCTCGACAGGATTCATATTGTTGTTGATTGTCAGTTGTTTATAATTTTATTTTGTCAAATTTGTGTCAGATCTTCATTTTATTGAAGATCTTTTTCATGTCTCGAAGTCCATTTTCAAGGGTCTGAATGCGTTCAGAACTGGACTCTTCAGACTGATCAGTCTTTAAAAACCTTGTCTCTGTATTCTTATCCAGGAGTAGATTAATATCTATATCCGGAAACTTCTCGTGCAATGCCTCGAAGAAATCTTGCGAAAATCGGTTTCTTCCATTCAACATCGCGGAAATAGTCACTCTGCTTATCGCCAGTTTCTCAGCAAAATCTTTCACCTGCATATCCTTAATTTTTAGGTAATGATAAATTTTCTCACTGATTGTCATTGCTTTACGGGTTTTAATATAAATTAATTGCGTTACCTATTGTATCATAAGATATAATATGTAACTTTGTCACATTAAGTAACGAACTGTCACAAAAGTAATGAATAAAACCAAGGTAAAAAAAATTGATTCCAATATTGAAGAATCGTTTAAAATCATCGATGAGTATTTGCCTTCGCGATATACTGCTGAAGTGAAGAAAGAAGTACCTGATGTAACTGAAGAATCAATACGACAGGTTAAAAGTCGCAGAACCGGCGACATTAAAATCATCGCTGCTTTATTAAAAGTTGCACGGAGATACGAAACGATTTTAAAATAAATATTAATGACTACAACTAGGCTTTATCCAGGGATGTGTGACGGCTCCCTTGAAATTTTTTACATTCCTGAAGAGGATCGTCTGATGGCGATTAAGAACGGAAGAGTGCGGGACTACGAAGAACTTCCCGAAAGTGATTTGATTTTTCTCGATGAGATAATTCAGAATGAACCAGAAGTGAGAACTATTCTTGAATCATGGGCTTCTACTTATACAGAGCAAAGAAGAAAACTTGCCGAATGCCGTTTTGGAGGGCTCAATTTTCAACCAGATTTTAAAAATAATATTGCCAGTCCGGATAGTTTCAACTGTCCAGTAAAAGCAACATGCTCAGGATTTGGAATTGTTTGTAAAGCAATTCAATACAATGGCATCAGCCTTAATGACCAAGATACAGAAGCTATAAAGCTTTTGGTTTCAAGTAAGAAGAATACAGTAATAGCAGAGCTGTTGAGTATGCCTACTGGGTCATTTGAGGTATACAGGACGAAATTATACAATTCATTAAATGTATCAACAAAACAAGAACTGGCCAGAGTAGCGTTTGATTTAGGCTTGGTTTGATTTAGTTAACCAATCCCCGTTTCGGCGGGGTTTTTAAAAATGGAAAAGAAAATTGTAATTGTAAAGCTTGATATATCTGGAACGATGGGACAGATAAGA
Source organism: Chryseobacterium caseinilyticum (assembly GCF_014837145.1). Taxonomy (GTDB): domain Bacteria; phylum Bacteroidota; class Bacteroidia; order Flavobacteriales; family Weeksellaceae; genus Chryseobacterium; species Chryseobacterium caseinilyticum. The sequence continues at coordinate 333,297 of NZ_JACYFS010000001.1, forward strand.
CAGCTCAAGACGGAAGATGATCTGTTTTCTTACTCAAGAAAATTGAGAATTTACAGAGATATAGGTTTAATAAAAATTCCTGATGTTATCCGGGACGGTTTGCACCGGCAACTTGACAGGATATATAAAAATTAAAGCACTACAGATCAGGAAGGTCGCCTGTTTTCAAGTTATTGTGATTGGTACTGATCAGAGAGGCGTTCAAAAAGTGCTTTTATCGGAATGGTCCGGTTCGAATCCGGTCCATTTCACAACTAATGTCAGTTTTTATATAGTGTTTGGTTGGACTCGGCCGATCAGTGTCGGTCGGGTCTTTTTAAAAGGGGATGTAGCTCAGTCTGGTTAGAGCAATGGCACGGGGTTCATGGTCGCAGGTTCAACTCCTGTCATCTCCACAACTCATTGTTTAATTTGAGTTTCATGGTTATTAGTTTTTACCCGACCGACAGTCGGTCGGGTTTTTTAAATTTTCGATTATGCCTAAAATAAATAAACAGTTTTTTCTTGAGATATCTCCGGAGCAGTTTCTAAATAACTGTTCACCCTTAGAACTGAAAGAAATCGATCATCTGATTCAAAGCCCGCAATATGCAAAACGAATGGAATCCCAAATATGCAGATCATGTGGTTGTACAGATTATGATTGTACTGAATGTATTGAACGAACCGGTAGACCTTGTTATTGGTTTGAAGAAGATTTATGCAGTGCCTGCGCTGCAAATACCACTAAAGTTATTGATCATGAAACCTGAAGTTAGAGCATTTGTTGAATCATATATTAAAAAGCCAGACTACTCAATTTTAGATCTGATGAAGTCACCAAAAAAGATAACGTTTGAGGAGTTATTGAAAGATCATAATCACGAGATCTGGGAACGATGTAAATGTGGAAATGAAGAAGATCTTCGGAAAACTTGGGAATGCTCAGAATGTGGAGCTGTACTTTTTAAACCTAAAAAATAAAATGGGAAAGGCGTTAAATCCAGAAGTAGAAAAAGCAATAGTAGATAATGCTTTACTGCTAAGTAGTAGAAAAATAGCTTCCAAATTATCTGTGTCACGTGATTCTGTACGAAGGGTTCTTAAGAAAAATAATGTTGTTGTTCCGGAGAGTTTGCGCGCACAATGGAGAAGTGAATCTGCTCAAAGCCAAACTACTTTCACATCTGAAGAAGATGAGATTATCATTAATGAATATTTGACCACGCCGGTTAAATCTTTAGGTAAAATCTTGGGTAGATCATTTTGTGGAATTACAACAAGGATGAAACAACTAGGTTTAGTTATTCCACAAGAATTAAAGGAAAAAAGAAAGTCAACTGGCTTGTTTAAAAAAGGACAGGAACCAAAGAATAAGGGAAAAAAAATGAGTCCTGAAGCTTATGAGAAATATAAACATACTTTCTTTCAAAAAGGTCAAATTCCTGGCAATGCTAAAAAAGATGGGGAGGAAGTGATAAGAATGCACCGTGGAGGGCGCTCATACAAAATGATAAAAGTTCCTGAGTACAGAAGATTGGTGTATAAGCACATTTGGCTTTGGGAAGTCAATAATGGGAGAACACCTGATGATCATGCTATAGTGTTCAAGGATGGAAATTCTTTGAATTGTGAACTGCATAATCTTGAGTGTGTTTCTAAAGTTGAATTGATGAAACGAAATACAATTGGAAGATACCCTGAAGACTTGCAAAAAGCAATGAGGTTACAGGGTGCTATAAAAAGAAGAATTAAACACTTGAAAAAACAACAGTAATGAATTTACAGGATTTAAACACAAACTTAGGAGATGTCTTCCTTCAATTAAAAGAAGGGAAGATGACTCCGGAGACAGCCAATTCTTTGGTAAATGTCTCCAATAGTATAATTAACAATGCTAAAGTTCAGCTACAGGGAATAAAACAGTTCCATGAACTAGGATACGAGCCTTCAGCGTCAGAGAGTGGAACCGTAAAGAAAATAGTAGGTGATGTATTCGACAGGAAATTTCAGTTTGCGCAAAGTATCGGACATAATAATATCTCTGATGCTCACGCAAAAATCGGTAAAGAAAAGTTTGAGGAGTTATTTAATCAATCAATCTATAAGAAATGAAAAAACACCTCACATTCGTAAACAATAGCTATCAGGCGAAGAATAAACTTGATACGGCGATTCTGGAATTTTTACAATCAAATGATCGCCTAATTATTGACTCCAAAGATCTTCCTGCATTCAAAGAAAATGTACTGCAGCACATCCATTTTCTGAACCAAGAGAATAAAAGGTGTACTCCCAAAACTCCCAAATGGTTTACTGGTTTAAAGAAGAATGATTTTCATATAACTGGAGTTGATGTGATCTCATTCTATATCTACGAAATTAAATCTGAATATGAAGTCACAAACTCTAATAACTAAACTACGGCTGTTTCTAAGCTTTAATCGAATCATTAAAAAACATTGGTAATGAGTGGAATTGCAATCAATCTGGATAAATTAAAAAAACAAACTGAAGACCATTATAAGTCTGAAGGTAAAGATCAATACTTCGCTGAAAGAGTGGAGAAATTTAAAGAGGATATTGTCTCCGAGTTTTCAGCATTTCAATCTCAAAACCCGGAGAAACAATTTTCAGATTACAGGGATAGTGCTCTTGCATCTGTTTTCGGAAGTATAACAAATATTAACGAAACATTTCTTCCTATCGGACTATTTCTCATCGCGTTGGATGAAATAGTCTCTGAAAATCTACTATAAAAATAACAACTAATAACAAAGAGTTTGCATGTCATCATTTCCAATTAACCAGGAACAGATATTTGAAGCTACAAACGGTGGCTGGGATTTAATCGAAAGATTTCTTCCGGAAGCCAATATTAATAAACATTTTAAAATCAGAAAAGAGGGCACCGAAAGTGCCAATGTTTCAAAAAACGGAGGCATTTATTTTGTGCGGGATTGGGGTGATTCCGGTGGTTTTTTTTCAAAATCAAAACACGGAATTCATATCTATTCTCACTTTACCGGTAAGACTTATTTTGAATCACTCCTGGATTTGGGAGAGCAGCTTGGGATCATCGACAAAAATAAGACTGCAGTAAAAAATATTTCGTCCTGCAAATTTCACGAATATGAAGGTGAGGAACTCAACGATGATGGTTTTACTTATAAATTAAAAGATTGGACGGATTATGAGCTGGAGACTTTAGGTCCTTTGGTTACTCCGGATATTTGCAAAAGATACAGTCTCTACTCTTTGGAGTCTTATTCCTGGCTTAAGAAATCTGAAAATACACAAAAAGAGTTTTGTGATGTTTACACTGTCACCAGTTCACCAACGTATCCAATCCTGGCTTTTATTATTTCAGATAAGAAAAAACCGAAGCTTTCAATTAAAGGGGCAAATAAAGATGTTGTTGTAGAACCGGCGGATCCAACAAGAGAATGGATGAAGATCTACCAGCCAAAAGCTTCAGATAAAAAATATAGATTCTCTTACCTTGGTAAAAAACCTAAGCAGCATATTTTCGGATTAGATTTGCTTAAAAATAAAACCGAAAAGGAACAAGATGTTAAGGATGATGAAGGATATACAATTGGTACGGATAAATTCATTGAGAAAGTTCAGAAAGTTATAATCTGCTCGGGCGACAGAGATTCAATAAATATGGCATCTACAGGAAAAGCAGATGCGGTAGTATGGTTTAATTCTGAAACTGCAGATATTTCCGAAAGTGAAATAGGTTTACTTTTCAAGCATGCTCACGAGGTTATAAATGTTCCTGATCTTGATCCAACTGGTGTGGAAGCTGGAAAGAAAATTGCCCTTGAGCACATGGATGTAAAAACGGCGTGGCTTCCGGAAGAAATTACTAAACGGAAAGATTTTCGGGGGAATGCGTTAAAAGATTTCACCGACTTTATGAAAATCAACAGCAGCTTTGACGATAAAGATCAGAATGAGCTTAAGAAAAAAGTTGAACGATTCCTGGAACTTGCAAGGCCTGGAAAATTTTGGACAAGTTCTTATAATAAAAGTCGAAATACTACCGATTATAAAGTCAATTATAAAAACGCTTTCAACTTTTTAAAGCTGAATGGATTCTACCGTATTAAGGACGAAAATCATAAAGACGGATATTATTTCGTAAAACAGGACAAACACATTTTAAAGGAGGTTTCTGCTCAGGAGATCAAAGATTTCTTCAACAGCTTCCTGGATGAAAAGCAACGTGAAAAAGGTCTAAGATTTTTCCCGGATGAACTTCTAAATATGTTGATCGGTTCTGAAGCTGTCTCAGATAAAAAGCTTGTTAATCTCGAGGTAAAAGATTTTGATTTTACCGATTACACAGCCAAAGCACAATATTTTTTCTTTGATAAATTCATCTGGAAAATTACTGCAGAAGGAATTGAGGAAATCACGAAAGGCTACAGTCGATATGTGATGGATAAAGACATCCTGAATCATCTGATCAAGAAGCAAACCCGATTCGATTTAAATAGTCGTGAGATTAAACCACTCGGAAATCACATTGATAGTACAGGTAAATTCCAAAATGGCGATCCTTTTTTTAAAGTGAAAAAAGATGATAATGGAAATTGGGATGTAACCATTCTCCGGAAAGACTGCGACTTTATGAATTACATGATCAATGGAAGTCGTGTGCATTGGAAGGAAGAGGTGAAACATTTGCCCGGGCACAAAGTTGATGAGTATTTAGCTGATAATAATTTTATCCTGGATAAATATAAAACTGAAGGTTCTGAGGGTGGATTGGATGATGATCAGGTTTATGAGCAGGAACTTCATTTTTTAAATAAATGTTGGGGCTACGGCTATGCGCTGCATCGGTATAAGAACCCTTCAATGTCGCCATGTCTTTATGTAATGGATAATGAGGTTGTTGATGATAGCGAGTCTCATGGTCGTACCGGTAAATCATTGCTCTCAAATAAGGCAATCCGTCTGTTTATGGATTCTAAATACATGGGAGCACGAAAAAAGAATCTGTTGGAAAATGAATTCTTGTACGATGGTGTCACTGAAAAAACGGATTATATTTTATTTGATGACGCTGATAAGAAATTTCAGTTTAATCAGCTCTACACAGATATCACAGGAGATTTGAATGTCAACCCGAAAAATCAAACTCCATTCTTGATTCCATTCCATGAGTCGCCGAAGTTCTGTATTACTACAAATTATGCTCCTATTGGTTTGGATCCGTCAACGCTTGATAGAATTTTGTTTCTCGCATTTTCGGATTGGTATCATGGCTCTAGCGAACTTTGGGGAAGACGTGAGCCTAAAGATGATTTTAAAAAAATGTTCTTTACGGAGTGGGATGATAAGCAATGGAACCTGTTTTTAAATTTCAGTATGCAATGCCTTCAGCTGCACCTGCAGTTTCCGGAAAAGATTGGAGCGCCTCAGGGGAATATTAAGAAGCGTAATCTGATGAGCGAAATCGGAAAAGTATTCCTGGAATGGGCTGAAGAGTATTTTACTGACGATCGATTGAATAATGATTTTGATAAGAAAGAAGCCCATTCAGCACTCGTTAATTATAACGTTTCGATGAAGAATACTTCTTCCACAGCATTTAAATATAAAGTTAAGCAATTCTGTGAGCTCAAAGGTTGGCATTTAAATCCTGTAGACAAGCTGACAACTGCAGACGGTCGTATCATGAGATCCTATAACGGTTCAACCACTGAAATGCTATATATATCAACTGACACTTATGGCCTACCTGGACTAGGGGTAAATAATTCTCCGGCTGATCAGAGTGGTAAAAGTCCTTACGATGTAAAATAATCTGCTATGAAAAAAACTAATTGTTCAGTTCCTCCAACAAGGCAGGCTCAGAGAGAAGCTTTTGGATATTTAAGTTTTAATGTGTCGCTGATCAATCTTGATATCGTTGGTGTAAAGCTGCGGGAATCCGGAGAATTTGTCGTGCTCATGTATCGCGGCGCTCATAAGGTTGGTTATATCTATGAGGGCGAAAAACTAACGCCTAAGCAAGCCTTTATCACTTATGATGATGCTCCAGACAACTATAATGAATTTGATAAATATATTGAATTTTATCAGGACAGACTGGAGGTGTTAGCACCAATACCGGACAACTATGTGTTTATAAATGACCAGGAAATTGTTCAAACTAAGCACAACGATTTGTAAAAATGTAATACTGTAATAATGAGCAAAGAAATGTTGAGCTTAATAATTGAAAAGTCCGGACTTACTAAAAAGGAATTTGCTGCAGATCTTGGCTTGCATTCACATACCATAGACAAGTGGCTTGCCGGATTGTTTAAACCTTCAGCTGACAACCAGGAAAAGATAAGGCTGAAACATAAAAACATAATTGCAAAACTTTATAAATAATAGCGATGAAAACAATTAAAGATATTGCCAAAATAAAACCGAAGATACTTTCAGATAAGTTGGTTCCTCGGGACTGGTTTATTGCTGAAGACGAATATCTAACTGAAATAGGTGTTAGAACAAAGCTTGGAACTAATTGGAAAGCCCCAAGCATTAATGAACTTAGACTTTACCTGAGCGAATTAGATAAAAAAGAGCAAAGAGAAATCTTAAACGATCTTAAAACAATTAATGTTTATCCGGCTATTAAAAGCAATTCTGGAACAGTGATCTGCATCTATCATGATTCATCTGCCAATATTTTATTTTATTACTGTAGAGGCAGGAAATTAGATTGCCAAGGGCTCCATAGAAAAAATAGTTTAATATCAAAAAATAGATAAAGATGAAAATTAAACCAATATTATTTTCAACTCCGATGGTGCAGGCAAACTCTGCAGGCATAAAAACTCAAACCCGGAGAGTAATTGATGAACATCATTATGGCTTTTTAGAGTAGGCATTCAAAGATAAAAAGAATTTAGCTGAGTGGATTTTTAGAAATGCAAAATATCGGATGGGAGATATTCTATATGTGAGAGAATCATTTTGCGTATCTAATGATATGATGCGAGGGAAATTTCTTTATAAAGCAAAAGTTGAAAAAGAATCTTCTTTGAAATTGAAATATAAGCCATCTATACACATGCCAAGGGAAGCTGCCCGACAGTTTATAAAAATTCTTTCAGTACGATTAGAACGTCTCCAAAATATTTCCAAAACCGATGCTATTGCTGAAGGAATTCTCCCATTAACTATGTCGAAGGCTCAGCTGATAGAAATGGGACAGCAATATTTGGATTATTCGAAACCTCCGGAATTTTTAAATGAGGGATTAGATCCAGTTTCTTCTTTCAAAAGTCTCTGGCAGAAAATTAACGGGAAGAAAATTCCCTGGAATGAAAACCCTTTCGTTTGGGTTTATGAATATGAGCTTTGCGAAAAACCTATAAATTTTTTAACAACATAAATACAATTAAAATGGATTACATTAAATCTTACTACCAATTACCGTTCCTTAAGCCAGGAACAAAATTAGAAATGGACGGCAAAAAATGCACAGCCGTAAAAGAAAAAAACGGACACCTGCAGGTCAAGTTTGAAAATGGATCTGAAGGACCAATTCATCCAACCTGGGAAACTGTTTATTTTGATGAAAATGGGAACATACTGAAAGACTTCCGGAAGAAAAAAACAGTACAAAGCAGTTCAGGTCATGCATTCTCCACAACGCATGCTCAGTCGGAATCAATTGACGGTTCTGATAACGATGATAATTTTGCAAGAGAAGCTGCTAAGTATGATTTTGACAATGCTTCAGAACGTTTCTCCGGATTCGGTTCTGAGGATGGCGGAAGTTTTGGCGGTGGCGGCACTTCCGGTGATTGGGATTCCGGATCCAGTGATTCTAGTTCTTCAGATTCATCTAACTCTGATTAATATGTTTGAATGGCAAGTAGAAGAATCTTGGGGTAAAAACAGTAAATGTTGGTCATACTTTGAGACAGACACTGAAGATGAAACAGTGGTTGCAAAAAAAGCGGTTGAAATAATTCAGCAGAGCTATGAGAGAAAATTAGAATTGGCGAAGCGTAGAGCTTTCACAAATACTCAGCCTGCAAGACCAACACTAATTATAAGGGAGTATCCGAAAAAGAAAGATGGATTAGTTTTGAAAACCAAGTGGCGTTAACCTGAAAAACAACAGAAAAAATTAAATTACGGATCTAATAAGATTGAATAAAGCGAATGCTTTGAATAAAAAGATTAAAGAATATGAAGAAGCTTTGAACTGCTTTGAGCATAGATATGGCGAAAACAATGAATTTGTTTTCGATAGAACTCCAAAGATTTTGCTGGATGTTGACGACTTGGATGATGGTCGGGAACAGATTCCTATACCTATGATACTAAGTGATGAATTAGCAGAGTTTTTAAAAGAGCAGATATTATCAAATCTCAATTTGGCAAAAGAAGAATTTATTAATCTTTAAAATCATAACAAATGTTTACAGTAAAAGACTTTAAAGAAATTTTAGAGAATCTGCCGGAAGACATGCCGGTTGGGTTAATAGATGTTACTACAGATGACACTGACGACATGAACTATCCTTTAGGAAAAGAAAACTTTACTATTGAAGATTATTTTAGAGGTGATCAGACTGATGATAATTACGGAACGCCGTTAGGTAAAATGCTTTTCATCACTTTCGAAAATAAATTAAACGAAAATCCAATTTAAAATGCAAAACGAACAACAGTTCATAGAAGCAGCTGCTCAAGCTTATGCTATTAAGACGGCCGAAAAAGAACACAGAGGAACAGAATCTATCAAAGAAGATTTTATAGCAGGCGTTGTTTTCTGGGGAAATCGCACGGTAGAATTATTAAAAAGCCTCACTCCCGGTATTCAGGAATTAGCCGCAGAGAGACAAAAGCAAATAGATAAACACGGCTTCACTGCAGAACATCATGTTAATCATCCGGAGTGGTATGAGAACAAACAGCTGATTGTGGCTGCCGCTTCTTTACTGTTACAGGATCTTACTCCAGAACAAGCCTCAGGAGACTTTCCCGAAAATTGGGACGAAAAGTGGTTTGCTGATCTTTTAAGTAGATCAGAAGCAGAACGAGTAATAATAGCGGGTGCCTTGTTGGCTGCTGAACTTGATAGAAAAAATGAACTTGATCCGTTTTACTTAATACGATAATCATTTTAATAAAAAACAATAGAATGGAAGAACCAACACTATGTATTCATTGCGATGAATGGTTTGATTTATCAGATGGCTATGGCTCAGAAAAATGGCATGACAACACTATTATATGTAGGAATTGTCATATTAAAGAAGAAGTCGAAATCGAAGCAGATGACAGGTGGGAATCCATCAATATTGATTTGGTAAATGCACTTTACGATTTGGACAAGGAAAAGGAATTGGCCAATAGGTTGCAACCGTGCAATAAGGCTAAAATATTATTATTAGCAGAACTTTTAAAATAAAATTATGGTAACAAAAGAACAATTAGAAGAAATCTACACGCCGGAATTTATTAACAATCCGGGTATATTATTTGACCTGCTGGAAGATCTGCAGGAAGATAATCAAAAGGCCTACGAAAAAGAGACTTATGCTGATCATATGATTTTGAGTCACGAAATTGATTTTGATTTAAATACAGAAGCGATATCAAAAATCATCAAAGACCAAGATAAATATAATTTTCATCAGGAAGACATGTTTGGAGGCACTGCAATGGAAGATGGAAAACTATGGATCGATTTTCTTTCAGATTCGTATGAAACATTATCAAAAACAAGAAATCACATTCACTATGACCGGGAATACGAAGTTTACTATGATCCGGATATTCATGATAAATCAGACTGGAGAAATGAGAGACAACAATAATCTAAAATAAAACAATATGGATTTTAAAAATTTCACGCTTGATAGCTATGAGGCTAGAGTATTACTATTTAGAGACGTGGATGCAGATACATCCTATCCGACTGTAAAAATCTACTGCTATTGGATAGATACCGAAGGCGATGATCGTATGCATGAAGAAACAATCACTTTCGGAAATCAATCTTCCGCACAGTCATTCATTGGGGATTTTAGTAATGTGTCCGCACAACTATGGTTTAAAAACAATGTTCCCTTCGAAATAGAAGCTGCATCTTAAAGCTAATTTCCCAGGATCCAAAATCCCGTCAATTATATTGGCGGGATTTTTTTGTGCGATTCTCAGGGGTTTCAATTGTCGTTGGTCGAAGCTTCACGTTAGGGGGCGCCGGTTGCCACTCCCTTGCATCCCCCTTGCACCCCCTAAAAACAGTTTTAATTTTGTAATATTGTAATTAAGAACCAAAAACCCTGTGTTTGTAAGCCTTACAGTATGTTTTATTTTTTGTAATAAATTTTAAAGTATTACAAAATAATTGTAATAAAATAGAGTATTACAAAATCCTTACAAACCCAAAAACGGGGTATTACAGATGTTTTAAAAATTCAATCACCTGTTAATCAATTACTTATTACAGTATTACAGACTTACAAAAAAATATCCTTATTTTAGACTTTCTTAAAGATATTTATTATATCAAATGATACATTTAGTATCTTTGCTGAAAACTAGTAAATGAAGTCTGAACGTTTATATATCAACGAATTACGATTAGTTCCGAATAAAGATTTGTATGATGGAATTCAGGATGATGAGATCCTCTACAAAGCTCAGAGTATAGAGCCTTATTATTTCACTCCAGGAACTGCCTTCTACTCATGGGAACAGAAAAACACTTCCTCCGGAGTTTACCTCCAAAACGAAATAGTTTTCAGTTTCCCTGGGCCGCTCACTGAAGCCATAGCAGCTGAACTTAACAAGACGGGAGCTGTCGTTGCGTATTCTCAGACTGATCGTAAAATGGTGATGTATCGGAATGATTATTTTGGAAATGTAAAGTTGGTTCCGGAGATCTCCGGCGCTTTAGATAAAACTCAAATTAAATTTAGCCTGAGCAGCTTAGATGTACTGTAACATTATCCGATTAAAACCTATCGAGGTTCCGGGATATTTAATCTCATTCATCCTAAAAGAATGCGATGGCGTTTCCATGCTCAAAAATGGGGGCGAATACAAACAGATCCTGATAGAACCCAAAAGCGTTCTCGGTCACTTCCTCAATTCGCGGCATAAAAAACCTGCAGATCTGGAAGCATTCAAAGAATACTGTCTTACCATCTACAGCAATAGAAAAGGAGAAAAAAAAGTAGTTTCCACCGATATCATCAATCTATATAATTCTTCGGAGTTTTCTGTAGACTGGTCTTTTGATGATATCGAAGCTTTTTACAAAATGCTTGATTCATTCTTCAGGACCTACTTTGTTTTTTTTGTGCGGGGATATTGCAAGGGCAGCTCTTCCCGCAGGAAGATAAAAGAAGCCATCAATGTATTCTGTGATATGTATGATCTCTACGAATTCGGTTATTCTTACAATACAATGCGGATCATGTACTTCAGATATACCAATAATGGTGTAATGTCTCTATTTCAAAATAACAACAGTTTAAATTTCGGATTTTTTGGTGTAACGTAAACTGCAGGCGCAAATAATGATTTTTGTCGAAAAATAAATCATGCCTGAATATCGTCTGAACGCCCGAAAACCTAAAAACTCTGCAGGTCTGCCGACCGCAAAGAGGGGAGAGCTCTATCTGATCCACAGACAGGACATCGCTTCGATGCCGGCAATAGATCCTAAAGGCGTTTTATGTACAGGTGATATTCATCTGAAGCCAGGTCGAAGAGTTCATATTCTATACTTAACTCCAAGTACTCAGAAAAGAAATACTTCGTCAGAAGGCGATGCGGATTCAAGAGGTTTCAAAAAGAAAGTTACCGGAAACTTCCCTGGTGACGACTTAGAAATTCACCAATTCATTGCGAACAACATCAATGAAGCTTTCGTCATCGTCATGAATTCTTATGATCAGGTCTATCAGAGAATGTACGGAACCAAAGATAATCCGCTTTACTTCACTGGAGAGTTTAAAGATGAGAATGATTCAAAAGGCTACGAACTGACCTTCGAACAAAACTTTGCAGATGAACATCCTGTTCTATTTTACAATGGAGCAATCCTGATCGATGAGTCAGCGACTGAAGAACCTGATGTGGAGTTTGACACTTTATACGCAAGGAAAGACGGTTCAAACCTAACCTATGATGATGTTGAGAAATGGACAGATTTGTTTGCAGGTGAATTTTTTAAAGCAGATTTTTTTCCAATTAGTAACCAATGGTAAATTGATATTATATGACAAATTTTTTAGTACCGGTGACGGTGAATGCGCTACCTCAAATATCTGAACTTGATGGGAAGCAAGGCATGTTTATTCTTCCTGATGGATCCATTAACATTAATCGTAAAAACGGAACTTGGTTAACAATTAATAAAAAATCAGATTACGCGGGAATTCTTAATCCTGCGGATGTTCCGGTAATTCAGCAAGGATTCTCTAAGTGGTGGTGGGCTACTGCAGGAACTTATCCTGATGCGGGAGGACTTACGATTGATAATCAAGGTATTTTGTCGTATGATGGCTCAGTATGGAAGGAACTAGAATTGTACATTCCTCAAGCTACACAATCAATTGTACCTTTTTCAACATCTACTTTTCCATTGGTTGCACCAACGCCGCCTGCTCCACCAATTCAGAGAACTCATAACAATTCAATTTTTCAGCTGAAAGATGGTGAAAGTGCAGGAGCAGGAGATGTGCCAGGAAGCTCTACGAAGTGGATTAGTATTTCAGGCAAAAATGAGATTTCAAACGAAACATTCACATCAGTTATAAACTTTGATAAACCTAAAAAATTTTCTAAAATCAATCAAACAGCGGATATTAATTTCACGTATAATTCTTCTGGTGCTATTCCTATGTCTATGATTAGAATTGAAATTGTTTCTGATGGGGTGTCAAACATAACTTTTAGTTCAGATTTCGACGTGATCGGCCAGGTTGACAAAACAAAAAATCAAGTTGTTTTTTTTGCCAATCAAAGTACTGTGGAATTTAAAATATCTGCTGTCATTATGAATGTTGCAAAATCGGGAATAACCCCACCTATTAATTATGCTCAAAATTACATTGATCGACTGACAGCAACAGGAAGCACTGTAAACCCGTCTTTGAGTAATGCGATTAATGTATTTTTTGATTCTGCAATAACAAACGGATACTTGTCTAAATTAAAAGGCCTTTATCTGATTTTAGGAAGCACAACAGCGTCAAGATTAGTAAATGCAGTTTATCAGGGGATAGATGCGACAGTTGCCCAAGGTGTTGTTTCAGCGTCGGGAATTGAAGGAATAATTGACACTAATATAAATCTTTCTACAATTTCGGCGACTGACTACAGTTATGGTATTTTTAATAATTCGGGTTCGGTTACTAATATGCAAATGTCAGCAGGCACTCAATCAGCAAATCAAGCAATAGGTTTTTATCCGAGTTCAGGAAATGGTATAGTTGTTTTGGGTCCGAATGCTTCATCTTATCAGAATTATTTTCATTCGGGAAGTTTTGTAGGCTCATTTATAATTACACGAAACTCAGCCGATTTATCAACTGTATATAAAGATGGCGTTCAGATATTCCAACACACGGAAAATCAAAACGGTTATAATTTGCCAAATGCCAATTTTGTATTAGGTGGCTTTAATTCCGGTGGGTCTTTTAGTGAAGATGGAAGAATTCTAAAATGGGGTTTTTTAGCAAATTATTTGACAGCGGCTCAAATTGTTTCAATATCTAATGATTTAGAAACGTTAATGACAGCAATAGGAAGATAATGGCACAGATAGGCGAAATATACAACAAATCTAACTTTACGAATCTAAATGATTTTGATATTGTTGGAAATTGGTTTTGCGAAAACGGTGTTTTAAAAACATCGGGGGGGTATAGTCAGCTTAGATTTAAGCAGGTTTCAAATCTTGATAGATTGGAGTGGAAAATTAGAACTAATTCACCAGGTTTAAGATTAGAATTTAAAGGAATAGGAACGCTTTACAATGTTACCGTAATTTTAACTATTGAAAGTGGTAAACTTTTTTGGCAATTTCCGACCTCAAATTCAAGCGGGTATTCTTCATCAACGTTAACGATAAACAATGGTGATGTTTTAGAATATAGGGTTTTAAAAAATCAATGGACATATATTTTTTTTGTTAAAAACATTAACACAAATATTGAAATATCAGTGGTTTTGCCCGTTGTTTTTACTACTCATAATTTGATTTTGTCAGCGTCGGGAGCAACTCAAATATTAAGTATGACTAAAAGCTCTACACAATTATATGAACCCGATAATTTAGTAGTTGGGGATTCGATAACTTACGGAGCAAATGCAGACATTGTAAATAATAGGTGGGTTGGGATTGCACAATATGAGGTTTCGGGTTCACATGGAGATACAAGTTCAAATGCAATTCCTTTGTTAGATGAGATTATAAATGTAATTCAACCTAAAAGAGTTGTTTATGCAATGGCCACAAATGATACTGATTTTGATTCGTGGAAAATTAATTTGCAAAGTTTTAAAAATTCTTTAGAATCCGCCAATATATTGTTTATACCAATAACGCCATACGCAAACAGCAATAAAAATATGCAACCATATAAAGATTATATCGTTGCAAATTTTCAAAAGTACTTTGACGTATTCACAGCTACAAAGGCGAGTAATAGCAACGCAATGAATCCGGCCTATGTTACGGACGGAGTGCATCCCAATACTGCGGGTCATATAGCTATTGGTAATTACATTAAAAACTCACCATATTACAGCATAAACCCACCCACGCCACAATTAGGTTATGAATTTATTATTGCGAAAACTTTGGAAAATTGGTTTATTTTAGGAATTGAGCCGCTTCCAAATCCCGTTCCTAAATATAGATATATTAGAGATTTTCTCACCGGAAGCACTGCAAATGGATATAACAACTGGGTAGAAATACAAGCGTTTTCAGGCGGTCAAAATGTAGCATTAAACAAAACAGTTACATGCCCGAACAGTATCGCCGGTTTTCCTACGGATGTAATTACAGACGGATTGTTTAACGATCCAAATAACTTTTTTTCGGATGGAAATGTTGGCATTGAGGTTTATGTCGAGATTGATTTAGGTGCGTTATATAAACTGGATAGTCTCACAATATGGCATTATTATGCTGACGGAAGAACGTATCATAATGTAAAAACACAAGTTTCAACGGATGGGGTAAATTGGAAAACTGTTTTTGATTCCAATATTAATGGTGAATATCCCGAGACTGCTCAAGGTCACGAAATTATAATTACATAGAAAATAACAGACTTGTATAACAAAATTAAATAACTGATTTAACTGATGCATTAATATCAGACAATATAATTTCTGTTTTTACTTTAGACAAAAATTCCATACCTGAACTTAGAGTTACAATTGTGCTCGACCCATCTTGGTTAGGTTCGAATGAAACAATATGATTGATATTTACAATCTTGTATGAACCATCAACGGTAAGAATTTTAATAAACATAAACTGGAAAATTTAGTAATACTTCAAAGATAAATAAAATGAGACAATCCCTAAAAACAATCTACCAAAAGTATTTTCCCGAAATTATTTCGGGAGTACTTCTCGGCGTAGCCTTCAATACAATTCTTCTTGTATTTGGAATTATCTCCAGCCGTAAACAGCGTGCTGAGAATTACGAAAGCCAGACAGCAAAAATCGATAGCACCAATCTTATGATTAAGAATGCGACTAACCTTCAGGAAGTTTTAAAAAAATATAAAAAATGAAATGGCACTACCAGACAGTAAAGAGATCGGTAAGTTTCAGCAGCTTATAATTAAGAATCCCATTGGCTTTGTTGCTGCGGTTTTCTTTGTAATGTTTGGAGTCACTTATTTTATCAATATCAGAAAAAATGACAACTCAGAAGAATATTGGAAGGAGCAATATGAAAAAGAAAAAGAGAACAATGACGCTCTAAAACTTGAACTTCTAATAAATGCCGGAGTGCTTAAAAAGCAGGATGCAGTGATCAAGGAAGCAAATACAACATTAAGAGAGGAAACGGCAGATGCTGCCATTGAAATAATTAAATCGAGAGAAAATGAAAAATAAAATAATCATTATCAGTCTGATCTTCGTGATCGCAGTTCTTGTACTCAACAGCTTTTACAGCTGGGTAAATCTTTCACCTGAAGAAAAATTGGTGGATGAAATAAATAATCCGAAAACGGATACGATTCGTATAGTATATAATTCCGACAGTACCATTGTCAAATATCTGCCAAATGTCGGACAAAACCCTGTCAATAATATTACAAGAAATTATAATACCTATGTATCAGATACTTTGGGGCCGGCTCTTAAAATAGCCAAAGAAGACATTTTCGAGTTGCAGCAGGTGCGGGCAAAACTAGAAGGAACCGTCAAGTCTCAAAAATCTGAGATAGATTTGCAGAAAACAAAGGTTGTCTTTTATCAGGATAAATATTTTTCAGCCAAAACTAAAACGGATACGGTTGGAAATTCTACTATTGACTATAAATACAATGCTCAGATAGATATTGTTACAACTAAGAAAAAGAAGAATCTTTTTGCGAAAGATGTTCAAGAGGTATCCATCACTTCCCCGGATAAAAATTTGAGAATAAACGGTGTAGAGCATTTTAAAAAAGATGTGTCACTTCCTTCCAGACGTTTTGGGATTGGCATACAGGCCGGATATTATTACGTCCCGGAAATTGGTAGAGCTGTTCCTGGTGTCGGTGTTGGTCTTTCATACAATCCAATAAAATTTTAATAAATAATCATGGCAAAAATTCAATTATTAGCGCCGTTTGTCCTAAAATGGGAAGGCGGTTTTGTAAATGATCCGCTAGATCGAGGTGGAGCAACGAATAAAGGAGTGACCATTGCGGTTTGGAAAGCTCAAGGGTATGATAAAGATGGTGACGGCGATATCGACGTCGCAGATCTGAAATTGATTACAGAAGCTGATGCAATTTCAATAATGAAAAAAAACTACTGGGACCGTTGGAAAGCGGATCAGATCAAAGACCAGGCAGTGGCAAACACTTTGGTCGATTGGGTTTGGGGTTCCGGAGTTCATGGAATAAAAAAGCCTCAGGAACTCTTGGGTGTAACTGCTGACGGTGTAGTAGGCCCGAAAACGCTGGAAGCGTTAAATAACGCTCCGGCTGGCTTTTTAGAAAGATTGTATGAGAGACGATATAAATTTTTAAATGATATTGTTAAAAATAATCCATCACAAAAGAGATTCATCAAAGGATGGACGAACAGGATGGACGATCTGAAGAAACATAATTCAAAATTATAATTAGAAACCCGCATGACTAGCGGGTTTTTTAATTTTGTTACAAATTGTATCATAATTAATTTTGTGATTGTTCGGAATTGTGACAATTTTGAAAAATGGAAATTGCAGGATTTGTCAAGTCAAAACATATTGATCATATTAGAATTATTACAAATGAGAAAGCTCAGGAGTTGGATGTGTTCTATTCACAATCATGGAAGGTTGCTGTAAATGAATTATTTGAACGTCAAAACATTATTTTTCGCGTAAAGATAGAATCTGTCGATTATTACGGGTTGAAACTTGGTAAACTTTGGCTTTGTAATATTATAGTTCCTGCACCACCTCCGCCGCCACCTTCCAAAATAAAAAGAAAAGATCAAATCTAAAAAATATCCGGAATAATTTTCCATTCTACGGAAATCCGTAAGGAAATTGTTTCTTGTGGATCTATCTTTGAAAAATGATAGTGACAATGAAAGCAGAAAAAGACCACGATGGAAATGTTTTAAAAAGACATTCGGCCGTTGTCGATAACAAACAGAAGGAAATCCGTTTTCTTATAAACGGAAAGAAATTTAATTTGACTTTTGAGGAGTACGAAATTCTGAAAGAGATTCAAAAAGACATGATTAGATAATTATAATCATTTTTTTAAAATTTATGTTAAGCGAAGCACCTGAACAGACAGGTGCTTTTTTTATTTCCTTATTTCAAAAATTTTAGTGTAACACATTATTTTTTGCCACCAATATAGTTTTGCGATATGAAAATTCTATCGGAAATCACTGGCGGAACCTGGCTGTTCGAAATGACCCGACCTGAGCAATTACAGGCGATGGTCAATACCGTTTTGGCAGGAGGTAAATTAAATGAGTCTACTCCGGAACTTTCTTCCTACATGGGAGAAAGAAAATACGACGAAGCTTCAGGAGAAAGTGTTCTTGTAAATAAAGTCGGATATATTCCAATTGTCGGTACTATGACAAAGTATTCAGGCCTTTGTGTGAACGGAGCGGATAAAGTTTGCATGGAAGCGATGAAAATGGAAAATGATCCTGATTGTATAGGAACTATTTTTCACTGGGATGGTTTCGGCGGAAATGCAGATGCAATTCCATTGTTCCAGGGCATCGCCCCAAAACTTACAAAACCCAGAATCAATTTAATTGACAAAGCACTTTCTGCTCATTTGTGGGCTGCTCTGCTTCTTGGCCAATATAATATGATGTCGAATGATCTTACTGCAGAAATCGGCTCTGTTGGTGCTCAGTACATGTGGGAAAAATCTTCTAATGAAATTATTATCGTTCGTCCTCCGGAATCTTCAGATAAGAATCAGGAATTCATCGATGCGATGGAAGGAAAAACTGAAGGTTTAGCTGCAAAGCTTTCTCCATTGGCTCAAGCATTCCAGCAGGCTGTAAGAACTTTCAGACCGGGGGTCAAAGAAGAGCATATTAAAGGGAAAACCTTTGGAGCAGCGGAAGCTATAGAATTCAAACTTGCAGATTCAATAGGAACTGTTAACGATGCCTACAACTGGGTATTGGCAAAATCAGAACTAAAAAAATTAAATTCTTAATAATTATGAAATGGTTAACCATGTTAGCAGGGCTCTTGGGAGTGACTGCTGTTGCACAGAAAGATAACAAAGTAGAGCTTTCTGATGCTGAAAAATCGAAACTTGACGGTTTGTTAGGAACCGCGGAACTGGCAACAATGATTGAACAGGCTAATTTGGAACTGGCAGGAGTAGCGGATGCTAAAACACAGCTTCATGCAGTGCAGAATCAACTTGCTACTGCTACTCAAGAAAATGCTACGGCTACGGCTCAGGTAGAAGGTCTGACAACGCAGGTAACTCAGCTGCAGCAGACTGTGTCTCAGCAAAACCTGACAATTGAAACTTTAGCTAATGCAGATGAAACTGTTGCAGAGGCTGCAAACATTGTAAAACCTTTGTTTGGTGTTGGTAAAATTGTAGCTGTTGCCGGATTCCTGATGGGAATGCAGGGGAATGCTTTCGCAATGGATCGTCCGTGGAATGCACGTGTGGTTGCGGGAATGTCTGCACCACAAACAAACTTTAAAAATGATTTAGTTCTAAACACTTTGAATGAAGATATCAAAGGTTTTGTGGCTGAATATCCTACGAAGTTTGAATCTATCTTTGAAAAAAGGTATGATCTTCCGGAACTTTGGAAACAACAGACTATCTATGGTGTTGCAGACAAACTGGTTTCTGCAATCATTTCCGTTGAGGAAGTAACTCAGCCTAGAAAAGCGGTTTGGGTTGCCAAAGGTGGTGTTACCATCAAGCCGGAAGTAATGCAGGTTCAGCCTACGCAAATCGATCTTCAGTTTAATTACTGGAAGCTTCAGGCATTGGAAACTTCTTGGATGTATCAGTTCAACAAAGAAGGTTCTCAGGCATACAAAATGTCATTCATTGAATTTTTGATTGTTAAATATCTTGAGAAAGCAAGATCTGAAGATGCTGATGTTTTGGTAAGAGGTGTTTTCTCAGAAAAACCTGCAGATTACGATAAGCCTGTAACTTATCTGATCAGAAACAATGGTGTTTTCAAGCAGTTATTTGATGCGAGAGATATAACAAAAAAATACCGTTCATTCTATCTTGGAGATCTGAATACTTCAAATGTAGTGGACTATGTAGAAAAGGCACTTATGTCGTTGCCTATCGACGTGAGAAATGCAGATCTGCAATTTGTGTGGTCGCCGTATTGGATCAGACAGTATCAGACAAGAGACAGACAAATCAACGGTGGCAATTCAGATTACAAGGAACTCGTAAAAACTCCACGAGATTACAGCAATGTGGAATTCGTTCCATTGAAGCAACTGGAGGGTTCAAAATTCCTTTTCATTACTTTCAAAGATAATGTGAAACCATTGGAATTTAAGCCGGAAGAAAAAGCAAAACTTACCTTCGAAAAGTTCCTGAGAGATGTTTACGCATTTGCTGATTACCGTTTAGGTATTGGGGTGAATCACATTGGTCTGGAGACTGACGAAAATAATCCATTGAAGTATGAGCTTCAGGCGGTTTGGTCTAATAACGAACCGATTTTTGACAAAAACTTCTACATTCCTGTTTTCGATTTTGGCAATGGCGTGATTGAAGCAAACCACAACAGAATTACTCCGACTCCGGATTTTACAACTGATATCACGGCTATCAGAGGCAATGTAGGTAAATATCTTTTTATCAGAGGGAATATTTCTCTTCCTGGCAATGTAAACGTGAAGGATGGGGGTATGTTGGATCTTACTGCAGATTTTAATCTGAAGACCGGTGGAACTCTTACTTTGGTAAAAGTTGGTGAAAACTGGAAAGAGGTTTCTAGAACCACAGCTCCGGAGACTATTACAACTCAGATCGAGTTTGAAGGAACAACGATTGATTACGCAGATTCAGACAGATTTATCTACATGGGTGAAGAAGCTGCGGACCTTGCTGAAATCGATGGTGGTTCTGAAGGAAATACAATCAGAATTTTTGGTGGAGCTGCTGCCGGCTCTGCATTGAGTGTAAAAACTGTTGCCGGAAAAATTAAAGTTAACAGCACGTACGTGATGGACGCTCACACAAAATGGATTGAACTGATCTATTTGGATGGGGTTTGGAACGAAGTCACAAGAGGGTAAGAAATAATAACCAAAAACCTCTCGATGTATAGGTAATCGTAATCTTTCTTATGAGAGCAGATCTAAAAAAATCAAAAAATAATGCCGGTGCTCCGTCTCCTAAAGATGCCAATACTATTGCTGCCTTAAAAAGCGATATCGTATCATGGCCGTCAGTTGACGAAGATGGTGTGACCCTGATCGGAAATTTTATTTTCAAGCCGGAAACGAATTTCTTCAGAATTTATATGACGGCTCCTACACAGGCGGCGACTTTTGAAAGTTCCGGAAATCCTGATGGTAGAGGAGCTATGAACAAATATGTGGGTGAACACCCAGGAACTACCAAAGAAGCAATGTCTTTCATCAAAAAACACATGGGTGATGAGTTTGTTCTCATTTATGGTGCTTGTGAGGATTCTTTGGAAGAAAAAAAGGTAATGGGCTCCAGATGTTTCCCGTTGATCCTTACAGCTTCAGGAAAAGATGATAAAGACGGAAACGTTAATACATTGACTTTTGAGCAGGAAATCATTAACAGGGATTTCATCAAGTTCTATTCTGGTGATGTAAGCTTTGCTCAGCCGAAAGTTGTGGCGGACGAAAATGTAGCATTGGTAAAGGCTGATGGTCCTACTTATCAGTTACCGGCTACAGCTGTAACTGCAGATGTAGAATTTACTGCTTCAAACTTTGAACATGGTCAGATTGTGACTTTGATTGGTGGTGGCGGTGCCGCTCCATTGTTGCTGAAAAATACACCTGCAGGAACTATTCCTGTTCTTCTTCATGAGGCCACCAATTGGATTGGTCTGAAGGATGCTGTGATTAACTTAAAGGTGATCAAAGCCGAAAAGACCTATCTGGTCGAAGCTTCAAGAAAATAATTTTTTTTCATTCAATTGTATTTTTTATGGGAAGCCGTGTCATTATTGATACGGCTTTTTTAGTGTAACAACTTCCACAATCATGCAGGGATATTTTTGCAACATGGAAGAAATTAATGTTTACGATGCTATCAAAGTGATGCGGAGACTTTCTGCCGAAAATTTTCCTTTCAGCTTCAGTTTCATCAGCTGTGATCGTTCTCGGAGATCATCACGCGGATTGGTGAAAATCAGTAACGGTATTTTGACTAAAGGTCTTCCAAAAAGTAAGTCAAAACATGCTATGAACCTCATAGCGTATGAAGATACGGAAACGGGTGAAAGAAAACATTTCTGGCTTCCTCTGTTGATGACTTTTAATAATTATAAAATCAGCCATGATAGAATTCTTAGGAGATGATGCCGTTGTAGGCGGTCAGAGTGCATTTACTTTTGAAGTAATTGACAAAAAAAGACAGGCTAATGAGCCTTATTTTTCCATGGATATGTTTACGCCGTCGCTCTTTCAGGCCGTTCATGGCGACTGGAAGGTTTTCCCATACGGTGAAAATAACGAGCTGCCGATTCAGATCCGAAATATAGTTTACAGCAATTCAATTTCTCCGGGTATTTTAAATAAAAAAACCGGAATGAATTGGGGCAAAGGGCCAAAACTTTACGAAGAGAAATTTGACGAAAAAGGAAAATTATATCGTGAATATAAAAACGATGCAGAAGTTCAGGCTTGGCTCGATACCTGGGATTATGAAGAATACCTTGCAAAAGCAGCTACGGATTTCTCTCATGTTGAGAGTTTTTTCACAAAAGTGATTCAGAACAGAGGCTGGAGAATCGGACGTGCTCCAAAAATTAAAAAGCTGGAGCATATCAGCATGGATAGAAAACCAATCGTTGCCGGAAAACAATATACCCCCACTCATATTCTCCTTTCCCGTGAAAACGAGCCGCAGACTTATGATGCATTTCCTTTCTTTGATAAATTCGAGCCTTTCAAATATCCTCTGAGTGTAAAGTATTCAAATCTCTACACATTTGCTTCATCATTTTTTAGCATACCTCATATCATGGGGTCGATTCCGTGGATAATTCAGAGTACAAACGTGCCTAAATTCCTGGCAGCGCTCAGCAAAAATTCCATTAATATAAAATATCATATTACATCACCAAAAGAATATTGGGATCAGAAAAAACAGGATATAAAGGACGATTGTTCTGAGAAAGGTAAGCCGTATAAAGATTATATGTTTAAGAATTTCAAAAAGAAAATGCTTAAACAGGTGGAAACGGTTCTTTCCGGGTTGGAAAATGCAGGAAAATTCTGGCATTCGGAGCAGATTCTCATGGTAGAAGGTGTCAATGTTATTGAAATGGGATGGGTGATTAAAGTAATTGATCAGAAAATGACAGATACTGTCAATGCTCAGATTTCAATTGCTAATAAAGCAGATAAATCAGCTGCTACCGGTGTGGGTGTTCATAACGCAATCGGAAATATTTCGGAGTCCGGAGGCAATAGTGGTTCAGAGCAATATTACGCTTTGAATAATTATCTTCAGACAGGTATTGATCTTCCGGAAATGGTAATTATGTGGTGTATGAATGCGGCTATCAAAGCAAATTTTCCTCAGAAAAGTTTAAAGATGGGTCTTTATCATGACGAAATGAACCGTCAGGAAGATGTCTCACAGTCACAACGTGGTTTAAAAGTTCCCAGATAATGAAATTATTATTTAAAGAAGAGGGTTTTGGTCCCGATTTTAAAAAGCTGGTCGGAATCATCGATTCTGATCTTCCCTGGTTGAAGTTGAAAGCTTCAATTATTATCGCTACAGATGAGATTATTGATATCATCGGTTTGCCGAATTACGAATCTATTTCTGTTGAAAATATTCCTGATGATCTTCAGCTGTTTTTCGAATATGTTCGCTTTGCTATTGGCTTCAAAGCTTATATGCTTTTCGCTCCTACTGGTGATGTGGCCATGACCGGACAAGGCAGAACCATGAGACGTGATGATCATCAGGTCGGAGCCTTCGAATGGCAGATATCCAATCATGACGAATCTCTGGAGTGTTTTTTTTACAAACACATGAATCTTCTGATGAAGTACATGGTAAAAAAAGAAATGATTGTAGGTCTTGAGAAATATGATCACGCAAAACTGATTGTTCCAAACTTATCAGATTTTGAAAAGCATTACGGACTTAATGATTCGTATTTCCTTTATTTAAATCTTCTTCCAGGGCTTGTGGAATTTGAGGAACTGGAACTGGAGCCAAGGTTGGGAGATCTGTCGCGAGTAAGTCTGAAGCTGAACAAAGTTCTTTACAATTACAGTCAGAAAGCTGCAGTGCATTATGCCATTGAGTGGGGATTGCGACGATTGGATATTCAGATGTTTCCAAAGAAAATGATCCGTTCTACAGAGCAAAGTTCGAAGACATCAAAATCAGCCTCGTTCATTCCTTCGGAATTGGCGTTGGTCTTTGAAAGAGATTCTGCACGATATCTTAAAAAGCTGGAAAGCGAGCTGACTGCCTTGAATGCAGTAAAAACTGACGAAGAAGTGAGACTTCCGGATCTTGATTTTGATGAAGACGATAATTTTGTAAGCACATGATACATCTGGAAATAGTTGAGAAAAATAAGTTTCTCTACATGCCTGAAAATTTGGGTGAGTGTGATAATGATCAGTACGCTAATATGGCAAAATTGATTTGGATGGCCAAAGAGCAGAAAATTAGTAGATTTCAGCTCCGTGATCTAGGTGTTTATTCTTTACTCCGGTTGAGAAAAAAAAATAAAGACTGGGACGAAAAAAGCGAAAATCTTTACAGGTTTTCTTTGATTGTAGATAATTTTTTTGAATTCGATGAAGAAGATAATTTCTTAAATGTAAAATTGGATTACATTAAAAATCATCTTCCTAATTATAAATTATTTCGAAAATATTACGGTCCTGAAGATGGTTTTAATGATGTTAATTTTGGTCAGTATATGGATGGACTTGAAGAATACATTTATTACACAAATACAGGTGATCTGAATTCGCTGAGAATGCTTTTTTCAATATTCTATTTACCCGCAGGTGAAAAGTATAATTTTAGAACATCGAAGAAAAGATCTTTGGGATTATTCCGATTTGTAGATATCCGGCATTTATACGGTTTCTATTTATTTTTTGCATCAATGCAGACTTATGTATTGAGCGGAGTTATCAATGTGATGGGTAACGATATTGATTTGAGTTTAATATTTGAATCTGATCCCAATCCAAAATTCACAAGTGATATCGTCGGAACCGGTATGAGATCCGTTTTATCGGAACTTGCAGAAAGCCAGGTTTTCGGTCCATATGCCGGAGTGGAAGAAACAAATATGTGGCGGGTTTTGAGCCGTCTGTATGAACTGAAGAAAAAAGATTTGGACGAAGAAAAACGAAACAAAAATGACACCCCTAGAGCTTAAAGAATTTTTAGTAGAACTAAAATCAGAACATCAGGAAATTAAAAAAACCATTGTTGTAGCTGACGAAGCTGATCTTTCAAAATTTACCGGTGATATCGGTTCTGAAGATAATATGATTTTGGTGGGCGTGGTCCCGTCCATGTCTCATTCCGGAAACATCGGAGCATATAAAGAAACTCCGGTTTTCCAAATCATGGTTTTTGAAAAAACAGATTACTCGGCAATTGATAACGATGGTTACCTCGAGCTGCTGCAGCGGACTTTTCTAGTCATGAGAAAAATTCGGGATTACATTCTCGGAAAAGTAGAAGAGGGCTGTTATCCGTTTTTTAAGAGTCTGAGCATTGACGGTCTTGAGATCGATACAGCGAAGCATATTTTTAACTTCAATGGTTATAGTATGGATATTTTAACGGAATAAATTATGAGTCTTATTCAACGCAGAAGCCAAAAGCAGGGTATTATCGAAGGTCTTTTTATCAAAAAGACTTTGGAAGAGCAGGCAAAAGGGATTTTGGGAGATTCCAAACGTGCGATGAAGGGTTTTACTTCTGCGAAGTGGAGTAAAAAGAAAATGGTGATTGATGAAGATACGATGACTTATTCCCATTTGGCAGATTTCCGTTTTGTAGATATGAAGACCAGGAGAGCAAAATCCGGATACAATCCTGCTACAAGAAAATTAAAAGCAGGAAAGGTTCGTAAAAAGAAAAGCTTCCCTATTCACAATAAGCCGATTATGCATCATAAGCGGATGCTTATCCGTACAATTTCATTTGGATTCACTGAAGAAGTGAAAGCTCAGTTTGAAGAATTAGCAAAAGTTAATAATTTATTACCCGAAAACGGGTAATATTTACTATATTTGTGTATGGATTACAAAGAAAAACTTAAAGCAGTTTTCGAAGAGATTTATTTTATTAATCTTTCAGATTTGGCGCGATCCATCAATATGGATGCTTCCAATATGAGAAACTATTCCAAGGGAAAGGTTTTGGTAAGCGAATCAAAGTATAATGAGATCATTGCCGGTATAAAAGCTTTTACCGAAAAAATGAAAGAAGTTGAATCCAAATTTTAAAAAAAAATCTGAGAGAATTAAAAACCTGCAAAATAATTGTAGGTTTTTTTTGTGCTTACCAAAAAACGTGTATATTTGCAATGCTAAGTTATCATAGGACACAATCCTACTTTTTTTTAATAGATAGAAATTTATTCTAAATAAATTGCTCTCAAATCGGGGAGACCGAAAGGTCTGTATCATTCTTATGATAACTTAGCAGCCCCTTTTTGGGAGCATTAATTTTTTTTGGATTATTAACTTTTAAATATTTGTCATGCTAAGTACAATCAATTTAGAAGATACTCCAGTGTTGGATATTTTCCGCTTTGCCGGCGCTCAGGCTGTGAAAGGTTTCAATCAGAAATCTTCAAAACTAGATACACCTTGCGAATTCTTCCGCAAAAACAAACTCAGGTCTTTTCGTTGCAAAACTCTCAAGATGGGAGATGTTAGACTATCGGTCATTTTGCCCGATGGATGTGAATTTTACGCAATACAGCGAAATTTCACTTTGGCATATATCAAACTTGTGCGTTCTTACTATTCACGATTAAATGACTTGAACTATGAGAAAAAACAATGCACACACGGGTGATTCAGAGAAAGAAGTAATTCAAACACTTCAGGAATTATTAATCAGTAATTCTCCGGAAGGTTTGGAAGATATGATCTTCCATGTTTTTGAAGATGCAAACCTTTGTTCCGGTGATCTATCTGCAGACGAAAAAAGCCTTCGTCACGAGTTCCACCTGTCTATTAGAAAAATTCTACGGATTCTTAATAAGGATCCTCAACTCCTCAAAAAATTTAAAGATGGATAAATATTATAGAAACATCGAAGATATCACTTCCTCAGAAGGAATATTAGTAGAAGCCGGAAGCCTATGGGAAATTCAGCAAAATGATAAAATTGCAAACATTCAGATTCTTGTTCTCGTTGATGATGACGTATACGCTACACATCACATAGATTTAGAATTGTTTGAAGAAACTGAAATAAATTAATTTTGAATCATGAAATATATTTCAAAACGTAAAAAGAAAAAAGTTTGGAAGGCAATGGAATGCTTACCAAGTAATCATGGTGATATTTGGCTAGTATTAAAGATAATTCCAGATTTGAAACATTTAAATAATAGAATGATCATCGGTCGTGAAACACAAAGATTTCATACTGGTGAACGATGTTTAAATGTTGGAGGTAAGTACTATGGAATTACTGAATTTGATGCATGGGCCGAACTTAAAAAACCTATAAATTTTCATTAAATTAAAACCTGCTTTTTGAAGCAGGTTTTTTTAGTGTAACAAAGCAACTGCCTGCAATTGCCAAAATTTGCTCAAAAAATAATTATGAGCAAAGAAGTACTAAGATTTCTCAAAAATGAGAATCTCAAACCTCAGGAACAGTATAATTTGGGCTTATCGCATTTAATGAATGCCGCCTCCGGAAGTAATCTTGTGAGATCCTACAACAATCGCGGATATTCTCCTGAAAATCTCAAGAATCTGAAATACGATTTAATGAATACGCTTGGTTTGAAAGCAGCTGATCTCAGAAACTTTGTAGATGATGAACCTGAAGCAGTAATCGTTCAGCAAATACAAAACGCTCTTACTCCTTCAGAATTTATTAATGATTTTGTAGAAAAAAATAAGGATAGAAAAGTAATGAAAATCATTACCGGTCTTCCGGACGAAGTAAAAGCAGGAATCAAACTTTACGGGAAATACGATTTTTTAAGATCCAAAGATTGTCCGAACGAATTCAAAATTCTTACTGCAGATGCTATCACAGCATTTGAAAACTACAAAGCCGGGCACAAAGAATTGT
Organism: Chryseobacterium caseinilyticum; assembly: GCF_014837145.1. Taxonomy (GTDB): domain Bacteria; phylum Bacteroidota; class Bacteroidia; order Flavobacteriales; family Weeksellaceae; genus Chryseobacterium; species Chryseobacterium caseinilyticum. The sequence goes on from NZ_JACYFS010000001.1 coordinate 361,512, forward strand.
TTGATAAAGTAGCAGCACTGGCAGAACCGGTTCTTACGGATGAAGAAATCTTTGCTGTCGCATGTCAGGTTCTTGAAGATTTTGAATTAAATCACGAAATCCATGCTGAACTACAGCATTATCAAGATACTGGTGAAATTTTAGGCAAGCATCCAATTTTTGCTGACCTGATGCTGGAGAGAGAACTGGAGGCTTTAACGCCTGCAGCACTCGCTAAAAAACATACAAATTACAAGACGTATGTTTCCAAAGCTTCAACAGCATTGGAAGCAAATAAAGATCCTCAGAAAGTGGAAGAACTGCAGGCTGATCTTGCTGAAAAAACCAAAGTGAGAGATTTGGCTAAAAAGATTTTGGACAAAAAAGCATAGTGAGAAAAACAAATAAGTTTTTTGATCTTCAACAGCTGAAGGAATCAGAACCTGCATCGAAGGAATTCGGCTCAGGTTCTTTACCTGTTTACTTAAACCATCATTTAGACAGAATTGCAAATGTTGATGAGCTGGTAAGGATGCCGGCAGTTGGTGAAGTTTTTTTTCTTCAGACGGAAAAAGCGTTCAACGCTTTTACTTTTATTCCCTGGATAAGTAAAAGGCTATTCATTGATGAGCTTTTTGCGAGTACATATTCAATAAGCCGCAGAGTAATTGAATCACTGCAGCACCTTCAGCAGAACGGAAGAATCGGAAAGGTTACTTTGTTGATTTCAGATTCTATGATTAAAAGAAATCCTGTAACCATTGACGTGTTAGAAGCTGTAATTAAGCACAATGCGAATTTTAATGTAAAGTATTACTGGAATCATAGCAAAGTCTGTCTGATCAAAGCCGGTGATTCTCATTTGATTCTTGAAGGCTCCGGAAATTGGAGCGAAAACGCTCAGCTTGAGCAATACATAATTACCAATCACGAAGAAGTGTACAACTTCCGGAAACAAATGTTTGAGATATGATGAAGGCAATTCACGTCAGATTAGCTCAAGAACAGCTGGAAGAAATAGAGAATCTTTCCGGTGCTGGTTATGATATCGACAAAATAGCGATGTATCTCGATGTGCCCAAAATGGAACTACGAAAAGAGTTTAATAATCCAGAGTCATTTGTCAGATATCATTATGACCGTGGAATCTTACTTGTAGACGCAGAATCAGGCATTAAACTCGCTGAAAATGCAAAAGTGGGTAACATTACCGCTCATCAGCAATTAATGAAAATACGGTCTTTACAACGATTGGAAAGCCTAAGAAAAAGGATTATGTATGGCGAAGAAATTGACTGACTATAACCTCAATGATCTTTACAAATGGATTGAGTCCGGAATGACAACAACAGCTCCCACAGAGTTGATGGAATATGTCAATTTACTTGAGAAAATCTACAGGATGATGAATCGTGTAGATATTTACGGCTCCCGCGATGCCATAATAAAGCATCTGGTAGATTTTGAACCGGAAGTAAAAACAAGAATCAAGGCACTTGACTTATATAATGAGGCATTCGAATATTTTAATGCTGACACTAAAATCTCCAAAAAAGCCTGGAGAAACTTTTACGCAAATAAAATTGATCAGGATTACGAAATGGCCAGAGCTGTTGCGGAAACTGCTTCTGATTTTGAGAAAGCTTCCAGAATTGCAGACAAAGCTTATAAGTTTCGTCAGTTAGATCAGGAAGATCCTCCGGAACTGCCAAGATCATTATTTGACAAACCAATCAAGGTTTACACAACCGATATGGATCAGTTCGAGATCGGAAACGAAGACCTGAAGGATATAGAAATGTGGATTGATGATAATACGAAAGAATTATCACCTGCTGCAATCGACAGAATTAAGCAGGAGGCGATGTTGATACCAATTAAAATCTTTGATGATGAACAGGCAGACAGTACGAATTGATTCACTTTCTGCGTATGATGATGTAGAAGTTCGGTACTCAACCTGGTTAAAAATGATTACCGACCTTATGGAGCCTCAGAACTTATTTCTGATTCTTGGCAGGGGTACCGGTAAAACGACCGATTATTTATCTGAAAGGCTGATGAATATTTGTTATGAGATGCCTCATAGCTATATTGCTTTAGTTGGAAATACTTACACAAACTTGCTTAAAAATGTTGTTCCTGCTATCATCGAAGGATGGAATCGTAAAGGTTGGATTGAAGGAATACATTACGTGGTGGACGAAGCTCCGCCTGATCATTTTGATAAGCCATATAAGCAGCCTTTCGAGTACAAACACACGATATCTACTTTTACCGGAAATTTCTTCAATTATATTTCGATGGATACTCCCAGTTCCGGAGCGGGTAACTCTTACCAGCATTTGGCAGGTGATGAAACGAAATATCTCGAGAAAACAAGAATTGACAGATTGTTTCCGGCGCTCCGTGGAGATCCTACTATATTCGGGAAATCTCCGTATTATTTAGGTGTAACATTCACGACTGACCACCCTAACATTATTATGCCGGGTGAATACGATTGGATTCTGGATAAGCAGAAAGAAATGAAGCAACAGCAGATTAAATATTTGCTGCAGATTTCTCTTGAACTTAATAAAACTTTAGCCAGTGCAATAAAGGCAGGAAGGAAGCGGAATAAAAAACTGTTGTCTACACTTCAGAATAAGATGAAAAAATTATCTGTTCTGAAACAACGCCTGAGAAAAGGTTCTACATTCTTTTATAAAGCTTCATCTTTTGTCAATGTAAATGTTCTCCGTTTAGATTTCTTTAAGACTGCATTGGCAGCACTTGGAGAGATTGAATTTAATACTGCAGTATTATCGCAGGCTCCGCAGGTTGAAGCCGGTCAGAGATTTTATGTAGCATTTGACAATTCGCATATTTATGAAGACGGAATCATTCGTGAAAATTACTACCGGTACAAAACAGGAGATGATGCGGAAACGTTCTCAACAGATCTGAAATATTGTATTCCAAATAAAACTCTTGAGATCGGTGCTGATTTCGGAAATATGATTTCGATGGTAGTCGGGCAGACTCAGGGAAATCAGATCAGGATTTTGAAAAATATTTTTTCTGTCAGCCAGAAGACTGAAAAAGTTTGTGAAAAATTTTTGAAGTTTTTCGCTCACCATAAACATAAAGTGATTGATTTGTATTTTGACAGATCAGCCAACGCATACGAGGAAGTTGGACGTGACTGGGCTAATGAAATGAGAAAGTTTTTGGAAGAATGGCCGGACGGAACTAAAACCGGATGGACTGTCAATTTGATGTCGCGAGGTCAGGGAAATATCGAACAGGATCTAGAATTTAAATTTATGAAGGCGATCATGAATAGGAATTATCGTGAATTGCCAGAACTTCTTATAGATAAATATCAATGTCGCCAGCTAATTTCATCGATGAACGTGGCGAAGCAGATTGTTAAGAAAAATGCTAAAAACATCACGAAGATTTTTAAAGATAAATCCTCCGAAAAACTGCCAAAAGAAAAGCTTCCAATGTATTCTACGAATATGTGCGATGCTTTGAAATATTTGATCTGTCGTCGTCCTTGGTTAAAGCTTTACAAGGGTAAACAGAAAGATTTTTCGGATCCAGAAGTTTTGGGATAGGATATTTTGTAAATTCGTATCACTTTTAGACTTATAAAAATAATTAGATGGAAAAATTAAATATGGAACTTCGTAATGAAATTTTAGAGATTTCTTTATGGGTTGAAGCTTCTGTGAATAAGTTAATAACTGTCAATTTATCAGTAGAGAACGCTGTAAAATCAAAAAGCTTCAATAACTCACGTGGAATACCTTTCGGCAGTAAAATAGATCTGCTATACGACATAGAAACTATTAATAAGGAGGAACATATTGCTTTGGAACTGATAGCGTTCATCAGAAATAAATTTATGCATCTTGTAATTTATAATACACTTACTGAATTATTTGATGCATCGGATAATAGTTGGAGGAAAAAGCTTGAAAAATTTGCGCACGAAGATAAATTTGAAACTGAAGAAGATTATTTGAATGCGTTCAGAAAACTTCAAATAAATGTTCTAAATTTTTTAAACGAGAAATTCAATAAACGGAAATTGGAGAATGACAAAATAAGTGAATTACTTCTTAATCATCATGAAGAATATATTGATCTGCAAAAAAAAGTGAAAGAATTTATTACTGAAATGTTTGTACTATTAACAGGTGAGCTGGACAAGGATAATGTTACTTTAGAATTCCAAAAAATTTTAACGCAAAAACTGATGTTATTTGCGGAAAATACTCCGGCTGTCAATAATCTTGAAGTGTTTAAGGATAAGGAGTTGTTAAGAAGAATATTTAAATAGATTATATGAATGTTCGAAAATTTGGTATACTAGCTTTAGCTTCAAAATTTTTAAGCGATAACCAAAAAGCCTGTTTGAACCAGGTTAAGCAAAATCAGGATGCATATCAATCTTTGATGGTGGTAGTCGATAAATTACCCGATAAAGAAAAATTTTCTGTTATTATCGTTGGTCTGGAATTTTGGAGGATGCAATTTCAAAGAAGACCAATCCAATATGTTGGTGATGCAATTTATTATGAAATGTTTTCAACTGCTATGCGGAAAGGCTTAAGTCTCGAAGAAGCAGCTTGCGAAGTTGAAAGTATAATTTCCAGAGAGATGTATCGTGGCGACCGGTACAGAGAGTGGCAAAGAAACTATGTTTTTAATTGGAATTTGCAAGACTAAGAATTATTTATGAGCAATAAGAAAAGAATTTCTAAAAAGATTCGGGAAATAGAATCTAAGAGAATTTTAAGATTTAAAATCAGACTTAATATCGCTTGTGTAGGAAGTTCTGAAGCAGTTGCTGTACTGGATAGAGTTAATAAAATTCTTCTTGAAAGTATATTAAAAATGAATAATTTTCAGGATAGGATTGTTCGTGCTTGTTCTGAATATACATATGGCTTTGATGTAGCAGATCAGATCAGAATGAATGGAAAAACTTTAGATTTTTTATATGAAGTAAGAAAGCTGTCCGGAGTGGATGATATGGAATCAAAAAGAATCTTGGCAGATATGCCTGAAGATACAAGAGATCCTCTTTTAAATTTGTTGATCGTAGGATATGAGCTAAGCGAAGCTTATATTTTAGTAAAAGATACTTTCAAATTTTAATGTTTTTCCCGGTAAGGAACTGTTAGGGATAAAACATCCATTTCGGCGAAGCCGAAATTTTTTGTAAACGTTTGTAAACGGTTAAAGATTACGCACAGAAAAACGCCTTTTAACGGGCGTTTTTTGCTTTTAAGTTATTTCGTTCAATACTTCAAAAATGTAATCGGGTTCTACTCCCCATTCTTGAAAAACTTCTTCAACCTCCATAAAATCAAAATCCGGTTGTTCCATCCGTTCCAGAATTTCTGCTTTTATTTCCTCTAGTTTTTCCGCAAGTTCTGGCGGATATCGTTCGCTTATTGGTGTTTTCATAATATTTGTATTTCTAATTTTTGATAAACTTTGTGAGATAATGAAACTTTTAATTCTTTCAGAAGATTTTTAATTTTGTCCTGATGCAGAATGTTTTCTTCAATTTTCCTTATCTGCAGGTAATGTTCATTTATAATTCTGTTTTCGTGAATAGCTTTTTTTAAAATGGGTGAAACTATCTTTTTGTATTCCTCAAGACTTAAAAATGGAATAACAGAACCACGTAAAAAAACGCTCAAGATTTTGCTTTCATATACTATACTTAAAATTTCAAAATCTACGTTTCTATACGTTCTTACCTCCCAACAGTTGGGCATTGGCTGTCTTATTGGTCGCCCTGCTCGGTTTCCTCTGCTCTGAATAAAAAAAACTGTTTCGTTTTCCTGCGGTTCTGCAGTCGTTCCGTTATAAACTTTTATTGTCATTGCTGATAATTAGGATGTTATTTTTAATCTCAATTTGTACATTCTGCCCGATTTCAAAACCTGCATTTTTCAGCCACTCGCCCGAAATATTTAATTTTGGCACTTGCTTTTTGCCTTGCCACAGATAGCAGATTTTAAGCTTTTTAAAATTCATACTCGGCATAATCTGAAATTTCGTTAGATTCTTCTATAAAAAGGTTTGCAATGGCTTCGGCTCGGTGTATTGCCTTTGCTGTCATGCGGATGTAATAATTAAAATCATCCCAGTTAAAAACCTTGTCATATCCTTTGATGAAAAGTAAATCTTTCACTCTTTCGGATAAATTTGTATTTTTGCTGTCAGTTGTAGTCATAATGTTAAAGTTGTGATTATTAAAAAGTGCTCCCGCTCGTCACAGCAGGAGCGCATTTTTTTTTAGATATTGAAGTTTAAGAGAGTTTCCTCGCTGTCGTTTACAAGTTTTTCCAATTTGTCATGACAGATATTTAAAATTTCTTCAATGATCTGCGTGTTATTGATTTCAAACACTGTCTGATTTTCGCCATAAATTAAAACTCTTTCTTTCAGTCCGTCCCTGGACACCATAAACGATGATAAATCATCTTGTTTAGCTTTTAAAAACTCATACTTTTCTATGAGTTTTCCCATCATGTCAAAGTTTTTAATTCTTTGCGTTGCTGTGCTCGGTCCGACAATGGTTGAAAGTTTCTGTTTTGCTTCCTGCAACCCTGCGTTTGTGCTTTTTTCGGGTTTCTCAATTTTTACAACTTCTCCGTTAGTTGCTTTTTTTTCTGTGGCAGATGGTACTGTCTTCGCATCGTTCGCCTTTTTGTCTAATGTGTTCATAATGTGTATGTTTCAACTATATAAATATACGACTTTTTGCAATAGTTACCAAAAAACAGGTAATTAAAAACCAGCATTTTAAGAAAATTTTTATCAATTTTTATCAATTCTAAACAAGAACATTTTTTATCTAAAAACATAAATAATTACAAATTTTTTTCAAACAAAAAAAAGTCAAAACACTGATTATCAACGCTCAAACCCTAAAATCTAAATTTTAGGGTTTGGGTGTTTGATACTCTCCCCGACGCCGCCGAGAATCTTAAAAGCAGTTGCTGACGACGACGGCGCGTGGAAATATGGTTGAAAAGCCCACCAATAGACATGTCGCACCGCTTAAAGGGCGGTTGCGATTCCTCTCTCATTTTTTGCTGTAACAACTGTTGCCAGTGCCTTGAGGTAACATTGCAAAAAAAAACGATGGCCAAAGTAATATCGGATGAGATCCTCAAGCTAAAGATTGTTGTCAATGGTGATGAAGCACAGAAGCGAGTGCTTGATCTCGAGAAGGCAAACAACGTTCTTTCGCTTCGTCTTAAAGATCTCAACGAAAAGCAGAAGGAACTCCGGAAGCACAGAAAAAAAGATTCTGAAGAATACAAACAGAATGAGCGTGAGATAAGGATGCTTACTGCTGCGTTCGATGCAAACAGGGAAAAGATTGATGATGAAATCAGATCGATGAACATCATGAATCTTACGATGGAGCAGTTAACAAGGAGAGCTAATGATCTGCGGTTTGCTATGAATCATATGGCAGACGGGGCGGGGCTTGATGCGGCTCGTGCTGAGTATCAGGCAATGCAGGATAGACTCAGACAACTGCGTAATGGTGCGGATGATTCCTCTTGGTCTATCAGGAACTTATCGGACAGGTTTAATCAGTATTCTGGTATTGCTGTGGCTGTGGCTGCTTCTTTAGCTGGTGTTGCAATCAGCATTCAGCAGACTATCGACATGAACAATAAGATGGCAGATGCTCAGACAGCAGTTGCCAAAACAACTGGCATGACCAAGCAGGAAGTAAATGATCTGGCTGCTGCTTACTCAGACTTTGATACACGTACAAGTAAGATAGATCTACTGAAGATCTCTACTGTAGGTGGGCGTCTGGGCGTGCCTAAGGAAGAAATTAAAGATTTTACACAGGTGGTAGATCAGGCGTATGTAGCGTTAGGCGATTCGTTTGAGGGTGGTGTAGAAAAGGTTGCTGAGAAGATTGGTATGATCAAAGGATTATTTGATGGGACTAAGGAGCTCAACTATGCCGAGGCTATTAATATGATTGGTTCTGCCATGAATGAGTTGGGAGCAGATGGTGCTGCATCCGAACAAAATATAGCTGACTTTACTTTAAGAGTGGGGCAACTACCTGAGAGGCTTAAACCGTCGGTGGCTGAAACTATGGCCTTAGGTGCTGCTTTTGAAGAAAGTGGTGTTGACGCTGAGAGGGCTTCTTCAGGATATTCTAAGTTCGTTAGGGTAGCTGCTAAGGAGACGGCTGCCTTTGCTCAGGTAATGGGTATTTCACAAAAAGAAGTTGAAAAATTAATTAATCAAGATCCTTTACAGTTCTTCTTGAAGTTCAGTGAGGGAGCAAAAGGTTTGGATGCAACTGTCTTGTCTTCTATTCTGGACGGGTTGAAGCTTAACGATAATGAAGTAATCTCCATCATTGGATCTGCTTCTGAAAATACTGATCGTTTCCGTAAATCAATTGAATTATCAAATCAGGCTTTATCCGATGCAACATCATTGCAGTTGGAGTTTGATCAGGTCAATAATAATGCTGCAGGTATTTACGATAAAGTTCGTAAAAAGTTTGTGGCAATGTTCACCAGCGATACAGTTGCTAAGTCTTTAAACTGGACGATATCCACAATAGGTAAGATGCTTGGCGTTGTTGAAGATACTGAAGGAGGTGTAACCAGGTTTCGTGATTCACTATTATTCCTTGTGAAAATTCTAACCATAGTGGTAGTGTCAATTTTCAGTTACAATACGGCATTGAAGCTTTCCGAACTTACAATGATCAGCATTCGTGAAAGGTTGTTAGCTTATACAGCAGTTCAGAAAGTAAGTGAGCTCTTAAATAAGACTGGGGCATTTGCTCAGAATATTTGGAATGCCACCATTGGCTATGGTACGTTGGCGTTGGCGCGATTGACAGGGAGTACAAACCTCCAGACTGCTGCTCAGCAAAGATTGAATTTGGTAACGGCGGCAAATCCATGGGGTGCTGTTCTGGCGGTGGTGACTGCCGTGGTTACTGCTTATATGCTCTTTAGAAAAAGTACTGATGAATTGCGTGAAGCTGAAAAGAAAAGATTTGAAGAATCAATTCGTTACGAAATTGCACAACGGGAGGGTATTCAGAAAGGTAAGACAGCTGTTGAAGAGTATAAAAACAGTGTCGCAAATCTCACCGCTGTTCTGCGTGATGAAAATGTAAGTCAGGATCTTCGTAAAAAGGCTTATGAGGCTTTGATTAAAATGCATCCGGAGTTTATGGGCACCGTTAATAAAGAATACATTGCCACAAAGGAACTTGCGCGAGTATATCAGGAGTTAGCTAGTCAGATCGATTTGTCGGCTCGAATTAGAGCTAGAGCAGCTGCAAAACAAAGTTTGTACGATGACAATGCAAAAATGGAGTTGGAGTATGCCAAAGGAGCTGCAGCAAGGGAGAAGGAACAACGGGAAAGAAATCAATACCGTGAAAAGTACAACTATAGCAAGGAGCGCGGTGATTCAGCTGTAAGGATGTTCGGAAGCTTTGAAGAACACAACAAAGGTGCTGAGTTATTAAATCAGATCAATTCAAATAATAAATTACTTCGTCAATATAATGAGGCGGATAAGCAGCGAATTTTCTATCTGCAGACAGCATTGCAAAGTGTTAAGGGTGCTAAGCGAAAAGAAGTTGAAATGGAGTTGTATGCATTACTGGGAGTCGAAGCTGAAGAAAAACCAGACTTTAAATCAAACTACAAAGCATTACCTGACAAAGAGAAAAAACCTAAGAAAGAAAAGAAATCAGCGGAAGAAAGTGAATATGAGAAAATGCGAAAACGAATTCTTTCGCATAAGGAAGATTATGATCAGAAAGAGGTAGATCTGGAAGCGCAAAAGCAAATTGCTATTTCTGAAAACCAGAAGGAAGGTTATGAGAAGGAACGTGCAATGATAATTGCTGAGGAAGGTAAGAAGCAGGCCGATCTTGACAAAATGAAGTTTAGCGATGGTGATTTTGATGATATCGACAAGATTATAGCCAGAGAAAAAGGAGCCTTGCAAAAACAGTTCATTGAGATAAAGAACCAATGGATAAGAGAAAATGCAATTGTTGATGAGATAAAGGAGCAGGAGAAGGAAAAAACCAATATAAAACTTCTTGCTCTTGATGATAAATATCTCATGTTGGATTATAAACAGCAGGAGGAGGCTCTTCAGAAAAGAGTAAATCTTATTACTCGGGAGCAAAATCAAACATTAGCTGCAGCTCAGTCTGTAGAACAGCAAAAAGCATTTTTAGCTAGCAAGGGTTATTCCGATAGTTCTTTGGCTATGATCACGACCTGGGAAGAAGGGAAGGCTAAAATTGAGAAATATTATCAGCAAAAAGCTTTAGAAGAGCAATTGAATTTCCTGCAGGATCAGATCGCAATGTTTGATATGATGATGGAGGTGACTCCGGCATTTATCACCGATGACCAGATTGAAACTATTCAAGCATATAGGGATAAGATAGCAGCCTTACTCCTTGAAGTTACAAAACTCAAAAAAGGTGAAGAGCAAAAGCTGGGCGGCAAGCTTTCTTCTTTTGGAACTGGCACCACTGATCTATTTGGACTTTCGCCTGATCAGTGGAAAGCGATGTTTACCAACACTGATAATCTTTCTGAGAAAATTCAGAAGATTGGCGCAGCTATACAGGTTGCACAAAGTATGTTTGGTGCATATGCCAATTTCGTTCAGAATAATGAGAAACGCATGCTCACTCAGATGGAAGTTTCTTCCGAGCGCAAAAAGAAGCGATTGAAAAACCAATTGGATTCCGGAGTGATTTCTCAGGAAGAATACAAAAAGCAATCACTTTTAATCGATGCGGAATTAGATAATAAAAAAGCTCAGATTGAGTATCAGGCAGCCAAAAGACAACGAGATATCCAAATAGCTCAGGCAATTGCCGGAGTAGCAATGTCAGTCATTAATGCAGCTCAAACTGCTCCGTTCTTTCCGGTTGGTTTAGCAATGACTGTTGTGGCTGCCGCAATGGGTGCAGTTCAATTAAGCACCATTATGGGTACTCCATTGCCATCTGCTCCGGGTGCGGAAGAAGGATTTTATCCTGTGCTTCGTCAGCAGGACAATAAACTTTTCAATGCGAGAAAACGAAGATCTAAGACAGGTGTATATAATGAACCAACTATGTTGGTCGGCGAAGGTGGTGCATCTATGCCGGAACTCGTGGTTTCCGGAAAAACGTTAAAAAGGATTGATCCTAAAGTAAATCGCATGTATATGAACGAAATTCAAAGAATTGAAGGCTTTGAAAATGGTCTTTATCCTGGAGGAAATCAATCTTCAGGTAATGATGATTTGATGATTAGGATGATTGGTGTACTCGAAGAAAGTAACGCTGTAATGCGGGACCTTCGTGATAAGGGAGTGACTGGACGTTTTGTAAAAAATGCCAGAAACGGAAAAGACCTTGATGAAACTCAAAATATGTATAAAGAATTAAGAAATAAAAGCAAACATTAAATTATGCCACTTCCAAATCAAAACCCGGGGGGAACTCCTTATTTATTTTTAGCTGAAACCGTTACGAGCAATGTAGATTATCAGTATGGCAGCGGAGTAATTCCTCCGGACGTCAAGATCACTTTGAATGGTCGAATGAACGCTTATGCAAATTACAAGATTAAAATATTTGTTAGCATCGCCAATACGAATGTTTCTTTTGTGCAAACGATGATTGCGGGTAATGTAGTTACAGAGCTGACAGGTCCTTCCGGAAATATAAATCGGGATGTATTTGCTAATTTTTTCGATGTTGATCAGTTGGCACCAGGTATCTATGACGTATCAATGAATTTTGAATTGTATGGCGTTAACAATGCCGGAGAGCATATGACTGATTCTGCATTTGCATGGTTCTCATTCAATGTTATAGGGAACGCGAATCCTATCAATACTGATAAGCCGGTTTATAAATTAATTTACAATAGACAGACAAATCAGCTATCGGGAGATACTGTTGTAAACATTACAGGTAACAATGATAATCTTCCATTACGTTTTTTTAATAATCTTGCCATTCTGAAGGCTGTGGATCCAATTAATAACAATTCGTTTGTTTTAGAAGAAAATACACCTTTGTCCGGCAATTCAAATTTGCCACTTGAAGGAATTTATGAGATAAGCTGCAGTATTTTTAAAAAAAATGTTGGTAGTCCTGATGTTAATGTTAAATCATTTCTGATTCAATTGATAGTACTGAATGGCGACATGGTGGTTTTTCCTGCCGATTTCAGTTTTTCTTTGATGCAGTCCTTAAATGAGGTAAAAAGTCAGGCGATATCAATAATTAATCCATACAACAAAGTTTTTACAATCGAAGGTCCTAATTGGTTGAACTTCTCGGCAGCGGGCGGTTCTGGAACCGTCGATATTGTTGCGTCAACATTAAATTCAATGATGATTCCTGTTGGTAATTATTCCGCTAATGTCATTGTGAAGTATGACAATAAAGAAATTTTGGTGCCGGTAACTCTTACTGTTATCAGTTATATTTACCTTACCGGTTTTGAACAGTACAATTTCTGTCTTGACAATAAAAGAATAAATTTTATTAAGAAAAATGCTGCCGCTCGATTTGTAAGATCAACCGTTACGGCATTTTTTTTAAATGAAGATGAAAATTCAACGATTGTAGTTCCTATCACAATTCCATATTTTCATGAGCGCGGAAGTTTTGATATAGGGTATAAAATTCACCAGTACTTTCTTCGCCTGAAGAAGAGTGTACTGTCCGAACTAAAAAAACCAAATTTTGATAACAAGTTTTGGTTTGCTCCTGCTGAAGTTACTATGGTTGTGGAGGAATTGGATGCTGATTATAATGTTTTAAATACGGATAATGTCGGTTTAATTAAACTATATCCAGGAAAAAAACCAAAGGGCTTTCCAATGCTTACTAACAGTCTCTTTAAACAACGATTTGAAGGTTCAAAATATATCTTTAGTTATATTCAGGGGCTGGTAGATACTTCTAAAATTGCAATAGGAACTCCTAATGTATTTGAAGATGGTATTGTAACAAGGGTAAAGATTGAAGATGACGAAAACAAAATCATCTTTCCAAAGAAAAAGATATTTCAGATTACAGATCAGCTGCAGCTGACCTATCTTACTTTGAATTTAAACGGACCGAATATCATAAATATCCAATTTGAGAATCAAAACCTGGTTCCGGACTCGTTCAGCTTCTGTGGTCATTTTAAAAATAACCCGGCATACACACATATTTATGATCAGAATCTTTTGAATTCTGCTCGTGAAAAGTTTGATGTTACAAAGGTTATAAGTAGGACCATTAATACGGGATTTTTAGCAAAAGCATGTGTTCCGGTTATTGATGAAATTATTAAGAGCCGGCTTTGTTTTCTGGAAGTGAATGGCGAAAAATACAGGGGTTTTTGTACGTCAGATAAAATAGTTGACGAAGATAGTGCAGCGGAGTTAATTCAGTTTGATTTAGAATTTTTATTGGAAGATTATGGAAATTAAATTTTATGCAGCAGAAGGGGTTATTGATCTTTCAAACGTTGAATTCAGCACGCAGGAAGAAAACTCGATGCTAAGTGATCAGACTTTCACTAAATTTTTCTTCCCGTTTGATATCCACGTGGATGATGTGTTCTTTCACACCTTTGGCGATTACCTTAGCGATGAAATAAAAGATGTAAAGTCAAAGATCGACGGATATCTGTTTCACGAGAATAAAACACATAAAGCGGTTTTAAATATCGAAAACGTTGAAGATAATGTGATCACAGCTCAGATCGATTACGGTCTTGAAGAAATTCCAAATTTTGATAAAAAATTAAGTGAGTTACCACTGCCAAAATTTACTGTGAATGATATCCATCTTCATGCAGCAGAGATTATGGCTAAAACATGGCCTCAGGTTAATTATAATTTTCCAAAAATATACACTGATCGGTATGATAGGGATTCTGATGTTTGGGACGCTTTTGAGGGTTATTATAACAACACCAAAATCGAAAATGGTGTACTGAAGGTTCCAAATAATTATATTGACGGTGGTGGGAATATTTTCAATGTAAATATCATTCATCCTTGTCCACATCCCATTTATCTTTTAAAATTAGGATTTAAAGATGCAGGATTCGATTTAGTCGGAGATATTTTAGCGGATCCGGATCTGCAGAAGCGTTGGGTTTTCTCAGGTACAGAGTATTTCACAATGAAGGCTCAGACAAAATTATATGCGGAGGCTACTCAGATGGATTTTTATTCTGATGAAGCTACAACACTTTTGCTCAACGGATATTTTTATAAAATGCGAAAGAGAAAGTACAGTCGAACCGTGGATAATCTTAAACCTGGTAATTATAAAGTTCAGGGATCATTTAGAATTAAATCTTTTTATGGAAGAATTACCTGTAGAGTGATTAGTAACGGTAGTGTGTTTTGGGAACATGACGTTTATTATGAACAGGGCTTTCAAGATAAATCTTTCCCGCTAGATCTGACGATTCCGCTTAATCAAACTACAAATTCAGTAAGCTTCTTTGTGGAGTTTATTCCTTTGAATCCGGATGCGAGCGATTATAATGTAATAGGTTTTCAGTTAACCTCAGATGTATTATTAGATTCTAATGCCGGCACTGAAGACACCAAGGCGGTTAACAATCCGAACGAAGTAGATTTGACTAAAGCAGTTCCGGACATGACGTTTGGTGAATTCGTAAACATTATAAAAAACTGGCTCAATTACGACTTTACACCAATCGGTACTAAGATATATATGAATAGGCTTGGCAAAAACGAACCTTCAAATGTTGTAGATTTTTCTAAGTTTGCTGTGAAAAATCCAAAAAAAACATTTTTATCGAAGAGATCTTTTAAATTAAAATTTCCGGATTTTGATGCGCCATATAAGATAAATTCAATGTATTATGATGTGGATGGAAAAAAACTGAATGGACAGGAAAAGGAAGATACGAATGTTATTGAAATCAATGGATATCCGCTCCCACTTGCTAAGCCAAAAGAAAATCTTCCTCTATGTGCTATTGATGTCGCTGAATCGTCTGATGTTGTAGGACTTGTCTACTACGACGGGTTGATTGCTGGGGTTAATGATTCCAAAGATGTTCCAGGTTTAGTCTTTCCGGAACTGTTTGATAAAAATTGGTTGCGCTGGCTTCGTCAGCGGATCAGAGGAATTAAATTTGAATGGAGCAAAGAAGTCAACGCTGAAGAATTTAGTTTGATGAGTATCAAAGATCATATCTTCTGCAATAATAATATTCATTTGTTCGCTACTCTTAATAAAGAAAAAACCGGTGACAATTCGTACATCGTTGATATTGTCACCGAGACTATCTAATCCATGATGAATGATGCCATGTTGGATTCTTTTTCTATAATATGCACGTATATCATTGTTGTCAATATGCTGGAGTGGTTCAAGATCTGTTGTAGATCTCGCACGTTGCCACCTTTTCTGAGGAAATTGGTGGCAAATGTGTGGCGTCCGGTGTGCATCGAAACATTTTTTTTAATATTGATTGTTGGCAGCTTCATTATATTTTTCAGCGTTCTGTTAATATACTCCGGAGTGATTTTTGTGACAAATAATGAAGGATGCCTTTCTATGATTAACTTTGCTGTGTTGTTAAGCACTATGGTGTGAGGCTTATCTGTCTTTTCCGAATGAAAGGTTACCGCATCACCGCGAAAATCTATTCTTTTTAGTCTTTGTATTTCTGAGATTCTTAAGCTTGTGTAACATGCGAAAAGAAAATAGCCTAAAGTCAAAATATGATCAGGATGTGTATTTTCACTGAAATAGTATTGCTTAAGAATTTCTACTTCACGGATTGTTAAATTAGTTTTGGATCCTTTCATTGATCCTACTTTCAGATCATTAACATCAAAATTTATAAAAAGATTATGCTTTTTGGCCAGATTAATAAATTTTTTGATTGTTTTAATGTTTCCGGCAATAGTAGTTGATTTGTTTCCCTTGGTATATAAATAACCTTTATAATCCTCAAAAAAACCTAACGATAGATTACTGAAGGGAATAGGATTTTTATATTCTTCAAGCTTTGCAATAACGCTTCTCGCCATGCGTTTTGTTGTTTCTTTGATGGGAGATGTCTCCAGATGATGTTTTGCAAATGAGATGAAATCATACTTTGGTGTTTTGTTGAAAAATTCATTCCTGAAAGTTTTAATATCTAAGTATGCGGATCTTGATAGTCTGTAATGGGTTCTGATTTCTGTAGTTTTTGACTCCATATTATCTAAGGATAGATTTATATCCTCGGTGTCAAACTTCTTTTTAACACGTCGGACGGTGTTGTCCCACTTATCTGGGCTGATGTAAAGACCGGTTGGGATCCGATCACGTTCTCCATTAATAGAAACGTCATAGAAAATTTGGCACCTGCCATCTTTTCGCTTGTAATTGTTTAAATAGAAGTGTGTGGTGATTGTCATAAATTTAGTGTTTGTGACAAGCTCTGTGACAAGAAATGAAGGTCTGTTTTGGATCATGCTTTTAATGTTTTAAATATTAAAAGAATTGGTCAGAATCGTTGTGACGGCTTTATGACAAAGGGATAAAAGAAAACAGGTTAACCCTTAGATCTCGACACTTCAGACGTTGAAATGAGCTTGATTTAATTGTTAACCTGTTGTAAAAGTGACCTCGACAGGATTCAAACCTGTAACCTTCTGAGCCGTAATCAGATGCGCTATTCAGTTGCGCCACGAGGCCTTGTTTAAAGGTTTGCAAATATACAAATTTTTTGTTTTCTTTGAAATATGAAATCAAAAATTTTAATATTATTCGCGTTTTTAACGCTAATTTCCTGTAAGAGAGAACAGAAAATTACTTCAGCAGACTGGCAGGTTTTATCTGAACGTACCAAATTTAAGGTTGACCAGGAAAATTTCCAGCTTCAGACAGGAAAATTCAGTTATAATTTTCAGAAAAAAGACCTTCCTTTCAAAAAAATAATCATTCTAAATGCAAGTATGATCGGCTATATTTCAGAGCTGCAGGCAGAAAATCAGATCGCAGGAGTTTCGAGTCCGGAATATATTTATTCTCAAAAAGTTCAGGATTTGGTGAAATCGGGAAAGATTCAGAATGTGGGTAACGATCAGAAATATGATGTTGAACAAATTCTTTCGTTAAAACCTGATGCTATTTTCACCAACCATATTCCCAATTTTGAAAACACGTATGAACTTCTGAAAACTAATGGAATTCAGGTCATTTTCCTTGATGAATATTTAGAACAGAAACCCCTTGAAAAATCTTCCTATCTGAAAATTTTTGGAAAACTTTTAGGTAAAGAAGAACTGGCGGAAAAGAAATTCAGAGAAATCGAGAACAATTATAGCAATTATAAAAAGATTGCAGCTTCAGCTAAGTCAAAACCTCATGTTTTAGCCAATGAGATGTATGGAAATGTGTGGTATATGCCGGGCGGCAAAACTTCGGTTGCCAATTTTATTTCTGATGCCAATGCCAACTATATTCTGAACAAAAATACTGAAGACAAGGCTATTACGATGAGTTTTGAAGAGGTTTATGCCAAATCAGATGCAATCAGTATGTGGGTAAATGCAGGAAATCATATTGCGAAAAAAGATTTATTAATGATGAATGCCTTGTACTCGAAACTGAATGTTTTCAATAAAGGGAAAATTTACGCGTACAGTGGAAAGCAAACTGCCACTGCCAACGATTTTTTCGAAAGTGGAGTAGTGCGTTCAGATGTGGTACTGAAGGATTACATTAAAATTTTTCATCCTCAGTTATTTCCGGATTACCAGCTGACATACTTCAGAGAATTGCAGTAACCTCGCAGTATTTGTTTACTTTTGTACCAAGTTTTTAAGCCTATGTGGAAAAAAATAAAGCAACTCCTTTTCATCATACTTCTTTTAAATGTATTTTTCATCATTTGGGGAAGATTCTTTAATCCACCAATTACCATCACTCAGATAGGTGGTTTGATAGAGTTTGGTAAACTCGACAGAGACTACATCTCTTTCGAAGATATGGGTTCTAATGTAAAAAAAGCAGTGATCGCATCAGAAGATCAGAAGTTCTTCAATCACGATGGTTTTGATTACACAGCAATAGAGAAAGCCTATGAAAATAACGAAAAAGGAAGAAAAGTCCGTGGCGGAAGTACCATTTCGCAGCAGACAGCAAAAAATGTTTTCCTATGGCAACAGAGAAGCTGGCTTAGAAAAGGTTTAGAAGCTGTTTACACTTTTGTAATCGAAAAAGTCTGGTCGAAAGATATTATTCTGGAGCGTTATCTCAATTCAATCGAAATGGGGCGCGGCGTTTTTGGTGTTGAAGCCGCTTCAAAATATTATTTCGGGAAATCTTCTAAAGATCTGAATCAGTCGGAAGCGGCTTGGATAGCCGCAGTTTTGCCAAATCCAAAAAAATATGATCCCAAAAATCCGTCAGCGTATCTCAACAAAAAACACAGATGGATCATGAGACAAATGAAAAATGTAAGTTTAAAATAAACTACATCGGCCTTTAAATACTTTGATTTGACCAGTAAAAATTTTAAAACAGTTCTTTCCAAATACTTTTCATTTGAAAATGATACGAAGTCTCTTGATCCTCTTGCAGAGTTTCTGGAAGGCATCCGAAAGTCTGATTTTAAAGATGTTTTGACTTATTTTAGAGCCAATGATGAGCAAAAAAATCATTTTTCTCAATACATCAGAAATATTTTTTCTGAAAGGCCTTTCAATTTATCCCTCACAGAAGCCAATATTCTTTCTGAAAATTCCTTTTTCTCAGAACTGAGAAAGCGGACTCTGAATAAATTTCTGCCGTCCGTAGAGCATGATCAGACGGTTTGGTATCTGATAGACAACATCAGTGCGAGGCCTAAAAAAGATCTTGAATATTTTCACAATATTCCTGAAAATGAATTGGATGAGTTATTACAGCTGCTCGGAATTTCAGATTTTATCAGAAATGAAAAGGTAAAAAGCGAACTTATTTTTTCAATGAATATCCTGTCGTGGCGGGTGACGGGGATGGCTCTGGAGGTCGACGTTGTGAGAATGGCTCCTGAGTACAGGAATTTTGACAATCCTTTTTTAGCACTCCAGAATGAATTGGAAGCGTTGGCTGAGGAATTTAAAATCAATCCCAAACTCCAGCTTTCGTCAAAAGACAGCCGTTACAAACAGATAAAAATCTACACTGAACAATGTCTGGATTTTGTAAATATTTCTTTTAAAAACTCCTCAAAGTATGGGATTTCAGGGAAGATCAATCAGTCACTTTTAAAAATCAGACAGCAGACAACAAGAATTTTTGAAATTGCCAATCTTTTGGTCATAGATTCACAAAAAGATGATTTGTTGAAGTCTAAACAGTTGATATTTAATATTTTATCTTATAAATCTCATAAAAATAATATTGCGGAACTTTTCAATGACAGTACAAGACTGATTTCACATTTAATAACCAATCACACTGCAGAAACAGGAAGTCACTACATCACGGCAAACCGCAAACAGTACATGAGTATGTTCTACAAAGCCAGCGGTGGCGGAATTATCGTAGGTGCACTCTGTGTATTGAAAATGTTGTACGGCTTTATGCCCGGCAGTGATTTTTTTCATGCTTTTCTGTATGCGATGAATTACGCGATGGGTTTTGTGATGATTTATCTGATGAGTTTTACTCTGGCAACCAAACAGCCCGCAATGACGGCTGCTACAATGACTAAAGTGCTTTCTGAACAGGGAAATTCACAGAAAAATTATACCGAATTTGCAGATTTGGTCTCCAGGCTATTCAGAAGTCAGTTTATTGCATTTGTTGGAAATGTTTTGCTGTCTTTCCCGATTGCGCTGGCGATTATTTATGGTTTAGATGTTTTTTTCTCTCAGAATTTAGCAGTGGAAAGATCAGATAAACTTCTGAAGGATTTGGATCCTTTTCAGTCGAAAGCCATTCTTCATGCGAGTATTGCAGGATTTTACCTGTTTATTTCAGGGATTATTTCAGGGAATATTGCCAACAATTCGGTCTTCTATCAAATCCCAGACAGGATTGCCAAAAATCTGACTATCAAGAGATGGTTTGGGGGAAAATTTGCCAGGAGTCTTTCAAAATATTACGCAAAAAACTGGGCTGGAATAATTTCCAATTTCTGGTTTGGTGTTTTTCTGGGAGCAACTGCGCCAATCGGTTTTTTCTTCGGACTTGATCTGGATATCCGTCACATCACATTTGCTGCGGGAAATTTTGCGTTGGGACTTTACGGAAAAGACTTTTCGGTAGACAGTTACACTTTCTGGCTGTCGTTTCTCACCGTTTTTCTGATTGGTTTTTTCAACTTTGCCGTGAGCTTCGGTCTTTCCATGTTTTTGGCGTTCCGTTCCAGAAAACTGAATTTGGGTGAAGTAAGAGATATTTACCGCGAAATTTTCAGGTATTTTTTACGCCGTCCGCTCAGTTTCTTTATTCCGATGCGTTCGGTTTACGACAGGAAATCTGATGCCTTAATAAGCAACAGCATTCCTACAAAATCTGAAGATCATTAAACTTTTCTTCCCCGAATTTCTCCTGAAATTTCTTTAGGAAAAAACTTTTTCTCATCTGAAAATCATGCTTCAGTAGAGGTGAATTTACTTTTATCGAAATAATTTTATCTTCGAGATTGACAGATTTTATTTCACCAAATAAAGCTTCATCAAGATAGTCTTCAAGGAAATCTTTAATCTCAAACGCCACCAGTTTATCTTCAAAACCATGAATTCTGGCAAAAGATTTTACCAGTTCTGAGGATTGAAATTCGCGTTTTCTGTTTTTTCGCATCTGAGTGTTTTTATAGTTGGATCTCGTGAATAAATAAATCTCTGGTCGTTTCATTCCAAAAAAATTCCGAATCTGTTTTTTGATAAACAGTAGAATTTTTATTCGGTCTAAACCATTTTGGTATTTCTATCACTCTTTTATAATCTGGTTTTAATTTTAGCCGGATCTCTTCTGAAAAATTTGATTTATGAGTTTCCAATTCGTTCACCTTTTTGAATTCATTCCACCATTTCTCCGACGGCTTTAGGTGAATATAAACTTCGTATTCTTTAGTAAAATGGCCAGATTCCCAATACTTACCGTTAATCGTTTGTACATCTTTCGGAAGTTCGCCATTAGTCCAAAGGTAAAAAATCTGTTCCTTATCCTCGGTTTCAATTCCACAGCTTATTAATGCGGTTATTAAAAAGAATATTTTCAGAATAATTTTAAATTTTTTCATCTGGTGTTTTTTAGATATTGAGTTTCCAAACCTTTGGCTTTGAAAAATAATTCTAATTCAGGATAAATTTGGTCACAAGTATTCTTCCAATTTAAAAATTTTGATGGATAACTTTCACTATTTTCACATTCAAAACAAATTTCAAAAATTTCAAATACTTTATCATTTTCATCATAAAACAAGATAGCATTTCTTGGAAAGAAACAACCAGATTGTGACCTTATATTGATGATATATTTGTTGCAGGTATTATAAAGTATATGACTTAATTTCGAAACTTCTTCAAAGTTCAAATTTGTAGTTTCAATAATTCCTTTTTCGGATTGAGTACCTATAATTTCTTTAAGTGCTATTGATTGGGGTCTTTTATAAAATTCTTTTAGCTTTATCGAATCTTCTGTCGTTTTGGGTGGAGGCGGTGCAGGTTCGTAAGCGTTACTTTTATTAAACTCTAAGTTATACGAAATGATTTTTACTTTTGTGGTTTTGTTAAAAGGATACTTTTTCATTCTCTGTCCGAATAAAATAGGTTTATAGTTCTTATTCACTACGATATTCGATTCATCACCATTAACTGTTGATAATGTTTTTTGCTTTTGACTAAAAGTGAGAGAATAAGCTAAAAATAATAAAAGAGCGAAATATTTTTTCATATCTCAAAAATTACACTTTCCTCATTAATTCTCTTCACCACATTTTCCGTTCGTTCCCGATGTGTATCTGTAATAAAAATCTGTCCGAAATTCTCCTGATTCACCAATTCTATCAATTGCGAAACTCTATTGTCATCCAGTTTATCAAAAATATCATCTAAAAGAAGAATCGGAGTTTTGCCTGTAAGTTCTTTTACTAAACTCATTTGGGCAAGTTTTAAAGATATTAAAAAAGATTTTTGCTGTCCTTGAGAACCTATTTTTTTAATCAAAACTGAATTCATTTCAAACAGCAGGTCATCTTTGTGAATGCCTTTTGAAGTGTAAGTGAGCATTCTGTCGCGGTCAATATTTTCGTGTAGCAGATCTCTGAAAACCTTTTCAGGCTGGTTGATGTCGTAGCTTTCCAACAAATGAGATTCGTATTTTACAGAAACAGTTTCCCTGCCGCCGGAAATAATCTGATAAAAATTCTGAACAATCGGATTGAGCTGTGAAACAAACTCTTTCCTCTTCTCAAAAATTTTCGTGCCCGATTTTACGATGGGATCATCATAAATCTCCAAAGAATCTTTGTCCCAGGTTCTGTTTTTGGCGAAGTATTTCAGCAAAGCATTTCTCTGTTGAACGGTTTTCTGGTATTGAATTAAATCAAAAAGATAAGAAGAATCGGTCTGCGAAATCATCGAATCCAGAAACTTTCTGCGGCTTTCACCCGAATCTGAAATTAAATTTGAATCGTAAGGCGAAATCATGACACTGGGCAGATAACCCACGTGATCGGCCATTCGTTCGTAGCTTTTGTCGTTTTTCTTAATCACTTTTTTGGACTCTCTGGGCTGAAGAATTTTGATAATATCTTCAGAGTCTTCATTTCGAATTTCAGCTTCTATGGTGAAAAAATCTTCATCATCAAGAATATTATTCAAATCGCTGTTTCCCAGAAAACTTTTTCCAACAGAAAGGTAATGCAGCGCATCGAGAATATTGGTTTTTCCCACGCCGTTGTTGCCTACAAAACAGTTGATTTGCGGGGAAAGAGCGAAGTGCATTTCTGCGTGATTTTTGAAGTTGTAGAGGGTAAGTTTGTTGATGGTCATAATCCTAAAATTTTGTCCAGTTTTTCAGGATTATGATGATTTTCCCAAAAGGATATGATGGAAATAGTGTCTTTTTCTATGTAATAAACTAAGCTGTAATTCTTCAAAATCAAGATTCGGACATTTTCAGTGAGCATTTTTTTTCCTGTAAAAGGAAAAATTTTCAATTGATTTGTCCTTTGTCTGATAAGGTGTTTCAATTTTTTAGAGTAAGATGTACTTTTGTTTCTTCTGTTCCAGTAATCAAAAATTTCGTCTCGCTGTTGCTTGGCAAAATGGGTCCATACGACTTTTATTTTAGCCATTCCTCATCCATTTTGTCGATTTCTTCTTCGGTGTAGACTTTTCCGTTTTTCACATCATCCATTCCTCTTTCAATCATCTTCATTAAATTAGCGGGCAAAACAACCACTTCTTCCTTAAAATATTCATCAACTTCCTCATCGGTCATTGGTCTTTCAGAATCATAAAATGAAACAGGCTCTGAAACTGAAAAATCTGAATTTTCGTCATTCCAGAATTTCCACAAACGAACAATTTTTTCACGGTCAGCGCTTTCTGAGATTGCTCTGAGTAATTTATTCTGAATTGTTTCGAAAGATTCCATCACTACAAATTTTTAGTAAAGGTAAAACATTTCAGACAGAATTAAAAACAAAAGCGGCAGTCCCGAGCAAAGCTCAACCCAAAACGAAAAGTAAGAATCTCTGTTTGAATTTTCAGAAAAGTAGATGAGAATAAAGGTTGAGATCAAGGTTATGAAAAAGCTTGTAGAAAAGTTTAGTTTTAAATAAATAAAACCCAAAATAGTCGCTGCGAAAACTAAAAAGTAAGCTAAATATCTGGTATTTTGAACTCCGATAATCATTGGGAAAGTCTTCACTGTATCACTTTTCATGTCGCGAATATCGAATGGCAAAACCAAAGCGGTAATAAATAAAAAACTGATCAGAAAAATAGGCAGACTGAATTCGGGTAATGTAAGCCAGCAATTCATCAGACCCCAGACCAAACCTACGTAAAATACTTTCAGTAATGGAATTTTTCTAATGTAAGTTTCCAGAAAAAATGAGTTGTAGAGTAAGCCGAGCACGACAATGATAAACCATTTTATCAAGCGTATTTCATTATGGTTTAAAATAATTAAAACTGCTGAAGCGATGCCTGCAAAACAATTCAGGATAAGGATTTTGGGGAAATATTTCGTTTTCTGATATTTTGTGTAAAGATAACCGCTGAAATAAGTGATAAAGATAAGCGCAACGGTCGGCCAGCGAAAGGTTTGCTGTTCCAGCATGAAAAAAACCGCAAAAAAAGTTCCCATCAAAGAGACAAATATTTGGCTGTCGATGATGTATTTTTTCAGTAAATTTAAAGCATTCATTCAGACAAAATTAAGACCTATGAAATCGCCATTAATTATGTTTGCAAACAGGTACCGATGAAAATGTGGCGATAACATATGACAAATTAAAACAATAAAATCTACATATGAAAACCATATCCAAATGTCTTTTACTGTTATTTGTATTTTTCACAACTTTCATCTCTGCTCAGAATTCTTATGAAGAGCAGTGGAAAAAAATTGCCGAAGGTTATAAAAACGGAGAATTCAAATCGTCACTTCCGCTGATTTTCGACATCCAGAAAAGGGCAATCCGGGATAAAAATGCTCCACAGATCATCAAATCTTTAAAGGCAGAATTTGGAATTTATAAGGAAACCCACGACGATACGAAAAATGATTACGCTTCCGCATTCTTTGCAAAAATTAAAGAAACCGAAAATCAACTTAAAAAAGATGATCTTTTGTTCTTTAAAATCCTTGAAATAGAGTTTTTTGAAGAATATTTCAACCGTACCAGATATGAAATTCAGAATCGGACGAATGTGGCGGAAGGAAATATTTCTGAAATTGAAACATGGACGAAGCTCGACTATAAAAATCATTTTACACAAAAGTTTGCCGAACTTTCAGCACTTGATAATCAACTCAAAAAAGTAAGGCTTGAATCTTACAAAGAAGCACTTGGCGAAAATACCGATTACGATTATTATCCAACTCTGTATGACTGGAAATTAAAGAAAAATATAGATTTTCTGAATAATGAAAGTATTTTCACGAAAGATGAAATAAAGGAAAACCATACTTCTATAAGAAATCTTTATCAGAATTTAATCAGTTTCAACAGGGGAAATCCACAGCTTTATTTTCAACATCAGTATTTGATTTTTGAAAACAGTATAAAAACCGACGAGCAGTTTCTGAAAAAACAGATTGACATTGTCAATTCTCCCGAAAAAGGCGAATATAAAATTTTAATCGTTAAAAGAATTGCCGAAGAATTACAGAGAAAATCTGAATTTAAAGAAGCCATCCGCTGGATTGAAAAAATAAAATCAGAATATCCCAATTCGAAACTTGTAAGCAATCTGGATTATTTAGAAAATAACATTAAAAGTCCTTTTGTACAGGTTTTTTATGAAGAACACAATATCCCCGAAAAACCAATTCATCTGGTGGCAACGCATAAAAATGCAGACCGCTTTGAAATAAAAATTTATAAGGTTAACGATTTCAAAAATCAATTGCTCTATCTGCAAAGTCTTGATTATGCAGAATATTACAAAAAAATCGATAAAACTTTAGTAAGAACTGATGTTTTTGAACTTCCCAATCAAAAAGACTATAAAAATTATTCAACCTCACTGGAAATGAAAGGTCTTCCAAAAGGCCTGTATATTGGTGAATATATCAATGGGGGAGATGTTTCAAAATTTCTTTTCATTTCTACTTCTTCAAGGGTAATTTATGATGAAAAGAAAGATTACATTTTGGTTGAAAGAGAAACGGGAAAAAGAAAAATAAATACCCAGCTTCAGAGATATTATTTCAGGGATTACAAAAATGTAAGCGAAACCGAAATACTGATTCAGACTGATAATTTTGCAAAATTTCCATCCATAAAAAGTTATCACGATTATCATCCCTACCTGATTTATGATGCAGTTTCGGGAGATTTTAATATTTTAAATTCTGTTTATGACAGAGATGATGACTACAGAAGTCATGAAGAATTGTATCAGGTTTTTCTTGACAGAGAAATTTACAGACCCGGACAGACCGTTCATTTTAAAGTAATCGCCACAAGGCCTGTTTATGAAATGCGTAAAGATGTTCTCCTTGTTAATAGGGAGCAGGAGGTGGTCATGTTTGATACTAACCATCAAAAAATATCTTCACAAAAATTCACGACCAATGATTTTGGCTCATTCAGTGGAAGTTTTGAAATTCCCAAAGACAGACTGAATGGAAAATTTTCGATTTATGTTTCTGGAAACCGTTATAATCAGAAATACTTTTCAGTAGAAGAATACAAAAGGCCAAAATTTGAAATCACATTTGATACAATTAAAAGTGAATACAAATATGGTCAAACCATTGAACTGAAAGGAAAAGTCACTACATTTTCTGGAGTTCCGTTGAGCAAAACTGCAGTAAATTTTGATATTAAGAGAGAAAATATCCGAAACAGATATTTCTGGTGGTATCCCGCAGAATACAGCAACGAAAATTCAGTTTTAGGAAAGGTTGAAACCAATGAAAAGGGAGAATTTACCATTAAAATTGATCTTAAAAAAGATGAAAACGTAAAAGGAATTCAGGTTCATAATTACAAGGTAAATGCAACCGTTACCGACCTGAACGGCGAAACCCAAAGTGCCGAAACCAATGTGAAAGTAGCTTCGGTATCGCACTATTTAAAAACAAATCCAGTTTCAGAAGCTTCTGCAAATGAAGATCTTAAAGTAAAAGTCGAGAGCTTTAATTACAATGATGTTGCTTTGGACAAGAGTTACAAAGTTAAACTGATGCAACTGAAGCAACCGGAGCGGATTTTAAGAAATAATTTTAAAAACAATATTCAAAATCTTCCGAAAATGGGAAGAGATGAGTTTTTAAACAAATTCCCACATGACCGGTATGACAAAGCTGATGACCAGAAAAACTGGAAGGTTTTAAAAACAATTACCGACGAAACAAAATCCGGAAAAGAACTCAATTTCGGAAAACTGAATGCGGGAACTTACAGACTTTTAATTTATAATATTGAGGGCAAAGATTCAATAAAAACCGAACAGGATTTCAGTGTTTGGGATAAAAACCGTCTTGGGAAAAATCAGTTTCCTTTTCTAAAAATTATCGGGCCTAAAACTGATGTGATCAGAGGTTCGAAAGTAACTATTTATGCTTATTCTGCAATTCCGGATGCTGAAGTTAATATTTATGTTCAGGACGGATTTGGCGCTCCTAAAATGGAAACAAAAAAATTCTCAAACGGAATTCTCTTGTATCCACTCACAATTTCTTTAGATAAAAATATTGAAAAATATAATGTCCAGTTCGTTCTGGCTCAGTACAACGATGTTCAGAACGAATATATTAATCTCAACATTAAAAATGAAGATCCGCCTCTGAAAATCGAATTGACAACCTTCAGAGACAAGCTGGAGCCCAACTCAAAAGAGAAATGGAGTATTAAAATTTTAGGCAGAGAAAAGGAAAAGGTTGTTGCGGAAGTTCTGGCGAATATGTATGATAAATCGCTGGATAAATTTGTTCCCAATAAATATTCATGGACGAAAATTTATCGGCCGAGAAATGTGTTCAAAGATTTTAATGTTGAGATTTATCCATCACAACTGTACTGGTATCAACAGGTTAAATACCTTGAAACCAAGCAAATCAATCTGCCACAACTCAAATGGTTTGATGAAAATGTTTTCTATGAATTATTGGTAAAATATGGTTTAACGACAGATATGGATGGCGACGGAATTGATGATATGAAAGATGCCTGCCCAAATGTTCCGGGATTGGATACTTATAATGGATGTCCTTCACCAAAAAGAATGGTTGCGGAAGAGGTATATGTTTCAGGAAAAATGTCTGATAGTCGTTTTGCAGAGACAGATGGCGATGGAGTTTTAGATAAAGATGATGCGCCCCCGCCACCTGTAAAAGATGAAGATCTGCATAATGTAAATGCAAGACAAAACCTTAACGAAACAGTTTTCTTCTATCCTCATTTAAAAACCGATACCAATGGAAATGTAAGTTTTGAATTTACCACTCCGGAAGCTTTAACCAAATGGAAATTAATGTTTCTCGCTCACACAAAAGACGACAGACAGGCAGTTTTAGAGCAGGATATCATCACTCAGAAAAAACTTTCAGTTACTCCAAATTATCCAAGATTTTTGAGGGAAGGAGATGAGCTTAGTTTCCAAACTAAAATTTCAAACCTTACCGAAAACTCCCTGAATGGAAAGGTTTCACTTCAGATTTTAAATGCTGACACCAACGAAGATATTTCATCTTTATTTGGAATTACGGGTTCAGTTCAGGATTTTCAAGTTCAGAATACAGGAAATGCTGTAGCGAGCTGGAAAATTAAAACGCCTTACAATAGAGTAAATTCTATCATCATTAAAGTGGTGGCAAAAGCAGGCGATTTCTCGGATGGAGAGCAGATTCCCGTGGCCGTTTTATCGAATAGAATGTTGTTGACAGACGCAGTTCCGATTTTCGTGAAAGAAGGTCAGACCAAAACTTTTACTTTGGAAAGTCTCGCTAATTACACCACGGGAACGGCAGAAAACGTGAGAAATACTTTAGAACTGAAAACCAATCCGATTTGGGAAATTATTTTTGCTTTGCCGGATTTGAGTGAAAATTTAAACATCAGTTCGGATGACTGGTTCAATACCTGGTTTGCAGATGTGGTAGGAACCGAAATATTTAAAGCCAATCCGAGAATGAAAGCCGTTTTTGATGAATATAAAACCGCTGATCTGCTGAAAAGTAATCTTGAAAAAAATCAGGAACTGAAACAGGTTTTGTTGGAAGAAACGCCTTGGGTGCTGCAATCTCAGTCTGAAACGGAAACGATGAACAGAGTTGCACGACTTTTCGAGGTCAATCAGATGAAAAACTCTATTGCCAAAGACTGGAATATTTTGCTGCGTTACCAAAATGGTGATGGCGGTTTCCCATGGCTTCCGGGATACGAAAGTTCGTACAGCAATTCTTTATATATTCTTAAAAATTTAGGTAAAATGAATGTTTGGCTGAAGGAAAACATTTCAGAATACCAACCCGGCGGACAAAAATATATGGTCGACAGACTCATCGGATATATAGATTCTCAGCTAGAAAGATATTGGAAAGAAACGGAAGATAATCCTTGGAGCAATTTTGCGTTAGATTATCTGGATACCCGACGTTATTGGGAAAAAGAATATCCCATTACAGGAAAAGGTGAAAGATTAAAACAAATGATTATCGATAGAGCCAACAAATTTAAAGTCACAGATCTAACGTTTTACGGTGTGCATCGTGCGGCACTTATTTATGATAATTATGGTTTGAAAGACACATCCGGAAAATTAATACATTATTTAAAAGAAACCTCAGTTTCATCGGAAACTCAGGGTGCTTACTGGAAGAAAAATCTCAACGACTGGGGCTGGTACGAATCTAAGGCTGTAAATCATGCCGGAGCCATCGAAGCTTTAGCCAAAATAGCACCGAATGATATTGATTTTATCGAAGAATCGAAGATTTGGCTGGCCACACAAAAAGAAACCAATTCGTGGGGGAATTCAAGAACGACGGCGGAAATTATTTACATTATGATGAATTCCGGAAAATCGTGGACAACGCCTGAAGCCGATAAAGCAACGGTAATCTGGGGTGGAAAAGAAGTCGCACCTCAAACTAAAACCACAGGATTTCTGAAACAGACCATCAACTCTGATAAAATAGATCCAAAATTAGGTCAGGTTACGGTAACCAAGCCAGGTCCGGGAATTGTTCAGGGCGGATTGTTCTGGCAATATTATGAAGATATCAATAATGCAAAATCTACCGAGACCTACATTTCGATGACGAGAGAGTTTTACAAAAAAGTTAAAACTACAAATGGCGAAGAATTGCTTAAAATCACAGAAAACAGTCCGTTGAATGTGGGAGACCGCCTTACGGTAAGAATGATTTTGAATTCAGACCGACCGATGCAATATGTACATTTAAAAGACATGAGAGCTGCCGGCCTGGAGCCTGTAGATGTGCTTTCGGGATATCAGTACAAAAACAATTTGGGTTATTATCAGGCAACGAAAGACGCTTCAACCAATTTTTATATTTACTATATGCCGAAAGGAAAATACGTTTTTGAGTACGATCTCGTTTGTAATGCAGCGGGCAGTTTCTCCAGCGGTTTTGCAACCCTTCAGAATTATTATGCACCTCAAATGAATGCCCGCACAAAAGGCGATAAACTTGAAATAAAAAACTAATTATCAAATATGAAAAGCATCAAAATCATCTTAATTCTTCTGTGTTTTGGGATTTTCAGCTCCGTTCAGGCTCAGAATTATTACGACAGTCAATGGAAAAAAGTGAAGCAAAATTCAGACGAAGGAAAGTTTAAGAGCAATCTTCCGATTATTACAGAAATACAAAATAGGGCGATGAAAGAAAGTAAAACGGTTGAACTGATAAAAGCACTAAGATCAGAATATGCAATCATCTTCGAAATCTCACACAGTGAAGAAAACGATTTGGATTCAAAATTTTTTGAAAAAATAAGAGCTACTGAACAGCAGTTGAAAGGAGACGACAGGCTTTTCTTTAAAATTTTAGTTTCAAATTTTTTACACGAATATTACATTCACAATATCTGGAAGATTAACGACCAGACCAATATCAATCAACAGGATGTTTCTTCGATTGAAACATGGTCAAAGCTTGATTTTAAAAACTATATTTCCAAATCGCATCTGGAGTTGGATCAGATGAAATCTGAATTGAAAAAGATTGATTTTTCAAAGTATAATAAAGTCTTTGTTAATACTTCGTCTATCGAATTTTTCCCGAATTTGTACGATTGGTATGCTTTGGAAAAGATTAATTTTCTTAAAAATATCAATTTTTTCACACCAAACGAATTGGCTGAAAATAAAATTGAGATCAGTAAAATTTATGATGAATTGATTGCCTCAAACAGCGGAAATTCAAAACTGTATTTTTCTCATGAAAAAGTAATTTATGATTGTGTAAATACCAACTGCAAAAATAAGGTTGAGCAGCTTTATAAATTAGCAAATTCTTCTGTAGAAGGAGATTACAAAGTTTTGATTTATGAAGATATTGCTCAAACTCTGACTTTGGAAGATAAGGAAAAAGATGCACTTGCGGTAATCGGTAAAGCTAAAAAGGAATTCCCGAAATCGTCATTTCTGAATAACCTTAAGAATATTGAGAACCGAATTGTAAATCCTTCTCTGCAGATAACTTACGAAGATCAGACGCAGCCCAATGTGCCGATCCATTTTTCTGCGGAATTTAAAAATGTAGAAAATTTCAGTATCAATATTTATAAACCTCAAAACGTAAATGAGTTTCTCTCATACAAAAACAAAAATTCATTAGACGGAATCAAAAAGACATTGGTGAGAAAGGATGAGTTTAAACTGAATAATTCTAAAGATTACAAGACTCACAGAACTTCGCTCGAGATAAAACCTCTTCCTGCGGGAATTTATTTTGCAGAATTTGTAGTTGAAAACGATAAAGAAAGTCTTAAATATCAGCATTTTTATTTCTTCGTTTCAGATAACAAAATTCTTTATCAGACAAAATATGATGAGGGAGATTTACAGAATCTTGTGAAATTGGTAAACAGTGAAAATGGTAATGTTGTAGGCGAAGAAAATCTTATAATTTATGAATTCTCAGATGATAAAAAATTATCTGAAACGAAGCTTTTAACTGATAAAAACGGGATTTTTAAATTTCCGTTATCCGAAAATAAAGAATTTTACAGAAATTATTTGATCAACCAGCCAAAAACCAACAGTTTCCAAATAATGAGTGTTTACGGGCACGGCAGAAATCAATATATTCAGGAGAAAAGTGTAAAGAAAGCACAGATTTTTACCGACAGAGCGATCTACAGACCTGGTCAAACGGTTTATTTTAAAGTAATCAACACTCAGATCATTAATGACAAAGAATCTGTAGCTTCAAATACGAAACAGAAAATCAGTCTGATTGATGCAAATAATCAGGAAATAAGTTCTCGGGAATTTACAACAAATGAATTTGGTTCTTATCATGGAAGCTTTATTTTGCCCAAAGGTAAACTCAATGGATCTTTCACTATTAAAACTGAAGGTTTTGCAGAATGGAACAAATATATTCAGGTTGAAGAATACAAAAGACCGAAGTTTGAAGTCACATTCGAACCTGTAAAAACAGAATACAAATACGGAGAAACGCTTGAATTAAAAGGTAGAGCAATGATGTTTTCCGGAGTTGCATTAAGCAACACAACAGTAAATTACGAAATCAAAAAACAAAACATCAGATGGAAATATTTCCCTTGGTTTCCACATGATTATGATAACGAAAATTCAATTTTGGGAGAAGTAAAAACAGATGACAAAGGTGAATTTACTATCAAAGTTGATTTAAAAAAGGATGAAAATACTGATGGAATTCAAATCGATAATTTTGCGGTGAACGCTTCTGTGACTGATGTAAATGGCGAAAGTCAGTCTGTCAATACAAATATAAAAGTAGCTTCGGTTTCTCACTATATCAAAGCAGATGAGATTAAAAATGTTTTCGATGATGAAAGTATAAGACTGAAAGTTGAAACTAAAAATTACAACGAGCAAAATCTTAAAAAAACGTATCAGATAAAACTTTCTAAAGTGAAATCTCCTGAAAGAATTTTCAGAAGTAATTTTGAAGATTATACTCAGAATTTGCCGCAGTATTCCAAGGCAGAATTTATAAGCAAATTTCCGCATGACCGTTTTGATAAAAGTGATGATGAAGAGAGTCCAAAACCTCAGTCGGTTATCTTAAGTAAAACTGTTTCACAAAGCGAAGTTGAAGCTTCACCGGATTTAAATTTAGGCAAACTTGAAACAGGAAATTATGAACTTGAATTATTTAATATTGAAGGCAAAGACACGATAAGAACGAAACAGAATTTTTCTGTTTTCAGTAAAAAATCTGTTGGTAAAGAGCAAAATATTTTCCTTGAAGTGGTGCAGCCAAAAACAGAGTTGAATCGCGGTGAAACTTCGGAAATTTATGTTTATTCTTCGATTCTGGATGCGTCTGTTAATGTGTTTTTTCAGGATGGAGTAAATCCGACTGTAAGTTCGGTTCATCAGTTTAAAAATGGAGTTTTAAAATTCCCCGTTACGGCATCTTCAAATGAGAAAGTTTCAAACTTAGATATTACTTTTCAGCTGGTATCTTTTAATGATGTTCAAACCAAAACTGTTAATTTTAGTGTAGCTGATCAGTCAAGAAATATAACGATTGAAACGGTAACTTTCCGGGATAAAATAGAACCGAACTCTAAAGAAAAATGGACTGTGAAAGTTTCAGGAAAGGATAGGGAAAAAGTAAACGCAGAAGTGCTTGCGAATATGTATGATATGTCGTTGGATCAGTTCAATGTCAATAAATTCGATTGGAATACTTTAAAAATATCTTACGACGATTTTAAAAATTATTCTTTGCAAAATAGTCTTCAGCAGGAATATTATGAAAAAAATTATAAGTATGTAAGGGTAAAAAGCATCGGAATTCCCGAATTGAATTGGTTGAATTATTCTTTGGATGAAGATTTAGATTATCAGGAAGATGAGGCGACTCCTTATCGGGAGTATTTGGAGGGAGCTGGTGGAAGAGATAAAATTGGCTATAATCTAATTCCAGAGCCTAAACCAAATCCTAAAGTTTCTGCTCCGCAAGAGATGCGCTTACAGAGCTTGAGTATGGATGATGCAGCGGTAGAAATTCTCAATTCTGGGAGACAGTTAACAAAAGCTGAAAAAATGGAGTACACAGACGTAATTGATCCATTAAACGCTCAGGAAAGACTTGCCAACACAGTTCCAGTCCGCCAAAATCTAAACGAGACCGCATTTTTCTATCCCGATTTAAAAACCGACAAAGACGGAAATGTCAGTTTCGAATTCACATCTCCCGAAGCTTTAACAAAATGGAAATTAATGTTCCTTGCTCATACCAAAGATGCAAGAGCAACGACTTTGGAGAAACAGGTCGTTACGCAGAAAGAATTTTCAATAACTCCAAATTATCCGAGATTTTTGAGAGAAGGAGATGAATTAAACCTTCAGTCAAAACTCTCAAATCTTACCATTAAAAAATTAAGCGGAACAGCTCAACTTCAAATCTTAGATGCCTTTACAAATGAAGATATTACCGACAAATTCGGATTAATTCGAAATAATTCGAGTGCATTTGAACTAATAGAAAACGGAAATTCAGCTTTAACATGGAAAATTGTTGTTCCGAAAGATATTTCCTCAATTATTCTAAAAGTTGTTGCGAAGGCCGGAAATTATTCTGATGGCGAACAAAAAGCAATCGCTGTTTTACCAAATAGAATGCTTGTAACAGAAGCGGTTCCTGTTTTTGTGAAAGAAGGAGAAACCAAAACTTTTGAGCTTGAAAATCTTAAAAATAACAGTTCAACTACGATATCCAATGTTTCCAATACTTTAGAATTGACGACAAATCCAATCTGGGAAATTATGTTTGCATTGCCAAGCCTTAAAAATGATCAGAACAATTCCGCAGATGTTGTTTTTAATAAATGGTTTGCCGATGTTTTGGCCTCGGAAATTTTTAAAGCGAATCCAAAACTGAAAAAGGTTTTTGAAGAATATCAAAGCAAAGGATTGTTAACTTCAAATCTTGAAAAAAATCAGGAACTGAAACAGCTGTTGCTCGATGAAACACCATGGGTTTTGGAAAGTAAAAATGAAACAGAGCAAATGCAGAAATTAGCGCTGCTTTTTGATGCAAATACGATGAAAAATTCTATAAAAAGCGATTGGGACGAACTTAAAAAATTACAGAATCCTGATGGTGGTTTTTCCTGGTATCAGGGTTATCCAAGTTCTTATTCTACATCACTTTATATCTTAAAAAATTTAGGAAAAATCAATCTTTGGCTGAAAGATAATGTGAAAGACTATCAAAATTCAGAACAGGCAGATTTGGTTAAAAAACTGATTGAATATGTTGATCAGGAAGCAGGCAGGTTTGATGTGAAAAAGGAAAATATCTGGACCAACTGGACTTTGGATTATCTGAATGCAAGAAATTACTGGGAAAAAGAATATCCTCTGACGGGAAAATCTGCAACACTGAAATCTTTAGTAAAAGAAAAAGCCAAAACCGCAAAAATTACTGATTTTACATTCTTCGGACTGCACCGCGCAGCATTACTGATGAATGATTATGGTTTGAAAGAGGTTTCAGAAAAACTAATGACTTATTTAAAGGAAACCTCAGTTGATTCTAAAAATCAAGGCGTTTACTGGAAACAGAATCTGGACGACTGGGGATGGTTCAGCTCAAA
The DNA here is from genome assembly GCF_014837145.1 of Chryseobacterium caseinilyticum. Lineage (GTDB taxonomy): Bacteria > Bacteroidota > Bacteroidia > Flavobacteriales > Weeksellaceae > Chryseobacterium > Chryseobacterium caseinilyticum. The sequence goes on from NZ_JACYFS010000001.1 coordinate 397,049, forward strand.
AGTGGTGAATCACGCAGGTGCTTTGGAAGCTTTCAGTACACTAAAACCAAACGATCAGAAATTCATTGAAGACATGAAAATCTGGTTAATTACACAGAAAGAAGTCAACTCATGGGGAAGCTCACGAGGAACAGCAGAAGTGATTTTCACGATCTTAAATTCAGGAAAATCATGGACGACAGCAGACAGTGATAAAGCAACAATTATTTGGGGTAGAAAAGAATTAAAACCGGAAACCCAAGCAACAGGTTATGTGAAATCAACCTTGAAAACCGATGTTTTAGATAAAAAATTAGCAACCGTCACCATAACAAAACCAGGCGCAGGAATTGTTCAGGGTGGATTATTCTGGCAGTATTATGAAGATCTGGATAAAATAAAATCTTCAGAAAATTACCTTTCCGTTACAAAAGAACTGTACAAAAAAGTAAAAACGGTTAACGGCGAAGAACTGAAAAAAATCACACCAGAAACTCCGCTGAAAGTGGGCGATAAAGTGACCGTAAGAATGATTCTGAACACCGACCGTGCTATGGAATTTATTCAGATTAAAGATATGAGAGCGGCAGGTTTTGAGCCTTTAAGTGTAATTTCGGGTTATCAGTGGAAAAACAGTTTGGGATATTACCAGTCTACGAAAGATGCTTCAACAAATTTCTACATTCAGTCAATGCCAAAAGGGAAATATGTTTTTGAATACGATTTGATCTGTAATGCTTCCGGAGTTTTCTCCAACGGAATTACAACAATTCAGAATTATTACGCCCCGCAGATGAATTCAAATACGAAAGGTGTAAAAGTGGAAATCAAAGAATAATATTAACTAAGAAATAAAAAAGTGAACAGAATTATTTTGATGAAGGTGATGTTGGCAATAGCTCAGTGAGATATATTATAGATCCAATTAGATATAAATTACATTTCAATTTGAGTTTAAACTAAAAATTAAATCAAAAAAATAATATATTTGTTTGTATACAATTAATCAGACTATGGAAAACGTTTTCGACTCAAAAGATGCTCAGAATTACATCAATAGAATAAATAATCTCGTAGAGGATACACACGGAATGTGGGGAAGAATGACGGTAGACCAGATGTTGGCGCATTGTTGTGTAACTTATGAAATGGTTTACGAGCCCGAAAAACATAAAAAACCAGGCAGCATTGCCAAATTTATTCTAAAACGTTTTGTGAAGCCAAAAGTGGTGAGCGAAAAAGCGTATCCCAGAGATTCGCCTACAGCACCACAATTTGTGATTTCAAACAGAAGAAATTTTCACGACGAGAAAAAAAGACTCATTGGTTTTATTCAGAAAACGCAGCAGTTGGGAGCAGAGGCTTTTGAAGAGAAAGAATCTTTTTCTTTCGGGAAATTAAAGTCTCATGAGTGGAACAATATGTTTGCAAAGCACCTCAATCACCATCTCAGCCAGTTTGGCGTTTAAAATTTTACCATGAAAAAATTATTATTTCTGTTCTTATTCTGCACTGCTTTCTGTTTCGCACAAATGCCGAATATTGCTAAAGTCTGGCTCAACGACAGCAAGCCGTACGTAGGGACGATAGGGAAAGAAGGTGAAGTTTTAAAACTTAAGATCAATATTTCTGAGCAGGATAAAAAAAATGATCAGGAATATTTCGTCTCGGGATATTCTTTGGTAGATAAAGTGTATGCAAAATTTGAAGGTAAAATGAAAATTACCAAATACAAAAATTCGGCAAAGAGAAGTACTGTTTACGGTGAATACGAGCTGGTTGAGGAAAATAAAGGCAAGCACTCCGGTGAGTTTAAAGGAACATTTCTTTATACTTTTACCTGGAACAGAGAAAAAGATCAGATTGAAAATCCTGTTATCAACCTGAAAGGAGACTGGATGAGCTATGATAAAACCATGAATTTTAAAACAAGACTCAAAAACCAATAATGATGTTGAGAAAAATATTTGCAGTGATTGGCGGTATCGTTGTTGCCAATCTGATCATCTTTCTGGTGGAAGCCGTGAATCGTATGATTTATCCGATGCCTGACGGTGTTACTTACGAAAAAGTGGAAGCTTTCAAAAAATATGTTCAGGAACTTCCTGTAGAAGCAAAAGTGATTGTAATTTTTGGATATGCCTTCGCTGCTTTTTCCGCAGGATTTGTGTCTACAAGAATTGCAAAGGATAGAAAACCGTACTGCGCAATTTTCTGTGGGGCAGTACTTTTGTCTGTGATTATTTTGAATTTCACTATGCTTCCTACACCAACCTGGATGTGGATTTGCGGTCTTGCTGCTCCTTTTCTTGTTTTCCCGGGATACAAAATGGCTTTAACTAAAAGTACGGTTTGAAATCAACACGATGACTTTTGTCCCAAACTGAAAATGTACGGGATGATTTAAAAAAATAAAAAACTATCTATGAAATTAGGCGTATTCTCATTAAGTTTGAGTGTAAAAGATTTGGCTAAATCCAAAGAATTTTATGAAAAACTGGGCTTCTCTTCCATGTGTGGAAGCATGGAAAACAATTATCTCATCATGAAAAACGGGAGCACCCTGATCGGTCTCTTTCAGGCGATGTTCGACGGAAATATGCTCACCTTCAATCCCGGCTGGGACGAAAATGCACAGAATCTCGAAGACTTCGATGATGTAAGACTCATTCAGAAAAATCTCATGGAAAGCGGAATCGAACTGGAAAAAACCGCCGATGAAACCACCACCGGCCCGGAGCATATCTTCCTCAAGGATCCCGACGGGAACATGATTCTTATCGATCAACACAGAGCATGAGTAATGTGTGATGAGCAATGAGTAATAAATGATGATTGATAAATGATGAATGATGATTGAATCTCGCATCTCGCTTCTCAAATCCCGAAAATCTTAAACCTTGAATCTTAAATCTTGAATTTTAAATTTTCAATGATATGTGAATCCCGCATCTCAAATCCCGAAACTCATAACCTAAGTCACAAAACTCGCAACCCGAATCCCGTAGCCCGAATCTTAAACCTTGAATCTTAAATCTTAAACCTTGAATTTCAAATCTCAAACATCAAATCTCAAATACCAAATACCATGGCAACAGTAAACGTTTATCTTACCTTCAACGGTAATTGCAGAGAAGCATTCGAATTTTATCAGACCGTTTTCGATACGGAAATTCCTTACATGGGAACTTTTGGTGAAATGCCTCCTCAAGAAGGAACCGAAATGTCTGAAGAAGACAAAAACAAAATTATGCATGTGAGCATGCCGATTTCCAGCGAAACAGTTTTGATGGGAAGCGACGCTGCCGGCGAATACGCAGAACAGGTCACGATGGGAAATAATTTTGCCATCTCAGTAAACGCAGAATCCCGAGAAGAGGCTCAAAGAATCTACGAAAGACTGGGCAGACAGGGCGGCCACATGAAAATGCCAATGACAGACACATTCTGGGGTGCTTACTTCGGAATGCTCACGGATCAGTTTGGCATCAACTGGATGGTCAATTACGACGACCCATCTAAAACTCAGCAGCATCCTTAAGGTATATTAAAATGTAAACCGTCAGTTTCTCTGGCGGTTTTTTGTTTTTCAAAAACGTTTAATTTCAATGACAATTTGACTTTTTTGATTAAATGAGATTATATAATCTGACCATTTACGTCACAAAATTGATCTTCAATCCGACTCTTTGTCTGTTATTGATTTTTAGTATTGATTTTGATTATTTGATAGAGAATATTTATTATCCAACTTTACATGAAACTTCTTAAACCCTTTTCTGCCTTCCTTTTTCTTTTGATAGGATCGTTTTCAATTGCTCAGACCAATGATCTCGGAGCCTGGTATATGTATTTTGGAAACAATAAAATCAGCAATAAGTTTAATTTTCATAATGAAATTCAGTACAGAAGTTTTGATGGAACAGGTGATCTCGAACAGTTGCTGATCCGTACAGGAATTGGTTATGACCTTACCGAAAATAATAACAATGTTTTGCTGGGGTACGGTTTTATCCTCAGTCAACCCTACAGAAACGGTGAAAAAACTGAGAATATCGAGCACCGCATTTTTCAGCAGTTTATTACAAAACAGAAATTCGGAAGGTTTAATCTTCAGCACCGTTACCGTCTGGAAGAACGTTTTTTAGAAGATGATTTCAGGATGAGATTCAGATATTACATCGGTTTAAACATTCCTTTAAATAATAAGGAGATGAGTCCTAAAACTCTGTATTTATCGGCTTACAATGAATTTTTTCTTCATCTGAACAGCTCTGTTTTTGACCGGAACCGTGTGTACGGCGCTTTAGGATTTGTTATCAATAAAAATATGAAAATTGAAGCCGGCTATATGAATCAGATACAGGAAAATAAAAACCGCGGACAGATACAGATCGGGTTTTATAACAACATTCCCTTCACGGGAAACTAAAGTAAAACCAAACCAGATTCGGTCTTTAAAAATACAGAGAAATTTAATTTTAATCTGAACATTTCCGTTTGGTACTGAGATTATTTTTAAATTTAAATTAAATAAAAACTACACTAAAACTCAAAAATAATGATTCACGATTACGTAATTATTTCAATAGCCGTGCTGCTTTCCGTCATGATTCTTGTAATGATTGGTCAGAAGCTGAAAGTTGCCTATCCCATTTTCCTTGTTATTGCCGGTTTGCTGGTAAGTTTCATTCCCGGAATGCCGCAAATTGAGATTGAGCCGGATTTGGTCTTTCTGATTTTTCTTCCTCCGATTTTATTTGAAGCTGCGTGGTTTACCTCATGGCAGGATTTCCACAAATGGAGAAAACAGATTTTTTCCATGGCTTTCGGTCTGGTATTTCTTACCTCAATCGTCGTTGCTTATCTTTCATCCTCAATTATTCCAGGGCTTACGGTGGCGATGGGATTCCTTTTAGGTGGAGTAAATTCTCCTCCCGATGCTGTTGCTGCAACTTCAATTTTAAGGAATATGAAAATTCCGAAAAAAATTACAACTGTTTTGGAAGGGGAGAGTTTAATCAATGATGCTTCGAGTTTAATTGTATTTAAATTTGCTTTGGCGGCAGTTATTTCCGGACAGTTTATTTTCCGCGAAGCCGTTCAGGATTTCTTTACAATGGCGATTGGCGGTGTCGCTGTAGGAGTCGGTGCAGGACTTGTTTTCGGTAAGTTTTTAAGGATGATTCCTTCCAATTCAAATATTGACACAGTGATTACTTTGATTGTTCCCTATGTAATGTATGTTGCGGCAGAACATTTTCATTTTTCAGGTGTTTTGGCGGTTGTAGCAGGAGGATTGTTGATGTCATATAACTCACACTGCTATTTAAGTCACACCTCAAGAATCCAGACAGGAAATGTGTGGAGCGTTGTAATTTTCTTAATGAATACCATTATTTTCATACTGATAGGTTTGGAGCTTCCGGTTGTTATTGAATCCATGAAAGATTACACCATTTCTGAAGGTATTTTTTACAGTATTGTCATCGGTGGAGCCATCATTTTTACACGTTTGGCTTACAGTTATGCAATTGTTTACGTTCCAAGACTTTTTTCAAAAAAAGTAAGGCACGAAAACCCAAAACCCGACTGGAAAGAGCCTTTTATCATCAGTTTTGCGGCGATGAGGGGTGTTGTTTCTCTGGCAGCAGCACTTTCAATACCTGTTTACATCAGTCCGGGCGAACCTTTTCCGCACAGAAATATAATTTTATTCGTAACTTTTGTCATCATTTTAATTACTTTAGTAGGGCAGGGTCTCCTGCTTTCTCCAATATTAAAATGGCTGAAAATAGAAGATGCCGGAAGTGAATTGCCTGAGGAAAAGCAGGAAGCAATCCTGATGCGGAAACTGAAAGAAACAGCTCTGGAAAAATTGACAAGTGATTTTTCTGAACTTTCAGAAAAAAACAAACTCGTAAAACACCAGATTCACAAGCTTGAAAATGAAATGATGATGATGGCTGATAAAGCCCAGTGTATGGCGACAACAGGAGATTATGTTCTGGCAATGAATGAAAATAAAGATGTGCTGAGACAGGTCATTCAGGCACAGCGTAATGAACTTCACCGCATGAAGCGCGAGAAAATTTTCGATGATCACGTGATGAGAACGATAGAAATGCAGCTCGATTTTGATGAGGCAAAAATCACAGGTTTTGCACACACATAAGATTTAAATTTAAAAAATATGGATAATCCGATCGAAATTCAAACCGTTATCAAGGCTTCTGCAGCACAAGTCTGGAAGGCTTTGACAGATAAAACAGAAATGAAAAACTGGTATTTCGATATTCAGGATTTTCAGCCCGTGACAGGAAATGTTTTCGATTTTTATGAGCCGGGAGATCATAAAAAATACCATCACGTAGGTGAAGTTCTGGAAGTAATTCCAGAAAAAAAACTTTCGTATACATGGACGTATCCTGATTTTTCCACAGTAAAAACAACGGTTTTATGGGAAATTAAGGAAATGGAAACTGGGGAAACTTCCGTAAAAGTAACTCACAGAGATACAGAAAAATTCAGTGAACTGGGTGAAAATTTTTCACGCAAAAGCTTTGCAGAAGGATGGCGCGGAATTTTAAACCAAAGTCTGAAACCTTTTTTGGAGAAATAAATTTAATGTCTGTTACATAATTTATGTATTGTAAAAACCTCATCTGTTTATCTGTCTTCATATTGATCTTAAACTGCTCCAGATCCTCAGATTCAAAAGTTTCTGATCAATTTATTGAAAAATCATCAGTCACTGACGATTCTTTACCTTCACCATCTGTGGGGTACAATTTATATTTTAAGACAAATAACGATTCAGTGATTGTAAGTAATGTTAATTCTTTACATGATATTTACAGCGACCATTATCAAACTGAATTTAAAGACTTTCACAGCTTTCTGACAGCATTGTTAAAAAATAATTTTAAAATCAGTGAAGGAGCGGTTTCGAATCATAATTATGGAGCGTTTTTATCAGATGAAAAGATTACAGGTCTTCCGGTAGAATCAATTGTAGAAAAATATTTTGATCAGGATAAGAACAGTAAAAAATACTATTTTTACCCAAAGACTTTATCTTATAATACAAAACAGACAATATTGTACAAAATGTTCTTAAATGGTTATTTAGTAAGCTTTGATGATTACGGCGGCAAATTTATTATTGAGTATAATTCTTCGAAATAATGATTTTATAAGCAAGATGTAAGTTAATCTTTTAAGCATTTTTGAAATTCAAATAAATATTTTTTACATGACAAAATTTAATGCACTCCGTCCAGTACTTTGGACTGACCATTTCGAAGAAACCATATCTTTTTATACCCAAATTTTAGGTTTCAGTTTAAATGAAAAAAACGAAAACTGGCAGTGGGCTTCTTTGCAGAAAGATGACGTGGTTCTGATGATTTCAAAGAAGAATGACCATTCTAAATCTAACAATATCGGCTTTTCGGGATCATTTTATTTTAATATAAATGATGTGGAAATTTTATGGTCAGATCTTAAAGAAAAAGCTGATGTCTGCTACGAAATCGAAACTTTTGAATGGGGAATGCGTGAGTTTGCAATCTACGATAACAACGGTTATATTTTACAATTCGGAGAGAATGTTTCGGAAATTAGCAAAGAGCCGTAATTTTTGTTATTTTTGAGAAATTTTTTAATTAGAATATGAAAAATAAAATCATAGCAGGTTTTTCTGCGCTTCTTATATCTGCAACGCTTTTTACGGTTGTTTCTTGTAAAAATGACGAGAAAACAATGAATAAGCTTGCGGACTACAACAATTCTATGGAGGCGAAAGGATATCATTTCGGAGATAAACTCAATCTGCCACAGGATGTTTTAGATATGGCAGAAACCATTACCATCAGTTTTGGAGATAAAGAGACCAAAGATTTGGTTATTGATTCAAAATATTTCACGCTTGGAGATAATGCGGTTACTTTTAATATCAAAACAAAAGGTGGCGAAATGCTGTATCAGGATGCTACCATCAATGTGTACAGCAAAACTCCAGAGCAAGCGCTGAACTATGAGATTGTAGCTGAATATCCTCACAATCCTGCCAATTTCGTACAGGGTTTCCAGATTGACGGAAACACAATTTACGAAAGCGACGGTCAGTACGGAACCTCAAGACTGATTACCTATAAAATCGGAGATACTATTCCCGCCAAAGAAGTAAAACAGCCGGCAGATGTTTTTTCTGAGGGCAGCACCATTGCAGGAGATAAAATCTACCAGCTTACCTGGGAAAATAAAAAAGGTTTTGTTTATGATAAAAATACCTTAAAACTGCTTTCAGAATTTCCTTATCCGGACATGATGGTGAAAGGTTGGGGACTGACGTATGACGGTAAAAATCTGATTGCATCAGACGGCACAAAAAATCTTTATTTTCTGAACCCAGGTGACCCTTCAAAAATTGTAAGATATATTTCAGTTGCCGGAAACAGTTCGGTCTATGATCAGCTTAATGAGCTTGAATATTACAAAGGTTTTGTATACGCCAACGTTTGGCATCAGCCGATCATTTTAAAAATTGATCCAAAAACCGGTGAAGTTGTAGGTAAATTTGATTTCACAAAAATTGCGAAACCGTTTACCGACGCAGACAGCGAAAATGTACTCAATGGAATTGCCTTCAAAGGTGACAACATGGTCGTTACAGGTAAAAAGTGGTCTAAAATTTATGAAGTTGCTGTAAAATAGTTAAAGTTGAAAGTAATTTCTCTCTTAATAAAATAAAGTATGTAAATTGTCAGCGTTCCTTTCGGGACGCTTTCTTAGTAAAATAGTATTGAGGTTATTTAGTATCATCTGTTTATTTTTATTCTGTACGGTTTCTGCGCAGAAAAGTCTTCCTTTAGACACACTGAAACTGAAGGAAGTGAAAGATTTTTTTGCCGATGATTACGGAAATCTTTACATCTACAAAAGCAAAGATTTCAGCCTGACCAAATACGATTCTCTTGGGAAACAGATCGGGCAGATGATGCTTCCTGTTCCTTACAAAATTCAGAGTGTTCAGAATCCTTTAAGCATTCCGCTTTTTTCGGAAAATGCTCAGGAAATGAAGTTTGTAGATCAGAATCTCAACGATATTCAGAAGATAGATTTCAAACAGAAGTTCAGCTACATTAAACATGCTTATGCCGAAGATTTGCAGCAGATCTGGCTTCTAGATGAAAGTACGAGACGTCTTTTACAATACAATTTCAGGAACGATACAACTATTAATTCTTATCCATACGACGGTGGTTTTGAAGATATTATTGATCTTTTGGTTTTCGAAAATAAGGTGTATGTTTTAAGCAAAAAACTGTTCAGGATTTACAATTTGAAATTTGAAAAACTTTTTGAAGCCGAAATTGTCAATGGAAAACGTTTCAGAAGAGAAAACGAAATGGTTTTGATTATTACCAAAAGCAGCATCCTGAGATTCAGCCCTGACCAGAAAATCACCAAAATATTTGAAGATCCCGACACACAGATTGTGGATAAAAACAGCCTCGCTTTTTTTGAACTGAAAGGCAACAAACTCTATCTTTACACACCCGAAACTATTCGTCTGATGGAAGCTAAAGCTAAGAAGGAAGAGCTTGAAGAGACCATCGAAAAACTTGAAAACGAAAAATCTGAGAAAGGCGACGTTCTGAAGGTTTTGGAGGAAATTGAAAATCTTGGGTATTAAATCTTAATAAGACACAGAGAAATATGCATATTGCGGTTACAGGAAATATCGGAGCAGGAAAAACCACCTTAACGACCATGCTTGCAAAACATTACGGGTGGGATGCACAGTTTGAGGATGTAGATCACAACCCTTATCTCGAAGATTTCTACGCAGATATGAGCAAGTGGAGTTTCGCACTGCAGATTTATTTTCTCGGAAGCCGTTTCAGACAGGTAAAAGAGATCCGTGAAAGCGGTAAAAATATTATTCAGGACAGAACGATCTATGAAGATGCCCACATTTTTGCGGAAAACTTAAATGACATGAAACTCCTGTCCGACAGAGACTACAATAATTATGTATCGGTATTTAATCTGATGAAATCTTTCGTCTCGGCTCCAGATCTTCTGATTTATTTAAAATCAGATGTTCCGAATCTGGTAAAGAAAATTTACAAAAGAGGAAGGGAATACGAAGCCTCGATCAGCATTGAATATCTTTCTAAACTGAATCAGAAGTACGAAAAATGGATATCTGAATACACCGAAGGAAAACTCCTTGTAATAGAAGTGGATGATCTGGATTTTGTTGAAAAGCCTGAAGATTTTGGCTTTATTCTTGAAAAGATTGAAGCAGAGCTGAATGGCCTGTTTTAAATATCAAATATCAAATATCAAATCTCAAATAATCATGGTACTTAAAGTGCTTCACAACGGAAACTGCTCAAAATCAAAAGCAGTTTTAGAATATCTTGACGAAAACGGCGTTGCCTTCGAAATTATAGATTTAATGGAAGATCCGCTTTCGGCATTGGAAATTAAAACACTATTGAAAAAGCTAAGCCAGAGCGTTCACGATCTGATCAGAAAAACAGATCGTCTGTATCTTGAAAACTACGCAGGAAAAGAGCTTTCTGAAGATGAGTGGATTGATGTTTTAGTTGAAAATCCTTCACTGATTCAAAGGCCAATTTTAATTAAAGGTTCAGTGGCAATGCTTGGAAGACCGATTGAAAATGTGAAATTCTTCATTGAATAAATAGAAAAAGTCAGCACTTCGCTGACTTTTATTTTTCCGATTGGTTTCTGATTTACAGAAGAATTACCTCTTCAATTTTACTTACTTCTTTATAAATTCTCACTACCTGATCCGCGTCCAGAACAAAAGCATTGATGTTGCATGCCGTGTATTTTCCGTTTTTGCTTTCGCGGTTTCCTAAAGTAAATTTAATTCCGTCGAAAACCTTATAGATTTCGGTAAGTTTCGCCTGATCGGTAGGGATGATAAATTTAAATAAATAATCTTCCGGAAAATCGTGATTATCTTCTAATTTCTGTTTCAGAGATTCATAAAAATCTTCAGGGCTGGCGTGTTGGTTTCCCTCTATTATATCCATTTTTTAATTTGTCTTAAATTTAATTTACTGTTTTCCTAATGGTCCCAAAAGGCTTTTGGAATTTTCGATTTCGTAATCCTGTATAATGTTGAACATTCCATTTACCAACTGTTCAGAAGCCAAAGTGCTCAGTCCGCCTGAATTAACGGACGTCTTATTACCTCCCAGCAGACTTCCTAAAAGATTACTTCCTGACAGTGCGGTGTTAATGGTTTTCACGATTCCGTATTTGTTTAATTCCTGCTCAACCCTCGGTGCAATAGCCTGTATCAGCTGAGTCTGGGTTTTCTCTTTCAAAATTAAAGTGGCAGTCCCTTTTTCACCCTGAAGAATTCTGGTAACATCCTGTGCATTCAGGCTGTTCACAGCACTTTCTAAAATTGGTTTTGAAATATTGACTGTGTAAGCCGCTGCTTCAGCAATGTATTGTTTTTCTTTCTGAACCAAAGAGGGAGCAATCTTCTCCAAAGTAGCATTGATATCTCTCAGCTCCTTTGGTAACGCTTTATCTATGAGATCATTCTGCATAAATGCATCTTTGTTTCCGTAAATATTTGCGCCCTTATTAATTCCGCCAAGCAAAACACGTTTTATAACCGCCAGTCCAACATCTGATGTTGCAAGCGTAGTGCAGGATTGAACGGAAGTGGTAATTACAATACCGGTTCCCAGAATCAAAGCTGCAGCTATGATATATTTTTTCATAATAAAGTTTAATAGAGATCAGGTTTCAAATATAGCACCAAAAAATCAGAGATGAAAATTTTGGTCCGTTATCGGGTTTTGTGCGACGTAAAAAATGTTAAAATATGTCTGATATTTTTAACATTCTGGCTTTTTAGACGTCTTGTCTCAATATTTTGGGGAATTAAATGCTTCAAAAGGAAAAATTAGGCGTTTTTGAAAGTGTAAAAATGATAATATTTAAGGTTTATATTAACTATATGTTAACGGATATTACTATTATCTTGCTTAATTATAAGATGTTGTGTTAAAATCGTAAATTCTTTAAGTAAAATTAACAGAAATCGATTTTTTTTTTATTTTTGGATTAATGTCTTATTTTGAGATAAGAAACAGAAGAAAACAAACAAGAAAATTGAAACTATATGAAACACAAAAATTTAAAGTATCCCACCCTCATTGCGGTTCTCTACTTCGGTATGAATGCGTACGGGCAGACTACTCCCCAAGACACTATTCCAAAAGAGAATAAAATTGAGGAGGTGGTGATGATTGGGTATGGTACTGCTAAAAAGAGAGATCTTACAGGGTCTATCGCAAAAGTTGATGGAGCAGAGGTTGCGGATAAGCCGGCATCCAATCCCGTAAATTCTTTACAGGGAAAAGTGGCGGGTTTGTCAGTCGTTAACTCGGGACAGCCTGGTTCTCAAGCTGATGTCAGAATCAGAGGTACAGTAACTATCAACGGAGTTAATCCTGTTTACATTGTGGATGGCGTCTTTGCAAACAATATAGACTTTCTTAACCCAGCAGATATTGAATCTATGGAAATTCTGAAAGATCCTTCTTCATTAGCAATTTTCGGTAGCCGGGGAGCAAATGGAGCAATTATCGTTACAACAAAAAGAGGTAAAGCGGGCAGAACATCTGTAAGTCTTTCATCATCTATCGGTATCAAATCGTTGGATAACAGACCGAATATTACGAATGCTGCCGGTTTTAAAACTTTGTTTAATGAGGATTTAGCCAATCAGGGGTTACCTGCTTACAATCAGTTTAATATCTTTAATGCTGACACCAATTGGATAGATGCTATTCGTCAAAAAGGCGGTGCAATCCAACAGCACAATGTAACTATTGCAAATGGAAGTGATAAAAACAGAATGAGTTTTTCATTTGGATACCAGAAGGAAGACGGCTCTATCAAATATGAGGAATATGAAAGATTAACAATGAAATTCAATGATGATCTTAAAATTACTAAAGGTTTGAGAGCAGGATTCGGTTTTACCGGATCTTATGCTAAACTGCCTCAGTTAAGAAGTTTTAGCTCTGCCCTGAATGCCACTCCAATTGTTTCTCCCGTAAATAATAATCCAGGTGAATTTTTTGGATTATACAATTCATTGCCTCAACAAATAGGTGCAGCTCAGATCGGAAACCCACTTGCATTAGTTGAAGGTCATAGATACACGCAGTTGAATAAAGATTTTCAGTTTAACCCTAATGCCTATTTAGAATTTGATTTTGCAAAACATTTTACTTTTAGATCTAATTATTTCCTGACCTACAGAAATGGAACAGGTAGAGGGTATGAGCCTATCTTCGATATTTACATTCCGGAATCAAATACTGTGTCCCCATACTCAGGCAGATTGCTGTCTACAGTAAATCAGTTTGAGAATCGGGATTTGTCATTCCAACAGAACCAGTTATTAACATATAAAAATAAATTTGGTAATCATGATTTGACTTTAATGGCAGGTTTTGAAACCATTAATCGTGAATATTCAAGTATGTCCGGTAATGCAAAGAGCAGTCTTTCTAATCCATTAGGACAAATGCCAAATAATCCAAGATTCTGGTATTTGAATTCCGATTATGTAGATCCCGTTACAAGAGCAGTAAATACAAGCCAATATCGACAGAAGCAAGTATCTTATTTTGGCCGTATGCTGTATAGCTATAACAACAAATATATGTTAAATGCATCTTTACGTAATGATGGTTCATCCATGTTAGCGCCTGGGAACAGGTTTTCATGGTTCTGGTCAGTTGGTGGTGCCTGGGAGGTTTCAAAAGAAAATTTTATGAAGGATAATGGAGTTGTTGATTATCTGAAAATCAAAGGATCATATGGTGATTTGGGTAACCAGTTTACTCCTTACAGTTATTTTGGATATCCTGTATACGTAGAAGGGGGAACAGGAGTTTTTAACGGGAATTTATATCCTGCTTTCGTAAAACAATATGAAGAGGCAGAAGATCTTACATGGGAACATTTAAAGTCATACGAATTCGGTTTCGAGTCGACGTTTTTAAAGAAAAGATTATCTTTAGAAGCTACCTATTACAATAAAAGGACAGAAAATTTATTGAATTACGTAATTGGAAATCCTAATTTCTTTATGAATTCTGGATCTATTGAAGCCAAAGGTTTTGAATTCACCGCTGGATGGAAAGATAATATTGGTGAAAACTTCTCTTATTTTTTCAACGGAAATTTAACTACAACCAAAACCAAGGTTCTGAATACTTTGGAGGATGGATATCAAACATTCTATGGACCTGCAATTTACAAAGCGGGATTACCGGTTGGTGCTTTTTATGGATATGAAGTAGAGGGAATTTATCAGTCTTACGCAGATATTTTAGGATCACCGGCATCTACCATTGGCGACGTGGGTCCAGGAGATTTTAAATACAGGGATTTGAACGGTGATGGGAAAATCACTCCTGATGACAGGACTATGATTGGTAACCCAACACCAGATTTCACATACGGATTTAGTGTTGGAGCAGATTATAAAGGCTTCTTTTTAAATGCTGATTTCTATGGAGTATATGGTAACGAGGTATTTAGAGACTGGGGTAACGGAAGTTCATTTGCACCTTTTAACTATCGGGAGGAAAGACTTGACCGATGGACAGGTCCGGGAACATCAAATTGGGAACCTAGAAGTTTTTCCGGAACAGCATATAACAGAGAAAACTCTACTTACATGATTGAAGATGGAAGTTTCTTTAGAATCAGAAATGTTCAGGTAGGTTATAATTTTGACAGAGAATTGGTTTCCAGATACAAACTGCAAGGTTTAAAACTTTATTTTAATGTTCAGAACCTCAAGACTTGGGATAATGTAAATGGGTTTACACCAGAATTTGGAGGCTCTGCAACCCAGTTTGGTGTTAATACAAGTGGGTATCCAAACCCAAGAATTGTTAGTTTTGGTATAAACGCAACTTTTTAAATTAAATAAAAATGAAATTAAATTATAAAAAACTATTATTAACAGGGTTTTTATCCGCTGCAGCCTTATCATTCAACAGTTGTGGCGACGAATGGCTTGATGAAAGACCATTAGGCAGACCGGTAGGTGATGAAGTTCCAATCGGAGGTTTTGAATCTTTAGCATTTGGTCTGTATGCCAGTCTTAGAACAGAAGGTGGTGTAAGTGATTTTTCTTATGTCTGGACACACTGCATCAGAGCAGATGATAACGAGAAGGGAAGTACGACAATTGATGGTGCAGCTGATGGTACAGTGTTTAATAATTTTGGTTATGTAGCTACAAATGGAAATATTCTAAGTGACTGGAACGGCCACTATAAGATTATTTTTGACTGTAATGAACTTATTAATACGGCGATTGCCTCAGGTGACACATCCGCAGGTACGCTCACAAATATTGCCGAGGCTAAAGCAATCAGAGCCTTTTG
Organism: Chryseobacterium caseinilyticum; assembly: GCF_014837145.1. GTDB lineage: Bacteria > Bacteroidota > Bacteroidia > Flavobacteriales > Weeksellaceae > Chryseobacterium > Chryseobacterium caseinilyticum. The sequence continues at coordinate 412,510 of NZ_JACYFS010000001.1, forward strand.
CTATTTCGAACTCAGAAGAGATTTTGGTGAAATTCCCATCAATCTGAAAACTATCGATATTCCTCAGGACGAAATTGCACCAAAAAGCACTATTGCTCAGGTAGATGCACAGATTATCAAAGATCTGACAGAAGCCGAGGCTGCTTTGCCGCTTCAGTGGACAAGTGCTTATCTGGGAAGAGTTACCAAAGGAATGGCTAATACTCTTCTGGCTAAACTTTATTTATATCAGGGAAATTGGTCAAAAGCATTGGAGCATTCAGAATTAGTGATAAACTCTGGAACTTACTTATTGAACTCTTCGTATGACGCAGAGTTTACAAAAGCTGGCAACAATTCAAAAGAATCTATTTTCGAAGTCCAAAAAACTTATGATTACCCAACAAAATATTCAAATAACTTTTATGAATCACAAGGAGTCAGAGGTAGTGGAACGTGGGATTTAGGTTGGGGTTTTAATGTGCCTTCAACAGGATTGGTTAGCGCGTATGAAACTGGGGATATCCGTAAGAATACAACAATTCTTACTTCTGGGGGACCAGATATTTATAATTCGCCAGGACTGACTCTGCCTTCAGTTCCTACTGTTGCACAACAATATTGGAACGGAAAAGCATATACTTTACCTGCAGAAAGAATACAGTATGCTCAGACCAAAAACCATTGGGAGAATATTAAAATTCTCCGTTATGCTGATGTTGTATTGATTGCGGCAGAAGCGGCTAATGAACTTGGTCAGATTGGAAAAGCCACAACATATGTAAATATGATTAGAGGTCGAGCCAATTTGGGAGTTACTACAGCATCGAATCAGGGAACAATGCGAACAGCTATAAAACATGAGAGAAGAATAGAGTTTGCAATGGAGTTTGAAAGATTTTACGATTTAGTGAGATGGGGAGATGCGATTACTATTTTATCCACACAAGGTTATGCTGACAGAAATAAACATTTTCCTATTCCTCAGCAGGCAATTGATAAAGCTCAAGGTGTTTTAATTCAGAATCCTAATTATTAATTAAGTATACAATGAAAAATATAATCAAACTTTTTAGCATCTTCTCGATAGGAATGTTAGTTTTTTCTTGTCAGGATTTAGAACGTCCCGAATTGGAAGACAATTTTCCAAAAGATGCAAATGCTCCTGGTGGTTCGTTAAAATTTTATGCAGCATTTGATGGGGCAACCTCTAATCCCTTGATGAACGCAGTAGATAGCATACGTGCTAAGTTTCCTTCAAGTAATCCTTTACAGACTATTGATGGTCCTGCGAGCAAGGCAATTCAAGGTGCAAAATACAAATATGTGAAATATTCAAGTGCAAATGATTTTGCTCAGAATGCAAAAAGTTTCACAGTATCTGTTTGGGTAAAAAAGGGAAATATAGCTACAGATCATATTTTCAGTTTGCCATCTCCGGCAGATTACCACTGGTCTGCTGCTTCAATGTTTCTTCTATCAGAAGGTAGTGTAGCTGCACCTGTACTGAAATTTTTTGTTAAAGATTCGGTAGGAGAAAAGTGGTTTGAATGGGTAGGAGCTAATACTGTGACAGGTCTTTATGATGGAAATTGGCATCATCTGGCATTCGTTTATAATGCAACTTCCTCGCAAATGACAATGTACAAAGATGGTGTAGCTCATCCTAATGCTCCAGTTTGGACAGGACATGGTAATGTAAGTCTTGAAGCATCAAAAATTACTGGCTTAAAGATTGGTGCAGGACCACAGGAATTTACTCAGGCTCAGATTGATACAGGAGGTGATGATTGGTTGAAAAATTCTTGGACTGGAGGGATCGATCAGTTCCGAATGTATACTACCGCTTTAACATCTGCTGAGATTACGAATTTATTTAACAAGAAAAAATAATTGATGTTAAAAAAATCAATTTTAATCACAACAACTGCCATATTTTTATGTGGCAGTTGTTCTTCTGATAATAACGAACAGGAAACAGCAATTGAAACTCCCTCCACACCCACCAACAACTACACCGACACCCAACTCCTTGAGATGGTGCAGAAAGATGCCCTGAAATATTTTTGGGATTACGCGGAAAGCAATTCTAAACTGGCCAGAGAAAGATACCACACCGATAATCCGGGACAAGATGCTAACGTCGTTTCGGCGGGAGGTTCTGGTTTTGGATTAATGACAATTTTGGTTGGTATTAAAAACGGTTATGTAACGAAAGCAGATGCGGTTTCAAGATTATCAACAGCACTCAACTTTCTTCAGAATGCCAACAGATTTCACGGTGCATGGCCACACTGGATGAACGGAACAAACGGACAGGTGATTCCCTTCAGTCCACAGGATAATGGTGGTGACTTAGTAGAAACAGCATTCTTAGCACAGGGACTGATTTGTGTTAGAGAATACTTTAAAAGTTCTACTGATGCTTCAGAACTTGCTCTTTCACAAAAAGCAGACACCCTTTTCAAAGGCATTGAATGGAACTGGTATACAAAAGGAGAAAACACATTGTATTGGCACTGGTCTCCGAATTACAATTTTCAGATGAATATGCAGTTGAAAGGTTTTGATGAAACTTTAATTACTTATGTAATGGCAGCAGCTTCACCTACTTTTACCATAGATAAACCTGTTTACACGCAAGGCTGGGCTCGCAACGGAAGCATTGCCAACGGCGGAAGCGTCTACGGAAATTCTGTCGTAGTTGCTCACAACGGGGCTCCGGGAAGCATCGGACCAATGTTTTGGTCACACTACTCTTTTTTAGGTCTTGACCCGAGAGGATTAACAGATGATTATGTAAATTACGGCACTGCCACGACCAATCATGCAAAAATCATGTATCAGTATTCCGTTGCTAATCCTAAGGGCTGGCAGGGTTATAACTCTAAAAGCTGGGGACTTACCGCAAGTTATTCCCGAAATGCTGACGGTTCTACCGGATATTCTGCACACCAGCCAAATAATGACTTGGGAGTGATTACGCCAACTGCAGCACTGTCAAATATGCCCTATACGCCAACCGAAAGTATGAATATGCTTAGATTTTTATATAACGAAAATTACAGCAAATACGTGGGAGTTGCAGGACCATACGATGCGTACTCCGTGCATTATAACTGGGTAACCCCAAGATATCTGGCAATCGATCAGGGAACTATTGCGCCAATGATTGAAAATCACAAAAACCAGTTTCTGTGGAATTTATTCATGAATGCTCCCGATGTAAGACAGGGGCTTCTTAAGTTAGGTTTCCACTCGTCACAACATGGTTTTTAAAATTGAGAATATCAGGCTGAAATAAATTCAGGCTTACTAACTTTAAAAACGTTGGCAGCTTGTTAAAACACTAAAACGGTTTTACTATAAAGGACTTAGGATCTTATTATTCATATGGAAATAAGAAATTGAACCGGTTAATACAGCTTTGCTAAAGTTTAAAATCTTTAGCAAAGTTTTTAAAAATAAAATTTAAAATGAAAAAATTAGCACTTACAGGAATTGCGGCATTGACCATCATATCCTGCACAACCACATCATCAACCACTCAAAATACTTCTCAAAACAAAACCGTTGGGGATAATATTTCAGACAATCAGTTGATGGATAAAGTTCAGAAAGATGCTTTAAAGTACTTCTGGGATTACTCAGAACCCAATTCAAAACTTGGAAGAGAGCGCTATCACGAAGACAATATTTATCCTGATAACGACAAGCACGTTATAACTACCGGCGGTTCAGGATTTGGATTGGCAACTATTTTAGTCGGAGTGGAAAGAGGTTTCATTCCCAGAAAAGAAGCTGTGAAAAGACTGACCACGATGATGGATTTCCTTGCGAAAGCAGACCGTCACAAAGGCGCATGGTCACATTGGATTAATGGAGAAACCGGTAAAACGGTTCCCTTTGGAAAGAAAGATAACGGTGGAGATTTGGTAGAAACCGCTTTTTTGACCACAGGTATCATTCAGGTTCGCGAATATTTCAAAAACGGAAATGCCGAAGAAAAAGCTTTAGCCAAAAAATGCGACGAACTCTGGAAAGGAATTCAGTGGAACTGGTACACCAAAGGCGGCGAAAAAGTTTTGTACTGGCACTGGTCACCGGAATATCAGTGGGAAATGAATTTTCCGTTGCAGGGATACAATGAATGTCTGATCACCTACATTCTTGCGGCGTCATCACCAACCTATTCCATCGATGCAGAAACGTATGAAAAAGGATGGACGAGAAATGGGACTTATCTTTCAGACAAAGAAAAGTACGGACTTCCGATGTTTGTTAAGCACAACGGAGCCGAAGAATATGGCGGGCCACTTTTTTGGGCACACTATTCCTACATCGGTTTAGATCCTACAAATTTGTCGGATAAATTGATCAAAAACTATTTTGATTTAAATAAAAATCAGGTTTTAATCGACTACAAATACTGCGTCGAAAATCCAAAGCAATGGAAAGGCTACGGTGAAAACTACTGGGGATTAACGGCAGGTTATTCACGAAACAAAGATGGCGGAGTGGGGTATGACGCGCATTTTCCACAAAATGACCACGGTGTCATCACGCCAACGGCTGCATTGAGCAGTTTCCCGTATACGCCAAAAGAATCTATGGACTTTTTGAGATTTATGTATACTCAAAAGCCAGAATTCATCGGCTCTGCAGGTCCTTACGATGCGACGTCCATTCATTATGACAACTGGACAACGCCAAGGTATTTAGCCATCGACCAGGGGACAATTGCCCCGATGATTGAAAACTACCGCACCGGATTTTTATGGAAATTATTTATGAATGCCCCGGAAATTAAGCAGGGATTAAAGAAACTGAATTTCAAATCAGAAAAATATAACATAAAATAGAGGTCAATTATGCTAAATGCTAAAAGCCATCAGCCAATTGCCTTTTAGGAGCTTAATCCATTAGTAGTTTATACCGAGCTTGTCGAAGTGCTGTATCTTTTTTGTCAGAGCCTCCTATTCGTTCCGTCTGCAACAAACAAGGATGCCGCTACTATGGGGCTATTGATAACTGGTCGCCAAAAGTATAGAGCAGGCAGCCTGGTAAAGTTTCAAACCCTTACAGGGCTTACAAATTTCAAATATAAAACCCAGAGGGTTTAATTTGAGTAGCCGTCGGTGAAACCGATGGAAAAAAAGAACAGACAAATTCTGGAGCCTAAAAGGGTTTCAATAATAATTATAATCAAAAAAATGTTTGAAATTTAAAACCTTAGCAGATCGTAAAAAAACATTCGTTGTCATCGTCTTGAAATATAAAACCCGAAGGGTTCAATTTGAATAGCCGTAGGTGAAACCGATGGAAAAAAAGAACAGACAAATTCTGGAGCCTAAAAGGGTTTTAATAATAATTATAATCAAAAAAATGTTTGAAATTTAAAACCATGACAGATCGTAAAAAAAACATTCGTTGTCATCGTCTTGAAATATAAAACCCGAAGGGTTCACTTTGAATAGGCGTCGGTGAAACCGATGGGAAAAAGGACCGGTTAAATTCAGAACCCTGAAAGGGTTCAATATAATACAGCCGATCAAAAGAAAACAAACGGCTTTAGCCAAAACCTAAAGAAATATGAGTTTAAAACTAAAACATCTTCCACTTTTACTCCTTCCATTTTCACTGAACTTAAATGCTCAGGAATTGAAAACCACATTCAGTAAAGACGTAAAACGTGCAGAAAAAATATCCTATATCCTCGATTATCCTAAAAATGCAAAAGGAAAAATACCGTTGGTGGTTTTCCTGCATGGTTCCGGCGAACGGGGAAATGATCTCGAAAAAGTAAAAGCGCACAGTCCGTTTACCTATAAAAATTTAATCAAAGAGCCAGTCGCAATTTTAGCACCTCAATGTCCGGCAGATACTTGGTGGGATACAGTGACGGTGTATCACTTAATCAAAGAAATTCAGTCAAAATACAAGATCGACGATTCCAGAATTTACCTCACCGGACTCTCAATGGGTGGTTGGGGAACTCTGAAATTAGCGATGGAACATCCCGAAATGTTTGCAGCGGTTGTTTCTGTTTGTGCACCGACCGACAGAGTGATGTACGCAAATATTCATCAGTATAAAAATCTCAACATGAAGATTTATCATGGTGGAATGGATGATATCGTTCTGCCTGAAAATGCTTTTAATTTCTACCAAAAACTCCATCCGGTCAATCCATCAGCAGAACTGACGATTTTCCCGAATGATAATCACAACTCCTGGGATTCAACTTACTCAAATCCTGCCTTGTACGAATGGATGTTAAGTAAGAAGAAAGAAAAATAATGTAAGGACTTCATTAAAATCTATTCATAAATGACTCAACAGATAAAAGATACACTTATTTACGAAAATCAGGAATTTTACTTAGATGTTGAATTAATCGAAGGATATTTCCTTAAATTTCCAGAGAAACGTCCTGAATTCGAAATCTCATGTAGTGCGCTTTGGAAAGGATATATTGCACAGTTTGAAGTGAAAAATGATGAGTTGTGTATCAATAAACTGGAATGGTTAACTGACATAGATTTTAATATGAAATCTTTACGAGAAGAAATTTTCCCGGAAAATAAGTTTGAATGGTATTCAGGGCTTATTAGAATAGATGATTTCGGAGGTGAATTTGGAGATGAACCAAAAGATGGGATATTTGAATATTTAGAAATTCTTAATGGAAACTTTAAGCAAAAAAGAATTTTCAATTATTCCGAATTGCAGGAATTTAAAAAAGCGCAATATGAATATTTTTTAATTTCTGAAGAAGTCGAACATGTTTATGATTTTTGGAGAAGAAACAATGAAAATGGAATTGTTAAGAAAGATTTTGTTAACAAGATTATTTTAAAAAATATAATGGAATATACCCGAGAAGTATATGTTTAGTCAAAAATAACTTACCAGCATTTTATTGTGCTATCATTTGGTGAGTGAAACTCCCTTGGGAAAACGTAGCCAAGACGATTTAGAAAAAAATCTTAGCAAACGTTGCGTCGAAAAATTAAAATTAAAAAAAAAGAACTATAATTAAAGAAGAAGATACATGAAAAAGTTAATTGTAATCGCCACTTTGGCATTGGCACCAATGTTCTCGGCACAGGAAATGGTCACGAAGCCCGTTCAGTCTTATCAGACTGCGCAGTATCAGGCAAAGAAAAAAGCTTTTGTCGATGCACTTTTGGCTAAAATGACCTTAGATGAAAAAATCGGACAGCTGAATTTACCGAGTTCAGGAGATTTTACTACTGGTTTGGCAAAAAGTTCAGACATTGGAAAAAAAGTAGAGCAGGGATTAGTCGGTGGACTTTTCAATATAAAAGGTGCGGAAAAAATTAAAGCTGTACAAAAAGTAGCAGTAGAAAACAGCCGCCTGAAAATTCCGTTGATTTTCGGGATGGATGTTATTCACGGTTATGAAACGACTTTCCCAATTCCATTAGGATTGGCAGCTTCATGGGATATGAATCTGGTTCAGCAATCCGCAAGAGTAGCAGCAAGAGAAGCCGCAGCAGACGGAATCAACTGGACATTCTCGCCAATGGTGGATATTTCCCGCGAACCGAGATGGGGAAGGGTTTCCGAAGGTTCTGGTGAAGATCCATATTTAGGAAGTGAAATTTCGAAAAACATGGTGTATGGCTATCAAGGAAAAGATTTAGCGAACGGAACCAATATTTTAGCTTGTGTAAAACACTTTGCACTTTATGGAGCTGGCGAATCGGGTAGAGATTACAACACCGTGGACATGAGCCACGTGCGAATGTTTAACGAATATTTTCCACCTTACAAAGCGGCTGTTGATGCAGGGGTTGCTTCGGTGATGGCTTCTTTTAATGAAGTGGATGGCGTTCCTGCAACAGGAAACAGATGGTTGCAGACTGAAGTTTTAAGAAACCAGTGGAAATTCAAAGGTTTTGTCGTTACAGATTATACCGGAATCAACGAAATGGTGGATCACGGAATGGGAGATCTGCAGCAGGTTTCAGCTTTAGCTTTGAAAGCTGGTGTTGATATGGATATGGTTGGAGAAGGCTTTTTAACCACATTAAAAAAATCTCTGGCTGAAGGAAAAGTGACTCAGGCTGAAATCGATATGGCTGCTAAAAGAATTCTGGAAGCGAAATACGACTTAGGCTTATTTGATAATCCTTACAAACACGGAGATGTAAAACTTGCTGCAAAAGAAGTCTACAATATGGAAAACCGTAACATCGCCAGAAGCGCAGCAGCTCAGTCGATGGTTTTAATGAAAAATGAAAATCAGGTTTTACCATTGAAAAAATCTGGAACGGTCGCGGTAATCGGTCCGTTGGTCAACAACTCAATGAATATGCCCGGAACATGGAGTGTTGCTTCGAAACATGCCAATGCAGTTAATCTGATGCAGGGACTTCAGGCAAACTTCGGAAAAGAAGTGAAATTCCTTTCTGCGAAAGGTGCCAACATCGATTACGATGCTAAACTGGAAGAAATCTACGCAGCGCACGGCAAGAAAACCGACAGAGACAACCGTTCAAAAGAAGCCTTATTAAAAGAAGCTGTTGATATTGCCAACAAAGCTGATGTCATTGTTTTGGCTATTGGAGAATCTGCGGAAATGAGTGGAGAATCTTCTTCAAGAACTGAAATTACCATTCCACAATCTCAGGTTGATTTATTAAATGAATTGAAAAAAACAGGAAAGCCAATCGCAGTCGTTCTTTTTACAGGCCGTCCTTTAGCTTTGACGAATATCAAAGATACTCCTGATGCAATTCTGAACGTATGGTTCCCTGGTTCCGAGGCGGGATCTGCGATTTCTGATGTCCTTTTCGGAAAAGTAAATCCTTCAGGAAAACTTCCAATGACTTTCCCAAGAAGTCTTGGACAGGTTCCAATTTATTATAATGCAAAAAATACAGGCCGGCCTTTAGACCAAAAATTGGTTGATAAATGTGAATATCAAAGATTCCGTTCCAATTATATGGATGAGTGTAATACACCGTTGTATCCGTTCGGTTACGGTTTAAGTTACACGAAATTCAATTATTCTGACGTGACGGTTTCCAATGCCAATCCAAAAGGAAATCAAACGGTTCAGGCTTCGGTAACGGTTACCAATTCAGGAAATTTTGACGGAGCAGAAGTGGTTCAGTTATACATCAGAGATTGGGTGGGAACCATTACAAGACCGGTAAAAGAACTGAAAGGTTTCCAGAAAGTAATGCTGAAGAAAGGAGAATCTAAAAAGGTTACTTTTGACATTACTCCCGAAAATCTGAAATTCTACAACGGAGATTTGAAATACGACTGGGAAGCTGGAGATTTTGAAATCATGATCGGCACGAATTCTGAAGACGTGAAACACTCAAAAATTAACTGGACAAAATAAGTAAAAAAAGCCATTCGAAAGAATGGTTTTTTTTATGGGCAATTTGTAATGAGCAATAGATAATCGGATGCTTAGATAACTGATTTGAAGATATAATATGTAATTTCGACTGCAGCGTCACTTTGGGTAGATTTTTGAAAAAAATTGTAGAGGAAAGTTGTTGTTTTACAAAATTCTCGTTAGTTCACTAGTTCTCGATACATTTTTCTCCGCTTCGCTGCGAAAAACACTCGAACTGACGGAGTGATTTCAAAGTCATAAAAAAACGTCGCTTCGGGTAGATTTTTGAAGAGAATTGTAGCGGGAAGTTGTTGAATTTAAAAGAAAATTTATAGTTAGTTCCTTGGTTATCGGTACATTTTTCTCGTTTCGCTGCGAAAAAAAACCGAATGGACGGAGTAATAACGATTTTAATCTGACATAAAAAAATCTGCCTCCAAAGAAAGCAGATTCATATTTAAAAGAAAAAATCTTAGTTGTTCGTCACCGAAAGTTTCACCTCGATATTATTTCTTGTCGCATTGGAATAAGGACAAATCTGATGCGCCTTTTCTGTCAGTTCCTGAGCTTCTTCAAGAGAAACGCCCGGAATATTCACAGCTAATTCTGCAGCCAGACCAAAACCTCCGTCTTCATTCTGTCCGATACTCACTTTTGCGGCTACCGAAGTTTCTCCGGTTTCAATTTTAGATTTGCTGATGATTAAATTCAGTGCGCTGTCAAAGCAGGCCGCATATCCAGCCGCGAAAAGCATTTCAGGGTTGGTGTAATCGTCGTTGGCTCCGCCCAGTCCTTTTGGCATTCTCACTTCAAGATCCAAAACTCCGTTATCGCTTTTTACCTGCCCGTTTCTTCCGCCTTTTGCGGTAACGTTGGTGGTATATAATGTTTTCATTTTATTTTTGAATTTTATTTAAAATTTTCTGAATGGTTTCTTTAAGTTCAAGTAAATCTTCCGTCGAAAGATTCAGTTTTTCCTGCATTTTTGCCGGAATTTCACAGGCTTTATGTTGTAAATCTTTACCTGCCTGATCCAGAAAAACTTCAACCACCCGTTCATCTTCTTTTTTTCTTTTTCGGATGACGAAACCTTTGGCTTCCAATCTTTTCAGAAGTGGCGTTAACGTTCCGCTGTCGAGATACAGTTTTTCACCCACCTGATTTACGGTCAATCCATCCTTCTCCCAAAGCACCATCATCACAAGATATTGCGGATAGGTAATATCAAGTTCATCAAGAAACGGACGGTACAAACCGGTGATTTCCTTTGCGATGACATAAAGTGGGAAACACAGTTGGCTTCCTAATTGGGGTGGGTTGTGATTTTCCATAATTCAATGTTTTTTGTGAAAATACTATTTTACTGATACTTTGCAGCCCTACTTGATGATGTTTTCTTATTTTTTATTGATGCAGTGAACCACTCCGTTAGGTTGGAGTGGAACTCCTTTTTTTCTGAGTCGATTTTCTTTTTAAAACTTTCTCAGAATCAAAAAAGTGAAGCAGTGTGCTGTGATTCTCCAAAGTTTAGTGATTTTTGACACATAATATTCTGTGGAGACACTGCAGCCCGGCTTGAGCGGAACTCCTTTTTTGCTTAACACAATTTTGTTTTTAAGACTGCCTTTGAAGCAAAAAAGAGTGGGAGCGGAAGACGGAAATAGCTGCCCTAAAAAATATAAACTAGCTATTCGGCAAAGTCAATTAGCTGCCCAGATAAAAGTACTATTTTGTAATGATAAATTCCTCCATCGGAATTCTCACCTTTTTCATGTGCGACAGCCAGTCGTTTTCAGCATCACGGTAACCCAGATACAGAAGTGAAACGCTTTTTAAACCTAATTTTTTAAGTTCAAGAATCTCGTCAACAACTTCATTATTGAAACCTTCTGCTGGTGTAGAATCGATTTTCAATTCTGCTGCCTGAGCCATTGCCAAGCCTAAAGCAATGTAAGTCTGTCTTGCTGTATGCGCAAAATGCTGTTCGGGAGTCTGGGCGTTGTACAGATCTTTAATCATATCGGTATAACTGCTGAAACGACCTTGTGGCAAGTCTCTCACATCGGTATGATGGTCATATACTTTGTCAATTTTTTCATTGGAATAGCTGTCCCAGGCGGCAAAAACCAAAACATGAGAACAGTCTCTCATCACTTCCGGATTAAATGCACCGCTTACCATTTTCTCTTTCAGATCCTGATTTTCTACAACAATTAATCTGAAAGGCTGTAAACCTGATGAGGTGGGAGCCAATCTTGCAGCTTCTAAAATTTTATCTAAATCTTCCTGTGATACTTTTTTTGTTGGGTCATACGCTTTTGCGGCATGTCTCCAGTTTAAATCATCTATTAACGACATTGTTTATTATTTTAAATTAAAATTTTGATTCTTAAATAATCTGAATCAAATAACAATGCAAATTTACAAAACAATTAAATTGCACACAATTTAATTTTGAAAAATTTAATTTAGATGAAATCAATAATGTAAATTATTTGAAACAAAAAAATCCATCGTAATGAACAATGGATTTTTAGCTTAAAATTATATTAAGCTATTTGTGAACTTTCTGCTTTTTGATTAATCAATTCTGCCTCAAAAACATCCGCAAAATGCTTTCTGATTTTGGCCTTGATATCTTCCATTTCCTCAGGAGTCAATTCTCTTTCAAGTTCTCTCTTTAAAGAAGTCACCTGCTTGTCCTTAATTCCGCAGGGAACGATGTACTCAAAATAACGCATATCCGTGTTGATGTTTAAAGCAAAACCGTGAAGGGTAACCCAACGCGAAGCTTTCACTCCCATTGCACAGATTTTTCTTGCATAAGGTTTGCCAACATCCAGCCACACTCCGGTTTCGCCTGGAGATCTTTCGCCCTTCAGACCGTAATCGGAAATGGTTCTGATAATCACTTCCTCCAGATTTCTCATGTATTTGTGAATGTCTGTGAAGAAATTTTCAAGATCTAAAACAGGATAACCAACGATTTGTCCGTAGCCGTGATAGGTAATGTCTCCACCGCGGTTTACTTTCACGAAAGTCGCGTCGATTTCTTTTAATTTGTCAATTCCTGCGAGCATATTTTCTTCGTGTCCACTTTTGCCAAGCGTGTACACGTGAGGATGCTCTACCAAAAGAAAATGATTGGGCGTTGTGATGTGATTTTCAGGAGCTAAATCGCGGTTTTTAATTTTAATATCAATAATATCTTTCATCAGTTTTTCCTGATAATCCCAAGCAGGCTGATATTCTCTGATGCCTAAATCTTCAAATTCTACGACTTTATTTTGATGTGTATTCATGCGGATCTCTGTTTTCACCAAATGGTTCAGCTGAAATTTTTGATCAGCTCCATTTTGAAGATACAAATTTAGTGATTTTTACCCTTTTATGGAATGGACAAAATCTATGGCGTCCTTCCTCCAATCTCTATTTTGTAAAAGGATGTTGACAAAGGCCGTTCCGATGATTCCGCCGTCTGCTTTTTCGGTGACGTTTTCAAAATCTTCTTTGGATTTAATTCCGAAACCGATCATAAAAGGGTTTTGTAAGGGAAGAGCATCAATTCTTGATAAATATTCTTCATTTTTTAGAACAGCATTTTCCTTTCCTGTTGTGGAAGATGAACTTACCGCATACAGAAAGCCCGAACTTAAAGAATCCAGATACAGAATTCTTTCATCTGAAGTTTCCGGTGTAATCAGAAAGGTGAAATTTAAATTATATTTTTCTAAAATTTTCTGATAATTTTTTTCAAATTCAATAGGCGGAAGATCTGGAATAATCAATCCCGAAACTCCACTTGCAGCACATTCTCTACAAAAGTTTTCAAATCCAAAGCTCAAAACCGGATTGATGTAGCCCATCAAAATGACCGGAATTCTGATTTCAGTTTTAATAGATTTTAACTGTGAAAATAATTTCTCAATCGTCATTCCATTTTTCAAGGCGAGTTCATGCGCTTTCTGAATAACCGGTCCGTCAGCAACAGGATCAGAATAGGGCATCCCGATTTCCATCATATCTGCTCCCGAATCCTGAATGATTCGGATTATTTCTGCGGTATCTTCCAACTGCGGAATTCCTGCAGTGAAGTAGATGTTGAGGAGTTTGGGCTGGGTGATGGATGATGGGTGTTGGGTGTTATGTTGGTTCATTTTTGATTTTTTTGGTTTTTAAGGATATTTATTCCTTTGTTTTATAGGATTTCATCCTATCCTTTGCTAAGACGTCACGTTGGGACTTTTGATGGGGGATTATAGTTTGGTTTGAGTCGTTCCGTTTCGTTTATGTTTAATAGGATTATGCCCTATTCTTTAGTAAGTCGTCCATTTGGGGCATAAGAGATAGGTGTTTTTATAGAGACATCAAACATCAAACATCAAACATCAAACACCCAGCATCAGACATCCAGTATCAATCCAGCTCCCTCAAATACGTTTCCATATCTTTATCGCCGCGGCCACTGAGGCAGATAACAACCACATCATTTTCGGTAAATCTCTTTTTATTTAAAACTGCCAACGCGTGGGCACTTTCCAATGCGGGGATAATTCCCTCCAGTTTTGTCAGTTCAAATGCCGAAACCAAAGCCTCATCGTCATTAATGCTGAAAAATTCTGCGCGGTTTTCTTTAAACAAATGCGCATGGAAGGGCCCAATTCCAGGATAATCCAAACCGGCAGAGATGGAATGAGGCTCGATAACCTGACCGTCATTGGTCTGCATAACCAGACTTTTACTTCCGTGCAAAACACCCAGCGTTCCCAAAAAAGTAGTAGCAGCAGATTTTCCTGAGTCAATCCCGAAACCACCTGCCTCTGCGGCAATGATTTTCACATTTTCTTCCTCCACAAAATGGTAGAAGGTCCCTGCCGCATTGCTTCCTCCACCAACACAGGCAATCACATAGTCAGGATTTTCTCTGCCGATCTGTTCATAAAGTTGTTCCTTAATTTCTTTTGAAATCACAGATTGAAATCTCGCCACCAAATCCGGGAAAGGGTGCGGTCCAACGACACTTCCAATCACGTAATGTGTTGTGGTGGAGTTGTTAATCCAATCCCTTAATGCTTCATTCACAGCATCTTTCAGCGTTTTTGAACCAGACGTTGCAGGAATAACGGTTGCTCCCAACATTTTCATTCTTCCGACATTAGGAGCCTGTCTCGCAATATCGACTTCGCCCATGTAGACAATACATTCTAAGTTTAGCAATGCACACGCCGTAGCAGTTGCCACACCGTGCTGTCCCGCACCTGTTTCTGCGATAATTCTACGTTTTCCAAGTCGTTTTGCCAGTAAAACCTGTCCTAAAGCATTATTGATTTTGTGCGCTCCCGTATGATTGAGATCTTCTCTTTTAAGATAGACTTTAGTTTTATATTTTTCACTCAAATTTTTCGCAAAATAGAGTGGAGTAGCACGTCCGACATAATTTTTCAGCAGATCCTGATACTCATTTTGAAATTCTTCGGACTCTATGATTTCAAGATAATTTTTCTGCAGTTCTTCAACATTTGGAAACAGCATTTCGGGGACAAATGCACCGCCGAATTCTCCGTAATATCCGTTTTGGTCTGGGTTTTTATAATTTTTCATATAATTTTTTTATTTTTTCTAAATCTTTCACCCCCGCCTCAATTTCAAATTTTGAATTGATATCCAGTGCAAAAGGTTTTTGTTTTAAATTTTTGATATCATCAACATTTTCCAGGGAAATTCCGCCACTTAGAAAATAGGGAAGTGGGACTTTAATTTCGTTCAGAATGTTCCAGTCAAATGTTTTTCCTGTTCCGCCAAAGGCTTTTGAATCGGTGTCGAACAGAAGATTTGAGATTTGAGATTTGAGGTTTGCGATTTTTTCTACTTCGATTACTGCTTCAGACTTCATATTTCCAACCCGGATTACTTTTATAATTTTTATAGTTTCACTTAAATTCTGCCTCAATCTTAAAACATATTCCTCATTTTCGTCGCCGTGAAGCTGGATGAAATTTAAATCTGCTTTTTCTGAAATTCCAACAATTTTTTCGACAGTTTCATTCACAAAAACTCCAACTTTTCCCTGATGATTTATTTTTGAAATCTCATCTAAACTCAAATGATTCAAAACAAATCTTGACGATTTTTCGTAAAAAATAAAACCTAAAAAATCAATTTTTAATGCCACTAATTCATTGATTTGGTTGAGTTGGGTCAATCCGCAGACTTTAACATGCGGTTGGCGGTTGGCTTCTTGCTGTTGGCTTTCCATTATTGGTAGATTGTTAGATTTTTACACTGCTACATTAGAAATAAATTCCGCGAATTTATTTCCAGGTTTTTCATCTTTCATAAAATATTCGCCCATCAGAAACCCGTCGAAGCCTTTTTCTTTCAGAAAATTAAAATCTTCTTCACTGTAAATGCCGCTTTCCGCGATGGATAAAGTCTTTTCCGGAAGCTGATTTTTCAGATGAACTGAATGTTGTAAATCCACCTTGAAATCTTTTAAATTTCTGTTGTTAATGCCTATGAAATCAACGTTTTTATCAATGTGTAGAAGTTCTTCTAAAGTGTGAATCTCGAGTAAAACTTCCAGATCTAAACTGTGCGCCAATTCAGTAAATTCTGAAACCTGATTCGGCGAAAGACAGGCTGCAATGAGCAAAATTACGTCAGCGCCCATCGATTTTGCTTCGTAAAACTGATATTCATCAATCATAAAATCTTTTCTTAAGATCGGAATGTTGATGTAGTTTCTGACATTGACTATATCTTCAATACTCCCACCGAAAAAATCTGTATCCGTTAAAATCGATACCGCACTCGCTCCAAGTTTTTCATAAGCAGACGCAATTTCCAAAGGAGAGACTTTATTGTTGATGATTCCTTTTGATGGAGATTGCCTTTTAAATTCAGCGATAATTCCGGATTTTGACTGTAATGATTCTTTCAACGATAATGTTTTTCTGTTGAAAAATTCTGAATCCTTTAACTGCTGCAATGAAATTCTGGATTTTGAATCTGCTATTTCCTGCTTTTTTCTTGCAATGATTTTATCTAAGATATTCATGTTGTTTATTTTTTTAACCACTATGGACACACGTTTTTCGCAAGGAACACAAGGTTTTGTGGATGTTGTTACTTTAATTTTTAACTAAATTTTCTACGTATAAAAACTTTGCGACCCGGCTTTAGCGGAAATCCTTTTTTTTGCGGTGTAAAAAGCCTGGCAAAAAAAGATTGGGAGCGGAAGACGGAAATTGTCGCCCTAAAAAATTATAAAATTAACTTTCGGGGAAGTCTATTTGTGGATTAAAAATTAGTTTTTGATCAAATTGTTGAAACTAATCAGGGCTTTTCCACTTTCTAAACTTTCTTGCGCCAACAAACGACAATCAGAATATGAACCCCATTTTTTTGTGTGATACAGCGCAACTGCAGCGTTCGCCACAACAACTGCATTCTGATCTGCCGAACCATTTCCTTCCAGAATATTTTTGAACAGTTCCGCAGATTCCTGAATGGTTGAGCCACCAGCAATATTTTGAGGATCGACAGGGTTGAAACCTAAATCTTTAGATGAATAAATTTCTTCACCATCTTTCGTAATGATCTTGCTGTCACCGATCAGGCTGATTTCGTCGTAACCGTCCAATCCGTGCACCAGAATAAAGTCGCGACTGTCTTTCTGAAGCAGATACTGATAAATTCTTGCAATCTCGAGGTTGTAAACACCAATCACTGAAAACTGTGTATTTGCGGGATTAACCAACGGACCGAGCAGGTTGAAAAACGTACGCAGACCCAAAGATTTTCTCAGAGCGCCCACAGATTGCAATGCCGGATGAAAATAAGGAGCGTGCAGAAAACAGATGTTTGCTTTTTCAAGATCCTGATTGAGTTCTTCAGATGTTTTTTTGAACTGATATCCCAGCGCTTCCAAAACATTTGACGAACCCGTAATGGCTGAGGCTCCGTAATTTCCGTGTTTGGTCACCTTCTGTCCGGCTCCGGCAACCACAAAACTCGCCAAAGTGGATATGTTGATGGTGTTTTTTCCGTCGCCTCCGGTTCCTACGATGTCGATCGTGTTTTCTGCTTCGATGCTTACTTCAACGGCCATGGTAAGTAGAGCCTGTCTGAAACCTTCCAGTTCTTCCAAAGTGATATTCCGCATCAGAAAAATACTGATGAAAGCGGTAACTTCAGTTGCATTGAATTTATTTTGAGCAATTTCAATCATAATCGCTTTTGCTTCCGATTTTGATAAGGTGTGATGATTGAAAAGGTATTCTAATATTTCTTTCATAATGGTTGAATTTTTTTTGAAATTTCACAGACAATCAGATTGTGATCTGATAATTTTCTGTCGGTATCAATCATGTTTGTGGTGTAAATTTTATCCTTCAAAAACTCTTTATTAATGACGGTATGGATGGCGCTGTCCTTATTTTTTTCTGTAATTATTTCTAAATTCTGAGTACTGAAAAATTCTTTAGTTTCTTCAATGACTTTTATACTTGGATATTTCCAGCCTGAGAATGAAATATTAAAGTCTCCTGAAAAACAAATATTTCCTTTTAAATTCTCAATGTCTTTTTTCTGTTTTTCCAAATCATTTTCGAAATGAAAACCTTTTCCTCCGAAACTTCCAATAATGCTCCCGTAAATCACCAATTCTCCAAAATCTGTTTCCACTGAGCCGCAAACAGTTGTGAAGGAATTATAAGTTGAGATCTGATTTCTGAACGGAAATTTTGAGTAAATACTGACTCTGTTTTCACCTTCAAAATAATTTTGATTATCGTAAAAAGAAGGAAGGGAATCGGTGTGAAGTGCGAAATATTCATTTCCAAAATCAATACAACGGTTCGTTTCTGTCACGATGATGATGTCCGCACTTTCATGTTTTACCATATCGTGAATCAGATTTATTTTTGCCAATTGATTTTTCTTCGGCCGTTCCAAATTCCAGGTTAAAATTTTCATTTTTTTAAATTTAATTCAACAGAAAATTCCTGATAATCTGTTCTCCATCCGGTGTCAGAATACTTTCTGGATGAAACTGAACGCCGTGAACATCATAATTTCTGTGTTGCAAGGCCATGATCATTCCGTAGTTATCGGTCGCCGTGATTTCCAGTTCTGATGGGAAATTTTCGGGATTGACT
This sequence comes from Chryseobacterium caseinilyticum, assembly GCF_014837145.1. Classification (GTDB taxonomy): domain Bacteria; phylum Bacteroidota; class Bacteroidia; order Flavobacteriales; family Weeksellaceae; genus Chryseobacterium; species Chryseobacterium caseinilyticum. The sequence goes on from NZ_JACYFS010000001.1 coordinate 431,029, forward strand.
GCCCAGCTGTGGTAGCGCCCAACTTCAATTTCTTCGGGTAAATCTCGGAACAATTTTACATTTTCTCTCACAGTTTTGGAAGATGTTGCTACGCCGTGAAAAATTTCTGTCAGATTGATTAAATTTCCGCCGAAAGCTTCTGCAATTGCCTGTTGACCGAGACAAACTCCGAGAATACTTTTTGTTGGTGCGTATTTTTTAATTAAATCCAATAAAATTCCGGCTTCTTTAGGAATTCCGGGACCTGGTGAAAGGATTATTTTGTCGTATTTTTCGACTTCTTCCAGTGAAATCTCATCGTTTCGGTACACGTCAACTTTTTGATTTGAAATTCGCTCAATCATCTGAACGAGGTTGTAGGTAAAGCTGTCGTAGTTATCGAAGACCAATATTTTGGTTGTTGTTTGATGGTTGTTGTTTGATGGTATATTTGTCATTTTGTTTTATAATAATTAATTAACAACTAATTTCTCCGCCTTCTCTACCGCTTTTTTCAAGGCGTTGAGTTTGTTATTCACCTCCTGAAGTTCGTTTTCGGGAATTGATTTTGCAACCAATCCAGCTCCGGCCTGATAAAATAATGTATTGTTTTTGCTCAGAAACGTTCTGATCATAATCGCCTGATTGCAGTCACCGTTCAAACCGACCATCCCGATGCAGCCACCGTAATAACCGCGGGAATCTTTTTCATATTCGTTGATGAGCTGAAGTGCTTTGTATTTCGGTGCTCCGCTTAAAGTTCCCTGCGGAAAAGTGGCAGAAACAATGTCGAAAGGATTTGTATTTTCTTCAAGTTCCGCCGTCACTTCGCTGACCATGTGAATGACGTGGGAAAAAAGCTGAATTTCTTTCAGTTTGGTCACGGTTACATTTTTCCCCATTTTGCCTAGGTCGTTTCTGGCTAAATCTACCAACATCGTATGTTCGGCATTCTCTTTCGGATCTTTTTTTAAGGCTTCCGCAGACTGCAGATCGGTTTCAAAATCTCCGCTTCTTTTGAATGTTCCGGCAATGGGATGGATAATGGCTTTTCTGCTTTTAATAATCAACTGACTTTCAGGACTTGATCCGAATAATTTATAGTCTCCGTAGTCGAAAAAGAATAAATAGGGAGACGGATTGATATTCCTCAAAGCACGGTAAACATTAAATTCATCGCCTTTAAATTTCTGTTCAAATCTTCTGCTCAAAACCAACTGAAAAACATCACCTCGCATACAGTGTTTCTGCGCTTTTCCCACCAGTTCCAGATATTCTTCATCAGTAAGATTCGAAGTTTCAAAACCATCTTTTTCGAAAGGATAAACAAGAGCGTTTTTATTTTTAATTAAGTCCTGCAGCAGGCGCATTTCAGATTTTACACCGTCGATCTGATTTTCAATAAAGTGCATTTCATCATTAAAGTGGTTGATGGCAATCACGTACTGATACAGTCTGTAACGCAAGATCGGTATTTCGACTTCTTGGCTTTGAGGCTTAAACCTGATGTTTTCAAAAAGCGGAACGGCTTCAAAACTAGTATATCCAAAAAGACTCTGTGCCGTTTCTTCAATAGAATCATTTGTTTTTTCACAGATGAACGTTTTTGAAAATTGATTCAGTAAATCTGTCACTTTGATATTCTCCAAAGGCTTTTTCTCGGGACTTTCATTGGGGAATTTTACTTCAAACTCGTGAAGATTTTTAATTTCAATTCCCGCAATCGCATTGACGGCAATAAAAGAAAAATTGTTGTCGATATTCTTGCTGTCTGAACTTTCCAAAAGAATAGTGTCGCGGAATTTATCTCTGATCTGAAGATAAATATTCATCGGGGTTTGCAGATCTCCCAATGTCTTTTTTGAGGTGGTTTTTATATTGATTTTATTGGTAAACATTTAATAAATTTTTAAATAATTGACATAAAAAAAGACTTTAACGCAATCGTCAAAGTCTCTGTATGTTTTCTATAATATTCCTGCTGTAAAATTAACAACACGACAATAGCATCAGACCCGACGAAGAGTTTGATTGCCACCACCAATTTTTGTTAACTGAATTAATCATAGGACAAATGTAGAACTTTTTTTAATATCAGAAATAAAAAATATGAAAAAGTGAATTTATTTTGCGTTGAATCAGTTTAAATATGATTTAAAAACCTTTAATTCTCGTGTTTCAATAATTATTTTTATATTTTTGTGACCGAAAATAACAACGGATGAAGTCACCAACTGATTTCATTTAAAATTAGAAAAATAAAAAATATTCATATGAAAAAAGTATTAGCAATCGTATTTATCGGAGGTTTAGTAATGGCAAGCTGCTCAAAAAAGACAGATCATTCTTTACAGGACAGCAACACGATGTTGGAAGAACCGGAAGTAAAAACAGCACCTGCTGATTCTACAGCTAAGACCGAAACAGCAGCTGCTGCAGCTATTCCTGCGCCGTCACCATCTACAGATTCTACAGGAACAAACAAATAATGAAAAAACTGTTTTTGGCTGGAATGGCAGGCTTTTTTGTTATTTCATGTTCTAAAAAAGAGACTTCCGAACCGCAGTCTACAGAATCAAAAGACGTGGCGACTTCGGTTGTAAGCAATTCTTCGGGGCAAACCATGATTGAAACGTCTGACTGTCTGTCATGTCACAGCATCGACGAAAGAATGATTGGCCCATCTTACAAAGAAATTGCCGAAAAATATTCTGAAAAAGACATCGAACTGTTGGCCTCAAAAATCATTGAAGGCGGCAGTGGTGTGTGGGGTAGCGTTCCGATGCAGCCTCATCCCCAGTTTTCAAAAGAAGATGCTAAAAAAATGGTGGAGTATATTCTGAAACAGAAAAAATAATTCATGACCACCGAAAAATCAGGCCTGCACACAAGAAATCTGCACCGGAATTCTTACAATTTCGACGAATTGATTTCCTGTGTGCCGGAACTGAAACATTATGTTTTTAAAAATTCGTACGGAAATTTAACAATCAATTTCAGCATTCCGAAAGCGGTAAAGTTGCTTAACAAAGCTTTGTTGCAGCATTTTTATCAGGTGAAAGACTGGGATATTCCCGACGAAAATCTTTGTCCGCCCATTCCGGGACGTGCAGATTACATTCATTACATCGCTGATTTACTGGCAGGAAATTCCAAAGATATTCCTGGAGGTTTATCTGTAAAAGGTCTGGATATTGGAACTGGTGCCAATTTGGTCTATCCGCTGATCGCTCATAGATCTTATGGCTGGGAAATGGTGGGAACAGATATCAGCCAGAAATCTTTAGACAATGCGCAAAAGATTTTAGACGAAAATCCAGATTTTTCTGAAAATATTCAACTGAAATTACAGCCGGAATCCAATTTTATCTTTAAAAATATTCTTACTTCTAAAGATAAATTCACGTTCTCAATGTGCAATCCGCCATTTCATGATTCTGAGGAATCTGCACTAAAAGGCAATCTCAGGAAAACAAAAAATCTTCAAAATTCAAAAGTTCACAAACCCAATCTCAATTTCAGCGGACAAGAGGCTGAATTGTGGTGTGAAGGTGGAGAAATTGCTTTTATTTCAAAAATGATTGAGGAAAGTGTTTTGTATTCTTCACAGATTCTTTGGTTCACTACCCTGGTTTCGAAAAAGGAAAATTTATCTAAATTAAATTCACTTTTGAAGAAATTAGACGCTTTCGAGGTAAAAACAATCGATATGGCGCAGGGTCAAAAGATCAGCAGAATTTTAGCGTGGACTTTTGTTCCTAAAAATAGAAGGAATAGTTTTTAAAAGTGACTTTTTTATTTGGGCAGCAATTTCCGCCTTCCGTTCCCGCTTTTTTGTTCGTCGTTCCTCCTCACAAAAAGAGCTCCACTCAAGTCGGGCTGCGGTTTACTGATACTTAAGAATTTAAGCGTTTTTTTAACTGAGAAATAAATCAGACTTGCAATTAATTTGTATATTTTAAACATAAAAAATATTAAGTAAAATGAATGCAAACAAATATTTTAAAGATGAGTTTTGGGGATTTTTCTTTTTAATGATTTTAATTTTTATGTTTTCTCTTCCGTTTTGTTTAGAAATTGCGGACGATTATGACGGTAGAAATTTATTTGCTGAAATCTGTGCTTTACCAATGTACTATTTTGTTTTTCCATCTATATACTTTAATACTTCATTTTCAAGTCCACCAAGTATTAAAGAATATATATACGTAAGTTTTATAGTTACTAATATTTTATTCAACATTACATTATCTGCAGTTATATTTAGCCAAATTTATATTTATCTTATTAAGCAATTCAAAGCCAAATCTGTAAACTCTTCGGCAAAGGACTAATCACATTCTGTCAAATCGATTAAAGCCTGAAAAATTAACTTCCATACAACCTTAAATTTCCTTATTTTTGCAATTCGAAAAAATTGAATTATAATGCAATTATCAGAACAGGAAATCATTAGAAGAGAAAAGCTGACTAAGCTTGTTGAAATGGGAATCAACGCATTCCCGGCAGAAGAATACACGGTTACAGATACTACAGAATCTATAAAACAGAATTTTTCTGAAAGTAAACAGGTGAAGATTGCGGGCAGACTGATGTCCCGCCGTATTCAGGGGAAGGCTTCTTTTGCTGAATTGCAGGATTCTACAGGGAAAATTCAGGTCTATTTTAACCGTGACGAAATCTGTACGGGAGAAGACAAAACTTTATACAACGACGTTTACAAGCACCTTTTAGACATCGGTGATATCATCGGTATTGAAGGAGAACTTTTCACAACTCAGGTTGGCGAAATGACGGTTTTGGTGAAAAACTTTACGCTTTTAACGAAAACTTTGAGACCACTTCCTCAGGCTAAAACGGATGAAAATGGAGTAGTGCACGATGCTTTCAACGATCCTGAAATGAGATACAGACAGCGTTATGTAGATTTAACGGTGAATCCGCAGGTGAAAGATATTTTCGTTAAAAGAACTAAATTGTTCAATGCAATGAGAACTTTCTTCAATGATGCAGGATATTTTGAAGTTGAAACTCCAATTTTACAGTCGATCCCTGGTGGAGCGGCGGCAAGACCATTTATTACGCATCACAATGCTTTAGACATTCCTTTATATTTAAGAATTGCGAACGAATTATATCTGAAAAGACTGATCGTTGGTGGTTTTGACGGTGTTTATGAATTCTCTAAAAACTTCAGAAATGAAGGGATGGACAGAACACACAATCCTGAATTTACCGCTATGGAAATTTATGTAGCTTACAAAGACTACAATTGGATGATGGATTATACCGAGAAGTTATTGGAATTCTGTGCAACGTCTGTTAATGGAAGTTCAGAATCTGTTTTCGGGGAACATACAATCAGCTGGAAAGCGCCTTACCCAAGAGTTTCTATGACGGAAGCGATTCAAAAATATACAGGTTTTGATATAACGGGTAAAACCGAACAGGAGTTGTTTGATTTTGCAAAATCTATCGGAATTGAAGTGAATGAGACGATGGGGAAAGGAAAATTAATCGACGAAATTTTTGGTGAAAAATGTGAAGGAAACTTCATCCAGCCAACTTTCATCACCGATTACCCAATTGAAATGTCGCCTTTAACCAAAAAACACCGAAGCAAAGAGGGCTTAACCGAACGTTTTGAACTGATGGTTTGTGGTAAAGAGATTGCCAATGCATATTCAGAATTAAACGACCCAATTGACCAAAGAGAACGTTTCGAAGAGCAATTGAAATTAGCTGAAAAAGGTGATGATGAAGCTACAGGATTTATCGATGAGGACTTTTTAAGAGCCTTAGAATACGGGATGCCGCCAACTTCAGGTTTAGGAATTGGAATGGACAGATTGATTATGTTCTTAACGAACAATCCGTCGATTCAGGAAGTATTGTTTTTCCCTCAAATGAGACCGGAGAAAACAGTTCCACAGGTTGAACTGGGAGAAGATGAAAAAGTGATTCTTGAGATTTTAAATTCCCGTGAAGAAGTATTTTCTTTGGCTGAAGTAAAAGAAAGAAGTCAGTTATCAGGAAAAAAATGGGATAAAGCATCTAAAACTTTGACCAAAGGAGGTTTGGTGAAGGTAGAGAAGATTGATGAGAGTGTTTTGATGAAGTTGGTTTAGAATTATATATACCACATATTTATAAAAGCAGGCATTTATTGTCTGCTTTTGTTTTTTTAAGAAAGAATATTAACTATTTTTGATATAACACTTAAAAACCAATATTTTATGAAAAAAATAGTTATCACCTCGCTTGCGTTGGTGGCTTCACTTGCCAATGCACAACTCAGTCTTGTCGCCGATTCAAACTTTGGTAACAACAGCATCGTAGATTTGGGATCCGGCTTGAGCGGATTTTTATCTTATCATTTTTCAGATAATAAAATTATCGTGCAGAATTATGATATGACAAACAATTCTACAGACTCAAGAATTACAATGCTCAGTAATAATGGCTCAGTAGATCAGACCTTCGGAACTGCAGGTTCTTTTTCATGTCCTTTGTCTTACGGCACTTCCTCCAGCGGAGATTTTATTCACAATTTTGGTGATGTGAGCCTGATGATGTTTTCCGGAAAGAAATTTCACTACAACGGAACTTTAGATCAAACTTACGGAACAGCAGGTCAGTCACAGATTCTTCCAAATGAAATCTACCGCAAAGTTTTGCCGAACGGAAAACTTCTTATCAGAACTGCAAACAGTATTTATCAGTTTAATGCTTCCGGACAGCTGGATTCAGCATTTGGTACCAACGGAACGATGGCATGCAACAGCACTCTTTCAAATTTCAGCAGCACAATTTTCAGCAATCATGAGAAATATGTGCCCCTCCACACAGGAAATTCGATAATAGAATATGAATCTAACAGCTCTTCTCTCCGAAAAATGAATTACACCACAGGTAATTACGACATTAATTTTGGTATCAACGGAAACGCACAGTATAAGACAGGACCTTCAGCAACCATTATGAAATTTCACATGATGCCAGATAATTCGTTGGTAAATTATCTGTTTGAAGATAATGACCCTTCTGTAAAATTTCTTACAAAAACCTTATCTACAGGAATGCTTGATACCTCTTTCGGTTCCAGTGGCAGGATCGGATTGCCAGCAGTTATTGACGGTGTCAATTTACTGTACGGTCAGGATTTTACAGTAGTGAATAATCATGTTGTAATTCCTGTTTTGGACGATGGTTTTCCGAGAAAATTATACTTAATGAGTGCCGGCAGTAATAATGTGAGCACAATAAACAGTCAGAACCTTTTAGATACAGGCATTACCACGTCAATGTATAATCCTGACGATAAAATTTTTATCTCTGCAAAAGGTAATTATCTCTATCTGATGATCAATCCGACAATAATTAAAAGATATGTGATTTCAAACAGTATTCTTGCAACTAACGAAGCAGAAAGCGAAACCGACATCAGATTTGTCAACCCTTTTCAGGATGAACTGAATTTGTTTACCAATGAAAAAATTAAATCTGTTGAAATTTATGATCAAAACGGAAGATTAATTTTAAAAAATTCTTCGGCAAAAACTGTAAACACATCCAATCTCACTGAAGCTATTTACATTATTAAAATCACTACAGAATCTGGTAAAGTTGTTACCAAAAAGGGGATGAAACTATAACTAAAATAAAATTAACTTATTACAACCCTTGAATTTCTGTTTGAGGGTTTTTTATTTTTAAGTTTTTTAAACAATAAAACACTATTTTTCCGTTTTTAATAAAATCATTTTGAGATGAAATACTTTGTGTTGTTTTTTGCACTCTTCTATTGTTGTGAAATGGATGCACAAATGCTCACATCAATTTATTTTAAGAATAATTCGTATGATTTAGATTCAGAATCAAAACAGAAACTAGACAGCCTTTCAAAATTAAAATCCAATCTTACTTTCAGAATTTTCGGAAATGCCAGTTCCTTAGGAAGTGAAGATTTAAATAAAAAACTTTCGGATCAGCGGGCAAAAACGGTTGGCGAATATTTGCAAAAGCAAATAGGTAAAAACATAAAACTTTCGGGCTCTGTTGGTTTGGGGATTTCTAAACAGATTAACGACAACAGCACGGAAATTTTACAGGCAAAAAACCGCCGTGTGGATATTTTTATTGAAAAAACTTTCGCTGCCGGAGAAAAGATTTCCAGAAAACCGCATCCCAGTTTTTTTGATATTAAAATTGAAATGATGAAAATAAAGGATACCTTCTCACTTCCCGATGTTAATTTTATCGGCGGCCGTCACAACTGGCTTCCCAAAGCAAAACCAAGACTGTATCAGCTTTTAAAAATTTTACGGGATAATCCAACGCTGGAAGTTGAACTTCAGGGCCATATTTGCTGTGATTACGAGAATTTTGACGGTGAAGATCAGGATTTGGGAACTTTTAATCTTTCTTTTACCAGAGCAGATTTTATCAGGCAGTTTTTGGTGAAAATGGGCGTAAATTCCGAACGCATAAAAGCGGAAGGCCAGGGACATCTCAATCCGGTCGTCTATCCTGAACTTACGGAAGAAGACCGCACTAAAAACAGGCGGGTAGAACTGGTTTTAATTAAAAAATAAATCTATGAACGTCTTTTAGAAGCCTTTGAAAATGAAAACATCAGATAAAACAAAAACGGCAGAATGAAAATTGATCCCAGAATCAATCCCCAGCCCAGCACAGAAATCGTTTTTTCCGCTGCAATGTGTTTCAGTAAAGAAAGGTGTTGTCCGTTTCCTAAAAGAATAATATCCGGATTGTGCTGATAGGTTGCCGCAACCAGAATCATAATGATTTGAAATCCTGCCAAAGCTCTCACCGGAAGTAATTTTCTTTTGTGCATTGCTCTTAAAATTAAACCTAAAGAAACCGTAGCAAAAGAAATTGACATCACGCCTAATGATTTAGAAAAAATCCATTTAGTTAAAGGAATACCGGAAAAATAAGCAGCTGAAAAAACCAATAGTCCTGAAATCACTACAAAAACCATCGTCTGATGTGATTTTTTAATCATCAAAGCCAATTCTAACCTGTCGCTGATTTCGCGTAAAGAAAAAATGGACGCCAGATAAGCACAAAGCGAGACGGTAAACAATCCAACCGACACCCCAAACCAATTGAGCCAGCTGAAAACGTACAGATCTAAAAAGTTTTCAGCATCAGGATTAATTGATTGCGAAACCGTTGCTGCAGCGATTAAGCCTAAGAAAAATGGCGTTAACAGACTTGCATAATAAAAGATCTGCGTATAAATAATCTGCCATCGGTCTTCCACCGCATCGTAGTGTCTGAAGGTAAATGCAGTTCCTCTTGCAATAATTCCCACCAACATCATCACCAGAGGAATGTGAAGGTAAGTGGACATCGTGGTGTAAATTTCCGGGAAACCGACAAACAGAATCACAATTGCAATGATCAGCCACATATGGTTGGCCTCCCATATGGGTGCAATCGATTCGTACATAATTTTTTCGGTGTACTTTCTGTTTTTCTTTTTGGTCATTAATTCCACAATTCCTGCTCCGAAATCAGCGCCGCCCAAAATCACATATAAACATACGGAAAGCCACAGGAAACCAATAACAACGTAGATCATGATTTTTTAGATTTAGAGTTAAACTGCGCGTCTGTAGGATCGTATAGTTTCGGAACCATTTTGATCTGTCTGTTAAGAAGAAAAATAATAATCAATGAGAGCGAAACAAATATCGCTGTAAAAAAGTAAAATGAATACTGAATTCCGGGCATTGGAGTTACCGCGTCTGCCGTTCTCATAATTCCGTAAATAATCCAGGGTTGTCTGCCCACTTCGGTAACTGTCCAGCCTGCTTCCAAAGCAATATATCCAAATGGTGTGGCGAAAAGAAATGTTTTCAGTAACCAGTTTTTATTTAACCAATCTTTTTTGAAAAAGAAAGCGTAGAGATAAACACTTCCGATGGAAATCATCACTACTCCAAAGAAAATCATAATCTGGAAAGCGTAATGTACAACGGCAACGGGCGGCCATTCATCTTTAGGAAAATCGTTAAGACCTGTCACTTCCGCATTAAAATCATTGGTTGCCAGAAAACTTAATACTTTTGGAATTTTTAAAGCATAATTGATTTCACCTTTATCTTCATCAGGAATTCCCCCAATCACAAAAGCTGCGCCTTTTTCAGTTTCAAAATGTGCTTCCATAGCAGCTAATTTTATCGGCTGTCTTTCTGCAACAGATTTTGCGGCAACGTCACCACTCAAAGGTGCGCCAAAAGCTCCAATCAATGCAAAGCCGGCAGCAATTCTGAACGCTTTGGTATGAAATTCAACGTTCTTTTTTCTCATAATTAATAAAGCATGAACTCCTGCAACCGCAAATCCTGTCGCACAAAATGCCGCGACCGTCATATGCAGAGCCTGCGGCAACCAGGCTTCATTGAACATAGCTTTTATAGGATCGATATTGACGTATTCTCCATTAATATAATCAAAACCCGTAGGTGAATTCATCCAGGCATTCGCTGCAACAACCAGAATTCCTGATGCCAAACCGCTTAATCCAACCAAAAATCCGCAGAACCAGTGGAACCATTTGTTGAATTTATCCCAACCGTAAAGAAAAAATCCAATGGCGATAGCTTCAATAAAAAATGCTGTTCCTTCTAGAGAAAACGGCATTCCGAAAATCGGTCCAGCGTGTTTCATAAAACCCGGCCAGAGCAATCCTAATTCGAAAGAAAGCATGGTTCCTGAAACCGCTCCGGTGGCAAATAAAATGGCAACGCCTTTGCTCCAGGCTTTCGTAAGTCCTTTATAAATTTCGTTTCCTGTTTTCAGATATTTCCAGTGGGCAAATGCCATGAGAAAAGGCATTACCATTCCCACGCAGGCGAAAATAATATGAAATCCTAATGAGAGTGCCATTTGGGCCCGTGCAGCTAAGAAATCGTCCATAATTTTAATTTTTCAGTTGAAAGTTACGGATAAAATTATGGTAACATAATATGATTTAAAACATTGCAATTATTTCAGATTTGGGTTGTAACTTTAATGTTTTTTATCTCCGGAAAGGACTCACTTTCTTAGGATAAATTCTGGTATTTTAAGATTCAAAATACTTTCATAAGTCGAAAAAAATCACGATATTTGTAAGAATTTTTATTCAAAACGAAGTGCAAAGAAAACGAAGTGTAAAATTATTAAACAGAAAGGGTGCTATCGCCTTTTTTCTTTTTTCTGCTTCATTTTATTCTGCTCAGTTTATGAATGGGTTGAATCGTATTTATATGCAGGAAGGAGAGAAAATAAATCTTCCCAGAGAATACAACTTTTTTGTAAATGAACAGAAAAAAAATTCACATGAAATTTTTTTTAAAAACCTTCAGCATTCAGATGGAAATGGAGGTAGTTTCAATTCTTTAGATTTAATTTTCTTCGAAAACAAAAAGTACGATTTTTTGAAGACGGGATTTGTGATTGTTCCTGAAATCAACAGCAAATTGATGGGTAAACCGATTTCTACAGTCCCGGTAAGAGCCACAGGTACTTGGAAAGCACCCAAAGGAACCGTAGATTTTGACACCTACAATCCTCGAAATAATACCACGAATTTCTTTTATATGAAGTTTTTTGGTAACATTACTGATGAACAGCTGTTAGCTCACTTTTTTAATATGAAAGTGGCAAATTTTAATAGTAAAATAGATAACTCCGTACAGTTTATCAGGGATATTAATAAAGCAAATAAAATTCAGATTAATGAGAATTTTGATTCAGAATCACCTGGTCTGTTGACTAGGTTATGTAAGGAAATAAATAGTAAGATGCCAGATTCTGATTGTAATTTTGCTCCATACAAAGCCTATCTGGCAAACCCTGATGAGGATAAAACCAGAAAAAACCTTGATGACTTTTATGGGAGTATTTGGAATAATGGAGTGGACGATGTAACCAATGAGTATATTCTTCCGAGAGGAAGTATTGATTTACCGCAGAAAGCTTTGAAACTGGTACTTCCGAATCAGTTCTTTTACGGAAAAAGCAAAAATGATCAATCTGACGTATTTTTTTACATCAACAATATTCAGCATAATTTAACATACGATTTCAAATTAAAAACATATGTTTTTATATTTAAAATAACTCCATTTGCAGACAGTCTTTCTTCCGATTTTAAATTTATTAGCAGCTATCATAATACGCTCAAAGGAAAACAGGAAGTTGGAGAAATTGAGGTGAAAAAAAATGAGATTAAAAATATTGAACTTTTATTATATCCCGACAGAATGGAAGTACAGGTTTATTTTAAGGGAAATGATAATAGATTCGATTACCATTATAAATTGAAAAATATATTTAATATTAAAAAGAACAACCAATAAATATGAGTCAAAAACAATATAATGCAGGAAGTATTCAGGCCCTTGAAGGGATGGAACACGTTCGATTAAGACCGTCCATGTACATCGGTGATGTGGGTGTGAGAGGTCTTCATCACTTGGTTTATGAGGTAGTGGATAACTCTATCGATGAGGCATTGGCCGGACATTGTGACACCATTTTGGTTACGATACATGAAGGAGAGAGTATATCTGTCAAAGATAACGGTAGAGGAATTCCTGTAGATTTTCACGAAAAGGAACAAAAATCAGCTCTCGAGGTTGTAATGACCAAGATCGGAGCGGGTGGTAAATTTGATAAAGATTCCTACAAAGTTTCCGGAGGTCTTCACGGGGTTGGGGTATCTTGTGTGAACGCGCTTTCTACTTTATTAGTTGCGACGGTAAGCCGTGACGGTAAATTATACCAGCAAAAATACTCTGAAGGTAAGGCTCTGGCAGACGTTGCTGAGATTGGTACAACAGACGAAAGAGGAACCGAAGTTTTCTTTCAGCCGGATGGCACCATCTTCCAGGAATTGGTGTACAATTATGATACACTTGCCGCAAGATTAAGAGAATTATCTTTTTTAAATAAAGGAATTACGATTACACTTGTTGACGAAAGAGAAAAAAATGAAGACGGATCTTACGCTTTTGAAGTTTTTCATTCTGAAGGTGGGTTGAAAGAATTTGTAGAGTTCATCGACGGAAACCGTGAATCTATCATGGAAAACGTTATTTTCATGGAAGGGGAAAGAGAAAATATTCCTATCGAAGTGGCAATGCGTTACAACACTTCATTCAGCGAGAATCTTCACTCTTATGTCAACAATATCAATACGCATGAAGGAGGTACTCACCTGGCAGGTTTCAGACGTGCTTTAACGAGAACTCTGAAAAAGTATGCTGATGATTTAGGTATTCCGGCTAAAGAAAAAGTGGAAATTACAGGAGATGACTTCCGTGAAGGTTTAACAGCTGTAGTTTCTGTAAAAGTAATGGAACCTCAGTTTGAAGGTCAGACGAAAACTAAATTGGGTAACTCTGAAGTTTCCGGTGCGGTTGATAAAATCGTTGGCGAAATGTTGAGCAACTTCCTCGAGGAAAATCCTAATGAAGCAAAGCTTATCGTACAGAAAGTTGTTTTGGCTGCAAAGGCAAGACAGGCAGCGAAAAAAGCCCGTGAAATGGTTCAGAGAAAATCTCCGATGGGAGGTTCCGGTCTTCCGGGAAAATTGTCTGACTGTTCTTCAAAAAATCCGGCAGAATCTGAATTATTCTTAGTCGAGGGAGATTCGGCAGGTGGAACTGCCAAGCAGGGGCGTGACAGATTTTTCCAGGCTATTTTACCGTTAAGAGGTAAGATTTTGAATGTTGAAAAGTCAATGCTTCATAAAGTTTACGATAACGAAGAAATTAAAAATATTTACACGGCACTCGGAGTTTCTGTAGGAACTGAGGAAGACAGTAAAGCTTTAAACTTATCTAAATTAAGGTATCACAAAGTTGTGATCATGACCGATGCTGATATCGACGGTTCTCACATTTCAACTTTGATTCTGACGTTTTTCTTCAGATTCATGAAAGAAATGATCGAAAACGGTTATATTTATATCGCTCAGCCACCTTTATATTTATTAAAAAAAGGTAACAAAAAGATTTACGCTTACAACGAAAAAGAGCGTGAAGAATTTACTCTTGAAATGGCTCCTGATGGAAAAGGTGTTGAGGTTCAGCGTTATAAAGGTCTTGGGGAAATGAATCCTGAACAGCTTTGGGAAACTACTCTGAATCCTGAACACAGAATTCTGAAGCAGGTAACGATTGATAATGCAGTAGAAGCTGACTCTGTATTTTCTATGTTGATGGGAGATGAAGTACCACCAAGAAGAGAATTTATTGAGAAAAATGCAAAGTATGCTAAGATTGATGCATAACTGATCACAGAAAATTATATATTAGGGAAGACTTTTTTAAGTCTTCCCTTTTTATTTCTCAGATTATTGAATATTTTTAAATATTTATTTAACATTTAATTAAGATTTTTATATTTTTGGTGAAAACTATATTCACGATGAAAATCATAATTGCAGGAGCTTTATTAGTGGCTTCATTTTATTACTCCCAAACATATCCTGTTTCTTCAATCTCTTCTGAAATTAAAAAAAATGCCAGTGCGGTCATCCGAAGTGAAAGCACTCAGGTTGAAATTAATAAGATCGATGAGATTATTTATAAAAATTATTCTGCGGTAAGCGTTCTCAACAAAGAAGCGGTGAGTTTTGCTGTTCCAAAAATATTTTATCAGAAAGGCGATGTCATCAGCAATGTAAAAGTTGTGGTTTATGACGAAAGCGGAAAGAAAATAAAATCATTTTCCAAAGGTGATTTTCTGGATATCGCAGCGAACAGTCAGGGATCTTTTTATTCAGACAGCAGGGCGTTAATTTTGTCCTACACTCCATCTGTATTTCCTTATACCGTAGAGTTTTCATACGAACAAAAGGATGAAAGCACGGTTTTTATTCCCGATTTTACGCCGTTCGCCAATTTCAATATTTCCCTTGAAAAAAGTACATTTTCGGTGGTAAACAATTCAGGAATTAATCTCAGATCTAAAATTTACCCGTCACCATTCGGTTATGCATCCGTAAATGCCGATGACAAGGGCAATACAAAGACTTATACTTATCAGAATATTCCTGCGCTGGATGAGGAAGTTTTGGTTCCGAATCCTCAGAAAATTCTGCCTAAAGTAAGTTTTTCTCTTGATGAGTTTAATCTTGTCGGGAAAAAAGGAAAAATTACGACTTGGAAAGATTTCGGATTATGGTATCACAACAGCCTGTTAACGCCTGTTTCAGCATCTACTCCACAAATCAAGGCGGAAATTGCAGCTTTAAATCTTACCGGAACCAAAGAAGAAAAAATAAAGAAAATCTACCAGTACATGCAGAGCAAAACAAGATATATTTTTGTTTCTCTTGGGATTGGAGGCTGGCAGCCAATGTTACCTGATGATGTTCAGAAAAAGGGCTACGGAGATTGTAAAGGTCTTACCAATTATATGAAAATATTGCTTGATGAAGCTGGAATAGAATCGCATTACGCAATCATCAATTCAAATCCTTCAGCAATAAGTTTTGATAAAGACTTTCCGAAAATGGGCGGCAATCACGTTATTCTGGTAATTCCAACTGAAAAAGGAAATATCTGGCTGGAAAATACATCGCAGGAAATTGCTTTTAACCATTTGAGCTACAGTACCACAGACAGAAATGTTTTGGCGGTGAAACCATCCGGAATAGAAATTATTGATACTCCGAATTACACAGCACAGCAAAACAGAGAAAAACAGTTGATTAATATCGTTTTGAATGCTGATAAAACCATTAACGGAAAAGCAAAGATGCAGTACACCGGAAATCAGTATGATTTTAATCTCGGATTTGCGGGTTTGTCTCAAAAAGAAAGAAATGACGCTTTAAAGTCACAGATGTCTATGCTGAATTTTGAGAATCTTGAAATGAATGACTTTAAAAATGACCGCGACGTGGCATCCATTAATTATGATCTTAGTTTTAAAGCTTTAAACTACTCAAAACTGGTGGGCAGCAGTCTTATTTTCAGAGCCGTACCTATTTATTCAGAAGGCTTTTTTCATGATAATGAGACACGAAATTTACCGTTCGAAACAAAATTTGCCTACGAAGACGATTACGAAATCGCTTACGAACTTCCCGAAGGCTACTTCATTGAAGAATTGCCACAAAACGGAATCTTAACTTCTGAATTTGGAACATACAGCCTGAGTTTTGAGAAAAAAGAGGCTCAGCTGATTGTAAAAAGAGTTATTCAGATAAAAAAAGGCATTTACAACAAAGAAAAATACAATGATTATGTAAGCTTCAGAAAAAAAATTCTGAATGCAGACAACTCAAAAATAATGATCTCAAAAAAATCATAAACCATGAAAAAAATATTAATAACATTCTGCTGCGTTTCAGCGGCTTTTCTGTATTCCCAAAAGCATGAGTTTCTCAAAATGCCAAAGTTCACGATTGAAGACTTAAAAAAATCTAAATCTGCAATTGATGAAAAGGCTCCGGCAGAAATTCTGTATAGATCTGTTCACTACAGAATTGACGATACTTCCGGAGATCTTCTGAAAAATATTTCCTACAGAATAAAGGTTTATGATAAAGATAAAGTGGAGGATTGGATGAATCTCGAAATCTCGCTCTACGACAATAATTCCGGAAGTAAAGAGGCTTTGAGATCAATGAAAGCTGTAGTGTACAATCTTGAAAACGATAAAATTGCAGAAACAAAAGTTGATAAAAGTTCAAAATTTAAATCAAAAGAAAATAAATACATCACGGTAAATAAATTTGCATTCCCAAACATTAAAAACGGGTCGGTGATAGAGTATAAATATGAGGTTTCCTCACCTTTTGTTTATCAGGTTCCGATGGCTTACATTGAGCTGGATATTCCTTCAGAGTACACAGAATACGTTTTTGAATCTCCTGTAGAAATGTCTTACCATATAGATTTAACTGGCAGTCTTTTTCCCAAACACCGTAAAGTGGAAGAGGCGCAACTTTATGGAAGAACTTCCAAAACCTATCGTTTTGCTTATGAAGATCTGAAAGCATTTAAAACTGAAAAATTTGTAAAAAACGGTGACAATTACCGAACTAAAATACGTGCTGAACTGCATTCAACCTATTTTAACAACAACCTTAAAATATACACTGCAACCTGGGAAGATATTAGAAAAAAGCTTTGGGATGATGAAGATTTTGGAAATCAATATAGAAAAGACCGTGTTGTAAAAGAATTATTATCTGCCGAAATACTGAATGAAAAGGATGAAATGAAAAGAGCAAACCTGATCCATAATTTCGTTAAATCTAATTATACCTGGAATGAAAATAACGGATACTACGCAGAAAATGGATTGAAAGATCTTATAAAAACCAAAACAGGAAACAGCGGAGACATCAATCTTATGCTTTTGAGCATGCTACGGGGTGCGGGTCTGAAAGCTTATCCTATTCTCATCTCAACTGTAAAAAATGGAATTGTAAATGTAAGTTTTCCAAATGTGGGAAATTTTAATTATTTGGTTGTCTGTGCAGAGATTAAAGGAAAATCTCATTTGTTTGATGCCACATCAAGACAGTCATCAGAAGGGATTTTGCCATCCAGAGCTTGGAACAGTACAGGTCTTCTTTTAAAGGATGATAAAGCTGAAGTTATCTCTCTCAACAATATCAAAATGTCTTACAATTATTTGACAACCAAAGCAAAAATTAATGAAAACGGAAGTGTATCTGGAATGTATGAAGATCGAGACGTTGGATTATTTGCTATGAATGCCAAAGAAAATTATGATGAAAATCAGGAAAAATATAAGAAACAGTATAAAGAGAACTTTTCTGTAGATTTCACAGATATAAAATCTAATGTGCTTGAAAACGGAGATTTTGAATCTAAAATGGCATTTACTTCCGAAAATATGATTGATAATGTTGGCAAGAAAAAGATTTTCAATCCGTTATTATTTCTGCATTCTTCCAAAAATGATTTTGATCAGGCTGAAGAGAGAAAGTATATCATCGATTTCGTATCGCCAGTTTCTAAAATTAAAACCGTTGAAATTGAGATTCCGGAAGGATACGAAATTGGAGATTTGCCCAAAAGCAGAAAGATTGTTACTGAAGACAAAGAAATCAGCTATTCCTACGTTGTAGAAAAAACCGATAAAAAAGTAAAGGTCACTTCACAATATAAAATTGAAAGTGCAGATTATCCTAAAGAATATTATCCGGCCTTCAAGCAAATCTGGAAGGTGATTTCTGATAGTGAAAGTCAGGTGATGAGCTTAATAAAAACACATTAATAATGATAAAACAATTAACATCAGGGCTAATCTTATGCTCAAATCTTTATTTTTCACAACACAATTTCTTAGAATACCCAACGATAAGTGAAAATGAGGTGACAAAATCTAAGTCAGTTATAGATCAGTCAGCCCCTGCAGAAATTTTGTATAACAGTGTAAGATATAATATAGAAGGCCTTTCTGCAGAAAAGACATATTTCTCAAAGATAAAAATTTTCGATCGAAAGAGGTCTGAGAGATGGCTCAATATTGAAATACCTGTGATGACAGGTGAACACCTTTCTGCTTTTGTAGTAAATGTTTACAGTTATAAGAATGGAAAGGTTGGAAAAGTAAGCTACAATAAAAAAGAGCAGCTTAAAGAAAATGTTGTAAAAGGACTGCGATTCTATAAAATGGCAATACCCGACGTGGCAGATGGCGACGTGATTGAATATTCCTATAAACTGGACACAGGTATTTTTAATCTGAGCCATTATTTGGAACACGATATCCCTGTGGTGTATCAGGAATATAATCTTGAATATCCTGATGATATTATTTATTCTTTCAACAGTGCCGGAAGTATTGTAAAGCCGCTACATCATGTTTCAAAAACAGACAACCGTTTAGGAAAAAGATATCTGATTGAAAGATTTGCTTTTACGGATATGAAACCGGTAAAGGAGGAAAAATTTGTGAAGAATATCGATAGATTCCGAAAACGTATTAAGCCGGAACTGCAGAAATATACCTTCGGAAATTACAGTTATGAGTTTGCGAGGACTTGGAATAAAATTGCAAAAAATCTTGATGAAAATGATCATTTCGGAGGGTTTTTAAAGTCTTCCGTGAAAGATGTTTTACCTGAAGAAATTAAAAAGACCATTTCAAAAACAGACAGAGCAGACAAAATTTTTAATTATGTTAAAGGTAATTTCAAGTGGACAAATGATAAGGGAGTAATCACCAGTCAAAGTCTTAGACAAGTTGTAAAAACAAAATCCGGAAATGCGGCAGAGATTAATTTACTGCTCGTAAGCCTGCTCCGAAATGCAGGTATAGAAGCTAATCCGTTGCTGATTTCTACTGTTGACAACGGTATTTTAAACATCGTTTTACCAAACATCAATAATCTGAATTTTGTACTGGCATCTGTAAAGATTGACGGTCAGTATTATTTTTATGATGCCACTTCACCAAATTCAAAAGCAAATTTACTTCCTGAAAGAGACTGGAATGACTTTGGAATTTTATTTGAATCCGATAAAGGTACAGATATATCATTTTCAAACACAAACCTCAGTAAAAAAGAACTTCTTGTAAAAGCTAAATTGGATCTGGAAAGCTCACATATTACCGGAGACTTTTCACATATAGAAAACGGAATGTATGCGATAGAATCGTATGATGACTATGAATACAATCCTTTGAAATATAACGAAAGTTTTGAAACAGATTTTAACATCCGTATCAAAAATGTAGAAACTAAAAAAACGACTGATGGTGAAATGCATTCCAAAATGACATTCACAGATAACGGAAATATAGATGTAGTGGGTTCAAAGATCATTTTAAATCCTTTATTATTTTTAAAAGTTCAAAATCACGGGTTTGATCAGACAGATGAACGAATGAATTCTATTGATTTCATATCTCCTTGTCATCATAAAAAATCAATAGAAATTGAAATTCCGGCGGGATACAAGGTTGCCGAAATGCCAAAGCCAAAAACTACCAGAACAGATGATGATGAGCTCTCTTATAAATATACCTGTGAAATTGTAAAAGATAATATCATTCGGGTGACCTCTGAAGTAAAAGTAGCGAGTGGAACTTATCCGAAAGAATACTATCCTTTTTTTAAACACGTTTATAAGCTGATCTCCGATACCGAAAATCAGGTAATAAGTTTAACAAAAAAATAAAAACATCCAAAACCATTCACATTTGAATGGTTTTTGCATTCAAAAGTTAAAATTATTGTATGAAAAAATCTGCCGTAGTACTTGCCATCGGAATTTGCGCATCTTTTGTGTCCTGTAAGGAGGAGAAAAAGGTTGATGTGGCAACCAGCTCAGTTCCGTCGACAGAAAAATTTGTTGTAGATTCAATTTCGGTAAAAGATTCGTTAGTGATGAGCCCAAAACTCTCACTTGAGTACCGTTCGGAAGTTCTGCTGTATCCTTCAGTTAAAAATAAAGCTTTGCTGGACAGTATTTATTTCATCTATAAAGGCATCACAGATTTTTCTAAAAATGGAATGCAGGATTTCCTTCAGAAAGATAAAAATGATTATTTTGACGAGACAAAAAAGCGCAGCAAAGACTGGCTTTCAGATATTACTTACAAGCAAAGCTGGTACACGAGTTTCAAGATGACACAGACCTCGCATAAAAATGATTTTCTGCAGATGGAATATCTTTCTTCAGCCTATGAAGGCGGCGCTCATGATAACTATTGGTTTTCAAACAGGGTTTTTGATTTAAAGAACAGTAAAAAACTGACTCTATCGGATATAACAACGATGCCTGAGGCAAAAATTTCGCAGATCCTGAAGAAAAATATGGATAAAATTCACAGTGGAACTACCGATTCTCGGGGAGATGTGAAAAATTCTGATATGCTTCTGGTAGATGTGATTGAACCGAATGAGAATTTTTATTTTGACGAAAAAAATCTTTATTTCCATTACAGTCCGTATGAAATTGCGGCCTTTGCTGCCGGCGACATTGTAATTCCGGTTTCTTGGGTTGAATTGCAGGGAACATTGAAACCTGAATTTCAACAAAGATTAAATTTAAAGTAGATTAAAAATGATCAGTTCGCAAAAATTTTAAATAAAATTTAGAAAACTTTCCAAATACTGATTTTGGAAAGTTTTTTGCTTTCAGTCTGAAAAAATATTCATGAAAAAAATTGCCCTGGCACTGTCCCTTTTCGCCTTATTTGCATCCTGTAAAAAGAATGTTGCACAGACTCAGGTTACCAAAACTGAAGACAGCATAAAAATTGAAAAACAAAATCCTGAACTTACTATCGACTCACTGCTGGTGCACGATTCCGCAAAAATCTCTAAAAACCTTTCTGCAGAATTTAGACAGAAGTTATTGACTTTTGAAGGTTTAGAAAAAAAGGTCCTTGACAGCCTTTATTTTGGAGAACTTCTTTTAAAAGATCAGCCTATGAAGGATTTTTCAAAAGAAAATATTCTTCAACGGATGAATGACAATATGAAAAATTATTTTGCAGAGACAAAAACGGGAGAGGAAGATTTTGTAAGAGAGTATAAACAGACATGGGATCAGATTTCTGATATGAAAGTTTTCTCGAAGACCAAAGACTATCTCACCATACAGTATAATGGTTACGGCTTCAGTGGGGGAGCTCACGGTTATGGCTATGATCTTTATAAAGTGGTTGACCTTAAAAATCAGTCAATTATTCAATTGTCTGATCTTATTGACAGTTCAAAAATCAATTGGAAACCCATTTTATTGAAACATGTTGACAGAGAAATGCTTTTCGATGAAAATATTACAGCAAACAATAACTTTTATTTCGATTCGGATTCTCTCACATTTATTTACAATCAGTATGAAATTGGTCCTTACGCCGCCGGAATAATTGAAATCAAAGTTCCGTTTTCAGAAATTAAACAGGCTTTAAAACCTGAATTTAAAAAGAGACTCAACATTAACTAATATTAATGCTTCCGTATCAGGAAGCATTTTTTATTTTTACAAAATGGAAAAAGTAGCTTTCATTATCAATCCTTTTTCAGCCAAAAAAAATTACCAGCCTTTTCTTAACGAGCTGAAAGCAAAAGTAGAAAATCCTTTATACTATATATCAGAATCAATTATGGGGACGGATGAGTTTATCAGACAGAACTATGATAATGTGGAAATTTTTGTAGCGATTGGTGGCGACGGAACGATTTCCACTGTGGCGGGAAATATTATCAATTCAGAAAAAATTCTTGCAATATTTCCGGCAGGTTCTGGAAACGGTTTTTCCAACGAAACACAGTTCAGCAAAAATCTGGATGAGCTTTTAGCTAAAATTAAAATTAAAAAATTTCGTAAAATTGATACGTTTACCGTTAATGAAAGGCTTTCCATCAATGTTTCAGGCACAGGTTTCGATGGTAAAGTCGTGAAGGAATTTGAAAAAACCAGCCGTGGATTTAAAAATTACATCACAGTTTCTCTGAAAACATTTTTCAGTTACAAACCTATCAAACTGAAATTTTCTGATGAAAAATACAGTCAGTACAACGGTAAATATCTGATGGTAAACATTGCAAATACACGTCAGTTCGGAAACAACGCTTATATCGCACCAATGGCAAGCAAAAGTGACGGTTTGGTAGATATGGTTTTGGTTAAAAAATTTCCGCTGACCTATTCACCTTTGTTTGCATTCAGGATGTTTACGAAAAAACTTAAAGAAGACGACTACATCACTTATTTGCCGGTCTCAGAAATTGAATTTAAAGTGAATACCAAAAACTGGCATCTGGATGGTGAGTTCAACAGAATAGAATCTCCCATCCGCATCAAAGTGCAGCAGGCAAGTCTGAATATTTTGATCTGAAAATAAAAAGAAAATATTCAAAAGGCTGTTATTTTCTGAAACATCACAGTTCTCAGAACGAAATAACCCTGCCAGCGTTCAAAACGCTGACAGGGTTATGTTTATCGGTTGGATTAACTTAAATTATTTAAACACTAATTTTTAAACTTCCAGTTTCTTTTCAATCTCATTTGGATTTGCAAGACAATATTTCAGCTGCTCTTTATCAAGTTGCTTTTCCCAGTTGGCCACAACAACAGTCGCTACTGAATTCCCAATGACGTTCGTTAAAGCACGGCATTCACTCATAAATTTATCGATTCCCAATATCAATGTCATCCCTGCAATTGGTATTTCGGGAACTACTGCCAATGTTGCAGCCAAGGTGACAAAGCCTGCGCCCGTAACTCCTGCGGCTCCTTTAGAACTCAACATTGCAACTAAAAGAAGCATCAGTTGTTTTTCGAGGGAAAGATCTACATTCAAAGCCTGTGCAATAAAAAGTGAAGCCAATGTCATGTAAATATTTGTTCCGTCAAGATTAAATGAATAACCGGTGGGAACAACCAGACCAACGATGGCTTTCGAACAGCCTGCCTTTTCCATTTTTTCCATAATCCCAGGAAGGGCAGATTCTGAAGAACTCGTACCTAAAACCAGAAGAAGTTCTTCCTTAAGATAATACATCAGTTTAAATATATTAAAACCGTTGTACCAGGCGACAGCTCCCAAAACTACGACAACAAAAAGTGCTGATGTAATATAAAATGTTCCTACCAGAAAAATCAGATTGAGAACAGATGCCAAACCGTATTTCCCTATTGTAAAAGCCATAGCACCGAAAGCTCCTATTGGTGCAAGTTTCATGAGCATGTGAACGATTTTGAAAACCGGAGTAGATAACATCTGAAGAAATTCGGTTATTTTTCCGCTTTTTTCTTTTGTTAAAACAAGGGCAACTCCAAATAAAATGGCAACTAATAAAACCTGCAGAATATTTTCGCCGACTAAAGGACTGAAAAGCGTTTCCGGAATGATATTCATAATAAATCCCGTCAGAGTAGTATCGTGTGCCTTTTGCTGATATTGTGAGACGTCACCGGAAAGACTTGCGGGATCGATATTAAGTCCGGATCCCGGTTGTAAAATATTTCCGACAACCAATCCGATGATCAAAGCTAAAGTGGAGAAAGTGAAAAAGTAGATCATTGCTTTCACTGCAATTCTTCCTACTTTTTTCAGATCGGTCATGTGCGCAATTCCCAGAGTAAGTGTAATGAAAATCACCGGAGCAATAATCATTTTCACCAGTTTGATAAAGCCGTCACCCAGAGGTTTCATTTTTTCGCCGAGTTCTGGATAGAATTTCCCGAGAAGGATTCCCAGAACAATCGCAACAATTACCTGAAAGTACAATTGCTGATAAAACTTTTTTGATTTCAAATTATAAATTTAGCTGGGAAATTAAGAAATTAAATTCAATAGTAAATTTAAATCTCAAATTTCAAATCTCAAATCTTGAATTTTAAATATTGAATCTTGAATCTTGAATCTTGAATCACTCCACCGCAACAGAATCATCTCCACGACCATCGGCAACAGCATGAATATTTCCGTTTTCATCTACTAAGATCATTTCCGTTCTGCCAAGTTGATCCCATCTTTCAGATTTGTAGCCTAAATTTTCAAGGTTTTTGATAGTGGATTCTGGAAAATTCTTTTCGAACGCAACCCATTCAGGCAACCACTGATGATGGAATTTTGGAGTATTTACGGCAAGATTGGCATTCAGTTTAAAATCGATGACATTAACTACAGACTGAAAAACAGAAGTAGGAATGGTAGTTCCACCCGGAGTTCCCACAACCATAAAAGGTTTTCCGTTTTTCATTACGATCGTTGGTGTCATCGACGATAGCATTCTTTTTCCAGGTTGAATTTCATTGGCCTTTCCACCTACGGCACCAAACATATTGGGAACGCCGGGCTTCACAGAAAAATCATCCATTTCATTATTCAGAAAAAATCCTGCTCCGGAAACGACAACTTTGCTGCCGTAAAGACCATTTAATGTTGTTGTCACGGCAGCTGCATTTCCATCTTTATCAATTACCGAAATATGGGTAGTTTCCGTAGATTCTTTAGGTTGCTGAATGATTTTCCCAACCTCTGAACTCGGTGTGGCTTTACTGAAACTGAAAGATTTCCATCTGCTTTTTAAATATTCATCAGAAATTAAATACGAAGTTTTATCATTGATGAAATTCGGATCACCCATATATTCCGCTCTGTCGGCAAAAGCTCTTCTTTCTGCTTCTACCATGATTTGTACAGCCTCAGTCGAATTTTGCTGATAGTTCTGGAGGTTTTCAAAAGAAGACATTTTCAGCATCTGTGCCAAAAGAATTCCTCCGCTTGAAGGTAGAGGCATAGAAATAATGTCACTTTCTTTATATTTAAAATTCAAAGCCTTTCTTTCTGCAACTTTATAATTTTTGAGATCGTTTAAAGTAATGATGCCGGTACCGTTTTTCATTTCTTTTACAATTAAATCGGCAGTTTTACCTTCGTAAAAACCTTTCATTCCGTTTTTCTGAATAAGTCTTAAAGTTTCTGCAAATTCTTTCTGTATCAGAATATCACCTTGCTTCCAGTCTGAGTTTTTAATAAACGCAATTTTGTTTTTGTTGTGCTCTGCAAAAAACTTCCTGCTGTAATTCAGTAAATCCGCTTCCTGACTGGTGATGGCAAAACCTTTTTCAGCAATATCGATGGCAGGCTGAATAAGCTTGTCCATCGGAAGTTTACAGTATTTCAGTGTTGCAAAAAATCCTGCAACGCTTCCGGGAATTCCAACTGCCAATCTTCCGTTTTGAGACAGATCGGTATCAGCATTTCCTTTACTGTCGAGATACATATCTTTGAACGCCTTTGCAGGAGCGGTTTCACGGTAATCCAAACTGAAACTCTCACCATTATTTTTCACACCTACCAAAAAGCCTCCGCCACCAATGTTTCCGGCCTGTGGATAGACTACGGCAAGGGCGTACTGAGTTGCAACAACGGCATCATAGGCATTTCCGCCCATTCTCAGAATTTTTGCGCCTGCTTCACTTGCCAGAGGATGTGCACTTACCACAACACCTTTTTTAGAAACCTTGACTTCTTTTACGATCCTTATATCGGTGTATTGTGCTGATAGAGAACATGCTGCAAAGAGTAAAATACAGATAATATTTTTCATCATTAAAATTTACAGTCTAAATTACACTTTTTGTTTCACGATAGACTTTAAAATTTTATTTTTGCTTTCAGTCAACCAATAAAAATTAAAAATGGAGTCTTTCACGGAAAAAATATTGATAACAGGAGCTTTAGGACAAATAGGAACAGAACTTACCAACCGTCTTGTAGAGATACATGGTGCTGAAAATGTGGTGGCTTCGGGTCTCGACAGGTATCAAAAAGGGCTTACATCTGCCGGTTATTACGAAAGAATGGATGTTACCAATACGCAGTTGGTAAGACAGGTAATCAAAGATTATGAGATCACCACTGTTTATCATTTAGCTTCTTTATTGTCCGGAACATCAGAGAAACAGCCTGTTTTCGCCTGGAAACTGAATCTTGAACCTTTGCTGCATTTTTGTGAAATGGCGAAGGAAGGTTTGCTTAAAAAGATTTTCTGGCCAAGCTCTATCGCTGTTTTTGGAAAAGGAATTCCTAAAGAAAACGTCGGGCAGGATGTTGTTTTAAATCCTACCACTGTTTACGGAATTTCTAAGATGGCAGGTGAAAAATGGTGTGAATATTATTTTGACAAGCATGGAGTCGATGTAAGAAGCATCCGTTATCCAGGTTTAATCTCGTGGAAAACTCCTGCAGGTGGTGGTACAACCGACTATGCTGTTGAGATTTTTTATGAAGCTTTGGAAGAAGGAAAATACACAAGTTTCATTTCTGAAAACACAGGAATGCCGATGCTGTATATGGACGATGCAATTGATGCAACATTGAAGTTAATGGATGCTCCAAAGGAAAGTTTAACAGTCCGTTCGTCTTACAATTTAGGTGGAATGTCTTTTACACCAGCCGAACTTTCAGCTGAAATTAAAAAAGAAATACCTGGATTTGAGATAGATTACAAACCGGATTTCAGACAGGCAATTGCAGATTCATGGCCTGCATCTATCGATGATTCTGTAGCAAAAAAAGATTGGGGACTGTCTTACAATTTCGGAATCTCTGAAATGACAAAAGATATGATCAAGAATCTGAAAGTTAAATTAAATAAATAATTTGACTTAAAGCTTTTATGTAATATTTAAACTTAAATGTCTGTATAAAAGCAGTTTATATATTTTATCTAAAATTAAATTGAATGATTCTCCTGACTTTTAATATTGTAAATTCTGATGCTGATACCAAAAGTTCAGCAGGAATTTCAATGGTTGAAAGGTTAAAAATTACAGAAGAAAATACAAAATCGATTTTACACATTTTAGATGTACATGATATTAAAGCCAGTTTTTTTATTGAAATTTCCATTGTGGAAAAACTGCAGATACTTATAAAAGCAATTTCTGCTCAGGGGCATGAAATTGCTTTTTACAATGAAAATTCCACGCTTGCAAAAATCGAAAGTGTAAAAAAGCAAACCGAGGAATTGCTTTCCAAACAGATTCGTGGAATCCGTCAGAAGGAAGTGAAATATTCTTTAGAAGAGTTGAAATCGCTGGAATTTAATTACGTTTCAAATATCGACAATGCCAATATTCTCTTTCCTTTCAAAAGATTAAAAAGAGATACCGAAATACTTGAAGATAATGGTGTGAGCGTTGTTCCGGAAAGTATTTCTCCCTACAGTCAGCTTCCATACAATGATTTTGTATTTCAGGTTTTGCCGATGCAGTATTATCAAAATATGGTTTTTGAAACACTTAAAAGTGAGGAGTATGTTTTGATTTACGTCAATTCATGGCAGTTTACCGATTTCAAAAAGTACGGCCTGAAAATGCCATTTTACCGCCGTTACAATTCAGGAAAAAAAATGGAGGACAAACTTGTTGCCCTCCTTACTTTTATCAACGGAAAAGAACTTGCGACTTCCCGGATGAAAGATTATATTTTTTAAATGCGGGATACGTGTTTCAAAAATTTTCTAAACCACGTTCAGCCGGATGCCATCTCAAATCTCAAACCTCAAATCTCAAATCTCAAATCAGTTTACGACAATTCAAAAAGCGTAATCTCCGGCAAAACGCCAACCCGTCCCGGATACGCCAGGACTCCGAAACCGCGGTTTACATAAAGCAATTTTCCTTCACTCTCATACAGATCAGCCCATTTCGGATATTTGTATTGTACAGGCGACCATTTTACATTTTTTAAATCCAAACCAAACTGCATACCGTGGGTGTGACCGGAAAGTGTCAGATGAACATTTCCTGGATGTTTTTTCACAATGGCATCGAAGTGGGAAGGGTCATGGCTCATTAAAATCTTTGGAGCAGATTCAGGGATGCCTTTCAAAGCCTTGTCTAAATCTCCGTATTGTGGAAATGGCTTCAAACCCCAGTTTTCTATACCTAAAATGTAGAGCTTTTCACCATTTCTTTCAATGACGCGGTTTTCGTTTCTCAAATTCTCAAAACCGGCTTGCCTTTCATAGTCAATAAGTGTATTCAGATTGTCAATTTTGGCTTGCGGAGATTTCCAGGTAACGTAATCACCGTAGTCGTGGTTTCCTAATGTCGCCAGTTTACCGTCTTTAGATCTAATTTTTGAAAATAGTGGAATGAAGGGCTTGAATTCCTCAGCAACATTATTCACCATATCACCTGTAAAAAGAACAAGATCAGGCTTTTGCTCATTAATCAAATCAATTGCATGCTGCAGTTTTTCAGGGTTTGGGAAACTGCCGCTGTGCACATCCGAAATCTGAATGATTTTGTAGCCTTTGAAACTTTTTCCCAGTCCCGGGATTTTAATTTTTACTTTTCTTACTCTGTGCCTGAACTTTCCAAAAGTAATTCCGTCAATAAACAATGCGGAAAATGCTCCGCCAAGTCCCAAACCGACCAGACTTAAAAATTTTCTTCTTTCAGGAAAGAAATGATTGCCGGGTTTTGTGAAATTGAAAAAGTAAGTTCCTGTACGGAAGATATCATCGACTAATAAAAATAAAACGACAAAAATTTTCGGCAGTATAAAAATCAAAAACAGCGAAACAGTGAGATGAAGTCGGGTAGGGTCTTTGTCTGCACGGGAAATGTTGGTAAGCTCGTAAGCAAACAGTCCGTAAACCGATAATGTGATGGCCCAATATGCAATTCTGATCCAGAAATTATCGGTCAGTGTTCTCACTGCCTGATAGATATAGACTTCCAATAACAGGAAAATTGCGGTGATGATTAAAAAATTCTTCTGCATAACATTTAAAAAAGCACAAAAGAGAATTCCTTTGTGCTTTGTATTTTTAATTTAAAATAAATTTTAAGGGAATCTGTAAACAATAGCGTTGATGTTCATCCCGGCACCTACCGACGTCATCACTACATTGTCTTTTGCTTTAAACGAATGACCCTCCATTTTTCCTTTAATTATTAAATCAAACATAGTAGGAATCGTTGCTACAGATGAATTTCCAAACTCC
This sequence comes from Chryseobacterium caseinilyticum, assembly GCF_014837145.1. Lineage (GTDB taxonomy): Bacteria > Bacteroidota > Bacteroidia > Flavobacteriales > Weeksellaceae > Chryseobacterium > Chryseobacterium caseinilyticum. The sequence goes on from NZ_JACYFS010000001.1 coordinate 460,508, forward strand.
TGAATGGTCATCGGTGAAATAGCATGATCGTAATCTTTGATATCATAAAGCTTGTGAAGTCTTTCTATCATTGCATAATCCATCTTAGCATTCGCCTGATGAATTAATATTTTACTGATATTCTCAATAGACAGTCCGGCATCATCAATAGTTTCCTTGATGGCAACAGGAACGTTTTTCAGGGCGTATTCGTAAATTTTCCGGCCTTGCATTCTAACGTATAGTCTGTTCTGATCTGAATCTTTATTTAACGAAGATCCGTTGGCAAGATAATTCAATTCCGGACCGTTGTCACAGATAGTGTTGTGAGCAATAATACCTACATTTTCTTCTTCGGTAGCGGTAACTACAACTGCACCGGCACCGTCTGCGAAAATCATTCTGTTTCTGTCGTAAGGATCGGTTACTCTGCTTAAAGTTTCGCTCCCTACCACCAAAATATTTTTTGCAGTTCCTGCTTTGATAAAATGGTCAGCTAAAATCATGGCCTCAACCCATCCAGGGCAACCGAACATCATGTCGTAAGTGATGCATTTTCTGTTTTTAATGCCCAGAAGATTTTTCACTCTGGCAGCCATATTCGGCATGAAATCAGCGTATCCTTTGACGCTTACTTCACCGAAATTACTGGCATAAATTATATAATCTAAGGTTTCGGGATCAATTTTGGCGTCTTCGATGGCGCTTTTTGCTGCTTCGTATCCAATTTTTGAGTTGCTTTGGTCATCTTCTATAAACCTTCGGTTTTCAATCTCTGTAATTTCTACAAATTTTGAAATAGTTTCTTCTGCGGGTTTGTCGATTTTCAAGCCGTCTTCTGCGTAGAATTCAGAATCTAAAAAAAAATCTCTTCCAACAATTCTGCCGGGAAGATAAGATCCTGAGCCGATAATGATCGTATTAGGCATTATTTTATATAATTTTTTTAAGGATGCAAAGTTAATAATTAATATTAATAAGAAAGAATTAAAATTATTATTAAATTTGCAAAAATTGTACTTTATACATTATGAAAAACAATCCTTCATTAAAAGGTCTTTTGATAGCATTGGTGGCGTTTGCAGGAGCCTTTGGGATTTATTTCTTTTTTCTTGCCAAGAAAAACTATTATGTGGTAGACAACCCTACGCCAAAAACTTTTTACTATAAAATAAACAATGGCAGTGAAGGCGTAATCTCTGCAGGACAGACCGTTAATATTGATCTTAACAAGGGTGAAAATAGCATAAAAGTTTTTGATCAGAATAAAAAAATCATTTACGATTCTGCATTTAAAGTGAATAAAGAAAGAGGGCTTATTAACCTTGCTCATCAGGATTATTATATCAATGAGCAATATTATGGGTACAACCTAAAGAAAGATTCCTTACTTTTGGCACTTGATAAGACTGTGATCGACGGAAAGGCGTATTATGGCGGAGCAAAACATTTTAATAAACTGTACACGGAAGATTTTTATTATAATGTGGATGAAGAATATGACAGGCTGATCAAAAACATTCAAAAGATAGAATCCCGCACAAAGATTTTCAGAAAGCAGGATTATCTCAATTATTATAACGAATATTACAAGTTTTGACAAAAGATATCAACAATGTGACGCCTTACAACTCTGAGGCAACGAAAAAAAGCCAGGTGGAGGATATGTTTGACAATATTGCTCCGAAATATGATTTGCTGAACCATGTTCTTTCAATGAAAATTGATGTTTTATGGAGAAATACATTGGTCAGCTGGATGAAGAAAGACGCGCCTCAGGAAGTGCTTGATGTGGCTACCGGAACTGGCGATCTGGCTATTGCTGTTGAAAAAGGAACACAGGCAAAAGTAGTTGGTTTGGATTTATCGCAACAAATGTTAAATGTTGGCGTTATTAAAATAAAAAAACTTAAATTAGACGGCAAAATTTCCATGCAGAAAGGGGATGCTGAGAACCTTCCTTTTGAAGACAACAGATTTGATTCAGTGTCTGTAGCGTTTGGAGTTAGAAATTTTGAAAACCTTACAAAAGGTTTGTCTGAGCTGAGAAGAGTAGTGAAGGAAAATAAAAGTATTTATATACTTGAATTTTCTAAGGTTGAAGGTTTTTTAGGACCGTTTTATATGTTTTATTTTAAAAACATTTTGCCGGCAATTGGCAGATTGGTTTCTAAAGACAACAGAGCCTACACCTACCTTCCGGATTCTGTGAATGCTTTTCCGTTTGGTGAAAAGATGAAGCAGATCCTTTTAGATACAGGATTTAAAAAAGTTGAATATAAAAAACTAAGTTTAGGTATAGCCACAATTTATAAAGCAACAAAGTAACCTATGAATAAATTTTTATTAAAAGCACTGGTTTTTGCCTCCGTAAATATCGCAGTTTTTGCAGATGCACAATTCAGAACCCGTAACAGGATGGATAAGTTGGAAAGTTTTGATCAGCAGAAGGTCAGCTGGGGATTCTATCTTAATGGTAATATGATGGATTATCATATTAATCTGAACCCGAGATACGGTATGAATGGGAATGCAAATCTCGTTACATCAAAACCAAGTTACAGCTTTGGAGCCGGGCTTATCGGAAAACTTAGAATCAATGATTATCTTGATTTAAGAATGGAACCGGGGTTGCAGTTTGGTCAGAGAGAAGTTGTTTTCAACACTCAGTCTAATGATCAGTATCAAAACGGTACTTTAACGAATCCTCCTTTTGCACCTATTGGTCTGGCGGAGAAAGATACGCACAGACAGATTAAGTCTACTTTAGTTGACGTTCCTGTATTGCTTGAACTTCACGGTGACAGATGGTACAACTCAAGACCGTACATTGCTGCCGGTGTAAACTATATCGTAAATCTTCAGTCTAATTCAGATTCTACAGAAGATAACCTTCAGCAGGTTTTCAGATCTACAACGCACAACTTTGCCTGGTCTGCAGAATTTGGAGTACAGTTTTACTTCAATAAGTTTAAACTTACGCCAGCAGTAAGAGGTACATTCTTCATGAACAACGAAATGGTGGCAGATAATGCATCTACACCTCCTTACTGGTCTGCTGCAGTTTCTACGCTTCAGACAAGAGCAGTAATGTTTGTTCTTAAATTTGAATAATTTAATTAAATGATAATAAAGGAGATACAGAAATGTGTCTCCTTTTTTCGTTTTAAACCTAAATATCATGGTTTTTATTTTTGTCCGTACCATTATTTTCCTATTTTTGTGAGAAGTTAGAATATCAACCTGAAATGCTTCAAGAATTAGAAACTCAATTTTCGGAACTGGAAAGAAAGATTCAGAATCTTCATAAAAGTTATCAGAATCTTTCAGAAAATTTTTCAGATTTAAACAGGGAGCATACCGAGTTGAAGAAGAAATATGATGAGGAAAGGAAAAAAAATCAGGTCTTAGCAGAAGAACAGAAAAATATAAAATTGTATTCAGCAATATCAGGAAACCCTGAACACAACAGACTCATGAAAAACCACATCAACAGATTGGTAAAAGAAGTAGACTTTTGTATTGCACAGCTTCAAAACAGTGGATTGTAATGGATGTAAGAAGAATAACCATCAACATTGCCGGTAGAATCTATCCGCTGAATGTACCCGCAGCAGAAGAAGAAACACTTCGGAAAGTGGGGAAGCAGATCGAAAATATGATTAAAGATTTTGAACAGAATTTTGACGTGAGAGATAAACAGGATGCATTAGCCATGTGTGCCTTAAAACTGGGTACCAACGCAGAAATGATTTCTCTTGCCAACGAAAAAAATATAAAATCTGCCAGCGAAAGATTAGCCAATATTAATCAGATGCTGGGAGAAACTGGGAAATAGATTTTTTTTCCCCGAACAGAACTGCCTACAATAATTCTAACACATTAAGGTAAACTCAACGCTAAACAATTAACGTTCGAATGTCTTTTCAATGGCGTGCTGCTTTACGCAGATTACAGAGAGAAGAAATCAGATCAAATCGTGTAGATCAGGAGTTTACTCTAAATCTCTGAATTGTTGTGGGCTTTTTTTATGTATTTAAAAGACAATTAAACTCAATATATATATGACAACAACCGCTATTATAATAAGCGTTATTTGCCTGATAGTCGGTGCAGTGGCAGGAATGTTATTTTCCAAAAGCTCACTTAATACCAAAGCAAAATTTATCATCGATGATGCCCAAAAGAATGCAGATAATCTTCTTGAAAAAGCCAGTTTACAGGCCGAGTCGATTAAAAAAGATAAACATCTTCAGGCAAAAGAAAAGTTTTTAGAACTTAAATCTCAGCATGATGCAGACATTCAGTCCCGAGAAAAGAAAATGCAGGAAGCTGAAAAACGCACCAAAGACAAAGAAAACAAACTCAACGACGAGCTTAGCAAAACAGGAAAATTAGAAAAAGATCTTGACAGACAGATTGCTGATTATGCCAAAAAGAACGAAATCATTGAAAGAAAGCAGCAGGAACTTGATTCTGCTACTGCCAAAAAGGTAGAAATGCTTGAAAAAATCGCCAACTACACAGCAGACGAAGCGAAAGCTGAGTTGGTGGAAACATTGAAAGCAGAAGCCAAAACCAGAGCTCAGGCACACGTTCAGAGCATCATGGAAGAAGCTCAGTTGAATGCAAAAAGTGAGGCAAGAAAAATCGTTATCCAGACTATTCAGAGAATTGGTACGGAGCAGGCTATTGAAAATTCAGTGTCAGTTTTTAACATCGAATCTGATGAAGTAAAAGGTAGAATTATCGGTAGAGAGGGTAGAAACATCCGTGCTTTAGAAGCAATGACTGGTGTAGAAATCATTGTTGATGATACGCCGGAAGCCATCCTTCTTTCATGTTTTGATCCTGTAAGAAGAGAAATCGCAAGACTATCTCTTCACAGATTGGTAACAGACGGAAGAATTCACCCTGCGAGAATTGAAGAAGTGGTGGAAAAAACCAGAAAAATGATCGAAGAAGAGATTATTGAAGTAGGTAAAAGAACCATTATTGATTTAGGAATCCACGGTTTACACCCTGAATTGGTTAAAATCGTCGGTAGAATGAAATACCGTTCGTCTTACGGACAAAACCTTCTTCAGCACTCAAGAGAGGTGGCGAATATCGCTGCAACCATGGCTGCAGAATTAGGTTTAAATGTAAAAATGGCAAAGAGAGCCGGACTTCTTCACGATATCGGAAAAGTTCCTGAGCAGGAATCTGAACTTCCTCACGCACTTTTAGGAATGCAGTGGGCTGAGAAATACGGTGAAAATGCAGAGGTAGTAAATGCTATCGGAGCTCACCACGACGAGGTGGAAATGACTTCATTATTATCACCGATCATTCAGGTTGCGGATGCGATTTCAGGAGCAAGACCTGGAGCAAGACGTCAGGTTCTGGAATCTTACATCCAGAGATTGAAAGATCTTGAAGCTGCAGCATTAAGTTTTGAAGGTGTTTCTTCAGCTTACGCAATTCAGGCGGGTAGAGAATTGAGAGTAATGGTAGAAAGCGGAAGAGTGAATGACGAACAGTCTGCACAGCTTTCTTACGACATCTCAGAGAAAATTCAGAATGAACTAACTTATCCGGGACAGGTAAGAGTGACCGTAATCAGAGAAACAAGAGCTGTAAACATCGCAAGATAATTTTCAGTTTTACAATATCAGAAACCCTTTCAAGAAATTGAAAGGGTTTGTTTTATATTGTTGAATGGGAAAATTATTTGAAGAAGTAAGGATTATTTATGATGTAATATTTACTCAGCGAAATGCTCTCAAAAATATCTTTATCACTTGAATCCTGCTCCAGAAACCAATGTTTTAAGCCAGCCTTTTCTTTTGCCTCAAAAATCCTTTTGAAATCAATGGTTCCGTTACCAACTTCTGTAAAATCTTGTGTGACAGTTTTCATATCCTTCACATGCCACAGTGGAAATCTTTTTGGATACTTTTGAAAATAAACCAGAGGATCTAGTCCTGCTTTTGAAATCCAGTATAAATCCAGCTCCATTTTGACGAGATCTGAAGATGTACTTTCTAAAATAAAATCATAGAAGTTTCTCTTTTCATCCATTTTCAGAAATTCAAAATCATGATTGTGGTATGCCATTTGAATTCCATTCTGTTTTGAAATTCTGCCTGAATTTTCTAGAACTTCAGGCAGTTTACGGTAATTTTCAAGACTTCTTTCAGCTTCGGGAAGATAGGAGCAGACTGCATATTTTGCTCCGATAAAATTCAAATCTTCTAAAGTCTTCTCCCAGTTCTTCAGCAGTGTTCCGTCTCCGCCGTCAGTAATTCCGGTGCGGTGGTGCGAACTGATCACTTTTGTGCCATGATTTTTTAAGATCTGACTGAATTCTTTCGCTGTCTTTCCAAAAAAAGTTCCGTTGTAACCATAGATTTCAAATTGAGTAAATCCCAGTTCCGCCAACCGCTCAAAGGTTTTCTCCAAATCTTTTGAAATGGAATGACGTACGGTGTACAGTTGAATTGCCAACATCTTTGAAGTATAATTTGGCTTTGAAATTCCACATGAAATTCCGAGAAATCCTAATGTGGACAATGCTAAAAAATCTTTACGGTTCATACAATTTAAAGGAAAGGTTTCATCTCATCTTCAATCTGCGTTCTCAGTTCCATCAGGCGTTTTGCATATTTTTCCTGCTGTTTTTCTTCATCGGTTTCCGGAATCCATCTGGGAACGGGAAGTTTTTTTCCGTTTTCATCCACGGCTACAAACACGATGATGCAATGAGTTTTCTTATCAAATGTAGGCTGTTTCAGATTTCTTGAAAAAACATTGATCGATATATGCATACTCGAAGATCCGGTGTAAATGACCTGAGCTTCGACCTTTACAATTTCACCGATTTTAATAGGTTCATAAAAACGGATTCCGCCGACGTAGACGGTTACAGAGTAATTTCCGCTCCACGTTGTTGCACAGGCGTATCCGGCCTGATCGATCCACTTCATCACACTTCCTCCATGTACATTTCCCCCGTAATTAACGTCAGATGGTTCAGAAATAAACTGAAAAGTCACTGGTTTGTTCTCCATTTATCATAAATTTTTACTAAAGGTATTTAATAATTCTTAAAACGGCATATTAAATCCTATTTTTGCAGATTGAAAACTGAAGGGGTTTTCATTTAACCATTAGAAATGTAAAACTCTCAATGAAAAAAGTATTTTATCTTAATACATGTGACACTTGCAGAAAAATTATAGGACAGTTTAATCTTAAAGAATGGGAACTCAGAGAAATCAAAAAAGAGCCCATCACAAAGGAAGAAATAGAGGCAATGTATGAGCACACAAAATCTTACGAAGCTTTGTTCAGCAAGAAATCTACTCAAATCAAACTGAGAGAGATAGATTTAAAAACTTTGACTGAAGATGATTATAAAGAATTACTTCTGGATCATTACACCTTTTTAAAACGTCCGGTTTTCCTTACAGACAAAGAAATTTTTGTAGGAAGTGAAAAAGCAACGGTACAGAGCGTGAAAGATTATTTCAGAGCAGATTAATCTATCTAAAGAGATCTTGTGATATAACCCAACCTCATAGGTTTTCAAAACCTATGAGGTTTTTTTGTGTAAAGAATTCCCGAATTTTTAAAGATATGATTTGTCTAAATTGCCAAACCTAACGGGTTTTCAAAACCCGTTAGGTTTTTCGATAAATACTTCTTATCTGTATCCTGCATTTTGTTCCAAACAGACTGCGGGAAACAAAATGCGATTGCAGGAAGTCTCAAACAAGTTGTGGGAAACAAAATGCGATTGCAGGAAGTCTCAAACAGGTTCTGGGAAACAAAATGCAATTGCAGAAAGTCTCCAACAAGTTGCGGGAAACAAAATTCACTTGCATGAAGTCTCAAATAAGTTTGCGGTAAACGAAATGAAATAAGTTCAAACCTAACGGGTTTTGAAAACCCGTTAGGTTTTTTTCGGACATTAGAAAAGGTATCTTTTGAAAATTTATAAATTGTTGTTAAGTAGCGAAATCATCTCCTAGCCCAGATAGGAACGGCATCCTTTTTTGTGGTGGACGGATCGAAGAGGAGACCACCGCAAAAAAGATACAGTGGATAGCTGGACTAGCTCCTAAAAAATAACCGTCTCATCATTTCTGACAAGGCGGTTTTCTGTAAAATGTATTTTTCCTGGTTATACAAATGGCATTTTCACCACTTTGGCAGGGATGTTTTTGTTTCTTACCTGAATGAAAATTTCAGTTCCCAGTTTGAAGTGAGGCTTGTCTACATAAGCGATCCCCAAACCGATTTTCTTCATTGGCGACTGCGTTCCTGAGGTTACTTTTCCGATCACGTTGCCTTCTGCATCTACAACAGGGTAGTCGTGTCTTGGAACACCTTTGTCTGTCAGTTCAAAACCAACTAATTTTCTGGTAACGCCTTCTTCTTTCTGCTTTGCGAAAGTCTCTTTGGAAACAAAATCTTTATCGAATTTTGTGATCCAGCCTAATCCAGCTTCAATTGGAGAAGTGGTGTCGTCGATATCCATTCCGTAAAGGCAGAAGCCTTTTTCAAGTCTTAAAGTGTCTCTGGCAGCCAATCCACAAGGAATAATTCCCTCTTCGGCACCGGCTTCGATGATGGCATCCCAAAGTTTTTCCGCATCCTGATTGTTGAAATAGATTTCAAAACCACCGCTACCTGTGTAACCTGTGTTTGAAATAATTACATCGCTCACTCCGGCAACAGAACCAACAGTAAAATTATAGTAAGGAATTTCTGAAAGATTGGTTTCTGTGATTTTCTGAAGAATTTCAGTCGCTTTCGGACCCTGAACTGCCAACAGAGACATTTCATCTGAAGCATTCGTCATTTTAGCTCCGAAAGTATTGTATTTTGAGATGTGATCCCAGTCTTTATCGATGTTTGAAGCATTGACAACCACGAAATATTTTTCGCCGTCCATTTTGTAAACAATCAGATCGTCTACGATTCCGCCGTTTTCATTTGGAAGGCAAGAGTACTGAGCTTTTCCGTTTTCAAGAACATCCACATTGTTGGTCGTTACGTACTGCAAAAGATCTTTTGCTCCGGCACCTTCAATGAAAAACTGTCCCATGTGAGAAACGTCAAACAATCCCGCTTTTTCTCTTACTGCAAAATGTTCTTCCGTCACTCCGGAATACTGTACAGGCATATCAAATCCTGCAAAAGGTACTATTTTCGCTCCCAGAGAAACGTGCTTGTCGTACAATGCTGTTTTTTTCATGTTTAATTTTTATATTTATTTTTGTTCTAATTGTAATAATTTTTATCTATAAGTCCGCAAAGATCTTTTTAGGACTTTTAACTGTTTTAAGTTCAAAAAGGCGTTCTACTCAAAGCACGAATACTTGAACGAATTTATTTTTTAATTTTAAAACTTTCAAAAGCTTCGCTGAAAAGCATTTTGTAGTTTCCGTTCCAGTGCTTCTGCTGACAGTTGATGCTTATTAGATAGAGATCTTTGTTTTTCTGATAAACTTTCGTTACCCAATAAAGATTTTCCTTTTCATCTAAATAATCATACTGATATTCTGAATACCCTTTTTTATTACCTGTATTTTTTACTTTTTTCTCGTCTTCCGGCGAGTTGTATAGAGCTAAAATAAATTTCTTCACTTCTTCTTTAGGCAAATCCAGACCATGATATTCTGAAATGGTAATCGCGCCAATCTGGTTGGTTGGAAAGATGTTGACGATTCCTTCATCATTGGTCGCCTTCCATAAGTCAGGCATTTTAATGGAGTAATTTTCGCTTTCGTAAAGTTCTGTGCCTAATTTCTGCGAAAACGTAAATATGCTTAATAAGAATGCGGCAATTAAAAAAGATTTTTTCATCGTTGTGTGCTTAAAAATGATGTTTGTATTCTTCAAGAATGATTTTAAACCATTCGGTAAACTGTTCGGGATGTTCAGAAATTTCTTGATCTAAATCTGCAAGAGAAATGTAGCGGACTTCTTCGACTTCGTTTTTATTTAAATTAAATTCTGAACTGTATTTTCCTGTAAAAACATGGTCGAGTTCATGCTCCCAAAGCCCGTTTCCGACGTCTGCCTTATAAATAAAATTAAATTTTTCTGAAAGTTCAGTTTTAATTCCAAGTTCTTCGGTCAGCCTTCTGTTGGCTCCTTCCAGATAGGTTTCGTCTGTTCTCGGGTGTGAGCAAACGGCGTTCGTCCATTGATTAGGAGAGTGGTATTTCTCTGAAGCACGCTTCTGTAAAAGCATTTCACCATTTTCATTAAATAAAAAAACTGAAAATGCGCGGTGAAGCAGACCATTAATATGAGCCTGCTGTTTTTCCATTAAACCTAAAACCTGATCTTCGGGATTTACCAGTACAACCATTTCTTCCATTCCTACAAATTTAAGTTTTAATCGTGATTTCGTAAAATAATTGTTTAAAATTTTTAATATTTATGAAATATTGGCTTTTATTTAAATAAAAATTACCATACTATTTTGTGAAAAATGCAATGGAATACTGTGTTTGACCTTTGAATAGAGATTTTTATTGTTAAAATTTTAACATAAACGAAGATTAATACAAGTCTTTAATCAAGAATGATTAACTTTGCACTTTAAAAATTTGAACGATGGAGCTAGATTATATTGAGCATATCAGTCCGATACTGAAAGACGGAATTAAGAATTATCTGATCGATATCGACGGAACAATTACAGAAGATGTTCCCAATGAAGAGCCGGAAAGAATGGTGACTTGTGAGCCTTTTCCGGATGCGCTTGAAACGGTTAACAAATGGTACGATGAAGGTCACCAGATTTGTTTTTTCACGTCAAGAACTGAGAATTTAAAGCAGATTACCATCGACTGGTTAGACAAACACGGATTTAAGTACCACAGTGTTCTGTGCGGAAAACCGAGAGGCGGAAATTATCACTGGATCGACAATCACCTGGTGAGAGCTACAAGATACAAAGGAAGATTTACCGATTTGGTTGAAAAACAGGTAACCATCGAAGTTTTTAAAGAAGATTAAATTACAGAGAAGATTTAAAGATTAAATGAAGGGCGAAATGCCGGAAATTCTTTTAGTTTTTAAATCTTTTTACATTTTAAATAGATTAAGTTAGTTATGAAAGTTTTAGCAAACGACGGTTTAGATCAGTCTGGAATTGATGCATTAACCGAAAAAGGCTTTGAGGTGATTACCGCAAAAGTTCCTCAGGAATTTCTTTTAGATTACATCAACGAGCACAAAATCCGTACAGTTTTGGTGAGAAGTGCGACACAGGTAAGAAAAGATATCATCGACAATTGTCCGTCACTGGAAATCATAGGAAGAGGTGGAGTAGGAATGGATAATATCGACGTAGACTACGCAAGAGAAAAAGGAATTCATGTAATCAACACGCCTTCTGCTTCTTCAGAATCTGTTGCGGAACTGGTTTTTGCACACCTTTTTTCAGGAGCAAGATTTTTGCAGGATTCAAACAGAAAAATGCCATTGCTCGGTGATACAGAATTTGCTTCATTGAAAAAAGCTTACGCTGCAGGTATTGAATTAAAAGGAAAAACCATCGGAGTTGTAGGGATGGGAAGAATAGGTCAGGAGGTTGCGAAAATTGCTCTGGGCCTTGGTATGAGGGTGATTGCTGCCGATAATATGGTTGGAAAAGCAAGCATTAAAGTGACTTTTTACAACAACCAGTTTATCAATGTTGAAATTGAAACTGAACCCTTGATTGAAGTTCTGAAACATGCAGATTTTATTACACTTCACGTTCCTGCTCAAAAAGAAGGTTTTATGATTGGAAAATCTGAGTTTGATCTGATGAAAGACGGTGTAGCGATTGTGAACTGTTCAAGAGGTGGTGTGATCGATGAAGCTGCTTTGATTGAAGCTTTAGATTCAGGGAAAGTGAGATTTGCCGGTCTGGATGTTTTCATCAATGAGCCGACGCCGTCGAAAGAAATTATCAACCATTCTAAAATTTCTGTGACGCCTCATACGGGTGCTTCAACACTGGAAGCCCAGGACAGAATCGGACTTTCTCTGGCAGAGCAGATTACAAGCATTTTACAGATTCAGTAAATTTGAATCTTTGGGAATAAAGAAAAACGCCGCAAAAATTTTGCGGCGTTTCTTATTGCTATAAAGTATTTTTTGATTTCAATAAATCTCTGATTTCCATCAATAATTTTTGATCTTCAGTAGGTCCTGCTGGAGCTTCAATCGGAGCATCTTCTTTTTTACTTAAACTTGCAATTCCCTTGATAAGCATAAATAAAACAAATGCTACAATTGAGAAACTGATAACAGAAGAAAGGAAGTTTCCGTACTTCACACCGTTCCATGAAAGTTCAGCAATGTTTTTTACGTTGGCTTTTTCCAGTGCCGGATTCAGCAACAGCGGAGTAATGATGTCATCTACGAATGATTTTACAATAGCGCTGAACGCCGCACCGATAATTACACCGACTGCAAGATCAACAACGTTTCCTTTGAAAGCAAAATCTTTAAAGTCTTTTACAAATCCCATAATTTTTATTTTTTTAAATGTTTTGCACAAAAGTATCATTTAAAAATAATAATATTAAATCTTTTGGGTATTTTTTTGCTTTAAATGATCAATAATTTTAAATAATTATGGTTAAATTTATTAAAAATAGTCCGTTATGAAAATTTTCACTGCTGAAAACATCCGATCTGCAGATCAGTATACAATTCAAAATGAGCCGGTTTCGTCTGTTAATTTAATGGAAAGGGCAGCGCAATCCTGTGTAGATTGGATTTTTTCAAAATGTGAAAACCACACAAAATTCGCAGTTTTCTGTGGAAAAGGAAATAACGGCGGAGACGGTTTTGCAATTGCCAGACTGGTGTATCTGAAAGGTTTCGATGTGGATGTTTTTATAGATAAAGCAAATTCTAAATTTTCAGACGATGCATTAATTAATTTAAAAAGATTAAAAGAAATTTCAGGAATAACACTGCATGATTTCAGTGAAACTGACGAATTTGATTTTGAAAAAACTGTGATTATAGATGCACTTTTCGGTACAGGTTTATCCAGAAATTTAGATGGAATTTTTAAAGATTTAATTGAAAATTTAAATAAGAAAATCAGTCCTAAAATCTCGATTGATATTCCGTCAGGGATGTTTTCAGATCAGTTGAACGCTCAGAGTGATGTAATTTTTAAAGCAGATTATACCTTGACTTTTCAGTTTTGGAAAAAGACTTTCCTTCATCCCGAAACCGGAGTTTTCGCAGGAAAAGTGGTCGTTTTAGATATAAAATTATCTCAGGAATTTATTGATCAGACTCAGACGGATGATTTTGTGATTGATGATGATTTAATTTTAAAAATATTTAAACCGAGACAGGAATTTGTGCACAAAGGAACTTATGGTAAATCCATCATTGTTGGCGGAAGTTACGGGAAAATCGGCGCTGCGGTTTTAGCGACGAAATCGGCTTTGAGAACGGGTTCGGGTCTAACTTTTGTGCTGGCGCCGGATTGTGGCTACGAAGTTTTGCAGACGTCTTGCCCGGAAGCCATGTTTATCAAAGGTGGAGAAAATTACATCAGCAGAATTGATGAGCAGGAAAATGCAATCTACGGAATCGGTCCTGGTTTGGGAACGGAGAAAGAAACGGAAAATGCACTTTTGCAATTTCTCAGAAACCATCAATCTCCTTTAGTTTTAGATGCAGATGCTCTGAATATTATTTCACAAGACGAAAATTATTTAAAATTAATTCCAAAGAAATCGATTATTACACCACATCCCAAAGAATTTGACAGGCTTTTCGGCAAAACTGAAAATTCTATGGAAAGATTAGATTTAGCCAAGAAAAAAGCCAAAGAGTTAGAGATTTATATTGTTTTAAAAGATCATCACACACAGGTGATCACTCGTGAAGATCAGGTTTTTTATAATGTTACAGGAAATTCAGGTTTGGCAAAAGGCGGAAGCGGTGATATCCTCACAGGATTAATTACATCACTTCTGGCACAGAAATATTCTTCTGAGGAAGCCGCAATTTTAGGTGTCTGGCTTCACGGGAAAGCTGCAGATTTAGCCGCAGAAAAATATTCAAGAGAAGCAATGCAACCCACGAATGTGATTGATGAAATCGGAAATGTATTTCTCTACTTAAACAAAAAAGCCACAACTCAGTTGTGACTTTAAATTAAAATATTTTCAAAGCTAAAAACAATGAGCCAAAAGCTAATTGCCAGATGCCAGGAGCTTACTCCGGTTTTCCGTTTTCTGCTTCTGTAATTCTGTTGTTTTTAGAATAAATCATAATGACAACTCCTGCAATCATAAAAGGAATTGAGAGCACCTGTCCGGTATTTAAACTTCCGATGGAAATATATTCTTTTCCCTGTGGCTCTTTCAAAAATTCTACGAAGAATCTGATGGCCCAGAGTATAATAAAGAATAAACCAAATAGCCATCCCTGCTGATATTTTTTGTCAGTCTTTTTGTATAAAATCCAAAGCAAGACAAAGAGAAGAACATAACCGATTGCTTCAAAAAGCTGTCCCGGATATCTTGGAACTGTTACACCATACTCATCGCTCATCTGAGGGAAAAGAATAGCAAAAGGTGAGTTGGGATCAACCTGTTTTCCGATAATTTCTGAGTTGAAAAAGTTTCCTAATCTTACGAAAGCACCACCCAAAGAAACCACAATTCCCAATCTGTCATACACCCAGAACGGATTTTTCTTAATAATTTTAAATGAATAATAAAGTGTGGTGAAAATCAAGGCTATCGTTGCTCCGTGGCTTGCCAATCCTGAAAAACCGGTAAATTCCAGTTCAGGTTTTGTTTTGATCGGAAGAAATACGCTGAGGAAATCTTCTCTGAAAAGTTCGCTCTGATAGAAAATAACGTGACCTAATCTCGCGCCCAAAATGGTTCCCAGCAAAGTCCATGTAAAAAGTGGATCAAGATATTTTTGGTTAACGTTATCAATGTCAAATATTTTTTTCATTAAAATATATCCGAAACCAAAAGCAAAAACAAACATCAAACTGTAGTAGTGCAGCGTAAAGGAGCCGATGTGAATTCCCACTGCAGGATCCCATATTTTATAAGTGGTCTCCAGTGATGTCTGATCAGCTTCTGTCAGAGGCTTTGGAGACTTCAGAACATATTTGAAATCGGCCTTATTTTGAGTAGGTTTAAAATCTTTATTTAAAAACTGATATCCGTTTTTCTGAAGAACAGTAAATGCGTTGTCATAAAATTCGCCCCATCCGTTTTTTCCTTCAAGATTGGCTTTGTTAACTATGATCAGACTGTTTGAAGCATTTTTCCCTGCAAAATCAGCAAAGGTTTTGGCATCAGTTGTTGAAAATATTTTTACAGGAACAGATTGGCTGTTCACAATTAGATTGGCATCAGAAACGCCGTCAGGATAATTCTGTGCAAAAATATTCTGAACAAAAAACGCAAAGATGATCAGATAAACTCTAAAGAATATAGTATTCATTATAAAAATGTTTTTAGCATTAGTGATTGCATTTTGGGGGAACGGGATCGTAGCCGCTGCCGCCCCAGGGATGGCATTTTGAAATTCTTTTTACACCGAGCCAAAATCCTTTGAATATGCCGTGAACCTGCAGTGATTCTACCATGTAGTGTGAGCAGGTAGGCTCGTAACGACAATTTTTTGGAAGTAATGGCGAGATAAACCATTGGTAAAATTTGATGACAATTACCAGAGGAAATGTGATGATTTTATTAAATGAAAGTTTCAAAACATTGCAAAAGTAGGGTAAAAAATTGAAATTTAGTTTAAATTTGTTTGAAGTTTCGGGCAGTAAACCGGTGTTTCGCCGGATAAATTTATACGTTTGTCGATTCTGTTTTACTTTCAATAAATATTTTAAATTCAAATACAAAAATCTTGAATCACAACACGCCTTTAGCAGAAAGATTAAGACCGAAAACCTTAGATGAAGTTTTAGGGCAGGAACACCTTACCGGAGAAAAAGGTACCATCAGAAAAATGCTCGAAAACGATGCACTGAATTCTCTCATTCTCTGGGGGCCACCAGGTACAGGGAAAACTACATTGGCAGAAATCATTTCAGAAAAATCAGGAAGGAAATTTTTTAAGCTTTCAGCAGTTTCTTCAGGAGTGAAAGATGTGCGCGATGTGATTGAAGATGCCAAGAAGCAAAATCTTTTTTCAGGAAAATCGCCAATTCTTTTTATTGATGAAATTCACAGATTCAACAAATCTCAGCAGGATTCTCTTCTTCATGCTGTGGAAAAGGGCTGGGTCGTTTTGATAGGTGCGACAACTGAAAATCCGAGTTTTGAGGTTGTTTCGGCATTGCTGTCACGAAGTCAGGTTTATATTTTGAAGGCATTGAGCTATGATAAACTGGAAGAACTTATCGACATTGCTACAGCGAGATTTAATAAAGACGAAAATTCTGATTTTGTTATAATAGAAAAAGAGGCTTTCATTCAATATTCTGGGGGAGATGGGAGAAAGCTTATTAATTCTGTGGAATTGGTTTTGAATCAGTTCAAAAATTCTGCGAACAAAGAAATTTCCAACGAAGATGTCATGTCAGTGCTTCAGGAAACGATGGCGCTTTATGATAAAAATGGCGAACAACATTACGATATTATTTCAGCTTTTATCAAATCGATGCGGGGAAGTGATCCGAATGGTGCGGTATATTGGCTGGCCAGAATGATTGCAGGAGGTGAGGATATTAAATTCATCGCCAGAAGAATGCTGATTCTGGCTTCGGAAGATATTGGTTTGGCAAATCCGAATGCTTTGGTGATTGCGAACAATTGTTTTCAGGCCATTAACGTAATTGGAAATCCGGAAGCGAGAATTTTGCTGAGTGAAACTGCGATTTATCTGGCGGTATCCCCGAAAAGCAACTCTGCTTACATGGCCATCAACGAAGCGCTGGCTTTTGTAAAGAAAACCGGAAATCTTCCTGTTCCGTTACATTTAAGAAATGCTCCGACAAAACTGATGAAAGATCTGGATTATGGTAAAGAGTACAAATATGCGCATTCATTTGAAGGCAATTTTGTAGATCAGGATTTTTTACCTGAAGAAATTAAAGATGTGAAATTCTATGAACCGGGAAATAACGCAACTGAAAAGAAAATCTACGATGAACTTAAGAAAAAGTGGAATAGTAAATATTAAAAAAGGATATTCAAACTGAATATCCTTCCTAAAAATATCTAATATGGCAATTTTTTATTTCTTTGGGCTGGCAATAACCAATGTTTTTTTACCATTGTAATCCTTCACTTCTGAATTCTCCATCAAATTGGCGAAAATATTAATTTTGGTATCATTAAATTCATATCCGTCAATTACAACAGGTGTTTCTGCAGCAATACCATTTTGCTTGTTGAGTTCAGCAAGGCTAATAAAGTCAAGCGTACCATATTCTTTTTTAAATTTTACAGAAGCCAAACCGTTTTCAGCAAGAAAACTGAATTTTTTCAGATCCTGAGGCAGAGCAGCAGAATTTTTAAACATATTTACGCTTTGAACATATTGTTTATTGGCATCAAACATGGCAACAGTTCCTACATTTCCATTGGCAATAGCAAATTTAGTGGAAGGATTTTTCTGTGCAAAAACACTTACTGAAGCTACTAAGAGTAGAGAATATAGAATTTTTTTCATAATCAAAAATTATATCAGT
This sequence comes from Chryseobacterium caseinilyticum, assembly GCF_014837145.1. Taxonomy (GTDB): domain Bacteria; phylum Bacteroidota; class Bacteroidia; order Flavobacteriales; family Weeksellaceae; genus Chryseobacterium; species Chryseobacterium caseinilyticum. The sequence goes on from NZ_JACYFS010000001.1 coordinate 478,188, forward strand.
TAAATACGTGATAAATGTACATAAATTTTGATTAATATTCATAATAATTATAAAAATTTCTAAATATCATTGTCGTAACAGGAAAAACAGATGACAGAATAAATGTTGTCGAAATCTACGCTGTTACTAACATAATATATTTTTAATGAGGTACTTAAGTGAAATTATTTTTTCTCTCTGTTACTGCCAATTTCTCCATTTGAATCAAATATTTATCAGATTTAATTCAAACCAAAATTCTTATATGCATCAGATTTCTTCATTCTCAGTCTTCCATTCCTGCTGAATAAATGACATCAGAAAATCGGGACATTTGATAACTCTCCCTGATTCTGCGTCCAAAAAGAAAAGAGTTGTCTTCGCATCAGTAATTTTAACATTCTGCGCATTGAAGATCTCATATCTAAACTCTATCTTTACTCCCGGAAGTTTTTCAACATAGGTATGAATTGTCAATTCTTCATCGTAAAAAGCTGGTTTTAAATATTTAATACTGTATTCTGAAACCGGAAGCCAAATTCCTTTTTTTTCGATGTCATTATATGAGATTCCTATGCTTCGGAAAAGTTCTACTCTTGCAACTTCCAGATACTCTGCATAGTTGCCGTAATAGACATATTTCATAGGGTCAGTTTCTCCGTAACGTACTCGTAATGAGTGTGTTGTATGTATCATTTTTAGGTCTTTTTTATACATACAAATATATTTTTTAATAATCAATAGGTGCAACATTTTTTTTTAAAAAGAAAATAAGTGACCTTTGCTGTCCACCTTTTTTAACGACTAACTACACAATATCAGGGCATAAAAAAATGAAAGAAAATTTGATGATGACATGGCAGAATTGCCTCCAGTTTATGAGAGATAATCTCAATGCGGCTGAGGATAATTCTGATTTGAAGAAACTTGAAAAATCCTTCGACTTACTTTTCGACAAAGTGCAGCCGGTTTCGTTGGTTGACAACAATCTTACGCTGATGGTGCCGAGCGATTTTTACAAAGAATATATTGAAGATAACTACCTGTCTCTACTTTCTGCAGCCCTGAAGAAATATATTGGCAAAGGCGTTAAACTTTGGTATTCTGTGATGGAAAACAAGCCGGCAGGACAGGAAAAACCTGTTACCATGAACATGAAAGGCAAAACAGTTGCTACACCAAAAGTGCAGGAAACTATGCCTCAGGGTTTTTCTGGAAATATTGTAAATCCGTTTGTAGTTCCGGGTATCAAAAAAGTAAATATTGATTCAAATCTTAAAGCTGATTTTTCTTTTGATAATTATGTAGAAGGAGAAAGCAATAAATTTGCTTCCACTGTGGCAAAATCTATCGCAAAGAGACCTGGTGCAACGGCATTCAACCCATTATTTTTATACGGTGGTTATGGTGTTGGTAAAACTCACCTTGGTCAGGCTGTTGGTCTTGAAGTAAAAAGCCAGTTTCCTGATAAAGTTGTTCTTTACCTTTCATCAGAGAAATTTATTCAGCAGTTTATTTCAGCTGCGAAAGCGCATAAGCAGACAGAGTTTGCCAATTTCTACCAGATGGTAGATGTACTGATTATTGATGATATTCAGTTCCTTTCAGGAAAATCTGCTACTCAGGACAGTTTCTTCCATATTTTTGATTACCTACATCAGAATGGGAAACAAATTATCCTTACTTCAGATAAAGCTCCCGTGGATATTATGGATATTCAGGACAGAATTGTTTCCCGTTTTAAATGGGGACTTTCTGCAGAAATTAAATCTCCGGATCTTGAAACCAGAAAGCAGATCATCGTAGACAAATTAAGCAGGGACGGAATTGTTCTTACAGATGACATGCTCGATTTCCTTGCTTCTGAAGTGAAAACAAACGTAAGAGAACTCATTGGTGTTATTAATTCAGTGATTGCTTACTCTACAATTTATAAATCAGATTTAAGTCTTGAACTTTTAAAAGAAACAATCAATAAGATTGCAGCCAATCAGAAAAAAATCATCAATATTCCTTATATTCAGGAAGTTGTATGTGATTATTTCGGAATTAAAAGAGAGCAGCTTCTATCTAAAACAAGAAAAAGAGAAATTGCACTTCCAAGACAGTTGGCAATGTATTTTGCTAAAGAATATACTAACTCTACATTTACAAAAATCGGTGAAGAAATGGGAGGGAAAGATCACTCAACCGTAATGTACGCCTGCGAAACCATAAAAGACGTTTCGAAGATTGATAAAGAAGTGAAAAAATACGTGAAAGATCTTACTGAGCGAATTAAACATTAAGATTTTTTTTAAATTAAATACAGAAATGAAGGATAGATTTATTCTTCATTTTTTATTTTTGTAAAATATCAAATATTAAACATGAAAATATTAATGGTTTGCCTGGGAAACATCTGTCGCAGTCCGCTTGCGGAAGGTATTTTAAAATCTAAACTTCCGGCAAATTTTACGGTAGATTCTGCAGGAACGATCAATATGCATGAAGGAAATGCTCCTGATAAAAGATCTGTGGAAGTTGCTTCGAAAAATGGTCTCGATATTTCAAAACAGCAATCAAGACATTTTCAGCCTCATGATTTAGATGACTACGACAGAATCTACTGTATGGATAAAAATAATCTCCGTGATGTACTTTCTCTAGCCACAACTGCCGAACAAAGACAGAAAGTATTTCTGCTGATGGACAGCTTAAATTTAAATCATCATCCAACAGAAGTTCCGGATCCTTACTGGAGCGGTTCCGATGGTTTTGACCAGGTTTACAGACAAATTGATGAAGCCTGTGAAATGATAGCAAAAAATCTGGAACGGGAAACCTCCAACATCCAACGGTAACTTCACCTTAACCTTAACCTTAACCTTAACCTTAACCTTATCCTCAACCTAATAAAAATGCTCTTCCTACTCCCCGCATATCTCTCAGAAAACACTTCTATCACTCATTTTTCGCCTGTGATAAAAGAATACATCATGCAAACTGACTATTTCTTTGTTGAAAACGAAAAAACAGCGAGAAAAGTGGTGAAATTTTTTGCTCCTGAAAAAAAGCAGGCTGACCTTAAGCTGTTTCTGCTTGATAAATACACGGAAAATGCCGATATTAAAGAAGCTCAGACCTTAATGCTAAAAGGTCAGGATTTTGGTCTGCTTTCAGAGGCGGGTTTGCCATGCATCGCTGATCCGGGGAATCTCATGGTAAAATGGTGTCATGAAAAAAATATTCAGGTGGTACCAATTTCAGGACCATCTTCGATTATTTTAGCTTTGATTTCAAGTGGATTTAACGGGCAGGAATTTACTTTCAACGGGTATTTGCCGATTGATAAAGCAGAAAAGAAAAAACAGATTCTTCATTTGGAAAATCTGGTTCAGAAAACGGGTTATTCACAGATTTTTATGGAAACACCTTATAGAAATAACCAGCTTGTTGAAGATCTTTTAAAATTTCTTCCAGCAAATGCAAAGCTTTGCATCGCTGCCAATATCAATGATCCTGAGCATGAATTTATCAAAACAAAAACGATTAAAGACTGGCAAAAGCAAAAGCCTGAACTTCATAAAATTCCTGCAGTATTTGTTTTAGGAAAGTAATTAAGCATCTCATAAATGGTGCAGGGTTGATCGTGTAATTTGTGAAAGACTTTTTTATATAAATTATCTTATTATTATTTAACACCTCATTAACACACCGTTTGCATCATTCTTGTCAATACATATTTATAACATCAAAAAAATAAAATATGTCTGACAAAAAATTAGCTGGTCTGTGGATCGATACCCAGAAGGCTGTAGTTGTAAAAAATCATGATGCTCAGAATGCATTTAAATTTTTCTTATGCAGCCCAGTAAAAGCAATTATCCAGCACGGAAACTCAAGTGAAAATGCAGGAAATAATGCCGAGCAAACCAACAAAGTAAAATTTTTCAAGGAGGTCGAGCATCTTCTGATAAATTCTGAAGAGGTTTTGATCACAGGTCCGGGAACAATTCAGGAAGAATTGAAAAAGCATCTTCATGACACCGCCCAATTTAAAGATTTAAAAATCACACTCGAAACTTCTCAGCAAATGTCTGATGAGCAGGTTTTGGAAACGGTAAAGACACATTTTAATGCTTAATTAAATTGTTATTGCAAAGGAGACATCCGAGTACCAAAAGTATTCGGATGTTTTTGTTTATTTTTTGGTTCTGCTCTTCTTCCAGTTTCGCCAAATTATAATTACGATAGGAATAAGTATAAAGAAAGGCCAGAGAGAAATAAGTCCTAAAAGGAATGCGACGAAACCGTTCCAGCCTTCAGTAAGTGAATCGGCAAAACGGCTTCCGAAACCGACTTTAGAAGTGGTGGAGGATCTCACTTTTTCTTTAAAGAGCGTCAGATTAAGCGTACTGTATTTTACACGGTCGTCAATAAATTTTAATCTGCCTTCAGATACATCAATCTCATCTTCAAGATTGCGGATATTTTCCTGAATTTCAAGCATGTCACTTGTTGATTTTGCACTTTTAAGCATATCCCTGTACTTTTCAAGGTAAATCTTTTTATTTTCAAGTTTGATGGAAATATCAACATATTCTTCTGTGACGTCATCAGAGTAAATGTTTTTTGCCGTTACCGTTCCAAAACCGTCTGAAAAAGAATTGATTAAAGATTCAAATTGCTGGTGCGGAACTCTGATTGTAAATTCCATTTCGTCCCGCATATCACTGTTGCGGAATGTTTCTTTCTGAATGTAAGCCTGATTATTTTTAACGATGGACTGGATCTGGCTTTGGGATTTTGTAATATCTCCTACCTGTACAGTCATTTCCCCATTTTTAATAATCTTTTTCACAATTGAATTGACTTTGGGAAGCGGTTGAGATTCTATAGCTTTATTTTCTGATGCCCCGTCACTGCTTGCCGCAACGGCATCCCTTTGAGGAGCAGAATTTGCGGTGGCACTTGCAGGCATATCCTTTATTTCTTCGAGATTAGCCTCAAATATCTGCTCTTCTTGTATTTCACCCTCTTTTTTACTGCAGGAAATGAGGGCTGTAAGCATGAGGGCAATAAGAATTTTTTTCATTTTTTAAGTTTTGTAGATTTTAATCAGATGTTGTATTCAATATTACGAATTTGTTTTCTATTTTTAAAACATGAAAAGATATCTTCACGCCTTTTTGCTTTTACCCATCATCAGCATTGCGCAAACTCCGAAACTTACGGATGAGATGGCTTTCAAATTATCAGAAAAACCACTTCACTGCATCAATCAGGAATATCCTAATAAAACAGCACATATCATCAATACTGCGAATGAAGTTCCATTAAGTCCGAAAGATTTACACCCAAGTTTTTACGGCTGTTTCGATTGGCATTCGTCTGTTCATGGGCACTGGATGCTGGTTAGATTATTGAAAACGAAACCCACTTTATCGGTTGCTAAAGAGATTGAAAATATTTTAGACAATTCATTTAAGAAGGAAAATCTTCAGGTAGAAGCAGATTATTTCACCAAATACCAGTTGACCACAACTTTCGAAAGAACCTACGGATGGGCGTGGCTTCTCAAATTAGATGAAGAACTGATGACCTGGAATCATCCGAAAGCTAAGATCTGGCATGATAATTTAAAACCGCTGACCGATAAAATTCTTGCATCATGGAAAACGTATCTTCCTAAACAGACCTATCCGAACAGAACCGGAGTTCATCCCAACACCGCATTTGCAATGGTTTTTGCGCTGGATTGGGCAAGAACTGCTAAGGATAAAGATTTTGAAAATCAACTGACAGAAAAAGCAAAATATTTTTATTTAAACAATACAAAAACACCGGCGTATCTCGAACCGGACGGTTCCGATTTCTTTTCGCCAAGTCTTGAAATTGCTGATTTAATGCGGAGAATTCTGCCACAGAAAGAATTTGTAAAATGGCTGGATAATTTCTACGAAAAAAGAAGCTTGGAGAATATTGAGAAGATTCCGGTTGTAAGTGATTTGAGCGATTACCAAACAGTCCATTTGGTTGGTTTGTCATTTACAAAAGCCTGGTGCATGAAGGGAATTGCAAAGTCTCTTCCTGAGAGTCATCCGTTGAAAAAAGACTTTCAGAAAACAGCAACCATCTTTTTAAATAACGGACTTCCATTATTATTTCAAGGGAATTACGGAGGAGATCATTGGTTAGCGAGTTTTGCGGTTTACGCTTTGGAAGATTAAATTTCTTGTCAGACTTTAATAAGTGTTTTTATTTCCAATCTTGGTATTTCGTTGCTAAGTGGAACGCCATTGTTTATCTTAAAAATATGCACAAAAGTTAAAAAAGATCTTTGTCTAACCTTGCGTTTATAAAGATCTAAATTAATTGATTACCTGGGGATTTTCACCACAAAGAGCACTAAGAAATTTCACAAGGGACACAAGGCATGGTGATCCTCGTGAAAAACTTTTGTGCCCCTTGTGGTAAAAAATCAGCAAAATCAATACCTAATCCCTAACTTCTTCAAAACAAAACTCAACAACCAAATCGGTCCAATCAAAAGAAACTGCAGATCTTTCAAAAATGACGGTTTCTTACCCTCAATTTTATGTCCGACAAACTGTAAAATCCAGGTGATAATAAATACTGCAAGAAAAACCATCCACGATTTATTTCCCAAATGAATATTGACAGCATACGCCAAATGTTCCATCAAAAGCATCGCAAAAATCATTATGAAACCGATCAGTAAAGAAAGTCTGAGATAAAATAAAGTCACCAGAATCACAGCAATCAAGCTTACCAGACTAATGCATCCAAAGTATGACGCACAAAAATGTGGGGAGGGAATTAAAGAAATAAATCCTAATATCGTCCAGAAAACCAGTGGCACACAGATCCAGTGTATCAGCTTGTTGGTGGAGTTTCTGTGGCTTTCAGCATATTCAGCGAAAAGTAAATCGATCTTTCTCATATTCTCAAATTTGGGTGTACTAAAATAATAAATTTTTGCAATCGGAAAACAGATTGTTTACATTTGCCCAATGTCTGCTTTAGAAAAATTCGGGGTTGAGATTTTTACGCAACACAATATCTTTGAAAGAATCTCCGCCGACAAACCTTTCCGTCCCGATAATCCTGCTTTTATCTTTATCAGAAGCGGTTCTATCAAACTGCGACAGCATTTCAGTGACCTTGAGCTGTCTGCCAATATGTTTATGGTGACCGACCCGCAGACTGTTTACGAACTCATTTCTGTGAGTGATGATTTTCAGTCGAGGATGGTTTCTTACAAACGCGAATTTATTTCAGCTTTGTCATTGAAATTCAACAGGTTGATTACGTATAGGTATTTCCGTCAGCAGATGAATGTGGGCGTTCCTTTTCATCAGGATGATATGGATGTGGTTTGGAAAAGTGTCAATTTTTTAAAATATATTCTCGATTCTCAGACAGAAATGACTTATAAAAAGGAAATGGTGGAACATCTCTTCTCAGTTTTCTGTTATCAGATGGCTGGCATTATATCCAGTGAGGACAGCAACTCAATGAATCAGATGTCGAGGCAAGAAGAAATAGTTTTCGTTTTTCTCAATGATTTGGCTTCTCATCATCATATTAACAGAACGGTAGAGTTCTACGCCGAACGACAATCGATTACAACCAGACATCTTTCGTCAGTCGTAAAAACTATTACAGGAAAGTCGGCGAGTCAGATTATTGCTTTAATTGTAATCAATGAAGCAAAAGTGTTATTAAACTCTTCTAAAAAGCCTGTTTCAGAGATTTCTACAATCCTTGGTTTCAGCGACCAGTATTCGTTTTCCCACTTTTTTAAAAAACATTTGGAAGTAAGTCCTTCTCTATACCGAAATCAGTTCGAAGGATAGAATCCTACATTTGAACATCTTTTTCCAAATCTCAAACATTTGTTTGAGATTACATCCGTCGTAACTTTGCTTCGTAAAACAAGGTAAAATGACAAAGAATATAAAAACAGCACTGTCACTCGTGATGGCTATCTTTCCTGCGCTGTTTTTTTCACAAGAAATAAAACAGATGACAGCAAATGAAGTTGCCGAACTGGCGCTTCATAACCACTACCAATTGAAAGTTTCGGCACAGAATATCAATATTGCCAAACAGCAGACCGATATCACCAAACTTCAGAAACTCCCTTCCATCACAGCTTCTACAACTCAATTTTATTTGGGAAATGTGGTGGCAATCGACAAAGATTTTTCTAACTCAACCGCGATTCCGATGCCTCATTACGGCAGTACGTATGGTGTTCAGGCTACTCAACTGATTTTCAAAGGCGGATTGGTCAATAAATCGATTGAACTGGCAGGCCTTCGTGAACAGCTTTCTGAACTGGATTTAGAAAAAAATCAGCAGGATGTGAAATTTTTAGTGATATCCAATTATCTGGATGTTTATAAAATCATCAATCAACAATCGGTTTTTGATAATAATAAAAAACTGGCTCAGCAACGGTTGAAGAACATCAACGATTTCTACAAACAGGGAATGGTTACGAGAAATGAAGTCATCCGTGGTGAACTGGCGATTAAAAATCTTGACCAAAGCATTCTGACTTTAGCCAACAACAGAAAAATCCTCAATTACAATTTAAATATTGGTCTAGGATTGCCTGCTGATACTGAAATTATTCCGGTTGAAAATTTAGAAAATAAAGAATCAGGAATCGGGATGGATTATTATTTAAATCTAGCTCACGACAGCAATCCACAATTAAAATCTGCGCAAACCAACATCGGTGTTGCCGACAAAAACATTGAAATCATAAAAACCGACAGAATGCCGACGCTTTCAGGCTTCGGTGGTTATAGTCTGCAAAGGCCGATTACCAATAGAAATCCTGTATTGGATATGTATGCGAGCGGTTGGCAAGGTGGAATTTCTTTAAGTTACAACATCGATAATCTGTATAAAACCAAAGAAAAAGTAAAGCTGGGCGAATTCCAGAAGGCACAGGCCAATGATGCTTTGACTTTGACCCAACAGAATATTGATATGAATGTCAATGCGTCTTACGTCAAATATCAGGAAGCAATTCAGCAGGCCGATATTTTAAATGATGCGAAAAGACTGGCGGAAGAAAACTATAAAATCACCGAAGCAAAGTATCTTAATCAGTTGGCGGTACAGGCAGAAATGATTGATGCGCAAAACCAGAAACTGCAGTCTGAACTGGACTTTGCAAATGCGGAAATCAATGTGCTGTATCAATATTATAATTTACTGAAGTGGACTGGGACGCTTTAATTTCAAATGTAAATTTTCAAAAGAATTTTTCTTTGCCCCAACCCTAAAGGGAGGAAAATTCTCTTGAAAATTGTTCAAAATTACACCCTTTAGGGCTGGGGAAATAATTTTGAACAATTTTTAAATGACTAAAAGCAGTAATAGAAAAAAATAAATAAACATAAAATCAACAAGTTGATTTTACTAAGCTTGTACGTAAGCTTCGCGAAGCAAATTTATTTGCCTTTGCACTCTTAAAATTAAGCGGTTTCAAATGAAATCTTTGCGTTTAAAAAAAAGGCATTGCGAAGCTCAAAACATTTAATAAAAAAACTCTCTGAACTTTATGTTCAAAAAAATATAAAAACAATGGAAAACAAGGAACAAAATACTCAGGATACACAACCACAAGCGCCGGTAAAACCTGTGGTTTCAAGTGCTGAAGCAAAGAAAAAGCAAAACAGGAAAAATAAAATCAGAGCCATCATTTCAAACGTTTTCGTTTTTGCGGTGATAGGTTTCGGATTGTTTTGGCTGATTCGTCAGTACTTTCATATCGGCGACAAAACCTATACAGAAGCGGCTCAGGTGGAGGAATTTATCAATCCAATCAACACCAGAGTTTCAGCTTATATTAAAGAAATAAAATTCATCGAGCATCAGCTGGTGAAAAAAGGCGATACGCTGGCCATTTTGGATGACCGTGAAATCATCACACAACTCGGACAGGCGGAAGCAGCATATCAAAACGCATTGGCTCAACGTTCGGCAACTGGTTCTTCAATCAATACAGTTTCCAACAACGTCAGCGTGATGGAATCCAATATCGCCGGTGCAAAAGCAAGATTGTGGAACGCCGAACAGAATTTAGGCCGATACAAAAACCTTTTGGCAGCAGAAGCGGTGACGAGACAGCAATTTGACCAGGCCAAAACAGAATACGATGCGCAAAAAGCAGCCTACGAAACCTTGGTCAATCAGAAACAGTCGGCCAACCTTTCAACAACGGAAGTGAAAAGCAAATTGGGAATCAACGACGCCGAAATCAAAAGAACAAAAGCCGCTTTGGATATGGCGAAAATCAATCTTTCATATACGGTAATTACTGCGCCGTACGATGGCGTGATGGGAAGAAGGACAATTTCTGAAGGGCAGTTAATTCAGCCTGGACAGCAGGTTGCTACCATCGTTTTAAACAATCAAAAATGGGTCACTGCCAATTTCCTTGAAAGCCAGATGCCGAATATTAAAATAGGCGAAAAATTAATGATGACTTCCGATGCCTTAGGCGGAAAACAGTTTGAAGGAAAAGTCACCGCGGTTTCAGCCGCGACGGGTTCAAGATATTCAAGTGTTCCAACGGATAACTCAACCGGTAACTTCATCAAAGTACAGCAGAGAATTCCCGTAAGAATTGAGTTTACAGACGCCAACAAAAAAGAAGATGTGGCGAAACTGAGCGCGGGGATGAATATGAATGTGAGCGTAGCAAGTAAAAAGTATAAAGAATCAAGTAAAAAGTAGTGCGGTCGAAGTAAAACGATTTTGTTAAAGAGAAAGTTTTAGTAATCAATGATTTAATTATTAAGTACTTCCAACACCCTGGCTCTTTTGCCTTTTTACTTGGCTCTTACAAACCTAAAACTATGTATAATAAAGGTCTTTTCAGCGATTGGGTTCCAAAACCCTTACAGCTTCTGATGATGGTTTTACTGCTTATCGTGGTGATGCCGTTAGGAGGCGTTTACACCGGAAACATCAGTTTTATGGTGGGCGGAACCGGCGTGATGCAGGAATATTTTCTGTGGGCAAACTATGCGACCACCATTGGGATGGGAGCGTGTATGCCTGTGGTTTTAAGAATGAAAATGCGGTTCAAGGTTCGTGATAAATTGGTGATGTTACTGGTGCTTCTCGGTGCGTTAAGTTATATCAACGCCACCACTTTCGAACCGATGGTTATTGTGATGACCTCTTTGGTTATCGGATTTTTAAAAATGATGATTACCATTGAATTATTTTTACCGTTAATGGCAATGCTGGGCGGACGTGGGATTTTTTACGGCGTTTTCTACACATTTGTTTTGATATTAAATCAGGTCTCCGCGTATTATGCCGTGGAAGTTTCGATACTGTACAACTTTCAGCAGTTCTTTATTTTGGCAGCGGTGTTGTGTTTCGTCCTGGCATTATTGTGCTGGGTTCTGATGCACGATAAATATTTTGCTTTAAAAGTTCCGTTGCATTATATCGATTGGCTCAGCGTCATTTTGTTTGTATCAACATTTATGTTTTCCGCATACGTCTTTTCGTTTGGAAAACAGCAGGATTGGCTCAATTCAAAAAACATCATCAACGCAAGCATCGCTGCATTTGTGAGTTTCGCTTTGCTTGCCATCCGTCAGCTGACATTGAAGAGACCGTATATTTCCTTTCATATTTTCACCAAAAGCAATGTGCTCAACGGACTGTTTATGCTCCTGTGGCTGGGAATGTTTTTGGGAACAACGTCTCTTCAAAACATCTATTCTGTCGGAGTTTTGGGCTACGACCAACTGACGAATGCCAAACTGAATGTGATGATGACGCCCGGATTATTTCTAGCCGGAGTTATCGCTGTATTTTGGTTTAAAAAAGAAAGACCGCTGAAAATGTTCATCTTCTCAGGTTTCGCAGCAATGACTGCTTATGCTATCATTATGTACTTTTCGATGGTGCTGGAATTCAATTATGAAAACTGGTACTTACCGATGTTCCTGAAAGGCTACGGAATGTGTTCGCTCTTCATCTCGGTCTGGTATTACACCTTAGACAAACTGGAACTCAACGAAATGCTGGCGGCCATCGGATTGGTTTTGGTATGGCGAACCTTCCTCGCGGTAGGATTTTTCTCAGCCCTGTTTTCGTGGTTTCAGTATCAGTTTCAAATCGTCAGTTTAGGAGATTTGGCAGTCTATATGGACGGAATGACCATCACGCCACAAACGGTTGCCACCAATATGAAAACCATTCAGCTCAACGCCATCATCTCCGCCAACAAAAAGATATTTGGCTATATTATCGTTGCCGGTTTCGGAGTGATGTTGTATGTAAACACCCATCATTTCGGAAAACGTACAGAATATTTAAAAGTCATCAGAATCCTCAACGGAAAATCGGTCATCGCCCGACGCCGAGCCCGTGAAAGAAAGAAATTAGAAGAAGACCTCAAAGGCGCCACCGGTCCGGCCTTATAAAGAAACCTTGTTTTTACCCGTAAAGTCTCGTTTTGTTTTTCAAAGCGGGGCTTTACTTTTTAAAAAATCACCCATTACCTATTACTCATTACCCATATTTTAGGGAGCTTAATCCCGCTATCCACTATATCTTTTTTGGGATCGTCTCCTCTTCGTTACGCCAATCCCAAAAAAGGATGCCGTTCCCATCGGGGCTAGGGAAGGGTTTTGTCAATCAATATGGGTCGAAAAAAATGACTATTACGCATTTTTCACCTCGACACATTTATAAAAATTATGACATAGAATATTTTAAATGATAATCTTGAACAAAAACAATCTAAAAATAAGAAATGCCCTGCCAGAAAGGTCCCTGCACCCGTGCAACAGTTCTGCGGGAAGTCCGCAAGTCTGCCGCACCCCAGCAAGAAACTTGCGGAAGCCTTCGGAAGTGTGTTGCACCCAGTAAGAAGCTTTCGGGAAATCCTGAAAGGTTGTTTTACCGTCGCAGGAAGTTTTCGGAAGATTGAAATGTGTGTTACAAAGTTTAACTTTTCGATTAGATCTCTTCTTAGTAAGATTCGATAAAAATATTTGAAAGACTTATCTTTGCAGTAGAATTTTTAGCATGAAAGACTTAATGGGACGCGCAATCTGGGATTATTTTCACAACGAAAATCCTGAAGATCTGCAGACAGAAACTTCAATTTCCGAACTCGACGAACTTCCGGTAGAATATCTTTTCAGAGATTTTGAGGGAATGAATAAAATCGAACAGAAAGCTTTGAAATTAGCTTCGGGAAAAGTCCTTGACATCGGAGCAGGAGCGGGTTCGCATTCACTCTATCTTCAGAATGAAAGAAATTTGGAGGTTACTGCATTGGATATTTCGCCAAAGTCTGTTGAAGTGTGCCAGTTAAGAGGAATTCAGAAAGCCGTTGCTCAAAATATGCTTGAATTTTCCGGAGATACTTACGATACGATTCTTCTTTTAATGAACGGAACAGGTATTTTCCAAAGCCTGAATGTGATTGATGTTTATCTCCAAAAATTGTATTCATTATTGAATAAAAACGGACAAATCCTGATTGACAGTACAGACATTCTGTACATGTTTGACACCGATGAAGATGGAGGAGTATTGATTCCTGCAGATGGATATTATGGTGAGCTTGATTATGTAGTTCATTATAAGGGCGAGTCTGAAGATCCTATCAAATGGCTGTATCTTGACTTTAATACTTTACAGAATGCCGCAGTAAATAATGGTTTTAAAATTGAAATGATTTTGCAGGATGAAGATTCTTATCTGGCGAAACTCATTAAAAAATAAATCAGCTAACCCTTTATGAAGTCCCTCCATTACTGATTTTATAGAAAATACTACAAAAGGGCTATTTTTTTCATTTGTGTAATGAATTATTTTTGTGATAATAATTATAAAAACTTTATACCATGAAAAAGACTTTTTTATTATCACTATTCACATTCGTTTTTGCTGTAACCAATTTATATGCTCAGGAAAATTTTCAGGATGAAAGTCTTGCATTAATGGAAGATATTGCCAGAAATTCTAAGGAGAAAAATATTGTAGAATTTCTCACGAAAGCAAAATTTACAAAGGTGAGCGAATCTGAGGAAGGTGGCGCAAAATCTTACTACTTTGCCGGTCCGAATTCTGCTGCCATAAAGGTTGACTACAACAAGTCAAAAAAATTAATGAATGTGATCATGATTGTTTCATCAAACTTTGGAAAATTACCATTTATGCAGACAGATTTGATGCGTCATGATTTCAAGAATTATAAATATGACAACTTTAAATGGGAAAAAGATTCTTATCCATTTCAGTATTTGACAACTGAAGATGAGAATGATCACTCCCAGGCATTCGTCTATCTGATCACCAAAGAAAGTGAACATTATAAAAAGTAAATGTTCTTTTCTCAAATTTCAGTAAGGCTTATTATTTTGTTTAGTTAAAAGCAAAAGACACATCTCTTAGACGAGTCTTTTGCTTTTTTTTGCAGTATTTTCAAAAAAAAGTATTGTATTCTCTCATAAAACTTTGTACGAAGTGATTTGAAAACCACTCTTTAGGATTTATCAGAATTAAAACAATCATCACAAAAGAAATTCCAACAGGAATAAAATAAGATTCCTTTCTGTAAGGTAAATTTTTTGGTGTAAAAGAAATCCAGAACAAAAATATAGCTAATGCTCCGAGACAGGAAACAAAGAATTCAGGAGTGTTTTTAAGTGTATAAAATCTTTTGGAACTGTTTTCGTACATAAAGGGAACAAGGAAATTCTGTAATGGAAAAAACGCAAAACCAAAAACGAATGTAAGAATTGAAGCACCGAATTTTTTAAGTTTAATAAAATTCAATCCTAAAAGTATACATCCCGGAATTGTTCCTAAAAAAATACTGATTATTAAAATAATTTCTCTCGGGAACAGCTGTATTGCATTTTGATCATTTGTGATGTGATCTTTCCAGTCTTCTGCTTTTTCTCGCTTTTCTGCTGCTTCAGTTTCTTTTTTGGATTGAATAAGATGCTGAATGTTGATTTTTTCTGCATCAGAAAATATTCGTCCTCTTTTCTGTAAAATTTCAAAAGCTAACTGAACTGCTTCGTGAACGAAGCGGTTTTCTGGATTAAAATAATTTTCTAATTCTCTGCTGGAAAGCTTATTTAAAACAGTTTTATTGACCATTATTCAGAAAAAATGGGCACTGAAAAATGCCCATTGATATATTATAGATTTAAAAATTATCCGATTTCAACACCGTTTTCTACCTTCTCATCCGGCGTTACAAAAGACAATTTCCCGTCAGCTTTTGTAGTCAGCAACAGCATTCCCTGAGATTCAATTCCTCTGATTTTTCTCGGAGCAAGATTCAATAAAATCATTACCTGTTTTCCGATTACTTCTTCTGCGGTAAAGCTTTCTGCAATCCCTGAAACTACAGTTCTTACGTCAACGCCGGTATCAACAGTCAGTTTTAATAATTTATCTGCTTTTTCTACTTTTTCAGCAGTTAGAATTGTTGCTGTTCTCAAGTCGATTTTTGTAAAATCATCAAACTGTATTTCGTCTTTCATTGGGTTGGCGTTAGGGTTTGTTTTTTTATTACTTTGTTTTGTGTTTTCTAATTTTTGAATCTGAGCTTCGATTACATCGTCTTCGATTTTTGAGAAAAGAAGAGAAGATTCGTTGATCTGATGTCCGGTTTCAATTAAAACATTTTTAGTTTCAACATCATTCCATGTTGATTTTTGAACATTAAACATATTCAGTAATTTCTCAGAACTGAAAGGCATAAACGGTTCACACAACTGAGCCAAAGCCACTGCAATCTGAGCCCCGACAAATAACGACTGAGCCGCTTTTTCAGGATTGTCTTTAATGGTTTTCCAGGGTTCTTCAGCCTGAAGATACTGGTTTCCAAAACGTGCTAAATTCATCAACGCCGTCAGAGAATTTCTGAATTCATAGTTTTCCAGAAATCCAGAAATTTCTTTTGCAGATTTATTGATTTCCTGCAATTCAGAAGCATTAACGTCACCTTGAGGAACAATTCCATCATAATATTTATGAATTAAAACGGCAACTCTGTTGATGAAGTTTCCGAAAATCCCCACCAATTCAGAATTGTTTTTTGTCTGGAAATCTTTCCATGTAAAATTATTATCCTTCGTCTCAGGAGCCGAAGAAAGCAATGCGTAACGCAAAACATCCTGCTGTCCCGGGAATTCTTCCACATATTCATGGGCCCAAACTGCCCAGTTTCTTGAAGTGGAAATTTTATCGTTCTCTAAATTTAAAAATTCAAAAGCAGGAACATTTTTCGGCATAATGAAATCTCCATGAGCCTTCATCATCGCAGGAAAAATAATACAGTGAAATACAATATTATCCTTTCCAATAAAGTGAATAAGATCAGATCCTTCGCTTTGCCAGTAATCTTTCCAGTCTTTTCCGTTTTTTTCTGCCCATTCTTTGGTAAAAGAAATATATCCAATCGGAGCATCAAACCAAACGTAAAGTACCTTGCCTTCTGCATTGGGAAGAGGAACAGGTACGCCCCAGTTCAAATCTCTGGTCATTGCACGGGGTTTTAAGCCGTCTGTTAACCATGATTTCACCTGTCCGTAAACGTTAGGTTTCCAGTCGTCTTTATGACCCTCAATAATCCATTCGTTTAAAAAATCCTCATATTCGTTTAATGGTAAATACCAGTTTTTGGTCTCTTTTAAAATAGGAACGTTTCCGCTCAACATTGATTTTGGATTGATCAGTTCAGACGGAGAAAGAGTAGAGCCACATTTCTCACACTGATCGCCGTAAGCGTTTTCGTTGCCACAGTTCGGACAGGTTCCTACGATATATCGGTCTGCTAAAAATTCATTCGCCTGCTCATCAAAATACTGTTCAGACATTTCTTCTGTGAACTTTCCTTTTCCGTAAAGCACTTTAAAAAAATCCTGGCTCGTCTCACGGTGATTCGCCGAAGTTGTTCTCGAATATTCATCAAATGAAATTCCCAAATCTGAAAAAGATTTTTTAATGATTTCATGATATTTATCGACGATATCCTGCGGCGTAACGCCTTCTTTTTTAGCTCTTATGGTAATAGGAATTCCGTGCTCATCGCTTCCGCAGATAAAAGCAACATCTTTCCCTGACCTTCTCTGAAATCTTGCATAGACATCAGCAGGAATATAAACACCCGCCAAATGCCCTATATGAACCGGTCCGTTGGCATAGGGCAACGCTGCCGTAATCAATTTTTTATTTGACATTTTTTATACTAAAATTTAGATGTGCAAAGATAATTATAATTTATCTAAAAGTTTAGATAAATGATTTCTCATCGGGCTTATCATAAAAACAGCCTAACAACTGTTCATTTTGTTAAACATTTGTTTAATTTATTACTACTCTTGACCCTATATTATGCTATGTATAGTTTTTAATAAATAGTTGAATATCAAAGAACTGTATAAATAATGTGGTTTAAGATAAAGAAAAATTAATAAATAATTAATATTATTTAACATCAAATAGTTTTTTGTTTAAATTGCAGGGCTGGTAAACAGCATCAACAAAGGAAACTATATAAAAATAATATTGTGAAAAACTTTACAACGGTATTAAAAATTGCACCGGCATTTTTACTGGCAAGCTCAGTAATGTTCGGGCAAGAGCAGGATTCTACTGCAAAGGAAAAGAAAATTGAGGAGGTTGTATTAATTGGGTATGGAAAGCAGAAGAAGACGGATCTTACGGGGTCGATTACTTCTATCAGTGCCAAAGATTTCAATCCAGGTGTTGTATCTGCGTCGCAGCTTATTCAGGGTAAAACACCAGGAGTACAGATTACCAATAACAGCGGTGCGCCAGGCTCGGGATCATCTATAAGGATCAGAGGGGTTGGATCGCTTAATGGATCGCAATCTCCGCTTATCGTAATTGATGGCGTACCTCAGGATTTTAGTGGAATCAGCGGTGCTTCGGATCCGCTTTCATTAATTAATCCCAATGATATTCAAACTTTTGATATTTTGAAGGATGCTTCCTCAACAGCAATTTATGGTAACAGAGCTTCAAATGGGGTTATTTTAATTACTACAAAGCAAGGGTCTGCAGGAAAACTGAAAGTGAATTTTTCAACTTTAGCTTCTGTATCTACAAAAATGGGAACTGTAGATGTATTAGATGCAAATGAATATAAAGCTTTTGTCAATCAGGTTGCTTTGACCAATACAACTGTTGCCAACAATCTTTCAAGACTGGGCAGCGCAAATACAAACTGGCAAAACGAGATTTATCAGGCAGGTGTAGGTACAGATAATAATCTTGCTCTTACCGGAGGTATTAAAGGATTGCCTTATCGTCTTTCCTTAGGATACAATTCACAGGATGGTATTGTAAGAACAAATTCATTCAAGAGAACTTCTTTAGGCCTTAATTTAAATCCTAAATTCCTGGATAATCACTTAAGTGTAAATGTCAATTTAAAAGGAACTTTTACGGACAACAGATTCCCTGCAGAAGGGGTAATTGCAAGTGCAACCTATTTTGATCCTACTCAGCCAATCTACTCGGGAAATTCTAACTACGGAGGATATTATGAATGGCTTGATCCGGGATCTGCAACAGGATTAAACGTAAATGCCAATGCAAACCCGCTTGCCCAGCTTGATGCTACAAGAGATGTATCGTCTGTGTGGAGAGGTTTGGGTAATATCCAGTTGGATTACAAGTTCCATTTTTTACCAGATCTACACTTCAATGTAAATGCTGGTTATGATTATGCCAAGAGTAATGGGGCGAAAACGGTTAGTGGATTATATAAAATTGGTGCAGCAGACGCTGGAAATTACAGAGAATACAGTCAGGAAAAGAACAATAAACTCTTAGAAACTTACCTCAGTTATACAAAAAATATATCTGCAATTGATACCAATGTTGATATCGTAGGAGGTTATTCTTATCAGAATTTCTACACAGAAACTCCTTATGCTGTGACGTATTACGGAAACAGAGCACCTCTGCCTGCGGGAATCGACTTTGCAACAAGAAATGTTCTTTTATCATTTTATGGTAGAGGTATCTTTACTATAGCAAACAGATATATAATCTCTGCATCGGTAAGAAGGGATGGTTCGTCAAGATATTACAATGGAACGAGAGATAATGTCTGGGGTAATTACCCGGGCGTTTCCGTTGCATGGAAAATCAATGAAGAAGGTTTCTTAAAAGATGTTACATCGATTAATACCTTGAAACTAAGAGCAGGTTGGGGTAAAACCGGTAATCAGGAACTAAATACAGGTGATTATCCGGCATTTGCTTATTACACATTAAGCCAGCCGGGAGCTCAGTATCAATTCGGAAGTCAGTATTACTACATGTTCCGTCCCAACATTTATAATCCTATTCTTACTTGGGAAACCACTACGACACAGAATTTAGGATTGGATTTTGGAATTTTAAATAACCGTATTACCGGTGCAGTAGACCTTTATACAAAGAAAGCCGAAAATCTTCTTGTTAAAGCTCCGATTGCTGCGGGAGACTTAAGCAATGAAAATGTATTGAATGCAGGTAATATGAAGACTAACGGTATTGAAGGAAATATCACTTTTGTACCAGTTAAAAATGAAACAACAACCTGGGAATTTTCTTTAAACGCAACACATTACAACTCAAAGATTACCAATCTTATCCAGGGAGCAAATAACGCTTATTTTCTGGCTACCGGAGATATTTCTGGTGGTGTAGGTAATAAAATCCAGGCACACGCAGTTGATCATCAGCCATACTCCTTCTTGGTCTACCAACAGGTATATGATACAAACGGACAGCCGTTGAGCGGTGTCTATGTAGACAGAAACGGTGACGGAATTATTAATGCCAATGATCAATATTATTATAAATCTCCTCAGCCGGATGCAATCATTGGATTTAACACGAAATTAAATTACAAAAGCTGGGACTTCGGGTTCAGCGCAAGAGCGTCAATCGGAAATTACGTATATAATAATGCTGCATCAAACAGTTCCATTCAGTCTTTGACAACAAATAATTATTTACAGAATGTCTATTCTTCAGCAGCAGAATATCAGTTTGCGACGCCACAGTTTTTCTCTGATATATTTGTGGAAAATGCATCGTTTGTAAGATTGGATAACGTAAGTATCGGTCATAATTTCAAAGATGTCTTTGGTAGAGGATCGAGTTTGAGAGTATATGGGATGGCTCAGAATGTTTTTGTTATCACAAAATATTCGGGAGTAGATCCTGAAGTATTCAATGGAATCGACAATGGATATTATCAAATGCCTAAAGTATATTCATTAGGTTTTAACTTTCAATTTTAATTAAGATGAAAAATTACAGAATAAAATTCAGAACATTAACTACAGCAGCGGTCTTAAGCTTAATGTTTATTTCTACATCGTGTGTGAAAGATCTGGAGCAGGAACCACCAACAGGTCTTACATCAGCGAGTGTATTTAAAGATTTTGCAAATTATCCGGGCGCTTTAGCAAAGGTATATGGTGGTTTTGCGGGAGGAGGTCAGGAGCCTAATGGAGGAAACTCAGACATCAATGGTATTGACGGAAACTTTTCTCAGTACACCAGACTTTTGTATACTCTTCAGACATTGCCAACAGATGAGGCTGTAATTGCCTGGAACGATGGTAATCTTCAGACAATGCATAAAATGACGTGGGATTCTCAGAATGAATTTATTTCAGGAGCATACTACAGAATTTATACTCAAATTGCCACATCAAACGAATTTTTAAGAAATGTAACTGATGAAAAATTAGCTTCAAACAATATATCCGGAGCTAATCTTACTGAAGCTAAATACATGCGTGCCGAGGCGAGATTTTTAAGAGCATTATCATATTATTATGCGCTTGATCTTTTCGGAAATGTACCTTTCGTAGATGAAACATATCTTCCGGGATCCACATCAGCGCCGCAAAGAATTTCAAGAGCAGAATTATTCAAATTTGTTGAATCTGAACTTAATGCAGTCGCAGGTGAATTAAAAGATCCTAAAACCAATGAGTATGCAAGAGCAGACAAAGCAGCAGCATGGTCATTGCTTGCCAGATTGTATCTTAATGCCGCGGTCTACACAGGAACTGCCCGTTACAATGATGTGATCACAAACTGTAATAAAGTGATTGCTGCAGGATATACTTTAAAATCAAAATATGCAGATTTGTTTCTTGTAGATAACGATAAAAACAACCCTGAGACAATTTTCCCAATTGCATTTGATGGAGTTAGAATCCAGACTTCAGGAGGAACAACATATCTCGTTCATGCAGCGGTAGGAGGTTCGATGCCTGCTGAAAGTATGTTTGGAATCAATGGAGGATGGGGAGGTCTCAGAACGACTAAATCTTATGTAGGATTATTTACCAATTCTGCGGATCAGAGAGGTAATTTTTACACAAGTGGTCAAAACCTTGAAATCAATGATTTAGGAACATTTACAGATGGATATGCCTTTGTAAAGTATAAAAATTTAACAAGTACCGGTGGGCCTGGAACAGACGCTGCAAAAAATTTCTGCGATGCTGATATTCCGTTACTTAGACTTGCTGATGTTTATTTGATGTATGCGGAAGCTACTCTGAGAGGTGGCAATGGAAATGCAGCAACTGCTTTGCAATATGTAAATAATTTAAGACAAAGAGCAGGCATCACTGCACCATTATCTAGCATTACAACAGATTTTATACTGGACGAGAGAGGTAGAGAATTAGGATGGGAAATGACGAGAAGAACCGATCTTATCCGTTACGGAAGATTTACTACAGCTTCTTATCTGTGGCCTTGGAAGGGTGGAGTAAAAGATGGTAAATCTGTAGAAGATTTCAGAAACCTTTATCCAATTCCTGCAAAGGATCTTGTGGCTAATTCAAATTTAATTCAAAATCCTGGATATTAATATTTTTAAAACTCATACAATGAAAAATATATTTAAAATTATTACACTGCTTTTAGTAGGATTGATGGTTTTTTCTTGTGAGAAAGAAGAAGATATTGCAACACTTGGTGCAGCATCAACTTCAAACCTGAGCGCAGACAAAACAAGTATTGTTTTGATAAAAGATAACGAAGCGCAGAATGCCGTAACTTTCAATTGGTCCGCACCTTCGTATGGAATTGCAGTGGCTCAGAAAAACCAGCTTCAGATAGCTGCTAAGGGAACCAACTTTGCGAGCCCGAAAAATGTGGATCTTAATGACGGTGCTGTAAAAGCATCTTTCACTGTTGCAGAATTCAATACATATCTTTTGGACGCAGGTATTGCTCCAAATGTTGCAAGTCAGATTGATGTAAGATTATCCTCAAAGCTTGGTAGTTTTGAGGCGGTAAATTCTAATGTTGTAACTTTAACTGTTACTCCTTACATGACGTCGTATCCATCTTTTCACATTGTGGGTGACGCATCTGCTGTAGGTTGGAATGCAACTTCTGCGCAACTCCTCTATAAGTTAGATAATCTCTCTACAATTTATACCTATCTTGAGAACGGAAAATCATTCAGATTCTTAGGTCAGCAGGATTGGGGGCCAACAAATTATAGCTTAGATGTTACAGGTATGAATGCCGGAAACAGATATTTTAAAACATGGTCTGCAAATTTAGCTCCTGCAACTCCTGAAAATATACAGTTCACAGGTGCATCGGGAATGTACAAAATTGTGATCAATGCAGATGCCACCGTTAAATCAATTACGGTAACACCATCGGCAGTTGCTACATTTAATCCGGCTAACCTTTATCTGGTAGGAACTGTAAACGGCTGGAATGCTGGTGCAGGTTTAGCAATGACTAATTTAGGAAACGGAAAATTTGAGCACACAGTTGCATTGCCTGCTGGTTCTCAGTTCAAATTTTTAGGTCAGCTAAGCTGGGGAGATCTTGATTGGGGAAATATGACTGCTGATGGAAATACAGGTTATATTGCACCAAAAGGAAGCAATGGTAATATTAAGTTTGACGGAACTGGTGGTAATTACAAAATTACAGTTGACGTAAAGATGGGAACTTATAAAATCCAACCATTATAAATATCATTTAATTGTAAATTAATACAGCAAACTGTTGCTTCCCGGCAACAGTTTTTTTATTTTTAAAGCGTATAAATAATCATTATGAAGAAAATCAAAATTGGAGCAGCGTTGCTCTCCATGATGTTTGCAGGAGTGAATGCACAAACTCTGAAATCTCCGGATGGGAAATTTGAAATGAATTTTCAGCTGAAAGGCGGAGTTCCTTTTTACAACCTTAAATATGAAGGTAAAACGGTACTTGAAGATTCAAAATTAGGGTTAAGATTATTTAAAGACACTTCTATAAAATTTGCTTCGGAAATTGCAAAGCCGGAAGATGCTAAAAATGACCTGAACAACGGCTTTACAAAAACGGACGAAAAAAGAGACTCCAAAAATGAAACATGGCAACCTGTTCTTGGAGAGAAAAAAAACTATATCAACCACTACAATGAGTTTGCAGTTACACTGAACCAAACTTCAACGGACAGAAATATCATTATCAAATTCCGTCTGTTCAATGACGGTCTTGGATTTAGATATGAATTTCCACAGCAGAAAAATCTGAACTATTTCGTGATTCGTGAAGAAGATTCAGAATTCGACTTTCCTTCGGACATGAAAGCCTGGTGGATGGTGGCAGACTACGATTCTCAGGAATATCAGTATCAGGAAACAAAAGTATCCGAGATTCCGACTAAATGGGCAAAAGCTGCTGATGCCAACGCTTCACAGACTTTGATCAAAAATGCTGTTCAGTCTCCTCTGATGCTGAAAGTGGAAGGCAAAACACCTTTGTACATCAATGTTGCCGAAGCAGCGGTGTTGGATTATCCAGCTTCTCATCTTGAAGTTGATGCTGTGAATTTCAAACTGAAAACGCATCTTACAGCAGACAGACAGGGAGCAAAAGGATACATGCAGACTTCTGCAACCACGCCCTGGAGAACAGTTATCGTTTCGCCAAAAGCTGAAGTGGTAATGGATTCCAAAATGCTTTTCAATCTGAATGAGCCGACGAAATATACAGATACTTCATACATCCATCCGACAAAATACATGGGTGTTTGGTGGGAAATGATCATCGGAAAATCTCAGTGGGCATACGGTCAGCCGGAATCAAATGTTCATTTGGACAAAACAGATTTCACAAAATTAACTCCGAACGGTAATCACGGTGCCAACAATATAAAAGTAAAAGAATACATCGATTTCGCAGCAGAAAACGGTTTCGAAGCACTTTTAATTGAAGGTTGGAACATCGGTTGGGAAGACTGGTTTGGCCGTTCAAAAGAATATGTTTTTGATTTTCAGACTCCGTATCCTGATTTCGACATCAAAATGCTGAACGATTATGCTCATGCAAAAGGCATCAAACTGATCATGCACCATGAAACTTCCGGTTCTGCAACCAACTATGAAAGATTCGCTGACAAAGCATTCCAGCTGATGAACAAATATGGCTACGATGCTGTGAAAACAGGTTATGTAGGCGATGTTATTCCACGTGGCGAGCACCACTATTCACAGTGGATGATCAACCATTATTACAGAATTGTAGAAAAGGCTAATGAGTACAAAGTAATGGTCAACTCTCACGAATCTGTGCGTCCTACAGGGGAAAGCCGTACGTATCCAAACTATATTTCTGCAGAAGCAGCGAGAGGTGGCGAGTACGATGCTTTCGGTGGTAACAATCCGGATCACCACACAATTCTTCCGTTCACAAGATGGATGGGTGGATCGATGGACTACACTCCCGGGATTTTCCAGACCAAACTTGATTACTATTTCCCTGGCGACAAACGTTTTGTGAAAACCACTTTGGCGAAACAATTGGCGTTGTATGTTACGATGTACATGCCGCTTCAGATGGCTGCCGATCTTCCTGAAAATTACAAAAAGCACATGGATGCCTTCCAATTTATCAAAGACGTAGCCGCAGACTGGGATGATACCAAAATTTTATCAGCTGAACCTGGAGAGTTTGTTCACACGGCGAGAAAAGCCAAAGGAACCGACAACTGGTTTGTAGGGGGGATTACCGACGAAAAAGCTATGGATTACACGGTAGATTTTTCTTTCCTCGACAAAGGAAAAAAATATGAAGCGACCATCTATCAGGATGGTAAAGATGCCGATTATATTGATAATCCTCAGTCTTATCATATTTACAAAAAGACCATTACAAGCAAAACAAAATTGCCTGTACACCTTGTGAGAAGTGGTGGTTACGCCATTTCTATCAAACCGGTGAAATAAAAATTGCGGGATAGCTTCTGATTTTTTTTAGGAGCTTAATCCCGCTTTCCGCTATATCTTTTTTGTCATTGCGAACAGAGTAAATCAACAGTTGAACTTTTTCGCAATCGCAATAACAAAAAAGGATGCCGCTGCAATCGGGGCTAGGGGAGAACGCATATTTACAGACTTTGCCGGAGGTAGAAATTCTCCGGCAAAGTTTTTTTTTGTAAATTTAAGGTTTAAAATTATCTCAATGAAGTTGATGGCTACACTCTTCAGCAAACAGAATATTTTTCTGATCCTGCTGATTATAATGGTCTTAATGGCGAAAATTATCCCTTTTCACGAATCTTACAATCAGTATTTCAATCTCTCAGCCTTTATAGATTGGGGAATTGCAGGGATTTTCCTTCTCTACGGTTTAAAACTGAATTTAAAAGAAGTTGTAAAAGACATCACCAACTGGAAGCTGCACCTGCTCATTCAGTCCGCTACTTTTCTTATTTTTCCGTTTCTGGTTTTTATTTTTTATCCGTTCATCAAAGATTCAGAATATTTCAACATCTGGCTCTCCATATTTTTTCTGGCAAGTCTTCCGTCCACCGTTTCATCGTCTGTTGTGATGGTTTCGATTGCCAAAGGAAACGTGACTTCAGCGATTTTCAACGCTTCGGTTTCAGGAATTATCGGAATTGTGATGACACCGCTTCTGATGAGCTTTTTTATGACATCAGAAACTTCTGCAGGAGCCAACGGAGAAATTCTTCAGCAGCTTTTGATAAAGGTTTTACTGCCGATTATTTTAGGAATTATTTTCAATCCTTTATTGAAAAAATTCGTCACAAAGTATTCAAATATCATCAATGAATTCGACAGATTGATTATTCTGCTGATTGTTTACGAAAGTTTTTCTACGGCTTTCGTACAGCACGTTTTCTCATCAGTTCCTTCATTTGTATTTTTAGTTTTGACTTTCAGTGTGATTTTTCTCTTCTTCGCAGTCTACCATATCACCCAGTTTTTAGCTGAAAAAATGAAATTTAAAACTCAGGATGTAATCACCGCAACTTTCTGTGGTTCAAAAAAATCTCTTGTGCATGGAAGTCTATTCGTTTTGGTTTTAGGAATTGCAGATGATCAGAAAGTTTTATTTTTACTGCCTGTCATGATCTATCACAGTTTTCAGCTGTTTTATGTAAGTTGGCTCGCGAACAGAATTGCAAAACGCCAGACGGTCAATGTCAATTAAAAGATGCAGATGAAAATCATTCTTAAAACTGCAGTTTTTGCATTACTTTTCTGCGGAATTTTACCAAAGGCTCAAATCAGAAAAATACTCTCTGAAAATCGGTCATTCAGAAAAGATACCGTCGTTTCCATTGGAACAGATACACAGAAAACATACATTCCTGTTACAGTCATTAAAGGAAAAAATAAAGGTCCGGTTTTTACAGTTATTGCCGGAATTCACGGTTACGAATATCCACCCATCATCGCTGTTCAGGAATTATTAACTGAAATTAAACCCGAAAATATTAACGGAGCTTTAGTCATCGTTCCGGTTGCCAGTGTAGAATCTTTTCAGAAAAGAATGCCATTTGTAAATCCTCTCGACGGCAAAAATTTAAACAATGCTTTTCCGGGCTCAAAAGACGGAACTGTAACCGATAAAATCGCCGATTTTATTACTAAAGAAATCATTTCAAACTCAGATATTTTTCTCGATATTCACGGAGGAGATGCCAATGAAGATTTGTTGCCATTTGTCTGCTTTTACGACAGAAAAGATAAAGAGAACAAGACAGATTTAGCATTAAATTTATCCAAAGCTTCCGGGATGAAAAACATCGTGTCATATCCCTACAATTTAAAACCTTCAGACCAATCGAAATATGCTTTCAAAGAAGCAACACAGCAGGGAATTACAGCTTTAAGTATTGAAGCCGGAAAACTGGGAACGGTGCAGAGAGAAAATGTGGATCTGATTAAAAATGCAGTCTTCCGTATGCTGAAATTTTCAGGAAATTATAAGGGCAGAATTTCAGTTAAAAAAAATTCTGAACCTCAGAGATTCTTTAGCAGTCAGGACTACATTCGGGTTCCGGAAAACGGAATTTTTTACAGTATGTTAAAAAGCGGAGATGAGGTCAGAAAAAACCAAATTTTGGGCTATATTACAGACGAATTCGGAAACAGAAAAAAAGATATTATTTCACAGTCAGACGGTATCATTTTGTACAAAATTGGAACACCACCAGTGAACAGAAATGAAACACTGTTCTGTATTGGAATCATTCAAAAATAATCTATTATGAAAAAATTATATGCAATTGCAGCATTATCAGCAGCTGCTCTGGCTTATTCGCAAAAACCTTTAGACAAAGTAGAACCCGCATTTTGGTGGAAAGGGATGAAAAATCCTGAAGTTCAGCTCCTTATTTACGGAAAAGACATTGCCAAAAAAGAGATCGAAATTTCAGACGGAATCAAAGCAAAAGACATTCAGAAAGTCGAAAATCCAAATTATGTTTTTGTGACTTTAAATATGAATGAAATCAACGTTTCGAAATTTAAAATCAACGTTAAAAACGGAAAGAAAAACGTCGGCTCATACACCTATGAACTTAAAGAAAGAAATCCTAATTCTGCCAACAGAAATTCATACACCTCGAAAGATCTGATGTATCTCATCATGCCCGACCGTTTTGCGAATGGTGATGAGAAAAATGACTCTCAGCCCAACCTTACCGAAAAAGCCAACAGAAGTCTTCCAAATGGCCGTCACGGTGGAGATCTACGTGGAATTATCAACAATCTCGACTACCTGCAAAACCTCGGAGCAACTGCAGTCTGGCTGACTCCAGTTAATGAAGACAACGAAAAAGGATATTCTTATCACGGTTATGCGCAGACAGACCTTTACAAAATCGACGGACGGTACGGAACCAACGAAGAGTACAGAGAGCTTTCACAAAAACTCAACAAAAGAAACATGATGCTGGTGATGGATTACGTGACCAATCACTGGGGAATTTCTCACTGGCTCATCAAAGATCTGCCCACAAAGGACTGGATTCACTGGTTTGATGATGGTGATAAAGGCTTCAAACGTTCCAATTACAAAATCACGTCTCAGTTTGACCCGAATGCTTCCGATGCAGACAGAAAAGTAGCGCTGGACGGTTGGTTTGATACTTCGATGCCCGATATTAATCAGAGCAATCCTTTGGTTTTAAAATACTTAACCCAAAATGCAATTTGGTGGATTGAATACGCTGAATTGGGTGGTTTCCGTGTAGATACTTATCCGTACAACGATAAGGAAGCAATGGCGAAATGGGCAAAGGCAATTACCGACGAGTATCCGAAATTCAATATTGTAGGAGAAACATGGTTAAGCTCTGCCGGACATATTTCTGCGTGGCAGAAGGATTCTAAGACTGGAGAAGCGGCCAATTACAATTCAAATTTACCATCGGTGATGGATTTTCCTTTGTACGACGAACTTCCGAAAGCCATTAAAGAAAAAGAAGGCTGGAATAACGGGATGAACAGACTTTACAACAGTTTCACGAATGATTTCCTGTATCCGGACATCAACAATCTTCTCGTCTTCTTCGAAAATCACGACACCGAGAGATGGAATGAAATGTTTAATAATGACCCGAAAGCATACAAATTGGCAATGACAATCATCTCAACCGTCCGAGGAATTCCACAGATCTATTACGGAACCGAAATCGGAATGCGTGGAGATAAAAATAAAGGCGGTGACGCAGACATCAGAAGAGATTTTCCGGGTGGCTGGAAAGCAGATACGCAAAGTGCTTTCAGTACGGCTTCGCAAACTGCGCAGCAGAAGGAGTTTCATGGTTTTACCCAGAAATTATTAAACTGGAGGAAAGGCAAAGACGTGATCCATACCGGAAAAACTAAAAATTTCGTTCCTCAGAATAATGTTTTTGTGTACTTTAGATACAACGAAAAAGAAACGGTGATGGTGGTAGTGAATGCCAATGAAAAAGATGAAGTTGTAGACTTAAAAAGATTTTCAGAAGCTATAAAATCTTCAGTTAAAGGCAAAGATGTGATCTCAGATAAAGAAATTTCACTTCAGAATACTTTAACTGTTCCTGCTAAAACTTCGATGGTTATTGAATTAATGTAAACACTAATTTCACAGATAGTCGCACGAATTACACACATCATTGATATATTCACTGAAAAAGATTAATGAAATCTGTGTTTAAGATGAGAATTGTCAAATATCAATCATACAATTTTTCGCAATCCAGTAGTGTCATTAGTGAGAAGATTAGTGTCATTTGTGTTTAAAAAAAAATAAATTTAAAATGAAAAAAACAACATTAATATTTACAGTTTTCCTGTTGATCCTGAGTTTCACAACCATCCAGGCACAGGCGAAATTTGAGAAAGATAAAACAGAAATCGCTACTATGCTCGATGCATTCAACGTTGCAGCTGCACAAGCAGATTATAAAACTTACTTCGGCTTTTTCGCAGAAGAATCTACCTTTATTGGAACCGATGCCACTGAGGTTTGGGATAAAAAACAATTTATGGTTTGGGCAAAACCATACTTCGACAAAAAATCAACATGGAATTTTAAATCCTTAAAAAGAAATGTTTATTTCGCAAAAGACGGAAAACTTGCGTGGTTCGACGAATTATTGGATACCCAAATGAAAATCTGCCGTGGTTCCGGAGTATTGGAAAAGATTAATGGACAATGGAAAGTGAAACAGTATGTTTTGTCTGTGACGGTTCCTAATGAGGTAGTGGATAAAATTGTGGAAATCAAAGCTCCAATTGAAGACGCTATGATTCAGAAATTAAAAAATTAGGTAAAAGTCTTTTCTATTTCATCACTTATCAATAATAAATTTATGACAAAAAAGATAAAACCGAATCTCTCCATGGCTCAGATCATCAACATGAGCATGGGATTTTTGGGTATTCAGATGGCTTTTGGTTTACAAAATGGTAACGCCAGCCGGATTTTAGGAAATTTTGGTGCAGACGTTCATCAGCTTTCGTGGTTTTGGCTGGTTGCTCCCATAACAGGTCTCATCGTTCAGCCTATCATCGGTCACATGGGCGACAATACGTGGAGTCCGCTTGGAAGAAGGAAACCTTATTTTCTGATAGGTGCGATTCTTTGTGCCATCGGTTTGGTTTTACTTCCCAACGCAGCTTCTGCAACACAGATGATGGCGGCCAACGTTTTACTTTTGGCAGTTATTTTCTTAGCAATGATGGACGCTTCCATTAATATTGCTATGGAACCCTTCCGTGCGCTGGTAGGAGATATGCTTCCGAAACATCAGGGAACTTTGGGATTTTCAGTACAGACCATTCTGATCGGGATTGGCGCGGTGATCGGATCTTATCTGCCGGATTGGCTGACCAAATTAGGTGTTTCGAATGTAGCTAAAGAAGGTTTCGTGGCCGATAATGTGATTTACGCATTCTACTGTGGTGCGGGAATTCTTTTACTGACCATCATTTACACGATAGTTACAACAAAAGAATATTCGCCAAAAGAATTTGCTGAATTTGAAGGCGGAAAAGAAGTAGTTGAAAAACCGTCAAAATTATCAGATATCTTCAGTGATTTTGCGAAAATTCCAACCTTAATGAAAAAGTTGGGAATTGTTCAGTTTTTCTCTTGGTTTGCACTGTTTACCATGTGGGTTTTCACGACAAGTGCTTTAGCCACGCATCATTTCGGATTGTCTCCCGAAGACACGCATTCTGTTGAATTCAACAAAGCCGGTGATCTTACAGGTAAATTATTTGGTATGTACAATCTCTGGGCAATTCCGTTTGCATTTCTGTTGACGCCGATTGCAAAATGGATCGGTAAAAAACAAACTCATGCATTAGCGTTATTATGTGGAGGTATAGGATTAATTTCAATGTATTTCATTAAAGATACTTCACTGCTCTGGATTTCAATGATCGGACTTGGTTTTGCGTGGGCAAGTATTTTGGCAATGCCATATGCGATGCTGATAGATGCAATTCCGCAGAGGAAAATGGGGGTTTTTATGGGGATTTTCAATTTCTTCATCGTAATTCCACAAATCATCAACGGTGTCTTTGGTGGCCCAATTGTAAAAGGTGCCTTTGGAAATTACGCGATGGGCTATGTTGTCGTTGGCGGAATCTGTATGCTTCTCGGCGCAGTCTTAACAATGATTTTCATTAAATCGGATGACGCAAATCCTCAGGAAATCGAAGAGGAAATTCAGCAGGTGCACTTTTGAATTTGAGATTTGGAATTTGAGATTTGAGATTCGCAATTCGCAATTCAGGATTTGAGATTCAATATTTAAAATTCAATATTCAAGATTCAAAATTTTATGTTCAAGATTCAATATTGAAAATTAGAATTAAGAATTTGATTTCAATAAAAAATTTACATAAAAATATCAATAGGAGCGGACTTTAGTCCGCTTTTTTATTTCAAAGTTGAGATAGGCTTTAGCCCAAATCTATTATTCACAAAATAATCCAGGCTCTGAAAAATTCACTTCGAAGAAAACTGACTATTCACCATTCATATAAAAATCACTTCTTACCTTACATCAACATTCCTGGATAAATTTTTTGCGAATTTTGCTTTAATAAATTTAAACATCATCATTACTTATTAATCATTACTAATTACTTATAAATTATGAAAACAGTATATCACAAAGCAGATTCCAGAGGTCACGCAGATCACGGTTGGTTAAATTCTTTTCACACTTTCAGTTTTGCGGGCTATCAAAACAGAGAAAGATCCAATTTCGGAGTATTGAGAGTTTTAAATGACGACACCGTTTCTCAGGGAATGGGTTTCGGAACGCACCCTCACAAAAACATGGAGATCATTTCAATTCCTTTGGAAGGAAACCTGGAGCATAAAGATTCGATGGGAACAACTGCGGTAATCAGAAAAGGAGAAATTCAGGTGATGAGCGCCGGAATCGGTGTGATGCACAGCGAATATAATCAGAATAAAGATGAAGCTGTGAAATTCTTGCAGATCTGGGTTTTCCCAAGAGAAGAAAATGTAGAACCGAGATACGATCAGAAAAGCATTAAAGACGGAGAAAAAATTAATGGTTTCCAGCAGATTTTATCGCCAAACAAAAACGACGACGGCGTTTGGATTCATCAGGATGCCTGGTTTAATTTAGCCAATTTCACCAAAGGAAACGGTAAAAACTACACCATCAACAAAAAAGGAAACGGCGTTTATGCATTTGTTTTAAAAGGCAGCGCAAAAGTAGGCGACAGAATCTTAAACGAAAAAGACGGTTTGGGAATCTGGGATACTCAAAGCTTCAACATCGAAGCGGTAGAGGACACCGAAATTCTTCTGATGGAAGTTCCAATGGATTTACCGGCATATTTAAAATAAACACTAATTTTGCACCATCAAAATATACCTGACTGAAGAGGTTTTGGCGAATAAACCTTCTTATATAATTTTTCAACCAAGCAAACCAAAACGAGGTTGATTGTGAACAACTTTGGTGATTGAAACCATAAAACAGACAATTGGTAATAATAAACCACGAAGTGGTTCAATATTAATAGCCGTGGGTGAAACCCATGGATACATAATAACCAAAAATCAACGAACCACGCAGTGGTTCAATAAATATCACGCAAACCTTCAATAATATAATTTAAATAAATGAAAATCCTAGCCATCGCAGGAAGCAATTCCGACACATCAATCAACAGACAACTCGTAACCTACGCTACCACTTTATTCGAAAGCGCAGAAATAGAAATCGTAGACATGAACGATTTTGAAATGCCCATCTACAAACACCAGAGAGAAGTAGAAAGCGGTGTTCCACAGCAGGCGCTTGATCTTGCTTCAAAAATTGACAGCGCAGATCTGCTTTTAGTTTCACTTTCTGAGCACAACGGAACCTATTCAACGGCTTTCAAAAACGTGTTCGACTGGACGTCAAGAATAAAACAGAGAGCAGTATGGAACGAAAAACCAATGTTGCTGATGGCAACAGCTCCGGGTGGAAGAGGTGGTTTAGGCGTTTTGGAGGCTGCTGAAAAACGTTTTCCTTTACACGGCGGAAATATCGTTGATACTTTTACGTTGCCTTTTTTTAATGATAATTTCGACAAAGAAGCTCAGAAAATTTCTAATGAAGAAAAAGACAGTGAGTTACGCGAGAAAGTAAGCAAGATTTCTGCGGTTGAAACAATCTTAGAAAAATAGCATTTGAATATTAACTTAAAATTAATATCTTTGCAAAAAGAAAAAGTAATGAAAATTCAGACCACTTTCAAAGAATGTTTCTCCAAAAAAGGGAATGTTGTGGACTCTGAAATTCTGAGATAATATAACGGCCGATAATCTACCAAGATTGTCGGCTTTTTTGTTTTCGAAATTTGAATTAATATAATAAAAATTAATACGTCCCACTTTAGCAAAAACGATTCATTTGTTAGATTGTTAAATTGATACACTGTTACATTAAAAATATGAGCAACACTTACAAATCTGCAGGAGTAGACAAAGAAGAAGGTTACAAAACCGTTGATAAGATCAAAAAAGCGGTGGGCGAAACTCACAATTCCAATGTATTGAACCATTTGGGAAGCTTCGGTGCTTTCTACGAAATCGGTGGTTACAAAAACCCTGTTTTGGTTTCAGGAACTGATGGAGTAGGAACTAAGCTTAAAGTTGCTTTAGACTCAAAAAGATACGATTCTATCGGCGTAGACTGTTTCGCAATGTGTGCTAACGATATCCTGTGTCACGGTGCAAAACCCCTGTTTTTCCTTGATTATTTAGCTTGCGGTAAACTGGATTCAGAAATCGCTGCGGAGATTGTTTTAGGAATGGTGAAAGCCTGTAAAGACAACAACTGTGCATTGATTGGTGGTGAAACTGCCGAAATGCCGGGAATGTATCAGCCGGGAGATTACGACGTTGCAGGTTTCTGCGTAGGAATCGTAGAGAAAGACCAGATCATTGACGGTTCAAAAATCAAAACGGGAGATAAAATTATCGCTTTACCAAGTTCAGGTTTCCACTCAAACGGATTCTCTTTGGTTAGAAAAATTTTCCCTAATTTCGAAGAAGAATTTGAAGGAAAGCCTTTGTACGAAACACTTTTGGTTCCTACAAGATTATATTATAAAGACATTCACAAGGTGATTGAAGAGGTTGAAGTTTCAGGAATTGCCCACATCACAGGAGGCGGTTTATACGAAAACATTCC
Organism: Chryseobacterium caseinilyticum; assembly: GCF_014837145.1. Taxonomy (GTDB): domain Bacteria; phylum Bacteroidota; class Bacteroidia; order Flavobacteriales; family Weeksellaceae; genus Chryseobacterium; species Chryseobacterium caseinilyticum. Next base: position 512,737 of record NZ_JACYFS010000001.1, read on the forward strand.
AAGAATCATTGGTGACGGATTATGCGCTACAATCGATGCTTCAAAAATTCAGATTCCAACGGTAATGTTAGAACTTGAAAAAAGAGGAAACATCGCCCGTGAAGAAATGTTCGGAACCTTCAACATGGGTGTCGGAATGATCGTTGTCGTAGATCCTGATCACGCTGAAAAAGTGCTTCACCTTTTAGATGACGCTTACGAGATTGGAGAAATCGCGGAAGGAGCAGAAAAAATCGATTTGAAATTTTAGGAGCTATTTGACTCCGTCGATTGCTTTGGAGCAATTCCCGCTGTCCACTGTATCTTTTTTGGGACGGTCTACACTTCGTTCCGTCCGCCCCAAAAAAGGATGCCGTTTCCATCGGGGCTAGGGAAGAATGTATTTTTAGCAATAATAGTTTTTAATGAAAAATATTGTCATTTTAGTTTCAGGTTCCGGAACCAATCTTCAGAGAATTATCGATACCATCGGCAGCGGAGAAATCCAGAATGCAGAAGTATCTTTAGTTGTTGCCGACAGAGAATGTTACGGACTCGAAAGAGCAAAAAACCACAACATAGAAACCGCGGTGATTCCGAGAGGGAAAAATTTCAGCAGCGAACTGGGTAAAATCATTCCGGAAAATACAGATTTAATCGTATTGGCAGGATTTTTATCCATCCTCAAACCTGAGTTCGTGGAAAATTGGGCAGGAAAAATCATCAACATTCACCCGGCCTTACTTCCAAAATATGGAGGAAAAGGAATGTGGGGGCATCATGTTCATAATGCGGTGATTGAAGCTAAAGAAAAAGAAAGCGGAGCAACCGTTCATTTCGTAACCGTAGGAATTGACGAAGGAGAAGCAATCCTCCAGAAATCATTCGAAGTCACAGAAAACGACACTCCCGAAACGTTAGCAGAAAAAGTTCATAAAATTGAATATGAAATTTTTCCTGTAGCAATTAATAAAGTATTAGGAAATAACTAATCGTCATTAAAAAGTATAATTAAAAATTCCCCTCCCTTGGAGGGGTGGCAAAAATTCAAAGAATTTTTGACGGGGTGGTTATAGACGCTTCATATTTGTAAGCTAAAATAGAACCCAAAACAATATATTTGCTCTGCTCCCTCTCCTTTGGAGAGGGTTGGGGAGAGGATTAAAAGACACACTTAGATCAACAAAAATTATTTCAAAATAATCTAAGTAAAAGTAAGACCGGAGGTGAAAGAACCGGTCTACAGTTTGAAATAACTGTAAAAAGTAAAGTTGAAAAAGTCCCAACGGGACGGCTTACCAAAAAATAGGGTGAAATTCTGTTATTTGGTGGGTGAAAAAGTAAAATGAAGGAAAAACCGCAATTGAAACTGCGGTTTCGACTTCGAAAAAAATGAAAAATCTATGAGCAAGAGAGTTTTGATCAGTGTTTCTGACAAAAGCGGATTAACTGAATTCGCACAGTTTTTAGAATCTCAAAATTATGAATTGATCTCTACTGGAGGTACATTCAAACATTTGAAAGACGCTGGTTTAAATCCGATTCAAATCGATGAGGTAACCGATTTTCCTGAAATGTTAGACGGAAGAGTGAAAACTTTACACCCGAAAGTTCACGGTGGTTTATTGGCTGTCCGTTCAAACGAAGAGCACATGAAAACCGTTCAGGAGCACAATATCGGTTTGATCGACATGGTGATTGTGAATTTGTATCCGTTTTTTGAAAATGTAAACAAAGACATTTCATTGCACGAAAAAGTAGAATTTATAGACATCGGAGGTCCTTCAATGCTTCGTTCTGCTGCAAAAAATTTCGATTCTGTTACCGTTATTACTGACGTTGAAGATTACGAAAAAGTAAAAGCCGAAATGGAGCAAAACGGCGACACTGTCATTGAAACGCGTAAAAAATTAGCCGGAAAAGTATTCAACCTTACTTCAGCTTACGATGCGGCCATCTCAAGAATGCTTTTAGAAGAAGATTACCCGACTTATTTAAGCGCTTCATACAAGAAAGTTTCAGACTTAAGATACGGAGAAAATCCACACCAGACTGCAGCGTACTACGTTTCAACTTTTGAAAACGGTGCGATGAAAGATTTCGAACAGTTGGGAGGTAAAGAATTGTCATTCAACAACCTTCGTGATATGGATCTTTGCTGGAAAGTGGTGACAGAATTTAAAGAAGAAATGGCATGTTGTGCCGTAAAACATTCCACACCTTGTGGAGTGGCGATCGGAACTTCAGCCTTAGAAACTTATAAAAAGACTTTCGAATGTGATCCGGTTTCAATCTTCGGTGGAATTGTTGCTGCCAACTTCAAAATTGATGCTGTAACGGCTGAAGAATTAAACAAAACATTCCTTGAAATCGTAATGGCTCCTGATTTTGATGCGGATGCTCTGGAAATTTTAAGAAAAAAGAAAAATCTAAGAATTATAAAAATCGTGAACCCGGTTTCAGACAAGCAGACTTGGGTAAAAGTGGATGGTGGAATTTTAGTACAGGATAACGACAGTATTTTTTCAGATGATATTAAAGTGGTTACGGAAAGTCAACCGACAGAGGAGCAGAAGAAGGCATTACTTTTTTCTCAGAGAGTGGTAAAATACGTAAAATCAAACGCCATCGTTGTTTCAAACGGAATCCAGGCCTTCGGAATCGGAGGCGGACAGGTGAACAGAATCTGGGCAACGCAACAGGCCATCGAAAGAGCAAAAGAGAAATTCACTGGAGATTTGGTTCTAGCTTCTGATGCATTTTTCCCATTCCGTGATGTGGTAGATTTCTGCGCTCAGGAAGGCATTACAGCAATTATCCAGCCCGGAGGAAGCGTAAAAGATCAGGAAAGTATCGACGCTGCCAACGAGCACAAAATCCCGATGATGTTCACTGGCGTAAGACACTTTTTTCATTAAAATTGAATTAAAATAGTAATTTGAGATTGTATTTATAGCATTCAAAATTATATATTTGTAAAATAGACTAGATAATAAATAAAGTATGAGAATATTAATCATAGGTGAAGGAGGAAGAGAATCTGCTCTGGCAACAAAACTTCAGAAAGATTCAAGAGTGAGTCAGATGTTTTTTTCCAACGGAAACGCAACTACCGACAGAATAGGGAAAAATATCCATCTATCAGAAATCAAAGAACTCAGAGATTTTGCAATCAAAGAAAAGGTAGATCTTACCATTGTAGGCCCGGAAGCACCATTGGTGGCAGGCTTGAAAGACGAATTCAAAAAGCACGATCTTAAAGTTTTCGGTCCGACTCAGAAAGTGGCAAGTCTTGAAGGAAGTAAAGCTTTCTCCAAGAAATTTATGAAAACCTATGATATCAAAACGGCAAAAGCAGAAGTTTTTGATGCCTATAATGATGCTAAACAATATCTTCAGACTCAGGAATTTCCATTGGTAATCAAAGCCAGCGGTTTGGCAGGTGGAAAAGGTGTTGTGATCTGCGAAACTCTTGAAGAGGCAGAAGCTACCATTCACGACTTTATGATCAGAAGAATCTTTGGTGATGCGGGAATCCGTGTGGTTATCGAAGAATATCTTGAAGGTTTTGAAGCTTCAATCATTGCATTCTCAAATGGGGAAAAATTATTCCCTTGTGTTGCTGCAAAAGATTATAAAAAAGCAGGAAACGGAGACACGGGCCCTAACACTGGAGGTATGGGAGCTGTGGCACCAAGCCCGGAATTTACAGCAGAGCACTTTGCAGATTTCGAGAAAAATATTCTTGAGCCGACTGTAAAAGGTCTTAAAGGCGAAGGTTTCAGCTTTAAGGGAATTATCTTCTTCGGACTGATGATTACCAAAAACGGAACTTATCTTTTAGAATACAACATGAGATTCGGAGATCCGGAAACTCAGGTTTTGATGGCTTTGATGGAAAACAATCTTTTGGACGTAATCAACGATTGCATTGAAGGAAAAGATATTCAGCTGAAGTTCAAGGACGAAAAAGCAGTTTGTCTTGTAATGTGTTCAGGAGGTTATCCGAGAAACATCGAAACTGGATTCGAGATTGTAGGCGAAGACAAAGTAAAACACAGCCAGTTACTCTACGCAGGTGCTGTAAAAAAAGGCGACAAAGTAGTTTCCAACGGTGGTAGAGTGCTCAACATTGTGGCTACAGGCGCTACCTACGAAGAAGCCCGCAAAAAAGTGTACGAAGATGCAATTCCGGTACATTTTGATTACAGCTTCTACAGAGAAGACATCGGTAAATTTTAATATAATGCCCTGATTTTTCGGGGCTTTTTTTTTCAGGAGCCGGGAACCTGCTGTCCGCTGTATCTTTTTTGTCACGATCTTCGCTTCGCTGCGTTCGCAACAAAAAAGGATGCCGCTACCATCAGGGCTAAGAAGAGCCAGGTAAAAAGTAAAAAGAGACAAGTAAAAGATAAAAGTAAAAAGTATTTTAATTAATCTTAAATCTTGAATCCCGAATCTTGAATCTTGAATCCCGAACCCCGTAACCCGAACCACGAATCTCAAATTTCAAACCTCAAATTTCAAATCAAATAATGACCAACGGTATCATCATATTAGATTTCGGATCTCAGTACAACCAGCTTATCGGAAGAAGAATCCGTGAGATGGGCGTGTACTCCGAAATTTTACCATTCAATACACCATTAGAAACAATTCTGGAAAAACAGCCAAAAGGAATCATCCTTTCTGGTGGACCAAGTTCTGTAAACGCAGAAAACGCTCATTTGGTTGAAAAAGAATTGTACGAACAGGGAATTCCCGTGTTGGGAATCTGCTACGGAATGCAGCTTACAGCACACCTTTTAGGCGGAAAAGTACACAAAGGTGTAAAAGGCGAGTACGGAAAAGCACATTTAGAAATAGTTAAAGAGTCTTCTTTATTAAAAGGCGTAACCGATAACTCCATCGTATGGATGAGTCACTTCGACGAAGTTGGACAGTTGCCTGCAGGTTTTGAATTAAATGCAAAATCAGGGGTAATCGCTTCTATTTCAAATGAAGACAAAAAAATCTACTGCGTCCAGTTCCACCCAGAAGTTTCTCACACTGAAGAAGGTGGAAAAATGCTTGAAAATTTCGTTTTCGCCATCTGTAACTCAGAGAAAAACTGGAAACTGACCAACTACATCGACAAAACAGTTCAAGAAATCAAAGAAAAAGTAGGAGATAATAAGGTAATCTTAGGTCTTTCAGGAGGTGTAGATTCTTCCGTTGCTGCTGTGTTAATTCACAAAGCAATCGGAGATCAGCTCACTTGTATCTTTGTAGATACGGGACTTTTGAGAAAAGATGAAGATGTGAAAGTAATGCAGAATTACGGCGAACATTTTCACATGAACATTAAACTGGTCGATGCTAAAGAAAGATTCCTTTCAAAATTAGCAGGTGTTGATGACCCAGAAACAAAAAGAAAAATCATTGGAAATGAATTTATTCACGTTTTCGACGAAGAATCCCATAAAATTGAAGGTGCAAAATTCTTAGCTCAGGGAACTATTTATCCTGACGTGATCGAAAGTCAGTCGGTAAACGGACCTTCAGCAGTAATCAAATCTCACCACAACGTGGGTGGACTTCCAGAAGAAATGGAGTTCGAATTGCTTGAGCCATTAAGAGAACTGTTCAAAGACGAAGTAAGAAAAGTCGGAGAAGAATTGGGAATTCCTCATCATTTGGTTCACAGACATCCTTTCCCGGGTCCAGGTTTGGGAATCAGAATTTTAGGTGCTGTAGACGCTGAAAAAGTAAAAATCCTTCAGGAGGCGGATGATATTTTCATCGAAGAACTGTACAAAAACGATTTATATGAAAAAGTTTCTCAGGCTTTCGTAGTTCTTCTTCCTGTAAAATCTGTCGGAGTAATGGGCGACGAAAGAACCTACGAATACACAGCAGTTGTCCGTTCTGCCAACACCATCGACTTTATGACTGCAACTTGGAGCAGACTTCCTTACGAGTTCTTAGATACCGTTTCCAGCAGAATTATCAATGAAGTAAGAGGAATCAACAGAGTAGCTTACGATATTTCAAGCAAACCACCTGCAACAATTGAGTGGGAGTAATTAAATGAAAAAGAAATTCAGAATTTTTAATTCGAAATCTTTAAGCATATTGAATAAACAGCTTCTTTTGAAGCTGTTTTCTTTTTTAAGATTGTTATTCATCAACTCAAAAAGTACAAAAAGCCACGAAGTGGCGACATCATTAGCTTAGGGTGAAGCCCTAAGTTTATCAAAAGTAGAAATTGCAAAGCCCTGAAAGGGCGAAATTACCTATACACAAAAAAACTCATTCTAAAATACGCAATATTCATCAGTATCCGTCGTTTAAAATTCATTTATTTGAGACTTAATCAATGCTTAAACTGAGATTTTTTATGAAGTATTTCTTAGCCATTTTTCTTTTAGCTTTCACTTTGCATTCAGCACAGACCAAGAGGTTTTTTTATGATTTAAAATACAAATCAGATTCTACTCAGGAAGATTACCGAAAAAAAATAATGGTTTTAGATATCAATCCCAACGAAACCAAATACTATGACTATTCATTTTTAGAAAAAGATTCTCTCAATAAAGCAACCAATCAGACGAATACATCATGGACAGATCAAATACCTGTAATTCGTAAGAAAAATTCCGGTCAGAATATTAATTTTCAGCGGGTAGAATTTCAGATATATTCGTTTCCAACAACAGACAAAGTCAATTGGAAACTTTCACAAGAAACCAAAAAATACGCAGAATACACTATTCAAAAAGCCACTACCAATTTTGGAGGCAGAGAATGGACGGCTTGGTTCACAAAAGAAATTCCTCTTTCAGAAGGACCGTACAAATTTACCGGGTTGCCAGGTTTAGTTGTTTTGCTTAAAGACAGCAATGATCAGTTTGACTTTTCATTAGTTAAAAGCATCAATTTGCCGGAAACTTACGATACTTCAAATATTCTCGAAGTAAGATACGGAAACAGTCCTTTATCGATTACAGAAAAGAAATTTACAGCAAAAAAAATAGAATACTTTAATGATCCTTTTCATGAAATGCGGGAGAAATTAAGAGATGGAACTACAAAAAGTTTTGACAATAACGGCGTGAGATATACCAGCTCCACTGATTTGATACCTAAAATAAAAGAAGAGCAGGAATATATTTTGAGACACAATAATCCAATCGAACTTAATAAAGCAATAAAATATTCTGTTAAATAATTGAAGTTCGCGTTTTTTGAATTGACTTTAAAATTTATAGAAATACATTGCAATCAAGGTTAAATTAAGAACAATCAAAAAACAAAATATAGCCTTGAAGATTTTGTTATCTCCTTTCAAAAGATTGAAAAGTATAATGGAGCAAAACAAAATAAAAGTTACAGAATTTTTTGTGTCATTGACATTAAATTTGTGATAAGAGAAAAGATTGATGTTATAAAGAAGATTGTTGGTTAATTCAGAAAAAAACAATCTCAAAATGATAATAAAAATTATTGTAAAAAAATGGATTAGCTTGTAGTATTTCATTTGTGTTGTACGATCAATGTTTTCACAAAAATAGAAATTTGAAATCTACTTTTAAAAGAATTTTAACATCCAAAACGAGAATTTTACCCGACCTTTGTTTTAATCAAAACAAAAAAAATATGCAGAAAAATTATGCAGGGCAGCCTGTAATTACTTTAAACAACGGCGTCGCCATTCCGGCTCTAGGCTTTGGCGTTTGGCAGATGGAAAATCTCCAGCAATGTGAAGATGCCGTCATTAAAGCCATTGAAGTCGGATACAGAATGATTGATACAGCCTCAATTTATCAGAACGAAACAGCGGTGGGAACGGCAATTCAAAAATGCGGTGTGAGCAGAGATGAACTTTTCATCACCTCAAAACTCTGGGTACAGTCTCATGGTTATGAAGAAACAAAAGCGGCATTCCAGAGAACTTTAGACAGATTACAACTCGATTATCTCGATATGTATCTTATTCATTGGCCTTTCGGAGATTTTTTAGGAGCATGGAAAGCTTTGGAAGAACTTTACAAAGAAGGAAAAATAAAAGCCATCGGTGTCTGCAATTTTACAATTGAAAAATTGGAAGAGTTAGAAGCAAATGCAACGGTTTTGCCAGTCATTAATCAAATTGAGTTGCATCCTTTATTTCAGCAGAAAGAACTTCAGGTGTACAACAGAGAAAACAACATTGTAACTCAGCCATGGAGCCCGCTCGGAAACGGAAATGCAGGTCTTTTGGAAAATGAAAGTTTGAAGATAATTGCTGAAAGATATAATAAAACTGTTGCTCAGGTTATTTTAAGATGGCATCTCCAGGAAGGTTTCTGCGTTATTCCAAAATCAGTGACGCCTTCAAGAATCGATGAAAATTTTAATGTCTTTAGTTTTGAACTTACAGAAGACGAGATGAATATTGTCAGAAGTTTAGACACAGGAAAGAGACTTTTCTTTGACCCAAAAGATCCTGAGTGGGAACAGAAAATGCTCAATTCTAAAGCAGATATTTAAAGAGAAAAACAAAGTCCGGCCAAATTGAGCCGGACTTCTATTAACCAATAAAACCAGGATGGCTTTATAAACTTTTCAGTAATTTTTCTGTTTCAGCAACATCTTCTCCCTCAGCTTTTCCTAAATCAACAGATTTTTGCGCCCAGATTTTAGCATTTTTCTTATCACCTACTTTATTGTAGAGATTAGCCAAAGTGTCTGTGTTGGCATAGCTTTCTTCCTTCTTTACAGATTCCTGAGCCCATTTTACAGCTGTCTGAAGACCTGGTTTAGAATCTACATTTTCAAAGAAATTCCATGCGATTTCGTTGAGTTCTCCAGACGAAAGAGTTTGGTAATCTTTATAAACTTCCAAAGCAAGCTTTTCATAAGTTTTAAAATCTTTTGCTCTTGCCGCTCTGCCCATTTTTGCTCTTTGCAAAGTTTTCTCAGCTTCTTCTTTAGATAAGAATTTTTGAGCTTCAGTTAAAAAATACTGGTCATCCCACGTTTTTTTCTCCGCATTATAAGATTTTTTGAATAGAGCAGATACTTTTACATTTTTATCAAACGCATTGTAATTGGCTTCAGGAAAAACTTTAATAATATCAGCTTTTCTTTCTTTGAACATTGTGTACATCGGGCTGTCAGGATTTTGTGCAGCCATCAAAAGCATCTGTACATCTTCCTGTGTAAGCGTTTTCACCTGTGGAAAGTATTTTTCTAAAACTCTTGTTGCAAACTGAGGATCATTATAAATGGTTAATCCCGCAAGATTCTTTAACAATTCAGGACTTGTGTCACCTTTTTCAAATTTTTGCTTTAAAGTGCTCAGTCTTTTGTTAGGATCGTTTGCGTCTTTTGCGATTACAATAAAGTCTTTGGCTTCCGGAGTATACCCTAAAGAACGGTGAACCTCTTCTCCGTCACCGTTGATAAAAAGATAGGTTGGATAAGATTTTACGCCATATTTTTTGGCAATTTCCAGACCTTCACCTTTTTCCATGTCAATTTTTGCATTCACGAAACTGGCATTGAAATATTCACCAACTTCCTGCTGAGGGAAAATGTTTTTGGCCATCAGTTTACATGGTCCACACCACGTAGTATAAGCGTCTAAAAAGACAAGTTTGTTTTCTTTTTTCGCTTTTTCCAAAAGATTTTTGAATGGGGTTTCTTCAAATTTAATTCCCTGTGCAAAAGCAACAGCGCTAAGGACAATTGAAGAAAGGATAGCAAGTTTTTTCATTTAAACTAAATATTATTTAATACAAATTTAATTATATTTCTATTTGATTATGAATAATCTTTTTAGTTTAACATTCTTTAGGTTTTCAAACATTATATTTGAATATGCAAAACAGAATCTCATCATTTCCGCCCATTGTCGATCAGGAATCTAAAATTTTGATTTTGGGCACAGTTCCCGGAGTGAAATCTCTCGAAAAGCAGGAATATTACGGCCATCCACAAAACAAATTCTGGAAAATTATCTTTAATCTATTTCGTGAAGAATTTACTGAAAATTATGTGGAAAAAATTGCAGTTCTTAAGAAAAACAAAATTGCTTTATGGGATGTCATCGACACCTGCGAACGAAAAGGCAGCCTTGATTCTGAAATCAGAAATGAGGAAGCTAATGACATTAAAGATCTGCTGGAAAAACATCCAAATATTGGTGTAATATTTTGCAATGGCGGAAAGTCTTTTAAGAACTTAAAGAAAATTCTAGATAAAAATTCTGAAATTCCTATATATTTATTGCCGTCAACCAGTCCGCTTTACACGGTTTCTTTTGAAAGAAAACTTGAGGATTGGAAGATTTTAACGACGTACTTATGAAAATATTTTTATCTGCATTTTTCTGTTCTATTTCATTGTTTCTGTTTTCTCAAAAAACCTATCATTTTGATTATTATCTAGGATATTCTTCAGAGATAAAATGTAGTAAAGACAGATCTTCTTATGAGTTTTACAGTCTTGTAAATTCTAAAGACCAGAGTTACAAAGCCAATATTATTAAAGGAAGGAAAACGAGATCCGGAGTGATGATTGCAGATTATCCCAATGATATTCTGTATTATTTTGATCTCAAAAATGAAAATTTTCCGATAAAAAATGAAGATTTTATTTACGTAAAATTAGAGAAACTGAAAAATGTAAAAAAGCAATTCGAAGATGAGTTTAAAACAGATTCATAATCGCCGTTCCTTTGAAGAATGACGGAATTATTTTCAATTATGAAATGAAAGAATCTAAAAAAGCTGATTCTAAGAATTACAGTACGAAAGCTCTGGTTAAGTTTAACAAATATAAGGATGATCTCGCATTTGTAGGTTTAGAAAACCTGCTTGACTTTTATGGTGTAAAAATGAAAATTTCGCTCCCGGAAAATATGATCGTAACTTCAGCAACCAGTGAATTTGATGGTGCTACAAAAAGCTTGGAGTTAAAGGTGATTGAACCGGTAGAAATCGTTTTGACCGTAGAATAAAAATTCATTAAGTAATTTTAACAACCCAAATTTTCAAATTTCTTTCTCTAACGAATTACTCTCATAATAAAATAAATAATTATCGTGATTTTTTATTTCCTCCCAAACACTTGACAAAGGAGTATTGAATGTTGTATATTTGCACCTCGCAAATTACTTACTGTAATTGATAATTTTTAAACCGTAATTTAAAAAAATGAAAACATCAGATTTTAATTTTGATCTTCCTGAAGAACTTTTAGCAGAACACCCGTCGGAGCACAGAGACGAAGCCAGACTGATGGTTTTAGACAGAAAAACTCAGACAATAGAGCATAAACTTTTTAAAGATGTTGTAGATTATTTTGACGAGAAAGATCTCTTCATCTTCAATAATACTAAAGTTTTCCCTGCACGTCTTTACGGAAACAAAGAAAAAACCGGAGCTAAAATTGAGGTTTTCTTATTGAGAGAACTTGATAAAGAAACCCGTGTTTGGGACGTTTTGGTAGATCCTGCAAGAAAAATCAGAATCGGAAATAAATTATTCTTCACTGAAGACGAATCTTTGGTTGCAGAGGTGATTGACAATACTACTTCAAGAGGTAGAACTTTAAGATTTTTGTACGACGGACCTTACGAAGAATTCAGAGCTAAATTGAAAGAATTAGGAGAAACTCCACTTCCAAAATACATCAAAAGAGAGGTTGAGCCTGAAGATGCTGAAAGATATCAGACAATTTATGCTAAAGTAGAGGGAGCTGTAGCGGCGCCTACTGCAGGTCTGCACTTTTCAAGACATTTGATGAAGAGATTGGAAATTAAAGGGATCGACTTTGCTGAAGTTACGCTTCACGTGGGTTTGGGAACTTTCAATCCAATTGAAGTTGAAGATTTATCTAAACATAAGATGGAATCTGAAGAGATTTTCATCGACGAAAAAAATGCCGAAATCATCAACAAAGCTGTGGAAGAAAACAGAAGAGTTTGTGCTGTAGGAACTACAACGATGAGAACTCTGGAAACTTCAGTTTCTTCAAACAAAAAAATCTCCGCTTTCCACGGTTGGACAAATAAATTTATTTTCCCGCCACACGATTTCGGAGTGGCAAACTGCATGATTACCAATTTCCACACGCCAAAATCAACATTAATGATGATGATTGCAGCATTTGCAGGAAAAGATTTTGTAATGCACGCCTACGAAGAAGCTGTAAAAGAAAAATATAAATTTTACTCTTACGGAGATGCAATGTTGATTTTATAAGTAAAAAGAGCCAGGTTAAAGGTTAAAAGTATGAAAACCAATGATTTGCTTGAAAGGACTTTTATTTTTGGAGTAGGTTGTCTTAAATTCCTGAGAAAACTGCCTAATGATCCTGAAAGTAAGTTGATAAGATTTCAATTAGGAAAATCCGCTACTTCCCTGGGGGCAAATTACGAAGAATCTCAGGCAGGTTCATCTAAAGCAGACTTTAAAAATAAAGTGAAGATTGCTTTGAGAGAAGCACGTGAAAGTAATTATTGGCTTCGTATCTTAGAAAGTTTAGATGAATACGATTCTGAAGAATTCAAGCATTTACTTCAGGAAAGCAAAGAACTGAAAAACATTCTTGCAGCGATAGTTAACAACACAAAACTTTAAATCTGGCTCTAACTTTTTACCATGCTCTTAAACTCACTCAGCAACAACTTGGCTCTTATAACTTTTTACCTGGCTCTTTAATAAAATGAAAGACATCCGTACTTTATCTCTCGATCAACTCAAAGACTATTTCGGCACTATTGGCGAAAAGCCATTCCGTGCCAAGCAGGTCTACGACTGGATCTGGAGTAAAAATCTTCATTCATTTGAAGAGATGACCAATCTTTCAAAGGATTTGAGAGAAAATCTGATCCGTGATTTTGTGATGAATCCTGCAGCGGTAGATCAGTTTCAAAAATCTAGTGACGGAACCATTAAAAACGGAGTCAAACTGCACGACGGGTTGATGGTGGAATCAGTATTAATTCCTACAGAAACCAGAACTACAGCATGTGTATCTTCACAGGTAGGCTGTTCCCTGAATTGTGAATTTTGCGCTACGGCAAAGCTCAAGAGAATGAGAAATCTTGAGGTGGCAGAGATTGTAGACCAGGTAGCACTTATTGACAGACAGAGTAGGGAATATCACAACCGACCGTTGACGAATATTGTTTTTATGGGAATGGGCGAGCCGATGATGAACTACAAAAATGTGGTTGAAGCAATCAAAAAAATTACCCAGCCGGAAGGTCTGGGAATGTCGCCAAGAAGAATTACCGTTTCTACATCGGGGATTCCAAAGATGATTAAAATGTTGGCAGATGACGAACTGAGAGTGAAACTTGCTTTATCACTTCATTCAGCAGTTGAGTCGACCAGAAATGAAATCATGCCTTTTTCAGATAAATTTCCACTGACGGATATTATGGAAGCTTTGCAGTACTGGTATAAAAAAACAGGTTCTGTCATCACCTTCGAATATTGTGTCTGGAAAGGAATTAATGATAAAGATGAAGACATTAAAGCTTTAATTAAATATTGCCGACAGGTTCCTTCAAAGGTTAATTTAATTCAGTACAACCCAATTGGTGAAGGAAAATTTGATCACAGAAGTATTGCCGCTGAAGAAAAATATGTGCGTGAACTTGAAAAAGCGGGCGTAACTGTTATGGTAAGAAAAAGTCGTGGTGGCGATATTGATGCGGCCTGCGGACAGTTGGCAAACAAAACTGCGGAATAATTTACTATCTATCATAGTCTGTATGACAATTCTTGTCTGAACTTACAAATTATCAATCTGATTTTTTTAGGAGAACTACGAAGTGGCTCAATCTCAGTAGCCATGGGTGAAACCCGTGGTAAAATATAGATGACAGACAACAACCGAGAAATGTTTGAACAATAATACACGTAGTTTGAAATCAACATCGTGCCTTTCGATTGACATTAAAAATCTTACTTTTGTGTTATGAATAAAGTTTTTCTAATCATTTCAATCATTTTTTCGATTTTAAATTCTGCACAACAGTCCGAAATTTTCAAACTTAAAAATTACAGGGTTTCTGTTTTAAATGATTCTATTCAGGAAACTTCCGGACTCAGTTTTTTCGATGGAAAACTGTACACTTTCAACGACAGCGGAAATCCTGCAGAACTTTATCAGATCGATAAACAGTCAGGGAAAATTCTTAATGTTTTAAAAGTCAATACTCAAAATAAAGATTGGGAAGCATTGGCCAACGATGGAAGAAACTTCTACATAGGCGATTTTGGAAATAACGCAGGCACAAGGCAAGATTTAAAAATTTTTAAAATTCCTTTTGAAAATAATCAGCTTCAGAATGATTCATTAAAAACTATTTCATTTTTCTATGCGGAACAGAAAGATTTTACGCCAAAAAACATCTCCACAGACTTTGATTTGGAATCAATGATTTATCTTAATGGAAAACTGCATATTTTCACGAAAGAATGGGCCTCAAAATCAACAACGCATTATACTTTAGATCCAAATAATCCTGTAAGACAGGCTGCCGGAAAAGTAGAATCTTTCAAAACAGGCTTCATGATTTCTGATGCATATTATTTCGATAAAAAGCTCTACGCTGTGGGCTACACCAAAAAGACAGAAGTCTTTCTGATGGTTTTTAATGAAACCGAATCCGGAATTTTCTTCAAGGCAAATCCACAGAAATTGTATTTGGGAAGTGCTTTAACAGTTGGACAAATTGAGGGGATTGCGGTTGATGAAAAAGGGATTTATATTTCAGGGGAAAAATTTCATTCACCACTAGGGACTACAAAACCTTATTTCTATTTTATACCAAAAGAAAAACTGAAATTCTGAGGCAGTTAGAATTCATATAAAATTTAATTTTCCGTTAAAATTGGACTAAAAATTTTATCTTTGTGATAATTAAATATCAACTACCCATCATTCAAAGATAGTGGCGAATACCGTAGAAGAAATCAAGCGACCCATCAACGAAGAAATGAAACTTTTTGAACAGAAGTTTTATGAATCGATGCAGACGAAAGTATCTTTATTAGATAAAGTCACCCGTTTTATTGTTACCACAAAAGGGAAACAGATGCGCCCGATGTTCGTATTTCTCTGTGCAAAACTTGTGGGTGAAGTCAATGAAAAAACCTACCGTGGAGCGTCGATGATTGAGCTGATTCACACCGCAACTTTGGTGCATGATGATGTGGTGGATGAGAGTTTTAAACGCCGGAATTTCTTCTCAATCAATGCTTTGTGGAAAAATAAAATTGCCGTTCTCGTTGGCGATTTTCTTTTGTCTAAAGCGGTTTTACTTTCTACGGATCATAAAGATTACGATTTACTGGCAGTAATCTCCCGGACAATCAGAGAAATGTCTGAAGGGGAACTTCTTCAGCTTGAAAAAGCCAGAAAATTGGATATCACAGAGGATGTTTATTATGAAATTATACGTCAGAAAACAGCGACATTGATTGCTGCCTGCTGTGAAATTGGTGCACTATCAAACGGTGCTGATGAAAAATTAGCCAAAAAAATGATGGAGTTTGGAACTTACACCGGTATGGCTTTCCAGATCAAAGACGATCTTTTCGATTATCTGAGTTCCAATGTTATTGGTAAACCGGTTGGAATTGATATCAAGGAGCAAAAGATGACGTTACCACTGATTCATACGCTGAAAACTGCAAGTGAGGCTGATAAGAAGTATTATTTCAATACCATCAAAAGATACAACAACGATCAGAAAAGGGTGAAAGAACTCATCAATTTTGTTAAATCTTCAGGTGGTCTGGAATATGCGGTCACTGTTATGAAAGATTTTCAGCAGAAAGCAAAAGATATATTACAGGAATTTCCGGACTCTGAACCCAAAACTTCTCTTAATCTGATGTTGGATTATGTGATTGAGAGGAATTTCTAGATTTTTCCTTCATCATCTTGATAAAATAAGATGGTTTAATCTCAAATTTCCTGTAAAAATTGTCTGAAAAACTTTCAGAATTTGAAAAACCACAGATGTTTGCAAGTTCTTTTACATCATATTGCAGATAAGTGGCATCAGTTCGCAAAAGATCAATAATATAATTTAAACGGAGATTATTTATATATACATTAAAATTTGAACCTTTGTACGTATTGATAATTTTCGAAAGATAAGTAGAGTTTGTTCCCAATTCTTCAACAAGAGATTTCTGCGTAAGCTGGCTGTCCAGATATCTTTCTTCGTCCTCAAAAGCATCCAGTTGAGTCAATATACTTTTTATGACAAGTGGATTAAGACCCTGTATTTTTGAATAGTATTCGTCTTGATTTTCAGGACTATCCAAATTGAGCTCTTTGACATCTTTGTCTGAAATTGATGCCGGCTTTAAAGCTTCAGGCTGAGTGTTTTCCTGCACTTCTCTTGGATTATGATGCTTTTTATGCTCTACCTCAGAATTAATAATAATATTTTCAAATCTCTGCTTGTAAAGTTTTTTAATTTTATAGTATCTGATACTGAAGAAAAGGATAATGCCTGAACTGATGATGAGGATAATAATAAAAATATTGCTTCTTAAAATCAGGAGATTTTCAACCTTTGTCTTTTCTGAGATTAATTTTTTAGTATCATATTCCTTATTAATTTTAGGATACAGATATTTAAAGTTTTTCTCGTAAGATTTATCCAGAATCATCAGTTTATCAATGTATTCCAGCTGTTTATCTCTATTTTTAATTGAATCATTATACTTTATGAGAATTTCGTAGGCTGATCTGAATTGTGGATCCAGTTTATTGGAAGTGTTGTATTGATTATCAATCACCTCCATGAATTTTACAGCTATGCTTCTTTTGCCGATCTTCCAGTTGTTCAGGCCTAAGTAATAAATTTCAGTAATGTGTGGATACTGGTCATTATACATTTCAAGTGCCTGTGTGAGTTTGACAATCGATGTTTTATAATCTCTCTGGTAATAAGCATCGGTACCTTGAGATGAAATGAAATAGGGGATGTATTGTTTTAAATCATTGCTTTTCAAGTATTTAATACTTTCGTCGATCAGTTTTTTATTCTCAGAAGATTTGCCCATTTTTGTGTTGTTATCAATATAACTGAGCATCGAATAGATATAATAGGTTTGGTAATCCTGACCTAATTTTGAGTCTGTTGCATGGTTTTTAAAAAAATCGATGCAGATTAGTAGCTCTTTTGCCGCATCTTCATATAAACCTAAATAGATTTTATTCTGAGCAATAAGGTAGATACTCTTGTAAACAACATATTGATCGTTCACAGTACTGGCGTATTTGTTAGAAATTAAAACATCATCCAAAGATTTCTGATAAAATGCTTCCTGAATATAGATCGCACCCCGATTGAAATAGGCTGTTGCGAGCAATCTTTCATCCTTTGAATTTTTTGCAGTATTTAAAGCCAGATTGGCATAATCTAAATTTTGAGGGTAGACAGAAAAATTGCTCGCGTATCTGTAAGCATAAACAAGAGCTTCATTATTGCCGGCATCTTTTGCAGTTTTTATATAATGTTGTATTAGAGTCCATGCTTTTTTCTGATCGTTATGAAAACTATCAATTTTTGTCTCGATTTCCTGATAATCCAGCTTTTTTTTAGAATTCTCCTGCGCATTTATATTAAAAGACAACAGGGTAATTATAAATACAGATAGAAATGATCTTTTAATCAAGTGGTTACATAGAAAATTATAAAATTTGGGTAACACGTTGGGCTTTTTATAAATTTAAAAGTCTACAATATTAACATAATTAATTTGAATAAAAAATCGAAAATTTAAAAATTGCCGGACATTTTTTACGTATTTCCTATCCTAAAATTTGATTTAAAATTGTTTTCCGCTGTATGTTTGCAACAGAAAATTAAGCGAACTAAAAATTAACCTTTATAAATTAAACTCATATGAAAAAGTTAGTATTATTTTTTTCAGCAGCATTGTTAACTACAGTAATTTCTTGTCGTCAGGACGATGATAATTTCAGCACTGAAGATTACCAAAATCTTGAGCTTATAAATAAAGCTTCACAAAAAATTGCGGATTCTGCTAATTCTACAACTGTAGTTGAAGGAGATCCGATTGCACCACCTAAAAAGTAAACCAAACCACATTCACATATTTAACAATTTTTTTTTTTTTTTTTTCATCATTTGTGTTTTTAGATTCCTTGCGTGTTTCACGCGAGGAACTTTTTTTTGTAGGTAATCCTTTTTAAAATGATTCATTATTAAACAAAGATTTAGCAATCTTTAAAATTTATCAAATTTTTAAAATAATTCTAAAAAAATATGAATTCTGTAAAATTGTTTTATCGCAAACAGTAAAAATTATTTATATTTGTAAAAATCATATTGTAATGCAGACAACTTATATAGAAACGCAGCAGATTTCTTTTCAGGATTTTAAAAATCAGATACTTAGCGATTACAAATTAGGAAGAATTTCCCGCGAGATGTCTTATCTTGGCAGGAGAGAGGTACTTACCGGAAAAGCAAAATTTGGTATTTTCGGGGATGGTAAGGAACTTCCACAGCTTGCAATGGCTAAAGTTTTTAAAAATGGTGATTTCCGCTCCGGTTATTATAGAGATCAAACTTTTGCATTGGCAGCAGATGCACTTACTGTTGAAAGTTTCTTCGCTCAGTTGTATGCAGATACAAGTGTAGAGCGTGAGCCTGCGTCTGCAGGTAGACAGATGAACGGTCACTACGCTACAAGAAGTTTGAATGAAGATGGAAGCTGGAAAGATTTAACAGCACAAAAAAATATTTCTTCTGATATTTCTCCTACTGCAGGGCAAATGCCAAGATTATTAGGTCTTGCACAAGCCTCCAAAATATATAAATCAGTAAAATTTGAGGGTTCTGAAAAATTTTCTCAGGATGGTAATGAAGTTGCGTTTGGGACGATTGGTGATGCTTCTACTGCGGAAGGTCATTTTTGGGAAACTTTAAACGCTGCATGTGCATTACAGGTTCCAATGATTGTTTCAATCTGGGATGATGGCTACGGGATCTCGGTTCCTACAATGAAGCAAAGAGCTAAAGCAGATATTGCTGAGATGTTAAGCGGATTCCAGAGAAAAGAAGGTGAATTTCAGGGTTGTGAAATTATTCAGGTGAAAGCCTGGGATTACGCTTCGCTGTTGGATGCCTATGCAAGAGCTGAGCATTTTGCAAGAACAGAATCTGTTCCCGTGGTGGTTCATGTCATCGAAGTGACGCAGCCTCAGGGGCACTCAACTTCAGGATCTCACGAAAGATATAAAAATGAAGAAAGACTTGCATGGGAAGCTGATTTTGATGGTTTGGTAAAATTCAGAGAATGGATTTTAAACTACTCAATCGAAATTGAAGGTAAGGAAGAAGTTCTGGCAACTGCAGAAGAGCTGGACGCGATCGATGAAGAAGCAAAGAAACATGTAAAAAGCGGACAGAAAACTGCATGGGAAAACTATCAGAAGACAATTACTGACCTTACAAAATCAGTTTTACCTTTGGTTGAAAATTTAAAGGGACAAAATTCTGAAATTGAAAATCACATCAATAATTTCAATAAATTGGTTTCAAAAGCTAAAAAGGATGTTTTCCACTTAGTGAGAAAATCTTTACTGGCAACAAGAGGAAGCAGTTCGTCAGAAAGAAATCAGCTGATGCAGAAGTACAATGAGATTTTTGAGGTTGAAAAAGACAATTATTCTTCTCACTTATATTCACAGTCTGAATGGAAGGCTGAAAATGTAAAAGAAATAAAACCTGTTTATTCAGATTCTTCTGAAGATGTGGATGGCAGAGTCGTAATCAGAAATAATTTCGATAAAATTTTCGATAAATATCCTGAAACTTTGGTCTTTGGTGAAGATGCCGGAAACATCGGTGACGTGAACCAGGGTCTTGAAGGAATGCAGGAAAAGTATGGCGAACTTCGTGTTGCCGATACAGGAATTCGTGAAGCTACGATTCTCGGACAGGGAATTGGGATGGCAATGAGAGGTTTAAGACCTATTGCTGAAATACAGTATTTAGATTACATCTTATACTGTCTGCAGGGAATGAGCGATGATCTTGCAACGGTTCAGTACAGAACGAAAGGTGGCCAAAAAGCGCCTGTAATCATCAGAACAAGAGGTCACAGACTTGAAGGTGTCTGGCATTCAGGTTCTCCAATGGCAGGGATCTTAAATCTTTCCAAAGGTATTTTGGTTTTGGTTCCACGAAACTTAACGAAGGCTGCAGGATTCTATAATACGATGCTTCAGAGCGACGAGCCGGCTGTCATTGTTGAATGCCTGAACGGATACAGATTAAAAGAAAAACAACCCGACAACATCGGTGAATTCACTGTTCCTGTCGGGAAAATTGAAGTGACTAAAGAAGGAAAGGATGTAACTTTGGTAACGTACGGTTCAACCTGGAGAATTGTTACCGAAGCAGCAAATGAATTGGAGAAATTGGGAATTTCGGCTGAAGTGATTGACGTACAGTCGTTAATTCCATTCGATTTGTCTCATGAAATCGCTGAATCGGTGAAGAAAACCAACAGGTTGGTGGTTATCGACGAAGATGTGGAGGGTGGAACTTCAGCGTTTATTCTTCAGCAGATTTTAGAAAAGCAAAAAGCATTCAGATATTTGGATTCTGATCCGTTAACAATTGCTGCCAACGATCACAGACCTGCTTATGCGAGTGACGGAGATTATTTCTCGAAGCCATCTGCCGATGATATGGTTGAAAGAATTTATGCTATGTTTAATGAAACAAATCCTGAGAAATATCCAGCAATATTTTAATTGGAATATTAAATAAATTTGAAACCGCTTTTTTAAAAAGCGGTTTTTTTATTTCTTAACTTTCGAAACCTGTTTTACCAATATATATTTTATTGAAGATCCATCCATCGGTGGATTAGCGATTTTCTCAGTTTTCACTTTCAGCTCATATTCAAATCCTGGTTCATAGGTAAATCCTTCGATATTCGAATAGAAATTTCCCCAACTGTCAGACGAATTTTCTTTTACCTGAAGACATTTCATTGGCATTACACCGGTACAGTCTTTAGTTTCTGAGCCTACAAACAGTGTTTTTTCTGCTGAGTTTGCCGTCTGAGAATTCGCAGTACAGTTTAAAAGAATAAACGCTGAAAATGAGATGAAAAACAGCCTGATAAATGATTTTGTTTTCATATTGAAAATTATTTTAAATTTAGATTTTCCGAAACGTCTTCCTTGTCAACTTCCACTTTAGGTTTCGAGAATTTCTGTTTTCCGGTCAAAAGATCAAAAAATAGTTTAAAATCCGAAACGAGTGACCAAAAAGGATATTTGAAGGTCGCAGGAGCGTTTCTTTCAATCACAGCATGACTGAACCATGCAAAGCCGTAGCCAAAAAGCGGAACATACCATAGAAACCTTTCCTTACCTGAATAAATAACGTAACCAATGACAAAAAATACCAGCAGGGTGCCGGTGAAATGTAAAATTCGTGTTCCTGTTTTGCTGTGTTCAGTGAGATAAAACTGATAGAATTCACTGAATGTTTTTATTCTTTCAGACATAACTTTAATATTTTAAAGTTCCGATCATGTAGGTTTTTGAAGCGTTCAAAGCTTTTGAGCTATCGGTTTTTTCTTTTACTACTCCTTTATTCTGAATGTAATTGGAGTGGATAAAATAAGTGTCCCTGTTCTCCCGTGTGATAAATCCTGTATGAAAATCTAGTCCGACAATGTATACTGTATTTTGCGGTTTGGATAAAATGTAGTTCTCTAAATCTTCTCTTTTACTGAAATATTTAATTTCGGTACAAAGTTTTATAATCATCACAGAAGAAGGCTGTTGTGCTAAGTAAACGCGTTCAATTTTAATACCAAAATCACTTAAAATGTTGGTTACAAAGTATCCGCAGGAAATAGTTACCGATTGAGGATTACGTGTTGTACCTCCAAAAGACCATGGTGTGCCTTGCCAGTATTCCGGCATGTCATAATTGATGTATCTGAAAAAATACTTTCTCTTTTCAGCCTCAGTTTTTGATTTAATCTGATTTAAAAATTCCTTGTACGAAACTCTTTCTACACTATTTTCAACATAAGAAGAACCAATTTTTTCGGTCTTTTCAACGCATCCAAAGGTCATCAGGACGAGTATAAAAAGTATTTTCTTCAAAGCTTTAAGCCTGTTTCAGTTTGCTGTTTCTGTAGCCGTAAAAGAAATAGATTACAAGTCCGATCGCAAACCAAAGTCCGAACCAGAACCAGTTGTCGTGACTCATTCCCGTTAGAAGATAAAGACACGAACTTAAACCAATCAATGGAATTAAAGAGAAATTTTTAATAAAGGTAAAAACACAGAGAATCAGATTAATGATGATAAAGAAGAATATCGAAGCTCTGAATTCTCCTTCTTTAGGATCGTTCCAATCCATTAAATTTTCAAAAAAAGCAGGCTGAAAATAGTAAAATCCAACTACGGTTCCAATAAAAATAACAGGAAAAATAATCTTTCCGTTGATGTACGGAAGGTGAAATCTGCCTTTAATTTTCTGCTTTGCAGGCAACATCAAAACTCCGGCGCATACCAATACGAAAGCGAAAATGGTTCCAATACTTGTGAAATCAAGAATGAAACTTTTATCAGTAAAAAGAATAGGAATACCTACTACAACGCCTGTTACGATGGTTGCAAAAGATGGTGTTTTGTATTTCGGGTGAACATCCTGAAATTTTTTAGGCATCAGTCCGTCACGGCTCATTGCGTACCAGATTCTTGGCTGCCCCATCTGGAATACCAAAAGTACTGTTGTAATCGCAATAATGGCAATGAAAGAAACGGTAAGTTCCATCCACGCGACATTGGCATTGGTTCTCTCGAAAATAAAAGAAAGCGGATCTCCAACGCCGTCAAACTTTCTGTAATCTACCATTCCGGTCAAAACTAAAGTCAGAGCGATATAAATTACGGTACATAGTGCCAGGGAAATGATCATTCCCTTAGGTAAAGTTTTCTGCGGATCTTTAGTTTCTTCTGAAAGTACACTCAGCGCATCAAACCCAATGTAGGCAAAAAACACACCCGAGACAGCACTCATTACTCCTGCAAACCCGTTTGGCATAAAGGAAGTTACCTGTGTTTCAGGATTCAGAGGAGTCCAGTTTCCGGTATTGATAAATTTAAATCCGACCAAAATTACAAGTACAATTACGGCAAGTTTTAAAATAACCAAAACATTATTGAAATTCTTACTTTCTTTAACTCCGACAAAGCACAGCCATGTGATTAAGCCATTGATAACCAAAGCCGGAATGTCAAGAATTATTTTTAAACCTCCGATTACCGGAGCATTTTTCCAGGCATTTAAAAGTTCGTTATTGGTAGACTGTGGCGTGCTGAAGAAGGCTTTTTTGGCCTCAGTGTAACTGCAGCTGAAATACTCAGGAATATGTACATCAAGTCTTCCGAGGAAACTTGTGAAATAATCTGACCATGAGAATGCAACGTAAATATTACCAAAAGAATATTCCATAATCAGAGCCCAACCAATGATCCACGCAATCAATTCGCCGAAACTTGCGTATGCATAAGTATATGCTGATCCAGCTGTAGGAATCCGGCTCGCAAACTCAGCGTAGCAAAGAGCAGTAAAACCGCATGCAAAACCACAGATGAGATACAGTAAAATCACTCCTGGACCTCCGCGGAAAATGGCCTCACCGAGGCTGCTGAAGCTTCCCGCGCCGATGATGGCGGCAATTCCAAAAAAAACAATGTCCCAAACCCCTAAAACACGGAGCAATGAAGTGGAAGTATCGGTTTCTGAATAGATCTTTCTTCTGAAAAGTTGATTCATTAATAGTTTATTTGAATTGAAAAAAACAAATGTAATTAAATCTTTCAGAATATTACGTTTTTCTTAACATTTCTTAAGGGAAAGTTAATTAACTTTAAAAAATAATCCACATACTAACAATATGTTAAAAGCCTTGTTTAAACAATATCTTTTTGATATTTTCGTTGGTAAATTGTGGATAAATATTATCATTAATTTTAAAGACTTAAACACTTAATATTCAACACAGATCATTCAAAAATTTTGTAATTAATGAGATCAAAAAAAATACTTTTAGCCGCTGCTGTCATCTATTTCGGGATTTCCGACGCACAGCAGTCACAATATTTCAGCCAAAAAGAAAACTACAGATTCGGTCTTGCCGAAAATCTGTATCAAACCAAAATATACAACGCTTCCCAGTACGAATACGCAAGACAGTACTTTTACAATCAGAATCTTTCAAGATCCAAAAAGGAAGCTGCTCAGTTTTTTGATAACGTCATCGGTGTGATTCTTCAGAAAAATCATGCGGAAGAAGGTTTGACAGCTTTTATCAAAGAATATCCTAAATCTGCTTATTTCGCACAGGCGAATCTTCCGCTGGCTGATTATTATTTAGCCAAAAAAGATTTCAAAAAAGCGCTTGAGACTTTAAAAAAAGTTAATCAGTATCAACTGACAAAAGAGGAGAACACACAGTACATCATGAAACTGGGTTATGCCAAGTTTATGCTCGGTGATGCCAAAGGTGCTATCGATGCACTGGAAGAAGCGTATAAAACTTCGGACGGAACGCAAAAAGGCGATATCGCCTACATGCTTGGACATTTAAATTATGCCGGCAGAAATAATGACAAAGCTTTTCAGTATTTTGATTCCATTAAAAATGAAGAGAAGTATTCGAAACTCGTGAGACCTTACTATGTGCAGATGTATTTTAATGAAAAGGATTACGATAAGGCAATTACAGAAGGAAACGCACTTTTAAACGAAGATATTTCTGAATCTTACAAAGCGGAAGTTCACAAAATCATCGGGGAAAGTTATTTCATGAAAAATGACTACACTTCTGCTTACCCTCATCTGAAAGATTATCTCGCTGTACAGCTCAATCCTTCAGAAAATGATCTGTACGAAATGGGATTTGTAGCCGCGAAACTGAAAAAGCATGACGAGGCTGTTTCTTACTACAATCAACTGGTCAATTCCAATTCGGCTTTGGCTCAGAATGCTTATTATCAGTTAGGAAATGCTTATCTGGAAGTTGGCAAAAAACAGGAAGCACTTTCGGCATTCAGATCTTCTTATCAGATGAATTATGATAAAGGTGTGAAAAAGCTTGCTCAGGAGCAATATGCAAAATTGAGTTACGACATCGGAAATCCTTTTGAAAATGCTTCTCAGGTTATTCAGAATTACATGACTGAGAACAAAGCGGAAGCAGACAACACCGAAATGAAATCACTTTTGGTGAAATCTTATCTGTATTCGGGGAACTACCGTGAAACTTTAAATGCGATTGACAGACTTCAGAATTCCACACCGGAAATCGATAAAATTGATCAGGAAGTTTCTTATCTTTTGGGAACGGAAGAATTTAACAAAGGTAATTTTGATGAAGCTGAACGTTTTCTTTTGAGAAGTTTAGAATTTAATATCAATAGAGAATTCAACAGCCGTGCGCTGTACTGGCTCGGACAAACGTATTATCAGAAAGGAAATTATCCTTCAGCAATCGTGCGTTACGAAAAGCTTTTAACCGAAACTTTCCCTGAAAAACAGCAGTTACCTTATGATTTGGGTTATGCTTATTTTAAATCGAAAAAGTTTGATCAGGCTCAAAAATACTTTAAACAGTACTTAAATAATCCTAAAACGGAATATAAAAGCGATGCCCAGCTTCGTTTAGCGGATATCGATTATGCCAACAACGATCTGGATGCAGCGATTGCCGTGTACGACCAAAATCAGGATGCGACAGATTATACTCTGTTTCAGAAGGCGATGGCTTTAGGATTTAAAGGCGATAACAATGCTAAAATTACCAACCTTAAATCTTTAATTTCGAAATATCCGGATTCAGAATATACAGACGATGCTCAGTACGAAATTGGTGTTGCCTACGCAAGTCAGGATGATTTTTCAAACTCTTCAGATTTCTTTTCGAAAGTAATTAAATCTTCTTCAGACCGTGATTTGGTGGCGAACGCTTCTATTTACAAAGCTCAGAATTTGATTGACCAGAACCAGAACGATAAGGCACTTTCGGAACTGACTTCTCTGGGTCAGCAATATAAAAATACGCAGTACGCAGATAAAATTGTGCAGGCTGCCAAACCGATTTTCACGAAAAACGGAGATGTTTCAGGGTATGAAACTTTTGCCAGAAATCTTGGAGTAAATGTCGATGCTTCCGAAATCGACGAAATTAATCTTTCTACCGGCAAGCAGTTCTTTGCTAAAAAGGATTACAAAAATGCCATTTCTTATTACGAGAAATATTTAACTCAAAATCCAAGCGGAGAAGGTCTTTATCAGGCGAAATACGAGTTGGGAGAAAGTTATTATCAGACCAAAAATTCCACTAAAGCTTTACTGGTTCTTCAGGAAGTAGGAAATGTAGCCAACGACTATCAGGATGATGCGCAGACAAGACTGGCGCAGATTTACATCGCTCAGGGAAATTCTTCTGAAGCGAAAAAATATCTTGAAAGTCTTGTGAATTCTTCAGATATCAACATCAGAAACTACGCAAATGTGGAAATGATGAAAATTTATGCCGAAGAAAAGAATTTCTCTCAGGCCGAAAAATTAGCTGACGCAGTAATTTCAAATAATAAAAACTCAGCTGCAGTTATTGAAACGGCGAAAGTCATCAAGGCAAGAAGTCTGATGAATGCAGGTAAAGATAAAGACGCGCAGTCAGCGTTTGCTGCTCTTGAAAAATCTTCCAATACTGAAGTTGCTGCAGAATCTCTGTATGCAAAAGCTTTTTATCAGAATAAGGCGAAGTCATTTAAAACTTCCAATGAAACCATTTTCAAGCTGGCCAACAATTATGCATCAGAAGAATATTGGGGTGCAAAAGCATTGGTTTTAATGGCTAAAAATTATGTGGGATTAAAAGATAATTATCAGGCGAGTTATACCTGCGACCAGATTATCTCGAACTATGCAGACTTCCCGGAAATTGTAGCGGAAGCAAAAGAGGTTAAAAAAACGATTAAAAAGTAAGATGTACGATGTACAGAGTAAAATGTACAAAGCAGAAAACATAATACATCACATTATACATTAATACAATTTTTAAAAATGAACAAGCAAATTCAAATACTATCTATATTATTTCTGGGAATTTCGTCAGTTGCCTTCTCACAGATCAAAGAGGAAAAACTGATACTTAATAAAAAAAGAGAACCGGAAGTAAAAAAAATTGAGAAGAAAAAAACTTCTGTGGAAACGGTGAAAAACTATCCGCCTGAAGAAAAATCTGCCAATCCGGTAAAATATACCATCACTGATGTTCCTGTGGTAAGCGATTTTAAGACATCAACTATTCAGGGGGAAGACGTAGCTCCGAAATTTGATGAAACGGCTCAGGACAACTACATCCAGTTTGGAATGGGGAATTACGGTAAAATCTTAGGTGATGCCCACATTTCCAAAGTTCTCGAAAACAAACTTGAAGTTGGTGCAGATGCGCACTGGCTTTCTACACAGGGGCTGAAAAAAGATTACGCCTGGGATTCCAAACAGAGTGCTGCAACGATCGGTGCTTTCATGAATTCATACGGTGAAAAAGGGAAATTTAATCTGAATGCAGAATATGGTTTGGATCATTTCAACTATTATGGAATCTATGCGCTACAGCCTGATGCGGGTGTTAATTTAGACCAAAAGGTCAATCAATTTAAAGTAAACGGTTACTACGATTTTTATTCTAATGAAATTCTGAATGATGTAAGAGTAAAATCTTCATTTCTGACCGACCATTTTGATGCAAAGGAAAATCAGGTTTCTGCTTTGGCAAATCTTTCCAAACACGCTGTAGAACTTGGGGATTCCGGCTTTACTCTCAACGCTGATTTAGGTTTAGGTTTGGATGCCGTGAAAACAGAATTCACCATCAGAGATGCCAATAAATCCAATTTTGTAAACGCTCATTTAACTCCGAAAGTGAGTTTCAGAAAAGGTGATTCCTATTTAACCGTTGGTTCATCATTCGCTTTTTTAAATTCTAAAAATGATAATTTAATTTTAGCAGAACAGTTAAAGTCTAATAAAACTTACTGGTTTCCACAAGCTGAATTCCAATACGCTGCTGCCAATGAATTTAAATTTTACGGTGGAGTAGACGGTGGTTTAAAACTGAATACTTACAGCGAACTGTTGCAGGACAATCCGTTTTTGGTTTCTGACCAATATCTGAGACCAACCGAAACGAAATACCACTTTTACGCAGGTTTAAGAGGAGATATCGACGAGACTTTCAAGTATGATGTCTCTGCAGGTTTCGGAAAAATGAATAACATTATGTTTTTCAGAGCCAACTCACTTTTTGATAATGCATTTACGCTCAACCGTTCTGCCTACAACTTTGCAAATACTTTCTCAACTGTTTACGATGACGGAAATGTGAGTGATATCAAAGGTAGTTTACAGTATTTCCCGCTTGAAAATCTTGTACTTGACGGTGAATTGCGATTCCAGAAGTATGATTTGAACAATTATAAAAATATTTATAACGTTCCTTTGCTTACTGCATCTTTCGGAGCAAAATACACGATGCTGGAGAAAAAACTTCTTTTGGGCTTCAAAGGAATCTTCGCAAGTGACAGAACCACAAATTCTTACACGCTGACACCGGTTCCTGATCCGTTGGTGACAGGTTCTACTGTATATCAGTCTGCAGAAGATACTGATGATAAAGTTGGTGGTTATGCAGATTTAAACTTATCCGCAGAGTACAGATTTCACAAAAATTTTAGTATTTTCGCAGTCGGAAACAATCTTCTCCGTGCCAAATACCAAACTTTTCAAGGCTACAAAGTCTTAGGAGCACAGGTTTTGGGAGGCGTGAAGATTACATTCTAAAATATAAGCAATGAGTAATCGGTAATGAGCAATTTGCATTACTTATCACCAATTACTCATTACTCATAAAAATGGCTTCGTAGTTCAACTGGATAGAATATCGGATTTCGGCTCCGAGGGTTGGGGGTTCGAACCCCTCCGAAGTCACAGTAAGCAAACTCTTTATATATAGGAGTTTGCTTATTTTTTTGTTTTAGAGTATTATAAAACCAAGTAACAAATCCGGTAACAGTTTTCAGGTAAAATTTATATTTATCAAAGAATTTCTAAATCTTCTTTAAAGCCGATGCTTTATGCACAGCAGATTTACCCGTTTTTTCGCTCATCACTTCATATTGAGGTTCATCTTCCGACGCTCTTCGCTGGCGTTCCATAAAAACAAAGTCTTTTGTGTGAATCTTCGTTACAACTCCATGGGTTTCGCCATTCTGAAACTTCCATTTTACGTGGTCTCCTTTTTTAAGCATTGTATTTTGATTTAAGATTGCTGGTGTATGAATTTGAAAACTTCGATAGAAATTTTACAACTCAAAGTAATCTTCAAATATTATGCTGTCATTTGATTTGAAAAAATAATGGATTTTCAAAAATGTATCATGGTGTTAAAACTTCTATGGTTTCTTCTTTTGCAATAGCAATTTGTTTTGAGATTTTATTAAAAGCTATTTTGGGAAAATTATTAGTTTTGAAAATAATTGAAGAACGCTGCGATCCCGAATTAATCTTAGGAAATTCTCCGACAACTTTTCCCGTATTTAAGTCAATAAGTTTTGGGTAATTGTATAAATCCCAGCAAAAGTCTTCATTGACAGCAAATACATTTCGGCATTCCACATCAGGTTTTACTGTCTTTTCGATTTCATTTGTCTTAAAATTCCAAATGGCAAGATGATCAGGAAACATCCCGTCATTATCATCATCAAAAGGTTCTTCTTCGGAAGTGCAAAATAAAATTCTGTCATTATCGATGAACGATGCCGAGCAAATCTCAACAGATAGATTTGAAATGCTCTTTTCTGAATCTAATATTGCTGGATTATTAAAGCATTCTGCAACATCATACAGTTTAATCACATCTATAGGATGCCAAACCCAGCCTTTGCTTAAGAGAAATCGGTTATCAGAACTCACTTCAAGTCTCGAATGGAAAATGTCCCGCGGATTTCTTTCCACTTTATCCGTCACAATCTCTCCCGTTTCTACATCTTCAAAATCCAGCTGGCAGTACGAATTCGGACAGTGTATCAGGTAGGTCTTTTCTTTGTAAAAAATGAATGCAGCAGGGTATTCGTATACTTCTGACTGGTAATAACTGCGGTTGATTTCCCGTAATATTTCTCCGTTTTTCAAAAGAAGTCCTTTGGTTCCTAATTTTTTGTAGATAAAAACATAATTACCGCATTGGGAAGTAATGGAAGAGTCGCATTCAAACCCGAAATGATATTTTTGAATTTGCTTTTTAGTTCCATCCAGAGCGTAACACATTCCTGCAGAATTCCAGTCTACAACTTCGTTTTTGAACCAATCTATAGTCCTGAGATAATCTGTTTTTAAAGTGTGTTGTTGCATGGAGAAGTTTTAGTTATTCGTTGATATAAAAAATCCTGTAAATTTCGTTGGTAAATATATTAATTGTTACAAATATAAAAACCAGTATTATTAAATCAATATAGAATTTTGTCCGAAACAAAAAAACCGCTGATAAAAAATCAACGGTTTTAAACTATTTTAAAAAAACTTATTCTGCCACCACTGATGGCGAATTTCCAAATTTCTTCTTGTAGGAATCTGAAAAATGGGAAAGACTTTCAAAACCTAAATCAAGATAAATCGCAGAAGGCTTTTTGTTTTTATGTTCAATCAGATGGCGGGCTTCAGTCAGTCTTTTATCCTTCAGCCATTGTCTTGGCGGCATTCCGAAAACTTTCTGAAAATCTCTTTTGAAACTTGCCAGACTTCTTCCTGTTAACTGTGCAAATTTTTCAGTCGGAACATTGAAATGAAAATTGCTGACCATAAATTTTTCAAGATCAATCTTGTGGGGTTCAGAAAAATCGAAAAGAAAATTCCTTAGGTCGGGCACAGCGAGAAGCAACAATTTGATGCCTTCCTTTACCTTTAAAATTCCCAGTTCATCAGTCATCGATGCCCCCGAACTTCGGGCATACGGAATAATAGACTGGAAATAACCTTTCAGAAATTCATTTGAAGGAATCAGAATATTGGGAAGACCGATATACTTTCTGTCAGATTCAAGCTTTTCTTCTAAAGCTATCGTACTTAAAAGGTCATCCTGAAGCGAGATGACAATTGTTTCATAATTTCCTCCCAATAAAGGCGTCTTGGTAAGTGTTCCCAGTTGATTTCTGTGGATCAGCAAAACTTCGCCTGCTGCAATTGAAACTGTTTGCTCAGAGGTTTCCAAAACCAACTGCCCGGAAACCTGCAGGACTACGGTATGATGATTCCAAAAACACACTTTTTCTTTCCGCTCCGCAGAGAGGTAAGAGTAAAATATGACGCCGGGAAGAATTTCTGCTGGACTTTCCATTTATCGCTGTAAATAAGTGCCACCCTGTATAGCACCTATTGCAAATGTAGTGTTTAAAGTATTCATTTCCTCAGGGGTAAATACAATTTCCATTGCTGCTATATTTTCAGGTAATCTCGATCTTCGGCTCATACTTACCAATGGCATAATGTAGTCGCCCTGTTCTTTCACCCAGGCAATGGCGAGTTGAGTAGGAGTGAAGCCTTTGTCGTTTGCCAGTTGTTTCAGAACTTCCACTTTTTCAAGGTTTTTAATTAAATTATCTTTCTGAAAACGTGAAAAATGATTTCTGTGGTCATTCTCTGCAAGCGGAGCTGTCAAATCTCCTGTCAGAAGGCCTTCTGCGGTATTGGCAAACGCCACAACGCTGATTCCCAGTTCTTCTGCGGCAGGTAGTAAATCATTTTCAATCTGACGGTCTGCAAGAGAGTAGCCCAGTTCCAAAGCACTGATAGGATAAACGCTGTTGGCAGTTCTGAGCTGTTCAGCTGTAATCTCCGAAATACCAATGTGACGTACTTTTCCTTCTGTTACAAGGTCTGCAACAGTTCCGATAATATCCTCTACCGGAACACTGCCATCCATCCGGCTCGGCTGATAAAGATCAATGGTTTCGATTCCTAAACGGGTAAGGGAATAGTTGATGAAATTTTTGATGGCAACAGGTCGGAGATCCATACCAATCCACTGACCATTATGAAAAATCGCACCGAATTTCACACTGATAAAAGCATCATCACGTCTGTCTTTTACCGCTTTTCCAATCAACATTTCGTTGTGACCGGCACCGTAAAAATCTCCTGTGTTCAAAAAATTAATACCACTGTCGAGAGCCTGATGAATGGTTGCGATACTTTCTGCTTCGTCAGGCGTTGAGCCACCCCATATGGATGACATTCTCATACAACCTAAACCAAGATTAGAAACCAGAGGACCGTCTTTGCCCAAAGTTATTTTTTTAATTGCTGACATTTTATTTTGTTTAAAATTACAGTACAAAGGTCATCTATAAAACAAACTTTTCACTTTCGTGTACGGCTCAAATTACTTTCGTGTATGGCTCAGCTTAAAAATATTCGATAGAAAAACTGTTTTAGGAGTGGTGTGGTTCTTATTTATGAAGTGTGTAATTAGTAATAACTTAGTTTTAACGGTTGTTTGTCATTGACTACGTCGAATATTCGATTTCCGTAAGAATCCAAACTACTTATTTTCAGTGTGTTGAGATTCGTCCGAAATGACAAAATTAGTGCTTATTTTAGCATTATGATTATTAACGGATATTCATATTCTACTGAAATTGTTTTCTGTTTTAAATTTAAATCACAACTATTAAGATAACCTCAAACAAAAACCTCCCAAAAAATTGAGAGGTCTTGTACTACCTGAAGTTTATAAGGGCGTTGGAGGAGGATCCTGAGGCAAACCGTCCGGTGTGTTGTAGATAATATAGTCATTGTATTTGGCTTCATCCGTTTCATAGAAAACATCCTGCCCAATGCCTGCATATTTTGTCACTAATCTGTAGAGACGGTTCAGTGCTTCGATACGGTCTTCTGTAGCGAGATCTCTGTCGGATACACTTTTTGCCTGAGCATCAATGGCAATTTTCCACGGCGTTGCGTGCTTCCTCAAATTCCGTCTTCTTTGCGGCATTGTAGCCACGGTCTGTGAATTCTGCCAGATCTCTGTCTATCAGAGCGATGAGTTCATCTGCTTTTTGCTTCAATACAGAATCTGCAATAACAAAATCTCTTTGTACCTGATCTTTTTTCATAATGATTTTTTTGTTTGTGTTATAAAATGATATTTAAAAATTGCTTGAAATTAGAATTGTTTCATGAACTATATCTTTTTAAATGTGCTTGTAAAGTGCTGAAATGTAATAAATTGTACTTGATTGCCTCAACTAAGTGCTTGATTGCTTCAACTAAGTGCTTGATCGCCTTAACTAAATGGCTGAAGCTGTCAACTAAACGGTTGAATGCTATGACAAAGTGGTTGGGAACCTAAACTAAACAGTTAAAGACCTGTTCTAAACACTTATCTGCTGTAACTAAGCTCTTTTTCTGCTTTACGAACTGAAGATTGGATTTAAATAAGAAATTGTAGCGCCGGCAAAGAATCTTGCGCAGGCGGAAGGATAATTTATTGTATTCATCATTTTGTATTTTGTGTTGTTGAAACAAATATAAAATTTATCCTGAAAAAATAAAACAGGGAGTGAAATATTTTTTTTTTTTTTTGATGGAATGAGAAACCCTCGCTGTGGGCGAGGGTTATTGTTTATGAATTTTTTGAATTATTTTTTCACTTTTATATTACCTCAAAAGTAGTAAGAGGGTTCTAAGGCGTTAGCCAAATTACGCTGCCCGGAGTGATCTTAAAATTTCCTGACTCAGATTTTGTTTTAATTGTATTTTTTGTTAATGCGTCAGCATCTACCCAACCATCATTATTCACTTTTTGCCATTCGGCGCCCCATGAATTATGTAATTTAAAAACATCCTTACAATTAGTATTTTTATCTGATTCACATACCTTTTTATAGCCGGAAATAACTAATGAATGTCCTTCGTTACATTTATCACCCGTATTTCCGGAAATACATAAGTAAGGAAAAAGCACAGGACGCCCTTGCTTGAGGCCTTTAATAACTTGCTCTTTAACATTTGCAGGATTTATATTGGGTTGATCAAGCGGAAACGCTACCGCACTAAATCCAGAAGGAAAATTTTCCATCGAACAACCATCAAAAAATAAAGAGTATAAAAATTTGTCATAAGAATCTTTACTTAGAGCTTTCTTCAAATTAATTAAATTTACATTAAGACCTGCGTTTTTGTTAATTTCGGCAATACATTCTGGACAGTCTGCAATATTTGCTTCAGTCTGACTTTTTTTTAGATAAATAAATATCTTTTAAATATTGAAAAAATTTATCTCTTTTTTCATGTCCGCCTTTAACTGATGCGGAGAAATTATTAACTAAACTGTCAAAAGGTTTACAAGATTCCAATATTAAGCGATTCCCACTCTTCGAAAGATCCTCAATAATGCTGTACATACTTCTCATTTTTTCTTGATTTGGCATAAAAGTACCGGACTGGTCGATGCTTTGATTAGTGTAAGCCAACATTCCAAAATAGGAAATTGCACTATCTGCAGGAGGATTCTTACAATCAGGAATGTCACTCTTCCATTTTTGGCAGGTGTAATGTTGCAATAGCGCAGCTAAACTAAAAGCTCTGCATTCTCCAAGTCCATTTTGCGTTTTATAGGCCGGCATATTTTCAATTTCTATTTTCGTGCCTGCAATTTCTTCATAGATAATTGTAGGTTTTACGGTGGCGTGGGTTAGATCATCGCCTTTGCAATAGATGGGTACAAAAGGGTTGGTGTAATCAAAAGGTAATGCTTTTTCGTTCACGGGTTTTTGTCGGTTCGTGGTGGTGAGTATTTTAGCAGGGTTTGCTTTTTCATAAGCTTCTTTTTCTCTGGTTAAAATGCTTTGTTCCCAATCGTTTTTTAAACTTAAAAACTGGTAAAAACCGTCTTTGTGTATTTCGAAATCGTAACCGAATTGGTGGGCGAGGGCGCCTTGCTGTACTTCTTTTAATTGCTGTTCGTACAATGCGGTCATCTCATCGGGGTAAATGTGCATCACCCGGTGGTTGATCCATTGCCCATTTTCCAGATGCAAGCGCATTAAGTGAAATGTTTCTACATTGTAATGGTATAGAGTAGGACTTCCCAAATATTCTTTGCCCCAAAAAGCAAAGTAGCCCTGGTTTTCGTGGATAAAGACTTTGGTTTCTTCGCACAAACCGTTTTCGCAAAGTTTTACAATGAAACCGTTGTGCTTTTTGTCCTGATACAGTTCGGGGATGAAAATGAGATGTTCTTTTTTGTCGGTTTGCAAAAGGGCAGGCGTACAAATGCCATTGGTGTTTTCGGAAATAAAGAATTTTCTGTGGAGATTAACTATAACATTAGACTTATTGATGCTCAGTTCTGTTTCAAAAAACTTTGTTCCTGATTCGGAAATTTTAAATCTTTTGAGATTGGGTTTTGCTGAAAATTTATTTGAAATATCAGGATTAAATTTAAAACTTTTGTCGGAAGCCCAGATCGAATTGGGAAGCAAAAAAGTTCCGGTGGCCATCATGCTGTTTTTAATAAATTCTTTTCTGTTCATGGTTTTTAGTGTTTAATTATTTAAAAAAAAATTACGATTGCCCGTTTTTGATCATAATCCAAAATCAGCAGTCATTTTTGTCATTCCGAAGGAATATCAACATACTGAAGTAAAAAAGTTTAGATTCCTACGGAATGACACACAACCTTTCAAAAACTATGTTGTTACTGATTACAAACATTTATTAAAAAAATTAATCTTAACAGAGTAAATTTATTAAAAATTTGAATGTGAAAATATATTTGTATTGGTTCCGGCAAAACAGTAAATATAATCCGGATTTTCCTGAATGCTAAATTCATTCCCGTAACAATTTGTTAACACTAAATAAAAATGTTGCCTCTATAAATGATGTACTTTTACCTCATGGGAAAGAAGAAAAAAAAGGTAACGAAAGAGCAGCTGGACGAACTGAAAGGTTTAAGAAAACAGCTTTCGCCGCAGTTATCTCTTGACAATAAAATCAATACTTTGATTCAGGTAAGTCAGGTTTTGAGAACAATCAGCGATACGAGCACCTTTTCCAGCAATATTTCGACAGAGTTCACAGGACTTGAAGTTTTTGGGGAACGTTACAATAATTTCCCAAGAATCACTTCGGTAATTGA
The DNA here is from genome assembly GCF_014837145.1 of Chryseobacterium caseinilyticum. GTDB lineage: Bacteria > Bacteroidota > Bacteroidia > Flavobacteriales > Weeksellaceae > Chryseobacterium > Chryseobacterium caseinilyticum. The sequence continues at coordinate 549,000 of NZ_JACYFS010000001.1, forward strand.
TGAGGCCATCAGCTTTTATGATGAGCAGTTGAGCCTGACGAACTAGGCCATGGTAATGAAAGTTTTAGATTTAAACTAAAACTGCAATTCATCAAAATCTTTTATTTCTGATAATTTTTTAAGCTGGTGAACTTTTACGGTTTCCCAGGTGTCTTTGAATTTTACATCTTCATCGTCTTTAAAATTATCTCTGTTGATATTTTCACGTGTAAGTTTCTTTTTCGTCAGAAAATTAATGCTGGTTTCCTCTAGTGGCATCGGTCCCTGATTATAACTTGCATCGTAGCCGATCAGTTCAAATTCTCCGTTTTTGTTTCTAAAAGTATAATTCCAATATCCATATCTTCCATGGGCATAATTGATTTTTAGATTTCCCTTTTCGACAGAAAGCCAAAGTTCCGGAGCGTAATAAACACCGCCTTCCTCATTTTCAGATAAAAAACAATCGTAGTTTTTTGTTGCCAATTCGTACCCATCACCTCTGTTGAACAAAATAATAATGCCACGGCGGTTTCTGTCTAATTTGCCACGGGTTTCGTGGTCAAAAAATTTACGCTGATCAGTTCCTTTTATCAGAAGAACAACGTCCTGAAGGCCGTCTTTATTAAGATCACCTTTTATATCTTCCATTCCTTCTTCCTTATAGAGAGCATATCCGGCAGGTATAAAGTCTACAACGTTTTTTTTCTGTTGATCTGTTAAGGGTTTTGATGTTGTATTTAAAGTATCAGCAGAAGATTCTTTCTGATCTGAAGTCTGACTCTTTTTTTCTTCTGTTTTTGAATTGCACGCCGTAAGGAGCAAAATCGTGAGAAGTAGTGAAATGTTTTTTTTTCATATTTAGGTTTTAATCTGTGTTAAAGTTGGTTGCAGCGTCTGCCGGTAAGGATTTACATTGGATTTCTATTGTTTTTTTTAAATTAAAAATACTGTGATGATTAAAATTAATCCAAATATTCCAAAGAAAGAAATTACAGATAATTATTTTGTCTTTGCTTTGTGATATTTTGATTAAAGAGAAGAAATTTTTCTGCTGATATGAAGATAAAAACTAAATATGATTTCTAATTTTACCTACTTTTTTCAGAGAATTTTTGACTTTTAAAATCTCAAAAACAGCAAAAACCAACCTCAATGCCCATAAAATGTACATTTTTGTGTTAAATTTTGGTAATGATGTTATGCTTATATTGTCTGAAACCATATATTTGCAACCTAAATTTATTAGACATGAAAGAACTTATTGAAAAAATTAACGCAGAATTTGAAGCGTTTACAACAGAAGCAAACCAACAAGCTGAGAAAGGTAACAAAGCAGCAGGAACAAGAGCCCGTAAATCAGCTTTGGAATTGAGCAAACTTTTCAAAGACTTCAGAAAAGTTTCTGTAGAAGAATCTAAAAAATAATCAGAATTTTTTGACCGGTTTTCTTAACCGGTTTTTTTTTGCCTTTTTATAAGATTACAAAGACAATGAATGAGTGAATTAATGCATTATTTTCATTAAAGTGTAGATTCTGGAAATGTTTACAAGCTTCAAAGGCATCTTTAAGTTTACGGCTTTTTGAGCTAAAGAGACAGTTAGCGTATTAAAAACTTAGTGTACTCTGTGTTCAAATCCAAATTTCATCACTGTTTCTAATGATTTTTAAAATTTGTTTAAAATCTAAGCTTAAAAATTTTTATCTTAGAGTATATAAAAACAAAACTAAATCATGGGAATTCAAGACACTGCGCTAAGCCGCAACAACTACGTAAATGTGGGAAAAGACGGAACTTTTCTTGCAGGAAATGATCCTTTATTCAACAGCACTCCACAGGAGATTGACCAGCTTTTCAAAGAGCTGAAAGATAAAAATCAGACAAAAATTGTTTTCTACTTCCATGGAGGTCTCGTTCCTGCCAATGACGGTATGGATACCGCCAAACGCATTGTGAGGTATGTTAATAAAGATACCGACGCACATCCAATTTGCTTTATCTGGGAGACAGGTCTGTCTAAAACGGTAGCTCACAATCTTGATATTGCAGGGAAGTCTGAGTTTTTCAAAAAATTAATGGTGAAAGTCATTAAAGTGGCCGGAAAAAAACTTGGAATTGAAGCGGTTGACAATATAGGAAACTCCAAAGGTGTGGAAACCATGAAGGAATCTGAGATTAATTCTGAATTAAACAAAGAAGAGCCTTTTGGAAATTATCAGGTTAATGTTCAGTCTAAATCTGCTTCTATAATCGATGCCGAAACCGTCAGCTCTGATGCAGAACTGAAAGCCAGAATTCTGCCTGAGATAGAAGCTGAACTGGAAGAGGAAATTGAAAGTGATGATGAATTCAAAAATATTGCTGCCAAAGAAAAATCTGAGGAAGAATCTAAATTGATGAATCCTGAGTATGTGGGAGCAGAAGTAGCAGAAGGAAAAGGTATTATCAGTGCAACGAAATTAATTACGGCATCCGTCAAAATTACATACAATGTCATCAAAAGACACATCCAGAAAACCGATCACGATTTTTACCCAACGGTCATTGAAGAAATTCTGCGTGAAATTTACGTTTCCAACATCGGAAACTGGCTGTGGGGAAGCATGAAAAAGAAAGCTGCCGCGATGTGGAAACCTTCAGATTTTACCGGAGCTTATCAGAACTGGCATGTTGGATCTTATGTGATAAAAAAGTTGGAAGAATACCACAGAGAAACCGGAAAGCCTTTAACCATAGATCTCGTAGGGCATTCAGCAGGATCGATTGTGATTTGTGAACTGTTTAAAAAACTTAAAGCTGACAAAAGCGATCTGAAATTCAGAAATATTATGTTTTTTGCTCCGGCTTGCAGATGCGATCTTTTTGATGAAGCTGTTCTCAGTTCGCCTGAACGTTTTTCATCATTCAGAATCTTTACAATGAAAGATGAGCTCGAAAAGCAGGATCAATTGGTCAAACATCTTTACCCAAGATCATTGCTGTATCTTATTTCAGGAATATTGGAGGAAGAAAGAGATGCCCATATTTTAGGCCTGCAGCGACACATCACGGGAAACAAACCGTACATTGGTGATATGTTTACCAGAATTAAAACTTTTTTGGCTGATGAAGGAAAGATTGTCTACTCGAAATCTGATGATACTGCTTTGGGTGGTTTCAAAACCGGTTCACTTTCCCACGGCGGTTTCGATGATGACAAAGAAACGACTTTGGACAGCATGGTCCACATTATCAACCAATAATTTATGCCTGAAAATAATAACGATTTTGCCGTTGTAATCGGTGTGAGTCACTACAAAGGGCTTACGAAACTGCAGGGTCCTGACGATGATGCACAAAAGTTTTACAATTGGCTGACTAATGAATCTGAAGGAGGTTTGCCATCAGAAAACTGTCATTTAATTTTATCCAAAGAAGATCCTTTAACGCCCATTCAGGATGGAATTGATACTGCCTTTGCCGAAATCTTAGAAGGTTTCAGATCCGGAGGAAAAGAGGGCAGGAGACTTTACTTTTATTTTTCCGGTCACGGCTTGGGAATCGACTGGAACGAAACGGCTCTGGTTTTACCGCCATGGACGGATATACTGCGAAACTATGCGCTTTCGTCTTCAGGATATTTAAAAACACTTATTCAGTGCGGCTATTTTAAAGAAGTATTTTTCTTTTTAGACTGTTGCAGAAACAGAATGGTAGGCGTGAATGGTGCTCAGCCACTTTTTGCCAACATCAAACCCGCTGCAGGAACTGCGGAATGTGTTTCTTATGTTTTTTCTGCAACTGAATTTGACAATAAAGCTTTCGAAGCTGTTATCCAGCCCGGAAACGGAAGTCTCCTGGATAACAACAGAACTCAGGGTCTCTTTACCACTTCTCTGATGAACGGATTGAAAGGTGCTGCCGCAGAGAACGGAAAAGTGACAACATCCTCACTGACCAATTATCTCAAACTTCATTTACCGGAGCTCGCAAGATCGGTGCAGAAAATTCAGATTCCGAGGTTTCATTCGGAGAGTGGCGGAAATGAAGTGACCATTATTGATGGTTTTAAACCTCAGGAAATTGCTTTGAAGATTTCTTTTAAAGGAAATAACAGAACTGTGATTTTAGAGGATTCAGATTTAAATATTATTAAAGAAGACAAGACTGAAAACGGCAGCTGGACAGTTGCTGTGAAGAAAAGTTCGTATGCCATTTATAATAAAGGCGAAGCTGATCTTGCCCGCTCGATAAGAATAGACGGAACTCAAAACGAAGTGCATTATGAATTCTAAGGAAACGCCCATATACCAGTTCAGCTTCACGGCAGAGGGTCCGCTGAGTGAGTTTGTATTTCTCGAGCTCTTCGATGGCGACGGGAAACTTGTTGCAGGAAACTACAGCAATATCTCAGAACAGCTTGCAAGAGGTCTTTACCAGCTGAATATTTATTCCAACGAAAAGCTGGAGACTGAAACCATCCGTTTGGACAAAGACTATTCCGGAAATTATACCAACCAGGGTTCATACTCATCTATTTCAGGATATTTCCTCGCGAGTTCACACGAATATTACACAGAAACCTCGAAATACTGGAGCGACCATTTTACTTCGGATGAAAAAAAATATGAAGAGGGATCATCGGTTTTTATTTTTTTCAGATATCCGGACAGAGATATTCGTGATCAGCAGAAAAATGTAGCAGACTCGATGGGATGGAGGTTTTCAATTTTAGATAAAGAAAGAAATCTTCTTTTCAGGCTGAATGAAAATAATATAAAGGAAGATAAAGATTTTGGCTGGCTGGCTTTTCATGCACCGCTTGCCTCGGGAATTTATTATCTGGTTTACAATGGCCCTATGAAAAGAGAAATTCCGCTGTATGTTTTTGAAGACTGGCAGACGCAGTTTTTTTTGACTTTCAAAAGAACACCTATATTTCCTACAGCAAGAATTTTATTCAGAAAACCCAATTCGGCTTTCGGGACTTTTGAAAAAGACAATATGGAAGTAGACAAACTGCTGAGAAATATGCAGAATGCCATTTACCATGTTCCTGAACAGCTTTTAAACAGGATGGCTTCAGATGACTGGCAGAATCCGATGCTTGCGATTGTGGTTTGCTATGTTTATCTGATGAGCTCTGATGTAGAATCTAATAATTCAATTAAAAAAGTACTGGAAAATCTAAAACGCAGAATTTCAAATGCTTCCGACTGTCCGGATATCAAGGCGATTGAACTTCTTGCAGCCGTCCGTTTTGAAAAGAAAATCCCTGAAATGATTCTTGATGAACCCTGTATGCTGAAAGTAGGTTTTAAAACATTCCTCGAGCAGGCAGCACGAAATCCTGATAAAATTCAGATTACTGAACTCAGTGAAATCATAACAAGTCTGCACGGCGACATGGTATGGAGCTCTTACAAACCTGTTGAGAAGAAGAAAGTACAAAGAGCAGTCGGAAATGAAATTGGTTTGGAAATGAGTTTCACTGAACCTGTGGAAGAGCCTAGAGATTGGCTGAGCCAGACGATGATAAATCAGCTTTCGTCAGAAAATTCAGGTCAGAATTCCGTGGCCGATCTGGCAATTCAGTTTCAGGTGAGCCCGAATATGGTGAAAGGATGTCTTCAGAATTTAGATTCCTATCTATCAAACACCGGAGCTGGTGCTTTTGAAAGTTTTAATGCAGATCAGGCAATTTTAAAATCAAACATTCAGAAATTGATAAACACACAATAATTGGAAATTATCTTAAATAATTGATTAAAGCCGGACTTCTGTCTGGCTTTTTTGTTCAGTTCAGAAAGATTTAAAACTCAACTCAACAGATATCTGGCAAAAAAAAAAATCTTCATCTTTATTAAATAATTAATCATCTTATGTGGAATTGTAACCTTTTTGAATTTATATTTGTCTAAACGTAATAACTGCTGATAAAAATCTAATTTATGAGATATATTTCTTTGTTTGTGCTGCTTTCCGCAATGTTTCAGGCTCAAAAATTACAGGTTGTAGATGCTGAAAATGGCAAACCCCTTTCCAATGCGAGAATCATAGCAAATAATCAGATTCTGTACACTAACGACGACGGTTTTGCCCCTCTTGAAAGTACTGCCACCAATTTTGAAGTTTCCGCAGCAGGTTATACCGGTGAGAAGTTGCCTTCATTCAGAAATCTGGTAAGACTCAAACCTTCTGTAAGAGAGATTGATGAGGTAAAAATTGTAAGCGTGGATATCAGAAAACTGTTGGAGGATGTTTTTGATCATTACCATAAACGATACTTTGATAAACCGTCTCTGTATGATGTTGTTATGAAAAGTAAATATTTTGATAATAATAAACTTCATTTTATGGCGATTACCGAAGCTAAACTTTGGAGCAGATCTAATCAGTACGACTACAGGCAAGGTTACAAGAAAAACTATGATCACATCTTGCAGTTGCAGGTAAATAACGTGAAATACTTGAAGAAAAGCAGTTCTGACAGTATTTTCAGGGCAGAGACTGACGAATTCAGACATGAGAAAATAGGAAGTTACTTCTTCAATTATGAGCTTCAACGCACCTTGACTAACATCAGATCAAGGCATTCTAAATCGTCAGGGAAACTGCTGTCTGAAAAAGATGGCGAACAGGACATCAGCTTTACAGTAAAAACTGAGAGAGGAACTCATATTAAAGGAAAAATCAAGTATCATACGGCAGACAAAGTAATTACTTTCTTTGAGGCAGATTATTCAATGGATGATTTACCGGTTAAAAAAATGATATCTACAGACGGCAGAGAATTCGGTTATAAATACGGAAACGCCATAATCACATACGATTTTTACAAAAAAGACGGTGTTTATGTTCCTGCGCTGATGAGACGTGAAAGTGATAATTATGTGATGACCTACAACAACGAATCTCATGTGAAAAGAGGGTTGCAGGAAATTATCTACAACACATTTTCAAAATCTGATAAAGACGGAATTGAACCAAGGGCTGATTTCAACAAAAGCATCTGGGAAAATGTTCCAACTAAAGATGATAAAGAATCAACCATTTTGCTTTCTAAAGAAGAGCAGACGTTCGTAAATAATCTTTAATATTAAAAAACTCAAAGTTTTTAGAGTTAAATAATATTTGCGGTTATATTTGCTCTGATCAAACAAAATTATTTTATGAAATTTATTTTTCTTCTTCTTTTTTGCCCGTGTGCTTTGTTTTTCGGACAGACGGTTAAAGTTTTAGACGCTGAAAATGGAAAACCCATTTCCAGTGCAAGAATCATCATGAAAGATCAGATCGTATATACCAATGATGATGGATTGGCATCTTTAAATCCTGAAGAAAAAGATTACGAAATTTCTGCTTTCGGTTATAAAAAAGAAAAATTTAAAAATTTCAGCAGCATTATCAGACTGAAAAGGCATTATAATGAAATCAAAGAAGTAAAGATAATTCCGGTAGATTTTAAAAGCATATTTAAAGATGTTCTGAAAAATTATGAAAAACGCTATTACAGCAAGCCTTCACTTTACGATGTAGTTATCAAACAGAAAAATTTTGACAATAATAAACTTCATCTGATGGTGGTTTCTGAAGCTAAACTTTGGTCTAAAAATAATGCTCACGACCTTTCTGAGCGCATGTACATCAATTCTGAACTTCAAATGCAGCTCAACAAAATAAAGTATCTGAAAAAAAATGTGTCTGACAGTATTTTTCTGGGCAATACCAATGACTTTATGCATCCCTTCACCAACGATATTTTTCTGAATTCTGAACTGAGCCGTGTTCTCACACATCTGGATAAAAAGAAAGCAAAATTTTCAGCAAAGATCTTGAATGACGAGGATGGCGAAAGAACGATTAGTTTTAAAATAAAGTCTTTTGCAGGAAATATTATTGAAGGAAAATTCCGATATGATGCAGCGAAAAAAGTGATTACTTATTACCAGTCTGTTTATCTGATGGAGAATCTGCCATTAAAGCAGAAAATTTCCAAAGACCGGGTTATCTTCATGCAGAAATATGGTCTGGCGGTGATAACTTATGATTTTTACAGCAGAAATGGAGTGTACATACCTTCATTTGCGAGGTATGAGATTGATGATTATAAAATGTATCATCAAAGCCGCGAGCACACGAAGAGAGCCATTCGCGAAATTGTTTTCAGCCGTTTTGAAGAATCTGATAAAAAAGGACTGAATCCCAAAGTAGACTTCCGGAAAAATATCTGGGAAAATGTTGAGGTTAAATCAGACAGTCAAAGCAATGTTTTGCTGTCAGAGGAAGAGCAGGATTTTATAAATAAAAATTAGCTTAACACATACATTCCGCAGTAGATTCCGATCTTTCAACACACCGTGTAAAAAAAATTTGTGTAGAATTAAGATAAAACTTTATTAAAAATAATAAGATAAAATAAAAACTGTGAAAATCAGTTTTGAAGATTTAAAAAAAATAATTTAAATCAATCTGTTACCTGAATTTTCACAGTTTCTTATATTTTTAAAACTGATAAACAATCGCATTGATATTCATTCCTGCTCCAACAGAAGCGAAAAGAACAACGTTGCCTTTTTCAATTTTGTGAGATTCCAGTTCATCCTGCATAATCATGGTAAGCAACGAAGGAATTGTGGCTACACTGCTGTTTCCAAGCTTGCTGATGACCATCGGCATAATATCCGGTGGAGTAGGAACGCCGTACAGTTCGTAGAAACGGTTGACGATGGCTTCATCCATTTTTTCGTTGGCTTGATGAATGATGATTTTGTTGAGCTGATCTATGGTAAAACCACTGTCATCCAGACATTTTTTCATTGCTACGGGAACGTTCAGAAGGGCAAATTCGTAGATTTTTCTGCCATCCATCTTGATGTATTTCGTATCCTGACAGCTGTCATTGTTATACGATTTTCCAAAATAAAGAAAATCTTTTTCATTTAAAGTGTAGGATGCAGACAGGTGAGATTTAATTCCGGAATCATCGCTGTCATTGGCTTCAATGATCACTGCACCTGCGCCGTCAGCGTAGATCATGCTGTCTCTGTCGTGAATGTCAACCACTCTGGATAGAGTTTCTGCACCGATAACGAGACATCTTTTTGCAATACCTGATTTCACAAAAGCATTTGCCTGAATCACTCCTTCAATCCAACCCGGGCAGCCAAACAGAACATCGTAGGCAACACAGAAATTATTTTCGATCTTGAGTAAATGCTTTACTCTTGAAGCCAGACTGGGAACCATATCCGACTGAATTGTGTTGTGACGCACGTCGCCAAAATTGTGGGCAAATATGATGTAATCTAAAGTTTCAGGATCTATCCCGGAATTTTCAATAGCTTTCTGCGCTGCGATCAAACCTAAATCTGAGGTTACCTGATCACTCGTGGCGTATCTTCTTTCTTCAATACCTGTAATTTTTTTCAGCTTACTGGTAATGATGGCGTTGTCTTCTTTTAAGGTGATACCATGCTCGTTCAAAAAAACATGTTTGTCAAAAAATAAATTGGTTATGGTTTCTGAAGGGATGTAGTTGCCCACCCCAATAATTTTCCCGGTCATTCTAAATTCAGATTTCTAATTGTATAAAATATATAGCGCTGATTCTTATTTTTTCAAAAACGAAACCCCTTGCTGTTTACAAGAGGTAAAATAAGTAGATCAGTTCTAATTTAATTGCTCGATTAATAATGTATCAGACATGATTATAATGGTTGATATATTTTCATTAAAATCCCCTTTGACGGGGAAAATAGAAATATAAAGTATAATGATAATAAATAAATATGTGTTTTTTGTGTTTTTTATAATTCGTATTTCTAAGGATAAAGGTAAACGAATAAAACTGAAATACACTATAAATCATCAATTATTTTCAATGTATTAACAAATCTTTAAATTGCTTACAAAGCTATTTATTGCATATAGATTTTATTGCTGAATATTTAAATAAACTTCCGGTTTTATCTGAATTTGATTTTATTTATTTTATGTCTGCGTTCACAGCAAACTTTGTTTCAGAAGCATTTTAATTTCTTTCACTTGGTATTCTTTCACGATATAGGTTTTACACAAAATATTATTCATGTGCATTGTGAAGTTGGTCTCTCTGTGTTTTATTCCAAGTATTTCGTTCAAAGGTGGAATATAATCTGCAAAAAGCATATAAAATACCACTAAACATAGTGTGTTTCTTAAGAACGATTTAAATATTGCCGGATTATTTGCGGAATCATCTATCACCTTTATTTTAAATACCTTTTTTCCTAATGTCGTTCCAAAAACAGTTTCAGTAACACTTCCAAATAGGATTACTGACGGAATAAGAAGTAACGCTGACAGAATCGGAGATAAACCAAATATAAAATAGAATGTAAGAAAAAACGGAATCGAATCAATCAGTTTTGCGAAAATTCTCTCACGCTCGTTGCCATCATAGTTGGTTTTAACAGGTAAATTATATTCAAAAACATCATAAATACGGTTTCCAGCCAGATCAAAATTTTGAGTAGGCCTGTGAATCAGTTTCTTTTCCTTTAACTCTGAAACATTCATTTTGATTTTTATAAAATCATGCTCAGCTGAATTCTTTTTCTCGCTTCATCTACCTCTGTTACGCGTACCTGAACGTGCTGATGTAATTTCACCACCTCATTTACATCAGATACAAAGCCGTCTTTCAGTTGGGAAATATGCACAAGTCCGCTTTCTTTAATTCCGAGATCCACAAAACAACCGAAGGCCGTGATGTTATTGACGATGCCCGGAAGAATCATTCCGGTTTTCAGGTCTGTCATTTTTTTGACGTTAGGATCAAACTCAAAAACTTTTGCTGACTTCCGTGGATCTAAACCTGGTTTTTCAAGTTCCTTCAGAATGTCTTTAATTCCTAAAATTCCGATGTTTTCGGTAATGTACTGTTCAGGCTGAATTAAACTGATTTTTTCTTTATTGGCGATGAGGTCATTGGTTTTTAAGCCCAAATCTTTCGCCATTTTTTCTACAATTCCATATGCTTCCGGATGTACTGCGGAATTGTCTAAAGGATTTTCGGCATTGGCAATCCGGATAAATGCCGCCGCCTGCTGGTAAGCTTTTTCACCTAATCGTGGAACTTTTTTCAGTTGTTTTCTGTTTTCAAAAGCTCCGTTTTCAGCACGGAAATTTACAATATTCTCAGCCATTTTTTCGCCGATGCCTGAGACATAGCTCAACAGAGATTTACTTGCAGTATTCAAATTGATTCCGACAGAATTCACACATTTCATCACAGTAGAATCCAGTACATTTTTCAGTTGAGTTTGATCCACATCGTGCTGATACTGTCCTACACCGATAGATTTCGCATCGATTTTCACTAATTCTGCCAATGGATCAGAAAGACGTCGGCCGATAGATACAGCACCGCGAACGGTCACATCATAATTTGGAAATTCATCACGCGCAATCTTGCTTGCAGAATAAACCGATGCTCCTGCTTCTGAAACCACGAAAACCTGCAAAGGTTTGTCAAATCCTATTTTTTTAATGAAAAATTCAGTCTCCCGGCTCGCTGTTCCGTTTCCAATGGAAATTGCCTGAATGTTATAGGCATTCACCATAGAACGGATTTTCTTCATCGCCATGCCACTTTCATTTTGTGGAGCGTGAGGATAAATAGTTTCATTGTGAATTAAATCTCCTTTTTCGTCTAAACAAACCACTTTGCAACCACTTTTGTAACCCGGATCGATGGCTAAAATCCTTTTTTCTCCCAAAGGCGGAGCAAGCAGAAGCTGACTCAGGTTTTCAGAGAATATTTCAATTGCTTTTTTATCTGCTTTCTCTTTAGCTTCCTGCAAAGTTTCGTTTGAAATTGCGGGCTCCAAAAGTCTCTTGTAGGAATCTTTAATTGCCAAAACAATCTGTTCTGAGCTTTCATTTTTAGATTTAATTACAGCATTTTCGATGAAATCTAAAGCTTCTTCTTTATCAATTTCGATGTTTGTTTTTACAAAACCTTCTGCTTCAGCTCTCAGCATGGCAAGAAGTCTGTGAGATGGAGTTCTGTTTAAGCTTTCTTCCCACTCAAAGTATTGAGAAAATTTTTGAGCGCCTTCTTCATCTTTTTTAGCTTTTACCACTTTTGAAGTAATCACAGCTTTGCGTTGGAACAGTCGGCGGAGATTTTTACGCACATACATATTTTCATTGATCCATTCTGCCATGATGTCTCTTGCTCCCTGCAAGGCCTCTTCCTCAGAGGAGACCTGATCGTTCAGATATTTTGAAGCCAGAAACAGAATATCCTGAGCTTTCTGGCTCATAATAATTTTCGCCAAAGGTTCAAGACCTTTTTCTTTTGCTGCGTCAGCCTTTGTCTTTCTGCGTTTTTTGAAAGGTAAATATAGGTCTTCGAGCTCCTGAAGATCAAAGCTTTCATCAATTCTCTGCTTTAATTCATGAGATAAAGAATCCTGCTCTTCAATTGATTTTAAAATACTTTCCTTACGTTTTACAATATCTTCAAACTGTCTATTCAGCTTAGAAATCTGCTCAATCTGTGTTTCATCCAAATTTCCTGTAGCATCTTTTCTGTACCGTGAAATAAAAGGTACGGTGCAGTCTTCTGACAATAATTTTAACGTAGCATTTATGCTTTTATCGGATAAATTGAGTTGTTTCTGAATAAAATTTACAGTGTTCATGAAAGATTTTTGAAGTGGCTAAAATACTGAAATTTCAGATGAAGAAAGTAGATTCATTTAACATTGACTGTGAAAAATTTAAATTAAAAAGTGCCGAAAGATTTTCTTGATGTATGTTAATGATTTTTACGCTGCGCAACCTTTATCTTTGCTCCGTTAATAAATCAAAGATTGGTAAATAAAACAATAATCATTATATTTATCACTTCTAAAACATTTAAATAATTACTTAATATGAAAAAACTAAGCGTAATCGCATTGGTAGCTGTAGGTTTGATCTCAGCATCTTGTAACAAAGACAAAACTGCAGACACTGCGAAAACAGGAACAGAACAAAACGTTGCAGAGGGCAAAGGTGAAGCTTTAAAAGCTGATGTCGCTGCTTCTAAAGTAAACTGGAAAGCTTTTCATAAAGGAGGTTTTGCACCAAGATGGGGTACACTTGCTATTCAGTCTGGTGAGTTGAACGTGGATGGCGGACAGCTTACTGCAGGTAACTTCGTAATCGATATGGCTTCTTTGAAAGTAGATCCTGCATCAGTTACTGAAAAAGACAAAAAATCTACAGATCTTGAAGGTCACCTTAAAAATCCTGATTTCTTCGACGTTACAAAATTCCCAACTGCTGATTTCAAAATCACAGGTGTAACTGACCTGGCAACTGCACCTGCAAACGCAGTAGCAGGAGCTAATAAGACTGTAAGCGGAAACCTTACTTTACTGGGCAAAACGGTGAACGTTTCTTTCCCTGCGAAAGTAGATGTTGCTGAAGGTTCAGCAGCTGTACAGGCAAATTTTACAGTGAACAGAGCAGACTGGGGAATCAAATTCGGTACAGACGAAACAGATCCTGCAGAATGGGCGATCAGCAAAGACATCGAAATTTCTGTTGATGTAAAAGCTGCTAAATAGTTTTCTTATTTAGATAAAACAGTAAAGGCTCACTTCCATGAAGTGAGCCTTTGTTTATTAATTTTCTGTGTAAGTCTAATATTTCTCAGAAAGATACCTGTATGCCTTCAGATACTTATTAAAACGGTGAATATCTTTTTGCGTTAATTCTCTGTTGACCCTTCTCAAATCCATATTATCACGAAGATCATTCAGTTTTACGGCAACAGCAAGGGGAGAGCGTTCGGTACGTTTTACAAAATCGTCATAGTTTTCATCAGGATCATATTTGGTGAGACAGTTTATTGCAAAAAGAATGTATTCCGGGAAACCTTCCTCTCTGAGATATTCAAAACTGAATTCTTCCGGATGATCTTCCACCACGTCGTGGAGCACGCCAACAATTTTTTCATCCATTGTTTTTCCGTATTCCATTACGCGCATTACGTGGGCAATGTAGGGAGCGTGGTATTTATCTTTTTGCCCTCTGTGAGCTTTATCGGCAATTTTAATGGCGCGGTGCAGTAATTCTTCTTTGGTCATGTTTTTATGCAAGTAGACTGCAAAAATAAAAAATGAAATACAATTTCAGGGATTCGTTGAGATGAAAAAAACATTAAAATTAAATTATACGGCATTTATTTCATCTTCAAATGGTTCAGATAAATGTGTAACTATTTTTTTGGAAGCGCTTTCGGATCTTCAATTTTTACAATCAGATCTTTTGATTTACCCGCATTGAGGATTTCTATCATTTCAGCATCAGTTTTTTTCTTTACAAGACTTAAATACAACGAATCAGAAGGTTTTTTTACCAAAATTAAATCCTTTTTCACCAATATGGAATCATGAGGCTTTGTAAAATATAGTTTGTCAAGTGAAATTGAATCACTTTTTATATTTAAAGGTGTTTTTGTGCTCTGGCTAAAGAATAAAGCTGAACTGAACGTAGTTAAAAGAACAAGTAATTTCATTTGTAATGCAGATTTTCTGTTGGATAAATTTTGAATGAGAAGGTTAAATAAAATTGTAATGCAATTTATTAATATTTTTGCAGGTAAAACATAAACGATGATAAAAAGAGGTAGAGGGCAGGAAATATCACAGAAATATTTTAATTTTCTGGACGATCATATTGAAAAAGTAATTACCGGAGAGGTTCAGGATTTTTTCGAACTTAATCAGATTGCTTCACGGCTTGCCATTTCGCACCAACATTTAAGTGACACGATTAAGGCGGAATTGGGTCATCATCCCTGCCATTTTTATGATTTGAAAATCATTGAAAAAGCCAAAGAAATGCTTCTGAAGGAAAAAATATCTGTTTCGGAAGTTGCCCGCAGATTTACCTATGATCCATCTAACTTTTCAAAATTCTTCAAAAACTGGACAGGCGAAACTCCCGGGAGTTTTAGAAAGAAAAACATTTAATTTCCCGAAAAGTTCACCATGTTTTAAGATTTAGACCTTGCGAAATTTGTAACATCAAAATTTACAGATTATGTCAAGAAATGATTTAAACGGAAAAACAGTATTAATAGCGGGTGGAGCAAAAAACTTAGGCGGACTTCTGAGCCGTAATTTTGCCCAAAAAGGAGCGAAAGTAGCCATTCATTACAACAGCGACAGCACTAAAACAGACGCCGAAAAAACTTTAGAAGATATTTCAGCTGCGGGAGGAGAAGCCTTTATTTTTCAGGCTGATTTAACCAAAGTAGAAAATATTGCAAAACTTTTTGAAGCCACAAAAGAAAGATTCGGTGGCATTGATATCGCCATCAACACAGTAGGAATGGTCTTGAAAAAACCTTTCTTAGAAACTACCGAGTCAGATTACGACACGATGTTTGACATCAATTCAAAAGTGGCTTACTTCTTTATCCAGGAAGCGGGTAAACATCTGAATGATAACGGAAAAATCAATACGATTGTAACTTCATTGTTGGCTGCCTACACAGGTTTGTATTCCACTTATGCAGGAGCGAAAGCGCCGGTTGAGCACTTCACAAGAATGGCTTCGAAAGAATTTGGAGAACGGGGAATTTCAGTTTCCGCGGTTGCGCCTGGACCTATGGATACACCGTTTTTTTACGGACAGGAAGCTCCGGAAGCAGTCGCTTATCACAAATCGGCTTCAGCTTTGGGCGGATTAACCGACATCAAAGACATTGCACCACTGGTAGAATTTCTGGTAACCGACGGATGGTGGATTACAGGACAAACCATCTTCGCCAACGGTGGCTATACCACAAGATAAGTGATTTAGTTCAAATTAAATTTATCACAACAGCACGAATGAGTATAAACATTCGTGCTTTTTTGTTTTATGAAAATTTCAGATTACTGTTTTTTAACAGCAACGATATCCTCTGAGTGTCTTTTGTAGTAAGGGTTTTTAGTTGTAGCCAAAAGTCACGGAGCAGCCGGTGTTTGGAATGGCATCCTTTCTTGCAGCGACTAATTCACATCAATTCGGGTGGTAAATCTGTAAAGTATATTTTTAAATTTAATTAAGAAATTTCACCCTTTTGTGTAATTGAATGTTATGCCTTATTTAAATGACATTTGAATATTAAAAAAACTAATAACCATGAAAACTTTAATTACAATTCCGGCAATGCTCCTTGCCCTTTTTACAAATGCACAGGAGCTAAATACAATTGAAACCGATACCGCAGTTATGCAAAGGAGAAATATTATTAAAACCAATCTTACTGCGTATGCTTTTAAAAACATCAATGTTACTTACGAAAGATCCATTAACAGATGGTTCTCGGTAAGTGCAGGTTATTCGGTGATGCCCGACGGAAAAATTCCTTTCATTAAATCTTTTACCGATGCTGATGATGAATTGAGAGACGTTAAAGCCGGAAGTACTCATTTTACAATAGAAACCCGGTTCTATCTCGGAAAAGGCTACGGAAAAGGATTTTATGCTGCTCCGTATTACAGAAATTCAACTTTTAAAGCCAGTAACTTTACCTACTATCAGGAATATGAAGACGGTGGAGGCAATACTACCGAAATACCTCTGAACATCTCCGGAAAAGCAACTGGTAACAGTGTCGGATTGCTTCTTGGTGTTCAGTTTTTCTTAAACAAAAAAGGAAGTTTTGTTCTGGACTGGTGGATTGTGGGAGCGCATTACGGAAAAGGAAAAGGCGACTTTACCGGAAAATCTTCTCAGACATTAACTCCGGATCAGCAATCTCAATTAAAAGCCGAACTCGAGGATTTAGGAATTCCACTGGTTGAATATTCTGTACAGACCAATACCAACGGTGCTGCCATAAAACTGGACGGACCGTGGGCAGGACTGCGAAGCGGACTTTCTCTGGGTTATAGATTTTAAAATTAAATTAATCAGGGAATTATATTATTACTGAAAGATAACTGGGGAAAAACCATGATGAAAAATTAATAAAAGATTAGATAGTATTCAATTTTAAATGCCAAAACAAGGGATTATTTCCGGTAGTTTTGGCATTTTTTTCATTAAGTAAAATCAAGTTGGCAAAGATTAAAACTCTACAGTAAAGCACAATTGAAGAATTGAAGATCTTCACACAAGATAATTTTCACTTTCAAACCAAAGGCGATTAGAATATTGTTGGTCACAGATTTTTCATTAAATTTAAACAAACTAAAAGCCCTGAAAATGAAAAAGTTAATTTTATTCACATCCGTGGCGTTGGCGAGCGGAGTTCTGTTCGCAAATGTGTACAATTCAATGGTCAATGCTGTGGCTACGGACAGTGACATTCCCAATTCTGTGATGGCTGCGAGAGAATTTTTTAAGACCGTAAATCCGGGGAATTTCTTCAGAATATTTTCTCCGGCAACGCAAATTTTTACGTTAATGTCATTGATTTTATTCTGGAGAACCGCAAAATCTGCAAGGGTTTTTCTTGGAATTGCTTTGCTCTGTTATATTTCGGGAGATATTTTCGCTTTCACCTATTTTCATCCGAGAAGTGATTTGATGTTTCTGTCTGAACCTGTTCCGGATGATGAAACTCTCAGAAGATTATCTTCAGAATGGAGTACCATGAACTGGTTCCGGTCGTTTGTGCTTTTCGTGGGCGTTGTATGCCTGTTTTTAGCTGTAGACAGAATTTATTCTTTTAAACAGAAAACTCATCAGACAGAATTGTAAACTTTTAATTATTTTTGCGTTTCAATTACAACTAAACCCTTTCAGCATTCGTAGTGTTGAGAGGGTTGGTTTTTACACAAAATGAATTAAAACTTTCAAAAAACTATGCACCACAATTTACTCCTCATTCTTTTTCTTCTTTTTGCTGTGATGATGCTCGTTTTACTGGCAAAAAAGATAAAAATTGCTTATCCCATTTTTTTAGTAATTGCCGGTTTGGGAATTAGTTTCATTCCTGGAATTCCGGTTTTAAAACTTGATCCCGACATTATTTTCCTACTTTTTTTACCGCCTCTTTTATATGAAGCTGCATGGTACACGTCCTGGAAAGACTTCTGGAAATGGAAACGACCTATCAGCCTTTTAGCATTTGGCTTAGTGTTTTTTACATCGCTTATCGTGGCTTACATTTCATCATCGATGATCCCGGGATTTACTTTGGCTCTGGGATTTTTATTAGGCGGAATCGTCTCGCCACCCGACGCAGTTGCCGCTGCAACGGTAATGAAAGGTCTTAAAATTCCGAAAAGATTACTGACGATTCTGGAAGGTGAAAGTCTGGTGAATGATGCTGCGTCCCTGATTGTTTTCAGATTTGCTTTGGCGGCGGTTCTTACGGGAACTTTTTCAATGCAGGAAGCTACCGGACAGTTTTTTCTGGTTGCAGGAATGGGTGTGATTGTAGGAATTATTGGCGGAAATATTATGTATGCAATTCATCGTTTTCTACCCACCACTCCGGCTATTGATGCGGCTTTGACGGTGATGACTCCTTATATTTTGTTTCTTGCGGCAGAACAGTTTCATTTTTCAGGTGTGATGGCAGTTGTGACGGGTGGTTTGTTTATTTCCTGGCGTTCTCACGAGATTTTCAAAACGGGAAGTACAAGACTGAATATGCTCGGCGTCTGGACAACGATGATTTTTGTGATGAATGCTTTGGTCTTTATTTTAATTGGTCTGGAACTTCCTGAAATCGTACAGGGTTTAGGTACACATCTGGTTTTTCAGGGTTTAAAGTATGGAATTCTCATCAGCTTAATTGTTATTGTTTTGAGATTTTTGTGGGTGTATCCCATTGCACATATTCCGAGATTTTTATTTAAAAGCATCAGAGAAAACGAACCCAGTCCAGGGTGGAAAGGTCCGCTGATAACAAGTTATGCAGGAATGCGCGGCGTTGTTTCTTTGGCAACGGCATTATCAATTCCGATCTATCTGGATGAAAACGGAACTCTGTTCCCGGAGCGGAATATGATTATTTTTATCACTTTTGTGGTGATATTTATTACTCTGGTTTTTCAGGGACTTACGCTTCCGCTGATTATTAAATGGATCAACATTGGCGAAATCGACAGTACAATTCCTGAAGACCAACAGCGAAAAAGAATTCAGATTCGTCTGGATGTATTGGGTCTGAATTATATCAGCGAAAAATATCCGCAGGAAATTTCTGAAAATGAACTGATAGAATTCTACAAAAACAGTCTTCAGAATGAAATATCAAACAACCAGAAAAGTTTTGATTCCGTAGAATGCCGGGATACAAAAAAAGAGGAAGTGGAGGAGTACCATCACTTGCTTTTAGAAATTCATGCACTGCAGAGAAAGGAACTTTTTAAAATGAGAAAATACAAGGAGTTTGAAGATTCTGAAATCAGGAAAGCCGAATTGCAACTGGATCTGAATGATCTGAAAGTGACAGGAACTGAACATTAGATATAAATGATAATTGATTAATGATGATTGATTTATAATCTTAGATTTAACAAATTCTTTTTTAAATATCAATTATCAATTATCAATTATTAATCAATTATCAATCAATTATCAATCAATTATCAATTATCAAGATGTAAAAGGCTTCTACAAGCTCAGCCTGACACTGCCTGAAATTAGATTTGTAGTATTAAAAATGTGACGCTGAAATCGTTAAAGTGTTTAAATCAAAAGAAAATAAGTTTAATTTAAACATAAAATATAATCAATCATCAATCATCAATCATCAATCATCAATCATCAATCATCATTTATCAATTATAAAACATGAACGCAGGAAGAAAATTTACACCGAAAGAATTTATTCTCTGGACGCGCAGAACCATTTACAAAGTTTTTGTTGTGGCATTTATTCCAACATTATTTTACTATTTGGGAGCAGAATATCTGTCGCTTCCGTGGCAGCCTGTCGCAATTTTAGGAACGGCGGTAGCTTTTATTGTCGGATTCAAAAACAATGCAAGCTACGGCAGACTTTGGGAAGCAAGACAGATTTATGGTGCGATTATTAATGACAGCAGGGCTTTTGGGTACACTTTGAGAGATGCTTTACAGGGGAATGATACGGAAATAAAAACCATTTTTTACCGTCATTTTGCATGGCTTACGGCATTGAGGTTTCAGCTCAGAGAGCCCAGAACATGGGAAAATATGACTCAAAAATCGAATATAGAATATCTGTCATTTTACGATATTCCGGAAAGAGTGACGACCATTGAGAATGATTTGAAACCATTATTGTCAGATGACGAATACGGTTATGTACTAAGAAAGAAAAACCGTGCGACCCAGATTTCAGCATTACAGTCGCAAGAAATAGCGAAACTTTATAAAGACGGAAAACTGAATGATTTCCAATGGACTTTCCTGCAACAGTCACTGTCGAAGTTCACAGACCATCAGGGAAAAGCGGAGAGGATTAAAAATTTCCCATATCCGCGAAATTTCAGCTCGATTACGACCTATCTTCTTTTTCTGTTTGTAATTTCAGTTCCATTTGGCTTACTCAACGAATTTGCAAAATTGGGCGAGGGAACCATACTGGAATGTTATTCTGTGTGGCTTAATGTTCCTTTTTCAATGATCCTGATGTGGGTTTTTGTTACTTTGGATACGGTAGGCGAGAGCTCGATGAATCCTTTTGAGGGCAGTGCCAATGATGTTCCGATCACCCAAATCAGCCGCACAATTGAGATTGATATGCGCGATATGCTGGATGAAGAAAATCTGCCGCCTGCGATTACACCGAAGAATAATATTGTGCTTTAAAATTATTTCATTTAGGAGAGAAATTTATTTAATATTTTGTACATGATTTGAAAAAAATAATTATTTTTGAAGAGAACAATAAAAAAAATAAACGATGAAATGGTATTTAAAAGTATTGAAACAGTACGCTGATTTTAACGGTCGGGCAAGAAGAACAGAATATTGGATGTACTTGCTATTCAATATGATTTTCGCTGCAGTAGCTGCAGTTCTGGATAATATTTTGGGACTGAAATTTTCGCCTGAAATTCCTTACGGCTATATCTATTTGCTTTATGGCTTGGCAGTTTTTCTTCCTGGATTAGGAGTCGCCGTAAGAAGACTGCATGACGTTGGCAAAAGTGGATGGTTTATGCTAATTGCTTTGATTCCTATTATTGGAGGTATTTGGCTGATTGTCTTAATGGCAACAGATGGAACTCCGGGTAGAAATGAGTATGGTGTAAACCCAAAAGAAAACTTCAACGAGATCAACGAGATCGGACAAAAATAAATTTAATTTAATGAAAAGATCCCGAATTAGTTTTGGGATCTTTCTTAAAGTATTAAGAAAACGCTTCAGATTTGAAGCGTTTTTGTTTTTTGTATTATAGACCAGAAATATCGCTGATTTTTATATACCCTTATTTCAGGACTACATAAATCCAATAAAAAACGCTCCGGAGATCCGAAGCGTTTTTAAAGTCTTTCCTCAAAGGGATTTGGGAAGACGATTTAATAATGTCCTTTCCCAATGTAATACGCAGCAACCTTCTCAGTCAACGCCACCACATTCGGGTTATTGGTATATTTTGTAAACCTTCTCAAACCGGAAAGCATCATTCTCTGTTCGTCGCCTTCTGCGAAAGAAATAATACCTTCCTTGGCAGCAACGATGATTTTTTCTACAGCTTTATAAAGATTCAGCTGAGCCATCGCAACTTCTACAGAATCGGAAGCGAAATGTTTTTCAGCTCTTAGAATTGTAGATTCTGCCATGTAGATTTGATTTAAAATTTCTGAAGCATTCAACAGTAAATGTTGCTGTTTCTCAATATCCATCATATATTTTTGAAGTGCAGCTCCGGAAACCATTAAGAAAACTTTCTTCAAATTGGCAATGATCGCTTTTTCTTCACTCATCAACTCAGAATAATCAGGAACTTCGAAAGATGGAATTCCCATCAATTCTTTAGAAATGGCCATCGCTGGAGAAAGTAGGTCTAATTCGCCTTTCATTGCTCTTTTGATCAACATTCCAACTGCCAGAAGTCTGTTGATTTCGTTGGTTCCTTCGTAGATTCTGCCTATTCTCGCGTCTCTCCATGCAGCTTCCATTGGAGTGTCTTCTGAGAAGCCCATTCCTCCATAGATCTGAATCCCTTCATCAGCAGTGTTTTGGGTTAAATCTGAAACATAAACTTTAAGAATAGATGCTTCAACTGCGAATTCCTCAACACCTTTCAGTTCAGCTTGTTGATGATCCATTCCGCCTGCAACTAATTCTGCAATTTTATCTTCAACATTTTTTGCCAAACGGTATGAACCTGCTTCGCTCACAAAAACTCCTGTCGCCATTTCAGCAATTTTCTTTCTGATGGCTCCGAAAGTTGAGATAGAAACGCCAAACTGTTTTCTTTCGTTTGAATATTGAATAGAGTGATTTAAAATTCTTCTCTGTCCGTCAAGGTTGGCGGCAGCGAGTTTAATTCTCCCTACATTTAATGCATTCAGAGCGATTTTAAAGCCGTTGTTTCTCTCACCCAACATATTTTCTACAGGAACTTTCATATCATTGAAAAAAACCTGACGCGTAGATGACGAACGGATTCCCAGTTTATGCTCTTCCTCACCAAAAGACAAACTTTCAGGGTTTTCAAGCTCAGAACGGTTGATGACGAAACCTGTAATATTTTTGTCGTCATCGATCTTGGCGAATAAAGTGAAAGTATCTGCAAAACCGGCATTTGAAATCCACATTTTCTGTCCGTTGATGATGTAATGTTTTCCGTCTTCAGACAGTTTCGCTCTTGTTTTTCCCGAATTGGCATCAGAACCTGCATCCGGCTCAGTCAGACAGTAAGCTCCGAATTTTGTTCCGGTCGCTAAATCCGGAAGATATTTCTTTTTTAATTCTTCACTTCCGTAAAGTAGGGTAGGAAGTGTTCCGATTCCTGTGTGAGCTCCATAAGCTGTAGCCAACGATCCATTTCCTCCCGAAACATAGTCACAAGCCAGCATCGTGCTTACGAATCCCATTCCCATACCGCCATATTCTTCAGGAACTGTAATTCCTAAAAGACCCATTTCACCAAGTTTACGCATTGTTTCTTCCGTCAAAGCATAATCTTTTTTCTCAAAACGCTCATGATGAGGAATCACTTCTCTGTCGATAAACTCTTTCGCAGAATCACGGAGCATTTTTTGCTCCTCTGAAAGTTCTTCGAGACTAAAAATCTCGTTTGCAGGAATTTCTTTAATTAGGAATTCTCCTCCTTTTAATGTTTTATTAAGTGTATCACTCATTATTTTTGTTTTTTAAATTTTGTTAGATTATTCTAAAATTTCAAACATATCTGGATGTTCTAAAGAATATTTAAGTTTAACTTTTTGCTTTACTTTATATTTTCCATCTGGATTACTGAGTTCAAAATCGTAATCGTTATCATTAATTTTATAATTTAAATATGCAACAGGCCTTTTACCATATCTTTGCGGAATGCTGTCTGTTTTAGATATAAGTCCTTCAATATTTTTTGTTTCTGAAGAATTTAAAAACTTATTTTTCCTGTTTTTCGATAATTCTAGTGAAATAAAAATTGTACTAAAAATTAAAATTACAAGAGTAATAGTTAACAAAGAACTTAAAACAATATATCTAATTTTTTTCCAGGGATTAAAAAAGAAACTTCCAGGATTTTCACCAGCTATTCTTTCATATGTAGATAATGTTAATCCTACATAGCTAAATAATAACAAAAGAAAGAATCCAACAGAGATGATGTAACTACTTTTATAATCATAATTATAACCAAAGAAATAAATTATCAACACTATTGAAAAGATAATAAATGTGGAAATCTTTTTACCTGTTGACATTACTAAAGAAGTTCAAAAATACTCGCCGCTCCTTGTCCCGTTCCAACGCACATAGAAACCATTCCATATTTATTTCCACGTTTTCTCATTTCGTCGAGAAGCTGGACGGTCAATTTTGTTCCGGTACAGCCAAGCGGATGCCCGAGAGCAATTGCGCCACCATTTACATTCAAAATATCTGGATTTAAGTTCAGTTCTTTTTTAATCGCAACCGATTGAGAAGCAAAAGCTTCATTCAATTCAATCAATTCAATATCTTTCAACTGCAAACCTGCCTGTTTTAAAGCCTTTGGAATCGCATAAATAGGTCCCATACCCATAATTCTTGGCTCAAGTCCGGCCGCAGCGTAAGCAACTAATCTTGCTTCAGGCTCCAATCCTAATTCTTTTACCATTTCTTCAGACATCACGATCACGAAAGCTGCTCCGTCACTCATTTGAGAAGAGTTTCCGGCAGTTACGCTTCCTCCGTTGGCGAAGACTGGTTTTAATTTAGCCAAACCTTCCAAAGAAGTGTCTAATCTCGGACCTTCATCCACCGCAAAATCGAATTTTTTGGTCTGCATTTTCTGATTTTCATCCAAAAAATTATATTCTACAGGGATGGATGCTATTTGATTTGCAAAACGACCTTCCTGATTTGCTTTCAGAGCTTTTTGATGCGATTCAAAAGCAAATTGATCCTGCTCTTCACGGGTAATATTGAATTGTTTTGCAACTTCTTCAGCCGTATAACCCATTCCCCAATAATAATCAGGGTTTGACTTAGCAATTTCCGTTTCCGGAACGGGTTTGTAACCACCCATCGGAATGTATGACATTGATTCTGTGCCTCCTGCGATGATACAATCAGCCATTCCTGCCTGAATTTTCGCCGAAGCAATCGCAATCGCTTCACTACCAGATGCACAATATCTGTTCACAGTCACTCCCGGAACTTTGTCGGTGTTTAATCCCATCAAAGAAATTAAACGCGCCACATTTAAACCCTGTTCAGCTTCCGGCATTGCGTTTCCAACGATTAAATCATCGATTCTGTCTTTATCTAATTGCGGAACGGCTGCCATGAGTTTCTCGATAACTGTTGCTGCCATTACGTCGGGACGCGTGAATCGGAGCGAACCTTTTGGCGCTTTTCCGACCGCTGTACGAAATCCCTTGATTATATATGCTTGTCTCATAATTGTAATATGTATTTATGTATAAAGTACAATGTATTTTTAAAAGTTTTAACTTGAATAAACTTGTTTCAGTTTAATAATCATATTTTGTATATGCTGAATTTCAGTAAGAACAATTTCGAATTTTTCCTGTGGAAAAAATTCACATTCATTTGCAATAATTATCTGTGTTTCGAACTCAAAAGAAGAACCTAAAGCAATATTTAAAAAATGTGAAAACTGAGCATTTGTATCTCTTCCAGCTCCTTCAGCAATATTAGATCGAATCTAATACAATGATCTTCTGGATTGAGATGTAAGGCCAAATAATTCATCTTTAGGAAATTCTTTTGAAAAGAAATAATATGTTTTACAAAGTTGAATAGATTTTTTCCAAACTTCTAATTGTCTGAAATTGTGCATAGCAAATACTTTTACGTTAATACTTTTTACTTTGTACAAAAAATTAATTTCTCAACGGCTTTCCTTTCTGCAACATAAACTGAATTCTCTCCAAAGTTTTTCTCTCTCCACAAAGCTGTAAGAAAGTTTCTCTCTCAAGATTCAATAAATACTGTTCGGTCACAACTGTTGGTTCGGAAAGATTTCCACCTACTAAAACGTTGGCTAATTTATCTGCGATTTTCTTATCGTGTTCAGAGATGAAATTACCGGTTAACATCTGATCAGTCCCAACATAGAATATTCCTAAAGCATCTTTTCCAAGAACTTTTACGGTTTGTTCGATCGGTTGTGTGTATCCGTGCTCTGCCAAACTTTTCGCCATCATTTTTGCGGTCATAATCTGCGTCCTCTTGTCAACAACTACGATGTCTTTTCCTTTTTCAAGAATTCCCATATCGTAAGCTTCGTAAGCTGAAGTAGCGACTTTTCCCATTGCAATGTTCATGAAAGCTTCACGGAGACGGTTGTTTTTCACGTCATCGCTGTGGAATTCTCTGGAAGTTCTCAAAGCAAATTCTTTCGTTCCGCCACCGCCAGGAATTACACCAACTCCGGTTTCAACCAATCCGATGTAAGTTTCTGCGGCTGCAACAACGCGGTCTGCGTGCATCGTCATTTCGCATCCACCGCCTAAAGTCATTCCGTGAGGAGCAACTACGACAGGAATTGAAGAATAACGAACTCTCATCATTGATTTCTGGAAATACGCAATTGCCATATTCAGATCATCCCAATCCTGCTCGATGGCCATCATTAAAATCATGGCTAAATTGGCTCCAACAGAGAAATTCGTTCCCTGGTTTCCGATCACCAATCCGTCGTATTCTTTTTCAGCTAAATCGATGGCCCGGTTTAAGCCGTCCAAAACTTCACCGCCCAAAGAATTCATTTTAGAACGGATTTCAAAATTGATAATTCCGTCGCCCAAATCTTCAATGGAAGAACCTGAGTTACTCCATAGTGTCTTGTTTTTTCTGATATTATCTAAAATGATAAATGATTCCTGACCCGGAATATTATTGTAGTTTCCCGAGTTTTTATCGAAGAAAATGCTTTGTCCGTCTTCATTAACTTTGTAGAATGATTCCACACTTTTCACCCAGTCCGAAACTTCGTAACCGGCTTCTTGTGCCAGTTCAATTCCTTTTTCAACGCCAACTGCATCCCAAATTTCAAAAGGACCGTTTTCCCAACCGAAACCAGCTCTCATTGCATCATCGATTTTGTAAACTTCATCAGAAATTTCCGGAACTTTGTGAGACACGTACGCGAACAAGGCACCTACAGACTTTCTGTAAAGCTCTCCGGCTTTGTCTTTTCCACCGATTAATACTTTAAATCTGTCTATCGGTTTGTCGATATTTTTCGTTAATTCTAAAGTTGGGAAAGAAGATTTGCCTTGAAGTTCGTATTCCAAAGTATCCAGATTTAATCCGTGAATTTCAGATTTTCCATCGGCACCTTTCACTTTTTTATAGAAACCTTGCTCAGTTTTTGAACCCAACCATTTGTTATCTACCATTTTCTGAATATAGTCAGGAAGGGAAAAAACATTGTTGAAGTCATTTGCTTCAGCCCCGCTTTGACGGACACCATTCGCAACCATTACCAAAGTATCCAAACCGACAACATCAGCAGTTCTGAAGGTTGCAGATTTCGGGCGGCCGATAACCGGACCGGTTAATTTATCAACATCAGAAACATTTAAACCTAATTTCTGAACATTGTGCAACAAATCCATCATTGAAAAAACTCCGATTCGGTTGGCGATAAATGCCGGAGTGTCTTTTGCTAAAACCGTCGTTTTTCCTAAGAATTTTGCTCCGTAATTCATGTAGAATTCAGCAATTTCCGGATCGGTTTCTTTGGTTGGAATTACTTCTAACAATGGTAAATATCTTACCGGATTGAAAAAGTGAGTTCCTGCAAAATATTTTTTGAAATCATCGCTTCGTCCTTCCACCAACATATTGATTGGAATTCCCGAAGTATTGGATGAAACCAAAGTTCCCGGTTTTCTGAACTGTTCGATTTTTTCGTAAACCGATTTTTTGATGTCAAGTTTTTCAACGACAACCTCAATAATCCAGTCGGTGTCTTTAATTTTCTGTAAATCATCATCAAAATTTCCGACTTTAATTCTCTCCGCAAATTTCGGAGAATAGAGGAGTGCCGGACTTGCTTTTTTCAGTTTTTCAAAGTTTTCGGAAGCAATTCTGTTTCGAACAGTTTTGTCTTCTTTCGTCAAACCTTTTTTCTGTTCGGCTTCATTTAATTCAAACGGAACAATGTCAAGCAGTGAAACCTGCACGCCAATGTTGGCAAAGTGCGCAGCAATACCGCTTCCCATAATTCCGGAACCTAAAACCGTTACGTGTTTGATTCGTCTTTTCATATGTAGATTTTATTATTTTGATTAATTAATGAGTTAATTTATAGCCTGATTCTTTTTACTTTTTCCCTTCCTCTTTCTCATAGCGAATCTGTCGCAGCCCGACCTGAGTGGTGCTATTTTTGCAATTTTAAGGCCTGTAAAAGCAATGGGAAATTTGCAAAAAAGCGGGAACGGAGGGCATAAACGAGAATAAGCAAATGCTTTGTCTAAGTTTACGAACGAAGTTCAAAACGGCCCAAAAAATAATTTTAAAAATCGCTGTTCAGCGCAGTCAAAGTCGCCATAAAAAACAACTAGCTCCTACAATCTCAATGGCTATGTGAATAATAGTCTGAATCTTTAAAACTATTTCTTATTATTCAGGTCATTAGATATTTTCATAATCTCGGTCATGACTTCTTTAAAAACTTCCAGTTTTTCAGGATCTATTTTTTCCATGACTCTCTTGTTGAAGTTGACTACGACTTCTTTAGATAAATTTCTTGAGTTCAGTCCTTTATCTGTGAGTTTTATTATCACTTCGCGCTTATCCTGTGTGGTTTTTTCTTTGTAGATGTAACCGTTGTCTTCCAAAAGTTTAATAATTCGCGTCAGAGAAGTGGGCTCGATGGCCATTTTAGGACCAAGATTGGTGCTTCTGGTTCCTTCCTTGGGATCGATCTTCAAAAGTGTAAGTGCCTGTACAGCAGTGGAATCGTACTCCTGAGCAAGATCTGAATACATTTTCTGTACTGAAATCCATGTTTGCTTCAGAATGAGATCGATATTTTCGGTTTTTTCTTTGTTGTTCTGATCCATACTTTTTATGTGTTATGGTGTAATTCAAATTTAATAAATATTATGCATGCATAACACTTTATAAAGTTAAAATTTGTTAATATACTGGTAGATAGAACGTTAATTTGTATGAAAAGCATAATACTATGCATGCATAGTATGTAAGATCCATAATGATATTGGTCTGTTAATGAATGTTTTGAACGATTTTTAAGATTTCTGCAAAAGATTCACATTTGAGTGTAGAATTTGAGTGTGAGACAATCCAAAAGTTGTCGTGAAATGTAAATTTGATCTGAGAAAGATCTTTCTGGAAATTTTTCTGCAGTAGTGAGAACAGCATTTCCTTCTGAATTTCGGGAGAATTAATTAGTGGCGCAACAAAATTTTTGTTAATGTTGAAAAGTGAGGCATTGGTTAGTTCTTCGTGCTGAAGAAGAACATCTTCCACAATCCCGGAGTACAGGTTCTGATCTTTTATATACCAGATTTTATCTGCAAATTCCTTTGCCAGGCGCCAGTCGTGAGAGGAGAACAGAATTAATTTATTTTGTTTTTTAGCGAGTTTTCTCAGCGTTTTGAGAATGATAATTTTATTTTTTTCGTCTAAATGTGTGGTGGGTTCATCTAAAATAATTATTGGAGAATTCTGCGTCAGAGCTCTGCCAATAAATGCTTTCTGAAGATTTCCGTCTGACAGATTTTTGAGAGGCGTGTTTTTATACTGCGTTAAATCGAGTTCATGGAGAATATCTGAAACCTCTTTTCTGTCATTTTGATTCAATTCAAAATAATACGGATAGTGTATGTATTTACCCAGCGAGATCAAGTCTTCAACAGTATAATTTTGTGGAATTACTGCTTTAGAAAAAACAATGGCAATATTTTCAGCAATTTCTTTTACAGATAAATCTTTTACGTTTTTATTGTCAATTAAAATTTCTCCACCCAACAAAGGATTCTGATGGAGAATGGATTTTATTAACGTCGTTTTTCCTACACCATTATTTCCGATCAGCAGACAGACATCGCCCAGTTTCAAAGATGCGTTGGCATTTGAAATAAGGGTTTTGTCGTAGCCGATACTGGCTTGGTTAATTTGTAGGTGCATGGTTAAACAGAAATAAAAATAACAAATAAAATAAGAGGGACAAGACTAAAAGTAAAGTATAAAAATTTATGTTCTTCAATATCTACTAAACTTAAAATCCCTAAAATTAATGATCCAAAAAATGCTGCAGGTATTCCAATCATAAACCACCAATTATGACCGAAGGAGTAAATCCAATGCTTGTCTGTGCTCATTCTGAACAGCTTTGAATATTCCAGAAATGCCACGCTAAATGCGAACAAAATTATATTAGCAATAATTAATTTCTTATATATTATTCTGGTATTCATCTGCTTATTATTTTGTCATAATGAAAATCCCTCCGTTAAATTGGTTTAGGGTTGTACGGAAAGACAAAGTGTACGTGTTTTTCAGATATTAAATTAAAAAATATTCAAACATATGCGTCATTTGTAAAATCTGCAGGAAATTTAAAAAATTCATTATTGATCCATTCACAACTCACTTTCAAACTTTATTCTGCCTCAAAAGCATCATCAAAATGACAGGAATTCCAAAAACGGAACTGATCACATTTAGTGGAATCTGCGTTTTTTCGGCAGCAATTGAGAATATCAGCATGATGAGCATTCCCAAAAACATATTCAGAAACCATTGTTGCCATAGTTTCGCGGGATTGTAAATTAACCGGCAGAAGTGTGGAACAATGATTCCAATAAATAAAATAGGTCCTAAAAAAGCTGTTACAGAAGCCGACAGCAGGGAAGACGTAGCAATGATTAGCAGCTTCAGATGATTTAGATTTACACCGAAACTCTGCGCATATGAAGTTCCGAGGGAATTTCCGATTAATGGTTTTATCGTTTTAAAACAGAAAAATAATCCAGCTCCAACTAAAATTGACAATACAGTTATTTGATTTCGGGAAACCATGTTATTGGCACCAAATGACCATAAAATGTAGTTTTTTAAACTTTGATTTTCGGCGTAAAACTGAAGCAGTGAAACAATCGCTCCGGCAAAAGCAGAAACCAGAAATCCAAAAATAATCAAATATGATTTATCCTGGAATTTATTGGACATTGACAACAAAATAAGCATCAGAAGTAAACTTCCAATAATTGCAGAGATGCTCAAAAAACTGTTCTGCAAAAATTCAGGGAGCAAAATATTGTCTGAAAAAAAAATATAGAACGCAACAGATAAACTCGCAACGGAAGTAATACCTAATATGTCCGGTCCGGCAAGAGGATTCTGAAAATACTCCTGCATCAGAAATCCCGAAGTTGGAATTGAAATTCCTGCCAGCAACATCGCCAAAACACGGTTTACACGAATTTCAGCAATCTGGTTGTTTGATGTATCACTTAAAAAATCATTAAAATTGAGATTTAAAAATCCTGTATTCAAATTAATTATAGAAATGAAAATGATTGCTACAATTAATATAAAACACAGGATTTTGAATTTTTTTGACATTTTTAATCTGACTCTCTGAAATTTATTTTAAAAGACTGGCCATTTTTTCGTTAAGCTGCTGCTCACTGATATTTCCTAAAGTTTCAACGGTTTTGTCTCCTTTTCTCATGAAAGTAAAAGGAATTGCACTTCCAGTCCATTCTTTAAAATTGGAAGAGAAAAAGTTTTGATTTAAAAGCTGACCATCCAATAAAACGGTGTGATTTTCAATGCCGTGTTCCTGAGTAAATGCCGGAACTTTTGAATTCCAAACTTCCTTCTGATCGAGACTTACAAAAGTGATTTTTACAGGCTGACCTTTGAATTCTTCAATTTTCTTTTTAAAATGTGGAATTTCCTGCACACATGGCCCGCACCAGGTTGCAAAAAAGTTGGTAACGTAAAGCGTGTCATTTTTCTTCCCCAGAAAATCTGCAGTTTTTGCAGGACTGACCTCCGGTAAAGGCTTTGCTGCAGGTTTTTCAACGACCTGAGAAATGGAGTCTTCAGTTTCAGAATTATTTTCGGTATTTGTGGTCTCCTTTTTACAGGCAGATAAAGCGACCAAAACAAATGCTGACAAAATGATTGTCTTCATATTTTTTTATTTATTTTTGGAATGAACTTATGAAACAGCAAATTTACAAAGGCAAACTCACGGAATTTCACCCGTTAAAAATAGCTAAAAAGCAAGACCTGACCAAAAATACTTTCTCTCTGGAATTTGAGATTCCTACTGATCTGGCCGGTCTTTTTTCATTTGATGCCGGTCAGTATGTTACGGTACTGACGGAGAAAGACGGTGCAGAATATATTAATGATTATTCAATAACTGCAGCTCCTTTTGAAAATAAAATTAGTCTGGGACTTAAAATTAATTCAGATAAAAGTTCCGCTTCACTGATTCACAATCAATACAATGAAGGTGATTTGATGTACGTCAGCAAACCTGCAGGAAGGTTTACTCTTGTTTCAAAGCCGAGCGAGTTCAGAACGATTGTAGGCTTTGCGGCAGGAATTGGTATTACTCCGATTCTGAGCCATTTCAAAAATATTCTTTATCAGGAACCGAGAACGCGTCTTTTTCTTTTTTACGGAAATAAAAATTTTGAAAATCTTGCTTACCGTGAAGAACTGGATCAGCTTGCCCGTTTTTATGGTGACAGACTTCAGATCTATTATTTTTTCTCGCAGGAAAACACTTCTAATTCTTTTTTTTCGGGAAGAATTGATGAGAAAAAATTAAATTTAATTATAAATCAGATTTTGCATTTAGATGATACTGATGAAGAATCTACGATTTGGGATGCAGTGGACGAAGTTTTGATTTGTGGAAAAGGTAAAATGATAAAAAGTCTTGCCAATGCCTGCTACCATCATGGAATTCCGAAAAACAATATTCATTTTGAACTTTTTGAAGAATTTAATGAAGATATTTATCCGGTCGAAAAAGAATTTCCTTTGATAGAAAATATTGAAGTTGAATACACAATGCTTGGGAAAAATTTTCAGACTGAACTTCCCGATAACAGAGAAAAAATTCTTCAACAGCTTTTAATTCAGAAATTTCCGGTGCCATACTCCTGCAAGTCAGGAATTTGTGGAAGCTGTGAGTGTTTTCTGGAAGAAGGAGAAGTGGAACTTTTGGAGAATGAATATTTAACGGAGAAAGAAGAAGCTCAGGGAAAAATCTTAGCCTGCATGTCAATTGCCAAAACTAAAAAAATAAAGCTTAATTTTGATTTCAATTGAGAATCATTAAAAACATATTCAAATTTATTTTACTCTCATCAGAAGTCATCATTCTTCTGATGGCTTTATGCAATGCGTGGGTTTTTGGGTTGACCAACGGCAGAACGTACACCAAGATTTCAAAAATTCCGCCCCGTGAAGTGGCTTTGGTTTTGGGAACGTCGCCAAGAATGAGATCAGGAATTTCAAATCCGTATTTTACCAAAAGAATGGATGCTGCGGCTCTGCTGTATCATCATGGGAAAATAAAAACCATCATCGTAAGCGGCGAAAAAAGTCAGGGTTACGATGAGCCTGCAGCGATGAAAAATTATCTGATTTATCAGGAAGGAGTTCCTGAGCACATCATCGTTGAAGATCCGAAAGGTTTTAACACTTATAAAAGTATTCTCCGCTGCAAAAACACGTACGAAAAGAAAAACGTCATCATCGTTTCGCAGGGATTTCACAATTTGCGGGCACTTTTTTTTGCCAGAAACAATTCGATGAATGCTTTAGGTTTTGATGCTCAGGATGTATCAAAACCTGAAAGTTTCTACAGAAATCAATCCAGAGAAAGCCTCGCAAGAGTGGCTGCTGTTGCTTATTTTATACTGGGAATTTCGCCTGATTAAATTTAAAACGGATATCCGAATGCGATGTTCATCGTCGGTTTCAGAGGCTGGAAGTATTTTAATCTCCATCGTTCTGCATCCGGTTTATTGGGGTCGTACATTTTATAGGCAAGGTCTAATCTCAAAGTGATGTAAGCAATATTCACTCTCAATCCCAATCCACTTCCTACACCCATCTGGCGGATGAATTTGTTGAATTTAAACTGATCATCAAAACCGCTGTCTTCAAGATTCCAAATGTTACCGATGTCTGTAAATATCGCTCCTTCGTACATATCATTAAAAGGCAGACGGTATTCAATATTCGTTGTCAGTTTTACATTTCCCATCAGATAAGTACGTACACGCTCGTCAATTTGTGAATCTCCCGGACCTAAACCACCGAAGGCAACCCAGGCTCTGATATCGTTAGAACCTCCGTTGAAATAAGAACGTATAAACGGCATAGATGAAGAGTTTCCGTATGGAATACCGACACCTACAAACTGTCTGAGAGCTAAGGTCTGATTTCCATTGACTTTAAAATATTTTCTTACATCGAAATCAAATTTCACAAATTGCGCATAAGGAATTCCGAAGATCGTTTTCTGTGGACTTGTTACAACGCCGCCTTCATCTCTTTTCTGATTAAAAATACTCGGAATATTTCCTGCCAATTCTACTTTTCCGTTAAAATAGAAAGCATTTGGATAGTCTTTTTTACCAATTTCATTATAAACAAAGTTGTATATCATCGATGAGATAATAACATCCTGCGTCTGCCTGTCTTTGTTCACCAAAGTTCCTGAAAAAGACAGAAGTCGGTCTGCCTGTTCCTGATTGAGTGTATTTACATACCCTTCGTCCTGCAGAATCATCATAGAAACCTGATCTCTTGTAAGCTGACCTGCATAAAACTGCTGACCTAATTGAGGATTATAGACAAAATAATCATCAAAAGCGGCTCTTCTTATATTATCGTCACCCACGAAAAAATCGTAATAGCTGTCTTTATTTTTGGTTAAACTGAACTGCGTGTTAAAAAGTGAAAGTCTGTGAGAAACCTGATCGTTTACATTGGCAAAATAATTTAGACCAGTATTAAAATTGACTCTTCCCAAACCAATGTTATTCTGTACCGAAGCTCCCAAAACAATAGATGAAGTAGGAGTGTACCGCTTAGGAATCAATTTGTAATAAGAGAATGGTAAAAGCAGTCGTGGAAACTGGAGCGATGCCTGAGCTGAAATTTCGTAGGCACCAATTCTCTTACTGATATCTCTCGGGTTCACAATTCTTCCGAAAGTTCCTGAAAGACTTGTTGTAAGGTTTTCTGCACCGCCAAAAATGTTTCTAGTAGTGAGATCTACAGACGGAGAAATTCCTAAATTCAATAGTTGGGAATAATTGATATCCGTTCCCAGTTTCAGTTCAAATTTATCTAAAGGTTTCAGAATGTATAACACATCAATAATGCTGTCACTTATTTTTCCGCCGTCATCTTTTCTGTAATCAACTTCAGATTTCAAAACGCTGAAATTGTTCATTGCTAAAAAGTTACGTTTGGTCAGGTTAAGTTTTTTCTGATCATAAACAGATTTGTTATCTTCAATGACCGCGCGCCATAAAGCCTGATTTTTGTAACGGTTATCCATTTTATGGAAACGTATTCTTCTGAGGCTGTCCTGTGTTGTTCTTTTTTCGTAATAATCTGAAATATCATCCACTACTGCAACATCGATGTTACCAATGGTTGCCACTTTGTATGGAGTATTTACTGAGTCTTTATGAATTTCAAGGGTCAACGGAACTTCTTTTCTGCTCTTCAGGGAATCTGCTACAAAATAAACTTCATTATTTGCACTGTTGAATCTGTAATATCCGCGGCTCCGCATGATTTCGTTGATCCTCGTCACCTCTTTTTCAAGATTGGTCTGATCAAGAATATCACCTTTTTTGATTGTAGTTTTAGAAATGTTGTCTTTAAAGTGTGACTTAATTGCGAGATCCGGAATATTGTAATAATAATCTTTGATGATTGTAGGGCTGTTGTGCTTTATCGTATAATTCACACTTGCCTTTTTATTTGTAGAATCTTTCTTGTCCGAAGCAATGACTTCTCCATCCCAAAAACCTCTGTACGTCAGTCTTTTTTCGATTGATTCTGCACTTTTTTCGGTTCTTGTCTCGTCAAAAATTACGGGAGGGCTTCCCCAGTTGTGGTAAAGTCTGTCCATAAAGAGACTTTTTCCGACACTGCTCTGCATATTGTATTTTATGAACAGTGAATCTCTCAGCTTCTGATTTCTCATTTCGCTGGGATAGGTCATGTATTCATTTAAAACCGTATCGTATTTAGGATTGGCGGCATTGTAAAACCAAAGACTCAACGGAACAAATAAGAGCTGTTTTTTATTCGGTTTTTGCTGAACGTAATCTTTCAGTTCATCATCAAAAGGCTGTTTGCCGTCTTCAAATTCGAAAGTATTGCTGGTAAGAAGATACTCTCCATCTGGCACTTTTTTGGTCGTACTGCAGGCATAAAGTAGAATAATAAATGTTGCAAATGAAAGAATTTTATAATACTTTTGAGGAGATTTCTTATAATGCTTACAGCTCATACAATAAAAATTTTACAGTCTCTTGATAAAAAGAAGTTCAGGCAAAAATACAATTTGTTTTTGGTTGAAGGCAACAAAATCATTTCCGAACTTCCCCAATCTAACTATAAAATTAAAGAAATATTTTCCACCGATCCGGAAAGATTGGTTTTAAAAGATATTTCAGGCATACCAATTTCCGAAAGTGAACTGAAGAAAATAAGTTTCCTGCAAAATCCAAAAGATTCTGTTGCGGTATGTTTTCTGGATGATAAAAAAGATTTTGAGGAAAAAGATTTTCAGATTGTTTTGGATGGAATTCAGGATCCCGGAAATCTGGGAACGATAATCCGTTTGGCAGACTGGTTCGGAATTGAGCAGATTGTGTGTAGTGAAGATACTGTAGATTTTTATAATCCTAAAGTAATTCAGGCTACGATGGGCTCATTTACACGAGTGAATATTGTATATAAAAATCTTCCTGAATATTTATCGGAAACCAGGAATCAGAATATTGGAACGGATATGACAGGCGAGAATATTTACAGTTTTAAAAAGCCTGAAAGAATCAATTTAATTTTAGGAAATGAGGGCAACGGTATGCGTTCCGAAACTGAAAAATTTTTGACTGAAAGTATTTCTATCCCAAGATTTGGGAAATCACAGTCCACAGAAAGCCTTAACGTTTCAATGGCTGCGGGAATTATTTTAGGACAGCTTTTTAGGGTTGAAGGGTGATAGAGTTTGAGAATGGTAGCGTTGTTCTGTGAAGTTTGAGGGTCTTAGGGTTGTAGAGCAGTTGAGTTGCTCATTAGGAAGTTTTTTTATAGAATTAGAGAGCAGGAGGACTCTTGATAACTCAAACACTCCGACTCTCCAACACTAAAACTCATATAAGCTGTTCCATACTGGAAACACTTTTCGATTTCTGATATGCTTCGAGTTTATTTCTTAAAAATTTCAAAGCTACCGGGGCAAGATAAATCATCGCAACACCTATTGCTTTTTTCTTCCAGTTGCTGCTTTTCAGATTTTTCTTGGCATAATTGGCAACCAATGCAGTGGTACCCAGTTTTATCAGACCTTCCAGCGCGTCACCTTTAAATGCGGAGTTGGCCAAGCCAATCGCAGCATTTTTGCTGAAGATCATATTTTTAACCTCAGAAGTTACCTGCTTTGCAATAACATCTTTTCTGAGAACTGTTTTTTCTTCAC
Source organism: Chryseobacterium caseinilyticum (assembly GCF_014837145.1). Classification (GTDB taxonomy): domain Bacteria; phylum Bacteroidota; class Bacteroidia; order Flavobacteriales; family Weeksellaceae; genus Chryseobacterium; species Chryseobacterium caseinilyticum. The sequence goes on from NZ_JACYFS010000001.1 coordinate 586,312, forward strand.
CGTCTTCATCCGTTTTTTCTTTCAGATATTGGTCAGTAAAGCCGTTTGTAAAGGCACTTAAGCTCTCTTTAGCATTCTTAAAGGTAAGGAGTGCTTCAAGATCATCTACTTCTGCCTGCAGAAGTTTTTTCTTTCTCTTAAGTTCTTCAAGACTGTTAAAATTTACACTCATAATATTAATGATTTATAAATTGCACCACTTTATCAGCGATAATATTGACTATTTTTTTCTTCAGAACAGCGACAGCCATCATCAGGACAACGTAGAATGCTGCAACAATCAGAAAACCATAAGCGGTGTTATCCAGGGCTTTGCCGATTAAATAAGCCAATCCAAAATTGAATAAGATGATAAAAAAGGCAAACGCAATAAGAAATATGATAAGATAAGCGATGATTCCCGCTGAGATGGAGGTTTTTTCGGTAGCCTGTATCTTGATAAGATCTAGCCTTTTCGTTGCATATTCTTTTAGAGTTTCTACCATTATTTTTGTTTTTAAAGTTACAAAAAAAGGAACTTTAATTCAAAGTTCCTTCAACTATATTGTTGTGAAAATAAATTATTTCAAATCATTAAGACCGTTTTCCACATCCTTTACAACGTCTGAAGTTTTGGATACGATTTGGTCTTTGTACTTGTCATAACCGTCTTTTACGGTATGTGCTACATTATTTGCAGTATCTTTAAAAGTAGTCGAGATATTGTCGTACTGCTCTTTTACTTTGTCAGAAACTTCTCCGTATTTATTTTTAGCCTGATCTTTCAGATCGCTAGCTTTTGTTTTAATTTTTTTTCTTGTCTCTTTACCTTCCTCAGGAGCGTAAAGCATTCCTAAAACTACGCCAGCTGCGGCACCTGCTAATAATCCTGCTAAAATTCCTGCTGTATTTCCTTTTTTAGACATTTTTTGTTTTTTTTAATGGTTAATATATTCGGTTTAATGTTTTTTAAGTTTGCAATTAATATACCAATCGAACCAAATGAATGATAAAAACTGTTAAAAGTTCTTCACATGATTCAATATCATTTCTATCGTTTCTTTTTTGGACATATCAGTATTGTCAATGACGATGGCGTCTTCCGCCTGTCTGAGTGGTGCGACTTCTCTTTCACTGTCAATACGGTCTCTTTCTGCCAGATTGTCTGCCACCTGCTTCTCATCAGCAGTAATACCAAGACCTAAAAGTTCCTGATATCTTCTTTTTGTACGTTCTTCAATACTCGCTGTCAGGAAAAATTTAAAATCTGCGTCTGGCAAAACTACAGTTCCAATATCTCTGCCATCCATGATGACACCGCCTTTTTCAGCAAGTTTTCTCTGATATCCCAGAAGGAATTCCCTCACTTCAGCCTGTTTTGCGACATTGCTGACATTTTCAGATACTTCATTGCTTCTGATTTCTTTTGTAATATTGATTTCGTTCAGGAAAAGAACCAGTTCATTTCCGATATTTCTAAATTCAAGATGAATATGATCAAAGTTTTTAAATAGCTCCCCGATATCAACTGTTCCGTCTGCTCTGCAACAGTTCTGAAGTGCAAACCAAGTAACACCACGGTAAAGTGCGCCTGTATCTAAATGTACAAGCTCAAGACGCTGCGCAATAATCTTTGAAATAGAACTTTTCCCTGTAGAGGAAAATCCGTCGATGGCGATTACCGGTTTTTTCATAAAGGCAAATTTCAAGAAATTTTCTTACAAAATCAATATTGAGTAAGATAAAATCTCATATTTTATGGAGTTTTTGAACTTAATTACTCACCACGGCGGCTTGTAAGATCCACAGAAATACCCAGTTGATTTACATTGGAAGCGTTGTGATATCTGATGTGAGCATAATCTAAACGGAATCTAGAAAGTTTAATACCGAAACCTCCTGAAAGACCCGAAAAATTTCTCTGATCCACAACTGCAAGCTCGCTCCCTCTTCTGACGTTGTATCCTAAACGGATGTTGAAACTTTTTTCAGGAAAAAGTTCGGCTCCCAAAGAAAAGTGATCGGCAATCTTTCTTCCAATATTTACTTCCTGTCCGTTGGCGTTCAATTCAGAAGAAATGTCAAACTGCTGTAGATCGTGTGCTGTAATAGTTACTGCTAAAGGGAAATTAGGAATAATTCTCGTATATCCAAGATCAATTCTGAACGGCAGATCTTCTCTGGTTCCGTTGAATGATTTAAACTGATAACCGAAATTTCTGAAAACCAAAGACGCAGTTTCCTTGTTTTTCTTGTGATGATAAGTGATTCCGGCATTTCCTGCAAGAGCAGAAGAAGTGTAGGTATCAATTTTTGAAGTAATAAAGTTTAAACCTCCTCCAATCGTCCAGTTTTCTTCAAACTGATAGGCATATCCGGCACCCACGGCGACATCTGAAGCAGAAAATTCTCCCATTTCAAAACCACTTTCATCGGTTCTGGGGATATTTCCGTAACTCATATATCTTGCGTTGGCTGTAAGAAAATGACCGTTATCCATATCTTTTGCAAAAGCGATGGTTCCGTATTTTGAATCTGCGAGGTAAGCAGTTGCATTCAGAGCAAGCTGCATATCTGAATCCTTATTTAATAAGGAAGGATTGGCAATTGCAAACGACACATCCTGATCTCTTACAGAGATCGCATCGCCACCCAAAGCCGCCTGTCTGGCAGATACAGGTATGTTTAAGAAAGGATACACATTCGTTCCGTTTTGTGCAAACGAAACAAAACCTGCGAGCAAGAGAGGGAAAAATAAAACTTTCTTCAATTCATTATATAATTAATGCAAAAATAATCCTTTTTAGAACTTATCAAAATATTTGTTTAAGTATTTAACCGAATTATTGTTAAATAATCTGAAGTTTACCAATGATTCTCAGCTCGTAATCAAAAAAGGCATTTATTTTACTTACATCTGTAAGTTTTCGGAACAGATTTCTTTTTCATTCTGATTGAATTTAAACTTAAATTAAAACTTTTCAAGCTGCAAAATTTCTAAAAAATAATTAGTATTAATGTTTATATTTGCACAATTAATTTTAAAAAAATTAGTGCCTTAAAATTATTACTGAAAGACATGAAATATAAAAGAATCCTTCTGAAATTGAGTGGTGAAGCCCTGATGGGAGATAAGCAATATGGTATCGACACAGAAAGACTGCAGGAATACGCTGCAGAAATCAAAAAAGCTGTTGAGAAAGGTTGTGAAGTGGCAATTGTGATAGGAGGAGGAAATATTTTCCGTGGTGTGGCAGGAGCCGCAAAAGGTATGGACAGAGTACAGGGCGACTATATGGGAATGCTTGCAACCGTAATCAACGGTATGGCTTTGCAGGGTGCTTTGGAGGATGCAGGAATTAAAACAAGACTGCAGTCTGCAATCGAAATGGATAAAGTTGCCGAACCTTTCATCAAAAGAAGAGCAGTGAGACACCTTGAAAAAGGCAGAGTAGTTATCTTCGGAGCCGGAACCGGAAATCCTTATTTTACAACTGATACTGCAGCGACTTTGAGAGCCATCGAAATTGATGCTGAAGTGATTTTAAAAGGAACAAGAGTAGACGGAATCTACGACAGTGATCCGGAGAAAAACGAAAATGCTGTAAAGTACAACTCATTGTCTTTCGACGAAGTTTTTGAAAAAAATCTTAAAGTGATGGATATGACTGCTTTCACATTAAGCCACGAAAATAAGCTTCCAATCATCGTTTTCGATATGAATAAAGAAGGAAACCTTTTAAAAATAATTGAAGGAGAAACTGTAGGAACATTGGTGAATCTTTAGGAGTAGAGCCGGTAAAAAGTATAAAGAACCAGGTGAGAGGGAATGTAATTTAAAACACTTATTACCCATCACTTATTACTCATATAAATGTGTAACTTTTCAAATTTTAAATATATAATGGAAGAATTAGATCTTATATTAGAATCTGTAAAACAGGACATGGACGCAGCGGTAAAGCATTTGGATCATGCATTTCAGAGAATCAGAGCGGGGCGTGCTTCTACGTCTATGGTGCAGGATGTAATGGTAGAATATTACGGATCGCTTACACCAATCAATCAGGTGGCGAACGTTTCTGTGCCGGATGCAATGACGATTTCTATTCAGCCTTGGGACAGATCTGCTATCAATGCAATTGAAAAAGCGATCATCAATTCAAATTTAGGTTTTGCTCCTTCCAATAATGGTGAAAATATCATTCTGAATGTTCCGCCATTGACTGAAGAAAGAAGAAAAGAGCTTGCAAAACAGGCTAAAGGTGAAGCTGAAGATACCAAGATCGTTGTAAGAAATGCAAGACAAAACGGTATCAAAGAACTGAAAAAATTAGAAGGTGTTTCTGAAGATATCATTAAAGATTCTGAAGCAACTATTCAGGATTATACAGATAAATATGTGAAAATCTGTGACGATCATCTGAAGTCGAAAGAAGCTGAAATTATGAAAGTTTAATCTTCACTCATTTCACTACAATACAAAAGAGATTTCCGGTTTGGGAAATCTCTTTTTTGTTTTAAAGACAGGTTTTAAGGTCTGTTTTATCATTTTTATGTTTGATAAATGTTGCCAGTTCTGAAAGCATTTCCTCAGACTTACAGTCTTTAGACTTTTGATTTGGAAATTTCGAGGGATCCGGTTTTTCGTTATCAGCAGATTTTAGAATGTATTTTTTCTCAAGACAGTCAATCATTTTTCCATTAACGAAATACATTCTTGATTCTGTGATGTTGTCTTTTGTTTCTGGCTTTTCCAGTGTGCCTCCGTCAAAACTCCAGACCGATTCATCCCGGAAAATGAAAAATGGCTTTTCTTTATTCATATAAAATTTTTCTACCGCAGAATAATGACTGTACTCAGAATATTCATGTTTAATTATTTTTAATTCATTATTTTTAGAATAATAAATTACCCGCCCGTCTTTACCATCGCATTCGTAATCCAGAGAGGTGGAATCTAAAGCTTTATTCTGTAAATCATTTTCAAATTCCGCATAATACTTCTGCACATCTTCTTTAGATAAAATCGAAATACTGTCGTTTGTTACAGTGGGTTTTTCGGCTGGGACTGTATTTTCCTTTTCGGTTTTTAAATCTGTCTTTTCTTTTGAGCAACTTTCAAAAACAAGAAAGAAAGTAAGGATTATTGGGATAATTTTCATATTTTACATTTCAAAATCAAGTACAAAAACTGTGCAGGTTGGTTTAAATATTGTTTAAATAAAGCCGCAACGAAAGTTTTTAAACTTTAAAAGAATTAATTTTAAAAGAAAAATTATGCAGATAGACGCAAGAAATCTAAGTGTAGAAGATCATGAAGAGCTGGTAAAAACGATGAAAAGGGCTTATCCTACGATGTCAGACTACATTTGGCCAAAGAAAAGCATAGAAAAACTTACCAAAATATTTCCTCAGGGACAAATCTGCATCACCGTAGACGGAAAACTGGCAGCAGTCGCGCTTTCAATCATTGTGAATTATGACGACTTTGGTGATGACCATACTTACAAAGACATTACGGGAAACTATAGTTTCAGCACACATACCAATTCAGGAAATGTGCTTTACGGAATTGAAGTTTTTGTAGATCCAGAATACCGCGAACTGAGGTTAGGCCGGAGATTATATGATCTGAGAAAAGAACTTTGCGAACAGCTTAATCTGAGAGCAATTGTTCTGGGAGGAAGAATTCCGCATTACCACAAATACAGTGATGAGTTATCTGCGAGAGATTACATCAGAAAAGTGCGTGACAAGGAGATTTATGATCCTGTGCTTTCTTTTCAGTTGTCTAACAACTTTTTGCCTATTAAAGTTCTTAAAAAATACCTTCTCGAAGACGAATCTTCGAAAGAGAATGCCGTTCTCCTTCAGTGGAACAATATTTATTACAGCAAGCAACCCAACACCATGCAGGACAGCGTTATCCGTCTGGGATTGGTGCAGTGGCAGATGAGACAGTTTAAAGATATTCATGCATTTTATGAGCAGGTAGAATTTTTTGTGAATGTGATGGGCGACTACAAAGCCGATTTCGTTCTTTTTCCTGAACTTTTCAACACGCCTTTACTTGCACCTTTCAATCATCTTTCGGAAAGAGATAGTATGATTGAACTGGCAAAACTGACAGACGATATCAGAACCAAAATATCAGAACTGGCGATCAGTTACAACGTAAATATTATCTCGGGAAGCATGCCTTTTTATGATGACAATGATTTGTACAACATTTCTTATATGATGCACCGTGACGGGCGGATTGATGAGTACAGAAAAATTCACATCACTCCAAATGAGAAAAAATATTACGGAATGAAAGGAGGCAGCGAGATCAAAGTTTTCGACACCGATTGCGGGAAAGTAGGACTGGTGATTTGTTATGATGTAGAATTTCCTGAACTACCAAGAATTTTAGCCGATCAGGGCATGAAAATATTATTTGTACCTTATCTTACCGACACGCAGAATGCTTACATGAGAGTTCGCCACTGCGCCGCCGCAAGAGCTATTGAAAACGAATGCTATGTTGCCATCGCTGGTTGTGTAGGAAATCTTCCCGGTGTGAATAATATGGATATTCAGTTTGGGCAGGCTGCTGTTTTTACCCCTTCCGATTTTGCTTTCCCATCCAACGCTGTGAAAGGTGAAGCCACCCCGAACACAGAAATGACCTTGATTGTTGATGTGGATTTAAATTTACTAAAAGATCTTCACCACAACGGTTCAGTCCAGATTTTAAAAGACAGAAGAACTGATTTGTATGAAATAAATTATAAATAAAGATTATTTTTCAAAGTATAAAAGCAATTGCCCAAAGATGGTAATTGCTTTTTTTTTATAAATTTTTGTAGGATAAATTTTGAATTTGATAAAATATTATTTCACGTTTATTACGAATTATTTGTATTTTGCAGATAAAATACACAAATGACAGACCAGTTAAAATCAAAAAGCAACATTACGGATGAACTGAAATATGTTGCGAAACTTCTCAGCAAAGCCACTTTAAGTTTTCTTAAAATCAACCTTATCGGGCAAATCTCAATTCTTATTATCTGCATTTCAACAATTTTTATTGCCATGGGTCAGATGTATGGAAATGAGGGAGTCAATACTATGATTTCGCAAAGACCAATACCATTCGCAATGGTTTTACTGAATATGATTGCGAGTCCGTTTCTGTTATTTTCAATGGGAAATAAATATGTGATGACCCGAACGATCAACAGATTAATTTCAGATAGAGGAGAACAGTTGCTTTTCCCGATTATTGACAGAATTTTAAATAAAGTAAAAGCCAATCAGCCACAATTGTTTCAGAAAGGTGCTGATAAAACAAAGCTTCAGCTGAAAATTCTGCAGGAAATAAGAGATTCAAAAGAAAACAAATGGTTTAAGAAAATAATTGCTTTCGGATTTAAAAAAGTTGAACTCAGTGAAGTAGATTTCAGAGATGAGAACATAAGTTTTACCAAAATTATTAAAGATAGAATCATTGATAAACTGAAAGGTATTTCAGCACCAAGCCGGCTATTTTTCTACCTAATTTTGGGATGGCAGGCTTTGATCTTGGTGTTGACGGTTTTGTGGGTGATTTAATTAAGGTTATTTTTTAAATTGAATGTTGGTACATTTATTTTTTTCATACCAGTCAAGCCAGATTTTTTTATCATCTTTGTAGACTCCGCCGGGATAAATACCCCCATAGTTAAGCAGGCTTTCGCTTGTAACGTGAGTGTATTTTGAAATAAAATTTAAGGTTTCACGGAATTTTTTTCCCTGATTTGAATTTATCAGAGTATCAATGAATTTTATCGATTCAAAAAATTTCTCCTTGAACTCAGGATTTTCTTTACAACGAATAGTTTTCCCACAAATATCCGGACTGTCAAGAAGAATCAACCTGTAATCTCTATAATTAAAAATTGTATCTATCCCCTCGTGAAAATAGACTTCACCGTATGTTTTTGATAAGTAATTGAATTTTGCGTCGGTTTTAACTTTTAGTTGATATATCTGAGCAGTGTCAATTACTGATCTCATTTCCTCTGTACAAAACTTAGACTTTGTAAAAAAGGCTTTCATTGTATCATTTTTCAGAAAATATACATAATCATTTCCAGTTGAATCAATCCGGGATATTTTAGCGTAAACAACTAATGTTTCAGATATAAAATTGACATTTTTAACGACGTAAGATTTACATGATAAAAAGAGTAACGGTATTAAAAATAAAATAAATTTTTTCATGTTTACTATTTTGAAAGTTCAGGAGCAATATATTTTATTAGAGTAAACCGGGGATTAATTTGATTACCTGTAATATTTTCGCAGTCTTCAAAAAATTCAGAATTCATGCCTTCATCCCACACAACTATATTGTTTATAGTCATGCTTCCCAATGTAGTTCTATGGTGACCTGAATACATTTGTTTTTGAAGAAAAAGAGTATAGTTTTTATGTAATTTAATTTTTCGGTAATTCTTATTCGCAAAAGCTGTATCAACAACCTTTGTAAAAACGCCTTCAATGGAATCATTTTTGAAATGAAAAATGTGAATTCCATTTTTGGTTTCTATATCGAAAAATTTTGCTTTAGTCAGAACGTAATTGCCACGGAGAACATATTCTGTATTTTTTCTTGAAATACAATTTATCAAAAGGCTGAGAATTAAAAGGAATAATAATTTTTTCATCACAAATCAAAAATATAAATTCTTTCTTAGAATTCAGATTAAAACTTTCATCAGGAACATTTTTTGAATACCTTAGAACCAATTATTTTCAAGACCATGTTCGACAAGCAGCAGCGAAAATTAAAAAGATCAGCAAAAATGTTTTCTGTACTCAGTAAGTATGGGTTTAAAGACGTTTTGGCAAGAATGAATGGTGGAAAAAAGTCTGAAAATGCAGATTTTCACAGTGATGAAGTGATCTCGAAAGGAACTGTTTACGAAAGAATCAGAATGGTTCTGGAGGAACTCGGTCCTACTTTTATAAAGCTTGGGCAAACCTTTAGCAACCGGGAAGACCTTCTGCCGCCGGAACTGATTCAGGAACTTCAGAAGCTTCAGGACAGAGTCGAAGTGGTTGATTTGAATGTAAAAGAAATTCTCGAAAATGAAATCGGAATTACTGCAGACGAACATTTTGTATTTATCAATCCAAAACCTCTGGCAACCGCTTCCATAGCTCAGGTTTATGAGGCGCAGCTTCTTGATGGAGAAAAGGTTATCCTGAAAATTAAAAAGCCAAACGTTCAAACCTACATCGAAGATGATCTTCTCTTGCTGAAAGATATTATAAAACTTCTCTATTCTTACACAGATTTAGGTGAAAAACTTAATCTGAAACAGGCAATCTCGACCTTTGAAAAATCATTGTTGGAAGAGCTTTCCCTCGTCAACGAAAAAGAAAATATTCTGCAGTTTTCCAGAAATTTTAAAAACAATAAAGAAACGTATGTCCCGAAAGTTTATGATGAGTTCTCAAACAATACCGTGCTGTGTATGGAGTTTGTGGACGGGATCAAAGTAACCGATAAAATTGCTCTTCTTGAGCATAATATCGATCCTGTGACCGTGTCTGAAGTAGGTTTAAGACTTTTTGTTTCTCAGATTTTAGATTATGGATTTTTCCACGCAGATCCTCATGGCGGAAATATTCTGGTGAAAAAAGATGGTAAAATTGTTTTTATAGATTTTGGTGCTGTAGGGAAAATTCAGCCGAATGATAAAGAGGTTTTAGAAAATCTGATCATTGCATTTATCTCTAAAAATTCGCATAAGATCGTGCGCTATCTGAAAAAAATGTCGGTGAGCTACAGTATTCCCGATGAAAGAAGATTTGAAAATGACGTTCAGGAAATTCTGGATTTTGTTCACAGTTCGTCACTTAAAGACATCGACGCAAATGTGGTCATGAGCAAAATGAAAGATGTTCTGAAAGACAACAGACTTCACATGCCCGATTATTTTTACCTTTTGTTTAAAGGAATTGGTCTGATAGAAGGTGTCGGAAGAAGTATAAATCCCGATTTAGATGTTGTTAAAAGCCTGAAACCATACACAAAAAAGATTTTCGCCCGCAAACTTACTCCTGAAAATATTCTGAAAACAGGAATGGATAAAATGATGAATTTCACCGATAACATAGATGAAATTCCAAAAGAACTGCGCTCTGTACTTCAGAAGCTGGACGAAAATAAATTTACCGTTACAAGCGAAATAAAAAATATTGAAAAGACGAACCAGTTAATCAAATCAAGTGTTGTCAATTTAATATTAGCGATGATTTTAGGTGCGAATATCATCGCCACAGCGATTGTTTTTGTATCAGAATCCGGACCGAGGATTGGAGAAATGTCTTTGGTTGCTGTTTTGGGATTTTGTTTTTCTGTTTTGCTGGTGGTTATTCTTTTGTTGAGAATTTCCCGCAAGTAAAGTTTTCATCACCATCGGTTCCAAAGAATCTTGTAGACGGGGGTAGGTTAGTCTGGATTATCTTTAAAAATTGATACAAAAGTTCTCTCGCTGATTTTACAGATTTTGCAGAAGGCTTAGAATAAAATCTGCGTTAATTCGTGAAATCTGTGCAATAAAATTTCCAGCTTTTCTCATCCATCTTCCTCCTTCAAAATACAAATATTAATTCCCTATCTTTGCAAAATGGAAAAACTCACTTTTGCAGACTTTGACCTTCCGGTGAAGGTTCTTGATGTTTTAGCAGATTTAAATTTATTTGAGCCCACTCCAATTCAGGAAAAAAGTATCGGTCCGATCCTTTCAGGAAGGGATGTGATGGGAATTGCACAAACGGGAACGGGAAAGACTTTAGCGTATTTACTTCCGGTTCTAAAGACCTGGAAATACAATAAAAATGGAAATCCTACGGTTGTGGTTTTGGTTCCTACAAGAGAATTGGTGGTTCAGGTAACAGAAATCGTTGAAAAACTGACAGAAAATCTTACTGCAAGAGTAATTGGAATATACGGAGGTAAAAATATCAATACCCAAAAATTATTATTCAAGGATGGTTGTGATATTTTAGTTGGAACGCCTGGTAGAATCATGGATTTGGCGATTGATAATGCGATTTCTCTTAAAGAAGTTCAGAAATTAATCATTGATGAATTTGATGAAATGCTGAACCTCGGTTTCAGACCACAGCTGACGCATATTTTTGAAATGATGCGGGATAAGAGACAGAATATTCTTTTCTCAGCAACCATGACTGAGGCTGTTGACGAAATGCTGGATCAGTATTTTGCAGGTCCGATAGAAATTTCACTGGCAAAATCAGGAACTCCGCTGGAGAAAATCGAGCAGACTGCCTATAAAGTTGAAAACTTCAATACAAAGATCAATTTGCTGGAGCATTTGCTGAAAAACAATGAAGACATGTCAAAAGTCCTTATTTTCGCGAATAACAAGAAGCATTCAGATTTACTTTTTACCCAAATTAATGAGCTTTTTCCAGAGCAGTTTGATGTAATTCACTCCAATAAATCTCAGAATTACAGACTCAAGGCAATGAAACGTTTTGAGAATGAAGAAATCAGAGGTTTAATTACAACCGACGTGATGGCGAGAGGTCTGGATATTTCAGATATTACGCATGTGATCAACTTCGAAACTCCTGAAGTTCCGGAACAGTATATTCACAGGATTGGTAGAACGGGTAGAGCAGACAAAGACGGTAAAGCAATCTCTTTTGTGGCAAAAAAGGAAGAAGAAGCTGCATTGGACATCGAATTACTGATGGACAAAGAGTTGGCTTACATTGATTTTCCTGAGGAAGTGAAAATAAATCCAAAGAAAATTGCATCTGAAGAAGATCAGATCGTGATGAAAAATCCTGCTCACGTTAAACTTTTTGATGGAGGCGGTGCTTTCCATGAAAAGAAAGATAAAAACAAAAAAGAAAACTGGGGCGGACCTTCAAAAAGAAAAACTCCCAAGAAGTTCGGAGCCAACAGAGCACAGCAAAAAGCGATTTCGAAATCGAAACGTAAGAAATAAGACAAAAAAACACTTCCGATCGGAAGTGTTTTTTTCGCTATTTATTGATTACAATGATAATTTTATCATCTATGCCGTCACCGTCTTCATCGTCATAGTGACTTACGAACTGCAATTCGTTTTGCGTACGGCTTACAATTTCAATATTCTCACCATCGATAACTAATTTACTTGCATTGTGGTCATAAGAGTAAGAAACAGTTTCAATACCTGTGCTTACGCAGTTTCCGCTGATATTATTTTCAAAAATATTAGATACTACGGTATTGTTTGATTTGAAATCTAAAGTACTGGATTTGTAACATGGCGAGTAGTCTGTATTAGAAAGTGTAATTCCTGTACTTCCGGAAACTACAATTTCTCTTGAAGGATGCCATACGCCCACAAGCGAAAATTCATTGGTGAAATCGTCATCGTCATCAGTAGTACATGAATTGAAGATAAAGCCCGCAGCTACGGCAAATAGTAAGAGTTTTTTCATAATTCTATTTTGTTTCGTCTGCAAATAAAATAAATTTTTATCAAATAATAGTGAGTTTAATTATAAGATTAATGATTTTGCATTAAATCACTCATCATCATCTTCGTAAAGAAAATTCAGTTCGTCGTCGCGTTGAACGTAATCTCTGGCGATTCCTGGTGGATTAAAGAGCCCCCAGTCGTCTACTATAAAATGTTTTGGATTAAAACCTTCAACCCATTCAGCAAACAAAATTCTGAATTCCTCCACCAGCTCACGCACCACTTTGTAATATTTGGCATCTTCAAATCCAAACATTTCAAGACAGTTGCCACCTACCATGATATCTCTTGCTGCTTTTCTGATAATTGCTGCATTTTCCATTTTGATGTCATACAGTTTCACGGCTTCGGCACCTGAAATTTTTGCTTGAATAATCATGCTGTCGCCCAGAAGATTATGTTTTACTTCCTGCAGATAATCATTGTCTTCCGGAAATAAAGCTGTAATGGTTTTTAAAGCTTCATAAATTTCCTGAGATTTTTTAAAAAGCGGATTGTTTCTTGAAGGTCTGTCCATATTATTTCATATAAGGTGTCATTACAATGCTCCAGAGTCTGTAGCCTTCAGGTGTCATATGAAGCATGTCTTCCACAAAAAGTTCTTTGCGAACTGCCCCATGCGTATCAGCCATAATTCTTGTAATGTCAATAAACTCAGCATTTTTTTCTCTCCACATAAATTTTGCAATCTGCTTGTTGGCTTCCCTCATCTGAGGCCATAAATGCGTTCTGCTTGGTGAATATTTTATAGAGATAAAATCAACTTCGATATTCGGGAATTTTTTGCGGATTTTCTTGTAAAAAGCTTTAAATCTGTCAACGACAACATCAGCTTCAAGTTTTGCATTGTCAGCAAAATCATTTTCACCACAGTAAACAATAATTTGTTTGGGTTGATAAGGAGATAATAAATCTTCAGCGTAAAAATTTAAATCTGTCAGCCTTGATCCTCCAAAACCTCTGTTGATAATAGTTCTACCAAGAAAATACTCATTAACGTCTGTCCATTTTGTAAAAGATGAACTTCCTATTAGCAATATTGAATTCTTTGCGGGAGGATCTTCCTGATTTTGTTTTTTGAATTCCTGAATTTCCTGCCAGTACATTGGTTTTTCTTCCTGAGCAAAAAACAGGGCATACGTCATCAGTAAGAATACTGAAAAAATCTTATTCATTAAATTAAATTTTAGAAGTATAAAGGTATAAAAAAACTCCCGAAAGGCTCGGGAGTTACTATTTATCTTTTAAGTCTGATGTATGTGACGTCAATTTTCTGATCGCCATTGATATCAATATTTCCTGATTTTTGTTTCAGTCTCAGTTCAGAGCTACTCAAAATCACAACTTCATAAGGCTGCTTTCCGTTACCAGCAATATCCATCACCAAATCTTTGGTTTCTTCATTGTATGTAAAAGTACCTTCAGTAAATAAAAATGTACAGGAATTTAAGTTTGCGCCAGAATAAGTCCGAATCTTAATCTGATTGTTTGTATTAAAATTAATCGTACTTTTTGTACTGCATCCAGTTGGAATATCGGTAGAAAGTACAGTAGTGTTGTCTGCTCCTGATATAATTTCGGTTTTTTCTGTCTTCCAGTCACCTTTCAGCAAATCCAACTCGTAGCCGTAAACGTCATCATCTTTACAAGAATTAAGAGCTAATGCAGAAAAGGCAAATAAAAGTAGGTGTTTTTTCATTTTCACAATTTTAATAATATGCTAAAATATAAATAAATTTGAAATATAGGTAATGAAAATCGGGATTTTTGGCGCAATCGTTGTAAAAACTTCTTTTTGTTTTAATTTTTCAATGATACTTTCTATTCACAGGTCTTTTTTACGGTATAGATTCCATTACTCTGTTGCTTTATCTGTCCGTTTTTTCGTTTAATTGTAATTAAAAAAGATTCTTTAACGTCGGGACATTTTTTAGTTTTAAAAGTTTTCAGATAAAAATTCTGTTCATCTTTTTTGAAAGATCCGCCTTCAAAATGATTAATGTCTATTAAGAAACCGTGAGTATTGGCTATTAAAACGGCTTCTGCTATGTTATCTACTTCACCGATAAATTTTCGCAGATCTTTTTCGTCTGCAAAGTATTCAGGTCTATCATTTTTGCAGGCAATAATATAATGATAACAATTTTCACCACTGCATTTCTGAAAGAAGCCTTTTTCTGGCACCGGCTCAAGAATAGTCATCGGTTCTGGATACTGGCTTTCGTACAAAACCGCTTTTTCAGGATCTGAATGATTTGTAAATGCTTTCCAATATGATAAATTTTCTGATGATTTAATAAACGGATAGAGGTTTTCGGGAGTATCAAAAACATCAGGAATCTTTTGGTAATCTTGCGTTGAAACTATCTGACCGCAAAAAAGCTGTGCAATAAGTAAAGCTAAAAATCCTGATTTTTTCATGAAAGGTTTGGGGTTTTTGTTTGATATTAAATTTAATGATTAGATCATTAAATTTAGAATCCATTCGTATAATTTGGGTTAAATTTAATAATTTTTAAATGTTAAAGCTATTTATTTTAGCTATAAATCTATTACATTTGTTGTATGATACAAGACCAGCGCACAGAAAAATTCAGACAGATTGTTGAAAACAAGTTTCAGATTTACAACTCACTTTTTATGAGTTTGCCCTATGATAAAATGACCAACATCGGGATGCTTCTTCCTTTTTTATATGAGGAAAGCAAAAATGGTTACGAAGCCGGCAAAACTCCCGAAGAAATTGTGGAAGAATTTTTTAAAAGTCATACCGATCTTCAGACAGAAGATCAGAAACTGGAGCTTTTATTTAAAATTATACAATATATAGAAAGACAGGTCGTTTTGTTTGACAGTATTGAGGATGCTGCTTTCCCAAGTCTGCACGCGGAAAATGATAACGGAACAGTCACTCATTTATATGAAAAGGCGATCAATAATCATGAACTGGAAAAAGTGCGTGAAAAGCTGGAAGATTTTAGTGTGAAAGTTGTATTTACGGCACACCCAACACAGTTTTATCCAAATTCTGTTCAAAAAATCATTCATGATTTAAGGGCAGCAATTACATCAGATTCTGTAACCCAAATTGATACCTTGTTGCAGCAACTTGGGAAAACACCTTTTGTGAATAAAGAAAAACCGACGCCCATCGATGAAGCTTTAAGCATCATTACTTATCTGAGATTTGTTTATTATGAAACTGTGGGAGATCTTTTTACCAAGATAAAAAGAACGTTTTCTACTGAAGATTTTCAGCTGCATGAAGACCTCATTCAACTGGGATTTTGGCCAGGAGGTGATCGCGACGGAAACCCTTTTGTGACTGCTGAAGTGACCAAAAGGGTTGCTTCAGAATTGCGTTCTGCTATTCTAAAATCATACTATAATCATCTTAAATTTGTAAGAAGAAGATTGAGTTTCAGAGGAGTATCTGATATTTTGAGAGATCTGAGTGAAATGCTTTACGATGCCATTTTTAAAGATCACGAACTTACTTCCGGACAAATTCTTCAAAAGATTGACGAAGCTGAAGAAATTTTAATGAAGCACCATAACGGACTTTTCCATGATGTTCTTTTAGGGTTTAAAGACCGCGTTAAGATATTCGGTACTCACTTCGCCACTTTGGATGTTAGACAGGACAGCAGGGTTCATCAGCAGGTAATTGATACGGTTTACACAAAATTATTTGGCAGTGATGATGCAGATTTTAAAACAAGATATTCAAAACTGATTGAAGCATCAGAAAAAATCGACATCAATGATTTTGAAGATATTGTAAAAGATACTTTGGAAACTGTTTGCCAGATCACAGAAATTCAACAGCATAACGGTTTGCGAGGTATGAACCGCTACATTATTTCCAATTCTGACGATATTAAAGATGTGATGAATGTTTACGCATTTTTCAAACTTTGCGGTTATAGTGAAGAAGACATTAAAATGGATATCGTTCCTTTATTTGAAACAATGGAAGGTCTTGCCAACGCAGAATCGGTGATGACAGAACTTTATGCTCATCCTATCTATAAAAAACATGTAGAAAACCGTGGGAATCAGCAAACCATTATGCTCGGATTTTCAGATGGAACTAAAGATGGAGGTTATTTAAAAGCGAATTGGGAAATTTATAAAACGAAAGAAGTATTAACTTCAATTTCAGAAAAAAACGGAATCAAAGTGGTGTTTTTTGACGGCAGAGGAGGTCCTCCTGCGAGAGGCGGAGGTAAAACCCATGATTTCTACGCGTCACAGGGAAAAACAATTGCGAATAATAAAATTGAATTAACCATTCAGGGGCAGACGATTACCAGTATTTTTGGGAATAGAGAGCAGGCAACGTTTAATTTTGAACAACTTCTTACCGCCGGAGTGGAAAACGATGTGTTTAAAAGCAGTAAAAAAGATTTAACAGACGAAGAAAGGATTTTAATTTCAGAACTTTCTGAGATCAGCTTTAAAAAATATTCAGATTTAAAGGCTCATCAGATGTTTGTACCATATCTGCAGGAGATGAGTACACTTCAGTATTACGGAAAAACGAACATCGGAAGCCGTCCTTCGAAAAGAGGAAGCGGTGATGAACTGAAATTTGAAGATCTTCGTGCCATCCCATTTGTAGGATCCTGGTCTCAGCTGAAACAGAATGTTCCCGGATTTTTCGGTTTTGGGTATGCCATGAATCAGCTGAAAAAGGAGGGAAGGTTTGACGAAATTAAGCAATTGTATTCAGGTTCTGATTTCTTTAAAACTTTAGTCCTGAACTCGATGATGAGTATGAACAAGACTTATTTCCCTTTAACCTATTATATCAAAAACAACTCTAAATTTGGTGAATTCTGGACCATTCTTTTCGATGAATATCAACTTTCGAGAGATATTATGCTTGAACTTACAGGTTTTACCATTCTGCAGCAGGAAGATCCGCTTTCGAGAAAATCGGTAAAAATCCGTGAGAAAATTGTTTTGCCGCTTCTGAGCATTCAGCAATATGCGTTGATGAAAATTCAGAAAGGTGAGGGAAATAAAGAAGCCTATGAGAAGCTTGTTACAAGATCATTATTCGGGAATATCAATGCGAGCAGAAATTCAGCTTAGACTTATAAACAAAACTTTCATAAAAACAACCCAAAAATTGAAATTTTTTGGGCTGTTTTATTTTAAATTATTGTGATCTGATTATTCTCCATTTAATCCCAGCATAATTCTGTTGAGATATTCCTGTTCTTTTAAAACCTTTTCATAAGACTGTTTGGCGTAAACCGGCGAAATTCTGTAGTTTTCTGAAAATGTATCAAAACCCTGATTCTCGACAAATCCCGAGAAATTTGCAAGATATTCTGATATAAAATTATCAATTAACTTTTTTCTGATTTCGCAGACAGTACTGCTTTTCATTCTCTGTAAAGAATTGAGAACAAAAGATTTATCTGCCCCGAAACTGATAATTTGTGAAACTACAGATTTACTGCTTAAAACCGTTGCTTCCTGTACAACGGGCTTTGGATTATCTTCAAACATCATGATCTAAAGTTTTAAATTTAAACAGTATTGAATCAAATTGTGGCTTTCCCTTCAACTCCGTCGGAATTGTCGCTTTTCTTCCCGCTCACTGCTGCAGCTACAAAGCTCAGGAGACTTACCAGCTTGCCGGCCTTTGTGTCCCAGTAATAGGTATCTTTTGGCTCTACTCTGATGATGGAAACCGTAGGATCATCTTTCCCGTCAAACCAGGCATTGGCTATTGGAGACCATTTGTCCTCGATGGTAGAACGGTCTTTATAAACGAATGCTTCTCCGTAAATGGATAAATATTCAGAATTTGAATTATTCATGAAGTAAAGCATCACGCGGTTATCATCCTTGATCTCGAAATTTTTGTTGCTTGTGTCACTGCTGATGAACCACAGATTTCCAGAATCGTCGGTTTCCTGCAGACCCATTGGCCGGGAATTACCGGGAATCTTTCCCAGTTCTGTACAGAACATACAGATTTTAGCCGATTCGGATAGTTCTTTGATTTTTTTAATTGCGTCTTCACGCATGAGGTTTTCTGTAGACATAATATTAATATTTTAAGTGTGTGATTTAATTTAGCAATTCAAAAAGCCGACCACTTTTTGCAAATTATTTTGAAATTTACACAAAAAATATATTATTTATTCAATATCAGTATATTAATTAATAAAATTTCAAAATTTGCGTGCTTACATGATTATAATCATAATCTGTTTTTAACGATCTTTATATTTTAGCCTGCGAATTCACAATCACATTTAAATCAAATTTTATGAAAAAGTACTTTTTAGTAGCGGCAATCGCTGCATTTACCTTAAGCTGTAAAGAAAAAAAAGAGGTAGAAAACAACACGACAAACATGTCTGATTCTACTGCTACCGATCCAATGGCTGCTCCTGTAAACCCGATGCCTCAGGACACCGGAAACATGACTGCAGACTCAGCAAGCACCTCAAATATGAGGAAAGATTCTATGAAATAAAAGTTTGTTTCGTTATTTAATAATTGCAATTCTATTCTTTAAAAAGAGTAGAATTGTTTTTTATTTTAATACAAAATTTGTAAATTAGTTTAAATAATTATTCCTTTTATGGCTGATAATCTTCCAGTAGCTAAAACACTGAGCTGCATGAAAATAGAAGAAGATCTTCTTCTGTCTTATGGTGGTGAAATAAAATCTTACAAACAGAACGAATTTATCTTTAGAGAAGATGAAAAGCCAGCCTTCTATTATCAGATTATAGAGGGAAGCATAAAAGAGAATAATTATAACGAGTTGGGGAGCGAATTTATTCAGAACATTTTGGGTACAGACCAGAGTTTTGGTGATTCTTTTCTGTTTTTACACAAAAATTACAATATCAATGCTGTTGCATTAACTGACTGCCAGATTATTAAGCTTAAAAAAGATGATTTTTTTAGGTTAATTAAAGAGTACCCAGATCTATCTGTGGATACCAATAAATGTCTTTCTCAAAGGCTGTATTTCAAAACTGCAATGATTCAGAATTTGGCTTCATCACTTCCTGAAAAAAGAATTTTGGGTCTTTTGGATTATCTGAAAAGCTTTCATAAAGATGATGACAAGTTTTCGTTTCTGGTAAAACTTACACGCCAGCAAATTGCTGATCTGATAGGTCTTAGAGTAGAAACGGTGATCCGTACCGCCAAAAAACTTGAAAGAGAAAACTTCCTGAAAATTGATTCAAGGAAAATCTATTATTGATTCAGTAGAAAATCTTTCGATTCTGAATTTCTAAAACGCCATTTTTCTCCATAATCTTTATTGCTCTAATTACAGTTTCTACGCTGAGACCTGTAATGGAAGCTAATTGTTGCCTTGTAAGCTGTATCTGAAGGGAAAATTCTGACTGATCTTTTTCATTGTTTTTAAGATAATCAAGAAACGCCTTAATTTTTTTCTCCGGACTCTGGACGGCAATCGTCTGCATCATCACAAACTGATAATGCATGTATTCTGACAGATGGCTCATCAGGAAAGGATAGATGTTCTGATTTGTATTCAATAATTCCAGAAATGATACTTTTGGAAGTCTTAAAACAGTAACGTCATTTATTGCAATACTGTTGATGCTGTACTTTTTTTCTGTAAAAAGATAAGAAGTTCCGATGTTGCTGTTTTCTGCAACTATACCGTGAATAAATTCTTTTCCGTTTTCTATATAATTGTTTAGTTTTACTTTTCCTTCGGTGATGTGATAAAAATAATTGGCAACTTCATTTTCCGAGAAAATTCTGTCGTCATGGTCATAAGATTTGTATTCGGCTCCGAATGAAAGCAGGAGATCTTCAGAAATCATGTGTAATTAAGCGGTTTTGTCTACTGTGAACTTTAAAAATGTAAAGAAAAAAGTTTTTTTTTCATCCGTGAATTAATATAGTACCACACAGATACCACACAGTATGATTTCATTGTAAAATCTTTTCTTTTTACACCGAAACTACTGTGATTTCAATCATAAAAACTAAACGAATAACAATAATATATTTGAATAATTGTAAGAAAAACTTTAAAAAAAAGAAAAATTACAGGTAACTACATTTTAAAAGCTTTTATTTAAACCACGGAATTCGTGGTGCTATTTTTAAATATGAACGACAAAAATTTAAATATTTCTAAAAGTAAGAAAAATATTTTCACAGATAATAATGAAATCGTTGGCCTTGCCAAGAATAATTCTGCCAGATTGCTGAATACCTGCAGATCTGTATTTCCTACATTTTTTGATAACCTTAAACAGATTAATCCGGATTTGAAAAAATCTGAATTGATTTTCTGTGTTTACCTTAAACTTGATTTTAGCACTAAGGAAATTGCTCTTTACACTTTTGTTACTCCAAAAGCCATACAGAACAGGAAAAACAGAATCAGAAAAAAACTGAACATCGCTTCAGATGTAGATATTTATAAATGGTTTGACGAGTTGTAAGATTTAAATCTCATAAATTTCGGCATCCGTAAAAACATAGAATCTTCCATTTTTTGGGAGATTTTTTGTATCCAGACCTGTAAACTCGCTGAATGCCGGAAGCAAAAGCTGATTTTCTGTCACTACAAAACATGGAAGTTTAATTCTTTTTACTGCTGAATTAATCACATATCCCGGATGAATATGACCCGAAATCTGAAACTTTTCCTGCTTTCTGTCAAAATCATGAATGAAAAGAAAATCATCTGATTCATATTTTTCAGCTTTAAAGTCAAGACATAGTTTTTTGTCCAAAGCTTTTGAAATTCTGTCATGGTTTCCTTCAATCAAATAAAATTTTAAATTAGGAAATTGATCTTTCCAGCTGCAAAATTCTTCCACTTCAGAATTATTTCCTGCATGCAGAAGATCTCCTACAACAATAAATTTTTCAGGCTTAAAATATTCAATTAAAACGGATAAGCGCTGAAGATCGCTTTCAAAAACCTGATTGGCAAGGGCAATTCCGTTTTTTCGGAAATGTGCGGTTTTCCCGATGTGAAGGTCAGAGAGAACCAAAGCTTTTTCGTTTTCCCAAAACAGCGCACGCTGGTTGGTGAGTATAAAACTCTGATTTTTTATCTTAATTACTTTTGTAGAAACTTTCATTTGAAGCTGCAAATTTATTACTTTTATTTTTAGTTTAAACAAAAACAGAACCCTGAAAAAATCAGGATTCTATTCAAAAAATTAAGTATTTAAAATGCTTTTTTTCCTTTACTTCTTCAAAATTTTCTGTGTGTATTCAGATCCTTCGTTCAGCTTTAATTTCAGAACATAAGAGCCAGTCTTTAATCCTGAAAGATCTACTTTTTCAGAATCGAAATTAGGCTTAATAATTTGTCCTGCTGTGTTATAAACTTCTGCTGATAAGATTTTACCCTGACCTTTTACATAAATATAATCGGTTACAGGATTTGGATATATCTCAATATTTAATTTTTTTACATCTTTTACAGAAAGCAAGGCTGTATCAAATCGCTTTACTTTCACACCATTATCAACATAGGCTAGCACTACTTTATTATTAGTATCAACTGCAAGCTCATTAAACGTAGATGCACCATCAGAGATTACGGTACCTCCCAATTTATTCCAAGCCGTTGCACCAGGATTGAGAGCGTATACCTGATTCTTTGCATGATTGGGATTTGAGCTATCCCAAATACTTGCTGCTGTATAAACTGTTCCATTACTGGATAAGGCAATGGAGGTGTTATTAACTACTGAATCTGAAAAATTAGCTGCTCCAACCTGCACCCAATTTGTACCGTCAAACTTTTTCACATTGAGCTTTCGGCCATCACCAGTTGCCGAAACATAGGAAACGTATGGTATGTTGTTACTATCTAAAGCAAGATCAATGAAAGAATTATCTGATGAATATGCTGTGCTTACATTTACACCACCAACTAAAGTCCAGGTATCTGTGCTGTTGGCATTAACACTTATTTTATAAACTTTCAAACCACTCACTATCTGTGCTACATAAATGAAGTCATCAGTACCAACAACCATTTTTACATAAGTAGAACCACCTGCAAAACCGGTATTCCCTACTTGCTCCCATGCTCCGTTTTTATATCTTTTAACCGTGCCATTGCTTAGCGAGTGGTGAGCAAAAACATCACCTGACGAAGAAACAGCTAAAGCCTGATAATTGATCTGTGCAGTCGCAGCATTAGGAAGCATAGACCATGCTCCAGCACTGAATTTTCTGATTTCCATTCCACCAGCTCCGGCTTGATTACTGTAATATATGCTTCCAGAATTGTCCATTGCCATACATCCATAAAGTGCTGTCGTCGTTGTTACACCAGGTGAACCGCCTACATAAGACCACGACTGGCCGTCAAACTGCTGCACAGACCCTTTTGTTACGCTGGTATCATAATAAGATAAGTAGTAATTCCCGGCGCCCGTTGTCAGTAAATTTAACCAACTTGCTCCTGCTGCAGACACAGTGGCATTTGATCCTACATTATCCCATTGTCCCTGGGCGTTTGCTGTAATTCCTAAAAGGAAGACCGCAGTAGTAAGAATTCTTTTTTTCAATAAAATAGATTTCATAATCATAGTTTTAATAATTTAATTTTGTTAAATAAATAATCGAATTAATTCTAAATATTTAAATGAATAAAAGATGAATTTTCGATTGCTTTTCGTAGTTACAAATCTAAAACAGGAAAAAAATAAAACCGAATTTATAGAAGAGAGAATTAGTAATTTAGATACTCATCATGTACTTTTATCGCTTAAAAGCACACTTGTGGTAGAGAAAAACGGCTGTGATCTGAAATTAAATTGAAAAAGTTAAAAAGTATACAGAATGAGATTTTGCTAAAGTGGATTTTATTTTAATTAAATAATTATTAATAATCTTGTTTAAAATTATTAATTTAATAATTAAATCTGATCGATGTAATAGTAGATATCTACCTCTTGAGGGATCTCAAATTTTTTACGAAGCCTGTATTTTTTGTTTTGAACCGTGCGCGTTTCTATAAAGGTATATTTAGCAATTTCTTTTGTGCTTAATTTGAGTTTTAGCATAGCACAGAATTCCCTTTCAGAAGGTTGCAGTTCGGGATATTTTTTGGAAAGATTAGAAATGAAATCGGGGAAAGCAATTTCAAAATTGATGAGAAATGAAGGATCATTCTTTTCCAGAAGTTCAATGAGCTGTTGAATGATTTCGGTTGACGGTCCTGTTTTTTCCTGTTTTGTTTCACCAAGATGAATTGGTGCAGATTTTCTTTTTTTGGTAAAATAATAGATCCCAAATGCACTGAGAATCCCCATTCCTAAAGTAATGTAGAGGAAATACATCGGGCTTTTATTTTGCTGATCTTTCTCTTTGCTTAAAACTTTTTGTAAAGAATTGTATTTGCTGTTCATGATTTTAAGATCATAAGTCTCAGCTTTTGTATGGTAAAATTCAGCACTGTCTTTCTGATTTAATGCAGAATATATTCTCTGAAGTGGAAGATATATCTCATTTAAATTCAGATCAGTCCCGTTGGATTTATTAATTTTCAGAGCTTTATGAAAATAGTAGATTGCTGATTTAAAATCTTCTTTTTTTTCAAAATAATTTCCGAAAACGGTGTAGTTGGTGATTAAATTCCGGTTGTCAGCTTCTTGTTGTGGCCGTATAGCAAAAGATTTGTCGGCGAACATTTTGGCAGAATCGATATCAACCTGAAGATAAATGTTGGCAATATTTGAGTAATTCAGGTACTGAAAAGCGTTTCTTTTATCTTCATCTTCTATCTGATTTCCGTTTTCAATAACCTGTAAAATCTTTTTCGCGGCTTCTTTGGGCTGTTTTTTATCAAGATAAATGTTGGCGAAACTGCTCAGTACATTGGCTTTTGCAAAAAATACCTTTTCACTCTTCTGATCTGCTTTTTCCAGAAGTTCGTAGGCATTATTCAGATTTGTGATGGCGAGGTCAGGAAGATTGTTGATGGAATACGTCTCGGCGAGGTATACGTGAGCCATCGATTCGAAATAGTAATCCTGAAGATTGGCTGATACTTTCTTTAATTTTTCTGCCTCTACAATAAGGCTGTCTGTGAGGTTTTTACTGTAGAAATACCTGCATTTTCTGTCCAGGATTTTCATTTCAGCTTTTCCATCATTTAAAGTTTTCGAAAGTCTGAGAAGTTCCGGAAGCTGCTGGAAAGCCTGATCAATATTATTGCGGTAAAGTTTTGCGTTCTCATCCAGTCTGCGGTCGAGTTCCTTTGCAGCGTTTTTATTCTGTCCGAGCATAACTCCACTCAGTAGCAGAAAACAGCCTGAAAAAAATAGTATTTTAATGGCCTGAGAAAAATTCACAAAAACTTAATTTTAATTTGATTGAGTAAAAGTATAGAAAAAGAAAGAATTTATGAAATATTAGACAAAATATTGTCTGTTATACTAAAAATAATCTGCGAAAAACTGAATTAAATTAATTTACTTAATCTTTTTAGCCTGCTGAATCAGCTTTTGAATTCTTGAATCCAAATCTTCACTTGTTAAAGTCTGTCTCAAACTGTCAACCTTAATCGGAAAACTTAATGGTGTAAAGGCGTTGGCGACCTTCAGTACAAACTTCGATTTTTCAATCCTTTTAAAAGCTTCCACTAATCTTTGCTCCTGCAACTGCATATTAAAAACTTCCGTATAAGCCTGTCTCACGAGAAAATGATTGGGGTCGTAATCTTCGAGAACTTTAAAAATCAATCCGGCTGAACTTTGTAAAGCTTTATTCGAACGTTGCTGTCCGGGGAAATTCTGCACGACCATTCCCGAAATCACCGCAATATCTCTGAATTTACGGCTTGCCATTTCTGCTGAATTGATACTTGAAATTACATCAACCATCAGATTATCTCTGGTCAGAATTCTATCTAAATTATCTTCAGTCACAGGAATTTCTTTGTCGCTGAACAGTTCAAAACCGTAGTCATTCATCGCCATCGAAAAAGAAATCGGAGCCAGTTTGGAAATTCGGTAGGCAATCAAAGCCGCCATCACTTCGTGCACCAAACGCCCTTCGAATGGGTACATAAACAAATGATATCCTTCGCGGTTTTTAATTAATTCAATCAAAAATTCATCTTCCCTCGGTATATGTGACCGCTTTTCCTGATTAGCTAAAAGCGGATGTAAAAACTTCAGTTCTTTTTCAGAAGCTTTTGGATTTAATGCTCCCGACAATTTTTCTCTTAAAAAATGACCCAGATTTGAACTTAAAGGCAATCGTCCACCAAGATAGCTCGGAGCCTGCGCTTTTCCTTTGGAAGCCCGCACGAAAACCGTCATATCTTTTATCATCGCCACTTCCAAAACCCGGCCGGCCAGAATAAATTTCTCTTCTTTTTTCAGTCTTGAAATAAAATATTCCTCGACCATCCCGATGTAACCGCCGGAAATAAATTTAACTTTCAGCATCGCATCGCTGACAATCGCACCCATATTCATCCGGTGGAGCATTGCGATTTTTCTGGAAGTCACTTTATGCAGACCATCTTCCATCACGACCACTTTGTGATACTCTTCATAGCTTTTTAAAGCACTTCCACCAATCGTGAGGAAATCAATCATCGCTTTCCATTCCTCATCTCTGATTTCCTGAAAAGTATAGACTTTTTTAATTCTTTCGTAAACTTCGTGCGGTAAAAATCCATCGCCAACCGCCAAAGTCATCAGAAACTGAACCAGGACATCGAAACATAAAACCACCGGCTCACGTGGCTCGATAACCTTTTGTTTAACAGCTTCTTTCAAAGCTGCTACTTCAATCAGCTCCAGAGAGTGGGTGGGAACGCAGAAAATTTTTGAGGTCTCAAAAGGCGAGTGGCCGCTTCGTCCGGCACGTTGCAGAAATCTCGCAACGCCTTTCGCAGAACCAATTTGAATGACTGTATCAACAGGTTTAAAGTCAATTCCCAAATCCAAGGACGATGTGGAAACAACCGCTTTTAATTTTCCTGAACTTAAATTTTCTTCAATCCAAATTCTGAGATGCGCATCAATCGAACTGTGGTGAATGGCGATTTGTCCTGCAAAATCTGGGTAGGCATTCAGCAAAAGCTGATACCACATTTCACTCTGACTACGGGTATTCGTAAAAACAATGGTCGATTTGGATTCTAAAATAATAGGAACCACTTTATCCGCCAGTTTTTGTCCGAGATGCCCTGCCCAGGGCAATAGTTCAACTTCGTCCGGAAAAACCGAAATGATATCGATTTTCTTGAGTTCTTTCGCCGTAATTTTTGTTTTCTTAATATCATAAGGAATCAAAACATCCTGCGCTTCTTCGAGGTTTCCGATGGTTGCAGTAATTCCCCAGATTTTAAGTTTCGGAACATAATGAAAGAGCTGTGAAATCCCTAATTCAACCATCACGCCCCTTTTTGAACCGAGCAATTCGTGCCACTCATCCACCGCAACGCAATGCATATTGGTAAAGAATTGCTGATGATTTTTCTGTCCTAAAAGTAAATGGAGACTTTCAGGTGTGACCACCAGAATTTCAGGCATACTTTTTACCTGTTGCTGACGGACTTTCGGGTCGGTATCACCGTTTCTTACGCCAACTGTCCAATCTAAACCAATCTCGTCAATTGCTTCCTGCATTGCTTTTGCGATGTCCTTGGAAAGAGAACGCAATGGTGTAATCCAAATCATCTTCAGTCCTTTTTTGTACTTGTCAGGATTCGTTAGAAAATCTGAAACCAAAGCTAAAAATACCGAAAAAGTTTTCCCAAAACCCGTCGGAGCTACCACCATACCGCTGTAGCCACTGCCAAATTTCTTCCAGGTATCGACCTGAAATTTAAATGGCGCGTTGCCCTTTTCCATCATCCAATTCTGAATGATTTTAAAGCCGTTGGTATTTTCGAATTGGTTCAAGATTTTATTAGTATTTAAATTAATCTAAAAGATTTTTCTCTATGCGTAAAAGATTATCAATTATGTCTTTTTTGAATTTACTAAATGGTCTTTTATGAAAATCATTTTCATTTATTTCTATTCCAAAAATTGTTCTATAAATTTCATCTTTACTAATTTTCAAGTTTTCAAAAGTATCTTCCGAAAGTATTTTTATATAATTCTTTGAATACTTGTATCTTAGATTGACTAAATCTCTTAATTCTTTTTCAGAATGTGAATTATAAATCTCTTTTGTTTTATTGAATTGGAGAGTTTTATCTGTTTTAATATTCTTTTTAAAACTCCTAGTTTCAACATTTAATTTATCCAAAGTTTTATTATAAAAAAAGTCGAAACTAAATCCCTCATTATTTTCTTTAAAATAGGGATGGATATATTCATTTAACGCATTGTCCCAATTAATTTTTGGATTTCCTTTTATATGATTGCAAGAATGGCAACTTGGTACTAAATTATAAAATGACAATGATAATAAAGGAAATTGGGTTTTAGGAAACCAATGGTCAAGTTCCGCTCTAGAATGATTCTTTGTTATATTAATTGTATAATTTCTATTACAATAAACGCAAGTATCAACTCCTATTAAATCTAAAAACTCTTTTCCATATTTTTTTTGAAAACCTTCATAACCCGTCTGTAAAAAGAAATTTTTGATATATTTTTTTTCTAAATCATTTAGAATAAGTTTTTCATACTCCTCATTAATTTCTAATAACTTATCTGGTTTTCCTGAAATTAAATCTGGAGCGTTATTTTTAAGAAAATCCAAAAAATCTACATTCAAATTTATATTTGCTAATGGTTTACCTCTTTTTATATAGCCTTTATGTAATATTTCATCAAAAACATTTTGAATTTTTTCTGCATGAAATTCAAATGCTTTTTTGCTAAATTTTAAATAAATCATTATAGTTTTTCAATTTTATATCCTAATTCTTCTGCTAACTTTTTTAGTTCTTTTTCTTTTTGGTCTTCTTCGAATTCACTTGGGAAAAGTTCATAGAATTTTTCTTTCAATTTGTAATATATTACAGTTTCATCAATAAGATTAATTATTTTTTTATAATATTCTATGTGTTCAGCAATCACTTGGAAATTCTTAGTTTTTATTTTTTTTTCCATTTCAATCAACCATTCAATCGTTTCTTCAACTTTTTGCTTAGCGAAAGCACCCACTAATCCATCTTTCAAGAAAAAACTATCTTCTAAAAGTTCAGAAATATTACCCGCAAATGTGTTCTTAATTTGATAATCTTTTGGTTGTGATTTTTGGTTTTTATTAACCTCTAGAAACAATACGTTTTGTTTCGGGATATCAGACAAAATAAATGGTGAATGTGTGATAAAGGTAAAGTTTAAATTTTTTATATTATCTAGGTTTAGTTGGTTAACATTATCGATTAAATCCTTCACATAATTTATTTGCATTTCCGGATGATAGTAAAGTTCAATCTCATCAAGAACTATATTTAAATTTTCATATTTGTATTTTGCATTTGTATTAAAATGGACTGAATTTAAATTAAGCAAATGATATAATATTGAATTAAGACTATAAATTCGTTGCTTCTCTCCTGAACTTAAAGCTGAAAATGGGTAATCTCCATCTAAAATAAAATCACTAGTGAAGATTGCTGGAGGTAAAAAAAATATTGCTTGACAATTATTTTTATTTTTAAAAAATTCGATATTGTTTTTTACATTTTGATTTACTTCTTCAAAAAAATCTTTAAAATTATTATCAACAAAAGTTTGTTTTTCGTAATAATTTGTAAATAAGATATTTTGTTTTTGATTTCGTAAATTGTTAAAAAATAGAAAATTTAAAGCTTGCTTTAGTTTCAAAGTAATGTGACTATTATCCGAATTTAGTTGATTGTAAAAATGCTTTGAGTCATTTACCTTATATGTGATTTTGTCACCTTCTATGTATATATTATATTTTTTATAAAAATCATACTGTTCAGTAATTTTTATTAATTTTCTTAGAATATAATTAATTAGAACTTCATTTATACCATCATATGTTAAGTGTAAATCACCTCGATTATATTTGAAAAAGAATTTTAGTAAGTAATTTTTAAAATATAAATGAGGTTCATCATAATATTGAGAAAAATCTACATCTTCAATATAAAACCAATCGTCATTTTCGAATTGTCTCAACTCAATTGTAAAATTCAAAATTCTTTTATGAGTACCAATGGATAATAAACTTTCGTTAAGAACTAAATTTGTTATAAATCTTTGTTTTGCCAAATCAGTTTCTGTATTAATATCAAAATTTCCATCTGTTCTCATTGGATTTAAAACTATAGGAGTTTGATACCCATCGTTTTTGTGAAAAATAGATTCTATCCAATCTCCAACTTCTTTTGAATTTAAACCATAGAGAGAATAATTGATTACAATATTATATAAGAATGAATTTTTATCTAGTAATTCTTTTAAATGATTTTTTTCATCATCAATTAGAACAAACTTTTGATTAATTTTTTCAAAACATTTAATTTGAGTAGGTTTAGTAGAAAATATTATCTGATAAATTTTATTTTCTAAAAGAAAGTAAAGCTCTAAATTAATATTAGAAATTTTGAAAAATTTAGCGTTTTTTTTAATGACACCAGTTTCAATGGATAAGTTATAAAATGCTATATATATTAACTCTAATAAAGTACTTTTACCACTACCATTTTTTCCAACTACGGCTGAAATGTTGATTTTGTTTCCATAAAAATTTTCAGGAATTGATTCGTTGCATTTAATTTCTGTAATCGATTTATCTGAAACTTCTATCTCATTTTCGTAATTGTCAATTTTTGTTTCTTCATTAAAAAATTCGTAATCATTATAAAATTTATAAAATCTATTAACTTCTAAATTTTTACGAAATGCGCCTTTACAATTTTTTAATGGTCTAAATTGCTAAAATTTTAAAACTCATAATTATTAATTTTAACAAAAATATCTAAACAAAAAATAATAAACTAATAATAAAAGTAAATCTACTGTATCAATTTCTTAATCTCTTCAATATCATCAATATCGTTCACGGTTTTATCTTTCCGCCATCTTAAAATCCGTGGGAAACGCAGTGCCACACCGCTTTTGTGACGGTTGCTGAAACCAATTCCTTCGAAGGCAATCTCGAAAACCAATTCAGGCTTTACGGTACGCACGGGGCCGAATTTTTCAATCGCATTTTTATTGACAAACTTGCTGACTTCCATTATTTCCTTGTCGGTCAATCCGGAATATGCTTTTGCAATTGTAACCAATTTATCGCCACTTTTCACGGCAAAACTGTAATCGGTGTAGTACGCACTTCGTCGTCCGCTACCTTTTTGAGCGTAAATCAAAACTGCATCAATCGTTAACGGACTGATTTTCCATTTCCACCAGTCGCCTTTCTTCCGTCCGGAATGGTAGTGCGAATTTTTCTGTTTCAGCATCAAGCCTTCACTATTGATTTCCCTTGAATTTTCTCTGATTAAATCTAATTTGCTCCAGTCTTCAAAATCAATTGCCTGAGAAATTTTAATGTTTCCCGGTTCTTCATTTAATAATAATTCCTCTAGCATTGCTCTTCTCGCAGAAATAGGTTTTTCCCTTAAATCAGTTCCTTCCAGTTCCAAAATATCATATGCAAAAACTTCAATGGGAATTTCGGCGAGCATTTTTTTAGTTAAAGTTTTACGGTTCAGACGTTTCTGTAATTCATTAAAATTTAACACATTACCTTCCATTACCGCAAGTATTTCTCCATCTATCACAAAGTTACCTGTCATCGCTTTCACGGTCTCGGCAATTTCAGGAAACTGCTCGGTGACCAACTCTTCACCACGCGACCAGATAAAAACTTCACCGTTTCGTCTGATAATTTGTCCACGGATTCCGTCCCATTTATATTCGATGAGCCATTCTTCAGGTTTTCCCAAATCTTCCAGCTCTTTTTCAAGCGGATAAGCCAAACAGAAAGGGTAGGGTTTTGAGTTGTCAGGATTGATATTTTCAGCCGAAATCAATTCCTGAAATGATACTTCATCAAGTTGCCATTTCCCCATCAGACTGTGCATCAACGTGCTCGCTTCCTGTCCGGAAAACTTCGTAAGAGAATTAATTAAAGTCTTTGAGGAAACTCCAATTCTGAAACTTCCACCCAGTAATTTGTTGAAAATCAACCGTTCCGTGTAATCCAAACCATTCCAGGAATTAAGAACAAATTCTTTTTTCTCAGCTTCAGTTTTCGTTTTTAGTCCGATGATTTCATTCATCCATTCAGATAAAGTTTTCTCTATTTTTTCAGTGGGAGGAGGAAGAATCAACGATATCGTTTCACCCAAATCGCCGACTGAGGAATAACTTTCCTGAAAAAGCCAGAATGGCAGTTGAGTAATTTCCAACGCCCATTCTTTCATATAGTTGGTGTTGACATTTCGCTTAGGTCTTTTCCCCGTAAACAGGGCGATGAACCACAGTTTATCATCATCAGGTGCACGTTCAAGATAATCGATGATGGCATCGATTTTAGCGTTGGTTTTATTCGTACTTTCGAGGGCGTTGATGAGTTCTGCGAAATTTTTCATTGCTTATCTTTTGTTTAATTTGGGCAGCTTTGAACTTCGTTCGTAAATTTCGATAAAGTCTTTGCTTCATCTCATTTATGCCTTCCACTCCCGCTTTTTTGCTCGTCGTACCTCCTCACAAAAAGAGCTCCGTTCGAGTCGGGCTGCGAGCAATTCGACGTTTTAAACTAACTCTTGAGTGCCGCTCCTACGGAGCTCAAACTTCTCGCACTATTGCTTTAATCTACAAACATTTCGCTCCTACGGAGCTATTAAAACTATTCAACATTTTTCAATGTGATATCTGTTTTTGAAGTTTGCTATCAACCTTGTCAAGGTTATTTAGAATCAATCATCATCTTTTACAACTTCTTTTTCAGTTACCTCTTCATCATCGTCGCCATACAAAGTTTCCACAACATCAGATTTAATTCCCAATTCATTTAAATATTTAGAAAAAACTTCGGTTTGTCCGTGCGTCACGTGAACAATTTCTGCTTCAGTTGCTTTGATGGCCTGCAATAATCCTTTCCAGTCGGCGTGGTCACTCATCGGAAAACCGGCGTCCATACTACGCCACCTTCTGGCGCCGCGAACCTGCATCCAACCGGAGCAAATTGCGGTTGCTGCATCAGGAATTTTCTTAATGACATTGCTGTCCAACAAAGCCGGAGGAACAATCACAATGTCGCCTGCAACGTGTTTGATGCTTTCCCTGAAATCGGGAACTTCATAATCCGGAAGCACAATTCCGACTTCTTCAAAGGCTTTATTCAGTTTGCCAATCGAGTAGTGAACGTGGATTTTTCCCATTCCTTCTACGGCTTTCATAATTCTTTGCGCTTTACCCAAAGAATATCCGATGAACACAGAAGTCTTCTGATTTTCCTGATTTCTTAAAACCCAGTTCTGCAGTCTTTTATTTAAATCCGGAACTTCCAGCCAGTTGTAAATGGGAAGTCCGAATGTACTTTCCGTCACAAATTCGTTACATTTTACCAACTCAAAAGGTGTACTCAAACCATCATCCTGAACTTTGTAGTCACCCGAAATCACGCTTACATAACCTTTATATTCCAAACGAATCTGCGCCGAGCCAATGATGTGGCCAGCTGGATGCATCGAAAGTTTGACACCATTAATGTCTAAAACCTCGCCATACTGCAAGGTCTGACATTCAATATCTGGAGAAATTCTTTGATGTAAAATAGGTTTTGTGAAATGATGACACAGATATTTTTTCATTCCCCAACGGGCGTGGTCGGCGTGTCCATGCGTGATGACCGCATAATCTACAGGTCGCCACGGGTCAATATAAAATTTACCCTGCGGACAGTAAATACCTTTGTTTGTGAATGTGATGAGTTTCAAAAGTGTGATGATTAGTGTGTTTCTGAATATTCAAAAACCTAACCAAATTAATTTTGTTCAAGACTTTTCTGCAAATCACTCCACGCACCGCCATTGTATACTTTTTTAAATCCTTTTTCCTTTAAAATAGATTCCACTTTTACACTTCGCAAACCGTGAGAACAAACTGTGATATACGTTTTATTAGGGTCAAGTTCATGATATCTTTCACGGATTGTTCCTAAAGAAATATTCTGTGAACCGGAAATGTGTCCCATCTCAAATTCTTTTTCAGTGCGAACATCTAGGATGACGGCTCCGTTTTTAATCATTTTGTCTAAACCATCGTCCAAAGTCTGGTATTTGTAGACTCTGTAAACAATGTAAATCATTAAAATGATTCCGCAGAAAATCAGAAGGTTTTTCATAGTTTGCTCAGGATTTTTTTATCGATATAGAATGTTCCGAACGGAATGATGCAAGCCAAAAGAACTTTCCAGGTTGTT
The DNA here is from genome assembly GCF_014837145.1 of Chryseobacterium caseinilyticum. GTDB lineage: Bacteria > Bacteroidota > Bacteroidia > Flavobacteriales > Weeksellaceae > Chryseobacterium > Chryseobacterium caseinilyticum. The sequence goes on from NZ_JACYFS010000001.1 coordinate 620,220, forward strand.
TCTTTAAACTTCCAGTTTTGTTCGACGCCAACACTTAACGTATTGAATAAAAAAAGCAGAAATAATGAACCGTGAATCGGTCCCATCATTTTGACGAAAGCGGGATTATCAAATCCATATTTTAAAGGGACGGCGATAAATACTAATGTTAATAACGAAATTCCTTCAAGAATGGCAATGATTCTCAGGCGTCCGATTTTTGTTTTAAATAAATCAATCATAATTATCTGAAATAAGGTCTGTTGGCAAGCGGTGAAAATGGCCACGGAATAGCGATGAAAATTATCACTAAAGCGATAACGAAGTAAATTAATATTGTCTTAAATTTCTCTCTGTCATCGGTCTTTCTTTTTGAAATGGAGGAACCAATGGTAATTAGAATAATGGAAATCAGCATCAGTGAAATGTGAATCAATCCGAAAAAAAATAAGTCAAAAGATTCTCGGGCTTCGGTGAAATTCTTCCAGAAATGTTTGATAATGGGACTTTGAGAATATAAGGTGATACCCAAAACCAGTTGAATATGTGCAATGGTCGCCGTCCAGTGTCTGACGGAATCGTCTGTTTTTGAAAAGATTTTATCAGAAAAGTAACCTTGATATGCTCTGAAAATAGAGTAGAATAAACTAAGTAAAACCAGCCAGCGAAATATGGAATGGAGAAATGTAAGCGTTTGATACATTATTTTAAATTTCAATGCAACAAAGATAAATCAAAAACATACTAATTAGTATGTTTTTAGAGAAAAAATTATTTCAGGCTTTCAAAATAATTCTTAAGGCCTTTTAAATAAATAAGATATACAGATTTTGAATTTTCAAGTTTACCCAAATTCCGTACGCCCCAATATCCCGATATTACAAAAACAGCAACCTCTTTCGCGTTTACGTCAGATTTTAAAACTTGTTCCTTCTTAGCTTTTTCAATGGCATCGATCATTGTTTTTTCCCAATTAATGGAGAGGTTATTTAAAGCTTTTGTAAAATCAATATTCCACGGCGCCATTTCCTGAGTGAAATTGGAGGCCGGACAGCCGTATTCCACTTTTAAATCTTCACTTTCAATCAGTAAATAATGAAGTAAATTATAAATCGTGTCCAGAGGATGTCCCTCAGTTTGAAAAGGCTGAATAAAATTATTTTTAAAATTGGGGATCATCAGTTCATTGAGAATCGCCAGACCCATCTCATCTTTGGTTTTAAAGTGATAATAAAAGGCACCTTTCGTAACCTGCGTTGTAGCGATAATTTCATCAACACTTGTTGTCTGATACCCTTTTTGGTAAATCAGTTCAAAAGCTTTCTGAAGAATATTTAAGCGGGTTTCCTGAGATTTTTTCATAAAATACCAACGGGTCTGTTTTCACAAAGGAACAAATTTTATCAAACAAAAAAAAGAGCTGTTATAAAACAACTCTTCTTCAAATTTTAAGGAATAATCTTTTCTTCTTTTAATTTTTTAAATAAGTCAAAGAAAGATTCTTCGGTATTCTGAAATTCTCTGAAGCCTGCCTTTCGGCTGTTGGTCATGTCGGTCATTACTTCGAGCGGCCTTCCTAAATCCAAATCGGTGTGCCATGCGGAAGATAATCTTTCGATATTCGCTTCTTTTAAATCATATTTCTCTACAATTTTGCTCCAGATTTCCTGATCGTTCTGCATCTCTTTTTCGAGAGGTCTCATTTCGTTTTCAAAACCTATTGCTTCAACGCCAAAATATGCTGCCAGTCTGTACCACAACCATTTCCAGCGGAAAATATCTCCATTGGTGATATTGAATGCTATGTTTTTAGCAAATTCTCTTGTAGATGCCCAAACCAGCTGTTTTGCTAAAATTCTTGCGTCGGTTACATCCGAAATTCCATTCCATTGTGCGGATGAACCGGGCCAGATAAATTTTCTGCCAGTCTCTTTGCAGATGCTTGCGTACACTGCCAAAGTCGTTCCCAGATTCATGGCATTTCCCACAGCATAACCAATTACCGTATGCGGTCTGTGAATGCTCCAGCTGAAACCATCTCTGTCTGCCGCTGTATAAACTTCATCTTCCTGAGCGTAATAAAAGTTGGGAAGGGGAAGTCGCGGTTGTTCTTCTCTCAAAGGCGTTTCCGGAAGTTTTCCTTCTTTTGCGTAGGCTTCAAACGGTCCGAGGTAATGTTTTAAACCTGTAACCAAAGCAACGTGCTGTATTGATTTTTTAGCAGATAGAACGTTTAAAAGATTTCTTACCAAAGCACTGTTGACACGGATGTTTTCTTCTTCGGTGTCATTCCGCATCCAGGTTGTAAAAAATACGTGAGTAGGAGTGATGTTTTCTAAGGCAGTTTCCAGACTACTGACGTTCAGAAGGTCTGCTTTTACAGAAATTAATCCACTTATATTGTTATTGGTATTTCTGGATATTCCGTAGGTTGTCCAGCCTTGTGAAATAAGTTCGTTGGCGAGGTTGCTTCCGGTAATTCCGGTGGCACCAACAACTAAGGCGATATTTTTATTGTTTTCCATTTTGTAAAATTTCTCCTACAAAGTTACCGTGATCATTGGCGAAACCACTTGATCTGGGTCATGAGTTTCACTCAATTCAAAATTTAAGATTTAAAATTCAAGGTTTAGAATTCTATGATTTAGGTTTTAGGTTCAAACTTACAGCTTTTTTAAAAGAAGTTTCTTGCGGATTCTGCTGACGGTTTCCGGAGCTAAACCTAAAAATGAGGCAATGAGATTGTGCGGAATTCTTTTTATGATTTCAGGATTTTTCTTTGAAAACTCCAAATATTTCTCTTCTGCGGTATAACTGTTTGATGCTATTAAACGATAATCCTTCGTCACCAAACTGTTCTGATATAAAATTCTGAAATAACGGTCCATCAAGGGAATTTCTAACGTCAGTTTTTCGTAATCTTCAAGACTGATCATCAGCAGTTCTGTTTCTTCTACGGCATCAATATTCAAGACGGCCCTTTCCTGACTGATAAAACTTTTAAAATCTGAAATCCACCAACCTTCAAAAGCAAACATATTAATGTTTTCTCCTCCTTTTTCATCTACAAAATAAGATTTAAGCAAACCTTTACTCACAAAAGAAAGATGAGTGCAAATGTCTCCTTCTTTCAAAAGAAACTGTTTTTTCTTTAGTTTTTTAACCGAAAAGAAAGACTGTAATTCAGTTTTTTCTTCGTCGGTTAAGTTTACTTTGTTTTGAATATGAGAAATGAGAGTATCAAACATGCAGAGAAATATACATCAAAATTAAGGTTTATCTTCCGACTTTTCAAAATCATATAGATTGATTCCGATATCCTCATTTTTAGTTTTAAAAACGGGAATTTCCATGGGATAGAAAAAGAATTCTCCGGCTCCGCGAATTTTTGCATCCTGTAAATGTCCTGCAATTGCCGAATAATCCTGCCTTCCCAAAGTAATATGTAAATGGAGGAGCGGCTTATTTTCAGCCACAGAAACGTTGCCCGAGATATTGGTCACTTCCATTTGTTCGTCAAACTTTTTGTCTACATACTCTTTCGTAGAAAAGTCAAAAAACCTGAGAGTTGCTTCACTTACTGCGCCAATTCCGGTGACCTGACCGGATTTGATGTTCTGATTTAATACAAAATCGTTCAGAGCCTGCACAATGCTCGACTGATCTTTAATACTGACGATATAATTGTTTTCAATTTTTTTGGCGGTCCATAATTCGCCTTCTAAAATTCTTTCTTTCATATTGTTATATTATGGGTTGATGTTCTTCTGAACTGTATTTTAAATAAAACCACAAAAGTGCAAATAGATACAGTGAGTGGAGTAGCTGTGCTTCAATGGCTGACCAGTTTTCAACGGAACTGCTTCCAAAAATCAAAATGCTCATTAAGGCAAGTGATGCATAAATGGTTAATTTAGGTTTAAAACCAATCAACAAAGCTATTCCGACAATCGCTTCTAAAAATGGTAGCAGATATCCGAAAGGTGTAATCAACACTTCAGGAATTGCAGATTTCTCCATAGATTTTACCATGCCTTCGGTAAAAGCCTGCAGTTTTGGAATTCGTACCAAGCCGTGACCCGCCAGCGAAATGGCGATTGGTAGTCTTAGGAAAAAGAATAAGATTTTGAAGTCTTTCATAGTTTTTGTTTTTGGTTGGATGCTGGATGTTAGTTGATGGCTGATAGAAATTTATCTTATCTTAAGTATGTAATATTTATTTCTGGCCTTGGTTCTTTTTTAAATAATTGATAATTCCAATCACATCGTCTTTCCCGAAGCCATCGTTTTGAGCGGACTGATAAGTTTCAATTAAAGTTTGAGACAGAGGAAAATCTGCACCGGCATCTTTTGCCAGCAGAATATCTTTTAACATTAAATCTAAAGAAAATGCAGGCTGATAATTGTCTTCAACCAAAAGAGGTGTTTTGACTTTGGTCGCACCGCTTCCGCTTGCACTTTCGTTAATGATTTCCAACATATCCTTTCTTTCAATTCCTAAATGATCTGAAAACAGAATTGTTTCTGCCAAACCCTGATAAAGCGTTGAAATAAAGTAATTTACCGACAGTTTTGCCGCCAGACCTTTTCCGTTTTTGCCTAAATGTTTGATCTGTTTCCCAAGCTTTTCTAAATAAGGTTTTGCTCTTTCCACATCATTCTCATCTCCACCGACCATGAAAATTAAAGTTCCTTCGGCAGCTGGTTTTGTACTTCCCGCAACTGGAGCATCAAGGAAAGAAGCCTCTTTTATTTTAACGGCATCTGCGAGTTTTGTACTCGCTTCAGGTGAGATGGTACTCATATCGACGAACAGTTTTTCTGAAATATTCAGTTCTAAAATCTGTCTGTAAACATCCTTTGCCGCTTCATCATTGGTCAGCATTGTGAAAATGATATCACTGTTTTCTACCAGTTCTTTTACATCATCAGCAACTTTTGAATCAGCTTTAAACTCTTCCGCTTTCTCCGCAGTTCTGTTGTAAACGGTCAATGGAAACCCCGCTTTTTCCAGATTTTTCGCCATTGGATGTCCCATATTTCCCAAGCCGATAAAGCCTATTTTTTCTGTGCTCATATTTTACTATCTAAATTAATAATTTTTAAGTTTTTTCATAAATTCTGAAATTGCCGGGCTTAAACCTTCAAACAGCGGGTGATTTTTATTTTTAATTAAAACTTCTGTAAATAATTTCAAACCTAGTGTAAATTCAAGAGACATCTTTTCATCCTCAAATAGATTTTTAGTTTTTATTAAATAGAAAATTTTAAAAAGATCATCATGGTTTTCAAACTCAAAAGAAAGATTCTTTCCGGCTATCGAGCCATCTTTTAATTCTAATTCTTTCAGATCAATATGGTATCTGTTATTTCTTTTTTCCATAATTAAGCTTTTGGTGTTGGAGCATTTTCTTCAATTAATTTTTCCTTTTTCAGTTCTGCCCAGAATCCGGCAGGAATTTTCGTTTTAAACGATGCCGCATTTTCTTCAGACTGTTTTACCGTGTGAGCCCCTGGAATTACTCCGGAAACCACATCCGGAGCTGCCGCAAACTGAAGCGCAGCCGTTCTCAGATCTACTTTATGATTATTGGCAACCCGTTGCAGTGCCACCAGTTTATCTTTCACCCCAGCCGGAAAATCGCCATTGTATAAATACCGGTCTTTACCTGACAGAAAACCTGCACACAAAGGAGCTCCCACAACAATTGAAATGTCTTTTTCAGCAGCCTTCGGGAATACTTTATTCAGATCGTCTTTGTGATGAATCAATGAATACTGACACGCCGAAAGGAAAATATCAGGATCGGAAACTTCGATGGCTTTTAAAATTGGTTCGATGGTGTTGACTCCAAAACCCCAACCCTTAATCAAACCTTCTTCACGCATTTTTATCAGCTCGGGCATCGCACCTTTGGCAGCAATATCAAAATATTTTACCCAGTCACCCTTCATATCTTTGTTATCCGGAGACAAATCGTGGATGAAAACGATGTCTAATGAGGCAACTCCCAATCTGTTCAGGCTGTCTTCTACACTTTTTCTGGCGCCGGCAGCTGTGTAATCGTACGCATAAGAAAAGTTGAGTTTTCCTTTCCATAAACCATCCAGTTTAAAATCGTCATGTGGTTTAAGTATTCTTCCCATCTTTGTGGAAAGCGTAAACTCATCGCGTTTTTTGTCTTTCAGAAACAATCCCATTCTGTGTTCGCTGAGTCCCAAACCGTACCACGGTGAAGTATCGAAGTAGCGGACTCCTGCATTCCAGGCCGCTTCAATGGATTGTAAACATTCAATGTTAGGATTGACATTAAAACCATTCCCTAAAGCGACACCGCCAAATCCTGATTTATATTTGGGTCTGAATCTTTTTCCCAGTCCTTTATTTTCAAATTGTTCCATAAAATTTTCTTTTAATAGTTGTGATGCAAACGCAGGTGCGGCAGATGACGCCATCAATCCTGCTCCGGCAAGCCCGCTGTTTTTCAAGAAAGTTCGTCTTTCCATTATATGATATTTTTGTGTGGTGTTTGCCGGTATTTACAGCATTTACCAGACCATCCCCAATATCACAGCTCCAGTTTTTCCAATTTTAACATAATTTTTTTCAACTTTCCATTTGTGAATCTGTTTTTGGATCTTTACGGTCTGCCATGGAGAAAATTTATAAACTCAATTGATGGCTGAAGTTCAGAAATGAGTTGTCATCAAGTTGACAAGGACATTTTTATTATACTCCATCAACTCAATATGATTTGTTACAGTTTCATTTTTCTGGAGTTTCATTTTCACAATCAATAAATCTTACGGAAATTTGCAAAAAAAGAATTTCATGAAGATCATCGATTTTGAAAACTGGAACAGAAAAGAACATTTTGAATTTTTCTCATCATTAAAAAGTCCGTACTTTGGCTTCACCATAGAGGTTGACTGCACTATAGCCTATGACAATGCAAAGAGAAACGGAGATTCTTTTTTCGCCTATTATCTTTACAAATCGATGGTTGCGATTAATAAAGTGGATGCTTTGAAACTCAGAATTGTGGATGACAAAATTGCTTTATACGAAACGGTTCATATCGGAAGTACGATTGGCAGGGCAGACGGCACTTTCGGTTTTTCCTACTTTGAATTTTCTGATGATTTTGAAACTTTTAATGAGCGTTTGCAGGAGCAGGTGACAACGGTTCAGAACACAAAAGGTTTGGGAATTAAAAATGACGTTTTGCCGCCTAATCACATCAGACACACGACAATTCCGTGGCATTCGTTTACTTCTATTCTTCATCCTACAGATTTTGATCCCAAAGAATGTATTCCCAAAATAGCTTTTGGAAAATTCAGTATTCGTGATGGAAAAAAGATGATGCCTGTTTCCATCGAAGCACACCATGGTTTGGCAGATGGGATTGATCTGGCGAGGTATTTTGAAGCTTTTCAGGAGGAACTGAACAGATAAACGCTGTTATACTGTTCTGCAATTTGATAACTGTTTAATTTTTTTAATGCACTATTTCGATCATTCAAATAGGTATGCCAAGGGTATCTCGAGTGTATCTCGATGGTACTCGAAAAATCTTCAAAATATTAATGAATTTTTAGCCTGTTTAATTTTTTAAGGTAAAATGTATTGTCCAAATTTAATCAGCCATAAATAAAATCCCAAAATACCTCCCACTAAGCCTGCCGAAATAAAAGTTAAAACCTGATTTTTAGGAAGCAGACTGAGAATGGTAAACAACACGATCAGACCAAGAATTCCGGTAATGCTGTGAATTGTCCAGATATTAAAATCTAAATACCTCGCAAGTCGCAACTCATCAGCTCTCATGGATTTTTCACCTGTAAAAATATAGCCAGCAGTCCACATAAAAGAGTTAGCAGTTTGTCTTAACCAGAACAGTGAGCAAAACACCAGAAGCCATCCTGTAACAGTTGTTTTATTCACAGAAAAAATTTTTTTTCTATATACTAACAGCAGTACAAATCCTATAGTTCCGGTAATCATGGTTTGAAGAGGTCCGCCGGCAAGGATTTTTATTCTGTCACTTCTGTATTCTTTTCTTTTGGCATCATAATTTTGTTTCCCGGGAAAACTCAGATTATTTTTAATTTCGAAAGAGTATTTTTCAAAAGTAGAATCAAGGTATTTTCTCCTGACATCATTTTCGGTGTGCATACTTTGATAATCTATTCTTGCATCATATCCCAAATATTCTGCAACAGCGTAATGTCCAAGTTCATGACTTAAAGTTCCTGCCACAGTCATGATGATAAACGTGAAGGCGAGAATTAAAAATAATTTAAAATCAAAATAAAGATATTTCATCGAATATGTTTTGCATACGAATATATAAAATTGAGATCATTTTATTCTTTTAAAATGAATATACCTTTAGCATTAATTTGGCTACAAAATCCGTTGAATCGGTTTAATTTTTCTTTGCCAATAATCTCAACTTTGTCATGTAAATAATTAACAACAAATACATTTATTATGAGCACAAAAAAAGTATGGTTCGTTACAGGAGCTTCAAAAGGATTAGGTTTGGCTTTGGTTCAGAAACTTTTAGCCGAAGGTTACAGCGTAGCCGCAACGTCAAGATCACTGAAAAGTTTTGAAAACAGTATTCAGTCCTCAGAAAGGTTTCTTCCTTTGGAAATGGATCTTTTGAATGAAAACAATGTGAAAAAAGCAATTACTGAAACGGTTGAGAAATTTGGAAGGGTAGACGTTATCGTCAACAACGCCGGATACGGACAGCTCGGAACTCTGGAAGAATTAACGGATGAAGAAAGCCGTAAAAATTTTGACACCAATGTTTTCGGTTCACTGAATGTGATCCGTCAGGCAATGCCTTTTCTGAGAAATCAAAAATCGGGATATATTATGAATGTCGCTTCAATAGGCGGAATTACAGGTGCTTTTCCTGGTTGGGGTGTTTATTGCGCGACGAAATTTGCAGTGGCAGGTTTTACAGAATCGCTTGCTTATGAAGTTGCCGAATTTGGGATCAATGCAACGGTGGTTTATCCTGGATATTTCAGAACTAATTTCCTTGATTCGGGGTCGATGACAACACCTGAAAATCCAATTTTGGAATATACGGCGGCCAGAACTGTAGAGGCAAAACACAAAGAGGAAATCAACGGAAATCAGCCCGGAGATCCTGAGAAAGCAGCATCTGCTTTTATAAAACTTGCTGAGATGCAGAAACCGCCTGTTCATTTTGTGATGGGAACGGACGCGGTAGGTTTGGCAAAAGAAAAAATGAAAATGCTGGATGCAGATATTGAATCCACTCTGGAACTGAGTAATTCTACCGACTTTTAAGCTTCAAATTAAACCAAAAGATGGGGCAGTCTGCGAAGATTTGCCCTATCTTTGATTTTATTTTATTATGAAAAATAAGAAAATACTTACTTTAAATACCATTGCAGAATTCCATGAGATTGGTGGCCTGCCGAAGCCTGAACACCCTCTGATCAGCGTTTTTGATTACACTGATGTTACTTATCAGACTGATGAAAAAAGCATTACCTGGCTGCAGCATTTTTACTGTATTGGTCTTAAACGAGATCTCTCAGGGAAATTCAGGTATGGTCAGCAGCAGTACGATTTTGATTCAGGAATTGCCTCTATGGTATCTCCGGGACAGATTGTTGAGATCAAAGTTCCTGCAAAAAATGAAGAGAAACCCACGGGAATCATTATGTGTCTGCACCCCGACTTTCTTTGGAATACTTCTTTAGCCAGAAAGATTAAAGACTATGAATTCTTCGGATATGCAGTAAATGAAGCACTTTTCGTTTCTGAAAAAGAGGAGGAAATTATTTTAAACATTTTCAAAAATATTCAGCGGGAATATCTCAGCAATATCGACGATTTTACGCAAAACATTATTGTTTCTCAGATCGAGGTGATGCTGAATTATTTCGAAAGATTTTATAAAAGACAGTTTATCACCCGCAAAAAAGGAAATCATCAGATCCTGGAACGCTTTGAAGATGTAATAGAAACCTATTTCAACAGCGGAAAACTATTGGAAAACGGGCTTCCAACCGCGCAGGAAATTGCAGAATCACTCCATATGTCACCGAACTATCTCGGAAGTCTTTTAAAATCTCTTACAGGACAAAGCACACAGCAACATATCCATCAGAAACTGATTGATAAGGCAAAGGAAAGGCTTTCTACAACACAACTGTCGGTGAGTGAGATTGCTTATGATATGGGATTTGAACATCCGCAGTCTTTCAGCAAACTGTTTAAAAGTAAAACCAGTCAGACACCTTTAGAATTCCGATCATCATTTAATTAAAATTAAAAATTATGCTTACACAGATTCACCCAAAACTTCCGATGCGAAATAAAGCAGAAACTAAAAAATATTATATTGATAAATTGGGTTTTGAACAGTTGAGATCTGATGATTTTCCTGATTATTTGATGCTGAGAAAAGATCATATTGAAATTCACTTCTTTCTATTTGCAGAAATTAATCCCAAAGAAAACTATGGAATGGTGTATATTAGAGTTTCAGATATTGATGTTTTATATCAGTCTTTGTTAGATGCCAGGGTAAAAATTCATCCTAACGGAAGTCTGCAGACAAAACCTTGGGGGCAAAAAGAATTTTCTCTTCTGGATCCGGATTTTAATTTGCTGACTTTTGGCGAAGGCGTTTCATAAATTCTCTGTGTCTACGTTTGAAAAAACACTTTCTTCACTAATAATGTAATTGTCATTTGTAAAAAATATCAGTTTCACGGATGTTTAAAAAGACAGCAATAATTTATTACTCCTTCAAAAACTTTTCATAAAAAATACCATCCTTCGTCTGAATTTTCAAATAGTAAGTCCCCTTCGCGAAATCAGAAACTTTAAATGATTTTTTATTCTTTTCCGTAGAAATAATTCTGCCTAGATTATCGTAAATCTGAACAGTCAAAATCTCTTTTTCAGAAACAATATTCACAATTTCTTTCGTAGGATTTGGGAAAATAGCAAGTTTGTTTTTCTTCACGAGTTCAGATGTATTTAAAACGGCATTAAAAAAACTTCCAAAATTTAAAATCCCATAACCCATCTGATCGGTGTGGCTTGGTGCAAGCGAAGCACTTGATCGCAAAGAATTTCTCATCGTATCTCTGTTCATTGTCGGGAAAGCCTGGATGAGACAAGCAACACCACCGGCAGCAATGGGTGCAGCAATCGAGGTTCCGGTAACTGTAGCAGTTGTACTTCCGTTTACTGTTACGGACGCTGTTCCTCTTGCAGAAGCATCGGGTTTAATGGCTCCTGCAGAATTGGGTCCATAGGAAGAAAACGGTGATGAAGCACCTGTTTCGTCAACACTTCCGATACTGAAAACTTTAGTATTATCAGCTGGTGTCGTCATGTAATGCCAAGGCTGTGTCCCTGAATTTCCTGCGGCAAAAAGCACAAAAATCCCTTTATTTACAGCAATTTCGGCACCTCTTGCAATAAAAGAAGTGCTGCCGTTCATCTGAGAATAAGTGTAGCTGTATTTCGGATCATCAAACAGGGCGTAACCTAAAGAGGTTGTAATTAAATCTACTCCCTGTCTGTCGGCTTCCTCGGCCGCTTCAATCCAGTACATTTCCTCTTCAGGAATTTCTACGGAAGCATTTTCACTTCGGTACAGATAAAAATTGGCGTCGGGAGCTGAACCAACAAACACATCCTGAACATAACCAGCAATAGCTCCTAAAACCAAAGTTCCGTGAGCATTGAGCGTTGGTTCGTAAATATTTGATGTCTTCGCAACAAAATCATAGCCTGCTTTTATTTGATTATTCGTCCAAAGTCTTGAAAAAGTAGTTCCATTATCAACGCTTGGAAAACCTGAATCGATAACTGCTACAGCAATGCCAGTTCCAGTATAACCTGCGAGGTGAAGCGGTTTTAAATTAATCTGATCAATCTGATCCAATCCGGAACCATAATTAAAAACGGTATTGATGTTTTGAAATTCCTGAAATTTATTCTGATTTTGAACCTTCAATGTCAGCGAAGAATTTTTAGCAAAACTTTCCACCGACTGCACGAAAGGTAAAGCTTTAATCTGATTTACCTGTGCCTGATTCACATTCACAGCAACACCGTTCAGCCATTTAGATTTATCAGTCACCGTGAGTCCGAGATTTTGGATGGCCTGCACATAAGTGTTTTCCAATGGTGCATCCTGATCATTCAATCCAACGCCCAAAGCTGTTCTTCTGTTAAGCGATTTCTGGGTAAGTTCAGACAAAGGATTTGCGTAGAAAGCGGCTTTATTCGGTTTGCCATTAAAATACACAAAAACAAGCTCGGTTTGTGCCGAAACTGAAACCGAAATTCCTAAAGCCAAAGCAAATAGATATTTTTTCACGTATTTATTTTTAGTAAAGATAAAACAAAATGAATAAAATTTTTGGCAGGATATTAAAATCCGTATTTTTACGAAAATATTTTTATTTAAAATCGCTAAAATTTAGATTTAATCACAGTTTTTATGATTCGGCGATTTTTTATGACCTTTAATACAATAAAAATTTACATATGAAAAAGATTCAGATGGTTGATCTGCAAAGCCAATATTATAAAATAAAAAACGAAGTAGACAACGCTGTACTTAATGTAATGGATTCTGCGGCTTTCATTAACGGTCCGGAAGTAAAATCTTTCCAGACCGAACTGGAATCTTATCTTGACGTAAAACACGTAATCCCTTGTGCCAACGGAACCGATGCCCTTCAGATTGCACTGATGGCTTTAGACCTGCAGGAAGGCGACGAAATCATCACCGCAGATTTCACTTTCGCTGCTACTGTCGAAGTTATTCATCTCTTAAAACTAAAATCAGTCTTGGTAGATGTGGATTATGATACATTTAATATTTCACCGGAAGCTGTAAGAAAGGCGATAACTCCAAAAACAAAGGCAATTATTCCGGTTCATATTTTCGGACAGGCTGCGAATATGGAGGAAATTCTGAAAATTGCTGAAGAAAATAATCTTTTTGTAATTGAAGATAACGCTCAGGCAATCGGTTCAGATTTTACATTTGCTGATGGAACTACAAAAAAAACAGGAACGATGTCAACAGTTGGAACAACATCCTTTTTTCCATCTAAAAACTTAGGTTGTTATGGCGATGGTGGTGCAATATTTACCAATAATGACGACCTTGCACACCGTTTGAGAGGTATTGTAAATCACGGAATGTATGAAAGATACTATCACGACGAGGTTGGCGTAAACTCAAGATTAGACAGTGTGCAGGCCGCTATCTTGAGAAAAAAACTTCCAAATCTTGATAATTATAATGATGCAAGAAGAAAAGCAGCAGATTATTATGACGAAGCTTTTGCAGGAAATGAAAATATTCTGACTCCGAAAAGGGCGGAACATTCTACGCACGTCTTTCATCAGTATACATTAAGAATAACAAACGGAAAGCGTAACGAATTACAGAAATTCTTAACAGAAAAAGAAGTTCCGGCCATGATTTATTATCCGGTAGCTTTAAGAAAGCAAAAAGCCTATTATCAGGAATCCAATGATGCGGATTTTGTGAATACAGACAAGCTTTTAGATCAGGTAATTTCTCTTCCGATGCATACAGAATTGGATGATGAGCAGTTGAAGTACATTACTGACGCTGTTTTGGAGTTTATGGGATAAAATGAAGAGGAGAGTTTTTAAATATAAAATTGTTTATTGGCTAATACTTTTAATAAACTTAATTTTATTAATCGGTTTCTCGCTAGGGTTGATTAATAGAATTGAGACGGAAACTTTTGATGAGTATACTGGTGTACTTTCATATTGTGCCCTCATTTTGCTTTTTATTTTATCACTCGCTTCTCTCATAATGTTTATTGTAAAAAATAAATACTCAATCATCACTTTTTCATCAGTAATATTTGTAATATTTTTGACCATAAGTTTCTTCGTTTTTTATTCAGTATTTATAATCAAAGATTTTGGAGAAAATACTTCAGATTTTTATGATTTACCTGTGGTCTACGGAATTATTGGGGCAATATTATTTATTACGAATTATTTTAAGTTTAAAGAAGATTTTAGTAAGCTCGAAATCGATGAAATAGGAAAATCAGAATAACATTACTCATTACCAATTAAACATTACACATCAATAGAATGGCAATATTAGTTACAGGAGGTCTCGGATACATCGGTTCTCACACCGTTGTAGAACTGATCAATAATAATTACGAAGTCATTATCGTAGATGACCTTTCTCATTCTGAAAAATTTATTCTTCATAATATTGAAGAAATCACGGGCAAAAGACCCATTTTTTATCCTTTTGATTTAAAAAGAAAAGAACTCCTGAATCAGGTTTTTGATGCTCACAGTATCGAAGGATGTATCAATTTTGCTGCATTTAAAGCAGTAGGAGAGAGCCAGGTAAAACCGATTGATTATTATGAGAACAATCTTTTTTCTTTAATCAATATTCTTCAGGAATTTAAAGAAAGAAATATTTCTAACTTTATTTTCAGTTCGTCATGTACGGTTTACGGGCAGGCAGACGAAATGCCAATCAACGAAGACACTCCGCTGAAAATGCCTGAAAGTGTTTACGGAAAAACAAAACAGATGGGTGAGGAAATTCTTGCTGATTTTGCGAAAGGCTACAATAAAAAAATATCGCTTCTGAGATATTTTAATCCAATTGGTGCCCACGACAGCGCTTTATTAGGAGAATTACCAATAGGAATCCCAAATAATCTTGTACCTTACGTGATGCAGACCGCAGCCGGAGTAAGAGAAAAGCTGAGCGTCTGGGGCGATGATTATCCTACTTCAGACGGTACTGCAGTGCGGGATTATATTCACATTACAGATTTGGCAAAAGCGCACGTTGCAGCCTTGAAAAAATTGATGAATAATCAATCTGCTGATTCAGTTATTGATATTTTTAATTTAGGAACTGGCAGAGGATCTTCCGTTTTAGAGCTAGTAAAAGCCTTTGAAACTGCCAACAATGTTGAAGTTCCTTATCAAATCTGCGAGAGAAGAGAAGGTGATATTACAATTGCTTATGCCAACGCAGATAAAGCAGAAAAAGAACTCAGCTGGAAAGCCGAAACTTCTTTGGAACAGTCTTTGAAAACTGTTTGGGAATGGCAGAAATATTTACAATCAAGATCAAATTAATATAAACTAAAATATTTATTGAATACATATGAAAACCGAAAGAATAGGCATTACATTTTCCTCATTTGATTTACTTCACGCAGGACATATCAAGATGCTGGAAGAAGCGAAAACTGTATGCGACTACCTTATTGTTGGGCTTCAGATTGACCCATCGCACGACAGACCGAACAAAAACAAACCTACGCAGACAATTGTAGAAAGGTATATTCAACTCAAAGGCGTTAGTGCTGTGGACGAGATTATTCCTTATTATACAGAAGAAGATTTGGAAGATATTTTGAAATCTTTTGTAATTGATGTAAGAATCATTGGCGACGACTATGCCGACAGAGATTTTACAGGTAAGCAATATTGCAATGATAACGGAATTGAAATTTTCTACAACAAAAGAGATCACAGATTTTCAACGAGTGATTTAAGAAAAAGAATCTACGAAGCTGAAAAAGCCAAAGCGTTAAAAAACGAATTTGAAACAAAATAATCTTCAGATTTCAAACAAAAAAAGAGTTCAGTAACTTGTGTTACTGAACTCTTTTTTATTATTGTCAAAAACCAATTTTTACATTGGTCCCTGCTGGTCATCACCCTGAGCATTGGAGTTGATGTCTTTTTTACGTTTAGGCTGATCAACTTTTTCGTTACCTTGTTTGAATCTATATGTAAGAGAAAGCGCAAACTGCCTTGGCTGCCACTGCATGTAAGAATCTCTTGTGAAATCCGATCCGTATGTTGTAGACTGCATAGCTCTTGTATTGAAAATATCCTGGATATTGAATGAAATGGTTCCGTCACCTTTCCATATTGTTTTTGAGGCTCCGAAATTCAGAGCATACATATCTTTTCTGTCAACACTCTGCGTTTTCTGTCCGCCTCTGTAGAATCCCTGAAACTGGAAACTTAACGTTTTATCTATTTTTACAGTAGATGTAAGCCTTGCTCGTACTGCAAAACCATTACCTTCAAAAGACTGTGCTTTAGTCATAATTGAAGGATCAAAATAATTACCTTTTGTATTATAACCAAATAAATCAACATTTCCCAAGAATTTCAACCATTTTGTGGCATCCCAGTTAAAGTTTAAATCTAAACCAAATCTGTCATCGCTACCAATATTTACAGGTTTTGTATGAAAAACCGTTGTTGGAACTCCATTGATCGGCTCTTGCTTGCTGTAGGTAATCATCTTTACATCATCAGTCTGATGTCTGAAATATAATGTAGGATTGATGGTAAATTTACTTTTCGAGATACTGTAACCCAATTCGTAAGAATCTACATACGAAGGATTTAAATCGATATTTCCGTCAAAGATATTTTGATTATCACTGTAGCTCGGATTTGGAATCAAAAAGAATGATCTTGGTCTGTCAATTCTTCGTGAATAATTAAGTAAAAACTGGTTATCTTTCGAAATCTCGTAGCTTAAAAATACACTTGGGAAAAGATTGTTGTAATTTTTTACAGTCGTCTTACCGTTGTTTGCTAAATTCAGATAATCGATATCAATTCTCGAATTTTCATTTCTTACACCCAACTGATATCCTAATTTGCCAATCTTACTTTTAAATTGCAAATAACCAGCATTAAACATCTCCTCATATTTTGCTGTGTAAGTATAATCATCAAGATATAGCATAAAAGGTAGAGAAGAAGTTCTTTGGGTCACCAAATTCTGATAATTGTTTGCATTGATATCAATTCTGTACCCCGCTTCCAATTTAGAATTTTCACCTATTGGTAGTTCATAATCAGCTTTACCAATTAGAGTCTTATTTCTTGTTTTCTGTCCAATAATGTTCTGCAAATCGAAGTTACTATTTTGCGTCTGAAAAATATCGCTGTCGTTGTTCGATCTGTTACTTTGTAAACTTAAAGACAAAGCCAAATTCTGACCCTTGTCATCAAATTTATGATCTAAACCAAAATCCCCTTGAAAAGCTAAATTATTATTTGTTCCGTTGCTCGTTCTGTTACGCGTTGTAATTGCATTATCAAACCCATAATTTACATAATCAATATTACCAATGTTGGTACCATCAAAAGTTCTTACCGTACCTGATGCATTGATTGAAGTTTTTTCGGTAAGATCAACTGCCAAACCTCCGGTTGCGTTATAATTATCGTTTTTACTTTTTGAAATTGATTCATTATGGGTTTCTCTGAAATCTCCGGTTGTAAGATATGCGTTGTTTCTTTGAGTATTCTTAGACTCTCTGTAACCACCGCCACCATTCAGAAACCATGTGAAATTTCCTTTTCTCCAGCTTAGATTGGTGTTCAGGTTTGTCTGAGGAAGATATCCCAAAGTTCCGATAACGCTTCCGTTGAAACCGGTTTTTTTGGATTTCTTTAAAATAATATTTAAAATACCGGCCGTTCCGCTGGCTTCAAATTTTGAAGAAGGATTGGTAATCACTTCAATTCTTTCAATCTGATCTGCAGGAATACTCTGTAAAGCATTTGCACCATCATCAATTCCGAGAAGGGCAGAAGGTTTTCCGTTAATTAAAAAACGGACGTTGGAGCTTCCTCTCATCGAAACTGTACCGTCTGTATCTACGGAAACCGATGGTACATTGGATAAAACATCCTGTAAACTTCCCCCTTTGCTCACTATATCCTGAGAAGGATCGTAAGTTCTTTTGTCAAGTTCAACTTTATAAGGTTTTGTAGTTGCTGTTATCACAACTCCCTGAATGTCCTGTGTTTTTGCGTTGGTAGATGTTGCTTCAGGCTCGATAGAAAGAGCGCCCACATTTCCTGCTGTAGCAATCTGTTTGTTGAAGGTACCTTTCTTATAATCTATTGCCTCGATGGTAATGTCATAATTACCGGGCGTAATATCCATTACGTATTGTCCTTTTTCGTCGGTTAGTGCTCCTTCGCTCAGCGCCTTATTTGTTTTGTGAACAAATGTGACCGAAGCATAAGGCACAGGTTGATTATCTTTGCTTACAACAGATCCTGTCACGTTTACTTTATCCTGTGCAAAGGCAAGCGCCGCTGCAGACAGCACGAAGGTCAGTCCCAGAGTCTTTTTTGTAAACAGACTGATGATTTCAGTTTGATTCATAAAATTTTAATTGTATACAGAATGCAAAAATTTCAGTCAAAATAAAAATTATTGTCAGAAAAAAAAATTAATGCAGACCTGCTTAGTTAGTTTATTATTGTAGTCTATTAGACGGATTTTAACCCAAATTGTTAAAATTAAAAATTGTTAAAAAAAGGTTAAAAATTTTTCTTATTTGATATTTCTCGAGTTTAGCCAATCCTGATATACCTTCGCATTCGCAGCATGTTCTTCGGCATTGTCGGTGAATTTGTGAAGTCCGGGTCTTGAAGGATCAGCACACATAAAAATAAAATCGTTTTTTTCGGCATTCAGCACAGCGTCCACAGAATTTTTGTCTGTAATACAAATCGGTCCCGGTGGAATTCCTTTATTAGCATAGGTATTAAACGGCGAGGGAGTAGATAGGTGTTTATACAAAACTCTTTTAATAGATTCTTTAAAATTATTCTGCTTGTTCATCGCATAAATAACCGTTGGGTCACTCTGCAGTTTCATGTCTTTCTTATAACGGTTAAGATAAAGACCTGCGATGGTTTTCATCTCATCCGGTTTACCTCCTGATTCTTTAAATACGATTGATGCCAAAGCATAAATCTGATCTCTGCTCAATCCCGACTGAGCCTCTTTTGCTTTTCGTTCGGCATTCCAGAATTCTTTATACTGATCATCAAATTTTTTAAAAAACTCGGCAGGCGTTACCGTCCAATAAAAGTTGTAGGTATCAATAAAAAAATGTTTTTTTAAATCTTCCGCAGATGTATAGCCTTTATCAACCGCAATTTTGTAGAGTTCGTTGACGAATTGTAAAGAATCTGTTTCAGTTTTTTTTGTAACCTTACCAACCATTTGATAAATGTCACCGAAGTCGCCGATTCTGAAAGAGTTTTCACTCTGGTTTCCAGCTTTTATCATATTTACCAAATCTGAATTTCCCATTCCTTTTTTGAAATGATAACGTCCGGGTTTGAAATTTTTCGGAAGATCTTTTTCCGTTGCAACCGATTCAAATGCAGCTTTGTCATCCACATATTTTGCAGCAGAATCTATAATTTGCTTAAATTCTGCTCCGTGAGGAATCAAAACATAGCCATCTTTCTGGATGTTGTTTCCGTAATTTTTTTTGTAAAATTTAAAACCGAAAAATCCACCGACAACAATCAGTAGAAGTACAACGATGATAACTGCTTTTCTCATAATAAATAAAATCGGTAATTGTGTTTTTGATTTTTTTAAAATTTAATTTCTCCGCTGAAAACCTGTTTTGCAGGACCTTCCAGCCAAATATTTTCGAATGATTCTCCGTTTTTCTCTGCGTAAACCTTCAGATCACCACCCAATGTTTTTACTGCAATTTCCTGAGCTGAATTTTTGTCAAGATAAGTCAGGGCTGCTGCTGTAACTCCTGTTCCGCAACTGTAGGTTTCATCTTCAACACCTCTTTCATAAGTACGGACAAAAATCTGTTCATCTGAAATTTCTTCCACAAAATTGACATTGATTCCTTCCTTATTATAATTTTCAGAATATCTGATGGCTTTTCCGTCTTCAAAAACATTCACGTCCGCAATGTCATTTACGTATTTGATGTAGTGGGGTGAACCGGTATTTAAAACCGAATCATTACCGTCTTTTGAAATCGTTTTTACATCGCTCATTTTCAGTTTAACAATATCTTCGGTAATTTCAGCTTCGTGAATACCGTCGATAGCAGTAAAAACAGTTTTAGAATCATTAAATATTCCTAAAAAATGGGCAAATGCAACTGAGCAACGTGCTCCATTTCCACAAAAACTTTTTGATCCGTCAGAGTTGTAATAATCAACTTCAAAATCTATATTTTCTGCAGCATTAATTTTTATTAAACCATCCGCACCAATCCCAAAACGGCGGTCACAGAGTTTTGTAATCGCAGCTGTAGACAGATTATTCCATTCTCCCGAACGGTTGTCGAGCATAATAAAGTCGTTTCCTGTACCCTGATATTTGTAAAATTTCATCGTGATTATTTTAGTCTCAAATAGCCTGCAAAATTACGCATAATAAAACAAAAAGCGAACGGCCAAAGACCGTTCGCTGTTTATTTAGAATTATTATCGTCTGAATCCGTTTCCGTTTGTACTTCCGTTGTTCGGAGTCGAATTCTGTCGGTTACTGTCCGTTCCGTTTCTGAATCCTCCTGAATTCTGATTCGTATTGGTATTCGGAGCAGGAGTTGTCGTGTTGTTTCTGAAACCGCCATTGTTTCTTGGCTGTGTCTGTTGATTCTGCTGCGGTTGTCTGTTGTTTCTGAATCCACCATTATTTCTTGGCTGCGACTGCTGATTCTGCCGATTATTTCTGAAGCCTCCGGTATTCTGTCGTGGATTATTATTTGTATTGGAATTAGGATTGGTGAAACCGTAATTTCCTGATCTCGTCCCGGTATTCGGAGCTGCATTTCTTTCTACATAAACCTTCTGTCTGTTATTTCCGTAGAAATAGTAGGGTCTTCCCTGATCATAATAATAATGAATATCATTTCTGTAATAATATCCGTCATTACCCCAATATCCACCGTCTCCGTAGTAATTTCCCGGTGCATAATAAGCTCCTTTATTCATATAAGGATCACCATATCCGGCACCCTGGTCGCTGTACACTGTACATGAACTCAAACTTATAAAAGCGAAGACGCTTAGCGAAATTTTTATTAAATTTTTCATCGTATCTAAATTTTACTGTTTTAAACTTTTATTCCAGGCAATCAGTCCGTTGATTGCCATGAAGGTAAATACCAAATATTGCACCGAAGTAATTCCCAGCTCCTTGTAGAGCATCATCGGAATGCAGATGATATCTCCGAGAATCCAGAAATACCAGCTTTCGACGCGTCTTTTTGCCATCAGCCACATTCCGATAAGGAATACTGAAGTTGTGATAACGTCAAGCCAGTTGCCCCAGTCAAGATGGTAAAGACCAAAACGTATTCCGTCAGAAGAGAAATTATTATCTATTAAAGGTTTGTAATAATAAACAGCTGTAACCAGCAACATACTCACAACAAACAGAATAACGCTATACAACCAATCTCTTTTTGTAGCCTTCTGAACATCTACGTGGATATGGTCATCCGAATTTTTAGACCATAAAATCCACCCGTAAACACTCATTACCGTATAATAAACATTGATCATGCAGTCGCCCAAGAGACCAAAATTAAAAAGAATGTAGACGTAAATGACTGTGGAGATAATTCCCGTAGGGTAGAGCCATATATTTTTTTTAACCGATAGGTAGACACTCACAATTCCTAAAATACAGGCAATAGATTCCAATACAATCTGTCCGTAAGTGTAGGTCTCATAAGGTTTTAGAAAGAGATCGTAGAAATTCATCGCTTCAAAAATACGCAAAAAAATTATCCGTTGAAATAATTTTAAAACGTGTGAAAATCAATTTTTTATGGTTGATAATTAAAGTTTTTGTTCTAAAAATTAGCAACAAACGTTAATTTCTCTAAATTTTTTATACTTTCGTAAATCTTTAATTAAATTAAATTATATGTCTAAAATTTGGGCTAAAAAGCCAATGAGTGCTTATGAAGCTGATATTCAGAAGAGCGAGCTCAAGCGTGTCTTGGGGAAATGGAGCCTTACTGCAATCGGAATCGGAGCTATTATCGGAGGAGGTATTTTCGTACTTACAGGTACCGGTGCTTACTACAATGCCGGACCAGCCTTAGCACTATCGTTCGTTATTGCAGGTATTGCCTGCGTTTTTGCTGCTTTATGTTACGCGGAATTCGCATCTATTCTTCCTGTTGAAGGTTCTGCTTACGCTTATGCTTACGGAACTGTAGGAGAAATTTTTGCATGGATCATCGGCTGGGGACTGATCCTCGAATATGCCATGGGATCTATGACAGTAGCAGTATCATGGTCAGGATATTTCGGAAAATTACTGAAAATGTTTGGCCTTCATTTGCCATACTGGATGACTACCGATCCCGGAACTGCTCACAAAGCATTTGGTGAAGCTACAAAACAGATTGCGGAAGGAAAACTGCCTGCAGACAAGTTATTAGGGTTTAAGGAAACGATAGCTAATTTCAACGCTGCACCAGAGATTGCAAATTTTAAACTTTTCTTAAATCTTCCGGCTTTAGCAATCGTTCTGTTTGTAATCTGGATTCTATTGAGAGGAACAAAAGGAGCTGCAAAAGCAAACAACTTTATTGTAATTCTAAAGGTTTCTGCAATCATCTTTGTAATAATAGCCGGATTGTTTTTCATTAATGTTGAAAACTGGACACCATTTATTCCTGATGCTACGACCATCACTGAAAACGGAGTTACCCATAATGCCTACGGCGTTGCCGGAATTGTGGCGGGAGCATCTGCAATTTTCTTTGCATACGTTGGATTTGATGCAGTTTCTACGCAGGCCGGGGAAGCGATTAATCCTAAAAAAGATGTACCGTTTGCGATTATCACTTCACTGATTATCTGTACTGTTTTATATATTTTGGTATCACTTGTTCTTACGGGAATGATGCATTACTCAGATTTCAATCCTTTAGGTAAATATCCTGATGCGATTAAAGCACCTGTGGCTTATGCATTCGATATTGCTGGGCAGGCATGGGCTGGTTACATCATCACCATCGCTGCTACGGTAGGTTTGATTTCTGTATTGATGGTAATGATCATGGGACAGTCAAGAATTTTTCTTGGAATGTCTAAGGACGGTCTTATCCCGGCTACTTTTTCTAAAGTAAATCCGACATCAGGAGTGCCTAGAAAAAATTTAATGATTTTGGGAACTGTGATTGCAATTGTTGCATCACTTACTCCAATCAACGATTTGGCGCACATGACGAGCTTCGGAACTTTATTCGCTTTCACAATGGTTTGTGTAGCGGTATGGGTTTTGAGAGTGAAAGAACCGAATATGGTAAGAAGTTTCAAGGTTCCTGCTTTGCCAGTAATTGCATGTTTGGGAATAGCCATCAATGTTTACCTGATTTTTAACCTGAGCAAAGAAGCTCAGATGTATTCTTTCGGATGGTTGATTATTGGTTTTATTATTTACTTCCTTTACAGTAAAAGAAATTCAAAACTGCAGAACGGCGGTTATGGTGAAACTTTCAAGGCAGAACAGAAGCCTTTGGAAGATGTTGATATCAACATAGACAATAAAGAATAAATTTTAAATTCCGCCTCGTGCGGAATTTTTTTTTGACTAAATTTGAGTATTATGAAAAAATTAATTACCACCACGTTCCTCACGGTTTCTCTGTTCTCATTTGCTCAGAAAATCGAAAGTTTTGAAAACATATTAACCGATCAGATTAGCATCAGAGCGCTGGAACTCCACGACGGAAAAGTCTGGTACAGCGGAACTGAGTCTAAATTTGGTTTTGTAGATCTGAAAAATCCTGCGAATAAAAAGCAGATTACCCTTTCAGAAAAAAAGCTTCAGTTCCGGACTTTAGCACAAGACCAGAATTCGTTTTACACGATTAATATTGAAAGTCCGGCTCAGTTTTTTAAAGTAGATAAAAAATCGCTGAAGTATCAGGTTGTTTATAAAGACACAGCTAAAACTGCATTTTACGATGCTTTGTATTTTCATAAAAATAAATTTTTTGCATTCTCAGATCCTTCGGAAGATTTAAATTTAAAGCTGATGGATTTCAAAATGATAAAAGGAAAATTTATGACTAAAAAATATCCGCATTTAAAAATGAAGACTGGCGAAGCGGCTTTTGCATCGAGCAATACCAATATTTCGGGTGGGGAAAATTTTATTTGGGTAGCCACAGGCGGAAATTCATCAAGAATTTTAAGATTAAATCTGAAAAATGATAAACTGGAAGCCTTTGAAACACCTTTTGTTCAGGGGATTTCTTCTCAGGGGATTTACTCAATAGATTTTGCAGGAGATAAATTTGGCATCGCTGTCGGAGGAGATTACACAAAACAAAATGAAAACATCAACAACATTGCGACCTCCACAGATGCAGGGAAAACCTGGCAGATTCAGGCTTCAGGAAACAACGTAGGCTACACCACCTGTGTGAAAATTAAACCCAATTCAAAAGGAAAAGAAATTATTTCCGTTGGTGATCAGCATATTTCATATTCATCAGACTTCGGAAAAACATGGAAGAAGATTTCAGATGAAAAAGGTTTTTTTGTCTGCAAATGGGTAGATCAAAATACAGTTGTTTTCGCAGGAAAAGATAAAATTTCTGTGATGAAGCTTAAATTTTAAATATTTAAAAAGATATTATTGTGAACGGGAGAATTTTGTTTTTTCACAAAAATCCGATCCAAAAGAAACAATCATTTCAGATTTTCGCAAAGTGATATCAATGCTAAACTTTTCATTCAATTAAATTCAATGGGCAAACTCAAAATATTTCTTCTTTTAATAATTCCCACTGTTTTTCAGGCTCAAAAAATCAGGGTTTTTGTTTTGGCAGGCCAATCTAATATGAACGGTTTCGGTTACAATAAAGATTTACCGAAAGATTTAAAAACTTTCAAAGACGTTTATATTTTTCATGGAAATTCGGTTCCCGATGGTGAAATAAATGGAGGTCTGGGAAAATGGGAAGTCCTGAAACCCGGTCACGGAACGGGATTTAAATCTGACGGCAAATACAATACACTTTCATACCGCTTTGGTTTGGAGCTGACTTTCGCCAGACAAATAAAAGAACTTTTTCCTAATGATAAAATCGCACTGATAAAGTATGCCAGGGAAGGGACTTCCATCGACAGTCTTGCAGCAGGAAATTTTGGGTGTTGGGACGCAGATTTCAACGGTAAGAAAGGAATCAATCAGTACGATCATTTTCTAAAAACGCTGAGTTTAGCTTTGGAAGAATCGGATATTGATAAAGATGGTAAAAAAGATGAGATCGTTCCTTCAGGAATTTTGTGGATGCAAGGCGAAAGTGACGGAGGTTTTTCCAGAGAGATTGCAGAAAAATATTACGGCCACCTTCACAATCTTATGAATTTGATGCGCGCTTCGTTGCGAAAAGATGACATTCCTGTTGTGATTGGAAAAATTTCAGACTCTGGGAAAAATGAAAATGGCAAAGTTTGGGCTTTTGGTGAAATCATTCAGGAAGCTCAAGAAAAATTTGTAAAAACTGATAAAAAAGCAGCCATTGTTCGTTCCACAAAAAAATATCTATACAGCGATACCTGGCATTATAACAGCGCAGGATATCTGGATTTGGGAGAAAAATTCGCCGAAGAAGTATTTAGACTGATTACAAAATAAGATTTCGGTGAAAGGCTAACAACTGTCATTCTTTGTATATCGGCATTAATGAGTAATTTTGCATATCTGTGTTGATGACAGGTGTGCAAATTTTTTTTACATGAATTCTTTAGTCGATAAATATAATATTCCCGGACCCCGTTATACTTCTTATCCTACCGTTCCTTATTGGGATGAGAGCAGTTTTTCGCCGGAAACGTATAAGGAAACGGTGATCAGATCTTTTAACGAATCCAATTCTGAAGAGGGGATTTCCATTTACATTCACCTTCCTTTTTGTGAGGCTTTATGTACATTTTGTGCCTGTCACAAAAGAATTACCAAGCAACACAGCGTAGAAATTCCTTATCTGGAATCGGTTTTAAAAGAATGGAATTTGTATTTAAAACTTTTCAGTGAAAAACCAAAGCTTAAAGAACTTCACCTGGGTGGCGGAACTCCTACATTTTTTTCTCCGGCAAATCTGAAAACGATGCTTCAGGGTATATTTGAAACTGTAGAGATTGCCGAAGATCCTGAGTTTTCTTTTGAAGGTCATCCGAATAATACAACACGCGAGCATCTGCAGACTTTGTACGATCTCGGTTTCAGAAGAGTGAGCTTTGGTGTTCAGGATTATGATCCGAAGGTACAAAAAGCCATCAATAGAATTCAGTCCTACGAAAAAGTAAAAGAAGTAACAGAATTTGCAAGGGAAATTGGTTATCGTGGAATAAGTCATGATTTGGTGTTCGGTCTTCCGCATCAAAACTGGGAAGTGATGGAAAATACCATCCGTAAAACAATGGAACTGAAACCGGACAGACTTGCTTTTTATTCCTACGCACATGTGCCGTGGATAAAAGGTGTGGGCCAGAGAGGTTTTGACGAAAATGACCTTCCGAGCGGTGATGAGAAAAGACGTCTGTATGAAAATGGGAAAAAATTACTTGAAGATTTAGGCTATATCGAAGTTGGAATGGATCATTTTGCTCTGGAACACGACGATCTCTATCAGTCGATGAAACAGGGTAAGCTTCACAGAAACTTCATGGGTTATACTTCAAGCAAAACCCTTTTGATGGTTGGTTTGGGGATGTCTGCTATTTCAGATTCGTGGTATGCCTTTGCCCAGAATGTAAAGACAGTGGAAGAGTATCAGAAAATGGTCGAAGAAGGTGAAATTCCGGTGGTAAAAGGTCATATTCTGAATCAGGAGGATCTTTCGGTGAGGCGTCATATTTTAAATTTAATGTGTCAGCTCGAAACTGAATTTACCTACACGAATTCTTTCCCAGAACTAAAAAATTCTCTTCATATGCTTTCCGAAATGCAAAATGACGGTTTGGTTGAAGTATACGACACCAGAGTCAAAATAACTGAGAAAGGCCGTGCTTTCACAAGAAATGTTGCGATGGTTTTTGATCTCAGAATGATGAGAAACAAACCTGAAACAAGAATTTTTTCAATGACGATATAAATAAAAAGCGATTCCCGAAAGAATCGCTTTTTACATTGATTTTATTTAATGATGATTCTTTGACTGTGAGATTTCAAATCCCCATTTTTCAAGATTAAATAATAAACTCCCGCAGGAATTCCTGAAATGTCGATCCCATTTTCGTGGTCGATAACTTTCTGTTCCAAAACTTTTATTCCTTCGCTGCTCATTAGTTCGGCACTCATATTCTGAAGGTTATAGGCGTTTACAAATATCCTTTCTGATGCAGGATTCGGATAAACTTTAATTCCTTCATTATATAAAATACTTTCATCCGTTGCTAAAGTTCCCGACTGTATTTTAAAAATTTTTCCGCTGGTTACCGCAGCTACGTAAAGCTCTTTTTGTGAATCCTGCCCGAATGTTGAAAAATTATTTCCTGTAAAAGCTGGCGTCCATGTGATAGAATTATCAGAATTCAGCATTCCGATTTGTGTAGAGCAGTAATCTGCAAAAAAGTATTTCCCTTGTAATGCGGGATAGGCTGCTCCTCTGTAAACATATCCACCGGTTATTGAGCATTTTCCGCCTGAATGATCATAGACTGCAACCGGAAATGTCATTGAGCTCATCGGGTCGCATCCCCCGGTATTGTAGGTGTTATTTCCTTCGTAACATCTCCACCCGTAATTGATTCCGGCCTGTGTAATCGGCATCGAATTGATCTCTTCAATTACGCCTTGTCCAACATCGGCAATCATTGCCTTTCCGGTGGTTAAATCAAATGAAAACTTCCAGGCATTTCTTAATCCATAAGACCAGATTTCGTCTGATCCGTCAATTCCAATGAAGGGATTTCCTGCAGGAATGTTGTAAGGTCCAGTGGAATTTATATCTAATCTCAACATTTTCCCCAAAAGAGAATTTTTGTTTTGAGCATTGTTGTTGGGGTCTCCGCCACTTCCGCCATCGCCGGTTATTACCCAAAGATTACCGTCCGGAGCGAAATGGATGCTTCCTCCATTGTGATTATCAAAAGGTTTCGGAATACTGATGATGATTTTTTCTGTGGTAGCGTCGGCAACATCAGCATTTGAACTTACCGTGTATCTGGCAACAGTAAGATTTCCTGCAGTATTATTGTAAAAAACAAAAAAGTAGCCATTGGTAGCATATTGAGGGTGAAAAGCAAGTCCTAAAAGACCACGCTCTCCGCCATACAAGACTTTGGAACTGATATTAATGAAATTGGTTGAATTGGTGGTTCCGTTGGGTTGAAGAATTTTGATTATTCCGTTTTGCTGAACGACGAAAAGTCGGCTGTCGTTGGCATTTACAATCTCAACAGGTGCTGTAAAACCTGTGGCAAACTCCTGCAAGCTAATGCTTTGTGCAGATAGAAGAGACGAACAAATAATGCCCGCCGCAAAAAGTAGATTTTTCATAATAATTTGGATTTTAGTGTGTTAAATGATTGATGAAAAATCTGTACCAATTGAATTATATATAGCAAAGATTATAGAAAGTATTTTGAAAACTCTCATTTCACCTCGGTTTTATCTGAAAATAAACGATTTCTATTGTTAAAAAGTCAAAAAAAATACAATTAAATTGTTATATTTGCCGACTTAATTTAACGTAGTTACAATAAAATGCAAGGAAAAGGACTTATTACAATTATTGCTATTGTCCTCGGGTTGATTTGCTTAAATGAGCTAATACCAACCTGGTACGCCAGTAAAATTGAATCGCAGATCGAAGCTGCGAATGGGAACGAGAAGGAAATCAAGAGGATCAAAGAGCAGACTCTGAATCTTGGTTACACAGAGCTTACGTATGCTAAAGCAAAAGACAAGGAAATGAAACTGGGTCTCGACCTTAAAGGTGGGATCAACGTTCTTTTGGAAATCAACCAGAGAGATTTGGTAAATGATTTAACCAATTATTCCACAAATCCTGTGCTTATCGAAGCTTTAAACAAGACAGATGAAGCACAGAAAAACTCTACTAAGTCTTACATCGATAACTTTTTTGATCAGTTTGATGCAGTAAACAAAGCTAAAGGTGCAAATCTTAAATTAGCAGATTCTGAAATTTTCGGAAATACCAATCTTCAGGAAATCAAACACAATACTACTGACGATCAGGTAAAAAGCATTATTAAAAAGAGAATAGATCTATCTGTAGATGCAGCTTTTGAAGTAATCAGAACAAGAATTGACAAAGTAGGAGCTATTCAGCCAAACGTTCAGAGAGTGCCTGGTACAGCCAGAATTTCTGTTGAAATGCCAGGTATGAAAGACAGAGATAAGGTGAAGAAGATGCTTCAGACTTCTGCAAAGCTTCAGTTTTGGGAAGTGCAGCAGGCTCAGGAAGTTGTTCCTTATTTCCAGTCATTAAGCACAATGATCTCTGCTAAAGGTGATTCTATCGGAATTTCTAAGAAGACCGATTTAATGAAACTTTTACAGTTCGAAAAACTTCAGTCTAACGGAGTAGGAAACATCAAAATTTCTGATACTGCGACTGTTAACAAAATTTTAAGAAGCAAAGTGGCGCAGTCTTTAAGACCTGCCAACCTTAAATATACTCAGTTCCTTTGGGGTTATAAGCCTGAAGCTACATCTCCGGATGATCTTGTGCTGTACGCTATCAGAGGAAATATCAACCAGAAAGCACCGGTAGACGGAGCAGTGGAAACAGCAAAAATCAGCTACGATGATCTTGGAAGAGTAGTAGTAGATATGCAGATGGATTCTAAAGGTGCTAAAGAATGGAAAACTTTAACCGAGAAAAACGTTGGAAGACCGGTAGCAGTAACGCTTGACGGAAATGTGTATACAGCACCAAATGTTGTAAATGCTATTCCAAACGGTAGAACTCAGATCTCAGGAAACTTCTCTCAGGAAGAAGCCAAAGAATTGGTTGACGTTTTGGGAGCAGGTAAACTTCCTGCAGGTGCGAAAGTGGTTCAGGATACGGTAGTTGGTCCTTCATTGGGTCAGGAATCTATTGATGCGGGGATGATGTCTTTTGGAATTGCATTCCTTATTATCATCGTTTATATTATTTTCTATTACGGTGGAGCTGGTGTTTATGCGGTTATCGCGATGATCATCAACTTGTTCTACATCTTTGGAATTATGGATTCCGGTGACTTCACGTTAACGCTTCCAGGTATCGCAGGTATGGTACTTACTATGGCGATGGCTGTAGATACAAACGTAATTATTTATGAAAGAACGAAAGAAGAGCTTTTCGCAGGAAAAGGTATTCTTCAGGCTTATAAAGACGGATTTAAACATGCATTAAACGCAATTATTGATGGTCACCTTACCACTTTACTTACGGCAGCTGTTTTATTCTTCTTCGGAACAGGTCCTATCAAAGGATTTGCGATCACTTTAGGTATTGGTATCATCATGACTTTGTTTACTTCGGTAGCATTATCAAGAGTAATGATTTTCTCAAGACTTGAAAAAGGAAAAGGACTTTCAGTTTGGACGGCTCCTACAAAAAATCTATTCAGAAATACGTGGATTGACTTTATTGGAAAGAGAAAAATTGCTTATTCAGTTTCAGTTATTTTAACAATTGTCAGCTTAGTTTCAATCTTTACCAACGGTTTTAAATACGGAATCGACTTTACTGGAGGTAGAAATTATGTGGTAAGATTTGATAAAAATGTAAGCGCAGAAGATGCAGAAGAAAGTTTAGTGAAACTTTTCAAAACTGAAGACGGAAAAAATTCTTCTGTTGAAGCAAAAACTTTCGGTAACGACAGACAGTTGAAAATTTCTACAGATTATCTTTTCGAAGACGAATCTCTGAAAGCAGACCAGACTGTGGAAAACAAATTATATGAAGGTTTAAAAGCAAATCTTCCTGCTAACCTTACTTTAGAAGAATTCAAATCTGCAGATAAAGATCACGCCGGAATTGTTTCATCAGAAAAAGTAGGTCCTACAGTAGCTGACGATATCAAAACACATGGTATTTTAGCAGTAGTTGCTGCATTGGCAGGTATCTTTATTTATATTCTAATCAGATTCAGAAAGTGGCAGTTCTCTTTGGGAGCAGTTGTTGCCCTTTTCCACGATGCGGTAATTATTTTGGGAGCGTATTCATTGCTTCACAATATTATGCCTTTCAACATGGAAATCAATCAGGATTTTGTTGCAGCGATTCTTACAGTATTGGGTTATTCAATCAACGATACGGTAATTATCTTCGACAGAATCAGGGAATATTTAAGAGAGAAAAAATCAGTTACATTGGCAGGTTTGTTTGATGACTCTATCTCAAGTACTTTAGGTAGAACGTTCAACACAACTTTCACTGTATTATTGGTAATTCTTGCGATCTTCATCTTTGGTGGAGATAACCTTAAAGGATTCATGTTTGCCTTGTTGATCGGTATCGGTTTCGGTGCTTACTCATCAGTATTCATTGCATCAGCAATCGCTTACGACTTCCTGAAAACAGGTAAGGAAGAAGATGTAAAAGGAAAATCTACTTCTGATAAAGAAGTATTGACTTCAAAATAAATTTAACTACAATTAAGTTATTTGGACTGTCTTTTTAAGGCAGTCCTTTTTTTTTGAATAGTATCTTCATTAAAAACTTTGTGGAATTATTAAGTTTTAACGCCATTGTGAAACTTAAAAACGGAAGCGAAACAGTCGGTAGTTTTTAAATCTTTGTGCTCTCTGTGTTAAAATTCCGCAGTGTAACACTGAGCATCTAATCAGTTTTTTATTTAAATTAAATCTAAATGAAAAATAAAAACTCTACACCTTTTCAGTTTTCATTAATTTTGCACCTATGGAAAAATCAAGGAAAAGCGCAGCCATCGGCTTTATCTTTATCACACTTCTGATAGATGTTATCGGTCTCGGAATTATTATCCCTGTGATACCGAAACTCATTGAAGAACTCATCCACGGAAGTGTAAATGAAGCTGCAAAATATGGCGGTTGGCTTGGCTTCGCGTATGCATTTACACAATTCATCTTTTCACCGGTGATCGGAAACCTCAGTGATAAATACGGACGCAGACCAATAATTCTGATTTCTTTGTTTGGTTTTGCCGTCGATTATATTTTCCTTGCATTAGCACCCAATATCTGGCTTCTGTTTGTCGGAAGGGTGATTGCCGGAATTACAGGAGCAAGTTTTACCACAGCCAGTGCTTATATTGCCGATATTTCCACAGATGAAGACCGTGCAAAAAACTTCGGGATGATTGGTGCTGCCTTTGGTCTTGGTTTTATTATCGGACCGCTGTTAGGTGGTGTGTTAGGTTATTTCGGACCGAGAGTTCCGTTTTACGCAGCTGCCGTTTTATGTCTCATCAATTTTCTTTACGGATATTTTATTCTTCCTGAAAGTCTTCCAAAAGGCCAGAGACGCGCATTTGACTGGAAGCGGGCAAATCCCATTGGCTCATTCAGATTTTTGTTTAAACATCCTGAACTCTCCGGTTTGGTAGTAAGTCTTTTTTTGATTTATATCGCAGGTCACGCGGTACAGACCAACTGGAATTATTTTACGATGAGCGAGTTTAAATGGGATGAGCTGACTGTAGGAATTTCTCTGGGAGTTGTAGGAATTCTGATTGCTCTGGTGCAGGGCGTTTTAATACGGTACACCACCCCAAAATTAGGCGAATACAAAAGTATTTACATCGGTCTCGCGCTGTATGCTTTCGGAATGCTTCTTTTTTCTTTCGCAACCGAGGGTTGGATGATGTTTGTTATTTTAGTTCCTTACTGTCTCGGTGGAATTTGCGGTCCGGCCTTACAGTCTGTCATTTCAAAAAATGTTGCAGCCAATGAACAGGGCGAACTTCAGGGTGCTTTAACAGGTTTGATGAGCGTTACAGCAGCGATCGGTCCGCCGTTGATGACCAATCTTTTCTATCATTTCAGCGAAAAAAATGCGGCATTCAGATTTCCGGGAGCTCCGTTTTTTCTGGCGTTTATCATGATGACTGTGAGCGTGGTCATTACCTGGTATGCATTCGAAAAGAAGAAATCTTAAAAAATATTTAAATTTAAATCTAAACTGAAGATTTATATTGAATCTTTTGTATTTTTACAGAATGGAATTAAGTTTTGGAGAAATGGCTCTCATCGTTCTGGCCATCGTGGTTTTATTCGGACCGGATAAGCTTCCGTCTATCGCCCGTGATCTGGGTGCAGGCGTAAGAAAAATGCGTGGTGCAGTAGATGACATCAAAACAGAAATTATGAAAGAGGCTGATAATCCTGTTTCAGACATCAAGAAAGAAATTGATAAAATTAAAGATGCCGCCAAAGAATATAATCCTCTGAACAATATGGATGATGATTTCAACAGCACATCACCGAAAGAGCTCACTGACGATAAACCTGTAATAAAACCTTCTGAAGATGATACTTACGAAGGGCCTGTAAGCAGATAATGGAAGAGATTGTTTTAGAAGACAAAGAGATATTTCTATATCTGAATACGCTCGGAAGTCAGCCTTTTGACCAGTTCTGGATTTTGATTTCCAAAACCTTTATCTGGATACCGCTTTACGCGATTTTCTGTTATTTTCTTTACAAAAATTTCAAACTTAAATCTTTCATATTCATACTCATTTTTGTAGCCTTGGGAACTACGGTTTCAGATCAGATGGCTGGTGTTTTCAAACACGGCATTCAAAGACTGAGACCTTGTCATGACCCATCTTTACAGGGCTTAATGAGAATTGTAAAATGTGGCGGAGAGCACGGATTTTATTCTGCACATGCATCCAACACCTTCTTTTTAGCATCTTATCTGAGTGTTTTATTAGGAAAAAAAATCAAATGGCTGCCCTATTTCGTTTTCTTTTGGGCAGCAGTCGTATCATACAGCAGAATTTATTTAGGCGTACATTTCCCGGGAGATATTTTGGTTGGGGCGTTTGCAGGATCTTTGGTGGGAGTGATATTTGCTTTACTCGCAAAAAAAGTGATCAACAGACAAACCATATCTCAATGAAGACAAAACTATTTTTTTTAGGTGCAGCATTATTTTCAATGACCTGCATCGATGCTCAGGATAAAAAACTGGCAGAAGAATGTATGCGCAAAAATGATTATGTATGTGCAGAAAAACAATATCAGATTCTTGCAGATAAAGAACTGATACAGAAATTTAAATCAGATTATTACGTTCAGCTGGGGACGGCACAGCGAAGATTAGGGAAAACATCCGCAGCATTCAAATCTTTCGAATCTGCTTTAATTACCAATCCTCTTTCAGTCTCTGTGTATGAAAACCTTGCCGCACTTCACAACACCAAAGGCAGCCGACCGAAAGCGTTGGAGTACATCAATTCCGGACTTAAAGTGGAGGAGCAGAATGCCAATCTTTACCTTTTGAGGTCAAAAGTGTATGACAATATGGGCAAAAAAGATCTTGCCCTGAAAGACCTCAATTACATTCTTACTTTTGCACCGGACAATTTATTTGCAAAGACAGGCTTAGCCACTTTAAAAAGACGGTCGGGAGATCTTGAAGGTTCGCTTGCCGACTACAATAAACTTCTTGCTGAACGACCGGAATCTCTTTTATACAACGGAAGGGCAGAGGTCTATGTTCAGATGAAAAAATACAAAGAAGCTTTGACAGACGTCAACAAATCGATTTCAATAGATTCAAAATTTTCTCAGTCCTACGTCACAAAAGCTGCGATTTTATTTGAAACAGCAAAACCAAAAGAAGCCTGCGACAATTTAGACAAAGCCATAGCACTGGGGCACGAGAAATCTCTTCTGCCTGACTACGCAGTAAAATGCATCAAAAAAACTCAGTAAAACTCTGATTTATTTTCAAAAATTTTATCCATTCATGTTAAATATCGTTCTCGTAGAACCTGAAATACCCAACAATACAGGAAATATCGGAAGACTTTGCGTAGGAACCGAAAGCAGATTACACCTTATTCATCCGTTGGGATTTCTGATCGATGATAAAAATCTCAAACGTTCGGGCCTCGATTACTGGGTGCATCTTGACGTTGCCGAATACGAAAATGTTGATGAGTGGATGAAAAATATCCCGGATCTGTCCAGAGTATTTCTGATGAGTTCCCATGCTGAAAAATCTTATCTTGAAATAGATTTTCAGGATGGTGACTGGCTTGTTTTCGGGAAAGAAAGTAAGGGTTTGGACAAAGATGTTTTAGACCGTTTTGAAAATCATTTAACCATTCCGATGTCTAAGCTTATACGAAGTTTTAATATTGCCAATTCTGTTGCATTCGTGGTGGGAGAAGCTAAAAGACAGATCAACCTGAAAGTTTAATTCAATCGTTGTGATAAGGTTTCCCCTGAAGAATCTGATCTGCACGGTAAATCTGTTCCACAATGAAAAGACGGATCATTTGATGAGTAAAAGTCATTTTAGATAGTGACATTTTTTCGTTGGCTCTGCTGTAGATTTCATCTGAGAAACCATAAGCTCCGCCGATCAGAATATGTATTTTTTTTACCGAAGAATTCATCCAGACATCTATTTTCTGAGCAAACTCACGGCTGGTAAACTGCTTACCTTTTTCGTCTAAAAGTATAACCAGATCAGTTTTATCGATTTGATTTAAAAATAATTTAGATTCCTCCTTTTTTAAAAGTTCCGGCGTTAAATTTTTTGCGTTTCTCACGTCGGGAATTTCATTTATTTCAAAATTCCAGTGTCTCGGAAACCGGGTTAGGTAATACTGAATAAGAGAGTTGATTTCTTTATCATCCGTTTTACCGATGCAGAGGAGTGAAATACGCATTTTTAAATTTTTAGACTGCAAAGATATTTATTTTGAATCAGACTTTGCAAAGGCTTGATTTTTGAAAATCATTTTAATTGTTTACTTTTACAAGATTTGAAAATATTTTGCAATTTGAAATTCTGACTGACGGAATTTCAGTTTTAAAAGATTAGACTAAAATGGCTATCAAAACTCCCAAAGTTTTCCTGAAGATTCAGAAATTTTTCGAAGATATTCACCTTCCTGTTCTGGGAATTTCTCTTTGGGAAATGTTTCAGATCTATTTTGCAGGGGTTTTCAAAGACAGAATCGGCAGAAAAGCCGCCGGAATTTCCTGGAACTTTACCTTAAGTCTCTTTCCGTTTATACTTTTCCTGCTTTCGGTTTTACCATACATGCCTCATTACGACAAACTCCAGTTTTATATTTTTGAGGTGTTGATGCACAATATTTTCCCGAGCAATATTGAAGGAGATGTAAGATCCTATATTGAAGATAATATTATCCCCAATATGAAGGGAATAAGCAATTTAACCATTCTCATAGCCCTGATTTTTGCCACCAACGGAACTTTTGCCCTTATCAGCGGCTTCAACGAGAAGTCTGATGAAAAACTGACCGATGTTAAGGAGTTTATCCTTTCATTTTTTATCACAATTGGTTTTGTAACCATCGTTTTCCTTGCTCTTTTCGGCGTTTATTATGTGGAAGTTGTAATGAAACTTTTTACGCCCAGCGATAATATTACATGGCTGACAAAAAACCTTTCCGCAATTATCGGTTTTGTTTCATTTCCGGTATTTTTCTTTTTGCTTTTAACATTATTTTATTGGTTGGGAACGGTGAAGATTGTACGTTTCAGACAGGCTGTTCCTGGAGCTATCCTAACAACCGTTTTATTTATCATTACCACTTATTTCTTTACGCTCTACGTTAAAAATATTGCCAGATATAATGTTTTATACGGTTCCATCGGAAGCATGATCCTTTTAATGGTATGGATTAACGTTAATGTATATCTACTGCTTTTTGGAAACGAACTGAATATGGCATTGAGAAAACTCAGGGTAGAAAAATTACTT
Source organism: Chryseobacterium caseinilyticum (assembly GCF_014837145.1). Taxonomy (GTDB): domain Bacteria; phylum Bacteroidota; class Bacteroidia; order Flavobacteriales; family Weeksellaceae; genus Chryseobacterium; species Chryseobacterium caseinilyticum. Next base: position 657,027 of record NZ_JACYFS010000001.1, read on the forward strand.
GCTGATGAATTGAAAAACGAAAACAGCCCGGTTATTTCAACAACTTTCGAAGCCGTTTCTGACAGTGATGAAAAGGAGGCAGCTAAAGAAGAATTAAAACCAAAGAAAAACGTTGATGAAAAAACCGGCAATTAAATTATTTATAATCTGCGCATTAATAATTCTGCAGTCTTGTGAGCACATTCTCGATCAGGCTGAAGAAAAGAGAGCTCAGGAAAATTTCACTTCAGAATTTATGGGAAAATGGACGGGAACTTATTCCGGCGATCTCAGCGGTAGCCTTACAGTGAATGTTGCCAAAGATGCTTCCGCGGGAGTGACAAGAAGTGCAAATGGTGGAACGGATTCTTACTGGACCAGTCTTATCGGGTCTTCTTTCAATACAACAGTAAAATCGCCTCAGGGCTTTATTATTTATGGAAATCTGCAGAACAAAAGCGGAACGTGGGAAATGGGAAGTGCAAAAGGAACGTGGAGTGTTACTAAAAACTAATCCTTAAAATCTTCTTTAATTTTTGCAGGACTTATTCTTAAGACCAACGCACCTGAAACTGCAGCAATGACAGAAGCAATCAGGACGGCAAACTTGGCTTCATTCTGAATCTGCACATCATTTTTAAATGATAGCAATGCAATAAATATCGACATTGTAAATCCTATTCCTGCAAGTAAACCGACACCTGTCATCTGACTCCATGAGGAATTTTGAGGAAGCGAGCTGATTTTCAGTTTAATCGCAATCAGAGAAAACAAATTAATTCCAAATAATTTTCCCAGAACAAGTCCACCGATAATTCCTGCACCTAAACCACTGGTTAAAACATCTGTCATTCCGCTTTTAAATTCAATATTGGTGTTGGTTAAAGCAAAGAGAGGCATGATGAAAAAACCTACCGGAATGTGAAGCGAATGTTCCAGCTTTTCTAAAGGTGAAATTTTTGTTTCAGATGTATTGGTCGGAATACTTAATGCTACAATCACTCCTGCAATGGTTGCGTGAATTCCGGAATGATGTAGAAAATACCATAGGAATATTCCGGGAATGAGATAGAAAATAAGTTTTTTAATTTTCAGAAAATTTAAAATAAATAAAACTGCAGTAATCCCGAATGACAGTAGAAGATAAATCCAGTGAATTTGTTCTGTGTAAAAGATGGCAATCACCAGAATAGCTCCCAAATCATCAACAATTGCCAGTGCTGCAAGAAAAATTTTGAGAGACGCGGGTACTCTTTTACCTAAAAGAGCAATTACGGCTAAAGAAAATGCAATATCAGTAGCCATCGGGATTCCCCAGCCGCTGCTGTATTTGTTGCCATAATTTATAGCGGTAAATATTAATGCAGGAATCAACATTCCTCCAATCGCTGCAAAGACAGGTAGTGATGCGTTTTTGAAAGACGAAAGTTCACCTTCCATCAACTCTCTTTTAATTTCTAGTCCGACCAAAAGGAAAAAAATGGCCATCAATCCATCATTGATCCAGCTGCTTACAGAATATTTCAAATGTATTTTGTCAAAACCCATTTCAAGATCCAGAAAATCCTGAAAACCTTTTCCCAGCGGCGAATTTGCAATGGTCAATGCCACAGCGACACAGAAAATCAATAAAATTCCCGAGGATTGACTGCTTTGAAAAAATTTCTTAAAATAAACACTTAACTTCATCTTTTACAGTCGTCTCACCCTCGAAACCCCGTTAATATTTTTGAGTTTTTTAAAGGTTTCTTCGAGCTGTCCTGTGTGTTTCACCTCAAGATTGATGTTTCCTGTAAAAATTCCGTCGTTGGATTCTATCGACATGCTTTTCATGTCCATGCCCATTGCGCCGCTGATTACGGTGGTAATATCGTTGATCATTCCCATTCTGTCGAGACCTTCGATCTCAATTTTCACTCTGTTTTTAAAGCTTTCTTCATTAACCCACTTGGCAGGAATCACTCGGTAATCGTACTGTGCCCTGAGGTTGATGGCATTCGGACAGGTGTCGCTGTGAACTTTTATTCCTTCAGAAATGGTAATAAAACCAAAAATTTTATCTCCCGGAATTACGGTACAGCATTTAGCATAGGAGTAATTTAATTTCTCTTCATCTTTACCAAAGACGATCATATCGAGATTCTGCTCTTTCGGCTCTTCGTAATGAACGTTCTTGGTCGGCGATTTTCTGAATCTTGAAAGCAGGTTGTTGAAAACATTTTTACTTTCAATATACTTTCTTAAGCTGCTGACATCGAGTTCGTTGCTTTGAAATTTTAAAAATAATTCCTGAGAAGTTTTAAGATTAAAGAATTTCTGAAGTTTGTTGACTTCTTCATCATTAAAATTGATTTTAGCATGACGGAGTTTTCTCTGCAGTATTTCTTTACCTTCTTCTACCAACGAGTTTTTCTGCGAATTCAGGAAGCCTTTGATTTTAGACTTGGCTTTAGATGTAACTACAAATTCGAGCCAGTCGGATTTTGGTTTTTGATTTTGCGAAGAAAGAATATCAATCTGATCTCCGTTTTGAAGTTTGTATGAAATCGGAACCAGTTTACCGTTAATTTTCGCTCCCAAACATTTCATTCCCAAATCTGAATGCACCGAAAACGCAAAATCCAGAGCAGAAGCATTGGTTGGGAGAATTTTAATTTCACCCTTTGGAGTAAATACAAAGACTTCTTTTGAATAAAGATTAAGTTTAATATTATCTAAAAGTTCAGATGTGGAAAGGTTTTGCTGCTGTTCCAGAACGTCCCTGATCTCTGTAACCCATTTTTCAAAATTACGGTCTTCAGTGCTTTGTTTGTAGCCTTCTTTGTATTTATAATGAGCTGCAACGCCCTTTTCAGCAATGTCATCCATTCTTTCAGAACGGATCTGTACTTCAATCCACTTTCTGTCTGGTCCCAAAACGGTTAGGTGCAAACTTTCGTACCCTGTGGAACGGGGCTGCGTAATCCAGTCTCTCATCCTTGATGGATTGGAATGGTAAACATCCGTTACAATGGAATAGATTTTCCACGCAAGAAATTTCTCGTTTTTTGCATCGGATTTGTAGGTAATTCTGATGGCATAATTATCATAAACTTCCTCGAAGGAAACGCCTTGTTTAAGCATTTTCCTGTAAATTGAGGAAATTGCTTTTGCTCTTCCTTTGATGCTGAAATTCAGACCTTCATCCTGCAGACGGTCTGAAACTTCATTTTTAAACTCTTCAATATATTTTTCCCTCGATTCTTTGGCGAGTTCGAGTTTGGAAGTGATTTCATTATAAACTTCTGGATTATTGTACTTTAATGAGAGATCTTCAAGCTCAGATTTAATGTAGTATAATCCTAATCGGTGCGCCATCGGAGCATAAATGTAGACCGTTTCGGAAGCAATTTTCTTCTGCTTGTCGGGTGCCATACTTTCAAGAGTCCGCATGTTGTGAAGACGGTCTGCAATTTTGATCAGAATCACCCTGAAGTCTTCGGAAAGTGTGAGTAAAAGTTTTCTGTAATTTTCAGACTGAACCGAAATATTCTGATGGTTCATGATCGAAATTTTGGTAAGACCATTTACGATCTCGGCAATTTTCGACCCGAATATTTTCTGCAGATCTTCAAAAGTGTAATCTGAATCTTCAATCACATCGTGCAACAAAGCGCAGGCAATGGAGGTAGCTCCAAGACCGATTTCTGTGGCAACAATCTTGGCCACAGCGATAGGATGATAAATATAGGGTTCTCCGGATTTTCTTCTTTGGTCTTTGTGAGCGTCCAAAGCGATATCAAAAGCCTTTCTTATCAGTTTGTTGTGTTCTTCATCTAAAGTACGGTACGTATTAGAAATCAGATCTTTATATCTTGCGAGAATTTCTTTATTCTCCTGTTCCAGGTCATAACTCATTTGCGAAGGCTTTACGTAGACGAAAATACGAAAAATAAATGCAGTTATCAATTTATACATGCAAAAAAAATCCGCAGTTTTTGGCTGCGGATTCCGGTTATCAGTTTTATTTCAGGATTAGTTTTTTTAAAATTTCACCTCAGAGTCCATGCCATTAGTGGCACCTTTGAACTTTAAATCTGGAGTAGCGTGAATCTCGGTTTTGTTTTTAGCATCTATATACTTTTTTATGGTGGAATAGGATGCCTCACTGATGCTCATGTTTTCAAAGTGGTAAGTCTTCAGCACAGAGTTTTCAGCAAAAACCTTCCTTACAGTGCTCTCCTGAATCTGATCTGAGATCTGAACGCTCGTCATGTAGGGAGATTGGTGATGCTCGTCTGTGATATATACGATGTAGTCTGCATTATCAAAACCTGCCATTTCCAGCTCGATTTCGAGTCTTTTATAGTCGCTGTGTCTTTGGAAGACGCCGGTAATAATTGTGGACATAATAATTGGTTTTGGATTTGACTTAAAGGTACAAAATATTTCAACATCATTGTGAAAAATTTAAATAAATATTAAATATTTTATTTTATCGATAATAATTTAAAAAATATTAAGACTTTATCTATTATTTCGTATGGACGAATGTTTTATTTCAGTCCATTTTTGCTTACTCATGAGGGTATCTAATTTTTCATAGAAATTCATTAGAAACAAATATCTCTTTCCATTATAATCATAAATTTTTTTTGATTTTCCATTATCGAAAATAATTTCGGTTGACTCTGAAAAATCATCGTTTGAAAATGGATATCTTTCATTTATTTTTATGAAATTAACTTGATTAAGACCGTTCACCATCTTCTCGAAACTATAGTAGCCGTCACCTGAAAAATTTCCTTTTAAATTTTTATAATGGTAAGAATGTAGAATTAAAGAATCTTTTGTTAATGTTAACTGGTATAATCTTACGGGTGGAAAATGTTCATTTTTGGTGAAAATTATTTTTTCGACTGTATGTTTTTTACTGTCAGAATAATATTCCATCAATTCATTGTTTTTAATCATCAAAGTATCAATATCAAATAAATGAAAAGAATTATCAAAACCTTGATGATAAGAGATCAGTTTAATTAAAGGTTGGTTGTTAAACTGGATTATTTTCGACGCAATAACTTCATAGATTCTTCCTTTTCCCAGATTTAAAAGTCGATAACTTTTATTACCACTAATTAACAGTGCAGAATTATAATTGTGTTCGCTTATGTGAGGTTTGACAACGTTATTGTTATCTAAAACCCTTGGATCAGCAAGATTTAACAGATAGTCTTTCTTACCGTCATTGTTAAAATCAGCTTCATAGATAGGTTTAAAATTTTCTTGATTAAGAATTTTTCTAAATGCTGTTGTTGAATCTATAAATTCGTTACCCGTTAAAAAATCCTTTTTAAGATTCATATTTTCATAACTTTCATTTGAATGTATGATTTCTAAAATTTCATCTTCATTAAGTTCTTTTTTCCCGCAGGATTGCAAAAGAAAAATTCCGATTAATAAATAGATTAGTTTCATCAAGCAATTTTTAAATTAAAAAGCCTGTCTAAAAAATTAAACAGGCTCTAAAATATTTAAATAAATTAAATTCTCTCGTTTTTAATTTCCTCCACAATTTCAGGATTTAATAGAGTAGAAGTATCTCCGAAATTCGAGAAGTCACCTTCCGCAATCTTTCTCAGAATTCTTCGCATAATCTTTCCTGAACGTGTTTTCGGCAGCCCGGAAACAAACTGAATTTTATCAAGCTTTGCAATCGGACCGATCTGATCTGAAATCAACTGATTGATTTCTTTTTTCAGGTTTTCTTTCTGACGGCCGGCGCCAGTGTCTTTTAAAATCACAAAACCGTACAAAGCACTTCCTTTGATGTCGTGCGGGAAGCCTACAATCGCAGATTCTGCCACCGCAGGATGTTCGTTGATGCTGTCTTCAATCGGAGCAGTTCCTAAATTGTGCCCGGAAACAATTACCACATCATCCACACGACCTGTAATTCTGTAATAACCCACTTCGTCTCTCAAAGCACCGTCGCCAGTGAAATATTTCCCCGGAAATGCTGAGAAATAAGTTTCCTTATATCTTTGATGGTCGCCCCAAATCGTTCTCGCAATTCCCGGCCATGGAAAACGGATGCATAGATTTCCTGTCACCTGATTTCCTGTGATTTCATTGCGTTTGTCATCCATCAGAACCGGTTGAATTCCCGGTAACGGAAGTGTTGCATAAGTCGGTTTCGTCGGCGTGACAAATGGGATAGGAGAGATCATAATTCCGCCGGTTTCTGTTTGCCACCACGTATCGACAATCGGACATTTTTTTCTTCCTACGTGATCGTTAAACCAATGCCATGCTTCATCGTTAATAGGTTCTCCCACAGATCCGATCACTCTCAATGAGCTTAAATCATGTTTATCAACCCACTCAGCGCTTTCTTTAGCCAAAGAACGGATGGCGGTTGGTGCAGTGTAAAATTGAGTGACTTTATGCTTTTCAATAACTTCCCAGAATCTGTCAGGCTCAGGATAGGTGGGTACTCCTTCAAAAATAACTGTGGTTGCCCCATTTAAAAGTGGTCCGTACAAAATGTAAGAGTGTCCCGTAATCCAGCCGATATCTGCAGTGCACCAGTAAATGTCGTTTTCCTGATAATTGAAAACATTTTTAAATGTGTACGCCGAATAAACCATGTAGCCGGCAGAAGTGTGAAGCATTCCTTTGGGTTTTCCGGTAGAACCTGATGTGTACAGAATAAACAGAGGATCTTCGGCATCCATAATGATCGTAACGAAATCGGCAGAAGCTTTTTCGTACAGGTCAGCCATCCAGAAATCTCTGCCTTCCTTCATTTTAACTTCATTGTTGGTTCTTTTGACCACCAAAGCTTTTTCTACAGTAGGACATTTTTCCAAAGCTTCGTCGATTATTGATTTTAAATCTAAAACTTTATTGCCTCTGTAACTTCCGTCTGAAGTGATCAGCATTTTTGCGCCGCAGTCATTCACTCTCGAAACTACTGCCGAAGCTGAAAATCCGGCGAAAATAACTGAATGTACAGCTCCGATTTTCGCACAGGCCAACATCGTAACCGCCAGCTCAGGAATCATCGGAAGGTAGATGCAGACTCTGTCGCCCTTCTCGATGCCCATGTCTTTTAGAACATTGGCTGTTTTGTTGACTCTTTCATACAGTTCGTTGTAGGAAATATGCTGAGCTTCTTCTTTCGGATCGTTCGGCTCCCAGATGATGGCTGTTTTTTCGCCACGTACCGATAAATGTCTGTCGAGGCAGTTTTTAGTGATATTTAATTTAGCATCTTTAAACCATGTGATTTTTGCCTCATTCATATCATATTTTACCACTTTGCTCCATCTTTGGTACCATACAAAATTTTGGTCAGCTACTTTATCCCAGAATTTTTTCGGGTTTTTGATTGATTTTTTGTACTCTTCAAAGTAGTGCGGTAAATCTTCTATCACGTAATTTCTCATACTTTTTCTTTTTAGAATTATTTATTTTTAATGTTTAAATTAATTTCTCGTGCTTAATATTTAAACACAGAGTTCACAAAGCTTTTTATAAATACTCTGCTGAAAGTCCCACGAAGCCGTTTCACTTACATAAGCAAAATGGTGTCTATTTCAAATGAATTTTCAAAAATTTAATCCAATTTGAGTTCCATAATTGGTAAAAATCTGTCTATTATGGATGTTTCAATTTGTCCAATTTTTGTAAACCCGAAACTTTCATAAAATTTCTGTGCGTTTGGGTCGGCATCAAGAATTATTCTTGATCTTTGACTCTGTTTTATTTTTAAAATGAAATCATTCATTAATAATTTACCATAACCTTTACCGATATTTTCTGGTGAAACAAAAAGATTATCCAGCCTCACGCTGTTATTTTCAATTTCGAAATAAGAATAATAAGCAGCAGTCGATTTGTTGATAACTAATTTATAAACTTCATTGCTTTGGATATATTCTGAAGTGATGGTTAGCAAATCTGACCATTCATTCATTTGTTCCTCAGAATAACCCCAGTAAGCCTTTGATCTTTTTGTGATCTCGGTTAAAATCTTAGCGTCGTCGGAATTTGCTTTGATAATTTCTGTCATCACACTTAAGTTTATGAATTTCTGTATTGCAGAATCTTCTCCTTTAATTCGTCAATAATCATTTCATCATCAATCGTCGATGGAATCTGAAATTCTTTACCATCAATAATCGTTCTGATCAGTTTTCTTAAAATTTTTCCTGAACGGGTTTTGGGAAGTCTTTTTACAACCATTACAGACTTTAGAAAAGCCACTGCTCCGATTTTTTCTCTTACATTTTTAATGATTTCTTTTTCAATATCAGTTTCAGAAATCTCAGATCCGTTTTTTAAAACAACTGCCGCAAAAGGAACCTGTCCGCGCAAGTCATCATCTATTCCGACAACAGCGCATTCGGCAACATCAGGATGCGCGGAGACAATTTCTTCCATTTCTGAAGTTGAAAGTCGGTGGCCGGCTACGTTGATTACATCATCCACTCTTCCTGTTATGAAAATATAGCCATCTTCATCTTTAATGGCACCGTCTCCTGAAAAATAATAACCTTTGTACTGAGATAAATAACTTTTCTCGAAACGTTCGTAATCATTCCAAATTCCCAGCATTGCACCGGGTGGAAGCGGAAGTTTGATAACTAAATATCCTTCTTTATGCTCATCCACTTCATATCCATTTTCATCAAAAATTTTAATATCATATCCTGGAATCGGTTTCCCTGCGGAAGCTCTTTTAATTTTATAATTATCATCAAAAGTGAGTAAGCCTAACATCGGCGAGCCGGATTCTGTCTGCCACCAATGGTCGATGGCGGGAACACCGATGTGCTTTTCAAACCAATCCAAAGTTGCAACATCGCATCTTTCGCCTGCCAAAAACTGTTTTTTAAAATGGCTTAAATCATATTTCTTTACTAATTCGCCATTTGGATCTTCTTTTTTAATCGCTCTGATAGCTGTAGGAGCGGTAAACATTGCGAAAACTTTGTACTCAGAAATAATTCTCCAAAAAGTTCCTGCGTCGGGAGTCATAATTGGCTTTCCTTCAAAAATGATCGTTGTGTTTCTGTTGATTAAAGGTCCGTAAACGCTGTAACTGTGACCGACTGCCCAACCAAAATCGGAAGCCGCCCAAAATGTTTCGCCCTGTTCAATTCCATAGATGTATTTCATGGAAAATTTCAAAGCAGTTGCATAACCGCCGGTGTCTCTAGTGATGCCTTTTGGTTTTCCGGTAGTTCCGGAAGTGTATAAAAGATAAAGCGGATGATTCGATTCCACAGAAATACAATCTGCAGGCTCAGACTTTTCAACCAGTTCTTCATAATCGATGATTCCTTCAAACATTTCATGCTGATTGTCGACCAATTTTCTGTTAAAAACAATGATGTTTTCGACTTTATCCTGCGCCAGTTCTATTGCTTTTTCAACCAATGGCAGATAAGGAATTCTCTTGGCAATTTCAATTCCGGCAGTGGCGGTAATTAATGCATTTGGCTTGCAGTCATCGATTCTCACAACCAGTTCATGAGGTGCAAAACCTCCGAAAACCACATTGTGAATCACGCCGATTCGCGCACAGGCCAACATCGCAAAAAGCGTCTGAGGAATCATCGGCATATAAATGACTGCGGTATCGTCTTTTTTTAAACCTAAAGAAACCAATCCGCCAGCTAATTTTGAAATTTCTTTTTTAGCCTGATTAAAGGTGTATTTTAATTTCTGATTGGTAACGGGAGAATCGTAGATAATCGCTGTTTCTTCTCCAAAACCGTCTTCAATATGTTTGTCGATGCAGAGATAAGACATGTTGAGTTTTCCGTCCGCAAACCATTGGGTGTAATCATTTCCGTCCTTGGAAATAATCTGATTTGGAAATTTAAACCACGAAATTTCCTGAGCCTGTTCTTTCCAGAACTGCTCTTTGTTTTCTATGCTTTGTTTAAATAAATTATCTGTCTTCATAATTTGTTGTTTTTAAAACACGAATTGCACGACTTTTTTCACGAATTGCACTAAATCATTAGCGCAATTCTATTATGATATTCGTGTTTAAGCAGTAAGCAATTCCTCAATCTGAGAAATCAGTTTTTTAATCGAGTACGGTTTTGTTACGTACGCGTCAGCTCCCATTTCCAAGCCTTTCTCAATATCTTTCGGATTGTTTTTGGCACTGAGGAAGAGAACTTTTGTATTGTCTAAATTTTCATTCTTTTTAATTTCTTCCAGAGTGCTGTAGCCGTCAAGATTGGGCATCATAATATCGAGTAAAATAACGTCTGGAACGATGGTTTTTAAAAACTCCAAAACCTCGGTTCCGTCTCTGGCGATAAAAACTTCGTACCCGATTTTCCGGAAACTGTATTCCAGAGACATTAATATCTTGTGTTCGTCGTCGGCGATTAAGATCTTTTTCATTGTGTATTTTCTTTATGATTCAACTTCATTGTTTTTTTATGTTGGGGAACCCGAAGGGTTCAATTTTAATAGCCATAGGTGAAACCTATGGAATATGAATCATCATTCGCATCAAAACAACCCGGCAGGGTTGAATTTTAAATAATTTCACCTTCAAATTTAATCCCGTTCTCATTCAATAACCTTTTAAATTCTTCCATGAACGTCTCTTTTTTGTGATGTTCTTTTTGATTCTTAATATAATTTATAAGAGTTTCCTTTTCTCTCACCGATATTGTAAATGCTCCATAGCCTTCCTGCCATCCTTCGAACTCATCAAATAATCCAGATTCTTTCATCCACAGGTTTGATGCTACTTTAATATCCTTAACCAAACTGCTGAGATTTAAATTTGGATGTAAATCACATAAAATATGAATATGGTCAGGCATGCCATTAATTCTGTATAATTTACATTTTTTATTGTTTAAAATACCCCAAATATATTTGTAAAGTTCGGTTTCATTTTTCTCATCAATCGTTTGTTTTCTATGTTTTGTTCCGAAAACAATATGATAGATTATTTGCTTGTATGTTCCCATTTGTGTGTTTTTTTTGTTGAACCCTATCGGGTTCGTTATTTGTGTTTTTCAATTTCCATGGGTTTCCACCCACGGCTATTGTTGTTGAACCCTTCGGGTTCGTTATTTGTGTTTTTCAATATTCATGGGTTTCACCCACGGCTATTGTTGTTGAACTCTCGGGTTCGTTATTTGTGTTTTCAATATCCATCGGTTTCACCCACGGCTATTGATATTAAACCCTTCGGGTTCTTATCCACTGCTTCCAATATCAGCTTTGGTTTCGCCGAATCACATGCCTCGATTTCATTCAGGGCTACTTTTGTTAAACCCTTCGGGTTCCGCGTCATTATTTGTCATTCTTATGACTGGTAACGTGATGGTAAACGTCACACCCAATCCGCTGTTTTCTGCTTTTATGGTTCCATTGTGGGCTTCGATGATTCTTTTTGAAATTGCCAGTCCAAGGCCGCTTCCGGTAGGTTTGATAATGTTTTGATTTTTAGACTGATAAAATTTATCGAAAATCATTTCCAGATCTTCTTCAGGAATATTTTTTCCCGTATTAAAAATTTTAATAATTAAATCATCGTCTTTTTCTGAAAGTTTCGTCTGAATAATTCCCTGTTCATCAGTAAATTTCAATGCATTTCCCAAAATATTCTGGAATAACTGGATAAATCTCGCTTCATCGTATTCAAATTGGTATTTCTCTAATAAATCAACTTCGCTGACATGGATAAATTTCTGCTGAATCAAATGCAGGATAGGATTTAAAGCTTTTTTATAGGTTTCAATAATCTTATTTTCCTGAATGTTTAATGCAATTTCTCCGTGTTGAAGCTTGTCCAGATAAAGAATGTCATTAATAATTTCGCTCAAACGGTCAGATTCTGTGATGATGTTATTTAAAAATTCTTTTTTAATATCTAGAGGAATATCGTCGTCATCTGCTAAAATTTCTCCTGCCGAACGAATTGCTGTGATTGGTGTTCTCAATTCATGCGCAACAGAATCCAGAAAATCGTCCTTCTGACGGTCTTTCACGATGAGATTTTCATTGGCGGCACTGAGGTCGTTCGAGAGCTGTTTCAGCTCTTCAGATTTCTCGGTCAGTTTTTTATTCAGCGTGATATTTTCTTTTGATTCTTCCAAAATATTTAAAACTTCCTTCAATGAAATTTTATCTTCCTTGGTTACGCCTTCGATTAGAATTTTTGCCGAAGCTGTCCCTATTCTTCCCGCCAAAAGGTTTTCAGAAAATTTAATAAATCTTGAATCGGCCGTTTCTGTTTGGGAATCGATATTGTATTTAATATTGAAAATCCGCATTGCCTGCTCGGTTTTTTTCTTGCCTAAAAAACGTTCCAGAATATTTTGAATATCAGAAACATAAGCAGTGCCGCGCCAAATAAATGCGTTTTCGTGATTTTGAATATATTTATCGATATCAACATACAATTCGGCAAAATTTCTTTCACGGTAATTTCCTTTCATACTCACGGAAAGTATGGTAAATAGGGCAGTGTTTACCAAAATCGACCAAAAGAAAATTTCAGGAATTCGGGTTAAAAACGAAATGTCAAAAAACTGAAAAGCATTATACAAATCTCTTAAAACTCCCTTCAGTTCAGAATTATAAGAAAAATAATACTGTGGAATAATCAATCCGAAATAACAGATAATTAATCCAGCAAAAAGTCCAGCCACCGCGCCGTGATAACTACCTCTTCGCCAGAATATTGCTCCAAAAAATGCAGGTGCCAACTGAGCAATAATGACAAATGAAATCAATCCGACAGAATCTAAAGAAGTTTTTAAAATGAAATATTTATAAAAGGCAAACGCCACAATAATCAACCCGAAAATCGAAAATTTACGGATGTTGGTAATGTTTCGTGTATTTTGAACTTCATTTTCAGCTTTAAATTTTCCAAGTAAACCATAAGGAATAATCAGATTGTTTGAAAGCATGATCGACAAAGTAATCGCCGAGATAATAATCATTGAAATGCAAGAACTCAAACCTCCCAGAAACACCAAAACCGTAATCAAAGTATTGTCAAAATGTTGCGGAATGAGAATAGAGTAGAACTCGGGATTTACATTCTGTTCATTAAAAATCAATCTTCCGCCCCAGGCAATCGGGAAGATGAAAATAGTAAATATCAAAAGATAAAGAGGGAAAAACCAAATGGCTGTTTTAATATGTTTTTCCTGTCTGTTTTCAACGATTGCGGTGTGAAACTGTCTAGGTAAAATACAGATTGCTGTTCCGGAAATCACGCAGAGAACCATCCAGTTCATCGCACCTTCAATTCCGTTAAATGTATTTTTTGCTTTAAAATCAGGAAATTTACTCGCCTTCTGATACAGGTCTGAAAATCCGTCGAATGCATAATAAATGACGAATAATCCTAAAATTATAATGAAAAATAATTTCAGAAAACTTTCCAAAGCAATGGCTGAGATAATGCCCAAACGTTTTTCTGAGGCATCAACATATTTTGTTCCGTAATATGATGAGAAGACAGCAATCAAAATCACTACAAAAGTTCCGCTGTCCGTTAATATATTTTGTGAAGATTTAGTTTCTGTTACCAAATGAAAAGTCTCGGAAATTGCTTTGATCTGCAATCCAATGTATGGAATAATCGCAAACAGACAAACCAGAGTTATGATTGCGCTGAAACTCCGGCTGTTTCCATATCGTAATGAAATGAAATCGGCCAAACTGCTGATTTTGTTGACTCTCGAAATGCGGACAATCCGGGTATTAATGTAAATCCAAGCCGGAATTACCATGATCGGACCAATGTAAATAGGTAAATAATTGAGTCCGCTGGTCGCTGCCACGCCGATACTTCCATAATACGTCCAAGCGGTGCAGTACACAGCAAGCGACAGTGCATAGATGTAAGGGTTATTAATCCAGATCTTACTCTTTTTCTTCTCTGCCAAATGGGCAACTAAGAATAAAAGTGCGAGGTAAATAAGGACAACGATAAATAATGCGAAACTACTCATCATATTTTTTTACGATTACAAAAGAAATAATGATGGAAATCATCCAGACTGCAAAAAAATAAACAAGAATCATCGGGTAACCAAAAACCTCCCGCTCACTGTTGAAAAGCAATGAAATCGGAATGCTGAACGCAATTAAAAGACCTACGCTCAGAATAATCAGTTTTTGCTCGTGACGCTTTTTCATAAGTGATTATTGATGAATGATAATTGATTGATTCGAATGTTTAAAGTTTTTTTAAATTCAATTTTAATGAAAAATTTAAAATAATTCTGCTTTTCTCCAACATTAGAAGAGAGAAAAACTTCTATCTAAATTAACTAAAATTACTACCATGTCATCCTGAGCTTGTCGAAGGAAGGGTTGGGGAAATAATGTTTAATAGATTCTTTATTAAAAACGATAATTGATGAACAGACCGAAATCATTCATCAATTATCATCTATCATTTATAAATTATTTCTCGTCAGAATATTCTCCAGTTAATGAATAATATCCGAAGATGGCCAATCCGCCTGTGACAATCGGTACCAATACAAAAAGTATAATGATGCCGAACACAAGGTCTTCTTGTTTTCCTGATGTGATTTTAGGGATGCCCATCACCGTTATTCCAAAATAGGCGACGATCAGGGCGGCTAAAATCCATACAATGCCTAATATTTTTTTTAATCCGTTCATTTTAGTAGATTTAAAATTAATAAATTTTTAAGTGATTATCCCTATTAATCGTGGATATTGTTGTTCTTATTTTTCAGATAAATCAATCCGATGACTAAACAGACTGCGGCAACTCCGATCGGATACCAAAGTCCTTCGAGATACCATGTCGCATGTCCTGCATCTTTTCCGGAAGTTACGAGATAAGTGGCCACTGCGGGAAGCAATCCTCCAAAAACCCCATTTCCAATATGATACGGCAACGACATCGACGTATAACGGATTCTCACTGGGAACATTTCCACTAAAAATGCGGCAATCGGACCGTAAACCATCGTCACAAAAATCACCTGAATAAATACGAGGAAGACCAAATACCATCTTGTGTCGTCGTTCAAAGTGATCGATGTTGAAACTTTTGGCTCTTCCGCTTTTCCGTCTTTCATCACAGGACCGGCGGCTGACCAGTGAACGATACTGTCCTTTTTAATTAAAGTTCCGTCTGTGTACGTCGTTTCTTTATGGAATGTCACTAAACTGTCTGTTGCAATCGTTTTGTGAATGGCTGCAACTCTCGTTTCCTTAACACCTTCATTTGCAACTGTTTTCGCTTCTACATTCACACTTTTGTACATCGCGTCGTAGATCGGTCTGTATGCTAAAATTGCGACCAGCATTCCGGTCATCATAATCGCTTTTCGGCCAATTTTGTCTGAAAGCCAACCGAAAAATACGAAGAAAGGCGTTCCCATTAACAATGCCGTAGCCATTAGATAATCAACCTGCATCGAATTGATGTTCATTACTTTTTGAAGGAAACTCATCGCATAAAACTGTCCGGTGTACCAGATGACCCCTTGTCCCATCGCAGCTCCGAATAATGCCAACAAGACAAATTTGAAATTAAATTTATTCCCGAAACTTTCTTTTAAGGGATTTTTTGAAGTTTTCCCTTCACTTTTAGCCTTTGCAAAAAGAGGAGATTCCTTCATGTTTTTTCTGATGAAATATGAAACCCCAACCATCAAAATCGAAATCCAGAACGGAACTCTCCATCCCCATGAGTCAAAGTCTTCTGCTGAAAGTGTATTTTTAGTAATTAGAATTACGATCAGTGAAATGAAAAGTCCTGCTGTAGCGGTAGTCTGAATCCATGAAGTCCAGTAACCTCTTCTGTGTGGCTGCGAATATTCCGCAACATATGTCGCTGCGCCTCCGTATTCTCCACCTAAAGCCAATCCCTGTAAAAGTCTTAAGATCAAAACTAAAACCGGTGCCATAAATCCGATGGTTTCATATCCCGGAATACATCCAATCAGGAAGGTCGAAAATCCCATGATCAATAAAGTCACTAAGAAAGTATATTTTCTTCCGATGATGTCTCCCAGTCTTCCGAAAAACAGGGCTCCGAAAGGTCTCACTACAAATCCAGCCGCAAAAGTGGCGAGCGTAGATAAAAATGCTGCAGTAGGATTGTCTGCCGGGAAGAATTTGGTCGCCAAAACGACTGCCAGACTTCCGAAAATATAGAAATCATACCATTCTATCAAAGTTCCGAGAGACGATGCGGTGATGACGCTCCAGATGGTGCGGTTCTTCTGCTTATCTGTCATATTCTCGTAAACATCGTGGTGTTGTTCGCTCATATCAATAGATTTTTTTTTGTTAATAATTAAATTAAATGGAATTAGTTTTTATAAATAAATTTGAAGTTGTACAATAAATTCCCCTTTAGATTTCGGATTTTCCGTTGGACTTGTGTAAACTGGTCTTGTAGAATATTGCGTCGTGATTTTTGCATGATGACCGTCTAAAAACCAGTTAGCTCCCACATCAAACTGCGAAGAAGGTTTATCAAACGCTTCGAAATCTTTGTAAGTGTAAGCCGCAAAAGGCTGAATTCTGATTTTCGGTTTTTCAGCCTGGCTCGGCAATAATAGACCAGCCTGAGCATAGACCACATTTCCGGTTCCGATCATCGGTTGTAGATTTCCGGGACCAGCTAAAGCTCTTTGTCCGACAAAATTCGGGTCGTTAGCTGCGATGTTCATTGTGCCTAAATTTCTCACGTAATTCGGTCCGAAATTATAGTTGAAATATCCAGCATAAGCCGAAACAGCCATTTTATTTTTTGCTTCACCCAAAGGAATGTCAGCAAAAGCATCTACAGAAAGTAGGGTAATATCGTGTTTTTCGATGTTTGAATTGACTGAAGTTCTCGTACCTTCCGCCTGATGGTAAAACCCTGCACCCACGTTGAAAACTTTTTTAGTTCCCAAGTAAGAACCTACTTTGAAAGGAAGAAGATTAGATTCTGTGTCTAAAAACTGATATTCAAAATAACCTGCCTTAGACCAGTTAGGATTTCCGTTGTTGTCAACAGCGACTTCATTTCCGGGAATCAGCGTATTTGCCGGAACTAAATCTGTAGCGAAAGGTTTGTTTAAACTCATCCGGTATTCAAATTTTCCGTATTTACCTTTGGCAAAAAGACCCATCTGTCTCGCAAACTGATCTGAATTGTCAATTAAAGGCCAACTGAAAACCGGAGAATCCAAAGTTAGAAAGTTCAGTGTGGAAGCCATCGTCATACGCGAAAGTCCCATGTAATAATGAAGTCCGCCACCTAATGTTAAGCTGAATTTTCCTGCTTCACCAGGCATTACGACTGCATATTCATTCCATGCATCATGAAAGAAAAGCTGAGGTTTTTTACCGTTTCCATAGCCGCCGGTTCCTGTTGTTCCTGTTGCGCCACCGTTGATAAAGGTCTGATTGTTAATCCCGAAATGCGTAAGAATCATGTAACGCTTCGTGATTTGAGCGTAGGCTAAAATACGTGCCCGTCGGTTTCCTAAATTCCACGTATTGTCAGTGGGTTCTCCGCCAACCATACTTCCGGGGTTCATTTCGGTGTTCCTGATCCAGAACTGATCCCAGAGAATAAATCTGACATATTTATCTCCTTCAGGATTTAAATTTATTTTTAAACCATTTCCATAATCAGGTGAACCCTGACCGTATACAGAACTGCTGATTAAAGCTAATCCAATAAAACTTAATATTTTCTTCATAAATTATTAATTTTTTGGCTGTTATTTTGTGAAAGCCAAATTGGAATTAATAATTTAGTTATAAAAATTCAGTATATATTAGTGGTGATGGTATAGTTGATTAATAATAATGATGATTGATGGGTCGGAAAATTTAAAGATTTAAGAAAAATTTTAGTTACAATAATCTAATATAATGCTTATTAAATAAATAAATTCATATTCTTGAAATTTAATTTTAGCAGAAATATGCTAAAAATATTTGAATTTATTTTTTAAATCTTTCCCATTTAATCAACATATACTTGTCAGCAAATTGAGTGATAATTAAACCTGAATCTTTAATGTTTTCTTCTTTGGAAATATATTCGATCAACTCATTTTGTTTTAAAATTTTATAAACCGGATGAAAATCAGAGTGAGGTGGTCTCGTAATATTATATTTCTTGATCCAGGAACTGACAGTTACATGAGAAACGCCGATAATCCTTTCTATTTCACGGAAACTTAAGCCTTCAAGATATAATTGTAGTGCTTTGGTCACATAATAATCATCAATTTTTTTACCTAATTTTTTAACGGTAAAATAATAATTACAATCCTTACAGTGGAATCTTTGTTTCTCATTAATAATTCCGCTTTTTACGACTTTTTCACTCTTGCATTTCGGACAGATACTCTCCATATATAGTATTTTAGCAAATATATAACAATTTAGCAATATTAAATTTTAACAATAAGATAATTATACCTGCTAATATTAATTAAACAATAAAATTATCTTTTTAATTTGTTTTTTAAAGATAATATGTTTTAAATTTGCCAAAAAATTCAGATAAATAAATGGAAATACAAATTTCCTCATGCGAACATTTAATGTATGTGAGTGAAATACAGCAGGAAATGTATGATTCTGCACAGCGACGGGGAACGGGCATCGCAAAACGTTCCATAGAATATTTAAGCAAAAAAATTTCGGAAGGTAACGCTGTAGTCGCTACTGAAAATGGTGAATGGGTAGGTTTCTGCTATATCGAAACCTGGTCGCACGGTCAGTTTGTAGCCAATTCGGGGTTAATTGTTTCTCCAAAATTCAGGCATGGAGGTATTGCAACTTTAATCAAAGACAGAGTATTTGCTTTGTCACGAGAAAAATTTCCCAATGCAAAAATATTTGGTTTAACTACAGGTTTGGCGGTGATGAAAATCAACAGTGACTTGGGATATAAACCAGTGATTTATTCTGAATTAACGCAGGATGATGAGTTTTGGAGCGGATGCAAAAGCTGCGTTAATTATGAAATTTTAATGAAAAAAGAACGGAAAAACTGCCTTTGTACAGCAATGCTTTTCGTTCCTGAAAATAGTAAAGTAAATGGAGTTGACGATAATCAACCCGAAAATAAATATAAAAATGAGCAAGAAAGTAATCTTAGCGTTTAGCGGAGGTCTCGATACCTCTTACTGTGCCAAATATCTGAGCGAAACACTTGGGTATGAAGTATATGCAGTGACTGTAAATACCGGAGGCTTTTCTAAAGAAGAGGAAAAAGAACTGGAGAAAAAAGCCTTTCAACTTGGGGTGAAAGAATACAGGTGCGTTGATGCTCAGGAAGATTATTATAATTCTTGTGTAAAGTATCTGATCTTTGGTAATGTATTGAAAAACAACACCTATCCGTTGTCTGTAAGTGCTGAACGTACGATCCAGGCGCAGGAAATTGCGAAATATGCCATTGAAATCGGTGCTGATGCAATTGCTCACGGAAGTACAGGAGCAGGAAATGACCAGGTTCGTTTCGACTTGATTTTTCAGGTAATGTGTCCGAATGTAGAAATTATTACGCCGATTCGTGATCTGTCTTTGTCCCGTGAAGAAGAAATTGAATTTTTGAAAAGCCATGGCTACGAAATGGGGTTCGAAAAGTCTCAATATTCCGTCAACAAAGGACTTTGGGGAACTTCAGTCGGAGGAAAAGAGACGTTAGCTTCAAGAAATTATCTTCCTGAAGAAGCTTTTCCATCTCAGGTTAAAAAAACTCAGCCTTCAGAACTGGAAATTGACTTCAAGAATGGTGAAGTTGTAGCTGTTAACGGCGAAAACTTTGAACATTCGGTTTATGCCATTCAAAAAATTGAAAAATTAGCTTCTGCGTATGGAATCGGTCGCGATATCCACGTTGGCGATACGATTGTCGGAATTAAAGGAAGAGTGGGATTCGAAGCAGCGGCGGCCTCTGTTATTATAAAAGCGCACCATTTGTTGGAAAAACATACGCTCTCAAAATATCAGCAAATGATGAAATCCCAATTGTCTGATTGGTACGGAAACTGGCTTCACGAGGCACTTTTTTTAGATCCTGTGATGAGAAATATCGAGTCTTTTTTAGATGATTCTCAAAAAACAGTAAGTGGAAAAGTATTTATAACCCTGCATCCTTACAGGTTTATCTTAAGCGGAATTGAGTCTAAACATGATCTGATGTCCGATAAATTCGGATGTTACGGTGAAGCAAACAGAGCTTGGACGGGCGAAGATGTGAAAGGTTACACGAAAATTGTAAGCAATTCTTTAAATATATATCATCAGATTAATTCTGCGTTATAAGGACGAACCCGAAGGGTTCAATACGAATAGCCATAGGTGGAACCTATGGATTATTAAATCAACAAGCAATCACAACCCGATAGGGTTCAATAATATTTGCGGTCGAAATCCGTGAAAACCAATAAAATGATTAATATCAAAAAGACGGCAGGAATTATCGGTGCCAACGGCTACACAGGAAGCGAATTAGTTCGTCTGTTGGCTTTTCATCCCCATATGACTTTGAATTTTTTATATAGCCGTTCGAATTCGGGACTAAAGATTTCAGATTTGTACCCGGATTTAACGACGGTGTGTGAAATGATTTTAACGGATCAGCCTGAAGAGGTAGATATTTTATTTTTATGTCTTCCGCACAAAGAAAGTCAGAATTGGCTGGCTCAAAATAATATAAAAGATGAAACATTAGTAATCGATTTAGGAAATGATTTTCGTTTAGATAGAAATTTTGGAAACAGAAATTTTATCTACGGATTACCCGAAATCAACAAAAAACAACTATTGGGAGCAAAAAGTATTGCAAATCCCGGATGTTTTGCAACGGCAATTCAACTGGCCTTGCTTCCATTATCTCAAAAAGGTTTGTTGAATGAGGTGTACACAACGGGAATTACAGGTTCAACAGGTGCCGGTCAATCTTTACAATCGACGACGCATTTTACGTGGAGAAACGATAATATTTCAGCATATAAAACTTTGACACATCAGCATGTGGATGAGATTTTACAGCAGTTAGTTTCTTTTAATACGAATCAAATCAGTCTGAATTTTGTTCCATGGAGAGGGGATTTTGCGAGAGGAATTTTTACGAGTTCCACGGTGAAAACAGATGTAGAACTTTCGGATATCAATCAGTTGTATCAGGATTTTTATGCAGATGCGCCTTTTGTAAAGGTAAGTGAGAAAGCAATTGATTTAAAACAGGTTGTCAACACCAATCGTTGTGTGATTCATATAGAAAAGAGTGGAAATGTTGCCGTTATTCACTCAGCGATTGACAATTTGTTGAAAGGAGCTTCCGGACAGGCAGTTCAAAACATGAATATAGCCATGGGCTGGGAAGAGAATTTAGGATTGAACTTGAAGCCTGTGGTTTTTTAATGTCAATGGTCAATAAGTCAATCGTGAATTTTTAAACCCGAATCAAAACCGACCTAGGAAACGGAGGCGTTAAAAATTTTTAAAGAATTTCCGTCAAAAAATTTCTACTGTTTGAGTGGCGGCCAAAAACATCTTTGAGAAACAAGTTTTGCCTTCCGCCCGAGTTTAGAAATTTTAGGAAATTATTTAAAATTTTAGCCGGAGTTTCCAGTCTTGTCCCGAAGCTTCGGGATTGTTTCTTTTGTTTGACTGCGTCGAATCTTCGATTTCAAGGCAAAAGAAAAATATAAGCAGATGAATCATTCATCAAACATCAATTATCATTTATAAATAGACATGAATTTATTCAACGTATATCCACTATTCAATATAAATCCGGTAAAAGCTCAGGGATCATTTCTTTGGGACGATAAAGGAGAAAAATATCTTGATTTTTACGGAGGTCACGCGGTAATTTCGATCGGGCACAACCATCCGCATTATCAAACTCAATTAAAAAATCAACTAGATAAAATATCTTTCTATTCAAACTCGGTTCAGAATGAATTGCAGACTGAACTGGCTGAAAAATTAGGAAAACTTTCAGGTTTGGAAGATTACAATCTGTTTTTATGTAATTCAGGAGCTGAAGCAAATGAAAATGCTTTAAAACTGGCTTCTTTCCATAACGGAAAAAGCAAAGTGTTATATTTTTCAGGCTCTTTTCATGGCAGAACCTCGGCAGCAGTTTCTGTGACCGACAATCCAAAAATTGTAGCTCCGGTAAATTATGACGAAAGATTCATAAAATCTGAATGGAATAATATCGAACAGCTTGAAGCCGTTTTTGAAAATCAGGGAAATGAAATTTCATCTGTAATTATTGAAGGAATACAGGGAGTTGGTGGAATTATGATTCCAACGGTTGAATTTTTAACTAAAATCAAAGAACTGTGCGAAAAATATAATGCTGTTTTGATTTTAGATGAAGTTCAGTCAGGATACGGAAGAAGCGGATATTTTTTTGCTCATCAGGAATTCGGAATTAAAGCAGATATTATCACGACAGCAAAAGGAATGGGCAATGGCTTCCCGATCGGTGGAGTATTGATTCATCCGAAATTTCAGGCAAGCAACGGTTTGCTGGGAACAACTTTCGGAGGAAATCACTTAGCTTGTGTCGCTGCGATTGCGGTTTTGGACGTTATAAAAGAGGAAAATCTCATCGAAAATGCTCAGAAAATGGGCGAATATATTGAAAACGAAATTAAAGATTTTCCACATATCAAAGTAATCCGAAGGAAAGGCCTGATGATTGGAATTGAACTCGACAGGGATTGCTCAGAAGTGAGGAACAGGCTGTTGTACAATCATCACATTTTTACAGGAAACTCCAATGATAAGGCTGTGTTGAGGATTCTTCCTGCGTTGAACATTAAAAAAGAAGAAACTGATTTATTTATCAGTGCTTTAAAAACTGTTTTAGAAAATCTATAATTTTTAATTAACCACAAAGTCACAAAAGCTTTATCATTTTAAGAATCTATCAGGCTTTTTAAAGAGCATTAAAGCTTAATGAAAATCTCTGATTTTCATCTTATGTGAACTTATATTTTCAAACTATTAAACTTTAAAATTTTGGAATAATCTTTTGTGACTTTTGTGGTAAAACAACCAATTCAAAATGAAAAAATTCACCTCAGTAAGCGACGTTGAAAACTTACAGAAAATTATAAAAAAAGCGTTACAAATAAAAGAAAATCCTCTTTTGGAAACCGAGAAAGGAAAAGGAAAAACAATCGGACTGGTATTTTTAAATTCAAGTTTGAGAACCCGTTTAAGCAGCCAGATAGCAGCACAAAATTTAGGTTTAAATGTTCTGACATTAAATGCCGCTCAGGAAGCATGGAATCTGGAATTCGGGGACGGAGCGATCATGAACGGCGATACTGTTGAACATATCAAAGATGCCATTGAAGTGTTAAATCAATATTGTGACATTATCGCAGTTCGTTGTTTTGCAGGAATGAAAAGTAAGGAAGATGATGTTAACGAAAGCATTTTAAGCCAGTTCGAACAACATGCAAAAGTTCCGGTTATTTCATTGGAATCTGCAACTCGTCACCCTCTGCAGAGTTTGGCGGATTGCATTACAATTACTGAAAACTGGAAAAAAGAACATAAACCAAAAGTAGTGCTCACTTGGGCGCCTCACATCAAACCGATTGCTCATGCGGTAGGAAATTCTTTTGCAGAATGGATGCAGGAAATGGATGTTGAGTTGGTAATCGCAAATCCTGAAGGCTATGATTTAGATATAAACTTCACGAAAGATGTAAAAGTGGTTCATAATCAATACGAAGCGTTAAAAGATGCTGATTTTATTTATGTGAAAAACTGGTCGTCTTTTGATGATTACGCGGCAATGCCTGAAGTCAAAGAAAACTGGATGCTGACGAATAAAAAATTAGCCAATACCAATCGGGGAAAAGTGATGCACTGTCTTCCGGTTCGTCGTAATGTAGAATTGAGCGACGAAGTAATGGATGGTAAAAATTCCATCATTTACCAACAGGCGAAAAACCGAATTTTCTCTGCACAGGCTGTGTTCTCTGAAATTTTGGATGGATTGAATTCTAAGTAAAATAAAACCTAACGGGTTTTCGAAACCCGTTAGGTTTTAAATCATCTTAATTAAGTTCAATCAAAGTCCCAAAGGGACGACATAATCCAGAATAGGATGCAATCCTATGTAAATGAATTTAATAATGAAAGAAAAACTATACATCATAAAAATCGGCGGAGCATTAATCGATGATGAAGAATTATTGAACAAATTTCTGGAACAGTTCTCTGAAATTAAAGCAAAGAAAATTTTAGTTCACGGTGGCGGAAAATTAGCAACCACATTGGCTGATAAACTTGGTGTTGAACAGAAAATGATCAATGGACGAAGAATCACAGATAAAGAAACTTTAGATATTGTGGCGATGGTGTATGCGGGTGGAATCAATAAAAATATTGTGGCAAAACTTCAGCAGAAAAAATGTAAGGCGATAGGATTTTCAGGCGCTGATGCCAATTTAATTAAAGCTAAAAAAAGAGAACATGCAGAAATAGATTTCGGATTTGTAGGTGATATTGAGAAGAAAAGTGTAAACAGGAAATTAATCTCAAAATTGATTAAGCTTAAACTAATTCCGGTATTTTCAGCAATCACTCACGATAAAAAAGGAAATCTTTTCAATACCAATGCAGATACGATTGCCTCGGTAATTGCTCAGGCGTTGTCTTCAAAATATGATGTTGAATTGTTGTATTGTTTTGATAAATCAGGGGTTTTGGAAGATGTCGAAAATCCTGAATCTGTCATTAAAAATATTTCAGAAGGAGAATTTACTGTTTTAAAAAATGAAGGAAGACTTCACAAAGGAATTCTACCGAAACTGGAAAATGCTCTCGGAGCGATAAAAAATAATGTAAATAAGGTATTCTTAATTAAGGAAACCGAACTAAAAAACCACATAGAAAACCATCATGCAGGAACTGAAATCTGTTTATAGTAAAAAAGAATTACTGAATAACGCAGTGGATTTGTTGAAAAAACTGATTGAAATTCCGTCATTCAGCAAAGATGAATATAATACGTCGGTGGAAATTGAAAACTTTTTTAAAAAGAACAATATTCCTACAAAACGTTTTAAAAACAACATTTGGGCGGTGAATAAAAATTTCGATGTTTTCAAGCCGTCAATTTTGCTGAATACCCATCATGACACGGTAAAACCAAATAAAGCTTACACTTTGGATCCTTTTTTAGCGGTTGAAAAGGAAGGAAAACTGTATGGATTGGGAAGCAATGATGCCGGTGCTTCCTTGGTTTCGATGGCGCAGGTATTTCTACATTTTTTCGATAAAGAGAATTTAAAATATAATTTAGTGATTGCTCTGACAGCGGAGGAGGAGATTTCGGGATTTGACGGAATTGAGGCTTTATTTCCGCAGCTTCCGAGTATCGAACTTGCCATTGTAGGAGAACCCACGCAGATGAATCTTGCCATTGCGGAAAAAGGATTGTTGGTGATTGATGGTGAAATGAAAGGAACTCCTTCTCACGCCGCTCATCCGAACGATGATAACTCGATTGTGAAATGTATGGAGGATGTACAGCAGATTTTAAATTTCAAATTTCCAAAAGTTTCAGATTATTTGGGTGAAGTTAAAGTGACTTTGTCGGGAATTCATGCCGGCGTGCAGCATAACGTAGTTCCGGAATCATGTCAATTCACATTAGATGTGAGAGTTACTGATGAATATTCTAATCAGGAAACGTTTGAAATCATACAGTCACAGATGAAATCAACTTTAACGGCAAGATCTTTCAGGCTCAATTCCTCAAAAATCGATAAGGATCATCCATTTGTAAAAGCAGGTCTGGAAATCGGGAGGACAACTTACGGTTCACCTACGTCATCCGATCAGGCAATTATTCCGTGTACATCGGTGAAGCTCGGTCCCGGTGACAGCAGGCGCTCTCATACTGCAGATGAATTTATTTTTATCGAAGAAATTGCGGAGGGAATTGAGATTTATATTAAGATACTTGAAAAAGTTTTATAGACTGGAAGCTGGAAGAGGGAAGATTGAAGTCAATGAAGTCTGCAAATAACGACTTTGGAAACGGAGGCGTTAAGAAATTTTATATTATTTCCGTTAAAAAATTTCCACTGTCTGAGTAGCGGCAAAAAATAAGCTAATTATTTCAAATAATACTTCCCGCCCGAGTTTTGGAAATTTTAGGAAATAATTTAAAATTTTAGCCGGAGTTTCCAAGTCTTGTCCCGAAGCTTCGGGATTGTTTCTTTTGTTTGACTACGTCGAATCTTCGATTTCAAGACAAAAGAAAATTAATGTTTTAAAGAAAAAATTATGAAAAAAATATGGCAAAAAGACGATAACGCCACCAACATATTAGTCAATAAATTTACAGTCGGGAAAGATCTTGACTTTGATGAACGCTTAGCAAAATACGATGTCAAAGGCTCAATGGCGCATTGCAAAATGTTGGCAGAAGTTGGAATTATTTCCAATGAAGAATCAAAGCAGATGTTGACTGTTCTGGAGGAAATTTTAAAAGACATCGAAAACGGAACTTTTGAAATTGATAAAAATGCGGAAGATATTCATTCGCAGGTAGAATCTATCTTAATTGAAAAATTAGGCGATACAGGAAAGAAAATTCACACGGCAAGATCTAGAAATGACCAGGTTTTATTAGATATAAAATTATATTTATTAGATGAAATTCGTGAAATTACAACATTGACAGATGAATTATTTCAAATCTTAATTAAACTCGCAGATCAGCATAAAGATGTTCTGCTTCCAGGCTACACCCATTTACAGATTGCAATGCCTTCCTCTTTCGGATTGTGGTTTGGAGCTTATGCAGAATCGTTATTAGATGATGTAGAAATGCTTTTCTCAGTTAAAAATATCATTAATAAAAATCCATTGGGTTCGGCAGCCGGTTATGGCTCGTCTTTCCCGATCGACCGTGAGAGTACAACGTATAATTTAGGCTTTCAGTCGATGAATTATAATTCCGTGTATGCTCAAATGACGCGCGGAAAATCAGAGAAAATGTTGTCGATGGCAATGGCGACTTTGGCGGGAACGTTGGGGAAATTTGCCTATGATGTTTGCCTGTATTTGAGTCAGAATTTTGATTTTATAAGTTTTCCAAAAGAATTTACAACGGGAAGCAGTATTATGCCACACAAGAAAAATCCGGATATTTTTGAATTGGTTCGTGCGCGCTGCAACAGAATTCAGTCGTTGCCGAGTGAATTTATATTATTGACGAATAATCTTCCGTCAGGCTACCACAGAGATATGCAGTTGACGAAAGAAATTCTTTTCCCGGCCATTGATTCTTTGAAAGAATGTCTGGAAATTTTAAATTATACCTTACCGAATATTCAGGTGAAAGATGGGATTTTGGAAGATGAAAAGTATCAATATCTTTTCAGCGTAGAGAAAATCAATGAAGAAGTGAAGAAAGGAAGTTCATTCCGTGATGCGTATGTAAAAGTAGGGCAGGATATTGAAAATAACGGGTTTGATTTTGAAATTAAAAATTTAAATCATACTCATCAGGGAAGTATTGGAAATTTGTGCTTAGATAAGATTGAATATCAGTTTAATAAGTTGAAAAATAAATTATTGGGTTGATAGTTTGATTAAGCCATTAAGGTAATTTAAGGGGTAAAGAATAGTTAAGATTCGCAGGCGAATAATGAAAGCAGTGCTTA
This sequence comes from Chryseobacterium caseinilyticum, assembly GCF_014837145.1. Classification (GTDB taxonomy): domain Bacteria; phylum Bacteroidota; class Bacteroidia; order Flavobacteriales; family Weeksellaceae; genus Chryseobacterium; species Chryseobacterium caseinilyticum. The sequence goes on from NZ_JACYFS010000001.1 coordinate 684,719, forward strand.
AAAAATCGTTAGATTTTCTTAATTAAACTTAACTTCTTCAATAATCTTAATGGTTCAATTTTAAATATTTAGCCCAAATCAATCTTAAACTTAGTCGACTTTTTCACCTCATGGAGCACGATAGAACTGTGATATTGCCCAATACTGGGAATATTTGAAATCACATTAACTGTAAAATCGTTATAAGAATTAATATCTTTTGCAATGATTTTCAGCATATAATCATATTCGCCGGAAAGACTGATGATCTCCTGAACTTCATCATGTTGCATTATGTTTTTCTCGAAAGTTTCCAGAACTTTTTTAGATTGTTCTTTCAGACGGACATTGCAGTAAACGACAATATTTAAACCGAGTTTTTCACGGTTCAGAAGACCTACATATTTCTCAATAATCCCCTGTTTCTCCAACTGTTTGATGCGTTCGTAAGTTGGGGTAAAGGTTAAACCTATTTTCTCTGAAATTTCTTTCACCGAGAAGGTAGAGTCTTCCTGAATTATGCTGAGAATCATCCTGTCTTTTGCGTCCATAAACTGTATTTGAATTCTAACAAAAATATTAAGAATAAATGAGAATAACCAACGATTGAAGTTTTTTAATTTTTTTGAGGTTTCACTTTGTCATGTTACCCAAATGTTATATCTTTGCACCTAATGAATAACACAGTATTTATATCATTAGAATTACCGGGCGTAGACGCCCTTTACGATATTTATTTATTTTAAGCGAAGATATTTTCTTCGCTTTTTTTATGTTCAAAAATTAAGATTTTATGTTTACGATTACCGAACTAAGTACAGAGAAAATCAATAAGATACTGACGGAAGCTTTAGCTTTTGCCAACGGAAAAACTGCCAAAATTGAAGGCGAAGTGTTCTGCTCAAATCTGTTTTTTGAAGACAGCACAAGAACGAAAACGAGCTTCGATGTTGCCGAAAGAAAACTGGGTTTGCAGGTCGTTCCTTTTGATGCATCCAACAGTTCTGTCAACAAAGGTGAAAGTTTTTATGATACAGTGAAGACCATTGAAAGTATTGGGGTAAATCTTGTCGTGATCAGAGATAAGAAAGACCGTTATTTTGATGAATTAAAAAATATTAGCATTCCTGTAATCAACGGTGGCGACGGAACGGGAAATCATCCTTCACAGTGCATGCTCGATTTGCTGACTATTTATCAGGAATTCGGAACTTTTGAAGGATTGAAAATAGGAATCGTTGGTGATGTAAAACACAGCCGTGTTGCGAACTCCAATGCAGAAGCTTTGAGAAGATTAGGCGCTAAAGTTTATTTTTCAGGGCCTGAACAGTGGTTTGACGAAGGAGCTTTAATTAACGGTACGTATCTTTCTGTAGATGAGATGATTCACGATGTGGATGTTTTGATGTTACTGAGAATCCAGCACGAAAGACACGATTCAAAAATGAGTTTCTCAGCTTCGGAATATCATAAAAAATATGGTCTGACGAAAGCAAGAGAAAAAACGATGAAAAAGGAAGCAATCATCATGCATCCCGCACCGATCAATAGAGGCGTAGAAATCGATACCGATCTGGTGGAATGTGAACGCTCAAGAATTTTCAAACAAATGCAGAACGGTGTTTTCGCAAGAATGGCGATTCTGAAAAATGCTTTGGAGGAGAAAGGTTTCTCTTTTAAGTAAAAAGGTAAAAGTAAAAAGAGCCAAGTGATTTACTTTTTGAAATTTTATGATAAATTAACTCATTAAGGCGAATTTTAAAAAGAATTATCATTGAGAAAAGCCCTGAAAGGGCGACCTGTCAATAGCCATGGGTGAAACCCATGGGAAATCAGAAGAAATGTAAATCCAGCCCTGTAAGGGTGACCTGATAATTTAAATAAATAGAAATAAAGATAAAAGTTAAAATGAAGAAAAAATTAATACTGGAGTCCGGTGAAGTATTTCATGGAGAAGGTTTCGGAGCAGATTTGGAGACAGCAGGAGAGGTGGTTTTCAATACCGGAATGACAGGATATCAGGAATTGATTTCTGACCCGTCATACTGCAGTCAGATTGTTTGCATGACGTATCCGCTGATCGGAAATTACGGGATCAACCGTGATGACTACGAAAGCATCGAGCCTGCAATTAAAGGTCTTATTGTAAAGGAAATTTGCGATTTGCCTTCTAATTTCAGAACTCAGATTACTTTACAGGAGCTGTTTAAAAAGAAAAATCTTTCAGGAATTTCAGGAATTGATACCAGAAGACTGACTAGAATTCTCCGTAATTCAGGTGTGGTAAAAGGAAAAATCGTGAATGCTGATGCAGACGAAAACACGACCGTTGAAGAATTAAAATCAACTACTTTCCCAACAAATCAAGTAGAGCAGGTTTCAACAAAAACTTCTTATGCCAATCCAGGAAGAGGACTTAAAGTAGTGCTTGTAGATTTTGGGTCTAAATTAGGAATAATCAGAGAATTATCTCAAAGAAACTGCGATATCATTGTTGTTTCTCATGATACTACAGCTGAAGAAATTTTGCTGATGGATCCGGATGGAATTATGTTATCCAACGGTCCCGGAGATCCTGAAGACAACCAAAAAGCTTTAGAAATGATCCGCGGATTGCTTGGTAAAGTTCCAATTTTCGGGATTTGCCTTGGACATCAGTTGATTGGCCTGGCTTGCGGTGCAAAAACATTCAAATTAAAATTCGGACACAGAGGTGGAAATCACCCTGTTTTGGATTTAGAAAAAAATAAAGTAGCGATCACTTCTCAGAATCACGGTTACGCAGTTGATCAGGAGAGCCTTAAAGAAACAGATTTAATAGAGACTCATATCGCATTGAATGACAGAACAAACGAAGGTTTGAGACATAAGATTCATCCATGCTTCTCAGTTCAGTATCACCCTGAAGCGAGTCCGGGTCCTGAAGATGCAAATTATTTATTTGATGACTTCATCACGATGATGGAGGATTTTAAAAAGTAGGAGATTAATTATTTGGGCAGCTTATCCGCCTTCCGTTCCCGCTTTTTTGTAAGCATGTCCTGAGCTTGTCGAAGGATCTCCTCCTCACAAAAAGAGCTCCACTCAAGTCGGGCTGCGGGCAATTCGCTGCAAATTAAAGTTGGAAATAAAGAATCCGAAGGATTCAATATGAATAGCCGTAGGTGAAACCTATGGAAACGATGAAATAATCATCATCCGAACCCGAAAGGGTTCAACAACGACAAAAGGAAAATTTAAAAATGAAAAGAAACGACATAAAAACAATTTTAGTAATCGGTTCCGGCCCAATTATCATCGGTCAGGCGGCGGAATTTGATTACGCAGGAACGCAGGCTTGTCTTTCATTGAGAGAAGAAGGGTACAAGGTGATTTTGATCAATTCAAACCCTGCAACGATTATGACGGATGTTGAAATTGCTGATAAGGTTTACATAGAGCCGATTTCACTTCAGTTTGTAAGTCACATCATCAGAAAAGAGCGTCCGGATGCACTTTTACCGACTCTTGGTGGACAAACAGGTTTGAATATGGCCGTAGAACTGGAGAAATCAGGAATTCTTGAAGAATGCAAAGTGGAAGTTTTGGGAACTACACTTTCTGCTATCAACAGAGCGGAAGACAGAGATCTGTTCCGTGAATTGATGAGAGAATTAAACGAACCGGTTCCGGAATCTGACATTGTAACAACAGTTGAAGGAGCGCTCCGTTTTGCTGACGAGATCGGTTATCCGGTGATCGTTCGTCCCGCCTTTACAATGGGTGGAACCGGTGGTGGAATCGCTGCCAACGAAGCTGAATTGAAAGAAATTGCCGAATTGGGATTGAAATACAGTCCGGTGACGCAGTGTCTGATTGAAAGATCAATCGCAGGTTTCAAAGAAATTGAATACGAAGTAATGCGTGATGCAAACGACAACGCGATTGTGGTTTGTAACATGGAAAACATAGATCCGGTGGGAGTTCACACAGGAGATTCGATTGTTGTGGCGCCTTCCCAGACGCTTTCAGACAGAGAGTATCAGCTTCTGAGAAACGCTTCACTGAAAATCATCAGAGCTTTAGGAATTGAAGGTGGATGTAACGTGCAGTTGGCTTTAGACCCACATTCTTTCGATTACTACATTATCGAAGTAAACCCAAGAGTTTCCCGTTCATCAGCATTAGCATCAAAAGCAACTGGTTATCCGATTGCTAAGATCGCTGCTAAAATTGCTGTGGGATTGACTTTAGATGAAATCATGAATCCAGTTACAGGAAAAACTTACGCTTGTTTCGAGCCTGCTTTGGATTATGTGGTAACTAAATTCCCAAGATTCCCTTTCGATAAATTTGAAACTGCGGACAGAAGACTGTCAACTCAAATGAAAGCAACTGGAGAAGTAATGGCGATCGGAAGAAATTTCGAAGAGTCTTTACAGAAAGCGGTACGTTCTCTGGAAACAGGTTTGAGACATTTAGGTTTAAAAACAAAACAGGCTGCAGCTTTAACTGACGAAGATATCGAAAGAAGAATCAGAGTTTGTGATGACGAAAGACTGTTCATCATTTGTGACGCTTTAAGAAGAGGGTACGACTGGGAGCAAATTGTAGAGTGGAGCAAAATTGATAAATTCTTTATCTGGAAATTAAAGAAATTAGTTGATTTCGAAAAGACAATTGCAGCTAACAGATTCGATAAAGAAATTTTAATTGAATCTAAAAAATTAGGTTTCTCAGATCAGAATATCGCTCACTTATGGGAATCTACGCAAAGAGAAGTTTATAATTTCAGAAAAGAAAACGGAATTGTGCCGGTTTACAAAATGGTAGACACCTGTGCTGCTGAATTTGAATCTGAAACTCCATATTTCTACGGAACTTATGAAGAGGAAAACGAATCTGTAGTTACTGATAAAGAAAAAATCATCGTTTTAGGTTCCGGACCAATCAGAATCGGGCAGGGTGTTGAGTTTGATTACGCAACCGTTCACTCGGTTTGGGCGATCAAAGAAATGGGTTACGAAGCGATTATCATCAACAATAATCCCGAAACCGTTTCTACAGACTTCTCGATTTCAGATAAATTATATTTCGAACCTTTAACGGAAGAGGATGTGATGAGCATTATCGACCTTGAAAAACCAAAAGGTGTTGTCGTACAGTTCGGTGGACAGACTGCCATCAACTTAGCAGATAAATTAGCCGCTTACGGCGTTCAGATTTTAGGAACTTCTCTGGAAGATCTGGATAGAGCTGAAAACAGAGATAAGTTCGAAAAAGCCCTTCAGGAAATGGGAATTCCACAGCCTTTAGGAAAAACTTCAACTTCAAAAGAAGAAGCGATTGTGATTGCCAACGAAATTGGTTATCCGGTATTGGTTCGTCCGAGCTACGTTTTGGGAGGTAGAGCGATGGAAATTGTTTATACGGAAGCAGAATTGGCACATTATATGGAATTTGCGGTAGATGCAAGTCCGGATCAGCCGGTTTTGGTAGACCGTTATATCACAGGAAGAGAAGTGGAAGTTGATGCAATTTGCGACGGCGAAACGGTAATTATTCCTGGAATTATGGAACACATCGAAAGAGCGGGAGTTCATTCCGGAGACTCTATTGCAGTGTATCCGCCACAAAATGTTTCTCAGGCAGAAATTGATACTTTGGTTGATTATACTCAAAGATTAGCTAAAGGATTGAATGTGATTGGTTTAATGAATATCCAGTACGTTCTTTTTGAAGGAAATGTGTATGTGATTGAAGTGAATCCACGTTCGTCAAGAACAGTTCCTTTCTTATCTAAAATTACGGATGTTCCGATGGCAAATCTTGCTACGAAAGCGATTTTAGGTCAGAAACTGAAAGATTTAGGCTACAAAAACGGATTGGTTCCGAATAAAGAAGGCGTTTTCGTAAAAGTTCCTGTGTTCTCATTCTCAAAACTAACGAAGGTTGATATCTCTTTAGGACCAGAAATGAAGTCTACAGGAGAAGTGATGGGGAAAGACACGACCCTGGAAAAAGCTTTGTACAAAGGACTGGTTGCAGCAGGAAGAAAAGTTCCGATGCACGGTTCAATATTGTTCACAGTGGCTGACAAGCACAAGCAGGAAGCTGCTGATCTGGCTTCAAGATTCCACGAAGTTGGTTTCAGAATCTGGGCAACAGAGGGTACAGCAAAATTCTTCGAAGAAAAAGGCATTCCTTGCAAAATCGGATACAAAATAGGAGAGGAAAGTGTAAACCTAATCGATTTGATTCAGAAAGGAAAAGTTCAGTACGTTGTCAACACGATGACGAAAGGAAAACAGTCTGAAAGAGACGGTTTCCAGATCAGAAGAATGAGCGTGGAAAACGGTGTTCCTTGTTTAACATCAATGGATACAGTTGAAGCGATTCTGAAAGTGATTGAAAGTATGAGCTTTAAGATGGAGACGATGTAGTTTTCGGATTGAGATAAAGTAAAAGCGGAAGATTTTTTCTTCCGCTTTTTTTATGGATATTTTTCAGGATTTTGTGAAGTATGAAAAACTCTGAAAATTCTGATGATTTGTTTTTCTTTTTCAATCTTATAAATAATGATGAACGGAAAAATTTTAAATGGTAACCGATGGAAATCATTATGGATTTTCTGATAGTAAGAAACTTTTTTTAGCTTGCCCACTGTAAATTTAAAATCCTTGAAAAAACTATCTGCCACTTTTTTACCGGCGACATTTTTGTAATATTCGAAAGAATTTACAATGTCTCTATTAGCTTCGGAAGTAGTGATTATTTTAAACACCATACTTTGCCTTCATTTCAGCAAATAAATCTTCAATAGGCATAAAATCTTCATCCGTTAAATTTTCCATTGCATCCAATTCGCGTTTCTGCTGATCAGTTAATTGGTAATTTATATTATGTTCAAACCAATTTTTTTCAGATTTATTTTCAATAATTCCATCCAAATATCCTAAAACCTGTTTGAGAATTTCCTCCGGTTCATCTTTTAGTTTTTGGTTGATTATATGTAACGTATTAGAACTCATTGGTCATATTTTTATCAAAGTTAATAAAAAATTTTATTGAAGATTATAATTCTTACTTTCAAATTTTTGTTTAGATAAATTGTAAATTTTTAAACTAATGATTAAAATCGACCAAAAAAAGGTATCGATTTTACCCCAGACTCCTGTCCAAATGTACATAACCACCATCCACATGAATCAATTGACCGGTAGTATGCGAAGATTTTTCCGATAAAAGAAATGCCGCCACATTTGCAATTTCTTCTGAGGTTGTCATGCGGTTTTCCAAAGGGATTTTTGATGTAATACTTTTCAGTTTTTCATCAGGATTTTCAAAAGTAGAAATCCACGATTCGTAAAGTGGAGTCCATGCTTCGGCAACGATGATTGCATTCACACGGATGCTGTAAGGCAAAAGTTCAACTGCCCATTCTCTTGTCAGTGCATTTCTGGCTCCATTTGCCGCGGCATAACCAGAAGTTCCGCCTTGTCCGGTTTCTGCAGTCTTGCTCCCGATATTTAAAATGGAACCTTTGCTTTCTTTCAGATAGGGAAGTGCGTGATGCACCAAAAGATAATAATGCACTACGTTTTTATGGTATGATGAAATGAAACCTTCATAGGAACCATTTTCAAGACCGACACCATCGTTCACACCTGCATTATTCACAATCCCATCGATTTTGCTATATTTTTTCACGACTTCACCTATGGCTTTTTTGCATTCTTCAGGTTGAGAAAGTTCAGCGGTCACGAAGTCGGCTTTTCCACCATTTTCCACGATCTCCTGAACAGTTTTTTTGTTGTCACCTTCATTTCTTCCGATGATTATTGGCAATGCTTTTTCTTCAGCTAATATTTTCGCAATCGCATTTCCGATGCCCTTCGCACCGCCACTTACGATGATTACTTTATGGTCTAGATGTAGGTTCATAATTTTGGATTATGTTTTTTAAACGCAAAAAGCGTAAAGATTTTTTTAATATTGTTTTATAAATTTTTCTTTTCGGAAGGGCGTTTGATTAAGTCAAGGCTTAAATTTCACTCAGCACAGAACAATTCATAAGCTTTTACATTCCCATACAAAAATCTTTGATTTTTAAACTTATGTGCTCTAAATATTCTCAAAGCATTAAACTTAAATCTAATGTGACTGATGTGTCAAAATCTTTTGTGCCTTTAAAATCACAGTCTGTAAAATTCCACAGCATTTCCAGAAAAAAATTGTTCCTGTTCTTCTTTTGAAAATTGTTCCAAATATTTTGAAATCAATTCCAGCCACAAAGCATATTTTCCTCCCAGCAACATCACAGGCCAGTCGCTTCCGAAAACCAAACGTTTAATTCCAAACTTCAAAAAGACAAAATCAAAAATTTCAAAAATGGATTTTTCGTCAGCCAAATTCCAGTTTCCCTGAGTTAAAAGTCCCGAAATTTTGCAGTATACATTTGGGTTTTGAGTCAGTTCTGAAATATTTTCTTTCCAGTCTTTCAGTTCGTTGGTTCTCAAATCCGGTTTTCCGCAATGATCTAGAATGAAAGGTTGCTCAGGCAGTTTTTCCGATAGTTTTACCGCATCTGAAAGCTGATCCTGTCTCAACAAAATATCAAAAGTATAATTATACTGATGAAGTGTAGAGATTCCTTTTAGAATCGTCTTCTGCAGTAGAAAACCGATCTCTTCTCCCTCTGCAACGTGTCTGAAACCTTTAATCAATTTTTCAGACTGATAATTTTTAAGCGACTCTTCAAGTTTGTCAGAAGCCAAATCAATCCAGCCGACAACTCCTTTAATCATTGGATGTTTTTTAGCTAAATCCAACAGAAAAGCAGTTTCTTCATCACTTTGGTCAGCCTGAACAGCAACGCATCCATCAACCTGATTCTCTTTTAAAAGCAACGAATAATCTTCGGGCAGAAAATCTTTCCGAATTGCCGTCATCTCTTCCGTAATCCAGGCATCCCGCACCGGATTAAAATTCCAAAAATGTACGTGAGAATCTATAATCATCTATTTCAAATCTAATTTATAACGAAAAAATTCTGTCCATTAACCGCCACTTTTCTCCTTCTTTCGATTTAGGCAACTGCTGCTGGAATTTCCACATCAATTCTTCCCATTCCTGAACTTTCGGATTGTTTTGATCCAAATCATTTTTAGCCTCAAAAGAAAAACTGTCATCAGCTTCAATAATCATGAATAACCGATTTTGGATACGGTAAATCTCCATATTTGTAATTCCGGAATCCAAAATACTTTGTCTGACTTCTGGCCAGATATTCTGATGATAATTTTCGTATTCAGCAATCATTTCGGTGTCATCAATTAAGTCGAGAGCTAGACAGAATTTTTTCATTCGTCGTATGCTTTTACTTTCTGGGTACTGCTTCCCAAACCGTCAATTCCCAGTTCTACCACATCACCAGGTTTCAGATACCAAGGCTCAGGTTTTTGTCCCAAACCAACACCGGCAGGCGTTCCCGTACTGATAATATCTCCGGGAAGCAAAGTCATAAACTGACTGATGTAGCTGACAATGAAAGGCACATCAAAAATCAGATTGGAAGTATTTCCATCCTGCAAAATTTCTCCGTTTACCTTGAGCCACAAACGCAGATTGTGAACATCTTCAATCTCGTCGGGCGTCGCAATAAAAGGGCCGATCGGCGCAAAAGTATCACAGCTTTTTCCTTTTACCCACTGTCCGTTTCTTTCCAGCTGAAAGGCTCTTTCGCTGTAATCGTTGTGCAGGACATAACCTGCAACGTGTTCCAGTGCATTTTCCTCAGAGACATAGCTCGCTTTTTTTCCAATGACGATGGCCAGCTCAACTTCCCAGTCGGTTTTTGTACTGGTTTTTGGAATAATCAGATCGTCATTCGGACCCACAATTGCCGTTGTCGCCTTAAAAAACAGAATCGGTTCCTGCGGAATCGCAGCGTTGGTTTCTGCGGCGTGATCTTTATAGTTCAATCCTACACAGATGATCTTGGATGGTCTCGCCAAAGGGGATCCCAGTCTTTCATCGGCAGAAATTTCAAGTAAATTCTGTGTGTTTATTTCCGATTTTAAATTTTCAATAGCGTCACCGGAAAAGAAGTTTTCATCATAATCTTTTACCAGATGAGAAACATCATATCTTTTATCATCAATAATGACTCCCGGTTTTTCCTGTCCCGGTTTTCCGAATTTTATTAATTTCATATTATTTTTTTTTAGAAGGTATCTTTTTATTTGAAGCTAATCCCGCTATCCACTATATCTTTTTTGTCATTGCGGACAATTGAAATAAAAAGTTGAACTGTTTCGCAGCCGCAATGACAAAAAAGGATGCCGTTTCTATCGGGGCTAGGGTAGTGTAGCCCGAATCAAAGGTTTAGCTTAATTTACAAATTTTAATTGTTCAAAGTAGTAAAACCACCGTCAATAGGATAATCTACACCAGTAATAAATGATGCTTCATCACTGCATAAATAAAGCGACAACGAGGCAACTTCCTCAGGCTGAGCCATTCTTCCGATGGGTTGCGTTTTCGATAATTTCTCAAACATTTCTTCAATATTATCAGGATAATTTTTTTGTAAAAATCCATCCACAAAAGGCGTATGCACTCTCGCTGGAGAGATCGAATTACAACGGATGTTATCACTGATATAATCTTTGGCAACACTCATGGTCATTGCTTTTACCGCACCTTTTGCTGTACTGTACGCAAAACGGTCAGGAATTCCCACTAGTGCAGCAATGGAAGCCATATTGATAATCACACCGCCACCGGATTTTCTGATCTGTGGAATCGCAGCAAAAAGACAGTTGTAAACTCCTTTGATATTAACGTTATAAATTCTGTCAAAATCATCTTCAGAAGTCGTGTCTGCCTTTCCGATGTGGGCAATTCCTGCATTGTTGACCAAAATATTGATCGCTCCAATCTGATCGAAAACCTCTAAGACATCTTTCTGTTTTGAAACATCACAGGCATAAACTTTCGCATTTCCTCCCGCTGATTTGATTTTTTCTAAAGTTTCCTGCCCATTCTGTTCTGTAATTTCAAGAATATGAACCTCGGCACCATTGGCTGCCAACTGAACTGCAATTGCCTGTCCAATTCCGCTTCCTCCGCCAGTCACAACGGCTTTTTTATTTTTTAATGAAAACATTTTATATTAAATTTTATTGGTAATTTATTTTAACGCAAAGGTCGCAAAGATTTTCTTAACTACTAACCGCTTTTAAGTTCGCAAAGGCGTTTCACTTAGCTAAGATTCTGAAGGTGTTGTTGTAGATAATTTACCATATAATATTTTCAAGCTTAAGCGACTTGTCGCAACCCTTTGCTCCTCTAATTTTCATATTAAAATTAAATCTTTGCGTTTAAAATTTACAAGCTAACCCCTCGTTTCCACGGAATAAAATCATCCTGATTCAATGCCACCGCTTTTGGAATAATATTTCCGCTCGCCACATCAATACAGAAATCCAAAATATCTTCCCCCATTTCCTGAATGGTTTTTTCGCCACGAACAACTGCACCGGTATCAATATCAATAATATCCGACATTTTTGTAGCCAAAACCGTATTGGTCGCCACTTTGATCACCGGACAAACAGGATTTCCAGTCGGTGTTCCAAGTCCTGTAGTAAACAAGATCAAAGTCGCTCCAGAAGCGGCTTTTCCCGTGGTTGCTTCCACATCATTTCCAGGCGTGCAGACTAAACTTAATCCCGGTTTTGTTGCTGGCTCAGTATAATCTAAAACATCTACAACAGGAGAGGAACCACCTTTTTTTGCCGCTCCTGCAGATTTGATGGCATCTGTAATAAGTCCGTCTTTAATATTTCCGGGCGATGGATTCATGTAAAATCCTGAGCCGACAGCGTGTGCCAGTTCATCATATTCTGTCATCAGCCTGATGAATTTTTCTGCGGTCGGCTGATCTACAGCCCGGTCGATTAACTCCTGTTCGGCTCCACATAGTTCAGGGAATTCGGCAAGCAAAACTTTTGCTCCCAAAACGGAGAGAATATCTGCGAGATGTCCGACAGCCGGATTCGCTGAAATGCCGCTGAAACCATCGCTTCCGCCACATTTCACACCAACACAGAGTTTGCTGATCGGTGCATCTTCACGCTCGATTGTATTAATTTCCTGAAGACCTTTCAGTGTTTCAAAAATCGCATTTTTGATCATGGTTTCTTCACTGACCGCTTTCTGCTGTTCGAAAACGAGTAAAGGTTTATCAAAATCAGGATTTCGGTTATACAAATCCCGTTTGAAATTATCGATTTGAAGATGCTGACAGCCAAGGCTCAACAAAGTTACTCCTGCCACATTGGGATGATCTGCGTAAGCTGCCAAAAGTTTGCTCAGGGAATCCGAATCCTGCCTTGTTCCGCCGCAACCGCCGGTGTGATTCAGAAATTTAATGCCGTCTACATTTTTAAAAACTCTTTCCTTTGCAGGAATATTGGAGGGCGAAAAATCAAGCTCATCCAAATTATCTCCTTTGGAAATCGCTTCTACCAGTTGTTGCGTGTAATCTTTGTATTTTGCATCGATAGCATATCCCAAACTGTCATACAGAGATTCTTTAATGATATCCAAATTTCGGTTTTCACAAAAAACGGTAGGGATAAACAACCAGTAATTGGCCGTTCCCACATCGCCATTTGAACGGTGGTATCCTTTAAAAGTTTTATGCAAAAATCTGGAAACATCAGGTTTTGTCCATTGATAATCTACATCACGATAGTAAAACGGATCAGCCGCATGCTTTGTATTATCCACCGTCATTCTCGTTCCTGATGCCAGATCATATTGAACTTTCCCCACCAAAACACCGTACATGAAAATTTCATCGCCCTGTTTCATATCATTCATAAAAAATTTATGCTTGGCAGGGATGGCTTCCAAAGTAGTGTATGTATTTCCTTCAAATACAATTTCAGTTTCCGCAGGGATATCCTGAAGTGCGACTAAAACGTTGTCTTTTGGATTGATTTTTAAAATTAAATTGCTCATTTTTAGGTGAAATTGAATGTCTGCTGTGTTGGTTTTTCGAACACAAAGTTCTCTAAGTTTTTTTTATACTTACTGTTTTTTAGTTTCACAAAGGCGTTTCACTTAACCAAGATTATTGATATTTTTTATGAAGACTTTATATTTCTGAACCTTAAAGAAAACAGTAAAACTATTACAAAACATAAAAGCGGAACTGCATAAGAAAAATGGATGTTTCCCGAAATATCTGTAATCTTGCTCGCAACAGGTGGAATGATTGCACCACCTACAATAGACATAATCAGTAAACTTGAAGCAGGTTTTGTATCTGATCCTGCACCTTCAATTCCCAAAGCAAAAATTGTCGGGAACATGATGGACATGAAGAACGTCAAGCCAACAAGAGCATACAGTGTCGAAATTCCTGATCCGAAGATAACCCAAACCGTAAGAGCAATGCTGATCACACTGTAAACTCTTAAAAGTTTTTGTGGCGAAACATATTTCATCAAAAAGGTTCCTGCAAAACGGCCGACCATAAATAAAAATCCTGCTACACCCGCATAATATTTAGCTTCCTGACCTTTCATATCAATGGCGTCTTCAGCAAAAACCAAAAGGAAACTGAAGATGTAAATCTGTGCACCGATGTAAAAAAACTGTGCTAGAACTCCCCATCCCACATTTTTCACGCCTAAAACCTGAAAGTAGTTTTTTGTAGATTTCTCGTCGCTTTCCGTTACATCAGGCAGTTTAATAAAGAGAAACAGAAACATGACCAATAACAGAATTAAGCCTAAAATGATGTAAGGTCCCTTTACCAGCGAAGTTTCAGCCTGAATATACGCTAATTTTGCTGCCTGACTGAGCGTCGCAAGTTCTTCCTGCGATTTTGGTTCTACACTCAAGATAAAAATTCCGCCAACGATTGGAGCAATTGAAGCCGCCAAACCGTTGAAAGACTGAGCAAAATTTAATCTCTGCGTAGCTTTTTCAGGCGGTCCTAAAATGGTGATGTAGGGATTGGCTGCAGTCTCTAAAATGGCCAGACCACATGACAGAACGAATAAAGCTCCAAGAAAAAACGGGTAACTCACGGTATTGGCCGCCGGAACAAACAGAAAGCATCCTGCTGCAAAGAAAAATAATCCCACCAGAATTCCTGTTTTGTAACCGTATTTCTGAATAATCATTCCTGCAGGAATCGCGAGTAAAAAGTAGGCGGCAAAAACTGCAGAATCCACTAAAGAAGCCTGAAAATGATTTAACTGAAATGCACTTCGCAAATGTTTGATCAGAATAGGATCGAGGTTGTGAATAAATCCCCAGAAGAAAAACAAACTTGTGATCAGAATGAGCGGCAAACCATAATTTCTCTTTATTGAGGAAGAAGAAATGGAGTTTCCTGAATTGGTGTTGTTCATTGATTTGTTTTATTGTTTAATCATTGCAGAAAAGTAATCGTTTGCACAATGTTTACATTAAACAATTTTATTTGCTGTTTAAAACCTGAAACTTTCTACTTTTTAAAAGTATAATAATTTTTCGAATTAAAAATCGATTGGGCAGGATAGTACAAGATAGTGTACGGATATTTAAATTCGTTGAAGATTTTATATTAAATTTTAATTTATATAATTAAACTCATTTTGTTAAATTTAGATTAAATTAAAAATATGTCAACTCAAAACTTTTCTTATTCATTCTCAACTTCAAAATCTCCGGAGGAAGTTTATAAAATTCTTATTAATCCAAAAAATTGGTGGATCGGTTTGCATAATGAAATCATTACAGGAAAATCAGAGAATGTAAATGATGAATTCAGTTTCAGTGCAGGAAATGGAGCTCACAATTCGGTTCAAAAATTAAACGAAATGATTTTAAACGAGAAAATAGTTTGGAAAGTAATTGAGAGCAACCTGACATTCTTGAAAGAAACTGACGAGTGGACAGGAACAAAAATAAGTTTCGGCATATCTAAAGAAAATGACAAAACCAAAATCACTTTCACGCATGACGGACTGATTCCAGAATTTGAGTGTTATGATGGCTGCACGGGTGCGTGGTCACAATATTTAGAAAATTTAGATCAAAAATTAAACAGTGAATAAATCGTATCACAGAAAATAATTAACTTAGAATTACAAAAAACACAATTATGGAATATCATGCAATCGCAGAAAAATACACCGATTTTAAAGTAACCAAAGACGGAAAGCCTATCGGACAACTGAATTACAAAAGCTGGTTTAAATTCAGTGCAGAAATTGAAATTGCAAATTCAAAATATCAGGTGGAACCAAAAGGTTTTTGGGGAACGACGGTAGAAGTGCTGGATGGAAAAAAAGTTATTTTACAATTTACAATGAACTGGGACGGCAACATCGTAATGAAAATATATTTAAATGATATTGAGAAAAATTACACCTTCAGTCATAAAGGTTTTTTCAGAGAATCATTTGTGCTTACTGATGAAAAAGGAAGCGAACTTTTAATGATGAAACCCCATGTACAATGGCGAAGCTTGAATTATGAATATCAAATCTACACTTCGGAAATTCTGGAAACATTTGAAGAAAAAAATATTTTACTGCTGATTTCTCTGCATTGTGCCAATTATTACATGGCAATGATGATGGGAATGGGAGTTTGAGTCAACTATTTGTATCTAAGTGCTGAAACATTTGATTAATTTTCTCTCTGTAATTTGATATATTTTGCTTTTAAATTTTAATTATATTCGTTTAATTAAAATAGCCAAATGACGAGACATCAACAGCGTGTGAACGAAGTTCAGCATTTCTTCGATAATAAAGATACCGTTCTGGGATTCAGAAAACTGCTCGACTGCGCCATGGATACGCAAAGCATGGAGATTTACAGTGAAGCAATCGAGCTTACAGACTGGAAAGAAAAATTCCCAACCTACACCGACGAACTGATTGAAAAATCTAAAATTCTCCTCGCTAAAATTGAAAAAATTCCCGTGCAGGAGCATTTGACGGAAAAATCTGTGCTTCGGGCGAGAAATATTTTAAAATCCTACGGCAGCAACAGATTTTCCCTTGGTCCGGTTTCCATGGAGATCAATAAAGGTCAGGTTTACGGTCTCGTGGGAGAAAACGGAAATGGAAAGACTACGCTTTTAAGAATTTTAGCCAAAGAAATATCTTTTAATGAAGGTGATTTGAATTATTCATTTAACACAGAACCGAAAGATGATTTTGATCTTTGTACAAAGCTGGTTTACATCCCGCAACGAACGGAAAAATGGTACGGAAGTCTGAAGGATAATCTGAAATTTGTCCTGTCCAACTACGGCGTAAAACCTGAAGAAAACGAAACCCGGACGCTGATGATGATTGCCCGCCTCGGACTTTGGAATTATAAACATCTGAAATGGAGCGAACTGTCTTCCGGCTACAAAATGCGTTTCGAACTCGCGAGAACACTGCTCAGACAACCCGAAATTCTGCTTTTGGATGAACCGTTGGCGAATCTTGATGTTTTGGCTCAACAGGTGATTCTGGAAGATTTAAAATCAATTGCCAACTCCGTCAACAATCCTATTGCTTTGATTTTGAGTTCGCAGCAGCTGTATGAAGTGGAAAAAGTTTCAGATAAAGTTATTTTCCTGAAAAACGGTCAGTACAAAGACAATTCTGAACTGAATAATGCTGAAAATGATGGTTTGATTATAGAAATCGACACCCAGAGTTCCAGAGAAAATCTGCTGGATGTTTTCAACGCATTTAATTTAGAAAAACTGAATTTTAACGGTGGTGTTTATGTTGCGTATTTCTCGGCAGATACTGAGTTTTATGATGTAATGTCAGCCTTGGGAAATGCCAAAACCGACATTGTTTACATCCGGAATATTTCATCTTCAACCAGACGGTTTTTCGTTAATTAATCCATCATTAATTTAAATTACAATGCAAAAAATAAATCAATTCAATCAATATCTGCTTGAGAAATATCCGACCATTTGGAATACCAAAATTGTCTGGATGCTTTCGGCGGGTATTATAGTTCATATCTTATTTTTTATTATCGGTTATGTTTCGCATATTAATCCAAAATCATTGCAGACATCGAACGTTACAGACGATTACTTCCGTGACGGAATTATTCTGATCCATCTTATCATTTCCATTCTGATGATCGTCGGATGGCTGATTATGATGCTTAAAAATAATGCTTTCAAGAATTTTTACCCAAATTCCAAAGGAAAACTCTTCTCTCAGTTCTTCCAGTATTTTGTAATTATTTTTGTCTGCACCACTTTTTATTTTCCGTACATGATTGGTTTCAGAATGTACATCAACAACAAATATCCTGATGCCGAGATGAAAAAGAACATCGAAACCATCAACCTTGGTAAGGCTTTCTTAAGTCAGGATCTGGAATTATATACAGAGTATATCAGTTTAATACGGTTTACTCGAAAACTTCATACAAAAAAGACAGTTACAGTGAATTTATTGTCCCTGAGCCGGAGAGATCTCAGAAAATAGAAGCAATCTATTCTGAGCGAAACGGCGGCAAATCTGAAACATTTTATTTCAAGAAAGACGTTGTAGATATGTCTTCCTATATCAAATCTGACGGCATCAGTTTCTACAATTTCTCCGATTTGTTTTATGAATACGAAAACAGAATCAGCGATTACCGAAATACCCGCTATTACGAAGATGATAGTGCTGATAATAGATTTACAGAACTTAAAAAGAAAAAAGCCGAAATCAACAGAAAAACGGCAGAGCTTTTAGATAAAAACAATGCAGCTGAAATCGAAAAATTACTGTCACAGTTCCTGAAAATTTCGAGTCAGTTTGCCATTGAAAATAATCTGGAAGCAAAGCAGTGGACTAAAATGGTTTATGCACCGACAGATTTTAAAGTCCGGTACTTTATCAAAAAATACAGACCGTTGAAAGGACAGGAATATGATCCTGATAATTCTGAATATTATGATGAAGTTGCTGTAGCAGCTGATTCCGCGGTGAGTATTGTAGACGCTGATGCAGCTATTGTGAACGGAGAAGGCGAAATTGTCAACGACAGCATTCTGGTCAGAGATTTCAATCCAGAGATCAGTTCACAAATTTCTCCCGAAGATTATTTTAAGAAAAACACAACCGAATATTACTATTACTCGAACAACCTGAAGGACTTTCTCACCAGCGTTGACGATGTAAAATCTTACGATTTTTTCTCAGAAAACATTCACATTTATCTCTGGATCGCGTTTTTTCTGGCGACATTTATTTTCAGTTTCAGAATAACAGGTTTGAAATCTATTTTATTCAGCGTAATATCTGCAGGATTGCTTGCGCTGGCCGTCACTTTAATCACCGTTTTGTACGCAGTTTCCAGAACCGGTGGCGAAGAGTATTTTGTGTCTTATCTGGCATTGCTTATCTCCATCTTCATCCTTTCAATCCCGATTTTCAGAATGAAAAGATTCAACAAAATGGTGACTTCTGTTTTTGTTAATATCTCGCTGAACGGCTTTGTTTTATTTGTTCTTCTGTTGTTTGTAATCGTTTCAATGCATCAAAAAGCGGCTTGCCAAGGCACAGTTTATGATCCTATACTTGATGTTGCTTACGAAGACTGTCATTCAATTATAGAAATATTAGATTTAAATCTCAGCTATATTTTATTAATTGTGGGCTTTATTTTTACGTACTTCTACACAGCCATCCTCCAAAAATGGAAGGCAATACCGGAATAATTTTAATCTAAACCTCGTAAGTTTCTTATGAGGTTTTTGCTTTAATATTTTAAATTTGCAATTAGGCAACATCAATATATGAACAGAAGATTTTTGAGACTCACAATGTTGGTTAGAACTATTTTAGAAAATAACGGGAAGTTGACTTTTAAAGACATTTGCATAATAGTTTTAAAAAAGTTTGAAGTTTATTCCGGCAATTTAAATTTAGAATTGAAAAAATATAGTTCCTCGACTTTTGAGAAAGACAAAACGGCAATCTTTGATTTGTGGAAAATAGAGATTAAATGCGATAATTATAATAGATATTCCATACATGATGTTTCAGAAAGCATCTTCCAGAATGATTTGATGAACTCTGCAATATTTTTAGCTTCATTAAATTCTGATATGTTACTTCCAGGATTCGTCATTCCAGAAACAAGACAAAATACAGGAATAGATTATTTTCATGTGATTTCTGAGGCAATTGAAGCGAAGAAGAAGCTTAAAATTTCTTATTTCGATTATATTTCACAAAATAAGAAAGAGAAAATTATCAATCCGTACCGATTGAAACAGAAAGATTTTAAATGGTATGTTTTAGCTGATGATGAGAAAGATCCTGCAATTCCTTTCAAAAGTTATGCATTAGAAAGAATCAGAAAAATAGAAGAAGCTGGAAGATTTCGACCTCAAAATATTGATTTTGAAACGCCATACAAAAATGCTATGGGAATGTTTACAAATGGAGAACCGGAAAAAATGATTCTGGAATATGATTTACGTGATGGAAATTACCTGAAAGCCAATCCCATTCATCAATCCCAAACAATTGTTTCTGAAAACAAAGAAAACATTCAGTTTGAATTTTTTGTAAAACCCAACGAAAATTTTCTTATGGAATTGATGAAAAGATCTTGGTCTCTAAAAATTATTGAACCGATTTCCCTGAAGGAAAAAATAAGGAGTTACTGGGAAAGGGCTTTGGAGAGGAATGGATGAAATTTTAATTTAGTGATTTTATTTATTGGATGATTATTTCATTCGAATATTTCTCTACTAATTTATTATGCCATTCACTAAAAAGTTCACGCTGTTTAAAAAACCAATGGTTTGTAATTTGATATTCAGTTCCATTAGAGTCCTTAAAAAAGTCCTTAGAATAATATCTTTCTTTTTTTTCTTCAGATTTATTTTGTAATACTGCGTAATCTAATCCAAAAAAGTCCTTACATATTACTTTGTCTAAAAGTATTGGTAAAATTACCATATCCAAATTCAGCTCTTTAATTTCAGCTAATTTCCCAAAGATAAATTCTTTATTTTTTGATAAAAATTCATCGCTTTTTATAATAGCAGTTTCTGACAGTTTTTCTTCTTTTTTTTCTTCCGCTAAAATTTCCTTTCTCACTTCTATGAATGAAATTTTTTTCTCATCAATCATTTTTTTTGCTATGTCATGATATTCTTGTGTAACATTCTGGATATTTAATCCTTTTGGTAATAAATGATTAGGATTATAAAGTTCAATGCATAAAGCTTTAATTAAATTTTTAATCTCAGAATTACGTTTATCTTGGTGTTCGGGTTTATCCATAATATAATTGAGATAATCAGGAATAATTACAATGTTCCACAATGAACTGAAATATAATGGATTTGTAACTTCTCCCCAAACGTGAGAAATTGTATAATTTATTATGTGGCTATAACTTCCAGAACTTATAAGATGAGATGTATATTCGTGAATTTTTTTCACCAAAGTCTGATTTCCTGTTCCATCAAAAAACACTGAAATAGAAGTATCTCTATGAATTAAATTATTTTCAATAAGTTTTTGTGCATTATTTTTATACTTATTATTTTTTGCGCCAACTTTTTTACCATCTGAATAATAAACCCCACCAAGTTTTCGTGAAAAACGTACTGGTAGCTTTTCTTTTTTTTCAATAATGTTGAGCATTTCAGCTGCACGTTTCTCCACAAATTCAGGTTTGATAAATAAACAAGATTCCACAAAATACTCCTTAAAATCTTTGTTTTGAGTTTCAACCATATTAATAAGTTTGTCAGTTCCATTCATGCTATTTCAATTTTTACAAATATATATCAATTCACCCACTAAAGAAAACTCCTATCCAAATCCAACACATTCCCAAAGCGGTTTCTGAAATAAAACTCCTTTTTATACAGAACAGCTGTTTCAGATTTTGAAATCTCAAATTTTACAAACTTCTTCCCAAAATAATTATGTTTTGAAAGTTTAATCAGATCTAAGTGTTTCTCAAAGTTTTTTTCAAGATGATTTTTTAAGGCACTGCAGGTTTCAAAAAGTTTTTCATTTCCGTCTTCAATGCTGAAATTTTCGTCTTGTCCGAAAATAATTGTTCCCTTTCCTGAATTGAGAAATGCGCAAACTGTTTCCAAAATTATATCAACACTGTTTTTTAAATTATATTCTACAAACTCAATTTCTTCGACATTTCGGTTTTGTAAACTTTCAAGCAATTTCTTCCCAATCGCAGTATTGAAAGGAATTTCTATATTGTATTTTTCATTTCTTTTAAAATTAATTTTCAATAGATGATAATATTTTTTCTCTGTACTTCGACCAATTTGCTGTTTACGCTGATCGGTTTTAGACAAATCAAAATGTGCATCAAGCAGATAATGTTTATCTTTTTTATCAGCAATTCCAAAACATTTAAAATCTTCATTAATTCGCATTTGAATTGACAATCCTCGGTTAAATTTCTCAGGATTTTGATAGATAATTTTTCCATTTTCTGTAGTTATAATTTCACTTTCACCGTGCAATATTTCTATAGCTGCGTCGTAATATTCAAAAGCTTTATTTCTGGCTTCAGGAATATCAAGATCAGTGAATATTTTCTGGTGTAAGATCTTTAGTCCAACACTGTTCTCAACAAATTGGGTTGTCACTACATAACTGATTAGAGGGTTTTGTGCGTGCATAAGATTATTTTTTTGCTGTTATAAAATGTCTAATAAGATTCTTAATTCCGGATTAATGTATTCGTAATCTAAAATCTCACAAAGCAATGTATCTTCACTCGCTTCAGTAACACCGAGATTTGAACGGAAATATACTTTACCTGTTTTAGCGTGTATAATGCTTTCTCTGTCATTATTGATCTGTTCAAAAACCATGTAAATTTTATCTTCAATTTCTACTCGCGTAAAAAAAGTTAGCGGCTTTTTAGAAGGATACATTTTTTCGAAAAAGCGCAGATATTTACATGTTGTTTTCTTATTTTTAAAAGGAAAAAAAACATATTTTAAACCTTTGGAATTCACCAGGGAAAGATAGATTCTTTCAAACTCAAAATATTTTTCTGTCGTTATAATTTCTTTTTCAAAAGCATTATCGTCACGGTAAAATACTTCTTTGGCTTCATGTGTTTTTTCTAATTTGTTGAAGTGTTTTTCAGAAACCAAATCTTCAAGTTCAGCATAAACAATTTGATTTGCAGGGTTAAAAGTTTTCAGCAGTCTTCGCTCAGCAGATAGAGAAATAAAATAATTTGCATTTCTAAATTCAAAAATAGAATAAGATCTTTTCATATGCGGAATATCAATATCGCCGTGATAACTAAGACGAATAGAAAGAAAACCGTAGAAATTCAGTGTTTCATCTGCTTTTCTTTCGTTTGTCTGATTGATGACTGCATCTTTTCGGATATAATCATTAAAGTGATAAGTGATTTTACATTCAGAAAGTTTTTTGAAATTTAAAATTTGATTGTCTTTATGATAAAAACTTTCTTCCAAAGTCGTTATTTGCTTAAGGTCGGTAGAATTTGCATTTTCAAAGTCAAATATCTGAATGACATTTTTCTCTAAAGCATCATTTACAATCTTTGATAAATAATGTAAGGCCTCCTGTCTTGCAACAAGTAAATTTTCATTTTTAAATATTTGTGTCTCGTAACCAAGCATCAGATGTAACATTGGTGGCACTATTACAGTGTAATTAAAATCATTCATAACTTATTTTTCTAATTATTTTGCAAAGTAATGTGGCGCGACTGTCAAAAACTGGCAGTCTCAAATTTTATTTTCATTTAAATATAATTTCATTTAAATCAATATTTATTTTAACAAATTTTATCAAACTCAAAAACCAATTTCTCCTATCCATTTTGTAATTTTAGCAAAATTTAAAATAAAGTGAAAAAGTTATTATTCGCAGTTTGCATATCAGCGTCTGCTTTCAGTTTTGCACAGGATTATTCGGTACCGGCAGCGAGCCCTCGTCAGAAAGTGGAGCAACAGTTTTCAATGTCTAAAATCACTATCGATTACGGAAGACCAGGCGTAAAAGGAAGAAAAATATTTGGAGAACTGGTTCCTTACGGACAAGTTTGGAGAGCGGGTGCAAACTCATCTACAAAAATCACCTTCGGTCAGGCATTAAATTTCGGAGGAAAAATGGTTCCGGCAGGAACTTACGGATTGTTCATCGTACCAACAGAAAAAGACTGGAAAGTGATTTTAAACAAAGATTTCCAACAGTGGGGTGCTTACACGTATGACGCTAAAAACGATGTGGTAGATGTAACTGTACCTGTAAATAAATTGGCTGACAAACAGGAGTGGTTTGAAATCACCATCAATCCAACAGACGAAAACTCAGGAAATCTCGTGATTAAATGGGATATGGCTCAGGCTGAAGTCGCTTTGAAGCCGGCAAAACCTGATGCAGTTACCAAAATTGCTGAGAAATTAAAGGAAATCAAAAAAATAGAAGCTGACGCTGCCAAAACAAAAAGTTAAGAATAAAATTTCTAAAGATGAATTTTTCTATTCAGCCTGTTTTGGAAAACGGAGAATACCAATTAATCCCCTTGCAGCAAGGGGATTTTGAGTTGCTGTATGAAGTGGCTTCCAATCCGAAAGTCTGGGAGCAGCATCCCAATAAAGACCGCTACAAAAGAGAAGTTTTTGAAAACTTTTTTAAAGGTGCACTGGAAAGTCAGGGTGCTTTTAAAATTGTAGAAAAGTCAACCGGAAATATTTTGGGAAGTACGCGTTTTTACGATTTTGATGAAGCTAAAAACGGCATTTTCATCGGCTATACTTTTTACGGAACCAACTCCTGGGGAAAAGGCATCAATCCACAAATTAAAAAACTGATGATGGATTACATTTTCCAGTTTGTTGATACAGTCTATTTTCATATCGGAAAAGAAAATTTCCGGTCACAGATTGCTTTGGAAAGGCTGGGCGGAAAGAAAATTGATGAAGAAGAAATTGCTTACTTCGGTGAACCTACACGAACTAATTTTGTGTACCAAATAAAAAAGGAAAATCACTTTAGTGGGAATTGATTTCCCGCAGATATTGCTGATGGAGTAGATTCTACCAGATTTAAAAATTTGTTAAGCATAATATTGTTAAACAATTGTAGCTTTAGAATTAGAAAGGCTTTATGAAACTTAAAACAGAATTATTTTAAAAATCTTTCGTGAACTTTTGCGTTTAAAAATAAATTATGAAAAAATATAAAATCCAGAAATCTCCTTTTGTCGTTCCTACGAATGACGGCAAGCTGATAGAAGAGCACTGGGGCAACTCCACCCAAACGCCCAATATTTCAATTGCCCACATGGTTGCGCCACCCAATTGGAGCGAGCCACATCAAACTCCGGAATTCGATGAATTTACAGTAATTATTTCCGGCAAAAAGAAATTTGAAATCGATGGTGAAGAAGTGGTTTTAGAGAAAGGGCAGAGTATAATGATTGAAAAAGGTGCAAGAGTAAGGTACAGCAATCCGTTTGCTGAAGTTTGTGAATATACTGCGATTTGCCTCCCAGCATTTTCGATGGATTTGGTGAATAGAGAATATGAAAATAATTAATTATGGGATTACAGATATGTCCGAAATGTAAGGAAAAGTCATTCACGTGGTTTATTGGCGGAAAATTCCCTCTACCAACATGGAGCTGTTTCGATTGTGATTATGAAGCAAAAGAAGTTGAGAGCGATAAGCAAACTTGCAAAGATTGTGGAGAGATTGCAAAAATCAAACTAAAAGATAAAGACAAGGAATACGCGTGGTGTTCCAATTGTAACATCGTCAATGAATGATAAAAAATCTAAAGATGGAGATTGGCTAATTTATCTATGTTTTAAAAATCATTTTAAATATTGATAAATTAATTTTTGCTTCAATTTAAATCTTAATTTCATGAATTATTTAAGTAAGTTTGCCGCACTAAAATATATATATGAAACAAATTTTATCGTCTGGATTATTGCTGGCTTTGGCATTTTCCGCAACGTCATGCGCAACGATTCTTACGGGTACAAAAGACAAGATTTCTTTTACTTCAACACCGGAAGGTGCAAAAGTTTTTCATAAAGGTGTTGAAAAATGTACAACGCCTTGTGAAGTAGAAATCCCAAGATCTTTGAGCAGGCAGACTGTGACTTTCGCAAAAGAAGGTTATGTATCTCAGGAAGTTAAGCTTACGAAAACTTTCAACGCAGTTTCATTGGTCAACATTCTTATCGGTGGAGCAATCGGAGTGGGAATTGATGCGGCGACGGGTTCCTTAACCAAATATTCGCCAAAATCTGTTACCGCAGAGTTGGTGACAAAATAGAAAAAAAGCAGTGTAGAAGTTAACTACGCTGCTTTTTAATTTATTTCAAAATTTCCTTCAGAAACATCAAGGTGTGATTCCACGCTCTTTTTGCCATTACGGGATTGTAATCTGCTGATTTCGGATCTGTAAAAGTATGTTTTGAATTGGCATACGTAATAATTTGCCAGTCCGCTTTGCCATCGTTCATTTCTTTTACCAAATTATTGTAGTCCTCAGGCGTTACTCCTTTATCTTCCGCAGGATTTTCCACTAAAATTTTAGTTGAAATGGCTTCATTCGGTCTCGACTGATCTTTTCCGATACTTCCGTGAATAGAAACTACGCCTACAACTGGTAATTTTCCTCTCGCAGATTCCAAAGCACCGGTACCTCCGAAACAGTAACCGATTACGGCGATTTTTTCAGGAATGGCTCCGTTTTTCTTTAACTGTTCTAATGCCAGAGAAATTCTTTTCTGATAAGCTGCAAAATCTTTTTTATAAAACCCGGCTGTTTTTGCCGCTGACTCATTATCGGTCGGCACATTTCCTTCCCCATAAATGTCAGCTATGAATGCTACATAACCCTGTTTTTCCAAATCGGCAGCGGCAGTTTTTGCTTCGTCATCAATGCCTTTCCAAGCCGGAAGAATAAGAACTCCCGGTAGTTTTTTTCCTGCATTTGACGTGACCAGACCGTTGAGTTTTTGTGAACCATCCTGATAGGTAACTTTTTTAAGATTCTGACTGAAAACCGTTGACGAAGTGAGAAGAAGGATGGACGAAATAAGTAAATGTTTCATATAATTTTTTTTAGGTGAATAATTACATAATGCTTATGCAAATGTTACGCTAAAAAAATCTTATCTGTTTAAATTTTCACGGGTAATCAGTTTGTCAATATTTTCATTGAAATTCGCTTTTGTAATTCCCGAAACCTTTTCCAGTGTTTTAAAATAATTGTCCTGATTTTCACTGTCGAATTTTCCACAGTTTAAAAGTTCCAAAACACTACTGAAGCCTTTTTCTTTTTCAATCTTTTTAATGAGCAGTGCATTGAGAACATTTTCAGTATATTTCGGGGTTGAAGGAAGGCTGAAATTTTCTTTTGTACCGTACAGCGACAGCCAATCTGTTTTTTGAGAATCTGAATAAGTGCTTTTAAACTGAATCCATAGCTGTTCCCATTTATAAAAAGGATCCCCATCGTTGATATATGAATAGCCTTCTAAAACAGGCACGTACAGATTCTTTATTGGATATTTCTCAGTAATCCTCGCTTTCCATAAGGTGCCAAAAGAAAAGTCCTCCAGCATTCCCTTTTCTGTAGCAACAATCATGGTACTTTGATTATTATCTCTTGCCAATTCTACTCCCAGAAAAAAATTATTTGGGGAATTATCTCTCTTGTAATCAATTCCCAAAAGCCCGTAAGCATTGAAGATATCATCAACACAATACACTTTAGTGGGAATTTTCTGTTCTTTTAAATTAAAACTCAGTTTATTGTTTTTTGCAATAAAATCTCTCAGATTTTTTTCATCAACCTCCTTTCCGGAATAAAAACTGTAATTTTCAATGCTTTTTAATTTCCAGTGGGTCAAATTGTTTTTAATTGTTGACGATACAAGATATTTACTGTTAATTTCCTGTAGTATGATTTCAATTTTTGCAACAGAATTTTTTATTTCCTTGTCCTCAAAGTAGCAATTTAACCGTATTGTAAAATTATCTTTGTTACCCGCTTCAACAGACGTGACCTCGTACATCAGAGTGTAATTGTTGATGAATACTTTACTGTTCTGCAGTTTTCTAAGCTCATTCAAAAACAACCATGTTTCCAATTTATTATCGGGATTTATAATCGTTAGGTCTTCATTTTTGATACTCTTCTCCAAAAAAAAATGATTTACTACATCAGTCATTTTTTTTCTTTTCAAAGTATCTTTTACAACATTCAGGCTGTTATTAATTAAAACTTTCGACTGCGAAAAAGTAAAGATCGAAAACAATAAAAATGAAAAAAGAATTGCATTTCGGGTCATCAGTTAATTGGAATTAAGATTTGTAAAAAGTATAGTTTCCTTCTTTGAATTTCGCATTAATGTGCTGCAAACCATTCGTCAAAACAATTTCAGAAGCTCCGATAATCGAGTTGTATCTCGCTGTCTGTTCGAAGGTTTTCTCAGTTAATTTAATCTGTGGCGCCTTGCATTCAATTAAAATTTTAGGCTGTGCTTTTTCAGTTACTAAGAGGTCAATCCGTTTCGTCAAACCATTCAGAACAATCTTTTTTTCGGTTATTAATGCCGATGTAGAATAAGATTTTACGGTAAGATAATAATGAATCCAGTGCTGGCGAACCCACTCTTCAGGCGTCAGCAAAAGGTAAGTTTTGCGAATCAAATCATAGATAAAAAACTTATCTTTGTCTTTCCTGAATTTAAAATCAAAAGTTTCCTGAAAATTGAGTTTGGGAAGTTCCATTTAATAAGATGAAAGAATTAGATTTAATCCTCAAAAATATTAAAAATAAAGAAGTTTTACCTATTTATTTTTTTCACGGAGAAGAACCTTACTTTATTGATATTGCTGTAAAAGCTCTCGAACACAACTTTCTTGAGGAGGATGAAAAAGCCTTTAACCAAACCGTTGCATACGGAAAAGACACGACCTATCAGGAAGTTCTTTCTTTGGCGAGACAGTTTCCGATGATGGGAGATAAGCAGGTGATTATCGTGAAGGAGGCGCAGGATCTGAAGATGGGTGAGGAGGAAAGTAAAGCTCTTGAAGTCTATTTTGAAAACCCGATTCCTTCAACGGTTCTCGTTTTTGCCCACAAACACAAGAAATTAGACAGCAGGAAAAAAGTCACGAAGCTTTTAGATAAAGGAAAATTTTTATTTCTCAGCGAATCGGTGAAAGATTTTAATCTTGCCAAATGGATTGCTGACGAATGTTTAAGACTCAATATTAAAACAGCTCCCAACATTTCCCATTTACTGGCAGAATACCTGGGCAACGACCTTTCCAGGATTGGCAATGAACTGGGAAAACTGAAAATCATTCTGAAAGAAGGCGAAGTTTTAGACGGCACGCTTGTGGAAAACCACATCGGAATTTCCAAAGAGTACAATGTTTTTGAACTGCAGAAAGCTTTAGGTTCAAAAAACGCAGAAGCTGCAATGAAAATCGCTTATTACATGGGCAAAAATCCAAAAAACAACCCGTTTGTGATGATGCTTGCGAGTCTGTATAATTACTTTTCCAACATTATCATTTACAACACAATGATCGGGCAGTCACCCAACTCAATTGCTTCACAGATGGGCATCAATCCTTATTTTGTGAAAGATTTTGCCGAAGCTGCAAGGTTTTATCCGCTGAAACATGCGACTCGGGTTATTTCTACGTTAAGGGAATTTGATATGAAAGGAAAGGGTCTGGGAGCCGTTAATATGGATGATGCACAGTTGATCAAAGAGTTGGTTTACAAGATTATTAATATTGACAAGATAAAAACGAAAGTGTAAAGGTGAATTGTGAAATGCAAATTGTCAATTTTCCTTTGTAAGTGAATTAGTTTTATGGCGACCAATTCCGCTCGTAAGTTTATCCTGAGCTTGCCGAAGGATTCCCGCTTTTTTGTACTATCGCATTTCCCTTGGCTTACAAAAAGAGCTCCACTCAGCTCGGGTCGCAAATTGTTTTTAACAATGACTTTTTAGTCAATAATCACTGTTGTTTTAATACAAATATTTTAGAATGAATTTTTTTTTTGCAATCATATTCGTTTTACTTTTTCAGTTTTCTTATTCTCAATCCAAAATAAAATCAATATCGCCTTCTGTCGACCAGAAGGATTCTTTAAACATTCAAATTATTGAAACGCTTGGGAAGTTTTTAGAAACACAAAGTTCAAAATTTTGGATAGAATCTGATATTAAAATGTTCAAATTTCCTTACCATGAGCTTATTGGTATTGAAAGCGGAAAGATGGGAAGTAATTTTTATCAACCCTCATTAATGGAAATTATTTCTACTGGCGAAGACGATAAAAAAATTGTGAAAGTAGCATATATCGGTTACAACGAAGAAACAGAATCAAATCTGATCAAAGCAATTTACAACATGATTGCAGTAAAAATTGACGGCAAAATTTTCTTCAGTAAATACATTAATTATGTAACAAAAGATTGGCGAATCAAAAACGAGGATAATTTAAAGTACTATATTTCGCCTACGAAAAATTTTAGTCACGACGAAGTTGAAAGACAAAAGGCAGACATTAAGCTTCTCTCAGAGTTTTTTGGAGTTGAGAAGTTTCCGATATTTTATTATTCTGCAGTTTCACCGGAAGAAGTCTTTAAATTAAAAGGATTTGATTATCATCCGATGATGTATACAAGCGACTCTGGCGGATTTGCAGAAGATTACAATATCATCATATCTGGAAATAATTCGGAATATTACACGCATGAAGTTGTTCATTTATATACGTCTAAACTTTTCCCAGGAATAAATTCATATTTCGATGAAGGAATTGCTACTTACTTTGGCGGAAGCGGAAAGTTTGATTACCAATGGCAAAAAGAAAAACTGAAAAAATTCCTCACAGAAAATCCTGATTTTGATGTTTTGAAACATTTAAACGTTTACGAAAGATTATATTTTGAAAAAGAAACTCCGGTTCCTTACGTGGTTTCAGCAGTTATTTGTGAAATGATTATTGCTGAATTTGGAAGAGAAAGACTATTCACTGTTTTCAGAAACGGAACTTCAGCTGAGGATGGTTTTAAAGTTTTCAATCTGAACAAAAACAATGTTAATTCTAAATTGAGAAGGTTCCTGACATTAGATTAACTTGAATACCTTCATCGACTTTTAACATATTAAATATTGACAACTATCATTAATTTTACTTTAATAAAACATTAAAAATTCCGACCTTAGCACCCTTGAAAATGACAAATAAATTATGGAGCAAAATATTTTAGATTGTGTGATCGTAGGATCAGGACCTTCTGGTTTTACAGCAGCAATTTACGCCGCAAGAGCAGACCTTAAACCGGAATTGTACACAGGTCTGGAGCCAGGCGGACAATTGACTACCACTACGGAAGTTGATAACTTTCCAGGATATCCTGCAGGAATTACCGGTCCCGAAATGATGATGGATTTGCAGAAACAAGCCGAAAGATTTGATACAAAAGTGCATTACGAAATGATTACCAAAGCCGAATTTTCAAAAGAGGAAGGTGGTATTCACAAACTATACGCTGGGAACAAAGAAATTTTAGCAAAATCTGTGATTATTTCTACAGGAGCGACAGCAAAATATCTTGGTCTTGATGACGAGAAAAAATACAATGGAGGAGGAGTTTCAGCTTGTGCAACATGTGACGGATTTTTCTACAGAGGAAAAGATGTTGTTGTAGTTGGGGCAGGAGATACAGCAGCTGAAGAGGCAACTTATCTTGCGAAATTGGTTAATAAAGTAACCATGTTGGTAAGAAAAGACGAGTTCAGAGCTTCGAAAGCAATGATTCACAGAGTGGAAAACACGCCGAATATTGAAGTGAAATTCCATCACGAATTAATCGGAATTGAAGGCGAAAATAATTTGGTAGAAAGAGCTGTTGTCATCAACAATCAGACTCAGGAAAAATCTACAGTAGACGTTCATGGAATTTTCATCGCCATTGGTCACAAACCGAATACAGATATTTTCGTTGGACAAATCGATTTAGACGAAAACGGATATATCGCAACTGAAAAAGGTTCTTCAAGAACAAATCTTCCAGGTGTATTTGCTGCCGGAGATGTTCAGGATCACATTTACAGACAGGCAATAACAGCGGCAGGAAGCGGTTGTATGGCTGCAATGGATGCTGAAAAGTATCTTGCAGAACTGAATTAAATTTAAAACAAAATACGAAACGCACCAATGAGGTGCGTTTCTTTTTTAATATGAGAAATCTGTTTTTCATCTTTCTTGGTGGCGGAGTTGGAAGCGTTGCACGTTATCTGATTTCGTT
The DNA here is from genome assembly GCF_014837145.1 of Chryseobacterium caseinilyticum. Lineage (GTDB taxonomy): Bacteria > Bacteroidota > Bacteroidia > Flavobacteriales > Weeksellaceae > Chryseobacterium > Chryseobacterium caseinilyticum. The sequence goes on from NZ_JACYFS010000001.1 coordinate 716,061, forward strand.
TTATACCCAAAAACTTTGGACAGTCAATTCGTTTCCGATGGGAACTTTTGTAGTCAATATTTCGGGCTGTCTGCTAATTGGTTTTCTCAGTTCTTACTTTTTGAAATTCGATAATTACCTCAAATATCTTTTGATTACGGGGTTTTGTGGTGGTTTTACAACTTTCTCAACATTTTCAGTTGAAAATTACTCATTGTGGCAAAACCAAGATTATTTTACTTTATTGATTTATGTTTCGTTAAGCATTATTCTTGGTTTTGGAGCTGTAATTTTAGGAATGAAAGCGGAAACATTAATTTAAAGCATATCTTTAGTAAAATTAATTAATCTGATTTTTAAGTAATTAATAATTAAACTTAAATTTTATCTAAATAATATTTTGTCAGAATTGAAAAACATTCTATATTTGCACCACTGAAAACAACGATACAATCGGAGTTTGAGGAGAGATGGCAGAGTGGTCGATTGCGATAGTCTTGAAAACTATTGACTGTAACAGGTCCGGGGGTTCGAATCCCTCTCTCTCCGCTGAAAGAGTCTTCAATACGAGGACTCTTTTTTTTATTTAAATAGACCTTTGTATTCTATTTTCAAATAATTAGAAAAGAAAATACGAAACACTGTGGGTGTTCGATAAATCCCGTTTTTATAATATGGATTGCTGCCGAACATTTAGTTACAAATTCCTTTTTTTCTATTGTATCTGCTTTTGAATTTAGCTGTATTATGTCACTCCAGAAGTTGAAATTTGTCTTTAAGATTTTATAATGAATCCATGTCACAAGTTCGTAAGAGCTGCAGTCCGTTTTGTGTACTGAAAAGGACTATTTTTTCCTAAAATTAAAAATTTATCGTGCTTTTTACAGATCATAATTTGAAATGGCCAGCATTAAGAAAAAATCGACAAATTTTAACTCCAAAGCTTTACGGTCTAAAAGATTTCTGCGATATTCATAGGAATGTAAAACCTTATGGAAATTCCTGTAACTTATCAGTTGGTGATCTGACAGAATTACTCTGCCATTTCCGTTTTTACATTTGATAAGTTTGTCATTCAATGTTCTTATCTTGAAAATAACTTCCAGGATTTTCCCGCGGGTTCCCTTAGCTTCCTGATGTCGTTCAATAATATTAATTTTGAAAGGTTTGAAGATTAGATTGTGAAAAGCGATGTGAGAAGCAGCCTCCTGAGTATCCAATTCAATTATATATTCCATAAATATTTAAATAACTCTTATTTTACAAATGATGTGCCGCTGAGATTAAGCTCCTGTCGCTATTGCGAACTGATCGAAGATTGTTGATGTGTACAGGATCGCATTGTGCTGGTCTGATTTTTCATACACAATAATGCACTGGTTTACGGACGGAAGAGGATATTGGTAGAGAAAGCAATTACAGGATTCATCAAAATCTGCAGATTGAAAAAAACACAGTCTACTATATTTCAAGGTATTGCTTTTTTAAAAGAAGTTCAGAGGCTGTTTATAGAAATATATAGGAAGGTAGAACAGGTAATGATTCCCAATGGTTATTGTCAGTAGATAATAATCAAACAGGCGAATGAATTATTGCGAAGTATAGGTCTGAAATTATTGAATAATTAAATTTATTTCTGAGCTAATTTAGTTTCAATCTCAGTTAGACTAAATACAGTTATTAAGAAGATATAAATAAGACTTTTACACTCTATTTTCAGCTACGAACTTTGTAATTGAGAATAGAGTGTAAAAAAATGTTTCTAAGGTATTTGCTGTAAATTTACTTTTAAAGCAATTAATTAATCTGATAATTGTCGATGTAGATGCGTATAACAAAGTGAACATAATCCTCATCTGCCTCTTTCTGTCTAATCAGTTTGTTTTTGTATTGGTAGGAGTTTAGAATTTCCATAAGGTTTTTGTACTTCTCCAAATCCTCGCCTTTCAGTTTAACACGGCTGTTTCCCTCACGGGTTTTTATAAGCTGATCATCTAATGTACGCACCTTTAAAATGGAATCACATAAAATGGGATTTCGGCTCATAATTCCTTTATATCTATCAATAATATTTATTTTGAATGTATCAAATGTGATTGTATTATAATAAATATTTGAGGTTTCAGACTTTGTATTGAGTACTAATTTATAATTCATGGCAGTAATACTAAAATTCCCTCCTAATTTAAACTAAGGGGATTTTTTTGAATAATATATTTTTAATAATGGGGTATATAAAATACTTTGATTTTGATCAGCAATTTTTATGCCTAACAGTTCAGTCCTGACGATTGCTTATTTGAGATCTTTCGGTTACGAGCAGGAACAATTTCCTGATTTCTGAGTTTTCATTCATGATTACTAATTTTTATAGAAGGTTGGTTATTAATTTTGTAAAAATACTCAATTCAACTGATATATTCGGAATATTATTATTGTTAACTGATGCAGATTTAAAATTGCCTAATTTTATATTGTAAAAAATGTGACAATTATTCAGGATTATATTTAAGATATGTCACTAAAATCAATTTTCAACTAATGTCGGCTGAGATTCTACAAATTTACTGACTACATTATTCCTGGTCTAATTATCTTAAATTTTCTAAAGTGCATTTATAATTTAAACTTGAATTCAGCAAAGCAATTACGAAATATTTAAAATTAAGGTCGGTTTTGCATATTATCTAAGATGAATCATATCAAATTAAATCCGTGATTTTATTATAAACAGACATTTTTTTTAGACTTTTCCGTTGATTCTAAATTAAATTTAAAACAAAAATCAGCCTAGAAATTATAAATTCTTGATTTCACTTTACAAAAAATAAATTTTTCTAAAAAAAAGTATTGCTTTTCTGATTTAAAATGAACTTAGGTTCAGACTTTGACTTTCAGTAAATTAGAACAAAAAAAAGTTATTTTAAAACAAAAAAATATCTTTTGATGGTGCAAATACCTTTTGATGCTACAAAAGTGGTACGCAAATTGGAAGGAACAAGGCACATATGTAAACGGCACCGGTTGGTGTTTTCAAAAATTCTTCTTCGGGACTCTTGTATGGTCTTCTGAATTTTTCCGATTAGTTTTTAGTCAATAAATAATTTAAATATAGTATGAAATCAAAATTAGCTATTTTATCGCTGGCAATGGCGATACCTGCCACTCTGTGCGCACAGGAAAACATTTCTCAGGATTCTTTATCAGAATATCCAAACACTTTCAGTTCAGGATCTTCACGTGTAGAGAAATTTACACAATCATCAAAAAGATTCAATGACTGGTCTATTTCTGCCGGAGCAGGTGTACCGATGCTGCAATCTGCAGATTTAACCTCAATCAAAAACGGAAACGGTAAAAATCTTTTCGGATATTCAGCTTACGTAAGTATCAACAAAGCAATTACGCATGCATTCGGGATCAATCTTCAGTATGACAGAGGTGAGACACGTCAGGGTTTCTTCAACACTAAAGATGCAGCTCCTGCCAACGCTTCATCTACAATGCAGGTAGGTGCAAGAACACAGTATGATGCGCTATCAATTTTAGGTGATATCAACCTATCAAACCTGATGAGAAGAGTTGACAATAAATCTCCTTACAGATGGGCTTTACACGCTTACGGAGGTGTGGGAACTTTAGCTTATCGTGCATACCAGAAAGACGAAACCGGGCAAAGATTAATGACTGAAATTAAGCCATTTAAATTAAATTCATTTTTCGGACAGGCGGGTGCAGGTCTAAAATATAAACTGAACAACAGACTTGATCTTGAAGGTAGAGTAATGTATGTTGTGACGACAGATGATGAGTTCGATGGTGGCGGTGCACAATACAGTGCTATCAACAAAAGAGAAGATCAGATCTCTGATAACTTTCTCAACGCAACATTAGGTCTTACTTTAAATCTAGGAAAGCATGATTCTCACTTGATGTGGCATGATCCTTTGCAGGAAATTTACTACAAACTGGATGTGCTTGCAGAGAAAAATCAGGACATTAATGTTTGCCAAAAAGGAGATATGGATGGTGACGGTGTTTGCGATGATTGGGACAGACAGCTTGATACTCCGGCAGGAGCGAGAGTTGATGGTGCAGGAGTTGCTTTGGATGTTGATCTTGACGGTGTATTTGACCTTTATGACAAATGTGTAACGGTTCCAGGACCAGTAGAAAATAACGGTTGTCCGATTGAAGGACAGGGAACAGTAACTGAAAACGAAACAAAACTTGACGGAATTGAATTTGACCTGAATTCTGACAGAATTTTACCTTCAAATACACCCATCCTGAACAATGCTGTAAGCTATATTAACTCTTCTGAAGGTGGTTTCACAGTTGTAGGAGCTACGGATACAAGAGGATCTGATGCTTACAACAAAAATCTTTCTGAAAAAAGAGCAGGAAATGTAAAATCTTATTTGATCCAAAACGGAGTACAGTCTTCAAAGCTTGAATCTGTTGGAAACGGAAAAACTGATCTTAAATATCCGGAGTGTGATCCAGCATCAAAATGCCCTGAGTGGAAGAACAGAGCAAATAGAAGAGTGTATTTTAAAGCAAAATAAATATTGTTAACTTCTAATTTCTTTAGCTGTCACAGTTTTGTGGCAGCTTTTTTTATTTAAAATTTAAAAATTTGTAAAACTTCCGGAGCAAAATATATATTTATTACATGTCCAGAGTTTTATCAATATTTTTTTAAACCAACACTCCGGAGCAAAAGACTCCGGAGTGTTTTTAATTAAAGCTTAAGCTCTAGTTTTTAGTTATTCAAAAATAAAAATTGTCAGAAATACACAGGTATGACTACAGTCATCTTTAAAAAAATTCAGTGAGTATGAAATTCAGATTTCAGCAATTATCTTGAATAAACTTCTGAAATTACACCATTGCCGATCACCCCCGAATTATCGGAGATTTCGAAATCCATTCCGGTATATAATTTACTCAGAAAAGATTCAGCATTGATCAAGGTCACCTCCACAGAGACAGAATCACCCGGAAAAATAAGTTCGGGATCCTCAAAATTCTGACTTCCAAAATAAGTCTGCAGCTCAAAAGGGAACTGAAAAGATGCACGGAAACCCGTTGAAATAGGGTTTACAACACCTCCTTTCTCGGTTTGATAATAATTAATGAGTGCTGTGAAGTGTGAAGGTTTTTTCATATACGGCAAAAGTAGAAAAATAACGTCACTGCCCCAAAATTTTATATGAAGATCTAATTTAGATTGGTATTCAGAAATTTTTTGTGGAGATCTTTTTTAGAAATTTTTAAAATGTCCCTTTTAAAAAACACTTTCATAAATAAGTTGGTGCAATGGTACAGCAGTTGCAGAAACAAGTGAACAACCAATCAAAAATATTATGACAAATCAAGAAACTGTTTCAGTACTGAATGATCTGTTGAACATTACGATGGACCGCATCAAAGGATTCAACAAAGTAGAAGAGAAAGTATGGGATACTCATTCTTATCTGAAAAACGACTACGAAGAAATGGTGGCAGAATCTGAGCAGATGAAAGCTGATCTCATCAACTGCATTACAGAGCATGGAGGAGAATATGATGATTCACCGACCGTAAGCGGAACTGTTCACAGAGCCTGGATTGATGTGAAAAACGCATTTACTCCAAACAACGCAGAATCTACCCTTGAAAATGTGGTTTTTGGAGAAAAATCTGCAATCGCTGCTTATCAGGAGGCTTTGCAAGGTGATCAATTGTCTCCGGAAAGTATTTTACTTGTTCAGGATCAGCATCAGAAACTGCAGAACTCTTATGCGAAATTTCAGAGTCTCGAAAACTAAGTAGACAGAATTTACTTGTAATAATTTTAGCCTTAATCCTGGTTGCATCGCAGTCAGGATTATTAATTGAAATGAAACATTCTTATAAAAACTAAATCAAATTAGACTTAAAATTCTTTTGTAATAAGAAGATATAATTTATCATACAGGAAAAGTTTCACTATTTTTAATAAAGTAATTTTACAAAAGTTTCTTAGTAAACTTGTTTTTCAATTTAAATTTTAAACAATGCCGATTATTCAATTACCTCCCGACGGAGGAATGTTATATGCAGAAACCGATATGGGTCAGCTTTTCCCAGAGCCATTAAATGCCATCACTGCAATATTTTTTTTAGTCTTAGCTGTTTTCTGGACGGCCAGGATTAAAGGCAATTTTAAGGCACATCCTTTTCTGACTTATTGTTTGATATTACTGTACGTTGGTGCCATTGGCGGAACAATTTATCATTCATTCAGACAGTGGCCGGTATTTATTGCAATGGACTGGATGCCGATTATGTTGCTTTGCCTTTCTGCCGCATTTTATTTTATAGTCAAGAGTACCAAGTGGTATTATGCAGTATTAATGCTATTCGTATATATATTTCTCATGTTTGCCTTGAGAAACTGGATTAGGACCGATAATCCTTCACTTTTCATCAACATCAATTATGCGATGATGGCTTCATTTGTATTATTCTCAGTATTAAAATATTTAATTTATACTCATTGGAAAGCCGGAAAATGGGTAGGTTTTGCACTGCTTTCGTTTGCATTGGCGCTCACTTTTCGTGTAGCTGATAAATGGGATTTGTTCAGCTTTGGAACACACTTTTTATGGCATACTTTCGGGGCAATTGCGACATTCTGTATGTTTAATTATATTAATCTTACAATGAAAAATACAAAAGCAGCGTAGTGCAAATGATTAAGATTTTTGCAGTTTTGAATTTTTCTTTAAATGTAATTTCAACTGTTTGATCATGCTTTACCAAATGAGAAATGAAAAATTTCAACTGACAGATTTAGGATCCGACAAATATCGTTTGCAGTTCGCCAATATCCGAATTTTTATGAACCGAGTAGAGGTATGCATGAAATTCGTTCAGCTTTCTCAAAAGTGAAAGAAACTCTGATTTTTCCTCACCATTCAATCTGCCTGAAAGCAATATTGAGGTTTGGTTGACATTGGTTACAGAATCATGAAAAGTCTGCGTGCCCAGTTTTGTAAGACTCAGTCTTTTGCTGCGTTTATCATTTTCATCATTTTTTTCTTCTACAAATCCTGCCTCCAAAAGTCTTCTGATAATTTGGGTTCCCGTTTGTTTTTCGTGACCGTTTTTTTCGATCAGCTGAATTTTAGTTAAAAATGGTTCATCTTTTAAGCGGTAGAGATAGGTGAATTCCTCATTGGCTAATTCAGGAAATTGATTTAAACCTTTTCTGATTAGTAATTTGGAATAACGGCTGAGCAAAAGCACCTGTTTGCAAATCTCATTTTCTGTAAATGAAACCTGATGATGTTCATTTTTAAACAACTTCGCCGGACTTTCTTCACTATATTTTTTATCATTCAGCCACATCCGGAAGTCTTCCACATTGGAATTAGGCTTAAAGGAAGAAGAGTTTTCAAATTCTTTCACCTGGTGGAGCAAATCAATAATAAAGTCAGTTTTCATGATTGTATTTTAAAACAAAGATAATTATTAGTATTTTAAATCAAAGCTTGATACTTCCCATTCCACCGTCGATACCGATGATTTGACCAGTCATCCAAGATGCATTTTCTGATAAAAGAAATTCTGTCATTTTTGCCATTTCCTCAGCATTACCTATTCTTTGCAAAGGATGTCTTTTACCGGAAGATTCCCTTTTTTCGGGCGTGGATAAAAGTTGTGAAGCCAAATTGGTATCCGTTAGAGAAGGCGCAATACAGTTGACCCTTATTTTTTGAGAAGAAAACTCTGCTGCGAGACTTTTGGTTAATCCTTCCACAGCACTTTTACTTGCAGAAATTGAGGAATGAAACGGCATTCCAAATTTTGCAGCAACCGAACTGAACAGTACAATAGATGCACTTTCAGACTTTTTGAGATTTGGTAACAGTTTCTGAATAACTTTCACTGCTCCCACAACATTAATTTCAAAATCATTTTCAAAATCATCTGGTGAAAGTCTGTTGAAAGGTTTTAGATTGATACTTCCGGGGGAGTAGACCAGTCCATCGACTACCTCAGGAAAATTGATTTCATCCAGATTTCCGGAAAGAATATCAAGTTCGTAAAAATCGATATTTAGACTGTCAACCTCAGGATTATGACTTCTTGAAATTCCTATAACCTTATTTTTCTCTGAAAGAAGTTTTGCGGTGGCAAACCCAATGCCTTGTCCACAACCAATGATAACAATGTTTTTCATATTTTAATTTTTGTTGAATATTTTGCTGCCACTAGTACTCGAATGGAATTTTTTAAATTTTCCAAAGAGAGATTAGTGCATTCATGGCTTTTTTTAACGTTTCGAAATTTTATTATGACTGATTGTGCGTTGTCTCGTACATTTAAACCTGTCAATTTCAGGATTTCTCTTCATCAAATGTTTTTGGCTCACTCCCGAATTCACTCTTTTTCTCCAAAGTCTGAAACTTGATGGTTTCAATTCGGTTCTCATCACATCAATTACTTCAGATTCGGTAATTCCAAACTGAAATTCTATCGCTTCAAAAGGAGTTCTGTCTTCCCATGCCATTTCAATAATTCGGTCTGTCTGTTCGGTATTAAAATTTTTTATCATTATTTTAAATTTTTGATGGTTTGTTTCGCCAATTGTAAATGTTCTGTTTTTTTCCCGTCTGTCATTTTATCAAACGTCCGGATCATCATCCCCAACCTTGGGTTTTTTGTGAAAAATTCGCGGTTATCATTCACGAAATTCCAAAATAATGCATCCCATTTTTCAGACCAGTCTCCATCTGGGTAATTGCTCATTTTTTTGATGTAATTGCTGCCGCTGATATACGGTTTTGTACTCATTTTTCCGCCATCAGAAAAGCTGCTCATTCCGTATACATTTGGAACCATCACCCAATCGTAAGAATCTATAAACATTTCCATAAACCATTGATACACGTCATCAGGTTTTAGATTTAAAAGATTCATAAAGCCTGCAAGAATCATCAGTCTTTCGATGTGATGCGAATATCCTGTCTCCAGAATTTTTAAAATTGTGCTGTCAACTGGCTTAATTCCTGTTTTCCCTGTATAAAATGATTCCGGTAGAGATTTCTTATGCATCCAGTAATTTTTATTTCTCTGAAAAGTTCCCTGATAAAGATAAACACCCCGGATAAACTCGCGCCAGCCCAAAATCTGCCGGACAAATCCTTCCAGCGAATTTACAGGAATGTCGAAATCCTGAGCATAATTTATCGCTTTTTCCAAAACAAAATCAGGCGTCAGAAGTCCGACATTGAGTAGGGGAGAGAGTATGCTGTGATGCAGAAAATGTTCCCGCTCCACGATGCTGTCTTCGTAAATTCCAAAATCGGCAAAACGCATTTCCAAAAACTGATCAAGCCATTTTTCCGCGTCTTCAAATGTGAGCGGATAGAGTTGATAGGTAGACAGATTGCCATAATTTTCACTGTAATACTTTTCAGTATATATTTTTGCCTCTTCATAATAATCTGAGTTTTCGGGAAAAATAATGGATGGTGCTTTTTTATTTTTAGGATATTTCTTGCGGTTTTCTGTATCGTAAGTCCATTTTCCGCCCAAGGGGCTTCCTGCTTTCATCAAAATATTTCGGGAGATTCTCTGCTGTTTGTAAAAGTCGGTTTGATGATAAAATTCTTTCCCTTCAAAATATTCTTTCAACTCATCTTTTGTATTAATGAATATGGGATTTTCTACAATTTTTATCTTCAGTCTGGTTTTTTTTATTCTTCTTTCAAGCCAATCGTCGCAAACGTCTGTGATTAAAATTTCGCTGAAACTTTCATTTTCCAAATGGGAAATTAATTTCTGAACATCAGATAATTCTTCATTGCTGTCAATATAATCTACTTTAAAACCTGCGTCCTGCAAATAACTTTCATAAAACTTCATACCTGCTCTGTGAAAAGCAATTTTCTGTTTGTGAAATTGATATTGTCTGAAAAACAGAAATTCCTCAACCAAAAAAACAGGCTGATTTTTATCTAAATAATCGACATCCTTTAAAAGCTGATGCGGAAAAATGAGTTGCGCAACCAAAGTTTTTACTGTAGCCATAAATTTCTGAATTGATAATCACTATCGTACTGCTCTGCCTTCTTTTCAGGATTAAAAGTTCTGCTTCTGGAATCGTTTCCTACTCCTGCGAGGTACATCCAGTTTCCGTAATTGCTGTGAACATCATAATCTACGAGCATTTCTTCAAAATATGCGGCTCCAATCCGCCAGTCCTGATTTAGAATCTTACAGAAATAGGACGCTACATTTTGCCTTCCACGGTTGCTCATCCATCCGGTGTTTTTTATTTCCCGCATATTGGCGTTGATGAAATCAGATTTTGTTTTACCTTCAATCCAGTTATCAGTTAAATTTTGATTGGTTTCAAAAGGAAAATTCTTAGATAAAATTCCGTCCACCTGAAAAATTTTGTTTTCATGCTGAATCGAAACATATTTAAAAAAATCCCTCCAGAGCAATTCAAAAACCAACCAATATGTCGAATCATTGCTTCCAAATTCTGCCTCGTATTTTTTGATTTCATGAAAAATAGTGACAGCAGATAAACTTCCGTTGGCAAGCCATGCAGAAAATTTACTGCTGTAATCCGAACCAGTCAGACCGTTTCGTGTTTCCTTGTAAATACTGAGATTTTTAGTATCAAAAAAATAGGAATTCAACCGATTTAAAGCTTCAGTTTCTCCGCCGGAAAATGGAAATGCTGAATAGGGATGCATTTCAAAATCATCAAAACCTAAGGTTTTTAAATCAATATTATCATTTTCAATTTTAACCATAAACTCAGGATTATCTCCAATTTTGTCTGAAATAAATTCTTGTCTGACAATGAAATCCTTTTCAATTTTCTGTCTGAAAACCGTGAAATGTATAGGGATGTTTTCAATTTGATGAAATACAAACTCAGGTCGCAAAAGCAACTGTGAAAAGGATTTAAACCAAATCGCATTCGGCAAAACCGTTTTAATCTGCTGTTGTAAGCTACTTTCTTCCGTCGTCCATTCATCCTGACAAAAAATGGCATTAATTTCATAATGTTCAGAAATTTCAAGAAAAACATCTTTTGTTTTTCCAAACTTTTTCAAAAGCGGAGTTTTGATTTGATTTAAATTTCTCTCAAGATCCAAAACGGTTTCAAGAAGAAATTTCGCCCTGAATTTTCCAATTTTTCTGAATCCAAATTGCTTCTGAACAAAAAAATCTCTTTCAAAAATATAAACCGCAAGAAAAGGTAAATCCTCCTGCTGAACTTTGAAAAGTGATTCGTTGTCTCTGACTCTTAAATCTTTGGTAAACCAGAGGATGTTGATTTTTTGTTTTTCCGGCATTTCTCGCTGCAGTATTTTACTTCGTCCCAGTTTTTCTTCCACTTTTTACGCCATTTAAATGAAAATCCGCAGACTTCACATATTTTTGATGGTAAATTGGCAGGCATCTATCTAATGAAATTTTCATAATGACTGATCGCAATATCCTTCGCTTTCAAATCATGCATCATGTTATACAATCCGAAAAAAGTTCTGTTTAGATAAATAAAATGTTTTGAGCCTCTGTTAGCATTCATTCCTTTCATATCGCTCAGTTTGGCGTACCGTTGCCCGAGATCTGCAATCTCCTGAAAGAAACCTTCATCCGAAAAATCAAAAATTTCACGGTTGAAAGGTCTTGTGAAGAGTTCCAGCAACTCGTAAAAAAGTTTGCTGAAAAATTCCTGTTCTTTTGGGGTATCATCGTTGCGAAGAATTTCCAGCTGATAAAGTGTCTGTCTGAAAATCTCAGGATTTTTAAGATTTTCTTCTTTTGCCAATTCGAAATAGGGTTGATAAAAATCTTCCGGAATTTCCTTAACGCATCCAAAATCGATAACGAGTAATTCTTTATTTTCTGAAATCAAAAAATTTCCTGGATGCGGATCGGCGTGCACCTGCTTCAAAATATGCATCTGATACATGTAAAAATCCCACAGTGTCTGGCCAATTTTATTAAGATCATCCTGAGAATTATTCAGCTTTGTGAATTCAGAAAAATGTTTTCCGCTCATCCAGTCCATTGTGATGATTTTTTCACAGGATAATTCTGGGTAATATTTTGGAAATTTCAGGTTCGGCAGATGGCTGCAGTCTGCAGAAATCTGTTGACTTCTTTTTAGTTCCAAATTATAATCCGTTTCTTCAAAAAGTTTATTTTCCACTTCCTGAAAATAAGATTCTGAACCTTCTTTTTTAATGTTAAACATTTTAATGGCAATTGGTTTTACCATTTTCAGATCGCTGGAAATACTTTCGCGCACGCCGGGATACTGAATCTTTACCGCCAAATCTTTGCCCTCTTTTTTTGCTCTGTGAACCTGACCGATACTTGCCGCATTCACCGACTCGGCCGAAAACTGATCAAACATCGCCTCCGGATTCTTTCCGAAATATTTTCTGAAAGTCTTCTTTACCAAAGCACCCGATAGTGGCGGAACTGAAAATTGTGAAAGAGAAAATTTCTCAACATAAGCCTGTGGAAGAATATTTTTTTCCATGCTCAGCATTTGAGCTACTTTTAAGGCAGAACCTTTTAATTCTTTTAATGAATCGTAAATGTCTGTAGCATTGTCTTCGTTCAGAATTTTTCTAGCCTCTTTTTCGTCTTTAGAGATTTTATTTCCGTAATATTTGATGTAGTTGACACCGATTTTCGCTCCTGCTTTCAGCAAGCTGCTCGTGCGTTCTATTTTTCCGGTCGGTATTTTATTAAGTGTCTTCATTTAGTTTTTTTTGAATTTTTCTTTAAATAAAAACTTACCGAGGTCAGCCAGTTTTCTTAACGGTTCATTATCCATTAATTCAAATCCTGTATCGATGGTTTTTTCGATATAGATATCTGTTTTTTCGAAAGCCGGAGATGTATCTTTTTTCCAAAACTCAACAGCCGAAACCAAATGCAGCCAGAGTGCTTCTTCACGAGCTTTCTGATGAGCGTCTCTAACATTTTCTCTGGCTTTTTCGATGATTTCCCAATCTTTAAAATCCATTGTTCTGATGTATTCACGATGCATCTCCCTGAGCTGTGTTGAAATTTTTGCTGCATGCATTTTATTATTTCCTAAAATCATCAGAACCAGAGAACGGTTCATCGCAAGATTTTCGAAAAATATATAGTAAACATTCAGCAGTTTTTCCTTTGATGAAATATCTTGTGCCATGTTTACTTCTGAAGCAAGCTCTACTGATTTTTCAAAAAGACTGACCAAAATCTGTCTTTCAATCTGTTCGAAGCCTGCAAAAAAATCATAGAAGTCTTTTTCTTCAAACTCATTGTCTTTGGCAAACCGGTAAACATTCAACGGTCTTTTTCCGTGATTAAGAATGTAGTCGCCGTATAATTCAAATATTCTTTCTTTTGTGATCTGATTTTCTCTTTCCATAATATAAATTTAGTAAAACAAATTTAGTAATTTTATTTACCAAATTTTGAAATAAGGTATAATATTTACTTATGTCTTTTATTCATATTTCCTATCACTATTTCTGATACCTAATTGTAGATTACTACTGCATCATAGATAAAACTCACGTAGTGATCATTAAAATATGATACCATATCGGTGTTAAATAATGTAACATTTTGCGAATTTTTTTACTAACTCTACAGTTCAGAGCACATGACGGAGAAAGAAAAGGAATATCTCGAAAAAATAGACAAACATAAAGGAGTTATCTTCAAGATTTCTAAAATGTACATGGATGATTATGATGATCAGAAAGATCTCTATCAGGAAATCATCTACCAGACCTGGAAGTCCTACGCTGACTTTCAGGGTAAGAGCGATTTCGCAACCTGGCTCTACCGCACTGCACTGAATACCGCTATTCTCTTTTTGAAAAGTAAAAAAAAACGCAGCTTTATTAACAATCAGAGTATTGAAAACATTTTGATTTCGCAGGATCAGTACAATGATGATGACGACCGGAATATCAAACTGATGTATGAAGCTATTCAGCAGCTTTCCGGTGTAGATAAAGCGCTGATATTTTATTTTCTCGAGGATTATACAGGCAGGCAAATCGCCGAACAGCTGGGAGTTTCTGAAGTTAATGCCCGTGTAAAACTGAACCGCGCAAAAGCGAAATTAAAAGACTTAATAGCAAAAAAAAAATGAAAAGCAAAAAAGTATGGAAATAGATAATTTAAAAGAATTCTGGAAGAAGGATCAGGAAGAACTTCCGGAAGTTCCGCTGGAAAAACAGGATGAGATCTTTTCACCTTTAGAAATGATCAGGATTAATATGAAAACTGAATTCTGGCTGTTGATTATTACTTTGCCAGGTTTGCTTTATGGTTTTCCCTTCGACAACAAAAATGTAAACATAAAAACAATTTCTGCGTTTGAGGTCTTGTTATCAATCGGCTTCATGACTTATTTTTATACACGGTTCATCAAGCTTTACCGAATGCTGAGAACAACCGGCATTAATACAAATTATGATCTTTTTAATATCAAAACCCAGCTTCTGGTAAGCAAAGAAATTTATATCTCATATTACATCACTTACATTCCTCTTGCGTTTTTGATTGCCCTGATCAATGTCAACTTTCATCTCGACAACGTTTATTACATCGCCATCTTTGCAGTAAGCCTCCTGGTTTCAGTTCTTGTTGTCTTCATTATGATCAGGTTTTGGATTCATTACATGTATGGCAGACATATTTCTGAAGTTGTTGCTATCATAGATGAACTTAACGGTGTAGTAAATGAATCACAAGTTAACGGAAGAAAATCATGGTTTGAGAGATCGCAGTTGTTTTTAAGGTCAAAATACGGTTTGAAGGGGCATATTGCCAATACCGTACTATGGTTTTTCTTTTCTTACATTTTGCTGACCTTAGTTCTTATTGTAGTGATTTGCAGTATGGTTATCTTGGGAATAAAGCTTGATATCATTGATAAATCTTTGCTCCTGAAAGCTCTTGAGAATTAGTTTTTTAAATTTATTTCTTAAAATAGTGTAACATTTTTGGTTTTTTCCTACTAACTGTTTGAAATAATCAAACTGTTTATGAAAAAAACCAATACACTATTCAAAAATTTAGTCATAGTTCTTTCACTGAATGTGGCAGCTGTAAATTTCGTTTATGCTCAGGACAACAGATCTGTCAGAGATTTTCCTGCATTTACAGTTACTCCCAATTCTCCGTACGGAAACTTTCAGGTAAGCTTTGAAGGGAAAAATGTCTCGTCTTCATCTTTAGCTTCTTCTTTGGGAAAATGGCTGGGCGGTAGCTCAGATGATACATTTCAAGTTGTAAAATCATGGAGGGATGAATTAGGAATTAAAAAAACGGTCTACCAGCATTTTTACAAAAACGTGCAGGTTCAGGACGACATTATTGTATCTCATGAAAAAGACGGTACTGTGCTTTCAGTAAATGGGGAATTCGTAAATAACATTAATGTAACAATTGCTAATACATTATCAGTACAAGATTTGAAAACTCTTATTGCTACTGATTCTAATATCGCTTTAGACAAAATTCAGCTTTCAGATATTGAAAATGTTATTGTTAAAGTTGATACGGGAAATGGTGTGAAATTGTACAACGCTTCTAAAGTTGAGGGATATTCTTTTTCGCCAATGACATCTAAAGTATATTATGTTGATAACGCTTCGAAGAAAATTATTAAATCTTTTTCTTTAATACATCACGTTGATACACCATCTACAAGTACAACTTATTACAAAGGAAATCAAAGCATTACGGTTGATTCTAATAATGGAGCGTACCGTTTAAAAAACAACGCAAAAAAAGTATGGACCGTAGACGCAACAAATTTTGACACTTCAACTGTTAACAGCATTGCAACAACTACAGATGGTTTTAAATTCT
The DNA here is from genome assembly GCF_014837145.1 of Chryseobacterium caseinilyticum. GTDB lineage: Bacteria > Bacteroidota > Bacteroidia > Flavobacteriales > Weeksellaceae > Chryseobacterium > Chryseobacterium caseinilyticum. Next base: position 731,937 of record NZ_JACYFS010000001.1, read on the forward strand.
TTGCAAATACAGATACAGTAACTGGTTTATCTACAACCTACAATACAGATTACACAAATCCTACTGCGAACTTCACGGGCACATCATCAAAGACTGCTGTGGAAGTTCACTGGTCAATTGGTGCATCCAACGATTACTATTTGGCAAGATTAAACAGAAACAGTTTCGACGGATTAGGAACTCCAATTGTCAGCTACAATAATTTTAACTTCGGAACGGCCGCCAGTCCAAGTGGTACGAATGCGACAGCAATCACGCTTGGAGGAAGTCGTTTTATGGCATTTGGAAATGGTGCTTTGCCATTATTTAATCCGTTTGTAGGTGTAGATGTTGGAGGACATGAATATTCTCACCTGGTTGTAGGTACTAACGGAACGGGCGGATTAACTTACCAGGCAGAATCAGGTGCGTTAAACGAAGGTTTTGCAGATATGCTTGGTGCTTCAATTGAGTTTTTTGCATCACCATCTCAGGCTAACTGGACGATTGGTGAAGGTTTAATGAACCCCGGAACCTATACAACTGGCGGTGCTAATCCACAAACTATAGTGGTTGATGTTAACTATTTAAGAAGTATGTCCAATCCTAAAAGTGCTTCAATTGTTACAGGTAAACAACCGGATACGTATGGTGGCACACACTGGATCGTTCCAACACCTCCATATAACCAAAATAATGATCAGGGCGGTGTTCACGTAAATTCGGGCGTAGCTAACAAATGGTTTTATCTTCTATCGGCAGGCGGATCAGGAACTAATGATATAGGAACTAATTATAATGTAACTGGTATAACCATATTAAAGGCTGAAAAAATTGCATATAAAACTTTAACAGGAGGCTACCTGACTCCTAACTCTAATTTTGCCGCAGCATATGCCGCGTCAAAACAGGCTACAATTTCGCTTTACGGAGCTGGATCTAATGAACTGCAACAGGTAGAAAACGCCTGGTGTGCTGTGGGTGTAGGTAGCTGTCTCAGTACTTTGTCTGTCAGTGATAATACTTTAACAAACGCACAAGGCATTAAAATATATCCGAATCCTGTATCAAATGGTCAGTTTACAATTGAATATGATCTGAAAGGTAATGCGGAATATGAAATTTATGATCTATCAGGAAAAACAGTGCTTGCAAAGCAAAAACTTGAAAAAGGTATCAATAAAGTTTCTGTGCCGGGAATTACCGCTGGTGTTTATTTGGTTAAAATCAATGGAGATGAAGCCAATATTACGAAAAAAATAATCGTGAAATAATCTTTCATTTTTAGATATTATAAGGTTCCGGTAGATCATCTGCCGGAACTTTTTTTTATCTTGAACAATAATAATATGATGAAATTTACTCAAAATTATCGCTTTCAGATCTCAGATTATCTTAAGTTAATTTGCTTTCAAAAAAAACAATTTTTATAAGAGTAGAGAAAGAGTTAGTATCTTCAGGAAAATGCTGCTGTGATGAATTTTACTTTTCAGTATTTAAAGAAAGTGGTTTCAGAATACATTTCAAGAAACCAAGATTTTATCTTTCTCAGCGCAGAGGGAAGATGCATGAAATACGTTTTAAATAATAAAAGTCTACTTCCCAGAGTTCCGGCCAGGTTTATTTCTTCAATAACCGGTGTAACCTACTTTTCACTGAGCAGAATTAAAAAAAAGAATTCGGCATAATAATCCGACAATTGAATAATGTTCTAAAATTTTAGCTGAGTTTGGAATTTATTTAAATGAGATTATTTTCTTTCAAAACTACCCCAAGTTGAAACAAAGTAGTTGCATTATACTGCTTCCGGATGATACGTAGTCTTTTTTCAATCATGCTTTCACTGATTTTCACAGAATGATGCTTTGCCATCAAATCTGAAATTTCAAGTACTTTGTATCCATTAGCAAGATATTTTACGATTAACAGGTCTCTTTTCTCCATGCAGTAAAACTACGTAATTTTTAATTAGATGCTTTTGGAATTTTACTTCTTTTGAAAAGAACATTCTTTAATGTATAATAGAAACTGTGAAATTTCATTTACCTTAAAGGAAATTGAAAAAATGCATTTGCAGAAATAATAAATATTTCGCAAAAATAACATTTTTCCTTTCTTCATTAATTAGGTTCTATACTGATTCATCCCAATCCCAAAAATACAACCAAATCATTTTTTATATCACATATTTCTTTAAGCCTTCCATAATTCCCTGCCACAACATACTGAAGAAACTGCGTTCCGGTTCACGCTTTTTTTCGATAACCACATGATCTGGTTCGCCAGTTGACTCATTTTTTACAAACCAGTTGGCAACGGTAGTTAAAATTTTTCGCTCTTTCCCTTTTTTGTTAAGCAAATTGACATACATGTCTTTGTATTTAAAATAGAATTTGCCGGCAATTCCGTCCGAATTGCCATAATAATCAAATTTAATATAATCAATTTGTCCGTCAAGTGTCACATTAAGATAAGGTCGCACAAAAAGATTTACATTTTCTGCCGATAATCTTTGTATATTTCCGTTGATAGTGAATTTATCAGATTTGTCTAACACGTCAAATTTCCAGTTAACATTGGTATGAGCATTATCATAAAAATCAAACTCAGCATCTGTTTTGATTACTGTCGGTCGACCTTTAATTTTACCGTTGTTTACATTAGCGATATTCGCATTGAATTTGCTGAAAATAATTTTCCCTGGAATATTGCTGTTGTCAGCATCTTCTTCATAAATCAATTCAGAATTTTTGAGAACCACATTTTTTACAAACATTGGCATCTTCATATCACGTAATTTTTTGCTGAAAAGATATCTCACAGCAATGTCATCCGGTGGTGCAAGGTCGTGGTAAATGTTGCAGTATAGTCCGTCAATAAAAACTTTATCAATATCAACTGCACCATTTTTACCGAAAGAAGTATTTTTATCTAAAACCGAAATTTTCTTTGCTTTCAGAGTATAAAGATCGGTTTCTTTTGCAATTATTTTGCTAAATGCCTGTCTTGAATATTTTGGTAAATACTGAATGTCTGTTACATCCGTCTTTTTTCCTGAATTTACAATTTCAGCAACTTTCAGACTGTAATATTTTCCTGCATCAAGATGCACTTTTTCTGCTTTTACATAATGATTTGCAGATGTGAAGGGCAAAGTTCCCTTAAGGGTATTTGGATCTGCTTTTACAGAATTTAATCTAATGTTAAATTTCCCTACAGATAATTTTTCTTTCGACTGAGAAGACTGTTTGATTTTTCCGTCGGTGATATTTACGTATCCAATCTGAGCCAAAAATTCAGGAACAGTATTTTTGTCAGATTTTGAACTGGACTTTTTTATTGCTGAAATTATCTCAATTTCTGGCTGGTCAATTTCAATTCCTGCGAAATTTAAATTAAGTTTTTGTCCTGTAAATCTGCTTGTATTTTTCAGAATTTTGAGCTGTTTTGTCGACACGGAAAACACGTCCTTCACGGCACTTTTACCCAAGGCAATCATTTTAAAATCGTCAACAATAATATCAGAATTTTTTGAAGTTATTTTTGAAACTTTTATAGCCTGCAGAGGATTCGTTTTAAAATAAATATTCTCTGCCTCAATATCGTGATTGGTAAATCGGAATGGAATTTTTTCTTTCACCGTATTTTTATCAAAAACAATATCACTCAGATTAAAATTAAAATTATCTATAGACGCAGTTTTTTCTTTATTGGCTTGGATAACAGCAATTTTCCCGTTTTTAAAGTTGATGTTTTTCATCCCGATTTTCATCTCAACTTCTTTCGGATTTTTGTTTTTTTCTACAATATTTTTGCCTGTAGACATTACTTTTAAATCTGGTTTAATGAAGGAAACCTGAGAAACAATCAAAGAATCCTGACTTACATTGAAGTCTTTTGCTAAAAATTGTTCCGCCGCAAAGTCGAACACATTTTTTGCATTGTATTTTGACGGATCCTGCAATGGTTTCAGTCGGAAAGCATTTAAAGTTAAAGTTTTATTATCGGTACTGATTCGCTCCGCATCAATTTCGTAAAATTCATTTACACCAATTTTTACATCGGCCGCTTCAATATTGATTTTTGAAAAGGCAAGCGGAATTTTCGATGAACTCTCACTCTGCTTAATATCTTTTATGTTGATCTGAATGTTTTTTCCTGTAAAAACAGGTTTTCCCTGAGAATCTGTCACGTTTGCCGTTACATTCTTTATTTCTAAATCATTAACGTGTAAATCCAGAGGTTTTCTCTCTTTTGCTTCTTTTTTCTTTGGAGCCGCAATCCGCATCATAATATTTGAGTTGGTAAGAAGAATTTTATCCGCCTTGTACGACTTTTTAAATGCAGCAGCAAAAATACCAAGATCTGTGATCTCAATTTTCTCAGCATTGCCATTGATCTGTGTTATGGCTTTGTCAGAAGGATTTTTGGTGGAAATGTCAACTTTCAGTATAGAAATATTACCTTTAAATAAATTCAGTTTAAAATCAGCTAACTTCACTGTGTACGGAGTTTTACTGCTGATGAGAGACGGCAGCTTTTTTTCCAGATAATATTCTAAAGCAAATGGGAAAAGTACAGCCAGAGCAATAAGTACAGCGGCAATAGAAAGCAGCCACTTTCGGCGACGACTTGAAGAGGGTAGGGTTTTGTTTTTCATCGGTGAGAATCTAAGTACCTCCTAAACAAAACGTATTCCAATTATGTTCAGAGTCATTTTTCGGCGGAAAATAAAGAATTATGGGAGAAAAATATTTTATTGTAAATGCACGGGAAAATGTACTGACAAAATTATAAAAATGTCAACTGTATAAATAAAAAAACTATTGATAACTGCAATTTCAAAAAAAGAGTATTTTGAAATTTCTGTGAGAATTTATTTTCTTAAAACGAATTTTCTTAACTAATGACTTTCTTTTGACGCCATAATCTCTTTAATTTGCGATAAAAGATGATCAATATCAAAAGGTTTTGCGATAAAACCATCAGGTTGGCAGTCATCTGCAAAATGTTTAAGCTGAGCATGAGCGCTCATAATAAGTACTGGGATTTCTGCGTTTTCGCTGCTGGTTTTTATTTCGCTGCAAAGATCTATACCAGATCCGTCCGGCAACATCACATCGAATAGATAGAGATCCGGCTTTTCTTCTTTATTGCGTTGAGCAAATTCTTTGACATTTTCAAACGATTGCACGGCATAATCTTCTGAAGTTAAAAATATTTCAAGAATTTCTCTGATGGAATCATCATCCTCTACGATATAAATTTTTCTCATATTTCGATATTGCAATAATAGCACCAATCAGGTGAATAATTTTCAGTTTTTATGGTTTAAAAATATTGAATTGTTTTTGGAAAAGTTTTAGATTTACTTTAAACACTTGCTTTATAAAGAAAATATTATGTTCAAAATAAAATTATTTTTGAAGAATTGTACTCCCAAAAAATTGTTTTCCGATCTTAATCTTGAATTTTTCTTCAGATCAACCTACATGATTTCTTCGTTCATACCACCTTTAGCACAATTAAAAATGCGTTCAGCTTCGTCGAAAAAAATATTAATGGAAATCTCAAAACCATTTGCCATAAAAAAAGTAACTCTACCTTCATTATTATAGCTGAGAAAGCCAATATGATTGACATTAATGATCACAGGTTTTCCTAATGCCTTGGCTCCTTCAAGGGCATTTGGTCTTTTTAGATTTTCGATAGATGAAGATTTAATATAGATTAAACCGTCTGATGTAGATCGTATTTTTGGCATAGTTTGGCAAAATTAAACAAATTATGCAGAATTGAGTATGATTTGATGTTTTTTACTTTATAGCAGAAATATTTTGGTTAAAAAACTTCTTCTACAACTGCGATTTGTATTCTTCAAGCTCGCTTAGAATTTTCATCTTTACGCTCCGAAAATCGATGCTTCCAGCTGACTCTTCTAAAAACGGGTTAAAGTCATCAAAAAAAATCCAAAACCTGATGGCTTTGGATTTCAACATTTTTAAAATTGATTCTTATTTAAATAAAAAATTTTAAAGTCTATTTCTTAGGTTTTAAACTTAAATTATCAACATAAACCGCCTGATGAATCCCGTTTAGCATCACCTTCAAACCTACATTAGCATCTTTTTTAAGAGCGATATCGAAAGTTTTTTTGTTACCGTCAATTTTCACTGCTTTGGCAACAGCAACATAAGATTTTGCATCAGAAGCATTATTTACAGAGAAAATTTCAAGCGTAGTTTCGCCGCCGTTGTCTGAAACATCAAGTGTTAATGTATATTTTCCTGCCTTGATTTTTGGAGTTACCAAAAACATCTTTTCTCTGGGATTTGTCATTGAATAAAACACCACTTTTTTGTCTTTGGTATAAACCATTGCTTTTCCCTGCTGTGCCGTCCAGCATTTATCAATATCCTTCCAGCCATCAAAATTTTCTGAAAGTGTGGTTACCGTTTTGCATTGCGCATTAGACATTAGAAATCCACCAAAAACAGCTATTCCTGCAAATATAATTTTTCTCATAGTTTAGTAAATATAATCGGGTAAAATTACTTAAACCAGACGGTATTTCAAAGTAATTTAGAATTAAAATAAATTAATTCTGCTTCATATATGATTCAAAAATTTAGACAACGGTAGATAATTCAGCAGAGATCAATGATAAAACTTGGATTTAATTTTAAACAAAATAGTCGTCGAAATAATATCAATTCAAAACCAAAGCTAAATTTCACGCATCAATCTGAATGTCAAATTAATACGCTCGCGCATAGGGTGAGTTGATTTGGCAATTCTGTGTTGCCAGTTTTCCTGCAAATCTCCTTTCATAATCAATAAAGAACCGTGGGGTAGAGGCAAACTGTATCTTCTGCTGTGATCATCCAACTTTCTAAAGTCAAATTTTCTGGTTTCTCCTAAGCTTATCGAAGCAATCACAGGGCGCTCTCCGTATCTTTTTTCTTTATCGCGATGCCAAGCTACAGAATCGTTATTGTCACGATACAGATTAAGCAAAACAGAGTTAAATTCATATCCAAACTTATCCTCAATTTTCTCTTTCAATGATAAAAGTTCGGGCGTCCAGCTGTTGACCTCAAATTCACTTCCTCCAAGTTTATAAGCTTTTTCGCCGTCGCCATACCAAGCTGTAAGACGCGGAGTAAGAACGGTTTTTTCATACATTTTCTGAGTTCTCTGCTTCCACGGACTTTTTGTTAAAAGCATAGCCTGCAGAAGATTGGCTTCCTCTGGTGTGAGGAAATTTTCTCTGAATTCCAGAAGATCAAGCGGAAAGTTGTAAAATTCTCCCGTATCAAATAAACTGAGCTGTCCCATTATTTTCAAATCTTTTTAGTTGAAACTTTGTTTAATACTTTTTTTGTCATTTGTGTAAAAACTTAGAATCAAATATGTTTCAGTTTGCTAAGTTGTCTTTTTAGAAGTCCTGATTTCAGATCTTAACTCTTCAAACATACTTCTGATTTCTTTGTATTCCAGATTTTCAATTCTAAGTTCCTGAGTGTTGATGCTGCAGGCAAATTCCCAGATTTCGTAGACTTCGTGCCATTTGATTTCGTAGGGTTCATAGAAAGTATTATCTGAACTGACAAAACTTCCCGAATCATTCTGATGAGAATATCTTTTGTAAACAATCCCGTCCTTGGTGATGAAGATGTAGGTTTTTCCTTTCTTTAAATCTTTTCTGTCTTCCACATATTTTCCAACGATAAATGTTCCGTCGTTGTATGGCGGCATAGAATCTCCATCTGCAGGAAAAGCCCTGAATTTACCATTTCTTAAGAACGGAAGAGAGAGATGTTGCAGGCTGTCTACAAAGTCCGGATCACTGTAACCGTTCAGATACCCCATACTTGCTTTTTGGGGAACGATTTCAATTTTGTTCTCTCCGGTTTGATCCACTTTCATAGGAAGCAAAGTTCTGTTGTTTGGCAAACTGACCAGATCTTCTACAGAATATTTTTTTAAATCAACCGTAATCAACAAATCGATATTGACTTTAAAATATTTTGAGATTTTAATTAAAAGTTCAATTGGCGGCTCCGATCTTCCTTCTTCATAAGTAGAATATCTCCCACGGGTAATTGAAATTTCATCAGCAACCTTTTGTTGGGATGCTTTCATATTGTCTCTTAAAAATCTAATGTTTTCTGACAGAATCGACATTGCTATAAATTACAGCAACAAATATATTGATTTTCGCAATAAAAGATATCATTTTGATTAAACTATTTAAAATAAAAATTCCCTCCATAATCTGAAGGGAATTTTTAATCTGCTTTTTATTTTAAGCTTTTAATAGAGAGGATGCAGCGTGTTTATTCTAAATAAATTAATTTCAATAAAATCTGGAATGTCATTTAAGTATAATTTTATAATATCCATTTTCATCTTTCACATCGATGGCAATTCCTGTAAAGGTTAATTTATTAATCTGATAACCATCGCAGCCCCCTTTAAACTCAGATGATTCAATAGAAAAATTGAAAGTTCTGACGGGAGAATAAAAAGTATAATTTTTAGTTCCGTTAAGAAGACCTACATTTTGTAAAACAATTCTGTCGTCATCGGTTTTGGTAACCTGCACACCAACCTGATTTTCATCCTGAATTGAGAAAGGATTGAGTTTGCCGTTTGTAATGAGGTTTTCACCATTATCATCTACAAATTCAAAAACAATCGGCAAAGGAGCGTTGTAACATTCTTCGCCGCAGGCAGTCAACATGAATGTGACCAAAAGAAAAAATATTATTTTTTTCATATCGTAAGATTAATTCGGTTATGTAAAATTAAACATAATTTTCAAATTTAATTTTATTAAAAATCAACTTGTTTGCCTTAGGTCAACCGGAGTGTATTGATTGCTTTTACCCATTCAGTTTTTTCGCATCGACTGCATTTTTTCTGTCCAGCTTCCAGAAATAAGGAATGACCGCAGTAAGTACATGAATAATAACCGGCCTGCTCAATCAACTGTAGTTTCTTTTTGTAAACATGAGGTAAAATGGGAAGACCGTACATCACCTCATCATCTTTAAAATAATAAAAACTGATATTGCCTGTAGTTTCCAGAATAGCTGTTTTTACCTGCCCGACATGTTCTATCGATTCCTGTCTCATTTCGGAGAAAAATTCGTCTTTGGCAAAGGTGTGATCTTTTTTTACACCTAAAACAAATTCACCGTTTTCGATCACGTAAAGCGGTTCTCCTTCGATTATATTTTCAAATTTTTCGCTTTTGGTTGCAATATAAGTTATGAGTCGGTAGAGAAGAATAATAGCAGCAAAAACAATAACGGATGACAGTACAGATGATTCTTTGTTAAACATCGGATCGCCGGCTGCGGAGCCTAATGCAATGATAATTGCCACTTCGAAAAGTGAGAGTTGCCGAACTCCTTTTTTGCCCGATAATCTCAGTATAAGCAAAACCATACTGAACATGATAAGTGTGCGAACGGTGATTTCAATAGCAAAACTGAAATCGAGATCACCTATAAATATTCTATTCCATTCCAAAATTGAGAGATTTATTTTATTGACCAGCATGTAAACCTTGCTGTAGAGTGTATTTTCTTTGTAAATGATTACAAAAGTCCCGCCACCAATGATTTACTAAGCAATCTGGAGCATTTAAATTAAATTTATTTAAGACAATGTTAAAGCTTAAAAATATTGACTAGGAAACAATGTTTCAGATATTGAAAAGATTTGTAACTGACAAAGATTTATTAAAATATAGTACTCAGTTCATCAACTAAAAGTTTAACCTGCAGCGGACGTTTTTTTTCATCCACTTCCAAATCGTTATATAATCCTGTTTTTACAATCACCATTTTCTTTTCACGAATCATGATGATAAACTGTCCTAAAAAACCGTAAAAAAAGTAATAAGGAATAGTGTGATCTTCATGAGCCCAGATGTTATAGCAAAATGCATTATTTTCTTGGGTTGGTGTGATGAGTTTTTTACAAAATTGTTGAGAGAGAATCTGTTTTCCATTCCATTTTCCTTTCTGCATAACCAATTGTCCGATTTTGGCAAAATCTCTTGTGGTGGCGTGAATACAGCAAAAAGCTTTTTCAACACCCTTTTTATCGGTACTCCATTTTGCGGAATGTTCCATTTCTAATGGTTTCCAAAGTTTTTCTGACAGATAAGAAGCGAGATCACGGCCGGTTACTTTTATTAAAATTAATCCCAACAATTGTGCTGAAACACTCTGATACTCGTATTTTACACCCGGCATTTCTTTCAGATCAACATTTAAAGCCTGCTCCGCAAGATCATCAATAAAATATTGTTTTGAATTCTCTGAAAAAGGGTGGCGGTATTCTTCATCCCAATCAAATGCTGCCTGCATCGTCATCAAGTGACGGATGGTAAGAAACTTTCCATAGTGGCTTTCTGCATATTTTGGAAATATGGAAGCTACCAGTTGATCTTCAGAGTCAATGAGTTTGTCATCAAGCGCAAAACCAATCAGGAGTGACAGAATTCCTTTTGCCATCGAAAATGAATTTAACAGTGAATCAGAATTATGATCTTTCCAGTATTGTTCGTGCATTAATTTGTTATCACGGATCACAACGAGCGACGAAGTTCCGGTTTTCTTTAATTCTTCTGAAATAGTTTCTGAAAGAGCCTGCTTATTGTAAGCGCTATCTTTTTTCCACGGTTGACTGTTTTGAGTAGGGACTTCACGGGAGGAAAATTTATCCTCATCATCTGTAGAAGGTGTGAGTGATCCTTTTTTTAAGTTTTTGCCAATAGCCTTAAACAGATAACCAAATCCAGAAAGGTAGACTGTTGCACCTGCAATACCTCCGATAAAAAATGTAATCCAAACTTTTTTCATTTTTGAGAAAAATTTATATTGATTGTTTAAAAAGCCTATCTCATAAAAGAGCCTTTACTTTAAATAAGTTAAAAGTAATCTTTCTAAATATTTTGAGTGCACAATTTCTAAGCTACTTTAATACTTTAAAATCCATTATTCAAAAAAAGGTTCAGCGTTTAAGCCAAACCTTTGATTGTATAAATTGGTATCAAACTGATTTGTAAATGACAAAATCAGGAATTGAATATTATTATTTTAAAGAAGCTTTCACTTTTTCAGACTCCATCAAATGATGTTCAAGTGTTGGAAGTGTTTTACTTGCAAATCCTTTTAGAGAAGCATCCATACCTGAAGAAGACTGCATCTTAAACTCAGCAATATCTTTTTTGTGATCAGTAACCATTGCGGCTGCGTACATTTTGTCAAAATCTGCACCTTTTTTAGTCTTCAGATCATCTACCATTTTCTGTTTTTCAGCATCCAGACTTGTAGGTAAAGTGTAACCTGCTGTTGCTGCCCATGACTTCAGTTCGTCGTTTGCTTTGCCATGATCTGTAGCCATCATTTCGCCTAATGATTTTACTGATGCATTTGTACCGTTTGCTTTAGCCAGATCACCCATCATTACTTCCATCATACCACCCATTGCGGCAGCATCAGCAAATTTTTTGTCCTGATCACTAAGTGTTGCAGCATTTGCATTGGTGACCGTTGATGCCGAGTCGCCTGTTTTCATCATAGTGTCATTGGTCATTTCTGTACCAGAACTGTCTGTTCCCATGTCTGTCGATTTAGTTTCTTTTTTGTCGCATGACATCAAGGCAGCAACAGCAAAAACTGTAAGAATTGAATTTTTCATATAATTTGATTTAATTAGGTGTTATGATTATTTTTAAATTTAAATAACCTCCTGCAGTGCTAACAATTTATCTGCCAAAAACTTATCTTATGCATAATAAATGCAAAGTGTGGTATTTTTTATATTTAAATATCAGTTAATTTCATACTAAAAATATTAAACAGCATCACCGTTATTTCTATCTGTTAATGAATAAAAATCAAAAAAAATTAAACTCTAATTCTGAAAAAGGATTAAAATTAAACTTTGTTTCATAATTTTGTATCTTATCCGCTAATCAAATGATAGTGGACATTGCTATCACACATTGACAGACAACGATTTAGAAATGAAAGACCCTCAGGAAGATATCGATTTTCAAAAAGATATTCTGCACATCAATCAGATTCCGGCTGTTGCCAAAATATTGGAAGTTATTTGCAGTACCACTGGGATGGGCTTTGCAACTGTCGCAAGAGTTACAAAGGACCGCTGGATTGCCTGCGCTGTGGAAGACAGAATAAATTTCGGACTGGGAGTTGGTGGCGAACTGAATGTGCAAACTACACTGTGTCATCAGGTTATGAGTTTTCATGAAGCGATTGCCATTGATCATGTGGCTGAAGATCCTAAGTATTTTGATCATCATACACCAAAGACTTATGGTTTGCAAAGCTACATTTCGATTCCTATCATTCTTACAAATGGCAATTTCTTTGGTACGCTGTGCGCTATTGATCCCAATCCTGCATTGGTAAACAATGAGAAGACAATCAATATGTTTAAACTTTTTGCAGAGTTGATCGCTTTCCATTTAGAGACCCTTCACAACCTCAGTGATACACAGGAAAAATTGGTAGAGGAGCAAAATAATGCAGAAATCAGAGAGCAGTTTATTGCTATACTGGGACATGATCTTCGTAATCCGGTGGGTGCAATCTCTACTGCATCGCAGCTTTTAAACAGAATTTTAACAGAAGAACGCAATATCAAACTTGTAAAGATTATTCAGGATTCTACAATCAGAGTTAGAGGTTTAATTGACAATATGCTGGATTTCGCCAGTGGACGCCTTGGAGGAGGAATTGGTCTTGATTACGATAATTCAGATACTATTTTTAATACTTTGCAGCAAGTGATTTCTGAGCTTCAGACCAGCAATCCGACCAGAGAAATTCAGACGGATTTAGATCTGAAAAATGAAGTTAAAGGTGATTACAAACGTATTGCACAACTGTTTTCAAATCTTTTAGGAAACGCAATTTCCCATGGAGACAAAAATGCTCCTATCATACTGAAAGCAAAAAGTGATAATGACATTTTTGAAGTGTGCGTAATCAATAAAGGAACTAAAATACCTTTAGAAACACAGGAACAGTTATTCAAACCATTTTCAAGAGGAAAAGTGAATCAGATGGAAAAAGGTCTTGGTCTAGGTCTTTACATTGCACAGGAAATCGCAATTGCCCATAAAGGAAAAATCAAGGTAAACTCGTCAGACGATGAAACTTGTTTTACATTTACTTTTCCACTCAGCTAATGTAAGATTATGAATTGATGTGATGAAGAATCACGTATTCCCATGGCTGCATATCCAAAATCAGCGTTCCGTTGATGCTCTGAAGTTTTCCTTCAAATAAATTTGTGTAAACACTGATGTCAAATGAAGTGTCAAACTGTACGAGCACATGATCTTTGCTTAAATTGATAAAAACCAAAACCTTATCACCATTTTTCTCTCGTACAAAAGAGATTACCTGATCCATACGGTCGTTCATAATCCTTACCATTTCGCCACCGTGTGCGCCATTCCAAAGTGCCTGATTTTGATGTTTCAGGGTAAATAGAGTAGTGTACAAATCTTCGTTTTCATGGGATTTCCACTCTATCGGATCTTTTTCAAAGAATTCCAGGGAGCGGTCGAGTCCGGCTTCCTGTCCACTGTAAATTAAAGGGATTCCATCCATCATGACCGAAAAAACAGTTGCTGCATTTAAAGCATCTCCAAAATTACTGTATTGGTTTCCTTCCCATGAATTTTTGTCGTGATTATCAATAAAATTCATACGGATTCCCTCTTTAGGAAAAATAGAAACATGTTCTGCAAGATAGGCTTCCGCCAAAGTCTTTACATTGGTCTCTTCACGGGCAATCTGGTGTAAAATATTCCATAGGGTCCAGTTGTACGTAGAATCGAATGCACGTTTATGAAGATCTTTATCTTCGGCTTCAGCAAGCATAAACACAGGTTTTATTTCATCAAGCTCAGCTCTCACATTTTCCCAGAAATCAATCGGAACGAAGCTGGCAATATCGCAACGATAGCCGTCAATATCAAATTGTTTCACCCAAAATTTCAGTGCATCCGTCATGTATTTTCGAAGCTCTTCGTTTCGGTAATCAAATTCTATAATATCGTCGTAATCTCTCCATCTTGTCGACTGAAACGTATTTTTGCGTGACTTTCTGTACCAATCCGGATGCTGATCAACAAGTTGATTATCCCAACTTGTATGATTCGCTACCCAATCTAATATTACATACATTCCTTCTCTATGAATAGCATTGACCAAACTTCTGAAGTCTTCTTCAGTTCCAAATTCAGTATTAATTCCGTAATAATCCTTCACTGAATAGTAACTTCCCAAACTCCCTTTTCTATTAACAATGCCAATCGGATGAACCGGCATCAGCCATATAATATCAATCCCCATTTGTTTTAGCCTTCCAAGCTGTTTTTCAATTTCCTTAAAAGTTCCCTTTTCAGAAAACTGCCGGATATTAAGTTCGTAGAGTGTAGCATTTTTCACCCAATCGGGTGCGGTGATTTCTACGTATTTTTTGGGTTGATATGATGGGTGATTTGGCTTCGTCATAAGTTTTATTTGAGATTTAGATACAAAATTCAGATATTTTTAAAGTATTTTCTAAAAGAAATAACCGTACCATTTAATTTGTAACATTGTATAAAGTATTGATTATTAATTTATTTAAATTTAAATTTTGTATTTGAACTCATCAGAATATATTTAAATAAAAATTTTCATTTCAAAAAATGGTATTTTATTTAATTAAAAATTTCGGTAAAGGTTTATTTTTTGCAGATAGAAGACAAAATGCGGTCTCGCTGCTTTTTATAAATCACATCAAATACTAAATTATGATTCCAAAAAAAATTCATTACTGCTGGTTTGGCGGCAAAAAAAAAGACGAACTCGCAGAACACTGTCTGGAAACATGGCGAAAAATTCATCCTGATTTTGAAATTATAGAATGGAATGAATCCAACGCTCCACTGGAAGATAACAATTACGTAAAAGAAGCTTTTGCGCAGAAAAAATGGGCCTTTGTATCAGATTATGTCCGGTCTAAAGTAATGTATGAAAATGGAGGAATTTATATGGATACTGATATGGATCTTAAACTTCCGTTGGATGAGTTTCTGAGTGAAAAAGCAGTCTGTGGATTTGAAGTAAAAGGAGTTCCGTACTCAGCATTCTGGATGGCGGAACCAAAACATCAATTGTCTAAGGATTTTGTTGACTATTATAATCAGCAAGAGGTTTTTGTAGAGAGAATCAATACCGATATATTTTCTGAAATGCTGGAAAAAAAATATGGTGCAGACCGTTACAGTGATACAATTCAACATCTGAAGCATGACGTAACGCTTTATCCCTCAGTTTATTTTTCTCAGGATTTACCGAAGAATTACGTCAGTCATCACTTCAACGGTTCGTGGTTTGGCGGCGACGAAGAAAATACGCACAAAAAGATGGTGAATGTTTACGGACTTTTAGAAAGGTTAGCTAACGAACCTGGCGCTGCGAAAGCTGTGAAAAGCATCATCACAGAACATAAAATTATTGATATTAACAAAATTCTGGATCTTTTACCGAGAGAAAAAATAGAAGAATATCTTCAGAAAAAGTAACAGACCTTTAAATGTAAAAAGCGAAATAACCATTTCCCGGAATAGTACTTTTTACATGATAAAATTTAAAATAAAAAAAGCCCTCTCGAGGGAGAAGGCTAAAAAAAACACAAATGATGAAAATAAGGTTCGTTTGCTTCAACGAGTTGACCTTGATACAAAATTATAACATCGGAATTTACTAAAATGTGGTTTCAATCACATTTTAGTAAATTTTGTTTTTCATCACGACTTGAAGAAATCGTTTCTGTTTAATAAGCAATCAACCGAATTGTATAATTAAAATTACATTAATTTTATTTTATTTTCTACTTTGGTTGGTCTCATATTGGTTAGCTTCATTATAACAGAAAATCTTTGTAATGGAAAAGCATATCGTGATTGTCGGGGGAGGTTTCGCCGGATTAAATCTTATTAAAACCATCGGTGATGACGAAAGATTCAGAATCACACTTGTTGACAGAAATAATTACCATTTTTTTCCTCCGCTCATTTATCAGGTAGCCACGGCATTTATTGAGCCTTCTAATATCTCATATCCTTTCAGAAAATTATTCTCAAAATATTCTAACGTTTCTCTTTATATGGCAAGCCTTGAAAGGGTAGTGCCTGAGGAAAACAGAATAATCACAGATCAGGGAACATTACATTATGATGAACTTGTTTTGGCACTGGGAACAGAAACCAATTTTTTCGGAATTGAAAACGTCAGGAAAAATGCGCTTCCAATGAAAACTATTGATGAAGCTCTGTATATCCGAAATCACATTCTGCAGAATCTGGAAACAGCTTCCCGAAATGCACAAACGGAAAGTGTACAAAGTCTTATCAACATTGTGATTGCCGGTGGCGGACCTACCGGAGTGGAGCTGGCAGGAATGATTGCTGAAATGGCTGGTTACATCGCAGAAAAAGATTATCCTGATATTGCATTTGGGCACACCAATCTATATCTCGTCGACGCTCTTCCTTCGCTGTTATCAAATATGAGCGATACTGCCAAAAAAACAGCTTACGATAATCTGAAGAGATTAGGTGTCAACATCAAACTCAATGTTTCTGTGAAAGATTATGTAGAAGAAAATGTTATTCTTTCGGACGGAACAAAAATTCCAACCAAAACTTTGATTTGGTCTTCCGGTGTGGTCGGCAGAACAATTGAAGGAATTCCTGAAACATCCTTGGGAAAAGGTCACAGAATTATCGTGGATTCTTATAATTTGGTTGAAGGTTTTAAAAATATTTATGCTTTGGGTGATATCTGCATTACAACAACAGATCCCGAATTCCCGAAAGGTCATCCTCAATTGGCTCAGGTTGCAATCCAGCAAGCAAAACTTTTAGGTAAAAACATTAAAAAGAGATTCAGAAATGAACCTTTAAAAGAATTTAGATATGATGATAAAGGAAGTATGGCCATTATCTCAAAATATAATGCGGTTGTAGATCTTCCTAAATTCTCATTTAATGGATTATTAGCCTGGCTGACTTGGCTTTTCATCCATATAATTCCATTGACAAGTTTTAGAAACAAATATAGACTTGCTGCAGAATGGTTCAGGTTATTTATTACCAACAACGCATCCATCAGAATGATTATGAAACCAAGAAAAGAGAATTGATTTTACAAAATAACCTGAAGATATAAATTTAAAGCTTTTAAATTTTATCAAACACCTGTATTAAGTTGTTCTGATAATATTTAAAAGTTTTTTTTTTGGAGAAGTTGAGTTGTTTAATTTCAGAAAATTCCTGCAGATTACCCTCAGAAAAACTTGGTTTAAAAATTAAATCTGCCATCACCAATTTGAAAATCCTTTTAAATGTAATCCCTGATCATTTCAGATAGCTTTTTTTTCAGACAAAATCATTTGCACATCCACACAATCTGATGTGCTGCCAGGGAATGGTTTGGATTTTTTATTAAAACCTTAATGTTATTTTTTTCAAACACGCTGACCTCTTCTTTATTTTTATCCTGAATTTTTTCTGATTTAAATTTTTCCTGATTCAGCGTATCTTTAAAAGAACTGACCTGCTCATCATCATGGGAGACAATGGAAAATACGTGACAGCCTTCATTTCTCAGAAAAACGGTCACCACCATAAACTTTGAGTCTTCCATATGCTCATTGCTGTACACTTTTACAGTAGACCCGCTGGCTTCCTCCTGATGCAGAAGGTCAAAATGTGCTGAAAGTTTGGTATCGATAATATGCCCAGGTGATCCCGACAGATTCTGAAGATTTTTTATATTGAGCAACTGACCGGATGCTGTACAAAAAAGATGAAAGAGAATAAATAATAGAAATTTTGGCATGTAGTTTCTTGTAAAAATAAATAAAAAATTTCCTTACAAAAAATGATCCGGATCATAAAAAAATCCGCTTCCCAAGGGAAGCGGATGATTGTTTTAGTTTTTCAGATCTTCTAGATTTTCGAATTTATCATGTGAAGCTTTCAGATGATGAAGCTGGTCGAGTACCACTCTTGAACTTTCAGGGCAAAGATCGCCACTGTCCAGTGCACTTTGATAGGCGTCGATAGCTGCCTGCTCTCCATACACTACATTTCCTAAACTTGCTTCAGCATTGTCGCCTGAGAATGCATTTTTTACATCAATCCAGGCTCTGTGAATAGATCCTGCTGCAGAACCTGTCTGATCCGGCTCCCCGCCGCGCTCAGTAATAAGACCAGAAAGTTCATTTTTCATTGTAGCAGACTGTGCAACCATGTTGTCATAATCGGCACGCAGGTGAGGATATCCTTCCCACACTTTGTCTTCTACTTTAGAAAATCCCTGAATTCTGTCGTTGGTAATTGTCAGTAGATCGTTTAATACTGAAACTGTTTTGCTGTTGTCCATATTGTTATATTTTTTTTGGTACTCATCAATTTACAATAATGATGCCCAAAAACCAACTTAGAGCACATGTGGTACCTAAAGTTTTTTTCCATTTAAAAAAGGGCAGACTAATTGTATTTAGGAATGTACACACACTAAAAAGAAAATATTATGAGAAGCATTCTTTGGCTTGTAGCCGTTATTTGCATCGTGGTCTGGGTTTTAGGAATGCTTGGTATCGTACCCGGGTTAGATACAGGAAGTCTCGTTCATGTATTACTTGTTATTGCTGTCATCGTAATAATCATCAATCTCTTCACAAGAAGAAGGCCTTTAGATTAATTTAATACACCAATTCACAAAATTATAAATCATGGAAACAAACGAAACTCAGGCTATCCTGAAAGACCTCATCCAAATTACCAACGACAGGATTTCAGCATTCGGAAAAGTAGAAGGTCAGATCTGGGAAAGTTATCCGGACATCAAATCTGAATACGACAAAATGATTTCCCATACCAAGGTGATGAAGAATGAACTGATCAACATTCTGCGCGAAAACGATTCTGAAATCAACGATGAATCATCCTCAGTCCGTGGAAACATTCACAGCACATGGATTGACATTAAAAGTGCCTTCAATATTGATTCAGTGAATTCTACCCTGGAAAGTGTGATTTCGGAAGAAGATGCAGCCTGCAAGGCTTATGAAAAAGCACTTGAGGAAGATGGTTATTCTTCAGAAACAAGATCAGTTCTTGAAGATCATCTCTATCATCTGAAACAGTCTCACAAACAGTTTACCGAAATTCTTGAATACAGAAAAAACAAAGATTAAAACAATAGGAATTATGAAGTTTGAAGAAGCCTTAAAACAGAAAAAAGAATCGGTAAAAAATGCAGATGATTCGGTGCTGAATTTATACCACGTCCTGATATCTCCTGCAGATACCAAAGAAAGTGTTGACTTTATTGATCATTACCTGAAGAATCCTGACAGTTGTAATGATGATACGTGTAAAGAGTTTGCCTCTTCAGACGATTATCAGATTGTAAGTATCAGAAAGGAAGATCAGGAGTCCTAAAATTTAAATAGAAAATAATCAGCATGGAAATAAACGACCTACTGAAAGACGAAATCACCGCTGCTTCCGAACGTATTGAAAGCGTCACTGTAAAATATCCGAAGAAAGAAACTGTAAAAGGCATGATTTCTGAAGTACAGAATAATCCTTTCGGAGTACAGATTTCGCAGCGTAATGTAAAAGATCCTGAAGAAAAATTTCATGAGATAGATTTTGAGAAAGCTGTTGAAGTTGCAATCTACTATTACGATGGTAAGATCAGTGTTCATGCCGACAGTAAATATACAGACTAACTGACCCTTTAATTATTATTGATACTAAATATGGCTTCTTCAGACAACAAATTCAATTGCTGCACGCTGCTCAGACAGAAAGACCGGGAAACTTTCGACTTTCTGTATGCTGAGTTCAACAGCCAGTTTTATGGTATGGCTCTGCAGTGTCTTGGCGATGAAGAACTTGCCAATGAAATGATGATTCTTACATTTACCAATATCTGGAAAGATTTAGACAAATTTAACGGAGATAATTCTCAACTGAGATCATGGTGCATATCAATACTGATGCGTTCCCTAAGACACGTTAATACATCAGATAAAACATCAGACAACAGTGAAATCACCGAGATCCCGCAATTAAAGTCAGTTTCAGTTTAAATTACAAAATTCACTACAAAAATATTAGAAAATAATGTTCACTACACCTATAGAAAAAATTGACTTCCTGCGTTTCTTTTTAGGAAATGCCAATGGCAAAAGCGCCGAACTCATCATCGATAAAGGCTTTGTTTACATCAGCGAATATTTTGGATATTTTAAAGAAATCCTTCAGAATCCTGATAAAAAATTCTCAAAAATCAGCGAGCAGGAACTGATCTCCACCTTCGAAGAAATCGGTATCCGGGAATGGAAAGAAAATTACAGCAACAACGACATCTTTGAAGGAAAAGAATGGGAGCTGGAAATGAAAATCAATAATGAACAGAAACATTATTATTTTTTCGGATATGAAGAGTATCCTTCACAAACCGGAGATTCTACAAGTCAAAAATATACCAGAGAATTCAGAAAACTTCTTCAGACTTTGAATTCTGTATCCAGGTCAACCTACTTCGCATAGATTGGAATGACTTTTGAGAAATAAAAACTAAATAAACTATTATGAACGTTAAAAGAACATTTGGAACCATTCTTACGGTTCTGGGAATTGCAGGATTACTGTACACAGGTTATCTGCTGATGCAGAAAAGTGAGGCATACACCAACATGGCTGTAGTAGGCGTAATCGGTCTGATCTTCTTTTTTGCGGGAATCGGTCTTGTGCAGAACACTAAAGACGAAAGTTAGATTTACAGATTTCAGAACAAAATTTAAAGGCATCATCTTCATCAGATGATGCCTTACTGTTTTTATCTATTCGTTATCTTTAATCTGATCATAAATCAGTTTGGTGACAATTGCACCGAAAAGATAATATCCTACAGTCATAATTTTCTTTTTATTGGTGCTTGCTACCGGATCAGGATCAAGTCCTAACTTTTGAGGTAATGCAATAGCTCCGACACCTGCCAGAAGTCCGCTTGCGAGATTATGGGTTGTTGCTGTAGTCGCATAATAAACTGCGTTGCTTATAACATCACCTGCAAGAGTGGCGGCATAAAGCTGGTTGGGATTGTTAATTTCAAGTGCTGTTCTGTCTGTCATTTTACTGAGTGCTTCTTCACCCAGTTCGTTGATGTGGGGCACATCTTTACAGGTTTTTCTCACGATTTCGTGTAACAGGTTAAGGGCAACTGCTCCTCCGAGTCCTGCGATCATTTTTTTTAGCATAATATTTTTGTTTTGGATTTTAATTTAAAGAAGAATTTCTTACTGTAAATCAGTCAAGAATGGTACCAAAACTAAGGCTCTTCTGCTGTAAATGATTTAATTTGATGGAACTTAAAATAAATTCAATTCGTTTAGTCTGATAATTTTTGACAGGACTAAGATGTTATTTTTTTTGCTAAATGAATTAGATTCAAAATGCATTTTTTTGTGACAGCAATCATACTTTTTTCGGAGTTTAAAGACTATCTTTGAAATAATCACAGAAATTAATTTTTCGTTTAGAAAATAGTATTCTAATAGTGATTTTTTCTCAACTGAACCAAAACTGAAAAGATGAAACCTAAAAATATTCCGGGAGTTCCAAAACAGGTGAAAGGCGGCTTTCATGATTCCGAAAGTTTCCAGAAATCAGAAACTGAAGAAGATGTTGAAATGCGGTTTCATCATCTTAAAGAGCGGTTCTTCAGCATTAATCAGTGGAAAGAGTACTGCCCTGAAAGCAGAGCAGATTTTAAGCTTTGCAATCTGAACGGAAATATCGTGGAACGTCTGCCTCAGGAAGGTGATTACATCAGAATTGATATTCCCGGTCCCGGTGGTAAAGAAGGCCGTTCATTCGACTGGACGGTGATTGATAAAATTGATTTTGATTCGCCAAACCGGCTTCTGATTCAGTGCAGACCTTCTCCCGATCCTGTAAAATTCAACAGCAAAAAGATTGCACATTTCTATTGCGACAAATCAACTTCTACTTTTGTTATTGAAAGAAATCTAGATATGCTGATGGCGGCTGTTTACGGAAGAAATGAATCTCCCAATTTGAAATCTGGTTTTATTAATTCTGCACGAAACGTAATGATTGCTGTCGGAGGAATTTTTGGACTTTCTAAAATTCAGTGGGAATGCCTTGCAGAAGGTATGCTTAAGGGTGAAAGCGAATAATGTGAGGAAACTAATTTTTTATAAAGAGATAAGATCCTGGAAATAATTCGGGAGCAGGACATAAAAAAGGAGCAGTTTTTTTTAGCTGCTCCTTTTTTTGAGTTGATTTTTAGAATTGAAGTTTAAACGGTCCTTCAAAATAGGTATCATATGAATCCACAAGATTTCCTTTCAGATCGTAAACTCCGATGGTTATATTCTGTTTCGAAAGATTCATCTCCTTCTCCGGAAAAGTGATGTTGATTGTACCCTTTGATATTTTATCTTTAGGTATAGAAATATTGCCAGATCCGCTGAAAATAATTTCACCGTGTGCAGGCTCAATTACTTTAATCGTTACCACTTTTTTATCATTCGATTTATTGAGAAATGTGTAGTTGTAGGTATTGGTAATAAAACCGTCTCTCACAAAAAACGTACTTCCTGCAGGTTTGATGAATTTAGCCTCCATATCTCCACGGCTGTAAAGTAAAAATCCTAATAAAAGCTGTAAAGCAATAAGCACGACCATGAAAATTTTCATTCTTCCGGTAAAACGTGTCGGAATACCTGTCTCAATTTCTGTTTCAGATGCGTATCTTATCAAACCTTTAGGCAGACCTACTTTCACCATGACTTCATCACAGGCATCGATGCAAGCGGTACAGTTGACGCATTCCAGCTGCTGCCCATCCCTGATATCAATTCCCGTAGGACAGACCACCACGCACTGATGGCAATCTATACAGTCACCTTTTCCTGCGGCTTTTCTATCTTCATCTTTTCTCCATTTTGCTCTGTTTTCACCTCTTTTAAAATCATAGAATACGTTGATGGTATCTTTATCAATCAACACACCCTGTAATCTTCCGTAAGGACAGACCAAAGTGCAGACCTGCTCACGGAACCATGCAAAAACAAAATAGAATGCTGCCGTAAAAAGTATAATGACAATAAAATTGGTAGGATGGGCGAGCGGTCCCTCTGCAATTGTTCTAAATACTTCCTCGTAACCAACAATTACCATCACCATAAAGTGGGTGAATATGAGAGAAAGTACAAAATATATCGTCCATTTAAGGGATCTTTTCCATATTTTTTCTGCATCCCATTCCTGACGATCCAGCTTCATCTGCTTATTACGGTCACCTTCGATAGCAAATTCTATCTTTCTGAAAACACTTTCAAGAAAAATGGTTTGAGGGCAGATCCAACCACAGAAAATCCTTCCGAATGCTATGGTGAAAATAATGATGCAGATCAATCCTACAATCGCTCCTAAAGTTAAAAGAAAGAAATCCTGAGGGTAAAAGGGCTGTCCAAAAATGAAAAACTGTCTGTCGATAACGTTCAGTAACAGAAAAGGGTTCCCGTTAATTTTTATAAAAGGTACCGCAAGATAAATTGCGAGGAGAATGTAAGCTACAATTGTCCGGTAGTTGGTGAATTTCCCTTTTGGTCTTTTAGGAAAGATCCATTTTCTTTTACCAGACTGTTCCATTGTTCCTATCGAATCCCGGTAGGTTTCAGGATCCAGTACCTGACCCTGTCCGCCACGGATTTGCTCATTTTCATTTGACGCCATAGTTATTTTCTTTTTTGGTAACAGATATAATTTCAGAAGCGAAATTAAAGTCTTATATCAATTACAACTATAAGACCAAAGAGCGGGATAATTTCCTGTAAATTATTGATATTTTAAACTTATGACTGCAATCACAACAATCACTTTAATTCCGATTTTTTTTAATCACAGGACAAAAAAAAGACCCGTTTCCGGGTCTGATTTATTTAGAAATTTAAGCATTGATCGCTTTGGAATTGAGATTGGTATCTGCAATTTTTGAGAGTAGATCGTTACAGTTTTTTTCTTCATCCAAAGTCAACAGAAGATGTTTGAGGCATTCTTTTTCCTTAAGAATCTTGGCGTATGCAGCAAGTGTTCCGTAAGTTGCAATTTCATAGTGCTCCACTTTTTGAGCAGCAGCAATAATTCCTGCATCACGCACAGCTCCCGGCTTTGTTTCTTCCATGATGCCGGTACCTTCATCCAAAAGCCCCTGCATTGCATCACATTTTTTAGCTTCTGCTTTTTTCTTTAATGCTTTGAAGCATGCTTCAAGTCTTTTTACCTGCTCTTTTGTCTCCTCAAGATGCTCGCCTAAGGCCTGCTTCAGTTTTGTATCTGTTGCGTTTTTCTGCATTTTAGGAAGTGCTTTAGAAAGTGCTTTTTCAGCCCAGTAAATGTCTTTCAGTGAATCTTCAAACAGGTCGCTCAGATTTTTTGCTGAATCCTGTTTTGCAGGTACTTTGTCAGATGATTTTGCAGCTGTTTTAGCTGTTGATTTTGTAGAAGATTTTCCAGTCATTTTTGCTGACGACTTGGATGTCGCTTTTGGTGAAGCTTTAGATGTTGAAGCCGAGATTTTCTTGCCAGTACTTTTAGTAGCTGTAGCTCTTTTGGTTTCCATAATATTAAAAATTTGATTGGTTTTGTTATATCTCAGGTTACAATTACCAGACCATAGGCAAATAAAATAAATGATTGTGGTAGTAAAATTCAGCGTTACTGATGTTTAGAAGCTATTTAAATATTCAAATCAGTTATTTCATTTAAAAACTATCCGACATTTATAAAAAAATTAACAGTCTGATTTTACAGACTTTAATTTGTTTGACCTTTATAAATGATTACTGACTTAAATCAAGGCTTGAAATTTGAAATGGGTAAAAAACACCAAACATGATCAAATCTTAATATACAATTGCTATGGAAATTGAACGAAGTCTATTGTCTGAAGTAGGAAATTTACTCTTAAATGCTGAAGAAACAGTTTCTGTCGCCGAAAGTGTGACATCAGGTTTTCTCCAGTTTTCATTTTCACAGATGGCTGATGCCTCACGATATTACCACGGCGGAATTACTGCATACACGATTGATGAAAAAGTAAAATTCCTTGGAATCGACCGTATACAAGCTGAAAAATGCGACTGCGTATCTGAGCAAATTGCAGAGGTAATGGCTTTGAACATTGCAAAATCTTTTGAAACCGACTGGGGAATCGCTGTCACAGGTTATGCAACACCTGTGGCAGAATCTGATTTTAAAATCTTTGCCTATTTCAGTTTCAGTTATAAAAATGAAATCCTATTCAGCAAAAAACTGGAACTTCACCCAAGAACAAATCAGCAAAATGCGCAGATTTATTACTGTGAATTTATTTTAGGCTGTCTTAAAACCAAACTTTCTGAACTTCAATCTGATTAATCAAGAATTTCTACAGACATGAATCGGTTTATAATCGATTTAAAGAAATTAAAATATAAACCCTTAAATATTAAAATTTTATAATAGATTCAATGAATATTAATTCATTAATATATGAATTATAATAAAATGTAATTGTATTTTCTTATGTCTATAGTCATAGTATTAATCGGCTTTATAAGCCTATTTTTACCGCCGGTTTTATTGAAAATAAAGGAGTTTTTTTTCCGTAAAGATTTTTAATATTCTACTAAACTAATAATGATCTATGATTATTGACGAAGAATTACTTTTAAAAAATGGGGCAGAAATTCTACAATGTAAAGCAGGTGAAACTATTATAACTGAGGGCTCATTACCCAAATATTATTACCAGATCCAGACAGGACTTATTAAAATTAATTCATACAAAGACGACGGCAGCGAGTTTATACACAGTCTGCCGTCAGACGGACAATGCATTGCTGAAACTTTCCTTTGGTATGATGTTCCATACTGCGTCAATGCAGAGGTGATGAACGATGCCGTAATTTTAAGGGTGAGAAAAGATGTTTTTTTAGATATTGTCAATTCAGATTCTGTTCTGATGAATCGGGTGATGTCTTACACCTCCGAGAGAATGTTTTACCGTTACAAAATGCTCACTACACTGTCCGTCAACAATCCCGCCCACAGAATATTAAAGGTGATGGAGTTTCTAAAATCTCATCATCAGATTGATGAACCCTTTCAGTTTACAGTACCATTCTCCAGACGTCAATTGGCTTCTCTCACGGGATTGCGGGTAGAAACCGTTATCAGAACTGTAAAAAAACTCGAAAAGCAGAATTTTGTCAAAATAAACAACGGGAAAATTTGCTTTTAAAGATTTTGTGAAAATTAATTGAATAACCTTTTTTCTCATAAACTTAAATCTATTCATCTTTTTGCTCTAAGAAAGCTTAACGTATGATTCCAGTCATAACAAATCAATTTTTATAAGGTTAAATTTGGTAACACCAACATCAAATATAATTTTATGAAAACTTTTTTACCAGGTTGTTCCGTTTCAGGGAGCAGCATTAATGATTTTCCCTGTGGATATGCAGTCCATGATACAGCCAAAAAAACTTTTGCAGAAAATCTATGCGTAACCGTTCCATGGCTCAGTATTTGTCACAAACAGTTTTCGTGAATACAACGATACAGAATACTCTTTAAATCGGGACCTTCAGCAAAGATATTTCAGACAGAAAAAAATAAATCAGAATTATAATTGTACTCAGCACCAGACAGAATGCCTGTTTGGATTATGTTCTTTATGAAATATGGTTAATTACTTCAACCATGAATGCACTATTCATCTAAATCAAAAATAATTTAAAAAATATCACACAAACAATTAATATGGATACAAACGACAAAAACAATGACAAGCTGGATCAGCTGAATTTTTTCAAGACAGACAATTCTGATGAGAAACTCACCACCAATCAGGGATTGAAGATTCGGAATAATCAGGATTCGCTGAAAGACGGTGAGCGCGGAGCAACTCTTCTGGAAGATTTTATTCTGAGAGAAAAAATTACCCATTTTGACCATGAAAGAATTCCAGAAAGAATCGTTCATGCAAGAGGTTCGGGTGCGCACGGTGTATTTAAACTGAGCAAAAACATGCAGGAGTTCACCAAGGCTAAATTATTTACCGATCTGGAAAAAGAAACCCCCGTTTTTGTGAGATTTTCTACCGTTGCAGGCAGCAGAGGAAGTACAGATTTAGCGAGAGACGTGCGTGGTTTTGCAATAAAATTTTATACAGATGAAGGAAACTACGATTTAGTAGGAAATAATATTCCCGTATTTTTTATTCAGGATGCAATGAAATTTCCCGATCTGGTACATGCCGTAAAGCCTGAACCTGATAACGAAATTCCGCAGGCCGCCTCTGCACACGATACTTTTTGGGATTTCATTTCTTTAATGCCTGAAAGTATGCACATGATTATGTGGCTGATGAGCGACAGGGCTTTACCACGAAGTTACAGAATGATGGAAGGCTTTGGTGTTCACTCATTCAGATTTATCAACAGTGAGGGTTCTGCATTCTTTGTGAAATTTCATTTAAAACCAAAATTAGGTGTACACTCAGTTGCATGGCCGGAAGCTCAGAAAATTTCAGGTGCTGATCCGGATTTCCACAGAAGAGATCTTTGGGAGGCCATCGAAAGTGGTGCTTTTCCTGAATGGGACTTAGGTGTACAGATTGTACCGGAAGAAAATGAATTTGATTTTGATTTTGATCTTTTAGATCCTACGAAGATTATTCCTGAAGAAACTGTTCCTGTGGAAATTATGGGAACTTTAACTCTGAACAGAAATCCTGATAACTTCTTTGCTGAAACAGAGCAGATCGCTTTTCATCCCGGTCACCTAATTCCGGGAATTGATTTTACGAATGACCCATTATTGCAGGGCCGTCTGTTTTCATATACAGATACTCAGCTTTCAAGATTAGGTTCTCCGAATTTCCATGAAATTCCAATTAATAAATCTGTCCCTACCGTACATAATAATCAGCGTGACGGGCACATGAGACAGCAGATCGCAAAAGGAAAGGTAAGCTATGAACCCAATTCAATGGGCGGAGGATGTCCTTACCAGGCCATGATGTCGGAAGGTGGTTTTGATACTTATGGTGAGAGAATCAGCGGCACAAAAATCAGAGCCAGAAGCGAATCTTTTGTTGAACATTATTCTCAGGCTAAATTATTTTATAACAGCCAGTCTGAGCCTGAAAAGACACATTTACAGAAAGCACTGGTATTCGAATTATCTAAAGTGACGATTCCTGCCATCAGAGAAAGAATGGTTTCCCAGCTTAATTTCA
Source organism: Chryseobacterium caseinilyticum (assembly GCF_014837145.1). Lineage (GTDB taxonomy): Bacteria > Bacteroidota > Bacteroidia > Flavobacteriales > Weeksellaceae > Chryseobacterium > Chryseobacterium caseinilyticum. The sequence continues at coordinate 760,364 of NZ_JACYFS010000001.1, forward strand.
TCAATAAAGATTTAGCTAAAATAGTGGCCGAAAAAGTGGGAGTAGAGGTGAAAACTCTTGAACAACCCAACGGAAGTATTCCTGCCGACGCCGATCCTGAAGCATTGCAAAGCGAAGAACGTGAGACTTCACTGAATTCTTCAGATGCCCTGAGCATGAAAAATACGGTTAAAGACTCTGTTGAATCAAGAATTATTGCATTCTTAGTTGCAGACGGCTGCAATGCAGCACGTGTTTCAGAGCTGAAGTCTAAACTTGAATCAAAAGGTGCAACCGTACAGTTTGTAGCTCCTGAAATGGCTCCTGTAAAATCTGATGACGGTACTGAGCTTACCCCGAAACATTCAATCTCAAGCACGATGAGTGTTTGCTTTGATGCAGTTTATGTAGCCGCCGGATCAGCATCCACCCAGCAATGGCTTCAGCCTGACTACAAAAACAGTGTAGTAGAATTTGTAAACGAAGCATACAGACATTGTAAAGCAGTTTTCTTTGATAAAGAAACAGATGCACTCTTTGATAAAACAGATCTGACCGACTTCCATTCTGAGGATCCTGCCGTTATTTCAGTTAAGAAAAACGATTCAGATGACAGTTTTATTACAGCGATCGCTTCTCACAGAGTCTGGGATTTTGAAAAACACAGAAACGGATTTATCAAAAATGAAGACCCTTCAAAAAATTAACAGATGAAAGCAGCAGTTTTTCATTCTCCGGGCGTTATTACCTGTGATACAGTCGAAGATCCTACGATTCAGGACGAAAATGACATCATTTTAAAAGTGACTTCCACCGCCATTTGTGGCAGCGATCTGCACATGTATTCAGGTGGAATTCCACAGCCAAGACCGATGGTGATGGGACACGAGTTTATGGGTGAAATCGTTGAAAAAGGAAAAAATATTACTCATCTTCATCAGGGAGACAGGGTAGTAGTTCCATTTCCCATTGCATGCGGTTGCTGTTATTTCTGTGAAAACGACCTCCCCGGAGGTTGTGAAAATTCCAATCCTGAAAACTATGGTCCCGAAGGCGGAATCATGACTGAAAAGGGTGGCGGAATGTTTGGTTACACAGATTTGTACGGTGGATATAACGGTGGTCAGGCTCAGTATGTAAGAGTTCCGTATGCCAATTTTGGTCCGCGAAAAGTGCCAGATATTCTTAGTGATGAACAAGCTCTGTTCCTCACTGATATTTTCCCGACCGGATACACCGGAGTTATGTGGGGCGATCTGAAGGGTGGAGAATCTGTTGCCATCTTTGGCGCAGGCCCAGTAGGCTCAATGTCTGTAAAAAGTGCAATTCTTCACAATGCCGGAAAAGTAATCGTAATTGATACTTTACAGTACAGATTGGATCATATCAAAAAACTGACAGGCTGTGAAACGATTTTGTGGGAAGATGCAGAATCTACAGTGGAGAAAATAAGAGAAATGACCCATGGCCGTGGAGCCGATCTTTGCATTGATGCAGTAGGTTTTGAACCCGAACGGTCTTTTCTGGATCGTGCGAAAGCTGTTGTCAATTTTGAAAAAGGTTCTATGAAAGTTTTGGAAGCCTGCATGAGCGGAGTAAGAAGAGGCGGAACTATCTCTGTACTAGGAGTTTATGCCGTTAATTATGATAATTTCAGACTCGGACAGATTTTCGATAAGGGAATTATCTTGAGAGCCGGCCAGGCGCCGGTACACGCCATTATAGACAAACTTTTAAAATATGTGGAAAGCGGGCAGGTACGTCTTGATGATATTATTACGCACCGTCTTTCTTTAAATGACGTAGCAAAAGGCTATCAAATCTTCGATAAAAAAGAAGATGGATGTGTGAAAGTAATCCTCGATCCCTGGAGTTAATACTTTCTCATACAATTTATAACCATCAACAGCTTCATTTCTGAAGCTGTTGTTTTATTTAGGAACATTTAAATTATTTAAATGTAAATTTTTCTGTTAATAATTTTCAGATAATTTTCTTTCTCAAGTCTTTTTACCGTTCTGATGACCGTTTCTACGCGAAGTGCGGTTAGTGCCGCAATCTGTTGCCTTGTGAGAGGAATTTCATAAGAAAACTTTTCTTTATTTCCACTGAAACTTTTATGGTATTCCAAAGTCCCTTTAATTCTTTTATCAGGACTCAAGGCTGAGTTATTTTCCAGCATGATATATTTGTAGTACAACCGCTCCGACAGAAATCTGCGGATATCAGCTGCTGCCTGAGGATTTTCATCAAGAAGTTGGTTGAAAGCCTTCTTAGGAAGTTTCATTACCTTACTTTTTTCGAAAGTTACTGCATTTACAGGATAGGTTTTGTCGATAAACAAAAGCAATTCACATACACTCAATCCTTTATCAAGAATTGCCAGAATCAGTTCTTTGCCCTCATCATTGTAATGATTCAGTTTTATTCTGCCTGAAGTAATCTGATAATAGTATTTTGGTGTATCTCCCTCATCAAAGATTGTTTCGGAGCGGCTGAAGGTTTCTTCGGTAGCCCCGTATTTCAGTAAGAGTTCCTTTTCAATTAACATAATTAGTTAGTTTTCAATTAAATATATCAGTTATAGTTTTATTTAAAGGTAAGCCATCAATACACATGCCTTTATGATTCAGATCATAATAAATACAGAATAATACAGGGATTTCTTTTTTAGAAATTGATTCTTGCAGTGATGTCAAAAAAACCAAAAACAAAATTGCCTCTGGTTTATTGACTTATAATCAAGTGTGCTTTAATTTTTCTGAGTCAGATCTTCAATCTTCTGGATTACATCATCGATATCAAAAGGCTTGCTCACAAAAATATCTGCATTGCAGCTCTTCTTAACTTCTGCGTTTTTGGCGTGAGCACTCATGATCATAACAGGGATTTCTGACGTCGCAGGATCTTGTTTAAGTCTGTTGCAGACATCTGTACCCAATCCATCCGGCATCATCACATCCAGAATAAAAATATCCGGATTTTCAGATTGATTTCTGCTGTTAAACGCTTCGATGGTTGAGAACGAGCGTACTTCATAATTTTCAAATGACAAGAGCAGTTGTAAAGCATCTCTGATGCCCGTCTCATCTTCAACGATATAGATAGTTTTCATATCCGTGGATAAGCAAAACCGAAGCCAACCAAAATTTTTAAATCAATTTTTTAAAATATAAATTAAATTATTTCCACCATTAAACATAAATCATTGACTGAGGTATATTTAATTTTAAACTGTAAGATAAAAACTGATTTAATAAATAGGGACTAAACCGGAAGGGTAAACCAAAAAGTACTTCCTTTCCCTTTTGTACTGTCTACACCGATTTCTCCTCCGTGCCGTTTTACGATTTCCGAAGAAATATAAAGTCCCAATCCTAAACCTGAGTACTGCTTCTTTTCGTGGTTGGCTCTGAAATACCTTTCAAAAAGGTAAGGTTGCACATCTTCATCAATACCGTCACCAAAATCCTGAACTCCTATCTTTATAAATCCATCTGATTTTTCAACATTCAGGCATATTTCATTGGAGTGGGATGCATATTTTACGGCATTATTGAGAAGATTTACAACTACCTGATCGATACGGTCTTCATCTGCAAAAGCTTTAATTTCCAGATCGCCCGTAATTTTTACGGTGTGGCTGTCGGTAAGTCTCACAAATTCACAACATGATTCCAGCATTTCGGAGACTGTAAATTCAGATTTTAACAATTCCATTTTTCCGCCGCTCAAACGGTTAAGATTTAAAAGATCATCTACCAAAACAGTCAGTTTCTCAATACTTCTTGCAGATTGTTCTATTAATTTCGGAATCTTTTCGTGTGTGGGTTTATGTTTTAGTCTATATAGGAGTTGTATGCTTGCCTTTAAACTTGTAATAGGCGTTTTTAATTCGTGGCTTGCGATGCTGAGAAAATCGTCTTTCTGCGTTTCATAGTTTTTTCTCTTTGTAACATCAGTTGTTACACCTGTCATAAAAGCAGGATTTCCATCTTCGTCATAGCTTGGCAAACCGGAAGCATTCATCCAGAGAAAAGAACCGTCTGGCCTTTGTATAAGATATTCAGAATTATAGGGTTTTGCGTCTTTAATAGATTCATTTATCTTTGCAAGTACGGGTTTTCTGTGCTCAGGAACTACGCTTTCAATAAAATCTTCAAAATCAAATCTGTCATCTTTTGATTTGCCGTAATTGCTTTTGCACACATCGCTGCAAATCATTTTACCGGTTTTCAAATCCAAAGTATAGGTACCCAACTGACCTGCTTTCAGTGCCAACTCGTATCTTTGATTCAGGTTTTCGAGTTCATCTCTTTTGTTGATTCTGTCGGTAACTTCATTAGCAATTACGATAATTGAAGTTGTATTTCCGCTCTCATCCTTTAATGGTTCATATATAAAATCAAACCAGGCTTCATGCAATACGCCGTTATCTTCCAGAATTGCTTTAGCAGTGTTTCCCAAAAAAGGTATTCCGGTCTCCAAAACATTAGCTAAAATGTCGAAATAGGGTTGATCTTTCAATTCTGGAAGTGCTTCCTTAATTGGTTTGCCAATTACATCCCTGTCTTTCCGCCAGACTTTTAAAATCATTTCATTGGCAGTCTCAATAATCAGATCTTTACCATGCAATATACCGAATGCTACGGGAGCTTTGGTAATAAATGATTTTAATCGGAGTTCGCTTTGCTCTAATTTTTTATTCGCAAAATTTACTTTTTCATTATACTCTTTAGCTTCATCATTGATGTGGGCCAGTTTTTCAATAGTTTCCAGAGCCGAAAGTCTCAGCTCAATCTGATCCATTGCTGTTTTTGCCAATCCTTGAAGGATTTTTCTTTCACGAGAATCAAACGTTCTTGTTTTTTGATCAATAATACAAAGCGTTCCTATTAAATGACCGTCATGAGTGATCAGCGGTGCACCTGCATAAAATCTCAATCCAAAATCACCAATTACATTAGGATTAGACAATAAACAAGGTTCCTTCAGTGCATCTTCAAATACAGTTACGTCATTATCCAGAACCGCGAGGGAACAAAGACTTTTTCCACGGTTGGCTTTTTTTGCATTACCCATCCCGTAGTTAGCTTTAAAAAACACAGATTCAGCATCGACTAAAGAAATCAATGCAACCGGCACATCAAAAATCTGAGCAGCCAATTGCGCAATTCCGTCAAAACTTTCCTCGGAAGGCGTGTCTGTAATCTGGTATCGGTGCAAAGCCTTTAATCTTTCTTGCTCGTTAGCAGGAATAATATTTTTACCGAAGGTATTCTCAATCATCAAAGGGAAATTAAACGTTTGTAAAGGTATGTATATTTGACAATCAAACAGTATGCTAAGATAGTTTGGTGTGATAATAACTGAACATAAACTAAATCGATAGGTACAGATTTTGTTAAACACACCCTAAATGATGATTTTTTCTGGTTTTTATTACTAAAATCCTCTGAATCATTACACCAAATCTTCCATTATGAAAAAACTGAAAACAATAATCCTAAAAATATTTAAATGGACCGGAATTGCTATCGTTACGATACTTTTCTTAATGTTTATCATACCCATATTATTTCCGGGAACCATTTCGCAGCAGGTAAAATTATTTGCCAACAAGCATTTAGCAGGTGAGTTGGATTATAAGAAAACACATCTTACTTTCTTCAGACATTTCCCTTCACTGACTGTTTCAGTGGATGAATTTCTTTTGAAAGGATCAAAACCCTTTGCGAAAGACACATTACTTGCAGCAAAAGAAGTTGCGGTGGGAATCAATCTTAAGAATCTTATTTTCGACGGTGAAGTTAAAATTGACGAAATCTACGTTACAGATGCTGTTGCCAATGTTTTCGTGAATACAAAAGGGGAGGCGAACTATAATGTTTATGTTTCCAAACCTTCCGACAAGCCAAAAGATACAGCAAAAGGAGGTGCTTCAATAAAACTGGATTTAATAAGGCTGAAAAACTGGAATATCAAATATCATGATCTTTCTGCCAGAGTTTTGGTCGATGCAAAAGGCCTGAACTACACAGGAAAAGGAGGCTTGAGCGAAGATGTTTTTGACCTTCAGACCGACCTCGATATCGATAAACTTGATTTCAGCTTAGACCGTATTTATTATGCAAAACAGAAAACCTTACATGCAGATCTTATCACCAGAATCAATACCAATGCATTAACTTTCGTTCTAAGGAAAAACGAATTGAGACTCAACGAACTTCCATTAAAATTTACAGGATATCTCAGTATTCTGAAAGACGGATATGATTTAGACATTAAAGCTGCATCAGAAAAAACGACAATTCGGGATATGATCTCAGTTCTGCCACCGCAGTATCTGGAATGGGCAAAAGACACGAAAATTCAGGGGAACAGTGATCTGTTTTTCAGTTTAAAAGGAAAATTCAGTGAAGCAAAAAATTTAAAACCCGACCTTAAAGCAAGACTTTTGGTAAAAGAAGGATTTGTTTCGAATGCGCAAGCTCCCGTTCCGATGAATAATTTAAACATGGATTTAAATGTAGCACTTCCTGCCTTAAATACCGATGAACTCACGATTGACCTTAAAAATCTGAGTTTCGATCTTGGTAAAAGCAACAGTTTCAGAGCAGTTGTAAAAACTAAAGGACTGGATGAAATCTTAGTTGATGCCAAAATAAAAGGCGCGGTCAATCTTCAGACTCTGGATGATGCATTGGGTCTCAATGAAATTGATATGAAAGGCTTTATTGACACCGATATTCAGTCCAACGGAATTTTTAATTTAGATAAAAAACTTTTTCCAAAAACAAAAGGATATTTCAATCTGAAAAATGGCTGGCTGAAAACATCTTACTATCCTAATGCAATTCAAAATATCAATATCCTTGCGAATGTGAGCAATACAGACGGCACATTTAAAAGTTTAGGTGTTAAACTCGATCCTTTTAAATTTGATTTTGAAGGAAACCCTGTATTCATCAATGCTGATCTGCAGAATTTTGAAGATCTTCTATATAAAGTACGTGCAAAGGGAACATTGAATGTAGGAAGAATCTACAAAGTTTTTGCTAAAAAAGGTTTCGATGTTTCAGGTTTAATTATGGCAAATTTATCTCTGAACGGCCGACAAAGCTATGCAACAACAGGTCAGTACAGCAAACTGGATAACAGAGGAACTCTGATTCTAAAAAATATCAAAGCAACAACAGAAACGCTTCCTAAGTCATTCTTTATCAGAGAAGGGAATTTTGAGTTTGAAAATGAAAAAATGTGGTTCAGGAAGTTTTTTGCCAATTATGGAAAGTCTGATTTTGCTCTGAACGGACATCTCATCAATACCATCAATTATTTTATTGAAAGGAAAGGGACTCTTCACGGGAAGTTTAATTTAAATTCAAAATACATTCTCGTGGATGAATTTATGGCTTTAAAAAGTGGTGACAATTCTAAAAAATCGATAGATGTAGAATATGCCAAAGTGGAAAATCCCAGTAGCAGCGGGGTAGTGGTCATCCCAAAAAATCTGGACGTTTCTCTCGGTGTGAATGCGCGGAAAGTTGAATTTCAGGGTTTAGGCTTAAATAATGTGAAGGGAACTGCGTCGGTAAATTCGGGTCAGGTTTATTTAAAAAACACAACCTTTGATATTATCGGAAGCCGGATGGGTATTGATGCGAGGTATCAGGACGAATCACCGCTGACGGCTAATTATGATGTAGCTGTGAAAGTTCAGGATTTCAATGTTCAGAGAGCTTACAAAGAAATCGACATGATTCGGGAGGTTGCAACTTCTGCAAAAGACGTGAAAGGAATCGTATCAATTGATTATAAATTAAAAGGTGATTTTGATAAAAATATGAACCCAATCTATCCGTCGCTTGAAGGCGGTGGTGTGATTAATCTTCGGGATGTGGAGGTAAAAAATCTGAAAATGCTTTCAGCAGTAGGAAGCGGTATAGGTTCCAAAGGTTTCAATGATCCGGATATGAAAGGTGTAGACATTGAAACTCACATTAAAAACAATCTGATTCACGTAGATAAATTTACTTTTAAAGTTTCGGTGCTAAGGCCTTCTGTGAGTGGAACAACAAGTTTTAACGGGCTTCTTGATCTGTTAGTCAGAATCGGATTGCCACCAGGCGGATGGATAGGCTTGCCAGTCGTGGTAACCGGAACGCATGAAAAACCAAAAATCAAATTTCTAAGCAAAAACGGACAGGGAATCACAGAAGCACTTTACAACAAAAAGATAAATAAAGTAATCAGGCAGGAGCAAAGAGCAGCAAAGAAAACCCGCAGACAGCAGCGTTTAGATAAGAAAGCTCAGGAGAATAAGGCCAAATCTGCAGAAAAACAGATCGACAAAAATCTGAAAAAATAGAATATAACTTTAAACATAATTTTAAAAAATCATCAAAGCTTTTATTGATAAGAGTTTTGATGTTTTTTTTATCTTTAAACTTAAATCAAACTAAATGAAATATAATTTTGATGAAATTATCGAAAGAAGAAAGACCAACTCTGTAAAATGGGACTTTTTTGCTGACGATATTCTGCCGATGTGGGTCGCTGACATGGATTTTAAAATCGCACCGGAAATACAGAAAGTCATTACTGATAAGGCCATTTCAGGAATGATGGGCTACCAGTTTCTTTCAGAAGAATTTAAGATAAGCACCATCAGTTGGTTGCAGAAACATCATGACTTTACGGTTTCTGCAGATCAAATTCTTCCGGTTCCGGGAATGTTGCTGGGAATTTCTGCAATCATCAGAACGTTTTTGGGGATGGATGAAAAAATAATTCTTCAGCCACCGGTATACGATCATTTTTTTGAAACTGTGAAAAACAGCGGTGCTGAAACGGTTTACAATGATTTAATTTATCAGAATAACTCCTATTCAATGGATTTTGACGATTTGGAACTGACAACATCTGATCCATTAACGAGATTTTTACTGTTCTGTAATCCACACAATCCTGTCGGAAAAGTATGGACAGAAGACGATCTCCGGAAAATCGCTGAAATCTGTTCACGAAATAATGTGATTGTAATCTCGGACGAAATCCATTCTGATTTGGTTTTCGAAGATTTAAAACATATTCCGTTTGCGAAAATAGCTGCGGATTACGACCTCATTTCTTTTACATTGGGTTCGCCATGCAAAACGTTCAATCTTTCAGGTCTATCGGCGGCATACATCATTTCTGATCAGAAAGACCATTTGGAAGAAGTCCGGAAAACCCTTCAGCAGCAGGAAACAGAATGGATCAACCCTTTTTCTGCAGTGGCTTTCACCGCAGCATACCAACACGGTGAAAGCTGGATGCATAACGTTAAAAAATATATTTCAGACAATTACCATTTCGCAAAAACGTACATCGGTGAGAAAATTCCTCAGATAAAACCCATGCAAACTGAAGCAACCTATCTGATGTGGCTTGACTGTAAGAATTTAAATCTAAAGTCAGAAATTCTGGAAGAAAAACTAATCAGCGAAGCTAAACTTAAACTCAATGCAGGAAACAGATACGGTTCCGCAGGCGAAGGTTTTATGCGGATGAATATTGCCTGTCCGAGAGAAATTCTAACGGAAGGACTGCACAGACTGGAAAATTTCGTGAATTCTTACAACTAATCACAATTTATTCCTATTTGGCATTTTGATTGATTAAAAGTAAATACATCAAAATGAATCAATATGAAAAATTCATCAAAAATCTATTCAGTTTTTACACTGGCATTTATGCTGGCAGCGTGCCATCCGCCACCAAGACCACCAAGACCTGAACCGCCACGCAGACCAGAAAGACCAAGACCTCCCCACGGAATGAACCAGCAAAAAGCAACTGAAAAAATTGCATTCTCAGAAAAAATTAAGATCTCAAAAGAAATCTGATTACAATAAAGCTCCACAAGGGGCTTTTTTCATTTTCAAAATCTTTGTCTTGCTTTATTGACGGGTTTTACAGAAATTGCATCAACGTTTCAAAATTCTTAACAAACTGTGGCCATCGCATGAATAAAATAATCTCTCAGGAATTCGCCCGTACTTCACAGGGAGAAACTGTACATCAATTTATACTCCGTAATGAAAATGGGATGCAGGTGGAAATCATCAATTTCGGAGCAATCATAACTTCAATTTTCGTTCCTGATAAAGATGGAAACTTTGAAGATGTGGTTTTAGGTTTTAAAAATCCTGAAGATTATTTCAATTCTAATCAATATACCTACGGAGCTGTTGTAGGAAGGTATGCAAACCGAATTTCGAATGCCCGTTTTGCTATTGGCAGCAAAGAATATCATGTGACCAAAAACGAGGGGAATAATCATATTCACGGAGGTAAAGAAGGATTTGCCAATAAAATCTGGCGCGCAGAAATTCTGGAGAAACCAGAATGTGATTCTCTGGCTTTGTATTATCATAGCGTGGACGGGGAAGAAGGTTTTCCCGGGAATCTTTCTGTCACAGTAATTTATACATTGAGAGATGATAATGCTCTTGAAATTGAATATTTTGCCGAAGCAGATCAATCTACAGTCATTAATCTGACACAGCATTCCTATTTTAATCTTTCGGGTAAGCATTCTGCAGAAATTACAGATCATGAACTGCAGATTCATGCAGATTATTATCTGCCCATCGATGGAAATTCAATTCCTAGAGGTAAAATCTGTAGTGTGAAAGATACTCCATTTGATTTTAACATAATGAAAGAAATCGGGAGAGATATTAATCATGACCATGAGCAACTAGTTTTTGGAAACGGATACGATCACTGCTGGGTGTTGAAAGAGTCAGAATCGCAAATTGCAGGAAATCTTTACCATCGCAAGTCAGGAAGAAATATGGAAATATTTACCACTGAGCCGGGAATTCAGTTGTATACAGGAAATTTTCTTGACGGAAAATATGAAAGCAAAACAGGTGGATGTAACACTTTCCGAACTGGACTCTGCCTTGAAACTCAACATTTTCCCGACTCACCAAATCAGGATCACTTTCCTTCAACAATTTTAAATGCCGGTGAACTTTACAAAAGCAAAACTATTTTTCGGTTTTCTGCAAGATCATAACACATCAACTGTTACTTTTAGTTACTATAATATTTTTAAGTAGAAATTTTGATTGATAATAAAATTTGCTATTATTTTTAATTAATTATTTAAAATTTACACATTTAATCATTATATATTGAATTTGATAATTGAGAAAATGTGGAAATGATTAAATTATTTCGTTAATAAATCTCATTTTGACAATTATTTTACATAAAAATACAAATAACATCAGTTTATATGAAATCATATAAAATTATTAACTAAAGATTTTTTTTCTTGCTTATTGCAAAATTTTTATTAATTTTGGTCAAAAAATACAAAGATGAAAAAAATCCAGTTCTTATCAGAGACAGGTGATCTTTTGGGCGACATTGCCATAAACGGAATCACAATTTCAGAAATCCAAACTTTTTTAGAATCCATTGACAACGAGAGTTTTGAATATTTCTCACTTTATTACGACGAGGAGAGCAAAATCCTGTGCATCGAAGAGGAGAGAGGCGTAATTTTTCCTCAATACGGTCACTTTATCAGCAAGATTTCAGACAGTAAATACAGACATTGCTTCGATTTTGTATAAATACAGGCTATAAAAAATAAAAAACGGTACCAAAAAGTACCGTTTTTCTTTTACCAGTTTTTGTCAATCATAAAAACCATCTGACTCATGACGATGGCTCCCAGAAGGAGTTCGCGCCTGTTGACCTTATCAAAAGTATCTTCGGTTGAGTGATGATAATCAAAATATCTTTGGGTATCAACCACCATCTCAGCAAGGGGAATATCTATTTTTTTCAACGGCAAAACATCCTGAATAGCTTCAGTCTGATCAAAATCATAGACGCCATACGGTAGGAAATAATTTTTCCATTCAAAAATAAGTCTTCTCCGCTGTGGAGACATGTCTAATCTGAAACCTCGCGGTGAATATCCACCGGAGTCTGAACCCAATGCCAGAATGTGTTTTTCTTCCTTTTTCTTTACGTAAGCAGCATACATATCGCGTCCCTGTCCGCCGTTCTCGCTGTTTGCGAACAGAACAACACGGATAGTGTGATTATTTTCCAGACCTAAAGATTTGAATGCACGCAAAACCTCGATGCACTGCACTACGCCGGCGCCGTCATCATGTGCACCTTCAGCAAAATCCCACGAATCCAGCTGAGCGCCCAGTAAAATTATTTTTCCGTCTTTTTTTCCGGGAATTTCTGCAATGATATTTTGGTTGACTGTTTCTCCTTTCGACTGTGCAGACATGTTCAGTTTTGCCTTTACATTTTGTTTAGACAAAAGGTTCTGAAGCTCATCTGCAGATTTTGCTCCGATGGTTACTGCCGGAATTCTTGCTTTATCGTCAGGTTCGTAAACAATCATTTTTGCATGTGGAACATCGTCGTTGGCTGTGGTTAAAGATCTGATGATTAAACCTTTTGCCCCTTTCTGACCAATAACTGAAGCAGCAAGAAGCTTATTTTTTGCGGCATTCAGATAGGCATCAACTGTACTTACATATGTCTGATCCATCGGATGATTAACAAAAATGATTTTATCTTTTACATCAGCAGAGGTAAGTTTGTTTAAATCTTTTACGTCATTAATCATCATCAGGTCCGCTATCAGATCTTTCCCACCTGTACCTTCAGAATTTCCGAAAGAGAGCATTCTTATGGATTTCCATTCACCATTTGATGTTTTGATTTGTAGAGATTCCCGGCCACGAATCCATACCGGAACTTTTACATCCTGCCGCCATACTTTTTCTGCGCCTGCTTCTTTCAGATTTTTTTCTGCCCAATCGGCTGCTTTGCTGTAGCCGGCAGTTCCGCTGAATCGGACACCAACACCTTTGGTCAATTCTCCCAAATTGTTGTAGGCAGCGCCATTGATCATAATTTCATCTGATATTTTTTTAAATTCAGAATGATAATTGAACTTTTCAGCTGCCGGTTTTGGCTTCTTTACAGGTTTTTTCTGTGAAAATAAAAATCCACTCAGAAAGAGTGGAAGTATAATGAGAATTTTTTTCATTTTAAACTGCCCGAATCATTTCAGAGCATAAATTTAATTAAAAAATAAAATAATTACTGCTTCATGTCATACATTAACAGTGCAGTAACTAATTTTGGCTCAATAAAAGTACATTTTGGAGGCATTCTCAGTTTTAAATCGGAAATTTTAATCATATCATTAAAACTTACAGGAAAAATTCCAAATCCTACTTTGCCTTCACCGTTGTCTACTTTTTCTTTCAAAAGGTTAATTCCTGCCAGATTGGATGAACCTTTTACGTAAGAGATTTTATCTGAACTGTCTGAATCTTCTATATTTAAAATATCATTGATGATGTATTTGTCCAAAAGATGATGATCAAGATTGTCCAAAGACATTTCCTGCGAACGAAGGTCGTGTTTTACGTGAAGAGAATAATATTTCCCGTCAAGATACATTGAAATGTGGAATTTCTGAGAAGGGTAGTAAGGCGTTTCACCTTTTTCGTGAATTAAAAAATATTTATCAAGTTTTTTTAAAAATTCCTCTGTTGACAAGCCATTGAGATCAGTTACAATACGGTTGTAATCATGAATTTTGATAGATTGGTTTGAAACAATAAAGCTGTAAACAAAATTATAAGCTTCTGTTCCTGAGTGCCTTTTGTTCTTTTCTTTGAGACGTTGGGCATGTAAAGCCGTTGAACCAATCCTGTGATGTCCGTCGGCGATGTAAAAAGAGTCAATCTGGTCAATCACTTCTTTAAACTGCTGAAGTTTCAGTCTGTTATCAATTTTCCAGATCTTGTGTCGGATTCCGATGGTGTCTACATGATTAAAAATAGGAACATTTTTTTCCTCATGATTCATCAGAAGCTCAATTTTAGGACTCGACTGATAAGTCAGTAAAACCGGTTCGGCCTGCAAATTCACTTTGTCAAGATAATGAGCCAGTTTCTCTTTTTTCTGAGGAATTGTACTTTCGTGTCTCTTGATTTTTCCGTTCCAGAAATCTTCTATGCTGGCAAGACCCATCAATCCTCTGTACACTTGTTTGTTAGGATAAATCTGCTCATAAAGATAAAAAGCAGAGCTGTCCTGCACCAATATATTTTCTTCTAAAAGTTCTTCAAAAGTAGTGCGTATTTTCCTTAAATTCCTGTCTACATCTTTAGATTTGCTCACCACATAAGGCTTGATCATATTAATATATGTATTTTCCTTCTGAGCCTTTTCTGTGATCTGAGCCTGAGTGAAATTATCTAAAGGGTGCGTAGGGAACGTTGCCTCATGATCTTTATGAGGTCTTATTCCGCGGAATGGTCTAAAAACAGGCATATTTTATTATATAGTTTGGTTGATTTTAATGATTTGCTCAGCAAGCTCAATCCCGATTTTTTCCTGTGCATCCATCGTATTTCCGCCTACGTGTGGTGAAAGCGAAAGGTTTGGATTCATCAGAAGAATGAGTTCAGGTTTGGGTTCGTTTTCGAAAACATCAAGAGCTGCACCGGCAACTTTTCCGCTTTCGATATAATCGAGCAAGGCAACTTCATTCAGAACGCCGCCTCTTGCTGTATTTACAATAAACACTCCATCTTTCATTTTTTCAAACTGTGGAGTATCAATAATATATTCTGTGGTTTTTGGTGTGTTGATGCTGATAAAATCTGTTTCCTTCAGAAATTCGTCAGTATCATTGGTGGATGTGATTTCAAAATTTAAACTCTGACCGTCAAAAAAATTAAGTGTCAAAATTTCAGTTCGTGGTTTTCTGGTCAGAACTTTAATTTTCATTCCTAAAGAAATACCGATTTTCACCACTTCCTGTCCGATGCTTCCAAAACCAATCACACCCAAAGTTTTACCGGAAAGCTCAGAAGCTTTATTGAAAGATTTTTTCATGGCATCGAAATGCGTGTCTCCTTCCAAAGGCATCAGACGGTTGGATTCATGAAGAAATCTAGCAAGAGAGAAAAAATGTCCGAAAACCAATTCAGCTACCGATTTTGATGAAGCAGTTGGTGTATTAATTACATAAAGACCCTTTTCAATGGCGTATTCCACATCGATATTATCCATTCCAATACCGCCGCGTCCTACAATTTTCAGAGACGGACATGCGTCAATGAGCTCTTTTCGAACTTTAGTTGCACTTCTTACAAGAAGAACGTTTACACTGTTTTCGTTGATAAAATTAGCAAGGTGATCCTGAGCAACTTTGTGCTCCAAAAACTCGAAGCCCGCATTTTTGAGTGCAGCTTCTCCGCTTTTTGAAATTCCGTCGTTGGCTAAAATTTTCATGCTCATTTTTATTTATTCAATATCAGACATCAGAAAAAGAAAAAATCCCGTTCCAATGTCTGATATTTTACTTTTAATTATATTAAAAATTGGGTCGTCTAATATAAGTTATTTTATTGAATTCATCACATCTACCAAAACCTGCACGCTTTCAATAGGTAAGGCGTTGTAAATACTTGCACGGTATCCCCCTAAACTTCGGTGGCCGTTCAGCCCGCTGATGCCGGCAGATTTCCATGCTGCGTCAAATTCTTCCTTCTTAGAATCATCAATTAATTTAAATGAAACATTCATCAAAGAACGGTCTTCATCGCGGCAGTAGGTTTCAAATAAAGGATGATTATCAATGGTATCGTATAAAAGTTTTGCTTTGGCAATATTTCTTTCCTCAGCAGCTGCGATTCCTCCATTGTTTTCTAAATGCTGCAAAGTGAGCAACGTAGCATAAACTGGGAAAACCGGTGGCGTGTTGTACATCGATTCCTTTGAAATATGCTGAGAATAATCCAAAATTGAGAACATATTTTCTCTTCCTGTTTTTCCTAAAATTTCTTTTTTAATGACCACGAGAGTAACTCCCGCTGGACCCATATTTTTCTGAGCTCCGGCGTAAATTAAGTCAAACTTAGAAAAATCCAACTGTCTTGAAAAAATATCTGAACTCATATCACAAACCATCAGAGTATCCACTTCAGGAAACTCTTTGATCTGTGTTCCGTAAATTGTATTGTTTGATGTACAGTGAAAATAATCGTATTCTGAACCTACTTTATAATCTTTCGGAATATAAGAGTAGTTGTCTTCTTTTGAAGAACCTACAACATCAACGTCACCTACTTTTTTAGCTTCCTTGATTGCTCCGGCAGCCCAAACTCCTGTATCAAGATATGCTGCTTTACCGCCAACTTTCAGAATATTGTAAGGCACCATCGCAAACTGTAAACTTGCTCCGCCACCCAGATAAAGTACTTCATAATCATCACCAAGATTCATTAATCTCTTAACAATTGCACGTGCTTCGTCCATTACAGCTACAAAATCTTTACTTCTGTGAGAAATCTCAAGAAGAGAAAGACCGATTCCGTTAAAATCCAGGATTGCTTCTGCTGATTTCTGAAAGACTTCCTGAGGTAAGATACAAGGTCCTGCGCTGAAGTTGTGCTTTTTGCCCATAATTTCAAATTGTTTTTTGCAGTTTTCTACGCTGCGGTTTATTTATTAGAGTTTATTAATTTTAAAAGTTTAAAGATAAAAAAAAACCGCCTCATTTCAATTGAGACGGCGTATTTTATTCACCATGAAGGAATGCTTTTTTCTCAAGCAGTGCTTCTTCGGTTTCTACATGATCTTCATCCGGTACGCAACAGTCTACAGGACAAACGGCTGCACACTGTGGCTCTTCGTGGAAGCCTTTACATTCAGTACATTTATCTGTTACAATAAAATATACGTCATCACTTACAGGTTCCTGAGGTGAATCTGCATCGATTGTAAGACCCGAAGGCATGGTTACTTTTCCGCTGAGTTCGGTGCCTTCAGAAGCTTTCCAGTCTACGGCTCCTTCATATATTGCATTGTTGGGACATTCCGGTTCGCAGGCTCCGCAATTAATGCATTCATCAGTTATTTTAATAGCCATCGCTAATTTTTTTTAAATTTGCACAAAATTACAAAATATTCCCAAACTGAAGCGAATTATGAATGTTGAGCAGAGAGTTTTAGAACTTGTCCAGTTAAGTGACTGGATAAACACATATTTATCAAAAGATTCTGGTAAATTTAATGAAAATGATGCAGAATTCGAACAAATACTTCGGAAATCTGAAATTGAAAATCCGTGGTTTACGCAGGAAAATCAAAAATTAGCTTTGGAACAGTGGGTTTCTGTTTTAAATCAGTCCGAAATCGAGCAGTGGCTCAGTAAATATCCCGAAAATAAAATTCAGAAAAGGGTAGGACTTATTCTAGCTGGAAATATTCCGTTGGTGGGTTTTCACGATGTAATTTCTGTAATTTTAAGCAATCATATTCCAGTCATTAAATTATCATCAAAAGACAAATCAATGCTTCCTTTTTTGCTTAAAAAATGGAAAGAGATTTCCAACGGCAGTCTTCAGTATGAAACTGTGGAAAGACTGGAAGATTTTGATGCAGTAATTGCCACAGGAAGCAACAATACAGCGCGATATCTGGAGTATTATTTTAAAGATCACCATTCGATAATCCGCAGAAACCGAACTTCTGTAGGAGTCATTTCAGGAAATGAAACTGCTGAGGAGCTCAGGCTTTTGGCGAGTGATATTTTTCAGTATTTTGGTTTGGGATGCAGAAATGTGACCCGACTTTTTATTCCCAAAGATTTTGTAATCGACAGAGTTTTTGAAAGTTTTATTGATTTTAAAGAAATCATCAATCATAATAAATACGCTAATAATTACGATTACAACAGAGCTGTTTACCTTTTGAATCAGGATAAATTCTGGGATAATAATTTTGTGATGCTGAAGGAGGATGAGAAATTATTCAGTCCGCTTTCTGTGATTCATTTCAGCAGATATGAAAATATTGATGAAGTGAAAAGTTTTATCGCTGAAAACGAAGAAAACATTCAGTGCGTGGTTACTAAAGATAAAAATATTGAAAATGCTGTTGCGTTTGGGGAGGCTCAGAACCCATCATTAGATACCTACGCAGATAATGTGGATACAATGGAATTTCTGTCTGTAATCTGATAATTTTTTGTATCTTCATGCTGTCAAAATCCAAAATATGAAAAAGCTGATTCTTTTTTCGGCATTAATTTTATCACAACTTTATTTCTCGCAGACGTCTGGAGGAATCAGGATCGTTGAAAGTAAAAAAACAGATTTGAAATCTGAACTTCCAAAGGATAAAATTAAAATGTATGATTCTAATTTTCAAAGCTTTGTATCAGCGATGAAAAATTCAGATAAAACAAAAATTTCGTCTCTACTTTCCGAAAAAGTGAAGGAGATAGTTACTGACGAGCATATTAAAAAACTGTCTGGAGGCATTAGTTTCGACAGAAAAATGGAGGTGTACAAAAGCGGTTATCAGACGATTATCAACAATGAAACTTACCCTGCTATTCAGTATAAATTTGCAGATGACAAATCTGTACCACCCGCTGATCTGGTAACAGCAATCTTCGAAGAAAACGGGAAAATTTTAGGTATAAAACCTGAATTCAGACAATAAAAATTTAAACAGATATTATATAATTATGAACACGAATGTTTTAGTTTCGCAATCTACCGATCTGGAGCGAGGCGATTTCTACAGAAAAACTTACACGCACGTTGCTTTGGCAATTTTGGCATTTATCGGTGTGGAAACGGTATTGCTCAAGATTGTTCCTGAACAGATGATTTTGGCGATGTTCGCCCAGCGTTATCTGTGGCTTCTGATCATCGGAGTGTTTTGGCTGGCTTCATTTTTAGCTACCAAATGGTCGCTTTCACTCAACAAATCGACGCAGTATTTTGGTTTGGCTTTTTACGTTATCCTTGAAGCTGCGATTTTCTTACCAATGATTTACCTTGCAATGTTGTACTCAGGAGGCGAGGTGATTTTCCAGGCGGCAACACTAACAGTTGCGATGTTTGCAGGAATTTCTGCAATTGCTTTTACTTCCAAAAGAGATTTTTCATTCCTCAGAAATATTATTACAATAGGCGGATTCATTGCAATTGGACTGATTGTGGGTGGAATGCTTTTCGGGTTTAATCTTGGTCTTTGGTTCTCTGTAGGCATGGTTATTTTGGCATCAGCAACGATTCTTTACCAAACCAGCAAACTGAAAGATGCTTACGCTACAGATCAGTATGTGGGCGCGGCTTTGCAGCTTTTTGCTTCAATTATGCTTTTGTTCTGGTATATTTTAAGTATTTTGATGAGCAGAAGAGATTAATTTTAAAAACATTTACATACAATAAAACAGCCGCTGATTTTCAGTGGCTGTTTCTTTTTGAATAGGTATTTATAAGGAGAAATTCTTTTATAAAGTGAGTTTCTTTGTTTTGGTATTAAAGACGATAAAGTCTCTTTCTCCGGGTAGTTTTTCAAGTTCATCAACATTTATTAACTTCAGATTTTTAGGTTTGTAAATGGTAATTTCATTCTTATCATTGTCACAAACTGCTCTTTCAGCATATTCACAAGTGAAATATTCAGATGTGATAGAGACATTTCCTGTGTAAGTTATAATATTCTTTTCTTTATTGACATGCCCGGAATCTCCTTTAAATTGAAAGTTGTTTTCCTGTTTTTCCTGCGCAAAGATTAAAGTTGAAACAGTAATCATCACACCTCCCAAAAGTAATTTTACATTCATCATAATTAAATATTTTTAAGGTCTGTATAGTTCAAGGTTTAAAAAATTGTTGGTTTTTTTGAGGCTCTCTTTTCTGTTTTTTTCAGATTCTCTCATCATTTCTTCCTGCGAGTAGCTTTTGCCGTTAAAAGTCATCGATGTAACTACTCCTCCTGAGACTGATGTAATCTGTTGCCTCATATCTTTCACGGGGTCTTTTTTATAGTCAGCCCAGAATTTTCTGAATTTTTCTTCATCCAAAGCGATTTCTCTATTTGCCATTCTGGATTTTTTTTCAGGCTCTTCAGAAGAAACTTTCCTGGTTGCAATTAAAACAAATGTGTGATCGTTTTTAGAATCTTCAATTTTTACAATCAGACCCGGAAGCCCATAAAACTGATGCGGACCATCTTGGATAGGCAGTTCGGGAGCAAACCAGGCAGTCCATTCTCTACCCGCAAATTTCGTTGTCGCTTTCTGTACCCTGTAACCTAAAACATCAGACTTATCTGTTGAAATTTTCCACTCAGGCTTTTTGGAGATGGAAACTGCCAACGGAGTAGAACCTGGTGTAGTTTTATACACTGTTTCATAGGAAGGATATTTTTTAATGACTTCAGAGCGAACTGTTGGTTGTGGCGTTCCTGTCATATCAATATGGTTTCCTCCGCCTGCCATCATCTTTTTTATATTCGCATTTAAAATAGAATCAGAAGCAATTTTTTTCTGACTTACAAATCTTGAGCCTTCACTTCCTGTTTCCAGAACCATATTTTCAACAGTGACTTTATCTCTGTTGAGCGAATCAATTTTAAACTTATATTCGTAGATAAACTGTGCAGACTGAGCCGATAAAACGCCTGCCATCAAACAAAAAACTGCAGTAGAAATTATTTTCATAAATATTTTTTTAAATCACTTTAACTGGGAATAAAAGTAGAAATTAATCTTTACTAAAATCACATCAGGTTGAAAAAATAACATATTTTAACCTTTAAATTTAAATTTTTGGAAAAACACATTAAAATTTAACAAAAACTACATAAGTCTCTTGTCAAATCTATGAATCCAGCAACATTATTTTTATCTTTACCCTTTAAACTATAAGAATGAAGATTGAAATCTGGTCAGACGTGATGTGTCCGTTTTGTTACATTGGAAAAAAGAATTTTGAAAAAGCTTTGGAAGAATTTTCCTTTAAAGATAAAATTGAAGTTGAATGGAAAAGTTTTCAGCTTGATCCAAGTCTTGAAACTGACGTGACTACTACAACTGCAGAATATTTCAGGGAGAAAAAAGGTTTTCCCGAAGCCCAGGCAAAACAGATGACTGCTCAGGTGACCGAGATGGGAAAATCTGTGGGAATTGATTTTAATTTTGAAAATGCTATTATCACCAATACTTTTCCGGCGCACAAGCTTATTCATTTAGCTAAAAAACATCAGCTGGGTGCTGAGATGGAAGAAGAACTTTTCAAAGCTCACTTTCTTCAAGGGAAAAATATCGGCGATGATAAAACACTGATCAGTTTAGGTGAAAAATTAGGTTTGAAATCTGAAAATATTATTGAAGCACTCTCAAGCAGGGAAATTGATCTTGAAGTGAAACATGAAATTATTGAAGCTTCCCAACTTGGTATTTCCGGAGTTCCATTTTTTGTGATTGATCAGAAATACGGTGTTTCAGGTGCACAACCTGTCGAAACTTTTAGAGAAGCAATTACTCAGGCCTACAATGAAAACACAGTTGCATTGAGCAACAACAATGATGCTTCTTGTGGAGAAGACGGCTGTAATATTTAAAATTTTCTTTTAAAACACATCCTTAACCTTAACCTTAACGTTTGCCTCAACCTAAAAAATGATTCAATTCAATAAAGACCATTATTATCCTTTAGAAGATATACTTTTTGTATTCGCACTGGAATTTGAAGCCAAAGAAATGTTTGATCATACCCGAAAACTCATCACAGGAATTGGGAAAGTGACAGCAGCAATCAATCTCACGAAAGCCATTCACGAAAAAAGACCGAAATTGATTGTGAATCTCGGTTCGGCAGGTGGTTTTGGTTTTAAGAAAGGAGATGTCGTTTGCTGTACAAAATTTATTCAGCGCGATATGGATGTTAGAGGACTTGGTTTTCAAAAATTTGAGACACCGCTTTCCAACATTCCAGTCATTCTGGAAAACGGAATTGAAATTGAGAATCTGCCCACCGGAATCTGCGGAACTGGCGACAGTTTTGAGACCAACCACATCAATACAGAATACAACGTCATCGATATGGAAGCCTATTCACTTGCATTAATTGCGTGGCAGGAAAACATACCTTTTATATCTCTGAAATACATTTCAGATGATGCCAACAATGATGCAGCCGACGATTGGGCAGTGCAGGTACACCTTGCTGCGGAGGCTTTTAAGAACATTTTATTTAAAGAAGAACTGCTTTAGATTTAAATTTAAATAATCTTTCAGGGCAAATAAATCAATTACTCATTTTTAAGAGAAAATATTGTAATTTTGTACCCTCAAATTATGACAGGACTCATAGAATATTTACCGTACGCATTTGCACTTATTATTGCCATCCCGTTTTTGGTTTTGCTCAGACAGTTTGTGTACAGCTACATCAACCTGAAAAATCAGGAACTGAAGCTGCTTGGCGTAAAATCCAATTCAGAAAACAAAACACATTCTTACGAAAGGATGACGCTTTTCTTAGACCGGATAAAACCTTCCAATCTCATACAGAAATTTGATAAGGATCTTGCGGTACATGAATTTATTTATCTCACAGAAAGGTCTATCACTGAAGAGTTTGAATACAATGCTTCACAGCAGCTTTACATCACAAAAAATTCCTGGAAAAATATTGCAGATTCTAAAACAGCTGTGATAGAACTATTGCACAAAACATACAGCAGCATGAGTGATAATGCTACTTTAAGCGATTTTAAAACTGTTTTTCTGATGAATTACATGGGCGAAAACGATTATGTTTCAGAAACAATCGAAGATCTCAGAAAAGAAATTATACTCATTGCATAACTAAAATAATAATTTATAATAATGACTCACAAATTTACTGCTCACCCTTGGCACGGAATTTCTGCAGGGGAAAATGCACCTGAAACCGTAAATGTTTTCGTAGAAATCGTACCTTCAGATACAATCAAATACGAAATCGACAAAGAAACAGGTTTCCTGAAAGTAGACAGACCTCAGAAATTTTCAAATATCATTCCTGCACTTTATGGTTTTGTACCACAGACTTACTGTGACTCCAGAGTAATGAAACTGGCTGTTGACAGTGGTTCAGCGGATGTTACAATGGGTGATCACGATCCTTTGGATATCTGTGTGCTAAGTTCTCACAATTTCAACTCGGGAGGAATCCTGATGGAAGCAAGACCAATCGGTGGTTTCAAAATGATTGACGGAGGTGAAGCAGATGACAAAATTGTAGCTGTTTTGATCGGTGATCATGCTTTTGGTCATTTCACAGATATTTCCCAGCTTCCGGAGGCTGAAGTAAACAGATTGATGCACTACTTCCTTACGTACAAAAACTTACCGAAAGAGCCTGCAAAATGCAGAATTGATAATGTGTACGGAGTAAATCATGCTAAGGATGTGATTACCGCTTCTATGGAAGATTACAATGAAAAGTACGCTAAATAATCTTAGCTAAGATATTGAAAAGCAGGCATTTTTGTCTGCTTTTCTAATTTAAAGATTTAACTTCAGATGCTTCATCGCTTCCATAATAATTTCATCCTTCTTCACAAAACTGAAACGGATAAAATCTGAATCATTTTTATTCTGATAAAAAGCCGACAGCGGTAAACACGAAACTTTTTTCTCCACCGTTAGCCACTTTGAAAACTCAACGTCGGTCATGGTTTTAGAAATATTCCTGAAATTGACAGTCTGAAAAAAACCACCCTGCGATTTTTGATTTAAAATGAATGGAGTTTCAGCGATCATTTCACAAAATACATCTCTTTTATTCTGCATAATTCTGCGGTTGATTTCAGGATCAAAAACGTCGAGATACTTAGCTATGGCATACTGACAGGGAGCGTTGGTACTGTATGAGATATACTGCTGATAGTTCCTGAATTTTTTGAGCAAATCCGGTGCAGCCAAAAGATAGCTTACCTTCCAGCCGGTAGAATGAAACATTTTACCGAAGGAAAAGATGCTGAATGTTCTCTTCCTGAGTTCAGGATGCAGAAATGCACTGTAGTGTGAATGCTCATCATAACAGTATATATCATAAATCTCTTCAGAAATTACATAGATTTTTTTTTCTTTAATTAAATCATAAAGATTCTGCCAGTCATCTACAGTCCAGATTTTTCCGGTGGGATTTTGAGGAGTGTTAACGATGATTGCCTTTGTTTTATCTGAAATCAAAAGCTTTAATTTTTCCCAGGAAACACTGAAATTCTCATCAACTTCGTAGTACACAGGAATTCCACCGTTGATTACAATCGATGGAGCATAAGTATAATAAGATGGCTGAATGATAATCACTTCATCCCCAAAATTCAGAATTGATTTTAAAGATGTGTACAAAGCGAAAGTAGAGCAGGGAACAATATTTACTTCCTCTCTGGAAATCAGTACAGGATTTTTTCTTGAAGCATTAAATTCAACAATCTTATCAATAAGTAAAGGGTTTCCGGCAAGTGATTCGTAGCTGTGAGAAATACTGTCGGCAGATTCCTTTAGATAAAATCTTAGTCTTTCATCTACCTCAAAATCGGGCAGTCCCAAAGACAGGTCGTAGCTTTGATTTTGCTTAGCGAGAAGCGACATCTCTGTAAAAAACGAATAATCAGTAAATTGTAAATCTGTTTCCATAGTTTCAATCAAATATATAAAAAAACTTAAGTTGTACAGGATTTTAGATATTTTTCTTAATTTTAGACAAATAATTTTTATGAATAAAATTCTGTTGCCGCTCTTTTCGGCTGTAATTCTTTCTTCATGTGGAACCCCGAAATCCGGAGTAGAAAATTCAAAATCTACATCTTCGGTTTCTGCAACAACCAGAAGTACAAAAGAAGAAAAAGCATTCAAAACTGCTTATGAGAGCTTGAGCCTTGAAAGTCTGAAAAAAAATCTTACCGTGATTGCGTCTGATGAGATGGAAGGTCGTGACACAGGAAGCCCGGGACAGAAGAAAGCCGGCGAATACATGATTAATTTCTATAAGCAAAACGGAATTTCTTTTCCAAAAGCTCTTGGATCATTTTATCAGAAGGTTCCGGCAGCATATATGGCAAAACGTGGTGGCGGAAGTCTTCCTGATTCTGAAAATATTTTAGCTTTCATCGAGGGAAGTGAAAAACCAGAAGAAATCATCGTGATTTCAGGACATTACGATCATGTTGGAAGCAGAAATGGAGTGGTATACAACGGTGCAGACGACGACGGAAGCGGAACAGTTGCCGTAATGGAAATTGCAAAAGCGTTTAATGAGGCGAAAAAAGCAGGACACGGCCCTAAACGTTCTATTTTATTTCTTCACGTCACAGGAGAGGAGCACGGACTTTTCGGTTCTGAATTTTATACCGACAATCCTGTATTTCCTTTGGCGAACACGGTTGCAGATTTAAATATCGACATGATCGGTCGTGATGATCCTGAAAATCGTGGCAAACAGTATGTTTATGTCATCGGTTCAGAAATGTTGAGTTCACAGCTGAAAATGATCAGCGAAACAGCCAATAACAACACGACCAAACTCGAACTGAATTACAAATACGACGATCCTGCAGATACTGAAAGATTATACTACAGATCAGACCACTATAATTTTGCGAAAAACAATATTCCGGTAGCGTTCTATTTCGATGGTATTCACGAAGATTATCACAAACCAACCGATGATGTAGAGAAAATTGATTTTCCTCTGCTTCACAAAAGGACTCAGCTGATTTTTGCAACTGCCTGGCAACTTGCCAACAGAGCTGATAGAATTGTGGTTGATAAAAAATAATATTTTCACATTCATTTTGGCGATTATTTAGGTTCTTTTTGAAATTAATCTGCGTAATTCGCTATATCCGCGGGAGATTTAAAATCTCTTGAAAGTTAAAAATAAAAGTCTGCGAAGTATTTTTGCAGACTTTTTATTTAAAATTAGAGTTCCAATGTTAGGATTTTCTCAATCATTTTCTGATTTAAACTTTCAGGCAGCGAACGCATCAGGAAATTTCGAAGAGAATTCCCTTTTTCCAATTGCGAAATTTTTCCAATTTTCCAGCTGTTTTTAACGATGTAATCGACCTTTTTCCGTCGGATTTGTTGAAACTCTTCAAATATTTTATTAAAATCCTGATTTTTCTTCAGTAATTTTCCAATAATATATGCATCTTCAACCGACTGACAGGCTCCCTGTCCCATATTCGGCGTAGTTGCATGCGCTGCATCGCCAATCAGACAGAAATTTTCCGCATACCATTTTGGAATAGGAGTGAGGTCGATAATATCGTTCAGAATTATATTTTCTTTTACAGTAGATTTAATGATATCTAAAACCAAAACATCAAAATCTTTAAATTTTACAGTCAAATCAAGATTTTCTTCAAATTGATTTTCGTTTACCAATGCATACCAATAGACTTTATTACCTGAAAGTTTCACAAAACCAAACCGTTTTCCTTTCCCCAAGATTTCCAACGCATGATGATGATATTTTTCCGGAAGATTAAAATCAGTTAATCCACGCCAGCATTTTTGTCCTGCATTTCTGATTTGTCCTGTTTTTAAAATCTGATTCCTGACTTTTGAATGAATGCCGTCTGCTCCGAAAACAATTTTGCTTTCAATCTCATTTCCGTTTTCAAATTCTAAAAGATAATTTTCTTTCCTTGAAATCTGTTTTAAAGAATGATTTAATTGTATCTTTTCAAAGCCAATATTTTCAGCTAAAATTTTCTGAAGTTCTGCCCTGTGAATGGCAACATTGCATGAATTAAATTTCTTTTCCAAAGCCAGAACATTCGTTGTGGAAATTGTTTTCAGTTTTTCGTCGGTAATAGAAATTCCGTGAATTTTGTTTCCGGCATTTTCAATTTTCTCTTTTAAACCTAATTTCTCAAAAATCTGCATTGCATTGACAGCCATCATAATTCCGGCTCCGACAGGTTTTATTTCCAGTGCAGATTCGTAAATGGTAAAGTCTAGGTGCTGTTGCTTCAGAATATTTCCTAAAGTCAAACCGCCAATTCCGGCTCCGATGATTGAGATTTGATTCATTAATTAATTTTTAGTGTAAATGCCGATGAAGAAAATTATTTTAAATTTCGCAATTCGTTCAGTAACTGATTTTGCTTATTGATAAAATTCTCCAGACTGTCAGTTTTTAATGGATGAGCGTTTTGATATTTTTCAATCTCGGGAAGCGTTTTTCTGATTTTAATGATAGTATGCTGATCTTGAATAACGCTTGTATTCTTATTAATTTGTACAATTAAATCTTTAATTTTCTTTGTTTTTAAATCATATTTTTCAGAACTGAATTTGATTTCTTTCTCAATTTTTTTCTTTACCAAAGAATCTGTAACTGATCTTGTAAGCTGTTCTGCGTCATTATAATAACTGTCAGATTTATTGATTATATTTTCATATTCAGAAATGACAACATCTGTGTTTTTATAAACATTTTCAATTTGTTGTTCCAAATTCTGCAACTTTTTATCATTTTTCAGCATTTCAGAATAAATATTCAAAACCAAATTTCCTTTTCCACGTACACTTTTCAACGAAATTGAAGATGATGATTCTACATTATCAACAACATTATTTTCTAAAGGTTTGTTTTCAGGTTTTTCGGAACAGGAAAAGATTAACAAAAACAGGGAAGTTGAGATAAGTGATTTTTTCATGATTAATATTTTATGGTTCATTTAATAATTTTCTTGCAGATTTTTCAGATTAAACAGATTACTAAATTTAAATCTGCAAAATCTCTCAAATCTGCATGAGACCTCCGTATATCCAAATTAGTTGAACAAAGTTTAAAATTTGTTACAAAAAAAACGGAGCCTGAAAATTCAGACTCCGCTTAATAAGTTATAAAAACTAAAATTATTTACCCAAATAAGACTTCAAAATCTTACTTCTGGTATTGTGTTTCAGTCTCTTAATTGCTTTTTCTTTAATCTGACGGACTCTTTCTCTCGTAAGATCAAAAGTTTCACCGATTTCTTCCAAAGTCATTGGATGTTTTCCGTTTAATCCGAAATACAGTCTCACCAAATCGGCCTCTCTCGGCGTCAAAGTATTCAAAGCTCTTTCAATTTCAATCTGAAGAGATTCAAGCATCAAATCCTTATCCGGACTTGGAGATTCTCCTGAACGAAGTACATCGTATAAGTTAGAATCTTCACCTTCCACCAATGGAGCATCCATAGACAGGTGTCTTCCGGAGTTTTTCATCGATTCTTTGATGTCTTCCTCGCTCATATCCAAAACTTCAGCCAATTCTTCCGGAGAAGGTGGTCTTTCGTTTTCCTGCTCAAGGTGAGCGTACGCTTTGTTGATTTTGTTGATCGAACCGATTTTGTTCAGTGGCAATCTTACAATTCTGGACTGCTCTGCCAAAGCCTGTAAAATCGACTGACGGATCCACCAAACTGCATAAGAGATAAATTTGAAACCTCTCGTTTCATCATATCTTTTCGCTGCTTTCATCAGTCCTAAATTACCTTCATTGATCAAATCGGGTAAAGAAAGACCTTGATTTTGGTACTGTTTAGAAACTGAAACTACGAAACGGAGGTTGGCTTTGATCAGTTTTTCCAGCGCAACTCTGTCGCCGGCGCGGATTTTTTGTGCCAAATCTACTTCTTCGTCTGCCGTAATCAGTTCAACTTTACCAATTTCCTGCAAATACTTGTCTAATGAAGCGGTTTCCCTGTTGGTAACCTGCTTGGTTATTTTTAGTTGTCTCATTTATTTTTGCCTCAAAAAAGAGTTAGTATCTATTATACGTTTGCAAAACTAAAAAGGTTACACCAATCTGAATATTTTTTACATTTAATTAAAACGGATTGAAAAATAGTTGTAAATTATCACCCATCACAAAAACTTATTAGTGTATTGATTTTTTTCAGGAGCTGTTTCCCGCTATCCACTATATCTTTTAGGTGGCTGTCTCCATTTCATTCCACCAGCCACCTAAAAGGATGTCGTTTCTATCGGGGCTAGTTGCAATGGTATCTCAGAATTACATAAGTTTAAATCTAGAATGGAGAATTCTTTTAAATAAATCAAACATCGCTCAAACCTAACAGGTTTCCAAAACCTGTTAGGTTTAGATAAAGTCTATATTCAAAAAAAAATACTCAGACAATGTATCACTGAAACCTCATAGGTTTTAAAAACCTATGAGGTTTAATCTCATCCAGAAAGCAAAAAAAAAGCGAAACCAACGTTCCGCTTTATATTAAAGGTAAACATTAAAATTCACCATTGACTATTGACAATTCACTCTTAAAATTCACTTTAAAACAAATCATTCAGCAATTTCGCCAGTCTCAGACCTCCGTAAAGAAGCTGTCTTTCCATAATATCATTAAATTTATACTGATAATCATAAGACAATTTTGAGCCGTCAGGAGTCTGTGCATAGATTTTATTGGCAATCTGATGAGAATCATACAGCCAGTTTTCCAGAGTTCCCGCCTGAATCTGCTTTACTTCATCTTTCGTTTTAATATCCAGAAGTTTTGCATATTCAGTATAACTGTATTTTTGAGAATCTACCAGTTTTCCGTCCCAAACCGAGTGCAGATTTGTTTTATCACCAAAATAAGTAACGTTGATCTTATTTCCGCCCAAATCTTCAGATCTTCCGGTGTGCATCGGCTGAGCTAAGTCTCCCATCATGTGAATCAGGAAAATCAAAGCTATTTTTCTATCCTTTTCAGAAGTTTTAGCATCCTTAATCTGGCTCGACAGAACTTTGATCTGAGAGTAAAGGTTTGCTCCCGCCTGAGCTTTTAAATCTTTTTCAAATGCTGTAAAATCTGTTTTCGGATCGATGTTAACATAATGCCACGCTGAAGCCTGTTTCCATGCTCCGGTGGTATCAGATTTGATAAAATCAGGCCAGTTGGCCCAGTACGCCATTTTTTCCTGCCCCAATATTTTTCTGAGCTCTCTTTTTGCTTTTCCGCAAAGATGGTTTTCTGCAATCTCCGCAATTACTCTGTGCCCGGTCAATCCCCATGCATACGAATACACCGAACTGGCAACGAATGCCAAAAGCAGCATTTTAGAATAAATACTTTTCATTTCTTAATTATTTTCAGGCAGCAAAGATAAGCTTCATCACGCTAATAATCACCGCATGAATAAAAATTCACAGTCAGATTATTTATTTTAAAAATTTTAGAAAAAAAATAAACCAAACATTTTTTAAATTTAGAACTTATCTTATCTTTACGATACCAAACCCCACTATAAAATGTATGAACACGGCATTCTGGAAATGCAATACAATAAACTGCAGACCGACTTCAGGGCGGAAGCTGTAGCTGTAAATCTGATGAAGTACCACAGCGCGCTTTCTCTGGTTTTTGTAGAGCGTCTGGGAATCAATGACAGAGCTTATCTCAAAGACATTAAAACCATCACCAAACAGTATCTTGGTTTTGATGATGAGATTTACAATATTAAAACGTACCGCGAGGGTATTTACGATTATCTTCCGGAAGGCATTTTCCATCCGCCATCACTCAATTCAAAACGGAATAACGTAGAAAGCGTTGTAAAGGAAATTCGACGACAAAAAAAGGTAGAAGATGACGCACGGAAATTTTTCCGGCCTTTTGAGCTTGAAGTATTTTTTACAGAAATTACCGCTTTACTGAAGGAGCAGGAGTTTGATCTTAACAGTCAGACCGATTCTCTCATCAAAACGTTCAGCGAACTCTGGCCGCTTATAAAACTTCTTGACAGAAATTCTGCATGTATTTTTGTCTATATTCTACCTTTCCTGCACAAAATCAGAGGCGACAAAAGACTTTTTGAGCAGTGCCTGAGTGCATTTCTAGAAATTCCTGTTGAAGTGACTTTTGAAGCAAGAATTCTTGAAAAAATAGAGGAGGAGAGCAGTTCTGTATTTCTGGGAAATTCACGTTTGGGATTAGATTATATTCCAAGTGGCAGACATTTCGATGGTGAAAGAAACTGGGTCGTGAATATCGGTCCCATCCCATATGACAGAATGAAAGATTTTGTGGAAGGAAGCCGTTTCAAAAAAATCCTTACCGCATTTTATGAATATTGTCTGCCTCTGAATACAGATTTCAAAGAGAATTTTGTCACCGAAAAGCAGCCGTTTTCATTTGTGCTGGATGAGGAAGAAGAAAACCAGACAAGACTGGGATATTCTACATTTCTCTGAATTTATTTACTATATTTACAAGACAAACATTACACAAACTTAATTTGAAAAAGAAATTATGGACGTTTCTTCAGTAAAAGGTATTTTTCTACGCTACATTCTTATGCCGCTTATAGCGGTAATCATGATGTTTATTCTGGGTATAATTACCCGAAACAAACCTGCTGTAAAAATTCGCACCGTTATCATTTACATTCTTCTGTGCAGTCTCTGCCTGGCAATTCCCGGATTTTTAGGCTACTTGGGCAACACATTCAATCCTTACGGGTATCTGATCTCTCAGCTTATTTTTTTGCTGCTGGGTATTTTACACGTCAATCTCCTGCATAGGTTTTTCAGAAAACATTTAAAATCAAATGTATTTATTGTATTGTTTGAGAGTATTCTTTCTTTAACCTGTACTTTGGCAGGCGGATATTTATTCGTTTTAATTTTCAGATGGGTAAGTAAAGATACCGGATATCCGGTGATGGCAGCCACCAGTTTAATTACATTCTTTGTACCATTGGTATTTTACTATTGCTATATTCAGCTCATCAGCATTCCTGTGGATATTTACAGAACGTGGCACTATAGTCCCGACCAAAAGCTACCGGACTTTGACGGTGTAGATTTTGACCGTCTCATGGTTTTAAATGTTGAATTGAGTAAAAATCTAGAAGACTCCAACAGATTTAGAATTAAAGCCAAAACACTTCCTACAGGCATACATTTTGGTGATTGGTTTTACAGGGTTGTGGATGATTACAACCACAAAAATCCGGGATCTGTTATTCATCTTACAGACAGTTCGAGAGAGCCGTATTACTGGATATTTTATATTAAAAAATCATTTTTCAGCTTTAGAAAATATATTGACTTTGAAAATGATATCAACACCAACGGTATTAGAGAAAACGATGTCATCATCTGTAAAAGGGTGATACAGCATCAGGAAGAAGGCAAACTGAATAACACAAAATATTAATCATAATGATACAGCCAATTAAACATCCCGGCATCAATTGGGTAGATGGCATGAAGGTTTCACAGAGACATCTTAATGAGCAGGATAACCATCTTTTAGATCATATCAGGGATTCCAATTCAATAAAAATCAGCAATTACAATTACGGATTGCTTCCGATTTCAAATGAATACACAGATAAGACAGTCTTTGATGTTCACAATACAGCCACCAACGACGTCCAGCTTACGATTAAAAACTGCAGCGCAGTCACTGCAGCTGGTTACCGTATTGAGTTGAGAGACAGGAAGGTGAGTGTAAAATCTCTTGCTAAATTTATTAACTTCGAAGAAAATAATACCGACGGAGAATTTTACATTCTGGTTTCGGTAAATCCTTTCGAAAAAGTACCTTTCGGAGATATTGATGCAGACGAAATCCCGCCAAGACATCCATATTCCCAACCCAATTACCACATTGAACTGCTGCCTTTACAGTCTGTAAACCAAGGATATGCCGGTGGAAATTATCTGGTAATCGGAAAGGTAAATCTGAAAGGAAATATTGCACAGGTTGACAGTAATTTTATTCCGCCGTGTACTTCAGTTCAAAGTCATCCGTCATTGTTGGAATATTACAACAGTTTTGCAAAATATATCGGAAATCTGCAGCAGTATTCATTTAAAATCATTCAGAAATCTTCACATAAAAACGCTAATACAGCATTGGCAATCAACGTGAAAAATCTCTGCACAACGATGGTAAATACATTTGCAGATGTGTATTTCCAGTTCAGAAATGTGGTTCCTTATGAGTCGCCTATATTTTTAACGGAAGTATTCTCGAAACTGGCTTTAAAAATTTACAATTCCACACAGATGATTGTTCCTGCAGAACTGGAAGAGATGCTGAATTACAGTCTGGAATGGAGCGAAATAGCGCCGCACACGCTTCTGAATCAGCTTTCAACGGTTGCTGAAATTAATTATGACCATCATAATTCCGGCGATCATCTGTTTCAGATCCAGCTGCTAATGAGAAGTCTTGATACTATTTTCTCTAAACTCAGCGAACTTGAATACATCGGTCAGCGTAAAGAAAATATTATTGTTACTGAGCAGGAAGTAAGTTCAAACAGCAATCCAAAACGGGGTTGGAGTGTTTTAGATTAAAAAATACAGTAGGGGCATTTCAAGAAAATGTCCCTATTTTTTTACCAAGATTTTCTCGGTTGCCTGTCTGCTCAGAATTTCTTTAGAATTATTGATCTCGATTGTCATTGATTTGTCGAAATTTTCTATTTTGAGAACCAAAATTTCTGTGTTTAGTAACAGATTTTTATCTGTAAGATACGTCAGAAAGCCGTCATCAGATAGAGTGAGCGATGTGAAAATTACTCTTTCACCAACGGCACAGTTTGACAGTTGCAGCAAATCCTGAGCAATGATATTTCCTTTCTTATCTGGAATCGGTTCACCGTGCGGATCGTATTTTGGAAAATCTAAAATTTCATCCATTTTATCGAAAAAAACCTGCGAATGTACATGTTCCAGCTGCTCGGCAATTTCGTGCACATTTTCCCAGCCAAAATTCATTTTCTGCACCAGAAACATTTCCGTGAGGCGGTGTTTTCTTACAACCAGAGCCGCTTCACGCATTCCGGAAGATGTCACGGTTAGTGGTTTATAGGTTTCGTAAATGACCCAGTTTTTCTCAGCAAACTTTTTCATCATGTTGTTTGTGCTGGGCATTTTCACATTCAAAAACTTGCTCAGTTCGTTGATTGTCACCTTGTTTTCGGAATCAACCAAATGAAAAAGTGCTTTGAGATAATTTTCTTCGGTAAGTGTTGCTTTCAAAATGTTAGAAACTTTTAAATACAAATCTAACAAAATAATATTTCATGAATAAAAATTTACATTTAAATTTTATCTTTACGGAATGAAAATTTCTTTTAAAAACGATTATTCGGAAGGAGCTCACCCTGCTATTTTAAGGGCTTTAGTGGATCATAACGAAGATCAGCAGGCGGGTTATGGAGAAGATATTTATTCGTTAAAAGCCAAAGAATTAATCAAGAATAAATTAAAGTCTGAGCAATCTGAAATCTACTTTGTTTCGGGAGGAACCCAGGCTAATTTGATTGTAATTTCATCCATTTTAAAACCTTATCAGGCAGTCATTTCTGCAACTACCGGACATATTCTGAATAATGAAACCGGCGCTATTGAAGCAACAGGACATAAAATTTTAGGGATAGAAACTGCTGACGGCAAACTACGACCTTCAGATATTATTCCAATTCTTGAAAATCATAAAAATTTTCCTCATCAGGTGATGCCGAAACTGGTTTACATTTCAAATTCTACAGAATTGGGAACGATTTATCAGAGAAAAGAACTAGACGAGCTTTCTCAGTTTTGTAAAGAAAAAAATCTTTATCTTTTTATGGACGGAGCAAGGCTTGCGCAGGCTCTGACTTCGGAAATCAATGATGTGAATTTTGAAGATCTGGCTGAATTAACTGACGTTTTTTACATCGGTGGGACAAAAAACGGAGCTTTGCTAGGAGAGGGCATTGTCATCAATAACGCTGATTTGCAACAGGATTTTGCATTTAATATCAAACAAAAAGGAGCACTTTTGGCTAAGGGAAGGATATTGGGAATTCAGTTTCTGGAACTTTTTAAAGATGATCTGTATTTTAAGCTGGGAAAAAATGCAAATGTTCAGGCGATGAAAATTAAAAATTTTATGACTGAAAAAGGTACAAAGTTTCTAAGCGACACATCGACGAACCAAATTTTCCCGATTTTGAATAATTCTTTCATTGAACAGCTGTCAGAAAAATTTGAATTTTATGTCTGGCAGAGAACTGATGAAACCCAATCAGCGATTCGGCTTATTACATCGTGGAATACCAAAGATTCGGCAACTGATCAATTTCTGAATGAACTGAACAAACTTCTATAAAAAAAACAGCCAATTGGCTGTTTTCCTATTTTAATAATTTACTTATTTTTTCACAATCTACAGATTCCAGTTTCTGGTCTTCGGGATATGAAATTTTCTTTTCGTTGGCGTAAACCATTTGTCCGCCATTATCTTTCTGATCTCCTAAGCCTTCAAAAAGTGAATTATCTTTCTGTAAAAAGAAAATATCGCGTTTGCTGATGGTTCCTTCTGAGGCAAATTCGTAAGTCAGTTTTAGCGTATCTCCAGATCTGAAACCTGTAACATCGCCTTTAGAACTGTCTTTTTCGTGATTTTTGTAAGCAAGTTTACCGATCAAAGTTCCTAAATTGTCGTCGATGCTGGCGACAACCGTATCTTTACCGATTACTTTCATGTAGCAAAAAGTTTTGGTGCCTAAAGTGTCAACCGGTTGCTTAACGGTTTCGGCAGAATCTGTTTTCACAGGATCCTGTTTTAAAGTTTCTTTTTTCTTGCAACTTAGAGCAAGTACGCTCAAAACGCTGGCAAATATTAATTTTTTCATTAGAATTGATTTTCTTAAATTTTGGTTAGGCTAATTTAAGCAAGATATTACAAACTGTCTGAATTTTTTGAGTATTAACCTCTGTAAAATTGAATATCAAAAAATCCTATAATTTATATTATGTTAACTTTTGTATTTCGCAGAGTTTCCATTTTGTCTACGATCATGATTGAATCCACTATTTTAGTGCTTGTAGATGTAAAATAGAATTTTTGTTCCTAATCTGTAATAATATAATTTTCAGCACTATTTTGTCATTTTAGAAGAACTCAACATACCGGAATAAACTCATCTTAGATAGCTGAGAACAAAAATACTTTCTATCTGCAACTGCAGACCTGAATGGATTTACATAAAATTTTATGAATGTCCGTAACTGAATAAAAATTTCCGTAGAGATCTCAACTCACTGAAATAAGGCAGATTAGATTCCTACGGAAAGACAAAATGACTGCTGATCATGACCTCTGTGTTTTAAAACGCTTTAGGAAATTTTTACAATTTAAAATCAACATTTAAAATAGTAATGATTGAGTATACAGTAACTTCCAAACTTTCAATATTAAAATTCACTATTTCATCAGAAATCTGAATTTATCTTTATTTTTAAGCGCAATACCAGTTCCGCGAACGACCGCTCTTAAAGGATCTTCCGCAACAAACACCGGCAATTCCGTTTTTCTGTGAAGTCTTTCTGCTAAACCATTCAGCAATGCGCCACCGCCTGCGAGAAAAATTCCTGTTTTGTAAATATCTGTTGCCAATTCCGGCGGTGTTATTGACAGGGTTTCAAGAATGGCATCTTCAATTCTCATAATCGACTTATCCAGAGCTCTGAAAACTTCTTTATAACTCACCATAATTTCTTTAGGTTTACCCGTAATTAAATCCCGTCCCTGAACTGCAATATCATCCAAATCGAAATCAAGTTCTTCCAGTGCAGAACCGATTTCAATCTTGATTCTTTCGGCTGTTCTCTCACCAATATTCAGGTTATGCTGCGTTCTGATAAAATATGAAATATCATTGGTAAAAACGTCTCCTGCAATCTTCAGCGACTTATCAACCACAATTCCGCCCAGTGCTATTACTGCAATTTCAGTAGTTCCGCCGCCAATATCCACAATCATATTTCCCTCAGGACTTTCAACATCAATCCCCGCTCCTATGGCTGCTGCCATTGGTTCGTAGATTAAAATAACCTCTTTTGCATTTACTTTCTGAGCGGAATCCCGCACTGCCCTTTTTTCAACTTCAGTAATTCCCGACGGAATACAGATTACAATTCTAAGTGCCGGCTGTATCAGTTTACCCTTGATCTGTGTGATCTGCTTGATAAATTCTTTTATCATGTGTTCAGATGCATGAAAGTCTGCAATAACACCGTCTTTCAGCGGTCTGATTACTTTAATATCTTCGTGCGTTTTACCCTGCATCAGTTTTGCCTGAGTTCCTACCGCAATTGCCTTCCCTGTTAAACGGTCAATCGCTACTATAGAAGGCTCATCAATGACAATTTTATTATTGTGAATTATCAGTGTGTTGGCCGTTCCCAAGTCGATCGCAATCTCTTCCGTAAACATATCAAATATCCCCATCAATCATTATTTATAATCGATAAATGTACGGCTAAAACTTTTATTAAATATCCAAAACCACTTGATCTGGCTGTTAAACATAAGTTAAAATAAAACTTTTATTATGACAGTTCTCATTACAAAGACTGCAGAAATTTTATTTTTAAATACTATTTCATTATTAAATTGAAAAATAGCTTGAATTTCGGAATGCTGATTGCAGTATTTAGGGGAGATTCTCTTCTGTTTTGAATCTTTTTTTCATAAATTAGACAAACTCCAAATTTCTCCACTCATGAAAGCATTAGTTATCGGTGCAACAGGCGCCACAGGCAAAGATCTTGTACAGCAACTTCTGAATGATCCTGATTACACGGCTGTCGATATTTTCGTCAGAAAACCTTTGGGAATATTTAATGATAAACTGACAGTTCATGTGGTAGATTTTAATAAGCCGGATCAGTGGAAAAATCTTGTAAAAGGTGATGTTGCTTTTTCGTGCCTTGGTACAACCCTGAAAGATGCCGGAAGTAAGGATGCGCAATGGAAAGTAGACTACGACTATCAGTATCAGTTTGCCAAATCTGCAAGAGAAAATAATGTGGAAGATTTTGTTTTGGTCTCGGCTTACGGCGCGGATGCAAAGTCAAAAATTTTCTATTCACGTATGAAAGGCGAACTTGAAAATGCAGTCAGAGAGCTTCATTTCAACAAGATTACCATTTTTAAGCCCGGAATGCTTGAACGGAAAGATTCTGAGAGAAACGGCGAAGTTTTAGGTGGACGAATCATTAAATTTGCCAATAAAATCGGACTTCTGGAAAGTCATAAACCATTACCGACACAGATTCTGGCCAAAGCGATGATCAATTCAGCAAAAATAAAAAGCAGCGGATATTCCAGCATCAAACTCGGAAATATTTTTGCATTTGCAGATAAAGCATAAGCTGGAATTATATTAAAAGAAAATGCCGAAGATAGTCTCCGGCATTTTTAATT
This sequence comes from Chryseobacterium caseinilyticum, assembly GCF_014837145.1. Lineage (GTDB taxonomy): Bacteria > Bacteroidota > Bacteroidia > Flavobacteriales > Weeksellaceae > Chryseobacterium > Chryseobacterium caseinilyticum. Next base: position 798,476 of record NZ_JACYFS010000001.1, read on the forward strand.
TCACCTAAAATTCAAATTCTCCAATCAGAATTTTGCTGTCGCTTTCAGGTTTGTTGTCTTTCTGATTCTGGAAAACAGCGATTTTTCTTTCCTGTCTGCCGTCTGAGTAATACAGATAAACTTCAGCCATAATTGTGGTTGGCCCCGAGAGAATATTCTGTCTCTCACCAAAGAAATTGGTTTTGATTTTATATTTTCCTTTAATTGCCTTCTTGAGCAAAAACTGTTCAGGACCGAAGCCCTGTGTAAAATCATTGCTCAGTCTGCCACCAATCTGAGTAGATTTATGAGAATACGAGCAGTCCTCTCCTTTCGGATCTGTTACCCAAAGATCGATGTCGGTGTTGTCTTTATTCCAGTTGATGACCACGCGGATATCTACAGGCAAATCAGCTTTTAGACGGTCATCAATTTTACTTCCGTCCACATTTTTATTCTGCTTGAGGATGTTGTTGATTTCCATAATTAAAATTTCCTCAATACCGTTGTCACGACTGGCAATTTCATCTGTAAACTCCTGATATAATATTGATTTATAAATATTTAAAGCTTCCTGTGGTCGTTTGTTGTCAACCAATGCCAAAGCGTAATCTCTGTGACTTTGAGCATCGAAAGGTCTCCACTCCAGAATTTTTTGGGTGATCCAAAGTTCTTTGTCATAATGGCCACGCTGTTTCAGCAGATATGAAATGGTTTTGTACAGTTCTTCATTTTCAAGATCGAGTTCTGCGAGTGTGCTTAAAACTTTTAAAGCCAATACTTTATCTCCTTTTTTAAACAGTAATTTTGAAATATCGAAGTAGTAAGTTACCTGTTTTTCGTGTTTTGATCTGTTCTCAAGATATTTTTGATAGATGACTTCGGCAGACTGCAGATTTTGGAAATCTTTCATGTATTCTGCGGTGCTTTCTACATCGACTAGAGTGATTTTTCCTTTTGGCTGGGATTCTCTTTCTTCCATTTTAGCAGAAGAAACTTCCATAGACTGCACTCTCATTGCTGACGAGGTTTGAACGTCACGACTGCGAGAAGGAGATTCTGGCTCCGCATAGACAGCGTTATCTGCAATTTTAGGATATTCTTTTTTCTCGACTGGTTTAAAATCCGTATTCCACCATGTTTTTAATTCTCTTGTTTTGTCGAACGCTTTAGATAAAAGATTTCTTCTCTTTTCTAAAATTCTTCCTTTATTTTGAGAAACGATCTTTTGGTATTCCGCTTTCAATTCTTGTGGAGGCGTGATTTTATAACGGACGTAATCATTGATGTCATCCAAAACAATCAAGCTGGTATTTTTGCTTACGACACCAAATTGTTCACTGATATTTTTAATTTCCTCTCTATTTTTGGATGGGTTTACTTCCAGTTCATCAATTTTTCTCTGAGCCCAGAATTGTGCAATCTGCCAGTTTTCCGTTGATGAAGCATTGGAAAAATCTACAGGAACTTCAAATTTTTCACTTCCGTTTGAAAAGACCGCGGTCAGTTTTCCCAGATTTCCTGAAGTGATTCCAAAAATATTGACCGGCTCATTGACCACAGAACCAATGTTCGGAAAAACTTCCTTAATATTTGGATTTTCTTTAAAACCTAAAAAACGGACAGGTAATTTTCTAAAATTCTTTAAAGCCGTCTGGGTATCGGTTTCATTTAAATTAATAAAATTTCCGCCGGATTGGTTAGCGAGCATTTTCAACAGATTAAAATCTGAGGTTGGCGTACTCGTGATGCTGTTTAAAGGTTTTTTAAATTTAATATTTACATCTCCAAAATTTGAAATACCATCTGAAAATAAGAGATACTCTTCTACCCCATTTATTTCTTTCAGAGCTCCGAAATCAGTGCCGCCATCGTATTTAAGGTTTAAAATTTTCGTTTTTAAATCTGTCCAATTTCCCTGTGAAACAGTATATTCCTCTGCTTTGTCTAAAGTATTGTTTAAAGTAACCAAAGAAACTGAAACATTTTTGTTGTCGGTGAAATATGCATTTAAAAAATCCAGTTCCATGTCACGGTTTCTTTTTGATCCGCTGTAGGAATTATCCCAGATAATGGCTATTTTCTGAGATTTTGCTTTCTCTTTTTGGGGAAAATCTACGTTGACGTTAGCCGCAAAATAAGACTGATCGCCCGACGCCTTCTGCAAAAGAACATTGGAAGTATGATTGGTTTTAGGAATGTTAACTTTTAAACTTTCATTCGGTGTAAAATTCTCTTTTGAAATGGCTGCAATCCATTGATTTCCCTGTTTTTGAAAGGACAGACTTCCATCCGGATTTTCGATGATTTTTGGCGTTGAAGCTCCATCATTGATCCAGACTTTCATTTCAAATTTAGGAATGCTGACTGCGTTCGCAAAACTCATAAAATACTGATATTCAGAAGCTGTATTTTTCAATTCCTGATGATACGTAATCTGAATGGTACGGCTTCCCTTTTGAGGTAACGGATAAATTCTTGTTCTGAAGTTATTTCCCTGAACTTTCTCGATAATTCCGGGATCAACATTTCGTTTTTCAATACTTTCGAAAACCTCTTTCGCCCGTTCTTTAGGCACAGGAACGGCATTTCTGAGCTTTCCGTTGATGTCCAGCGCGTAACCGCTTACACTCACACCATCGGGAAGTGGAAAAGTGAGCGTTCCTTCCAGAAGTCTGTTGCTGGGATTGTAAAAAGTGTAGGTTGCCGTTGTAGTGGCAAGATTTCCTAAGATTTTTGTCTCAAATTTTGCATCCTGAAGAATTACGGGATGCTTTTTTTCACCTGAAACCTCTAAGGTAGGAATCTGCGCAAACGCAGCTGTGAAAGCAAGCGTTGCCATTAAACTGATAACTTTTTTCATATTTGGTTTTTATAATTTAAACTAATTCAAATTTTAGTTTTTATTTAAAATTTGTGAACTGTGAATTGTGATTTTTTTTGATGAAAACTGTAAACTATCTTTTTGTTTTTTTCGGTGATTTCTCAGCAGGTTTTTTGGAGGAATTCTGTACATCTGCGGCGGCTTTTCCCGCTGTTTCCACTGATGCATCTTCTTCCATAACGGCAGCTTCCGGCATCGGCTCATCATAGTCAATTTTTTCCGCTGGCGTGAGCTCGAGAGTATCTTTTTTCAGAACATACGTGTAGTTTCCTGTAAGACTTTTGGGTTCTTTACAATCCCCTGCCATATCTGCTGCACCCGCGGAAAATTCAACTGTATTTGGTTCAAAAACGCTGTAACGGCCGTCCATGTGGAAACAGGAATTTCCTGTGTCAAATTTTTCATTGTCGAATTGCAGAAAATGAAATTTGCTCTGTTCAGAAGGCAGATTAATCTTTTTCGCTTTTTTAAGCACGGCTTTTCCATCGGCTGAGATTGACTCAATTTTCCAGGTTGTTTTCTGGAAGACATTGGTTTGGGCACTGAGCTGTACTGTAAGTGCGAAGGCTGCGAGTGTAATGGTTTTTTTTAAATTCATAGTGATTTGGTATTTTAATTTTATTTATCTGGAACTACTGAAGCTGTTCCAACTGCTGAAAAAGGAAATGAAGACCGGATCTGTTTAGACACAATTCCAAAGTTATAACCCTGAATCTGTTCTACTCCACTGAAATTTACCGCAATCAGCTGTCCGCAGTTATTGAAAACCGGAGCGCCACTTGCACCGTGAGTAGAAGTTACACTGTACTGTATTTTCGTTCCGTCAGATTCTTTACTGATCTGGCCGTTGTACAGCTGAACTTTTACACCAGAATTGGTCATGGCTAAATCCTCGCCTAAAGGATAACCAATCATAACAGCTTTTTCACCCGGTTTCAAGGCTTTATCATCTGTGACAGAATTTTCAAGACTGACGGTATTTACAACTGTATTGGGAGTCTGTTTATTTGAAAGCTGCAGTATGCCGAGGTCTACGCCTTCTTCGTCTGCAATTTTTTCAACCGTGCAGGGCAGCCATTCATCGGAAGAATCGTGAAGTGCCACGGCGATGTCCACAGTTTTCATGTACACCTGAATTTCATCCGGAGAAACATAGTCTTTTTGAGGAATTGAAGCGGCAATGTCTACTGAAGTTTCTACGCTGTCAGCTGGTGCAGAGTCTGTAGATGTTACAAAATCTTCACCCGAATTCCCTTCTGAACCCTCGTCATAATCTCCGCCATCGCCCTCTTCATAATATTCTGAAGAAGCATTTCCCCAGTTGGAGGCAATGAAGGTTTCATATCCTTCTTCAGAAATATCAGTTGTTAAAATTGAAGCGATTTTCAGTTTGAAATTGTTGGTGTTGGTAAGAATTCTTTCTTTATTTTCGGCTGTGTTCCATGGTTGTAAAACGTGACTGTTGGAAATCATATTTCCATTTTTGTCAACGAAAAAAGCCGTTCCGTAAAGTGTTTCCTCGGTAGCTTCAGGAACGCTGAGCTGAATTTCTTTGCCCTTGATTCTTGCGAAGTAGCCGTAACGGTGTTTCACCATCACCACAGCATCTTTGTAGGCATCGTAAATTTTGGTATCGGTGTCGAGACAGGCGTTTTCCACAATGGGTTCTGCCGTCTGACTTTCTTTGTAAAATTTATATCCGAACCAGGAAATTCCGCTAAGAAGAATAATCCCGCCGAGGCTGAAAAAAGCAATTTTGTATGGATTTTTCTTCTTATTTTCTACCGGAATGGTTTGTTGAGAAGACACTTTACTTTCTACAACATCATCGCTAGGTTCTTCTGAATTTCCGTTCTGAATTTGGTTTTCTGACTCGAATGATTCTGAAAACTCATTGTTTTGCGAATTATTTTCAGGCTGTCTGTTTTCCTTAAAATCCTCACCGGATTCGTGATGGTCGTTATTCATTTGTGATTTTGATTTAATTTTAATTTAAAAAAAATGTTGACTCTAAAAAATAGAATCAACATTGATAAATTTATAAATATTTTTTGAATTTATTTCAAATTATTTAACGCTTTTTCAAGTTTAGGCATCATTGAAGAAATTTCTTCTGTTGCCAAACCTCCTACTGAAGCTCTGAACCAAGGCTCAGATTTTGCCTCACCAAAAGCAGAAAACGGCACTAAAGCAACACCAGCTTCATTGATTAAGTAGAAAACCAGATCTGAAGAATTTCCGATTACTGTTCCGTCAGGTTTTGTTTTACCGATATAATCTAGTTTAATAGTCAGATACAGAGCACCCATTGGTTCGATGGATTCTACTGCAAGACCCTTTCCTTTCAAATCCTGAATACCGGCGTGAAGTACCTTTAAGCTTGTCTCCAGTTTACCTTTGAAATCATCAATAAACGCATTCACATCTGCTGCATCTTCAAAATATTTAGCTGTTGCTTCCTGCTCAGGCTTTGGTGCCCATGCTCCAACGTGGGTAAGAAGCGCTTTCATTTTGTCAATAATGTGAGCCGGACCAAATCCCCAACCTACACGAACTCCCGTTGCAGCAAGACATTTTGAGATTCCTTCAATGTAAATTGTGTATTCTCTCATTTCAGGGAAAAGTGAAACCGGATCTACATGCTCAGCACCAAAAGTAAGATTTGAATAGATCTGATCGTACATTAAGTACAAAGGTTTCTCGTCTTCACTTCTGTTTTTGTTTTCTTCTAAAATCAATTCACAGATTTCTGTCAGCTGCTCTCTTGTAAACATCGTTCCCGTAGGATTCAGAGGAGAACAAAGTGCAACCAGAACTGCACCAGACAAATGAGGTCTTAAGTCATCAGCTGTAGGAAGAAAATTATTTTCCGGAGTTGTTTTTACTTCAATAGCATCTGCAGATGTAAGGTAAGCGTAATGATTGTTATTCCATGACGGTGTAGGGTAAACTACTTTGTCGCCTTCATCCACAATCGTTTTGTAAACAGCGTAGATCAATGGTCTTGAGCCTGCAGTAATCAGAATATCGTTGGCATCGTAATCAAGATTCCACCGGTTTTTAAGGTCGTTTGAAACCTGTTTTCGTAAAGATAAAAGTCCGTTTGCGGGCGGATAGTTGGTTAAATTATTCTGATATGCTTTTTGAATTTCCTCCTTTAATTTTGCAGGAATCGGATAGATATTAGAATTTAAATCACCAATCGTAAGATTTGCAATCTCTGCTCCTTTTGCCTTTAAATCATTTACTTCATTACCGATTTTTACAATCTCAGAACCGATCAGGTTCGCCGCTAATTTTGAAACTTTCACTTTACTTTTTATTTAAATTTATTTTAATATTGTTGACAGAATATTAAGTATTAACATTCCATTTAATCCAATTGCAAATCTTTTTTAATCTGCTGAATTTTTGCTTCCAGAGCCTGAATTTTCTCTTCGAACTCTTCTTTTGATGCCAAAGAATCTTTTACTGAAACATAGAATTTAATTTTCGGTTCCGTTCCTGAAGGTCTTACACAAACTTTCGTTCCGTCTTCTGTATAATAGATCAGAACGTTTGATTTTGGAATATCGTTCATCGTTTTGGTTACATTTTCAGCAACAACAAAATTCGTCTGCTCTTTGAAATCCTTAACTTCTGCAACCGGCGATCCTGCCAATGATTTTGGTGGATTTTCACGGAAATTCTTCATCATATTCTGAATTTCTTCTGCACCATCACGTCCTTTTTTTACAATGTTGATTAATCCCTCGTAGTACAGTCCAAGTTCCTGATAAATTTCGATAAGATACTCGTACATTGTTCTGCCATTGGCTTTGCACCACGCTGCGATCTCACACGCCAAAACGATACTTCCACAAGAATCTTTATCACGAACGAAATCTCCGGTCATAAATCCGAAACTTTCTTCGCCGCCGCAGATGAATTTTTCTTTTCCTTCAAAATCACGGATCATTTTCCCGATCCATTTGAATCCGGTCAATCCAACTTTGCAGTCAACACCGAATCTCTGAGCGATATCAAAGAAAATATCAGACGTTACGATGGTAGAACCGATGAATTCTTTTCCTGTAATTTTTTCCTGCTTTCTCCATTCATTTAAAATGTAGTAAGTCAGAATGGTGTTGCACTGATTTCCGTTAAGAAGCTGCATTTCGCCTTCAAGATTTCTCACTGCAATTCCCAGTCTGTCGCCGTCCGGATCTGTTCCAATCACGATATCTGCATTGGTAATTTTTGCAAGATCCATCGCCATTTCCAAAGCTGCAGGTTCTTCCGGATTCGGAGAAGCTACCGTCGGGAAATTTCCGCTTGGGATCATTTGCTCGGTTACCAAATCTATTTTTTTGAATCCTGCTTTTTCTAAAGCCTTTGGAACTGTAGTATAAGTTGTTCCGTGAATAGAAGTGAAAACGATATTCAGATTTCCTTTTTCAACATCCTGATAGGTTGAATTTTCAATACAGGCGTCGATGTAAACGTCGTCCTGCTCCTCGCCGATCCATTCAATTAGCTCATCATTTCCGTCAAATTTAATTTCTTCAAATTTTACAGAATACACTTCGTTGATAATGGCTTCGTCGTGTGGTGGAACGATTTGTGCACCGTCGTTCCAATAGACTTTATAACCGTTGTATTCTGGTGGGTTATGGGAAGCCGTAAGAACAATTCCTCCCGTACATTTTCTGTCACGAACGGTAAAAGACAATTCCGGTGTAGGTCTGTGGTCTTTGAAAAGCAAAACTTTTATTCCGTTTGCCGTCAATACATCAGCCACCAGTTTTCCGAATTCTTTTGAGTTGTGGCGTACATCATAAGCGATAGCTACACTAATTTCTTCATTTGGAAATTGCTTTAACATATAGTTCGCAAGTCCCTGTGTTGCCTGACCTAACGTGTATTTATTTAAACGGTTGGTTCCAACGCCCATCACGCCTCTCATTCCTCCTGTTCCGAATTCTAATTCACGGTAGAAAGAATCTTCTAAGTCAGGAGAATTGCTGTTGATTAAAGCCTGAACGGCGTCTTTTGTTTCCTGATCGAATGTGTCGCTAAGCCAAAGTTGTGCTTTTTCTAATGTGGATATTTCTGACATATTATATTTTTGTGTCTATTTAATTACTAACTGCTGCTGGTATAAAACTGCCAATTCCGGCTACTGCTAAAATTCCTGCAATTAACACGACAGTTTTTCCTGTGCTGGGCTTTTTTATCTGTAATATTTTGTTCTTGTTAAGCTTAATTTCTTGATCTTTCTGTTTTCCAGTGATGGAATCCTTTGTCTGACTGACGAACTTAAACTGTCTGATCTTTTTATAATCTCTGGTTTCTATGATATAATTTGTATTCTGCTGCAAAACTGAATAATCAAAATTATTGTCAGAGCTGACTTTTGTTGACACACAAGATGTTACCAAAACAAATGTCACAGAGAAGCAAATTAAAAGTTTCTTCATTTTTAAATGGATAAAAACTGATTATTAAATCTATTATTGCAATTTTTTATTCTCCACCTTCGTTGTTTTCTCCACTTTAAAGGCACGGATTGGATCGTTGTAATATACAAATTTTGAAGTATTCTGAATATTTCCTTTCAAAGAATCTTTCACATTGACCTCTGCATAATTTCCGTTTTTGGAATCTATTTTTAAATTTTCGATTCTCCAGTAAGGTGCAATCAGGCTTGCAGTATCTGAAATTTTGATGACTGCATCTTTGGTCTGTCCTAAAAAGTTGGCGCGGCTACGGTTCAGCATTTCCACTTCAGCCCTTCTGGTGTTTACGGAACCCATGAAAGTTGCATGATTTTTAAGATTTAATCTGAAATTATCGGTTTTAATTTCACTTGAAATATTCATCTCAACAGAATCTGCAATAGAAACTTTTTCAAGATTGTATTTAGAATAAATGATGACATTGTAGAAATCTACGCCTTTTGTCTTTCTGTTTTCTTTAATTGAAAGGGTTTTATCATTCACTTCCACATCCAGATTATCGGCAATGTTGGGATAAGTTTCAATCTCAACATAATTTTTGTTTCCCCGTGCATAGAAAACACGGAATTTCCCTTCCATTTCAAGATTTACAAATTCTTCAACATTTAGTTCCTTATTTTCGATGTTGCCTTCGGGGGAAATTTTTCCACACGAGATTACCAACACTGAAATTAGGATTGAATAAGCAACTTTTTTCATTATTTACTTTTTTTATAAAGCCACGTCAGTGGTTTACCTTCTGTATTGGTCAGAAGAAGATATTTATCTTCCACTACCGAATAATTAAATTTTATTGGTTCGGGCAGATCAGAATACTGCATCGTTAAAATCCCGTTTTTTAAAATGTACGAACCTTTACTGTTATTTTTACTTCCTAAAGATGAAAAAGACAAATCATTATTAAATTCCAAAGTGCCCGTTCCATTCTCCCTTTTGGTGTTATTCAGCATTTTACTGTCAACTTCACTGTTCTTTCCGTCATTAATACTGATAAATTCCCATCTGGCAGTAATTGATTCACTGGTTTTTAATTCCGAGCACGAAAATAAAAAGAAACTTAAAATGAAGAGGCTCAACTTCATACAACTTATATCACTTCATCAATATTATAATTCTTATGCTCACGGTTTGTCCTGATAATCATTTCGCCTAAAAATCCTGCAATGAAAAGCAAAGTTCCCATCAGCATCATTGTCAAAGCAATAAAAAACCAAGGATTATTGGTAATTAAATGACCGTAAATTCCGCGTGCAACATCAATCAGTTTTGAAACGCCCAGCCAGAAAGCTGAAAGAAAACCTACAATAAACATAATCGTTCCTACCGCCCCAAAAAAGTGCATGGGTCTTCCTCCAAAACGGCTTACAAACCAAAGTGTTACCAAATCTAAAAAGCCTCTGATGAATCTTTCGGTTCCGAATTTTGAGGTTCCGTATGGTCTTGCCTGATGCGGAACTTCTTTCTCAGTGATTCTTCTGAAACCTGCATTGGCAGCCAAAACCGGAATGTAGCGGTGCATATCTCCGTACACATCAATTGATTTTACAACCTGCTTTTTGTATGCCTTCAAACCGCAGTTGAAATCATGAAGATAAACTCCCGAAACTTTTCTTGCCGCAGCATTGAAGAGTTTTGAAGGAATATTTTTTGTCATCACGTTATCAAAACGCTTTCTCTTCCAACCGGAAACGATGTCATAATTCTCTTCCATTACCATTCTGTAGAGTTCAGGAATTTCTTCGGGAAAATCCTGCAGATCGGCATCCATTGTGATAATTACATCACCGTGAGTTCTTGCAAAAGCGGCATGAAGCGCCTGAGATTTTCCGTAGTTTTTAGAAAATTTGATCCCGTGAATCTGGGGATGCTGTACTTTCAGATTCTCAATAATGCTCCACGAGAGATCTGTACTTCCGTCGTCTACAAACCAAACTTCGTAGGATAAATTGCTGGTTTCGCACGTTTTGTCAATTCTTGAAAAAAGTTGTTCCAAAGAATCTTCTTCGTTCAGCAACGGAATAACTATAGATAAATTTATATTATTCAAAATGAATTTTTATTTGCTTTAAAATTAATTATTTCGGATATAATCTAATGCTTCATCAGGTGCAAAGACCGGAATTTCTGATGTAGAAAAATCTTTGATATTTCTTGTAACAATCCCCGTAATATTTTTTACCTGATGCGCACAGAAAATCTGAATAGCATCTTCGAAATCTTTATGATGAGATTTTAGAGATTTTTTGATGATATCTTCATCAACCGCAATTACATCTACAATCAGAAGCAAATCTTCCAAAACTTGCCTAATCTCATTTTCTTTGAAATGCTTTTTGCAAATATAATGTGCTGTTGCAATTGTATGGGAAGATATAAAGATTGAAATTTTTTTAAGCTCACTTAATTCAAATATCTTTTTTGCCTCATAAAAAAAGTTCCCTCTCTCAATAATGAAATCTATTACAATGTTAGTATCAATATAAAATTTCATTTAGAGTAAATGTTTTTTTTCAAGATATTCTCTTCTGTAATTGTCTAAATCTTCATCGCTAACTTCCTTTGGAAATTTTAGACTTCCTGCAAGTTTTCGAACAATCGGAGACATTTCTTCCTCATCTGTTTTTTCCATTACTAAACTCTCCAGATACTTCTGCACCATCTCAGAAAGGCTTCTCTGCGTACCTTTTGCATATTTTTTAGCCTTTTCGATGACGCTCTTTTCAATTGTTAATGTTAATTTAGTTGTCATAACACGTGTATTTTAAGCAAATATACGTATTGTAAAATATATCTGCAAAATTTTACGCAGCTTCCTCGTCTTCAGGCTTTGATTTTGTTCTGAAAAATGCTCCGAAAAACAATGACAAAATTAGGTAAAATATCAGTATCGCTGCAAAATATCCCGCAAAATGACTTGCTGAAAGCATATCTTTTCCTTTCACTGCTTCGTCGCTTACTCTCTGAAGGGTTTCCTTATACTTTTGCTCCAGTTCATCAATGTCTTTCTGGTGTTTTAACACCTTTTTTGCGGAGGTGTACTCTGCATTTAATTCAGTTCTCTGCCTTTCTACATACTGATAATTCAAAAGTTTTTTGGCATCCATGTCAACAAAATTCAGGAAGAGAAAAATGGTGATTACCGACAAAAATCCACCGATGAACATGGGATAAAATGCTCTGCTGAAGGCTTCCTTAAAAGTTACATAACGGTTATTGTTCCAGTGGGTTTTTACAGACCAAAAGGCAGTTCCGGCATATAAAACGGGAAGAAGGAAAGCATTCACTTTCAGTGAGATATCAAAATAATTGATTCCGGAGAAAAAGACATATACTACAAAAAAGACAATCATTGTAGCAATAAAAAGGATAATTCCAAAGGTGGTAGGACTTTTAGTCATGTTTAAAAATTTACAAAAAGATGAAAAATTATTAACTTAAATTTCAGCCGATTAGCCTTAATTTAGTAGGTTTTCATCCGATTTTTCTGTTATACAGTTTTGAGGTTTAATATTAATTCTTATATTTGCAACGGCAAGTCCTAAACAACCAGCTCCTGAGAATCCTCCAGGGTGGGAACGCAGCAAAGGTAATTGGTTGAGCGGTGTGATTTAGGTAGCTTGCCATTTTTTATTTTTTTAAATTAAGAGATTAAGATGATTTTATTTAAATTACTTAATCTCTTAATTTTTTTTGTTATATCCCGAATGTTTCTCCTAATTTCGGTAAAATCAATTCCACATTTTTTTCTGCAAAATGCTTTTGTGCTTCCTGATGATCGATTTCTATCGGAGCGAAAGTGTCAAAATGACAACCGATAACTTTTGGAGTTTTCAGTAATTCCGCTGCTGCGAAAGCTGCTTTTCTTGCACACATCGTGTAATGACCTCCAACCGGAAGAATTGATAGGTCTAAATTCCCGTATAGAGCAGGAAATAACTGCATGTCTGACATTACCCCGGTATCTCCTGCCAAATAAATGTTTTTGCCTTCAGGCAGTCTGAATATATATCCAACAGGAACGCCTCCATAACTTCCGTCAGGGAACGAACTTGTATGATGAGCAGGAACCATTGAAATTTTTAAGTCATCGATTTTTGCCGAACCTCCGAGGTTGACATCGATTGTATTTTTTGCATTGTTGAAATAGCCACAGATTTCCGGAACTCCAATAATCGTGGCTTCCGGATAATGTTCCAAAACCTCTTCCACATCAGCAATGTGATCTCCGTGTGCGTGTGTCAACAGAATATAATCTATTTTCTGAGCTGAGATTTCAAATCCTGATTCCGCCTTTTTGTAGTTGTAAAAAGGGTCGCAAAGAATCGTTTTGTCTTTATAAGTGAACAAAAAACAGTTTTGTCCTAAGAATTGTATTTTCATTTTAATTATTTTTTAAATTTGATTTTACTCTTGAATAATTTAATCATATGTGATAGGCTCATCACTGAAAGTATAATAATAAACCAGATAAAAGCAATATAAAATAGTGAAGATTTGAATAATTGCAATGATCAAGTTATGCTGTAGCTTATTAACTAAAATTTTATAAGAAAAGATTGATAAAGTTGTTAAAACCATCGTCAACATCATTGCTTCAAAACTTAATTCAAAAACAGATGTATTTGAAAAAAATAATTCTTTAAATAATAAAACATAGAAGATCACCGTAATTATGAGTGTGAGCCATGCCAATATTTTGTAGAAATATGCTTTTAACATTTAATCCTAATTTTCCAGTTTTATTTGAATTAAACTCCAAAATAATTTAAACCCAAAACCGTCAAAACAGCCATTACCAGCGTCAAGATCCCCACCTGCTTTAGAAAAGGATCAAGCTCTCTTGGCGTTTTTACAGACATAATCTGTCTTCGAATTTTCATCATCGGTAAAAGCAAAATCATCACGATAAACACGTAATATTGTTGCGTCTGAAGGAATCCCTGGAGGCATAGAAATACAAAAATCAAGATCACCGGAAGCTGCAGCAATACAATTTCGTAGATCATTGCATTTTTAAAACCGATTCTCAGTGCAAAACTGTTTTTACCTGATAATCTATCGCTTTCGATGTCTCTCATGTTGTTCAGGTTTAAGACAGCCATGCTCATCATTCCGATCGCTGCACCTGGAAGCAAGATATCCCAGCTGAAGGTCTTGGTGAACAGAAAATAACTTCCGCAAACGGAAACCAAACCAAAGAAAATGAACACGAAAATATCTCCCAATCCCATGTATCCGTAAGGTTTTTTACCGACAGTATAACCAATTGCGGCTAAAATACAGGCAACACCCAAACCAATGAATATGTAAAATTCATTCATGTGTTCTGGGATAAATGCCAAATATAAAAGTGCAACTGTAGCAAGAAACGACAGCGCTGAGAATACAATTACTGCATTTTTCATCTGTTTTGCTGTAATTCTCCCTGAGGCAACCGCTCTTGCTTCTGCTTCAGTGGCTCTTACGGCATCAGTTCCTTTCACACCGTCACCGTAATCGTTGGCGTAGTTTGAAAGAATCTGATAAAGCAAAGTTACTAAAAGTGCCAGTGTAAATATTTTCCAGTCCCAGGTTCCGCCTTCGCTGTAAAGTCGCCATTTTGCGATAAATGATCCCATGATAATTCCGCTTAGGGACAGCGGTAGAGTTCTCAGCCTTGCGGCATGTATCCAATCTTTCATAATGATGAGTAATGGGCAATGAGTAATGAGTAATATGTCATTGCACAGTACCCATTACTCATTACTTATATTAAGAGATCCACTGATCTTTTCCGAAATCCGGTTTTCTTTTTTCGAGGAAAGCGTTTCGGCCTTCTTTTGCTTCTTCGGTCATATAAGCCAGACGGGTTGCTTCACCTGCAAATACCTGCTGACCAACCATTCCGTCGTCTGTTAAATTCATTGCAAATTTCAGCATTCTGATGGAAGTCGGAGATTTAGCCAGAATTTCCTGAGCCCATTCATAAGCAGTGTCTTCCAAATCATCGTGAGGAATCACAGCATTCACCATTCCCATATCGAAAGCCTCCTGAGCTGAATAATTTCTACCTAAAAAGAATATTTCACGCGCTTTTTTCTGTCCGACCATTTTTGCTAAATATGCTGATCCATAACCGCCATCAAAACTGGTTACGTCGGCATCTGTCTGCTTGAAAATTGCGTGTTCTTTACTCGCCAAAGTAAGATCGCAAACTACATGAAGTGAATGACCACCACCTACAGCCCATCCCGGAACAACTGCAATTACAGCCTTAGGCATGAAGCGGATTAAACGCTGAACTTCAAGAATATTCAAACGGTGTCTTCCGTCTTCGCCAACATAACCCTGCTGACCTCTGGCTTTTTGGTCGCCGCCACTGCAGAATGCCCAGACTCCGTCTTTAGAGCTTGGTCCTTCACCTGAAAGCAATACTACACCAATAGACGAATCTTCTGAAGCATCATAAAAAGCATCATACAGTTCTGAGGTTGTTTTTGGTCTGAAAGCATTTCTGATTTCCGGTCTGTTGAAGGCAATTCTGGCTACGCCGTTGCATTTTTTATAGGTAATATCGTCGTATTCCTTCACGGTTTTCCACTCGATCATTTTGTAATAATTTTGCCCAAAGATAAGGATTTAGGGAGAAATTTTGAGTGGAAATTTAATGATAATACAACGGAATTTAGTTTAAATTTTCTCTACTGATTCTATTTAACCTAATTTTTTCGGCTACCATCTATTCCAGATAATATTCGGGGTTAGGACAACCTTTTATACGACATTCAAAAAATTATATTGCATCGACAGTAATTTAAAAATAAAAAAAAATTTATCACCCTATCGATATTTATATTACATTTGAAAGACACAAACAATATTACGATGAAAAAAAACAGAGTTCCGCTCCCCCACTTTTGGTTTAGGTTTTCCCAATTTGGGATTGTTTAAACTAAAACCAATTCTTCCCGTCCCAATTTGGGACAGCTTCCCCTAAAACAGTTTTGCCCCGTCCCAATTTGGGAAAGTTCCATTTAAGTATGGTTTGCTTCAATCCTTCAATATGTAGATTTAAAATTTTATAATGCAATAAAAACAAAGCAGAGCTATGAGTAAAATTTAATTAAAAAGCCTTTATGCAAAGGCGCTTCATCATTCAGAATTTGGGCAGCTGATCGTGAGACTTTTTGAAGATTTGGGATCTTCTTCGTTAAACCCTGACGATGATCCGAATGCTAAAAAGCTCCTTACGGTTTTGCAAAATCAACTTCCGGCTTACAATGCAGGGCTAAATCAGGTAAGAGCCAGCGAGGAGTCTGAGGCTATTGCCAGACTTGATAAAGAAAGAGATTCTGACATTCAGGCATTACGGGATTCTTTGAAACCGTACCGTAACGCAAAAAATACAGAGGAAGCTGATTCCTACAAAAAAATACAGCTGTTGCTCTCGGAATACAAAAATGTGGACAACGATTCATGCGAAGCCGAAACCAATCAAATCACCCAACTGATCAGCAGATTAGAAAGCAGTGATTTCAGCAATGCTGTTGCTCAGTTGGCCATCGGAAAATTTGTAAACCATCTTTCAGTTTCCAATGCGGCATTCAATAGTCTTTTTGCTGAAAGGTCGTTTAAGACTTCACAGAAAAATGTTTCAGACATGAAGTCTTTGCGGAAAACATTAGCAGAAGATTATAAAAAGCTAACCACCTACATACTTGCGATGGCTTCTGTAGAAGAAAACGGAGAATCTTACTACAAAGATCTGCTGGCTATCATCAATAATGGCAGAGGATATTTTTCTGATGTGGTTGTCTCGAGAAGACTTGGCAAATAAAATAAAAAACCGATACATTTCTGCATCGGTTTTTTTGTGAAATCTGATTAAGATTATTTTGTCTGCTTCGCTTCCAGTTCAGCTAATTTCGCCTTCATTGCTGCTGCTTTTTCGGTATTTTTTGTAATCGTGTAAATATCTTTCAGCGTAGAAACGGCGTCGATATTTTCCGGTTGTACTTTGTACCAGCTTTCTGCGTAAGGCAATGCTTTTGCAAAACGGGCTCTTCTTTCTTCGATTAATTTCGTTCCCGCAGCTTTATCAGTTCTGTTGGTTTCGTTAATTTTCTTTACAGCAGCATCTTCGTCACCAATAGTTGTGTAAACAAGATTCAGATAAGCATTTGAGAAGTCTGGCTTTAACTCAATTGCTTTTTTGAAAGAGACTTCAGCTTCTGCAGCACTTGCAGGATTTTTTGACTGAAGAACACCTAAGTTATACCAGTTTTCAGCATTGTTAGGATCTTTCGCCAACTGTTCCTTTATTACCGTTGCAAATTTGTCATTGTTACCTGATGCATAGTAAGCGGTCCCCTGAAAATCTTTTAATTTGGCATTGTTAGGAAATTTAGACAGACCTTTTTCAATTAAAGCAACTGCTTTATCATTCTGCTTAGAGTTAAGATACAGTGTTGCCAATGTTTCATACAATTCAGGTTCTACAGAAGGAGTTTTTTCTTCTTTAAAATCTGTGTAATCCTTAGACTTTCCTTTAAGGGTTGTCCACATTGTTTTATCGAAGGACTGCACCTGTCCCTGTTTATCTTTTGCAGTGTAAGTAGTTTGCTCGCCAGTGTAATTGGCAGCAATTAACTCTTCGTAAAGTTTTGTAGCTTCCGGAATATTATTGTTTACTGCGTAGCTAATTGCTGCGTTGTATTTATACGTTTCGTCAGCTTTACCATTAGCTTTTAAAATTTCATAGGCTTCCAAAAATTTCGGAGCGGCTACAGCATAATTTTTTGCATTGAAAGCATCCATTGCTGCTTTATTGGCAGCGTCAAACTTTGCGCTGGCATCCTTATCTTTCTGAGCAAATGTAAACGAAGATGCTAAAATTGCAATCCCTAAAATCAGCTTTTTCATATTATTTTTATTTAAAATTTATTCTTCAGAATCAGAATTCTCAGTTTCTTCTGCCCCATTTTCGTTTTGTGGCAAATCTTCTGTTGCATTTTCTGGGTTATCAGCTATATTTTCGTTTTCTCCCTCCAATTCTTCATCCTC
Organism: Chryseobacterium caseinilyticum; assembly: GCF_014837145.1. GTDB lineage: Bacteria > Bacteroidota > Bacteroidia > Flavobacteriales > Weeksellaceae > Chryseobacterium > Chryseobacterium caseinilyticum. Next base: position 815,879 of record NZ_JACYFS010000001.1, read on the forward strand.
CGGAATATCTTTATCCATCGCAACTTTTGCAATTGCAGCGATTTCGTCATTTTTCTTCAGGTTGATCATTCTTACTCCCTGAGTATTTCTACCCATCACTCTCATTTCATCCATTCCCATTCTGATGGCAACACCGGATTTGTTGATGATCATTAGACCGTCGTCGTCAGTAACGTTCTGAATAGCGATAAGGTTTCCTGTTTTATCGGTGATATTTAAAGTAATTACCCCTTTTCCACCTCTGTTGGTTTCTCTGTAGTCTAAAACGGCAGTTCTTTTACCATAACCTTTTTCAGAAACTACCAAAACAGTTTCGTTTTCAAGATCATTTGCAACGATCATACCGATTACTTCGTCGTTCTCTTCCAAAGTAATTCCGCGTACACCGATAGAACTTCTTCCAACTTCTCTTACTTTTTCTTCAGGGAAACGGATGCATTTTCCATTTTTGGTAGCGATCATGATCTGAGATGTTCCATTCGTTAAATAAGCACCTAACAACTGGTCATTATCTCTGATTTCAATAGCATTTACACCGTTTATTCTCGGTCTTGAATATGCTTCCAGTGAAGTCTTTTTGATGGTTCCGTTTTTGGTCACCATCACCACACTCATTTGGTTGACGTATTCTGCATCTTTTAAATTATTGGTTCTGATGTAAGCTTTAATTTTATCATCAGGCTCAATATTAATCAGGTTCTGAACTGCTCTTCCTTTTGATATTTTTGATCCTTCCGGAATTTCAAAAACTCTCAGCCAGTAACATCTTCCCTTTTCGGTGAAGAATAACATATACTGGTGGTTGGTTGCCGAAACAATATATTCCAGGAAATCTGAATCTCTTGTTGTCGCCGCTTTATTACCAACGCCACCTCTGCTCTGAACTTTGTATTCTGAAAGCAACGTTCTCTTCACGTACCCTGCGTGAGAAATGGTAAGAACCACCTCTTCGTTCGGGATGATGTCTTCGATAGACATTTCACCTCCTGAATAGTCGATTTCAGTTCTTCTTTCGTCGCCGTATTTCTCTCTTACTTCAACCAATTCTTCCTTAATAATCTCGAATCTTCTTCCTTCATTAGCTAAGATATCTTCGAGGTTTGCAATTTCTTTCATAATTGCATCGTACTCATCACGGATTTTGTCGAGCTCCATTCCTGTAAGACGTGCAAGACGTAAGTCAAGAATTGCCTGAGCCTGAATGTCTGAAAGTTCAAATTCCGTCATCAAACCTTCTTTCGCAGCCTGCGGATTGGAAGAGTGACGTATGATGGAAATGGCTTTATCTAAAGCATCCTGAGTTCCGATCACTTTCATGAAACCTTCAAGAATATGAGCTCTCTCCTTCGCTTTTCTAAGCTCGTACTGAGTTCTTCTTACGATTATTTCATGTCTGTGCTCTACAAAATGGTGAATAATATCCTTTACATTCAACTGCTCCGGTCTTCCGTGTACCAATGCAATATTGTTTACACTGAAAGACGTCTGAAGCGACGTATATTTATAAAGCATATTTAAAACCACATTCGGAATAGCATCATTCTTTAGTTCGTATACGATACGCATACCTCTTCTGTCAGATTCATCTCTGATTTCGTAGATTCCAGGAATTTTATCGTCTTTCACCAACTCCGCAGTTCTGGCAATCATCTCTGCTTTGTTCACCTGATACGGAATTTCGCTTACGATAATCGCATTTCGGTTGTGAACTTCTTCAAAACCTACTTTAGCTCTTAAAACTACACGTCCTCTTCCTGTATGGAAAGCATCTCTCACACCGTCGTAACCATAGATAATACCACCGGTAGGGAAATCCGGAGCAATGATGTGCTGCATCAGTTCATCAATAGTGATTTCTCTGTTATCGATATAAGCACAGATTGCATTGATCGACTCAGTTAAGTTATGCGGCGCCATATTGGTGGCCATACCAACAGCAATACCTGAAGTTCCGTTTACCAAAAGGTTAGGAATTTTCGAAGGCATTACGCTTGGTTCAGTTAAACTGTCGTCAAAGTTATTTTGAAAGTCTACCGTTTCTTTATCAAGATCAGATAAAATTTCGTCTGAAATTTTCTTAAGTCTTGCCTCGGTGTAACGCATTGCTGCAGGTGGATCTCCATCCATTGAACCGAAGTTACCCTGCCCATCAACCTGTGGATAACGTAAGCTCCAGTCCTGAGCCATTCTTACCATGGCATCGTAAACTGAAGAGTCACCGTGAGGGTGATATTTACCTAAAACGTCTCCAACGATTCTGGCAGATTTTAAATATTTTCTGTTTGAAAAAACCCCTAATCCATACATACCGTACAATACCCTTCTGTGTACAGGTTTAAGGCCATCTCTCACGTCCGGAAGTGCTCTGGAAACAATTACCGACATAGAATAGTCGATGTAAGATGACTTCATTTCATCAACAATGTTAATAGGAATCAGTCTTTCTCCTTCTTTTTGCATATAAAAGTTTATTATTATGATAATCAGAGCGTTATTCACACATCTGAAAAATATTTATTTCGGCTAAATTATAACGTGCTAATTTAAGAAAAAAATACCGATTTTTGCCTGAGAATTGCATCTAAAATATTAAATAAATCATAAAATATGAGTGTTCTCAGTATTACCTTTCACTGCCCCAAAAACAACCTTGAAGAATGGACAAAATATGTTGACGAAGAGTTGTTTCTTATGACAGAAAATCTTCTTGACGTCAATAAATATATTCTTTCTGAAGTACAGAGCGACTTTATTGAAGAGGGTAAAAACTACAATCTTCTGCTCATCTTTGATGATGCTGAGTACCGTGAAGATTTTATCAAAAGTGAACTTCAGAATATTGCAGACCGCATCGAAATGAAGTTTGGGCAGGATATCATGATTTTCAATACCTTCCTCGATCCTATCAAAAGTAAAATGTAGAAAAAACAAAACCGGCTGCTTCTCTGAAACAGTCGATTTTTTTTATTAGCGATTAATCACAATTACTGTCTGTCTTGGCGGTACGTGTCTGTAATATTGTCTTACAGGTCTGTGATGCACTACAGGACGGTAATATCTGTGTCTTACAGGTTTTCTGTAATGGGTAACATATCTGGCAGGTCTTCTGTGATGATGAGCTGCTCTTTTATGATAATGTTTAGCAGATTTGAAATGATGTTTTTTATGTTTATGATGTCTCTGAGCATCTACAGTATTAAAGCTTGCAGAAAAGACCAGCAGGAGAAATGCTCCTAAAATTTTAACAAAACTCTTCATATTTCCATTGTTTTTAAATTTCTGAAAAAAAAGCAACAATGAAAATGCCAATAACAGTTTATGATTGTAAATACAGTAATTTTTAAGAAACTTTATAACGTTTTATGTTAAAATATAATCTCACTGCGTCTTTCAAGCATGACGACATCCTTCCATTTCCCATCGAGTTTTCCCAGTTTTTCTCTGGTACCAAGAATTTTGAATCCAAATTTCTGATGAAAATGTATTGAAATTTCATTTTCCGGAAATATGTTGGCCTGCAATGTCCAGAAACCATGTTCTTCACTGTCGGCGATTAATTTTCTCAATAACATTGTTCCGAGTCCTTTTCCCTGATACGCGTTATCAAAATAAATGCTGATCTCTGCAACACCTTTGAAACAGTCTCTTTTGCTGACCGACTTCAGTGCACACCATCCGATCACTTCACTTTTTCCGTTTTCAAGAATCCAGCGGCAGTCGTTCAAGAACTCCATATCCCACGCTTCTTCTGTAGGAACCGTTGTTTCGAAAGTGGCAATTCCACCGTCAATTCCCTGCTGAAAGATTTCCAGAACCCGTTTCTCATCTCCCGGACGCATTTCCCGTAATTCGTAATACATTTTTTAGTGATATTTTCTTTTATTTTTTCGTTTTATTCTGGTGTAATGGGTCTGTTCTCCGGTCTTATCCATAGATACAACACTGATGTTGCCATCCACTTCAAGAATGGAGAGTCTAACATTTTTAATTCCATCAACACCGTGTTCTCTTATGGATTCTTCCAGTTCATCTTCAGTAATTTTCACTCTGTTTAAAGCAGGTTCATCAATCTTTCCGTCTCTTATCAGAATCACAGGATCTTCTTCCAGAAAACTTTTAAATTTTGGATTTTTAAACATGATCCGTTTCAAAACAAAATTGGCTGCAAAAAGTACGAGAGCTGCGATAATCCCGCCCTGAAGCGAAGTATCAGGACCAACCATGGCATTCTGAACGGCATTTGAAATAAGAAGCAGCAAAACCACATCACCGGCATTGAGCTGTGACAGCTGGTTTTTACCAAACACACGAATGGCGATCACCATAAAAAGGTAAACGCAAAGTGAGCGGAACACCACATTCAGTATCTCTTCCAAAATCTAAATTTTAAACATCAAATTTAATGAATTAACGGCAATAAAAAACTGCCCGTGAAGGCAGTTCTGAAAAATATATGATAAGTCATTTATCTGTTGTTGATATCCACTCTTACAGGCATTACGAAACTTGAGGCAAGCATTTTTTCGTTCATTTTCGATGAATCAATTCTGTAGTGAAGGTTGCTGAGGATTTTTTCAATCTCTTTGCTTACCACTTTGCAATCTCCTTTAGATTTTACATTGATGATTTTTCCGTTTTCCGAAACATCAAATTTCACTTCAGAATTTACAATTCCCTGCTGGTAATCCTGATTGGTAAAATCAAAATTGGCCATCAGCTGGTTTCTGATTTCATTAAAAGCGTCGGCCTTAGCCAGCTGAACTTCTTTGATGGTATTGTCTGAAGATATCTGAGCTTTCGCAGTATTAAAAATGGATGCAAATGCAAATACGAAAAGTGAAGCTGCGAATATTTGAATTTTATTTTTCATATGTCTTTAATTTTTAGAGTTAATTGTTGTTGTTTCTTATTTTCTAATTCAAAGATATATAAATAAATTCATATAAATTTTACATTCAGTTAACATTGGGTTAACATTGAAAATTAAAATATTGATTTTCAATGGTTTAAATTTCTAAAATAATTGAAAAGTTAACATTGGAATGATTATAATTGACTTAAATGTTTTTTTTGAGCTCTTCAATGATATCATGCTTAAATTTTGAGAAGGGTCTTTTGTGGTAATCATCTTTCTTAATTTCTATGCCAAATACCATTCTGTACGCTTCTTCTTGAGATAGACTTAAACCTTCAAAAGTTTTGTTACAAAGAATGTCTAAATAGTTTTGAGAATATTTATAGCGTAAATCATAAAGATCTTTCAATTCTTTGCCAGACTGTGCTTCATATATTTCTCTCAACTTATTAAATTTGATTGTTTGTTCATTTTTAAGATTTGAATTATTCTGTACAAGCCAAATTTTTGGTTCATTGTATTTATCAAAATCATAACTAAAAGAAAAATCTATTGAATCAGAATATGGATGAACTAAATTTTCTAATGCTTTTTCCCAATCATATTCTTTTGCTTGCCCTTTAATATGATTACAAGAAGAACAACTTGGTATCAAATTGTAAAAACTTAATGCCAGAATTGGAAAATCAGCCTTTGGAAACCAATGGTCTAACTGAGCGCGAGTGTGATTGCTTTCTAGATCAAATTGTAATGTATAATTTCTGTTACAATAAACGCAGGTATCAATATTTAATAAATTTAAAAATTCTTTACCAAAATATCTTTGAAAATGTTCTTTGTAGGCTCTTTCTTTAAAACAAGTTTTCAAATTTTCGGTGTTTTGATCAGTAATTGTATTTTTAAATTTTTGATGAACTTTTAAAAGCAATTCAGGTTTTCCTTGAATAAGAATGTTTTTATATTGTTTTAGGAACTTTCTTGTAGAAATTTCTAAAAGCCCACTAGCTATTCTTTCATCAATTATTTTATCAATTATTTCAGAAACTTTTTCATAGTAAAATTTAACTGCTCTAGGATTGGGGTTTAATTTAAACATTATAAGCCAAATTTATTTTTTAAATATTCTATTTCTTTTTCAGCTAACTCTTTTTGAAAATCTTTTTCAGGTTTCAATTCATCAATCATTTCAGCAAGTTTCATTTTAACTATTTTCTCATCAATAAGTTCGATAATCTTTTTATATTTTTCATACTCATCCTCATCAATTTTATAAGGTTGCTGAGAAATACTATTTTTTTTATATTTTTCAATGTTTATCCATCGAATTGTATTCTCAATCTTCCCCTTTGCAAAATCTCCAATTAAGCCATCGCTAATAAAAAAGCTATCAGCAAGTAAATCGGTAATATTTGCACCAAAAGACTGCTTTGGTTTATCTTTTTGATCTAGTACTCTTGTTTTATCTCGTTCTTTTTTTAAATAAACAACATTGCTATTTGGAATGTCAGATAAAGTTAAAGGATCGTGTGTTGTTATTATTATTTGGAGATTTTCATCTGAAAATAAAACTGAAAATACAGTTGTGATTGCGTATATAAATTTTCTTTTCCATTCAGGATGAAAGCCTAAATCAGCTTCGTCAAGTAAAATATTCAAATTTTGCCAACCGTAATGCTTTATATTCTCTTGAACTTTAAACTCAAAAAACTGAGCAAAAAGATTTAAAAGAGACTTTTCACCATATGAGAAATTTTTGCCGATATCGTAATAAAAAAGTTCTTTTTCATTACTAGGTAAAGAATTAAAATAAGTTCTTATACCTTGATTTAGAGCAAGAAAGTTTTGCATTTTCACGAGCATATCTTGTGCTGCTAAATCGAATTTTATTTCGCTATCAGATAAATTTTCTTTTAAAAAATAATAAATGTTTCTTATTGAGAAAATTCCTTGTAAATCGTTATTCATTTTTCTACGAACATCATCTATTTTAATTCCATTGGAAGAGATTCCATATTTTAATATTTCTTCTTTTATCAATGTTTCATCAGCATTCAGTAATTCATTTCCAAATTTTTCTAGTATTTTTTTATAAATGAAACCATGATTTTGCGCAAAGTATTTGTGTAAAAATTGATTTAATATTGCTTCAAAATTATCTTCGTTACTATTGATTAAATTTCTAACATTATTGTAGTTATATTGTTTGAAGTTAGCTTCTAATCCAGTAATGGCAAAAGTGTCATTCAATATAAGTAAAGAAAGGATATTCACTTCAAAATTTTTCAATAAATTACCTTCTTCATGTGTTTTTCCAGAATTTGAATTGGTAAATATTGGATATTTTTTCCAAACTTCATCTAATAAATTTGTAGTACTTGCTGCAGTTTCAATATTTTGTATAATTGAATACAACCTTTCTTTGTGATTCTGATTTAAATCTCGAAAGGTAATTCCATCAATTTCCTCATTGTTATTTTTGGTTAAAGTAATTTTTTTTGGAAGATTAAAATAGTGTTGTTCTATTGTAGTTTCAACATGAATTTCTGAATTTAGAGCATTTGAGATTATGTCTGTAAATATGCGAAGCAGATTTGGAGTATCTGATATTTCAATAATAAACCTATTAAATTGTATTTCCTTTATAATTTCTTCTTTTTCAAATTTGTCTTCATTTAATCTCTCAATTAATCTTTCGAAGTCATGGTCGAAATCATCTCTAATTTTTTTTAGAATATTCGTAAAACCAATATTCGTATCAATATAAATTTTTCTCAAGTCCCATTTTGAAAGTGGATTTGATTTTATTTGTAAAAAATCAAACTTTGGAAAATCTTGATAAGCTTTTTTTAAATCATCAATAATAGGATTGTTCATCAATTGAATTTGCAAAAGAAGATTTCTATCTTCAATTTCGTTAATACTATCATCTATATTTTTAGAATTTAAAGGAAGAAAAGAACTAATTTTTTTAATTCCTCTGTCGTAAGCATTAGAAAAATATAAGCTTTCATGCAATGATGTTTTAAATTCGTCTAATACAAAACCACTAGCAATGAAAATATCATTACTAGCATTTATAATATTCTCATTTTTATCTTTATTTCCTGTTCTGTTTTGAATATAACAAGTATTACCATCTTCATAAAGTAAAATATATTTTGAGTTTTCACGAAAATCACTATTAATTATTTTAAGCACATTTGTTTTTCCTGATCCATTTTCCCCAACAATTGCAGACACCATAGATATATTTTCTCCCCAAAATCCCTCTATAAAATTTGGATTTTCTGCTCTCGTAATATTATGTTGATTTTCTATATTTTCTTTTGCAGATATCTTATAGAAATATTTTCCTCCTAGATTAATTGTTTGTGTTTCAGAAAAAAGGAAGTTCTTTTTTATATAGATTGCTACGAGTTTCATTTTTATTCGTTTTCCCCAAAAATAAATAAAAAAACCACAATTTGCATTGTGGTTTTCCTCATTATGTGATTAATATTTTACATCTCCTTTTTCAGATACTTCCCTGTCAGAGATTTTTTAGATTTGATAATTTCTTCAGGCGTTCCTTTTGCAATAATTTCACCGCCATGTTTTCCTCCTTCAGGACCTACATCGATAATATGATCGGCCAGTTTAATGACATCCATATTGTGTTCGATGATGATGAATGAATTTCCTAATTCCACCAGTTTATTTATCGCATCCATCAGGATTTTCACGTCTTCAAAATGAAGTCCAGTTGTTGGTTCGTCAAGAATATAAAGCGTATTTCCTGTCTGTCTTTTTGCAAGCTCTGTAGCCAGTTTGATACGCTGAGCCTCACCGCCGGAAAGCGTTGTTGACTGCTGCCCCATCGTGATGTAACCCAAACCGACATCCTGCAGAGTTTTCACTCTTGCAAAAATCTTTGGAATCGGCTGGAAGAAATCTACAGCTTCATCAATCGTCATTTCCAGTACATCTGAAATCGATTTTCCTTTGTAACGGACTTCCAGTGTTTCTCTGTTGAAACGTTTTCCGTTGCAGGTTTCACAGTGAACATAAACATCGGGTAAAAAGTTCATTTCAATAACCTTTAAACCGCCTCCCTGACAGGTTTCGCACCGTCCGCCTTTCACGTTGAAAGAAAATCTTCCGGGCTTGTAACCACGGATTTTAGATTCAGGCAATTCTGAAAATAAATTTCGGATGTCTGTAAACATTCCTGTGTAAGTCGCAGGATTTGAGCGCGGCGTTCTGCCTATCGGTGTCTGGTCAACATCAACAATCTTATCGATATTGTCAAGACCTTCAATTTTTTTGAATGGCAAAGGTTCCTGAACGGCTCTGTAGAAATGCTTGTTCAGAATCGGATATAAAGTTCCGTTAATCAGAGATGATTTTCCGCTTCCTGAAATTCCGGTTACAACCACGAGTTTTCCCAACGGAATATCAAGCGTTACATTTTTAAGATTATTTCCTGTTGCACCTTTTAAAACTATACTTTTTCCATTTCCTTCTCTTCTTACTTGCGGAATGGCAATTTTTCTCTTTCCGTTGATGTAATCTGCAGTGATGGTGTCGGCTTTCAGCAAGTCTTTCGGTTTTCCCTGCCAAAGAATTTCGCCTCCGAATTTACCAGCTCTCGGACCGATATCCAAAACTTCGTCGGCTTCCATAATCATATCTTTGTCGTGTTCCACCACCAAAACAGAGTTTCCGATGTCACGGAGATTTTTCAGGGAGTTGATCAGTCTTTCGTTGTCTCTCTGGTGTAAACCGATGCTTGGTTCATCCAGAATATAAAGAACATTTACAAGCTGAGAGCCGATTTGTGTTGCCAGACGGATTCTCTGGGATTCTCCACCTGAAAGGGTTTTTGAGCTTCTACTTAAACTTAGATAATCCAAACCGACATCCAGCAAAAACTGAAGTCTGGTTTCGATTTCCTTTAAAATTTCGTGAGCAATAATTCCGTTTTTCTCTGAAAATTTATCTTTTACGTCTCTTAGCCAGTCTTTCAGATCAGATAAACTTAAGCCATTGATTTCAGCGATATTTTTTCCGTCAATTTTAAAACTTAAACTTGATGCCTGAAGACGTGCACCTTTACATTCAGGACAGGTTTCTTCTGTGGTGAAATGTCTCTCGAGTAAAATCGCTTCGTAAGATTCTCTTTCCTCGATCAGTTCTTCCATAAAAGGAATTAAACCATCAAAACTTACTTTGATTTTCTTGGTAATTCCTGCGTATTTTAAATCTTTATTGAATTCTTTGTGACATCCGTTGTACATATAATCCAGAGCTTCGGCCGGAATATCTTTGAACGGAGTTGACAGGCTCAGACCAAATATTTCAAGAATATTTTTGATCTGTGAAAGGATGTATTTGTTGGATTTAATATCTTCCAAAGGCAGCAGACCTCCCTGATTGATTGATAATTTAGGATTTTCAACAAAATAATCGGTGTTGATTTTTTTGATAGTTCCCAAGCCTTTACAGCTTGGGCAGCTTCCCTTCGGAGAATTGAATGAAAATGTATTCGGCTCCGGTAAGGCCAGTGAATGACCGGTTTCGGCATCCATTAAATTTTTAGAAAAATACTCAATGTCTGTTGTTCCCAGTTTCTGAATTCCGATCAGACCTTCGCCCATTTCCATCGCAGTTCGCAGGGATTTTTCCATTCTTGACTCCGAAGCAGATTCACCGATGATCCAACGGTCTACAACGATATCGATGTCGTGGGTTTTGTAACGGTCAAGTTTCAAATCGTATTCAATATCCTGAAGTTCACCGTCGATTCTTGCCTGCCCGTACCCTTTTTTGGCCATCTGCACGAAAAGTTCATGGTAATGTCCCTTTCTTGAACGTACAACCGGCGCCATCAGCATTATTTTTTCGCCTTTATAATTTTCTTTAATGGCATCCAGAATCTGATCTTCAGTATAACTTACCAGCTTTTTTCCTGTCGTCTGAGAATAAGCATCTGAAACTCTTGCGAATAGAAGACGCAGATAATCGTACAATTCAGTAACAGTTCCTACGGTTGAACGGGGATTTTTGTTGGTTGTTTTCTGCTCGATTGCGATCACGGGAGATAGTCCTTCGATTTTATCAACATCAGGACGTTCCAATCCACCTAAAAACTGTCTGGCATAAGCAGAAAATGTTTCGATGTAACGGCGCTGTCCCTCAGCAAAAATGGTATCAAAAGCCAGTGAAGATTTTCCGCTTCCTGAAAGTCCTGTGATTACCACCAGTTCATTGCGCGGAATTTTAACATCAATGTTTTTAAGATTGTGTTCTCTGGCTCCGTAAACTTCTATATATTCTTTAGATTCGCTCATAATTTGGGGTGACTTTACATGAAAATCACGATGTGCAAAATTACGGAATTTTATGGAATTGTGGCTGTTAAAAATTGTTAGATTGACGGTCTGACTCAAGGTTTAAAATATGCTTTCAGTTTAAAGTTCACACGAATATTCAAATAGAATCTTGTTTCCTCTTTTTACTTAAATTTACAGATAATTTACAGAGAAATGGACAGACTGAGAGAACATATTGAGGAGATCATTAGCATTACAGATGAAGAATTTGCGCGTATCAAAACATTTTTCACTATAAAAAATGTTCGGAAAAATCAGTTTCTCGTTCACGAAGGCGATGAAGTGAAATATGAATTTCTGACTCTGGATGGAATTTATAAAGTTTTTTACGTGGACGAAAGCGGAAAAGAACACATCATTCAGTTTGCAAAAAAGAACTGGTGGATGACGGATTACATTGGATTTTTCAGTCAAAAAAATGCAACGATGTTTGTAGAATGCCTGCAGGACGGTGCTGTAGCCTGTCTTACACTGGAAGGACGAGAAAAACTTGCAACAGAATTTCACAAAATGGAACATTTTTTCAGAATAAAACTGACTAACGGTTACATTGCTTTACAGCAGAGAATTATACTTTTATTATCCAGCACGCCACAGCAGCGGTATCAAGAGTTTTCGCGGTTGTATCCTGATCTTATTTCTCATATTCCAAAAAAATATGTTGCAGAATATCTGGGTGTAAGTCGGGAAACTTTAAGCAGATTATATTCCAACGGTAAATGATTTTTTAAATTTAAAATACAAAGTGTGATTCCGGTCACACTTTTTTTGTGACTTGGCTCCTTCTCTTCAGGCATTCGGTCGATGTACATTTGCTTTAGAAATTTAAATAAAAAATCATTCAATTAAAATTTTAATTATGAAAGCAAAAGTATTAATCATCGTCTCCAACGCAAATTCTATTGGAAAAAACAATAGAAGAACCGGAACTTTTTTACCCGAGGTAGCACATCCTTACGCAGAATTTCAGAAAGCAAATTTCGATGTAGATTTTGCAAGTCTTACGGGCGAATCACCATTTTTGGATGCCTTAAATTTAGCAGATGATCCGGATAACTTAAAATTCCTGACCGGAAAAGGCTGGGACGACATGCACAAAGCTGCAAAACTTTCTGAAGTTGATGTCAATAATTACGATGTAGCTTTTATTCCCGGTGGTTTGGCTCCGATGGTCGATATGCCGGAAAACGATGAACTGAAAAAGGTAATCGCAGATGTTTATGAAAGAGACGGTATTGTTGCTGCGGTTTGTCACGGTCCTGTTTCATTTCTCAATGTAAAATTAAGTGACGGAACTTATCTTGTGAATGGGAAAAACATCACCTCTTTCACAACCGAAGAAGAAGATAATTATGCGAGAACTGATGTCCCTTTTGATTTGCAGACTGCATTATCCGAACAAGGTGCCATTTTCCATGCTGCTGAGGCATGGTCTGAAAACAGTATTTCAGATGGAAATCTGATCACAGGTCAAAATCCTGCTTCAGCAAAAGGTGTTGGTGAAAAAATTGTTGCTCTTCTGGAGAGCAGAAAGGCTTAGTTTAATTTAAAATTAAAAAAAAATGGATACGAAAAAAGTATTTGTTCATGCAAAATGGGAGGTGAAAGAAGGAAAATCTGAAACCGTCATTCAGCTGATGAGAGAAGCAGCAGAGAAGAGTTCTCAGGAAGAAGGAAATCTGTTTTATAAAGTTCACCAAAGCCAGACAGACCGCAATACATTGATTCTGTATGAGGGATATGCAAATGAAGCAGCAGTTGAGCTTCACCGCAATTCAGATCATTTTAAAGAGATTGTTTTGGAACAGGTAGTTCCTTTGCTGGAAAGCAGAGAAGTGATTTTAATGAATCAGTTATTTTAAAAAAGTTTAAATCAAAAAAAACCACAGTTTCAAAAAACTGTGGTTTTAATTATATTTTGGTAAAATTACTTTTTATCTTTTGAACCTTCCCAATTTCCGCTTCTTGCCGGTGCCGGAAGACTGTTGTCCCAAGATCCGTTACCTTTTTTCTCAGTAGTAAGCGTACCGTTGAAATTTCCTTTAGCAGGTAAAGCCAGTTCTGCAATCAACTGTCCGGATCTGTCCAGACGACCGATAATCGCAAAATTTTGATTAGTGTCGATAGAATGCATAGTGCCTGTCACTTTTCCGTCGTCGGCGACTACAAAATTCCAATCACCTTTATCATTTGTTCCGGTGTAGGTTCCGGACCACGTTCCGATGTAATCAACTAAAGTTAAATCGTCATCAGAATTACAGCTGATGAACATTACAGCCATTAACGCAAGTAAAAAAAATTTCTTCATAAGATTACAAGGTTTGATAAAGTTTTTGTGGAGAATACGGGGATCGAACCCGTCACCTTTAGACTGCCAGTCTAACGCTCTAGCCAGATGAGCTAATTCCCCTGTTTTCCCGTGCTTTTTACACGAAGCGGTACAAAAGTAAGTAATTAAACCATATATACAAATAATTTGTTAAAATTTATTGAAGATCTGCTGAAAATAAATGCTAATTGCTTCATATTCATCAAAAAAGAAAACGCACACTCCGAAAAGTATGCGTTTAAAACAAGATTAACTATAAAATCCTGCGGAAGAAAGATTATCTCCATCCGCCACCTAAGGCTTTATAGAGGTCTACTGCCGCTTTCATTTTGTTGTATTGGGCATTTGAAATATTAAGTTCTGCATTTAATGCATTCACATTCGCTGTAAGCACTTCAAGATAGTTTGCCATGCCGTAGTTTACCAATTCCTGCGAGAAACTTACTGAGTTTTTGTAAGCTGTAAGCTCCTTTGTTTTTAAGTCAATAAACTCATCCTGTACCGTGAAAACCCTAATCGCATCTGAAACTTCCTTGCCCGCACTGAGCACTGTTTTTCTGAAATTCAGATAAGCAATTTCTTTATTGGCCAAACTGACATCATAGTTGGTTCTGATCTGTCTTCTGTTTAAAAGCGGTTGTGCTAAACCTCCCACAACGCTTGCAAACAGAGAGTTTACACTGAATAAATGATCAATATCTACCGACTGCACCCCACCCGATCCTGTAATTCTGAATGTTGGATAAAACTGTGCTTTTGCAGAATTCGTCAGTTCGAAAGTATTGATCAGATTATATTCTGCCTGCATCACATCGGGTCTGTTTGCCAGAAGACTTGCTGAATAGCCTACTGAAATTTCAGCAGGAATTCTCTGAGATTCAAGAGTAGAACGGTTGATGGCCTGTGAAGGTTCCGCCAATAACAAACTCATTGTATTTTCAAGGATCTGAATCTGAGTTTCAATATCAATTAATGATGCCTGAGCATTGTAAACCAACGCCTCACTTTGCTGAACAGCCACTTCAGTGAGAATTCCGGCTTCCTTCAGAGCTTTCGTAGTTTCAAGATTGCTCTGTCTGATTGTAATTGTTTCAGAAATGATTCTTTTTTGCTGATCAAAAGTCAGTAGCTGGAAATAGGATGATGCCAAAGCTGCAATCAGATCATTTTTTACGGCTTTGTGAGCTGCAAGCGTTCCCCAAACTGCGGCAAGCTGAGCTTTTTCCTGAGCTTTCAGTTTACCCCAGATATCAGCTTCAAAGCCGATGCTTGCTGTAATGTCATACTGATTAACATATCTTCGTTCTCCGATGATCTGACCAAACTGTGTATTGACAGACTGTGTCTGAAATGTGTAGTTCGGACCGATGGAAACTGTAGGTTGGTAGGCTGCTTTGCTTTGTTTTAAATAAGCTTCAGCTGCTTCATAATTCTGAATGGCAATTCTGATATCGAGATTATTCTGCAAGGCTTTTTCAATATAACCCTGTAAAATGGGATCTGTAAAGATTTCGCGCCACGAAAGTTCCGCAATAGACGAAGAATCTTTTGGAAGCCTGTCTGTACGGAAAAGGTTTTCGGGAACAATGTTTTTTGGCCTTTCGTATTCTTTTCTGATGTTGCACGAAGCAACCAACGCCAAAGTAAGCACCGAAAAAGCTGTTCCTTTTATAAAGATTGATAAATTTTTCATTTTTAATAACTCTAAAATTACTTATTCGGCAAGATTAATATCTTTTTGCTTGATCGGTTTGATTTTCTCCTGCAAAGTCTGGAAAACTACATACAGTACAGGGATGACAAATACTCCTAAAATAGTTCCTATCAACAATCCGATTGCTGCTCCCGTTGCAATAGATCTGTTTCCGACAGCACCGATTCCGCTTGCCAAAACCAATGGTAAAAGACCAAAGATAAAGGCTAAAGATGTCATTAAAATCGGTCTTAATCTCGCCTTCGCTGCATTAATTGCAGAATCTACAATCGTTTCGCCGTGATGTCTTCGCTGTACTGCAAATTCGATAATCAAAATCGCATTTTTGGCCAATAATCCGACCAACATAATAAGTGCAATCTGGAAGTAGATGTTGTTTTCAAGCCCCATAATTTTCTGTCCGAAATAAGCACCCATTACCCCAAGAGGAAGTGAAATAACCACTACTAAAGGCAGAATGTAACTTTCGTACTGAGCAGAAAGGATAAAATAAACGAATACCAAACTCAAAGCAAAAATCAGTAAAGTCTGTGATCCTGAACTTAATTCTTCTCTGGTAAGACCTGTAAATTCTACATCATAATTTTGATCCAGCGTTTCTTTGGCAACAGCCTGGACCGCTGTAATCGCATCCCCCGAACTGAAGCCTGCTTTGTTGGCTCCTGTAATTTTCACCGAAGTAAATAAGTTGTAACGACCGACAGATTGCGGACCATACGTTTTAGTTAAAGTAACAAACTGTGAAATCGGCGACATCTCTCCCGAACTTGTCTTTACATAATATTGATTTAAGTTCGCAGCATCTACTCTGTCTTCAGGCAATGCCTGAATCATCACTCTGAACTGCTTTCCGTATTTTGTGAAGTCAGCTCCGTAAATTCCACCAATATAGCCCTGCATGGCAGATAAGATATCATTCACTGAAACGCCTTTCTGTTTGGCTAACGGAACATTAATTTCCATTAAATACTGAGGATATTTTGTATTGAAAGATGTCTGGGCAAATTCAATTTCCGGTCTCTGCATCAGATTTCCTATAAACTCATTAGTCTTGGCATCCAGCTGAGCAAAATCGCCTCCTGATTTATCTAAAAGTACCATCTCAAAACCTGCACTGTTACCGAATCCCGGTACACTTGGAGGCTGGAAGAATACTACTTTCGCATCAGGAACTTTTCCTGCAAGACCAAATAATCTTTTTGAAATCTCTTCGGAAGACAGGCCGTCTCCTTTTCTGTCATCGAACGGTTTCAGTTTAACGAAGGCAAGACCATTATTGCTACCGTTTCCGGAAAGTAATCCTCTACCTGTGGAAATTGTCACATTCTGAATTCCAGGAATTTTTAATGCTTCTTTCTGCAGAGTTTTCAGAACGGTATAAGTTCTTTCCATCGAAGCTCCCGGCGGAAGCTGAACATCTGTAAAGATAATTCCTCTGTCTTCGGTTGGTACGAAACCTTTTTTCATACTTCCGTTTGCCCAATAGATAATTCCTCCTGTTACAATCAGAATGACTAAAGTCACCCACTTGTGTTTAATCAGGAAATTAAATCCTCTTCCGTAACGGTCTGTAGCGGTTTTGAAACCAATATTAAATTTATAGAAGAACTTTTTAATAAAGTTTAAATCTTTATATTCTTTGTGGTGTTCTTCATGAGGCTTTAAAAATAACGAACATAAAACCGGACTCAAAGTAAGTGCATTGACTGCGGAGATAATGATCGCAATGATTAAAGTGATACCAAACTGCTGATAAAACACACCGGTAGGCCCTGTAATAAATGTTACCGGAATAAATACTGCTGCCATTACCAAGGTAATTGAGATAATCGCTCCGGTGATCTCATCCATCGCTTCAATGGTTGCTTTTTTCGCATCAGAAATTCCATTTTCCATTTTGGCGTGAACGGCTTCTACAACAACGATCGCATCATCGACCACAATACCAATGGCCAGTACTAAAGCGAATAAAGTTAAAAGGTTTAATGAATATCCAAACAGATTCAGGAAAAAGAATGTTCCCACAATCGAAACCGGAACCGCAATCGCCGGAATTAAAGTAGATCTGAAATCCTGTAAAAATATATAAACTACGATAAATACAAGAATAAATGCCTCGATCAAAGTATGAATTACCTTTTCAATTGATGCGTCCAGGAATTCGTTTGTATCAAAGTTAAAAGTATATTTTACACCTTCCGGATAAGAGCCTTCATTTTCTTTCAGCTGTTTTTTAATATTTTCAATAATCTCCTGAGCATTTGATCCCGGAGTCTGGAAAACCCCCATACTGATGGAAGGATAATCACCGTTTTCACCTACTCCTGAATAAGAAAGACCGCCTAATTCTACTTTAGCAACATCTTTCAGCATTAAATTCTGTCCGTCGGGCAAAGATTTGATAATGATGTCGTCATACTGCTCTTTCTCACTGAATTTTCCGACATATTTAATGATATATTCAAAAGAACTTCCGCTGTTTTGTCCTAAAGAACCTGCAGCTGCTTCTCTACTCTGATCATTGATGGCATTGGTCACTTCAGCAGGTGTAATTCCGTAAGCTGCCAATTTTGCAGGATCGAGCCAGATTCTCATCGAATAGTTTTTTCCACCAAAAACGTTGGCTTCACCTACTCCATTAATCCTCTGAAGATCTGGAATAACGTTAATATTCAGAAAGTTCTGAAGATAAACATCGTCAATATTTTTGTTTTCAGAATAAAAAGACAGGTACATCAAAGCACTGGTCTGCTGTTTCTGTGTTACAACTCCGGCTCTCGTTACCTCACTTGGTAGAAGCGGGGACGCTCTCGCAACACGGTTCTGTACGTTTACGGCAGCAATATCAGCATCAACACCCTGCTTAAAAAATACCTGAATCTGTGCTGAACCGTCGTTTCCGGCAGTTGACGTAATGTAATCCATTCCTTCAACACCGTTGATCTGTTCTTCCAAAGGAACGACCACACTTTTCATTACTGTTTCGGCGTTGGCTCCGGTGTAATTTGCTCTTACACTTACTGTCGCAGGTGCGATGTCAGGATATTGTGTCACCGGCAGTGCTGTAAGCCCCAAAACCCCGAGAATAACGATCAGGATTGAGATTACAGTGGATAAAACCGGTCTATTAATAAAGTTTTTGATCATTAGAATTTCGGTTTTATGGATTTCACAATCTGATCAGTTGTCGTAGGCTGCGGTTTCACTGGTGTTCCGTTTTTCAACGTTCCGGTACCGGCTGCCACTACAGGATCTCCCACTTTTACTCCATCTTTAATTAATGCTAAATTGTCGATTCTGTCAATGATATTAACGACAGCATTTCTGGCAGTGTCTTTATTAACTTTATAAACATAAACGATTCCCTGCTGTTCGTAAGTAGCACCTTCAGGTACGACAAGAACATTGTTGTAATATTTCGGAAGTCTTATTTTACCACTGTTTCCGTTGCTTAAAAGTTTTTGAGCATTGGTAAATGAAACTCTGAACTGAATAGTTCCGGTTGTAGGATCAATCTGTCCGGTAATGGCTTCCACTCTACCTTTTTCAGGATATAAGCTTCCGTTGGCCAATTCAAGCTCAACCATCGGAATATTTTTGATTTTCTGAGGCATTGTCGCACCTTCTGATTTTTCAAGGAAATCAAAATATTCCTTTTCATTCATCGAAAAGTATGCGTAAATTTCTGAAGTGTCGGAAACTGTTGTTAAAGCAGTCTGATCATTTGGCCCAACCAAACTTCCTACTCTCAAAGGTAACTTCCCTACAACACCAGAAATAGGCGCTCGGATAATAGAATAATCTACATTGGCTGCAGCTCCTTTATAATTGGCATTTGCCTGTTCTCTTGCCGCTTTTGCCTGCTGCACCTGAGCCTGAGCCTGAGCAAGATTGGCCTGTGCAGTCTGAAGCTGAACACTGCTGATGATTTTTTTATCAACCAGCGGTTTCAGTTTATTAACTTCCACCTGTGCTGCATTAACAGCGGCCTGGGCTGCTGCGATATTGGACTGTGCTGCACCAACACCAGCTTTTGCTGCGGCTGCGGTTTCATTTAAAGTATTGGTTTCCAGACGGAATAAGGGTTGACCTTTCGTCACAAATTGCCCTTCATCTACCAAAACCTGAGTGATGTAACCCTGAATTTTGGCTCTCACATCATTGTTGACTTTACCTTCAATACTTGCCGGAAAAGTCTGGTAACCTGTGATATTTCTGCTTTCAACTTTCACCACCGGAAAGGGTTTGGCGGCTTCCTGTTTAGGCTCTTCTTTCTTACAAGACGCGAGCGCCAGTGCAGCGAAAGAAAGGAGTATAAGTTTGTTATTCATTTTATAGTTTATTAAGAGATTCCTGTATGTTTATGATATTTTTTTTGAGAAGATCTTTGTAGGCAATGATCCTGTCATTATATTCTTCGTAAGTCACATTACTGTTTTTATTAAATGCATCAAGCTCATCCAGAAGTTTCAGTTCATCCTGCATTTTCTGAACGATTTTTTCAAATCTTATCCTTTTGTAATCGTCGTTGATGAAAAAAAATCTTTTTCTTTCATCAATTTTGTTTACATCAACAATGAGTTCTGCATTTAAAAGCAAAACCAGACTTGTGGATACCGAGCTTTTACTGGCACCAAAAACTTCTACAAATTCATCAAACGTGATTCCTTTTTTCTGAAAATCAAAAAGGAGATATGCGTAAATTTTTGAAGCTAAGGGTGGTATATTAAAAACCGTACCGTAAAATCTTACGGCATCCTGAAAAATTTTTTCATCAAAGTGTGTATGTTTATCCAAACTAAAAATTTTCAACAAAAATAGATATTGGTTCGGAACAAAACGAACAAAGGTGATAGACTTTTTTAATCAATTGTTTAAGAAAGAATCAATGAAAGTTAAATTTAACTTTTGCCTTAAAATATAATCTTCTCAAAAGCTTTTCTCATGCCGCCGGCAAGCATCACCTCTCCGCAATAGGAGTATCCTTTAGATTCAAGTATTCTGAGCATGGCGAGATTATCAAAATTGGTATCCACTTTTATGCTTTTAATGTTTTGAGATCTTGTGAATTCTTCAATTTTATTAAAGAGAAATTTTACCATTCCTTTTCCTGAAAATTTTTCGTCAACAGCTACGCGGTGGATGACGACAAATTCTCCGTCGCTGAGCCATGCACCTTCTATTGACGAATACGCAGGTTCGTCATTTAAAATCAACGCGGTGTATACTGCAATTTCATCATCAACGGTTAATACGTATCCGAAATGTTTTGCAATGTCTGATTCTATTGTATTTCTGTTTGGGTAACCATTTTGCCATTGGCTACTTCCCTCCTGTCTCCGCCTTTCAATTGCCTGCTGAATAATTTCCCAGATCTGCCCGGCTTCAGATATCAGGGCTTCTCTCATTTCGATTTTAGGTTCCATGTTTTAATTTTGGTTTTTAAACTGGATCTCTCTGATGTCAATCCATAAAAAACCGAAAACTAATAGAATTAATTTTCGGTTCCGAAGTAGTAAAATTTAAAATTATGAAATTGTTTTTATTTATTCTCACTCTGTTGGAGATAAGCATCAATTACATCAAATGCTTTTTTTTCGTCCTGTAAGTCTACCATTACCTTTAATGATGTAGCCGTAGGCGTTGTCGTAAAGGTCAGATAATTATTTTCTGTTGCATTGGCAATTTCAGCTTCATCAAGCTTTGACTTAATCAACTGAATTTCTGCAGGTTTATCACTTTCAAATACTGATACTCTCGTGTTTCTTTCCATATACTTTTCATTTTGAGTATCTAAAATTATGGAAAAAATTATAAAAAAGCAAATCTGAGTATTTTAAATTTTATTAATATTGTTTTCAATTTTATCCAAAGCAATCTGAATTTCTTCTTTCGTAACGTTCAGATGAGGTCTGAAACGGATAGACTGATCTCCACACGAAAGGATGATTAAACCGTCGTTGTACAGCTCACTTCTCATCTTATCTCTTTGCTCACCGGAGGGCAGATCTATGGCACACATCAGACCTTTTCCTCTGGCGTTAGATAATTTCTCAGGATATTTCTGAGCCAATTTCTGCAGTCCTTCCAAAAGATATTCACCAACAGTATTCGCATTTTCTAAAAGATTTTCTTTTTCAATCACTTCCATCACCAGCTGGAAACGGAGCATATCAATTAAATTTCCACCAAAAGTAGAATTGATTCTTGAGCTTTCTCTGAAAACATTATTCGGGATCTCGTCAAACTTTTCTTTATTGGCTAAAACACCGCACACCTGAGTTTTCTTACCAAAAGAAATAATATCAGGTCTTACGCTTAAATGTTCAAATGCCCACATTTTGCCTGTAATTCCGATGCCTGTCTGCACTTCATCAAAAATTAAAAGTACTTCATGCTCATCACAAATCTTTCTTAATCCAACAAAAAACTCATCTCTGAAATGATTGTCACCACCTTCAGCCTGAATAGGTTCAATGATAATGCATGCTACCTTATCAGGATTGGATATTATTGCCTCTGTAATTTGAATTAATGCCAGATTTTCATTCTTAATAGTTTCCTCTAAATTTTCTTCCGTAACCGGGAAAGTTAATTTCGGGTTTAAAATTCTTGGCCAGTCAAACAGCGGAAAGTACTGATACTTTCTTGGGTCTGTAGTGTTTGTCAAACTTAAAGTATAACCACTTCGCCCATGAAAAGCCTGTCTGAAATGAATACAGATTCCTGCTTCGATATCTAAACCTTTTTCGAAATTTTTCCTTGTTTTCCAGTCGAAACATGCTTTCATCGCATTTTCAACGCCTAAAGCACCGCCTTCAATAAAGAAAGCGTACTGTAATTCGTCAGGTAAAACCACTCTTTCGAAAACATCAAGAAAATGAGCGTATTCCTTAGAATAAACGTCGGCCAAAGTGGGTTTGTTGACTGCCATTTTTCCTAACCATTCAGATTTTTCCACTAGATAGGGATGATTGTAACCAATGGAAGCC
Organism: Chryseobacterium caseinilyticum; assembly: GCF_014837145.1. Classification (GTDB taxonomy): domain Bacteria; phylum Bacteroidota; class Bacteroidia; order Flavobacteriales; family Weeksellaceae; genus Chryseobacterium; species Chryseobacterium caseinilyticum. The sequence continues at coordinate 838,140 of NZ_JACYFS010000001.1, forward strand.
GAGCCGAACATTGAAAACATATCCAGAAAATTTTTCCCTGAAATCGAATCATGAATCCATGATCCGTGAGAGTTTTCAATATCCATTACAAAGTCGAAACCGTCTGCCAAAACGTGTTTTCCTACAGTTTCTTTTATTTTATTTGTTTGAATTTGAATAGTGTTATCCATATTAATTTAAATTATTAGAGATGAATTGTAGAAAATAATGATTATTTATTTTCGTTTTAAGAAACCATTTTCCGTTTTTTAAATCAAAAAGCACCAAATAAGTTTCATTTTTTCTGTATTGAACTAAAGCTTGATTCTTATCAGTACTAAAACCAATATTGGAAAAACGAAGTAATTCTTCTCCATTATTGTCTGTGATAATGATTTTTTTATCCGTAAAAAAATTATTATTGATTATGCTTTTGATTCCTTTATTTTTAATAAAATTTTTGCAAGTACTTTTTTTGAGAAATAAAAATTTTCTCATGTACATTCTGTATTCTTCATCATCAGAAATCTCATAGCCCACGGAAAAAACTTTGTTACTAATTTTAATTTCCTTTTCCGGAAAACTATTGATAAGTAAAGAATAAATTTCTTCCTGATCCTTATCTTGGGCAAAGGAAGCTGATGAGGATAAGGTGATGGCTATGAATAGTGATTTTAAAAACACTATAAATCAAATTTAATTCCCTGAGCCAATGGAAGACTTGCTGTATAATTAATAGTATTCGTTTGTCTTCTCATGTAATATTTCCAGACATCAGAACCAGATTCTCTGCCGCCACCGGTTTCTTTTTCACCGCCAAAAGCTCCGCCGATTTCCGCACCTGAAGTTCCGATATTCACATTGGCAATACCACAGTCTGAACCGGCGTGGGAAAGGAATAATTCTGCTTCTCTCAAATTCTGAGTCATAATCGCCGAAGACAATCCCTGAGGAACATCATTCTGAATCGCGATTGCCTCTTCCAGAGTTGAATATTTGATTAAATATAAAATAGGTGCAAAAGTTTCGTGCTGAACGATTTCAAAGGAATTTTCAACTTCAGCGATGCACGGTTTTACATAACATCCCGATTCATACTCTTTTCCTTCCAAAACTTCACCTTCAACAACGAATTTTCCGCCTTCCGCTTTACATTTTTCAATCGCCAGCTCATATTGATTTACTGCTTCAACGTCGATCAGCGGTCCAACGTGCATATTTTCATCTAAAGGATTTCCGATTTTTAACTGTCCGTAAGCTTTTGCAAGACGGTTTTTTACTTCGTCGTAAACGCTTTCGTGAATAATCAGTCTTCTTGTAGAAGTACATCTTTGTCCTGCTGTCCCTACAGCTCCGAAAACGGCTCCGATAATTGACATATCCAGGTCAGCATCTTTGGAAATGATGATGGCATTGTTTCCACCCAATTCAAGGATTGATTTGCCAAATCTTTCAGCTACTTTAGAAGAAACCATTCTTCCCACTCTTGTAGAACCTGTGAATGATACCAAAGCAACACGTTTGTCATCCACCAGCTTTTGTCCGATCTCATGATCGGCAACCATTACGCTTGAAATCCCTTCAGGTAAGTTATTTTCCTTTAAAACTTCATTCATGATATTCTGACAGGCAACTGCACAGAGTGGTGTTTTTTCTGAAGGTTTCCAGATGGTAACGTTGCCACAGATCCAGGCTAAAGCTGTATTCCATGCCCAAACTGCCACCGGAAAGTTGAATGCTGTGATGATGCTCACAATCCCAAGCGGGTGATATTGCTCGTACATTCTGTGACCCGGTCTTTCTGAATGCATGGTGTACCCGTGAAGCTGTCTTGATAAACCAACTGCAAAGTCGCAGATGTCGATCATTTCCTGTACTTCACCAAGGCCTTCCTGCAGAGATTTTCCCATTTCGTAGGAAACCAGTTTGCCGAGGTCATCTTTATATTCTCTTAATTTTTGCCCGAGCTGGCGTACGATTTCGCCTCTTTTTGGTGCAGGCATTGTGCGGAATTCAAGAAATGCTTTCTGAGCAGATTCCATTACTCTGTCGTAATCTTTTTCGCCCGATAATTTTACTTTTCCAATTAATCTTCCGTCTGCCGGAGAATAACTTTCTATTGTTTTTCCTGATGCAAAAAATTTACCTCCTGTAGAAGTTCCTTTGTTTTCATCTTTGATTCCTAAATTTTTTAATGATTTTTCAATTCCGAAATCTTTGACCTTTTTTGACATAAAAATTTTACTTTTCGTTTTTCTAAAGATAAAAAAATATCCGGTACCGCGAAATTTTATAAAATTTAAAACCAAAATTATTTGGAATGATTATAAACATACTTATCTTTGTGCAGTAATCATTTGAAATTCAGAGATGGAAAACAATAAGGTACTTGATGAGGCAACTGAAGAAAAGAAAAAATCTAAATGGAAGCAGCTTGTGAAGAAATTCGGAGTTGGCGGCATTATTTTCTTCACCGTGAAAGGAATCATTACTTCCACCCTAATTTATTTCCTGGGAAAAAATTTCTGGACGGTGATTAATGATTACTTCGCAAACCTTTTTGGATAAACTATTTCTTTATAAATTTAAATGTTTTTCCATCTAATATAAGCATATAAATTCCGCTGGATAGATTCTGTACCGAAATATTTTTCCTGTTTTTAAACGGATTGTTTTCCGTAAATATCAAGTTCCCTGAATAATCTAAAATCTGAGCTGTTTTCACATTCTCAATGTTTCCGCTGACAGATATATAATCTGAAACAGGATTTGGATAGATTTTAAATTCTTCATTCCCTGCAATTACATCAGAAAGTGAAAGTGAACCTGCATTCTGACAGTAATTTACAGGGAAAGAATCCCATTCTGCACTGTTGTAGCTTGTAGTTGGCTGTGTTACTGTATTTTTTCTGTACAGAGAAATATCACCAAGTGAATTGCTCACAAATCTGCTTCCGATTGCATCTACCGTTGAAGATTTGTAATTCAGTTCAACATATTGAGTCCCGGAAAAATTCAGGGCATCCCCTGCTGTAAGAAAATCTGCACTGCTATTGGTGTAGCATGAAAGCGAAGCTTTAGGATTTAAAATAACAATAGTCTGATTATTTGCAATTTTCCCTTCAAGTTCAAAACTGTTTCCATAATAATATGTAGGAGTTGGAGGATTACTGTTGTAAAACTGAACTCTGATACTGTAATTATTTAAATCAACTTCATGACCGGTTCTGTTTACAATTTCAATCGCTTTATTATCTCCCGTTCCTTCAATATATTTGGTAATGTAAAGATCTTTTACATTGGAATCTGTTGCTAAAGTAGAAACTGAAACAGAATTACTGTCCGGAGAAAGCAGATATCCCGCGTCATAAGCCTTAACTGTATAATTATAGGTTGTTGAAGCAGTAAGATGATCAATTATAACCGCTGTAGATTTCGTTGTCGTAAGATATGTTCCGTTTTGAAAAATATTGTAGCCAATCACATCTGTACTCGTGCTTGGCGACCATGATAAGTTGGTGAAATTAGCGCCAGTAAATGTAGAATTTAAATTTAATGGAGCTTGAGGCGCAACATTATCGGGCGTCTGCAACCAGATTGCGTTAATCCATTGCGGATTATCAACGAAAGGATTTCTGTTGTTCTGAATATTGAAAACTGCATTATTTCTGTCAATTTCCCTTTGAGAAACGGGATCCTGCTGATGCCACTGCAACAACATGGTAATGTATCCAGGCTCGAAAGCACGTTCGGCAGTTCCGTCGAATGCAGATCTGTCCATTGCAGGATTTATATTTGTGGAAGTATTGAATGAAGGCAGTTTATCCTCATATCTCACAGCAAAATACAAAAGCATTCTGGCGATATCTCCTCTGAACTCAGCGATTGGTTCATAGACACGGTTGGTATAGGCATAATTCGGAATTGCACTGTTAGACATTCTCGAAGTATTTGAAAAATTATAATGATTAGTAGAATTTCCTATTCCATAAGGATAATTGTTTCGCAGCTGATTGATTCTCGCATCCGTAGGAATTACAAAATGCAAATCAGAATACATAGGATAATTGCTGTTGAATGTGCTTTGTGGAACTGCATGTTCCCTGTTATAACCTAAACCTTCTGCACCGGATGTACTGATCAGGTTTGCCGAAGTATATTCGTAGTTATCAGGACCAGACGGAATTTCAGAATATATATCCAGCAAAATTGTAGTATTGCCTGGTCCGTGATCATAATATTTATCTAAATCTGTTTGATTATAATAATTTGGAAGATCACCATAATGCCAGTTGATATTCTTGGCGGAAATAATTTCGTGCAGCTTAGTTTTTAAAGCATAGCCTGTAAGACCTGTCGTTCCGTCGTAATAACCAGCCGGAGCCTGAGCTGATAAAATCGCGGATAAAAACACAGCAGAGAATAAAAATTTCTTCATATCTTAAAATTGGGTTGCTAAGATAAGATTTTATTGCAATCCATTGAATATCTAAAGTATTAAGATTCTATTAATTAAAACATTAAACCCCTGATAACAAATTATTTAAAGCCAAAGTATATTCTGTTCCGAAAATATTTTGCTATTTCGTCAATTTAATTATCTTTGGGCACAAACTTCTTTAAGATATGAATACAGAGACAATGGATAACATTAAAATGATAGCCGAGACGGCGAAAGACTTTGCTGAGAAAAACATCAGACCTAATATTATGGAATGGGACGAAAGCCAGACTTTCCCGAAAGAGCTGTTTCACCAACTGGGCGAAATGGGTTTTATGGGAATTGTAATTCCTGAAGAATATGGCGGTTCCGGTCTTGGATATCATGAGTATGTAACGATCCTTGACGAAATTTCTCAGGTTGACCCTTCTATCGGGCTTTCAGTAGCAGCGCACAACTCACTTTGCACCAATCATATTTATGAATTTGCGAATGAAGAGCAAAGACAGAGATGGTTGCCACAACTGGCTTCAGGTAAAGTAATCGGAGCTTGGGGATTAACGGAACATAACACTGGTTCAGATTCTGGCGGAATGTCTACAACTGCCATTAAAGACGGCGACGAGTGGGTAATCAACGGAGCAAAAAACTTTATCACACACGCAATTTCAGGAGATATCGCTGTGGTAATGACAAGAACTGGAGAAATAGGAGCTAAAAATAATTCTACCGCCTTCGTTTTAGAAAAAGGAATGGCTGGTTTCACTTCTGGTAAGAAAGAAAACAAGCTTGGTATGAGAGCTTCGGAAACTGCTGAATTGATTTTTGATAATGTTCGTGTTCCTGATGCCAACCGTTTAGGCGAAGTGGGTGAAGGTTTCAAACAGGCAATGAAAATTTTAGATGGTGGAAGAATTTCTATCGCAGCTTTGAGTTTAGGTACTGCAAGAGGTGCTTACAAAGCAGCTTTGAAATATGCTAAAGAAAGAAAACAGTTCGGAAAATCAATTTCAGATTTTCAGGCGATCAACTTTATGTTGGCAGACATGGCTACAGAAATTGATGCAGCAGAACTGTTGATTCAGAGAGCTTCAACATTGAAAAATGCTAAGCAGAAAATGACCAAAGAAGGTGCAATGGCAAAACTATACGCTTCTGAGGCTTGTGTAAGAATTTCAAATAATGCAGTACAGATCTTCGGTGGTTACGGTTATACTAAAGACTTCCCTGCTGAAAAATTCTACAGAGATTCTAAATTGTGTACGATCGGAGAAGGAACTTCTGAAATCCAGAGATTGGTAATCGGAAGAGATATTACAAAATAGTCAGAATTTAATTTGTTATAAATGAAGACCGTCTTTTTTAAGGCGGTTTTCTTTTTTTAAGAAAAATCATGATTATTAAAGGATTTTCATTATTTCAATTTGATTTTTCTCATACATAAATGATTTAATTTAAAGCAAGTGTAATGCATTGCATATTATTTTAGATGAATTATCTAAAATTTTCTTAATTAATTTTATTTTTGATAATATAATTTTTATTAGCTTTGATTCTCCACAAACAAAATAGAATTTATATGAAAAAACAACTATTGGTGATTGGAATGCTTACATCATGCATTTCATTCGCACAGACCGACCGACTATGGACTTTAACTGCTGCAAAAGCTAATTCTGAAATTGTTGAAAACAAAACTTCACTTCTCAGTCCAAAAATTTTCTCTTTAGATTTTAACGGATTAAAAAATATTCTGGCAAAAGCTCCAAAAAGACTGGCTGTAGGAGAAAAATCTGAAGTCATCATCTCTTTTCCAAACTCAGAAGGCAGAATGGAAAATTTCAAAGTAAGAGAAAATTCAAACTTTGATCCTGCTTTGGCTGCAAGATATCCTGACATCAAATCTTATGTCGGTGAAGGTTTGGATGATTCCAGCTCAACGGTTTATTTCAGTATTTCGCCTTTAGGTTTATCATCGATGGAAATTTATGGCGATAAATCTGCCGTTTTCATTGAACCTTACACAAAAGATCTTTCGACGTACGCCGTATACAGAAAAGCTGATAAAAAATCTGATTTAAATACTTTTGAATGCACCGTTCTAGACGTAGCCCAAAAAGGAATAAGCGGTAATGACAACAGTTGGGCTTTACGGCCAAACGCTGATGATGCAAAATTAAGAACTTTCAGGTTGGCGATGTCAACAACCGGTGAGTACACCACCTATTTTGGAGGAACAAAAGCCAATGCTTTAGCTGCAATCAATAACACGATGACCCGCGTGAACGGTGTTTTCGAGAAAGATTTTTCTGCAAGAATGGTTTTAATTGCCAATAACGATGCTGTAATTTATACCAACGCTTCTACAGATCCTTATTCTGCGGCAGCTCAGATGAGCAACTGGAATTCTCAACTTCAATCTACTTTAACTTCTGTAATTGGAGAAGCCAATTATGACGTCGGGCATTTATTCGGAGCTTCCGGTGGCGGTGGAAATGCCGGATGTATCGGCTGTGTCTGCGTCAACGGTTCCAAAGGCAGCGGCTACACTTCCCCGTCGGACGGAATTCCTTCCGGTGATAATTTTGATATCGATTATGTAGCCCATGAACTCGGACATCAGTTTGGCGGAAACCACACCTTCTCTCACGGAAACGAAGGAACGGGTGTAAATATGGAACCTGGTTCAGGATCAACGATAATGGGTTATGCAGGAATTACCGCTCAGGATGTTCAGCCTCATTCAGATCCGTTCTTTCACGCTGTCAGTATTCAGCAGATTACGAATAATATTAAAGCTAAAACCTGCCCTACCAGCACCAGCACAGGGAATGCAATTCCTACAGCAGATGCGGGAGCAGATTACACCATCCCGAAAGGAACCCCGTTTATGCTGACAGGTAGTGGAACTGATGCAAACGGCGATGCCCTGACTTACATTTGGGAACAGATGAACAATGCATCATCTTCTCAGACCGGTGCAAGTTCTGCAGCCAGCGCAACGAAAGCAACCGGACCAACTTTCAGATCATGGACTCCTCAAACAACACCAACAAGATATTTCCCGAGAATGGCTTCTGTTTTGACAGGAGCAACAACGACGGCTGGTTCGGAAATTACAGTTGAAGCCTTATCCAATGTTGCGAGAACATATAATTTCAGATTTACCGTTCGTGATAATAAAGCCGGAGGTTCAGGAAATAATTCTGATGATGCTGTAATTACCGTCAACGGAACTGCAGGACCATTCAGCGTGAGTTCTCAGAACTCCGCAACGTCATACACTGGCGGAACTTCCCAAACAGTTACATGGAACGTTGCCGGAACTACTGCAAACGGAGTGAACGCAGCCAACGTGGATATTTTATGGTCAACCAATTCCGGAACGACATGGACAACACTTTTGTCAGGAACTCCAAACGACGGTTCTCAGGCGGTAACCATTCCAAATGCTTCAACAACGACCGGAAGAATTATGGTAAAAGGTTCAAATCATATTTTCTTTGATGTCAACAACGCTAATATTACCGTAAATGCAGGATCAGGAAGTGTAGATAATGTCCCACCGACAGCTCCAACACTGGCAGCGTCAGGAACGACTTCCACAAGCACCAATCTTTCATGGTCTAGTGCAACAGATGTTGTGGGTGTAACAGGCTACGACGTTTATCAGGGAAGTTCTTTGATTGGTTCTACAGCTTCCACAACCTACACAGTGACAAGTTTAACACCTTCTACAACGTACATCTTTACCGTGAGAGCTAAAGATGCGGCCGGAAATATTTCCACTGCCAGCAATTCAGTGAGCGTGACAACTCTCGCAGGAACTTCGGTTTCTTACTGCTCAGCCACAGCCACCAATACTTCAGATGAAAGAATTGGAAATGTAAAATTCGGAACCATCAACAACACTTCCACAGGAACTGCCGGCTACGAAAACTTTACTGCAATTTCCACTAATGTTACAAGAGGTTCCGCCTACACAGTTTCAATAACTCCTGTTTGGACTTCAACTAAATACAATGAAGCATACGCGGTTTACATTGATTATAATAAAGACGGCGATTTCACAGACAGTGGTGAACTGGTCTGGACTAAAACAGGTTCCCAGACATCTCCTGTGACAGGTTCAGTTACAATTCCGACGACCGCAGCATTGGGAACTACCAGAATGAGAGTGATGATGCAGTACAATTCTGTGCCTTCATCATCTTGCGGTTCTTACACGTACGGTCAGGTTGAGGATTATACTGTAAATGTTGTTTCGTCCGGAAGAACTGATGATTTAGATACAAAAGATCTGTTAACTGATATTAAATTATATCCAAATCCTGCAAGAGATATTTTGAATATTTCCAACACAACCAACGAAGAGTATAAAATTTTCGATATGGGCGGAAAAATTGTCAGTTCAGGAAAACTGGAAAGAGGATCTGTCAATGTAAGCAGTCTAATCAGCGGCGCCTACGTTATTCAGGTTGGTAAAATTTCTGAAAGATTTATTAAAAAATAAAATCAGTTTAATTAACCTTAAATTTGAAAGTTGCTCGGAAACGGGCAGCTTTTTTTATGGGTAATTATTAATAAGCAATGAGTAATGATTAAATACGCTTGATTAAGCTAAAATTTCCTACACCCAACATCCTTCATCCAGCACCGACAGAAATTTCATAAAATTACTATCTTTGCTTTAAATTTAAAAATATTCATGGAGAAGATCGACAGCCTTAATCAAGTGGCAGAATTTCATACAACTTTTAAAGCACCTATTTTAGATACCCCTCAAATCCCTTCAACAGACCGTTGTAACCTCAGAGTTGAACTTTTACAGGAAGAGTTAAACGAGTTAAAACAGGCAATTACAGACAACAATATTGTTGAAATTGCTGATGCATTATGTGATCTTCAGTACGTTTTAAGCGGTGCTGTTCTGGAATTTGGTTTGGGAGAAAAATTTGTGGAACTTTTCAATGAAGTGCAGCGTTCCAATATGTCTAAAGCTTGCGAAAATGAAGTTCAGGCACAGGAAACCGTTGATTTTTATAAAGAAAAAGAAGTAGAATCATTCTACGAAAAATCCGGAGAAAAATACAATGTTTACAGAAAAGCAGACCACAAAGTTTTAAAAAACAAGTACTACTCTCCTGCTGATCTTACACAAATTTTAGAAAAATAAAATGAAAAAATTAATTACAAAAATATTTGCTGCATCTGCTCTCTTTTTAGCCGCGGAACAAATCAGTGCTCAGAAAGTGGTCGTGAACAGAGAAGTAGAAACTACTGAAGACGGGAAAATGCTTTTAGGACATCAGCTGAAAGATCAGTTTCTGAAAGAGCCTTACTCAACGTGGTTTGTAAAAGAGCGTGATGAATATGCTTTAGACCAAAATGCCGTTAAAGATTTAAAGAAAGCTAAACTTACAAGCTACGACCTTATTGTTTTTATAGGAACATGGTGCGAAGACAGCCACAGGGATTTTCCCCGACTGATGCGGATTTTAGATGAATTGAAATATTCTGAAGGAAAACTTACAATTATCGCAGTTAACAGAAAAAAGGAATCTCCTACCGGTGACGAAAGTCTTCATAACGTACAGAAAGTACCTACAATTATCGTTCAGAAATATGGCAAGGAAATTGGTAGAATCATAGAAATGCCTACCACAGGATACATTGAGAGAGATCTGGTAGAAATTTTAAAGAAAGATGACAGCTCAGTTATCAAAGAAATTTTTAAATAAAAGTCTTGAGAAATTTAAAAGTACCTATCGCATTTCTAGCAGGAATTACCCTGATGGTAATCCTGTTTTTTAGTTTTAAATCTTGCTTTACACCCAATAACAAAAAAGAAACTTCAGACTATTATCTCATTACCAATCAGATTACCAAGATGAATAAAATGGTAGTGATGGAGCAAAATACATCTGAAATACAGAAAACGAAGTACAGCTACACTTTTATGGGTGCGGAAATGACGAGCAACAACATCATCACTTACACCAAAACCAATGCGCAGGTTTCCTACGATCTTAATAAAATGAAAATGGAAGTAGATTCCATCAATAAAAAAGTGATTATCAAAGAACTTCCGGATCCGGAAATCAGAATTACGCCAAGTGTGGAAATTCAGTCGATGGATGACTCGTTTGTGAACAGAATTACGGAAAAAGACATAAAAAATGTTACACAGAAAGCAAAGGCTTCAGCGGTAAAATCTATCGATCAGAATAAACTTCGCAGCGAGGGAAAAACCCAGCTATTGGAAAATTTAAACAACATTTTCGTTTTGGCAAAGGCTTTGAACTATAAAATTGAAGATCAGACCGGCAAACTCGGTGTTCTTGGACTTTAAAAATTCAATATTATGGACTCAAAAGACGATAAAAAGGGTAAAGAATCTGCCAACTCCGCAGAAACTAAAAAGCAAAATGAAGATTTCCGCGATATTCCGGCATCTTCAGACAAACAAAATCCACCTGATGTAGATAAAGAAGATGTACAGAAGTCTTCAAAAAACAAATCAGGAAAAACAGACAATACTAAGTGAAAGCTTAGTATTTTTTTTTCTAGTATCAGACAGATAATGATTTTATACTCACTGAAAAATTATATTAAACTGCAGTTTTAACGAATTATAATATCCGTTTGTTTTTATGACATAAAATTTTCGTATTTTTGCAACCTAAAATTTCTTAGTAAACAATGATAAAAATTACACTTCCAGACCAAAGCGTCAGAGAATTTGAAGGAGAAGTGACTCCTTTGGATGTGGCAAAATCTATTAGCGAGGGATTGGCTAGAAACACCATTTCCGCAGTTGTAAACGGCACACAAGTCGAAGTTACCACGCCTATCACCACAGATTCTACGGTACAGCTTTTAACATGGAATGACGATCTTGGAAAGAAAGCCTTCTGGCATTCTTCTGCCCACCTTTTGGCGCAGGCTATCCTTGAATTTTATCCTGATGCTAAGCTGACGATCGGTCCTGCCATCGAAAACGGTTTTTATTATGATGTAGATTTCGGTGACAACAGTTTATCGGATAAGGAATTCGAAAAAATCGAGAAGAAAGTTTTAGAAAACGCAAAGAAGGGATCTACATTCTCTCTTTATCCGGTTTCAAAGGACGAAGCTTTAAAGACTTATGCTGACAATCCATACAAAGTTGAATTGATCTCAAATCTTAACGATGGAGAAATCACTTTTGTAACACACGATAATTTCACAGATCTCTGTCGTGGAGGGCACATCCCGAATACATCAATAGTAAAGGCTTTTAAAGTTTTAAATGCTGCAGGAGCTTACTGGAGAGGAAATGAAAATAATCCTCAGTTAACCAGAGTGTACGGAATTTCTTTCCCAAAACAGAAAGAACTTACCGAATATCTTGAAAGACTGGAGGAAGCAAAAAGAAGAGATCACAGAAAATTAGGTAAGGAACTGGGAATTTTCGCTTTCTCTGAAAAAGTAGGTCAGGGATTGCCTTTGTGGTTGCCTAAAGGTGCTGCTTTGAGAAAAAAACTTGAAAATTTCCTGTCTGTTGCTCAGAAAAAAGCAGGTTACGAATTTGTAATTTCACCGCACATCGGTTCGAAAGAATTGTACGTAACTTCTGGTCACTGGGATAAATACGGAGCAGACAGCTTCCAGCCGATAAAAACTCCGAATGAAGGAGAGGAATTTATGCTGAAACCAATGAACTGTCCGCACCACTGTGAGATCTACAAAACTTCACAATGGAGCTACAGAGATTTGCCAAAAAGATATGCAGAATTCGGTACTGTTTACAGATATGAGCAAAGTGGTGAGCTTCACGGCCTGACAAGAGTTCGTGGATTTACTCAGGATGATGCGCATTTGTTCTGTACTCCGGATCAGCTGATGGATGAGTTTAAGAAAACAATTGATTTGGTTCTTTATGTTTTTGGCTCATTAGGATTTGCTGATTTTACAGCTCAGATTTCATTGAGAGATCCTGAAAACAAAGAAAAATACATCGGTACAGACGAAAATTGGGAGAAAGCAGAAACAGCGATTGTAACTGCTGCTACAGAAAAAGGTCTGAACACCGTTACAGAATACGGAGAAGCCGCTTTCTACGGTCCCAAACTGGATTTTATGGTCAAGGATGCTTTAGGCAGAAAATGGCAGTTAGGAACGATTCAGGTAGATTACAATTTGCCGGAAAGATTCGATCTCTGGTATACAGGAAGTGATGGTGAGAAACACAGACCGGTAATGATTCACAGAGCGCCGTTTGGCTCTTTGGAAAGATTTATCGCGATCCTGATAGAGAACACTGCAGGAGATTTCCCGCTGTGGCTGGCTCCGGATCAGTTTATTATCCTTCCGATTAGTGAAAAATATGTAGATTATGCAAAAAAAGTTTCACAACTTTTAGAAAATCACGATATTAGCGGATTGATTGACGACAGAAACGAAAAAACGGGTAAAAAAATCCGTGATGCAGAATTGAAAAAAATCCCATTCATGATTGTTGTAGGCGAAAATGAAGAGAATGATGGCACAATTTCTGTAAGAAGACGTGGCGAAGGCGATCTTGGAGCAATGAGCATCGAGAATTTTGTTTCTTATTTTAAAGAACAGTCTAAAACAGGATTTGAATTTGGCGTTTAGCTGATGGCTACTGGCGAAAAGCGAATTAAAAGTATAAAAACGCAGTTAGGAGAATAATTCACCAATTGCAGTAAGAGAAAATTAACCAATAAAATTATAATACAATAGCACAAAGATTTAACAACAGGGGCCCACAAAGACGTCCTGTACAGGAGGACTTACACTTGATCAACGATAAAATTCGTGTGAGAGAGCTTCGTTTGGTGGGCGATAACGTAGAGCCGGGAATTTATCCTATCGATAAAGCAAGACAGATTGCTGCTGAGCAGGATCTGGATTTGGTAGTAATTTCCGATAAGGCAGAACCGTTTATTGCAAGAATACTGGAATATAAGAAATTCCTTTATGAGCAAAAGAAAAAGCAAAAGGAACTGAAGGCTAAACAGATAAAAGTGGTAGTAAAAGAGATCCGTTTCGGACCTCAGACTGACGAGCACGATTATGAGTTTAAGAAAAAACATGCCGAGAAATTTCTTGAAGAAGGTTCCAAGCTGAAAACCTACGTATTTTTTAAAGGCCGTTCTATCATCTTTAAGGATCAGGGAGAAATTTTACTTCTGAAACTTGCTCAGGAACTGGAGCATGTAGGAAAAGTAGATCAGCTTCCTAAGCTTGAAGGGAAAAGAATGATCATGATGATGAGCCCTAAAAAGCCTGCGAAATAAAAGCACAAAGTTTTCGAAACTATATTAAAACCTCAATTTTTTGAGGTTTTTTTATGGTATTCTTATAAACTGTTCTGATCTTAAAATCCGTTTTTGTTAATTTGTACAACAATTTAATTTCGCAAATATATTCAAACTAAAACCTGATGAAATCTGTCTATTATTTCTATTTTTTATTGATTTTAGTATTATTCTTTTTGGGATGCGCATACTATTATCCGTTTATATCAGATGACAGTCTCATCTCACTAAGATATGCACAGCGATTCATCGATGGAAAAGGTCTTTCATGGAATGACGGCCATCCCGTTGAAGGTTATTCGAATCTTTTGTGGGTTTTGCTGGTTTCACTCTTCGGTAAATTTAATTTAGATTTAATTCTGTCTTCAAGGATTTTAGGTGTGCTTTGTTCAATTGGAACTTTAAGAATAATTTTCAATTATTTAAAAAACAGGTTTACAGAAAAAGAGAAAATTTTCATTCCGTTAATTTTACTCGCAACCACTCCATGCTTTACAGTCTGGGCAATTGGAGGACTGGAGCAACCGCTTTACATCTTACTTTTAACATTAGTCTTAACAGAAGTTTCAAAAATTATAGAGCGAGATTTTAAACGTTTATTTTTCCTCGCACTGTGGCTTGGATTACTAGCCATTACCAGACCCGATGGATTTCTTTTTACTTTAACGACAGCAGGATTTTTAGTTTTACTTAACAGAAAAGAAAAATCTAAAATTTTAAAAATTATTCTTACTGTCGGTTTAATTCCCGCTTTGTTTTTGACAGGTCAGCTCTTGTTCAGGTACAGTTATTACGGAGAGTTTGTTCCGAATACAGCTTTGGTTAAGGTTAAAATTACACTGCATCACGTACTGAGGGGCGGATTTTATAATTTTAAAGCCTTCTTTGGAACATTCGTTCTTTCCGCTTCAGGATTTTATTTTTTGTGGCTGTCTGTCTTTAAGAAAAAAGATTTATTTGCAGCTTTTCTATTACTCAACGTGATTGCTTGGGGAGCTTATATTACTTCAGTTGGTGGTGATATTTTCCCGGCTTACAGACAGTATTATGTAGTTATTATCTTATTGACTTTTGCGATAATTTGTGGATTAAAATACATCAGCTTAATAAAACTGAGTAACTTATGGAAATTTATGCTGTTTTTTGTTCTGCTCCTGAATGGTGTAATACAACATTTTATTCCTGCCAACCACAGCGCAATTGATGAAAGATGGGAATTCAGAGGAATGCAACTTGGTGAAAATTTAAAATCAGCTTTTCCAAAACAGACTTTAATTGCTGTAACTGCAGCTGGCTGCATACCCTATTCTTCCCAGCTACCGGCGGTTGATATGCTTGGTTTAAATGATTATTATATTCCACGTCATCCACCGGCAAACTTTGGAAACGGACCTTTAGCCCATGAGCTTGGCGATGCCAATTATGTAATGAAGAGAAATCCCGATATTATTGTTTTCAATACCGGAAACCGTGCTGAGGATGTGCAGTTTAATATCACACAGCAGCTAATGAAAAATTCTCTGTTCAGGAAAAACTACATAGAATCTTCAGTTCGTGACCGTACTGATCAGTATATTTTATATTTAAATA
Organism: Chryseobacterium caseinilyticum; assembly: GCF_014837145.1. Lineage (GTDB taxonomy): Bacteria > Bacteroidota > Bacteroidia > Flavobacteriales > Weeksellaceae > Chryseobacterium > Chryseobacterium caseinilyticum. The sequence goes on from NZ_JACYFS010000001.1 coordinate 853,476, forward strand.
AATATTCGGAAAACACGGGAATAAAAAGATCAGACAGGAAAATTATTGTTCCTGGATATCTGTTTTCCGGAGATCAGGACTCATTTTCAGTTTTCAGAAATGATGACATTTTAAAAATTTTGGAACCGTTCAAAACTTATTATTTAATACTGGATGATGTTGATGGGGCAAACTGGGTGTTAGAACTTGTAAATAATGGATCGAACAAAGATTTAGGCTTTACTTTTACGCAGGACAAACGGCGATTATTTATAAAAATTCAGCCACGAAAAAAAATATATTTAAAATCTCTCGTTTTAGATTCGGGGACTTAATATATTTTGTATCTTTGCAAACCGATATTTCTGTATAGAAATTCACAATCAGATATTGATAACAAAACATAAAAAAGCAGAACAATGCCAAAATTAAAAACGAAATCAGGTGCTAAGAAGCGTTTTGCTCTTACTGGTTCTGGTAAGATCAAAAGAAAAAATGCTTACAAAAGCCACATTTTGACTAAAAAAGAAACTAAGCAGAAGAGAAATCTTACTACTACTTCTTATGTAGCGAAAGTGGACGAAAAAAGCGTTAAACGTCAATTAGCAATTAAGTAGTTTTTATAAATCCTTTTCGGTTTATAAGAATTCAAACAAATTCAAAAATTTAACCCTGAATTGCAGCCCAAAAGTCTGATGAAACAAGCAGCGCTGAATTCAAAAAAACAATTACATTATGCCTAGATCAGTAAATGCCGTAGCTTCAAGAGCTCGCAGAAAAAAAGTATTAAAGCAGGCTAAAGGTTTTTTCGGTAGAAGAAAAAACGTTTGGACCGTTGCTAAAAACGCGGTAGAAAAAGCAATGTCTTATGCTTACCGTGGTAGAAAAGAGAAGAAAAGAAACTTCAGATCTCTTTGGATCACGCGTATCAACGCTGGTGCAAGAGAGCACGGAATGTCTTACTCTCAGTTTATGGGAGCTCTTAAAAAGAACAACATCGAGCTGAACAGAAAAGTTCTTGCAGATCTTGCAATGAATCATCCGGAAGCTTTCAAAGCTGTTGTAGATCAAGTAAAATAATTTAAACTATTTTGTTATCAATATAAAATCCTGAGTTTTTTGCTCGGGATTTTTTTATTATCTAAATTTGTTCTAAGTAATAAAAATTTAAAGTGAAAAAAGTACTTTCCGTTTTGTCTTTAGGTATTCTTGGGATTTTCCATGGGCAAACTTTTATTCAGGCATATCAGGACCGGGCCAACCAGGTAACGCAAACGAATATTACGAGCCTCCTGCAGCAGTTTTCAAACCTTGGAGTCAAAACCACAGGATCTGTTGAAAACAACAATACACTCGCCTGGCTGAAAAGTCAGTACCTTACTTATGGGTACACGGCAAGCCAAATGTCTGAAGATACTTTCACCAGCGGAAGCAACACTTCAAAAAATTTAATTGTTACCAAAACAGGAACTGTCTATCCCAATATTTTTGTGATTATCTGTGGACATTACGACACGATTAACAGCCCGGGTGTCAGTGATAACGGCAGCGGAACTTCTATTTTACTTGAAGCTGCAAGAATTCTGAAAGATGTTCCAACAGAATATTCAGTTAAATTTATTCACTTTTCAGGTGAGGAGCAAGGTCTTGTGGGAAGTACTCATTATGTAAATAATGTTGTTTTTTCCAACAATGTGCGTCAGCTCAATCTGAAAGTTGTTTTTAATATTGATCAGGTAGGAGGGAAAATGGGTAATCCAAATACAACTATTACCTGTGAAAGCGACCAGAGCGGACAAACTGCCAACAATGCACCATCTCTTGCAATGACCCAGCAATTGGCAAACTGTACCACACTCTACTCACCTCTTTTGGTGAATATGTCGAATGCCTTTGCATCAGATTATGTGCCTTTTGAAAATAAAGGCGATATCATCACCGGTTTTTATGAAACTCCTGTAAGTGGTAATCAGCATACTCCCAATGATACTTTTGCTAATGTAGATCCAGTTTATGTTTTTAAAGTGGGTAAAGCTGCTGTGGGGGCGTTACAACATTTCGCTGTTGCATCTTCAGTTCTGGCAGTTGATGAAGCTCAGAAAATTTCAGATCAGATTAAAATTTATCCGAATCCTGCGAAAAACATCCTGTATATTGAAACACCTTCTTCCGTAAAAAACTTTGCTGTTGAAATTTCTGATATGAGCGGAAAACTGGTTTTAAAATCTGAAAATCAGAATGAAATTAATATTTCAGGAATCAGTTCAGGAAATTATATGTGCTCGATCAGTTACAACGGTGAAAAAATATCCAGAAAAATTATTGTTGAATAATAAGTTTAAAAACTAACAGCTCATAAAACCAATGATTAAAAAAATTCATTCCCTCCTGCTTTTTTCATTTACAGCAGCGGGTTTTCATGCACAAAATGCAGTCCCTGCCTATCAGTCGAGAGTTGATATGGTTTCAGAGAAAAACATTGTTAACAATCTTAAAGAATTCGAAGGTTTAGGAATTAAAACCACAGGCTCCAAAGAAAATAATAACGCCTTCAACTGGATTAAAAATAAATATCTTTCGTACGGATTTACGGAAGATCAGATTTCTGAAGATCCTTTTAAAATGGGAAAGGTAGAATCTAAAAATCTGATTATCACCAAAAAAGGAACTGTACAGCCTGATAAATACATCATCATCTGCGGGCATTTCGACAGCATCAACGGTCCGGGCGTAAATGACAACGGCAGCGGAACTACTATCATCATGGAGGCTGCAAGAATTCTAAAAGATGTTCCCACCGATTATTCTATAAAATTTATCCATTTCTCAGGTGAAGAACAGGGTTTGAAAGGAAGTAAACATTATGTTGACAATGTAGTTTATAAAGATAATGTGCGTCAGTTTGATATTAAACTGGTTTTTAATCTTGATCAGGTTGGAGGTAAAAAAGGGCTTTTCCATGATACCGTTTATTGCGACGAAGATCAGGGTGGAAGTTCCAAAAACAACAAAGCCTCAACGGATGCCACCAAAGAATTAATGAAATATGTGACGCTTTATTCGCCTCTCAAAGCGGCTGTAGATCCTGCAGAGGACACCGATTATATTTCCTTCGAGAAAAAAGGTGAAGTGATAACAGGATTTTTCGAGTATCTTAGAAGTGAATTACCACACACCCCAGACGACACTTTTGCCAATACAGATACGAGATATGTCTTTAATATAGGAAAAGCAACGCTTGGCGCTTTACAGCATTTTGCACAGGCATCGGTCGTCAACGAGAAAAAATAATTTAAATATACTTTACGGGAACCTGCATGTCTGCAGGTTTTTTTCATTGATTTCTGTCCAACAGAATTTCCTCAATTTCTTTCAAAGTGAAATTTTTTGCTTTCAGTAAGATTAGAAAGTGATACAGCAAATCAGCGGCCTCATTTTTAAACAGGTCAGCATCGTCATCTTTAGCTTCAATGACCAGTTCCACAGCTTCCTCGCCTACTTTTTGAGCCACTTTATTAATTCCTTTCTGAAACAGTGAATACGTGTAAGATCCATCCACTCTGTCATCAATTCTCTGAGCTATTTTGCTTTCCAGTTCATACACAAAACCTTTGGAATCTTTCTCTCCAAAGCAACTGAAACTTCCGGTATGGCAAACGGTATTTTTTGGAATGACTTTAATTAAAACCGTATCGTTATCGCAATCGATCAGGATATTTTTTACCGTTAAGAAATTCCCCGACTCCTCGCCTTTCGTCCACAATCTGTTTTTTGAACGGCTGAAAAAAGTAACAATACCTTCATTTTTTGTTTTGTTAAAAGCTTCTTCGTTCATATAGCCCAACATCAGAACCTGCAGAGTTCTGTCGTCCTGAATAATTACCGGAACCAGTCCGTTGGTTTTATTAAAATCTATTTTCATCGTACGTTGATATTTCTGTTTTTCAGTTCGTTTTTTAATTCATCAATTCCAATTTCCCCAAAATGGAAAACGCTTGCTGCTAAAGCTCCGGTTGCTTTTGTAAGATTAAAAACATCTTCAAAATCTCCAATTTTTCCTGCTCCACCTGAAGCGATTACCGGAATATTTACATTTGCTGAAATGAGTTTCGTCAATCTCAAGTCAAAACCGTTTTTTGTTCCGTCACCATTCATTGAGGTTAAAAGAATCTCGCCGGCTCCCAATTCCTCGACCTTTTTAGCCCAATCCAAAGTTTTCAGCGGAGTCATTTCTCTTCCACCTTTTATAAAAACCCAGTCTTCTTCATTTACAAATTTTGTATCAACCGCAACAACGATACACTGACTTCCAAACTCCTTTGCCAGTTCAGAAATCAGATATCGATTTTTCACTGCTGATGAATTGATGCTTATCTTATCCGCTCCGGCTTCCAACAGTTTTCTGACGTCTTCTACGGAAGATATTCCGCCACCTACAGTAAATGGAATGCTCAGTTCTCTGGCTATATTTTTCACTAGTTCGACGAAAGTTTTTCGTTCTTCAATGGTTGCCGTAATGTCCAGAAAAACCAGTTCGTCAGCTCCTTCATTTTCATATTTTTTAGCTAAATCAATAGGATTTCCGGCATTTCTCAATCCTTCAAAGTTGATTCCTTTCACGGTGGTTCCGTCTTTGATGTCGAGGCACGGGATTATTCTTTTTTTGAGCATTTTTTCTTATTTGTCATGTTTAATGTTGATAGGATTTCATCCTATCCTTTGTTAAAGCGTCCCGTTGGGACTTGTTGATGTAAGTTTTTAAGCTGATGTGTTCCTCTAAAAAGTTTACAGTGACTTGAATGAATTTAGTTTAAAGAAATCCAAATTTAGTTTTCAATAAATTTCTGCAATTCTTTCAGAGTAATTTTACCTTCATAAATTGCCTTACCGATTATCGTTCCGGCACAACCAATGTCTTTCATCAGAAAAACATCTTCAATACAGGAAATTCCGCCGCTCGCGACTAATTTTACTGATGTTTTCTCTAAAATTTCCTGATACAATTCTGTGGAAGCACCTTCCAGCATTCCGTCTTTTGAAATGTCGGTACAAATCACATTTCGAATGCCATTTTTCTGATAATTTAGAATAAAATCAATCACATCCTGATCGCTTTCCTCCAGCCAGCCGGAAGTTTTTATCATTTCATTTTGACAGTCGGCTCCGAGAATTATTTTATCAGCTCCATATTTTTCAATCAATCGAAAACAAAATTCAGGATTCTGAACGGCGATACTGCCAATTGTAATCTGTTTTGCTCCTGAATTAAGTGCTGTTTCGATATCTTTTTCAGTTTTCAGTCCACCTCCAAAATCGATGTGAAGTGAAGTTTCTTTCGCAATATTTTCCAACACTTTTTGATTGACAATATGTTTTGATTTTGCCCCATCCAGATCCACCAAATGGAGAAACTGAATTCCAAAGCTTTCAAATTCTTTAGCAACTTCAAGCGGATTTTCGTTATATATTTTTTTGGTATTGTAATCACCTTTTGACAGTCGCACACACTTTCCGTCGATGATATCTATGGCAGGAATAATTTTCATATGTAGTTTTCGTTGTTTTTAATAAGGCATCTCGAATAGCCGGAACAGGTAATGCAATCGACTTTTTTCATGGATTTTCCGTTTCCAATTATTGCGATTCAGAATTATAGTTTTAAAAAGTTTTTAAGCAATTGATTCCCAAATTTTCCCGATTTTTCAGGATGAAACTGCGTGGCGAAAAAATTATCTTTCTGTAAGCTTGCACTGAACGGCAAAATATAATCACAAACTGAAGTCGTGTTTTCTGACAATTCACAATAATAACTGTGGACAAAATACAGATCATTTTCATCCGAAATTTCTGAAAACAGAGGAGATTTTAAATCCGAAACGCTGTTCCAACCCATGTGCGGAACGAGGTCAAGAGGAGGAAATTTTTTGACATTACAGTCAAAAATTCCCATCCCAACCGTGTTTCCTTCTTCATTATTTTTACACATCAGCTGCATTCCGAGACAGATTCCTAAAACAGGTTGGGTTAAATTTGGAATTAACTGATCCAAACCTTTTTCTTTCAGGACTTTCATAGTCGAAGAAGCCTCGCCAACTCCCGGAAAGATTACTTTTTCTGCATTTTTTATCAGTTGGAAATCATCTGTAATAATTGAATCAAAGCTCAGTCTTTGTAAAGCATTCTGAACAGAATTAACGTTTCCGCCGTTGTATTTTATAATCGCAATCATTTATAAACTTCCTTTTGTTGTGGGTAAATTATAATTCTGATCCGTCTGATTCACTGCCATTTTAATGGCTTTCGCAAAAGATTTAAAGATCGATTCAATCTTGTGGTGTTCGTTTTCACCCTCAGATTTAATATTTAAATTGCATTTCGCAGTATCTGTAAACGACTTGAAAAAGTGGTAAAACATTTCCGTTGGAACATCACCAATTTTCTCTCTTTTAAAATCAGCATCCCAGACCAACCACGGCCGGCCGCTAAAATCAATTGCAACCTGCGAAAGACAGTCGTCCATCGGAAGCAGAAAACCATATCTTTCAATGCCTTTTTTCTTTCCTAAAGCCTGCAAAACGGCATCACCAAAGACAATTCCAGTGTCTTCTACCGTATGGTGTTCATCAACCTGTAAATCTCCATTGACTTTAATTTTTAAATCTAAATTTCCATGCTTTGAAATCTGCTCGAGCATGTGGTCAAAAAAATGGAGACCCGTTGAAATTTCTGAATTCCCGCTTCCATCCAGATTAAGTTCAATTTCGATTTCGGTTTCATTGGTCTTTCTATAAACGTTTGATTTTCTTGGAATCTGTTTCAGAAACTGATAGATTTCTGCCCAACTTTTTGTGCTTAAATCAGCATTTTCATTTTTGGAATCATTAATGAAAATACTTTTTGTACCTAAGTTTTTAGCCAGCTGAACATCAGTCAAACGGTCTCCGATGACGAAGGAATTTTCAAGATCATAATTGCCGTAAATGTATTTTCCCAACATTCCGATTTCAGGTTTTCGGTTGGGAGAATTTTCATGTTCGAAACTTCTATCAATCAGGATATCACCAAAAATAATTTCCTCGTTTTCAAAAGCTTTCAACATCTTTTCCTGTGGTTTTATGAAATCTCCGAAAGGAAAACTGTCTGTTCCCAAACCATCCTGATTGGTTACCATCACCAATTCGTAGTCTAATTCCTTGATAATTTTTGCTAAATTTTGAAAAACTCCAGGATAAAATTCAAGTTTTTCCAAAGAGTCAACCTGAAAATCTGTTGGCGGTTCCAAAATCAATGTGCCGTCGCGGTCGATGAATAATACTTTTTTCATTTTAAATATTTTTCAGAACATTAATCAGTTTTTCATTTTCATCTTTTGTTCCAACATTAAGTCTTATACAGTTAGGAATCTGAGGAAATCTTTTACTGGTCAGAATTTCATTTTCAAGCAATGTAGAATATACTTTTTGCGCATTTTTAAATTCAATCAAAAAGAAATTCGCATCAGTAGGGAATACTTTTGAAATACATTCAATATTTTCAAACTGAGTTTTCAGCCAGTTGCGTTCTTTCAAAATTTCATTCAAATTATTTTGAAAATCTTCAATCTGATCCAACTTTTTCAAAACTAAATTTTGGCTTAAAACATTCACATTAAAAGGTGATTTTACCGTGTAAATCAGGTTGGTAATTTCTTCTGAAGAAAATGCTATTCCGACTCTTACACCGGCCAATCCCCATGCTTTGGAGAAAGTCTGCAGCACGATGAGATTTGGATATTCATCAATCAGGTCAAGACATGATTTCTGTTTAGAAAATTCAATATACGCTTCGTCTACAACTACAATTCCTTTAAAATTCTGGATGTAAAATTCAATGTCATCAATCGAATTCCCGGTTGGATTATTGGGTGAACAGAGAAATAAAATTTTAGGTTGATTTTCTTTAATAATATTTAAAAACTCCTCTTTTACAATTTCGAAATTATTATTCAGATTGAGTTGCAAAACCTTATTTTCATTGATTGCAGCATAAAATCCGTACATTGCAAATGAAGGATTCATTACCAACACTGAATCTATTTTGGGCTCACAGAAGATTTTTATAATCAAATCGATCAGTTCATCACTTCCATTTCCTATAGCAATCTGTTTGGCTGAAATATTTTTAAAAGCCGAAATTTTTTCTCTTAAATTTCTGTGTGTAGAATCCGGATAACGGTTGAATTCTCCAAACGGACTTTCATTGGCATCCATCAGCAAAGGATTTTCGAACTGACTGTTATCTCTGAAACTGACGTAAGGTCTCAGTTCCAATATATTTTTTCGCACTAATTTTTTAATATTTACTGTGGTCATAATCTTATTTTAATCTGATGGATACTGCATTTTTGTGTGCTGAAAGACCTTCTGCTTCCGCCATGATTTCAATCGTTTTTCCTAAATTCTGCAGGCCTTCTTTAGATAAATTCTGAAACGTAATTTTCTTCACAAAACTGTCTAAAGAAACACCGCTGTAATTTTTCGCAAAACCGTTTGTGGGAAGTGTGTGATTGGTGCCGCTGGCGTAATCTCCGGCACTTTCACATGAATAATTTCCGAGAAAAACCGAACCTGCATTTTGAATCTGGCTAATATACTTTTCAAAATTTTCAACCGCTAAAATCAGATGTTCGGGAGCGTATAAATTGCTGAATTCCAGTGCTTCGTCAATAGAATTCAATAATATAAAGTGACTATTGTTCAACGATTTTTGTGCAAATTCGTTTCTGGGAAGTTCTTTGATTTGTTTTTTAACTTCATTAATGGTTTCATTTAAAACTTTTAAATCCGTTGAAATAAAAATCACCTGACTGTCACTTCCGTGTTCCGCCTGTGACAGTAAATCTGCCGCACAAAACTCAGGAACTGCTTTTTCATCGGCGATCACCAAAACTTCACTCGGCCCTGCAGGCATATCGATAGCTATCCCAAATTCCTGAGCAAAATCTTTTGCTGCCACGACAAACTGATTTCCGGGACCAAAAATTTTGTACACATTGGGAATGGTTTCTGTTCCGAAAGTCATTGCCGCAACCGCCTGCGCACCGCCAACTTTGAATATTTTTGAAACTCCACAAAGCTGTGCTGTATACAGAATCGCTGGATTGACGTTTCCGTTTTTATCAGGAGGCGTACACAGAATAATCTCCTGACAACCGGCTAACTGAGCAGGTATGGCAAGCATTAAAACGGTAGAAAACAGGGGAGCTGTTCCGCCGGGAATATAAATTCCAACCTTTTCAATGGCGCGGTTTTCTCTCCAGCAAATCACACCCTTCGTTGTTTCGATTTTTTCAGTTTCAACAACCTGTGATGCGTGGAATTTCGTAATATTTTCTTTGGCAATCTGAATCGCTGATTTTAATTCTTCTGAAATTAAGTCAGCAGCTTTACTGATTTCTTTTTCAGTCACCTGTAGCTGATCGATCTTTGCAGAGTCGAATTTTTCTGCGTAACGGATTAAAGCTTCATCACCGTTTTTCTCAACTTCAGCGAAAATTTCTTTGATGGTTTGAGCAATTTCCTGCTTTTTAAAAACAGGTCTTTTTGTAAGTTCAGACCAGGTTTCCCGTTTAGGATTTTTATAAATATTCATCTTAAATTACCATTTTATCGATTGGAATGATTAAAATATCCTGTGCACCTTTCAGTTTCAATTCATCGATGACGTCCCAAAACCGTTCTTCATCAATTACAGAATGAATGCTGCTCCAGCCCTCTTCTGCAAGCGGAATAACCGTCGGACTTTTCAAAACAGGAAGCACATTTGAGATTTCTGAAATCTGATCATTCGGAACATTCATCAAAATGTATTTTGAATTTTTTGCCATTAAAACCGCTTTGATTCTGAAGAGTAATCGGCTTAAAATTTCTTCCTGTGCATCATTCAGATTGATGTTTTTAGCAAGCACAGCTTCTGACTTTAAAAGAGTAACCGTTTCACGCAGTCCGTTTTTGAATAAGGTACTTCCCGAGCTCACTATATCACAGATCCCGTCAGCCAATCCAATGTTGGGCGCAATTTCTACTGAGCCTGAAATCACGTGAATATCAGCCTGAATATTATTTTCGTTTAAATATTTTTGGAGCGTATTAGGATAAGATGTGGCAATTTTTTTCCCCTGAAAGTACTGTGGCTGATCGCTGTCAATATCTTTTGGAATAGCCAGAGAAACCCGGCATTTTGAGAAACCTAATTTCTGTACAATCTCATTCTGCTTTTGTTTTTCCTCCAAAAGATTTTCTCCAACGATGGCGATGTCAACTACTCCATCCTCCAGATATTGCGGAATATCGGAGTTTCTGAGATACATAATTTCCAAAGGAAAATTATCTACCAAAACCTTCAGCTGGTCTTTGCCATTATTGACAGAAATACCGCAATCTTTAAGAAGCTGAAGCGATTCTTCATACAACCGACCGTTTTTCTGAATAGCAATTTTTAATTTACTCATTACTTTTTGTAAGTTTTGGTCTGAGTAAATGACGTTGATTTTATGGAAATTTCACAGAAATGTGGAAACAAAAAAACCGTCCTTACTCAGACGGTTTTTAATTTATTTTTATGAATTCAACACAAAATATCAATCACTTCCGCCTTAGCTGAGATGATGATAATGATGAAGTGTTGAGAAATTCGGTTTCATTTTTTTGAAATATTGTGGTACAAATGTAGAACTTATTTTTAAACTTCCAAGAAATTTATGACATAATTTTTTGATAAAGATTCATCAGTTCGTTGGCAATAGGTTCGTCATTAAACTTTTGAACAAAGTCAAAACCCTTATCAGCACGGCGTTTACGCTCAGATTCATTTTCCCACAGAAATTTTATTTTCGCCTGGATGTCAAGATGATTTTTTGGATCAACATATACAGAATCGGAACCACCTGCTTCCGGAAGACAGCTTGTATTGCTTGTAATCACAACCGTTTTTGAAAATAAGGCTTCAATAACAGGAATTCCAAAGCCTTCAAAAAAACTTGGATAGATAAAAATATCCGCGAGTCTGTAGATCACCGCCAATTCATTCATCGATACACCTGTGAGAAACTGAGCATTAATTTTATTTTGATCAATTTTCTTTTTCACAAGTTGGAAGTATTTTGGTTTTTTCGTGCCCACAACAATCAGAGGAATCTGAGTTCCCTGAAGTGCTTTTACCACGTTCAAAAGATTTTTCCTTGGCTCTATGGTTCCTACATTAAGAATAAATCTATCAGGAAGCTGAAATTTCTCTTTCACTGCTTTGATAAATTCGTCGTCATGCTCTTCTTTAAATGCATGATGACAACCCTGATAAATAACTTCAATTTTGCTTTCCGGAACTTTTAAATAATGAATAATGTCATCTTTAGTCTGCTCAGAAATCGCAATGATTTTATCAGCAGACTGTGCGGCTTTTTTAAACTTCCAGAAGTGAATTTTTCTGTCAATCCAAGTGTAATATTCCGGATAACGTTCGAAAATCAAATCATGGATGGTGACCACTTTTTTAATGGGTTTGCTGTTCCACTTTAAAGGTAATTCACCAGACAGGCCGTGAAAAATATCCGCGCCCAAATTCTGTGCATCCGTTCCCGTTTTAAACTGTCGGGACAAAGTTCCCTTCGAAGTCCTGAGATGTGAGATATTGGAACGTTTTAAAATTTCGCTTCCTTTTTCCGAAGTCTTTTTACTGATTAGAATATATTGATTTTCAGGATAATACTCAGAAAGAATCCTTACAAGATCCCTGGAATAATTTCCCAATCCTGACACGCTTGAAAAGATCCGTTTTGCATCAAATGCTATCTTCATCTTCTGGTTTTATAATATTTTGAGTCAGTTGTTTTTTCTTCCAGTGTTCAGATTTATCACCGTAAAGAAAAAATTTCCCCATTTTATATTTAAACTGCATTTTGTTATCATAATGAGGCGCCAAAAACCGATGCGGAATACCGGGATTTTCAGCAAGACATTGTTTCACAGAATCAGTGTAAACTGTAGGACCGGTCGTTTTGTGAACATTATGAGGGTGTGGATTACTTTTAATATTATCCAGAATGTTCTCTAATGTCTTCTTTAAAAATGGGTGTCCGGCTGCATAAACCAGACCCCACTGTACGTAATATGTCGGCGGAATTTCATCCGTAATCAAAGCTACATCATCTTCACGGATAAGCTTCCGCAACGGGATGTTGATTCCACTGTCTACATCAAGGTAAACGCCGCCTTTTTTGTATAAAATGGCGTACCTGAAAAAATCTGCTTTGGCAGCTCCGATGGTTAATCTGTTGTAAGCTTTAAAATATTCCGGAGGGAACTCTTCTTTAAAAAAACGCTGAATTTTTTCGTCATCATAAAAATGATATTCATATTCAGGGTTTTTTCTGAGCATTCTTTTAATGTAAAACCTCGTAATCCAAGGTAATTTACTGGTTTTAAAAGTCTGGAATATTTGCTTCGGAATTGTCATTACAGAATGATTAAACAGCTACATTATTCTCTCTCAAAGCGTCATTAAGCGACGTTTTTTTATCTGTTGATTCTTTTCTCTGTCCGATAATCAGAGCACATGGAACCTGATATTCTCCTGCTGGATACTGCTTGGTATAACTTCCCGGAATTACTACTGAACGGGCAGGAACTCTACCTTTAATTTCAACCGGAGTTTCTCCTGTAACATCGATAATTTTAGTTGAAGCTGTCAACACGACATTCGCTCCCAAAACAGCTTCTCTTTCAACATGAACGCCTTCTACAACGATACATCTTGAACCGATAAAACAGTCATCCTCAATGATTACCGGCGCTGCCTGAAGTGGCTCTAAAACCCCACCTATACCAACTCCACCGCTTAAGTGAACGTTTTTACCTATCTGAGCACAGCTTCCAACAGTCGCCCAGGTATCCACCATCGTTCCTGAATCTACATAAGCACCGATATTGACGTAAGACGGCATCAAGATAACTCCAGACGCTATGAAAGCTCCTTCTCTTGCTATAGCATGTGGCACAACCCGAACACCTTTCTCTGCATAATTTCTTTTCAAAGGCATTTTATCGTGAAATTCAAATGGTCCTACCTCAATCGTTTCCATTTTCTGGATCGGGAAATACATTACTACAGCCTTCTTCACCCACTCATTAACCTGCCATCCGTTTTCAGTAGGTTCTGCAGTACGGAGCTCACCCTTATCAACCAAAGAAATAACCTCTCTGATTGCTTTTTGGCTGTCTTCATTTTGTAGTAGTTCTCTGTTGTCCCAGATGTTCTCGATAGTTTGTTGTAATGACATTTTTATTTGAATTTTGTTAAAATAATGAGCTCAAAGATACAAAAGTTTTAAGCTAAAATTTGAGTTTTAAATTTGCTTAAAATGTATATTGCCGAAAAAATATTGATCTATAAAACACGCTGTGCATGCAGGTAGGCTTTGTTCCAGTATTTTTCATTTAGGGAAGAAATTATGACGCCTTTGGATGTAGATGCATGAATGAATTTTACTTCGCCATCATTTTCAATGGTATGAACGATTCCTACGTGAGAAACTTTCGATCCTCCTGCTGTTGCAAAAAATAAAAGGTCGCCGGGTTTTGCATCTGAAATATTAATCTTTTTTCCAAAGCCTGCCTGATCGGCGGATCTGCGAGGTAGCTTTAAACCATTTTCATCGAATACTTTAGTGGTAAGACCAGAACAGTCAAATCCGTCAGCTGTATTTCCTGCAAATTTGTATGGACTTCCGAGGTAGTTTTCGGCATCCTTGATTATTCTTTTAGCAGATGATGAAATTTTACCATCGAAGTCGGAATCGAGTTTTCTGAGATTTTCGCTTTTTGCAGTGGATTTTGTGTTCGATTTGCTTTTGGATGCTACACTTTTTGAGCTTCCGCAGGAAATTGTCAGCAGTGAGGCGACAAAAAAAAGAATGATGATTTTTACGGAGAAATTTTGTTTCATTTTCATTAATTACCAAAAACATCTCAAAGATAATAATTTTGGATTGTAAAAATAAAAAAAGCATCATAAATACACTGCTTTTTTGCGGAATGAGAGGGACTATATTCGAACATTTAATTCCGTTTTTATCGTTTATCAGCACAATTGCGAAAAGTCTTATTTGCTGATTGCAAGTTGTCAAAAAAGAGATTTGTGAGTTAATATCATTTCGCATTACTCACCTTAATATTTTGGTGAGTTTTCTCCTTTTCAATTTTATGATTGATTTTATCTGCTTTTAGATATAACTGTCAATATTTTTGACCAGGTTCTCTATGTTACCTAATTTTAAAAATGGCTGAATAATTGCCATCAAGATTTCATATTCCAATTCACATTTAAAATCTCTCTGAACTTAATATGAAAATATTTCTAACAGGCGCAACAGGCTATATAGGTAAAAGATTGCTGATTCAGTTACTGAACGGTGGTCATCATGTGATCTGTTCGGTGAGAGATGCGAGGAGATTTGATACCACAATGTACGAAGAATTCAAAGACCAGCTTGTTGTGACTGAGCACGATTATAATGATGCCGGCACTATGAAACCAGTTGATAAAGATATTGATATCGCTTATTATCTGATCCATTCGATGACGTCAAACGCTGACTTCAGCAAAGCCGAAAAGGTTTCTGCGAGAAATTTTTCAGATATAATTGCGAAAACGGATTGCAGACAGGTAATTTACCTCACCGGGATTGTAAATGAGCAGGCTTTATCAAAACATTTGCAATCCAGAAAAGATGTTGAGAAGGAACTGAAATCTGAATCTTATGCTCTGACCGTTCTAAGGGCAGGAATAATTATAGGCTCTGGCTCAGCCTCATTTGAAATTATACGAGATCTGGTAGAAAAACTTCCCGTAATGATCGCACCGAAATGGTTAAAAACATTATGTCAGCCAATCGCTGTAAGAAATGTAATAGAATTTCTGACTGCAGTCATCGCAAAGGAATATACATACAATAAACATTTTGACATTGCAGGACCGGATGTGCTGTCCTACAAGGAAATGCTGATGATTTTTGCTGATGAAAGAAAGCTGAAAAGAACCATTATCTCTGTACCTGTGCTGAGTCCGAAAATATCGTCCTACTGGCTGTATTTTATCACATCAACATCCTATGTTCTGGCTAAAAACTTAGTTGACAGCATGAAAATTAATGTCGTTGCGGAAGAAAATGATCTTGCCGCGAAATTACATATCACACTTCTTTCCTATCGGGAAAGTCTCAGATTAAGTTTTGACAAGATTGAACAGAACGACGTATTGTCTACGTGGTATGATTCATTCGGAAACTACAGATATTCCAAAAATGTCTGGAATTTTCTTGAAGTTCCGGTAATGGGCGTTTTTAAAGACCGTAAAGAAGCAGAAATCATAGATGAAGAAATGACTATGCAGAAAATTTTCGGAATCGGAGGAAACAATGGATGGTATCATGCTGATTATTTGTGGACGATCAGAGGCCTCATCGATAAGATTTTTGGTGGTGTGGGCCTGAAGAGAGGAAGAAAGAATCGATCTTCCGTTTCCGCAGGCGATTCTTTAGATTTTTGGCGCGTTCTGTACTCAAGCAAACAGGAGAAGCGCTTATTATTATTTGCAGAAATGAAACTCCCTGGAGAAGCTTGGCTTGATTTTCAGATTAAAGATGGAAAATTAATACAGGAAGCTACCTTTCGTCCGGTTGGTTTGCTGGGCAGATTATACTGGTATTCAGTACTGCCGTTTCATGGCTATATCTTCAAAGGAATGATTGAAAAACTTATACATGGATAAAAATAAAATTTTTGTATCAATGATGATGACGCTCTCACCGATATCCTTTACAATTGCACTTTTATCCATAAAACCAGACTCTGTCTCTGATTATTTTTTAGTGTTTTCCCTCTGTAGCTTAACATGGTTTGTTTTACACTCAATCATACTTTCTATTATGTTTTTACTGCACAGAAGAAGGTCCGCTTCGCAGGATACATGAAAACTTTTAAATAAACCTTTATGTCTTTGCTTAACAATAATTTTAAAATATAACCGGCTGTGAATATAATTTCATTTGATAAAGATGTTTCTCAGGAAGCAATTGCCGAAAATGTAGACAGCTTACGAATTGCTCAGCTTAATCTCGCAGATTTTAATAAAAGGATGAGTAAAGATTATGATCTTATATGTAAGTTCGCCAATGGGAATCCCCGATTTTTTCTAAAGCAGGAGCTGAGATATCCTGAAAATACAAATACGATTGCAAGTCAGATCAATTGGCTGCTGATGTGGAAAAAGGAACTTCATGACAGAGCCTACTTTAAAATATTTTTTAATGATATTGAAAGAGAATTTGAAAAGATCAACCGATACAATAACCCTTACATTCAAAAAGATAATGTATATCAGAAAGTAGTCGAAAACTTTAAAAAGAAATATACAGATTATGCACCTTTGGGATTTTTAAGTGGGGATGATGAGATTTATATTAAAACTGAAATAGATAAAAAATTCCTGCAACGCATTAGCTAAAAATTATTTTTTTTGTACCGCAGTTTTGGCTGTCTGATTGGCTCAATTGTTTGAATAAAGTTTTGTAATATAAATTTAAGCTTTAGTTTTTAATTGGAGCCGTGCTTTCTAGTGCAGCTTTTTCTATTGTTCTGAGATGCTCATATTCTGACAACCGTTTTAGAAAAAAATTGCAGGATTATCTGTGGCACATGAAGCCTGAAAAACTCATTAGTATGTGAAAGTAACTATTGGCTCGAAATTAGTATGTGTACCGAAATCAGAAAAATAAAAGAAAGAATTATCTGATAATCTGAATATAATTCCGGCTATAATTACAAGGAATAAACGCCCATAATAACGACAATGACTTCTAACTTTAAAACAATCCACATAGGTACTTTTATTAAAAAAAGAGTTGATGAACTTAATTTGGATTCTGAACGGCTCTCAAAAATATTAAATACGTCAGAGGATGAGGTTGAAAAAATTTATTCTTCCATCAATATCCACGCTGAGCTTATGCTGAAACTGAGTAAATATCTTAAATATGATTTTTTCAGAATCTACTCCCAGCATTTGCTTTTGTATTCTCCATCCAGCAAAAGTGAGAAATCTTCAGCTTTACCACAGTTTAAAAAAAATATTTACACCAAAGAAATCATTGACTATGTAGTTGAGCTGATTCAGACTGAACGTAAATCAATGCCTGAAATAGTTGAAGAATACAGAATTCCAAAATCAACTCTTTTTAGATGGATGACGAAATACAAAAAAGAAAACTAAGAAAAAAATGATTCCTGATTATAAAAAAATATACTCTGATCTTATAGAAGAAAAATATCCGGAAAAAATGAACGAGTGCATTAAGATATTGAAAAAAAACAATTTCGATGTACTGGATGTCATATCTATCCACAATATATTATCTGAAGGTTCCAAAAAAGATGTAGAAATTTTCAACCAGTATCACAGGGCATACGATGAAAAGACTGTTAAGTTTTATTTACAGTATCAGGTTGATCATAAGCTTAGTAATAATCAATTGTCAAAACATTTTAAGATCACAAGGAACAGCATTGCAAGGTGGAAAAAACAATTTCCGGAATATGAATAACTTCTTCAAAAGCGATAATAATAAAATGGTCCCGTCATAAGCTTAAGGAAAATATTATTTGAAGGACTCATGTAACAGTTAAAGAATAATCATGTTCATTTAAAGTTTTCTATTTTAAAAACTTTAAAACCTGACTTTATTTTGCTAATCAGAAACAAGAAAACATCTCATAAAAGTTTAATATGGCATTTTCTTTTGGAATTGTTCTGCATACAAACACACAGTAATATCTATCGCTTAAAATTTATCCGAAACCAAAGCATCAGAATACTTCAGCTTTTAAACTTTAATTTTTTAATTAAATTAATAGCTCTTTCCCATTTCGAGAAGATCTTTATAGGTTTTGGATAGTCCGGAATATCAAACTCCCAGGGAATCAATACTTCAATATCGTTGCTTTCTTTTAATTCAGGAATCCATTCTCTTATAAAATCCTGAGCTTTATACTTATTAGATTGATGTATGGGATTCGTATAGTAGATCTCAAAAGCCTGCATATGCCAGTTCATCCAGTTCGAACTGGCATCGTAATCAATCAGTTTACTTTCAAAATACGCAGATCCCCATGTCCAATCAATATTCAAATCGTGCACGAAGTAACTGGCACAGTTTACACGACCGCGATTGCTCATGTATCCGGTTTCATTGAGCTGCCTCATGTGCGCATCTACAAACGGAATTCCCGTCTTTCCGTCACACCATTTTTTGAAATTGTCCTGATTATTTTCGAAGGGAATTTCTTTATTTTTATATCCTTTCGTTTTGAAAATCTTATCACCGAATTTCATCCCTTTGAAAGTAAAATAATCCCGCCACACCAACTCAAAAACGAGCCACCAAGTGCTTTGGTTTTTCTTTATTTTCTCTTCATATTTTTTTACAACATCAAAAATCTCCCTTGGAGAGATACAGCCTAAAGCCAGGTATGGTGAGAATTTTGAGCTGTAATCTAATCCCTGTGAACGGTTTCTCGTCCATCGGTATGCTGTTAAAAGTTCAGATTTAAAAGTGTAGTATTGAAGTCTTTTTAATGCTTTTGTCTCTCCGCCTTCTAAAAGAGGTTTTGCGGCATCATATTCTTTTTTTGTAAAATCAAACTTTTTATAAGATGGAAATTTTGTGCTCTTCACCTTTTCGACACTCTTCAGTTTTTTCGGCACTTTAAGAATTTTTCTTGGCTCAGACTCCTTCCCTGCAGGAATTCTATATGCTTTACTGGATAAAGGAATTTTTGATATAGAAAAAGGAATGTCGTCCTTATGATAAAGCGTTTTCCCCCAGTAAAAATGAAAATTTATTGCAGGAAGACTGTTTTGAACCGTCGTAATCAGATGGAGTTCCTCGCTTGCATATTCTTCTTCAGCATAAATATCTGTAATGTTGTATTTCTCTGCCAATTGGGGCAAAAACTGCACAGCAGAATCTGATGATATCAACAAATGACCGCCCAATTTTTCCAAATGATTCTGCAGATCAACGACAGATTGTTCCATAAATTTAAACCTGTTGACATCGCATTTCCTGAAACCCAAATGAAGTTTTTTGAAATTGCTTTTTTCGATTGCGTAGCAGAAGATAAGTTCATCACATTCCTTAGCTGCAATTGTCAGTGCTTCATTATCATGAACCCTTAAATCATTTTTAAACCAAACCAGTCCTCTTTTCATAGCAGTTTTTTTTTAATGATAACAAATTCAAAGCCTCTTATCACCCATCATCAACTTTTGTACAGTATTTGATAAGTGAGCTATAACCAAATACATTAATATTATGCAGTTTATAGATTTTACAAAAGAACATTTCAGTCACAATGAAAATGCAGATAATTATTATATTCAAATTTCCAAAGATGAAATTGGATATGGTGATATCGAAGTCCTTGAAAAACAGGACGACGAAACATATACAAAGGCAGAATATGAAGTTATTGACGAACTGACTACAGTCACAATAACAATGAAAAAATCTGCAGCGATACGTGTAAATTTTTAAGTCTAATCATTGATTTTTTTAAAGTCTTATGATTTTAAATAATAATCTTAATTTAGAAGATCATCTATTTTTAGTCTTTTCCTGAAAGATTAAAGCAAAACAACTATCAAAAAGAATAAGGCAGACTTTTTGTTTTAAAGGTGAAAAGGAAGAATTATTATTCTTTGATAAAATAGAATTACTCACTAAAAAAGTTAAACATTGAGTTCAGATTTTAAAAATAACCCACTAAATGACCCGCTGAGCAATAACATTTATCTCCAGGCGTTAAATTCTGCCAAATCAGGAATTATTATTACTGACAACAGACAGCAAGATAACCCTATCATATATTGTAACAGGGCATTTGAAGAAATTTCAGGGTATAGCCACAATGAAATTATAGGTCACAACTGCCGTTTCCTACAGTCTCAGGATCGCGGTCAGGAAGAACGACAAATAATTAAAAAAGCTATAAAAGAAGGTGAAGAATGTAAGGTCGAGATAAGAAACTACCGGAAAAACGGAAGCTTGTTTTGGAATGAACTTATCATTTCACCAGTAAAAGATGACGAAGATAATGTAACTCATTTCATAGGCGTTCAAAATGATATTACACTCCGCAAAAAGGCAGAGAACGAATTACGGGAGGAGAAATCCTCTGTAGAAAAAAAGATTCTTGAACGTACAAAAGAGTTACAAGAAAATCATGCATTTCTTTCAAGCATCATTGAAACAGTGCGTGAGAGTCTTTTGGTACTTGATGTCGATTACAGAGTTTTGAGTGCTAACAGTCATTTTTTAACGTCCTTTAAAGTAACTCAGGAAGAGACTGTTGGGAAAATCTTATTTGAACTTGGAAATCATCAATGGGATATCATGTTACTGAAACAGCTGCTGACGAAAATTCTTCCAACAAATAATCCGGTTATAGATTTTGAGGTAGAGCATGACTTCCCCTACATCGGGAAGAAAATTATGCTTCTGAACGCTTACAGGATTGAGTTTGAGGGCCAATATAAAGACCGTATCCTGCTTGCAATAGAAGATATAACAGAGAAAAAAGAAATCGATAGAAGAAAGGACGACTTTCTGTCAATTGCCAGCCATGAACTCAAAACTCCCTTAACAACAATCAAGGGATTTACACAACTTCTAGAGCGTATGATTCCGGAAGGATCTTCTGAAAAATTTATTACCACATTACAGAAAGTTTCTCTCAACGTAGACAGATTAAACAATCTGATTTCTGAACTTTTAGACACCTCGAAGATTCAGTCCGGAAATATAGAAATTCACAAAGAACCTTTTAAAATAGACAAAATTATTCACGAAGCGGTTGATAATCTTGCACTGGCAAGTCCTTCTCACAATATAAGTGTAAATAGTGACACAAATGCTACAATACTGGGTGATGAATTACAAATAACTCAGGTGCTCAATAACTTGGTATCAAATGCTATAAAATACTCGCCCGGATCATCACAAATTGACGTTTATTGCAATCGTGTAGGAAACTTCATCAGAATTTCTGTAACTGATTACGGAATGGGAATCAGCCAACAAGATCAAAAAAAAATATTTGAACGTTTTTTTAGAGTTCGGGACATACAAAAGAAGTTTCCCGGTATGGGTATTGGACTGTACATTTGCCAGGAAATTATTCAAAATCATGAAGGTACGCTTTGGGTAGAAAGTGAGATAGGTAATGGATCCACTTTTAATTTTACCCTTCCTATTCAAAAAATATAATTTATGAATGCCAAGAAAATTTTGATTTGTGACGATGATCAAGGAATTCTGGATGTTCTGGAAATGACGCTTGAACTGGAAGGATTTATGGTCAATACTGAAATTAACAGCACAAATCTTTTAAAGGTTATTGAAAATATAAAACCTGATCTCCTTCTGATGGATCTCTGGATGCCGGTTCTTTCAGGGGATCAGTTATTAAACATAATCAGGTTATCCGATAATATCAAGAATCTTCCGGTTATTATTTTTTCGGCGAGCGTGGATGGAAATCAAATTGCAACTGCAGCCGGAGCAGACGGGTTTATCTCTAAGCCTTTTGATCTCGATCATCTCATCACAAAGGTGCAAGATGTATTAGCCAGTAAATAAGATGAATGATTTTTAATGTTTATATACTTTGTCATCAATGTCAAATTCAAATTCCTGAACGAAGTCCATGATATGTCTGTGTTAATGATCAAGTATAATATTAACTTAAGAAATAATTTGAATACCACTGATATAAATTACTTTCAAAGTTACATTCAGATTACTATTCCATAACTTCTCCAGCACCTTTACACCGATTGCAGACATTATAAAAAGTTCTGCCCACAGAAGTCGTTGTAGTTGGATTTGTTAGGTTAATTCTACCCTGCCCAAACTCGCTCATTGTGTAGGTTCCTGCCGTTGTATAAGAGTAACTGGATTTGCTGCTGGTAATGCCTTTGCCATCACAAACCGGACATTTTACATGTTTCACATTGGCGGCTTTTGCTGAGCCTCCAGTTGAGCTTCGACTGCTGGATTGTGGACTTCCGTAATTGTATTATCCTTCATTTTGACGGTTGCATCTGTGTCGTGATGAGTGTACAAACCTGTTTTTGGAGTTCCGTCCGGATTGAATGTGCCGACGAAATCCACTTCTTCGGGATGGTAAGAAAATTTACCTTTATAAATAACATTTTCTTTAGTTTCACCTTCAAAAACGTTGCCTCCAGCAAAATAAAATGTGCCATTACCGTGAATCATGCCGCCCTGAAAATCACCGACATATCGGTTACCACTTGGAAAATGAATTTCGCCGATTCCGTTTTTGCAGTCGCCTTTTTTACAGCCTTCCACCGGAACGCCACCCACGTAATTCGGTAAAGATTTTCTGACAAGATTTCCAAAGCTGTATTCTACATTTTCTGTCTTTCCATTTTTACGGGTCAATATGCCTTTTCCATGTTCTGAACCATCGGCAAATTCTCCAGTATATTTGTCTCCACCGTAGTCTATCACGCCATTTCCGTGAGGTTTTCCGTTTTTAAAACTGCCTTCATAAACCGCATATCCCAAATCTGATTTTCCGATGCCGTCTTTGCAGTTTCCACTTAAGCATTGTGCTGAAACAAAATCAACTGTGATACTTATAAGTAAAAGAAAAAATATCAGCTTTTTCATCACTCAAAATTTATCACATTGTCTAAGCAGCTTCCCAAACGAAGATCCTTGGCGCTTTCAAGGCTTACCTTCATTTTCCTCGCAATATCGCTGTATAAATCACTGCATTTTGATCCTTGATTAAAGGAATATCCCACGTAATCACTGTCGGAAATATATTTTGACTTTAAATTCTGAACAACCGCTTCTTCTGAAATGTTATTCCCGAATTTTACCGAATACGCTTTGTAAGAAGTGACTGATCCGGAAGTTCCGAACCAAAAAATCACCATACCTTCCGTATTATTCCAACGGCTGAGATTAGCGTATGAAAAAGTGACATTTCCGTTCTGAGCCTTCGCCAAAGCTTCTGGAGAAGGCGGTTTCGTCCCTGCCAGTTTGATTCCTGCAAATTTAGGTACACTTACATAAACACTCAAAAAAGTTCCTTCATCAGTCTCAGGAATATATTCTGCAGGCATGTGCGCATTTTCCTTTTTTGGAATGTAAATAACACAGTACAGATTACCGTCAATTTTTAAATTGCCAACCCAATAACTCTTATAATAAGGCATTAATACTCTGTTTTCTTCCAGACTACCTTTTTTAAGACCCGCAGGAACTACGTCATTTTTTAATAGATAAGTGATTCTTTCCAGTTGAGCAGGACTGTACTTTATTTTTTTAAATTCTGGCTCACCGAATTTTTTATCTTCTGGTTTCAGTCGTGTTTTATAACCGTCATTAATGTCCCAAATTGCTGCGCGCAATTCTACAGGATGATCTCTCCGATTATCGGAATCAGGAATCGTGGTAGTTTTTTGTCCAAAAACAATAAGTTGGATAAACAGAAACAGGAATAATATATATTTTTTCATCACTTGTATTTTTAAATTTAATTTTAAAGTCGCAAATATGAGAGTCTATTTCTTTTTAGCAATCTCGAAATACATGGTGTTGGTGTTTATATTGCTGATCAGCATCATTGCATCTTCGCCGTCTTTGGTAAATTTTGTAACATCATTTCCTACTTTGTTTTTGTACTCAGATGGGGTGTAACCTTTTGCCGGAAGTTCCTGCAGAACCGGAATGAGATTATTCAGGAAAGCCATCGTTTCGGGGTCTGTCATATCCATTTCCAAAACATATTCGTAGGCTTCAGCGGTTTCGTTGATTTTATTTTTAAAATATCCTAATCCAATTGTTCCGTTGTAGGTCATAAAGCCGGAATCATTTTTTCCGCTAATGGTTCCTTTTAAATTTTTAAAACCGGTAGCTCTCTCATCCAGTAAACGGTAAAAATCCCTTTTAAAATCGATTGTTTTTTCGAAAATTACCAATCCAGCGTCTGCTACGTAACCTTCATTTAAACCTACACCTACTGTTGCTTTTGTCACGCCTGATGATGGCTGGAAATCATCGCTTTCCAGTATGGCGTAGTTCTCGGACACTTTTCCCTGAGTTCCTGCGTACGTATTGCTGCCGTCTTTGATAATGAGCATCGCATTCTGACCTTTGTTCTCTTTAGCTTTTACCGCACCCAATGCTGTGTACGCAAACCCTGTTTTGAAATTGACTTCTACAGCGACCGGTTCGTCTTTATAGCTTTCATATACTTTCGACCAGCCGTCTGCCAGTAAAGCTTTCTCTCTTTCAGAGATAGCTTGTTTTGCATCTGAAGTTGTGCTTGTTTTCGACTGTTTTGACGTTGCTGTGCTGGTTTTTTGTGCCTGTGCCAATGTAAAAGAGCATGCAATTATTGATATGGTAAAGAGTTTTTTAATCATGATTGTTTAGTTTTATTTAATTTAAATATTTTCTGATTTTATTTCTTTTTAAAAATATAGAAGTAAGCTGTGTTTTTGGCTGGATAGCTTGCGAGCATCATTACATTTT
Organism: Chryseobacterium caseinilyticum; assembly: GCF_014837145.1. Classification (GTDB taxonomy): domain Bacteria; phylum Bacteroidota; class Bacteroidia; order Flavobacteriales; family Weeksellaceae; genus Chryseobacterium; species Chryseobacterium caseinilyticum. The sequence continues at coordinate 878,119 of NZ_JACYFS010000001.1, forward strand.
CACCATTTTTTATAAATTCCGATACGTCGCCACCCGCATCATTTTTGTAATTTTTGCCTGTAAAACCGAGTGCCGGAAGTTCTTTCATCACCAAATCAAGATTGTCTAAAAAAACAAGTGTTTTCGGATTGTTAAAATCGAGAACAATAATATATTCATGATTGGCATTTGATTCCAGAATTTTAGCTTCCTGATAGCCCAAAGCATCGTTGCTGTAAAAAATCTGTTCATTATTTTCTGTCATATTTCCTTTCATGCCTTTGTAATCTTTAAAACCGGTATGCCTCGCTTCCAGAAGATTGTAAAAACTTCTTTTAAAATCAAAAGGTCTCTCAAAAACGACGAGGCAGGCACCTGAAATCGGTTCTCCCGAAGCATCAATAAGATAGGTACCTTTCTGTACAGACAGATCTTCTTTTAAATCATAAACCCCAAGAGTTGCCAAATTATTTTCAATATTTTTTCTGATGCCACCCAACCGATTATCACCGTTATAAGCTGCCAACATCGGAAATATCCCTGATTTACTAGAAGTCACCGCTCCTATTGCTGTGTAGGAATGTCCGGGCAAAAATCTTATTTCAGCAGCGCATGCCGCAGTTTGATAGTCTTCATAAATTTTCTTCCAACCTTGTGCGGTGAGTAATTTCTCTTCCTGTTCTACATACGGAGACATTTTAGATTTATTCTCCGGCGTGAAAACAGGACCATCTTCAGCGCTCTTTACAAAACTGTAATTGACGTCTGCACAATTTCCGTTTCTCAGATCTTTCACATCCCGAAGACTCATGTTCAGGGATCTTGCAAGATAACCGTATGTCTGGTTGCAGTCGTAGTTTTCAAGAAATTCGTAGGTGATGTATTTTGATGACTTATACGCTTTCTTTTTCAACTCCTGAGCCACCTGAAATTCTTCATAAGAATCGTCAAACTTCACGGTAAAGGCCGCATATTCATTTGCTTTTCTGTCTGTTCCGTACCATAAAACGAACGTACCTCTCTTGTTTTTCCAACGGTCAAGTGACACGCTCGTTTGTATCTGTGAATGCGCAAAGTTGCTGATTAGAATAAGCAGGAAAAGGAAAACAGATTTTTTTTTCATCATTTCTATTTTTTAGATGCGGCGTCCAATGCATTAGCTTTGTTCTCATACCACTCTGCTTTTGCAGAGTCGTTGCGGCCCCATTTGTAGCCAATTGCCATGTACATGTGTGCAAGAGCATTATTTTCATCCGCAGCAATCGCCTTAGTCGCAGAAGCAATTACCGTTTCATAATCCTTTAAATTCATTGCGATATCTGCTTTGTTGGTAAAATATTCCGGTTTTGATGGATCTTTATCGCATGCAATACTGATCAATGAAAGCGCCTTATTTAAATTGCCAATCTTCATAAATGAAATTGCGGCACTGTTGTAATCATCAGCATACATGTGCGGTTCCGGAACGTCGTAAGCCAATTGATATTGCTCTGAGGCTTCTTTGTACATCTGCAGTCTCATATAGAAATTCCCGAAATAACATCGAAGAAAACCAGCGTCTAGATTTTTCACAAGGATGCCTCTGTTGAAAAGGTCTTTCGCCCCGTTAACATTGTTGAGTTTTGCATAAGCTGCAAAAGCTTCTTTGTACATTTCTGCCTGAGAAGGATGTTTTTCGACTCCTTTTAAAAACACCGATAATGCAGAATCATAATCTCCCAAAGCATAATGATAACCGCCGAGCTTGATATAGAATTGGATGGGTTCGGGATTGATCATTAAAGCGGCTTTCTGATCTTCAAGCGCTTTTTCCACTAAACCTTTTCTGTAAAATGCAACTCCACGAAGTGTAAGAATGTTATCATCATTCGGTAATAATTTGATGGCCTTGGAAAGTGTTATCAGTGCAGCATTGACGTCGTTATCTCCATACATCTGCCAGCCTCCGCGTTCCGCCAAAATATAGCCATTTTCCGGATATTTTTTTTCAAGAACAGTCAGCAGTCGATAGGCTTCATTGATGTCGACGGTTGTATAACTGATTTTCGTAAGTTTAATATAATCAGGATCTTTTTGTTGAGAACTAAACGTTCCAAAGCTGAAAAATTTAAACACAAACAGCAAAAAAAACTTTAAAAATGATAATCGTTTAGACAGGAAGATTTCGGCAAATATTATTCTGGATGATTTCATGACAGTTAGTTTTTTTTTAATGAAAATACTTATGTTCCTTTTATTGAGAAAGTCTGAAAAATGCGCCACCTGCTTTTTCATATTCTTCATATTCCGCATGAGCTTTGTCGAAATCTGTTTTGGCTAAATCTTTTAATGGAGAATCTGCAGGTGCGTTGTTGATGATGAATAGAAAATCGTTCATCGCATCTACAAATTTTATTTTTCTGGTATGCATTCTTCCGCGGTACAGATAAGCTTCTAGATCTTTCGGATTTTGAGAAATGGCTTTATTAAGGTCAGGAATGGCCAGGTCGGCAGAATTCATTTTAGCATGAAGTTTTCCTCTGAACTGTAAGGCCTGATAAAAATCCGGTTTTATTTTCAATGCAGCATCAAGGTATTGCAAAGCTTGATTATTTTTCTCCTGTGAGATTAACGATGTGGCTGCTAAAAAACTTGCATCTGGATTTTGTGGATTAATTTTAAACGCTTTTTCAGCATCGATCAATGCTTCGTCAAATTTTTTGAGCCTGATTAAAACATTGGCGCGCTGGGTAAGAGCAGCTTCGTTTTTAGGATTTTTATCAATGGCTGTGGTTAGTTCTGTCAAGGCCGGTTGAAAATTGTTCTGTCTTGCGGCATTGACAGCCTCAGGAGAAAGTAATTGCTGACCCGAAAGACTGATTACAGATAAGAAAAAGCCTAAAAAGAATAGTTTAATTTGAGTTCTCATGATATCTGATTTTCTAAGATCATGAGATAGGAAAATTCATCAATATAGATTACTCTCCGTTCTCTCATGAACCTATACAAAGATATTTTGGAACACATTTTTTCACAATGGGCTGTTCAGCCCATTTTTATTTCAGAATGAAATATTGAAAGTGCTGTTGGAATTTAGATTTAAACTAAAAATTTAGGTAAAATATTTAAAAAAGATTTCGATCACGTGCTTTCTGAAGCAATTCGGTTCGGTTGTGTGCCTGAAGTTTCTGGTAAATATTTTCGATATGTCTTTTCACCGTAAAAGGCGAGATAAAAAGCTGCTCTGAAATCACTTTATTCGTCAAACCTTTGCTCAAAAGCTCCAGAATTTCACTTTCTCTAGCCGAAAGCAGATTTTCTGTCATTTCGCTTTGAGGCTGCACAGCATCACTACTTTTTCGAAGCAATTTTAACGTTTTAACGGCAATCGAAGGAGACATTACCGCACCGCCAGCCATTGTATCGATGATGGTTTCGTGAATTTTTTCTGCTTTTGTATCCTTTAAAATATAACTGTCCGCACCGGCCTGAATTGCCCTGAAAATATGATCATCATCGTCATACACCGTAATCACGACAATTTTAATTTCAGGATATTTTTGCTTCATCACAAAAGTTGCGTCGATACCATTCATTACAGGCATTTCAATATCCATAAAGATTAAATCTATATCACTATTCTGTTCGATTTTTTCAATGCCTGACTTTCCGTTTTCTGCGGTGATAACTATGGAAATATCGGGATAAAGTGAAAGTTTCTCTTTTAAAGATTTCAAAGCGACTTTATTATCTTCTACAATGGCGATTTTTGTCATTTCAATGGTGTTACAATGGTGTATCTTGTGCCTTTTCCGGGCGAAGTTTCCAACTTGAGTGTTCCGGAAAGTTCATCAATTCTTTTGTGAATATTGGAAAGTCCGAATGAACTGTCTTTTTCCCTTTCAAAATCAAACCCTTTTCCATTATCAGAAATTATCATTTTTAAGTCATTCAGATTCTGATTAATTTGAATATCGATCAATCCGGCTTCACTGTGTTTCAAAGAATTGTTGATGATTTCCTGCAGAATTCTGAAAATATTCGCTGCAACTTTAGAGTCGAGTTTTACATTTTCATGAATAACAAACTTATAATTAAATTTAACATCCTCTTTAGCCTCAGAAGCATTATTGATAAAATTCAGAATTTTAAGGTGTAGATCTTCCAGAAAAACTTCGTTCGCGTTCAATATCCATAATGTATTTCTTAATTCCGATATCGAAAGATCCACAAATGTCGAGAGGGAAGAAATTTTTTCCTTATACCTTGAAGAATCTGTCTCTGAGATATTTATCAAGCTGTCCAGCGTAGAACTCATCAATGTCAGCTGTGAACCAACGCTGTCGTGAAGATCCCGGGATATTTCGAGCCTTTGCTGTTGTGCTTTTGAGATATTCTGTTCCTGAAGCAAATCATTTTCCAATGCCAGCTGTTTTTGCCTGAGTCGCGATTTTATATTTAAGTTCCTGAATATAAGCATTCCGACGATCACCAAACCTGCCAGAACAATCAGCCAGATATTCTTTTGCCTGGAAGAAAGAACTTCCTGTGAAATTTTGAGTTTGGAAAGGTTGAGTTCTTTTTCTTTCTTTTCAGTTTCATATTTTACATTTAGAAATGCTGCTTTATCGATCATCTCAGTATTGAAAATCTTTTCCTGATAAGCTGTATATTGCTGCTGTAAAATTATTGCTTTGCTAAGATTGCCGGACAGTCTGTAAATCTCCGCCAGACTTTTGCTGCTTTCTGCTATTCTGTCATCAGACTTTATATTTTTTGAAACCATCAGTGCTTTTTCAGCCAAAGGTATAGCCTGATTTAGATTTCCCATATCCTTGTAACATTCTGCTATGTTTAGGTAAGTGTAACTTAATCCTAAGCTGTCCTGCTCCTGTTCTCTGATGGCTTTGCTTTTTTCATAATACCAGAGCGCTTTACGGTAATTCTTCAGTTTCTTATATTCGGCACCGGAATTAAGATAACTAATTCCCAAACCGTATTGATCATTGATTTTTGTTTGAAGACTTATGGCCTTTTGCTGATATAGTAAAGCAGAATCATGTTTACCTAAAATGGAATAGGCATTTGCTAAATTATTGAAATTACTTGCAAGACTATAATTATTATTATCTTTTTTTCTCAGTACAAGCGCTTTTTTTTGCCAGTTTAAAGCTTCATTGCGCTGGTTAATTTCCTGATAAACAAGGCCAATATTACTGCAGATATTTCCCTGAATTTTAACTGACCCAGTAGCTTCTGCATATTTTAAGGCTGAGAAAAATGTGGACAACGCATCTCTATAATCCCCTGCCTTCCATTGTAATAAGCCAATATTATTTGAAATGCTTGCTACTAATTTCGATCTCTTGGAAGATTTTGCAAGTGGAAGCGCTTTATTATAATACTTTAAAGCCGAACTGTAATGTGCATCAATATCCTCTACAATACCAAGAAAATTCAATGCATCAGCAATGCCCGACTGATCACTTGTTTTTTCTGAAAGCCGCAGCATAGCTGTTGCATATTTTTTCAGTTCGTCATTATCGGTATCTATATACTCACGACAGATTTTTCTAAAAATATTTATTCTTGCTGAATCTGCTATGTATTTGGAATTGAGCTTCTGCTTGAGGGTACGGATAATTGTTTGCTCGCTACTGTTCTCTAATACGGTTTCAGGTAATTTCTGAACCTGCGCGGAATACAGATCAGAGAAAAATATCAATAATATCAGATATCTCACAATCATCGGTTAATTTTATTTAGTGTGAAATAAAGATACAATATGATCCAGTAATAAATAGAAAATTGCTGAAATTATATCAAGTCAGCACCTGATATCGTAATTAAATAGTTTAATATAAATTGATTTTGACCTTTTTAAACTGATAGAGGAAATCAAAACAGACTATAAAAATCAGTATTCTGCCCATTATCTCATATTAACAACACAAGAATCAGGCAATGTTAATGCGGATAGAATGAAATTGTTAGAGATTAACAACAATCTGGTGGATAATGCAGTAAAATTCTCTTTAACTGGAACTGCCATTTTCATTTCATTTGAAAAAATAAATAATAAACTTAGAGTAAGTGTTAAAAACGAAGGAATAGGTATCAAATCAAAGAAAAGGTTTACACGTTATTGTAATTCGCTTAGAGCAAATTTTCTTAAATTTACAGGAACTTCGCACAAAAACTATTTAAAGATTCATTCTGAAAGACATCTACTTGATTTAAAGAAACTATGCGTTACCAATCCTATGGCATGCACAACTCTTTCACAGAATCTTTCATGGTAAAAATGGGAATTTTTTTTGTCTCAGGATAAAATTTTGAGGCACAGATAAACCCCGTTTGCAAGCCATCAGTGAACTGATCGTTATTGATTTTCAAACCTTGATTAGTAGTTAGCATTTCATCAGATTGTAATCTTAAAATCCTGCGAGATTTTTTAAATTTCCTGAATTTTCATTTTTCATAAATATTATTTAAGTAGTTGACCTTGCTTCTTTTTTTTTAATTAAATGTTATAATTCTTCTAAATTTAAAACTTTTCTTGGACGCGTACTCTTCTGTCAACTGCAGATATATAATAAAACCAGTTGTGCTTTATCAGTTTGCAACCAGAATAGAATTTAATTTTCTCTTAAATTCTTTAAGTTCCGCAACGCTTTCTGAATCCGGCACTCTTTTTAAAGTTACTGTATCAAATATATCCCATATACCGCTGTGATGCCAGTCGCTGAGATCATCCCAGTCTGGCCGGTCAACCACCGGATAGAAACAGCAGCCCAAAAGCGGGAGCCCAGCCTTCAAAACAGACAGACATTCTGCAGTAATTGAGCGGATCCACTTTGCACGGTCTTCGCCGGGATGGCTTGTTTCTGAAATCACAAAGGGTCTTCCATACCTCAGAAAGACAGATTCAAGCAATTCGTGAAGCGGACGGTATTGTGGATGTGGCGGAACTTCTGCCCAAGGCAAAAATTCATGGGTTTCATTGATCCATTGGTTATTGTAATAAAAATTGACTCCAATGATATCCAGATATTCGGGTTTACCTCCCAGTTCAGGGCAGATTCTTCCTGACAAAATATCGTGTACCTGAAACTGTTCAAAATGCTTCTCTTCAGCGGATAAAATAGAAAATGCATCAGCCTGATTATTGGAAACAATACTGATCAAAGGTTCCGTTACCATGATTCTGACAGAAGTATCTACAGCTTTCATCATTTCGATGCCTTCTATATATGCTTTCATCAGAGCATATTTCACTTCCCAGCCGTGGCCAACGCAGTACGGCGAAGTTCCTTTCACGTCACCACCAAGCCATGAAATAAAACTCACCTCGTTAATCGGAGTTACAATCAAATTTCCTTCAGGAACCAAACTTCGGTATTTGAGGATAAATGCCTGGCACAGACTACTGAATCTTCGTGCAAACATAGGATGAAGTGGCGTAAGATCGTCAGGATAACCAAAATGACAGATGTCCCAAATGATTTGAATATTTTTATTTTGCGAAATTTCAATCAACCTTTCCACTTCAGACCAGTCGTACTGATATGGCTTGGTTTCTACAACACTCCAGCGGATTCCTTCACGGACGGTTTTAATGTCGAGCTGACGTAAATGATCATAATCTTCTTCCAGATAAATTTCGTGACCGGAAGTTTGATACAGATCTACTCTTTCTCCAAAAGTATTCTGATGGTCTGCACATTCAAATCCGCCCATCAGAAAACTGTTGAACGGATTTACATTAAAAGCAGGAAAATCATTATTGAACATATTCTTCCTTATTTTTTATTTTCCTGAAAAGAGCAAGGGACTGTGCTACAACCTGATCCATATTGTAATACTTGTAAGTTCCTAAACGTCCTGTAAAAAGTACATTTGGATGGTCTTCCGCAAGTTTTTTATACTGATTGTAAATTTCCTGATTCTGTTTTCGCGGGATCGGGTAATAAGGATCACCTTCTGCGGTAGGATATTCGTAAACGATGGTTGTTTTATCGTTTTTCTGTCCTGTTAAAAATTTAAATTCCGTAATCCGGGTGTAAAGATTTGAGGTCGGAAAATTGACAGTTCCTGTTGCTTGATAATTTGCCTGATTTAAAGTTTCAAATTTGAAATCAATAGAACGGTATGGCAGCTTTCCGTAGCAGTAATCAAAATAACTGTCAATAGGCCCCGTGTAAATCAGCTTTTTAAATGGAATTACATCCAGAATATCCTGATAATCTGTCTGAAGCATGATACTGATGTTTTTGTGAGACAGCATTTTTTTAAACATTTCAGTATAACCATTTTTGGGCATTGCCTGAAAACTGTCTGTAAAATATCTGTCATCTTTATTCGTTCTTGTCGGCACGCGGGCTGTCACCGATGCATCAAGCTCAGAAGGATCAAGATCCCACTGTTTTTTGGTATAACCTTTAAAGAATTTTTCATAAAGTTCTTTTCCTACAACATTCAGCACTACATCTTCAGAGGTAAGAATGGGATTTCGTTTTTCTGCTTTTGAAGCAAGAAAATCTGTTACTTCATCTGAAGTAAGATCTTTACCGTACAATTCGTTGATTGTGGTCAGATTAATTGGAATCGGTACCAGCAGGCCATCCACACTGCCCAAAACTCGGTGTTCATAGGGTCTCCATTCTGTAAATTTCCCTAAATATTTAAATACGTCTTCGGAATTGGTATGAAAAATATGGGGTCCGTATTTATGAATCAGAATTCCTTCTTCATTGTAATAGTCATAAGCATTTCCGGCGATGTGATTACGCTTGTCAACAATTAAGATCTTTTTTCCTTCCTCTGCGAGACGTTCCGCCAACACTGCACCGGCAAAACCGCATCCTACTATTAAAAAATCATACATGGTTGATCTGTTTTTGTTTATTTGTTATTTCGACTGTATTGATTAGTGCATTCATTTTTTCAAAAGTATGATCCCAGGATTCATCTTCAAGGAAATGGTCTACTGTACGAAGCCAATGATCTCTGTCTGGATCTGTCATGATCTTTTCTGCAGTGGAAATAAATGATTCTGCATCATCTACAATCTTTACCAATGCCGCGTTTCCGTACGGATTCACAACATCTTTGATTGCTGTGGAAATCACAGGCTTTCCTGCAGCAAGATATTCGGGAGTTTTTGTCGGGCTGATGAATTCTGTAGATTCGTTCAGGGCAAATAAAATCAGGGCAATATCCCAATGGCTAATGTAAGCCGGAAGTTCTGAATAGTTTTTTGATCCCAAATAATGAATATTTTCTGCACGTGGCAGATCATCAGGATTGATCTTTACGACGGGGCCAATAATGACAAAATGCCAATCCGGACGGCTCGCAGATACATTTCGCAACAATTCTATGTCAAACCGTTCATCTACAACTCCAAAGAAACCTAATCTCGGGAAGCCAATTTCTTTTTGATCTTCAGGTTCATCCTGATTAATTCTTGCTTTTCCAAAGTGTTCTTTATCAATACTGCTTGGCATTGCATGAATGTTGTGATGTCTGTTCTTCTTTGCCTGATAAAGTGAATGACCGCCGGTAAAAACCACATCAGCTTTATCAAAAAGTTCCTGCTCCATTGATATCAGCTGTGGAGGGGCAAATTTGAAGGCAGAAAGTTCGTCCATTGAATCATAAACAATCCTTTCAGGTGTGAGCTCGTCGGTAAACTGCAATGCCATAGGTGTATAATACCAGCTGATGTATTCTTTTATATCATACTCTTTCATTACCAGTAGAATCAGGTTTTGTGTTCTACGGCTGGTAAAATCGTCAAACCCTGAAATTATCAGCTCTACAATGTAGACTCCATCCTGCATATTGACGGTATATCGGTCTGAGTCTCCGATTTTTGGTTCTTCAAAATAAAAAACTTTATAATATTTTGAGAATCTTGTTAAAAGGTGTTGTGGCCTTTGGTACACAAAGTTCCATGATAAATGACTAAAACATAGTAAATATTTCATAAATATATTTGATTTGATAATGTATTAACAATTTAAAGACCTAAAGTAAAATACGGATATGATCGTAATCACAAGGAAATTCATTTTTAATGTTAATTACTTCGTTTTTAATTAATTAAAAACGAAGTAAAAGTGTTTATTTTATAAAGTTTTTTATAAATCTTTAGAGAGAGATATTAATTTAGATAATTAATATAAATTTAGTCGCTTTAAAATATTAACTCCACTAAAAAAATTAGAGATGCATTATACATTTAAAAATTTCCGGTGATGCTTTAAAAATAGCAGAGCCTGATGTGGAGAAATCAAGCTTTAAGTTTTTACAGCATCAGCCTGCTTCAATAATAATTGTCTTACGTCTTGAACCTTTAATCAGATGCTAAAAAGCTTGGAAAGGCAGTTTATAAAATTACAGGAAAACTTATTTTCAGATAGATAAAAATTTGAATTTCATCTTTTAAATGATCCATCTACAAAAAATGATGGGTCAACCCGATATAATTTTCGGGGGAAAATTCTACTGAATTATGTTCCATATTTTCGGATAGCACTAAAGATTTAATTTTAAATTATATTTCACCTGTATACTCTCTGAATTTGCGTTGATTCCAACGTCTTACAAAAACTTTTCCATCCTCGAAACGATAGAAATAAGTTTCTTTTTCATTTTCGTAGGGTCTTATCAACGTAAAACATTCTCCTTCGGGAAGTTCAATGATCTCATGTATTGTGTTTGCAGGAACAAAATGCGATGTACCTTCTTTTCTGTGCTGAATCTCTGAAGTGTAAGTTCCGTCTTCGTGTATCATATAAATTCTTTCAACATAACTTCCCTTCAAAATGTGTGACGTGAAACTGAAAGGATGATCATGAATATGCTCATGTTGATCTTTCTCGCTGAAGTGATGAATGACTGCATCAAAAGGCAAACCTTTCAGATGATGTTTCGTAAAGACAGCATTCATTTTTTCGCGTTTACTCTTTATATTTATCATAATTTTTTCAATTTAATCATTTAAAACTCCAACATTTTATTCAAATATTTTCAAAACTTTCACCTTCTCACTTTTTTGATAGCTATTGGTATTGGAATTGCAAATATCTTACTGAAATTCAACTTTTCAGGAAACTTACGGATAATTTTTTCAATTATAATAAAAGTAAAAAATATTCTCTTTTAAAAATTCAGTCTTAAACGAGGTTAAATACCTGATAACCATAAAATACTATATGAAAAATCCTATAAAGCAGTCTGACGAATCATTTTTTTCAGGAATCGATATTTTACCTGATGTAAAGTCGAGCATTGTAATTCCGGTGAAAGATGAAGAGAAATATATTTTAAAAACACTTGCTTCATTTGCTGATCAGGTAGATATTTTTGGAGAACCTTTAAATTCAGAACAATTTGAAATTCTGGTTTTAGCCAATAACTGTACAGATAAATCGGTAGCTTATATTCAACAGTTTCAAAGAAAACATCCTCATCTTAATATTTATCTTGAAGAAGTGAAACTTTTGCCAGCACAGGCAAATATCGGTTTCATAAGAAGGAAATTAATGGAATCTGCATTTTCAAGACTTTCTAAAAATGGTGGCGGTATCATTATGACAACAGACGGCGACACAATGGTTGCTCCGGACTGGATTGCACAAACGTATAACGAAATTGAGAGTGGAGCTGAAGCTGTTGGAGGCAGAATCTTATTGTCTGATGAGGAACTTTCAGGCCTCGATGAATTTACACTTTTACACCATTTCAGAGACGAAAAATACCATCTTCTGATTGCCGAACTTGAAGGAAAGATAATGAATCACAGTTTTGATCCCAATCCAAGACATCATCAGCATTTTAACGGAAGTTTTGCTATTACAACAGATTGCTATGCCAGATCAGGAGGAGTTCCCGAAGTCAGTTATCTTGAAGATTGTGCTTTTTTTGAAAGACTGGAAAGTGTGGATGCGAGAGTTCGTCACAGCTACAAAGTTAAAGTAAATACCTCTGCGAGATGTGTAGGCCGTACAGAGATCGGTCTCTCGTATCAGTTGAATGTCTGGAAAAATTTAGGAAACCATGTAGAAGATTATTTTGTTGAATCAAGTACTTCCATTATCAGCAGACTAACCCAAAAAAGAAACCTCATGACTTTATGGCAATTGAAAAGCCTGACAGAGTCAGATTTTAAAAGGTCAATGAAAGAGATTGCTCCGGAAATAATTGTAAATGACGAAATTTACAGATCTTTTCTACAGGCAAATCATTTTGGTGAATGGTATAAAAAAGTGATGCAGCTAAAAAAAAATACAGGCAAAAAAAGATTTCCACCTGTACATATTGATAACGCCATCAAAGATTTACAAAGTAAGTTGCAGGAATTTTCAGGTTATGATCTTGCCCAGACGTCAATCCTGTAAGTTTTAGCGCGGTCAGAAAAAACATTTTGCATTCTGTCATTCATCAAATGTTTAAAAGTATCATGAACCTCATCACCGGTTTGAGGATAATCGTGTACTTCAGGTAACCAGTGTACCAGCACAATATTTCCTCCTGATTTCAATTTGTCATACAAAATTCCGGTTGCTGACTGCCAGTCTTCCGGAGACAGATAATATGCAACCTCTGAAATCATGATCAAATCATATTGGTCTTCAGGAAGTTCCTGCGGGAAACTCATTTTTTCAAATGTTACATTTTTTAAATTTTCACATCGTTTTTCAGCCATATCCAGAGCTTTCTCCGAAACATCTGTTGCCAATAACCTAGTGCTTTTTTCAGCAAGTAATTGTGTCAGCACTCCGATAGAGCAACCAATTTCCAATACATTTTCATAATGTTTTTGGGGAAGTGCTGCGATCGTAGCTGCGTATTTTTTGGCTTCGTACTCGCTTTTTTCAAAGTTCCATGGATCTTCATTGGCGTCATAGACTTTCTTGAAGTATTCTGAATCTAAAGATTGTTTTTCATTCATTACTTTGATATAAAAAAAGTTTCGTAGGGAACATTAAACTGACTGAGCATTTCCTGAGAAAGCTGAAATCCTTCGGGATCATCGGTGATCAAACCGTCAATCTGCGAACGGTGTTTTGAAATAGCTTCCTGTTTCTGAGCAAGTACGCTGTTGATATTTAAACGAAATGGCATCGATTCGTTTTGAGATGGTTCATCTCCTTCGTTACCCAATTCTTTTAGCCAAATTGGATATTCATATATTTTTGCGTTTGAAGTCTCAGAAGCATTAATCAACTGAAAAGCGGCCTGATGATCAGGATGCGGATCTCTTCTCCATGGAACGAAAATACTTTGAGGCTGAATCATTCCCATCATTTTTGAAATACTTTTTACGGCATTTTCAAATCCTTCCTGATGAACTGATGGCACATTTCTGTCTTTATACCTGCAGAAAACAATATTTGCAGCCGGCACACCGAGAATTTCAGCTGCATCAAGCAATTCCTTTTCCCGTAAATCCCTCAGTTTTTCGGCCGGATATTCTTTGCTGTTGGGATGCGACAAAGTACCGTCGCTGAGCAGTAGAATATATACATTTTGTCCAAATTTGCGGAGCAGTGAAATTACTCCACCACAACCTAAACTTTCATCATCTGCATGCGGAGCGACTATCAGCGTTGTTCCGAATCCTGTGACACACTGTTCCGGCGCCAATGGTATATTATCATTATTGTTTTGATTCATTTTCTATTTGTTTAAATTTAAATTCCAGATCTCTCCTGCACTAATGTCTGATTGCAAAACATATCTGCCAACATCTGCCAATACCGCATCCGGTGCCGGCTGACGAAGATAAGTACTCAGATCACGTATGATCCGCTCAAAGTGATAAGGTTTATTGAGACCACGTGCGCCAATACATTTTTGGCAGAGATTAATCACCTCCGTACAAATCTGTTCGATTGCGGTACGCATCATATTGGCATACATGATGAAATTTTCCCCTTCAGAAACTGATGGATTTTCCATAAACCGATCAAGTTTAAGAGCAGAAGCGATTAACCATTGATTTCCGGATTCTACGGCAATCGCCATTTGTGCCAAACGCATTTTCTGAAAAGGATCATCAATTCTGTTTAGACTTTTAAGATATTTTTTCGTTTCGTCTAGAAGTTGTTCTGCTGCACCCAGCTGCACTGCTGCAAAACGTATCGCACCACCACTGAAACCTGGTTGTTGATAGTAAGATCCTGCAGATCCTAAAAGGCTTATTTGTGGAATTGGTGAATCGTCAAATGTCACTTTAAAACTTCTGCTGGCTTTCATTCCCATAGGATTCCACCAGCTGGAATCACTTTTTATACTGATTTTATCTAACTGAACAACACACATCTGCCATGATCCATCTTTTTTGGCCGCTGTAACGATCGGTCGGGTGACATAATCTGTACCGGTTGCAAAAGTTTTCGAACCATTGAGATAATAGCCGTCTTTCTTACCTCTCGTTAAAAAAGTACCATCCTGAGCCTGCGTATTCCACACACCAAAAAGGTTTCCTTTAAAAGCATCTTCCGCAAATAATTTCTTCTGTTTTTTGTTTCCAAACTGATTAATTAAAATCTGTGCGTTAATATGACCTTCCAGCACCCTTCCCATAACAAGATTTCCTCTGCCAACATTTTTCAGTATAGTCAGCAGCGCCAGATTGGTACCGGGTCTCAGACCCAGATTTTTTCCGCCAAATTTCTTTGCAATGCTCGCTGTCAAAAGTGCTGAAGATTTTAGTTTTTCAAATGTTTTTTCGGGAAAAGAATCTACAAAGTCTGTCTCCGCAGCATCAATAATAGAATATGCTTCTATGTTATTCGAGGCCGTTATTAAATCTCTCAGTCTGGCTGTAGTTATTCTATTGTAATTATTTTTCAAATTCTTAGTATAAGGTTCATTACTAAACTCTATTTCAGAACCTGAAAATAAAGTATTAACACCTTTTAAGATGCTATATGCGTGCCATTATCAACGTACAGTATTTTAATAATATTAATGTAAGGTACGCAACGCCACTTTACAGATCAATCTGGAGATCATGATCAATTTTTACATCTCAAGCATCTGCAATTCGATAAAACATAGAGCTGTACAAACTACAAAAAAACTAAATATTTGAAAAACAAAGTTCATTGCTGTCTGTAACCCAACTGCGGTTTATTGTAACAGTATCGTGGAATGTCTAGCTTAGAAAAATTGGATGATATAAATTAATTAAAACCAGCTCTAAACGCTAGCGGGCTTTGACTGGTTTTTTCTTTAAACAATTTGCTGAACGACTGCATATGCTCAAAACCTAATTCGTAAGCAATTTCACTTACCGTTAAATCCGTTGTTGACAGCTTTTCCTTTGCTTTTTCAATCAGCTTTTCGTGAATATGCTGTTGCGTATTCAAACCCGTCAATGTTTTGAGTAAACTACGCAGATAGGTTGGCGAAACATTTAATTGGTCTGAAATATATTGAACGGTTGGCAATCCCTTTGAAACCAAATCATCACTATTGAAATAATCTGAAAGTAATACTTCCAACCTGTCGAGAATTTGATGGTTGGTTTTCTTGCGGGTAATGAATTGCCTTTGGTAAAACCGTTCCGAATAATTTAACAAGGTTTCTAAATGTGAAATGATGATGTCTTGACTAAACCTGTCGATGTTTGTCTGATATTCGTTTTTGATGTTCTCAACAATACCATTTATCATTTTTTCTTCCTTATCAGATAAAAACAAGGCTTCATTGGTCATGTAGCCAAAAAAATCGTATTGTTTTATTTTTTTAGCCAGAGAAGTATTCCATAAAAAATCGGGATGGATAAACAACATCCAGCCATCTATATTTTCCGGAATGTTACCAGTTTCTCCACGCAAAATTTGTCCAGGTGATAAAAATGCCATCACTCCCTCATCAAAGTCATATTGTTGCTGTCCGTAAAACAGTTTGTCACAACCTCTTTTTAAAGTAATTACATACAAATCAAAGAGTACAGCAAAAATTCCTGTATCCTTTTTTTGTTTGGATAAATCAATGAGTTCAATCAATGGATGATGCGGTTTAGGCAAGCCCATTAATTTGTGTAACTCAGAAATGGTTTTTATTCGGATTGGCTTTTCCATCATTCAGATTTGATTAATTTTTTAAAAACGGATATTTCAACCAAATCAACACCAAAGGCATCATTAAAAACGGCATTTCCATCAATACCATTTTGAAATTACCAATCCTCATTGCCAATGCCATAATTATTAATATAGAAATAGCATTGAGCACATTGCCCAGGAAAAATGTTTTGGGGATAAGCAACAATACACCGACCAATAATGTAACACCACCGAAAATGGGAATCATTGTTTCGGTAATACCCAATTCGCCCATCATTTTCATTGCTTCGGGATTTTTTTTGTAATTAAATGTTTCCCAGCCGTGTTTGAATGCCAAAAAAACCGACACTGCCAATAATACCAAAGAAATTATACTTTTTACCATCGTTTTGTTTTTAAAAATCACGTTACTAATTTATTGAATTCTTTTAAATTTCGTCCAAATACTAAAACTCAACCTTTGCTAACTTTTGCGATACTTCCCATAACCTTTGAGCAATTTCTAAATCATTTGCCTGTTCAGGAATTTTTGCGATAGATGGAAAACCACGGGTTTCACTCATTTTGTTTGGTCCGTAATACAATCCGCCTTTAGCTTCCGGCGAGGTGGCAGCAAATAAAGTGGGTAATGCGCCTTGTGACTGTGGCTGAAATAAAAACGGAAAAAATCTTCGCATAATTCCCGGAGTACTCCATTTTCCGGCACCATTTATCAATAGATTGGTTCGGGAAACACCTGGGTGTGAAGCAATGCTGGTAATGCCCCAACCGTACTTTTCACTTCGTCGTTGCAATTCTAAGGCAAACACTAGGTTCGCCATTTTTGCCTGGCTGTATGCTTCCCCCGGAACATACGAAGATGTTGACTGTAGGTCATCAAAATTAATTTTCCCGTTACGATTAGCTATGCTTGATACGGTAACCACACGAGCATCTTGTGCTTTACGAAGCAAAGGAAGCAATTGTGCTGTCAATGCAAAATGACCAATATGATTTGTACCGAATTGTAACTCAAAACCATCAGCAGTTTCGAGTCTGTTGGGTGGTGTCATAACGCCAGCGTTATTGATGAGCAGATTGATGGCTTCGCCTCTTTCGATCATTCTCGAAGCAAACGATTTGATTGAAGATAGATCTGCAAGGTCTATTTTCTCAAAACTCACTTTGGCTTTTGGATTATTTTGAAGGATTTGCGCAATGGTAGCTGCTCCTTTTTGAGCGTTTCGTCCCATTACAATCACATTCCAACCCGCAGAAGATAATGCCAAAGCATCTTCGTAACCAACACCTTCTGTACTACCTGTGATTACAGCTAAACCACTATTTCTTTGAGGAATATTTGAAGCGGTCCAATTTTTAGTTTCTTTTTTCATTATTAACGTTGTTTGTTAATGCAAAGTTGGCACATCTTTAAACGTTGGATTTATCCAAAACGACTATTGATGTAGTTAAAAAAAGCTAGTCAATTGCAAAATTTTCCCTGAATTTTCGTGACCTATTTACAGTTTCGGCAATGGTCAGTAAAGAGGTCATAAAAATCTTGACCTGTTTTTATTTTTTTTGAATCTAAAGCAAAACAAAAAACGCTGCAAACAATATTGTTTACAGCGTTTTAGCTTATTTTAGTTTCTCAAATTGCGGAGAGAGAGGGATTCGAACCCCCGGACCTGTTACAGTCAATAGTTTTCAAGACTATCGCAATCGACCACTCTGCCATCTCTCCTCAAACTCCGATTGTGTCGTTGTTTTCAGTGGTGCAAAAATATAAAGTTTTTTTGTTTTGGCAAAGAAAATTTTAATTTTATTTTAGTTATCTCAATAAATTGAAGATAATGAGATGTTTAAATTATTTAAATTTCTTCAATCACTTCCTCATAGCTTACCGGATCTGCTATTTCCTGATACCGTTCCCATTCTGCTTCCAAAGTTTTATCTGTTTTCATTTCTTCTTCAAGTTTCTGTGTTTCCCGGTATTGGGTTGCTTCGGCAAGAAGTGTCCATTTACATTGGATTCCGATTGTTTCAATATGATTTTTCAAATCTGTAAGCTGAAGTCTGAAAAATTCTTTTCTCGGATTGATTTTATTGAGCTGGTTTTTGAGGAATTTTTTGTGAAGCTGTCGCTCCAAAGCTGGTGCATCTTCTGAAAATATCATAGCATGTACATCAAATTCAAAGGGAACACTGGCGTCGCCTAATTCACGAACACGGTCAAGAGGTTCTAAACGTCTCGTCATTCCGATTTTATAAACATGCTCACCGAACGATCCGATATTGGAAATTACATAAACATTGCCTGTTTTGGTTTGCTGGGCCATTGAGATAGCGCGCTGATTTTTCTCCTCTGCCTGTTCGAGTTTGCCCTGTAATTCTTCCAGTTTTTGCTGAAAAAGTGCTTTTTGCTCTTCATTGGCTTTTGAAACCTGAGCTTCGGCTTTTTCGATAAGTCTTTTTAGTGTTTGCTCTTCTTTTTCAGCATCTTTAATTGCTTTTTCAAATTCTCTTCTTGCCTTTTCTTCTTCACGAATCTGCTCACGGATCTGTCTTTGTTCCTCCAGCTCCATTGCCCGCAGTTCCTGAGCTACAACCGCCCATTTCAATTCTTCTAATCTCGCCTGATGGTAAATTTCAGAAATTCTTGCATTTCTAAACGCTTTTCCGTTAAAATTCACCAATTGAAAAGCATCCTCGATTTTTTGTTTTAAAATTCCATAATTATCTTTGCGTACTGTTGATAAAATGGAATCGACTTTTCCATTATAGGCATCTATAACGAAGTCGACAGCAGTTTTTTGTCTTTCATAATCAACATATTCACAAATTCCTGCCTGACGGTTGATAATCATTATCCTGTTGTTCTGACGAAGTTTTTTAAGGTTTTCACCGGCATCTTTATGACTAAAATCTTCAGCTAACTGGTCCAAAAGTGTATAGCTTGGGACCAGATATTCGTTACCATATCCTTTGATTACATTTTTCATCGCTTGAATTCTGTCTACAATTTCGTTGGCTTCTCTCAGGCTTCTGTAAGCATCTCCACCAATTGATTCTGCTTTATTTTCTGCAGTATTGATGATTCTTTTCGATTCTCTTACTGCGTTTTCATACAATAGCTCAATTTCCCGTTGTTTCTTTTCTGTCAGTTCTTTTATGTTTCTTCGGGATTCTCTTGCATTTTCCTGAGCTTCGGATAATTCCAGATTGCCTCTTTCTCGCAATTTTTCGTAGTCTTTCTGAGCCTTTTTAAGCAAATATTCACATTCTACTTTTACATCAATTATGTTTTGATATTTTCCCAGTTCAAAAACTTTCTCTTCCTGTTCTCTGTTTTTAATCCGAAAATTTGAAAGCTCTGTCTCAACAGTTTTCAGTTTGAATTTTAAAGTACCATTTTCACTTTGAAATTTCGTAGAATTGATTCTGGCTTCATTCAAATCCTGAGTCAAATTGACAATCTGATCTTTGTTTTTCTTATTTTCTGACCTTAAATTATTGACCTTAATAAAAAAGTAAATGATGAGTACAACTGATGTGACGATAATAAAAATTTCCATAGTATTGTTTTATTTGTATACAATACTATGGAAATCCAGATGAATAAAAATACGGGAATCCGCATTTCAGAAATATATTTTAAAGAATTTTAATATTTTAAAGTAAACTAATTATTACTTAAATAATCCTTAATCGTCTCTGTCACTCCAAAACTGTCATTAGAACACGCTTCAAACTTAGCTGCTTCTTTTACTGATGGATGCGCATTTTTCATCGCAAATGAATATTCTGCATTTTTAAGCATTTCGATATCGTTGAGATAATCGCCAAATGCCATGGTTTGCGTGGGAAGAATGTCGAGAGATTTCTGAAGTTTTTCGATAGCATTTCCTTTATTGGTATGCTTATTCATGATGTCTAACCAATTTTTACCGGAAACTACCACTACCAAATCTTCATTTTCAAACTTTTTAAGTGCCGGATACAAAAATTCTTCTGAGCTCACAGGATGGTAAACTGCTATTTTAAATACAGAATCATCAACGGCCTCAGTGAGATCTTCCCTTTTCTGATTTTTGATGTAGTATCTGGTAAAATAGTCTACAAATTCCTGGTCGTTGCTTTCATAATAGGAACTGTCTTTTGCACTTAAGACCGCTCTTGCATCTGGAATTTGTCTGATAGTTTTTATAATTTCGGCAATCGCGAATTGACTTAAACGGTCAGCAAAAATTTCTTTATTCTGATAAATCACATAACCCCCGTTTTCAGCGATGAAACCAATTTCACTTTCAATATCTCCAAAATATTTTGTAATACCGGACATTTGTCTTCCACTTGCAGGGACAAAAAGGATATTTCTTTTTTTCAGTTCTTCATAAATCTTCGGAAAATCCGGACTGACCTCATATTTTGAGTTCAGAAAAGTTCCGTCCATATCCGTAACAATCATTTTAATATCCTTCATTTTGTATACTTTTCTTTGGTAATGTTTCTCAAAGATACGGGTTTATAAATGATTCGGTTTTAAGCAAAGGTTAACTGTTAAAAAGTAAACGCTTTACATTTAAGTTTAATTGGAAACTACTTCACTTCAATTTCAATTATATTTAGAGCTGTATTATCTGAGGAGCCTCCGTACATCAGTGTATACTTTCCCGATTTTGAAATCAAACCACCAGACTTTTCATCATAAAAATAAAATGATTCAGGATTAATTTCAAGTTTTACAATTTCCGTCTTTCCTGCAGCAATATTGATCCTTTTGAATGCACGCAGCGTTTTTACAGGAGAATCATGATCATTATCTCTTTTCACATAAACCTGCACCACTTCTTCCCCATCTCTTTTTGACTGATTGGTTACGGGAATTTCAATGTTTAAACCTTCCGCTTTTTTTAGTTTTTTTGTAGAAATTTTCGCTTTACCATATTTAAAATCTGAATACGACAGCCCAAAACCAAAAGCATACAAAGGTGATTCTTTCATGTAGCGATAAGTTCGTCCCTGCATGTCGTAATTTTCAAATCCCTGTTTGTCTGCTGAATTTTTTGTAAGCGCAAGATCAAGCTGTGCGAGGGTTTTGTAAAAGGTCACCGGCAATCTTCCTGCAGGATTGTAGTCGCCAAAAAGAACGTCTGCAACGGCATTTCCGCCTTCCTGACCACTGTACCATGAACAAAGCAAAGCATCATAATTTTTCTCATCCTGCTCAAGAGCCAGGGCGCTTCCTGTCGACAGAACGAAAATCACCGGCTTCCCGGTCTTTTTAAGTTCCGAAAGCATGTCCCGCTGTACTTTAGGTAAGTCAATTGAAATTTTATCTCCACCTTTAAAGCCTTCTGCATTCACCATCATTTCTTCGCCTTCGAGATTAGGCGACAGTCCTCCTGCAAAAATAATAGCATCTGCATCTTTCACTTTCTCTCTAACCGCAGCAAAATTCAGAGGGTATTTTCTGTAAATATCGAATCCGATTGTGATCTGTTTGCCTTTCTGGATATGCTTTAACTCAACAGAATATTCTTTGTTTTTTTCAACTTTCAGAGCGACTTCAGTGGGTTTTGAAGCATTACCTCCTTTACGGCTCAGCAACTCTTTTCCGTCAACATATAAACTGTAACCGTCTGAAGCAACTGGAGCCAGAAAAACCTCACCGTCAATCGGACTTTTAAATATTCCGGAAATCTTCGTTGATGTGTTTTCTCTGTTTAAACCCTGTGCAAGCTGAGTTCCGCCGGAATTATTATAATTGATTCCTCTTTTGTTAAACACAATAGCTGATGGCTTATCTTTGAATTCATTATTATTGAAAAACTCGACCTTCATCCCGTTTGCACCATTTTTTTCAGTTAAAAAACTGTTGTATAAAGAGGTTTTTGATGACGGATCTACCAAGTCACAGCCGCGTTCATAAATAATTTCTGCATTAGGAATTTTCTTTTTTATACCCTCCAGAATTGTCACAGTGTAGGAAGGCGTTCCGTTGTAATTTCCAAGCTGCATGATTCCATCATCAGCGTTTGGTCCTACAACAGCTACTTTTCTGATACTTTTTGAAAGCGGTAAAGTCTGATTCTGATTTTTAAGTAAAGTCATCGATTTCTGAGCAATCTTCAGTGCCTGACTGCGGTGTTCCTGAGATTCCACCACCGAGATTGGAATTTTACTCCACGGATTGGCATCTTTCGGATCCAGCATTCCCAACTCAAACCAACCAGTCAGAATTCTTTTTAAAGAAGTATCCAACTCAGATTCTTTTAACAAACCTTTTTCAAGAGACTGTGTGAGATTTTTGTATGAATTTCCACATTCAACATCAGTGGTGTGTTTCACAGCTGCAGCTACTGCAGTTTCGGGATTAGGATGGCTTGCATGAGCCTTTTCTTCATAGAAATCATAGATCGCTCCACAATCAGAAACAACCATTCCATTGAAATTCCAACGTGTCCGAAGAATATCCGTAACCAAAAAATTATTAGCACAGCAGGGTTCGCCATCAAAAGCATTGTACGCACACATCACTTCCCGTACATTTCCTTCTTTCACTAAAGCTTCGAATGCCGGCAAATAGGTTTCCCACAAATCACGGCGCGAAACGGTGGCGTTGTAGGAATGTCGGTTCCATTCCGGACCGCTGTGTACTGCAAAATGTTTGGCGGTGGCGTGTGTTTTAAAATATTTAGGATCATCTCCCTGCAAACCTTTCACTGCAGCAAGACCTAATTGCGTCGTGAGATATGGATCTTCGCCATACGTTTCCTGACCTCTTCCCCATCTCGGATCACGGAAAATGTTGATATTCGGCGTCCAGAATGAAAGTCCGTGATATCTTTTAATCACATTATTTTCAGCTAAATCCTGATTGTATTTTGCCCGGGCTTCATCAGAAATCATTTCGAAAGTTTTGAGATGTTCCGGAACATCCCATGTTGCAGCCATCGCAATCGCCTGTGGAAAAACAGTGGCTTTACCTGCTCTGGCTACACCGTGAAGAGCTTCATTCCACCAGTCGTATGCGGGAATTCCCAAACGTTCGACAGCTTTTGAAGAATTCATCATCAGTCCTATTTTTTCTTCTGCGGTTAAGAGACTCAGCAAATTTTCCACTCTTTTTTCCCGCGCTACCGACGGATTTTGAAAAGGATATTTAAAATCAGTCTGCGCATGAAGATTTTGGGTTAACAGGATGACTCCCAAACCGATGATGAATTTTTTCATATTTAAACTCTAATGATGTTTCAGTAAATCAGCAACAATTTTTATTAATTCAAATCAGATTTCAGACTTAATTTAAATGCTGTTTCCATTTTTCATAAGCTTCAAGATACTGAGCTCTTTTTTCTGCCTGAGGCTCGATTACAGCTATTTTTTCGAGAGACGCAAATGCTTCTTTGGAGTCTTTGTAGAAACCAATTCCCATACCTGCAGCACGGGCAGCACCTACAGCTCCGTCTGTGTCGTATAGTTCGATCACGGCATTGCTGATTCCGGCTAAAGATTTTCTGAAAATTGAACTTAAAAACATATTGGCATTTCCTGCACGGATCACGCTGATATCCATTCCCATGTTGCGCATGATGTTCATTCCGTATTCGTAGGAAAAAACAATTCCTTCCTGCGCTGCTCTCAAAATATCACCTTTAGAATGAATATTAAAGTTAATTCCATGGATTGAACAGTTGGATTCTCTGTTTTCCAGAACTCTTTCAGCTCCGTTACCGAATGGAATAATGCTTAAACCTTTCGCACCTACCGGAGATAGTGATGCTAAATCGTTCATATCACCATAGGAAGAAAGTGATGTGGCAAAATTATTTTTCAGCCATGAATTTAAAATTCCGGTTCCGTTAATGCAAAGTAAAACGCCCAGTCTGATCTGTTCCGGCGTGTGATTGACGTGTGCAAAAGTATTTACTCTTGACAGATCATCATAATCCAAATGATCCAACACTCCGTAAACCACGCCGGAAGTCCCTGCTGTCGAGGCAATTTCTCCCGGATTAAAAACATTGAGTGAAAGTGCATTATTTGGCTGATCTCCCGCCCTGTAAGAAATTGGAGTTCCTACCTTTAAACCTAATTCTTCTGCAGCGGCTGTCGAAACTGTCGACTGAATTCCGAAAGTAGGAATGATTTCAGGGAAAAAGCTTTCAGGAATTCCATAGTAATCAGTGACGTCTTTTGAAATGCAGTTGTTTTTGAAGTCCCAGAAAATTCCTTCAGACAAACCGTCAACCGTCATTCCGATTTCGCCGGAAAGTTTCATCGCGATGTAATCTCCCGGAAGCATTATTTTATCGATCTTTTCGAAAATCTCAGGTTCGTTTTCTTTTACCCAGGCTAACTTTGAAGCGGTGAAATTTCCGGGTGAATTAAGTAGATGAGATAAGCATTTTTCTTTGCCAATGGTCTCAAAAGCCTTTTCACCGTACGGAACTGCACGGCTGTCGCACCAAATGATAGAAGGTCTCAGAAGATTCTGATCTTTGTCCACCAAAATTAAACCGTGCATCTGCCAAGTGATTCCGATTCCCTTGATATCTTCCGCATTTACGCCGGATCTGTGCATTACGGCTTCATGAGCCAGTTTCAGATTCGTCCACCAGTCCTGGGGATTTTGTTCTGCCCAGCCGGGTTTTACGGCAGTGATCAGCATTTCCTTCTTCGGAGAAAAATCTGACGCCACTACTTTTCCGCTGGATGCTTCGATGAGACAAACTTTTACGGATGAACTTCCTATATCATATCCTAATAAATACATATCCGGTTGAAATTTTATTTGATGAGTTTAGTATTGTTTTTCTTATAAATCTTCTGGTCAAAACTGTAATATCTCGCTGCACGGTGAGACACGTTGGTTTCTATCTCATCCAGCTGAATAATATAATTGAATGAAGATATTTTTTTGTGAAAATTCTTGATGTCAATGTATTTTTCACTGATGGCACTGTAAAGTTGATAGAGCTGTCTGATGGTAAATTTTTTAGGCAGAAGCTCAAAAATAATGGTAAAATCAGACTCAATCCATTTGCGAATCTCGATGAGGGATTCCTGAATGATCTGGTTGTGATCAAAAGGGAGATCAGGCACCTTGTCTACCGGAAACCAGTCTACTGTTTCATACTTACTGCTGTTGATTTTCCGGTCTATTTTGCAGAGGGAAAGATAGGCAACGGTAATAATTCTGTCAATGTGATGGTTGTATTCTTTGTCCATCCATTTCACATCCTTTTCGCTGGCTCTGCCGGGATCTGCGAAGCATTTGAACTGTTTTAAAACCATCTTTTTAATACCTGTCAGTTCTGTCAAAACCCTCTGTGCAGCGTCATCTACCCCTTCATTGTTCATAATGAGACTTCCTGGGAGCTTTCTGTGCTGTTCGTTGGGAATATCTTCGAAATGCCTTTGTACTAAAAGGATATTGAGCCTGTTTTCGTTATCAAAACCAAAGACAACGCAGTCTACCGAAACATAAGTATGTATAAAATTTGGAATCATGGATGAAGTTAACAATTTCGTAATCTCACAAATATAAAAATTCAGAGTCATTAAAAAAATTAAAATCAATTATGTATTGTTTATCAATAGGTTATATATCGCAAAACGATGATATTAATTGAATAAAAAATATGATAAGCTTCGTATAAAATTAATGATTAAAACAGATTTGAAAACATTCATTTACAATCGATTAAAACGAAATTCAGAAATAAATATCAAATTTCAATATAACATGATTTTATGATATTAAAAACAGATTTTTTTTGTGAAATAAGAAACAGTTTACTGTTTTGCAATCGGTTTTCAGGCTGATAATTATGATTTAACCCTAAAATAAATCCCCAAAATTCAGGATGATGGAAAATTTAAGCTAAAAATCTGGAGTTAAATTTTAAGATTAAAGAGATCAAAACCGCAAAATCTTTTAGATTGGAAACAAAAAAAACTGTCTCAGCTGAGACAGTTTTGATATTTAATTTCAATAAAATTAAAGCATTTTAAGGTTGTTCACTTCCAGTTCCGTAAGAATTCTCCAGTGTCCTCTTTTGATGTTTTTCTTGGTTAAACCGGCAAACATTACACGGTCTAAGGCCTCCACTTCATATCCTAATCTCTGGAAAATCCTTCTGATGACACGGTTCCAGCCAATGTGAATCTCAATTCCTACTTCATTTCTTGGTTTACCTTCGATAAATGAAATCTGATCAACCTCTGCAATTCCTTCGTCCAAACGGATACCCTCTGCGATAAGCTTCAAATCTTCATTAGTAAGCTTTTTATCCAATGTGACATGATAAATTTTCTTGGCATCAAATGAAGGATGTGTCAGTTTTTTCGTCATGTGACCGTCGTTGGTCAAAAGAATAACTCCGGTTGTAGAACGGTCTAATCTTCCGACAGGGAAAACTCTGTAAGGCGAAGCGTTTGCCACCAAATCCATCACCGTTTTTCTTGCTTTGTCGTCTTTTGTAGTAGAAATATATCCTTTTGGCTTATTCAAAAGCACATAAACCGGTTTCTCAGGAGTGATGTTCTGTCCGTCGAAAACAACTTTATCAACCTTTTGAACCTGGTAACCCATTTCTGTAACCACTTTACCGTTTACTTCCACCAGGCCCTGAGTAATAAGCTCATCGGCCTCCCTTCTGCTGCAGATTCCTGAATTGGCGATAAATTTATTGAGACGGATAGTATCTTTATGAATATCTTTATCAATCTTGCTCAGTCTTCTTTTCTGAACAAATGATTTATTTTTATCCTCATTGCCTTCAGCTCCGGGTCTTCTTCCGTATTTCAGGCTTCCTCTCTCGTATTTATCTCTGGCGTCAAAACTTTTAGGTCTGCTGCCACCTCTTCCCGGTGCAGCTTTTTTGAAAGGTTTTTTATCTTCACCTGGATTGGTAATAAAATCTTTCTGTTCCGTTTTTCCGAATTTCTTATCCATTCTGTCCTGGTAGCTTGTACCTGAACTTTTTCTGGAATCAGAATTTCTTTCACCTGCTTTAGGGAAAGATTTTTTGAAAGGTTCTGATCCTGGATTTCCTGATCTTGAAGCACGAGGACTGTCTGAATTTCTTGTTGAAGATCTAGGTTTTTTAGGTCTCCCCGAATTATTGTTGTCTCTGCTCATTCTAAATATTTTTGCAAAGATAGTAATTTAGTTACGAGTTAAAAATTAAGAATCATAACTTTGTAGATTAGTACAGCTATTAATTATCAAAAAATCATACGATGATTACTTTATTAGATGAAAATTTCCGGCAAATCAATCAATATTTAAGCGATAAATCATTCAGCAAAATCTTTATTCTGGTGGATGAGAATACACACGAATATTGTCTCCCTTTATTTTTAGGAAATTTAGAAACTGAAATATCTTTTGAAATCCTCGAAATTGAGGCAGGCGAGGAAATGAAAAATATTCAGACTGCCAATCAGCTCTGGGAAATTCTTACAGAGATGAAGGCCGACAGAAAAGCACTTATCATCAATCTCGGCGGTGGAGTGATTACAGATTTGGGCGGTTTTGTAGCTTCTACCTATAAAAGAGGAATTCAGTTTATCAACATACCAACGACCTTACTTGCCATGTGCGACGCTTCTATAGGTGGAAAAACGGGAATTGATCTGATGCATTATAAAAATATGGTGGGAACATTTTCTTTCCCGGAGCAGATTTATGTCTATCCTAAATTCTTAGAAACGCTTCCGGCAAAAGAACTGAAAAGTGGTTTTGCAGAAATGCTGAAACACGGTTTGATCGCCGATAAAAAGCACTGGGAGGATTTAATTCAGCTCCATGAAGTGGATGCATTGGGAATAGAACCTTTTATTCAACAGTCCATGGAGATCAAACAGGAAGTGGTGAAGGCTGATTTTCATGAGAAAAATGTGAGAAAAACTTTGAACTTCGGTCATACCATTGGTCATGCCATTGAGAGTTTATGTCTCCATAGCGAAAATCCTATTCTTCATGGTGAAGCTGTCGCGCTGGGAATGATCTGTGAAAGCCATCTCTCCTATCTTGAAGATTTGATATCAAAAGAAGAGTCAGAAGTAATTATTGAAAATATTCAGAAGCATTTCTGCTTTATAGATTTAAATAACTTTAAAGAAGAAGATATTTTTAATCTTTTACTGAACGACAAAAAGAATGCTGATGCCAAAATCAATTTTTCTCTGCTATCAGGAATTGGTTCATGTGTGTTTGATCATGAATGCAGTACTGAAAATATTCAAAAATCAATCAATTTTTACAAAAAACTGAGCGGATTTTAACCTTGATTTAAAGTTTAAATATGATTTAAGTCATAAACTATTATTCGAAGCATATCAATTTGTATTTACTTAAATAATTGATTTAAAGATAATTATATAAATAGTCATTCGCGAAAGTGAGTGGCTATTTTATTTTGAGCCAGAAAAAAAATAATTGTTGGCAAAGTATTTGAAAGAATCCACACGTCTTGTTAAAAAAGACAACACAATTTAGAAACAGAAATTAGTAAAATATTTAAAAATTTAAAATTATGAAAAAGTTAATTTTAGGAATTGCAGTTTTGTCAACAACATTGGCATTTGCACAGACTACACCAACACCATCTTCATCAATGAGTTCAGGACCAAGATTTGGTATTAAGGCTGGTATGAACGTATCTTCACTTACCGATGACGGTGGTTTGGAAGATCAAGGTTCAAAAATTGGTTTTAACGCTGGTGTTTTTGCGAATATCCCGGTAGCAGAATCTTTCAGTATTCAGCCGGAGGTAATATACACTCAGTATGGTGATAAATATGACTACAGAGCTCCACTTTCAAATGACAGAATATCTTACGCAAGACATTTAGACTATGTTGCAGTACCATTGATGTTCCAATATAATTTCATTCCTAATCTTTATATTGAAGCAGGTCCTGAATTCGGATTTTTAGTAAGTGCAAAAAATAAATTGAAAAATGAATCTGATAACGATCCATTGGCAACAAGTGAAGATTACAAAGATCAATTGAAAACATTTAACTTAGGAATCGGTCTTGGCGCTGGATACTATTTTACAGATAATCTTGGTATTACTGCTAGATATACTGCAGGTGTAACTGATATTGCTCAGGACAGACCAAGTGGAGATGATGCCATCAGAAATAATAACTTTGCTGTAGGTTTAGCATTTAAATTCTAATACGCAACCACTTATTTTAAACAAATTTTAATTCAATAGCAAGAGGTTGGGTTTTTGTATAAGAAATCCAACCTCTTATTTTTTGGCATGTTCCGGTGATTTAAAAGTTAAGATCGCCACAATAAATTCATGCCTCACACCAATCAAAAATTAATTGTTCAGCATTAAATTTAAAGCTGAAAAAAAATATTCAATATAGAAGATTATGAAGAAGTTATTTTTAGGATTAGCAGTTACAGCAGGCTCATTAGCATTTGCACAGGAAACGGAAAAAGTTTCTGTAGAGCAGATCAACGTCAAAGAACCAGTGAGATTCGGTATAAAAGGAGCTGCTACCACCAACCAGTTCAGCGAACAGAAAGCAAGTATTAATAATCAAAAATTAGGATTTTTAGCGGGTGCTTTTGTTAATATTCCTTTATCAAGAAAATTTGCATTACAACCCGAGGTTTTATACAGTCAGATGGGTGCAAAAAGCGTTATTTCTGATACAGAAGTTACTGCAGGAACAAGCACAATCAGGACTAAAAGAGATTTTACTACTTCACTGAACTACATTTCAGTGCCGTTAATGCTTCAGATGAAACCGGCAGACAATTTTTATATTGAAGCAGGTCCGGAATTCAGTTACTTTTTGGATGGTAAAAACAAAGGCGAGCAGACTATTGCAACTACTACCGCAGGAAATACAGTAACACAGACACAGTCGGCATCTGAATCTATCAGCAAAGATGATATCAAAAAATTCAATGTTGGGATGGGTCTTGGTCTTGGATATTATTTCACACCAAATCTAGGTATCAATGCACGCTATGTAAGCAGTTTTACCAATATTGCCAACAACTCAGACGTAGCAAACGATGATCAGAAAAACATCAATAAAAACAGAGGATTTCAGTTAGGTCTGAACTATAAGTTTTAATAATAAAAAATCTTAGTTTCAAGAAAAAAAAAGGTCAAGTTTCGTAATGAAATCTGACCTTTTTATTTATTTTAAAATAAATTTAGCTGAATAATTCTATCTCCTCTCCCTTCGCAACAGGATATTCTTCTGTAAAACATCCGAAGCAGTGATTGGACGAACCTAAAATTACCTTTAAATTTTCAGTGCTCAAGAATTCAAGAGAATCTACACCAAGATAATCTCTCAACTGCTCTGTTGACATATTTGCAGAAATCAAATCGTCTTTTGACGGTGTATCAATTCCTAAATAACAAGGTGCGATAATCGGCGGAGAAACACTTCTGAAGTGAATTTCCTTTACACCTGCTTCTTTTAAAATTTTAACCAAACGTTTAGAAGTAGTTCCACGAACGATGGAATCATCAATGATCACTACTCTTTTCCCTTTGATTTCAGAAATAATAGGGTTCAGTTTCAGGTTGACAATTCTTTCTCTCATTTCCTGAGTAGGAACGATAAAACTTCTGCCAATGTATCTGTTTTTGATCAAAACCGGACGGAAAGGGATTCCCGAAGCTTTCGAAAAACCAATCGCAGCCGGAACTCCGGAATCCGGAACGCCTATTACAATATCAGCTTCTACAGGCGCCTGCTCCCAAATTTTCTCGCCAGATTTTTCTCTGATTTCGTAAACGTTGATATTCTCCAGAGAAGAATCGGGTCTTGCAAAATAAATATATTCAAATGAACAGATTCTCTGTTTTCCTTTGGCTTCATCAGCCATATAAGAATGAAGTTTTCCTGGTTCATTTTCGCTGGTGTAAACAATTTCTCCAGGCAAAATATCACGTACATACTGAGCTCCCACAGCATCCAAAGCCACAGATTCGGAAGCCACAACGTAAGAATTTTCGCTGGTTGCTCCCAAAACCAAAGGTCTGATCCCATTGAAATCTCTGAAAGCGAAAAATTTATTTCTCGTCATTCCTACAACTGAATATGCTCCTTCAATTTTCTCCATCGTTGCCTTGATTGCTCCTCGAAGACCAAGATCAAGATTTTTCTGGATCAATCTTAAAATAACCTCAGAATCTGAAGTAGCTCTGAAGACAACGCCCTCAGCTTCCAGTTCCGTTTTCAGCTCTCTCGCATTGGTTAAATTACCGTTGTGAGCGATAGAAAGTATAATCTGGTCATATTCGTTTTTCGCAAAAAATGGCTGAAAATTATATTTCTTTTTGTCTCCTGCAGTCGTGTATCTTGTGTGACCGATTGCAGAATTTCCCATAAAAGTCTCAGGTTCCTGAATTTCTTTATAAACATCCAGAACCAAACCTTCATCTTTCATATTAGTAATTTTTCCATCTTTAAGAACAGAAATACCACAGGCTTCCTGACCTCTGTGCTGAAGCGCAAAAAGCCCGAACTGTGAAAGAGAAAATGTGTCGAGATCGTTATCAGAATACATTCCGAAGATACCGCACTCCTCATTTGGAGCATCCAGTCTTTCTTCTTCCTGCGTTCTGAAGAGATTTCTTCCGTAGGTTTGAGTCTCAAACTGTTTTAAATATTCACTTTTATGAATGTCTAAACTTTTCATTTCTATTTTTCTAAATTTGTTGGATGTCAGATGTCGGGTGTTGGGTGAAAATCATCACACATCCAACATCCAGCACCCCTCATAGTTACTTGTTAAGTACAGTTTTCAGTCTGTTGTAGATCTCCACGTAAGCTTCAGTTACCTCACCAAGATCTCTTCTGAATCTGTCTTTATCCAGTTTCTTCATCGTGTCTTTATCCCAAAGTCTGCAGGTATCAGGAGAAATTTCGTCAGCAAGAATAATTTCGCCGGTTGAAGTTTTACCCAATTCGATTTTGAAATCAACTAAAATGATATTCATTTTGTCAAAAAGATCGATCAGAATTTCGTTGATGTCTGAAGTTAATTCATACATTTCGTCAAGCTCTTCATATGTAGCTGCACCTAAGAAAACTGCGTGGTGATCGTTAATAAGCGGATCTCCCAATTCGTCTTTTTTGTAGCAGATATCGAAGATGGTTACCGGAGATTTAATTCCTTCTTCCACACCTAATCTCTGTGCCATGCTTCCTGCTGAATAGTTTCTTACCACCATTTCCAAAGGAATAATTGATACTTTTTTTACCAGCTGCTCTCTTTCGTCTATCTGTTTGATGAAATGAGTTTTGATTCCTTTTTCATTTAAATATTCAAAAATAAGCGTAGTGATAGCGTTGTTCATTTCGCCTTTCAAATCTACAGATCCTCTTTTTTGAGCATTAAATGCTGTTGCATCGTCTTTGAAACGTACTACAACTTCTTCAGGATTATCGGTAGCAAATACTTGTTTTGCTTTCCCTTCATACAACATTTCTAGCTTTTGACTCATAATTTTTACTTTTTTTTACTTTTAGAAAACCTTGAATCAAAGGTTTTCGGTTATAGTTAGATTTATATTATTTTACTTAATTAAAATTCCTGTTAAAACAGCCAGTCCAAAACTCAGCAGTGTACCGATCAATACATATTCTGTAAGCTTCCGCTGCTTTGCCTGTGCAAGATCGCTGAATCTGAAAACAGATTTTGCCGCAACCATAAAGCCTACGCCTTCCCAGTGATTTACCGTGATAAATGTGAACACCATCAGACGCTCTAAAATTCCGATATATTTTCCGGCATTGGATAAAGATTCGGTTTGTAGACTTCCGGTCTGCTCATTTACCGGCGTCCACGATGATAATAATAACTTAATGAAGATTGAAGCTGGCGACGTTAGAAATAAAGCTGCCATTAACACTTTTAAAAATTCTTCATCTTTCAGAAAACCGAAATCAAATTCATTAAAATAAAAAGAAACTCCGCCAATTACAGCTACATGAAGTGCCTGATCGGTGAAAAACCATATTTTTTTGGTTTTAATATTCTGAAAATAAAGCTTAGCTGCATCAATTAATAAATGGGAAACCCCTACCAGTACTGCAATCCACCATAAATCAAGATCCCAGAGGAAAATAAAACTTAATACGGTGTGAATCAGAACGTGAAGGTACAGATATTTGCTCTTCAGTTTTCTGTTTTCTTTATCTGAAACCCAGGAATTTGGCTGAAGAATAAAATCTCCGAGTAGATGTGCCAATATGAGTTGAATAAAAATCATCTTATAATTCTGAAATTTTCTTTTTAAAATACTGGTTGGTCTCTACGATAAGTTCGTAGTTGGCACGTTTCAGCCTCTGGCTTACAGAAGATTGCGAAATCGTAAATTTTTTGGCAAGATCGTCCTGGGTATTATCCGGATTGATGATCATTTCGTGAATAATTTCTGAGGTCGCCATCGTCCAGCTGTCAAAATCTTTAGATGACCATTTCAATAGAATGTTAAGGTCTCTGTCTAAAGAATCGTTTGAAGTTTTGATGGATACGGTATGACCGTCAGATTTCAGGTCATTGAGAAGTCTTCCTGAATTTACATAGGCGGTACCGTTGGATTCTGTGATTTTTTCTGATGAGAAATTTTCTTCACCAATACCAATCGCCATTCTTACATCTAAATTTTCCTGACTTTTTATGAGGGATTTAATGGCTAAGAAACGCCAGAAAACGTCATCGATACTGCATTTCAGTTGGAACTCATCACCTCTGTAAATTTCCCATGTGTGTGGACTGTTTCCCCATTTCGCAAGGAGATTTTTTAGTTTGGTAATCCAAACTTCAGTGTCTGCATGTTGAGAATTAATAATATCACCAGTGATGACCGCTATCATTTTGCAAATATAAGCATTATTCCTTATAAATAAAAAATATAAGCAAAAACCCTTATAAGTGGTGATTATTAGCTTTTTTGCTTATTTATTTGATTTGAAATTTGAGGTTTGAGATTTGAGGTTTGAGATTTGAGGTTTGAGATTTGAGACGTTGAGATTTTAGATTTTAAATTCGGAGTCCTGAAATTATTTCGAGATTTAGATCTGAATAATGTAATGTAGTTAGATGTGAAATAAGGATTAAAAAAAATAT
The DNA here is from genome assembly GCF_014837145.1 of Chryseobacterium caseinilyticum. Lineage (GTDB taxonomy): Bacteria > Bacteroidota > Bacteroidia > Flavobacteriales > Weeksellaceae > Chryseobacterium > Chryseobacterium caseinilyticum. The sequence continues at coordinate 912,283 of NZ_JACYFS010000001.1, forward strand.
AAGCTAAAAAACTTATAATCATCGATTATTAGCTTTTTAGCTTATATTATATTTTTGGAATTAAAATTAATCTGCTCCGGGGAAATGATAGGTTTTCTGTTTATTATCCGTATCATCAATGTTGATGTTCAGGGCAAAATACACGAAATGCACATTCTTGTTGCCAGCGGCCTCAAATTCTCTCTGCCAGAGGTAACCGGCAAGCATTCCGAAGTTTTCGTCAATCTGGTAGCCGAGGCCGCCATAGACTCTGTTTCTTGCAAAAGTCGGTTTATTCGGGCTTACCAGGAAAATCTCGTCATAGACGTTGGCAAATACAGTTCCCGGTTTTACTGATTTTGCATTAAGAGGAAGTGTAACGTTGAGTCGGTAACGGTATCTCATCCTTTCGGATCTGATATCTTTTATAGGATCGTAAAACCAGCTTTTCTCAGCACGGAAACGGTTTTCAAATTTAAAAGACCCTTTTTTGAAATCAATAACATCCTGAAGCCAAACCCTGAATTCTTCGCGGCTGATTGTATGATTTTTGTAAGTCGCATATCTTCCCAAACCGACAAAAGGCTTATGGGTTTTGGTTAAATTGTAACCTAAACCTCCCTTTATCTCGTAATAATCGGGGTAATCATACTCTTCAATTCCACGCATCTGAGTTTCTGCGTACAGGAAAAATTTCGGATGAAATTTATATGTCAGCGTTATTGCATTAAAACTGGAAATATGTTCCTGTGCATTCGCAAAACCTAATCCTAAAATCAAACCCAGACCGACAAAGAATTTCATCTAAAAAAATTTTTGCAAAATTAGATTAATTAACATTTAATTGATATTAAATTATTATTAACAATTATCTAAAATTAAGCTGATATGTAAAACCAAGATGAAACCACCTCTCAGGCATCGGTACACCGAAGGTTTCGGTATATTTTGTATTGGTAACGTTATTAACGAGAATGTAAACAGAAAGGTCATTTTTGGTAAAACTCAATTTCTCATCCAGGAGCTGGTAGCTTCCGAAATTCAGTCTTTCGTTGTAACGGTACACCAGTTCGTTGGTGAAATATTTAAGGAAACGGTTCTGAAGTTTTCCTACAAGCTGATGTTTCAGATTGTCGAGATTGTATCTTGCAAAAACAGATTCTGTATTTTTCAGTTTATTTTCGAGAAAAGTGTAGCCCACTGTATATCTCATCCAGTCTGTTACTTTGTGATCAAGTTCCAGTTCAATTCCTTTCACATTACTGTCACCCACATTTTTTGCGTACCAAACGGGATCTGCAAGACTTATTTTTGTCCAGTCGATGGTATTGTTCCCGTCCCTTAAAAATCCGCTGGCTTTGGCTAAAATATTTTTATTCTGATACTGATAACCGATTTCTGCGTAAACAGCATTTTCAGGCAAAAGATTCATATTTCCCTGCTCGGTTTTACTTACATAGTACAGATCTGTAAATGTAGGAACTCTGTGAACTCTGGAAATATTTCCATACACTTTACTGTTTTCAAGAAAAGTATATCCTACGTCAATTCCCGGATAGAAAAAGTTTCCGTCTGTGGAGTAATTTGCCCACGAAGCTCCCGGACTGATGTTTAATTTTTTATCAAAGAACGAAAAATGGTGTTCAAAAAAGACCTGCGTAACGAATCTTTCGCGGTGTCCAAGATTATTACTTGCCAAGAATTCTTTTCTCAGTTCCACACCCAAACCAGTAGTTCCCAAACCTGAAGTATAGCTTGTATTGACTTCTCCACCTACATTATTTCCGATATGCATATTTCTGTAAATTTCCGGCTTTGCTCTGTTGAAAACATACATATCCTGCCCTCTCCTCCAGTAAACATTTGAATTTAATTTAAATTTTCCAAAGCTCTGCTGATGCGCTAAACTTACGATCGAAGCCTGCAGTTCTTCATACTGCTCCGTTGCTGCGGGAGATGAATAAAAACCGTTGGCTCCGAATTTTTTCTCAGAAATTCCGGCCTGAAGTCTCAGACTTCCGTTTTTTATTTTAAGCTGATTCTGATAGTATGCGTTGCGGATTTCGTAATCTGTATTGTAACGGTAACCTTGCGAAGAATTACTGTTTACCTGAAGTAAATTTGAGAATTTTTCGTTTCCGAAATTGGCATTCAGTCCCATTCCGTACGTTTCATAATCTCCGGCTTCTGCACTGATCTTAACTCTTTTTCCGGCTTCTGCTTTAGTAATAATATTAACAGCTCCGGCATAGGCATTTTGTCCGAAACGTCTTGCTGCAGGGCCTTTTATTACTTCAATTCTTTCCACGTCATCCAGATCTAAAGGGATATTTAAAGAATTGTGCCCTGTCTGAGAGTCATTCATTCTGATTCCGTTGATCAAAATCAGCATCTGTTCAAATGATCCGCCTCTGAAACTGATGTCGCTCTGAACACCGTTTGCACCCCGTCTTCTGACATCCATTCCCGGAATCAACTGAAGAATTTCGTCGATACTTTTAGCCGGTGAAGCCAGAATATCAGCTTTTGTAATCACTGAAATATTCTGATTGGCAGATTTGTACGGTGTTGCAATAAATTTTCCCTGAATCTCTACAGAATCAATGTCTGCAGATTTTTCCTGAGCTGAAACCGAAAAAAACAGGGAAGCAGCAGAAAGGGTAATCAGTTTTCTGATCATAGTTTGTATAGTTTAGTTTGAAGCGTTCAAAATTAGCAGACTTCAATCAGACCAAAAAATGATACTTATCATAATATATTTTGTAAAATTTGCTTTAAATAATTTTAAATTTTTGTTGATCAGTAATACGATAATTTTATTTTGAAACATAAAAATCACTTTTTGCAAAGTGGATTTTATTATTAGTGTAGATTAATACTTAATGCTTTAATCTAAAAGAATATTTTCATTTAACTTTAGTGACTTTCTTTTGTCAGCTTTTATCTCCTTTCCGTCAAGGGTGTAAGCTTTGTAAGGTGAAGAAAACTTATCAGCATTAGGATTATCAATATATTCTGATCTTTTTTTTATAAAATCAGCTTTCTCTTTTAAATGTACTGTATTTATGTAAGCAATTGGCTCAATAATACTGTTTGATTTTTCTATTTTAGTTGCCTCGATGATCAGGCTTCTGTCTTCGTTATGTACTTCCAAAATTAATCCCACAAGTCCTTTAAAACGAAATGGTCCTTCAGGAACAGGAATTTTGGGACAATACCATGCATAATATAATTTGCCTGTGTCTGTAACTGCCTTTGCCTTTGAGCACAGATTTCCTAAAATCTCTTTTTTTTCACTGGAAACTGTTTCCCATTTCAATTCAGGCTCATTAAAACTATACAGATTATTTCCCACCGGCAAAGTTACAACTACACTTTCACCATCTTTGTATACGCTGCTCTTAGATTTTGGATACATACTTCTGTCTAAGCTTGGTGCCTGTCTGTTACTTCTGCTTTTTCGGATAAATTCATAATAATTTGGTAATTCATTATTTGCGTAAATTGATTTTACCGCATTACATAAAAGAGTGAAATCATACGAATGTCGCACGTCAGCCCCATTGTTATTGCCCTGATCATTTGAGATAGTCATTTGATAATCAATTTTAAGCTCTGCATTATCATATTTATTTTGCGAATGTATTGACTGAAAGGTAAGTACGCAGAGAAACAAAAATCTTTTAAAACTCATATTGAATCATTTTGAATAAAACCGCTGTTTATTTTTACAGCAAATGTTGTCAGTTGTTTTTGGACATCAATTTTAATTTTGCAGTTAAAACTAAATTAAGACAAAAATTAAAATAAACTTCAAAAAACCATTCACTTTTAAAGAAATTTTTGCGAACAGTATTTTGGGGAACCAAAGGTTTTATTACAAAATCTTTTAAATTTACTACTCAGAATTTCGTATTTTTGTCGGTCACAATTTTACTATGGCTACAACTCCGGATATCGATATAAAAAAACAACTTTTCGTAAAAAATGCACACCTTAACAATCTGAAGCACATTGACGTTCTTATTCCTAAAAATAAGCTCATCGTAATTACAGGCGTTTCGGGAAGCGGAAAATCTTCACTTGCTTTCGACACTATCTATGCCGAAGGACAGCGCAGGTATGTGGAAAGTCTCAGTTCTTACGCAAGACAGTTTTTGGGTAAACTTGAAAAACCGAAAATCGATGATATCAAAGGTCTCGCACCTTCCATCGCTATTCAGCAGAAAGTAATTTCGTCTAATCCAAGGTCTACGGTAGGAACTTCCACTGAGATTTACGATTATATGAAGCTTCTTTTTGCCAGAATCGGAAGAACTTTTTCTCCGGTTTCAGGGGAAGAGGTGAAAAAAGATTCGGTTTCCGACGTGATCGATTATATAAAATCGGCTAAAAAAGATACTGCATTTTTACTGACGGCTCCTTTGGATTTTGATGCTGAAAATTTTAAAGAAACTTTAAATGTTTTAAAATTAGCAGGATTCACAAGACTTGAGATCAACGGAAATGTTGCCGGAATTGAGGATTTGGAAAGTTTTGGATTCACTCCTGAAAAAGGAATGGTCATCAATCTTGTGATCGACCGTTTTTCGTATGAGGAGGATGAAAGTTTTCTTCAGCGATTGGCAGATTCCATTCAGATGGCATTTTATGAAGGTCGGGGATATTGTGCCCTGAAAAATACGGAGTCCGGAAAAGTAAAAGAATTTTCAAATAAATTTGAGCTCGACGGGATTGAATTTGTTGAGCCCAATGTTCATTTCTTCAGTTTCAATAATCCTTTCGGAGCCTGCCCAACCTGCGAAGGTTACGGAAAAGTGATTGGCATTGATGAAGATCTGGTGATTCCAAACAAAGCTTTATCGCTTTTCGAAGATGCTGTAGCGTCGTGGAAAGGAGAAACCATGAGCGAATGGAAAAAAGATTTCATTAAAAAAGCCGGCGACTTCCCTATTCATAAGCCTTACCATCAGTTAACGAAAGAACAGAAAAACTTCCTCTGGAAAGGTGATGGAAAAAGTACTTTCCCTTCCTTAAATAATTTCTTCAAAATGTTGGAGGAAAATCTGTATAAAATTCAGTACAGAGTGATGCTTTCCCGTTACCGTGGCAAAACGCTTTGTCCGACCTGTGAAGGATTGCGTCTGAGAGAAGAAACAACCTGGGTGAAAATCGACGGACACAACATTCAGTCGATGATTGAGCTTCCTCTGGATGAACTTTTCCCATTAATTGAAGGCTTAAAATTATCTGATCACGACAGAGAAGTTGCGAAAAGACTTTTATATGAAATCACGACCAGAATTGCTTTTTTGCTGAAGGTCGGTTTAGGATATTTAACTTTAAACAGAACATCCAACACACTTTCCGGAGGTGAAAGCCAGAGAATTAATTTGGCTACAAGTTTAGGAAGTTCTTTGGTTGGATCAATTTATATTTTAGATGAACCATCCATCGGACTTCACTCCAGAGATACAGAAAATTTAATTGGCGTTCTGAAAAATCTGCGTGATTTAGGAAATACCGTAATCGTTGTAGAACATGATGAGGATGTAATGAAAGCGGCAGACTACATTATCGACATCGGTCCTGAAGCAGGATATTTGGGTGGTGAACTGGTTTTTGCAGGCGATTATAAAGAACTGAAAGATGCCGACACTTTAACTTCAAAATATCTTACCGGAAGACTTGAAATTGAAGTTCCGAAGAAACGAAGAAAAGCGAAAGAATTTATTCATATCAAAGGTGCCAGACAGAATAATCTTAAAAATATTGATGTAGACATTCCTCTTGAAAATCTTGTGGTGATCACGGGAGTTTCGGGAAGCGGAAAATCTACTTTAATGAAAGAAATTCTGACCACCGAAGTTCAGATCCAGCTGGGAATGGGTGGAAAAAAGGGAGACTACGATTCCGTGGAATTTCCTTTGAAAATGATCAAGAATATTGAACTGATTGACCAAAATCCTATCGGGAAATCTTCAAGATCTAATCCTGTAACTTACCTAAAAGCTTACGATGACATCAGAGATCTTTTTGCCAAGCAGAAAATGTCTAAAATGATGGGTTACAAGCCAAAACATTTCTCTTTCAATGTAGATGGAGGAAGATGTGACGAATGTAAAGGAGAAGGTGTAATCAATGTTTCAATGCAGTTTATGGCTGACATTGAACTGGAATGTGAAACCTGCAAAGGAACCCGTTTCAAAAACGAAATTCTTGAGGTGAAATTTGATGAAAAAAACATTTCAGACATCCTTCACATGACCGTTGATGAATCGCTGGAATTTTTTAAAGAAAATAAAGAAGACAAAATCGTTACGAAACTCACGCCGCTTCAGGAAGTTGGTTTGGGGTATCTTCAGCTTGGGCAGAGCTCTTCTACCCTTTCCGGTGGTGAGGCTCAGAGAGTAAAACTCGCTTCTTTCCTTGTGAAAGGTGTCACCAATGACAAAACTCTGTTTATTTTTGACGAACCTTCTACCGGACTGCATTTTCATGATATTCAAAAATTACTGAAGTCACTGCAGGCATTGATTGATTTAGGACATTCTGTGATTGTCATTGAGCATCAGCCTGACATTATTAAATGTGCCGATTTCATCGTAGACATCGGCCCTGATGCAGGAAAACACGGTGGTGAAGTGGTTTTCACGGGAACTCCGGAGGATTTAGCTAAAAATAAAAAGTCACATACGGCGAAGTATGTGGCGGAGAAATTGTGAGAATTTGTTCTTTAAAAAATCGCAAGATCGCTCTTATTGGAATCTCATTTACAGAAAGCTTCGTTATTACTATGATACAGCGTTCTTTTTGATTTTTTGAAGTTATCCACAAAAAAATGTGGATAACCTGTGAATTTTAACATTTAATTTACATTGCATATTATTTTATTTCCTAAATTTACTTTGTAATAAAAATGAAATGAAAACTTTTTTTGCTTTTCCATTTTCAGAAATTGCAATTAAATTTGATATAAAAATTTAAGCACAGCATCGTCGGCTGTGCTTTTTTGTTGTTGTCTAACTAAAAAAATGAGATGTATTTATCTACTGAATCCGCTTCTAAAGAGCGGATTCTTTCTTTGCCTTATCTTTTTCTTTATTGGGTTGAAGTGATATTTCTTTTGAAAACCAGATTCCGCCAATTACGTTTTGTTCAAGATAAACCCACACACTTATGTATTTTAATTCGCTTTTCTTTTCGGTACTGATATCAAAGACAAACATCTCTACGGGATCTGCGTTTTTAAAATAATCGTGACTGTATGCCGAATTGAAAGATTTAATCTGGATTTTACCATTACTGCCTAAAAGTTCTTCGCACGATTTTCCACGATCCTCAAACAGTTTCTTTTCCAGATTTCTACTTAAAATGAAATTCTCAAATTTGGAGTAATCCTGATTTTCACATTTTGAAAGCTAGCTACCGGCAAAGGTTTTTGCACTGTTTAATCTTTCCTTGTCGACTTTTGAAGCTTTACTTTTAGAATACATTTTCTGCGAAAATGCAGTTACGGAAAGCAACATGCAAAATGCTGTAATTAGTTTTTTCATCTGTGTTTATTTTATGTAAAAATAAAATTTAAGTTGAATATATCAAACACTTAAGAATAATTTCCAACAAAAAAACCGATAAAAAATTACCGGTTCCTGAAAAATGAAAAATTAATATGGATATGAACAATTCGGAAACAGAGTAATTAAATTCAAAATAAATCTAATCTCATCACCCGCTCCCGTTTGACACGGCAAATATAATAACTATTTAGACTAAATAAAAATTAAATAAGTGATTTTAATCAATAAAAAAATCCTGAAGCAAAACTTCAGGATCTTAAAAACACATTTTCAAACTTTCTATTTTTTGGTCAGTGCCTTAAATTTTATGTATGATGCTACTGAAAGCACAACCATTGTAGTAAAACCAATGTACACCCATGCCGGAATTGGAACAGGATCTCCTGCTGCGTAAGAGTGAAGTCCTGCAAGGTAATAGTTTACACCAACGTAAGTCATCAGCATCGAACAGAAAGCAAACATTGTTGCCACGTGAATCGCCCAACGGCTTCTCAGTCCAGGTACCAGTCTCATGTGCAAAACAAATGCGTAAACGATAACCGAAATAAATGCCCATGTTTCTTTTGGATCCCAGCTCCAGTATCTTCCCCACGATTCATTTGCCCAGATTCCTCCAAGGAACATCCCAACCGTTAATGCAAACAGTCCGATTGTGGTTGACATTTCTGCTACAATCGCAAGTTCTTTTAATGTAGAATCATTGTGAAGTTTAAACATTCTTTTGTTTGAAATAATATAAAATACCAAAGATATTACCGCAATAATCATTGAAAGCGAGAAGAATCCATAACTTGAAATAATAATCGCAACGTGTACAATCAGCCAGTAAGATTTCAGAACAGGAACCAATGGCGTGATCTGAGGATCCAGAGATGACGCACCGTGCGCAAATCCCATCATAATTACTGCAACCATATATCCTGCTGCAGGAATCAGTGCATTGGAGTTATTTTTAGAAACTTTAATTCCGGTTTTATCAGTCTGATCACTGTTTCCGAATCCGAAATAGAAAAGTAATCCTGCAGAAATACCTACCCACGAGATAAAGATAATAGCCTCGTATCCGTTACTCCAAGGCGCGTGACCTGAGATGTACCATCTTCCTATTAATCCTAAAAAGTGAAGCAGATATCCGATAATTCCAATATAGATAAGGCCTCTGATAATTCTGTTTAAAATTTTATTAGGTTTAAATAACTCAACAAAACCAAGAAGTAACAGGATGCCTCCAATTAAAGTGTAGAAAATTAAAAGTTTAAAATTGATATCGGTTTTATTCATAAAAACCTCAAGGTCAACTTTATTTTGAGAAGGAACTACTGATTTACCCCACCTTTGCTGATAATCTGATAGCTTTTTCAATTCGGAATCTGCCTTTGTCCAGTCTCCGGTTTTTTGTGCCTGAAGCACTTCTGCAAAGTAAGGTCCCATCACCTGCTGAGATTCCGGATCCGGTTCCATTTTCTGGTTCAACCATGAATTCCATGTGTGATTCGGATCATTTTTCACAGGAACAATTCTCATAAACTGTCCGCTGAAGAAACCGTTAAAAATCTGTACTCTTTCGTTTATTTTAATGATCTGTTTGTCGTATTCAGATTGCTCCGAAGGTTTTTTACGGAATGCCGTATTGTATTCTGCATCTAAAATATAAGTAAGATTTCCGTTGGCGTCTGTAGGGAAAAGATTCATTAATGAAGTGTAACCTTCCTCATTTGCTTTTGTCAGTTTCAAAAGCTCCTTACCTCCTTTCGCATCCACTTTAATCATCGGAACCATTGTCCAGCTTGGTGTATCTGTATTAATGGAGATAAACCATTGCTCAGCTGTTAAAAATTTCCCGTCTGTTCCCTTGAATTTATCTCTCTGATAAAGTTTTCTCAAAACATCCAAAGCTTCGGTATTGATCGGAACGATTCTTCCCTCAAAATTCTGAACCAACAGATACCCAAATTTATCTGCGTGCTCCTTGCTGATTTTATTTTTAGAAATAATTTCGTCAGGCGAAATGTTTCTCATGCTCGTCAAAGTTGCTGCTGCAGAATTTTGTTTTGGCTGAGCCAGTTCCGGAGCCACTTCGTGCGTATGACCATCACCTTCCACATGTACATGCTCTTTGCTTCCATCTGTTCCGTGCATGTCAATTTTTTGAGCATTTAAACCTAAGCTTAAAAGAATCAAAAGAAGCAGTGTCGCTTTTTTCTTGCTGATTTCTTTCAGCATTTTATTAAGCTTCCAGAAATGTGTTCCTTTCCAGAAAAACATTACAAACATCCCACCGAATAAAAATGCATAACCGATATATGAAATTAAAGTTCCCCAGAAATCGTGGTTTACAGAAAGTAAAGTTCCCATTCTGTCCGGCGTATAACTTGCCTGAAAGAAACGGTAACCTTTATAATTTAAAACATTGTTCATATAGATTTTATAAGGAGTCTCTTTGCCTTCATCAATGATTTTCACATGACTTTCGTAGGCACTGGGAGACGAACTTCCAGGGTAAGTTTCCATTACGAAATCATCAAGTTTAATATTAAATGGTGTTGTATATTTTTTTGGTCCGAAACCAAGCATAATGTTTAAACCGTCCATGGTTACCTGCTTGTAAGCATCAGGATTTCCTCTTTCAACCGAAAGATCAACAAGCTGTTTTGTTTTTGGCCCCTGAATTTCAACAGTCAGCTGATCCGGAACATTCTGGTCTTTCTTTCTGTCGCCTTCCACGGAAATAAGGTTTCCTTTCTTCAGACCTTCAGGAACTACAAGTTTTAATTCGTTGATGGTATATAAGCTTCTCAAAACCAATGGCTGAAACTGATCTTTTACAGTACTTCCCGTTGCCTGAGTTGCCATCGTCATGTAAGCTGCATCAACAGGAGTTTTAATCATTAACTGTCCGCCATTGTTGGCAAATTCCACAGCGCCTTCAATTGCTCTTCCGAAAGAAACCAGAGTCCCGTTAACTGACTTTGTTTCTCCCTGTTTTAGATAGATATTCTGTCTTCCGGTACTGGCTGTAGAAACCAAATGAAGATATTCCGCACCCTGAGCATTAGGAACTAAACTGTCTTTTTTTCTCTGCACATATTCTTTGGCTACAACCTTGATTTTCTTATTGTGAAATTCGTAATTGGCTTCAAAATCTTTATGAAGTGGTGACATCAGATAAGGAATATCCTGATATGTAAGAATATCGCCTTTTTCTTCGATCTGAATTTTAAAGAAATGCTTGTCGGTAACAATTTCATTGGTCGTTTCTCCTTCACGGATGCTCATCTGACCTTCAAAACTGATGTATCTTGTAATTGCGCCACCAATAAAAATTAAAATAAATGAAAGGTGAAAAACCAAAACAGGCCACTTTTCTCTTTTCCACAGACGATACCTTGCAATGTTTCCACAAAAATTGATGATCAGCAAAACCATTACCATCTCAAACCATTTGGCTTCATAGATGAGTGCTTTGGCCGTTGGTGTTCCGTAATCATTTTCTAAAAAGGTGGCGTAGGCCATAGAGAAGGCATATACGAGTAAAAGTACTGCCATCGTTCGGGTAGAAATCAGTATGTCTGTTAACTTCTTCATTTTATTTTTTACTTGACATGCAAAAATAAGGATGATTAGACGAAAGGCAGATAAAAAAAACTGTTTTTTGTCAGTCAAAGCCTACGGGAAGCTTGTTTGGAATCATTCTTAATAATTAATTTTAATTCCTCATTATCAGTAAAAATAGAAGGACAGGAGACAGGAATTTAGATAAAAATCTACAAAATTGACTTGCCAAAAAGGAAAACTTTAAACTAAAAAAACATTAAATTTGCCCACATTGAAGCTATGGAAAAGAAAACACAAAAAACACAGCCCGTTGCGCAGGAGCAATCTAAAATATTATCCAAACCGAGAATCTTTTTTGGTTTGCTGTTCATCGTATTTGCAGGTATTCTTACAATATCATTTATTTCCTATTTAATCAATTGGAAATCAGATCAGAGCCAGGCAGGAGCACTGCTTGATAAAACCATAAAATCATCGAATATTTTCGGGAAAATGGGTCAGTGGCTTGGTAAAATTTTCATTTATGAAAGCATTGGTGTTGCGGCATTTATTGTGGCGTTTCTCTTTGTGGTTTTCGGTACAATGATCCTGAAAAAGAAGATCTTTAAACCATGGATGACTTTCGGACATTCCCTGTTTTTCATCTGCTGGCTTCCGATATTTTTTGGAGCGGTAACTAAAGGCCAAAGCGTACTTTGTGGTGTTTACGGATATCAGATTATGGATACAATGGTTTCAATGATTGGTTCCGTTGGTCTGTGGGTTGTTCTGTTTGTGAGCATTGCTTTATATTTTATACTTGAATTTAATTTAAGACCGAGCTCAATTAAAAATAAATTAGATTCTCTCAACGAAAACACAATCGGACGGGTAAAAGCGATGATGCCAAATTCAGACGAAGATTTTGAGGCAGATCAGGAACTTGCTGTTGAAGAAGAGATTCAGCCAGAACAGAAAATTACAGTTCAGGAAGTTGTTTCTACTCCTAAAAAGACGGAAATCATCCCTGAAGTTAAAATTGAGGAGCCTAAGCTCGATCCAATTGTTACGCCTAATCAAACTTCTTTCAATGAAGAAAAAGAAGTGAAAATAGACTTTTCAGCTCCTGTAAATCTTCCAGTGAATGCACCTGTTTCGCTTCCGAAAACGACTCCTCAGGATGCTTTTGATGTGAAAGTAAATTCTAATAATTCTGTTGACGATATTTCATTTAAAGTAGAAGTTGCTCCGGTGATCGACATTGTGGATGATGCAGACAGGCAGTCTCAGGATTTGGTTGACAAGCATGGTTTGTATGATCACAGACTTGATCTGGCTAAATTCCAGATGCCACCTTTAGATCTTCTGAAAGATTATGGGAACGAAGAAATTTCAATCAATAAAGAAGAACTTGAGGAAAATAAAAACAAAATTGTTGGACTTCTGAAAAACTTTAATGTCGGAATTGCCGAAATTAAAGCGACCATCGGGCCAACAGTAACTTTATACGAAATCGTTCCGGAAGCAGGAATCAGAGTAGCTTCCATTAAAAAACTGCAGGATGATATTGCTTTAAATCTTTCCGCTTTAGGAATCAGAATTATTGCGCCAATGCCGGGGAAAGGAACGATTGGAATTGAAGTTCCGAGAAAAAATCCTACCATGGTTTCAATGAGATCGGTAATTGCTTCGCAGAAATTTCAGAATACGGATATGGATCTGCCGGTGGTTTTCGGTAAAACGATTTCGAATGAAGTTTTCATGGCCGATTTATCTAAAATGCCCCACCTTCTGATGGCGGGAGCAACCGGACAGGGAAAATCTGTGGGTATCAACGCTATCCTGACTTCCCTACTCTACAAAAAACATCCGAGCGAACTGAAATTTGTGATGGTGGATCCTAAAAAAGTGGAACTATCTCTTTATTCAAAAATTGAAAGACATTATTTAGCCAAACTTCCGGATTCTGATGATGCGATTATTACAGACACTAACAAAGTAATCAATACGTTAAATTCACTTTGTATTGAAATGGATCAGCGTTATGATTTGCTTAAAAATGCTTTCTGTAAAAATTTAAAGGAATATAACAAAAAATTCAGCGAAAGAAAATTAAATCCTGAAAACGGTCACCGTTACCTGCCATACATCGTTTTGGTGGTGGATGAGTTTGCAGATTTAATTATGACCGCAGGTAAAGAAGTTGAGCTTCCGATCGCGAGATTGGCGCAGCTTGCAAGAGCCGTGGGAATTCACTTAATCGTGGCAACACAAAGACCTTCTGTGAACGTAATTACGGGTATGATTAAAGCCAACTTCCCTGCGAGAGCAGCTTTCAGAGTGATTTCAAGTGTGGATTCAAGAACGATTCTGGATTCTACCGGTGCAGATCAGCTGATTGGAAAAGGAGATATGCTTTATTTTAACGGAAACGAAATCTTAAGACTTCAGTGTGCTTTTGTTGACACGCCAGAGGTTGAAAGACTGGCAGAATATATCGGGGAGCAGAAAGGTTACGCTTCCGCATTTATGCTGCCTGAATTTGTTTCAGAAGACGGAGCAAGCAGCGTTGGAGCTTTTGATCCGAACGAAAAAGATGTTTTGTTTGAAGAGGCTGCCAGAATTATTGTTTCAACGCAGCAGGGTTCTACTTCAATGCTTCAGAGACAGTTGAAATTAGGATACAACAGAGCCGGAAGAATTATGGATCAGCTTGAGGCCAGCGGTTTGGTTGGTGGTTTCAACGGAGCTAAGGCAAGAGAAGTGCTCATCAGCGATCTCCATTCTTTGGAACAGTTTTTGGAAGACCTGCGGAATTAAAAAATCAAAAATTTCTTTAAACATTATTTTAAAATTTTAAATCATAAAAGACTTCTCAATGGTTGAGCTTTTTATTGAAACTATCTGAAAATATTCATTAAGCTTGACGGAAAATTTGAATTTAATATGAATAATAATTTGAGTTTTATAAATATTAAAATTTAACATAATACTTTAAATTTCGTCTAAAGAACAGAACAGAAATTAAAAAATGAAAAATCTATTATTAAAAATAACTGCAGCAGGTTTAATTATCATCAATGCAGGATTGGCTCAGGCTCAGAAAATCGATGCAAAATCGAAAAAAATACTGGATGACGTAACCGCCAATTACAATTCAAAGAAAAATTCTTATTTTAAATTTTCTTTCGGCAGCGGAATGAACGGAAAAGTAAGCAAAACTGAAACTGGAATCTATTATCTGGCCGGAGATAAATACAAACTGAAAATCATGGAGACGGAGCAGATTTTCGACGGAAACAAGATTTACAATATCAACACCGAAGATATGGAAGTTACCGTGGCAAAACCGAATGCCGGCAGCCAGATGTTTTCTCCGATCAATTACCTGTCGAGCTACAGAAATGATTATAATGTGACGTATAACGGCAAGAAAACAGTCAATGGGGTAAGTGCAGATTTTATCAAACTGACTCCGGTAAAATCAAACGGACTGAAACATGTGTACATTTACATTGATTCAGCAAAAAAACAGATGCTGAAACTTGAGCAGTACGGAAACAACAAAGACATCGCGGTAATTGCAATTCAGGAATATAAGGAAAACCAGCAACTCGATTCTCAGATGTTCAGTTTCGACAAAAACAAATACAAAACCTATCTGGTAACAGAATTATAAAACATAACACCCGCCGAGAGCGGGTGTTTTTTTATATCAACTTTGAATTTTAAGCACAGAAAATGCCTGCGAAATATCGCAGGCATTTTATATTTAGAGGCGGTTTAAAATTACTTTTTGATAATTTTAAAACTTTGAGTTTTATCTTTCGTTATCACTTTCAGAATGTAATTACCTTTTGTGATTTCCGTTAAATCCAATTTGTTTTCTGCAGATTTTTCAAGTGGATATATGTGTAACAGCTGTCCGGCAGTATTGTACAGTTCGGCATTTTTCACATCAACATTTCTGCTGTTGCTGATGGTGATGATTCCTGATGTAGGATTTGGATATACTGAAAGCCCCTTGAGTTTTTCAGTTTCCTGAACACTTAAAGTAGCAAAATTACAGTTGTAGACATAGATCTCGTCAATGTACCAGCCATCTACCCCACCGCATCCATCGGTTCCCAATTCAAATCTGAATTTGATATTTGATCCGGCAGTCACGCCAATATTGGTAAGATTGATAATACTTTGTCCCCATGTTCCTTCCAGTTCGCCTTGATCAATTCCTGTAAATGAGGGCTGACCACTCATTGGATTGTCATTTTGAACGGTTGCCAAAGTCGCGTTATACGCATTCATGGTAAAGGCGGTTCCAGGAACCGTTGTCCATGCGCCACCGTTCAGACTGTATTTGATATTTCCACCGTCATAATTCTTTTCTGTTGCAACATTATGGTTAAATGCCATTTCGTAATTTCCAGAAGTATAGTTGGGAAAAGTAATCAAAGGACTTTCTAAACGGATAATTCCGTTCTGTAAGTTTGTTGTACAGTTTCCGTTATTTGGATCTATTGCATAGATTGCTTTTCCTGCTCTGCCCCTAGGTAAAGAAGAATCAATCACCCAGTTTCTTGCTGTCCAGGTCGGGTTTGTACCAATATTTGTAACGACCCAACTTCCCATACCATTTTCCCATTTTTCCTGAAACAGTGGTGCGGAAGTAGCATTTGTACATAATTCCGGCGCTGATGTCGCTAAAACTTTGGTAAAATTACACTGTGTAGTTACAGAAGATCTAAGTTTAACTGCCAGCATTGCATTCTTTAAATTCTGAAGTTCTCCGATAGTAAAGATTTGTCCCGAAGGTCCTGCTGGTGTAGCTGTAGTAGAAAGACCCTGAAGATTAACACCAATCAAATCATTGAATGAGCTCTCCAAAGCGTCTGCAAAAGCGGCATAGTTGCTGGTAGATGTAAGATATACATTCTGAGTTCTCCACCATAAGTGAGCAGCTTTTGTAAATCCTATCGGAGTAATCGTATAACCACCGTAAGTACCACCGTCTACTAAAAGAGAATATAAACGGTTTCCGACACCGGAATTAATGTGTACACCTCCTGAATCAGTACTTGCGCAGTAATAATAACCCGAATCCAGCATATTTCCCGGATTACCATTACAATTTGGGTTCCACAAATCTCTCAATGGAGCAGGTATACCTGATGCGGTAACATCTTCGCCCATTTTCCAGCGCTGCGTTCCTGAGCACGTTGTAGTTGTACGGACTGCCAAATTTTCACCAGCATCCTGATAGTTGTTCAGCAAATCAATAGTTTCACCCCAAACATCAGAATAAGATTCATTAAGTGCTCCGGACTGATATGAATAGATTAAATCACTGGTATATTCGGTGTAAGCATGCCCCCACTCATGGGCTACCACATCATCCGCTGCAATATTGGTACAGTAATTAGCTGTTACTCCATTCCAGTTGGCATTTGGGCAGGAAATATTTGGGTTGTTATTAATGGTAATCATGCTGTGGTCAGCGCCGTCATAAGAAATATAGTTGAAAGCATTTTTAAAGAAATTGTAAACATGCTCAGAAGTGATTACTTCATTCTGTTGCCATATATCCAGCGTTCCAGGTAAAGCGTTTCCCTCCTGCCACTTTAGGTTGGCAGCATTAGTGTTGGTTTCATAAAGTTTTCTGTCAATTAAATTATGAATTCCCGTAAACTGTTCTACCAACTTTCCTGTATGAGCATCGATGAATACAAACTCACGCACATCATTTTTGTTGGTTACTTCAATTTCGTATGCTAAATATGTAGTGATAAACTCACCCTGGGCAAGACCTTTTGGAAAAAGTAAAAATCTCTGTCTCCCGATCTCGAGAGGTAAATCTTTGAAACCTAATTTTTGATCTTTTACAATTGACTTCGCTTTTTCTATAGCAACATCTTTTGTAATTTCTGCAATTGCAGTATCATTGATGTCTGGTATAATGTTTCCGTTGATTGAGGTGAGTTCTTCATTTTTATTAAAATGAAACTTTAAAAGCCCATCAAACACAGGAACACCTTTATAAACCTGAGCAAAAATCACATTCTTAAAACCATAGTTATCTGTAAATTCTTTTAGTAGAACCAAATCCTGTGAAGAATTTAAACTAAAAATCCCATAATTATCCTGAATGAAATTCTGAGCTTTCTCTACAGCATTTCTCCCTTTCAACTCAAGATTTTGAGAGTTGGCAAAAGAAATAAAACTTGGTGTAGAACTGCCTGTATTGTAAGAAATTGACGCTTTTGTATCGGCAGCGAAACGGGAAATATCGTTTGATTTTTGGGCAGTAGCCAAAATAGACGCAGCTGTAAATACAGTGCAGATCATTTTTTTCATGTATGTACCAGTTTAAGATTTAATTTGGCAAATATACAACACAAGTATGTTTATCAATGAAATATTTTAATAAAATTTTGATTTAATCTAATATTTAATAAAACCGAATTGAAATCGGTTACTCTTTTAATTGATTTTTCTGAAACAAAAATTCAGTCATTATAATTTATCAGCATTAATCTTCTGTTTTTTTATAAATTTGCTTCATGTTTAAAATTTTAGACCGATACATCATCAAGACCTTTTTCGGGCCTTTCTTTTTTATATTCAGTGTGCTGTTTTTTATTTTTATTGTCAACATTGTCTGGATTCAGCTGGGGCAGTTTATGGGTAAGGGTTTAAGCACATTTCAGATTTTAAAACTGTTGTTTTATCTCGGGGTCAACGTAATTACGATGGTTTTGCCATTGACCATACTTTTGGCAAGTATCATGTCTTTTGGAGAATTTGGTGAGAGATATGAATTGGCGGCGATGAAAGCTGCAGGAATATCATTAACCAGAGTGATGTTGCCGCTATTTGGAGTTGCAACCGTTTTGGCAATCATGCTCTTTTTCTTTTCGAATAATGTCGTCCCGGATTTTCAGCGGAAGGCAAAAAATATGCTTTTTAATATTGCTCAGGCAAAACCGGCACTTAACTTTACACCCGGACAGTTTATTGATCAGATTCCCGGATATATGGTGAAATTTGATAAAGTGGAAGGTGAAAATGCAGAAAAACTGGAAGGAGTTTTTATTCACAGAAAAGCCAACACTTTCGACAATCAGCAGTCTATCGTAGCTCAGAGAGGAGAATTTGTACCCGCAACCAACCCAGCATTTCTTAAACTTTTACTGTTTAACGGTTATATTTTTGAAGACAGCTATGCCGGAAAAGGTGAAAACGTGCGTGTGAAACAACCTGATCAAGCGATTAAATTTGATACATTAACTGTGCATTTTGATATTGCAGAACTCATAAACAAAGCTATTGAAAAAGAGCAGATTACGGATGATTATCGATTCCAGAGTTATACGGAAGTGAATTCTACAATCGCAACCACAAAAAAAGACAATAACAGACTTGCGGATAACATGAGCTCTGAACTTATTTCGCAAACCAGCTCGGTGGTGAGCTATATGGATAAGAACAAAGTAAAAGCTCCTGTAAAAGCACAGTATAAAATTGATACGATTAAATCTGCTAAAAAACTTGATCTCATTTTTAATGGGTACAATCGTTTGGATAATCTCAAAAGCAGTCTTGACAATAAAAATAACGAGCTAAACCCAAGTATTAAATACTTCAACAAAGTCATTATTTATCAGCAGAGAATCCTCACCTACTCTTTCACCTGTATTATTTTCTTTATGATTGGTGCAAGTTTAGGATCAATCATTAGAAAAGGAGGAATGGGTCTTCCGGTGATTATTGCCATCGTTATATTTATTATATTTTATGTAATCAATGTTGGTTTTGAGAATGCAGCATGGGGAGGAAAAATAAATCCTTATTTGGCTGCATGGCTTCCCAATATTATCTTGTTTCCATTCGGAGTTTGGATGACGTATAAAGCGCTTACCGATTCTCAGTTATTTGATGCAGAAAAGTATAAAGCTTTGCTAAAACCAATTACAAAAAGATTTGGCAAACAAAAGGAGCATAAAAGATATCAGTAAGAGTTTTGCTGGCACAGACTTTGTTTACTTTAAAATATAATTTCATCATTCACATTATATTTACATTGAAAAAAAATCCTCAGAGAATATTTATTTCTGAGGATTTTTTATATTAAGATTTAAATTTTATTATCAGCGAGAATTTGAATTGCAGTTGCAATTTAAATAATCTAATCAGAAAACTTTAAACATGAAATGAATTTGAACGACTTGTCAGAAAAGTAAGAAGTCCGTCTAAACTGATTGTTAGACGGACTTCTTATATAAATTTAAAAAAGCCTTTTTATTTTATTTCCTGCTGTACTTTACCGCAACTGAGCATCGAACTTCCATAGTAAGGATTTATGATTTTACTTTCATTGCTTAGCCACCCCGCATCAGCCATCGGACAATATTGAAGATAAACCGTTTTGTCTGCCAACTTGTAAGTCCTGGAAATAACAATCATCTGGTCTGAAATATTCTCAAATTTTTCACGCTGTATTTTGATATCCTTTGATGTTGAAATTAATTTGGCGTTATTTTTTAATTGGCTTAAAGTCGCTGCACTTAACGTTTTTGACTCTACACTTGAAATTGTTTTCAGAAAATCTGATGCCGCTGTTGCCGCTTCTGCAGAACTGTCTGACGCCAAAGCATTTTTCACAGTAATATAATTTTGATAAAGCTTTGAAACCTGCGCATTTTTTTTAGCCTGACCCAAAAACAAAGCTGAGGAAAAAGCTAATCCAAGAAATAAAAATTTCGTTTTCATTTTAAATTATTTAATTTTAAACTCAAGTTTTACGTTAAAAAATCTTCCCGTAAGTCGTACCGGAACCGGATACATTAAACTTGTGTTAGAATCTGTAATCCATTGGTTTGAAACCGTATTGTTGATGTTAAATGCATTAAATACCTGTACTCCTAAAATTAGCTCTTCAAAATTACCCCAGAATCCGTAAGTTTTCTTCTTGTCTTTTCTGTCGATGAAAACTTTAGACAAACCTAAATCTACCCTTTTGTACGAAGGTAAAGTTTTCTGATATTGGTAAGGATCGGTAAAAACCGGTGCTCCGTTGGGCAATCCCATTGCATATGTCAAAGTTAAATTGACTCTCATTGATGGAAATTTCGGCATGTAATCCTGGTAGAACATAGCAAATCTGAAACGCTGATCTGTCGGTCTCGGGATGTCTCCTCTTCCGTCAATATTTTCAAAAACTCTCGCATAACTTGCAGATAGCCAAGAATCAATTCCTGGTACAAATTCTCCGAAAAGCCTTGTGTCAATACCATAAGCGTAGCCCGTTGCATTATTTTGACCTGAATATCTGATCCTTACATTATCCATGTAATAAGGAATCAGATTATCCATTTTTTTGTAGTACAATTCTGTGGTCAGTTTGAAAGGTCTGTCTTCAAATGTAAATTCGTAATCATTTTTCAAAATAGCCTGAATTGATCTCTGAGATTTAATATTAGAATTAAAATCTCCATTCAAATCTTTAATTTCCTTGTAAAAAGGTGCCTGATAGTAAATTCCTCCAGATAATGTGAAGAGCATGTCTGCATTCCATTCAGGTTTTATGGCGAATTGTGCTCTTGGAGAGAAAATTGTTTCGTTATTAAAACTCCAGTGCGCTACTCTGGCTCCGGCATTTACAAAAACTCTGCTGGAACCCCAGTAAAACTTCTGTGAATATTGCCCGTAAGCCGAAAGTCTTGTTGGCTCAATGTGATTTTTACCTGAAATACTATAAAATAAATCTAGATCTGAAGCATCAGGAAATCTCGGATCAAAAGGCATTGTCGGAACGCTGTAACCCGAAGAATCAACCAACTTATATTCATTGGTCAAATCCTGAAGATTTTCTTTTTCGAATTTAAATCCAAACTCAATATCTGTGTTGACATTTGGAGAAAATTTTGTTCTCAACTGAGTTCCGTAGGTTCTCACAAACAAATCATTTCTTGCATGCTCAATCTGCCCTCCCACATCGTAAGAAGTCACCGGCGCGCCTGTAATAGGATCAAAAGTCTGCAGAATATAGCTTGAGGCAATCGTATAATATTCTCTTTCACGGTTTTGGTAAGCAAAACTATCCAATGTAAATCTCCACTTTTCTGATGGTTTGTAGTTTAAAGAAACCGTTCCCATCATATTTTTATAAGCGTCATTCTCTCTACCGTTATAAAAAACGTTCAGGTTGATAGGCTGGCTTACCGTACCAAAATTCACCTCACGCTCTTTAGGAATCATCTCGTAATCGTTTTTAGAATAAAATCCTATGAACGAAAGTGATAATTTATCGTTGAAATGATAGTTAATATAAGACTGAAAATCGTAATATTTCGGGTTAAAATCTGTGTCTTCATTTAAAGTATTCAGAACCAGATTGGTATTTCTGTACCTTCCTGAAAACAAGGCTGTCAGTTTTTTATTTTTTGAAGCTAAACCCGCAGTCAATCTTCCTCCAATCAAACTAGCTTCGCCTGAAACTTCAGATTTCTCCGGTTCACGGTAATAAATATTTAAAGCTGAAGACATCTTGTCTCCATATCTAGGCTCGAATCCTCCAGCTGAAAAGTTGACCGTAGAAACCATATCAGGATTGATGATACTGAGACCTTCCTGCTGAGAGTTTCTGATCAGAAATGGTCTGTAAATCTCAATATCATTAATGTAAATAAGGTTTTCATCGTAGTTTCCACCACGTACCATGTATTGTGAAGACAGCTCTGTATTGCTGTTTACAGAGGGCAAAGTTTTAATAATTGCCTCAAGACCTCCGGAAACACTGGCAACATTCTGGGCATCCTTTGCCGATATTTTCACTGTGGTAAGATCATTCGTACTTCCAACAGCTTTTTTCTGGAAAACGACTTCTTCAATATCGTTAACCCTTGTGGTGTCTCG
Source organism: Chryseobacterium caseinilyticum (assembly GCF_014837145.1). GTDB lineage: Bacteria > Bacteroidota > Bacteroidia > Flavobacteriales > Weeksellaceae > Chryseobacterium > Chryseobacterium caseinilyticum. The sequence goes on from NZ_JACYFS010000001.1 coordinate 934,287, forward strand.
CTTTTTCACCTGCGAAAACGCAAGTACCGGAAGGATAAGACCGAGTGGTAATACTAGTTTTTTCAATAGAAATGCTTTAAGATTTCGGAACGTGAAATTATTAAATTTTATTTTATAAACTGACTTTTAAGAAAAATTTTTGACCATTCATCCACAAATTCCGCAGGAAGTTTTTTCTGCTTAATGGCCGCGATACAGATAATGACATCCTGATCTCCTTTTAAAAAATAATAAACCTGAGACTCTGTACCCGAATTATCTTTGTAGGCATCGGCTTCCATTGTGAAAAGTCTAAACTCTTTTTCTCCTTCTTTATTTTTCGAAATCTCTGTAACCGTAAGATTGTTGACTTTTTCTTCAGCCATTTTTTTATGATACTCAAACACAGTCTGAAGCGGAACTGGTGCCATGTTTTTCATCGTCAGTTTCGTAATGATGATGCTGTAATTTTCCCAGTTTTCATTTTCAGGGATGTATTCCAGCACCTTCATCTGCATATTTTCTTTGGAATTAGCCAATTTCAGTTTATACTTTGCCGGAAAATCTATCTGCAAAGAATCTGTTTTCTGAGCCGAAGACCAAAAAAATATTGAAAAGAAAAACAGTAAAGAAATTTTCTTCAGCATATCATTTAATCAAACTAATGATTGGATTTTAAATTTAAATCAATGATCAAATATCAATCATCAATTATAAAATAGCTTCTCTTACTCTGGTAAGTTTTTGAAGTAAATCTTCAAGAAGATCCAGCCTCAACATATTTGCACCATCTGAAAGTGCTGTTTCAGGCGTTGGATGAGTTTCAATGAAAATTCCATCTGCACCTACTGCAATTCCAGCTTTAGCAACAGTTTCAATCAGTTCCGGTCTACCTCCTGTAACTCCCGAACTTTGGTTAGGTTGTTGAAGAGAATGCGTAACATCCAGAATTACCGGCGCGTAATTTCTCATCGTAGGAATTCCTCTGTAATCTACGATTAAATCTGTGTATCCGAAAGAATTTCCTCTTTCAATAATCGCCACTTTTTCGTTATTGGAATCTGTAATTTTTTCAACAGCAAATTTCATAGATTCAGGAGAAAGAAACTGTCCTTTTTTTAGGGAAACGCATTTTCCTGTCTGAGCCGCCGCCACCAAAAGGTCAGTCTGGCGAACTAAAAACGCAGGAATCTGCAATACATCAACGTACTGCGCAGCTAAAGCCGCATGTTCATTTTCATGAATATCTGTTGTCGTAGGAATGTTGAAGGTTTCGCCAACCTTTTTTAAGATTTCTAAAGATTTTTCTTCTCCAATTGTTGTGAAAGAATCTACTCTGCTTCTGTTGGCTTTTTTGAAACTTCCTTTGAAGATGTAGGGAATTTCATATTTATTGGTAAGTTCAACAACTTTCTCGGCAATTCTGAGTGCCATATCTTCGCCCTCAATAATGCAAGGACCTGCGATTAAGAAAAAGTTTTTTGAATCTTTGTGGTGTATGTTTTCTAAGTACTGAATCATTTTTATTTAATTAAAAAAGTTCAGTAAAAATACATAAAAATTAAGTCATTTTTTTGATGACTTTCTCAAAAGTATTCAAATTTCGGCTGGTAAATTGATCTTTCAAATTTTTTCTGCCTAAAATCTTCCCGAAAGTCGAGTCTAACGTATTTCCTTTGGGAACCTGCCAGTAAAAAAGACCGTTTTCTATTTTTGCTTCTTCATTTTCAGCTTTTGAAGCATTTTCAAATTCAGCCATTAAAGTTTTCTCAAAATCTTTATTACAGACAAATGCGTAAATATGTAAATCGTCATTTTTCTGAAAAGGATTGCTGTTCCAAAAATTCTCAATGTCATCCTGATTTTTCACAAATAGAAAAGCTTCATAACTGAAATGTTCAGACATTGCTTTTTCAAGAATAGATTTTAATTCAGATTCCGTTTTATCAGAAGAAAAAATAATGTTTCCGGAGGCCAAAACTGAACTTACATCATACATTCCAGCATCTGCAAATACTTTGCAGACATCAGCCATTTTCATATTGGTTCCTTTTACGTTTACACCACGGAGGAAAGCACAGTATTTCATTTTAGATTTTTAAATATTTTTTGATTGTTGCCCGTATCAAATCTTTTACATTATTTGAAATGTAGAAATATGGTTTCATTTCCGGTCTGAAGCCCCTGAAAAACTCATCCAGATTGGGAAGATTTCCACCTTCAAAATCAAAAATTTTATGTTCAACGGTTTCCTTTAAAACTTTGTCAATAAGGATTGATGCGCCTGACAACTTAATGTAATCCTGATGATTGAATGTCCCCAAAAGTACAGCTGTATTCTCATCTGTATACACTGCAATGATGTTGATTATCTCGTTTTGGTAGTACAGAGCTTCAAAAAAAAGACAATCATTACTGTAAAGAATTTCAAAAAGGCTGATGTATTCTGCGATATCATTTGCTTTATCAGCACCTTTTAAAGTATTGCGGATAAACAGTTCAGAATCTTTAAAACTGATTTTTCTGATCATCATGTCTTTCTGAACTTCAGGATCTGTCCTAAGTTTTCGTTTTCTTTTGGGAGAGAATTTAGAATAGACATTCTCATAAGAATCAGGTAAAATCAGATAATTTTTTCTGAAATTCAGCTGAAATGAAAATTCGTTTGAATCATTAAATGAATAATATCGAACAATATATTTTTTAGACAAAAAATTGAAAAACGAATCATTGATTTTCTTCTCATCCAATTTTGAATATATCCCGAGCTGCTGACAAAGTCTGGGATTCTGAACGATTTTAAAACCCAATTTCATCACATATGGAACCGGCATCATAGCTTCATAATCTCCATAAACCAGCACTTCCCATTTTTTCCCTGAAGTAAGATCCAAAAACTGTTTTGTTGCAGAGTATTTTCTCTGTGCAGAATTTTCAATGCATTGTGAATATTTCTCAAAATCAATCTCGTGGTATTTAAGTTTTCTAATCATAATAATCCTTCGTCGGCAAAACTTAAATATGCATTTTGGGTAATAATGAGATGGTCTAAAAGCTGGATGTTCAACAGATTTCCTGCATCCTTAATCTTTTTTGTAATGCTGATATCTTCCTGACTGGGTTTTAAATTTCCTGAAGGATGATTGTGAGAAACGATAATTCCGGTGGCAAAATGATCCATTGCAATTTTGAACAAAATTCTGAGATCCACCAAAGACTGATTGATACCACCCTGAGTAAGCTGCGAAAGATGGACAACTTTATTATTCTGATTTAAAAATAAGGCCCAGAATTCTTCCGTTCTTAAATCTGATAAATGAATTTTTAAAACATCGTACGCTGCTTTACTGCTCGTTATCTGTGGTTTGTCGGGAATTTCCTGTGCAGCTCTTCTTCTTCCAATCTCCAGTGCGGTTGCAATGGAAATCGCTTTTACTTCGCCAACACCTTTGAATTTGATTAAATCTTTAACTGTCATTAAACTAAGCTGATGCCAGCTGTTATCCACCGAAGCCAGAATTTTTCTCGCCAGTTCCACAGCTGTTTCGTCTCTGCTTCCACTGCCCATAATGATGGCCAAAAGTTCAGAATCTGAAAGTGAATTCTTACCTTTCAGTAAAAATTTTTCTCTCGGTCTGTCGTCTTCTGCTAAAAATTTAATGGACATGAGTTTAAATTTAAATTAATAAAACGCGTAAAGAATAACTGTTTTACTGGAATTATCGATGAATTTCGCTGTCTCTTTCAAGGCTTTTGGCGACAGCATCGGACAGCCTAAACTCAGACACGCCGGATTATCAGATTCAACATCAGCCACACAATCCAAAGAATGGATCACAATTGCCCGGCTTCTCGCACTGCTGTTGGTTGCGTCCAAACCGTCCAAACGGTATGATTTCCCGAATTTTCCGGAATAGGATTCTTTAATTTCGTACTTTCCCAAAGATGACTGGAAAGAATTTTCGGTATTGCTGAATTTCAGCTCTCCATACACTCTGCTGTTTGATCCGGAGCCATGCGAAACGATCGCAGACTGCAGAATTTTATCTTTCTTCAGATCATAAACAAAATACCTGTATTTTCCAGATTTAATTTTAAAATTGATGAAAATTGCCAAATCCTGACTGTAGTTTTTGTCGCTGATAAAAGTTTTCAGCTCAGTGATTTTTTCTTTTGGAATCTTCACATCAGCAGTCTGCGAATATCCTTCACAGCTTACCAAAAACAGAATCAAAGAAAAAAGAAAATTTTTAAGCATATTTATTCAACAATTAATCCGTCAACCATCACAAGCTTTCGGTCGGTGATTTCAGCAAGATTCGGGTTGTGTGTTACGATAACAAAAGTCTGGTTGTACTTGTCTCTCAAATCAAAAAACAGGCGGTGCAGATCATCCGCATTTTTAGAATCTAAATTTCCTGTAGGTTCGTCTGCGAAAATTATTTTTGGTGAATTGATTAATGCTCTTGCCACCGCAACACGCTGGGCTTCACCACCAGAAAGCTGTCCCGGCTTATGATCCAGACGGTGTTCTATTTTCAGATCATGAAAAATTGATTCTGCCTTTTCAATCGCTTCTCTTTCATTGGCCCCTGCAATTTTAGTAGGAATCAAAACGTTTTCAAGAGCCGTGAATTCCGGTAAAAGCTGATGAAACTGAAACACAAAACCAATATTCTGATTTCTGAATTTTGAAATCTGTTTATCGGTCATATTGATGAAAGATTCTCCCGCAATTGTGATTTCGGTACTGCTGTCTTTCGGAATTGTAGGACTATCTAAAGTGCCCAGAATCTGTAGAAGTGTAGACTTTCCCGCACCGGATTCCCCAACAATAGAGACTACTTCACCCGTTTTGATGTGAAGGTCTACGCCTTTTAAAACTTCTAAACTTCCGTATGATTTACGAATATTTTTGGCTGTAATCATGCTTCAAAAGTAGTGATTTTTTTGCTTCCTGTATTTTGGTTTCAGCAATAAAATTACTGATTAATTTTTATTACTTTCTGATTGAAATTCTAAAGGTTGTTCCTTTTCCTATTTCTGTCTGTGAAATTTTGATATCACCGTTGTGGTATTCCTGCACTACCCTTTTTGCAAGACTTAAACCTAACCCCCAACCTCTTTTCTTTGTTGAATAACCGGGTTTAAAAGCATTTCTCGCCTGATTGTGCGTCATTCCGCTTCCGTTATCTTTTACTTCAATCAGAATATTTTTGTTTTTACCGATCATCCAAATCTGAAGCTGACCCTGACCTTTCATAGCATCTACAGCATTTTTCACTAGATTTTCAATTACCCAGCTGATCAGAATTTTATTGTGTGGAACCAGAATCGGATAGTTTGGAAGGTTGAGACTGAAATCTACTTTTCTGGAAATCCGTGTCTTTAAATAATCAAAATTTTCTTTGATGGTGGCATTCAGATTCATATCATTTAGCTCCGGAACTGATCCTATTTTCGAGAATCTTTCGGAGATGGTTCTCAGTCTTTCGATATCTTTTTCAATTTCCTTTACGCCATCAGAATCAGGGGTTTCAAGCTTCATAATTTCCATCCAGCCAATCATGGATGATAACGGAGTTCCAATCTGATGTGCTGTTTCCTTTGCCAGACCTGCCCAAAGATATCCTTCATCGGTCTTTTTAATGGTTCTCAAAAACCAGAAAATAAATGCAAGATATGCAATGATGAAAAGTCCCAAAAAATAAGGATAATATCTTAAATCGCTAAGCAACTTTGAGTTATCGTAGAAAACCAGCTGTTTATCACCTTTTGCAATTTCAATTTCGAACGGTGCATAATTGCTTTCCATTTTTACGATCAGCTTTCTAAGTTCTTCAGGATTTTCTAAAATCTCCTGTGGAATATTTCGCGAACTGCCCTCAAAAATAAAAGGCTTCTTATTTTCATCTGTTAAGATTGTAGGAATCTGATCATTTTCAGTTAAGATTGCAAATACCAATTCCTGCGTTTCAGAGCTTGTCTGCTGGTTTCCCTGCATAATTTTTATCGCCGTTGCAAAAACCTTAATGCGTTCTGCTTCCTTATTTCTCAGATTATTAATAAGAATATTGGATGAAATGATAAGTGCCAAAACGATGACAGTCAGGACCGTAAATACAATCCAGTTGCTGATTCTTGCTAAAAAAGGACGGTTCTTCATTTATTATTTTAAAACATTCAGAATTTTCTGCAGTTCTGTACTTCCGCTGCCCTGATAATTATTGATGATAATTGCGTAAACATATTTTTTTCCGTCTTTTGAACTGTGATATCCGGCGTACGATTTTGTATCTCTCATCGTTCCGCTTTTCATTTTCATACCGTTGTCCTGAGTCGGAAAACCGTCGTAATAGGCTTCAAACCACGGTTGTTTTCTGGCGTAAATCAATGCCTGAACTTCTGCTTTTGCTGAGACATAGTTCTGAGGTGAAAGTCCGCTCCCATCTGCAAAATTAATCATGTTTGAACTGATTCCTTTTGATTTCCAGAATTCTTTTAAATACGAAACTCCACTTTTGAAACCCGGATCTCCTTTTTTCTCCTTGCCTAAAGTTTTAATTAAATTTTCCCCGTACAGATTCACGGATTTTCTTAAAAACCAATAGACAATTCTATCTAAAGTTGGAGATTCGTAAATGAGAATAATATTGCTCTTTGGAGATTCCAAAGTTTTTTTACCTTCGATTTCCAGTTGAGAATTGGTAACAACTTTCCCTGAAATTTCAATACCCGAATCTTTAAGCCATTTTTCAACTTCCACACCTAACTGCAAAGGTGGATTGGGAACAGATCCTGATACGGTCGTTACTTTTCCTGCAGGCAGATTTCCGTTAATTAATGCAACGTCAGAATGTGGAGCAGTAAAAATCAAACTCTGGTCTGAACTTCCTGCAGCTTTAAGGTCATTAAGCCATTTGATATTTGCTAAAGGATACGAGAAATTTTTAAAATCTGTTCCATTTATATTGATGTCAAACTGATTTTCGCGCCAGTTGACACCCCACACTCCGGCGCCGTAGTAATTTCCCAGATCATCCCACGGCCAGCCTCCCGGAATCGTCTGATGGTCAAAATATGAATCATCAATTATCAAATCACCGGAAATCTTTGTAATTCCTGATTTTTTAACAGCATCTAAAAATTTCTGCTTAAAATTTTCAGGTTTGTAGCCATCGTATCTCCAGCTTCCTAAAGTCGGGTCGCCGTTTGAAGTGATAAAAAGATTTCCATTTAAATTTCCTCCAGAAACTGTTCCTGAATAAGAAGACGTTGTTTTGTAGGTGTAGTTTTTCCCTAAAATCTCCAAAGCCGCAGCAGCTGTGAAGATCTTTTGGGTTGACGCTGTCGAAAGTCCTTTACTTCCCTGATATTCGTAAATTAAATTTCCACTTTCGTCTGCAACATAAAATGACAGATTTGATGAAACAGCCGTAGACGAATTCATTAAATTTTTTGTAGCGTCATCGAGCTTCTGACTTATGCTTTGAGCAAAAATAAGTTGTGTAGAAAACGCAAGTATGAAAAGAGTTTTTTTCATTAAGAAAAAGTTTGTTCAGATTTAAATTTAGAATTAAAGCTCAGTTCCGGTTTCGATTTCGTAAGGCTCTTTGTCTTTCTCAAAAATTCTCGTTAATTCATTTCCTTCCACGGTAATTTTATCACCTATTTTTCTGATCCAGTTCCCTTCGCGAAGCCCGACTACTTTAATGTCATTTTGAGTCAGAAATTCTTTAATTCTTGTTTCTCTCGTCTCACCGTTGTGCTTTAAATCAGGATTTGGATCGAGATAATGAGGGTTGATATTAAACGGAACCAGTCCCATACAGTCAAAGCTTGGTGGATAAACGATTGGCATATCGTTGGTGGTTTTCATATTCTGTCCGCCAATGTTGCTACCGGCGCTGCAGCCTAAATACGGTTTTCCGCTTTCAATGTTTTGTTTTAAAACAGACATCAGATTTTCTTCATGAAGAGTTTTAACCAGCAAAAAAGTATTTCCACCTCCTGTAAAATAGGCTTTTGCAGAATTTAATGCTTCCTGTTTGTTGTCAAATTCATGAAGACCTCTAACTTTGATATTAATAGTTTCAAAAAAAGACCTTGCTTTTTCGGTATAACTGTCATGCGAAATTCCACCAGGTCTTGCAAAAGGAATAAAGATAAGTTCGTCGATTCCTTTATACAGTTCAATTAATTCTTCCTTTAAATATTCTAAATAATTTCCACCAAAAAGCGTGGACGTCGAGGCGAGGATAATGTTCATTTTTAAATTTAATAAAATTCTTTTCCGGTAAAAAAGGGATAAAGAATAATTCTGTATTAACAAAGATAATTAAAACTGAGAATTGATGAGGCATAAGAAATTCATTTCAAAGGATTGTTTATCTTTGTGGAATATAAATCAATTTAAACGAAATGAAATTTTTTATTGACACTGCCAATTTAGAGCAAATTAAAGAAGCAAAAGATCTTGGAATTCTGGATGGTGTAACAACCAACCCATCTTTGATGGCTAAAGAAGGAATCCGTGGTAACGAAGACATCAAAAACCACTACAAAGCGATTTGCGAAATTGTGGACGGAGATATTTCTGCCGAAGTTCTATCAACAACTTACGAAGAAATGATCAAGGAAGGTGACGAATTGGCTGCCATTCATCCAAATATCGTCGTGAAAATCCCAATGATTAAAGACGGTATCAAAGCTTTGAAATATTTTTCAGATAAAGGAATTAAAACCAACTGTACTCTGATTTTCTCTCCAGGACAGGCTCTTTTGGCTGCAAAGGCTGGTGCAACTTACGTTTCTCCGTTTTTGGGAAGATTGGATGACATTACAACTGACGGTCTGAATCTTATTCAGGAAATCAGATTGATTTTTGACAATTATATGTACGATACTGAAATTTTGGCAGCGTCTATCCGTCATTCAATGCATATTATCGACTGTGCGAAAATTGGTGCTGATGTAATTACTTCACCGCTTCCTCCGATCTTGAGCTTACTGAAACACCCTTTAACGGACAGTGGTTTGGCTCAGTTTGTTGCAGATTCTCAGAAACTGTCTTAATGATTTGAAATTTGAGGTTTGAAATTTGAAATTCTTTTGAATATTTTACAGGAATTCAGATTGTCAAGAATTCAGGTTTTAAGATGATTTGAAATTTGAGGTTTGAAATTTGAAATTCTTTTGAATATATAGGAATCTAGATTATAAACAGATCAGATTTTTAGATGATTTGAAATTTGAGGTTTGATATTTGAATTTTTTTTGAAAATTTATAGGAATTCAGATTATAAACAATTCAGATACATAACAAATCCCGGAACTTTTAAAGTTTCGGGATTTCTTTTTATTTTTAATTTTTACCAGTCTGAGGATCTTCTCCTTTTTTCAATCATTCCATCTACGGAAAATCTTCCGGCTCCCAGTGTTATAATAATCACGTAAATTGAAAGGTATAATAAACTTGATTCTCTTTTATCAAAAGGGTCTTCACCGTGAACTACAAATGCAGCAACTGACATTGTGAAAAGCAGAAATCCGGCAGCAATTCTTGTAAACAGTCCAAGGATGATGAATATTGAACAGACAAATTCTGCAAAAACGGTTAATCCTAATGAAATTTTTGGACCTAATCCTAAAAAGTCGAAAAACTTGATATCTCCTCCGTCAATCAATGTCTGAAGGTTCGGATAACCGTGCGAAATCATTGCAAAACCTATAAATAATCTCACGACGAGAAGCACGATATCGAGAATAAGTGGATTAGTTTTTAAATTTTGATAGCTCATCTACTTAAAATTTAGTTTAAAGATAGCAAAAAATGTACTAATACAACGATGGATAGTGAGTCTTTAGTTTATCTGTATCCAAAATTCTTCAGATCCCTGTCGTTTTTACGCCAGTCTTTTTTCACTTTTACAAAAAGGTTCAGATGAATTTTTTTGGAGAAAAACTTTTCAAGATCAATTCTGGCTTCAGTTCCAACCTTTTTGATAGCCTCACCTTTATGTCCGATAATAATTCCCTTTTGGGTGTCTCTTTCTACGTAGATAATAGAATCTATGAAGATAATTCCCTCTTTTTCTTTGAACATTTCTGTAACGACTTCCACAGAATACGGAATTTCTTTATCATAATTCAAAAGAATTTTCTCTCTGATGGCTTCGTTGACGAAGAAACGCTCAGGTTTGTCAGTGTACATATCTTTGTCGTAATACGCCGGACTTTCGGGCAACATCGATTTTAATTTCGGTAAAATGACATCAAGATTAAATGCATTCAGTGCAGAAATAGGTAAAATTTCAGCCTTCGGAATTCTCTCGTGCCATTCGGTCGCTATTTTTTCCAAACCTTCCTGGTTGGTCTGGTCGATTTTATTTAGAAGTAATAAAACGGGAACCGGAATTTTATTTAATTTATCAATTAAAAATTCTGATTGTTCGGCTTTATCGGTAACGTCTACGATGAAAAGAAAAACGTCCGCATCCTGAAGAGAATCTTTTACAAAATCCATCATTTTTTCCTGCAAACCGTATTTCGGATCTAAAACTCCGGGAGTATCAGAAAATACAATCTGTAAGTCTTCCTCATTATAAATTCCAAAAATTCTATGTCTGGTTGTCTGAGCCTTTTGCGTTACAATCGCCAGCTTCTCACCCATCAGCTGATTCAGAAGGGTAGATTTTCCGGCGTTTGGCTTTCCAACGATATTTACAAATCCTGCTTTATGCATATAAAAAAATTAATCCGCTGTTATTACGATTTGCAAAGTTAGTAAAAACAAAATTGGTCTTTCAGACAATATTATTCAGATTTCTAAAATTGATTATTTTTGGGGAGAGATTGGGGTGCAAGTTGCGAGGTAGAATTGGATACGGGTTACGAGGTGCGTGATGCCGAATGAATTATTTTTAAATATATTTTTTTTAAACTGAAAACACTTATCGAACTTAAAATACAGATTCGAAACTTCTTAACCCGTATCCCGTAACCCGTAACCCGTAACCCGTAATGACCATCGACAAAATAATTGATACCATTTATCCGCTTCCTGAAATTTCCAGGGAAAAATTGAAACAGCATATTTCAGAAGTGAGCTTTCCAAAAGGTTTTTGTTTAATGGAAGTCAACAAAGTGGTGCCCTATATTTACTTTTTAAAAAAAGGAATTGCCCGAGCTTACGCTTCAACAGAAAATAATGACATTACGTTTTGGTTTGGAACGGAAGGCGAACCGATTGTTTCCATGAAAAGTTATGTGGAAGGAAAGCCTGGCTACGAAAGTATTGAGCTTCTTGAAGATTGTGAACTGTATCAGCTTGAAATCTCAAAATTAAGAATTTTATTTAATGAAGATATTCACATCGCCAATTGGGGAAGAAAATTTGCAGAACGTGAACTGATAAGAACTGAGGAACTGATTATTTCGAGACAGTATAAAACTGCTCTGGAACGGTATAAAGATTTAATGAAATACAAGCCTTACCTCTTGCAGAGAGTTCAGTTAGGGCATATTGCATCGTATTTGGGGATGTCGCAGGTGAGTTTGAGCAGGATTCGGGCGGAGATGAAGTGATTGAGTTGGAGGGTTGGAGGGTTTTAGAGTTATAGAGTTTTAGAGTTTTAGAGTTTTAGAGTTTTAGAGTTTTAGAGTTTTAGAGAAAATACTTTTTTTAACAATTGTAAAATTTTTATTGATTTTAAAACCTCAATTTTGACGGATAAATTTAATTAGAATGAACTGGATTATTTTAATCATCGCAGGATTATTTGAGGTTGCCTTTGCATCGTGCCTCGGAAAAGTGAAGGAAACTTCCGGAAACGAAATGTACTGGTGGTTCGGAGGATTTTTAGCTTGTCTTACAATCTCTATGCTTCTCCTCATCAAAGCTACCGAAACCTTACCTATCGGAACGGCTTACGCTGTGTGGACCGGGATCGGCGCTGTAGGAACAGCATTGGTCGGAATTTTTGTCTTTAAAGATCCTGCAAGCTTCTGGAGGATATTTTTTATCTGTACATTAATTAGTTCTGTGATTGGTTTGAAGGCTGTAAGTCACTAATGACACGAATTTTGACGAAAGACACGAATTGTAAATAAGTGTTCAAGTTTAAATGAAACGGTAAATAATTAAGCAAATTGGTACTTAAAATAAAAACGGCCTCAGAATCTGAAGCCGTTTTTTTATTTTTTTGAAACGACAGGTAGAATTTCGTTTTTTCTTAAACCGTATTTTTTGATTTCGTCATCAGAAAATTGTTGCGAATAAAAATTAATTTCAGTTTCAAATCCTGCGGATTTTAAACGGTCAAAATAATCCATTCCGTACCAACGAACGTGGTCATACTGCCCGAAATGTTTTTGTCTTTCTTTCGGATCGGTAATCGTGAAATCTTCATATGTTTTTTCAAGTGAATTCTTCATTGGCACCTGCAAAATCCCCCAACCTCCGGGTCTCATAACACGGTACAGCTCGCTCATCGCTTTTGCATCATCCTGAATATGTTCCAAAACGTGATTACAGAAAATTATATCAAAACTTTCATCCGCAAAAGGAAGATCCAGAATATCAGCTTTCACATCAACGATCGGCGAAAAAAGATCTGCAGAAATATAATCCAGGTTTTTCATCTTTTTAAATTTCCGCAAAAATTCCTGTTCGGGAGCGATGTGCAGAACTTTATAGTTTCTGGTGAAAAATTCGGTCTCATTCTGAAGATACAGAAACATCTGACGGTGTCTTTCAAGACTTAAAGTTCCTGGTGACAAAGCATTTTCACGCTGAGTTCCATATCCATAAGGCAAAAATTTTCTGTAAGATCTGCCATCGATAGGATCGAAAAACCGGTCACCTTTAAAGAACTGATAAATCAGCGGACGTGTCCAGACACTCATTTGAATAAGCATCGGACGGGGAATTTTGTTGAGTAAAAGTTTGGTTAGCTTTTTCACTATGTATTTGTGTTACAAGCTGCGAAGCAGCGGAATATTGGTAGAAAATTTAACAAAAGATTAAAAATCCAGTTGAAAAGCTTTCTCTTCATCACTCACAATTCCCAATGCTTCATAAACATACTCAAATGTCGATAACAGCACCGGTTTTCCGTTGATTACCGCAACATCATGCTCAAAATGCGCAGAAGGTTTGTTGTCTAAAGTCGTTACCGTCCAGCCATCGCTGTGGAACTTCACTTTTTCAGTGCCAAGATTAATCATGGGCTCAATAGCGATTGTTAAACCATCTTTAATGACTTTACCACTTCCCTGTCTTCCGTAATTGGGAACCTGAGGATCTTCATGCATCTTTCTTCCGACTCCGTGACCCACCAGTTCTTTAACGACACCGTAACCCTGTTTTTCACAGTGGTTCTGGATGGCATAAGAAATATCTCCGATTCTTTTTCCTCTCACACACTGCTCGATTCCTTTGTACAGAGATTCTTTGGCAACTTTCAGTAATTTTTTGGTTTCAGGATCAACTTCTCCGATCTCGAATGTGTAAGCGTGATCTCCTACAAATCCGTTGAGAATAGCGCCACAATCTACAGAAAGCACATCGCCTTCCTTGATTTCTTCCTTGCTTGGAAAACCGTGTACCACCTGATCATTAGGCGAAATACAAAGTGAATAAGGAAAACCTCCGTATCCTAAAAATGCGGGCTCAGCGCCGTGATCTTTGATAAAATCGTGAGCCAATTTATCTAAATGAAGCGTCGTAATTCCCGGTTTGATTTCTTTTGCAATCATTCCCAAAGTTCTGGAAACCAGTCTTGCGCTTTCTTTCATCAGACGAAGCTCGTCTATATTTTTTAAATGAATCATTCGTAAATAAGAACCAAGAGATAAGGAAAAAGAAACAAGTTATCCGACTCTTTGTTCAATTTTAATTAATATTATCTTTTTTATCGTTTGTTTTATTGAGAATACTTCCAAAAATATTCTTCAGTTCAAAACTTTCTTTTAGAAGAGCATCCAGTTCAGAGGACTCAAAATCATTTAATGATTTTATAATTCTCAACCAGTAGTTCGTTTCTCTGGTTTCCCTCAAAGATCTTCTGATTTTATTTCGAAAATCCTTCAAAGAGGAACCAGCCTGAGACTCTTCATAATTTGCTCCAAGTGAGGTAGCCGATTTACATATTTGAAACCTGATTACTTTGTACTCAGGATAGTTTGGCAGATTTCGAAGAAATTTAATACAGTTGACTCCAAACTTAAAAGTTCTTTCAAGTAAATCATTATCTCTCATTAAAATACGAGTTTAAATTTTACTTTATTTAATTTTGTATCTTTTTACTTTTATCTTGTTTCTTACCAAAATAAACCTTTCTTCTTTTCTCTCTTTAATTTTGAGTAGGCTAAGACTTCGCCGCCTTCTACACGGAATTCAATTCTTTCTGTGATGATATTGTAGATTTCTCCCCAGCCCGGAAAACCGCCGATATTTCTGTCATCGATAAACCAGTCGGCATCAATTTTTCTGGATTGTGTGGCAGAATCAAATACCTCACCTTCAAAACTTGAGTTTACAGCGTAGAATTCTACACCGTTTTTTCTGCAGAATTCGATGGCATCTTCCAGAGCGGGACCGTGACGGTACGTCCAAAGAATCAATCTGTATCCTTCAGACTGTAACTTTTTTAAGGTTTCAAAAGCAAAAATTTTAGCTTTCCCTACCGCCGGATAGGCATCTTCCACTACTGTTCCGTCAAAATCTACTGCTATTTTTTTATTATTCATCTTTTATGTATGATTTAGCTCGGCAAAGATACTAAATAAAATAAAAGAGTGCTGCATTGCTGCGGCACTCTGTATTTATAAAAACTGTTAAATCGAAATCTAACTTTTAACCCAATTAAACTGAAACTGCAGATCCGGAGTAGAAATTCTGTCTGTAATTTTCTGAAGTCTTGACGGAAGTTTCATTAAATATTCCTGAGCTTTTTCTGCCTTTTCTGTAAGTCCTGTGATGTGCTCAATTTTCCATTCATCCAGAAGATCTTTCATAATATTGATGTAGTCCTGACCTGTATAAACCATACATCTCTGTGCTGCATCTGAGAAATGTCCCCAAAGTTCACCTGCTGCCTGACCAGACTGTCTCATCATGTGCGCAGGCATCACGATTTTTTTACGCATCATATCTTCAAATGCCAAAATCATTTCCGACGGATCTAATTCTAAAATTTTTGCAACAAAATGCTTGTAGGCTTTAGCGTGTCTTGCTTCATCAGCCGCAATTACACCACACATCTTCGCCAGTTTTCCGTTTCCGGTCTGTTTTGCCAAAGTTCCTACTCTTCTGTGCGAAACGTTGGTTGCTGTTTCCTGAAAACTTGTATAAACAAAGTTTCTGTAAGGATCCATACTTGTTCCGATATCAAAACCATCACTGATCAGATATTGGGTAGTGATTTCCATCTGTCTCATATTTACCCTTCCACACAGGTAAAGGTATTTTCCGAGAAGGTCACCGTGTCTGTTTTCTTCGGCCGTCCATGATCTGATCCAGCTCGCCCAGCTCGGTCCGCTTTTTTCCTGATCAATTCCGTCTACGCTCATCAACCATGATTCGTAAGAAGGCAATGCCTCTTCTGTAATACAGTCACCGATAAGCGTTACGAACAAATCATAAGGCATCTCGCGTGCGAAAGTCTGAATTTCTTCTAAATCATATTTAAAATCAGCACTTGACGGATCCGGAAGATAATCTGAGGGCTGCCAAATTTTTTCGATAGGGGTCAAAAATTTATCAAGAAAAGAGCCCACTTCCTTTTCCAAAATTCCCATTACTTCTTTCCTTACCAAGCTTTGATACATTCTAAATTGATTTATTTGAGTTGCAAAGATATGATTTAATTTATTATTTGTAACATAATATACAGTTCGTTATGATGATTATCATAAAAGACCGCTGTTTGTACAACGGCCTTTATGCATTTATATTGCTGTATATTTTTCTAACTCACAAGAATATCTCCCGTCATGATTGCGGGAATCTCCACACCCATCACATGCAGAATTGTTGGAGCCATGTCGCCGAGTTTTCCATCTTTGAGTTTCCATTCATGATCTTTATCCATCACAATCAGAGGAACAAGATTGGTTGAATGCTGTGTATTCGGGGATCCATCGGCATTTCTCATTACATCAGAATTTCCGTGGTCTGCCAGGATGAAAACAGCATAACCATTTTCGTAAGCTGTTGTAGCAACCTGTTCAATGCATTTATCCACCGTTTCGGCAGCTTTTACAGCGGCTTCAAAAACTCCGGTGTGCCCTACCATATCAGTGTTTGCAAAATTCAAACAGATAAAATCTGCAGATTGATTTTTAAGTTCAGGCAAAATAACATTGGTAATATCGTAAGCAGACATTTCAGGTTTCAGATCGTAGGTAGGAACATCTTTCGGGCTTGGACAAAGCAATCTTCTCTCACCCTGATATTCTTCTTCCCTTCCACCGCTAAAGAAAAATGTAACGTGTGGATATTTCTCCGTTTCTGCAATTCTGATTTGTGATTTTCCGTTTCTCTCCAGAATTTCACCCATTGTTTCCTTTAAAACATCTTCATCGAAAACCACTTTTACATTCTGATACGTTTTATCGTAATTGGTCAGTGTAACATAATATAAATCCAGTTTTCTCATCTGGTAATCCGGCAAGTCGTGCTGACAGAGAACTTCAGTAATCTCGCGACCGCGGTCTGTACGGAAATTGAAGCAAATCACAACATCGCCATCTACCATTTTCGCCACCGGAACAATATTTCCTATCTGTGTTTCTTTGGTAAGGATGATTGGTTTGATAAATTCGTCTGTGATATTGTCATTATAAGATTCCTGAATTGCTGACAATACATCAGTAGTTCTGAAGCCGATTCCTGAGCACATTGCATCATAAGCCAGTCTCACACGCTCCCATCTTCTGTCTCTGTCCATTGCAAAATATCTTCCGGTAACCGTTGCCAGTTTTCCGGTGGTCTGAGCCATATGCTCCTGCAGTTCTGAGATAAATTCCAAACCTGAATGCGGATCACAGTCGCGACCGTCTGTAAATGCGTGAACGTAAACGTTTTCATTTAAACCAAAATCTTTGGCGGCAGACAGAAGTCCTTTTAAGTGATTGATATGGGAATGAACGCCACCATTGGAAACCAAACCGATGAAGTGTACACTTTTATTTTCTCTTTTAGCATAATCAAAAGCGTCAACAATTACCTGCTCGTGGCCAAGCGTTCCGTTTTCTACAGCCATGTTGAGTTTTACCAGATTCTGGTAAACAACTCTTCCGGCACCCAAATTCATATGACCTACTTCAGAATTTCCCATTTGTCCTGCAGGAAGACCTACGGCAAGACCGCTGGCTTCAAGCGTGGTGTGTGGAAATTTCTGGAAACAGCTGTCCATAAACGGTGTGTTGGCCTGTTCAATGGCCGAAACTTCAGGATTCAGTCCGATTCCCCATCCGTCAAGGATTGCTAATATTGCTTTTTTTGACATTCTTTGAAAATTTTAACAAAACAAATTTATCCATTTATAAATGAAAATCCGAATTTGTGGTGCTTAAATTTTGATTAAAGACTGTTAAAACCCAAGATTAAAAACATTTCTAATTGTAATATTATTATACTTATTAATATTAAATTTATGGTATGATAAAAATTAAAAAATACATTGTTCTAATTTCAGCATTATTTCTCTTTGCCTCTGTATCTTGTAATTATCATAAAAAATCAAATAAAATTGAAAATGTATCAGAAAATCTATCTGCTTTACAAAAAATATTAGATGTTTCTAAATTCAAACCACAAAAAGTTAAATTTCAACACATTTATATTGATCATTCTAAAGGCATTCTTGCGGGACCTTCCGATCGTTTTATTCAGGCTGAAATGCTTTAAGATAAAAAGAAAATTGATTCATTAAAAAACACTGTCAGTAAGTCAGAATCTGATTCACAATTCATGGAGATTAATGCTTTTTGAATAATTGGTTTGACCATAAAACTTCTGATGAACTTATTAAAAGTCAAAATAAACTAAAAGTTTATGATGATTTCCTCTTTAATACAAGCGGAAACATTGTTTTATCAGATGATAAAATTTTGTACAGAAAATAGCAGTTAATTAGAATCAGCATTCTATATCTTATTTGAAGAGAATTTTTTAATTTTGCCTTATGGATTTAAGAGACCAACTGAAAAACCTTTTCCCCACTCACGAAGAGCAGGATTTTGAAATGCCCGAAGAAGCTTTTAAACAAAAAGAACCTTTGGTGTGTAAATTTGAGAAAAAAGGCAGAAACGGCAAGCCGGTAACTATAGTTGAAGGCTGGGAAGGCAGCGATGAAGATTTGAAAAAAATCTCCAAAAAAATAAAAACCACCTTAGGAATCGGTGGTTCTGAAAAGGATGGAACGATTATCATACAGGGCGATAACCGTGATAAAATAATGGATATCCTTAAAGAAATGGGCTTCAAGACCAAAAGGGTCGGCGGATAATCTAGAAATAGATCTGGGTTTCCGGCATTTTTTTTCTGAGGTGTTCTACCTCATCTTTCTTCAATGGATTTCCGTTGAGAATTAATGTTTTTAAGTTTTTCAGCTGAGTAATTTCTTCAGGAATTTTTTCCAAAAGATTATTCGCCAGATTTAAACTCGCCAGCTTTTTCATATTCTTAATTTTCGGCGAAATTTTTGTGATTTTGTTTTCTCCGATGTTTAAAAATTCTAATTTTTTTAAATTTAAAATAGATTCAGGAATTGCCGTAATGGTATTTTTCTGAAGTTCGAGGTATTTTAATTTCTTTGGAAATTCAGAATCATTCAAATCATTGATTTGATTTGAAGAGAGATTTAAAAACTGCAAATTTTTTATTTGGTCAACATCAGAAACACTGCTGATCTGATTGCTGTGAAGATTAATTTCCTCAAGACCAGAAATTTTGGTCAGTGCCGGTGGAAAAATATTTAAATTATTGGCTTCAAGATGTACGGCTTTCAGATTCTGAAGTTTTGAAAATTCAGGATTAATGAATGTCAGTTGATTCAGATTCATTGAAAATGTCTTCAGTTTCTGAAATGCTGTAATTTCATCAGGAATGTATTTGATGTTATTTTCATTTAAATATAAAATTTCCATTTCCTTTAAAGTGAAAAGTACCTCATCAATTTTTTCAAAATTATTCCCCATTAAATTCAGAAAGAAAATCGAATTTAATTTTGAGATCTGTGCCGGAAGATTAAAAAGTCCCTTATCCCGGAAACTCATGCTGTAGACGGTCTCTTTAGATTGTAAAGCTGCGTCAATATCTGTATAAGTCGGATATTTTACAGGATCAATCTGAGCATTCATTTCAGATAAAAAGAACATTGAAATTAAAACCAAAAACTTCTTCATAATAAAAAAAGGCCACCGGAAAAATCCGGCAGCCTTATAAAAAAATTAGTATTATTTTTTAAGAATCTTCGCAGTTTTCTGGAATCCTTCTGCTTCAATATTTAAAACTAAAACTCTGGAAACATTCAGCTCATTAGTTAAGTCTAATTCAAGCTGACTTGTTGAACCGCTGTATTTCTTCTTAAACATAATCTTTCCGTCGATGCTGTATGCAGTGATTTCAAGGTTTTTCAGTGCTTTCGGAGAATTGATTTTTACAATTCCTGATGTAGGGTTTGGTGCTACTGTCACTTCAGTTTCTTTAACTACCTCGGTAGTTGCCAACGTTCCTGCAGTTCCTAAGAATTGTGAAAGTGCCACTACAACCGTTGCAGATTTCCCTCTGTAGTCGATGGTATTTCCTGTTGCATCAATATCTGTACTGATCGTTGAGTTTGGATGCTGAATACTGAAGAAACCGAATTTCTTATCTGGTGTAAACGTAAGACCTGTAGGCTCCGATCCTGCTGGCATAGAAGCAAACAATCTCACGTTCGGGTTTGCCTGAGTGTGATCCGGACCGATTACCCAAATGTAGTTTTTACCGCCATCCTGAAGAACCCAAAGATTACCCAATTCGTCAAAAGTAAGATTGTCATTTCCGTCACCCCACGATTCGGTTTTGATTCCCTGAGCAGTGTTGAAAGAATAAACTGTTGATGCTCCTCCTACAAAAGTTTCTACATTTGACAGAGTCATTCCGTTGTCTGTCATTCTGTACACTTTATCCAGACCTTTTGCAGTAAAATAGATTTTCCCGTCAAGAGGACTGATTTCCACATCTTCTACACCGTTGAAGGCAGTTCCGCCAAGAGACTGTGCCAAAGCGGTCGTATTATTTTGGTTTGCCTGTGTTTTATTTGGAATCTGTATCCATTCTCCGGTGGTTGCTACGGGATTTCCTCCGCTCAGTCCGCTGGTAAGTTTTAATACATAAAGATTTCCTGACGCAAGATTATTGGGTGTGTCCATCACATATTTGTACACCATATTTGTCCCGCCGTCTTCACCATAATAAGCGACCGTTCCTGCGTCATTTACAACTACATTTTCGTGGTTCATGATTCCCATTTGCCACAATTTATCTTTTGTGCCGTTGGTATTGTGAGACATCACCTGAGCTGTTGCAGGATTGATCTCTACCAACCAACCGTAATCTTTGTAACCGTCGGCATTGGTATCAGCTGAAGTTACAGATTCTTCTGCCGTAACCACAGTTCCCCATGGTGTAATACCTCCCGAACAGTTTCTGATGGTCTGCACCAGACTTGTATCTGAGAAGCTTACCGCTCTTGATCTCGACAATTGCCAAAGTTTTGTTGCAGCATTGTAGTTGACTTCTGCCATTGTCACTCCACCTGGGTTAGTCTCATGGTTGACAGATAAATAACCGTCTATACTGCTGTTATTTTTTGCTACATAAGCTGTAAAGTCATTTTGTCCACCTACTAATCCTCCGCCCTCTGTGTAGCTGTCTCCTTCTTTTAAAATCAGCTGATATTTGTGTTCAGCAGGAATGATAAGCTTTGAAGTCTGTGTTGTTGGAATAATAGATGTAAAACAGCTGATGTGTGTACCTGTGTTGCAACTTACAGGAGGCGCCACTACAGTTGAGTTTTGAATATAGGCATCCATTCTCAAATCTGAACTGGTCAAATCTCTGTTGTGAACTTCAATAGCAATTCTGTTGGTTCCCTGTACAAATTTATTTTTAGGAATTACAAACGTGTTGTAGATATTTTCTGCAGCTCCGTCAATAATAGTACTTGAAAAAGTATCGTGAGTGATAGTACCTGTCGGCATATTGTCTCTTACTACCTCCTGACCGTTCAAATACACTACGATACCGTCGTCTCTCATTACGCCTAATTCCATATTATTGGAAAGGTCAGCCAAATTCGCTGTGAAATCTTTGGCAAAATATGCTGTTGATAATCCTGTATTAAGAGTTGTAGTTACCGGATCTCCGTATCCCAGAGGTCCATCTCCAGTTGACCACGTTGAAATATTATAGTTTGAATCTTTCCATTGCGCTGCCAGAGGCTGGTTGTCATCTTTGTATTTCCAACTTGAACCCTGTACTACTACCGAACCTAAAGGCTGAGCAGCAACGATAGTTTTCAGATAAGCATCAATTGTTAAATCTGAACTTGAACCGGTTCTGTTATGCAGTTCAATTGATATTCTGTTATTTCCCTGTACAAATTTGTTTTTTGGAATGGTAAAAATATTGATTGCTGTCTCCGCAGCTCCGTCGATGGTGGTGCTGGATGCCGTTGTATGAGTAATCGTACCGGTTGGCATATTGTCTCTGATCACCTCTTCACCGTTCAGATAGACCACAATTCCATCATCTCTCCGTACACCAAATTCCATATTATTGGTAAGATTGGCAAGATTTACAGAAAAATCTTTTACGAAATATGCTGTAGATAATCCGACAGCACCGCCATGAATTACTGTGGTTACAGGATCGCCATATCCTAATGGCCCAATCCCTGATGACCAGGAAGACACATCAAAAGTTGTGGTTTTCCATGTTGAAGCTGGTGCATTATCCAGGTCATAATACTTCCATGAACTTGCCAGATCAAAAATAGTCGTTTGTGTAGTCTGAGCCTTGAAGATTGATGTAGTCATCAATGCAAGGGCTGCGATCGTAAGTAGTTTTCTTTTCACTTTTTTATTAAATTATCATTTTTCAAGTGCAAAACTATCTGTTTCCTGATGGCTTTGCGTTACGCTATCTTTAATTAAACAGCGATGAATATTAATAAAACTGAAGGTGAATGTTACGCAGGTTAAATTATTATTAAATCAGAAAAGAATGTCCGTTTTTGATCACAACGCTAAAATCAACATTCATTTTGTCATTCCGGAGGAATCTAAACTATTGTGAGGTAAAGTTGTATCTATGAAAATGTTATTTGTAATTATCCGTATGTCGAATGATATTCTTGCTTTGGCGAACTTAGTTTTTGCAAAGTCAAACAATATTTTTGCTTCCAAAAAGTATATTCTTGTATCCAAAAAGTATATTCCTGTTTCCCAAAACTATATTCTTGCATCCCAAAAGTATATTCTTGTATCCCAAAACTATATTCTTGCTTCCCAAAACAATATTCTCGCATCCCAAAAAGTATATTCTTGTATCCCAAAACTATATTCTTGCTTCCCAAAAGTATATTCTTGCATCCCAAAAGTATATTTTCGCAACCCGAAACTCTAATCCCGTATCCTTAAATTATAATTTTAATAATCTGAATCAACGGATGATTATTTTTTCTTCACCTGAGTTTTAGCCTTGCTGATATCCGTCAAAGTATTCAGAAAACTAATCAACTGTTTCTTCTCTGCCTCAGAAAGATTGAGTTTGTCCGCAGGAAGTGTCTGGTTTTTCATGGGCAATCCCAAACCTTCTCCTCCACCTTCGTTATAGAATTCAATCACTTCTTCCAGAGTATTAAAAGCTCCGTTGTGAAAATAAGGTTTCGTTAAAGCAATATTTCGTACGGTCATTGTTTTAAAAGAATTTTCATAAATCCACGAACTTTCTTTTTTCACGTTGGAATTTATTCTTCCTTTGTCATCATCGAGTTCTACAGGTAGATTTGAAATCGGTTTTTTGGTCACTCCCAAAACTTCAGATTCATTTTCATTAAAAAACGGCGGCACCAAACCCGAAAAGTGTGGGGCAAAATGACAGGTCGCACAATTGGCTTTTCCCATAAAAAGATTAAATCCTTTCTTGGCATCTTCAGAAATTTCCTTTTCATTTCTCATAAAACGGTCAAAATCACTTTCAAAAGAATACAGTGAAGCAACAAATGAACTTAAAGCTTTCGAAAAATTCTGTTTTGTAATCTTTTTGTCTTTAAATAAAGTTGAAAAAGATTTCTTATAGTTTTTATCTGAATTTAATTTTGCAACTATCTTTTCATAATCCGTATCAAATTCTTCCTTGTTATAAATCACATGTTCTGCCTGCTGCTCGAGGTAAAAAGCACGCATGTCATAGAAAAATCTTTTCGCAAAAACCGCATTGTAAAGTGAAGGCGAATTTCTTAATACCGTTTTTCCTTCCACATTGCTCAGTGATTTTGAATTTAAATCGGTGTATGCATTTTCCGGCAAATGACAGCTTGCACAGCTCATCTTTCCGTTCGCACTGAAACTGGTGTCATAAAATATCTTTTCGCCTAAATTCCGCAATTCTTCACTGTCTTCGGAAGATTTCAAAAGCGTATAGAAATAGGGATCAAAAAAATCAGCTTTAAAGAAATCTTTGTTGGAAACATTCCATCCTGAAAAGTTTTTGAGATCATCCGGTCTGCCATCCCATGTACCGAATTCCTCATACAAAGGCTGAATGAATTTTTTATAAAATAAAATACGGTCAAAAGTTTCAAAATCATTATTTCTCCCTAAATATTGAATAGTCTGATCTAAAATCTGAATAGCTTTTTCAGTTTTATAACTTTTAAAATAAACATCATCCGAAATATAATTTCTCATTCCCAGAAAAGCGTGAGCAGACTCTTCAGAAATATTTAAAGATCCCGGCGTATCAAAACCAGTCACTCCCAAACTGTAGATTCTGATCAGTTCGATTCTGAGGGGTAACGTCTTGTTGGTTCCGCTGCTTACGCCATTTTTGAGAGTACTCAGGTAGAAATTAGCATAACTGTTATATAGAAAATTGGTGATGGTTTTTATCTCTTCCTTTTCATTTTCGGCTTCATCAGAAAAAATCAATTCTTCTAAAACCTGCAACCCTTCCGGTGGTAAAGTGAAAGCGGTTGTTCCTGCTGCTTCAATATGAAAGAGCGGTGCAGCATTAAGATGGGTTTTTGTAAATTCAGGATAATGATAGGCTACAAAAAATTCGATTTCTTTGAAAGAATTTCGGGTCTTTCTGATGGTTTCACGCAGCTTCTCAACTGAAATTCTGTTTTCTGAAAAAAGTTCGGCATCGTTTTTCAGATATTCAAGCTCGATTTTGAAATTGGTAAGACCTTGACTGATGAATGTATTTTCGGTTTTTAAACCTCTGTCAGCATCATTAAAAGACATGGAAAATAATACAACCAGAATAGCGGGAATAAGTATAAAGTAAGATCTCACGATTTTTTTACCGGCAAATGTACCTTCTTTGAATTGGTAACATTTTAACGATAAATTAAATAATGTTTACATTTCGTTTATATCAATTTTAGTACTTTTAGAAACAGAAAAATAAATATTATGCTTAATCAACTTGCAGCTTCGGAACTTATTCTCAATGAAGACGGAAGCATTTATCATTTAAATCTTCTACCCGAAGACATTGCCGAAAAAATTATTCTCGTAGGCGATCCCGACCGTGTGGCAAAGGTTTCAAAACATTTCGACAAAGTAGAAATCAAAAAAAATAAAAGAGAATTTTATACCCACACGGGAATTTTAAGAGGTGAAAGAATTACCGTGATGTCTACAGGAATCGGTACCGAAAATATTGATATCGTGATGAATGAGCTCGATGCTTTGGTCAATATCGATTTAAAAAAGAAAGAAATCAAATCTGAAAAAACTTCACTTAAACTTTTCAGAATGGGAACCTGCGGAAGTGTGAATCCCGACGTGGAAGTAGACAATATGCTCGTTACCCAAAACGTTGTCGGTCTCGACGGACTGATGAATTTCTACAAAGATTATCAGTTTGAAAATGAATTTTCGAAAAGTTTTTATGAAAAATTCCCTTACGAAAAGATAAAACCGATGCTTTATTTTTCAGAATGGTCTGAAGAATTGGGCGAACTGTACAAAGACGCAAAATACCACGGAAATACAGCAACTTTTCCGGGATTCTATGCGCCACAAGGCCGACAGTTGCGTCTGCAGGCAACAGACGAACAGTTTTTGGAAACTTTAAATGATCTGGGAATTACCAATTTTGAGATGGAAACTTCTGCTATCTACGCTTTCTCTAAACTTTTAGGTCATAAAGCCATTACCGTAAACAATGTAATCGCCAACAGACGAAGAGGCGAATTTTCGAAAGATCATCACGCTTCCGAACAGAATCTTATTGATTGGGTTTTGGAAAGAGTTGTGAAATAATTTTAATTACCGATAATAAAAAAAAATAATTGCAACTTTAGACTTACATAAAATAAAAAGGATTTCAAATGTTGAAATCCTTTTTGATTAAATTAATTGGGGCAATTTTTTTCGTATTCCCTTACGATGCCTCCATAGAAATCAAGGTAAGCCTGAAGCATGTACTGACCTATCAGTTCCTGTGTGCCGTTATATCCTAATTTATCTTTCTTTGCATCTTCATAAGCCTTTTTTCTGATCCCTTTAAATCTTGTAGCAATTTCTTTTTTGAATTCTTTATCTTCAAGTTTTGCATCAAACTGTTCCATATATTTCAGGAATTCGGGACAGTCTCTGCCGGCGTACTTAAATGCTTCCGCCATCTTATCATAAAGTGATCCTGCAAAAAGTCCCATCTTATCGTAATCCACAGGCATTACAGCAAAATCATCCTTTGCATTTTTGATATAGATTTTAGAATAGACATAGTTACAGGCTGCACCTGTGCAGATAGTAAGATTTGAACCGAAAATCTGTAATTTTCCATCATAAAGCATCGGCTGAAACGATCTTTTTTTCTTGTCTGAAACCTGACCGTTTTTATCGATATATTTCATGTCCAGTCTTTCAATGGCATTCACTACATCATCATGGTCATCATAAATTTTCACCAGTTTCACTTCATTTGCACCAAATTTTTCATCGGCTGATGTTTTCGTTTTTTTATAAACAAAATTGTAGATATCATCCTTATCGAAAAAGCCCGGATAAGTACCGTTGGGATAGGTATATCCTACGAAGAAAGCGTCAACTTTAGAACCGTCAGCTAAGATAAATTCAACTTTAGGAAGATTTTTAGACTGCTGTTTGCCGTAATATTGCTGTGAAAAAACCTGTACACTGTAAATGCACGTTACAAGAATGAGTAATTTTAGTTTCATTGATTATCAGTAATTTTAAATTATAGTCTTTAGAAAATATTTTACGGTTCAAACATAAAGAAAAATTATGATTATTTGTAAATATTTTACGAAAGCTATATCGGCAGGGAAATAATTTTTGACTTTTAATAAAAATTTCGTTAAAATCATCATTATTCGGAAATCAGTCTACCCTAAAAACACTAGTTATAATGTATATCACCATAAATGTAAAAACCTCAAAATCATGTGTTTATTTGACATTTTATATTTACAGAGGACATTAAATCCGGAAAAAAAATTATCAAATGGCACGTGAGATTGGGACAATTTTAAATCGTAAGTTATCTGAAAAATATTCCTATACTCCCGTTTCCTTCTAAAATTCATTCACAGTCACAAAAAAATGTCCGTAATAAAGACTCGCCGCAGCACCGGAAATATTGGTTACATTAATTCTGATGTTGGAGGCGGAAGTGTACCTCGGATTTGAAACTGCAAAAGTAGAATTACCAGGAAAATCTCCTGCAGGCGAAACCACAATGCTTGCTCTGCCCGAGCTGATCTGTGCTGCAGCAGGAACTGCAATATCAATTTCGGCAGAACCTCCGGCAGAAAGATTGTTGATGGATACGCCCGGCCAGGTTTCAAAACTTACTATATTTCTTATAATACTTCCTTTCTCTCCCAATTTAAACTGTCCGTTAACATCGAGTTTAGCTGACGTATTCGGTGAATTTGTTCCAATACCGATATTAGCTCCTGAATTTCCCAGAACAATTGCATTGGCCTGAGTTGTCGCAGCACCATATCCTATCGCAGACGAATTTTGCCCTGTAGCAGACGCTCCGGAACCTAAAGCCGTTGAGTTTTGCCCGTTTGTCACTGTATTGTAACCGATTGCAGTCTCACTGTTGGAATTTGTTTTGGAATTATACCCAAAAGCAGCTGACTGAAATCCTGCCGCAGTTGAATTTGCTCCTACTGCAGTGCTTTCGTTGCTGGTAGACTTAGCATTTTGCCCAACAGCAGTTCCGCTTTGAGATGCCGAAGTTCCCGTTCCCAGCTGTACAGAATTATTAGTTCCCAGCCTTCCTGCGTATGTATTATTAACTTTAAAAATCAGATCATCAAAGGTGGAAGTTCCAAGAGACATGGCTGTACCTGCTCCGGAACTGCTGCCTGAATTATTTCCAGTGGTGTTCCAGCCGGATGTTGTACCGATTCCTGTTGTGGTAAGTCCTGTTGACAAAATATTCCATTTGGCATTGTCCCAATAGTATAAGCCAGCCGGACTGAAGCCGCCTGTACCGTTATTCCAGATAAGCAGTCCTGCTGCCGGAGACGGAATCGTGGTATTATCTGTTGATGATGTCAGCGCAATGCTCGTCAGCAGAAGACCTTTGTTTGTACTGTTAAGGTGAAGTATTGATGACTGGTCTGGTGTGGTGGTGCCAATGCCGACCTGCCCATAAACCGTATTAAAAGAAATCAGAAATAAAGCTGAGAAGGAAACTATCTTTTTTTTCATTGAAGTTCATTTGAATTTTTCAGGTGCAAATATATTTAATTATTAAACATAAAAACATTAATATAAATCAATTTTTAACTGATTAGCATAAATAATTTATCTAATATTTTAAATTATATAGAATTTTAATCATATGAGACTTGACACAATGAAAAATTATTTTGAGTGAAAATTCTGACTTTTGATAAATTATTTTTATCATGACAGACCGACAAAATTAATTTATGACAATTTTAACATTTGCAGAACTTTCTTAGGAATGCTTATTGTTTAAATATAAAATATAACACCTTAAATAATTAAATATAATGGAAAATCAAGATTACAACAAAGCAGAAAACGCAGTAGACAACACCAAAGATTCTTTGAAAAACACTGCAGACAACGCAAAGTGGAAAGTTGAAGATTTAGCAGACAGAGCTAAAGATTATATCAACGAAAGAAGAAATAACGACGAGGAAGCAACAAGCGAAGGCTGGCTTGAAAGAGCAAAAGAAAAAGCTGGAGATACCTGGGAAGATATTAAGCAGGGAGCAAGCGATGCTTGGGAAAAAACCAAAGATGCCGCAGAAGATGTGAAGGCAGAATGGAATAAAAAAACAAATTAGAATTCAGTCATATAAATATTTCAAAAAAAACGAAGCCTTTTAAGTAAGGCTTCGTTTTTTATTATGCTTACAACACAAATAATCGTTACATTTGTGGATTAATAAACATTAAAATACTATGTCATACGGTTTACTTAAAGGCAAGAAGGGAATTATATTTGGAGCCCTTAATGAACAATCAATCGCTTGGAAAGTTGCAGAAAGATGTCATGAAGAAGGTGCGGAATTTATCTTATCAAACGCTCCTATCGCCCTCAGAATGGGAGAATTGAATGCTTTGGCTGAAAAAACTGGTTCTGAAGTGATTGGTGCAGATGCTACCTCCATCGAAGATCTTGAAAAACTTTTTGATGCCGCAGTTGCAAAATTTGGTAAAATCGACTTTATCCTGCACTCTATCGGAATGTCTATCAACGTAAGAAAAGGAAAACACTATACAGAAATGAACTACGACTGGTTGGAAAAAGGTTGGGATATCTCGGCAGTTTCGTTCCACAAAGTGATGAGAGTAGCTTATGAGAAAGACTGTATGAACGAATGGGGAAGCATCTTGGCGCTGACTTATATCGCTGCTCAGAGAACATTCCCTGATTACAACGATATGTCTGACAACAAAGCATATCTTGAAAGCATCGCAAGAACTTTCGGAAACTACTGGGGACAGAGAAAAGTACGTGTAAACACAGTTTCTCAATCTCCTACTCCAACTACGGCAGGAAGCGGTGTGAAAGGTTTTGGAGGATTTATGGGATATGCGGAAGATATGTCTCCGTTAGGAAATGCTACTGCTCTTGAATGCGCGGATTACTGTGTAACTTTATTCTCAGATTTAACCAAGAAAGTCACTATGCAGAATCTCTTCCATGACGGAGGTTTCAGCAGCTCTGGCGTTACTCAGAAAGTGATCAGCAAGTATGATGTTGAGTAATCATGGGTAATAAGTAATTTTTCAATTGTATATTTAAATCCGGAACTTTTTGTTTCGGATTTTTTTTGATTTTAAACGAAACATTTTGACAACTTATAAAATTTAATTTGTTTGGAAACAGTTCCGGCAGAACAATTGCCCTGCCGAAACTTAATAAAAATGTTAATATGAAGTGTGGTTTATTTCTTTCTCTGATAGACTCTCACATAATCAATCTTATATCTCTGCGGAAAAACAGAATCATCAATTCCTTCTTTTCCACCCCAAAATCCGCCCACGGCAAGATTTAGAATAATAAAATAGGGTTGATCAAAAGGCCAGGATTCATAAGTCTTTTCTTTATTTTCATAGGTGAAAAACTTCTGATCATCGATATAGACATCAATTTTTTCAGGCGTCCAATCCGCTTTGTAGACATGGAACTTTTCGCTGGCATCTTTTACAAACAAAGTGTCTGTCTTCTGGGTATTGATGATGTGATTATACTTTTTAGTGTGAACCGATGCATGTACAAATCCTTGGTTGAAACCCACATGTTCCATAATATCCAGCTCACCGTCATCCGGCCATTCTTTCATATTTTCGCTCATCATCCAGATGGCAGGCCATGTTCCCCGACCTTTCGGAAGTTTTGCACGGACTTCAACTGTTCCATATTGAAATGAAAATTTTCCTTTTGTCAAAAGTCTTGCCGAAGTATATTTAATCTTTTCCCAGTTTTCTTTTTTGGCTTCGATCACAAGATTTCCGTCTTCTACTCTTGCATTTTCCAATCTGTTTTTGGTATAAAACTGAGCTTCGTTATTGCCATAACCATCGCCACCGACATCGTAATGCCATTTGGTGGAATCAGGCAGGCCTTTGTAATTAAACTCGTCGCTCCAGATTAATTTTCTGCTTGAATCGGGTTTGTTTGAAACACAATTTAATAATGAGAGAACTAAAGTCCCTGCGATGATTGGATGGAAAATATATTGAATTCTACTTTTCATAAATGGAAACTATATTTGTCTGACAGCCTATGTTTTACACAAAAATCACACATAGATAATGTGTAGATTTTGGTTAAAACCAAATGTCTTTTACCTACGAAAGCGGGCTAAAGCCCGCTCCTATTGATACAATGATTATTTTTCCCAATTAATTCTTTTTGTCTGAACATTCTGAGAATCGGTTCCCACCATAATATCAAATTCTCCGGCTTCCCAATCGTAGTTTAAAGCATCATCATAGAATTTTAAATTTTCAGGAGTCAATGTAAATGTGACTGTTTTAGTTTCTCCTTTTTTAATGAAAACTTTTTGAAAGCCTTTCAATTCTTTCACAGGTCTTACCACTTTTCCCACCAAATCTCTGATGTACAGCTGCACCACTTCTTCCCCGTCGTAATTTCCGGTATTGGAAACAGCAACATTGATGTTTATACTCTGATTTCCTTTCAAACTTGTCGAACTTAATTTCATGTCAGCATATTTAAACTGAGTATAGCTTAACCCATATCCAAAAGGAAATTTCGGGTCGTTATCCAGATCGATGTAAGCTGAAACATAATTTCTGTCCGTATTATTTTTTGCAGGTCTTCCGGTATTGTAGTGATTGTAATAAATAGGAACCTGACCCAC
Organism: Chryseobacterium caseinilyticum; assembly: GCF_014837145.1. GTDB lineage: Bacteria > Bacteroidota > Bacteroidia > Flavobacteriales > Weeksellaceae > Chryseobacterium > Chryseobacterium caseinilyticum. The sequence goes on from NZ_JACYFS010000001.1 coordinate 965,405, forward strand.
CGTTCTCGGAAAAGTCATCGGTACTTTTCCACCCGGATTAACAGTGCCGAAAAGAATATCTGCAATAGAATTCCCTGCTTCAGTTCCCAGCCACCAGGTGTAAACAATGGTTGGGATATTGTCTGCTGCCCAATCGAAGACCAATGGTCTTCCTGCGTTAATCATTAAAACAGTCGGCTTTCCGGTCTTGGCAATTTCCTTCAGCAAATCTTCCTGAACACCGGAAAAATGAAGATTGCTTCTGCTTTTCGCTTCACCGCTCATGGCGTGACCTTCGCCTAAAGTCATAATCACAACATCTGCTTTTTTTGCCGTTTCCACAGCTTCAGCAAACATGGACTTATCCTGATCATCTACGTTAGCGCCCTTTGCATACAGCAATGTCGAGTTTTTGTCCAACTGATTTTTAATACCGTCAAACTGCGTTACAATTCTTTCGTTATCATCTTTAAAAGCCACAGACCAAAAGCCGTGATTGGCGACCGTCTCTTTTCCGAAAGGTCCGATCAGCGCAACCGTTTTTGTCGACTTTGAAAGCGGAAGAATATTCTTTTCATTTTTTAACAAGACAATCGATTTCGAACCAAATTCTCTTCCGAATTTTCTATGCTCCTGATTGTTTAACTGTTCTTTCTGTCTCTTCTCACTGCTGAATCTGTAAGGATCGTCAAATAATCCCATCTCAAATTTCTTAACCAAAATTCTTCTTGCTGCATCATCAATTAATTTAGGATCCACTTTTCTTTCCTGAACTAATTTCGGAAGCTCGGCCATGTACGCACGGCTTTCCATATCCATGTCACTTCCGGCGTTGATGGCTTTTTCTGCAGCTTCTTTATTGTCTTTGGCGTAACCGTGAGGAACCATTTCCCCAATACTTCCCCAGTCCGAAACCACAAAACCTTTATAGTTCCATTGACCTTTTAAAATATCTCTTAAAATATATTGGTTTGCCGTTGCAGGAATTCCATTGATATCATTAAACGAATTCATAAAAGTCGCAACGCCAGCATCTGCCGCAGCTTTGAAAGGTGGCAGGTAGGTTCCATGAAGCTGTCTTAAACTCATGTCAACAGAATTATAATCTCTTCCGCCAACTGCTGCTCCATACGCTGCAAAATGTTTTGCACAAGCCATAATCGCATCAAGATTTCCAAGACCTTTCCCCTGAAAACCCTTGATTCTTGCCAAACCAATCTGCGTTCCCAAGTAAGTATCTTCGCCCGAACCTTCCATCACTCTGCCCCATCTCGGATCTCTTGCAATATCGACCATCGGAGCAAACGTCCAGTGAATTCCGTACGCAGAGGCTTCTGTTGCAGCAATTCTTTCAGATTTTTCAATTAAATTTAAATCCCAACTCGCCGCCTGACCCAAATTCACAGGAAAAGTAGTTCTGTAGCCATGAATCACATCCTGACCAAACAACATTGGAATTTTTAATCTTGATTTTAACGCTAATTCCTGAAATTTTCTGGTCTCCTCTGCTCCTGCCACATTCAGCATAGAACCGACTTTCCCTATTTTGATTTCATTTAAAACATTAGCAGAATTGGAATTCTGAGGACCTGTGGCATATTCAAAACCACTGTACTGAACGAGCTGACCGATTTTTTCTTCTAAAGTCATTTTAGAGAGAAGCTCAGAGACTTTCTGGTCGACTGTTTTCTGTCCGAATGCGTTGAATCCGAATGCTGTAAAGGTTAATATGAAATAAAGTTTTTTCATTGTAATTTAATTTTTGCTGGAAACTTTAATTAATTTTAAACGCAAAGTCCACAAAGATTTTTTTGCAAATAATTCTGTTGATTTTTAAGCTCGCAAAAGCGTTCTACTTAGCAAAGAACACAAAGTTTTCATTCTAAAAACTTTTAAATTCGTCATTTTTAAAATTTAAAAAACATATGTAGCAACAGAACTTGCTGTAATGTTTACCGGAGCAGTTTTATTTTTAAATTTGATATTAAAATTTTCGTCTGTCTTACTGTAATTCTGCACAATCAAAACTGTTTTTCCTTCGGGAGTTTTGAAAGCCACTGTTGAAAGTTGGTCGGTCTGCGTTGAAGAAATTCTTTGTGAGTTGGCAGGAACAAATTTCGAAGCGTGAGCAATGATATAATATCCTACATTTCTTGTGAAGTTTTCTCTATCTGAAACCGTAATGGCACCTTTACATTCTGTACAACCTCCCGGAGTGTGTGGTTTAAAATCAGTATCATTTGCCAGGTTCCATTCCAAAGCAATTTTGCTCCAGTTCCTCATCGAACCTATAATTACATTTTTTGCGTGCCAGTTTAAATCTCCATCAAAAGTTCCTTTTGATCCAGTCCATTGTTCTGTGAAATATAAATTTTTGTTCGGATGAGCTTTATAAACAGTGCTTAAAGCTGAAATATCGCCTTCGTACAAATGAAAAGCTGAGCCATCGATATATTGGTTTGCTTCAGCATCATTTAAAATATTAATAGCGTATTCAGGTTTGTTGCAATTGTGATCGTAAACCACAATTTTAGTTTTAATTTTATTTGACTTAAAAATGGGTCCCAAACTTTGCTTAATAAAATCTCTCTGCTGATCTGAAACCATCAACAAACTCGGATTGTTTCCGGGATGCAAAGGTTCGTTTTGTGGAGTTACAGCATCGATTATTATTCCTTCTTTAGCCATTCCCTGAATGTATTTGACAAAATAGTTTGCATAGGTATCATAAAACTCAGGTTTCAAACTTCCACCAATTGATTTTCCGTTGTCTTTCATCCAAACAGGAGGCGACCAGGGAGCTGCAATGATTTTGATTTTCGGATTGATGTTTAAAATTTCTTTTAACATCAAAATTAAATCTTGATCTCTCACCAGACTGAATTTAGATAAAGTGCGATCAGTCTGTCCCTGAGGCAAATCATCGTAAGAAAAAACTTCACCATCCAAATCTGATGCGCCGATGCTTAATCTTAAATAACTGATCGAAATCGAATTTTCATCTTTCCCGAAAAGTTCGTTCAGTAATACTTTTCTTTTTGCCGGTGAGAGACGGTTGATTACTTCAACACTTCCACCTGTTAATGTAAATCCGAAACCGTCAACATATTGAAACTTTTGGGTATCGTCAATTTCAATATTCTGAAAATTATTGGATGTGTTCACAAAAACCAAGGGTAGCTGTTGCTGTAATTTTACGCTTTCATCTCCTTTTGTAAGCCATGACTGAACCTGATTTTTCGTAGAAATTGTTGATGCACAAGAACCTAAAGATAAAAGTACCACACCGCTGAAAAGCAGTGCAGTACTCTTTGAAAAGAAACTATATGATTTTTTCTTTAACATATTTAGTAACCGGGGTTTTGGGTTAGATTGGGATTATTATCCAATTGTGTTTGTGGAATTGGCCATAATAATCTGTTTTGATTTAGATTATTGACGTACGGAAGAAGATTTCCAGCAGCATTTTTCTGTTGCGAAAGGATTTCAATTGCTTTTCCTGTACGTTTCAAATCAAACCAACGGTGGCCTTCAAATGCAAGTTCCAGTTTTCTTTCTTTAAGAATTTTATTAATTCCATCGTCGGTATTTGCAATAGTAACCGGTGTTAAACCTGAGTTGGCTCTTGCTCTTACCTGATTAACCAAAGTTGCAGCATCCGTGAAATTTCCCTGACGCACTAATGCTTCAGCTCTTATCAAAAGTAAATCTGCGTAACGCATCACATAGAAATTCTGATGACCTGTAGTGATTCTCATTTTATTCATAAAAGGAAATGCCGAACTCGGCCAATAGTTATCTGACCAGCCGACAGCAGTAGGAGAAACCCAAATACTTGAATTTTTTCTCACCAAATCATTTTCAGTATTGAATGTATTTACAAGATCATACGAAGGTGTATTGAATTTTTTCCAGTCTGTTCCATAGAACATCGAAGAGCCCCATGCCCAAAGGTTTCCTGCGTTTCCATTGGATTCAAAAATGGATTCTGCATTGGCTTCATGAGCTCCATCAAATAAATGGTCGTAATTTGGAAGCAAAGAATATCCTTGTCCCATTAACTGCGTTGTATAGTCTAAAACTTTTGCGTAATCCGGATTTGGTTTTGTAGCATATACTTTTGCCAGCAATGCTAAAGCTAATCCTCTATTCGCTCTGTATTTATTTGAACTTGCAGGTGCACTAGCCAAAGCTCCCTCCAAATCTGAAATTATCTGGGTATACACCTCATTAACCGCCTTTCTTGCAGGATAAACCTGACTGTAAACTTCATCAAAATTACCTGCATTTACTCCCACTACTGCTTTTGTAACTAAAGGAAAATCTCCCCACAACTGTACTCCGTGAAAATTGTACATTGCCCGCATAATGGCAGCTTCGGCTTTCATTTCCGCTTTACGTGAAGTCGTCAAGGCGGGATCTGGAATATTGTCTACATAATTTAGAACTTTGTTACAATTGTTTATAAATCTGAACAAATAATTCCAGTCTCTGTTGACGTTTGAATTGGTTGCGATAATTCTGTACTCATCAATCTGGAAATTCTGAATATTATCACTTCCGGCATGAGCTACATCAGTTTGAGCATCACCATTAAAAAAATAATCCAACTGCCAGTATTCGTTACCCAAATCTGTGTAAATCACAGTCATCAAACCTTCCGCTTCATCCGCTTTTGTATAAGGCGTATCATTATCTGGCACTGCTCTGTCTGTAAGTGGCTCTGTATCTAAATAATCACTGCAAGAAGTTGTTCCAACTGTTAAAGTTGCTCCAAGCAAAAAATAATATATTGTTTTGTTGATTTTCATGAGAATTTTAATTAAAAATTAGCTTTAAGACCAAAAATAAATGTTCTTACCTGAGGATAAGTTCCGTAATCTACACCGGAAACCCCGTTTGTAGTGTTGAATGCATTAACTTCCGGATCAAATCCTGTGTAATCTGTCCAGGTTACCAGATTTTGTCCGGTCACATAAAGATTTATTTTACTTACACCCTTAAATGGACTTAAGAAATTATAACCAAGGGTAGCACTTTTTATTTTAATAAATGAGCCATCTTCTACAAATCTGTCTGAAACATATTGTGAGCTGGTAGAATTTGCCCTTGGTGTATTGGTTATTTGCCCAGGGGTTGTCCATCTGTTTAAAACTACTGCAGACTGGTTTTTAAAATCGTTCATCATTTCAAGATCAAATCTTGAAGCATTGTAAATTTCTCCTCCGTAAGATCCTGTCACCAAAACATCTAAATAAAAGTTTTTATACGAGAAATTATTACTGAAACCAAAACTAAAATCAGGATTTGGATTTCCAATTATTGTTCTGTCATTAGGATCAAAAATACCATTCCCATTATTGTCTTTATATACCAAATCCCCTGTTTGAGAATCGACATGACTCACCTGATAGCCGTAAAAAGAACTAATTGCCTGACCCGGTGTAAATCTAACTAAGTTGGCTCCTACGGTTTCAATGTTTGCTACATCAATATTAGGTCTGTAATTTAAATTTAAAACCTTATTTTTCGTAAATGAAATATTGAAGTTGGTATTCCAGTTGAAGTTTTCACCTTTAAAATTCTGAGTGGTCAGCGCAAATTCTAGTCCCTTATTTTCCATGCTTCCAATATTCTTCAGGATATTTCCGATACCGGCACTTTCAAATGAAATAGGAACAATTAAATCATTAGTTTTTCTTTTGTAAGCATCTGCGCTTAATTTAATTCTGTTGTTCAGAAAGCCAAAATCAATACCTACATTCGCATCTGTAGTTGTCTCCCAACCTAAGTCGCTACTGTCCCACTGATGACTAAACCAAACACCATCTGGACCTAATCTTGACAATCTTTCCAAATTATAATGAGAATACGGCGGAATTCCTGATGCGTTACCACTCTGTCCCCATCCTCCTCTTAGTTTTAACTCTGAGAAAATTTTGCTGTCTGCCATGAAATCTTCATTGGAAACCGTCCATGCTCCGGAAACTCCAGGGAAGAATCCCCATTTATTTCCCGGTGCTAATGCTGAACTACCGTTGTATCTGAAAACTCCCATGATGGTGTATTTATTATCATAGGTATATAAAGCTCTTCCGAAAAATGAAAGCTCACGCAAATGCTCTTTTACTAAAGTTTCTCTTTTATTATCAATTACCGTATTGTAATCAAAGAAAGTCGTTCCTTCCGGGAAATTATTTCCTTCAAAATTATTCCATGAATTTCTTTTCTCGTGGATCTGATTTCCTCCTAATAAAGCTAAATCGTGTACTCCCGATTTGATGGTATAGGTCAAGGTGTTTTCAATATTTAAATCCTGATATTTTGATAAATATTTTCCACCAATACCTTTTTGCTGTCTTCCATAACTTGTTTGATAGCCATCTGTGAATTGGTCATTTGTCACATCAATTAAGTCAAATGAAACAGTTGGTTTCCAGACCAAGTTTTTAAGTAAATTAACTTCCAGTCCCAAATTACTCATGAAACGCTGAGTTTGTGTTTCATTTTGTCTTGATTGATAAGCTACCGGATTTTCCCAAGATGACTGAAATGGGTTCAACGCAAACTGACCGTCTTTGTAACCATCCAGATAATTTCCATTGACATCCGTTTCTCTGACAGCAAGCTGACTACCGTAAATCGGTAAAAATGATGGTGTATTTAAAGCACTTAAAATAACGCCGCCTCTTGATGTTCCCAAATTGTCATTGGTATTTTTAAGCGTTGTATTGATGTAATTAAAATTACCCGTCAGTTTCAGCCAATTGGTAATTTTTGCATCTAGATTTACCTTTGCCGAAACTCTGTCGAATCTCGCAGGATCAATAATTCCGTCAATTCCCTGATAACCTAATGCAGTGTAAGCTCTTACTTTTTCGTTACCAAAAGAATAGTTTACATTGTAATTCTGATCAAAACCTGTTCTGAAAACTTCGTCTCTCCAGTTGGTGTTGATACCCACATATCGGGGATTATTAATAGTTGTAAGGTATGACGGATTTATTTCTCCCATCAAAGCCTTATACTGATCTAAATTTAGTACATCAATATTGTTCACGGTTTTAGACATTCCCCAATAGGCATTGAATGCTAATTGTGGCTTATTTACTTTCCCTCTCTTAGTTGTAATAATTACAACACCTGATGAACCATTAATCCCGTAAATTGCAGCAGAAGTTGCATCTTTTAAAATCGTCATATCGGTAATATCGTCAGGATTAATTCCGCTGATGTCAAAGGTCTGAATTCCATCCACTACATACAGCGGGTTTACACTTGATGAGATAGAATTGTTTCCTCTGATTTTCACATCAATCGCAGCACCAGGCTTTCCGGAAGACTGAATCACGTTCACACCTGCAGCATTTCCCTGCAAGGCCTGTCCTACATTGTAAATGGGCCTGTCATCAAAACTTTCAGCCTTCACAGTAGAAACTGCACTTGTTAAGTTTGATTTTTTTACGGATCCATATCCAATCACCACAACTTCCTCAATCTTCTGCTCTTTTTGTACAGTATCTTTCGGAATTGTCTGTGCACTGAAATTCGCAGTAAAATAGAGCACTGCAATCAACCCAAACCCTTTTGTTAATTTTACGTTCATATATAGTTCTGTTGTTTAATTCTCAATTTGAGACAATAAAAATATTATTTTTTTTGGTTAGTTAACATATTTTTCCTCATTATTTTGATATTTCTTTTATTTTTGGGGATTATGAGAATACATATTCTTCAGATTTTTAATATTTTAAGTAGAAAAGTTAAGTAATTTAATCCCAAAATGGCGACCAACCTCCGTAAAATAACACTTCCACTGAAATTGACCTTCCTCATTTTCTCAATGGTTCTGAACTGTATGGGCATCATCATCCTTCAACTGTCAGAAGAAAATATTTCCTACGGTAAACTGGGACTTTTAGAAGCTTTTAAAGATCTTCCAATCGCATTCATTTCTATTTTTGCGGTAAGTTTTATCAGCAGAATCGGGACGAAAACTTCACTCATTTCTGCATTACTGATTGTCGCAGTATGTTCTGTAATTTTACCGTTTGTACAGGTTTTCTGGTTTTATAAATTGTGGTTTGCGATCATTGGTGCGTGTTTTGCGCTGGGTAAAATCTGCGTTTTCAATATTATTAAGAACAATATTTTTGATGAAAAAACTTTAACCAAAACAATGAGCAGTGTAGAAGCGTCCTTCATGGTCGGTATTTTTGTTGTCAACACAGGTTTCGGATGGCTCATTTCAAGCCAGTACGGTGAATTCTGGAAATTTGGTTTTTTTGGAATTTCGCTTATCAGTTTTTTGACCGTTTACCTTTTTTTGAAAACAGAAATCACCGAAACGGAAAATAAAAACATTCCTCTACTACCCGATCTTACAGGATTCGGAAAACCTGCATTCACTGCTTTTTTTGGACTTTTGTTTTTCATTGTGTTTACCGAACAGAGTTTTAATTCCTGGTTGCCTTCTTTTTATAAAAACCATTTGGGTGTAGATTCGTTTTTTGCACTTCAGGCCACATCATTTTTGGCAGTTTTCAGTTATTTGGGCCGGATATTTACGGCACAGATCATCAGACGGTTCGATTTGTCAAAATACTTTTACATCTGCGTTTCTATGGTTCTTCTGATTCTGTTTTTGATTATTGCAATCCAGTTTTTCAGTAATGGAAAATCAGCAATCTTAATCTACATTTTTCCGGTGATCGGTTTCTTTCTTGCACCGCTTTATCCCGTTGCCAATTCAAAAATGATTTCTTCCACAGATAAAGAAAAAGTGAATGTGCTTACTTCCGTCATTGTAATTTTTTCATCTTTGGGAAGTTCTGCAAGCTCTGCACTGATTTCGGTTTTGTTTCAAAATCAAATGCTGAATTATTACGCGGTCTTCATATTTTTGGCGGTAATGACAGTTTTTATCTTCGGATTTTCATTTTTTAAAGCAATTAATCAAAAATATTAGAAATAATTTTATTTTTACAGCATGAAAACAGATCACAATAAAAATATTGAAACCCTGAAGCAGCTTATCGACAGCAAAGATTTCATTCCAAATCTTTCGGTAGACTGCACTATTTTTGGTTTTCATGATGGTATCCTGAAAGTTTTACTTTTAAAATATCATGATCTTGATCTGTATTCCCTTCCGGGAGGTTTTGTTTTTCTGGATGAAGATCTCAGGGATGCTGCAGCAAGGGTTTTATTTGAAAGAACGCATCTGAAAGACATTTTTCTGGAACAGTTTCACACTTTTGGAAGAATGAGTCGTACAGAAAACAATGTGCATAAAACATTAATTCAGAATAAAGGTCTTGATGTCACCGAAAATCACTGGATTCTGCAGCGGTTTATCACTGTGGGTTACTGTAGTCTGATTGATTTTTCCCTTGCCAATACCTTCCCCGATGCCTTCAACGAAACCTGCGCGTGGTTTGAGGTAGACAAGCTTCCGCAGATGGCTTTTGACCACGACAGAATCATCAGGTCAGGACTGGAATTTCTGCGGGATAATATTGACACTCAGGTCGCCGCATCCAATCTTCTTCCCGAAAAATTTACCATGAAAGATCTGCAAAGCCTTTACGAAACAATTTTGGGTGAAACATTCAGAAGAAACAATTTTCAGCGCAAAATTTTAAGCATGAATATGCTGGAAAGGCTTGAAAAACTGTATGACGGGTCGGCAAACAAAGCACCTTACCTCTATAAGTTTATAGAAAAATACCATTCAAAATCAAAACCTTACACTTTTTTGGAGGAGGATTTTATCTGAATTTTGTATTCTTTGCCTTTAAAAACACATTATTTTTTTGTCACTGTCTAAAAAATCTTATTTTTAGAAAAACAAAAATTTATGTCATATTATCCGCTTACCAGCATACCAGATTATTTTGGAATTGATGCTTTCCTCACCGATGAACACAAGCTCATCAGACAGTCTGTGCGTGACTGGGTTGAAAGTTTCGTGATGCCGAATATCGATCAGGCTGCACAAAATCATACTGATCTGCCAAATTTAATGAAAGAACTGGGGAAAATCGGAGCTTTGGGACCTTACATTCCTGAAGAGTACGGTGGTTCCGGGCTCGATCAGATTTCTTACGGTTTGATTATGCTGGAACTGGAAAGAGGCGATTCTGCGGTGCGTTCTGCAGCTTCCGTTCAGAGTTCTCTTGTAATGTTTCCGATTAATGAATTTGGTTCTGAGGAGCAAAAGAAAAAATACTTACCAAAATTAGCCTCAGGCGAAATGATTGGTTCATTTGGTTTAACGGAGCCTAACCATGGTTCAGACCCGAGTTCTATGGAATCGCAGTTCAAAGACATGGGCGATCATTATTTGCTGAACGGGGCAAAAATGTGGATTACCAACGCTCCCCTTTGTGATATTGCAGTGATTTGGGCAAAAAATGAAGAAGGAAAAGTGCAGGGACTCATCGTGGAAAGAGGAATGGAAGGCTTTACCACTCCGGAGACGCACAATAAATGGAGCTTAAGAGCTTCTAAAACCGGCGAATTGGTTTTCAACAATGTAAAAGTTCCTAAAGAAAATCTATTACCCAATGTTACTGGATTGAAAGGTCCATTATCATGTTTAAATTCTGCCCGGTACGGAATTTCATGGGGCGTAATCGGTGCTGCGATTGACTGCTACTGTACTGCAGTTCAGTATTCCAAAGAAAGAAAACAGTTTGGCAAACCTGTAGGAGCATTTCAGTTGCAGCAGAAAAAACTGGCTGAATTTTTAACTGAAATTACCAAGGCTCAGTTGCTTTGTCTTCAGTTAGGAAATTTGAAAAATGACCACAAGGCAAGTCCGGCTCAGATTTCTATGGCGAAAAGAAACAACGTGAAAATGGCGATTGATATTGCAAGAGAATCGCGACAAATCCTTGGTGGAATGGGAATCATGGGAGAATTTCCGATGATGCGCCACGCGGCCAACCTTGAATCAGTAATTACGTATGAAGGGACACACGATGTTCACCTGTTGATTACGGGATTGGATATTACTGGGTTTAACGCATTTTAAAGTGTAGAATTCAAACCTTCAAGGTTTTGGAAACCTTGAAGGTTTATTTTTTTTTTTACCAATTAATTTCCGGCAAAAGTCTTTACATTTTCCACAAAACTTATTTCAGGATTTAAAATCTCAAGAATTAAATTTTTAATGGAAACCATAGCATTTTCCAGATTGCCCTGTGCAAATTCCAGCGAAACTACTCCTTTTTTGGCATCTGCGAAACTCCATATTCCTGTCTGCACAGGAAGTCCCCAGAATTCCGGTAAACTCTGAACTACATACTGATACAGACAAAGCTGCATCGCCTGTTTCCGGTCTTCCCTGTGAAAATAATCATCCTGATTTAATTCATCAATTTTTACTGTCAGATTTTTTGTTTTAGCCGTTTTGTAATCAATGATTCTGATGGTTCCGTTCAGCTGGTCGATCCGGTCGATATAGCCGTAAAAAGATATTTTATCTTTTGATTCTTCATCAATATACAGATCTGCATTTTCAAATTTCCTTTCAATATCGATGATCTTCAGTTCATTTCCGCTATTCACCAATTCAAGATCGAAATTCAGAACCGCTTCGATTACTTTTTTGGCGATGGCCCTGTGAATGAAATTCATTCCTTTTTCATAGAATTCCGGCTGATGTTTCAGCTTTTCAATGGCTCCGTCAATATACTGATCTATTGCTTTAATTGATTTTTGTAAATCACTTTCTTTTAAAACTTTGCCTTTCAGTTCTTCATAAACATCCTGCAGTGAATAATGAACCAAATTTCCGTAATTTCTCACTGAAAGCTCTTCTTCGATTTCGTCAGTTTCAGAAGTGTTGAGAATTTTAGAAAGATAAAAATCTACCGGATTATAAAGATAACTCGTCAAATGGGAAGCTGAAACCCGCTCCTTCCAGTTCTCAAGTTTCTGCAGTACAGCTTCTGTTTTCTGAATTTCAATAGGCTCAGTTTTTATGGGCTCGCTGGTGTTTTCAATAATCAAATGTTCGATGTTGTGACTGCTCTCCATTTCAATCTGGGTGATGAAACGGCTCTTTTCACCAGTGTTTACGCCCGAACTCAATGCATTGTACAGCAGGTGCACATTCTCTGCATCCTGTATCAGACGGTAAAAATGATAGGCATAAATACTGTCGTTCTCCAGATAGGTGTGCAGTTCAAAATGTCTGCGGATATCAAAAGGAATATATGTATTCTGCGAATTTCCAAGCGGAAGTTTTCCTTCGTTTACAGAAAGTAAAATGACGTTTTTAAAATTGAGCAAACGTGTTTCCAAAAGTCCCATTACCTGCAGTCCTTTCAAAGGTTCGCCTTGAAAATCAATACTTTCTGTGTTGATATGCTGATTGATCAAAACCTCAAGCGTCTCCATCTTAATATCAAACTGATACGGAAGAATCTGGTTTTTTAGAAGTCTGAAAGCGTTTTCGAAGTGAGAAATATTTTCATATTGAATATCGTCGATATCCAGCCATTTAAGACCAACACAAAAGTCCGTCAGCAGGTCAAGATAAGCCTGAGCTGAATCTGCTTTCAGCAAAAGTTTAAAATAAGAAAGATCAGAAAGCAATTCCGAGAATAAATGTTTTGAAATATAAACAATATTCCTCTCCTCTATTTTCGATTTAAAATTTGAAATAATTTTTTCATCAGATTCAGAAGATGGAAGTTCTTCTAAAATCGGGTAAATGTCTCTATAATAATATGTTGTTTTATTCTTCTCAAGCTGTTTCTGAAGATAAAAAAGTTGTTTTACAGCATTTGAAAAAGAAAGATTTTTTAACGGAAAACCCATTGTAATATTCAGATGCTGCACAGAATGCATCACATCAAGACTCGCAGGCAGAAGATTTTCATCAAGGAGAACCACTGCGGTGTCAGAATAATCGGCATCGGGGCTTTCTTTAAAGATTTCAGGCAAAATCTTTGTCTGGGTGATATTTCCCGAAACTTCGTAAACTTTTATGTTTTTTGGCTGATTAAAATCGTTTTCAATCCACCTGAATTCCCGGCTGTCATTGAATTCTTTCCAAGTTTTGTGATCTCTCAGAAACTTTCCCGCTTCCTGTCTTTCATCGTCGAAATAATAACGGTCGCCCTGAAAATAACATTGCGCTTTATCCCACTGCAAAAGATTTCTCACAAGTTTTTCTTCAACTGGTGTAAAGGCATTGAAACCACAGAAAATAAATTTTTTATCGCTCTCTGTGGCATATTTTTGAATCTTTGCCGTCGCAATTTCATGAATCATCCCTGAAGTTGCCCAGTTTTTCTCAAGTAAAGCAGATTTTAAAGCCGGGAGGTAAATATTCATATTCCGCCAGAAGTTCAGAAACTTTTTTCTTGGAACTTCGTCGTCATCACCCAAATCCTGGGCCCATTCCTTAATACGCTCTTCATCAAACATGTATTGCAGAACGGCTGTATCACTGTCTGAAAATTTTAGAATATCATCCCAGTCTTTTTGCAGCGTGGGAAACCATTTCAGAAAATCCGAAAAACTGTCTTGCGGAATAAGATTGAGTTTTCTGTAAACGTCATAAGAAAAAAGCCATAGAGAAATCCCTTGAATAGGCTGCTGATCTACGATGTCTGTGATAAGCTCTTCCACCGTAAAAAAATCCGGCAAAAAACCGGAATACTTTTTTTCTTCGAGAATATGGCGGATGAAAACTATAGGTCTTTTCCCCGGCAATACAATACTGAATTTGGAAAGATCATTTTCCTGAGCCAGCAGTTCACTGATTATTTTGTTGAGAAACTTCAATTTTTCCGGAATTTATTTAATTTTTTAAGTTCTTCAGCGATAAAACTATTGTAATACATCTGCTTTTCTTCATTCAGACCGTGGTTGGTTTCGCTGTCGTATTTCTTCTGAAAGCTTTTATACTGAGCCAAATTCTCTTTGTAGAGAGGAACGAATTTATTTTGATAATCAAGTGAATTTTTAATATTTGCAGCAATCAACTGTCTCAATTTTCTGCCATAAACTTCAGCAATATCAAAATGTTTTTGCTCGTGTAACAGTACACGGTCACCCTTGATGTTATCAACTTTCCAGGATCTCTGAGTGTCAAAATACACTGAAACCTCAATGCTTACAGGAGCCTTGGGATTGGTAGTGGTTTCTGCAGAATATCCCATCCCAACATTGGCAAATGCCACAACCGAAAAGTCATGCCCGAGATTATCCCTGCTTTGAAAGTCGCTCCATGTCAGCTTTCGGTTTTCAGACCAATAAATTTTCTGTGCTGAAGCAAAGAAAAATGTTATTAAAACGAAAACGGCTGAAATTCTGTATTTCATTTATTGAACAACGATTGTTTTGGTGATGAACGTGTTATCTCCTGTCCAGAATTTAAAATTATAAGTTCCTGCAACTTTCGGAGCAAAATTAATCTGATTAAAACCTGTAAAGCTTCCCGCACCACAATTGGCATTGGTTTTAAACTTGTAAGCGGTCACATTTCTGTCGAAATCTGCGGTATGAACGTAATCATAACCATAAAAACCTTCGCACTGCTGCGTGAATTTCTGATATGTTCTGATGCTCTGAATATCAAAAACATTCATCGTATCGTTGACAATTGACACACTGTCAATCTTTACTTTTTCTACCGACTGTATAGTTTCGTAATCATCATCGTCATTGCATGATATAAAAGCTACGGACGAAATTACAGTCAGAATAAATATAGAAAGTAAATTTTTCATTACATTAAATTTTAATTAATTATTTTAAATTTTCAGCAAATATAATTCCATATAAATACTTATTTAAGAATTAAAATTGCCTTTTGATAGATATACCACTTTTTTAGTGTCATAAAATTCTTCTACAAAGTAATTTTTAAGACTGAAGATTTCACATTTCAGTCCTGCGAGTTCTTCAGCGAGTTCTCCGCCTTTCAGATAAAGCACACCATTGTGTTTTGCGTTGATCTGCTCTTTTTCAAATTTACCTTTCAGCCAACGGAGAAATTCAGGCATCTGCGTCACTGCCCTGCTGACCACAAAGTGGAATTTTTCTTTCAGTTTTTCAGCCCTTCCGTGAATCGCTGTTACGTTGGTTAATCCCGCACCTTCCGCCACTGCATTCACAACCGTGATTTTCTTACCAATAGAATCGATCAGCGTAAACTGAGTTTCAGGAAATAAGATTGCCAGTGGAATTCCGGGAAAACCTCCGCCAGTGCCAATGTCCAAAACTTTTGTTCCCGGAGCAAATTCCATCACTTTTGCGATTCCCAGGGAGTGCAGAATGTGCTTTTCATAAAGCGACTCCATATCTTTTCGGGAGATCACATTGATCTTTTCATTCCATTCCTTATAAAGTTCTTCAAGTTTTGCGAACTGTTCTTTCTGAACGTCAGTGAGATCGGGGAAATATTTTAATAATAACGCTGTAGACATCTTAAATAGTATATTTGAGCAAAAATAAAGTTTTTGATTTCTTAAATCAAGTTTAAAAGCAATTAATCTCTTTCAATCCTGTTTTTAGATTTGGAAAGTATTGCTGAAAGTGCTGCATCAAAATCTTTGGCTTTGGTAAGTCTGTCTTTCTTAATTGTGCTTGTATAGCCATCTTTCAGCTGTAGAACTACAGTTCCTTCTTTCGAATTGATATTCATATTATCAATTTCATCGGAAGCAAAACGATAGTCTGTCCACAGTTTTCTGAATTCTTTCTCGCTGATTTCCTTATTGGTTTTAGGCAAAAAACCATAGTTTGATTTCGTCTTTTTGATTTGAATTAAATTAAACTGATGGTCAAGTTCTGTGTCCTGAATCTGCACCACGAGCCCTGGAAGTCCTGAAAACTTGTATGGCCCGTCGCTTACAGGATAATCTTTGCTGAACCACGCCTCCCATTTTCTTCCTCTGTAATCCGCAACAGCTTTCTGACAGTTCACTTCACCAATCTTTTTAAATTCATTCTGAATTTTCCACACCGGAAATTTTTCTTCTCTGATGACAAGATTGGCAGTCTGGAACTTATCGTAAAATTTTATGCTTTTCGGGGAATAAATCTTGTGAACGGTGTAGGTAAGATTTCTGTCAAAATTTTTATATTCAGAAAACACCTTTGAGTCTTTCGTAGCAGCATAAGCCGAATCTTTCTCAAATTTTGCCGCGTTGTAAAAATACGATTCCTTTCCATCCGTATCAAGATTCATGTAATCAGTTACCAGTGAGTCTTTTATAATAACGTCCGGTCTGAATTTGTATTCATAAACAAAGCGGTAATTTTGTGCATATAAAGATGTTGTAATCAATAGCAGAAGCAGTCTCAGCATAATTTAAATTTTCTCAAAACTAATCAAAAATCTCTTGAAAGAGTGAATTTTTTAGATTTTAATGATAAATTTTCAGTTAAAAAATAAACAGATCTGTGATAATTTAGTTTTTAATCACGGTCATAATTTATATATTTGTTCGAAAGACAAAAAATTTCATGAATAAACTATCAGATAGAGTGAACAGACTGGGTTACTCGCAGACTTTTGTGATGTCTAACAAGGCAAGAGAAATGAAAGCCGAAGGCATCGATGTAATCAGCTTAACTTTAGGTGAACCAGATTTTGACGTTCCCGACAATATCAAACAGGCCGCTTTTGATGCCATCAACGAAAACTACAGCCACTACTCGCCCGTACCGGGATTTTTGGAACTCAGACAGGCGATTTCAGATAAATTAAAAAGAGACAATCAATTAGATTATAAACCTTCACAGATTTGCGTTTCCAACGGTGCAAAACAGGCCATCATCAATGTTTTGGCAGCAATTGTAAATGACGGAGATGAAGTAATTCTTCCTACACCATACTGGGTAAGCTACGACGAAATGGTAAAAATGATGGGCGGAGAATCTGTAATGCTTCCGACATCTTACGTTACCGATTTTAAAATCACGGCAGAGCAGCTTGAAGAAGCAATAACCGATAAAACGAAAGCCATTCTTTTCAGTTCGCCTTGTAATCCTTCAGGTGGTTATTACACTTACGACGAGTTGAAATCCTTGGCAAAAGTAATTGCAAAATATCCTCACGTAACGGTAATTTCAGACGAGATTTACGAATACATTAATTACGAAACCAAAACCACTTCCATCGCACAGTTTCCTGAGGTTTACGAGCAAACCGCAGTAATCAACGGAATGTCTAAAGCTTTTGCGATGACCGGCTGGAGAATCGGTTATTCGGCGTGTCCGGAATGGTTGGCTAAAGCCTGTGAAAAAGTACAGGGACAGATGACCAGCGGTGCCAACACTCTTGCACAAAGAGCTTCAATTGTAGCTTTAAAAACTGATCCTTCTGAGTATAAATATATGATTGATGCTTTCGAGCAGAGAAGAAATTTAATGTTTGAACTGATGAAGGAAATCACAGGTTTCAAGGTTCTTTTACCTAAAGCTGCCTTCTATTTCTTCCCAGATATCTCTTACTACATCGGAAAAACTTTAGACGGAACTGAGATAAAAGACGCAGACGATTTTGCGATGTTCCTTTTGGAGAAAGCGCACGTAGGCTGCGTTGGCGGAGTTTCTTTCGGCAGCCCAGAGTGCATCCGGTTTTCTTATGCAGCGTCAGAAGAAGAACTGAGAGAAGCGATGAGGAGAATTAAAGAAACTTTAGAAAAAGCGATTTAATATTAATTTGTTTTAAAATATATTTCAGATTTAGGTTTAAACTTAAATCTGATTTTTTTTGATAGATAAAAACTTTACTTTCGTAAGAATATCAAATTGCAACCAGCTGAACGGCATGAAATTCTGAAAATATCTGCTGTTGCATGTCAAAAATAATTATAGATTTTATTTATTAGATTACTTAAAATCAATAGACGAAAAGTAATATATTTGCACCAGAAAAATTTAAATAAAAACAAGAAAATTATGTCTTTAGTAGGAAAAAAATTCCCAAATGTAACGATTGACGCAATGTCTGAAATGGGTGATGATTTAAGAATCAATGTATTTCAGGAAGCTGCAGAAAACCAACAGAAAGTTCTTTTATTCTGGTACCCGAAAGATTTCACTTTTGTGTGCCCGACTGAGCTTCACGCTTTTCAGGAGGCTTTACCTGAATTCGAAAAAAGAAATACTAAAGTAATCGGTGCTTCTTGTGATACGAACGAAGTTCATTTCGCATGGTTAAATGTATCAAAAGACAACGGCGGAATCGAAGGTGTCACTTACCCGCTTTTGGCTGATACTCACAGACAGTTGGCAAACTTACTTGATATCGTAGATCAGGATCTTGATTTTGATGAAGAAGGAAATGAAGTTTTCACAGGATCAAACGTAACTTACAGAGCTACTTACCTTATCGACGAGACTGGAAAAGTATTCCACGAAGCAGTGAACGATATGCCTTTGGGAAGAAACGTAAAAGAATTCTTAAGAATGATCGACGCTTACACTCACGTTCAGAAGCACGGTGAAGTTTGCCCTGCCAACTGGGAAGAAGGAAAAGACGCTATGAAAGCTGACAGAACTTCTACTGCTGAGTATTTAGCTAAAAATTAAAAATTTTTAATCTAACAATGTAACAATCCAGCAATGTAACAATAGGATACCATGCGATAATATTGGTAAATTGTTACATTATTATATTGTTACATTGTTAAATTTTATTCTAAAATTTAACAATGTATACAGAATTAACAGAAGATACTTTGCAGAGCATCGTGGGCGATAACGAGAAAGTTGTTGTACAGTACGGAGCTACATGGTGCGGAAACTGCAGAATTATGAAGCCGAAATTCAAAAAACTGGCTTCGGAGAATGATGCAATTCCTTTTTTATATGTGGATGCAGAGAAACTTCCTGAAAGCAGAAAACTGGCTAAAGTGGATAACCTTCCTACTTTTGCCATCTTCAAAAACGGTGAACTGGTTAATCAGGTGCAGTCTAACAAAGCTGAAAGTTTAATTGAATTATTCAGCGAACTGTAAATTAAAATCAAATGAAATTACCGATTATCAGACAGTTTTTTCAGAATCAGACTCCTGAAAATTTAGAAAAAACTTTAGAAGTTCTTGAAAGCTTCACAGAATTCAGAGGAACCACCGAAGAAGATATGAATGTTGCCGGAGAATTGATCACCAACATTTGCGGCGCTCTGGAAGTTCACGCCAACGTACAAAACGGAATGAGCGAGAAAGATGCCTTAAACTTTTTTGCACAAAAGGTTTTAGGATCGATTGATAAATAAGACTTTACTTTGGCAAGCTCAGGATAAACTAACTAAAGCTAAAAGTGTTACAGTAGTAAAACAGCCCAGTATTAGAGATGTCACACTGAGCCCGTCGAAGTGTTCAGTGCAAGATGTTTTACCGATCTTAAAAAACACTGCCCCTGAAAGTTTAATCTTTCAGGGGCAGTTTGTTTTAAAAGCCGTTTTGAACTTATTTGTATTTTATCAAAATTTCCTTCGACAGGCTCAGGATGACACAAGCGTGATTTTGATAGTACTTTCTTGGCATTTTTCCACCCTTTAGGGAGGGGGAAAAGAAAAATGCTTTGAAAATTTTGTATTTAAATACTCTTTTACGATTATTTCTTCAGACACTTCTCCAAAAACTGATCCTGTTCCCAAAGCAAGTGCAGAATGTTTTCTTTGGCAACATATCCGTGCGCTTCTTTAGGCAGAAGAACCATTTTCACAGGTGCTCCCAGATTTTTTAATGCCTGAAAATATCTTTCCGTCTGCAAAGTAAATGTTCCGGGATTGTTATCTGCATCACCATGAATCAACAATAGTGGTGTTTTCATTTTATCAGCGTTCATAAATGGTGACATTCCGTTGTAGATTTCCGGTACGTCCCAATAATTTCTCTGTTCGCTCTGGAAACCGAATGGCGTCAGAGTTCTGTTGTACGCACCACTTCTTGCTATTCCGCAGGCGTAATCTTTGGAATGCGTCAGAAGATTTGCCGTCATAAAGGCACCATAAGAATGACCTCCTACAGCCACTTTTTTTCTATCGATGTAACCCAACTGATCCACGGCATCAATTGCTGCTTTTCCGTTGGCAACCAACTGAGTAATAAAAGTATCGTTCGGCTCCGTTTTTCCTTCTCCAATGATTGGGAACGCTGCATCATCCAAAACCGCATACCCTTTTGCCGTCCAGTAAACGAATGAACCATAATATGGGAACGTAAAGTCGTTCGGGTTTTGCGTATTCTGCCCTGCCGTATTTTTGTCTTTATATTCCGTAGGATAAGCCCAAATCAACAATGGTAACTTCTCTTTCTTCGCCTTTCTGTCATAATTGGCAGGCAAATAAAGGGTTCCCGTCAAAGTAACACCGTCATTTCTTTTGTAGGTAATCACTTCCTTGTACACATCTTTAATGCTTTCAAAAGGATTGGCAAACTGCGTTACCGGCTCAGATTTATTGGATTTGATATTCTTCTTAAAATAATTCGGATAAGAACTCGCCGACTGCTGAATGGTGAGAACATCGCCTTTTCTAGGATCAATAATATCGATGATTTCTTCCTTGGCATTTTTCAGATTTGAGGTGTAGAGTCTTTTCTTTTTTAATGATTTCATATCCAGTTCATCCACAAAAGGATGCTGACCGTCTTTCGTAAAGCCCGCCCCAATCAGGTAAGCCTTTTCCCCTTTCATATTCACCACATATCTTCCAAAATCATTTTTGGTCGTGTTGAAACTTCCAGGATCGCTGTATACATCCTGATAATTTCTGTCCTCAATGACTTGGGATTTTCCGTTGTTCAGGTCGATCAGATACGATTTTGTATTTCTTATGTCATACCAGCCTTCAGAAACAATGGCGTAATGATCGTTGGTCCAGCTCGTGCCTTCGTAACGCTGTTTGGTTTTAAAGAAAGACTTCGGACTTCCGTTAAAAGGAGCATCCAAAGTGAAAACTTCATCTCTGAACTCGACGGTTTTCGACTGATCGCCACCATCCAATGCTTCGGCATACACCAATGTTGCTGGCATATCGCTTCTCCAGCTCATGTCTCTTTTCCCCATTCTTACAGAGGAGAAACCTTTTGGCATAATTTCATTCAAAGGAATCTCATTGACTACTTTTACTACATTTCCGCTCGCGTCATAAACGGTTGAAGTCATTGGAAAACGGTTCAGAGGAACGATGTACGAATAAGGTCTCTTTATCGTAGTCGCCATCAGATATTTGCCATCAGGAGAATAAGACAGACCGGCATACAGATCTTTTTCCTTAAATTTTTTCTGATTTCCGTTAAGGTCTGTATGGAACAGTTCAGAACTCATCAGGTTGTCGAAATTCTTTTCGTCCTGAGGATTTTTAAGCAAATCCTGATAGGTTCTGTTCTGCGAAACCTTTCCGTCGGCAGTGGAAACAATCGGACCTGTCGGTAAGTCTTTTGAAGCGTCCATCAGTTTCGGTCTGTTGGCCGGAAGAACTTTCAGTAGGAAACTCTGAGAATCCTTCATCCATACGTAAGGCGAACCATAATTGGCATTCAGATTATCCTGACTGATTTTTTTAGCTGTGGCTGTTTCCAGATCGATCACCCAAAGTTCAACACCTTTGTCGGTGGTATTGGTAAACGCCATCCTTTTTTCGTCAGGCGAAAAACTTGTATTCGTGATTTTTGGATTCTGTGGCAATCCTTTCACCTGAACTTCCGTTTTATCATTCATCTTCCGCACTTTCAGATTGTTGATGTACGTTACTGAACTTGAAATATTGGTTACCGGATTTATTCTCAAACCGCCTAATTTCATTTCCTGCTGATTGAGATCATCAAGGGTCTTATACGTTGGTCTGTACACAAAAACAACCCAGTCTTTCTTCGAATTGGTCTGAACACTTGGCGGTCTCTCATAATCTGCCAGCTGCAGAATCTCCGCAGAAGGTTTCTGATAGCTGATATTTTCCTGCGCTTCATAAAAATTCAGAAAAGCCAGTAAACAGATGGTTAATTTGATCTTCATTATCTTTTTGATTTTTGACGAAATTAATGAAAAATTGTTTTTGTTGAATATTTCTTATAAAATAAAAACAGCCATTGTTATGTGGCTGTCTTCAGGGTTAATTAGAATTACCGTTGGTGTTTTCTTCGGAGGGTTTTTGCTGAGAATTTTTTGCTGCAGTTACAAACTCATTTATTTCAGCATACAATAATTTCCAGTCTTCGACAACCTTCATGGCAGTCAATATATTGATAAAAGATTTTAAAACTTTCTCTAAATCTCTTCGGATAGCTGTTGCGCTTTTCATTTGTCTCAAACTGGCATTGGCACCCGCTTGTTCGGCAAATATTTGCTCAAAAGCATCATGTTTAGATTTCATTTCATTCAAAGCCGGAACTAATGACAGTGTATTGACCTTTTGAAAGTTCTCTGGTTTTTCGAGATCCTCGAATAGTTTTTTCATTTGAGCAGACTGTGTAGAGTAACTTTCAACATCTAAACTAAGTCCGTACAGCTTAAAAATCTGATAAAGTTCTTCAGCATACAAATGATTAGGTAAGGTTTGCATTTTTCTGTAGGCATTGAGATAGTTCTTCAGAATTCTGAAAGCATGGTCTCTTTCTAAATCTGCACTTGCTACATTTACTCCTTTTCCACTGTAGATTTTTTTGGTGTAAACCTTGTCGTACTCTGCATACATTATTTTTAATTCTGCAAGTAAAGGATGATTGCTGATTACCGGAAAGTTTCCCGTTTCTGAAGAATTGATAATTCTCTGAGCAAGAGTAGCCAAATCTTTGGTACTCAATTTTGATAATGTAATTTTCATGTAATGTGTTTTAAAAGTGAATAATTCATTTACTAAAGAATTTAAATGTAAATAAATTATTGATTTGTTCCAAAAATTTTATGGGAAACAAGAAGAGTTAGTGTTTTGTCTCAAATGAAGTCTGGGAAACCTCCGCCAATTGTGTTTTGTTACGGAGACTTGATTTTAAAGAAAATTGAAGATTGTTTTGTTACGAAATGGTTGTTTTCTTATTTGTGGAGAAATTTTGGAGGCTTGGATATGGATATTGAAAGTATCCATTTAGATTCATTGGTTGTATTAACGTTAGTGAGTATTTAATATCTTTGATATTTAGATAAAATATCATGATGACTAATAGATTCTTTGAGAAAATTGTAGAAAGGATTAATTCAGATTCCGAGAAATATAAAAATGTGTTTCCTATAATTTTAATTCTTCCAACATTCATCGGTGGTTTATGGCAAATCTTAGAATTAATTTTTATTGACCCATCTTTAATAAGATTTTTTTCTATTACGCAATTAATCGCAGATGGCATATTAATATTATCCATTACTATCATTTTAGCACTTTATCTGCATCTTTTAGATAAGCATTTTGATTTCAAAAATTTAGTAAAGTTTGATTTATTAAATACCCAATTTAACCCTTACCAATTATTGGCTGGTCTGGTTCTAATAATATGCACATCATCATATTATTATATCGGATTTAATGATGTTGGTTTAGATTACATTGAGAATTCAAGAATAGGTGCATTATTAATTCAACTTTTATTGGCAGGTATTTTCTTACCGTTATTCTTAAAAGGAATTTTAGTATTTTCACGTGAAATATTGATAATATCTTTTTTTAAGAATCAGGAATTAAAAGTAAAACGTCTTAAAGAATTTAAAAATAAAAAAGGAGCATTATATTACTTAGTTCATTTCATATCACTGATCCTAATGTCAACAACTTTAATGCTGTTTATCATTTCAATAATTGTTTTAGTTGAGTTTCGA
The DNA here is from genome assembly GCF_014837145.1 of Chryseobacterium caseinilyticum. Classification (GTDB taxonomy): domain Bacteria; phylum Bacteroidota; class Bacteroidia; order Flavobacteriales; family Weeksellaceae; genus Chryseobacterium; species Chryseobacterium caseinilyticum. The sequence continues at coordinate 989,174 of NZ_JACYFS010000001.1, forward strand.
AATAAAACTATTTATCCTCAAAATTTAGAAAACCTTAAAAATATTTTTAAACAAATACATGATGAGTTTGGAAAAAATCAAAAGGCATCGATTTTATATTTTAATGATACTTACATTTTCGTAGAACTTGAAAATAACAGAACCGAAGAGAAAACTCCCAAACGTATTAAAATTTATAAAACAGATGATGTATTGTTTAAATAAATTCATAACTAAAACTTAGAAAAACTCCAAAAATTAAAAACCCACCAACGTAAAAGACCTCAAAATAGATTCAGAAAAACCTTGACAACGTTTGCTATAAATAAAAAATCTCCTTTAAAATAATTAAAAGAGATTCTTAAATTTTAAAAATTATTTTTCAAGTTGAGATCAACTTTAAGGTCTTACAATTGAATTCAAAAATCTTAATCCGTAATGAAATTCTTCCTCGCCAGTTCCTTTCTCACACGGCTCAGACTTTCGGGGGTGATGCCAAGATATGATGCAATCATCCACTGCGGAACTCTCAACATCAGATCCGGATACATTTTTGTGAATTTCATATAACGTTCTTCAGCGGTTTCGCCCAAAAGAGAATTGATTCTGTCCTGCAGACTTTTTACATGCTTCTGTATGATGAGATCGTTTCTTTCTATGCTGTTGGGAAACTCTTCCAAAAGCTTGCTGAAGAAGTCCGGATTTAAAAATAAAACTTCAGAATCTTCTACCGCTTCAATAAAATATCTTGATTTCTCATTAAAATAAAGACTGCTTCTGTCTCCGATAAGCCAGTTCTCCGGAGCAAACTGTATGATGTGCTCTTTGCCGTTTTTATCGATGGAAAACATTCTCAGCAAACCTTTTTCCACAAAAAAAGTATTGCGGCAAACTTCACCTTCCTGCAATAAAAATTCGTGCTTACCTACTTTTCTGGATTCGTACTGAATGCTGCAGAGATTCACCTTCTCGGCAGGTACTTCAAATACATTGGCTAAATAATTCTGTATATTGCTCATGCTGTGATTTGGCTTATGGAAATATCCTGGTGTGACGCTGAATTTTTTACTGACCCGTTTTCCAATACAAGAAGCTGCGGGCTTTCATGTCTTACTCCGAAATCGTCGGCGATTTTATTTGAAATGGCACGGTAGGCAATCAGATCCAAAAAGTAGAATTCTGCTTCTGCATTTTCATTTTCACGAAGTTCAGCTTCAAAATTTTTCAAAACAGTTTTGCTGATAAAACACCTTGTTGAATGTTTGAAAATGGCCACTGTCTTATTTTCCGAAGTTTCAATTGCTTTGGTTAAGTCATTTTCGCTCTCAATTAATTTCCATATAGGCAAACTGCTGTCGCTTTCCTCTTTTTTATCGCCGAATATTTTACCGAATAAACTCATACATTAAATTGTTTTAAATGATGATTAAGATGTTTGTACTCCAGAAATCCCCAGTTTTCATCGGTCATTTTTCCAAATAACTCATGCTTTGAAAGCATTTTCCGGTGGCGCCTGAATTCTTCATACTCATCAAGGGTCTTCAGAAGCTCTCTTTTTGAAACATTAAAATCACAGTCAAAATTAATGATTAGTTTTTTAAAAGTAGGCATATTCGGTGGAATTCCGTTGTTGAAGGTTTTCATTTCGTATTTTGTAAGAATTCCTATCCAGCGAAAAAGGAAAAATGTTTTGGGAAGCACAGTTCTTTTCATCGGAACTTTCAGCACCTGACTGCAGTGCGTAAGCATTTGGGCAGCGGTCATCCTGCCCCATTTTCGTTCAGCGTCTGGTTTTAAATTTAAAATCCTTTGTTTAATCTCCAGAAAATCTTTCTGATTGTGCAGACTTTTTCTTACCACCCTTCTGTGTTTTTCAGATTTTCGATATGTGCAAAATGATGGTGGCAATGCCATGAATACATAGCCAGACAAATTCTCAAATTGTAATTCCTGCCCTGTTCAGGATGATGAAAAGTACGTTCAAACTGTCTGTTGGTGAGAGATCTCAAAAGATGATACCATCGCTGATGTATTCCTTTCAGCATTCTCATCGCCGGTTTGATGCTTAGTGATGCGCTGTCCTGAAGTTCTGCCCATTTGGCTTCGTGATACGGTTTGATCACAGGATTTTCTTCCGTTAAGGCAAGTTTAAATCTTATGAAAGCGTTGGCATGGCTGTCGGCTAGGTGATTGACCAGTTGTCGCACAGTCCAGCCTTTTTCACGGTATGGTGTATCGAGCTGCTCATCAGAGAAATCCTCAATCAGAGTTTTCAGTTTTGACGGAAAATTTTTGATTATTTTAATGTGTTCTTCCAGTTGGGTATCCGGAATTTCATCAGGCTCATCAAATTGTCCGATTGGGAATCTTTTTAATTCAGGAATGCTCATGTGTCCGGTAGTTTCAGTTTTTACAGTTTGAATTTGAATGCTGTGCTGTCATGTTTGAAAGCATCAGCCTTCTATTTTTATTTGAATAATTGATGAATAATACGACTCCGGTCAAAGTACAGTTTAAAATTTCAGTGTACAGTGTCTATTTGTCCGATAAATATGATTTGGATAAATTTTTGAGTTTAGTCTGCTGTAAATTTATCAAAAATAAGAGGAGCTTTACAATGAATTTTGCAGTATTTTTATGCTTAAATATTAAATCTCCCATTTAAAAAATTATTAAATATGAAAAAAGCTCTGATCGTTGTAGATGTACAGAATGATTTCTGCGAAGGCGGCTCTCTTGCGGTTCCGAATGCCAGTGAAATTATTCCTTATATCAATTTGCTTATGGAGGAAAATCAGTATGACCAGATTGTTTTTACTCAGGATTTTCATCCGGCAAATCACAAAAGTTTTGCGTCGAACAACAACAGAAAGGTGGGTGAAAGCATAATCCTGAACAGTGTTCCTCAGTTCATGTGGCCGGATCACTGCGTTCAGGGAACTGACGGAGTAAAATTTCATCCTGATTTAAATATCGAAAAAGCCACGCACACCGTTCAGAAAGGCACCAATTCTGAGATCGACAGCTACAGCGGTTTTCAGGACAATAATCACTTTATGAAAACGGGACTAGATGATTTCCTGAAATATCACGACATAAAACTGGTTGAAATTGTTGGACTTGCTTTAGATTACTGTGTGAAATTTACAGCAATGGATGCTGTTGCCAACGGATATGTTACCTGCGTTCATTTTAACGGAACCCGGGCCGTGAATGTAAGACCGGACAACGGTAAAGATGCAATCTACGAACTGCTCCAGAAAGGCGTGACCATTTTAGGTTAAAACAAAAAAAATCTCCACTTCGGAGATTTTTTTGGTCTATTGTTTTGATATTTTATAAAGCCTGCCGCCATCTGTAATGGCATATAAAGATCCGTCAATGCCTTGGGTAACGTCTCTGAAACGCTGATCTTCTGTAGCCAGAAGTCTTTCTTCACCGTAGATTTTGTTGTCTTTGATGACAAGTCTCACAATGTGTTTTCCTGATAAAGCTGCCACAAAAAGATTGTTTTGCCACTCCGGAATAAGGTTTCCTCTGTAGAACGTCATACCGCTTGGTGAAATCACAGGATCCCAGTAGTAAACAGGTTGCTGCATCCCAGCCTGCTGCTGAATTCCCGATCCGATGGTTCCGCCGTCGTATTCAATTCCGTAGGTTATCGTTGGCCAGCCGTAGTTGGCTCCTGCAGTAACTTTATTGATTTCATCACCACCTCTCGGGCCATGTTCACTCTGCCACAGTTCACCCGTTGTAGGATGAATCGCCATCCCCTGAGGATTTCTATGACCAATGCTGTACAATTCCGGTAACGAACCGCTTCCTGCAAAGGTAGGATTTCCTGCCGCCGGCTGGCCGTCTTTTGTAATTCTTATAATTTTACCGATAGCCGCACTCACCGACTGCGCTAAAGGTCTTGTAGATATATCTGAACGTTCACCCGTACTTACAAGCAGATTTCCTGTAGAATCAAATAAAATTCTTCCTCCGTAATGCAGATTTCCGGCTGAAGCTGATGGATTTGCTCTGTAGATTACCGTTGGATTTTCGATAGCTGTTTCACTGGCTGAAAGTTTTCCTTTTGCTACGGCAGTGACAGTTCCTCCCGTTACATTTTCAGAAAACACCCAGTAAATCATTTTATTGCTTCCGAACTGTGGATCAAGACACAATCCCAAAAGTCCTCCCTGCCCATTTGAATTAACAGAAGGAATACCTGTAATGGCTGCTCCCACTGTACCTGCGCTTGAAACAATACGCATCGTACCGGCTTTCTGGGTGATCAGCAATCTTCCGTCCGGCATTGAAGTGATTCCCCACGGCGCTGTTAAGGCTGACGAAATAACTTCTGTTTTTACAGGTGTAACTGTTTTTACACTGTTGGCTCTGGTCTGTCCGGTGAAGGCCGGTGCATAACCTGTATTTGCAGGATTGGTTTCTATAGGCGGATAAAGTGTTTCCATAACCTGATCCTCAGGATCCGGAAGATTTTCTTCCATTTCCGAAGTACAACTGAATGTGAAAAATGCGGCTGCAACCCAAAGGTGACTGGTTTGTAATTTCATAATAAATTGTTTTGCGTGTTGGTTTAAATACCCCAACAGGTCAACAAAATTTAAGCCATTGAAATCTGAATTTCATTTAAATTAAAAAAACCTCCCAAAAAATGAGAGGTTTGTATTCATAAATCTAAAAAGTGTTTATACCAATAAAGATAAAGGACTTTCTAAATATGTTCTTAATGTCTGTAAGAATTGAGCTCCGGTAGCACCGTCCACTACTCTGTGGTCACATGCTAATGAAAGTTTCATTGTATTTCCTACTACAATCTGACCGTCTTTTACGATAGGTTTTTCAATAATTGCACCTACTGATAGAATTGCAGAGTTCGGCTGATTAATGATACTTGTGAAAGTTTCAATACCGAACATTCCAAGGTTTGAAATAGAGAAAGTAGAACCTTCCATTTCGTTAGCCTTAAGACCTTTGCTTTTCGCTCTACCTGCCATGTCTTTTACGCCTGCAGAAATCTGAGTGTAAGTCATCTGATCTGTATTTTTCAGTACCGGAACTACAAGACCGTCAGGAATTGCTACTGCCACACCAATATTGATGTTTCCTCTGTGAATGATTTTGTCACCTGCCCAGCTCGAATTTACCTGCGGATGTTTTCTCAAAGCGATTGCTGTCGCTTTGATAATCATATCGTTGAAAGAAATTTTAGTATCCGGTAAAGCATTGATTTCTTTTCTAGCCTCAATTGCCTTATCCATATTGATCTCCACCATTAAGTAATAGTGAGGAGCAGTAAATTTGCTTTCAGAAAGACGTTTTGCGATAATATTTCTTACCTGAGAGTTTGGAGTTTCAGTATCTTCACCCTGAACAAAACTTACGGCAACCTGTGCTGCTGCGCTTGGAGCAGATGTTGCAGCCGCAGCTTTTTCAGCAGGCTTGTAATTTTCTATATCTTTCTTAACAATTCTACCGTTTTCACCAGAACCCTGAAGTGCATTAATGTCAACTCCTTTATCCTGAGCCATTTTTTTAGCTAAAGGCGAAATTGCCACTCTGTCTGAAGAAGAAGCGGAAGCCTGTGCAGCCGGTTTTTCCACAGTTTTTGTTTCAGATTTTTGTTCTGCTGGTTTCTCAGAAGATTTTTCTGATGATTTCTCAGCTGGCTTTGAAGATCCAACGGCAGAAACATCAGTACCTTCAGGACCGATAATTGCCAACACGCTGTCAACAGGAGCTGCGCCGCCTTCTTCTACACCTTGCTTTAAAAGAACACCATTAAATTCAGATTCAAAATCCTGAACTGCTTTATCTGTTTCGATTTCAGCAAGAAGGTCACCTTCTTTTACTGTATCGCCTACGTTTTTGTGCCATTTAGCCACCTTACCTTCAGTCATTGTATCTGAAAGTCTCGGCATTGTGATTACTTCTACGCCTGCAGGAACTTCTGCTGAAGTCTGCTCTACGCTTGTATCTTCGTTTTCAGTCTTAGATTCTTCTTCAGATTTTTTCTCTTCAGAAGCACCTTCAGCTGCAGGAGCACTTCCTCCCGTCAGTGAAGAAATATCTTCACCTTCTTTACCGATAATGGCCAAAACAGAATCTACAGCTGCACCATTTCCTTCTTCTACACCTACAAATAAGAGTGTTCCTTCGATTTCAGATTCAAAATCCTGTACTGCTTTGTCGGTTTCAATTTCGGCTAAGATATCTCCTTCCTTTACCTTATCGCCTACTTTCTTATGCCATTTTGCCACTTTTCCTTCCGTCATTGTATCGGAAAGACGTGGCATTGTAATTACTTCTGCCATGATTTATATTGATTTGAATTTTGAGATTCGAGATTTGAGATTAGGGAAACTCAAATTTCAGATTTCAAATTAATTTAATTTTATTGATTTTCAAATTTATCTAAAAACGGATAATTCTCCTGAGCGTAAACGTACTCGTAGATTTTCTCAGTATCAGGATATGGAGAGTTTTCCATAAACTCAATACATTCTTCCACGAAATCTCTTGATTTGTTATCCAAAGCCTCCAATTCCTCTTCTGTAGCCCAGTTGTTTGATAAAATTCTTGCTTTGATCAACTCGATAGGGTCATCGCCTTTAGCAATAGCAACTTCTTCTTTAGATCTGTACGGTTCAGCATCAGACATAGAGTGCCCTCTGAAACGGTAAGTTCTTGCTTCGATGAAAGTAGGTCCGTCTCCTCTTCTTGCTCTTTCGATAGCTTCGTAAGCAGCTTCAGCCACTTTTTCAGGATCCATCGCGTCTACAGCAAGACATGGCATTTCATAACCTAAACCTAATTTATAAATATCTTCGTGGTTGGCTGTTCTTTTTACAGAAGTTCCCATTGCATACTGGTTGTTTTCAACAACGAAAATTACCGGAAGTTTCCAGTTCATTGCCATGTTGAAAGTTTCGTGAAGAGATCCCTGTCTTGCAGCACCGTCTCCGAAGAAACAGATATTTACAGCTTTTCTGTCGAAATACTGATCTGCGAAAGCAATACCTGCTCCCAAAGGAATCTGGCCTCCTACAATACCGTGACCTCCGTAGAATCTGTGTTCTTTACTGAAAATGTGCATAGAACCACCCATTCCTCCTGAAGTACCTGTAGCCTTGCCACAAAGTTCTGCCATGATTCTTTTAGGGTCTACTCCCATTGCCATCGGGTGGATATGACATCTGTATGCGGTAATCATACTGTCTTTTGTTAAATCCATTGCATGCGTAAAACCTGCAGGAATAGCCTCCTGACCGTTATACAAATGTAAAAAACCTCTGATTTTTTGTTTTAGATAGAGAGAACGGCATTTGTCTTCAAACCTTCTCCACATAGTCATATCTTCATACCACTTCAGGTACACCTCTTTAGAAAATTCCTTCATGCGTTAGCTTTTGCTTATATTTTACAAATAGTTGAGCAAAAATATAAAAAAAACTTTGTTTTTATTACATACACAGCAATTGTTTTTTTTGTTATAATATTATATTTACATTATCAAATTTTAAAATGGAAGAAAAACAAGCTTCACCTTTGCACAAAATATCCAGAATCATTTCCGATTTTTTTAATCCGCTGGTTTCCCTTATCATATTTTTTGTCTACATGAGCGTTCATGAGTACAGTCTGAATCAGGCGCTGAAACATTTTCTTCCTATTTTACTGATGGTAATAATCCCAGTAATAGCGTGGATTACCTACAATGTGAAAACAGGAAAATACACCAACATGGATGTATCCAACCGTGTGCAGCGCAAGACCCTTTACATATTTATCGGCATCTGTGTAGCGGCGTACTTATTTTATTCCTATCTGAAACACGGAAGATTTGATTTTGTAATGCTGTTTATTTTGGTTTTGCTTCTTGCGTTACAAGTCAGTAATTATTTTATTAAAAGTTCCATGCACACTGCTTTCAATATTTTTGTAGCGGCGTTGTTTTTTAATATTGATACTTCAATGGGAATTGCATGGCTATTTATAGCTGGTTTGGTAGGTTTAACGAGAATTATTTTGAAGAGACACACTCCAAAAGAGGTTGTTTTAGGCGCTCTTATCGCTTTTTTGGTTTCTTTTCTTTATCTTTATTGCGATATTCAATTCAGAACCTAAATATTTTTTATGAAAATCAATCACCTTACTTCTGCGGAAGAAAATCTGATGAAGCTTTTCTGGAAGCTTAATTCTTTTTATCTAAAAGATGTGATGGAGCATCATACTGAACCTAAACCGCATCAGAACACCGTTTCTACCTACCTGAAAATTTTGGTTGAAAAAGGCTATCTGAAGACAGAAAAAGAAGGAAGAATTTTTAAATACAGCGTTCTTGTACCTTTTGAAGATTACAGAAATTTTTTAATGAAGGAAATTGCCAACAACTTTTTCGACGGTTCCGGAAAAGAAATTCTGGAATTCCTTTTCAGAGAGAATCTTGTTGCAAAGGATGATTTTAAAGAATATCTCGGAGAAGATATAGAAATAAAACCTCCAAAAATCAAAGAACCCAAACTGGAAATTGCGGAAGAGATTCTCAATCCTAAAAAAGATAAAAAAGCAAAGGATAAAAAGAAGAAAAAGAAAAAAGACTGACTGTAAGTTTTTGTTGAAATCGAAGTAAGATTACTCCTGAATGATTTCGTGCTGATTTTAATTCGAAAAAAAAATCAAATATTCTATCTAATCATAAAATAAATTCAGCAGTTATTGTCAATCCTAAAAATACTGTTTATTTCAGCGTGCTGAATCCTTTCCTGCTGACTGATAAAAACCCCGTTAAAACTATGGTGACAGTAACTACGGATATTCATTAAAAAAAAATGACAGACTTTATCAGCCTGTCATTTTTATGAATCTTTATATTCTGGAGATAAAAAAAAGCGGCTTAAAAGCCGCTTCTATATTTTACCAACGATTTCCGCCACGGTCGTTTCCACCACCGTAACTTCCACCACCGTTACCTCTATTATTTCCGTAACCGCCGCCACCGCCGCTTCTGTTACCTCCACCGTAGCCACCGCCACCGCTTCTGTTGTTATCAAAACTTCTTCTTGGTTTATCTTCTCTTGGCTTAGCTTCAGAAACGTTTAACGCTTTTCCGTTAAATTCTTTCTCGTGCAAAGCTTCGATAGCCTGTTGTCCTTCCTCGTCACCCATTTCGATAAAACCGAAACCTCTTGAGCGACCAGTTTCTCTGTCTGTGATGATTTTAGCTGAAGAAACTTCTCCAAACTCTGAAAATAGATCTTGCAACTCATGTTCTTTAGTTGCGTAATTGATGTTTGAAACAAAAATGTTCATTGTAAAAAAAATTAAATTAGTAAAGATTTGGTATATAAAAGAAAAACAACATACAGTAATGAACAAATATTGATTCCAAATATAAACGTCTGCAAGATACAATTAAAAATTTCAAAACCAAATATTTTTTTATGGATTTGATATTATGTTAAAATTAGCATGTAATGCCTTATGTTCAGACTGTTTTGGCAAAATTTTCAGCCTCTCTTTTAAATTGTTTTTCGTAAATTCGAAGTTATAATTGAGATTTAAGGATGAAAATTCACACTACAAACTATCAAAACACTTTTATTGAGGTTGCGGAAGACTGTCCTGTATCTGTTTCTCAGATCCCGCCTGCTAAAAAGGTTGAAACCGCCGCTGAAATTCAATACAATTTAATAAAAAACAATCCTTACCTCTTTACTTCCGACGACATCGTTTTTGAAACTTTTGCACTGAAGAACAATTTGACTGATGCAGAAAAGCCAGAAGAGCGCAACAAATTTTTCTCAAAAGGTCAGCCTTGCCTGAGATCATCTGCTCTTTCCAAAAGATATGGTTTTGGGATTCATCACGATCAAAACAGTAAAATCGCACTCGTTCCTGTGGAATCTGACGGTTACAAAGAGCTTTGCGAAGACGCATCTGTAAAAAAAGTGAAAGCCATGTGCTCAAAAAAAATTATTTAAATCATTTTTAGCAATCATCAAAATTTTCAAAACTATTTACTAAACTATTAAACAACAATCGATAAAAAAATGAACTATCATACCAGAAAATGGGTGAAACCCGAAGACCTTAATCCCAACCAATCGCTTTTTGGAGGAAGACTTTTGCAGTGGATTGACGAAGAAGCCGCTTTGTACGCCGTAATTCAGCTTGAAAATAAGAAAATCGTAACAAAATTTATTTCAGAAATCAACTTTGTAAGTTCTGCAAAGCAGGGAGATATTATTGAAATCGGTATTGAAGTAACAAGATTTGGCTCTACATCGGTGACATTAGCCTGCCAGGTAAGAAATAAAATGACGCACCAGACGATCATCACCGTAGACAGAATTGTAATGGTAAACCTCGATGAAGACGGAAATCCGGCACCTCACGGCAAAACCAAAGTAGAATTTGTAAAAGACAGGCTCAAGCCAAAGGAAAGTGATGAAGATTTTCATTAAAAATATGGTGTGCAACCGTTGTATTTCGGCAGTTTCAAAAATTTTTGAAGATGCCGGAATTGCCACTGTTTCAATCAAACTCGGTGAACTGGAAACTGAATTACCCGTCACCGAGGAAAATTTAAAAATCATAGAAAAGAATTTACAGCAGACCGGATTTGAAAGAATAAAAGACTCCACGCAGCAGATTACTGAAAAAATTAGAAATCTGATCATTACAAAAATCAGCAGTCTCGATATTGCAGACGATTTTGTGCTGTCTGAGTTTCTTTCATCCAATCTGCACAAAGATTACAGTTTAATTTCAAAAACTTTTTCGCAGCATGAGAATGTGACTTTAGAACAGTTTTTTATTCTTCAGAAGATAGAAAAGGTTAAAGAATTACTGCTTTACAATGAATTTACACTCACAGAAATCTCGTCAAAGCTTGGTTACAAAAGTGTTCAGCATCTTTCTGCACAATTCAGAAGCATTACAGGCTTCACTCCTACTGAATTTAAAAAACTGAAAGTTCACAACCGACGAGCTTTGGATTTGATTTAAAATTAAAACTTTAATTCTGTAAACATAATCCTCAATTCTGTAACAGAATCCCGTTTGCTTTCCTGAAATTTGTATTGTAAATTCAAACAATGGAAAACAAATCTCATCAACATAAGAAACCGCATCCCAGCGAAAGAATTTCACCGAGCTCAGTCTACTACTGCCCGATGGAATGTGAAGGCGACAAGGTCTATTTTCAGAAGGGAAAAAGATGTCCGGTCTGCAATATGTTTCTGGTTCCTGTTGAGGAAAAGCTGGAAAAAGATCCCAATTACAAGCCTAAGTTTTCTTCAACAAATCTTCCCGAAAATTTTAAAGACAATATCGGGAAATACTACTGCCCGATGTTCTGCGAAAGCGATAAAGTGTACGACAGCGACATTGGCTGCCCAGTCTGCCACATGCATCTTGAAGAAATAACTGAGGAATTGGTTGAAAGCGGGATGTCAGATGCTGGAAGTGATCAGTCATCAAAACACGAAACTGACAACGCGGGAAAATATTACTGTCCCATGTTTTGTGAGGGAGATAAAGTCTATGATTCCAACTTTGGATGTCCGGTTTGCGGTATGGATCTCGTAAAATATCCTGATAAAAATGGCGACGATTCAGATGATAATTATTCTGTTTTAAAACGGAAACTTTTTATTTCTCTGGCATTTACAATTCCTGTTTTTATTCTTTCAATGGGTGGAATGCTGATTGATTTTCCTTTTTCGCACACCGTTCAGGGCTGGATTGAATTGTTTCTGACGCTTCCCGTTCTGTTTTATTCGGGATGGTTTCTGATTAAAAGAGGTTGGATTTCTTTTAAAACATGGAATTTAAACATGTTCAGCCTGATTGCGCTGGGCGTTTCTGCAGCTTTTCTGTTCAGTATTGTTGCATTAATTTTTCCGGAAAGTATTCCACATGAAATCCTTGGTCATAATCATGCAATTCCTCTGTATTTTGAAGCCGTTTGTGTGATTTTAACTTTGGTTATTTTAGGTCAGCTGATGGAAGCTTTTGCTCATAAGAAAACAGGAAATGCCATCCGCGAACTGATGAGTTTATCGCCTGATGAAGCCAATTTAATGATGAATGGCGAAGAGAAAAAAGTCCCTCTTTCCGAAATAAAAATTGGGGATATTTTAAAAGTAAAACCAGGTGAGAAAATTCCGGTGGATGGGAAAATTATTGAAGGAAATTCAGTGATAGACGAAAGTATGATCACGGGTGAACCAGTTCCTGTCGAAAAAAGTATAAATGCGAACGTAAGTGCAGGTACCATCAACGGAAATCAGGTTTTTATGATGAAAGCTGAAAAAGTAGGTGATGAAACGCTGCTTGCAAAAATCATTAAAATGGTCAACGATGCCAGCCGAAGCAGAGCTCCAATTCAGAAACTGACTGATAAAGTGGCGAAAATATTTGTTCCTTCTGTTATTTTAATATCAGTCTTAACCTTTGTATTGTGGCAAATTTTTGGACCTGAAGATCAGAAAACTCTTTTTGCTTTCGTAAATGCTGTTGCTGTTTTAATTGTTGCATGTCCGTGTGCTTTAGGCTTGGCAACGCCGATGTCTTTAATGGTTGGCATTGGTAAAGGAGCTAAAAATGGCATTTTGATTAAAAATGCCGAAGCACTTGAACAGATGAATAAAGTAAATGTCCTGATCACCGATAAAACAGGAACTTTAACCGAAGGAAAACCATCACTTGAACATATTGAAACGTTGAATAATAATGCAGATTTAATTTTAAATTTAGCTTATTCACTCAACCAAAATTCCGAACACCCTTTGTCAGATGCTGTGATCAAAAAGGCAAAAGATCAAAATATTGCTGCGGAAAAAGTCAGCAGTTTTGAAAATATTACCGGCAAAGGTGTGAAAGGAATTATCAATCGAAAAACGGTTTATCTCGGCAACGAAAAACTTTTGAATTCAAACCAAATATTTATTCCTGAAAATCTAAAATCTAAAGCAGTCGAAATTCAGTCGAAAGCACATACAATCTCTTTTCTGGTTCAGGAAAATGAAGTTTTAGGGTTCATCATTTTCACAGATAAAATAAAAGAATCATCTAAAAAAGCTGTACGGCAATTGCAGGATGAAGGTATTGAAATCATCATGATGACCGGCGACAATGAAAATACAGCAAAAGCAGTTGCGGATGAACTAGGAATTAAAAATTTCAAAGCCAATTGTCTTCCTGAAGATAAGTTGAATGAAGTGAAAAAACTTCAGTCTCAGGGAAAAATAGTAGCCATGACCGGCGACGGCATCAACGATTCTCCTGCCCTTGCCCAGGCAAACATTGGAATTGCCATGGGAACAGGAACTGATGTTGCCATAGAAAGTGCTGAAATCACTTTGCTGAAAGGCGATCTTCTGGGTGTTTTTCAGGCAAAATTGCTGAGTGAAAAACTGCTTAAAAACATTAAGGAAAATCTGTTTTTTGCCTTTGTTTATAATATTTTGGGAATCCCGGTTGCAGCAGGACTTCTGTACCCGATTTTCGGAATTCTTCTGTCTCCGATGATTGCGGCGGCAGCGATGAGTGTAAGTTCTCTGTCTGTGATTTTAAATTCATTAAGATTAAATGCTGTTGATCTGAAAATTAAATGATTTGAATTCACACATATCTAACGGAATTGCCGATATTTTCCAGACAGAAAAAGGTAATGAATCATTTGAAGTTAAGATAAAAATGGAAAAAGAAAAGATTTACATAGGTTGCTCAGGTTTTTACAACAATGATTGGAAGGGTTCTCTGTTTCCTGAGGAAGCCAAAAGCAAGGATTTTCTTACACTTTATTCGAAAGAATTTAACTGTGTGGAAATCAATTCTACATTTTACAGGAAACCAACAGCAAAAACATTGTTAAAATGGTTTGACGAAACTCCTGATGATTTTAAATTCTTTATTAAAATGCCAAAGACAATTTCTCATGAAAAACGGCTGAAAGACTGCAGAGAAGAAATCCTTAATTTCTGCAATCATATTCAAAGTGGTTTAAAAAATAAGCTTGCGGGATTCTTATATCAGTTTCCACCGTCGTTCAAGAATTCTGGTGAAAATTCAGATGTAATAAAAGACAGTTTAGATCCTAATTTTTTGAATGTCATTGAGTTCAGGCACGAATCGTGGTGGGAGAACGAGGTTTTCGAAGCTTTAAAACTAAACAATATTGTTTTTTCCGGCGTGAGCTTTCCCTCTGATCTTCCCGATGAAGTAATTATCAGTAATTCTGATGTTCTGTACTACAGACTTCACGGAAAGCCAGTCCTCTATAAATCTGAATACACAGAGGAATTTCTTGAGAATCTGGCAGCGAAATTTAGAGATAACAGTCTTAAATCTTATGTCTTTTTCAATAATACATGGGGAACTGCTGCTATAAAAAATGCTTTGTATCTGAAAAGAATTTTGGAAGAATAAAGCTGTATTTAAACTTAAAATCCAACAAAAAATCAGAAATTTGCAGTTATGAGTTTACAGGAAAATTACCACAACATAAAAAGTCAGCTTCCCGATACTGTGGAATTGGTTGCTGTTTCAAAAACACATCCGGTGGCGGCTATTCAGGAGGTTTATGATTTCGGACAGAAGGTTTTTGGCGAGAATAAAGTGCAGGAACTGACAGAAAAATATCCTCAACTGCCAAAAGATATTCAATGGCATCTGATCGGACATCTGCAGACCAACAAAGTGAAATATATTGCTGAGTATATCGACACCATCCAAAGTGTGGATTCTGAAAAACTTTTGAATGAAATCAATAAAGAAGCTGCCAAAAATAACCGCACAATCAAAGTTTTTTTACAGGTAAAAATCGCAGAAGAAGATTCAAAATTTGGTCTTGACATTTCAGAAGCTGAAAATCTGTTTCAAAAATTCATCAGTGGAGATTTTCCGAACATTGAAATTACGGGACTGATGGGTATGGCCACTTTTACAGAAGATGAAGATCAGATTAAAAAAGAATTTTCAGTTTTAAAAAACCTCTTTGATAAACTTAATGAAAAACATACTTTAAAAACCCTTTCAATGGGAATGAGTGATGATTTCCCTGTTGCAATTGAATGCGGTGCCAATTCTGTACGTGTAGGTTCAGCGATTTTTGGAAGAAGGGATTATTCACAGTAAATCTTTTTGCGCTCATGGATATTTCATGTAAATTTTCCCGCAGATTTTCGGAGATTTAATGCGCAGATTTCCGCAGAAGTTTAACGATAGAGGTGTTACAATAATTTTCGGTGTTCATAATTTTTCAGTTCAGCGCTCTCTTTCTCAAAGGTAATTTCCAGAATATCTTCTGTTAAGATTGACAGATACCAGTGTTTTACATCAAAAGACTATTTAGGAACAATATTTGCTGATAATCCGGCAAAATTAATTAAATTGCGACTATGCAAAAAATCCTTATCGTAGAAGACGAAAAAGCTATTTCCGGAGTACTTCACAGTATTCTTTCTGATGAACTGACCGAATATGAATTTGTGATTGCCGAAGACGGTCTCGAAGGAATTAAACATATTGAAAAAGAAGATTTTGCGCTGGTAATTTCTGATATCAAAATGCCGAAATTATCAGGAACGGAACTTCTGAAACAAAGCATGGCGCTGAAACCTGAAAGCACTTTTATCATGATTTCCGGTCACGCCGACATCGATTCTGCGGTTTCCTGTCTGAAAGACGGAGCTTACGATTTTATCTCAAAGCCAATCGACATCAACAGACTGATTACAAGTGTGAAAAATGCTTTGGTTAAAGAAACACTTAAAAAAGAAAATAAAAATCTTCAGAACGAAAACAAAACGCTTAAGAAGAAAGTTAACAAAAAATACCAGATGATCGGTGAGTCTGAACCTTTAAAAAAGATCCAGGAGATGATTGAAAAGGTGGCAGTTTCTGATGCAAGAGTTTTGATCACAGGTCCCAACGGCGCCGGAAAAGAACTTGTGGCTCACGCTATTCACAATTTGAGTGAAAGATCAAGAGGTCCAATGGTGGAAGTAAACTGTGCCGCTATTCCTTCTGAACTGATTGAATCTGAACTTTTCGGTCACGTTAAAGGTTCGTTTACCGGAGCAATTAAAGATAAGCAGGGAAAATTTGAACAGGCCAACAACGGAACTATCTTTTTAGATGAAATCGGTGATATGAGTCTGATTGCTCAGGCTAAAGTTTTGAGAGCGTTGCAGGAAAGCAAAGTTTCGCCGGTAGGAAGTGACAAAGAGATCAAGGTTGATGTGAGAGTACTTGCAGCAACCAATAAAAATATGGCTAAAGAAATCGAAGCCGGAAGATTCAGAGAAGATTTGTACCACAGACTTTCTGTAATTGAAATCTATGTACCGCCGTTGGATGAAAGAAAAGCAGATATCAAGCTTTTAGTAGATCACTTCTCAGGACTGATCTCCGACGAGCACGGAACTGCACTTAAGAAATTCGATGATTCGGCAATTAAGGCGCTGGAAGCACTTTCGTGGACAGGGAACATCCGTGAGCTGAGAAACGTAGTGGAAAGATTAATCATTCTTGGTGGAGCTACTGTTTCGCAGGAAGACGTTGCAAGTTTTGTGAGAAAATAAATTAATACTTAATTCTCTTAAATTATAAAAATTTGCAGTATTTATGCTGCAGATTTTTTTTTGTTACTATTATGAACTTTTTAAATAAAAATTACACGAAAGAAGCCCTCACACTGGCTCTTCCGGTAATGCTTACACAGGTTGGGCAGGTTTCTGTAAACCTTTTTGACAACATTATTGTCGGTCGACTTTTGGGAGCAGATGCACTGGCTTCTGTTTCTTTGGGTAACGCCGTATTTTTCTCAATGTTTGTTTTGGCATTGGGTTTTTCGTTTGCCATTCCGCCTTTGGTTTCAGAGGCGCATTCTCAGCATGATCACAAGACCATCAATTCGGTATTCAGTCATGGTTTTGTTATTAATATGACTGTCGGAATTATTCTGATGCTGGTTCTGTTTGCGGGCCTGCCACTACTCTATCATTCCGGTCAGCCGGCAAAAATTATTCCTGATACGGTAGACTTTTTATGGATTATGGCAATCAGCATCGTGCCCTTTATGGCATTTCAGACTTTGAGAGAGGTTTCTGAAGGTCTGTCGTACACCATCGGGGTAACAAAAGCGACTATTATTGCCAATGTAATCAACATTGCTTTAAATTATGTTTTCATCAAAGGGCTTTGGATCTTCCCAGAAATGGGAGTAAAAGGTTCTGCTCTGGCGAGTTTGATTGCCAGAATATTCATGGTGGTTTTTCTGTATTTCGTCCTGATTAAAGAACCGAAAACCAGGCAGTACATCAAAGATTTTTCATTAAAAGTAACAGTATTTTCAAAGAATATGTTTGAGAAAATGGTAAGATTAGGCTTTCCGACTGCTCTGCAGATGTTTTTTGAGGTGACGGCTTTTGCAGCAGCGGCTTTCATTTGCGGACTGGTTTCTGCTCACGATATCGCTTCGCATCAGATTGCACTGAGCATGGCGTCGTTTACTTTTAATCTCTGTATCGGTTTCAGTGTAGCGTCAACCGTGATGATCGGAAGAAAACTGGGCGAACAGAATTTTATTGAATTAAGAAAAATCGGAATCAATAATATTAAAATTGCATTTCTCTTCATGTGTCTTTGCGGATTGTTTTTTATTTTCGGAAGAAATATTCTTCCCACATTTTTCACAAAACCTGAAGAAACTGAAGTTATTTTGCTGGCATCAAAATTACTGATTATCGCCGCTCTTTTCCAGTTATCAGACGGAATTCAGGTGACGGCTCTGGGAATGCTGAGAGGTTTGCAGGATGTGAAAGTTCCCTCCATTTACACCTTTATCGCTTATTGGCTGATCACAATTCCATTAGGATATTTTCTTTGTGTAACAATGAAAATGGGTGCTTTCGGGATGTGGATAGCGCTTGGCTTGGGTTTAACAATTTCCGCAGCAATGCTCGTGAAACGTTTTCTCAATTTATCTGCAAAGCGGATTAAACAGAATAAATTATAATTGAAAGGCGGTCTTCGGATCGCTTTTTTTTGTATACATTTTAATATATCTATGAATAAAAGTATTTACAGTAGTTTGGCATCAATTTAGACAGGCAGAGTTTAAATTATATTTATGAAAAAATTACTTTTAAGATTTGTCCTTGTATTTGGATTATTGGGAACAACTACACTTTCGCTTACAAGCTGCGATAAAGATGACATTGAAGTTCCGGTACCATTTGATATCCCTTTAACGCTTGAAAAGGATTTACCATTTGCAACTGTCAACACAAGTTCTTATCTGCGTTATCCGGAAATTCCTCTTAACATCGATGTAGATGCTAAGATCAAGGAGAAAAATTCTAAATTATCTGTAGAAAATCTGAAATCTGTGAAGCTTACCGGTTTTACTATTGATTACATAAGCTCTACATTAGGAAATAAACTGAATATCATCAATGGTGCAAAAGTATTTATCAAAGCTCCAAATCTTCCGGAAGTTTTAGTCGGAACAGTTGAAAACAACACCAATCCCAATACTCTTACTATCAATACTACGGATACAGAACTGATTGACTACTTAAAATCAAAACAAAATTCTTTATTTTTAGAAATTAAAGGAGCTCAGACTAGTCTTGATGAATTGAAGGTTAATTTAAAACCAGTTTTTAAAATCACCGTTGGATTATAAAAGAATTGGAAATTAAAATTTATTAATAATTATAAAGAGTTGCAGTAATGTGACTCTTTTTTTGATTAATACCTTTGGGGAACAGGGCGACAATCAAAAATGGTATTATATTTACAGCTTATGAAAACAATACTCGAAACAAAACGCCTTGCCCTCCGCGAATTCAATATTAATGATGCCGAACATTTTTATCATTTAAATTCAAATCCAAACGTCATCCGATACACCGGAAATTCAGCTTTTAAAAATATTGAAGAGGCTCGGTCTTTTCTTGAAAACTACTCAGATTATCAGAAAAACGGTTTCGGAAGATGGGCGGTTATCGAAAAATCGAGTGGCGAATTTCTGGGTTGGTGTGGCTTGAAATACGATGAAAAATTGGATGAGACAGATATTGGCTTTAGGTTTTTTGAGCATTTCTGGAATAAAGGTTTTGCCACAGAAAGTGCTGTAGGCTGCATCGATTATGGTTTTAAAGAATTAAATTTAAACAAGATCGTTGGAAGAGCGATGAAAGAAAATACAGCTTCCATTAAAGTTTTACAGAAAACCGGACTTGAATATGAAAAAGATTTTGATTTTGATGGAAATAAAGGTGTAATTTATTCAGTTATAAATAGAAATATTAAATAAATCATGCACGAAATTATATTAAAACAAGTTGGAATTGAAGACATTGCCCCACTGCAGAAAATTGCAGAGGAAACATTCTTCGATACATTTGCGCCACACAACACAACAGAAAATATGGAGCAATACATGACCACAGGTTTCACTACAGAAAAGTTAACGGCTGAACTTCAAAACCAAAACTCCAAATTCTATTTTGCCGTTTTACAGGATGAAGTGGTTGGTTATTTAAAAGTGAATTTCGGAAATGCGCAAACCGAGCTGCAGGATTCCAACTCGCTTGAAATTGAAAGAATTTATGTTTCAAAAGATTTTCACGGTAAGAAGGTAGGACAGATTCTCTATGATAAAGCGCTGGAGATTGCGAATAAGTTAGCCTTGAAGTACGTCTGGCTTGGAGTCTGGGAAGAAAATTCCAGAGCCGTGCAGTTTTATAAGAAAAACGGATTTGTAGAATTCGGCAGGCATATTTTCAGATTCGGAAATGAAGATCAGACCGATCTGATGATGAAAAAAATGCTGTCATAACAGGATTACTCATTCAGGTATAAAAAAAGCAACCCAAATCAGGTTGCTTTCATTTATAATCCAAAAGTATTTTACTTCAAATACTTCACAATCGCCTCATCCGTAGGCTTCACATCACTTTTAAAAGAACCGATGAGCTTACCGTTTTCATCCAAAAGAAACTTGGTGAAATTCCAGAGAATCTGACTGTCTTTTACACCATTCAGGTCTTTTTCAGTAAGATACTTGAAGATCGGCGCAGTGTCGTCGCCTTTCACAGAGACCTTTGCAGCTAATGGAAAAGTTACACCATAGTTTTTCTCACAGAATGCACCGATTTCAACGTTTGAACCGGGTTCCTGCCCGCCAAAATTGTTGGCAGGAAAACCTACTACAACAAGCTTATCGCCGTATTCTTTTGAGATCTGCTCCAGATCTTTGTACTGAGGCGTGAAACCGCACTCTGACGCAGTGTTGACAATAAGAATTTTCTTTCCTTTAAAATCTGCAAAGTTGATGGTTTTGCCTTCTTCAAGAGCATCTACTTTATAGTCATAAATTGATTTTCCCATAAGTTCTTTGGTTTTGGTTTTTGAAGTCTCAGACTTTTTCTGAGCACAGCTGTTGATAAATGCCACGAAAGAAAGCAGCATAATAAACAATTTTTTCATATTGATTCAGGTATTTTAAAATTTAAAAGTATTGGCTGGGAAGACCTTGTTAATCTCCACTTTGTTGAGAATCATCACGTAGTCACCGTCTTTTTTGGCGCTCGATGACTCAATTCTGAAAGGCATCATCAAATTTCCGACCTTTTTGTAATCTGAGTACAGTAAAGTATCATCTTTTTTTATTTCTTTTAAAAGCATAAAGTTTTTGGTGTCAAAATAATAGATATTTTTATTCACGTTCTTAGTAAGTTCCACCTTGTGACAATAGATATTCCCGATTTTTTCTTTGCCTAAATACTGTGCTTCAAAACCTTTGTTTTCCCAGTCGATAAAGTCGTTATCGAAACTTTCAGCTACATATTCTTTGTACTCCTGAAGTTTGTTGGCCGCATAATTCATTGCGTACCCTTTATTTCCGTCGTATCCTTCGATAGCTGTTTCTTTTCCGCTGATGGTAATGACCGTTTTTGTTAAATTGGGACGTGTCTGATAAATCTTTATGGGATATTCATCTTTCACTCCCAAAATCACTTTACCCTGCAGCAACACTGAATTTAAAAGCTTCCACTGCGTTAAACCACCCGACAGTTCGATGTTTTTATCAATGATTTCCTTCGCGGTCTGCGCAAAAATCTGTTGTGAAAATATGAGGACGAATATTAAAAGAAGTTTCTTCATTAAATCAATTTTATCAAGTCAAATATAAGTTTTTTTAATTTGAAAATTTGAGAATGAATTAATTTGAAAATGCAAAACTATCAACAGCAGTTTCAAATTATCTAATTGATACATTTTCAAATTAATTTCCTTGCTTTCTCCAGATCTTCCGGCGTATCAGACCCTACACAGATCAAATTCGTTTCTCTAAGTTTAATTTTCATTCCGTATTCCAGATATTGGATAATTTGAGAATGAATTAATTTGAAAATGCAAACGATCAACAGCATTTTCAAATTATCTAATTGATACATTTTCAAATTAATTTCCTTGCTTTTTCCAAATCTTCCGGCGTATCAATGCCTACTCCAACGAAATTGGTTTCAATTAATTTAATTTTCATTCCGTATTCCAGATATTGGAAAATCTGAGAATGAATTAATTTGAAATGCAAAATGATCGACACCATTTTCAAATTATCTAATTGATACATTTTCAAATTAATTTCCTCGCTTTCTCCAGATTTTCCGGCGTGTCAAACCCTACACCGATAAAATTCAATTCTATAAGTTTAATTTTCATTCCGTATTCCAGATATTGGAAAATCTGAGAATGAATTAATTTGAAAATGCAAACGATCAACAGCATTTTCAAATTATCTAATTGATACATTTTCAAACTAATTTCCTTGCTTTCTCCAGATCTTCTGGTGTATCAATCCCGACTCCCACAAAATTGGTTTCAATTAATTTAATTTTCATTCCGTACTCCAGATAGCGGATGCATTCTATTTTTTCGGAAATTTCGAGAGGCTTCATTTCGAGTTTTGAAAACTGAATCAAAGCATGTTTTCGAAAAGCGTAGACGCCAATGTGTTTAAAGTAATCTACATTGTAAGAAATTTCCCTGTGAAAAGGAATCACAGAACGGCTGAAATAAAGGGCAAAACCATTATTGTCGGTAATCACTTTTACATTATTTGGATTTTCAATTTCCTCTTTTTCATGAAGTTTTATTTTTAATGAAGCCAGAGAAATTTCCTGATTTTCATCTTCTTTAAAGACTTCAATCAATTGCTGCAGCGGTTCAAGTTTTAGAAAAGGTTCATCGCCCTGAACGTTGATGACGATATCGCAGTCAATATTCTGAACGGCTTCAGCAATACGGTCGCTGCCGGTTTCGTGTTGCCCTGTCATCACTGCTTTTCCGCCATTACTTTCGATTTCATTAAAAATCAATTCAGAATCTGTGGCGACGAAAACTTCATCAAACAAACCTGTTTCCACAACATTTTGATAAGTAGTTGTAATGACAGTTTTTTCTCCTAAAATCTGCATCAGTTTTGCAGGAAAACGGCTTGCTTCGTAACGTGCGGGAATGACAGCTATAATTTTCATAAATCTTGTTTAAAAATGAGAGACAAAAGTCGCAAAAGTTTTTGAGATGACGTTGCAAACGGTAGATTTTGTCTGCAGGCTGATTGATTAATTTAAAAAGTTACTTTTTCAGAATGCTGTAAAAAATGAAGCAGGAAAATGATTCCATAAATCCAGGATATATATAAGAATGAATAAAAAATTCCAAACCCGAAGCTTTTTACTAAATCATCTTTACAGTGTTTTGAATTTTTAAAGACTAAACGCAATGCACGGAAGAAAATCCAGTAAAGCATTGCTATCAGGATAAGAACTGTAGCCCAAATAAAAATTCCTAGAAATAATAGAAGAAATACAGCAACCAAACCTATAAAAAACCACAAAACAACTGATAAAATAACTCCGGCACAGCCGTCTCCATCGCCAATATCGGGTAAACCTCCATCGAAACCTTCAAACTTTGGTCTTTTGTCGGCAATACTTTTCAGCTTTTCTCTGTTGACGATAGCTCCTACATTCTCTTTTAATTTTAAACCAAAATACAGTCCCAAACTCACAAAAAGAAAGAAGGCTCCAGCAAGAATGGAAGTAGAAATGATCGAATTCTGAAACAGTGTTCTGTGAGACTGAATACCAGAAATCCAGACACAAAGAATGACCAAAGTGATAATTCCAAGTGTGAGAAGACCCAACATTTTGGTTTCAACTGTAAATCTGTTCTTCAAATTCATCAGAAAGCTTTAAAACTAAAATTCAGGCTAAAAATCAAATCGACTACTTTAAATTTTATCTAAAATTTTCTTCGGTAAAACTTTATTCAACTGAGATTTCATTTCCTTTTCCACCAAAACATATTTCCAGTTTTTTCTGTCTTTAGAGATGGCGCAGGCTTTTGTTTTTGCATTGATGTAATAAGCCATTTCATTGGGATAATAGACCACACTTCCGTTTCCGTATTTCTGAACGAGCATCTTTTTAATATTATTTCTCATTTCCTCCTGCATCCCTTCAGCATTGCAACGGATTCTTGTAGAGTAATTTACAATAGAAAAATGTTCCCCGTTCACCAATTCTGAGTTTCCAACCTGTGTTACGTTATAGTTGATGATTTCGACCTTCATGATCGGATTGTTGTAGGTCATATTTAAAATCATTGTCATCTGATCTTTTGGCAAAACAGTAAAAAACTTTGGATAAATACCTTCGACGGCCTTATCAATATCTTTTGATTTCAGATTTCCCAGAAAAGAGGAAAATGATTTCGAAATGATTTGCTGATCATTACTCTGCGCAGAAAAACACACGCTCATCAGTACGAAAAGGCTTAATAAAAATTTTGTTTTCATAAATTTTTTCAGTAAAAATATAAAAAAAGCCACTCTTGCGAATGGCTATATGATTATTTGTTGGTGATTATTTAATTTTAACCAATTCTACGTCGAAAACCAACCACGCATTTGGCGGGATAACACCTCCTGCACCATTTGCTCCGTAACCCATCGCTGGCGGAATTAATAATGTAGCGGTTTCACCTTCTTTAAGTAAAAGAATTCCTTCGTCCCAACCTTTGATTACTCTACCCATTCCGATAGGAATTTCGATAGGTTCATTTCTTTTGAAAGAAGAATCGAATTCTGTACCGTCAACCAGTTTTCCTGCATAATGCACGGAAACATTGTCACCTACTTTTGGAGAAGCTCCGGTAGTAGTTTTTGTGATTTTATAGTAAAGACCAGATTCAGTTTTCTGCATTCCTGCTTTCAGATCTTCCATTTTTTTGTTCGCTTCAGCTTCAGCTTTTTCAGCCATCGCTTTGTTGTTGGCAGCGATTTTAGCTTTCCCTTCAGTGAAAGTTTTCGCAGCATCGTAGTTTTTATACTCATCACCTTTGCTGAAAATCCCCACTTTTTCAAGTACTACATCAGTTTTTGGTTTATCCTGAGGACCTTTTTCTACGTTTGCAATTGCGTCTACAGTCTCAAGACCTTTCACCACTTTACCGAAAATAGTGTGTCTTCCGTCTAACCAAGGTGTTGCCACTTCAGTGATAAAGAATTGAGAGCCATTGGTGTTCGGACCTGAGTTCGCCATAGAAAGAACACCTTTCCCTGTGTGTTTAAGGTCGTTTTTTTCGTCTTCAAACTTGTAACCCGGATCTCCCATTCCTGTTCCCTGAGGATCACCTCCCTGGATCATAAAATCTTTGATTACTCTGTGGAAAATAGTTCCGTCATAATAAGGAACACCTTTCGCTTTCGCTTTGTTGTCGATTTTTCCTTCTGCAAGACCAACAAAGTTGGCTACAGTTACAGGTGCTTTTTTATCTTCCAACTTCACGATCATGTTTCCTTTCGTTGTCTGAAGATTAGCATAAAGTCCGTCATTAAGACCTTCGTAAGTTTCTTTGTCTACGTTCATTTTTTTATAGATTGGAGTGCAGCTCATCAGCGAAACGCTTGCCGCTGCAAGAATTATATTTTTATTAAAAAGTTTCATTTATATTAATTTGAGTTTTATGATTAAAGGAACATCGTTATCAATTTTGTTTTCGTCCCCAAAGGTTCCGTAAGCCAGTGATGAAGGCACAAGCAGCGTAATCTCCTCTCCCGCTTTCATGTATCTGAGAGCGTTCTCCACGGCTTTCAGTTCATCAAAATGACCGAATTTTGCATTTTCTCTGGCGAATGATTTTTCATAAATTTTAGTCATATCAAAATCGTAGAGTTCGTAGGAATAGGAAACCGGAGCGTCATCCATCTGCTTCTGTCTGTCATCGAAACCGGCAACATCTACCCAGTAATTCAGCTTTGTAGGATAAAACTTTGTCTGTTGACCAGAAATCCAGTCCTGAATCTGCTGTCTTTCCAGAGTATTGAGATTTTTGGTTCTCTCTTTAGAAGTTTTAAGGTCAGACTGACTCAGCACTCCGCCTACCGGAGGATAAACTGTAGTATTTCTTTTACAGGCAACAAAAGCCAAAACCGATAGAATAACTAATTTTTTCAAGAGCAGAATGTTTACATATTAATTTTATAAACCGTTGCGAAAATACGCAATTATGCGAACATATAAAAACAAAAAAAGCCAGGAAAAATCCTGACTTTATATTTATTATCGAGTTGCTTAAACGGTCTCAAGAATATTTTTCTCTACCAAAACTCTCCATCCGAAAGGATCTTCGGTAAGATTGGTCTGAAGATTTACCAAATCATTCTTAAGGGTTACAGCGAAACTTTCTTCATCTGAAAGTGCCGGCAATTCAAGTTTTTCACCCTGATATCCCAATGCCTGGAACACCGTCGTTACTACTGCAGTTCCTACACCCCAAACTTCTTTTAAAGAGCCGTCTTTCTGTGCAGCAACTACATCTTTTACTTTAATTGGTTCAACTTTTACTTCAAAGCCTCTCTTTTTAGCCAACTGAATGAAACTGTCTCTGGTAACACCATCTAAAATTTTCTCTGATGTTGGAGGAGTATAAATTGTATCATTGATTCTTACAAAAACATTCATTGTTCCGCTTTCCTCAAAATATTCGTGGGTCGCGTCGTCTGTCCAGATAATCTGATCGTAACCTTCTTCAATTGCCAACTGTGTTGGGTAGAATGACGCTGCATAGTTTCCTGCTGCTTTTGCAGAACCTACACCGCCGCTTGCTGCTCTTGAGTAATGATCTGAAATTTTTACAGAAACCGGTTCTGTGTAATACATCTTTGCAGGAGTTGTCACAATCGCAAACATATATTTATTGGCAACTCTTGCTTTCAAAGCTTCTTCCGTTGCGAAAATCAAAGGTCTTATGTATAAAGAATTTCCTTCGCCCTGCGGAATCCATTCTCTGTCGATATTTACAAGGGCTTTTAAACCTTCAATAAACATTTCCTCAGTTACTTCCGGCATTGCAAGACGCTTCGCAGATTTATTGATACGCTCAAAATTCTTTTCAGGCCTGAAAAGGAAAACCTGTCCGTCTTTGTCTTTGTAGGCTTTCATACCTTCAAAACAAGCCTGTCCGTAATTTACTCCCATCATCGCCGGAGTAAAAGGAATCGGACCGTAAGGAACCACTTTCACATCACCCCATTTCCCATTCTCATACTCACAGATCACCATGTGATCAGCAAAAGTATTTCCGAAGGAAAAGTTGTTAGGGTCGAATGTAGAAATTCTGGAGTTTTCTGTCTTTTGAATTATCATTTCTTAAATTTTTTATGATGTTCTACAAATTTAATATAATTTTTTAAATATAAAAATTTTACGTTAAATTTGACAAAAAAAGCATGAAAAGGGAGATTAAAACAACAAACGACGGCAGCAAGACATTATATATCAATGACTTAAATGAAAACTACCATTCACACCACGGTGCGTTGCAGGAAGCAGAACACGTGTTTATCAAAAATGGACTGAATTTAATAAATGATTGCGAAATTAATATTTTAGAACTCGGTTTTGGAACAGGTTTGAATGTTTTGGTAACAATTAATGAATATTTAAAAACTGACAAAAATCATAAGATTAATTATTTTTCGCTTGAAAAATATCCGATAAATGAATCAGAAATAAATGATTTAGCGTATTTTGAACTTTTTGATAACGCAGAATTAAAAAATATTTATCAGAAAATTCACAGTACAGATTGGGAAAATCTCCAGGAAATTGTTCCTGGTTTCAGTTTAAAAAAGATTCAGTGTGACTTCTTTGATCTGAAAAACACAGACTTACCTGAAATAAATCTCGTCTATTTCGATTGCTTTGGGGCTAGAGTGCAGCCTGACCTGTGGGAGATGCCGCTTTTTGAAATGGTTTCAGATAAAATGAGTGTAAACGGATTGTTAACAACATATTCATCCAAAGGCAGTGTCCGAAGGATTTTAAAGGAACTCAATTTCAACGTGGAAAAAATGCAGGGACCTCCGGGAAAGCGGGAAATGATTAATGCATGGAAGCTTTAGATTTAAGATTTGAGATTTGAAATTTGAGATTTAAAAATTAAGATTTTAGAATGAGAAGATGATTAATATGGTTTTTTCTCTTTCAGGCAAAACAAAATCTTTAAATTAGCATGACAAATATTATATATGGTAGATAAAATCAATGTAAGAGTATATGCCTGTGCTGTAAAAGATAAAAAAGTGCTTACCTTATTCGAAGAATACGCCGGCGAGCCCTTGATGAAACTTCCCGGAGGCGGACTTGAATTAGGAGAAGGTCTTACAGACTGTCTTCACAGGGAATTTGATGAAGAGTTAAACGTCAAAATTGAAATCCTTGAACACTTTTATACTCAGGAGCATTTTCTCACTTCAAGATTTCGTGATAACGAACAGTTGCTTACGATATACTATTTAGTGAAAATTACCAACGAAGAAGATTTCCTCATCATAGATCCCTGCATCGAAAGAACCGAATGGGTTGATATTGACAGACCGGACAACCCTTTTCCCCTACCCGTTGACAAAATTGTCTTTGATAAATTAAAAGAAAAATTCCTGTAAAATTTACAGGAATTTATTTTTATCGCGGAGACTTAAAATCTTTGGCACCTGGATAAGGCTGCAGATAGCCGGAGTTCCAGTTGGACTGCAAAAGTGATTCTAAAAATTCGTCGGTTCTGTTTTTATGAGGATTGTATTTTTCCTTAAGATCAATATCTGCCACTTTTCCTTTTACATTCCACCAGAATGCGCTCCAGCCTCCACGAAGTTCTTTGATCACTTCAAAAACATTTTTACCGGTTGCGCGGCTCATCAGTTTCGCAAAAACCTGACCTTCCGTAGTTGTTAGATCCCGTAATTGTTTTTCATACTGGTCTGCAAGCATATTCTGCCGGTCTTTCACAAATTTCCGTTTGGCAGCAGAATCCATATCCTGCATATCTGCCTGAATATCGCGATACTGCTGAAGAGCTGTCAGAAAGAGAGGATAAACACGGTATAGCTTCTTATTAAGGAAAAGATAGAAATTTTTATCAAGCTGATTATTGAATTTTGGTCTGTTCACCAATCTCAATTCATCCATTATAACAACTGTTTCCCCGTTGATCTCGTAAATTTTTGCCTTTTGTCTTTCGTCATAAAAATATTTCTGACCATATTCATCCACTTTCAACTGATCCTGTGGATACTGACTTAAAGGTCTGATTCCGAGAGTATCAACAATTTGAGCGTGGGCAGATATCGCAAAAAAAATAAGAAAAGGGAAGAAAACTTTATTTAAAATCATTATTTTTACACTTCGTATCAAAAAAAATCAACGCAAAAATCATTCCTTTCTATATGAAATTCGAAAAGAAGTCTCTAAAGTTTTTAGAACAGTATCTTAACACATCATCCCCTACCGGATATGAACACAAAGGCCAGGAAGTATGGATGAATTACATCAAACCATATGTAGATAAAATTGAAGTCGATCACTACGGAACATGCTACGGCATTATAAACCCTGAAGCTGAATTCAAAGTGGTAATTGAAGCCCATGCCGATGAAATCTCATGGTATGTAAATTATATCACAGATGACGGATTAATTTACGTGATCAGAAACGGTGGTTCAGACCAAACGATAGCGCCTTCAAAAGTGGTTAGCATCCATGGTGAAAAAGGTATTGTAAAAGGAGTTTTTGGCTGGCCGGCAATTCACACAAGAAGCGCAAACCAAAACGAACCAACTCCAAAAATTGAAAATATTTTTATCGACTGCGGTGCAATTTCAAAAGAAGAAGTTGAAGAGCTCGGAATTCACGTGGGTTGTATGATCACTTACCCTGACGAGTTTTTTGAAATGAATGACCGTTATTTCGTTTGCCGGGCTTTAGATAACAGAATCGGTGGTTTTATGATTGCTGAAGTGGCAAGACTTTTAAAGGAAAATAAAAAAATAATTCCGTTCGGTTTGTATATCACCAACTCTGTACAGGAGGAAGTTGGACTTTACGGCGCAGACATGATTGCAGATACCATCAAACCTAACATCGCAATTGTAACCGACGTCACCCATGATACAACGACCCCGATGATTGAAAAGAAAAAAGAAGGCGATCAGAAATGTGGTGATGGTCCTGTGGTATTTTTTGCTCCCAGTGTGCATCATAAAATAAGAGAACTGATCATTGATACCGCAAAGTCGAAAAACATTCCTTACCAAAGAGCTGCAGCCAGCCGTGCGACGGGAACTGATACGGATGCTTTTGCCCATTCCAACGGTGGCGTACCAAGCGCATTGATTTCCCTGCCTTTACGCTACATGCATACCACGGTGGAAATGGTATCCAAAGAAGATGTTGGCAATGTGATTAAATTAATCTACGAAACTCTGTTGGAAATTAAACCTGAGATGAAACTGAAGTATCATTAAATAAAAAGAGCCAGGTAAAAAGAATCAAGGTAAAAGATAAAAGTAAATAGAAAGTAAAAATGAAAACTAAGCTTATAGCACCTTCCCTATTGTCTGCGGACTTTGGAAATCTTCAGCGGGACATCGAAATGCTCAACGATTCGCAAGCAGACTGGCTGCATATAGATGTCATGGATGGCAGATTTGTACCAAACATTTCCTTCGGATTTCCGGTGATGAAAACAATTCAGAAGCATGCCAAAAAATTTATGGATGTGCATTTAATGATTGTAGAGCCTGAAAAATATGTTGAAGAATTCATCAGTCATGGTGCAGACTTAGTTTCTGTTCATTACGAAGCCTGTACACATTTACACAGAACAATTCATCACATTCAAAGTTTAGGAGCCAAGGCTGGTGTAGTTTTAAATCCTTCAACACCGGTTTTAATGCTTGAAGACATTATTGCCGATGTAGATCTGGTTTTGTTAATGAGTGTAAACCCAGGTTTTGGCGGACAAAAATTTATTGAAAACACGTATAAAAAAATCGCTGAAACAAAAGATCTCATTCTGAGTAATAATTCTACAGCTTTGATTCAAATCGATGGTGGCGTGAATATCGACAACGCTTCAAAACTTTTTGATGCAGGTGCAGATGTTTTGGTTGCAGGAAATGCGGTTTTCTCAGCAGAAAGCCCGGAAAGAATGATTGAACTTCTGAAAGTCTAAAAAAACAATTTTTTACAACCCAAAAAAGGCTGCCAATAGGCAGCCTTTCTCATCTCTGGTAAAGAGAATTCTTGTGGTTACAGTTTAGTTTGCTTTAGTTTTTAATCATTGAAATAAACTTTCGTTTAATCCATTACAAATATCCTGAAATTTTCAGTACCAAACAATCCGTAAAAACACGGTATTTTTTCAGTTAAACAGTTACTTAATTTAGACGTCGAATTTAGACATAAAAAAATCCGGAAATATTCCCGGATTTATATATTTTTTTAAAGCTCTTCTTAGAAAATTTCTCTTCCAGAAAAATGAAACTGAGCTTCGATAAGTGCATTTTCATCTGAATCTGAACCGTGTACTGCATTCTCGCCGATGCTTCTTGCAAACATTTTTCTGATTGTTCCTTCTGCAGCTTCTGCAGGATTTGTAGAACCGATCAAAGTTCTGAAATCTTCTACAGCATTATCTTTTTCTAAAACCGCAGCAACGATAGGTCCTGAGCTCATGAACTCAACCAACTCGCCGTAGAACGGTCTTTCAGAATGTACTTCATAGAATTTTTTTGCGTCAGCAACTGTAAGCTGAGTAAGCTTTAAAGCTTTAATTTTGAATCCTCCTTCAGAAATCTTTCCCAAAATTGCACCAATATGTCCGTCTGCAACTGCATCTGGCTTGATCATGGTGAATGTAATGTTAGACATAAAATTGTTTTTAAATTATTTGCACAAAAATACGAAAAAAAATGAAAAATATGTTTTTAAGTTTTTTTTAACAATAAAATAACTTTTTTTAAGATTTTAGCGTCAATCCTTTGGCACAGTAATTGTTTATTAGATTGTGATTCTCATGTTTAATTTGAGTTTTCATGGTTATTAGTTTTTACCCAGCTTCGGCTGGGTTTTTTATTTGCACTAATAACGGCTTTTTCTTATCAAATCAGCAATTATTATAATTCTTACAAATCATCTTTCAAATATTCTTTTAGAAACATTGATTAACCAATAATTTCATATCTTTTTAGAAGCTGTTTGCTTCTTCTTCAGCGGCCTCTTCCATCAATTTGATGTAGTTAGAATATCGGGAATGCTGTATCTCTCCTGTTTCCAACGATTGCAGAACAGCACATTTTGGTTCGTTTACATGAAGACAGTTGTGAAACTTACACTCTTCTCTCTTTTTAAAAATTTCTGGGAAGTAATGTTGAATTTCTTCTTTCTGCACATCAATCATCGCAAACTCGCGGACGCCTGGTGTATCAATCACATTTCCTCCAAAATGCCAGAAGTGCATCTGTGCAAAAGTTGTCGTATGTTTTCCTTTAAGGTGAGTGTCTGAAATTTCTGAAGTCTTTAAATTTAAATCAGGCTGCAAAGCATTTACCAGTGTAGACTTTCCACAACCGGAGTGACCGAAGAATACCGAGGTTTTATCTTTAAGCAAATTCTGCAGATCGTCTAAATTTAATTTAGAATAGGAAGAAATCTCAAGACTTTCATAGCCAATTTCGTTATACAGAAACTCAATATCTTTTACATCTTCTACTTCTTCTTCATTCAAAACATCCATTTTATTGAAGAGAATCAGTGGCGTAATATTATAAGCCTCACAGCATGCGAGAAAGCGATCGAGAAAACCGAGAGATGTTTCAGGATGTTTTAAAGTGAAAATAAAGCATGCAATGTCGATATTGGAAGCAATAATGTGGGCCTCCTTTGACAAATTGACAGATTTTCTGATAAGATAATTGTTTCGCGGCTCTATTTTCGTAATCCATGCTACGTCATCCTGCTCCAGCTGAAATTCTACAAAATCACCCACAGCCAACGGATTGGTAAGCCTGGTTTTGATCAGCTTAAATTTTCCCCGTATTCTTGCTTCGAAGATTCTGTCGGTATCCAGTTCCAAAACCTGATACCAACTTCCTGTGGATTTGATGATTTTTCCTTTCATTTTTTATATTGATGCAAAGATAAATAATTAAGGCCTGAAAAAGCAGAACATTTTTCACCTTCTGCCTTTTCAGACCTAACTGAAAGTATTTTGACAATTTTTAAAAACTATCTGTTAATCATAACTTTGTTTTGCACCTCAATAGATTCTTCATGAACGGTTTTGAAGATTTTCTCAATAAACTCAGGAGACATACCGGTTTCGGTAGCTTTTTGAGTGGCATAATCTGTAATCTCCTTCCATCTTGCCGGCTGAAAAATGGCAATATCATTTTCCTTTTTAAGTTTACCTATTTTCTCAGAAATTTTCATTCTTTGTGAAAGCATTTCAATGATCTGAAAATCAAGGTCAGAAATCAATGTTCTGTGTCTTCCCATTTCACCTTCAAAACCAGCAAAATCAGAATTTCTGACTTTGAGATTTGAGATTAAATCTGCCAAAACTTCCGGTGTAATCTGTTGCGCAGCATCACTCCAAGCTTCATCAGGATTGCTGTGTGTTTCGATAATGGCTCCCTGATAACCAACGTTCAGCGCTTCCTGAGTGATATCTGCCAAGCCGGTTCTGTTTCCGCAGATGTGGGAAGGATCAATGAGCATCGGGATATTAGGATACTGACTTTTAAAATCCAGGGCAATCTGCCAGTTGGGATTGTTTCGGTATTTTGTTTTTTGGTATGTGGAAAATCCACGGTGAATAACGCCAAGATTTTTAATATCCTGTCCTAAAAGCCTTTCCAATGCGCCAATCCATAATGCCAGATCAGGATTCACGGGATTCTTTACCAGAACCGTTTTCACTGTGCCTTTTAATGCTTCGGCAATTTCCTGAACAGTGAAAGGATTAACGGTAGAACGCGCTCCAATCCACAGAATATCTACATCAGCTTCTAAAGCGGCAGCCACGTGATGAGCATTGGCAACTTCTGTGGCAGTTTTAAAACCATATTCTTCCTTTACTTTTTTTAACCAGTTGAGACCGATGACGCCAACTCCTTCAAAACCATTTGGTTTGGTTCTCGGTTTCCAGATACCGGCTCTGAAAATGGGAACATTTACATTCGTTTCTCTGATGCGTTTCGCAGTTTCAAGCATCTGAGCTTCACTTTCTGCGCTACAGGGCCCGGCAATCATCAATGGCTGAGAAAGATCTTCAACCCAACTGCTGTTTATTTCTTTTAATGTCATATTTATTTTTATTTTAAAATCAGGGATATATTTAAACTATAAAGCACTTTATAATTCTTTTCGAAATTGCCGTTAAAAAGTATTTAAGGAAATTGAAACTCAACAAAAAAGAGTCTCCGTTTTAGAAAAGAAATTTAATTATCTGCACCAATAATATCGGTAGCAAATACCTAAATTTCTGTAATAATTTGAAGAAAAACCAAAATAACCGCTGAAAGATTCAGCAGTCTGACACTCAGATGATGAGTTAGATAACATTGATGTATTCAGAAATTTTTTCATTTAAAATTTACCAATACCTGTTAATCAGTTGATTATATTGATTTACATATTATATTTTGCTGTAGTAAAGCAAAATTTACCTGACAAATATATAAAATTTATGTCAAATCAAACTTCATTAAATCATCAAGATCTTTCAGCAGAGGATTTTTCTCCATAAATTTTTCATAGATCTTTCTTTTCGTAAGAACTTCTACTTTAAGATTTTCAAAATCTCTTTTGTACTCGATATCGATAGAGAAATTGTGAACCTTTGTTTTAAAATGATTGAAAAACTCACCACTTATTTTATCAAATTCCGTTCTTGCCGAATCTGAAGGATACAGAACTTCAATTACATTTTCATCCTTTTTATTAAGTTTAAAACCTTTTATTGCATTGAAGACAAAGACATTCTTATTCTGAAGCTGTTTTAAAAGTAAATTCCATTCAGCCTGTAGATCAGTTTCAGTAAAATGATTTTTTGGTAAATCTTCATTTTTTGTGATGACAACTTCTTCCTTCTCAACAGTTTCAGTTTTGTTCATGAATGAAGAAATACTCAAACCACCTGTTGAAGCAGGCCGTGACAGTGGCTTGGCCACTTTTTTAGGAACATAGGTTTCTTCTGAAGAAATCTTTACTTCAGGAACCTTTGTTGTTTCTGTCTCAGTTTTTTTTTCCGGAACCGGTCTTTTTATTTCCTGTTTTTCATCAAGAAACGGAGCCAGTATTAAGAACTTTTTTTTTTAAGAACATCTGCTCCACCGGTAAGTGAAGACAGTTGCATCAGGGCAATTTCTACCGTAAGCCTCGGATTTTTTGAATTTTTGTAATTGATATCTGCATGATTACAAATTTCAATTCCATCAATCAGCAATTGCGGGCTCCAGCTTTTAGCCTGTTCTGCAAATTTGGCTTTGGTTTGTTCTCCAACTTCAATAAGATCAATGGTAGATGCATTTTGAGCCATCATCAAGTCCCTGAAATGATTTCCAAGACCTGCGATAAATGTATGAGAATCAAATCCACGCTTTACAATTTCATTGAACGAAGAAAGTACAGCTGGGATATTGTTTTCTCTGGCCAGATCAACAATATTCAGATACTGATCGTAGTCTAAAATATTGAGAACTTCAGCGGCTTTAGCCAGCGTAATATTTTTGTGTGAAAATGTAGATAGTCTGTCGAAAATAGAAAGTGCATCTCTCAACGCACCGTCTGCCTTCTGAGCAATCAGATACAGCGCATCATCTTCGTACTGAATAGATTCTTTTGCTGCAATTGTTCGCAAATGCTCCTGAATATCCAGAATTGTGATTCTTTTGAAATCATAAATCTGGCATCTCGAAAGAATTGTGGGAATAATTTTATGTTTTTCTGTAGTTGCCAAAATAAAAATGGCGTGTGCAGGCGGCTCCTCCAGCGTTTTCAGAAACGCATTAAAAGCTGCTGAAGACAGCATGTGAACCTCATCAATAATGTAAACCTTGTATTTACCAACCTGTGGTGCATACCTTACCTGATCTATCAGTTCACGAATATCGTCTACAGAGTTATTAGAAGCGGCATCAAGCTCATAAATATTATAAGCAAAACCGTCCTCAGAAACAGATCCGTCTTTTTCATTGATTTTGCGGGCAAGAATTCTGGCACAGGTAGTTTTACCCACACCTCTTGGCCCACAAAACAACAAAGCCTGAGCAAGCTGATTTTCTTCAATAGCATGTTCCAGAGTATCCGTAATGTGAGACTGCCCTACTACAGTGTCAAACTGCTGTGGGCGGTATTTTCTTGCAGATACTATAAAATTTTCCATTGCCCAAAAGTAAGAATAATTGTTTTAATCTAAAAATATAATATCTCAGATTTATAAACAAAAAAGTAAATCTTCATTACTGAAGATTTACTTTTTTCCTGCTTTTTTAGAATAGGCGTAATCAACGATTTCTTCAATAGCACCTTCAATTTCTTTTCTTCCGCTTTCAGATTTTAAATCGATTCCGCAGAAGGTAGACCCGTTGTAGGCTGTATAAAGATTTAAGTGATAGATCCCTGCAATCATCAGAGCTGTCATTGCACGGTATCTTGTAGCATCGTCACCAAAATGTGGATCTGTAATATTTTTGAACAATTCTTCACCGATAACTTCTCTTTCATCCATTACCTTTTTAAGTACCGATCTTCCTTCAGAAAGTTCCCAAACCAAAATCTTCTGAAGCTCTTTGTTCTTTTTAAGATTTTCAAACTGGTTTATCATTGCCATTTTAGACAATGTCTGACCTCCGTCTGCGAGATCTACATCATTTTCTCCGCTGAAATTACTCCAGTAGTCCTGAGATTTGATGTACTCATCGATCAGTTTGTCTGTGCTTCCAAAATATTCATAGATAAGTTTCTTATCGTATCCTGCTACTGCAGCGATTTTACTTACCATTAAACCTGAATAACCTTTGGTTTTTAAAATTTTTCCTACAGCTCCGAGGAGCTTTTGTTTGGTCTTTTCCTTATCACGGATCGGACCCTGTACTACTTTTCTTGGCATTTTTGTTTATTATTTATGCGATGTGCATTTTTTTCTGTTCATTAAAGATACGACTTATCATATCATTCAGTTTGCTGCATTCTTAGCATAATAATTTTAAATTCTGTACTTGTGTTCTTTTGAATAAATAACCTTTTCTCTTCGTGTTTTAATTTCAAAAAATAAATGTTAAAAATCAAACCTGACTGAACTAAATATCAAACAGCAGTTTAGTATTTTTCTGATCATAATTGTATTCTGTTCCGTTAAAGAAATTTGAAATTACCAATTAAAAATAATCCTCCTTCGATAAGTACATCAATTAAATTATATTTTTTGTTTTAAAAAACTAATTAAATATTGTGAGGTTTGGTTTAGTGCTCTATTCAAAATCTGTTCCAAGTTATCATAAGAAACAGTAAATAGCATGTGGTAAAGATATAAAATTCTTCAATGCGTGATCACTTATTTCAGTAAATTTTAAAGATATACCACATTTTTCTTCCAAACTACCCACCAATAAATGATTTTGGCAGAAATATTGAAGTTGTAAAAACACCGGAAATCTCAAAAATTAATTATGAAACGTAAAATTGCCGTCATTGGCTCAGGCTTTTCAGGCCTTTCTGCCGCATCATTCGCTGCTAAAGACGGTCACGAAGTACATATTTTCGAAAAAAACCACAGTTTTGGCGGGCGCGCAAGGCAATTTACAACAGAAAACGGTTTTGTATTCGACATGGGACCAAGTTGGTATTGGATGCCCGATATTTTTGATTCCTATTTTGCTGAATTTGGAAAGAAGACTTCCGATTTTTATGAACTTATTTCACTAAATCCTCAGTTTGAAATGGTTTTCTCTGATGAAAATTTGAACTTGCCTCAAAATTTTGATGAAATGAAAGCGCTTTTCGAAGCTTTAGAACCGGGAGCAGCTGAAAATCTTGAAAAATTTATGCAGGATGCCAAGTATAAATATGAGGTTGGAATGAAAGATTTCGTTACAAAGCCTTGTTTTTCCTGGACTGAATTTTTTTCAGTGAAAATTTTAAAAAGTGCGTTAAAACTTGATCTGCTTTCCAACTTCCGAAGTTTTGTCGGGAAATATTTTAAAAACAGTAAACTCCGCACCTTGATGGAATTTCCTGTCATCTTTCTTGGGGCATCACCTGAGAATATTCCTGCACTTTACAGTCTTATGAATTATGGTGGATACAGACTGGGAACTTTCTACCCGATGGGTGGATTTTATAAAATTATTGAAGCCATGATGAGCATTTGCGGAGATGTGGGTGTACAGTTTCACAATAATTCTGCAGTAGAAAAAATCATCAGCGAAAAAGGTAAAGTTAAATCCATCCTTGTCAATGGAGAACTGCTTGAATTTGATTCTGTGATTGCTTCCTGCGATTATCATCACACCGAAACAAAACTGCTTACAGATCAGGAAAAAAATTATACAGACGAATACTGGAAATCAAAAACCTTTGCACCTTCCTGCCTGATCTTTTATTTAGGAATCAGTGAGAGAATTAAGATTAAACATCACACCTTATTTTTCGAAAATGATCTGGATCTTCACACCAGCGAAATTTACAGTGATAAAAAATGGCCGTCAAAACCTCTATTTTATGTCTGCTGTCCGTCGCAAACCGATGATTCGGTTGCTCCGGAAGGCTGTGAAAATATGTTTTTACTAATGCCAATTGCAACCGGTATAGAAGATTCTGATGAAATGAGACAAAAATATTTTACTCAAATGATCGAAAGAATTGAAAAACATACTGTTACAGAAAATCTGGCTCAAAAAATAATTTATCAGAAAAGTTTCTGTCTGAACGATTTCAAAGAAGATTACAATGCTTATGAAGGAAATGCATACGGCCTTGCAAATACTTTGAGTCAGACAGCAGTTTTAAAACCTTCACTCAAAAATAAAAAAATAAAGAATCTGTACTATACCGGTCAGCTCACTGTGCCTGGCCCAGGAGTTCCCCCTTCGATTATTTCAGGAAAAATTGCAGCACACCAAGCCACCCTTTAATATAATGTTATGAAACAAAAATTTGATGACCTTTCTTTTAAGATCAGTAAACAGACCACACAGCAGTACAGCACAAGTTTTTCACTGGGAATTTTGGCGCTGTCACCAAAAATACGAAATGCAATCTATGCTATCTACGGCTACGTAAGGCTTGCCGATGAGATTGTAGACAGTTTTCATGGGTATGATAAAAATATTCTTCTCAACAGATTTAAAATACAGACTGAAGAAGCGTTGGCTGAAGGAATTTCGCTAAATCCGATTATGCAGGCATTTCAGGAGACAGTTTTAAAGTATAAAATTGAGCACAGACTGATCTATCAATTCCTTCGAAGTATGGAGATGGATCTTCAGAAAATCGATTATAATTCCGAACTTTACGACGAGTATATCCTGGGGTCTGCAGAAGTGGTTGGTTTGATGTGTCTTCATGTTTTTGTAAATGGTGATCAGGTAGCTTTTGAAAAGCTAAAACCTTTTGCCATGAAGCTGGGATCTGCATTTCAGAAAGTAAATTTTTTAAGAGATATGAATGACGATTTCGAAATTTTAGGGCGAACTTACTTTCCGGGAGTCAACATCCTCAATTTCAATGTAGAAGAAAAAAGGCAAATCGAAAAAGATATTGAAGAAGAATTCAAGCTTGCACTGGAAGGTATCAAAATGCTTCCTAAGACGTCAAAATTCGGAGTATATCTTGCTTACAGATATTACATTTCATTGTTTAATAAAATTAGACGGACACCTGCGACAGCAATTTTGAAAAAGCGGATCAGAATTTCCAACGGAAGAAAAATCTCTGTAATGATGAGCAGTTATCTTCAATATAAAATTGCTTTTATTTAAAAAACTATGGTTCACACACTCCACCGTACACAACAGCTCAAATGTGATATATCTACAGCATGGAAATTTTTCTCGGCAGCAAAAAATCTTTCCGAGATTACGCCTGATGATATGAAATTCATTGTACTCACAGAAGTAACCGATGATGAAATTTATGAAGGAATGATCATCGATTATTTCGTCTCACCACTTTTTGGAATTAAACTGAAATGGCAAACTGAAATTACTAAAGTCGATAAAGAAAAAAGCTTTACTGATTTTCAGAAAAAAGGACCTTTCAAACTTTGGAATCATCATCATGAGTTTGTGCCTAACGAAGAAGGTGTTCTGATGACGGATACGGTTACCTACGAACTTCCTCTTGGCTTTTTGGGTGAAATTGCCCATAAAATTATGGTAAAAAATAAGCTTGAAAATATTTTCAATTACCGCTACAAAATCCTTGAAACAAAATTTAACAAAAGATGAATTTTTTAATTGTCATCATCACATTTTTCACAATGGAAGGAATAACTTGGTGCATCCATAAATATGTGATGCACGGTTTTATGTGGTTTCTTCACAGAGATCATCATGATCATTCCAACGAAGGGCATATTGAATGCAATGATTATTTTTTCCTGATTTTTGCCATTCCCACTATCGTATTGATGTATTTTGGAACCATCAATGGTTTTAATGAATATTTCTACATTGCTTTAGGAATTACTCTCTATGGAATGTCTTATTTTTTTGTTCATGATATTTTTATTCATCAGCGGTTTAAAATTTTAAGAAATACACAGAATCCTTATCTTCTTGCGATTAGAAGAGCTCATAAGCAGCATCACAAACATACCGGAAAGGAGCATGGCGAATGTTATGGTTTTCTTTGGGTTCCTGTAAAATATTTTAAAATGTTTTTTAAAAAAAATAAAAAATGATGCAGTTCACTTATTTGCTGATTAATTTTTTTGCAGTCATTATCTGTTTTATTTTTTCATTTCATCC
This sequence comes from Chryseobacterium caseinilyticum, assembly GCF_014837145.1. GTDB lineage: Bacteria > Bacteroidota > Bacteroidia > Flavobacteriales > Weeksellaceae > Chryseobacterium > Chryseobacterium caseinilyticum. Next base: position 1,029,570 of record NZ_JACYFS010000001.1, read on the forward strand.
CAAAATAAAATTCAACAGATACTTCAGGGCTTTTATTTTGTCATCAATTTTTGTTGCGCTGTTTTTCATTGTCTGGGATATGATTTTTACAGCAAAAAAGGTGTGGTGGTTCAGTCATGAATATACGCTTGGAGTACTTGTTTATAATTTACCAATAGAAGAAATCCTCTTTTTTATCTGCATTCCGTTTTCGTGCATCTTCACGTATTTCTGTTTAGATAAATTTTTTAATTTTTCTTGGGTTAAAAAAATTGAGAACACACTTTTACAGATCATTTCATTTGTACTTTTGGCGCTCGCCGCATACTTTTATGAGCAGCTTTATACTTTCACGGCGTTTGTAGTCTGTGCCTTGAGTATTTTGGTTCTAAAATATATTCTGAAAGCCGACTGGCTGGGAAGAGCTGTAATAATCTATATTATTTTAAGTCCCGGTTTTTTGGTTGTCAATGGTTTGCTTACCGGAACCGGACTGCCTTCTCCTGTTGTGAATTACAATTCAGAAGAATTCATGGGATTCAGAATTCTCACCATTCCTGTTGAAGACTTTTTCTACGGTCTTGCATTGATTCTCTGGAATCTCTTTTTCTTTTTAAAGTTTAAAAAATATGAGCAAAATAAATATATTCTGGTTTAGAAGAGATCTGCGTTTAGACGACAACACTGCACTTTCTGAAGCTTTACAGCAGGACAACAAAGTTTTACCTGTATTTATATTTGATAAAGAAATACTTTCACATCTTGAAAATAAATCTGATAAAAGAGTAGATTATTTCCATCAGGCACTGGAAAAAATGAATGACGAGCTGAAAGAACACGGTAGCAGCATCAAAACGTATTTTGAGAAACCACTTGAAGCATTCAGAAAAATCACTGAAGAATTTGATGTAGAAACGGTTTTTGTCAACAGGGATTATGAGCCTCAGGCGATAAAAAGAGATGAGGAAATCAAAAAGTTTCTTGAGAAGAAAGATATAAAATTACTTGATTTTAAAGATCAGCTTATTTTCGACAAAGATGAAGTTGTAAAAGATGACGGTTCACCTTATACCGTTTATACACCTTATTCTAGAAAGTGGAAAGAAGCCTTTAAACAGGTAAAATTTCAAAATAGGAAAACCAATTTTTCAAACTTCAATCAAAATAAATCATTTAAAATTTTAAGTTTAAAGGAAATCGGTTTTGAGAAAACAGAGATAGAATTTTCTGAGCCCAAACTTTCCAAAAAACTTATAACTGATTATAATAAAACAAGGGATTTTCCAGGACTGGATGCAACAACTCATATCGGAGTTGCCCTGCGTTTCGGAACAGTTTCCGTAAGAAAATGCGTGGAGTTTGCTTCTGAACACAATGAAGTCTGGCTCAATGAACTGATCTGGAGAGAGTTTTTCATGCAGATTTTATATCATTTCCCAAAAGTCGTGAATCATTGTTTTAAAGATAAATATGAAAACATCCGTTGGCGGAATAATGAAAAGGAATTTAAACTCTGGTGCGAAGGTAAAACCGGCTATCCAATGGTAGACGCGGGAATGAGACAGCTTAACGAAACCGGTTTCATGCACAACAGAGTAAGGATGGTGACCGCAAGTTTTCTTACAAAACATCTTCTGATAGACTGGCGTTGGGGAGAAGCCTATTTCGCAGAAAAACTTCTGGACTACGAGTTATCATCCAATAACGGAAACTGGCAGTGGGCAGCAGGTTGCGGTTGCGATGCCGCTCCTTATTTCAGAATTTTCAATCCGGAAGAGCAGCAAAAAAAGTTTGACAAAGACGGAAAGTACCGTGGGGAATGGTTGCCGAAAGATTACAGTGAAGAGCCAGTGGTTGAGCATAAATCTGCACGCGCCCGAGCACTTGAGGTTTACAAAAAGGCGGTGAAAGAAAATTAAATTAGAAATCAATTAAAAGTTGATTAAAATCTGTCTGAATACCACAATAATATTATTTGGGGCATATAATTTGTAATACTGTCAATACACCATTAATACAGCATCACTATGAATATCACAGATCTTAAAATTACAAATTTGGTTAAATATAATAATCAGATTTATTCAGTAAAGGAAATTTTGCAGCCGAATGAAGGACAGTATTTTGTGAAAATTGATAATGATTTAGAAAGCTTCACAGTACCGGCTGAGAACATCAAGCCGATTTTGATTGATGAAGATTGGTTACAGAAGCTCGGTTTCTCAAAAACTTACAGCTCAGAGCAGAGAATAAGATATGAAAGACCTGAACAGTTCATCAAATATGATTTTGATCTGACTGCGAAGAAGCTTCTTGAAGGTTTAAAAATTTACGGAAACTCTGTGAGATGCAGATACATCCACGAAGTTCAGAATATTTTTTCAAGCCTTATTGGAAAACCAATTTTTAACAGCATCAAAAAGGAAAATACAGCTATAGTGTAAACTGCAAATTCTTTCCAAAAACAAAAAAGTTCTGATAATTTTTCAGAGCTTTTTTTATGTTTAAGTAATTCTTCTCCTGTTAACCGACAGCACCCAATGGTGTTTTCCGCAGTTCTTACACGAGTTGTCAGCACCCACTGATTTCACTTCTGTGAATCCGCAAAATGTGCAGGAATAATGCTTCTGTTCAGAAAAGGCGGTGACAGATTTTTCCAGTGAATGCAGAAGTACAGGAAGACCATATTTTACATCTTCATCTTCGTAGAAAAATACGCTGATCTCGCCTGAAGTCTCTTCAATTGCAGATTCTATCTGTCCGAGATGTGAGATGCTTTTCATTCTCAGTTCTGCAAAAAATTCATCACTGCCCAATTTTTCTTTCTTAAAATTTTCAATGGCAAAAACTCCGTTTTCAATAAGCAGAATAGGTTTACCTTCCAGCAATATTTCAATTTTTTTGGATCTTCCAATCAGATAAACTACCAGAGAATAAAATAAGATAATGACTGCAAATACGAATATTGAGGAGAGAATCCCTACTTCACGGTAAAACATCGGGTCGCCGGCTGCAGAACCCAATCCGATGATGACAACCAGTTCAAAAACAGAGAGTTGTTTTACACCTCTTTTTCCTAAAAGCCTGATTCCGAAGATAATTACGAGAAACATTACCGCAGTACGGAGGACAATCTGGAGGAGAAAATCCCAGCTTTCGGATCCCATGATGAGTTCATTCCAATCGATTTGCATATTTTTATTTTAAAACAAATTAAAACTTCAAAAAGCAAGCCGCAGAATTAACACCTACCCGATTTCACGCATTTCGCTTGGAATTTTTCCAGTGTGCTTCTTTAAAAAATTTGTGAAGTTTCCTTCGTCGTTGAAACCTAAGTTATAAGAAATTTCAGAGATGGTATTTGATGAAAATCTCAAAGCGTTTTCAGATTCTCTGATTACCTTTTCAATAATAAGCTGTTTTGCTTTTTTTCCGCTTACATATTCAGACATTTCTGTGAGTTTCCTCGCTGAAACCTGCAATTCTGCAGCGTAATAGGAAACTTTTTTCTGTTCTTTAAAATCTCTCTGCAACAGAACCCTGAAGCGGTTAACATAAGAGACAAATTCGAATTTTTCATCATCAATGATGATTTTTTCCTCTTCAGACTGAAAAGCATGTAGCAACAGAGATTCTATAAAGTTGTGCGCAGCAGAAATGTACAGACTTTCATCCCGAAGTTTAAAATCCTCTACTCTTTTTGAAAGGGATTTCTTTTCACCAAAGCAACTTTCACAGAGCGGTACAACAAAAAAATTGGAAGTCGAGTTGAAAAATATTTTTGAATTGATAAAAAAACTGTCCTGAGGCGTCTTTTCGTAAAAACCGGATCTGAAAATAATGCAAAGAGTTTTATCTGTAATTTCACCTAAAATCTGAAACGTTTTCCCAGGACCGATATAAACGACAGAACTTGAACTGACAATCCTTTCGCCAACATCCGTTTTTAAAGTAAACTCATCGGCAGAAATGATAATCGCAAAGTACTGATGACTCGCAAAAACCCGGGAGTGATTATTGATTGTAATAATTTCTGTAAGTGATTTGATGAAAAATCCTACTCTCTTTATTTGCTCATCAGCTTCTCCGTGTTGGGTCATTTCAGAAATTTTTGAAGATGCAAATTTAGCAATAAAACCCTTATTTGCAAAGGATTTAACGCTTTCAAATCTCTTAAATTTTAAAAGATTAACACAGATTCATCAAATTCGGTATCGAAATCTATTTTCTGATTTTTTCGTAGAGATTGTAATCGGTTCCTGATGGCTTTAAACGGTAAATTTTCTCCAGCAAAGGATTTTGACTCTGTAAATGGTCTTTAATTCTAAATTCTTTAACCAACTTATAATTTTCCTGGTAAAATGCAGAATCTTTCTCAGTAAAAAGATTTTTATAGGAAAGAAGATATTTTGGATTTCTGTTTTTAACGGTATTCAGCCAGTAATTGTCTTTATCCTTTACAATTTCATTTTGAATATCCTTATCCACCAAACCTACTTCGTCAATTGTTTTTAAATGTGAAAAGTAAGGAACATATCCTGCCGGCTCAAGCAAAATCCATTGATTTTTATCTTTTTCATAAATATCGAGATAAAGCCCGATGTGTCTGCGGTAATTCCACTCGCCGTTTCCTGTTGCTATTGAATGTACAGCCTGAAATGCAAGCATCGGTACAATGTAATAGACGGCAAATAATGACAGCCAAAGATTTCTCTTCTCTTTAATTTCAAGAATGAAAATAATAACCGGAACGAATAAAAGAATCTGCGGAACCCAGTAATACCAGTCGAAAAGACTTTTCTGAGAAAGAAAAATAATCTGTTTAACCCAGCCAAAAACAAAAATGATCCATAGAAAATAGTTTCTGTTGTTTCTTTGTCTCACAAGGTAAATAAAACAAAGCAATTCAAAAATTGCAATGATGATTGTGAAAGGATTAAAATCGTTTGGAAGCTTGATCATTCCCCAAAAATTGCCGTAATTAAGATTGAAGAAATCCCAGTTTTGTTTTAAAGTAAAGTTACCGTCATATCTGAGTTTTTTAGCAACAATCGTATTATTTACAACTTCGCCAAAGTAAAACCAGTTGAAGGTAAGTGAAACTGCAAGGGCTATAATTCCTCCAAAAATATAATTCCATCTGATTTTTTTTGTCCAGATGAGATCTACAAGAAATGTTATTCCGAGAAAAATCACCGTATCGATTCTTGTAAACATAATGAGCGCCGGCAAAAGCAGAACTGCCCATTTTTTCTCTTTTTTGAATCCGTAGTAAAGCAGAGCCATTTCCAGAAAAAATAGAATTCCATACTCCATCCCAAGAATTGAAATTTTTATGGAGGGTGGCAACAATCCGAAAAGTACGATGAATATTGCTTTGTTTTTGTTATCCTTAAAAATCAAATGCGAAAGCAAAACACTTCCGATGGTAAAAAGTATCGAATTGAAAATCAGTAACGGTTCGATAAAGTTTTCTTTACCAAAAATTAAATTGAAAAAATAGGAAACAAAAACATACAGATGCGTGGTTGAGGACGAAATTTTTGTTGCTCCGTTAAAACCGATTACGCCGTAATCCATAAGATTTTGAGCGACTCTCCATGTGATAAAAGCATCTTCCTGAATGTGATGTGTGAGAAGGAAAAATATTTTGACAATGAGTGCAATAAAAAATGCGAAAATGGGAAGCTTCTTCTGTCCGGATTCGGTCATCGTGTTCGTTGTTTGTGCAAATATAAACCTTATATATTTTAGATTCAAAACAAAAAAAACGGAACCGAAGTTCCGTTTTTAATATTACTGTATTGCTTTGATAAGTGAATTGTTAATCTGTTGTTCTTTTTGTCTCGCAAAGTTAGAATCTATCGGTTCAATCACATCCATGAGGTAAGAATAGTAGGAGGTAATTTTTTGGGCATTGTCCTCTATTTCATTTCTTGCCTTGTCTTTACCCATTGCCTGAGCTTTTTTCACGAAAGCATCGAATTTTTTATCAATAGGTTCCATAGATTTCACAAGATAATCGTAAGCTTTCTGGTTCTGACCGAGTTTTCTGTAAGCATCGGTAACCGCAGTTACCACTAATGAATATTCTGCAGGTTTTGATCTCATCTGTCTGCCGATATTTCTCTGCTCAGCCGGATCTAAAGTCAGATAAAAATCATATTCTTCAAAAATTCCTTTTTTCAGATTTTCTGCGATTTCCAAAGCTTTTTTCTCCTGTCCTGCCATGATGTATCCGTTCACCATCGAGCTCAGAGATCTTGGATCACTGTATTTTGATGCAGGAATTTCTTTAGACGCCAAATCAAGGATTTCCAGAGCTCTTTTCTTATCACCTTTTAATGCTAAAGCTGCTGCTGCTCTGCTCGCTGCACCTCTGTAGCCGATGATATTTGAAGTAGCAGTCTCATCAAAATGTACATTCAGATCTTTGAAGTTACCCCATCTGAAATTTTTCACAATGTTATAAAGAGAATTTCCGTCTACTCTTCCCATCTCACCGTCACTGCTTCTTGGTGTACGGATCGGAACCAATCTGTAGCTGAAACCGTCAAACTGCAGATACTCGTCCAAATAGAAAATATTTTCGCTGTCGTAAATTCCACCTGATGAGAAATTGAGTGATCTCTTCCAGTCGAAATTGGCAAGAATATCAAACATTATCAGATTGCTTTTGTACAGAGTATTCGCTTTGTAATCCACAGTTATATGATCCACAACATTTGGTAAATCTGCTGCTGTAATTGTTCCTGATTTTAAAGCATTCGCTTTATTCACAGGGATTACAAACTTATTTACCGGAAGGAAATTGTATTTTTCATACTTTTCTCCACCAAATATCTCCTTTAAAACTTCATCTTTCTCAGGAGATTGAATTTTAATGAACTCTATAGCCTCTTTTACCGTCATTGAATCTTTTTCAAGATATCCCTGGAAAGTTCTGATAACACTTTCTGCAGTTCCTTTTGCCTGAAGGGTTTCAAAAATATTTTTCCAGTCGCCAGGCTTCATCATGTAAATCTGATCATTCACGCCGTCACGGTAATCGTCATGTTTCAGCTGTCCCGGAACCGGCATTGCGTTGTAGGTTCTCCTTTTTACCTGATCAATATTCCACGGCGTTGCAAGCAAAGTGAAATTAACCACTTTTACATCGTCTCTGAACCTTTCCGTTTCCTGCATTGCCCAAACCGGATAGGTATCATTATCTCCATAAACAAATAAAATATCGTCTTTCGGTAAAGATTTCAACATGGAGTAAGAATAATCGTAAGCTGTATAACGGTCGCTTCTGTCGTGAACATTATAGTTCTGGAAGCCCATCATCAAAGGGATTCCAAGTAACACCACACCAAAACCAATATTGGCTAAATTAGATCTCACTTTAGACTGCAGATACCATAGAATTCCTCCGGCACCCAAACCTATCCAGATGGCAAAGGCGTAGAAGGAGCCGACAGTTGCATAATCTCTTTCACGCGGTTCGTAAGGCTTCATTCCTGTATAGAAAACGATTCCGATGCTTGTTAAAATAAATAATGACAGAAGCGCATAAAATCTTCCGAAATCTCTGTTAAGCTGGAAATAACATCCCAAAACACCCAAAAGCATCGGTAGGAAAAAGAATGCAACTGTACTTTCGTTTCTGAATTTTGACGGCATTGCATTCTGATCTCCATACAAAGCATTATCAATAAAAGGAATTCCTGAAATCCAGTTTCCACGTGTAATTTCCTGGTTTCCTTCAAGGTCATTCTGTCTTCCTGCAAAGTTCCAGAAAAGGTATCTCACAAAGTAATATCCGTTTTGGAACGTGATAAAATAATGCATGTTATCAACAAATGAAGGCCTCTGAACTTTAATTAAATTATAAGGTCTAACCTTTAAATAATCTGAAACAGAAATATCTTTTTCATCATATTTGGTTTTGAGTTCGTTGAAAATCTGCTGCGCTTCCGGACTGTCTGCCACATCAGGATTATCAAAATTAAATTCGAAAGACGGCGCGCCATACATAGCCATGTAATTAGCCATTACCGCTTTATCTTCATTGAACATTCTCGGCATAAGGCTCACATGATCCTTATTGAAAACATAATTAAATCTGTCACCAGTTTTTCTGTAGGTTCCGGTTTTTTCATCTTTTTCGTAGATCTCTCCGGTTTTATCGGTTTTAAAACTTCCATCCTCATTTTTTTCAATACCGTTGGCATCTAAAAATGCAGTATAGTTCTGTCCGTAAATCGTTGGCCAGTCACCGTACTGTTCTCTGTTGTAATAATCAAGCATACCGATGGCAGTATCCGGATCATTAAGGTTCATTGGCGGGTTGGCGTTTGCTCTGATTGGAATAACCATCCAACATGAGAAACCGATAACCATAAATACGGAGGAAAGAGCTACCGTCTGATAAATTTTCTTTTTTGCTTTTCTTGCATATTTAATGATGAAATAAGAAACAGCAACCATCACGATAAATCCGGCAATCGTTCCTGAGTGGAAAGGCAGTCCTACTCCGTTTACCATAAAAATTTCCAGTCTTCCGAACATTGTCATGATCAGTGGGAAGATCAGTTTAAATACAATGATTAAAATTAAAAGCGTCACCCCATTGGCTACGATGAAATTCTTCCATGTAAATTCATAGTTTCTTGCGTAATAAACAAGACAAACTGCAGGAATTGCAAGCATACACATCATGTGAACACCTACAGAAAGACCTACAATGAAAAATATCAGTACAATCCAACGGTCAGCATCCGGAGCGAGATATTCGTTTTCCCACTTTGTAATCAGCCAAACAAGCAATGCAATAAACATCGATGCCATGGAATATACCTCGCCTTCTACTGCAGAAAACCAGAAAGTATCTGAAAATGTGAAACACAATGACCCGATTACCCCTGCGAACAGAATGGCAATTTCCTGATGTCTGTTGATTTCTTCAAATTCTTTATTCAGAAGTCTTCTTACGAAGTGCGTAATCGTCCAGAACAGAAAAAGAATTGTGAAAGCACTGAAAAGAGCAGACATTCCGTTGATCACAATTGAATAATTTTCGCCTTTGCCGAAAGCAAAAATACCAGCCACAGCACCCACGATTTGGAAAAGCGCGGCGCCCGGAGCGTGGGTCACTTCAAGTTTTACGGCAGAAGAAATGTACTCACCACAATCCCAAAAACTAAAGTTGGGTTCTATGGTTGAGAGGTACGTGATAAAGGCAATGGCGAATATCACCCATCCGAGAACGGTATTCCATCGCCTGAAAGTCCAGTTTTTCATAGTATTAAATCAATCATGCGAAAATAAGATTTTTAGATGATTTTATACTGATTTTAACAAAATTTAAAAAAAATGGCGTAAATTTTGGCTGCGAAATCAGAAAACTGCAAAACTCAAGTGAAGATTTTTAAACATCATTGCTGTAGTTTCAAACAAAAGTTTAGAGATTATTTATTTTTTTGTATTTTTGCGGTCAGATTTTTATTGAAAAAATTAATAAAATAATGAGTAATGTTTACGATAATATTCTTGGCCTTATAGGAAACACTCCTATGGTGAAGCTTAACACTGTCACAAAAGACATCCCAGCAACCGTATATGCCAAGTTAGAATCATGTAATCCCGGACATTCAACCAAAGATAGAATTGCTCTTCATATTATAGAAAACGCAGAAAAAAAAGGTTTATTGAACAGTGAATCTGTAGTAGTGGAAACCACTTCCGGAAATACCGGATTTTCTATTGCTATGGTGTGTATTATAAAAGGATACAAATGTATTCTTGCAGTAAGTGACAAAACGAAGGCCGAGAAAATCGCCTACCTCAAGTCTTTGGGAGCACAGGTTTATATTTGCCCGGCAAACGTTCCGGCAAATGATCCGAGATCATACTACGAAGTTGCAAAGAGAATCGCAGCCGAAACGCCAAATTCTGTTTACATCAATCAATATTTCAACGAACTTAACGTTGATGCCCACTACCAGACTACAGGTCCTGAAATCTGGGAGCAGACTCAGGGAAAAATCACCCATCTTTTTGCATGCACAGGAACGGGTGGAACTTTATCCGGATCAGCTAAGTTTTTAAAAGAAAAAAATCCAAACATCAAAATCATTGGTGTTGATGCTGACGGATCTATTCTGAAAAGTTTCCACGAAACGGGAGAAATCCATAAAGAAGATGTGCATCCTTATCAGATCGAAGGAATGGGAAAAAATTTAATCCCTTCTGCCCTGTTATTTGATAAAATTGATGAGTTTGTAAGGGTAAACGACGAAATGTCTGCCTACAGAACCAGAGAAATTGCTTTAAAAGAAGCTATAATGGGAGGTTACACAACAGGAGCTGTTACTCAGGGACTTATCCAATATGCCAATTCTCATCAGTTTGCAGAAAATGATCTTGTAGTTTTAATTTATCCTGACCACGGCTCGCGTTACATCACAAAAGTCTACAGCGATAAATGGATGGAAGAACAGGGATTCATCAACAACTGTTTTCATAATTATGATGAAGTTTTCAAAACAGAAATCATAAAATAAGAAATAAAATAAAAGCCTTTTGAAAAAAAACAAAAGGCTTTTTTCATTCTATATAATTTAACTAAATTTGTTCGTTAAAATTTACAATTAAACCCTTTACAAAAAAATGGTAGATATATTTGAAAGAATAAAGCAAAATCCGGGGCCATTGGGTCAGTTTGCCGATTACGCAGAAGGATATTTTGTTTTCCCGAAACTGGAAGGACCTATTGGCCCGCGAATGAGATTTCAAGGTAAAGAAGTAATTTTCTGGAGCGCCAACGATTATTTGGGATTGTGTAATCATCCTGAAGTTTTGGAAGCAGATGCAAAAGCAGCGGCAGAATACGGAATGTTTTATCCGATGGGAGCAAGAGCAATGTCAGGAGAAACCCAGCAGCACCAGCAACTGGAGAAGGAATTGGCAGAGTTTACACAAAAGGAAGCTTCTTATCTTTTGAATTTTGGATATCAGGGAATGGTTTCGTGTATCGATGCGTTGGTTACAAGACACGACGTCATCGTTTATGATGCCGATTCTCACGCATGTATTGTTGACGGAGTACGTCTTCACATGGGAAAAAGTTTTACTTTCAAACACAATGATATTGAAAGTTTAGAAAAAAACCTCGCAAGAGCGACAAAAGTAGCTGAAGAAAACGGTGGCGGAATTTTGGTAATCACCGAGGGTGTTTTCGGAATGAGAGGAATGCAGGGTAAACTGAAAGAAATCTGTGATTTAAAATCTAAATTCAATTTCAGACTTTTGGTGGATGATGCACACGGTTTCGGAACTTTGGGTAAAACCGGAGCGGGAGCTGGTGAAGAGCAGGGATGTCAGGATCAGATCGATGTTTACTTCTCTACATTTGCAAAGTCAATGGCTGGCTTCGGAGCATTTTTATCCGGAGATCATAAAATTATTCAGTTTTTAAAGTATAATCTCCGTTCTCAGATTTTTGCTAAATCTTTAACAATGCCAATGGTAATTGGAGGTTTAAAAAGACTTGAGCTTTTAAGAACGCGTCCGGAAATCAAAGATAAATTGTGGGAAAATGTAACCAAGCTTCAAGACGGTCTTAAAGAAAGAGGTTTTAACTTAGGAAATACCAACACCTGCGTAACTCCTGTTTTCATTCAGGGAACAACAATTGAGGCGACACTTTTAGCAAAAGACTTGAGAGAAAACTACGGTGTGTTCACTTCAGTTGTGGTATATCCGGTAATTCCAAAAGGAATGATACTGTTGAGATTAATTCCTACTGCGTCACATACAGATTCGGAAATCAATGAAACTTTAGCTGCTTTTGAAGGCATCAAAGAAAAACTGGAAACCGGTGTATATGCCGAAATGGAAAAAGAAATGAATATCGAGTACAAGCAGTTGTAAATTCAGAATTCATTCAGTATAATTCAGACCAGCGGAATATTTTCGCTGGTTTTTCTTTGTCTGCCGAAGTAAATTATTTAGATAAGATATTTAAAATCAGATCATTTTCTATTCCTGATTCTAAAAATTTAACTCAATTTGAATATAATTTTCACAATTAAAATTCATCAGTTAAACTTAAAATTTAGATTTCTCAAAAATTCGCCAAAAGCAACACATCCCTTGAAATAATTAAATATCCAACAACAATCTGTTAAATTATTACAATTTCATAATATGATATAGACTTTTTGACTATAAAATTTAAACAATTTATAAATCCTAATTTTTAACAATTTTTAACTAATTAAAGTCACAGGACGTCGATTGGGCGTTATATTCTGTTAAAAATTAGGCTGTTAGTATGTGTAGGGGTAAATTTGCAACCATGATTTCAAAACATACAATTATGAAACACAGTTTTAGGTACTTAAGAATTGTAATTTTGAGTTTGGTATTCAGCTTCGTTTCGTCACAGGTAAATGCACAGACACAAAGCTATATACAAAAAAACAAAACTCTCGCAGAAAAATTATCATCAAAGTACGGCATACCAAGTTCTGTAATACTTGCAATAGCATTCGTAGAAACAGGAGGCGGAACAAGCAGAAATTCCAAAGCATTAAATAATCACTTCGGAATTGTAGGCAAAAACAACATAGGTTCCAAATACAAACAATTTGAATCCAAAGAAGAAAGTTACGAAGCATTTTGCAAACTGGTCGTAAAAAAGAAATACTACACCGCCCTGAAAGGCACAGAAGATTTCGGAAAATGGGTAAAAGCAATGGCCGGTGCAGGCTACTCTACCCAGCCAGGAGAATGGATGAGAAGAATTAATTCTATCATTCACAAATACCAGCTCAAGGACTAAATTCTCAGAATTCAGAACAGAAAAAGAAAAAAGTAAAGCTTCAAAAATAATTTGAAGCTTTTTTTTATTTCATATTGTGTGGAATACTGAAACTGATTAAATTAGCATTCTAAATTTCCCCTAAAATTTTATGTTTGAAAATAAGAATTGGCGGGTGGTATCTCTGATTACCATTTGTTTCGGTATATACTTTATTCTCTCGGTATTGAGTTTTGCTTTTGGTTTCAGCTGGGAACCATTCGAAAAAGTAAATCTGATTACCGATGTTTTTAAAAAAAATGACAGAGAAAGTACAGAGGCAGGGAAATTGGCAAAATCAGATCCTAAAAAACAAAATTTAGCTACAGATTTTGAGCTGTATAAAAAACCGGATCTTATCACGCGTTTTTACAAAGATCAGAATGTAAATGTACTTCCCCATTTTTCGGAAAAACTTCATCAGATCAAATCCACAGGAAAAGGGAAACTCAGAATTGCTTATTTCGGCGACAGCATGATTGAAGGTGATTTGCTTACCCAGACTCTCCGTCAACTTCTTCAGAAAGAGTTTGGCGGTTATGGTGTAGGTTTTCTTCCCGTGCAGACCAATGTGGGAAGTTTCAGAAAGACTGCGTCCATTAAAGGCTCCGGGTGGAAGACCACTAACTTTATGGATAAAGGTGCAAAAAACATGTACATTTCAGGGTTCAGTTTCAGCGGACTGGGAAATTCTGTACTGACGGATAAATCGGTTTCATCTGCCCAAACTTTGCAAAAATATCTACTCTACGGAAACGCAGGTGGGGGAAGTATCAATTTCAATGGCAGCAATGTAAGGCTGAACGGAAATTCTCTCGTTAATTCTCAGTTGCTTTCCTCAGATACTTTGGCAACGGTTAATTTCAAAAGTAATTCTGCAGCAATGCCAGTCTACGGGATGAGTTTTGAATCTGAAAACGGAATTATTCTCGATAATTTTTCATTCAGAGGAATTACAGGAATTGAATTTAAAAAAATTGATGAAGACTTTTTGAAAGCTGTTCAGAATTCCAGTCAATATGATCTGATTGTTATGCAATATGGTGTAAACCTTCTCTGGAAGCCTGATACAGAAGATTTTTCATTCTACACCAAAAATATGAAACCTGTACTGGAAAAATTTAATAAAGCTTTTCCGAAAACAGACATTCTTCTTGTAAGCAGCGCCGACAGAGCCTTTATGTACAACGGAACGTACGAAACCGCAACCGGCCTCCCAAATGTTCTGGAAACTCAGGCACAACTGGCTTTTGATTATAATCTGGCATTTTTCAATCTGTTTGAAACGATGGGCGGGAAAAATTCAATCGTAGGCTGGGCATTGCAGAATCCACCTCTGGCGAATAAAGATTACATTCATCCCAATGCAAAAGGAACTGATGTTCTGGCTCAGAAAATTTATCAGGCGCTTATCAAAGATTACAAAAAATACAAACCAACTACCCCAACAGCAAAATGAAACAGTTAGAAAATCTTTTTTCTTCATTTGACTGGAATGCTTTTCTGAACCAGTTTCTATATGATCCAAAAAATCCTTTGCTATTCAACAATGGTTTTTTTGTATATTTTTTCACACTCTTCATATTGCTTTTTTTCCTGCTGAAAAATCATCACACGGCAAGAAGATATGTTTTTACATTTTTCTCCCTTTACTTTTTTTATAAGGCGAGCGGATGGTTTGTAGGATTGGTGGTGGTTTCAGCGCTCATTAATTTTGCATTATCCAATCTTATTTACAGATCAAAAGTTAAATCGGGAAAGACCTCGCTTTTGGTTTTAAGTATTGTGATCAACCTGGCGATTTTGTTTTATTACAAGTACACCAATTTTTTCATTACAATTTCCAATGAAATTTTTACGACAGAACTTCATCCTTTGCATATTATCTTGCCAATCGGGATTTCGTTTTTCACGTTTGAAAATTTAAGCTACACCATCGACGTTTACCGCGGAGATTTTGAACCGGCGAAAAAGTTCACAGATTATTTACTTTTCCTGTCGTTTTTCCCAAAACTGATGATGGGACCGATTGTAAGAGCACACGATTTTGTTCCGCAAATCAATAAACCTTATGTCATTTCTGAACGGGATTTCGCAATGGGGTTTTATCTCATTGTCTCCGGATTGATCAAAAAACTCGTTATATCAGATTATATCACACTTAATTTAGTTAATTACATCTTTGATACGCCCTCACTTCACACCGGACTCGAAAATTTATTCGCAGTTTATGGTTATGCAATGGTAATTTATTGTGATTTCAGCGGCTACAGCGATATTGCAATTGGAATTGCGCTATGGTTAGGTTTTAAAATTCCTGCCAACTTTTTCTCACCTTATCAAAGTAAAAATATTACAGAATTTTGGAGAAGATGGCATATTTCACTGTCTTCGTGGCTGAAAGATTACCTTTACATTCCACTTGGCGGAAACAGAAAATTCTCTGTTGCTTCGATTATTTTTGTTACTTTATTTTTAGTCGGCGCATTTTTAATGTCGGTGAATTTATTTAAATTAAATTATACATTCGCCTCTCTCGTTGCAATAGTTTTACTTTTAATATTTCTGCTTCCCGCCATTATTACCAAAAACTCAAAAGGAATTGCCGCCAATTTCAATCTTCTGACAACAATGCTTTTAGGCGGTTTCTGGCACGGTGCAAGCTGGAATTTCATCATTTGGGGAGCCATTCACGGTATCGGACTTGGACTTCATAAAATCTGGATGCTTCTCACCGGGAAAGCTTTGTCAGGAATTAATAATTCTGTGGTTTACAGAGTAATAATGGGAATTTTCACCTTTCACTTTGTCTGTTTTGGGTGGATATTTTTCAGAGCAGAAAACTATGATGCTGCCATCACCATGATCAATCAGATCCTTTATAATTTTGATGCCGAAGTATTCTTACCGTTCTACGACAATTATAAAAAAGTGATCTGGATGATTGTTTTTGCGATGATGATCCATTTAATTCCGGATGATTGGGCAGAAAAAGGAGTTGCTAAACTAAAAACAGTTCCACTCACGGCATACATCATTGTATTTTTTGGATTTTTAATTCTCTACGGATATTTTAAATCTGCAGAACAGGTTTTACCGATTTACCTTCAGTTTTAAAAAATAAAAACCTGCAGATTAATTTTCTGCAGGTTTTTTAATCACTTTCCAAATAGCTTCAGCTTGTTTTTCATAGCCTGGTTTCAGGTAATGAACGCCATCGCCACTTGCCTCTTTTCTTGCCTGAGCTTTCTTGAAAGAACCTTTTCCACCCGTTGCTTCAAAGAGATTAAAGAAAGCAACGTTGTTTTGTCCCGCACTTTCCTGAATCCAGCTGATTACTTCAATCGTTCTTCCTTCCCTTGGTGAATTATCCGGCGGACCGATCAGTAAAACCGGAAGATTTGGATTTTCATTTCTGAATTTAGAAATTACGTCAGTTACATTTTTTTGAAATTCTTCTTTTTCAACTTTTCCGAAAGCTTCGTTTGTTCCCAAAGCAATAATCAGAATATCTGACTTCATTTTTGAAAGTTGCTGAAGCTGAAGCGGATACTTCAGAAAATCACTGTATGTTGCGCCGTTCACTCCAACAGTATTAAAAACGACACCTTTATTCACATTTTTAAGAAACTGAAAACCATAAAACGTATTTCCATCCGGATGATTGGTTTTTATCAGAAAAACATTCTGAGGCTTTTTAAAATCAATTTCAGTTTTTGAACTGGCGAACTTATACGAACCTATTTCGTCAATATTCTGCTCAAAATCAGGATTATAATTTAAAAAATTCCTTTCAACTTTATAAACAGCGCCTTCTTTAGGCTTTAAAATCTTTTCCCCATTCATTGCGCGCAGTTTCGTTGTCGTTGTGTTATATTTAGAGACAATTTCATGAAAAGTCTGATTTGCCGAAGCTGTATGATTCAGTCTTTCAGTTTTTTTCTGAACAAAATCTTTCAGCGGCTGTCGTTCATTATACAGTGAAAAACTTCCTTCATTCATTTGAGCATTATTGTAAATCACAACCTTTTCGAAACTGTCTTCAGGATTTTTGAAAGAAATTTCCAAAAAAGATTCTTCTTGATTTCCAATCACAAAACCTGCAACACCGATTTCCGGAAAAAGTTTCTGTTCATGTACCAACCTGAAGGTTTCCCATGCCTGATTACTTGCAGACGAAAAATCCTCAGCACCATTTGTATTAGCAACCTGATACGGAAAGACCAGTCCGCGACCTGCATTTCCGTACTGATCCTGAAATTTTTTCCGAAGATAACCGGTCAGATGATCAGCCTGAATATGAGAATCTCCGATAAAAAGAATTTGCGTAACCTGATTTTTGGTTAACTTTTCAAAGAAAGGTTTTAAAACCATCTCATTTTCAATAGTTTGTGCTCTTGCACTTAAAGAGAATGCGATAAAAGCCGCTGATAAAATCGTAAGAGAAAATTTCATGATGTGAATTTAGAAATTTTTATCTGAAATTTATTCTATCCAAATGGAATATGTTGGTTTCATTTTAAACCGTAAATTTGCAAAAAATTTTTGTTGAAAGATCTTCTGCTCATTACTCCGCCTTTTACGCAACTCAATACGCCCTATCCTGCTACAGCTTATATCAAAGGTTTTTTGAATACAAAAAATATCTCAAGCTTTCAGATCGATTTGGGAATTGAGGTAATTCTGCAGTTGTTTTCGCGAAAAGGTCTGCACAAAATTTTTTCAGAAAATATCAGTCTTCATTTAATTTCAGAAAATTCCCAACGGATTTTCAGTTTAAAAGATGAATACATCAAGACGGTCGATCAGGTGATTTCTTTCCTTCAGGGGAAAAATCCGACGCTGGCAAGACAGATCTGTTCGATGAATTTTTTGCCCGAAGCATCAAGGTTCAATCAGTTGGATGATATGGAATTTGCTTTCGGAAACATGGGTTTGCAGGACAAAGCCAAACATCTGTCTACATTATACTTAGAAGATTTATCTGATTTTATAGTTGAAGCTGTAGATTCGGATTTTGGTTTCAGCAGATATGCTGAAAGATTGGGTAAATCGGCAAATTCTTTTGATGAGTTATACTTGAAAATTACAGGAAACAAAACATTTATTGATGAAATAACTTTAGAAATTCTTGATGAAAAACTAAAGATTGTTCAGCCGAAACTTGTATGTTTTTCAGTTCCTTTTCCCGGAAATTTATATTCTGCTTTTCGCTGTGCGAAGTTGATCAAAGAAAAATATCCTCACATAAAAACTGCGATGGGTGGCGGTTTTCCGAATACGGAACTGAGGGAAATAAAAGACAAAAGAGTTTTTGAGTTTTTCGATTTCATCACTTTGGATGACGGCGAAGTTCCATTGGAATTGCTATGCGAAAATTTAGATAAAAGGGAAAATTTAGAATTTAAAAGAACTTTTTTACTTGAAAATGAAGAGGTTGTATATATAAATAATTCCAAAAGACACGATTACAAACAGGCAGATATCGGAACGCCGGATTATACTGATTTACAGTTAGATCAATATATTTCGGTAATTGAAATTGCGAATCCCATGCACAGTTTATGGAGTGACGGACGGTGGAATAAACTCACGATGGCGCATGGTTGCTACTGGGGCAAATGTACTTTCTGCGATATTTCTTTAGATTACATTAAAATTTACGAACCGATTTCAGCCAAAATTCTGGTTGACAGAATGGAAGAACTGATTGCTCAAACCGGCGAAACAGGATTTCATTTTGTGGATGAAGCCGCTCCACCAGCATTGATGCGGGAAGTTGCCCTCGAAATTCTGAGAAGAAATCTGGTTGTGACGTGGTGGACCAATATCCGTTTTGAAAAAAGTTTTACAAGAGATTTATGTTTTCTGCTGAAACTTTCTGGTTGTGTTGCTGTTTCCGGTGGACTGGAAGTGGCAAGTGACCGCTTGTTAAAATTGATCGACAAAGGAATTTCTGTAGAACAGGTTGCCAAAGTAACAAGAAATTTCACAGAAGCCGGAATTATGATTCATGCTTATCTGATGTACGGTTACCCGACTCAGACGGTTCAGGAAACAATTGATTCTCTGGAAATGGTTCGCCAGCTTTTTGAAATGGGAATTTTACAGAGCGGCTTCTGGCACCAGTTTGCAATGACTGCCCACTCGCCGGTCGGTTTAAATCCTGAAGAGTTTGGTGTGACGCCATTAAAACAGGAAATTGTATTTGCCAACAACGATATTGATTTTACAGACAGAACCGGAATCGATCACGGAAAATTCAGTTTTGGATTGAAAAAATCTCTTTTCAATTATATGCACGGAATCAATTTTGAAATTCCTCTGCAGGATTGGTTTGATTTTAAAATTCCAAGAACAACGGTTCATCCCGATTATATTCACGACTGTTTGCTGGAGGAAGATGATTTTACATTTAAACCCAATTCAAAAATACTGTTTTTAGCTAAAAATGTAATCGCTGAGAATCGTTTAAAAAAGAAAAAACAAACTGAATATCCGTATACGAAAATTACAGTCCATTTGAAAACAAATGTTGTAAGCATCGATCTGGAGCCTGGTCACGCAGAATGGCTGATGAAAATGATGAAGGAAAATTATGTAGATCAGTCTCAAAAAATTACGCTTCAGCAACTTAAAACTCAATTTGAAAATACTTCCGAAAATTTTGAGTTATTTTGGTTTTCAAAACCGATACAGCAGTTGAAAGAAAATGGTGTGATTTTGAGTCTTTAAAATTTAAGATTCAAGATTTGAGATTTGAGATTTGAGATTTAAAGATATTAAATGTATTTTCAATTCGGATCGACAGGATTAAATTATAAAAACATTCTGAGATTCCTGAGAATAACCTAAAGAAAAAATTCTGAAAAAATATTTTCAGAATTTTATTTTTTACAGAAGCGTAGCTATTTTATGACAAGAAAATAAACGACTACATTTTTTTTCAGAACGATGAAGAAATTTATTTTTTATCTTTTTCAATTCCATCTCTCACAACTTCACCAACAGTTACCTTTTCCTGAATTTTTATAAAGTTCGGATCCATGATTGCCATTCTTTCGGCAATGGCTTTGTAAGTCGGAAATTTCAGAATGGAAGCTCTGCCAGACATTTCCCTGTAGAGAGTGAATGTTTTGCCACCTGCACTTTTGAGTTGTTTTGTTGTGGTAATATATCTTCCGATGTACTTACTTTTAGCATCATAAATTTCAATATCTACAAATGTTTTATCTGAAATAGTCTCTTCAGAACCAAAACTTACGGGCAGATTTGTAAAATAACCTACTGGTTTTCCGTTGCTTAAAATTTCACCAACATTGTTTACGGTAATATTTAATCTGTCAACTTTCGATTTTATGGTGTAGGCATCTTTGGTCCGGTTATCAAATTTTCGTTTAGGAGAATTTGTGAAGATGGCATCCAGATTTTTAATATTGATTCCTCTGTTGTCGATGACTTTAAGTTCTTTGATGCAGGTAAAAACTGCAGATTTTTCTTCACCCGAAAATGCTGATGGAGAAACATAATCCATCTCAAGTGTTTTATCCTGATTGTAAATACGGTTGAGTTTGATGTAGCTGTCGCGCACAGAATCTGTTACGCTTTTGTCGACAAATTCTATGGTGTACATTGGAGTTTCCTTCAGATCCATGAATGTGTAAATTCCACTTTTGTAATTCACTTTGGCAACGTGAACACCATCAATCGTTACAATTCCTCTTTTGGTTTTGATAATCTGGCCATTAAAAATACTGCTGCAAACGGAAAATAAGATGACGAAAAATATTCTCATGAAGACAGTTTATGATTTGGTTGAATAAAAAAAAAGTGTAACAAAGTTACACTTTCCTTGAAAATATATTTAGCTTTTCAATTTAATTATTCGCAAAGAATGATTCCTTTGTTATGATTAAACTCTACAACACCGCTTTTGATCGGGAAAGAAAAAATAGAATCTTTATCATTTTCTTTGGTAAGGTTTTTAGCAAAAGCTTCGTCCACAGACTGTGTAAAAAGTTTTACTTTACCACCAACGAGTGAAGAAACAATCCCTGCGTGATTTTTCATAATATGAAATTCACCGTTTTTCCCGGGAAGCAAAACTGAGCTTACTTCTCCTTCAAAAACTACGTGTTCCGGTGTTAAAATTTTTATGATCATATAAACAAATTTGAAATTTGATGTTTGAAATTTGAAATTACCAGGAATCTCAAATTTCAAATCTCAAATTGTTATTATTTTAAGCGTTATCCGCCAACATTTTTTCTCCGGCTTCAATTGCCTCCTCGATAGTTCCTTTCAAGTTGAAAGCAGCTTCCGGTAAGTGATCCAATTCACCATCCATAATCATGTTGAATCCTTTGATGGTATCTTTAATATCTACCAAAGATCCAGGGATACCTGTAAACTGTTCAGCTACGTGGAAAGGCTGAGATAAGAATCTCTGAACTTTTCTTGCACGGTAAACCACTGATTTATCTTCTTCAGAAAGTTCTTCCATACCAAGAATTGCGATGATATCCTGAAGAGCTTTGTATCTCTGAAGAATTTCTTTTACTCTCTGAGCACAGTCATAATGTTCTGCACCAATGATTTCCGGAGCTAGGATTCTTGAAGTAGAAGCCAATGGATCTACCGCTGGATAAATACCTAATGAAGCAATTTTTCTGTCCAGTACTGTTGTTGCATCTAAGTGAGCAAACGTTGTAGCAGGAGCAGGGTCAGTTAAGTCATCCGCAGGTACGTAAACCGCCTGTACTGAAGTAATTGAACCGTTTTTAGTTGAAGTAATTCTTTCCTGCATCGCACCCATTTCAGATGCCAAAGTCGGTTGGTAACCTACCGCAGAAGGCATACGACCTAGAAGTGCAGATACTTCAGAACCAGCTTGTGTAAAACGGAAGATGTTATCAACAAAGAAAAGTACGTCTCTTCCCTGTCCTGTTTCACCACCGTCTCTGTAGTACTCAGCTAATGTAAGACCAGAAAGTGCTACTCTGGCTCTTGCTCCTGGCGGCTCATTCATCTGTCCGAATACGAAAGCAGCTTTAGATTCTTTCATTGCCTCAAGGTCAACTTTAGAAAGATCCCATCCACCGTTTTCCATAGAATGCATGAAGTCATCACCGTATTTAATAATACCTGATTCAAGCATTTCTCTCAAAAGGTCATTTCCTTCTCTCGTTCTTTCACCTACACCGGCAAAAACAGAAAGACCACCGTGTCCTTTTGCAATATTGTTAATCAACTCCTGAATCAATACAGTTTTACCAACACCTGCACCACCGAACAATCCGATTTTACCTCCCTTTGCGTAAGGCTCAACCAAGTCGATTACTTTAATACCTGTGAATAAAACTTCTGCAGAAGTTGAAAGCTGATCAAATTTCGGAGCTGGTCTGTGAATAGGAAGACCACCTTCTTTAGAAATATTCTGAAGCCCATCGATAGCGTCACCTACAACGTTGAAAAGTCTTCCGTTTACCGCATCACCGATTGGCATAGTAATAGGATTTCCGTATCCAATAACTTCCTGACCTCTTTTAAGACCATCGGTAGCATCCATAGCGATACATCTTACTGTATCTTCGCCAATGTGCTGCTCAACTTCCAATACTACTTTTTCACCGTTTTCTTTTGTAATTTCTAATGCATCATAAATGCTTGGTACTACTTCTACGTTTGAAAACACAACGTCGATTACCGGACCAATGATTTGAGAAATTTTACCTACTATTTGGTTTGCCATTGCTAAATTTTTTCTTGGTGCAAATATAACGATTCTTCATAAACACGCAATTGCTAAAAAAAAGATTTTTATCATACTTTTTTACTAATTTACCAATCTAACAATGGATCAGTTTACCAATAATTTTTCCCGAAAATATTTGAATTTACTGCATTAATATATTGTTACACTATTACATTGGTACATTGTTACATTATCTTTATATTTGCAGTCAAATTTTTTCAGGTTGAAAGTTTTCAAAAATTTTAGCGATTATCAGTCTCAGAAGCCTTTGGCGCTGTCTCTAGGAATGTTTGACGGGGTTCATTTGGGGCATAAAAGCATTATTGACGAACTCACTAAAACAGGTTCTGAGAAAAATCTTGATACCGCAATTCTTACTTTCTGGCCTCATCCGAGATTTGTTTTTAATCCCAATGAAGACTTAAAACTTCTCAATACATTGGAAGAGAAACAGGTTCTGATGGAAAAATATGGTGTAAACAATCTTTTTCTTAAGGAATTTGACGAAGAATTCAGAAATCTTACCGGAGAAGAATTTGTAAGACAGATTTTAGTTGAAAAACTCAACGTAAAATATCTGATCGTTGGCTACGACCACGTCTTCGGAAAAAATAAAAGCGGAAATTTTGAATTGCTGCAGAAACTTTCAAAAGAACTCGGCTTTGAGGTTGAACAGATGGAAGCCATCAACATTCATGAAAACAACATCAGCTCGACCAAAATAAGAAATGCCCTTCTGGCTGGAGATATAAGAGAGGCCAACGAAATGCTCGGTTACTCCTACTCTGTTTCCGGAACTGTGGTTCATGGGAAAAAATTAGGCAGAACCATTGGCTATCCTACCGCTAATATTGAAACCGCATCATTAAAGCTTTTGCCTAAAAAAGGGGCGTACATCGTAGAAGTTTTTGTGAAAAATCTGCAGTACAGAGGAATGCTGAGTGTGGGAACAAACCCAACGGTAAATGGAGAAAAATTAACAGTTGAAGTTTACATTCTTGACTTTGAGCGTGATATTTATGATGAAAAAATCACTGTGAAATTCAGAGATTTTCTTCATGAGGAAATTAAGTTTGAAGGGATTGAAAAGTTGGTAGAGAGATTGGATGAGGATAAAAGACTGACGGAGGCTTTTTCGTTTTAAATTTTCCCATTCTTTATCATACTAATCTGTAGTTACTACAAATTCTTAATCTCTTCCATCGCTTTTTTCGTCAGAGACTGAAATACCAGATCGTAAGAATGATCAATCAGTTTTAAAATCAAATCTTTTTTCAAACCGTCCAGAGAAACAGAATTCCAGTGCGTTTTGTTCATGTGATAAGCTCCCGTGATTTGCGGATGTTGTTCACGAAGCTCCTCACTCCATTCAGGATTGGTTTTCACAGCAATGCTGAGCGGTTGCTTATCAAGTGATATGAGCAGAAACATTTTGGTTCCTACTTTCATTACCAAAGTTTCCTGATCAAAAGGAAAATTTTCTGTAACGCCTTTTTTTGCTAAACAGTAATCTAAAACTTCGTTGGCATCCATTTTTTATTTTTGACGAATTTAATAAAAAGCCAATAATAATCACGACTGTACTGTACTTTAAATTTCTTGTCCCGAGAGTCTATTTAACTTCATCCAACTTAATTTCACAACCATTAAAGATTCTCATTTTGATGAAAATTAGTGAGCTTTAAATCTAGAAAAGCTCTGACAGAGACAATTTTGAAAATTTACCTTTAAATCTTTTCTGAATAAAATCAAAAACCTTACAGGAAAATGCATGATTTTTATTTAATTTTTATTTGCATTCATTATAATTAGTATTTTTGTAAAAATTATTTTATATGAAAATCAAATCTTTGATATTGGTATTTGCGGTGAGCGCATCAACTTTTGCTTTCGCACAGGAAACCAAAAAAGCAGGTCCACCGGAAGGAAACGCTATCGTAGGCGACACTTACGGATCAGCTGTTGCGGCCAAATCTGAATCTAAAGCAATAAATGTTGACAAGCTTGGAAAAAAGCTGAAAAAAGAAAAGAAAATTGAAAATGTTGCTGTAAAAGGTACGGTAACCGACGTTTGCCAGAAAAAAGGATGCTGGTTGACGATAAAGACTGACGATAATTCTGAGTTTTTTGTAAAAATGAAAGATTATGCGTTTTTCGTTCCTACAGCGTTGAAAGGTAAAAACGTTGTAATGGAAGGAACTGCAGAGGTGAAAACCATTTCAGTGGACGAACAGAAGCATTATGCTACTGATGCAAAAAAATCTCAGGCTGAAATTGATGCCATTACAAAAACAAAAGAAGAAATCAGGTTTGTAGCTACAGGAATCAAAGTTGTGAACTAATTTCTAAAAAATTTAAACGGAAATCGGCGAAGCTTCTTGCCTCGCCGATTTATTGATGATAATTATTCCATCTCATCTGCTCCTGATGATTCTGTATTAGTAGAAATCTTTTCGGAAAAAAAATAATAGAGCCCAACAAATTGTTGGGTTTTTTTAGTATTTAAAAATGTATATAAATTTTTAAATAAATACGTAAAAACTAATTTGAATAATTTTGACAGTACAGCTCTGTGGAAGGTTCGTTACATCTGTTATTATCAAGATATTGACAATCGCCTTTATTTATTTCATATAAATATTTGCTCTAACTTTAGTTTTATTCCTCCTTTCTTGATAAATAATTGTACTTATTAAATATCTTAAAATAGTTATAAATGTAAATTGGAAAAAAAGCTATGAAAATAGAAAATAGAGTAATTTTTTTATCTAGTTTAGAGTAGTCTTCAAATAAACAAATATCAATTATATAAAATACATATATCATTATAGGAACAAGAATGCTGACAAGTTTATTTCTTTTCGAATAGAAAATAATTGTTGATATTGTATATAATATCGCAAATAAAACAAAATTAATTAAATAGTACATTATCCCCCCATGCCCACGTCCATGTTCATTTAAATGAAAAATTTGATTTTCAAAATAGTCTGTTGATAAGTGAAGAAGAATTGTTCCTGTTAAAAAATCTAATATTACATTAATCAACACATTTTTTCTAAATAAATATTTATAACAAACAATAAAACAAAACAATAAGATTAAAATGATTGGTTGTGAAAAATGTAATATCATAAATTTATTTTAAAATTGTTATTTGAAAAGCTTCTGTTCTGAAAAACCCTTTTTTATTTTTTATTCAAATGAAAATTTTACAGTCTCATCCAGTTTCGGGTATTTGGTTTCTGAAATAAACTTTTTCCCTCTACAGTCGATTTCTTTCCAACCCTTTTTATTTTTCACATCACCTACTGCAATAACATAAGGTACAAATGTGATTTCTTCGCTTCCCTCTTCGTAAAGTTCCCTGTACTGAACTGCAATATCCAAAATGCAGTCGTGATCAGTATTCAGCTTTACATTTCTGTAAATAATGTCATAATGCGTTTCTTTATTTTCAGGAATATTAAAATAAGTTTCCCAACCTTCAGTTCCACCTTTCAGTTTTGCTATTGAATTTAAGGCGTAATACAGAGCGATTGTGTAATACTTTCTTGTCTCTTTTCTCAGATAGTCATCCTGAAAATGTCCGCCTTCAAAAAGTATCGTAGGCAAACCTGCTTTTATGAAATTATCGCCGGTGGACGTAGGATAAAACTCGTCAGAATACCGACCAATATGATTAGGAATCAGCTTTTGCAGTTCACTGTTGACTTCAGCGATAACAGCCATGCATTTTTTCCTGTTCTCTGTAATTTTCCTGTCTGCGTCTTCTGACGGTGAGAGAAATGACAGCGTAGCGGGATGTATGCCGTCGGTTGTAAAAATCGTACGTTGCTCATGAAGATTGAGCGCGTAGTCATAATTCCCTGCTTCAATCTTTTTTTTCAGAAACTTCAGTTCCGCCGTCTGATTGGCGTGGAAATCCCGGTTGAGATCGAGCTCCTGGGCATTAAGGCGGATCCATTTATCAGATCCGTCAGGATTCAGCATAAAAATAAAATCAAGCGTAATCTGGCTCATAAGATTATTCTTCAGATCATCCTCATTTTCGAGGCTGTAAAGCAAATCGATCATTGCGTGGGTGGCATTAGACTCGTTTCCGTGCATCTGAGACCAGGCAATAACTTTTACAGAACCAGTTCCGATAGTCAGACAGTAAATTGGTTGATTATAAAACGATCTTCCAATCTCTGTAATCAAATCGCTGTAGCTGCTCTGCAGGAAGGAAAATAATTTTTGAGGAGAAATATAGCGGTTAGGGAAGTCAGGTTTAGGTTTGTAACAATCTTCGAATTTCATTCTAATAACAATTTACATCGTTCAAAAATACTACAATTTAAGTTAATTTTAAAATTTACATTTGTTACATAGTTAAACAATGTAAATTGTCAGATTGTCTGTGGATAAAATTGTTAATTAAGAATAATTTAATTAAATAAGTGTAATTATATGTGAATCAAATATTTATAAAATCTAATTGAAGCTTTAATTATCATTTACTTTAAGTATGAAATATCCACAAAATGCACATTAGAGCGTAAAAAACCTAAACATGTATATTGTGGATTACCAACTAAAGATTCTTTTTGTTACAGAAGTAAACTACTGAAAATATTGTTTATAACTTTTAAAATCATCAGAAAATAATGCTTGAAATAATCTAGCTAAAATAATTGGTGGAATTACAAGATAATGTAGACTGTGTAAAGCTTAACATATGTTAAAACTCCTTACAGAAAGTGGATACGGATCAATTAAGTCTTTATTAATGTAATTAGAAACGTTTTAAAAGCATTTTAAGGACGTTTCAGCCCGTCTCCTACTCTACGATGAGTTGACGGACGAAAAAACCAGTGATAGAAGTAGTTTATAGCGAATACAGAACAAATACACCCGTTGAAAGGTCTGAGAATTTTCATTTAAATAATTTACTTCATCTGTTACTTTAAGATCATTAACCTGCCAAATTTATGTGGATTAATATTGGAATGTATCTATGTAAAATATTTTGCAATATGTAATTTACTGTAAATTAACAATTTAACATATTTACTTTTGTATATCATCTGTATTATACTTGTTTACATTTGTATTTGTTTGATGTAAACTAATTATTTACATTTGTAATAGGTAATTTTACACATGTTTTATGAGTTTAAATGAAAGAATTTCGAGAGTTATAGAATATTCCGGTTTTACTCCGTCAGAATTTGCTGATGAAGTTGATGTGCAGCGTTCATCAATTTCTCATGTGACATCAGGTAGGAATAAACCTTCTTTAGAATTTATCATTAAAATAAAATCAAGGTTTCCTGAAATCTTGTGGGATTGGCTGGTTAATGGTGATGGTGAAATGCTAAAATCTGAACTCCCAAGTGAGGAAGAGATTGTTGAAGAGAAAACAAAGCCTACTTCACTCCCAGATCTTTTTACATTAATTACTGATGAGGAAGAGGAAGAAATTGAGGAAGAAGAAATAATTGAAAAAACGTCTCCACAGGAAAGCCCTTCAGAATCGTTTAAAACTTACGGGAGTAAAGCCAACGAAAAAATTTCCGATTCTCAGCGATTAGAGAAATCTACCAAAGAAATTGTGAGTCAAGTTATTGAAAACCAATCCAATAAGATAAAACGTATAGTTCTGTTCTACGAAAACGGAAAATTTGAAAGTTTTGAGCCTTAAAATATAATTTTACTCAATTGTATAGAAATGAAAAAAGCTCAGCCATGATGACCGAGCTTTATATATTTAGTAGAAAACTATTTGTTTCTTCTGTCGAGTTCTTTTTTAATTAAACCCAACTCTCTACCGGTTTGTCCGGCAACAGAAGTATTCTCTCTCGCTCTTCTGGTAAGATACGGAACAACATCTTTCACAGGTCCGTAAGGAAGGTATTTTGCAGCATTATAACCTTTAGCTGACAGGTAGAATGTAATGTTATCGCTCATGCCGTAAAGTTGTCCGAAATAGATATTAGGGTGGTTGTTTGGCAGACCCGCTGCTTTCATTTTATCCATCACCAGTTCAGAAGAAACCTCATTGTGGGTGCCAAAAAATGCGGAAACTTTATCTAAATTCTGCATTACAAAATCGATTCCCGCGTTATAATTTTTATCCGAAGCTTCTTTCGTTGGCTGGATTGGATCGGCATACCCTTTTTCGGTTGCTCTCGCCCTTTCTTTTTCCATATAAGCACCGCGAACGATCTTGTATCCGATGAAATAGTTCTTTTCTTTTGCACGCTGAAGATGCTGCTGCATGTACTCAAGACGGCCGGTTCTGTACATCTGTATCGTGTTCCAGACGATTGGTTTTTCCTGATTGTATTTTTCCATCATCTCTTCGCAAAGATGATCTGCCGCATCCTGCATCCAGGTTTCTTCGGCATCAACCATTACTTTTTTGCTGTGCTCATGGCAGAGTTTACATACTTCATCAAATCTTTTCACCACTCGCGCCCATTCTTCTTTCTGACTTGAAGTCAATTCAGAACCATTTCCAACAGCCTCATACAGATCAATTCTTCCGAATGCCGTTGGTTT
This sequence comes from Chryseobacterium caseinilyticum, assembly GCF_014837145.1. GTDB lineage: Bacteria > Bacteroidota > Bacteroidia > Flavobacteriales > Weeksellaceae > Chryseobacterium > Chryseobacterium caseinilyticum. The sequence goes on from NZ_JACYFS010000001.1 coordinate 1,058,696, forward strand.
AAAAACGATAAAAGGAATGGCCGGATTGCCTACAGAAAATTTAATAATATCTTTAATTTCCTGACAGACAGAGTCGAAAGTTTCTTCATCTTCCTTACCCTCAATTGAATAATCGAAAATACTTCCAACACCTCTTTTGAAAAGCTGTTTCACTGCTTTCATACTCTCCTCGCGCGTTTCGCCACCGCAGAACTGCTCAAAAAGTGTCGTCTTAACAATACTTTTTACGAACGGAAAATTGTTGTGAACGGTAAAGTTAAGAACGGAAGTTCCAAGACTTGTAAGTGCAGGCTGCTCAATCATTTTGAACATCCAGTACGCTTTTCTTAACTGCGCATCGCTTTTGTCGGCAAATGCAACTTTAGTGTCGTTAAAAATGGACATTATTTAAGTTAGATTAGATTTTTGCAAATGTAAACAAATCATTAATGCTGATAAAACTAAATTTCAGATTTTACCATAAATACCATTCAGCAACATTGAAATAATGCCGATGAACACCCAAAAACGCAAAATATTAAGGGTTATAAATTTGTTTCTTCTCGTAGAATTGATCAGTAAAAAAATGCAGGTAATAAAAACAAACAAACCTGCGGCAAAATAATATGCCATAAAGCCTGTAAGTCCACTTTTATCAACGATTTTACCTGAAACGAGCATAGTGATGACAATAAGAGAAATGATGATTGTGATTGTCGTTTTCTTTGAGAAAAAGTTTGGAATTGTGATGTACCCAAAAACATCATCCACTTTTCGCGTCAGTGTATCTTTCACAATATCGATGATGAGAAGAATTAAAAACAAAAAGATGGCCATAAGCAGTACTTTTCTGGAAAATGTCTGGTAATATACCATCATTCCAAAGAAAGGATAAAGTGTCAACGCTACAAAAGTGAGGTTGTTGACAATTAAAATTCTGCTCAATTTATGGCTGTAATACCACATGACAAACTGATAAAATATGAAAAACAACAAAACTCTATAAGAAATAAAAGTGGCGATTCCCAAGGAAATAATCGAAAGAAAAAGATAGATGTAAAGAAAATACTTTTGTTTAAGAAAGCTCTGAATCCTGCTCCTGAAAGGCTTTACGACATGATCTTTCTCAACATCGTAAAACTGGTTAATAATTCCGCCTGCTAAAATGGTGAGAACTGTGCAGAAAATTATACCGTGAACTTTAAAATCGAATACAAAACTGCTGAAATTTTCATCCTGATTAAAAAGGAAAAATGTGGAAACGTAAAGTGCAAAAGTGAGCAGAATGGCGACAAAAAAACGCGCTCCCAAAAGAAAACCCACAAACTGCGAAAGTCTGTAAAATAAAGATTTTACCGGAGGATTTAATGGTATTGGATTACTTTTTTCAGAACTCATTCCTGAAAAAATTTTAGAATCTGTAAATCACTTCTTTATCGAAACCATCAAGCATTTTTTCTGCTTTTTCGTAGTCTTTTGTAAAGCCTAAAATGTACCCACCGCCTCCGCTTCCGCAAAGCTTCAGATAGTAGGCATTAGAATCCAGACCTTTTTTCCAAATGTTGAAAATACTTTCCGGAATCATCGGACGGAAATGTTCGTAAGCCCAGTGAGAAAGCTTTTTAAGGTTTCTGAAGAATGGATTCATATCTTTTTTAAGGAAAGAATCGATGCAGGCATTGTTGTATCTGATAAATTCTTCTTTCAAAGTTTTACGGAAACCTTCGGTCTTCATTTTTTCAAAGAAAATCTGAATCATCGGTCCGGTTTCGCCTGTTATTCCTGAATCAATTAAAAATATTGCACCTTTTCCTTCTTCACCTTTAGGGATGGCAACTTTGCCTAGATTCTCTTTATTTTCGATGAGAATTGGAAGGTTCATGTAGCAGATCAGAGGATCCATACCTGAACTTTTTCCGTGGAAATAGCTTTCCATTTCACCGAAAACGGCTTTGATATTTTTCAGATCATCTTTAGAAATGCTGTCAGGATTGTGTTTTGTGAAACAGTATTTTTCAAAAATAGCTGCAACAAGAGCTCCAGAGCTTCCCACACCGTAACCCTGAGGAATATTAGAATCAAAGAAAAGTCCGTTAGAAATGTCTTCTTTGAAACGGTTAATATCAAGTTTGAATTGCTCAGGAAGCGCTAAATTATGAAGATAATCAGCGTATTTATTTAAATGAAAATTTGATTTTTTTTCCGATTCAGAATCTGAATCGGAAAACTTCAATGTCCCTTTATAAAAGCTGTAAGGAACTACAAGACCCTGTGAATCTTCTATCATTCCGTACTCTCCGAAAAGGATAATTTTAGCGTAAAATAAAGGGTTCGTCATTTTGTGTTAAAATGTTTCTGCAAAGTTAATCTATTCTGCCGAATATTTAACAAATTTTAAGCCATTTAAAATGCTTATATCTTGGTTTTTAAGAATCTGATCAGAACTGCACCTGTTGCGAAAAATGCCGACATTGAGATAAACGCATACTGCATATTGTGAAACTTCTGAATAAATACACTGAAGATAAGCATTCCGCAGATGATTGCTAATTTTTCCAATACGTCGTAGAAGCTGAAATACGTTGTATTTTCCATTGAATTTTCAGGTAAAAGTTTTGAGTAAGTCGATCTTGACATTGCCTGAAGACCGCCCATTACCAAACCGATTAAGCCTGCCAATCCGTAGAACTGAAGCTGCACATTCGGATTTTCTCTGTTTAAAGAATAGGCAGAAAGACAGCAGGCAATCCAGATGATAACTGCAATTGTGATTACATTTTTGTTTCCGATCTTTTTTGATAATCTTGAAAATAAAAATGCACCGAAAATCGCAATAATCTGAATCACTAAAATTGTGATAATTAATTTGTACTTATCTGCTTCTTTCGGGAAAATCACCGTACTTCCGAAAGGAACAGCCATTAGAAAAATGGTCTGCATTCCAACACTGTAGAAGAAGAAACTTGAAAGGAAAAACTTCAGAGCCTTGTCGGAGAAAAGCTTATTTCCCACTCTGAATAATTCTCTGAAGCTCTCTTTGGCAATGTCTTTATAAAAGCTGATATTATCTTTTAAAACCTCAAAAAATCCACCCTGTTCTTCATGTCTTTTGAATATGTTTTTATAATTTAAAAGTACCAGATCTTTTGGTAATTTATCTTTCACATCCCCAAACTGTGGTAAATGTTTGAAAGTATACTGTGAAAAACCAAACCACCATGCGCCTGTAAGTAGGAAGCTGACTCTGATGTAAATTTTAGCCTGCTCCGGCCCTTTCGCAACCACCTGAATTAAAACCAAACAGATAATCAGTAATACTACAGAGCCGATGTAACCGTAAATGTAGCCTTTTGCGGAAAGTGAATCCTGCTTGTCCGGCGTCGCAATATCCGGCAAAAATGAATTGTAGAATACCAAACTTCCCCAGAAGCCGACACTTGCTGTTATACTGAAAAGCAGTCCCAGAAAGAAATTATCCATACCGGTAAACATTGCCAGTCCCATACATGAGGTTGCACCCAGATAACAGAAAAACTGCAGGAAAGATTTTTTATTTCCAATTGTATCTGCCAATGAAGATAAAAACGGCGATAAAATTACAACCAGGAAGAACGAAATTGCGTATGAAAAACTTAAAACCGCTTCAGGTTCATAACCTTCACCGAAAATTTTAATCATGTGACGCACTGGAATTTCCTGCACCTCGCCGGCTTCTGCTACAAACTCTTTTTTGTTGTATGCAGTCGTTAAAATCGTATAATAAATCGGAAAAATTGCAGAAGTAATTACCAGCGAATAAACAGAGTTTGCCCAGTCGTAGACAGCCCAGGCTTTCATAATCTTCGGGTTATTCTTTATATTTTGAGTCGGTTGAATTTCAGTTTCAGACATTTTCAAACTAATTAGTTGCACAAAAATAGAAAAACCGCTGAACATTCGGAGGTTTTTATTTTTTTAAGGCTAAATTTTATTGATTTGTTAAAGTTAAGCTGGATTGAGAGATGACATCATTAATAAAGGTTTCGCTCCTGTAGGGCTTCGCATCGTTAATTTTTCTTGTTTGCCACAAAGGTTTTGCTTCGCCGGAGCATTTGGATTTTTTTAACAATCTAATATGTACATCCATTTTAGTTCAGGCTGTTTCAATTTGGGAAAGTTCAAACTATATTGGGTTCTCGTTTTCCCAAATTGGGAAACCAACCCTGCAATTAGATTCAAACTGTCCCAGGTTGGGACGGCAAGAAATTATTTTGGTTTAAACTTTCCTAAAATGGGATGGTGTGCTACTAATCAGTTTATTAAAATCCCAAACTTTCAGATCTAAAAATTAAAGAAAATGTTCATTTAAAAATAAAAAAACCAAAAACACGGATGCTTTTGGTTTTTATATGATGATTGAATTTAATTTGAAATTCTTAAGTTTTTCTACTGATCAATATTTGGACTATCAATACTAAAATTCCTACAACCTGAACGATTGTACCAATTGTCAGACCTATATTTCCGTTGAAAGGCCCCAAAGTGAAGTGAGTGATTTTCAGCCATGCACCTACAACAGTAATTAAAAATCCGATCAGAAAAATAACAATTCCCAGTTTAAATTTCATACAAGCTTATATATTTTCAATAACGACTGCAGAAGCACCGCCACCACCGTTACAGATTGCTGCAGCACCGTATTTACCGTTGTTTTGCTTTAAAACGTTTATCAAAGTAACGATAATTCTTGAACCTGAACTTCCAAGTGGATGGCCCAAAGCAACTGCCCCGCCATTCACGTTAACTTTTGCAGCATCTAATCCTAAGATTTTGCTATTTGCCAAACCAACAACAGAAAACGCTTCGTTGAATTCAAAAAAGTCGATATCTGAAATTTCTAAACCAGCTTTTTTAAGAGCAATTGGTAAAGCTTTTGAAGGGGCGACAGTAAAGTTTTCAGGCTCGATAGCGGCATCTGCGTAAGAAATGATTTTTGCCAAAGGTTTCAATCCTAATTCTTCCATTTTCTCTTTAGAAACAAGAATTAATGCAGAAGCACCGTCGTTTAAAGTTGATGCGTTGGCTGCTGTAACGGTTCCTTCTTCTTTTTTGAAAACTGTTGGAAGCGTAGGCATTCTGTCGAAATTTACAGCTTTATATTCTTCATCTTCAGCGAAAATTACCGGATCTCCTTTTCTTTGAGGAATGGATACAGGAACAACTTCTTCCGCGAATTTCCCTTCGCTCCAAGCTTTTGCAGATCTTTTATATGATTCGACAGCGAAATTATCCTGATCTTCTCTTGAGAAACTGTAATCTGTTGCACATTTTTCAGCGCAAACACCCATGTGAACTTTGTTGTAAACATCTGTAAGTCCGTCTAGAACCATTCCGTCCTGCATTTTTACGTCACCTAATTTTGTAGCGTTTCTTGCATTATAATAGTGAGGAACCATGGACATATTTTCCATACCACCTGCAACAATAACGTCCGCATCACCCGCTTTGATAGCCTGTGCAGCCATCGTCACAGCCTTCATTCCTGAAGCACAAACTTTGTTAATTGTCGTAGAAGGTGTTTCGTTTGAAAGTCCAGCTCCTAACGCAACCTGTCTTGCCGGAGCCTGACCCTCACCTGCCTGAAGAACGTTCCCCATGTAGATTTCCTGAACGTTTTTCGGGTCAAGATCAATTTTATATAATGCTCCTTTTACTGCTGCAGCTCCCAGTTTTGTAGCCGGAACTGTTGAAAGGCTTCCCATAAAACTTCCCATTGGAGTTCTTACTGCGGAAACGATGAATACTTCTTTCATATGTAAATTTTTATTGTTTTTTAAAGGTCATATGCAATCGCCATCACTTATCTTAAGTGTTTTTTGGATTGTAAAATATGGCGATTTCATATTTTTTTTAATTTTTAATTTTTAATTTTTTCTAAACCAAGTGATAATAATTTCCTGAAAACTTAATGTTTTGATCCCTTACACTTGGCTCTTTTCACTTTTTACCTGGCTCTTCACAAAAAGCATAATTAATGCTCCTAAAAACTCAACTGCCCATCCCCACTGTAGTTTCACAGTTCCAGCTAAGGCTTTTGTCCAGGATTTAAAAGGAAGAAAACTGAAATAGCTGGAGGCCTGATATTTTACGGCAAACAGAGTGAATACAAATAGAATCAACAGAAAAACTGCAAAAGTATTGACGAGCTTTCCTCTGTTATTTACAACCCCGAAAAGTGCACAGGTACAGAATATCCAGCAGAAAATTGCCAGAAAATGGTCGAGCTGCCAATAGTTCCAGTTTCCGATGATCGGAACGTGTACGAGAGGAAGAAAGCTTCCTACAACCACCAAAATCAATCCTAAAAGCTGTAAATTTTTCATTAATAATTTTAAGATATATCATTAATCTCAGAATGCCAAAGTACAAAAAAAAACATACTTTTTGTAAGTATGTTTTAAAATCAAATAATTCAAAATGAAGATATTGTTTAAATAAAATTAGATGTTTAAAATTATCAATTATTTAATATTAATTTAAAAATTTTATCAATTTAAAAATTAACACTCAACAATTCCAAACCAATCTGAAGACCATATTTGCTTGTTAGCAATGCGTCATTATTAAAAGTTGGGGTAAAATCTTTCTGAATATACAATCCCACACCACCATAACCAATTCCAAATTTACCTCCGACCAGAAAATTATTTACACCATTTGCCACAGTTTCCCTTTCCACAATTCTTTTTGAATATTCAGTTGAGAATTTGTTATAAATAACGCTTGTGGCTTTCACACCGCCATATAATCCTGCTAGAACGTAGAATTGCGTCTGTCTGTTATCCACATATTTCACATTTTCATGCTCTACATATTTAGGATTAAGAACCCATTTCAATTCTAACGGAACCAAGATGTAAGAATTGTTTAAGCTGGTTCTTTTAACCGTCCCTCTCGAAAAATCCTGTACAAAAAGATTTTTATCATCCTGCGCAAAAACTTTACCATATTTTGGAGTAAAATAATCTGTTCTTGAGCCAATTCCTACACGATAAAATACCGGACTTCTGAAGCCTCCCAATTGATTTTCATATCTGACAGAAAAATTAATAGAATTATATACGGTATTTTTAACATCAGAATCTTTGCTGTAAAATCTGAAAGGCTCTTTTTTAGTAGTCAAATTGACACCTACAAAACTTACAGAAAGCTTCACAGAATGCAGATAATCTTTGGGAAGCAACACTCTTTTTCCGCTGAATTGAATCTTTCCACTAAAAGGCTCAAAAGATAATCTGTACTTTCCATCAGGATTTAAAACTGCATTTCTAACTAACTCCTGCGTTGCACTTTCCAGTTCAGATTTCTCGTTTTCGATCTTGTCGTTAATGATTTGCTCATACTTTTGGGCAATTTCTTTTCTTCGTTTTAATCGTTCTTCAGTTACGGCAACTTTGTTTCCTTTTAAATTTTCATTTACTTTATCTAATTCGATATTCATATTAGATTTTTCGGCCAAGATAATGCTGTCAACTTTTTTTGTGTAATAATGCATTTGGGTATGCACATTCTGATTCTGAGAGAAGGCAAAAGCAGAAAGACAAACCGTTGCAATTAAGGTAATTTTTGTTTTCATAAAAGTTTATTTTTAGACACAATTATAGTTCTGTTTAGGTGTCAACAGTTTATTTTAAGATATTTTTATAAAAGATTATTCTGTAGCGGCAGAATCCGCAAAAACTTTGACGCCGAAAATACGCAGTGAACCCGGACGTCTGATTTTTAATTTTGAAGCATCCACAACACCAAACTGTTCACTTCTGCTTGACTCGACTCTGGTTTTATCTAATTCTCTGCCCAAAAGTAGTTCATCAGCAGTGGTGTAAGAAGTTTTCTTCTTTTCAGTTATATTGGTTTTAGAGTTGATATTTTGTGGCGTTTGTAATGCGAAAACAGGAGTATCAATAGGTTTTAATTCCTTTACTATTATTTCTGGATTTATCTGAGTCTGTATTTTTTCAATCGATTTTTCAGAAACAAATTTATTGTGATCATTAATCACATCCACTTTGTTGAAAACAGATTTCTTCGTAATTTCTTCGTTTGGAATTGTAGATTCTATCGCTTCTGTAAGTCTAAAATTATTTTCAGAAGGATTTTTAGTAATAATTGTGTTATTATTTAATGGTTTGTCTGTATTAAAATAAAATAATCCTCCAACCGAAATTAAAAGAACAATCACAGCAGCATATTTCCACCAGTGAAATGTGTGTTTTCGAAAAGTTTCAGACCCTGTATCCAATTCACTTTCAATCTGATCCCAAAGATTGGCGGAAGGCTTTATTTCAAGCTCTTCGTAATCAGTTTTTAACTGTTTCTGTATGTTTTTGTCCATTTTCTTTTGCTTTTAAATAATCTGCAATCCATTTTTTGGCTTTGCTGAGCTGGCTTTTGCTGGTTCCTTCTGTAATATTCAGAATTTCAGCAATTTCCTGATGCTTTTTATCTTCAAATACATAAAGATTGAATATCAATCGGTAACCTGTCGGCATTTGAGAAAAAATCTCTTCGATATTGATATTGTATAAATTCTCGTCCGAATCTTCTTCAAAATAATCATCAGCAATTTCAATATCGGAATACAGAATATTCCTGTTTTTCCTGACAAAAGTTATTGAGTCATTGACCACAATTTTCCTCAGCCAAAAAGGAAAACTTTTCCACTCTTTACAATCATTGATTTTATTGAAGCATTTGAGAAAAGCATTTAACAGAATATCTTCCGCATCATGAATGTTATTTGTATAAGAATTCGCTACTGCCAGCATTTTAGCTGAAAACAATTCGTAAAGTGCTTTCTGAGCTCTACGGTCCTGCTTTTGGCGAGTTTAAAATTCTTTTCTAAATCCTTCATGTATCAGTTTCTATCCTTAAGACAGCAAAAGTTTAAAATGGTTGCCCGAAAATAAAAAAAATTGCACTTTTTATTCAAAAGTGCAATGTATAAATTCGTGATGATCATTAATGACTTACATTTTCAACCGCCTTCGGATCGTGTTTATGTTTAAATAAAACCCAGAAAAGAATGGCCAGAACAAGCGCATAGGCTGCAAAAGAAAGCCAGATATTATGCCAGTCTTTCATCATTACGACTGATGATAAGGTTCCGTCAGGATTTACTGCTGAATGAAAACTTTCCTTTAAAATATTTAGAAAAGACGGATTATCAGGTTTGGTTTCCAGATAAGAAGATAATTCTGTAACGGTAGTAAACCTGTGTGTGAAAAATTTATCGATTGCCCAACCCGCGATATAGCTTCCGAAAACAGCCCCAAACCCGTTGGTCATCATCATAAATAATCCCTGTGCAGAAGAACGGATCTTTTTATCTGTAGTCGTTTCAACGAAAAGTGAACCGGAAATATTAAAGAAATCGAAAGCCATTCCGTAAACAATACACGACATGATGATTAATCCTAATCCGTATCCTTCAGGTATTCCGTAGGCAAAAAATCCGAATCTCAGTACCCATGCAAACATGGAGAAAAGCATCACTCTCTTGATCCCAAATCTCTTCAGGAAAAACGGAATTGCCAAAATAAATAAAGTTTCAGACACCTGAGAAATCGACATGATAATCGTTGATCTCTGTACTACAAAAGAATTTGCATACTTTGGAAAGTGCGAAAATTCACTTAAAAATACATCTCCATAAGCGTTGGTCAGCTGTAAGGCTGCACCCAAAAGCATTGAGAAGAGAAAGAAAAGTGCTGTCTTGTAATTTTTGAAGAGTTTAAAAGCATTTAAACCTAATTGTTCTGATAGAGGTGCATCTTTATCGATAAGCCTCTGTGGCGGGCATTTTGGTAACGTTAAAGCATAGATTCCCAGGATAATGGCAGCTACTCCTGCGATGTAAAACTGACCTTCGGTAGCTTTGTTTCCTGTAAGATTTGTAATCCACATGGCAACGATAAAACCTACTGTTCCCCACACTCTGATCGGTGGAAAATCTTTTACCACATCCAGATTACTGTTTTTTAAAACCGTATATGAAATTGAATTTGCCAGAGCAATTGTGGGCATGTAAAAACACATGGCCACGAGCATTACCGTAAAAAATGAGTTCGGATTATCGCTGTGAGGCAGGAAGAAAAGGGTGATCCCGTATAGGATTTGTAAAGCCGAGAAAATTCTTTCTGCGTTGATCCAGCGGTCGGCAATAATTCCGGTAATGGTCGGCATAAAGATCGATGCAATACCCATGGTGCCGAAAACCGCTCCAAACTGGGTTCCGTCCCACTGTTTTGTACCGAACCAAAAATTCGCCATCGTTATTAGCCATGCTCCCCACACAAAAAACTGCAGAAAGCTGAGGACGGTCAATCGTAATTTTAAATTCATTATTTATGTAAAAGATTCTTAATCTATTTTCTTTTTTCTTCGCTTGATTTCCTCCTGGATTTCAAGTGCGGTATCAAAATCTTCTTCTTTTACGGCATCTTCCAATAATTTCTGAAGCTCTTCCATTGAGATAGAAGTCAGGCTGTCTTCAGATGATGCAATTTCAGAGAAAGCTTCGTCTTCCTTGGCTACTTCTTCCAGTTCCAGTAAAATTCCAGCTTCATTTAAAACCTGTTGGGTGGTGAAAATGGGCGCGTCAAATCTCACAGCCATCGCAACTGCGTCAGAAGTTCTGGCATCCAGAATCAATTCTTCTTCAGTTTCTGAATTTCTAAAGTTGATATTTGAAAAAAATACGCCGTCTACAATCTGATAAATGATTACAGAAATCAGTTTATAATTGGTAGAAACAATAAATTTTGTGAATAAATCGTGGGTAAGCGGGCGCGGTGGATGAATGTCTTTTTCTAAGCCTAAAGAAATGGATTGTGCTTCGAAATTCCCGATAACCACGGGCAGTTTAACGTTTGTTTCTTCATGTTCCAATAACAATGCGTACGCCCCCGATTGTGTCTGGCTGTACGATATTCCGCGTATGATTAGCTGTTTATAATCCATGGCTACAAATATAAATTAATTTTTTATTGTAGGTTTTACTTTTTAAACAAAAATAAAAGCCCGGAAGCCGAGCTTTTATCTATATTGTTGATGTTTGTCAAAGGTCAATAGTGAATTTTGCTTCGCAAGTGAATTAATTTATTTTAAAAATTGACTAACGAAGAGAATTGACCATTCACAATACCCATTCTTATCCTTTGATTGCTTTAATTTTCTCATTCAATGCAGGAAGAATCTGGAAAGCGTCTCCTACCACACCGTAATCAGCTGATTTGAAGAACGGAGCTTCAGCATCACTGTTGATTACTACGATTGTCTTAGAAGAGTTTACTCCAGCCAAATGCTGAATTGCTCCTGAAATACCGATGGCAATATACAAATTTGGAGAAATTGCTTTACCTGTCTGTCCAACGTGTTCTGTGTGAGGTCTCCATCCGATATCTGAAACAGGTTTTGAACAGGCTGTTGCTGCACCTAAAGTGTTAGCCAAATCTTCCACCATTCCCCAGTTTTCAGGACCTTTCATTCCTCTTCCTGCAGAAACTACCACTTCAGCTTCTTTAAGATCCAATTTTCCTGAACTCTGTTCGTGAGAAATTACTTTAGTATCTTCATTAGCTACTGAAAGATTTTTCACTTCTTCAGAACCAGAAACAGCGCTTTCTTTTACACCGAAAGCATTTTGAGAAACTGTAAGAATTACTCCAGCTCCTTCAGCTTTAGCATGCATGAAACCTTTTCCTGAAAATGCTTTTCTTTTTACCTGAAACGGAGACTGGCTTTCCGGTGCTTCCAAAACATTGGTTATTAAAGAGAAATCTTTCATCACAGCTAACATTGGTGCTACTGAAGAAGCATCTGTAGTATGAGGAAAAACAAGAATATTTCCGTCCGCCACTTCACTTACTGCCTGAGCATAAGCTTTTGCTGAAAAATTTTTAAGACCTTCGTCTTTGATGTTGATTACGTTTGTTGCTCCATATTTATACAATAAATCTGAAGAATCTGTTGGGTTTACAGAGATTGCCGTAACGGTGCTTCCCGCCTGATCAGCCACAGCTTTAGCATAAGAAACTGCCTCAAAAGCTGCTTTTTTGTAAACTCCGTTTATATTTTCTGCGTATACGAATACTGACATAATTTTTAAATTTGAAATTTGAAGTTTGAGATTTGAAATTCTGATCGTTTTAAATTCTATTTTAAAAAAATACAAATTCTCTCAACTTGAATCTTTTTACTTTTTACTTGAATCTTACTAGATCACTTTCGCTTCTTCGTGAAGAAGTCTTACCAGTTCATCTAAATTATCCGGAGAAACCATTTTCACGGCTGCTCTTGGCGGAACTGAGTCGTACGAAACTCCCTGAACTTTTACCTCAGAAGAAACAGGCTCAACTACCTGCAAAGGTTTTGTTCTTGCAGACATAATTCCTCTCATGTTTGGAATAATCAAATCCTTTTCATCCACCAATCCTTTCTGACCAGCGATTACAGCAGGTAATTTTACAGAAATGGTTTCTTTACCACCTTCAATTTCTCTCACTGCAGTAGCCTCGCCACCGTTTACATCCAAACCAACAGATGCATTTACGAAAGGCTGATTCAATAACTGAGCAACCATTCCTGGAACAGAACCACCGTTATAGTCGATAGATTCTTTTCCACAAAGAACTAAATCATAACCACCGTTCTGAGCCACTGAAGCAATTTCCTTTGCTGTAGAATAGCTGTCTTTCGGGTCAAGATTTACTCTTACACCGTCGTTTGCACCGATTGCCAAAGCTTTTCTGATTACCGGCTCTGTTCCAGCGTCACCTACATTCATCACAGTAACTGTTGCACCCTGAGATTCCTGTAATTTGATAGCTTTTGTTAATGCGAATTCGTCTAAAGGGTTGATTACCCACTGAATTCCGTTTTTGTCGAATGCAGATTTGTCTGCCGTGAAGTTAATTTTAGAAGTAGTATCAGGAACACTACTAATACAAACTAATATTTTCATAAGTATACTATATTTTCTTTTTGCTGCGTCCAATAAAATCAGAGAAGCAATTTTGTTTGTTAAGTGTTGTAAATATAAATAAAAAATATATTATGCATGCATAATACTTATTTAATTATTATTCAGTGCATTATAAGTTTTTAACTCTTTGGTTTTGACGCCCTAAACTCAATCTTGCTTGGCAAAACTCTCGGATTCATTTTCAAAACATCGAGCACCAAATTGCCCATATCTTCAGGCTGAATTTTCCATTCATCTTTTTCTGAAGGCACGTTTCCATTGAAATTGGTGGCAACTGAACCCGGCATAATCACCGTTGATTTGATGTTGTACTTTCTTAAATCGATCATCGCAGCCTGCGTAAAACCGACAACACCGAATTTTGAAGCATTGTAGCCAGTTCCGTTTTCAAAGAAGTTGGCTCCGGCTAAACTTGCAATTGTGATATAGTACCCTTCCGTTTTCTTTAATTCTGGAACTGATGCTTTTAAAGTATGAAAAACTCCGGTAAGATTGGTTTCAATCATAGAATTCCATTCTTCCGAAGTTAATTCGTCAACAGGTTTAAAAACACCCAGACCGGCATTGGCAATAACGAAATCCAGTTGTCCGAACCGTTCTACGATTGATTGCACAGCCACATTTTCGTCATCCATATTTCTGACGTCTGACACAATTCCCAGTACGTTCTCTGAAATCTTCTTTAAATCTTCCTCTGCTTTTTCTACATCTTCCTTTTTTCTCCCCGAAAACGCTACAGAAACTCCGTTTTTCAATAAGATTTCGGCAATTCCTAAACCAATTCCTTTGGTTCCGCCTGTAATGTAAGCTACTTTATTCTGAATCATAATTTAAAATTTTTAATTTCCCTAAAATAAGAAAAACGCCCCGAATGGAGCGTTTTGAATGTACTAAGATTTATCAGTATTTATTTTTTGATGAATTTCTCAGTTGAAATACCATCTTTAGTCTCTACATTGATTAAATAAGTTCCTGCAGGAAGACTTCTTACATCTACTTTATTACTATCCAAACTAACATTTATTTTTTTACCTGTAAGATCTACAACAGATATCGCATTGATTTTTGAATCTGTTTTAATATTTATAAAGTCTGAAGTTGGATTTGGATGTAACACCGTCTCTATATTTTTGGCTTTAATATCATTCACAGCCAAGACATTTCCAACAACTAAAGTATAGTCTTCAGCCTGACCATTCCCTAAATTCCCACAAGGATCTGACAATGCAGATATTAACGATGTAGCAGATGAATTAAAATTATATTTAACTCTCATTCTTTTGTAGCCATCAGTCACCCCAGCAGGCACAGCAATATCTCCTGACAGGACATTGCTTGTAAGAGTTCCCCCTATATAATTACCTGTTGTTGTAAAGTATGATTCTCCAGCATCAGCAAAGTCTCCGTCACCATTCCAGTCTATAAATACAGTAGCTCCAAATCTATTTGGTGCAAGACCAGTAGCTTCGATTGTAATTGGATACGTAACACCTGGTGTTACAGAGATAAGCGTTGTGGTATTGTCTTCATAAGCAGGAGAACCTGTCGCAGCAGGAGACGTTTTAGTTATACCATTTAATGAAACAGAAGAAATAGGATATACTGCTGCACTAGCTGTCAAAGGACCGCAATAGGCTACCGTATTATTAGTAATAAAACTTATTTCAGTACATCCTACTGCATCACCATTTGAATTGGTTGGTGTAACCGTAGCATAATATGTAGTATTTGGTGCGACCGTAATATTTGTTGTCGTTCCTGCAACTGTAAAATTAACTAAATTTGAACCACCAGAGGTAGTTCCAACTTTAACTTTATAATTCACTGCAGTAGGTGTAGCAGACCAGTTTAGCTGCAGATTTCCAGCTGATACTGTAGCACCATTAGTTGGGGAGGAAATTGTAGTACATGCAGGAATGGTTGTTACGCTTTCCTGATTTAAAATTATATCATCAACAAAAATATTACCTGTAGTAGTACCGCTTCTTACAAACCACACACCAATTCCATAAGTTTCTCCCGGCTGGATGACTCCGGCTGGAATAGTGCCGGTAAGTGTGGAGCAAGTAGATATTGCAGCAGCAGTAAGATTAACAGGAGTTCCGTAGGTAGTGATACTCCATGAATTAGTTCCTAAATCGTACTTAAAATACGCCAAATTTAAAGTTCCTGCAATAGTAGCTCCTTTTTTATAGCTTACAGACACATCAACTTTCTGACCGTTCCCAGTCTGCCCTATTGTAGTAAGATCAATCATAAAACCTGTGGAAGGAAAAGAAGCGCTAACAGCAAGTTGCCCTCCGTTAGTCCCTGCACAGGCAGCAGATGTTGATTGAGTACCTCCTCCAAACTGTTTGTAAATTGTAGTTGTGTAACCAGGAGTTTCAAAATTCCCAGTGTAAGAGTACTGAGCATTTAATCCTAATCCCAATCCGATCAGGCACGATAGTAAAATTTTCTTCATACATTATTATTTAATTATCGTAAATATATCAATATCACTTAATATAGAAAAACTATTTATGTTAAAATTCAAAAAAATCCTCAAGAAATTTCTCGAGGATTAAACTTTACAGCAAGGAAATAGTTCTTATTTCACATAATTCTCAAAGAAAAGTGGGATACTTTCAATTCCTTTATAAAAATTGAACAATCCGTAATGCTCGTTTGGAGAGTGAATCGCATCAGAATCCAAACCAAAACCCATCAGAACTGATTTGGCTCCTAAAACCTGCTCAAACATTGCAGTAATAGGAATACTTCCGCCACCTCTGTAAGGAAGAACTTCTTTACCGAAAGCTGTTTCCATAGCCGTTTTTGCAGCCAAAAATTCTTTGGTATCCGTTGGTAAAACGTAAGGCATTCCTCCATGGTGTGGCGTAACCTTTACCTTCACAGTATCTGGAGCAATTTTTTCAAAATAGGTTGTAAACTTTTCCGTAATCTCTTCCGGAGTCTGATAAGGAACCAGACGCATTGATATTTTAGCAGAAGCTTTTGAAGGAATTACGGTCTTCGCACCTTCGCCAGTGTAACCACCCCAAATTCCGTTGCAGTCTAAAGTTGGACGGATAGAAGTACGTTCTAAAGTTGTATAACCTTTTTCACCTTCAACACCGCTCAGGCCGATTGATCTTTTGAATTCATCCGGGTTGTCTTTAAGTTTATTCATATCAGCTCTTTCCTCGTCAGAAACTACATCTACATTATCATAAAAACCGTCGATTAAAATACGCCCGTCGTCGTCGATCAGTTTCGCAATCATTCTTGAAAGCACATGGATAGGGTTTGGTACAGCACCACCATAAAGTCCGGAATGCAGATCTCTATTTGGTCCTTCCACCTCTACTTCCACGTAGCTTAAACCTCTCAAACCTGTGGTAACAGTAGGCTGTTCGTTGCTGTAGATATGTGTATCTGAAATTAAAATACAGTCACATGATAATTTTTCTTTGTTTTCATTGACCCATTTCCCTAAGCTTACAGAACCAATTTCCTCCTCACCTTCGATAATAAATTTTACATTACATGGAACAGAATTGGTCTGCATCATTGCTTCAAATGCCTTTAAATGCATAAAAAACTGCCCTTTATCATCAGCAGAACCTCTTGCGAATATTGCTCCGTCAGGGTGAAGATCTGTTTTCTCGATGTAAGGTTCAAAAGGAGGCCTTCTCCACAATTCCAACGGATCGGCAGGCTGAACGTCATAATGTCCGTAAACCAAAACCGTAGGCAGGTCTGGACTGATCATTTTTTCGCCATAAACAATAGGATAGCCGTCGGTTTCACAAATTTCCACCTGATCTGCTCCGGCAGTTTTTAAATAGGAAGAAACCAGTTCCGCACATTTCAAAACATCATTTTTGTAAGCCGGATCGGCTGATATTGAAGGGATTCTCAGTAATTCAAACAATTCATCTACGAAACGGAGTTTGTTTTCGCCGATGTATTTTAAAGTCTCTTGCATTGTATATTTTTATTTTGCTAAAAGTAAAAAAATTGATGGTGTGGCACAAAGAAATCAAAAGATTTTTACCTTTCGCCAACAAAAAAGTCCCGCACTGCTGCAGGACATTTTATATTTTAAAGAAAGCTTAGTGCCCAACAGGCTCAGCAGGAGTTTCAGCAGGTTTTGCTGTTGCTGTACTTGCTGTACTGTCTGTTTTTGGAGCTTCAGTTTCGTGCGCACCGTGTGCAGGCGCGGCATGAGCCGGTGTTGCTGTGTGACCGTGAGCATCGCCTCCCCCCTGATGATCGTCTGAGTATCTTTCTACTCCTTCTTCAAGTCTGAGCGTGTTTTTATTTCCTCCGGCCTGAATTTTTTTACAGCTTACCGCTACTGCTGCAATTGCCAAGGCTACCACTAATTTTTTCATATACAGATTTATATTTTAATACTATCAACTGAACAGCGTTTTATCAGATTTCAATCAAACGGTTTCAGGTTTAAATTTATAATTGTTCAAAAATAAGAAATATTGCATTTTTTGGCAAAGATTTCAGACTGATTTTAAAATAATTTTTCCTTTTTTGGACTGTGTAAAAATTAGATACGATTCTCCACCATCTTTCAGCTGGTATTTCTTCTTAATTTCTTCAGGTTTTAAAGGATAATTTTTTGAAATGATATTAAACTGATATTTCTTTTTAATCTGCTTTGCATCAACAACTTCCATCTCTAAAATCCTTCCCGGAAAACTTTCATTTTTGGTATCAGATGTGTATAAATGGGTATTTGGATGAAGTTTGTTCAGTTTAAAATATTCGGATATCAAATTAAAAATTCCTGCTTTTAAAATGGTATTATTCGGAATGTATATAAATTTCTGCGGTTCAGAATAGGTGGAAGACGCATTTTTCTCTGCATTCATTTCAAAACTGAAATTATTTTCATCGCTTTCAAGATTGACACAGTTGCAAAGAATTTCGCCTAAATAATTTTTATGAAGAAAAACCACAATTTCTTTCACATCATTTTTCACGGCAATAATTTCAATCCGTGAAACATTTTTTAAGACGGAAAGCAGATATTTTAAATCAATGAGAGGCGAAAGTTTAATAATTACCTGTTCGGATACCGAAAGCAGATGATCCTGAATTTCAAGAATGTTTGGGGAAAGATCTTCCAGAAGAAAAACTTTGTTTTTATTCTGATCTCTTCTGGCGGGATCAAGATAAATTGTACTAAAAGTTTCTGTATTTTCGCTCAGAAAATCTTCTAATTTCTGATTAATAAATCTTGCTTTTTTACCTAATACATCCCAATTGTTTTTTACAATATCTAAAAGTTCAGTGTTTTGTTCAACCAATGTAACTTTCTCAAAATTTTCAGATAAATAGTAAGCATCAATTCCGAAACCGCTCGTCAGATCGATGAATTTATTTCCTTTTAAAATTTCTGATTTGTAAAGTGCTGTCTTTTCAGAAGAAGATTGCTCCAGATTGAGTTGAGGAGGAAAGATAATCCCATCTTGTAGCAAAAATGGAAACTTTCTCTGAGCGACCTGCTTTCCTTTGATTTGCTGAACGATGTTCTGCATTGAAACACCAGGAAATGGGGATTTTTTCAACAACAAAGAATGCAAATCTGCGTTTAGATTTGTGTTGATATAATTTTGAATATCAGGATTTACAATTTTATGTCTCACAGATCACTCAAACATTTCAGCCCAACGAACACCTTTTATTTCAGCTGGATTGTATAATTCTTCAACAAATTTTTTAACTTCTAATTTCGGATATAAATTCACGCCAATGAGTTTTATTTTTCCTTCTTCTACCCACTTTTGCTCTTCTACAGCCTGATCATAGATTCTTTTCTGAATAATTCCTTGTTTTAAAGATTCTAAATATCCACCTGCTTCTTCAATTTCAAGAAAGAATTTCCAAGACTTATCTGCAATCTGCTGAGTAATATCTTCAACATAGTAACTGCCGTTTGAAGCGTCTTCAAAGACATTGATGATGCTTTCGTAGGCCAGAACAATCTGCTGTTTAAATGAAATTTCCTCAGAATTTTCAGAACTTTTTTCAATGCTGTAATTGTTGCTGTAAACCGCGTCTGCACCGGCAATCATTGCGGATGCAAGCTCAAGTGTGGAACGGATCAGATTATTTTCGCTGTCTGAAACTGATTTATTTCTTAAAGAAGTTTCAACAAAAATATAAGGTATCAGATCCAAATCAAATTCCTTTGAAAACTGGTTGAAAATAAGTTTAAAAGCCCTCACTTTAGCCATTTCAAAGAAATAATTTCCTCCAACAGCAATTCTGAAAACCAGTTTATTTAAAATTTCTGCACTGTAAATTTCCGTCAGTTCCTTTGCTTTTGCCAAGGCTATTCCCAACTGTTGAACAATAGAAGCTCCGGCATTCTGATGAAGCGAAATATCTATACAAATACTTCTTCTGAACTGTTTTGCCAAAAGTTCTTTCACCAACTGATCCTTAATAACACCAGCTTTTTCATCAAAAACATCAATCAGTGAGAAATACTGATCTTCTTCCTGTGGACTGATGTGACCCGCCAAATCTTCATTATTGACGAAAATTGTTTTTTCCTCAAGGTTTTCAACGTTTTCATCAAGCAAAAATGCGAATACATCCTCTTCCAGACTTTCGTGATATTTCGCAACCAGATGCGTACTTTCCTCAATTTTAGGAAGGTTTACCAAAGGTTTCTGAACATTAGTGTAAAATGGTTTCACCTCAATTCCTTCGAGATTGTCTTTCTGAAGAACAGACTCTATATCGTCGGTTTTAAGCTGTTTTTTAACCAAATTTTCCCAGCTGGAATAAGTTTCTGTATGTGACATGGGTAATGAGTAACGGGTAATTAGTAATAATTTTCGCAGACTTATGTTATGATTAACAGCGAATAGATTTGATTATTCACAATAAATCACTTTTTTGCGACTTTTGAACTGTCTGCTACAAGGATGAAAATCTCTTCGTTGGGTTTTTTCATAAAATAATTTTCGCGGGCATATTTTTCTTTCTCATCTTTATTATTCATGAGTTTTTTGTAGAATTTATCGTTCTTTTCGTACTCAGATTTGTAATAGATGAGCTGTTCCTCATATTTATCAATCTCCCCGTTGATTTCGTGGATTACCAGAAACGAAGTTTTATCAAAGAAAACCATCCATACGAGGAAAAGACCGATGGTAAGCGTGTATTTATTCAACACGTATTTTCTGATGAATTTGATAGCGTCAGACTGTGGTTTTATTTCCCTGATCAGTTTATTTTCCTTCATGAGAAGTCATTTTAATGTTTTTTGAGCGAGTTTTTGATTACTGTAGTTAAAAAATCAATAGCTACAGAATTCTGTCTCATATTCGGAATAATTAAATCTGCTTCGTTTTTTGAAGGCTCAATGAATTCCTGATGCATTGGCTTCAAAGTCGTTTGATAACGGTGCAGAACTTCATTCAAATCCCTTCCTCTTTCCTGTGTATCTCTTTTAATTCTTCTGATTAATCTTTCATCAGAATCTGCATGGACGAAAACTTTTAAATCAAATTCTTTCAGTAGTTCTTTGTTGGTTAAAACCAGAATTCCTTCTACTACCAAAACATTTTTAGGCTCTACTGTCACGTGATCTCCTGTTCTTCCATGCGTTACGAAGCTGTAAATCGGCTGTTCGATTGCTTCGTTATTTTTCAGAGCCTTTACATGCTTTATTAAAAGATCAAAATCAATGGATTTCGGATGATCGTAATTTAAAGCTTCTCTTTCCGTAAGGGTAAGACTGTGATTATCATGATAATAATTGTCCTGAGACAGCATATTCATCCCATCAATATCAAGTTGCTGGATAATCTTATCCACAACTGTAGTTTTGCCGGATCCTGTACCTCCCGCAATTCCTATTACAAGCATTTTTCTTTAAAGTTTTGACAAAGATAGTATTTTTTTGAAAGTGGGATGCGGGAAGTTGGGTGATGGATGTTTTATTGAGGAAGAATTCCAAATTTGTGATTAAAAATTTTTGATTCGAGCAAAAATTTAACAAAAAAAACTCTGACATTTTTGTCAGAGTTTATATTTTTAAACGATTTCGCTGGTTAAGCTTCGTGAAATTAGTTTTTCGTGCATTGGTTTTAAAAGATCAAGTGAGCCGGTTTTTACAGTACATTTACCTTTGAAATGAACGAGCATTGTGCATTGCTCGGCCTGTATCGGGTCATGTTTGCAAATCTGAATCAGTGCTTCGATGACGTCATCAAACGTGTGAACGTCGTCGTTGTGTAGAATCAGTTTGTAAATTTCATCTGTCTCATCCAAAACCAGAACTTCTTCTTCGTACTGTCTTTTTGGATCTTCATAATCTTTTATGCTGTTATAAAAAATCATTGTTCTATTATTTAAACGTCTAATTTATCTAAAATATCGTCGACAATATTGGGTTCAATATATTCTAATTCAACCATTTCGACGCTCTTATTATTCATTTTTAAAATTTTAAAATGATAATTTTCAAGGTCAAATTCCTGATTTTCTTCGGGAATATCTTCCAGGGCATGTAAAATAAATCCTGCCAAAGTATTGTATTCACTTTCTTCAGAGAGCGGTAATTTTTTGGGAAGGGAATCGTTAATTTCATCCAAAGGCTGCGTAGCTTTTACCCAATAAGTATTTTCTCCGATTTTGTCTACCAGTTTTTCTTCATCATCTTCTTCATCCTGAATTTCACCGACCAATTCCTCAAGAATATCTTCTAAGGTAATAATTCCTTCTGTTCCACCAAATTCATCAATTACAATCGCTAAATGCTGCTTTTTCTGCTGGAAAATCTTAAGCAAATCTGAAATTTTCTTGCTTCCCACCACAAAAAACGAATCGCGCATCAGTTCTCTTAAATCTTCATGATTCAAAACACCTTTACGCTTTACAAATTCTCTTATAATCTCTTTAGTATAAAGGATTCCGATGATATTGTCGATAGAATTTTCATAAACAGGTATACGGGAATATCCGCTGTCCATAATTTCGTTGATGATCGAATTTACATCGGCGCTGAAATCAATAGAAGTGATATTCTGTCTCGGAACCATGATCTGTTTTGCCGAGTGGTCGGTAAAATCAAATGCATTTTTAATGATTTCGTAGTTTTCCTCTTCAATTTCTCCGCTGTCGGCCGATTGTTTCACCAAAAGCTGAAGTTCTTCTGTAGAGTGAATTTCCTGTTCAGATGCGGGATGAATTTTTATTAATCTTAAAAATCCGTTAGACATTAAGTTCATCAACCAGATAAACGGTTTAAAAACGGTATAGAAAACACGTAAAGGAACTGCAGTTGCCATTGTTGTAGCTTCTGCCTTTCTGATTGCAATAGATTTAGGAATTAATTCTCCAAATACAATATGCATCACAGTGATAATCAGGAAACTACACACCAACGATATGGTTGTAACCGTTGATTCGCTGAAATTGATATTTAATGAGTGGAATAGATTGTCTATCACATGGTGCATTGCACTCTCACCTACCCAACCTAAGGCAAGTGAAGCCAAAGTAATCCCGAGTTGCGTTGCAGAAAGGTATTCATCAAGGTGTTTGATGATGTGCTCTGCCTGTTTCGCCATCGAGTCGCCCTCAGCGGCTTTGAGTTGAATTTGGGAATAACGAACTTTAACAATTGAAAATTCTGCGGCTACGAAAAAGCCATTGAGTAATACAAGAAATAAGGCCAGCAAAAGCCTGACTATGTCCGAGTCCATTTAGAAATTATAATTTATCATACAAAGATAGACAAAATATTTTTACGGAGAGGGTAAATTGTAGGTTAAGGTTAAGGTTAAGGCTGAGTTTAAGATTTAAGATTTAAGATTTAAGATTTAAGATTTAAGATTTAAGATTTAAGATTTAAGATTTAAGATTTAAGATTTAAGATTTAAGATTTAAGATTTAAGATACAAAATTCGGTGGTTGAATATATACTGCAAAATTTTTGAGATAAATTCCAAAAAAATTAACAATCAATCATCGCACATCAACCATCAATTATCAATTATCATTAATACAAAAAAGCACCGGAAAAAACCGATGCTTTTAAATATTTTAAGAAAAACTTCTTATGAATTTTTCAAGGCTTCTGCACCTGAAACGATCTCTAGGATTTCGTTGGTGATGGCTGCCTGTCTTGCTTTGTTGTAGAAAATAACAAGGTCATTTTTCAGTTCCTGTGCGTTGTCGGTCGCTTTGTGCATAGCCGTCATTCTCGCACCGTGCTCAGATGCTACAGAATCTAAAACAGCTTTGAACATTTGAGTTTTAATTGATTTAGGAATCAGATTATCCAAAATCTCAGCTCTGTTCGGTTCAAAGATATAATCTGTTTCTGCAGGAGCTTCTTCGTTTTCCGGCATTGAGATCGGTAACAGTTTTTCTGTAGTTACTTCCTGAGTGGCAGCGTTTACAAATTTATTGTAGATCACATACACTTCGTCAAAAGTACCTTCTCTGAAGCTTTTCATCACACCTTCGGTTACGTTGGCAACAGAATCAAAATTCAGATTATCAAAAACAGCACTGTCGTTTGAATATACTTTACGGCTTCTTCTTACGGCATCGAAAGCTTTTTTACCAATGGTAAGCACCTCAATTTCGTGGTGAGCATTATTCTGAAACTGAATATTCAGTTCCTTTACAATAGATGAGTTGAAAGCACCTGCCAAACCTCTGTTTGAAGTAACAGCGATGTAAAGCACTTTTTTCACTTCTCTTTTCTGAGCGTAAACAGAAACCTGATCAGGATCAGAGCTTGCATTCACATTCTGAATAATCTCCTGAAGTTTTTCAGAATACGGTCTCAGCATTACAATTGCGTCCTGTGCTTTCTTCAGTTTCGCTGCCGAAACCATTTTCATTGCACGGGTAATCTGCATTGTAGATGAGATTGACGTAATTCTGCCTCGTATTTCTTTTAAGTTTGCCATTCTACGGATTCAAGATTTAATATTCCTGATTCAAAATTTAAATTTGAATCAGGAATTTTGAATTGATTTTAGTTATATTTTGAAGCTAAATCATTAGCTGCCTGCTTAAGAACTCCTGTGATATCGTTGTCGATTTTCCCAGCTTTCAGAGCAGCCATTGTTTCAGGGTGCTTAGATCTTAGGAAAGCGATATATTCTACCTGGAATTCTTTAACTTTCTTAATAGGAACGTTTCTCATTAAGTTCTCAGTACCTGCGTAAATCATTGCAACCTGACTGTCTACAGGAAGCGGAGAGTTTACCGGCTGCTTCAACAATTCCACGTTTCTTTCTCCTTTAGAGATTACCGCTAATGTAGAAGCATCAAGGTCTGAACCGAATTTAGCAAACGCTTCAAGTTCTTTATACTGAGCCTGGTCTAATTTAAGAGTACCAGACACTTTTTTCATTGATTTGATCTGAGCATTACCTCCTACTCTCGATACAGAGATACCTACGTTGATCGCAGGACGAACTCCTGAGTTGAAAAGGTCAGACTCTAAGAAGATCTGTCCGTCTGTAATAGAGATTACGTTGGTTGGGATATACGCAGAAACGTCACCCGCCTGAGTTTCGATAATCGGAAGTGCAGTTAATGAACCGCCACCTTTAACGATTGGCTTCAATGACTCTGGTAAGTCATTCATCTGGCTTGCAATAGTATCGTCAGCGATTACTTTTGCAGCTCTCTCCAATAATCTTGAGTGAAGATAGAAAACGTCTCCAGGATAAGCTTCACGGCCCGGTGGTCTTCTCAATAGTAGAGAAAGCTCACGGTAAGCAACAGCCTGTTTAGATAAATCATCATAAATGATCAAAGCAGGTCTACCGGTGTCTCTGAAGAACTCACCAATAGAAGCACCAGCCATAGCAGAATAAACCTGCATAGGAACCGGATCTGAAGCGTTAGCTGCAACAATTACTGTATAAGCCAAAGCACCTTTATCAGATAAAGTTTTTACAATCTGAGCTACTGTAGAAGCTTTCTGCCCGATTGCAACATATATACAATATACAGGATTTCCTGCATCAAAAAATTCTCTCTGATTGATGATGGTATCAATAGCAACAGTAGTTTTACCTGTCTGTCTGTCACCAATGATTAATTCTCTCTGACCTCTTCCTACAGGGATCATAGAGTCAATTGCAACGATACCTGTCTGTAGAGGCTCAGTTACCGGCTGTCTGTAGATAACACCAGGAGCTTTTCTTTCCAAAGGCATTTCGTACAATTCACCTGTGATAGGACCTTTACCGTCGATAGGGTTACCAAGAGTATCAACTACTCTACCCAACATACCTTCTCCTACTTTGATAGAAGAGATTCTGTTTGTTCTTCTTACGGTATCTCCTTCTTTTACCAATTTACTTTCACCTAAAAGGGCAACACCAACGTTGTCTTCTTCTAAGTTTAGTACAATACCTTCTACATCGCTAGCAAATTTTACCAACTCTCCGTATTGTACATTTTCTAACCCGTAAACACGGGCAATACCATCACCGATGGTAAGAACTGTACCTACTTCCTCAACATTTGATTGAGTATCGAAGTTGGCCAATTGCTGTTTTAAGATCGCAGATACTTCTGCTGGATTTATTTCTGCCATTGTATGGTTGTTTTTTCTTTTTTAAATAATTTTTTATCGTCCTAAGCTGATATTTACACCGTTTCTAGGTCTCGAATCCTGAATAATCACTGTAGAAGACTGGCTTGTATTTCCAAGTTTACTTCTAAGATTTTCGTTATTATATTTATTAATAAAAATATCAATCTTGTCCTCGTCGATCACTCCGTTCTCATCAATAATATTTGATTTATAGAAACCTTTAATAATATCTTTATCTCTTAAATCAGTAAGAAGTTCTTTCCCACTTTCCAAAAAACGTACTGTATATATAACCTTTGTCCACGTGCTCGGCTCATTTCGAGCTAAGGGAGTCGTTTTTGGAACAGTGTAGGTTGTAGGCAAAATTGAAAAAATTTCATTGCCTTTCAAATCAGAAATAACCTGACTTGTCCCAGTGTCTTCAACATTGTAAGCAAGCTTTTCGTCTATAAAAACCTGATCCCTTTTAAATTTTACTTTCTGCGCAAAAGTTACAACAGAAAAAGCAAGCAAAGAACTCAATAAAATTTTCTTCATCTTAATCTGTGTTTTAATTTAAATGAAAATCTTTCTTGATATTATTAAGTTTAGACTTCACAGAGGCATCTACCTGCTGATCTCCTACTCTTAAAATGTAACCTCCTAAAATTTCAGGTTTTACTATTACATTGATATCAAAGTTCGAATTTGGCTTAACCAGATTTGATGATTTCAAAATCTCATTCAGATTATCATTGGAAAGCTGAGTGGCTGTAGTAAGAGTAACTCTCTGTACACCGTTGATATCTTCCACTTTGTTGATAAATTCCTGAGCGATATGTTTCAAATGATTTTCACGACCGTGTTTGATCACCAAAGTAATTAAATTCTGGGAAACCGGTGACAAACCTTTAAAAATCTCTTTAGCAACCTCTACTTTCTTTTTTGCATCGATGTAAGGTGTTTTGAAAAATTTGTTTAAATCTTCAGATTCAGACATCAGTTTCTTCACATCTTTCATTTCAGAAAATACAGTAGCCGTCTGCCCCGATTCATTGGTGAACTCGAGCAATCCCTGTGCGTATCTTTTAGCTACTTTAGATGTAAGCATTCTTAGTTAAGGTTTGATTTGTTTAAATAATTTTGAACAAGTTCGTTTTGCGCTTCGCTGTTATCCAGTTTTTGCTTAAGGATAGATTCTGCAATGTTTACAGACAAAGTACCGATTTGAGATTTGATATCTGCCATAGCAGCATTTTTCTCAGAAGTGATAGTCTGTTTCGCAGCTTCGATCATTTTTTCACCTTCAGCTTTAGCAATATCTTTAGCTTCAGCAACGATTCTTTCTTTGATTTCTCTTGCTTCTTTTAAGATACCGTCTCTTTCGATTTTAGCCTCACGAAGAATTCTTTCGTTGTCAGCTTTAAGATCTTCCATTTCCTTTTTCGCAAGTTTAGCCTGATTCAATGCATCAACAATAGAAGTTTCTCTGTCGTTTACTGCATTTACAATTGGTTTCCAAGCAAATTTCCCAAGGAGAAATAAAAGGATCACAAAAGTAAGCGTCATCCAAAACAAAAGGCCAATTCCAGGTTCTATAATTCCCATATCTGTAAGTTCTTTTTAAAATGTTATTTTATGGATCATTTTTTTTAAAATTCTCAGCAGCTGCCAACCGCATTACTGCTGAGAATATTTTTTTGAGGATAGATTACTTGATGAAAGCACCAAAGATAATCGCGATAAGACCAGCACCTTCGATAAGACCAGCAGCAATAAGCATTGCTCCCTGAATTTTACCTGCTTGCTCTGGCTGTCTTGCGATAGCATCCATAGCGTGACCACCGATTTTACCGATACCTAGACCTACGCCTAATACTGCTAAACCGATACCTACGTAAATTAATCCTGCTCCAGTTGATAAATCCATAATAAATAAATTATATTAGTTAAAATTATTTTAAATTCTTTTTTAATTAGTGAGCGTGCTCTTCGTGGTGATCCTGAACTGCGATACCGATAAACAATGCCGATAATACAGTAAAGATGTAAGCCTGTAAAGCTGCTACCAATAATTCAAGTACCGATACAAACAATGCCAATGGTACAGATGCAAATCCTAATAAAGGAGATTTGAAAATGAAGATCAAAGAGATGATCGCCAAAATCATAATGTGACCAGCCGTTACGTTGGCGAAAAGTCGCATCATCAATGCAAAAGGCTTTGTAAAGATCCCGATGATTTCAATAGGAACCATGATCGGGTATAATAATAAAGGTACCGGCGGCATAAAGATGTGTTTCCAGTAATCTTTATTGGCACTGAACAATGTAATTAATAAGGTAATGATTGCCAATACTGCTGTAATTGCGATATTTCCTGTAAGGTTAGCTCCGAACGGAAAGAAAGGAATCAATCCGAAAAGGTTGTTGAACCAGATAAAGAAAAATGCAGTCAGTAAATAAGGCATATATCTTTTATACTTCACAGATCCGATGTTTGGAATAGCTACTTCGTCTCTGATGAATACGATAACCGGCTCCAAAAGTCTCCCCGCTCCTTTCGGTAACTGAGATTTTTTATAGTTTCTTGCCATTCCGATGAAAATTACAGCCATAAATATAACTGAAAGAAGCATCGCTGCAGTATTTTTAGTAATAGAAAGATCAAAGTAAGAATCAGCTGCAGATTGTTTTCCCGAAATCATCCCGAAAAGTCTTGCTTCCTGAATTCCTTTTGTAGAAACTACTTTACCGTGTTGTAAAGTATAGCCATCGTGCTCATGACCGTGTGCGATGTCGCTGGAAAGGAAAGTATGCCATCCTGCGTTGTCCTTAATAATAACAGGAAGAGGAACAGAAACGTGATGCTCTACACCGTTATCATCTTTAGTAGTCCATAAATGCCATTCATTTGAATCACCGATGTGCTCCATGATCATTTCTGTAGCATTGAAGCCTTTTTCGCCCTCTTTGTGCTCTACTTTTTCAGCAGATTTTTCACCTTCAGATTCGTGCTGTGCAGAAGCAAAACTACCGACCAGTACAAATAAAAATGCGAAAAATAATGAAGAAATCTTTCTGTTCATATCTCTTTTTTAATCGTGTGCAAATATATCGAATTTATTACAGTCTGCAAATATTAAAAATTGATTTTTATCATCAAAAAAATCACGATTTGTTAATCAATTTTATCACGCTCAAATATATAAGAAAAGACGATATTATAAAACATACCACAAGAAAGAGAAAATTCCCTTTTGATTTCTCCATCAATACTAAAGAAATCGCAAGCCACACCACATCCTTACCTATATTTAACACCAAAAATTTCATCGCCGAATTCTCTTTTCCGTACATATATTTTTTAAAAATAATGTAGACAGCAGAATTAAAAATCAGTATTAAAAGAATTACAATAAAACAATCGAAAAAATACATTTTGCAAAAATAAAATTATAATTGAAAAACAGCGACATAAGGATGTTTTAAATTCTTAAAAAAAAGCTTATTTTTGCAAACCTTATATATTATTTTTTATGTTTAATAGTTTACAGGATAAATTAGATAAAGCACTGCACAATATTTCCGGCAGAGGAAAGATCACCGAGATTAACGTTGCAGAAACAGTAAAAGAAATCAGAAGAGCGTTGGTGGATGCCGACGTTAACTATAAAGTTGCCAAAGACCTTACCAAAAGAGTTCAGGACAAAGCTTTGGGACAAAACGTTTTGACATCGCTTACTCCGGGACAGCTGATGACTAAGATCGTTCACGACGAATTGGTAGATTTGATGGGAGGATCGCAGGAAGGCATCAACCTTTCAGGGAAACCGTCTGTAATCTTAATTGCAGGTCTTCAGGGTTCAGGTAAAACTACTTTCTCAGGAAAACTTGCCAATTATTTAAAAACAAAAAGAAGCAAGAAACCTCTATTGGTAGCATGTGACGTTTACCGTCCTGCTGCAATCGATCAGCTGAAAGTTCTGGGCGGACAGATCGGAGTTCCTGTTTTCACTGAAGAAGGTTCTGTTGATCCTGTTTTTATTGCCAACAATGCAATTGCATTTGCCAAAGCGAACGGACATGATATTGTAATCGTCGATACTGCCGGTCGTTTAGCAATTGACGAGCAGATGATGAATGAGATAAAATCTGTACATCAAAATATCAAGCCTAACGAAACGCTATTCGTGGTTGACTCGATGACAGGTCAGGATGCTGTAAATACTGCAAAAGCCTTTAACGATACATTAAATTTTGACGGGGTTGTTTTAACGAAATTAGACGGTGATACGCGTGGTGGAGCTGCCTTGACGATCCGTTCGGTTGTTGAAAAGCCAATCAAATTTATATCTACCGGAGAAAAAATGGAAGCCTTGGATCTTTTCTACCCTGAAAGGATGGCCGACAGAATTTTAGGAATGGGAGACGTTGTTTCCCTTGTAGAAAGAGCTCAGGAGCAGTTTGACGAAGAGGAAGCGAAAAAACTTCACAAGAAAATTGCTAAAAATGAGTTTGGTTTTGATGATTTCTTAAAGCAGATCAACCAGATCAAAAAAATGGGTAACATGAAAGACCTTATGGGAATGATCCCGGGAGTTGGAAAGGCCATTAAAGATGTTGAAATCAGTGATGATGCATTCAAACACATCGAAGCGATTATTCATTCTATGACTCCGGACGAAAGAAGAAGGCCTTCTATTATCAATACCCAGAGAAAAAACAGAATTGCCAAAGGTGCAGGAAGAAAAATTGAAGATGTCAACGCTTTGATGAAGCAGTTTGACCAGATGGGAAAAATGATGAAGATGATGCAGGGACCACAGGGAAAACAAATGATGCAGATGATGAGCAAAATGCCTAATATGCCTGGAATGGGCGGAATGTTCGGGAAATAAAACAGCCACAAAAAAATCACAAACTTTAAAAAAATAAATTATGGAAACACACGGAAATTACAACCAGCCGTACAAATCTGAAAAGAAATTAGTTGCAGGTCTTTTAGGTATTTTATTAGGTACATTGGCAATACACAAATTTTATTTAGGATATACAAAAGCAGGTGTAATTCAGCTAATCTTAGGTATTGTAACTTGCGGAATTTTCGGAGTTGTAGGATTTATTGAAGGAATTATATACCTAACAAAATCTGACGAAGAATTTGACATGACCTATGTCAAAAATCAGAAAGAATGGTTTTAGGTTATTAAAAGATGCATAAATTATAAACTCTCAGATTTTTCTGGGAGTTTTTTTGTTTTAATTTTAATAGGCAACTCATACTTTTTTATTGTTTATTTTTAATGAAGAAATTTTTCAAAATTTTAAAGAATGAAAGTCAGAGAAGAAAAGTTGGAAGCCATCATTGAATGGGCAAAAAAGAATGAAGAAGTGCGTGCGCTGCTTCTCACAAGTTCGCTCGCAAATCCTTTGGCACCCGTTGATGACTTCAGCGATTTGGATATTGAACTTGTTTTCGATAATAATTCAAAATATATCTTAGAAAAAGATTGGGTTATGAACTTCGGAAATCCGATTGCAATAATTGAAGAAGATGAAACCTTTTTCGAAGGGATACATGCAATGAAGATGGTGTTGTTTGAAGATGGTGTAAAGATAGATTTTAAACTTTACAACAAATCAAATTTTCTGAGAGAAACTAAACACCAAAGATTACCGGAAGATTGGGATATTGGCTACAGAATACTAATGGATAAAGACGGAATTACAGAGCAAATGCAACAGCCGACCTATCAGATTTCCCTCATCAGAAGACCTTTTGAAAAAGATTTTCTAAAAATAATAAATGATTTCTGGTGGGACACGACTTATGTGGCAAAATGCCTTGCTAGAAACGAAATATTTTATGCAAAATACATGTCGGAAACTGTGATCCGCACAGAATATCTGGTTCCGCTGATAGAATGGTATATTGCAGCTGATCACGGTTGGAATATCACCACAAACAAACACGGAAGACTTTTCAAAAAGTATCTGAATAAGGAAATTTGGAATAAAATAGAACTAACATTTTCTGGCAGTAGTATTGAAGATAATTGGAACGCATTGTTTGCAATGGCTGATTTGGTTTCAGAAACCGGAAACAATTTGGCTGAAAAATTAGGATACATTTACCCAAAGAAACTGGAGGATGATATTTTAAAGTACCTGAACAGTTTAAGATTCAAATGAATAAAATTTTATCCTGTGCACCGAAAAATTTTAATACATGATTTGTGCGTGATTTATAATCAGTATTTTAGTTAAAAGTTTCGGCATTGGTTTAAAGACGATCTCTGCAACCATAAAAAAAACAAATGAAAAAACTGCTTTTACTTTTAATAATCCTGACATTCAATTTTTCAGTGCAAGATGAATGTAGCTTTTCAGGTATTAATGTTTGGCCGACTCAACAAAATATTGCGCCAAATTCAATTTTTGTTATTGAAGGATATGCTGATTCTCAGGAACTCATCAT
Source organism: Chryseobacterium caseinilyticum (assembly GCF_014837145.1). Taxonomy (GTDB): domain Bacteria; phylum Bacteroidota; class Bacteroidia; order Flavobacteriales; family Weeksellaceae; genus Chryseobacterium; species Chryseobacterium caseinilyticum. Next base: position 1,090,751 of record NZ_JACYFS010000001.1, read on the forward strand.
ACAACTTAATAAAAAGAATAAAATTTATTTAAAAGGAAATTCAGAAAGAGTTCCCATAAAGGTTTTGCGAATTTTAAAAGGTCAGTATGGGCTTACACAGGCAATTTTACAGCCGGAAAGAGAACTTCAAACCGGAAAAACGTATGAGCTTCAAATTGACGGTCTTGGAGAGTTTGAAAAACAGGACTATACAGTTGCAAAATGGACAGTCAGTTCAAAAAAAGATCTCGACAAACCTGTTTGGGACTGTTTACCGTCTTACAAAAACAGAACTTTCAGAGCGTTGGGATGTGGCCCAGAAAGGTTCATAAACTTTTGTGGCATATTGAAAGACAACTCCCCCACTTTAATTTACGCCAAAGTTTTCAACAGAACAAACAAAACACAGTCTGACTATTTTTTAACAGTTGAAGGTCAAAATATTTCAATTGGACATGATATGTGCAGCGGAGCATTCGCTTTTCATGAAGACACTGAGTACGAAGTTCAGTTTGGTCTGATGGATGCCAGTGGGAATGAAAATATGGAATTAACTGAACCAGTTAAATTTACAGGTCCGACAGAAAAAGATGAATCTGACAGTGAACCTGTCTGCAACTGCACTACAAAGTCAGCAGTAAGTGCAAAAGCAGACAGCAAATCAAACCTTTTAATTTACTCAATTTTGGGAGGAGTGATAGCTGCTATTGGTATAATAATATATCTGAAACAAAAAAGGGCTGTCTACTAAAAAGGGTTTTCGGAGACAGAGCTGACTTACTTACATTAACACAGAAATGAATTGCTCATGAAAACCAAATCACAAAACTTTAATTACAGCGATTTTGAAGCAGTAAAAAATATTGCGCTCACTTTCCCGGGAACTGAAGAAAGCACGTCGCACGAGGGCACGCCTTCAGTAAAAGTACGTGGTAAATTGATGTGCAGACTTCACGACAGCGGAGAATTTATTCCTATACGGCTTGATTTTGAAATCCGTGACAAATATTTAGAGACCTACCCAGAAATTTTTCATTTACCTGATCATTTTAAAAATTACCCTTACATCTGTATGTGGATTAGCAATCACAATCAAAAATTAATCACTGAAGTTCTTGAACTGAGCTGGAGAGGTCTTGCTACTAAAAGGCAAATAAGGGAATATGATGAAAATAAATTGGCAAATGGCTCGTAAAGTGACCAAACATTATCCAAACATATATTTACTAATTTTATCTCAATGCTTTTCAGTGAAAATCATTGTTAGTCAGAATTTTTAAAAAATCTGTCATTAAGTTCAGAACAAAAAAATCCTGAGAAAAAAATCTCAGGATCAATTTAATAAAGTTATTTAATGGCTATTTATCTGTTTTCTCAGCTTTTGATTTAATGAAATAAGAAAACCCTACATTGACGCCAAAGTTGTTTGTTGATGTTTTGTATTCAACATTTGAGTAGGTGTCTTTAGTGTAAAACTGATCAAATCCAAGACCTAAATTCAGCCCTAAAGATTGTGTTGCCATGTAAGTAACTCCACCTTTCACCTTCCAAGCCAGACCATCTGTAACTGTTTCAGTTTCAAATAAAAGTAAGGGATCAATTGATGAACTATTAAAATCATATTTTAATTTATTGGTCGAGTAACCAATACCGGCACCTAAAAAAGGGATAAACTTACTGCCTGTTTTGAAATAATAGGTTGCTGTAGGCATCACAGAAAATGAAGAGACGGTGGTTTTATTTGAATTCTCTTTTGTTGAAATACTGTTAAAACCCAAATCGATACCGACTGCCAAGCCATCAGTAACAAAATACCCAACCGACGGCGTTACTGAAAATGAACTTGTTTTAACTTCACCATATTTAACTCCCTATACCTTTGTAAAAGAATTGGTATTGTTGAAACCCAAACCAGTATTTCCACTGATCACCCAATCTCCTTTTGTCATTTGCACATTGGCAAATCCTAGAATAAGCATTGTGCTTATTGTTAATAATTTTTTCATAGTTTATTGATTTAAAACAGCGAAAGTAAAAAAAAATCCTGAGAAAAAATCTCAGGATTTATAATTTATAAAGGATTGCTAATTACTTAGACTGACCGAATACATATTTAACACCGATTGTTACAGCAGTTAAATCTAAACCGAAGTTATAGTTGTTTGTAGCAACACCACCTTTTGGTTTGAAGTTGTTGTAACCAAATTCACCGATTGTAGCTTCGATAGTCCAGTTTTTGTTTAAGAAATAATCTAAACCTGGTTTTACAGTTACACCTACAGCAGTAGCTTTAGCTTCAGAAGAAGAAGATACTGTAGTTACAGTGCTTCCTGAAGTAGTAACATAAGTAGTTTCGTTTTCAGCTTTACCGAAAGCCATAGGAACAGCTAACTGACCGAAGAAATATAATTTGTCAGATAAAGTCCAGTATTTTCTTGCGAAAGGCTCAATTACGAAAGCAGGAGTTCTTTGCTCGTTAGTTGTAACATTAGTTACAGAACCAATTGTAGTTGTGTTGATTGAAGTAATCTTAGAAGTAGCAAAACCTACACCTAAACCTACAGCAAAGTTATCAGCTACAAAGAATCCTGCAGTTGGAAGAATGTTGAAATCTTCTACTTTATTGTTTCCGCTGTTAGTTTCAGTTTGAGAGTAACCTACTGAACCTGTTAAATATACAGTTCCTTTAGCGATAGGTGCAGGAGTTGTCTGAGCGTTTCCTAATCCGAAAAGTGCGATTGCACTAGCCATTAATAATTTTTTCATTTTGAATAATTTTATACTTTCTTGGTGCAAATGTATAGTGACAATTTTCAAAATTAAAATTTGTTAATATGATTGATATCACCCGTTAACATTGAGTTTTTATAACAAAAATTCGCACCGCGAGGAGATAAGTTTAATATCGGCAAGTATATCAAAAAAAAATTCCGATTTTGCAACCGGAAAAAAAATATTGTTGATTTTTTATCAATTTACTTTAGGAAGAAATTTACACCAAGATTAATGGCTCCGAAATTAGAGTCTATTCTTCTGTCTCTTCTCTCCCAGTCTCCCCTTTCGCTTCCAATATTCTGGTATCCCAAATACAGTTCTGCTTTAGGAAGCTGGAAACCTACTTTAGGATAAACATACAGACCGCTGTTGATGCCATCTTTTGTTGAAATAGCACCACCCAGATCCAATCCCACAAAAAGCGGAAGTCCGTTGAATCTGTATTTCCCTGAAGCTGCCAAAGGAATAAATCCGAAATCATCCCATCTGTCTTTCCCGAAAAAATGAGAATATCCTGAAGCAATACCTACATCCAGACCTTTCATAACGGTCCACATATAAGCTGCATCAACTCCCAGTGTAAAAGCTGCAACTTCAGAAGCGTCCCCTACCGGAGCACCGATGTGACCTCCAAGTTTAAAACCTGCCTGAGCGTTTGCAAAATTTCCAAATAAGGCAAATACACCCAATAAAATTAACTTTTTCATTTCTCTTTAGTTTAAAATTAATGATCCCTACCACATTGCAAAACCAATGCCGCAAAAAAAAGCAGAGCGAAAATGCCCTGCTTTAATTTTATTTAATTTAAAGTTTTAGTTTCCTCCAAATTTGAAACCAACACCTACTTGAACGAAGCTGTTTTTCACACTTTCTCCCTCAGAAGGATTTTTCACTAAATTAGATACTCCGAGGTTGTATCTTGCATCAAAAAACAATCCGTTTTCTAAAGTGAATTCAGCTCCGACAAAAGGTGCCAAATTTAAAGTTTTTACTTGATCTTTAATATCCTGCACTCCATTTTGAGTCATTGAAGTATCCATCCCAGTACCACTAGTAGAGCCAGAAACTGAGTATTCTCCTTCAGCAGTTGTAATAATTCCGAAATTCATCCCTGCAGCAATAGCAAAATTTTCAGACGGGAAAAATTTTAATCCTACTGGCACCTGCACACTTCCAAATTTGTAATCTATTTTTGCACTTGCATTTACAGTTACTCCGTTTGCGCTTCCGCTTGCAGTCTGTTCTTCTTTACCCCCTATTGGCGAGTACAAAACCTCTCCCATGATACCAAACTGATCATTGAATTTGTATTCTACAAAACCTCCGGCATAGAATGTAGATTTGTTGGCATTAAACGTTGCCCCATCTCCATCTTTTGCTTTCAACATAGAATAAGAATATCCAGCTTTTGGACCGAATTTTATTGACTGTGCATTGGCAGCTGTAGTTCCCAAGATCGCAAATGATGCGATAAGTAATAGTTTTTTCATCTTTTTTAATTAATAGTTTAACATTTATTAAGACTCCAAATATATCACAATTTCAAGAACTTTCAAATATTTTCCAAAAATATTACGCGTTATGCTTTTTATCTTCCTCGTTGTACGCCAAAATAATCTTTTTCACAACCGGGTGTCTCACCACGTCTTCCTCTGTAAGATGCACAAAACCAATCTCTTTCACGTCTTTCAGAATTCTCATAGCTTCACGCAGACCGGACTGTTGTTTTGGCGGCAAGTCAACCTGACTGGGATCTCCGGTGATGATGAATTTAGCATTCATACCCATCCTCGTAAGGAACATTTTCATTTGGGAACGTGTGGTGTTCTGAGCTTCATCCAGAATGACAAAGGCATCATCCAGTGTTCTCCCTCTCATAAAGGCAAGCGGTGCAACTTCTATAACTCTCTTTTCCATGAAACCTTCCAGCTTCTCGTGTGGAATCATATCACGGAGTGCGTCATAAAGTGGCTGCATGTATGGATCAAGCTTTTCTTTCAGGTCACCAGGCAAAAATCCAAGGCTTTCGCCAGCTTCCACTGCGGGTCTCGTTAAAATAATTCTTTTAACCTCCTTATTTCTCAACGCTCTAGCCGCCAATGCAACACTGGTGTAGGTTTTACCGGTTCCTGCAGGCCCGATAGCAAAAACCATATCTTTTTTATCAGTTTCCTTTACCAGTTTTTTTAGGTTGGTGGTTTTAGCCTTAATGATTTTACCATTGACGCCTTTTACAATGATATCCTGATCGAAAACAAGTTGTTTTTCGTTCTCATCTTTTAGATTAAGAATACTTTCAAGATCTTTCAGGCCGATAGAATTATTATTGGAAATAAATTTGACGATATCGTCCAGTTTTTGTTTAAATATATCTAAAGCTTCCTGATTTCCCATGGCAAAAACAGAATGGTCTCTGCCGGTAATTTTAAGAGTAGGAAAGCTTGATTTTATCAAATTGAAATATTGGTTATTCACCCCGTAGAAGATTTTCACATCGACATCTTCCAGATCATAGGTCAGTTCAAACATGCAAATAGTTTATTTTATAATTTTTAAAGTTAAATTATTTTTTCTAAAATTATCCAAATACTTTTCCACAATTTGGGCATCTGTTTTTTAATTTTTAAATATCTTTGCGTTTCGCATTTCTACACTTTTCTCATGTCTATTATTACGCTTACCTCAGATTTCGGAACTTTAGATTACAGGGTTGCAGCCATCAAAGGCAGCATTCTTTCGCTGAACCGTGAAGTAAATATTACAGACATTACGCACGGCATACAGGCATTTAATCTGGTGCAGACTTCGCATATTGTAAGAAATGCCTACAAATTTTTCCCGAAAGGCAGCATTCATATTATAGCTACTGACAGCTTTTATCACAAATCAAGAAGAAACATCCTTTATAAAGCTGATGGATCCTATTTTATCGCTGCAGACAACGGTGTTTTAAGCCTGATTTTTTTCGACATTAAACCGGAAGCGATCTACGAAATCACCCTCAACAACAGATTTGATGATGTGGTAAGCTTTACTTCCACTGATGTTTTCGTTCCTGTAGCTGTACATTTGGCGAACGGCGGACTTCCGGAAGTAATCGGCAGAAAAATAGATTCCGCAAAACAACTTTCATTTCCTAAGCCTGTTTATAATGAATCTGAAAAAATAATGGTCGGTGAAGTGACTTATATTGATAATTTCGGAAATATAATCTCAAATATCAACAGAGAATTTTTTGAAACAATAGGTCGCGGACAGGAGAATTTTACCATCAAATTCAGAAATCTGAGCCTCTCTAAAATATTTTCAACACATACCGAACTGGTTTCCGACTGGGAGCGCGAAACAGAGTACCACGGGCAGTCTGCAGCTATTTTCAATGACAGTGATCTGTTGGAACTTACCATTTACAAAGGCAGTAAAAAGAACGGTGCTAAAAGTCTCTTCGGATTGAATGTGGGAGAAAAAATATTCATTCAGTTTTCATAAAATTATACATTTCGTAAAAAAACCGATTTTTTTTATATATTTGTCAAAATCTAAAATTTAAAAATGGCAGAATACAAATTATTGCTTCCGTCGATGGGTGAAGGCGTTATGGAAGCTACAGTGATCACTTGGTTATTCAATGAAGGTGATCAGGTAAAGGAAGATGATTCGGTAGTAGAAATTGCAACAGATAAGGTAGATTCAGACGTTCCGACACCAGTTTCGGGGAAAATTGTAAAAATCCTGAAGCAGAAAGACGAAGTTGCAAAAGTAGGTGAAGCCATCGCTATTTTAGAAATTGAAGGAGAAGGCGGAAGTACCGCTTCTGAAGAAGCAAAAACCGAAACTCCTACTCCGGATGCAGAAACCATCAAAGCAATTGAAGAGCCGTTGAATCCTACAGCTACTTCTCACGTAGAATTCTCGGGAGATCTTTATCTTTCTCCGCTTGTAAAATCTATTGCTCAGGAAGAAAACATTTCTGAATCTGAACTGAAAACCATCAAAGGTAGCGGTCTGGAAGGAAGAATTACCAAAGAAGATATTTTAGCGCACGTTGCCAACAGAGGAAATCAGCCTGCTCAACAGGCAGCTCCACAACAGGCTGCTCCGGTTCAAGCTACATCTACCCCACCGGCAGCAACTTCAGCTCCGGCTTCAACAATTTCTGTGGGTGCAGGTGATGAAATCATTCCTATGGACAGAATGAGAAAGATCATCGCTGAAAACATGGTAAAAGCAAAACAGATTGCTCCTCACGTAACTTCTTTCATCGAAACCGACGTGACCAACGTTGTAAAATGGAGAGCGAAAAACAAAGATATGTTCGAGAAACGTGAAGGTGAAAAACTGACGTTCATGCCGATCTTCGTAAAAGCAATTGTAAAAGCGATTCAGGATTTCCCAATGATCAATGTTTCCATCAATGGTGACAACATTATCAAAAAGAAAAATATCAATATCGGTATGGCAACTGCTTTACCAGACGGAAATCTGATTGTTCCTGTCATCAAAAATGCAGATCAGTTATCGCTTTCAGGTTTGGCAAAAGCCATCAATGATTTGGCTTACAGAGCAAGAAATAAAAAATTAAGACCGGAAGATACTCAGGGTGCAACATATACGATTTCTAACGTAGGAAGCTTTGGAAATTTAATGGGAACACCTATTATTCCTCAGCCTCAGGTGGCGATTATGGCGATTGGAGCAATCGTTAAAAAACCTGCAGTTCTTGAAACTAAGGATGGTGATGTAATCGCAATCCGTCAGTTGATGTTCATGTCTCACTCTTACGATCACAGAGTGGTAGACGGTTCTTTGGGTGGAATGATGTTGAAGCACGTTCACGATTATCTTCAGAACTGGGATCTAAACACGGAAATATAAGTAATGAGTAATTGGTAATGAGTAATTCGCTCAGCACCGATTTCAGATACAAAACCTTCAGAATTTTTCCGGAGGTTTTTTTTATTATTCTGATTTTATTTGTGAATTTAAGTCATACTTTATCTCCGTATTTAGTTTGAATCGTTTATTCTCATCAATCAGATAAATACTTTTTAGACTATCATTTTTATCAATATCAATTACCATATCAAATTTATTTTTTTTGCTTGATTTTAAGATTTCATATAACTGATCCGGATCAAGATTGATTCTCATTTCTAAAATTCGATCATAAGCATAATCTACTGTTTCTTTTTTCGCTATATTCTTTTTGTGTAATGTAAGATTTAATTCATCCATCAGATTTGCTTCCAAAAGTTTACTTTTGTTTAAAAGATTTCCATTCACTAGTGAATCAGCATAATCATTTTTACGTCGGGAAAAATTATAGAAAGATACCGGTTCAGACGAAAGACCGGAAAATTCGGAATCACTTTTCAAATTTAAATAAGGAATTATTTTCTTATCACTACGGGCAAAAAACACCATTTTTTCTCTGGTGAAATAATTATTAAACCATGGTTTTAACACTTCTTTAGCTTTGAAATTTTGTATAATTTTTTCATTCATAATAAGCTGAAACATATTATGTTTTCCAAATTTTATTTCAATATTATTATCTTCACTTATGTTTTGTAGAAGAACCTCTGAAGGTAGATAACCATTAAATTCATAAAATTTATCATCTACATAATTAAACCATAGCAAATACAATTTTTCAGGAACAAATTCTTTTTTAATCGATTCATTATGTTGTATATCTGAAATAGATACAGAATCTTCTTTAATATAAAATCGATTCTCAAGTTTTGCAATTATAATATTATCACTTTGATTTAAACTTAGATCATAATCGAATTTTGAAATACGATTATAAGAAATCTCATTATAAATCATTCCTATAATCAGTCCAAAAGTGAAAAATGTTAATATACTGTTCCAAATTTTATTAACCATTGTTAAAAGCTTTAGCCATTCCTTTCAGCCACAATACAAAGAAAGTTAAGACGATCAAAAATATTATAAGAAAAATTAAAAATATTACATAAATAATTCTGACAATTTTATTGTCGGTAATCAGAACAGTCGTAAAAACCAAAGAAATGTTTGCTATAAGAAGAAACTTATAATCCTGAAAAGAAAGATCATCAAATAGTATAGAACGCTGTAAGAAGAATAAATGCGAGAATATAAAAACCATGGGAACCAGTATAGTGGTTGCAGATGTTTTTTGCAAAATTCCAAAAATCTTCTTATTGATTTCAGACATTTAAATAAAATTTTAAAATAGAAAACAAACATAAATAAAAAGCTGGATTAAACTTCATAATGATTTAAATTTTACTAAAAATTTAAGAAGTAGATTTTCTTTTTCATAATTTTTGACATAAATTTGAAGTATGCGTAAAATTTTCATTTATCTCCGCAGAAGCCTCAAAAAATCCTTTGACAACATCCGAAACGAACAACTGAAAAATAATCTTCTTCAGGCAATTCCGTTTTGGATAGGCTCGGTGATTACAGGTTTTTTTGCCGTGATGTATGCGAAAATATTTGCGTGGGGTGAAAATCTGCTGCATTTTATTCTCAACTGGCACGACTGGATGATTTTCCTCATCGCTCCGGTTGGTTTTGTGCTTTCGTGGTGGCTGGTAAAAGAATTTGCTCCCAATGCCAAAGGAAGTGGAATTCCGCAGGTGATGGCCGCTGTAGAACTGGCGAATCCGAAAGAGCATAAAAAAATACGAAGTCTTTTAAGTCTGAAAATTATTGTATTTAAAATTATCTCATCTGTCGTTTTGGTGATTGGAGGTGGTGCTGTAGGGCGTGAAGGTCCGACAATTCAGATTTCAGGGTCTGTCTTCAGGAAAGTAAACGAATATCTTCCGGAATGGTGGCCGAAAATTTCCAAGAAAAACATGATCATGACCGGAGCTGCAGCCGGACTGGCAGCGGCTTTTAATACACCTCTCGGCGGAATTGTATTTGCTGTTGAGGAACTTTCAAAAACACATATTAATTACTTTAAAACTGCTCTTTTTACGGCTGTTATTATAGCAGGTTTAACAGCGCAGACTTTGGCGGGTTCTTATTTATATTTAGGGTATCCCAAAACCGGTGATGTTTCATTGATGGTGATGTTTCCGATCATTTTAGTGGCTGGAACTGCAGGAATTCTGGCAAGTCAGCTTTCTGTCATCATGCTGAAAATGAGTGACTGGAAAAAAAGAAAACTCAAAACCGACAGAGCTAATGTGTTATTTCTTGTTGGCTGTGCTTTACTGATTGCCTGCATCTCATTTTTCATCAGCCGTGAGATTTTAGGTTCGGGTAAAGAAATCATGGAACGCGTACTTTTCACAAAAGATAAACACGAAGACTGGTACGTTCCCATCCTGAGAATGCTGGGTCCTGCCCTTTCTTTCACCTCGGGTGGCGCAGGCGGAATTTTTGCTCCGGCTTTAACAGCTGGTGCAAGTATCGGATCCGTGATTTCTGGTGTTATTCATTTAACTCCAAATGAAACCAACGTTGTCATTCTTGCCGGAATGGTTGCTTTTCTTACAGGAATTACAAGAGCTCCGTTTACCTCTGCTATTATTGTTCTGGAAATGACCGACAGACATTCTTTGATTTTCCACTTGATGCTTGCGGGAATGATTTCTTCCCTGTTCTCAATTTTGGTAAGCAGACATTCTTTATATGATGTTTTGAAAATGAATTTCCTGCATGAAATAAGAAGCGAAGATAAAAAGCAGGATTAATCTTTTTTTAGAATAATCTGCAGATCTTTCATAGCAACCAATACATCTTCCGCGGCCTGCCAGTCTGTGAATTTAATAACGAGTTTATCTACTTCTGAAGAAGATTTTTTAAATTTTTTGGTTACAATATTTAAATAAAAGACATCTTTTCGCGGAGAAAGTTCATGGAATTTTATCACGTTTTCAAAATCCCAGAAATCTCCTTCATCAACTGTTTTTCCTTTTTTGTTTACTGAGTTTATTTTTAAATTGTTGCCATCAAACTCAGCCTTTAGTTTTTGAAAATTATTGTAACGGTCAATTCCGAATTCATTAATTTTAGATACAATCAAAGCTTTCGCTTCATCGGCATTTGAAAATTTACCTAAAACATCGGATTTATCATTGCTGTAGACAATTTTATAGATATCTGATTTATCAATCGAATGCACGGGGCCATCAGGATTATCGCTCTTTTTGTAGGACACTTTCCATTTTGCAATCTCAATGATCTTGACTCCGATCTCATTCCCGTTTTTTTTGATGATTTTTTCCTGTGCAAAAGTGAATGTTGGTGAAAGAGTTAAACTGAAGAGTAATAAAATTTTCATTAGTTTTAGTTTTAATAATCACGAAAATACAAAAAACTGCAATTGAAAGGATAATATTTGCCTAACTGATAAATAATTTATATTTTTGCACCTCGAAATAATTAACAAATTCATTTAACATTATGAACAATTACGAAACTGTTTTCATTTTAACTCCCGTTCTATCTGAGTCTCAGGTGGAGGAAGCAGTGAACAAGTATGTAGATCTTTTGAAAGAAAAGAACTGTGAAATTGTCACTAGAGAAAATTGGGGATTAAAAAAATTAGCTTATCCGATTCAACTGAAGAAAAACGGATTCTACACTTTAATCGAATTTAAAGGTGAAGGTTCTGTAGTAGCTGATCTTGAATTGGCATTTAAGCGTGACGAGAGAGTAATCCGTTACCTTACTACTAAATTAGACAAGCACGCTGTAGAGTACGCTGTTACAAGAAGAGCAAAAGTAAAAGCAGCTAAAGCTTAATCATTAACCCAATTATTTAAAAAAGACAAGACATGGCAATAGACGATATGGCTAAACAAGCCTCAGCTGGTGGAGAATCTGAAGTAAAATTCCTTACACCACTTGATATCAATACTAAAACTGATAAAAAGTACTGTAGATTCAAAAAATTCGGAATTAAGCACGTTGATTACAAAGATGCTGATTTCTTATTACAGTTCGTAAACGAACAAGGTAAAATCTTACCAAGAAGATATACAGGTACTTCTTTGAAATACCAGAGAAAAGTTTCTTCTGCTATCAAAAGAGCAAGACACTTATCTTTACTACCTTACGTAGCTGACTTATTAAAATAAGACAAAAAAATTGCAATTAGCCATCAGCCCCGTGCTTTTGGCTTTTGTTGCTGAATTAATTTATAAATTCTAACGAAGTATAGAGAAATATGGAACATAAAGTTCTGCTCTAAACTCTAAAACGGACAACAACAATGGAAATTATCCTTAAAAAAGACGTAGAAAACTTAGGTCTTGAATTCGATACAGTAAATGTAAAACCAGGTTACGCAAGAAACTTCCTTTTACCTCAGGGTATCGCTCTTTTGGCTACGCCTAAAAACAAAGCTGCTTTGGAAGCTACTTTGGAATCTAGAAAAGAAGAAGAAGCTAAATTGATCGCTACTGCAAACGGTGTTGTAGATCAGTTGAAGAAAACTTCTGTTACAATCCCTGCAAAAGTAGGTTCTGGTGACAAATTATTCGGATCTATCAACAATGCAGATCTTGCTGCCGCCCTTGCTAAAGCAGGTGTACAGGTAGACAAGAAATACATCAAGATTCCTGGTAACACAATCAAGAGAACTGGTAAAGTAACTGCTAACATCAGACTACACAGAAACGTTGAATACAACTTCGAATTTGATATCGTATCAGACGCTCCGGTAGAAGCTCCTAAACCAGCTGCTCCTAAAGCTAAAGTTGAAGAAACTCCTTCTTCAGAAGAAGCATAAGCTCAAAGAGATTTTCTCAAATATACAAAACCACTTCGAAAGAGGTGGTTTTTTTGTGGATAACGGTTATTTAGATCATTCAGTTTAATGAGATGGTGAAAATAAAACATTAAATTGAGTACAAATAAAAAACCGGAAATGTATTCCGGTTTTGCGTTTATGATTTAGGTTTCCAGCTGTTGAAAAAATCCGTGACTTTTTTTAAACTGTAACCCTTCCCTTCTTCTAAAACTGCACTGTCCTGCGTATGAATCTGTTTCCCGTTCTTGTCTAAAACAATAAAAACAGGATAACCAAAATTCTCTCCCGGATTGCCATACTGTGCAAAAACCTTTTCATTTTTATTCTCCGGAGACCAGTTCAGGTGATAGTAAAGATAATTTTCATCAACCAGTTTCTTCAACTCTGGTGTAGTCTGAACGTACTGATTGAATCTAAGGCACCAAATACACCAGTTCCCACCAGCCTGAATCATGATATTCTTATTTTCTTTTTTAGCCTTCTCAATCAATGCCTGAATATCTTTTTCAGCATTTGCTTTAGCATAATAAGGTTTGGGAAGTTTTGCTTTTTCCTCAGCAGCAGCTTTCTTCTTCGCTTCCTCATCCAATCCTTTATGATCGGTTTTTACCAGTAATGATTTATCACTCTCACGGGTTTCTACCTTAACTTCCTTTTGGGCAAAAACAAGATTTCCTGCCAAAAGAAAAACTAGCGCCCCAATTATATTTACACTTCTTTTCATTTACATTAAATTAAAAAATATCAGCTAAGTTAAATATTTATGTTAATATTTTAATTTATTTAACATCGAATCTGATGAATTTTTCAAAACAAAATTCAGCAGGTACCATAAAAATTCAGATTAAATATCAGCAGTAAACTGCATTTCAAACGCCGAAAATCCATATTTTTCAGTTTACTTTCAGCAAATATAACGCCGTGATTTTTATAATCATTATATTTGTGTACGCTATGAATATTCTCATTAAAATACTCTATCTCATCTCAAGACTTCCACTGAAAGTACTATATGTTTTTTCAGATTTGTTTTTCTTCATCAACCATTATTTTATTGGCTACAGAAAAAAGGTAATCACAGAAAACCTTGTGAAATCTTTCCCTCAAAAAAGCATGCAGGAAATCGCGGCAATCAGAAAGAAATTTTACCGTAATTTCTTCGATTATCTTGCCGAGACAGTGAAATCTTTCACGATGTCTGAAACTGAAGCAAGAGTGAGAATGCAGCATATCAATCAACACCATTTTCACGATACCAAAGCCGAAGGTAAGAATGTAATTCTGATGGCAGGACACGTTTTCAACTGGGAATGGATGAACGCTCTGGCAAGTTTAACACCTCAAAGTCATACCCATCCTGTATACAGAAAAGTAAACAGCAACTTCTGGGAGAATGAGATGAAAAAAGTGAGAAACAATTTCGGAAACGAAGCCATTGAAGCCAAAGAAGTGATCATGAAAATCTTCAGAACACCAAACGATGGCGATTCTATATTTCTTTTTGTTGCAGATCAGACGCCGCATGTTGCTCATGTGAATTATGGATTGGAATTTCTGAACCAAAGAACGCCAGCTTTCATTGGTTATGATAAACTGGCTACACGTCTGGATATGGCAGTGATCTACTGCGAAATGAAGAAAGTAAAACGCGGATATTATCAGGTAAATTACTACAGAATTTATCCTGACGGAGAAAGATTTGTGGAAAATGAAGTAGTGAGAAAGTTCCATAAACATCTGGAAAATACCATCAATAAATACCCAGACAATTATCTCTGGTCCCACAGAAAATGGAAATATCAGTCCGCTATAAAAAATTTTGATGCTGTAAAAACCAATGTATGAAGTCGAAAATTGCAGTAATTATTCTCAACTGGAACGGAAAAAGCTGGCTTGAAAAATTTTTGCCGTCAGTTCTTAAATATTCAGATGATGCTGAAATCTACGTCATCGACAACGCTTCAACTGACGAATCTGTAGAGATTTTACAAAAGTATTTCCCATCAGTAAAGATTATTATTAACGATAAAAATTATGGCTTCGCTGGTGGTTATAATGAAGGATTAAAGCAGGTTGATGCTGAAATTTACTGTATTCTAAACTCTGATGTGGAAGTTACCGAAAACTGGATTCTTCCGGTTTTAAATTTATTTGAAACCAATCCCTCAATTGCCGCGATTCAGCCAAAAATTCTGTCTTACAACAATCGTGAATACTTTGAATTTGCCGGTGCTGCAGGTGGTTTAATCGACAATCTGGGCTATCCTTACTGCAGAGGCAGAATCTTCGATGATGTGGAAAAAGATCTGGGTCAGTACAACGACGAAACTGAGATTTTCTGGGCTTCAGGATGCTGTCTTTTTATACGCTCTGAAGATTTTTGGGAACAGAAAGGTTTTGATGAAAGATTCTTCGCCCACCAGGAAGAAATTGATTTGTGCTGGAGATTGATTAATACTGGAAAGAAGATTTATTATACCGGAAAATCTCACGTTTATCACGTTGGAGGAGGAACCTTAAATAAACAAAGTGCTCAAAAAACATTTTTAAATATCAGAAATAACCTTTCGATGATGCTTAAAAATTTACCTTTTCCAAAACTGATAGTGATTTTATTTTTGAGAATGTTGCTGGATGGAGTTGCATCATTTTATTTTGGAATAAAAAACGGATTTCCTCATTTTTGGGCTGTTGCAAGAGGTCATTATGGCTTTTATACTCAGATTCCGGGAACCCTGAAACGGCGGCAGAAATTTCAGAAGGAAAATTATTTTCAGACAAAATGGTTAATTTTTAAACATTTTTTAAAATAATGAATCTCGTTTTCGATACCTTTTACTTTGATGAAAATAGAGCCAATACGATTTGTTTAGCGTTTGAAAAATGGGATGCAAGTGCTCCAGATTTCGAATTTTCTGAGATCAAATCCGGTATTTCTGAATACATTCCAGGTGCATTTTACAAAAGAGAATTGCCCTGTATTCTGAGTCTTTTAGATCAAATTAAAACACAGATTAATGATATTTCCTGTATCATTATCGACGGTTTTGTGTTTTTAGATGATGAATATAAACCGGGTTTAGGTAAACATTTATTTGACAGCTTAAACAGAGAAATTCCTGTTATCGGAGTTGCTAAAACCAATTTTGCAACGGTTGGAAAACTCAAATCAGAATTATACAGAGGCAAAAGTAAAACTCCGTTATATATTTCAAGTGTAGGAATTGAGGTGGAAGACGCTTTAAATTTAATAAGAAACATGCACGGAAATTACAGAATCCCGACACTTCTTAAAAAAGTTGATACGATGACCAGACAATTTGAGATTTGAGATTTGAGATTTGAGCGTGAAGTGTGTTATACAAAAATTACAAACTGGAATCGTAATTTTGTAAACTTTAAACCTTAAACCCTTAATAAAAGAATGGATTTTTGTGCGATAGATTTTGAAACAGCAACCTTTGACCGAAGTTCAGCCTGTGAGGTTGGAATCTGTGTTGTTCAGAATTCTGAGGTTGTTGAAACAAAAACGTGGCTGATAAAACCGCCGAGTTACCCTTATTTCAGCCCTAGAAATATCGATGTACATGGAATTTATCCTGAAGATGTAAAAGATGCTCCTACGTTTGATGAAATCTGGTATGAGATGAATGATCTGATGTACGGAACGCTGATGATTGCTCATAATGCAGCTTTCGATGCCGGAGTTCTTCGCGGATGCCTCAATCATTACGGAATTTTTGCCCCAAATCTGAACTACCTTTGCAGCATACAGATCGCTAAAAAATCATGGAATTATCTTCCGAGATATGGCCTGAAACATTTGGCAGAGCATCACAATTTAAGTTTTAATCATCACAGAGCCGGCGATGACGCGGAAGTTTGTGCGAAAATATCTCTTCTGGCGTTTGAGAAGCTTTTCATTACAAGCAATGATGAAATTGCCGATGTAATGAAAGCTAAAATTAAAAAGCTGTAAACCGCTAATTCTTCAGAATTTCAGACAAAAGATTAAATTTCGGAATATCAATTTCAAAATTCTCTTCTGTATCAAGGTTTCTAACCAGGTATTTGCCACTCATATTTCCGACTCCTGATCTGAGCATAACATTTGAAAAATAAGTGAATGTTTCGCCTGACTGCAGCTCCGGAGTGAGACCAATGACCCCATCACCCACCACCTCAGTAAAACCAAATCCTACATCAAATATCAGCCATTTTCTTTTCATGATTTTCACCGGAAAATCGCTGCTGTTCTCAATCACGATGTTGTACTTAAAAACGTATCTGTTTTCAGACGGATACGAGTTTTTGCTATCGTATTCGGGGACGACGGAAACTTTTATGTTGGAAGTAATTTTAGAAAACATCGTAGTAATTTGATTTTTAAGATACAAAAACCCCGCCTTTTTTGAAGACGGGGTTCTGTAGATTTATTTAAATTTGATTTAATTAAAGCCCAAGACCTTTTCTTTCGTCTCCACCCAACAGAATTTCTACCGGATTGTCGATCCCTTCTTTTACCGCAACAAGGAAGCCTACAGACTCTTTACCGTCGATAATTCTGTGATCGTAAGACATCGCAACATACATCATTGGTCTGATTACTACCTGTCCGTCAACCGCAACCGGTCTCTGGATGATATTGTGCATTCCAAGGATAGCAGACTGAGGTGGGTTGATAATTGGTGTAGACAACATTGATCCGAAAGTACCGCCGTTTGTAATGGTGAAAGTACCGCCAGTCATTTCGTCAACAGTGATTTTACCGTCTCTTACTTTGATTGCCAAATCTTTGATGTTTCCTTCAACGTTCGCGAAAGACATATTCTCTGCATTTCTCAAAACAGGAACCATCAAACCTTTAGGACCTGAAACAGCGATTGAAATATCGCAGAAATCATAGTTTACTTTAAAATCTCCGTCGATTGACGCATTCACGTCAGGATACATCTGTAATGCTCTTGTAACCGCTTTCGTGAAGAAAGACATGAAACCAAGTCCTACTCCGTGCTTCTGCCCGAATTCTTCTTTATATTGTTTTCTTAATCTGAAAATTTCAGACATATCAACTTCGTTAAAAGTAGTCAACATCGCAGTTTCGTTCTTTACAGAAACCAGTCTCTGAGCGATTTTTCTTCTTAGAACTGAAAGTTTGGTCGTTGTAGTAGATCTTGCACCTGTAGCCGTTACAGAGCTTCCCCCCATTGCAGGTTTAGCAGCTAATTCAGCATCAGATTTAGAGATTCTTCCGTCTCTGCCAGATCCTGAAACCTGAGCAGCTTCAATTCCTTTTTCGTCAAGAATTTTCTTTGCAGCCGGAGATGGCGAACCCGTAGCGTAAGACTGTGCAGCAGGAGATGCTTTTGGAGCTTCCTGTTTTGGAGCTTCAGTCTTAGCAGGTTCAGCAGCTTTAGGCGCTTCTTCCTGTTTTGGTGCTTCGGCAGCAGGAGCAGCATCACCCACAGGTTTTGCAGCATCTCTATCAATTAAACAAACAACCTGACCAACCTGTACTACATCACCTTCCTCAGCTTTTAAAGTAATCACACCGCTCTCTTCTGCAGGTAATTCTAATGTTGCCTTGTCTGAATCTACTTCAGCGATTGGTTGATCTTTTTCTACATAATCACCATCTTTTACAAGCCAAGTTGCAATTTCAACTTCTGTAATTGATTCTCCCGGTGAAGGAACTTTCATTTCTAAAATTGACATATCGTATTTTTTATTTTTTTAATTGATATTAATTTAATTAAGCTGTAACAGGTCTTTTAACCGGAGCATCATCTCTGTCGAAAACCCTGTTGATTACAGCATTTTGGTTTTTCTCAAACATTTTGTGACTTCCCGGAGCCGGAGCACCACTCTGTACCGGAGAAACTACCTGAATTCCTGTATCTCTGAAATTTCTCAGGATGTAAGACCACGCACCCATGTTTTCTGGTTCTTCCTGTGCCCACACCAATGAAGTTCTGTTTGAATATTTTGCAAATACAGCTTCAATTGCATCAGTCTGAAGCGGATATAACTGCTCAAATCTTACCAAAGCAACATTTTCGCAATTCAATTCTTCTTTTTTAGCCAATAATTCGAAGTATAATTTACCTGAACAAAGAACTAATTTTTCGATTTTTGCCGGATCAGCAGTTGGATCATCAAGAATAGGCTGGAATCCTTTGTTTGAGAAATCTTCAAGCGGAGAAACCACTTTTGGATGTCTTAACAATGATTTTGGACTCATTACAATTAATGGTTTTCTGAATGACCATTTCAACTGTCTTCTTAACAAGTGGAAATAGTTTGCAGGAGAAGTAATATTCGCCACAACCATATTTTCGTTGGCACAAAGTGTCAAGAATCTCTCAAGTCTTGCTGAAGAGTGCTCTGCACCCTGACCTTCCGAACCGTGAGGCAGTAACATCACCAAACCGTCCTGAATTTTCCATTTCTCTTCTGCTGCAGCCAGATACTGGTCAACAATAATCTGAGCTCCGTTTACGAAGTCACCAAACTGTGCTTCCCAGATTGTTAAAGTATTTGGAGATGCCATTGCATAACCATAATCAAATCCTAAAACTCCGTACTCAGAAAGGTGAGAGTTGAATACATCAAATCTGCTCTCTGAAACTTCTTTTAAAGGAATGTATTCTTCTTCATTATCTTCAGTTTTTACTACAGCGTGTCTGTGAGAGAATGTTCCTCTTTCCACATCTTCACCGGAAATTCTGATGTTGTGACCTTCTACCAAAAGTGTAGCATAGGCCAGCCACTCTGCAAGCGCCCAGTCAAGATTGTTTCCTTCGATCGCTTTGATTCTGTTTTCGAAGAGTCTTGTAATTTTATTTAAAAACTTTTTATCAGCCGGAAGTGTTGACATTTTGATTGCCAATTCTTTCAGTTTTTCTAAATCATATTTTGTATCAACAGCTTCCTGAACAGCACCTCTTTTTCCGATTGGGAATTTAGTCCAGTCATCCGCCATGAAAATATCCATTACGTTTTTCTCGATCTCTTTGGACGCATCAAAATCTTTATCTAAAAGTTCTTTGAAATCTGCTTCCATTTTAGCAATCAAATCATTAGAAACCACATTTTCCTTCAGTAAAAGATCTTTATAGATTTCTCTAGGGTTTGGATGCTTTGAAATTTTCTTGTATAAATTAGGTTGTGTGAATCTTGGCTCATCCCCTTCGTTATGACCATATTTTCTATATCCTAATAAATCGATATAAACGTCTTTACCAAATTTAGCTCTGAAATCAGCAGCAAAATGAATCGCGTGAACCACCGCTTCTGCATCATCTGCATTCACGTGCATCACAGGAGATTCTGTTACTTTAGCAATATCTGTACAGTAAGTAGAAGATCTCGCATCCATGTAATTGGTAGTAAACGAAACCTGATTATTCACAACAATATGAACTGTACCACCCGTTCTGTAACCTTCCAAAGTCATCATCTGGGCAACTTCGTAAGCAATACCCTGACCTGCAAGAGCACCATCACCGTGAATGATGATTGGTAAAATTTTAGAATAATCCTTGTACTTGTCATCCACTTTTGCACGGCAGATACCTTCCACCAAAGCAGCAACAGTCTCAAGGTGAGACGGGTTTGGAGTTAAATTGATTGAAACTTCTTCTCCAGACGCAGTTTTAATTTTTTTAGAAGAACCTAAGTGATACTTCACGTCACCGGAAAATACATCTTCTTCAAACTCCTTTCCTTCAAATTCAGAGAAAATCTGCT
The DNA here is from genome assembly GCF_014837145.1 of Chryseobacterium caseinilyticum. Classification (GTDB taxonomy): domain Bacteria; phylum Bacteroidota; class Bacteroidia; order Flavobacteriales; family Weeksellaceae; genus Chryseobacterium; species Chryseobacterium caseinilyticum. The sequence goes on from NZ_JACYFS010000001.1 coordinate 1,111,017, forward strand.
TGTAAGATTTGCCGAAAATGTTCGTTAAAACATTCAGTCTTCCTCTGTGAGCCATACCCAAAACAACCTCATCAACTCCCAACTGCGAAGATCTTGAGATCAGCTGATCCAAAGCAGGAATTAAAGTTTCACCACCTTCCAGTGAGAATCTTTTTTGTCCTACGAATTTTGTGTGAAGATAATTTTCGAATGCAACAGCCTGATTTAATTTAAGTAAAATCTCAGTTTTTTCGTTGGCATTCAGAACAGGATGATTTTCGTTTACCTGAATCCACTGCTTGATAAAATCTTTTTCTTTCACATTATTGATGTGCATGTACTCGATTCCGATAGAATCACAGTAGATGTTTTCAAGGTGTGTGATGATTTCCTGTAGCGATGCAGGACCTTTCATTCCTGTTTCAACGGCACAGTTGAATTTTGTATTTAAATCTGACTTTTCAAGACCGAAATTTTCGATATCCAAAGTCGGAGAGTGATGTCTTCTTTCACGTACAGGATTGGTTTTTGTGAAAAGATGACCTCTCGTTCTGTACGCCTCGATAAGATTTACCACCTTAAATTCTTTCTTGATGTGCTCCGGAACTTCACCGTTTGAAGCTGCCTGTGAGATTTGCTGAACCGCAGGAGAAGAATTTCCTGAGTTTTTAATTTCGCGGATATCTTCCTCGTCAGAATAGTTCTCCAATGCAAAATCAAAGCCTTGAAAAAAGGCTTTCCATGATGGTTCTAAAGAGTCCGGGAATTTCAGGTATTGTTGGTATAAATCCTCAATTAACTGAGAATGAGCTGCGTTTAGGAATGAAAATCTGTCCATTAGTACAGTATATCTGTTATTAAAATTTATTTTTCGAATTAATCTTCAAATTTAACAAAAAAAAGTGAGGTAAAATGTTAGAAAAACATTAAAAAATGAAAAGAAGAATATGATTTTTGACATTTTATTTAAAAACTGTCAATGAAATCTTCACATTGATGTTCTGATTCTCAATCGGAGGTTCAATGAATGTATGAGAAACGTCACCATATCTGAATTCGTCTTTTTTAGCCTTCTGCATCAGCTGCTGAACAGCCTTTACAGAGCCTTCAAAACTTCCTCTGTAGTAGATGATGTATTTTTCTGCTGCATTTACGGTACGGAAGCTGAAATTATTGTCACTCACGCCTTCTTTTTTGCTCAATGGTATCCCGATGTAATACGAAATTTCTTTGTCTTTAAAATTATCAGGGTCGGCAATCATCATCGGGTAACCAAACTCGTCGTCTTTTTTACCCAAATCAATCGTCACAAAATTGTAAACTTTATTGTAGTTCATCAGTAAATTTCTGTACAGTGCATCTTTTTTGTTGGAAGCACTCACATTGATCCCTAAAAGCATCTGGCTGTCTTCTTTTTCAACCATGATGCTGTCATATTTTATGGCGGCAAGCTGATTGTCTTTTTCCACTTTGTTGCCTAAAACATTTTTAAGATTCACCATGCTTTTATTGATGTTCTCAGTAAAGCGGTCTTCGGTCCAGAAGTTTTGTACACGCGTCCACACGGGAAGTTTGGGAGTATGAACCACCCATTTTATCTGTGTTTTATTCTCTGAAACTTTTTTAAATTTAACTTCAATGACAGTCGGATTTTCATTGTCATCTTCAAAAAGCTGATACCTTAAACCCTTATCTTTACTCGCAAACCGAATAAACATTTCACCATCATTCTCTTTCACCGGATCTTTGTAACTGATGGAACTTCCCTCACCTTCATACGGCGAATAATAATCGATTTTAATGGTTTTTGAACTCGAAAAATAATTATTCCACCGGGTAAAACTCTGAAAGTTTTCAAATTGAGAATATACCTTTTCTAAAGGATAATCTATCTGCCTTTCGATGGTAAAATCTTTGTCTTCATCCACAAAAAAGTACATGGAAGCAGTGTAGGCTCCCAGCAAAAACAAAACTATAAGTGCTAAAAATTTCAGTAAACGCATTTCGCAAAAATAGGATAATTAAAAAGAGTGACCAATATGTTGATCACTCTGTTTTTTTGTCTTTGGGTGATGGATGTTGAGAGATCCATAGCAATTCAAAAATTAAATTTCTAAATCACTCATAACTCATTACCAATTACTCATCCTCCTACCCAATGTGCGTTCCGGAATGAAGCACAGCTCCTTTTTTTACCACTACAATTCCGTCCTGAACTGAGTGTGTGCCGTAGTCTCCATCAGGAATATGTCTTCCACCGATAATCCTTACATTGTCACCGATGTAACAGTTTTTATCAATAATAGTTCTTTCGATGTAGCAATACTTTCCGATTCCCATATTTGGGTAACCGTTTTTATCATTTTCTACGATTTCTGCTGTATTCTGATAAAAATCTGAACCCATTACATAAGAATTTACGATCGTACTTCCTTTATCGATTCTCGTACGGTTCCCGATAAGGGAATTCTCTATTTTATCTGCCATAATGATACATCCGTCACCAAAAACGGCTTTGCTTACGTAAGAACCATTTATTTTTGACGGTGGAAGCATTCTCGCTCTTGTAAAAATTGGCGAACTGGAAAAAAGATTGAACTGAGGGAAATCCTGACACAAATCTAAATTGGCCTCGTAGAAAGATTCGATGGTTCCGATATCTGTCCAGTAACCTTCGTACTGATAGCTTAATGTCGTATACTTTCCTATGGCGTTCGGGATAATATCTTTTCCGAAATCATCTCCTGCACCGTCTTCGAACATTTTTTTAAGCATCGATTTGGTGAAAATATAAATACCCATTGAGGCCAGATATTCTTTCCCTTTACTTTTATTGTCTTCAGAAACTTCAGACTGTAAACCATTGAGCATATCGTAGCTTGGTTTTTCAACGAAAGAAGTGATGTTTCCGTCATCATCAGAACTCAGAATTCCAAAGCCTGTAGCATCTTTCGCATTTACCGGAATCGTAGCAATGGTTACGTCACCACCTTTTTCAATATGAAAATCAAGCATTTCCTGAAAATCCATCTGATAAAGCTGATCTCCTGACAAAATGAGAATATATTCGTAATCATATTTCTCAAGGTGCTTCATAGACTGTCTTACTGCATCTGCAGTTCCCTGATACCAGTTTTCGTTTTCCACATTCTGTTCAGCAGCCAGAATATCTACAAAACCTTTGCTGAAGATATCAAAATGAAAAGAATTTTTAATGTGTGAGTTGAGCGATGCTGAATTAAACTGGGTTAAGACAAGAATCTTGTTCATCCCCGAATTCAGACAGTTTGAAATCGGAATATCTACCAATCTGTATTTCCCTGCGATAGGAACAGCCGGCTTTGATCTTGAATAAGTAAGTGGAAACAATCTTGTTCCTCTGCCACCTCCTAAAACAATCGATATTACATTTTGATTCATAAATTAGTTGTGATTTTTTATATTATATTATTTTTACAGTTCGTTTTCTGATATCGACTTCCGCTTTAAAGCATATCTTATCCTGATTTTGAGGATCAAAAATGTCTACGTTATAAATTTCTGAACTTCCTCTTTGTCTAACAGTTTTTACAATTTCATCAATCGGAAATTTACACTTTCCCAATTGTTGCCTGAAAACTTCAGATGAAATTAAGATATCCATTATATCAATTTCTTTCTGCTGAAAATTTCGTAAGTCTTCTTCATATCTGTTTTTCCAATCCTTACCATATTGTTGTTCAAGCGCAAGTTCAGTTTTATTATTTTCGGTTCTGACGCTATCTATCAATTCTTCTGTGACAACACATCCTGCGACAGCAATTCTTCTTATATTCCACTTTTCATCTACACTTTCTACAATATGCCTATTACTGATGTCAGGTAATCCATACGATAAAAATACGAACCCGCTATTTTTTGACGGACTTACCTTTTTATCTTTTTTACCGCAGGAAAACAGTATAAAGAACAACAGTAGGATTGAAAATATTTTCAAAGTTTATTGATTATATAAAGCTATGTATTTCTCAGCAGATTTTTCCCAGGCAAAATCGAAACTCATATTAGCCTTGATCAGACCCTGCATTATATCTTTTTTGTAGTACATGCTCACCGCTCTGTTTATCGCATGAAGTATATCATCAACTCCGGGATAAGTAAAATTAATCCCCGCACCTCCTGTAGAAATATCCTTTACAGTATCACGCAATCCACCTGTATAACTTACCACCGGAATTGTTCCGTAACGCATCGCATACATCTGATTAAGCCCGCAAGGCTCTACTCTGGATGGCATCAACAAAAAATCTGCCGAAGCATATATTTTATGGGAAAGATATTCCTTATAACCAAGATCCAGTGCGAAATTGCTGAACGAGTAGCTCAGTTCTGAAAGCCTGTCTTCAAGATATGTATTTCCTGAACCCAAAATAATAATGTTGAGACCGCCATAGTTTTGCTGAATGCTTCGCCAAACGGTATCTGGAAGCAGATCTGCTCCTTTTTCTGTGGCAAATCTTCCGATAAAGCCAAAAAGTGGCAAATCCGGATTCAAGCCATATTCTTTGCAGAGCTTTTCCTTGCTCATTTTTTTCTTTTTAAATACATCTTTTTTGGTGAAATTGAAATCCAACATCGGGTCAGTTGCCGGGTTCCAGACTTCTGTATCAATACCGTTGATGATGCCGTGGGCTTTGTAGTGTTCGTCTCTTACCAAAGTTTCAAGCCCTTTGAAACTTTCAAACAGCTCCTGCAGATAACCTTCTGAAACCGTTGTAAAAGCATGGGCACATTTAATCATTGATGCCAAAGGATTGATCATCCCATTCCAATCCAAAAGTCCCCATTTGTATTGATCAAAGGCAGGAAAGTAATTCGCCATTCCCCAACTCATCCAGCCTTGGTATTCTCCGTTGTGAATCGTTGCAATTGTTTTCACCCCTTTCAGAAATCCGAATTCCGGACAGTTTTCTATCATAAACGGAACCAACCCAGTATGATAATCATGACAGTGAAGCACATCCGGACGAATCTGCATCGCAGTCATCCAGTGAAGCAATCCATGTTGAAAAGCCAAAAACTGGAAGCTTTCATCCTGATAGCCATAAGGATTATCACGGTCTAAAAGCCCCGGAATTCTCACCATATATAATTCAAACCCCAAGACATCTGTTTTTTCTTTTAAAACCTGTACCTGAAGCATATTTCCGCCCTGATGAATCCAGCCGTCAAAAACAATTTCAAAATCGTGGTCAAAAACAAATGGCTTATTGTAAAAAGGCATCACCACTTTGGCGCTAATCCCCTTTATTTTATTCTGATATTTTGGCAATGCACCGACGACATCGGCAAGTCCGCCCACTTTGGCAACAGGATAACATTCTGTACTGAGGTGATAAATATTCATTTATTATTTTTTGTTTTTTAGTTTAGATTTAGCTTTTTTCGGAACAATTATTTTAGATTGTCTCAAAACCACTCCCGAAAGTGCTGGAAGATTGATGCTTATTGTGTTTGTTTTATTTTTCCATTCTTCCTGATCTTCACTGAAGATGTTGGCGATCACACCACTGCCTCCATATTTTTCATCGTCAGAATTAAAAATAACTTCCCATTTGGAATTTTCATCCACTCCGATTTTATAATCGATCACCCTTGGTGTAAGATTGAGAACCGTCATTAAAATGTCATCCTCATTTTTACCTTTCCTTAAATAAATAAGAACAGAATTATCAGTATCATCGGCTTCCACCCATTCAAAACCATAAGGATTAAATTGATTTTTATAAAGTGCCGTTTCATTTTTGTAAAGATGATTTAAATCTTTAACTGCTTCCTTCAAACCGGCATGTACAGGATATTGCAGAAGATGCCAGTCTAAACTCTGTTTAAAATTCCACTCGCTGGTTTGCCCGAATTCATCGCCCATGAAGAGTAATTTTGCTCCTGGATGTGTAAACATGTAAACATACAGGGCTCTGAGATTGGCAAATTTCTGCCATTCATCGCCAAACATTTTATAAATAAGACTGGCTTTTCCGTGCACCACCTCGTCGTGGGACAGAGGCATCATATAATTTTCGTTGTACATGTACATCGAAGCAAAAGTCAGTTTGTGATGTAAATGTTTCCGGTTGATAGGATCTTCTTTAAAATATTTCAGCGTGTCGTGCATCCAGCCCATCATCCATTTCATTCCAAAACCTACTCCACCATCGTGTACAGGCTTCGTCAGCATCGGAAAATCTGAACTTTCTTCAGCAATGGTTATGATTGAATCACCAAATTCTTTATAAACAGCAGTATTGAACTCCTGCAGGAAAGTTTTAGCTTCAAGATTTACATTGGTACCGAAAATATTGGGTTCCCACTCGCCTTCATTTCTTGAATAATCGAGATGAAGCATCGATGTTACGGCATCTACACGCAAACCGTCGGCGTGATAACGGTCGAGCCAAAACATGGCATTGGAAATCAGAAAAGATTTAACTTCATTTCGGCCGTAATTAAAAATATAGGATTTCCAGTCGGGATGAAAGCCCTTTCTCGGATCTTCGTGTTCATACAAGTAAGAGCCGTCGAATTTGTGCAAACCATTAGCATCGCCGGGAAAATGGGACGGAACCCAATCGAGGATGACACCAATATTATTTTTGTGAAGTTCATTGATTAAAAACATCAGATCCTGCGGAGAGCCAAAACGCGATGTCGCAGCAAAAAATCCTGTAATCTGATAGCCCCAGCTTGGATCATAAGGATATTCCATCACGGGCATAAATTCTACATGAGTAAAACCCATTTCAAGGATATATGGAACTAATTTTTGGGCAATATCCCTGTAGTTTAAAAACTGTTTTGGATTTTCTCCATCGCGAAACCACGAACCGATGTGCATTTCGTAGACGGAAAGAGGAGCATTAAGGCTGTTGTTTTTCCAGCGGTTCTGCATCCAGTCTGTATCATCCCAATCGTAATAGGTTGTAGAAATAAGCGATGCAGCCTGAAGATTCTGTTCCCAGCTGAGTGCGTAAGGATCACTTTTCTCCAAAATCTCTCCTTCTTTAGTTTCAATGGCATATTTATAAAGAGTACCCCACGGCAAATCAGGAATAAACCCTTCCCAAATACCGGATTCATCCCATCTTGGCGAAAGGACGGCCTGAGCGGGATTCCAGTTATTAAAATTACCAATTACTGAAACTTTGGCAGCAAAAGGAGCCCATACTGAAAAATAAACGCCTTCCACGCCATCTTTAGATACTGAATGAGCGCCGAATTTATCGTACAGTTTATAGTGTTTACCTTCTTTAAAAAGATAAATATCATGCTCGGTAAAAAGTGAATAGTTTTGTACAGACTTCATCGTTTATGTTTTTCTCCTGAACTGAGTTGTAAAACTCTATTGCAAGAGTTATACCCCATATCAACTAATTTTTGGGATTTACGTAAATATATAAAATTTTATTATGCAAAACACAGTTGTAACAAAATTTTAATATTGATTTTAATTAATTTTTAATTTAAATAAGGCTGAAAAATGTTTAATCTCCGTTAAAAGAAACGGTTGCGATTTTTAATATTGAAAATACGCTGAACATAATTTAGTTTAAAAAAAGTTTTTATAAATTTAAACAAACAAAAAATATTTCAGAACGTACATGATATTTAATTTAAAGACACAGGAAAATGATGACAGACCGATTTACATTACTGGTAACTTCAACAGCTGGAATCCTAAAGATCCAAAATTCAGGCTTTGGAAAAAAGAGCCACAGCATTCAACAATAGAGATTAACGACAGTCTTTTACCCGACATTATAGAATACAAATTTACAAAAGGCGGATGGGAAAATGTGGAATTGGACGAATACGCCAATATTACCCCAAACCGAAGAATTGAAAAAAGCAGACAAAACAGTGAAGACGTGGTAACCAAGTGGCGTTACAACTGGGGACCTTTTAAAAAAGAACTTTATCCCATTGCCGAAATCATCTCCGAAGAATTTTATATCCCACAGCTCGACAGACACCGAAAAGTCTGGGCTTTGCTCCCGCACGACTATTATTCTACAGAAAAAAGCTACCCTGTACTCTACCTTCAGGATGCCCAGAATCTTTTCAACGAAGGGAGTGCCTACGGAAACTGGGAAATCGACAAAAAACTTTCGGTACTCTCAGAATACGGCAGAGGCGATGTGATTGTTGTTGCCATTGAACATGGCAGTGAAGACCGCATCAAAGAATATATTTTTGATAATGACAGTGTTGCCAATGGCTCGGAAGGAAAAAAATACATCCGGTTTATAACCGATACCTTAAAACCTTACGTCGATGCTCATTACCGTACAAAAAAAGACCGTGACAATACAGGAATCGGCGGAAGTTCACTGGGCGGACTCATCAGTATTTATAGCGGATTTCTTTATCCTGAAGTTTACTCCAAACTTTTGATATTTTCTCCAAGTCTTTGGATTGAACCTAATAATAATTTTCCGATGATGAATTTCAGGGTTCCTTTTAAAACTAAAATTTATCTGTACGGCGGCGAAAAAGAAGGTTCAAAAATGGTCAACAGAATCAATGTTTTTGAACAGTATCTGAAACTTTGGGAAAAGAAAAATCTTTTTGATTTCGAATTTAAAACCAACATCAATCCGGACGGCGAGCACAAAGAATTTTACTGGTCGCAGGAATTTCCGCGTGCCATAGAATGGTTATTTTACAACAATACAGAAAATCCGGTGGAAGTAACTCCGCATCAGGATTAAAAATCTAATAAAATGAAACTGATTAACAAAAAAAATAAAAAATACGCACAGATTCTTCAGCTATTTAATGAAGACCAGTGGCAGGAAAGCTCAAAAAATTTTAATAAAAATATCAGTCTGCTGTTTTCAGGGAAAAAGAATGAAGTTCACATTCAGACTGATGATGAGAGCATTACTTTTTTTATCGGTTTGGGTAAGACGGATTCAGCCAATTTTGAATTCCAACAGGTCGGACAGAAATTTTCTCAGACTCAAAAAGAGAAAATACAGCCTGTTCCCACACAGATCATTTGCGAAAGTATCACTGAAAAACAATTTGAAGAATTTTTCAAAGGGCTTTACTTAGGTACGTACACCTATAATTTCGACAAATCTCACACGTTTTGGAATGAAAGCACTGAGATTCATTTTGAAAACTTCAGTCAGAAGAAACTCGATCATATCAAAAACAATACAAATGCCCTTTGCGAAGGCCAGTTCGCCTGTATGGAATGGCTGAATAAACCAGCCAATCATAAAAAAACAGATGTTTTAAGTACTTCTTTAAAAGATCTTTCTAAAAAATATGATTTTAAATACACCGTTTTTAACCGAAAAAAATGCGAAGAGCTTGGTCTGGGAGCATATCTGGCAGTCAACCAAGGAAGTGAGCAGGATGCAGCATTTACCATTTTAGAATATAAAACTAAGGTAAAAAATGCCAAAACCATCGGTCTTGTCGGCAAATGTGTAACCTTTGATACGGGCGGAATTTCAATCAAAGCTTCAGATAACATGCATTATATGAAATCTGATATGGGCGGCGCTACAGCCGTTATCGGAGCATTGATTTACGCCGCAGAAAAAGAAATTCCTGTCAACATCATTGCTGTTTTGCCAATCACGGATAACGCTGTATCTAAAAATGCTTATTTACCAAGTGACGTCATCAAAGCCTACAACGGAAAAACAATCGAAGTTCTCAATACAGATGCGGAAGGAAGGATGATTCTGGCAGATGCACTCTCCTACCTCGCAAAAAATTATAAAACTGATGTGATGATTGACCTTGCGACGCTTACCGGAAGCAGCGTGAGAATGTTTGGAGATACCTGTGGAGCGATGTTTTCAAACAATGACAGATTAAAGGATTTACTTCTGAAAACCGGTGATCAGACCAACCAAAGGCTTTGGAATTTACCACTTTGGGACGTCTGGAAAGATGATTTCAAATCTGATGTTGCTGATGTGAAAAACATTTCAATGAAACCCATCGGAGACTGTATAGTTGCCGCAAAATTTCTGGAAGAATTTATTGAAGGTCATCCCAATTGGGCTCATCTCGATATTGCCGGCGTAGCATTTGGAAATACGGGATATTCAAAAGAAAAGGCAGCAACTGGATATGGCGTTCAGTTATTAGCCCAATTAATTGAAAATTATCACTAAAAATTAGTTTTTTAAAAAATTTATCCCTATACTTGATAAGAAATTTACAAAATCATATCAGTTGGGGATTTTTATTAAAACATCCTGAATAATTATTTGGTTTTGCTTTTAATAATTAACCTAAAACTCAAAAACACTATATGGAGCAGAAAACTATTGTTTGTATTTCCTGTTATTACAAAGGCTATGATTTTATGGAGGAGATGCAGAATCTTGGCAACAGGGTCATTCTCATTACCTCAGAAAATCTCAAAGAAAAAAACTGGCCCTGGCATGCGATAAACGAAGTTTTCTATATGCCCGAAATTAAGCCTTCGGTCTGGGATCTCGAGCATTTGGTACAGGGATTTTCTCATCTCATGAAAACCCGAAAAGTAGACGCAGTAATTGCTCTCGATGATTACGATGTTGAAAAAGCTGCCTTGGTACGTGAAACCTTCAGAATTCCCGGAATGGGACAGACCACGCACCGCTATTTTCGAGATAAACTTGCGATGAGACAGAAGGCAAAAAATTCAGGGATCAATGTTCCCGAGTTCACTGCTGTTTTCAATGATGCTGAAGTCGCTGAATTTGCCAAAAATGTTCCCGCACCCTGGGTTTTAAAACCAAGATCTGAAGCTTCAGCAAGTGGAATAAAAAAATTGAAATCTGAAGAAGAACTTTGGCAGGCTCTCGAAAATTTAGGTGACGAGAGACATCTTTTCCTTTTGGAAAGCTTCAAGCCTGGCGACGTTTATCACGTAGACAGTCTTACCTTCAATGCTAAAACGATTTTTACATCATCATCCAAATATCTGGCTCCACCAATGCAGGTTTCTCACGAAGGCGGAGTCTTCAGAACGCGTACTTTAGGACGGTCTACCGCAGAGTTTAAAGCTCTGGAGAAAGCCAATGTACAGGTTCTTTCCAATTTCGGACTTCAAAACGGGGCGACCCATACAGAATTTATCCGTGGAAAAGAGGATGGAAAGTGGTATTTTCTTGAAACCTCATCACGCGTTGGCGGAGCACACATTCCTGATCTAGTGGAAGCTTCCAGCGGAATCAATATCTGGAGAGAATGGGCAAAGATTGAAGATGCACTTTTGAAAGATTTAGATTATTCCATTTCAAAACCTACGGGTTATTACGCCGGCCTCATCATCGCATTAATTAAAGAAAAACATCCGGATTACCAATATTTCGAGTCGGAAGAAACCGTGAAATTTTTACCAATAGATTATCACATCGGTATCGTTTACAAGTCTTCAAAATCTGATCTTGTACAGACGAGGCTGGACGAAACGGCAGTGAAGATTCACGAAGATATGCTGAGTATTATTCCGCCAAAAGACAAACCGACTTCTTAGATTTTATTTAATTTTCAAACATTAAAACTTATGCCGCAAATCACGCATACAGATTACTATTCACATATATTAGGAACAAGCCTTAAAGTAGAAATTACAGGACATTTTGGTTACCCAATTATTATGTTTCCCACTTCACAGGGGCAATACACTCAAAACCATGATTTCCATCTTAACGGAAGTATCAACTGGTTTTTAGAACAGGGTAAAGTAAAACTTTATAACATTCAGACTATAGACGGGTGGAGTTTTTATGACAACAACATTTCGCCACGCCAGAGAATCAAAAATTACGAATTGTATGTACAGTTTCTTTTAAAAGAATTTGTGCCTTATGTTCAGAAAATTCATCAGACACACCGTGTCGCCGTTGCAGGAGCAAGTTTTGGAGGTTATCACGCCGCTAATTTTGCTTTCAGATTCCCGGATTTGGTTTCGCATCTTTTCTGTTTGTCAGGAGCGTTCAGCATCAGAAACTTTATGGACGGATACAGTGATGACCTCGTTTTCTACAACTGTCCGAGAGAATTTGTCCGCACCGATGAAGCATGGAAATACAAACACATGCACATTGTTTTAAGCACTTCAGACGAAGACATCTGCAAAGACAAAAACATCGAAATGGCAGAAATACTAAGTTCAAAAGGCATTGATTTCTGGTATGATGAAAGAAAATGGATCAATCACGACTGGCCGCTTTGGCGAATGGTTTTCCCGACATTTATAGGGCGTTTTTTTTCTTAAAATTTAATTTAAATCTAAACAATAAACACTCATTAAAACTATTATTATGGCAAAAAAAGTAGGAATTCTTTTTGGTATGGAAGACACATTTCCGTGGGCATTCATCGATAAGGTAAACGAATTGGGAAAAGGAGACATCGTTGCAGAACCCGTAATGATCGATAAGCTTGAGCAGGGCGTCGATTACGGATACGCTGTTATCATCGACAGAATTTCTCAGGATGTTCCCTTCTACAGAGCTTATCTGAAAAACGCAGCTTTAAACGGAACGTATGTAATGAACAATCCTTTCTGGTGGAGCGCTGACGAAAAGTTTTTCAACAATGCACTGATGTCAAAATTGGGTATTCCGCTACCTAAAACGGTTTTGCTTCCTTCTCATCAGAGACCGAGCAACACTTCCGAAACTTCATTCAGAAACCTGAAATTCCCCCATGACTGGGATTATATTTTCGACTATGTAGGATTTCCTGCCTATATGAAACCTCACGACGGTGGCGGTTGGAAAAGCGTGTACAGAGTTGAAAGTCCGGAAGATCTTTGGGATAAATTATCAGAAACTGAGCAGTTGGTGATGATGGTACAGGAAGAAATTGTATTTGATGATTACTACAGAGTATACTGTCTTGGTAAAAAGCACGTACACATCATGCCTTACGAGCCAAGAAATGAGCATCATTTAAGATATGCGACCACACATAAGACTTCAGGGGCAAAACTTAAAAAGCTTTTAAAAACGATTCACGATTATACTATTAAAATGAATGAAGCTTTAGGTTACGATTTCAATACTGTAGAATTTGCAGTGAGAGACGGAATTCCTTACGCTATTGATTTCTGTAATCCTGCGCCGGATGCTGATAAAAATTCTGTTGGAGAAGAAAACTTCAAATGGATTGTGGAGAATGCAGCAAAATTTGCGATTGAAAAAGCCAAAGAATATGTTCCTGGAAAAGCAAATATTTCATGGGGAACTTTTGTGAAGGACTCTGCGAAATAACTAACCTGAAAAAACACAAAGTATGCACACATTCACCATAGGAATTGAAGAGGAATATCAAATCATAGACGTAGAAAGCAGAGATCTTATTTCTCACGTTTCCAAAATTATTGAGGGCGGCAAGGCAGTTTTAAGTGAAAATTTAAAACATGAAATGCACGAATCCATGATTGAAATGGAGACGGGAATCTGCCAGAATATACAGCAGGCGAGAGAAGAGCTCACGAGCCTCCGTAAACACCTTATTGCAACAGCCCACGAGCAGGGACTCCGTGTCTCAGGAGGAGGAACACATCCTTTTTCAAACTGGGAGCACAACACCATCACCAATGGCGAGCGTTACAATAAGATCGTTGACGATATGGGCGACGTGGCAAGAGGAAACCTCATCTTTGGTCTGCACGTACACATCGGCATTCCCAACCGTGAGGAAGGCGTAAGAATACAGAATGTAATGCGTTATTTTCTGCCCCACGTTTATGCTTTATCCACCAATTCACCTTTCTGGATTGGGAGAAATACCGGATTTAAATCTTACAGACAGGAAATTTTCGTGAAGTTTCCGAGAACTGGAATTCCAAGTTATTTTAATTCACTTTCTGAATTTGACAGCTACGTTGATCTTCTGGTAAAAACCGGAACGATTGACAATGCCAAAAAAATATGGTGGGATCTCCGTGTGCATCCTTTTTATCCGACTATTGAGTTCAGAATCTGCGATATGCCGATGAGAATAGACGAAACAGTCTGTCTTGCTGCAATTATGCAGTGTCTGGTAGCAAAAATCTACAAACTTCATCAGCAGAATTTAAGTTTCAGAAGCTACAGAAGATTACTTTTAAATGAAAACAAATGGCGTGCTTCCAAAGACGGAATCGATGCCCATTTAATTGATTTTGGAAAAGAGGAATCTGTTCCTTACCGTGATCTTTTGAAAGAACTTCTGGAGTTTATCGACGATGTTGTGGATGAATTAGGCTGCAGAAAAGAAGTAGAATATGCATGGCAGATTATTGAAAACGGAACCGGTGCAGACCGCCAATTGAAAGTACTTCAGGAAACGGGAGATTTGAAGAAAGTAGTTGATTATATGATCTCTGAAACAGAATTTGGTATTACCCACAGCGAGGCTGCTTTATAAAAATTTTATAACTTTGTTCAAATTATGAAGTTATGAAAGAGATAAGAATTGCGCTGTTGGATATGAATAACAACAAGAAAAATCAGGGTTTTAAGAACATCCGTGAGATTTCTGAAAGTTTTAAAGCAAATTCTGAAGAACAAATAAGCATTACCACTTTTGATATAAGACATCTGAACGAGATGCCAAAACTGGAAGATTTCGATATTTTCATTTCTTCCGGAGGTCCCGGAAATCCGCACAGAGAAGGTCATGAATGGGAAGGAAAATTCGCTGATCTTTTAGATGGGGTTTTTAATCACAATCAAAATTCAGCAGATAAAAAGTATATGTTTTTAATCTGTCATTCGTTTCAGATTGCCAGCATTCATTGGGAACTCGGGAATATTTGTGAGAGAAAATCATATTCATTTGGTGTAATGCCAGTTCACAAATCTGAGGAAGGAGAGCATGATTTTTTACTTAAAAATCTACCGGATCCTTTCTATGCCGTGGACTCCAGAGCATATCAGTTTATTGAACCGAATCAACAGCGGTTTGATGAACTTGGAATGAAAATCATGGCACTGGAAAAGTTCCGTCCGCACATCAATCTGGAAAGAGCTGTAATGGCAATTCGTTTTTCAGAGGAGATTTTCGGGACGCAGTTTCATCCTGAAGCCAATCCTGAAGGAATGCTTGAAAATCTGAAAGATGAAGAGAACAAACTGGCGATGATTGAAAATTACGGCATCGAAAAGTATCTTGAAACGCTGGACAGAATGGACGATGAGGATAAAATAAAACTGACTCAGGCACAAATTCTACCAAGGTTTCTGGAAGATGCAAAACAAAAAATTCTACAGCCGGAAACTGTTTAGAAATACAGCATAAATCGGGCAAAACGCCCGATTTTTTAATTTAAAAAAACATCAGGGATGATTCCAAAATACAGACAAAAATTTAATTCAGAATTCTCTGAGGAGAAGTATTTAAAAATAAATTCCATCTTAGCAGAAAAAAGCGGAATTAAAACAGGATTTAAACTTTCTGAAAGTCCGATTTTTCTGACTGCAGACTTCAAAACAAAACTTACAGACGCCAGCGAAAGCATTTTAGACCAAATCATCGCCATGTCTCCGGAAGCTCTGCAAAAAGCTATTCCGGAAAACTGTAAAGTTCCGAACGATACTTTAAAACCTCATTTTTTCACCATCGATTTCGGAATCTGTAAAAATTCAGATGGTGAAGTTGAACCTCAGCTGATCGAGCTTCAGGCATTTCCCTCTTTGTATGCTTTTCAAAAGGTGTACGAGGAAGCATTCTGTGAAGTCTACCCTTTTCTCAATGATCTGAAAAGTAAGATGAGCGATGAAGAATTTTTGTCGCAGATGAAAAATCTGATTGTAGGAAACGAAAATCCTGAAAATGTAATTTTGCTCGAAATTTATCCCGAAAGACAGAAAACAGAAGTTGATTTTAGGCTGACAGAAAATTTTCTGGGAATAAAAACAGTTTGTCTGACCAAAATTAAAAAGGAAGGCAAAAAACTTTTTTATGATAACGACGGTCAGTTGACAGAAATCAAAAGAATTTACAACCGCGTCATTTTTGACGAACTCGACAGAATTCCGGATCTGAAAACTGAATTTGATTTCAGAGAAGAGGTTGATGTAACCTGGGTCACGCATCCCAACTGGTTTTTTAAGATTTCAAAATATCTTTTGCCTTTATTAAAACATGAATTTGTTCCTAAAAGTTATTTTTTAAATGATTTTCCTGAGGATGAAAATCTGAATGATTTTGTTTTGAAACCACTTTTCTCCTTTGCAGGAAGCGGTGTCAATCTTTATCCAACACCAGAAATTACAGATAAAATCGAAGATAAGGAAAATTATATTTTACAGAGAAAAGTAGAATATGCTCCGGTTTTTGAAGATATCAACGGAGATTTTTCACGTGCTGAAATACGGCTTTTGTACGTATGGCAGGAAGATGATGAGCGTCCGGTTTTGGTTCAGTATCTTGTAAGAATGACCAAAGCAGAAATGGTGAATGTAGATTTCAATAAAAAAGACGCCATCTGGATTGGCAGTTCACATGCCTTTTTTGGCGAGGAATAAATAAAAATCGGGTGAACCACTGGCTCACCCGATTTTTTTATAAACTTTAATCTAAATTAAAGTCCTTTATTTTCTTCAAGCAATTCTCTCGCCTGATATTCCTGTACAAGATCAATTGCATTAGAAATAACGTCGCTCAAAGCTGTGATGAATGTGCCGTCTTCAGCCATTCCCATCGCATGTTTCAACGCTTCAATCTCTTTCGGGATTGTTTCATAACTCACATCTCTGCCTGATTCCTGCATTCCTTCGATGATTAAATTGTTGATTTCCTCTTCAGTTCGGCCTCGCAGATGTTTTTCGTTGCGGATGATGATGTGGTCAAACATTCTGCCGGCAATTTTCCCGCAAAGCTTGATGTCTGCATCTCTCCTGTCGCCAACTCCCGAAATAATTCCTATTTTCTTGGTAGCTTCCACATTTTTAAGGTAATCTTCAATCGCTTCGTAACCCGCAGGATTGTGTGCAAAGTCGATTAAGACCTTAAAGTTTTTAAAATTAAATACATTCAGTCTTCCTGGCGTAAGCTGAGCACTTGGAATAAAAGTTCTGAGTGAATTGGAAATATCTTCGATCGCAAATCCGTAGAGATAGCACGCCAAACTCGCAGCCAAAACGTTTTCAATCATAAATTTAGCTTTACCTTCCATCGTAATCGGGAAATCTTTGGCTTTACCAATTCTGATTTTCCAGTCGCCTTTTTTGATGGTTACAAAACCTTCTTCATAGACACAGGTCGTTTTTCCTTCCTTCGCATATTTTTTAATGAACGGATTGTTTTCGTCCATACTGAAAAGCGCAATATTACTGTCAAGATCGTTGATGATTCTCATAGAATATTCGTCGTCGGCATTCATTACGCTCCAACCATTCTTCTTTACACTGTCGAGAATCACACGTTTTACTTTCGTAAGATCTTTAAGATTATGAATATCGTTGATGCCTAAATGATCTTCCTTAATGTTGGTTAAAACCCCGATATCACAGTTGGAGAAGCCTAAACCTGATCTTAAAATTCCTCCTCTGGCAGTTTCCAGAACGGCAAATTCTACCGTTGGATCTTTTAAGATAAATTCTGCGGAAATCGGACCCGTTGTATCGCCTTTCGTCAGCATCGTATTTTGAATATAAATACCGTCCGATGTGGTAAATCCTACTCTGTAACCGTTGTTTTTTACAATATGAGAAATTAATCTGGTAGTTGTAGTTTTCCCGTTGGTTCCTGTTACGGCAATAATTGGAATGGTAAATGGTTTTCCTGGAGGATAAAGCATATCAACCACTGGCGCAGCAACGTTTCTAGGCAATCCCTCGCTCGGTGCAAGGTGCATTCTGAAGCCCGGAGCAGCGTTTACTTCAATGATAGCAGCACCACTTTCCTTTAAAGGTTGGGTCAGGTTTTCAGCCATAATATCAATTCCGCAAACATCAAGACCTATGATTTTCGAAATTCTTTCAGCCATGGTAATATTTTCCGGATGCACCATATCGGTAACATCAATAGAGGTTCCGCCGGTTGAAAGATTGGCAGTTGATTTAAGGTAAACCACTTCACCTTTTTGAGGAACTGTATCTAAAGTATAATTGAGTTTATCTAAAAGCTCGGTCGTATCTTTGTCTATCGTAATTTCAGTCAGTACATTTTCGTGACCGTAGCCTCTTCTCGGATCCTCATTTTCCTTATCTATCAGTTGCTGAAGATTTAACTCTCCGTCACCAATCACGTGAGCGGGAACTCTTCTTGCCGCGGCAATCATTTTATTATTGATTACCAAAACTCTGAAATCATATCCGGTAATATATTTTTCAACAATTACTTTTTTTGAATAGGTCTGGGCGTGTTCCAAACCGATTTTGGCAGCTTCCCAATCATTGACATTGATTGAAGAGCCTTTACCGTGATTTCCGTCTAAAGGTTTGATTACGATAGGATAACCTATCTTTCTTACGACCTCATCCAATCCTTCTTCATCAACGATCAGTTCGCCGATCGGCACCGGAATTGCGGCGTCGTGAAGCATTCGCTTGGTTAGATCTTTATTACAGGCAATGTCTACACCAATACAGCTTGTATTTCCGGTAATCGTTGCCTGAAATCGCTGCTGATTAACACCATAACCCAACTGAACCAAAGAATTGGTACCAAGTCTGATCCATGGAATTTTTCTTGAAACAGCTTCTTCTACAATACTTCCTGTTGAAGGACCTAGACGCACCTTTTCACGGATTTCCTTCAGTTTCTGAATGCATCCGGCAATATCATACTCTCTTCCTTCAACGAGTGCTTCCACGATTTTTACAGACTCTTCTGCTGCAAAAATTCCTGCGTTCTCTTCGAGATAATTAAAAACTACATTGTAAACTCCGGGCGTTCTGGTTTCTCTGGTTCTTCCAAAGCCAACATCCATACCTGCTAAAGTTTGAATTTCGAGTGCGATATGTTCGATAACGTGGCCAAGCCAGGTTCCTTCCTGTACTCTGTGAAAAAAACCGCCTTCTACGCCTTCAGAACACCGGTGAGATAAAAGTGAAGGCAGCAATTTCTCAATACGCTCTCTGAATCCATCAATCTTGTTGGTAGGATAATTTTCCATTTCCTGAAGATCCAATCTCATCTGGATAAGCTTTTTTCTTCTTATGCTCCAAATGTTTGGACCTCTTAGCGCCTGTATTTTTTCAATGTTCATATAATGATGTAGAATTAATTGTCAATTTTTCGTTTTACACTCAAAGATAATGCAAAACATTAAAAGAATGCAAAATCAAATTAAATATTTCTTAATGTCTTTTTAAAATCGGTGAGCAATCTCCAATGGAAATCAATTCGTTAAATGTAGGTTTACATTTTATTAACCCACCAAATTTTTTTAATTTTGCAAACTATGAAACCTGTGGGAAAACTAATTATTATCGGAGGAGCTGTAAATAAAGGCAGTTTCGCAGAAACGGAGTACGACCAGAATGTTGAAAAAAACCTTAATTTTTTTGAAAGAGGAATTTTAAGAAAAATCATTACAGAATCCAAACACAAGGAAAACTCTGTGATCGAAGTCATTACGACCGCTTCACAGATTCCAAAAATCGTAGGTGCAGAATACAAAAAAGCCTTCGAATATCTTGGTGCAAAAAATGTAAATATTTTAGACATTCATAACCGTGAAGAAGCAAATTCGGATGCATTGGTAGCCAGAGCAAACGCCGCCGACGTGGTAATGTTTACAGGTGGAGATCAGCTGAGACTGACTTCTATTCTTGGCGGAACAAGATTTCATGATACTATTTTACTGAAATATCAGGAGCAGGATTTTATCTATTCCGGAACTTCAGCAGGTGCTGCGGCGGCTTCTGAAAACATGATTTATCAGGGAAGCAGTTCTGAAGCTTTGCTGAAAGGTGAAATTAAAACAACTCAAGGCTTAGGGTTAATCGACAACGTAATTGTTGACACTCATTTTGTTCAGAGAGGCAGGATCGGGCGGCTTTTTCAGGCCGTAGTGAACAATCCGAGAACTTTGGGGATCGGTTTGGGTGAAGATACTGGACTTTTTATTCACAACGACGTGATGACAGCTGTGGGATCCGGACTTGTTATTTTGGTAGACGGAAGATTTATAAAAGACACCAATCTAACCAACATCAACCTTGGCGAACCTATTTCAATCGAAAATCTGACGGTTCACGTAATGTCGATGAATGATCATTATAATCTTACCACAAAGGAAATGACGATTGAGAATTCTCAGTTTAATCCTATTCCGCAAACGTAAGTTATAATTGATAATTGATCATAGACGAATGATTTTTACTTTAGTAATTTTCACAGACAATTTTATCAATGAAATTTTCAGATTATAACCGTACAAAAGCTTAATTAAGTTTAAGCCAAATTATTACTATTTAATAAATATCTTTTGCAAAACTTCTAATAATATCTTTAATGAAACTTACAGAAGACGAAACAATAATTTTGTTAATGAATTTCTTAATAGAAAATAATTGGGAAATAGAAAGTCATTGTTTAGGTCAAAATAGAGGCTGTGATATCATTGCTTGTAAAGAAAATGAAAAACTATTTATTGAGGTAAAAGGTGCGCGCGCAGGAGAAAATTCACCAACAAAAAGGAGAGACTTTTTTGACAGTGGACAAATCAAAACTCATTTTGGAAAAGCTATTGTTAAAATTTTAGATGACAAATTTAAAAATCCCACTTCTACTTTTGCAATAGCACATCCTAATGATATTGGAATTAAAAAAGCAATTGGAAATTTAACGCCTTACTTAAAAAGTTTAGAAATAAGACACTTTTGGGTTTCAGAGAATGGAAATGTTGAAGAAGATTAAAATAAAAACATCACGAATACAAATAAAAAATTATGAAAATCATCATTCACGGAGGTTTTTTCTCTGAAAGCGACCAAAGTAACGAAGTAAAAGCTGCAAAACAGAATTCCTTAAAAAGCATTGCTGAAAAGGCTTATCAATATTTACTTACAAATTCGGCGGTGGACACTGTGGCTTACGCAGTTTCTCTTCTCGAAGATGACGAACTTTTTAACGCCGGAATTGGCTCTCAAATTCAGAGTGACGGAATCATCAGAATGAGTGCTGCCCTGATGGATGGCGAAACTCAGAAAATGAGCGGTGTCATCAATATTCAGGATGTGAAAAACCCGATTTTCGTTGCGAAAGAACTGATGAAAGAAGACGACAGAGTTTTAGGCGGAAGTGGTGCGAAAAACTATGCCAATGAACATGGATTTGAAGATTTTTCGACTGAAATTCCACAAAGAATAAGGGAATACGAGGCTAAACTTGCAAACGGAGGAAAAGGAACTGTAGGCTGCGTTGCCATAGACAAAAATGGAAAACTCGCTGTGGCCACTTCAACCGGAGGAAAAGGCTTTGAAATCCCGGGAAGAATTTCAGATTCTGCCACTGTTGCCGGAAATTATGCCAATGAATTTTGCGCTGTCAGCTGTACCGGAGTGGGCGAGGATATTGTAAGCAATGCCACATCCGCGAAGATTGTGACTAGAGTTACAGACGGGATGACATTGCAGGAAGCTTTCAACAAAACCTTTACTGAACTGAAAACAATTGACGGTTTTGCCGGAGCCATTGCAATTGATAGAGACGGAAATATTTTTCATCAGGATTCTTATCCTAAAATGGTTTTTGCGAGTTTTGACGGAGAAAGTTTTGAGGTTTTTGAATAGTATGTACCATAACTTTTTTTTGATTGTCTGCAATTTTTAATAATTTAAGACAAAGAGTATAAAAGATCTGCGTTTTAAAATCTGTGCAAATCTGCGGGAAATACAGCTGCCGGCAATCCGATGCGCTTCAACATAATAAAATCATAGAAAAATTTTAACAAAACTTTAATTGTCTTAAAAATTCTTTGGCATAGATTTTACATATTTCATCATATCAATTAATTACAAATTAAAAAATAGAAATTATGGGAAATAAGACAAAAGGATTATTGGCATTGGTAGGTTTAGGTGCATTGGCATATTGGAGATACAATAAAGCAACACCTGAAGAAAAACAGGCAGTAAAAGATAAGATCAACAACGCCAAAGATAATATCAACAAATGGGGAAATGATCTGAAGGATAAAGCAAATGATCTTAAAGAAAAAGCAAACGATGTTGCATCGCAGGCTCAGGGTAAATTTGACGAAGCAAAGTCAACAGTTGAGCAGAAAGTAACTCAAAACTAGTAATTAGTTAACATTCATATATACGGGAGAAAAGGTAAGTTTTTAACAGCTTACCTTTTCTTTGCTTTTATGGCATAGACTAACGGAATTTTATTCCCAAACTTTGTGATCCGCCACTTCCCTTTTTCAAATTCTTCCACGTGTCTGAAACACGCGTACGGCGACCAGTCAAATTCCCTGAAATTTTCCAGGATTAAATCTTTATCCATCAAATCTTGTAGCACATCAGACAAAGGATGATTCCATGAAACATAATCCTGAACGATGTTGGCGGACTGATCGGCGTATGTTCCCTCCGAAGTTTCAACAATCGGTTTTTCATTAAAATAATTGTAGGCTACACCTTCAAAATCATCATCGTACATCCAGACTATAGGATGAAATTCTGCCATAACAAAATCTCCGTCCGGTTTCAAAAAATGACTGACTACATTTGCCCATTTATTTAAATCCGGCAGCCAGCCAATGGTTCCGTAACTAGTAAAAACGATGTCGAATTTTTCATTTAAAACATTGGGTAAATTGTAAACGTCGGTACAGATAAACTTTGTATCAGTTCCGCATTTTCCAGCTAATTCTCTCGCGGCATCAATGGCTTTATCCGATAAATCAATTCCGGTAACTTGTGCACCCATTCTGGATAGCGAAATAGAATCCTGCCCAAAATGACACTGCAAATGCAGAATACTTTTCCCTATTACATCTCCCAGCAAATCCAATTCAATTGAATTAAGAGAATTTCTTCCTTTTAAAAACTCATCTACGAAATAAAAATCTGATTCTAAGTGTGGCTCTACCCTTGCGTTCCACGAGTTTTTGTTGATGTCTAAATAATTTTCCATCGTTTATATTTTCTGTAAATATAATTTTTTTGAGGAATTTGTGTGATTTGCTGAACGAAAAATTTCGACTTTATTAAAGTAAGTTTATCGAAATATTAATTTCAGGAATAATTAAATAATTCTTTCGCATTTTTCCCTCTCATTTGATAAAAAAAATTATATTTATAAATATTTAATTCTCAAAAATATCTGATGAAATTAAATTTAAAATGATACTTAATACTTACAGATAAATATGATTAATTTACAGAAAGGTCAGAAAATTGACATTGGACTCAGCAAAATGACAATCGGTTTAGGATGGGATCCGAGTGAAGGAACAGCTCATGATTTCGATCTGGATGCTTCAGCTTTTATGATTGATGAGAGAAGACAGATCCCGAGCGAACCGTTTTTTATTTTTTATGGAAATACAGATTCTCCAGACGGTGCTCTGAGACATACAGGCGACGACCCAACCGGTGGAAACAGTGCCGATGGAGACGATGAAAGCATCGAAGTTGATTTATCTAAAGTAGACCCCAGAATCAATGAAATTCTGATCGTTGTAACCATTCATGATGCCATCGACCGCAAACAGAATTACGGACAGGTAAGAAATTCATACATCAGAATCGTAGATGACAGCAACGGTCAGGAAGTGGCAAAATATGAGTTGGGAGAAGATTTCTCTATTGAAACTGCGGTAGAATTCGGAAGACTTTACAAAAGAAACGATCAGTGGAAATTTGAGGCATCTGGAATCGGTTATCGTGAAGATTTAGCGTTTTTCCTTTCAAAATATTACAGCGGACAAATTATCAAATAATAAATATGGCAATCAATTTACAAAAAGGTCAAACCATCGATTTAAGAAAAAATGACCGTGGAGAAAGTGTTTACGATTTATCACAGGTTACCATTGGTTTGGGATGGGACGTCCGTCAGAAACAAAGTGGCTTTTTCGGAAAAATATTTGGCGGAAAAGAAGAAGAATATGATCTGGATGCTGTAGCTTTTCTTCTCGACAGTAACGGAAAAGTGGCTGACCTCGGGAGAACAGCAGCTGTTGGCGGCAGAAATGTAGCTTTGTATGGAGGCGACGTTATTTATTTCAACTCCATGAGACATCCAAGCGGAAACATTTGGTTGACAGGTGATAACAGAACCGGTGCAGGAGACGGAGATGACGAACAGATCATTGTACAGCTGGATAAACTGGATCAGAAATATCAGAAAATATTATTTGTAGTCACCATTTATCAGGGAAGACAGAACAACCAGCACTTTGGAATGGTAGATAATGCCTTCATCAGAGCTGTTGATGCCCGTGGAAAGGAAATTACAAAATACAGTCTTTCTGGTGATGCCTCAATGAACGGAATGTGTTCCATGGTTTTCGCTGAAGCGTACAGACATAACGGCGACTGGAAATTCCGAGCTCTTGGTGAGCCTGGACAAACCGATAATTTCGTAGATATATTAGCAAAATACGCCTACAAATAATTTATAATGAGAAGATTACCCGTTTATTTATTATTAGACACTTCAGGTTCAATGACCGGGGAACCGATTGAAGCTGTAAAAAATGGAGTTCAGATGATGCTGCATTCACTTCGTCAGAACCCTCAGGCTATTGAAACTGCCTATGTCAGCATCATTACATTTGACAGCGAGGCCAAGCAAATTGTACCTCTTACCGATTTGGCTTCATTCCAAATGGTGGACATCAAAGCTTCCGGTACCACTTCACTGGGTGCAGCTTTAGGACTTTTAGCCGATAAATTAAGCACTGAAATTACCAAAACCACCCTCGAACAAAAAGGTGACTGGAAACCGATGACTTTCATCATGACCGACGGCATCCCAACAGATGATTGGCAGAGTGGATTTTCTAAATTAAAAGCTGTAAACAAAGGTTTAATCGTAGGTTGCGCAGTAGGAAGCGGTGCGGATGATAAAATTGTGAAACAAATTACCGAGTCTGTCATCAGACTGGACAATGCGGATTCTGCAAGTATCAGCAAATTTTTCCAGTGGGTGACAGATTCTATTTCTACAACTTCTACCAAAGTGGAAGAATCCGGAAAAGAAGTTACAGGATTAGATCAGCTTCCTCCTCCACCGTCTGAGTTGGTAATTGTTGCATAATTATGAACAGACGATTATTAGCCTATTTTTTATTAGACACTTCCGGATCGATGCGGGGTGAGCCCATCGCTGCTTTAAACAACGGTTTCAATGGTTTGGTGAGCATGCTCAGGTCAGATCCGCAGGCTATGGATTCTTTGCACATCAGCGTGATTACGTATGATCGCGAGGTAACCAATCTGATTCCGCTTGTTGATCTGGCAAGTTTTCATCCTGTAGAAATTACCTGTCCGGAAAGCGGGCCTACCCACACTGGACAGGCTTTGGAAATGGTATATCACCTGGTGAAAAAAGAAGTTATAAAAGGATCAGCTGACCGAAAGGGCGACTGGAAACCTCTGCTTTTTATTTTTACAGATGGTAAACCTTCAGATTTGCAGAAATATAAAGAGATGACGCCGTTGATCAAAAGTCTTGATTTTGGAGTCATTGTAGGCTGTGCAGCAGGCCCAAAAGCAGAAGTTAGCTTTCTTCAGGAACTTACAGATAACGTTGTGAAGCTGGATACCACAGATTCCAGCACGCTAACCAACTTTTTCCAATGGGTAAGTTCATCGATTGAAATGGGAAGCAAAACGCAGGGAACCGGAGAAAGCATGACTTTGCCACCACCACCAAGTGAATTGAATATTATAGTTTAAAGACCAAATTATGAGAAGATTACCAATTTATTTCCTGATCGATGTATCAGAATCGATGGTGGGAGAACCTATTGAGCAAGTTCAGGAAGGAATTGCATCCATCATCAAAGAATTAAAAACAGATCCTTACGCACTGGAAACCGTTTGGGTTTCGATTATTGGTTTTGCAGGGAAAAGCAAGGTCATCACACCTTTGCAGGACGTCATCACATTTTATCCTCCGAAAATACCTATCGGAAGCGGAACTTCTCTTTCAAAAGGGCTGGAAGAACTGATGAATTCCATCGACAGAGACGTTGTAAAAACCACTTACGAACGAAAAGGAGACTGGAAACCTGTCATATTCTTATTCACCGACGGAATTCCAACTGATGATACTTCAAGAGCGATTGAAAAATGGAATACCGATTACCGCACGAAATCAAATTTAATTATCGTTTCGATTGGCGATAATACGAATGTAAATCTGTTAGGAAAATTATCTGAACAGGTTTTGATGTTTAACAATACAGACAGCAATTCCTATAAAGAATTTTTCAAATGGGTGACTGCGTCAATCAGAGCAACGAGTGAAAATATCAACAACAATAATTCGGATGGAATTAATTTAAGCAAATCCAATCCTGAGATTATTGAGAAGATAGATTTAAGTAAAAACTATTCTGTACCCGACAATAATTTTGTTGTTTTGAATGGAAAATGTTCCACAAATGACAGAATTTATTTATTAAAATTTAAAAAATCACTTCAGGAATCACGCGTTCCAGGCTTTGATACTCGTTTTTATAAAATTGAAGGTGCTTACAAAATTGATGAAAATTCTTACAGAGAATACTCGGAAGGAGGTTCCAACACCAACAAAATTTCAAGTGAGGAAATCTATGGAAATCCGAGTTGCCCGTCTTGTGGAAACAGTTTTGCACTGGCAACCTGTGTTTGTGGAGGTATTCACTGCATCGAAGGTGACGGTGTTGCAAAATGCCCATGGTGCGGAAACGCCGGTCAGTACGGTGCTGCAGAAGGAGGATTTGATATCAACAGAACTTTAGGTTAAAATGAAGAGTTTACTGCAGGAAGTCCTAAAGGAGAATCAGATTGAAAGCAATAAAATAGTGAACAGCACTGTTGAAAAGCTTACCGATAACGCAAAAATTTATGAATTATCAAAATCAATCAAAAACCTGAAGTCACAAATATTACAAATTTTCACGATGCACAGAGACAGAGAAGAATTTAGGGAAAGCTATATTACAATTCCGAATGCAAATGTAAAAAAGGAATACAATTTCACATTTGACCTTTCAAAATATCCTTCTATTTTTATTAAAGAAATTAAAAATATTGAAACTGTAGGTTTGCAGTTTGATACAGAAAAAAGCTGTATTCACGGTATTCCGACACAGGCAAATACAATTCAAATTGAAATTGTTTTCTTTAATAAAAATGATGAAAATTTACAGGAAGATATTAAAATAATTCCCTTTATTGTAAACGCCGATCCAAAGGATTTATGGCTTAACAAGCCCAGCCCTAAAGACAGCAGATTTGCGAAAGAAGATCAAGCGACTTTCAAATCTACATTTTTAGACAAAAAAATTGTGGTGGCTTCTAAAAGAGGAAGATCACATGCACACGAGGGGACTTTCAGAGATGATGATTTTTTGGTTAAAAATTTACCCGGTGATTGGGCGGTTGTTGCTGTGGCAGACGGCGCAGGCTCGGCAAGATTTGCGCGTGCAGGATCTCAGTTTGCAACAGAATTTATTGTTAAAAGTTTTGACGATGAATCTCTTTTAAATAAATTATCAGATGCTGTTGCTGTTTATTTTTCTAAAGAAAAAGAAAAAAATCTGGTTCAGGAATCTGACATAATTATCGAAGATCCAAATGATTCTGAGAATTCATCAACTTCAAATTCGTCAAGCGATGAGAAAATAAAAAGCAAAAGTCTTATCATCAATTCTCTTTATCACAATGTAAAAAACCTTCACAGTGGGCTTTCCCAACTGGCAACTGAAGAGGGTGCATTGATAAAAGATTTTCATACCACTTTGATTTTCACTTTGGTGAAAAAGTTCAATTTTGGATATGTTATTTTAAGTTTTGGAGTTGGTGACTGCCCTATCAATGTTTTGGACAAGGAAAATTCCAGTGTAAAACTTCTGAATTTTCTGGATGTCGGAGAAAGCAGCGGTGCAACGCGATTTATTACAATGCCCGATATTTTCAGCAAACCTGATATGGTTGAACGATTTAAAATCAACTGTTTTAATGATTTTTCTAAATTATTTCTGATGACAGACGGTATTTACGATCCAAAATTTGTAGTTGAAAGTAAACTGGAAAATCTGGAGACGTGGAAGAACTTTTTAAGAGATTTAAATGGCGAAAATGAAGACCAGACACAAGTTGATTTCGTGGATGATTCGGATATTGAAAACCAGCTGTCAGCCTGGATGGATTTTTGGAGTAAAGGCAATCACGACGACAGGACTTTAGCCGTAATTTATTAAGAATATGAGTGTAGTAAAGGTAAAATCAATTATAGATTCCTCAAAAACATATGAATATGTTGACGATGGAAATCCGAAAAAAGGCGGCGTAAAAGATGTTTATTTTTCACCAGACAGAAAGTATGTGGTGGCATTTTTCAGAGATCCTCTGGACTTTAATCAGAAAGACAGAATCAAAAGAATCGTTTCTCTTTACCTCGAAAATATAAAGAAAGGCAACAGTGCAGAGTATTTTTTAGATGAAATTTTCAGGTGGCCTTACGATGCGGTAGAGCTCAACGGCAAAACCGGCGTGATTGTCCCCATTTACAATGCTAAGTTTTTCTTTAAAAAAGGATATAAATCTAACGAACTGATAAAAGGTGGCGAAAAAGTTGGGAAATGGTTTACCACACCATCTTTCCGAGACAGTCAATATCCTTTATCCTTAGACAAAACCGAACTTGGGGATTGGCTCAGTTATTTTCAGATTGCCATTAATATTTCCAGGGGTGTGAAAAAAATGCATCAGATGGGTTTGGCTCATTCTGATTTATCCTACAACAATGTTCTGGTAGATCCGGTGACAAAATCTGCTGCAATTATAGACATCGACGGCTTGGTTGTGCCAGGTTTATTTCCTCCTGAAGTGATTGGTACTGCCGATTTTATCGCTCCTGAAGTTTTAAAAACAAAACATCTAAAATTACAGGATCCCGGCAGAATTCTGCCTAACCAAAAAACAGATTTACATGCTTTAGCCATTCTTATTTACATGTATTTGCTGAGAAGACATCCCCTTCGTGGCGGAAAAATCTGGGATTTGGAATCTGAAAAAGACGAAGTTTTGTCAATGGGTGAAAAAGCCTTGTTTGTGGAACATCCCACAGATCCTACCAACCGGGTGAAAGCAGATCATCTGAAAGTCTGGAATAAGTTTTGGGGTGATCCATCCAAAATTCCCTACACTGTAACCGGTCCGTACCTGAGTGAATTGTTTAAAAAAGCCTTTATTGACGGTCTGCACAATCCTATACTCCGACCGATTGCCAATGAGTGGGAAACGGCTCTGCTGAAAACAGTTGATTTAATTCAGCCGTGCAGCAACCCGAACTGTGATGAAAAATGGTACGTTTTCGACAATACTTCCAAACCAAAATGCCCTTTCTGCGGAACACCTCACAAAGGAACTTTGCCCGTCGTTGATCTGTACTATAAATTTAAAGATAATGTCTGGAAACCTGAAAATCACAGATTAATGGTGTATCATAACCAATATCTATTCAAATGGCATGTGTCGAAAAAAGTGATGAGAAACGAAAGTCTGACTGCAATTGATAAAAAACCGGTTGGATATTTTACTTTTTACCAAAATAAATGGGTGCTTGTAAACCAAAGTCTTCAGGCAATGAAGGATATCACTGAAGATAAAATAATTCCCGTGAACACAATGGTAGAGCTTACTGACGGTAAGAAAATCATGCTTTCTGATGAGGAAGGTGGGAGGTTGATGTACGTCACTTTGACTAACAAATAAATTTAAAGCACGCTTCAATGTTTTATAATAATGTTTATCTTAAATGGTAAGCATTTTTTGTCCTAAACCATAAATGATATCAACTAAAACATCAATTATTTTCTAAAACTTCCCACTTGATTCTATATTTTATAAAGAAATTTCAAAAAAAACTCAAAATATGGTATCACGTAAAAATCTTTCACTTAATTTAATTAATTTGCAGCACGAACATAATTCAATTATCAAATGATTATAAACAGTAATAATGTAAATATTTAACTTACAATTAAGATTTATAGATTTATTTTTACTTATTTTTGAAAAACCAAAATTACTTAGTATTAATATAAATATTTAAAAAAAACAAACACCATTATCAGATTGAAAGAGTGTATAAATTGATTTGATAACCCTGATAACCACAACTCTATGACTCCACTTTTACTTAAAAATGAGACCGTTGATCTGTCTCAGCATTTTGAAACTCCGTTGAAACAATTTTCAATCGCAGTAGACTGGGCATCTATTAGTATGTTTGGACGGAATTTTTTAGGCTTTAAAACAAAGAGAGAAACGGATCAAATTGATCTAGGCCTTACCTGTGTAATGTTTGACAAACAAAATCAAATGATAGATTTGGTCTGTTCATCAAAGTTTAACAGCTGGCTTATCAAAAACAGTTTTCCTTTGGGAAAAAGCATCTCCAAGGATAAGGCATTTCGCCACTTTGACCACGGGTCTATTGTAGACAGTCTTTACAAACAAATGACGACAGTAGATCTGCAAAAAGTCGACAGTGAAATTGATCACGTATTTTTTTATCTGTGTTTTGATCACAGGAAAATAAAATCTCCTGATTTTTCATCTGTAGAATTATTAAAAATGATGTCATTCGGTTCCACTTCTCCCGACCAGCTGATCTCCGAATATACCATACCCACACAAAACTGCTGTAAAAAAAACGAAGGCATTCTGATTCTTGCCAAGCTTTACCGCGAAGATGAAAAATGGAAATTTACATCCCTGGGAAAAGCCATTACAGAAAGTACTTTCATCGGATTTACCAAAGGAATTCAGTAAAAAGGTTACCAAAATTTGTACAAATCTTAAAGTCTTCAATATGGAATGATTATATTTTCCTAAAGAAAACTACAATAACTTTAAGAAAAATATCCAAACTACGTCATCACGTAAAATATTTTCAAAAAGCCTTCATACCTTTGCAAGCGACGATTACCATGGGAATCTGAAAACACAATAACACATATATCTTTTAGGTGTAAAAACACAGATGATGAAAAAAAAATTCCGACTCACCTAGTCGGAATTTTTATGTTTTAATGATATGAAAAATATACTTTTAGTATCCTTTGCAGTAATCTTAAATCTTACTGGTTCAACAATTAAAAAATCTGATGTTTACCTTTGCGACAGTCCTGGCGGAAAGAAATACCATTATGACAAGAGCTGCCGTGGATTATCCAACTGCAAACATGAGATTATTAAGGTGAGTCTCAAAAAAGCGCAGACTTTAGGGAAAACGCTTTGTGGATTTGAAGATTAATTTATCCTAAAAACTCCTCCATAGAAACTGTTTTCTGTTCACCAGCTTCCAGATTTTTAAAGGTCACCGTTCCATTCTTAATTTCTTCTTCGCCCAAAAAGACAAGATTCCTGATTCCTTTCTTTTCCGCGTAAGTAAACTGTTTGTTGATTTTTGCACTTTCAGGATACAGTTCGGCAGAAATTCCCTTTTCTGTTAACTGAATAATTAATTTTAAAGCTTCGATGGTTTCTTCACCTCCAAAATTAGCGAAGAGATATTCTACGTTGGACGTAGCATCTTCAGGGAAAATATTCAACTCTTCCATCACTAAATATATTCTGTCCAGACCAAAAGAAATTCCGATTCCTGGGATATTTTTCACGCCAAAAACTTCGGTTAGGTTATCATAGCGACCGCCTCCGCCGATAGAACCCATTTGTGCTTCATCAGCTTTCACTTCGAAAATTGCTCCGGTATAATAATCTAGACCACGGGCTAAGGTAATATCAAAAACCAAATTCTGAATGTCAACTCCTAAATTTAAGGATTGAGTAATGACAAATTCCAGTTCTTCAACACCTTTTAAACCGATTTCGTTTCCTGCAAATTTTTCTTTTAACTGACGTAGATTTTCCAAGGGATCATTCGATTGTGTGAAAAGAAAATCCAGTTTATCAATCGATTCCTGAGCGATATTTCTTTCTAAAAGTTCCTTCACTACTCCATCCTTCCCGATTTTATCCAACTTGTCTAAAGCAACGGTAAAATCAATTAACTTGTCTGTAATTCCGGCATATTCTGCCAAACCAGAAAGAATTTTGCGGTTGTTGATATGAATGGTAACTGAAACTTTTAATTCAGCAAAAGATTTTAAATACAGCTGCACCAATTCAACTTCCTGCCAAAGACTTTCGCTACCAACAACATCGGCATCACACTGATAAAACTCTCTGAATCTCCCTTTCTGTGGACGGTCAGCCCTCCAAACCGGTTGAATCTGATAACGTTTGTATGGAAAAGTCAGCTTTCCGTGGTTCATGGCAACAAATCTTGCGAAAGGAACTGTTAAGTCATAACGAAGAGCTTTGTCTGTAAGACTTTCGGCACTGAATGGTTTGTCTAAAGCTTTCTGAAAATCAGTCATCATCTGAGTTTTTTTCTCGTCTTTCGCTTCGTTGATGCTTGAATTTAAGATCTTAAAAATCAAACGGTCACCTTCTTCCCCATATTTCCCTGTCAGGGTTGAAAGATTCTCAAAACTTGGCGTTTCCAAAGGCTGAAAACCAAAAAGTTCGAAATTTTTCTGTAATATATTGATGATGTATTTTCTTCTTGAAACTTCCAGTGAGGTAAAATCTCTCGTTCCTTTTGCTAAGCTTGGCTTCATTATGATGAATGATAATTGATGGTTGATTAATGATATTCTCTGCAAAAATAAGGAATTGAAAGGACTTTTAAATCAATAAAAAAGCCACAGAACATTTCCGTGGCTTCCTAACAATTTATTTTCATCATTTAATTTTCAGAATCACACACTTTCCAGAATTTCTATGATTTCTTCACCATAGTTTTCTATTTTATGCTTTCCGAAGCCTTTGATATCAAGGAGTTCCTGCTTTTTTGAAGGCTTATATTTGGCTACAGAAGTCAGTTCTTTATTGGTTGCAATAAAGTAAGTGGGCAGATTCTGCTCTCTGGCTTTTTCTGACCTCCACATTTTCAGAGCCTCAAAAATTTTGATTTCACTGTCTGTTAAGACATCATCTTCAGCAGAATATTTCTGGGATTTTGTTTCTTTCACAAAATTTGCGGTTTCCGGAAACCTTCTGTAGTACAAAATTACTGACCAGGACTGATCTTCCGTTACGAAAGCCGTTTCAAATTTCACTACTTCATTTTCGACAAGAAAATGATCTACTTTTTGCTGATCGCCCATGAGAAATTCTTCTGCAATTCTCACTTTAAAAACTTTAATATGCATGGCTGAAATATTTTAAGTTTAACCCTGTCTGTTGCCTAAAAGTACCAGCTCATCAATACGTATTTCTGTGATGAATCTTTTGTTTCCGTCTTTATCGTCATACGATTTGTACACAATTTTCCCTTCCACCGAAATCTCTTTTCCTTTCTGTACATATTTTTCCATAATATCAGCCAGCTTACCGTTGGCAACGAGATTGTGCCATTGTGTTTCTTCTACTTTCTCACCTTTTGCGTTGGTGTAGTAATCATTAGTTGCTAAAGATACCTTTGCGATTTTTCCTTTTTCGAAGTTTACGATTTCAACTTCTTTACCTGTGTAACCGATCAATGTTACTCGATTTCTTAGTGACATAATTTTGTATTTTATTTGGTTAAATTATTCAGATAAGAGAGCTTCACTTTGTTTCTCAAATCTCTGTTGCAAAGATTCATCAGGTTTGGAAATTTATTCGGTATAAAACTGTTTAAATTCGTTTGTAGTCGTTTGAAAACGGGTATGCAGTATTTATTAAACTCAATTTTAGACCTATTTTTTTTTGAATGAAATAGATAATTTTGTAGATTTAAGGGTTAAGTAACATTATATCAAAATGACTGTGAAATTCAAAATTTTTGTATTATTTCAAATAATCACGCTAAATCTTTATGGTCAATTCAATAACTCTTTTGACTTAACAAAGGATAGTGATACTTTACATTATTTCAAATACGAGAAACCAATAAGGGAAAAACTAAATCTTATTAAACCAGAAGAAAGCAAAAATTTCTTCCGATTTAGTTCTAGCAAATATTATTTAGAATTATCCGAAGATTCAAATAGATATATTTTTTATGCTGATGAAATTTGGGAAGGAAAAAAAACCGGAGAAGTTTTTATCAGTGAAAAAATTTTAGTTGAGAGTCAAGTTAAGGAGATATTGCAATTAGCTGATTCATTAAAGATAAATAACATTCCAAGCGATAATCAAATTGAAAAATGGCGTTCAGGCTTTGATGGTATTACTTACAAATTTGAAATTAAAAATAAAAACTCATATTCATTTAAATATTATTGGACGCCTACATCACAGGAGAAATTTGAAGAATCTGATAAAATCAATTTCTTCATAACGAAAATAGATAAAATTATTAAGTATCGGGAAAACAGCGAAAAATTCAGAAAAGAAATACCATACTTCAGCTGGACAAAAGATGGTGTTGGCTGGACTGCAGTGACTGTTTTGAACAAAGAAAATTATTCTGAATACAAAAAATATAAAAAACTAAAAAAGAAACAATCGAAACGAAAATTATGACGTCGCCTAAAAACAGTTCGGCAACAGCGAACGGAAAGTGGTCAACTTCCGTTCTTCGCTTTAATAGAATTTTGTATTTCAGTTGATAGTTTCAGCCTTGATTTACCTACCATCACAAACTCCAAAACTTTATCCACAATAAAATGAAAACCCTTTTAACACCAATGCTTTGTCTTTTTTTATTGACTTCCTGTAAGTATAATACGGAACAAAAAGCTCTGTTGAGTAAAATAGAGGACTCAAAAAGTGAAATATTTGAAAAAAAATTTAAAAATGTTATTACTGAGAATTTTGCTAAAGATGATTTAGCAGAATTGTCATCAAATCAAAATGCCAAAATTGCTATATATTTTTTTGAAATTTTGGTTAAAAAATATCCAACAGAAGCCTTTCCTATTTTTCTTAAAAACATCAACAATACTGAAAAGATTGTAATATCAACAAGCTACGATACCCTTCAAGAAATGACTGTTTCAGAGGCAATGCTCTATTATGCCACATTAAAGAACAATGTTTTCTCACAGAAGCAGCTGGATGTCATTTCAGATAAAATCATTTTAGACTTAGACAGCAAGAAACATTTAAGCGGATACTTAACTTTGTACCTTGATAAAAACAAGGATAATCCAAAACCAAAATATTATTCGATTCTCAAAGCTGAAATTCAAAAAAAAATACCAGGCAATTATTACAATAATATTACTCTTTTAACCTATCTTTCAAATTACAATAAGCCAGAAGATGTAAAATTAATTACTGAATGCTTAGAGAATTCAATTAATAGGGAACCAACTTATTTTAATTCCGCAATTGAATTTATTAATTATTCACCGAAACCCGAATATTTTAAAGTTCTGGAAAACTATTTTAATAGAAAGATTGATGGTAAAAAATTCAGAGCCGACGATATTTTTTTTGAATTGGAATTGTTTACAAAAGCAGTAAGTAAATATAAAAATACAGAAGGAAAAAAATTATTAGATAAATTGATTAAAAAAACTTCTTATTTTTCGGAAGGCAGCTTTCTTGCACCAAACGAACAGATTTTTTTGATTTTGGAAAATGAAGATAAAACAAATTTCTTTTCTGATGAAAAAATAGCTTTATCAAAACAAATCAACAAAGCAGTGATGGACACGATTAAAAATTACAGTAAAAGATGGAACTGAAATACTGCAGATAATTTGGCAATAGTGAGCGGAAAATGATCATATCACGTTTTGAGATTGTGTGGCAATTTGTTTTTTAGTCAAAAGTTCGTCTTCAATCGATCCACCTATTCCAAGCCCCAAAATATTGTATACAATAAATCCACAAAACTTAAACCTATGAAATCAATCTTTACATTTCTTCTATTATTGGTTTTAACTCTAAATTTCGGATGTAAAGAAACAGATACTAATCCAATAAAGGTCAAACTTAATCTTAAAAAGGAGTATACTAAAACCTTGAGCACAAATGATCCTTGGGTAAGAGATCAAATAGAACAACAAAGTCTAAATGTTTCTACAGATTCTGTTGTTGTACATTATTATGACATAAAAATCGAAATTGAAAATACAGGACAAAGTGATATATATGTATGGTTGATGACTTGCTCATGGCATGACAACTTTCGGATCAACAATAACTATATTTATTTTTATCATTGGGGATGTGACAGCAATTTTCCTGGACGTAAAAAAATTGCTCCAAAATCAAAAATAACTTTGAATGGAACAGTTCGAAAAAATTTAAAATTTGATTATCCGGACGAAAACAGCATATATGGTGAACAGGTAGAGCTTACTAAGGTAGGTTTAATAACTATAGATGATATTAACAAACCTAACAATGTAACACTAGACTATATACCCAACATTGAAGATAAAAGTAAGTATAAACTAATTTGGAGTAATGGAATAAAACTTTTAAGTGAAAACGAACAGAATCAGGAAGATTTTAATTAAATTAATTTCGGCATATAAGCTCTTGATAAAAGCGAGGCAAAAGTCTTGAATTGATATTTCAGCAAATTAAAAATTTGTGTTTGAATCCCGTTAAATTGCGATACTTAAAATGCTGCTTAAATATCGAAAAAACCTGTAATGAAGAAATTTTTTAAATATCTGCTTTTAGTATTTACCATCCTGTTTATACTTTCCTGTATTTTTTGGATTACAAAATTCAATTCAATAACAGTTGATTCTAAGATATCGAATTCCCAACAAATAAAAAGTCTTGATAGAAAAATATTTTGGAATTTTGGATTCAATAAACCTGAAAAAAACTCCACTGACTTCGCAATTGGTCAAAAATATGGAGATACAATACTGTTTAACTGTTACGCATTAAAAAGTCCGAAAATAAAAAATCTGGATATAATCACATTTGGTTTTTCAACAGGATACAATGGTACAAACGTAGTAATTTTTAAATATGGCAACGCTTTTACCGTTGATGTAGATGATTTTAGTGACGTTGAAAGAACTGATGATTTTTTTAAGCAAAATCAATACAAAATAATAAAACAGAAATTAACTTTGAATAAAGAAAATTACAAAACTGGTGACAGTATTTACGGAAAACTCGAACTGAAAATAAAAAACAAGGAAACAGAGCAAATAGAAATGGCAAGCGGTTATTTTAGAACAGAAATGAAATAAATCAAAACTAAAGTTGAAATTGAGTGAGTAAAATTTTGGACCCATTATTAAAGAAATACAAGAATATCAGAATGTGATGTTTGTGAAAGAGTAAATGATAAAATCTCTTAAACTACTCGTTAAAACATTCTTCCCCAAACTCCCTCCTAAAATTAGAATGTTGCGTTGCCGTAAAATAATCACAGAAAATCTGATACATTGCAGAATCTGTATGCGTTGCCCGAAGTCCCAGCTGAAAATAATTTTCTAAAATCTGATGCGACAGTTTCTCAACTAAATCGGTTCCGAAACTGTGAATTTCTGCTTGTTTTTCAGAACTTATTAACTCAAAATTATTCAATAAAACTTCAATCTCATCGGCGAACTGAAATAATTTTTCCAGATGCTCACTGATCATTTTATTAAACAGTTTCAAATCGAGATTAGGCCGTATTTTAACCGCTTCCTCAGAAAAATGTGTCGCCATCCCAAGATAATTGACCAATAAAGTTAAATCCGCAAAAATTCTGAACGGAATTTTATCTAAAACATCATCAGTAAAAAATTCGTCGTACACAAAACTGTATTCTTCCGAAACTTCAACATCTTCTACTTTAAATGAAAACGTTCCGGTAGCCTTCATCCCCATCGATTTCCAGTTCGGAATGATTTCAACTTCATTTTTAGAAATAACAAATGACCGGATGATCTCAGAACCCAATTTATCCAGCAGAGGAATTCCTTTTTCAGTCAGTTTTGCATTCAAGGTAAAATGACTTAAATGTGGCGTTCCCGTTGCAAAATGCCAAAGTCCGTTGATGATGAAGGTTCCGTCATTCTGTTTTTCTGCAGTCCCGCCAATCATACCACTTCCTCCGAAACAGGTTTTTGAGTTTGAAAAAAGTGCTGTTGCAATTTCTGGTTTTAAATTTCTTGAGAAAAAATTAGCTCCCGAACATAATGTGAGCATCCAGCCCAGACTTCCATCTATTTTAGACCAATCGAAAAGAATTTGTAAACCCTGATTTAAACGAAAACCCAATCCGCCGTATTTCTTGGGAACCCAAATCTGAAGCAACCGTTGATCATGAATGAGATTCATAATTTTTGACGAAACTTCAGATGCTCCCAACATTTCATTTTTAATTTCTTCAGGCGTAATCATGACTCTGTTTTCGTTTTGAATTGATGTCTTTGTCATTTGGATTTATGGCTTTTTATTTTTTTAATCTCCCGCTGATTAAGCAGATTCTGCAAATAATAAATCTGCGACATCTTTTAAAACTTCGTGAAGATTTAAAATTAAGCGACTTTTAAAGATTTTGATTTAATAATTTTTCTCCATTCTATATAACCTGAAATCGCTACGATGAACAGGAAAGCTGTCAAACCCGCATACAGATACAATTCTTTATGAATCAACAAAGGAATTGCGATGATGTTGCTCACATTCAGTAAAATCCAGTTTTCAATTTTCCGACGGGCCATCAGCCACATTCCTGCCCATGCAAAAGCACTGACCAGTGAATCTAACACCGGAACGTCGGAATCGGTAAAATGTGTAAGAAAAATGTAAAAAAGACTGAATGTTCCGACCACAATTCCTGCGGTGATCAGTTTTTCCTGATTAGTTGTTTCAGAAATCTTTGTTTCAGACTGCTGCTTTCCGAATTTCCAGTAAAGCCAACCGTAAATGCTCATCACCAGATAGTAAAGATTGAGCGTAAACTCCGCATAAAGTTTAGACTGCATCATTACATACAGCGTGAGTGAAATTCCGGCAATACCGAAAAGATAATTGTTTGAATTGTTTTTTCGGGCCAGTAAAACCTGAAAAATTGAAAAGAAGACCCCGAACCATTCCGGCCAGGTTGTCTTAAGTAAAATTTCCTGCATCAAATTAACTTGTATAAATTAAATGATGAGATGATAAATCAAAAAAGTCCCTACGTCGGCATTATCCGAATCAGGTGTGGAAAAATTTCCCGGGTATCATCTCAGCCGCAATCGTGCAGCACCCCATTGATGGCGCAAATGTGAGGATTTTTTTTGAAAAATGAAAGGTTTCTATGAGCGATATTTGCATTTCACGCAAATCTTAACAGTCCGTTTGTAATTCTGAAAGAATCTAAGTAACGATGTCGGGATGCTTTCAGCATGACAAAAAGCTGTGTTTACATTCCTCTACTTTCTGAAAGAATTTCCTGTAGATTTACAGCAAAAGATTCTCGCAGTCGTTTACAAACGGATAATTTTTGTATATTTAAATCATAATATCAGAAACTGTGAAGAAAACGTTGCGAAGAACTTACCGCGTATCAAAATATGTAATTTACAGGGAAACGCTCGTCGATTACAAAGAACATTTCTGGTCTTTTCTCGGCGCATTTTTCGGTATTGGAATCATCGCTTTTCTGCAGTCGCAATATCTTTTGGAACAGGAAAATATCTTTCTCATCGGTTCGTTTGGTGCCTCCAGTGTTTTGATTTACGGAGCTATACAAAGTCCATTGGCGCAACCGAGAAATCTTGTCGGAGGCCATGTGATTTCGGCTTTGGCAGGTGTGACGATTTACCAGATTGTTCCTGATATTTTATGGCTTTCCGCACCTTTGGCAGTTGCGTTTTCAATAATTTTAATGCAATACACCAAAACGCTTCATCCACCAGGTGGAGCGACAGCATTAATTGCAGTTACTTCTCCAGGGAAAATTGCTGATTTAGGCTACTGGTATGTGCTTTCCCCGGTTCTTTCGGGTTGCATTATTTTACTTATTGTCGCCTTGATTTTTAATAATCTTACCAAAAACAGAGCTTATCCAACAAGTACAAAGTGGAAACGCTTTTTACATAAAAAACACAAACACAATCTGAAAAATTAATTATTATGGAATGCCTTGAATGTGGCGAAAAAATCATTGGACGGTCCGACAAAAAATTCTGTAACGACGCCTGCAGAAACGCCTTCAATAACAAGCAGAATAAAGATTCCAGTAATCTGATGCGGAATGTAAACAACAAACTGCGTCGCAATTACAGGATCTTGAGCGAGACCAATATTGAAGGAAAAACCAAAATCGCCAAAACCAAATTGACTGGCTTAGGATTTGATTTTAATTATTTTACACAAATTAAAGTTTATAAAAACGGTTCTGAATACAAATTTGTTTACGACCAGGGATATAAACTTTTGGATGATGATTATATTTTGATCGTTAAGAATTAAAAAAATCCAAAATCAATACATGAAAGAAGTCGTAGTAATCACCGGAGCCGGCGGATCGGTCGCAAAAGTTTTAGCAAAAAAACTTGAAAACGAATATAGTGTTCGGTTTTTAACACGCAGCAAAAAACATGAAAACGATTTTGAATGGAATATTGAAAAAGGAACGGTCGATGAGCGGGCATTTGAGAATGTAAGCCACATTATTCATCTTGCCGGAGCCAATATTTCAGAAAAAAGATGGACAGACGAGCGCAAAAAAGAAATCATTTCCAGCCGTGTGGATTCTGCCCAATTGATCCTTCAAACTTTACAGGAAAAAAATATAAAACTTAAATCGTTTATTTCAGCTTCTGCCGTTGGAATTTACGGAGCGATTACTTCCGAAAAAATTTTTAAAGAAGAAGACGATAAAGGTAAAGACTTTCTCAGCGAAGTTGTCATTCTGTGGGAAAAAGCCGCTGATGAATTTTTAGAAAAAAAAGCCGCTGAACGAGTGGTAAAAGTTCGGATTTCCATTGTTCTTTCTGAAAAAGAAGGTGCTCTGAAAAAAATGGCTGTTCCTTTTAAATTCGGAATTGGCTCTCCGCTTGGAACGGGAAGACAGTACATTCCGTGGATTCACATCGACGACCTCAGCTCAGTATTTGAATTTGCATTGAAGAACGAAAACGTAAAAGGTGCTTACAACGCATCTGCGCCACAACATACCGATAATGAAAATTTCACAAAGGAAATTGCGGAAGTTTTAAATAAACCGATGTTTATGCCCAATGTTCCGGGATTTGTAATGAAACTGATCTTTGGAGAACTCTCTGTGGCGTTACTTGAAGGTTCGCGGACATCATCAGAAAAATTGCAGAATGAAGGTTTTCAGTTTAAATTTCCTGGTTTAAAAAATGCTTTGGAAGACCTATTAAAACGAAATTAATTTCAATAGAAAGATTAAAAAATTTATGCAAAATACAACTGTGAAAGTTGAGAAAACTGAGATCCTTTCGGATAACTGGTACACTTTAAAAAAGATCACTTTTACCGTTCAGAAAAAGGACGGAAACACCGAAACCCAAAGCAGAGAAGCCTACGACAGAGGAAATGGAGCCGTGATTTTATTGTATAATACCAGTACAAAAAACGTAATTTTGACCAGACAATTCCGAATGCCCACTTTTATCAACGGAAATGCCGACGGAATGATGATCGAAGCCTGTGCAGGATTGCTGGATGATGACCATCCTGAAGAATGCATTATCCGTGAAACTGAGGAAGAAACAGGTTACAGAATCACGAAGGCAGAAAAAGTTTTTGAAGCGTATATGTCGCCCGGATCTGTAACAGAAATTCTTCATTTTTTCATCGCCGAATATGCTGAAAATATGAAGATCAATAAAGGAGGCGGACTAGAAGATGAAGGTGAAGATATTGAAGTTTTGGAAATCGGAATCGACAAAGCGCTGCAGATGATTGAATCGGGTGAAATAAAAGATGCGAAAACCATTATGCTGCTTCAGCATGTCAGGCTTAAAAATTTAGTGTAGATTTATTTTAAAATTAAAATTATGAAATTGCAATTTTCATTAATACTTTGTCTTTTATTTTCTGCCGTTGCATTTGGTCAGAAGAAAGAAGCATTGAGTTCAAAGGATCAACATGCTGTAGAGCATTTTAAAACTGAATACAAAAAGAAAAATTATAAAAAATTCGAAGGAAAGATAGTCCCAACTGCCAACCAGATTCTTTTTGATGATAAGTTAGTTCTTATTGACAAATCTGATAAAATGACCGCTTCAATACTGCTACAAGGCTTGATCTACCCGCAATTACTTACAGATTATCAGATGCAGAAATTTCTGGATGAAACTACAGACAGAACTCAAAAAAGATTTTTAAAACTTCAGAAAGATCCCAAAGCTTCATTTGACGTGAATAATATTTTGGCGAAAATTACTGAGCTTCCTTTTTTAAATGTAAATGAAAAGGTAAGAAGATTTAGATTGAACACGAAAAACAAAAATCTTCCAAATTCAATTAATTATTTTATTGAGCTTACAAATTCTAAAGCTGTTAAAAATATGAGTGTTGAGGAGTTTGTGAAAGATGCAAAGCTGACGTATCTGGATCAGGAATAGAAAGATATTGTAACGATAAAGTCAATGAATTATTTGGAAAAGAAAGGTCAGAGAAGAACTCTTTCTATCTTTGCTGCGATCTTATTGGTGAATTTGAGTACTATTTATTTATATCATTCTCCCCGACCGGAAATTGATAATCAAAAATTAGTTTCACAAATCATCCGCTTGTTCCTGACCGCAGGACTTCTGTATTTAGTTTATATTGGTAAAAACTGGGCGAGGATTCTGTCAATAATCTTATTTGCGCTAGCTGTTATTTTGGCACTTTCCTTCATATTTTCATCAAATTTCACTCCTGTCCAGGAAATTCCGTTTTACGTAATGATTTTTATATACTCAAATGCAATTTATCATTTTGGGTTTTCCGAAAATTTTAAAGCATTTATCGGGTATCAAAAAAGAGTTAAAAATGAAAATAAATAGTATCGACCATCTTGTTTTAACCGTCGCTGATATTGATAAAACAATAGAATTTTACACGGACATTTTAGGTTTCGAAGTTGTAACATTTGGAGACAACAGAAAAGCTCTGACTTTCGGAAATCAAAAAATTAATCTTCATCAAAAAGGAAAAGAATTTGAACCGAAAGCTGAACATCCAACTTCTGGCTCAGCAGATTTATGTTTCATTGCAGAAACAAATATTAAGGAAATTGTAGAAGAACTAAAATTAAAAAACGTTGAAATCATCGAGGGAATTGTGGAAAGAACCGGGGCTTTGGGAAAAATCAAGTCGGTATATTTCAGAGATCCCGATTTCAATTTGATTGAGGTGAGTAATTATTTTTGAAATGAATTATCAATGCTTAATTCTGAATTAAAATTCTATTTTTGTAAAAAAAATACCATTGAAAGCGATTAATATTATTACAATATTGACTCTACTATTTTATTGTCATCCACAAAATGAAAACAATAAAATAGTCAATCTCGATTCCGATCAAATAAAACTTAGTGATACAATAAATAATCAAAAGCAAAAAAATCAATCGTATCAAATGAGAGAAAGTGAACTAATTGAAAATGTAAAATTAGCAATAAATCCTAAATTCCAGGATTGGGTACTTTTTAAAAACGGAACATACATTATTTTTGATGATATAAGTAAAGTAAAAAATACAAATGATGAAGCAATCGCCATAATGAAAGAATTTGGACCCGTATTCGCTGGCGGACCTGCAGGAGATTTTAATACGATTCATTTAACAAAAACTGAGGGCTGGATTGTTGCTGGACACGGGTATGGAATGTACACATTTGTTTCTCCTGATGAATTAGAAAACAAATCTCCAAATGACCTTGAAGTTGGATTATTTGGGAGATCAAAAAGAGATCTGGATGGTAAAAAACCGGAAATAATTTATGTAAATAAAAGTAAATAGTTCTTCTTCTAAATACTCAATCCATACGTATTCTTCACCTCTGCCATTACAAAAGTGCTGTGTGTGCTTCCGATAGAATTTTACTGATCCCAGTTTATTGAAAACAAAATCCTGATAATGCTTCATATCCCGCACCTGAACTTTCAGCAGGCAATCAAAATCACCTGAGATGTTGTAGCATTCGGCGACTTCATCAATTTTATATCTTGAATTGAGCGGTAAATGTTTAATTTTATTATTTTTACGGAAAGGATTCAAATCAAATGACTCCAATAGAAAAATATCTTGAACATTTGGACAACATATTCCAGCAAGAACCTGAATTTTATAATAATGAAAGTTTAACTGAAGGAATTAAAGGTGTAACATCAATTGTTTACAAAAATATTCCGGACGAAGGCTTCATAACAGCCATAACTTATGGCCTTTCATTGGTTACCCATCCTGATTGGAAATC
Organism: Chryseobacterium caseinilyticum; assembly: GCF_014837145.1. Classification (GTDB taxonomy): domain Bacteria; phylum Bacteroidota; class Bacteroidia; order Flavobacteriales; family Weeksellaceae; genus Chryseobacterium; species Chryseobacterium caseinilyticum. The sequence goes on from NZ_JACYFS010000001.1 coordinate 1,155,502, forward strand.
TGGCAGACCTGAATTGTGCATCTCCGTGGAATCTGAAAATCTTGATTGGGGAATTGTTGCAGGTTTTATAGCCAATCAGCTGAGAGGACAATGTCCTTTTAGTTATGGAGAAGTAATTGATTTTGGAGAGCAAATAAGCGAAGATTCTGAAATGGATGCATTTTTAATATTTGCACCGAGCACTTTATCAAAAGAAGATTATTCGGATGTTGATATTGGGGCAGATTACAAAATTAATATTGCTGGACTTTATCCCATTTATTCATCAGAAATTGCTGTTTACAATGAAATAGGGCTTGAAGAATTTTGGTTTCATCCAGATTTTGACAATTATAGCATTACGAGAAAAAAAATATAAGGTTGAATAAATTAGTAATTCTTCCACATTTCTTCATAATCCTATCACTTTCCTAAATACTCAATCCATGCGTATTCTTCACCTCCGCCATCACAAAAGTGCTGTGCGTGCTTCCGATAGAATCTACTGATCCCAGTTTATTGAAAACAAAATCCTGATAATGTTTCATGTCCCGCACCTGAACTTTCAGCAGGAAATCAAAATCACCTGAGATGTTGTAGCATTCGGCGACTTCATCAATCTTTAAAATATCTTCCACAAACTGATTTCCTACCGAACGGTCATGAATTTTCAGTTTGATCTGACAGAAAACGGTAAAACCGCGGTTCAATTTTTCAGCTTCCAGAACAGCTGCGTAATGTTTGATAAATCCGTCTTGTTCGAGTCTTTTTACTCTCTCGAAAACTGGCGATGTCGACAGATTTACTTCGGCTGCAAGTTCTTTGACGGTCAGTTTTGCGTTTTTTTGAAGGATTCTCAGGAGCTGAATATCCTTTTCGTCTAATCTTTCCACGGAATAATATTCTTTTTAAAACTATAATTTTCAAATGTAAAGAATATTAATCTAATTTAAATAACTTAAACCAAACAATATCCTTTATTTTTTAATTTAAACCAATAAATCCACTTAAATAGTATCTTTACCAAAGAAATTGTTCTTTCACATACTTCATCAAACGGAAAGGTTTTATGTAAAATTAATTAAAAGGGAATCGTGTGAAAATCACGAGCTGTCGCGCAACTGTAAGTAATATCCCAAAAGTTTCTGTCTACGAATATCCACTGTGAAAACGGGAAGGATGACAGAAACTGTTACAAGTCAGGAGACCTGCCTTTACCGAATGATCAGTGCTCTCGCGGTTGGAGTTTTTGGATTGATAGATGATATTGAATATATTGAGTTTAAATTTAAACGCAAAGAGTTTTTATTGTAAACGTATAATTTTAGGGAGTAGAAAGTTGCAACATTGTCGCAGATGAAGCGCATTTATAAACACAAGCTTCATCAAATCATTTTATTGATTCGATCTTTGCTTACTTAAATATTTTAAGTTTAAGTTAAAACTTTGCCTTTAAAAAGCATCAGATTAAAAAACCAATTAAAGAAATCTCCTCTATTCAAAGTATCTAAATTCTCAAAACTCCTACTAACAAAGCATTTCGAAGCATCTGAAGAACTTTTAAAATCATTAATTATTAAAAGTTTAAAAGAAAATGCAAACACACATTCTTGGCTATCCGCGTATTGGTAGCAACAGAGAACTCAAAAAAGCCTGCGAGCAGTATTGGTCGGGCAAAATTGTTTTAGACGAATTACTGGAAGCCGGAAAAACCATTACTCAAAACAACTGGAAATTACTGCAGGATGCAGAAATAGACTGGATTCCCTGCAACGATTTTTCTTATTACGATCAGGTTTTGGACATGACTCTGACGGTGGGAGCGATTCCGGAGCGTTATCAGGAAATTGCTTTCAAAAAATCTGAAACTGATCTGTATTTTGCGATGGCAAGAGGCTTTCAGAAAGAAGGTTTGGATATTACGGCAATGGAAATGACCAAATGGTTTGACACCAATTACCACTACATCGTTCCCGAGTTTCAGAAAAATCAGGAGTTCAAATTATTCTCCAACAAAATCATTCAGGAATTCATCAGTGCCAAACAGGCTAGAATCAATGCGAAACCCGTAATCATCGGTTTACTGACTTATTTATTATTGGGTAAAGAAAAAGAGGAAGGTTTTGATAAATTAGATTTAGCACAGAATTTATTGCCGGTTTATATCCAGATTTTAAAAGAACTTGAAAATCACGGTTCGGAATATATTCAGTTTGATGAGCCGTTTTTAGCTTTAGATTTAAATGAAAAAGCCAAGGAAACCTATCAGATCATCTATGCTGAAATCAGAAAACAGTTCCCAAATCTGAAATTCATCGTGGCAACTTATTTTGAAGGTTTAAAAGACAATCTATCATTAGCGACTTCCCTGCCGATCGATGTTCTGCATATTGATTTGGTCCGTTCGCCTGAACAGTTGGATGAAGTTTTAAATTCAATTCCAAATACTTTAAGTCTTTCGCTGGGAATCGTTGACGGTAGAAATATCTGGAAAAATGATTTCACACAGTCTTTACATTTCATTAAAAAAGCAGTTGAGAAAATAGGCTCGGACAGAATTTTTATTGCACCTTCCTGCTCATTGCTCCACGCTCCTTTTGATTTGGATTCAGAGAAAAATGAAGATATTCTTTCTCCTGAGATTAAACAGTGGATGGCATTCGCAAAACAGAAAGTTTATGAAATTGTAAACTTGAAAAAATTAGCATCAGAAAATCCGGATTACAATACTTTACAGGAATTAGCCGAAAATAAAAAAGCACTTGAAAACCGTAAAACATCTTCATTAATTCATAATCAGGACGTGAAAAACCGCGTAGATGTGACGACAGAGGAAGATGCACAAAGAAATTCTCCCTTCAATGTAAGAAAAGAAAATCAGCAGAAAGTATTGAAGCTTCCATTATTTCCAACGACGACTATTGGTTCTTTTCCGCAGACAAAAGAAGTGAGAACCTGGCGTTCAAAATTTAAAAAAGGAGAATTAAATGCCGAACAGTACGATACTTTGCTGAAACAGGAAACCGAAAGAACCATCCGTTGGCAGGAAGAAATAGGGATCGATGTGTTGGTTCACGGTGAGTTTGAGCGAAATGATATGGTGGAATATTTCGGAGAACAGCTGGCCGGATTTGCCTTTACCCAATACGGCTGGGTTCAGAGTTACGGAAGCCGCTGCGTGAAACCACCGGTGATTTTCGGAGATGTTCACAGACCAAATCCGATGACGGTTTATTGGTCGGAATATGCTCAGTCCTTAACTCAAAAATGGGTAAAAGGAATGTTGACGGGACCAGTAACGATTCTTCAATGGTCATTTGTACGTGACGACCAGTCGCGTTCGGTAACCTGTAAACAGATTGCTTTGGCGATTCGTGATGAAGTGAATGATCTGGAAAAAGCAGGAATCAGAATTATTCAGATTGATGAACCTGCGATTCGCGAAGGTCTTCCGTTGAGAACGTCAGATTGGCAGAATTATCTGAAATGGGCGGTTGAAGCTTTCAGAATTTCGGCAAGCGGTGTGGAAGATGCCACGCAGATTCATACGCACATGTGTTATTCAGAATTCAATGATATCATCCAGAATATTGCTGACATGGATGCCGATGTCATTACAATTGAATGCTCCAGAAGTCAGATGGAACTGCTGAATGCTTTTGCAGATTTCAAATATCCGAATGAGATTGGACCGGGAGTTTACGATATTCACTCGCCGAGAGTTCCGTCAAAAGAGGAAATGATGGAATTGCTGAAAAAAGCACAAGCTGTGATTCCTGCACAGCAACTTTGGGTAAATCCTGACTGTGGTTTGAAAACCCGTCATTGGGATGAAACGGAAAAGGCGCTGATTGCGATGGTGGAGGCTTCAAGGGAAGCATCTGAAGCTTTTGGAAAAGAAAGAAATTTAGTTCAGTAAATTATTAAGGCGGGAGTTTTGAAGCTTCTGCCTTCAATTTTAAAATCTAATATAATTGTAAGCTTCAAGTTTTGTTACGAGATTTGTAATATCTACAATAAAATCCTGAACGCTGTGGTGTTGACTACTTCAAGTTTTTATCATATATCTTTTCTTCAATTATTTCTGATTTTTTGCCATCTATTTCATAAACCCTTTCTCTCGAAAGTTTTCCGTCTACATTAAAAAGAATTTCTTTACCAAACAATAATGACGAGCTAATAGTACTATCTATATCGCTATCTTTATCAAAACGTAAAGATGAAATTTTGGAATTTTTACCTGTAGAATATTTTGAAATATACGTTCCATAGAAATAGTTGTTATCAGAGCTATCTATTTTTATGATAAAATCCACTCCTTTATTAAAAACATATAAAGTATCAATTAATTGGTTATTTTTAAACTTTCCGTAGAACAATAAACTTCCTTCTTCATCAAATCTTTTAAATTCAATAACTCCTTTGTTGTAACTTTTAATAAATTTAATTTTTCCATTATCAAAAGAAATCTTTTCTTCTCTCTTGCAGGATGAGAATAAAAAAATTACTATGAGATAAATTATTACTTTTTTCATGATCTTTTTAACATTTGATTTAACAAAGAATCTCCTCTACTTTTAGCATCCATATTATATCTGATACTATCTGCAGCATTACGGCTTTTTACAGAATCTAATTGTTGTTTTGATAAATTATCAATAAATCTTGTTTCAGTCGTAGCTCCCGTACCAACACCTTTTCCTTCTGGATTATAAAGTAATTAGAATCTTGCTCCATAATCGTACATCCCCGAGTCCACCTGAGCTTTTTACCATTGTATTTGAATGGTAACTTTCACTGGTTGACCAGTAATTATAACCTGTATGCTTTAACCCAAAGGGATAGTAGTTATTTTCCTCGAGAATCGCTACACTGTTCCTGTTTTGAGAGTAACTTAATTTACATTTCCCAAATGGTCTGTTTAATTGTAAATATATGTATTATTTTCAAAATCATAATGTCCTTCGGCTTTAGGTGCAATTTGGAAGAATGATGTATTTACCTCCAGTGTCAATAACTTCGTATTGAAAAGCGTCAATACATTCGGTTGTAGTCGATGCTTCAACATTCATTTTTCCACTTCCATACGTATAAATCTTTCTCAGCTTTGTTCCGTCTGCCTTATACAAATAATTTGTTTTCACATTTGTGTTACCACCAGGATATCTTGGTGTAAAGGTTTTGTTAAACTCTAAATATTTCGGAAGATTCAGAAAATTATAATCGATCCTTGTAATTCCCTTGTCATTTTGTGATGTCATGTTACCGTTTTCATCATAATCAATGGTAATTCCGGAAACATCAGGTTAACCTCTGTAATCAGTGGAAGTATCTGTGACAGACAAAAGCCTGTTACTATTGTTATTATTATGATATACGAAGTCAAGTACGTCAGTACGGTTTGCAAAGGCGTTTCTGCTTTCGATAAGTGCCGACCGTTTCAGATCTGTAATATTTCTATTTAGGTCATACTCCACTTTTTCAAAATATTCCTTGCCTGAAGGATTATTTTCTCTCTGATAAAAACCAGCTTTTAATGCATTGTTGGCCTATTGTAATAGTCATCTGAGATAACAGTTCCTGAATAGCGGATCTAATGTCTTTCTGCACGAAAACTTGCTGTAGAGAAACACTGAACATCGCATAAAAGGAGGGGGCTGCGGTATCTTTTTTTTCATCTTCGTATATTTTAATAGCGCAGCGAACTTTGAAAAAATTTAATTCTAAAAACAACCGTATAAATATGATAATTCATTTGAAAAAAAAAGTTGTATGTAGAGAATAATGTATTTAAGGGTTCTGAAAATATATCTCAGAATATTTAACTACTAAAAAGGAAAAAAGGAAAGGTCGTAATAATGTGGTAGAGAAATAACAGAAGAAAAACAAAGGAAGTGTTGCAGATCAATTAACATAAGTTCAATATTGTCCTTTTTAATCTATAAAAGATTATTTCATCTTAATCACCACTTTTCCTTTTGCACGGCCACTTTCAACATATTTTACTGCTTCATTGGTATTTTCAAATGGAAAAACTTTGTCGATGACAGGTTTTATTTTTCCCGCTTCTATCAGTTTTGTAATCTCTGCCAACTGTTTTCCATCAGCTTTCATAAAGAGAAAAGAATAGTTGACATTTTTTTTCTCTGCAATTTTTCTGATTTTACTACTCATCAGTTTTATTGCAAATTTTACGTACCATGGAAGATTAAATTCTTTTGCAAACATAGGCGTTGGCGGACCGGAAATGGAAATTATTTTACCGCCGGGTTTTACAACATGAAAAGATTTCTCAAGCGTTTTGGGATCCTGACTGTTCAAGACCATATCGTAACCGCTCAACAGATCTTCGAAATTCTGTTTTTTATAATCAATCAGAACATCGGCACCAAGATCTTTTAAAAACTCAAAACTTTTTTCACTGGCTGTGGTTGCTACCGTCGCACCTAAATGTTTAGCCAACTGAATAGCGAAGGTTCCCACTCCACCGGATCCGGCCTGTATAAAAACTTTCTGACCTTTCTGAATATTGGCTCTGTCAACCAAAGCCTGCCAAGCCGTCAACCCAACCAAAGGAATGGAAGCCGCTTCCTCCATCGTCAGGTTTTTTGGTTTTAAGGCAACATCTTTTTCATCGATCGAAATAAATTCCGCAAAAGTTCCGATGTGAAAATCTGCAGGTCTGGCGTAAATCTCATCACCCACATTAAAGCTTTTCACTTTTGAGCCGACTTGTATGATGACGCCTGCAACATCGTGACCGAGGATCAACGGTAATTTGTACGGCACAATTAATTTGAACTCACCACTTTTCAATTTTGAGTCTAAAAGATTGACACTGGCAGCGTGAATCTCCACCAGAACTTCATTTTCTTTCAATACCGGTTCGGGAACATCTACCAATTGCAGGTCACTGTCTTTTTTGTAACGGCTGATACTAAATGCTTTCATGTTTTGAGTTTTGTTTTAAAATTTGTTCCTGATTTTTTGGATTGACCAACCCGAACGTTAATTTAGGGAAAAATCTGTTCAGATAATAGACTAACTTCGCGTCACCAATTCTGATGGTAAACTGATCTTTTTTTAATCCATTGATCAAACCTTTTACCAATTCTTCAGTTGTGATTTTTTTATCTGTTCTGGCAGCAGTCATTTCTGTATCAACCACCGGAGGAAGCAATTCAAATATTTTTACTTTGCTGTTGCTTATTCGCAGATGTTCTCTGAGTGATTTTGTGTAAAACGCCAAAGCCGTTTTGGATGCTGAATAGGTTGCTTCAACCAATGACGGAACATAACTTAGAATGGAAGTCGTGTTAATAATCGCTGCTTCTTTTCTGGACTGAAGCATGTTCAGGAAAATATTATTTAAACGGATGACACCCAAATAATTGATTTCCATTTCGTAAGCAGCGTTTTCCAGATGCTTTTCGTTGGGAACACTTAAATTGATCGGAGGAGAGCCCACACCAGCATTGTTATACAGAATATCAATACCGCCAAGCTGAGAAACTTTATCAAAAAGTTCCTGCGCGTCTTCTGCCACCGAAACATCACTTTTGATCACCGTAAGATTGGGATACTGTCTTTTAGCCAAATCTAATCTCTGCTGATTCCGGCCTGTGATGATGACTTTAGCTCCTATTTCTGAAAACTGCTTTGCTGCTTCCAGACCAATGCCGGAAGCTCCGCCAGTAATTAAAATTGTTTTTCCTTTTAATTCCATGATTGAATATTTTTGAAGTTCACGTAATCCGTCAGTAAATTTAAATTGTATCTAAAAATTTCATCAAAATTAATTTCCCCATCCCTAAAGGGTGTAATTTCGATGAAATTTTCAAAAGAGAATTTTTCTCAGTAGATTAAGCTAATTCTTTTGCGAAAAACTGTTTGGTATCACCTACCGGAACATCAAACTGATTTTTTTCCAGTGCCAAAAAGAACTCATCGGCAACTTCCGAGGCCGGAATTCCGTTGGCTCCACCGATTTCTGCTGAAAATTCTGTATTGACTAATGGTGGATAGACCTCGTAAATCTGAATATTTTCACGGTCTTCATAAGTCTGTCTCAGAGCCTGGGTGTATCTGTGCAGAGCTGCTTTCGTCGCGCCGTAAGTCGGCAACATTTTATGGCTTCCAAAAACTGCAATCGAAGAAATATTGACTACCGCTGAATCTGTTTTCTGAAGCAGATGAGGAAGTAAAAGTTCTGTAAAATGAATGACGCTGAAATAATTGGTGTTCATTTCGATCGCTGCTTTTTCGTGAGCATTTTGGGTTTCGTTCAGCAAATAGGTAAACGCTGCTCCTGCATTATTGATAATGATATTGACATCGGGATGATTGTTTTTTAAATCTTCTGCAATGCGTAATCTGTCTGCCTCAATTGAAAGATCGCCCTGAATAGCTACCGCATTATCCAATTGTTGTAACGCATTCTGAAGGCGTTCTTCATTTCTTCCGTTGATAATTATTCTGTTGCCTTCTGCATTCAGTTTTTTTGCGATGGCTAAACCGATTCCGGCACTTCCGCCGCTGATGAATACTGTATTTCCTGTTGTTTTCATTTTTTTGTTTTGTTTAAATGTTTTGTATTGTGGTTATGGGAAGGTTTGCGACAGGGATTGCAGCGGCATCCTTTTGTGAAACAAAAGATACAGCGGAAAGCCCGGCCGTTCGCCCAAATTATTTTAACTGTTCAGAGTTGGATAATCGGTGTAGCCTTTTTCACCCGGCGTGTAAAAAGTCGCCTGATCCGGTTGATTGAGAGGCGCATCGGTCTTGAAACACTCTACCAGATCGGGATTGGCTATAAATGGAGTTCCGAAAGATACCAAATCTGCATCGCCATCCTGTAACACTTTTGTTGCCGATTCTTTGTTGAAGGCTCTATTAATTATAATGGTTCCGTTGTAGACTTTACGGAAATGTTTTGCGACTTCCTGAATAGCATTTGAATTTTCTGAAACGTCTGTAAAAGGCTCTATCAAGTGTAAATATGCCAAATCGTAATCGTTAAGACGGTTGACGATGTAATTGTAAAGTTCAATGGTTTCGTCATCGACTAAGATTCCCATAATTCCGTTAAGCGAAGGATTTAAACGTAGTCCAACCTTTTTTAGATCTGCAACTTCTTTGATGGCATCAATAATTTCGAAAAGAATTCTCGCTCTGTTTTCTACCGAACCACCATATTCATCGGTGCGGAGATTGGAATTTTTGCTGAAAAACTGCTGTAGAAGATAACCATTCGCCCCGTGAAGCTCTACTCCATCAAAACCGGCTTCAAGAGCATTGAGTGCAGCCTGTTTGAAATCATTCACGGTCTGTTTGATATCTGCCGTAGTCATCGGTTGAGGCTCTTCGCTCGTCTGAAAACCTGTAGCCGTAAAAATCTGTTGCTGAGGATTGACGTCTGACGGAGCCAAAGGCTTTTTACCATTGTGCAAATCGGGATGAGAGTATGCTCCTGTGTGCCAAAGCTGTGCGAAAATTTTCCCTCCTTCCTGATGAACAGCTTCTGTGGTCAATTTCCAGCCTTGGATATGTGCTGAACTGTATATTGCGGGAACATTAATGACACCAACCGCTTCCGGACTGATAAACGTGCCTTCTGTAATAATCAAACCGGCGGAAGCTCTCTGTTGGTAGTACTTTGCTGTAAGTTCGGTCGCTTTATTTTCTGGATTATCTGAACGGCTTCTGGTCATTGGAGCCATCACGATACGGTTTTTCAGATCTAAGTTTTTACTCTTGTAAGCATCAAAAAGAATGTTTTCCATTGTATTTTAAATTTAATTCGGTAAATTTGCTTGCGTTTTGCAATTACAAATCTATAAAATTACTTTCAAAACGCAAGTGTTTTTATTTAATTATTTAAAAATAATTTTATGCCGAGTTCAAAAAAGAGATCAGATTGCCCCATCAGCAGCTCATTAGACGTGTGGGGAGACAAATGGTCATTGCTCATTGTAAGAGATCTGATGTTCAAAAAACAGAGTACTTACGGAGAATTTCTAAAATCTGACGAGAAAATTGCAACCAATATTCTGGCTTCACGTCTTTTAATGCTTGAGGAAAACGGAATCATCAGCAAGCAGGATCATCCTGACAGTAAAGCGAAAGTTTTATATAAGCTCACAGAAAAAGGCATCCATCTGCTTCCGTTGCTGATAGAAATTAATCTGTGGGCGGAAAAATATTCTGAAATTCCTGAAAGCCAGAAGATGATTCTGAATGCGGTGAAGAAGGATAAAGTGGGTTTTATTGAGGAGAAGATTGGGGAGTTGAAGAGGGAGGTTTTGTGAATTAATTGAGTATTGTTAACTGTAAATCACAATAAATGATTGATATAAACCATCCTGATTCTGAATTTATTTTTAAAGCGTCAGCGTTTACAGATAGAATTAGAAATTTTTGTAGAAATTACATCGTAGAAACATTTGACGATCGACAACTCACTTTTCAGGAAATGGAACTTGAAGGCTTGTTATTGATAGAATTTTCAGAAATACATTTTAAAGAAAATTTTACGGTTATTAGTGAGTTAGTAAGTGATTTAACTAATGAAATCCATAAACTGAAAGCAATTAATATTAGCTATGAAAGTGGAAATTGTACAGTTTGTAATACAAAACTTAAAACTTTTGATACTTTAATTATGGAAAAGGGTTTGAGATTCATGACAATATGTGAAAAATGTCCTGAGGAAATTTATAAAATTATCAACATGATTGATTGGGCGACTGGAGCTGCATTTATTTAACGGAGTAAATTATAAGCTCATACATATTATTCAAATTAATCATTAAAAGAAGAGTTCTGCATATTACCAATAGAATTTTATGAGCTCAAATTTTTGTGACTAAAAATTAGTGATAGTAATCTTATAAAACTGCAACCAGTTCTGAGTTTTCTTTAATTCAAGATCTTGCTATAACTAAATAATTTAAAATTAATTTTCACTCAAATAAATTAATAATCAAAAACTTACGGTTTTTAAAATTAAAAAGCCTAATTTTGCACCCCGAAATAAGGATTGTACGTTATGAAAAAAATAGGTGATTACAGAAAACTTCTTGAGGTAGACAATACTGCTACTTTGAAAGATTTAAAAACAGTTTACAGAAATGTGATGAAAGATACGCATCCTGATAAATTTGTGAATAATGAAGAAGGGAAACTGGAAGCGGAAGAAAAAAGCAAATCTGTGATTGAAGCCTATCACTTTTTGGTAAGCATCAACCCTGAAACCCAGGAAAAATATAAAGAAGAATACACGGAAACGATTACTACTTCTATCATCACTGATTTTTATCTGGAAAAATCAATTTTGAAAGTTCAGCATTTGAACGGTAAAATGTTTGAATACATCGGAGTTCCAAGAAATACCTACATCAAAATGGTGAACGCTGATTCACCAAGCCGTTTTGCAAGAAGACATATCTATGGAAATTTTATCTACAGAAAGTCTGGTGAAGTGATGGCGGATTAATCTTTTGATTTAAAAATATACACTAAGCTTTCGGTTGATTCCGGAAGCTTTTTTTTATAAACGTTTGTAGTTTTCAGTTATTGTAAGACGTCAAGATTTCACAAAAACCTTCACATTTTCTTTGTCTTCCCGTAAGGATCTAAACAAAGTTTATCTAAGATGCTGTGGTGAAAGATTCGAGCCGGGATCCCTGCGGGATGACAAACGTGCAGGTAAGATTCTTATTAGATTTTATTAATTTTCTGCTGCTTCACAGAGAAAAATTTAGACAAAAAAAAAGCCGCATCAAAAAATTGATGCGGCTTTCAGGTTAATTAAGGTTGTTATATTAATCTACGTGTTTTGGCGTGTAGCCATCTTCACTCAGTTCTTTTTCTTCGTAGTCCGCTTTCATTTCAGCATCATAATCTACCGGTTCACCTTTACCCATTCTTCTCAGTAATGAATCGAAAAGTGAATAAACTACCGGTACGATAATCAGTGTCAGAAATAATGACGAGGTCAAACCACCGATGATTACCCAAGCCAAACCGTTGTTCATCTCGGCTCCTGCTCCTTTTGCAATCGCAATCGGGATCATACCGAAGATCATCGCAATCGTTGTCATTAAGATCGGACGAAGACGGGCGTGGTTAGCCTGAATCAAAGCGTCGTGCGTGTTTGCTCCTGCTGCTTTTCTCATATTGGCGAAATCGACAATCATAATCGCGTTTTTCGCTACCAAACCAATCAACATGATCATCCCCAGCATCGTAAAGATGTTTAATGAATTTCCGGTGATGGCCAAAATAACCATAACCCCGATCAATGCCAATGGAATTGAGAACAATACCACAAACGGATAAACGAACGAGTCATACAGTGAAACCATTACCAGATAAACCAATACAATAGCCGCCAGTAAGGCAATTCCTAAAGTACCGAAACCTTCAGTTTGGTTTTCCATATCACCACTCCAGATGTATGTTACACCAGCTGGTTTTGTTTTTTCGTTATCCATAAACTGAGCAGACCATTCGTTGGCAACATCACCTACAGGACGACCTACAACTTTAGATTTTACCTTTACGGAAGGCGCTTTATCTCTACGCTCCAGCAAACTTGGTCCTGAACCCATTTTCACATCTGCAAACTGACTCAGTCTGATCTGTTCTCCCGCAGGGTTTGTGAACATTAAGTTTCTTACGTCATCAATCGACTGTCTGTTGGCATCACCAAAACGGATATTGATATCATATTCATATTCTCCGGCTCTGAATTTTCCGTCTGTATTTCCACTGAATGCAGTCTGCATCGTTTGTCCTACACTTGAAAGATTTAAACCTAAAGAAGCCATTTTATCTCTGTCGATATTCACCTGAACTTCCGGGTTACCAGAGTCGGTTGATAATTCAGCATCTACAGATCCCGGAACTTTTTTAAGTAAAGCTAAAATTCTGTTCGCTTCCTTATTTGCCGTTGCGTTATCCTGAGCTGTTACCACCATCTCGATTGGTGCATTGTCTGCTCCCATTAATCCGATTGGTGCTGTTTTAAATTCAACTCCGGTGAATTTTTCTTCTAAAGCTCTTTTGATTTTTGCTGATTTAATATCTGTGCTTTCGTCACGCTCAGCTTTATCCACCAAAATTACCTGAATTTCCGACTGATACAGAGTTGCCTGTGCACCACCGAAACCTGATGACTGCTGACCTACTGTGGTAATCATGTCTACAACATCTTTATCATTTCTAAGGTATTTTTCAACCTCTAAAGTCAACTGGTTGGTTTTTTCTACAGAAGCATCTTTTGGTAATTCCATCTGAACAAGGAACTGACCTCTGTCCATTTTAGGAAAGAATTCACCTCCGATAAATCCGAATATCACCAACATAAATGATGAAATCAAAATAATAAAGGTTACTACAACCACCATTATTCTTCTTAATCCCGTTTTCAGCGCCCATTCCAAGATTCCTGAAATCCAGTGCGTGAATTTGTCCAGTTGCTTTTCAAACCAAAGAATAAATTTCTCGAAAGGATTTTTTCCTGTAAGATGTACCAGTTTCCCGAATCTTGAAGATAACCAAGGGATAATGGTAAATGAAGCCAATAATGAGAACATGGTCGCAATAACTACTGTTACACAGAACTGCGCAAGGATATCAGAAACCAATCCTGAACTCATCGCAATCGGTAAGAATACCACCACAATTACCATCGTAATCGCTGTTACTGTAAACCCGATTTCTGAAGCTCCATCGTAAGCTGCACGAATTCTGCTTTTTCCCATCTCCATGTGACGGTAAACGTTCTCCAGTACTACAATCGCATCATCCACAAGAATACCTACTACCAGTGAAAGTCCCAGTAAACTCATTAAGTTTAAGGTGTATCCCATCAGATACATTCCAATTACCGTTGCAATCAACGATACCGGAATGGAAACCATTACGATAAATGCGTTTCTGATGTTGTGAAGGAATAATAACATTACCACTGCCACCAAGATAATTGCCAGGAACAAATCGAAAATTACGTGATCTGCAGCTTCCAAAGTAAAATCTGTAGAGTCATCTACAATACTCACTTTTACATCCTGAGCTTTATAGTTGGTCTGAACCTGAGCAATAGTTGACTGTACCAATTCTGAAACCGCCACTGCATTCGCATCAGACTGTTTCTTCACCTGCATCAAAATCGTAGGATTCTGGTTGAATCTCGCTACTTTCTCAATATCTTTCTGAGTATCAAATACGGTTGCGATATCAGATAAACGAACCTGTGCTCCGTCTTTATTGGAAACAACCAAGTTGTTCATTTCAGCGATATCTCTGTATTTCCCTGAAAGTCTGATGGTAGATCTAGAAGTTCTTGTCTTCAAAGCTCCTGTAGGGAAATCTAAGTTAGAAGAAAGAATTGCCTGCTGAATATCTGCGATCGAAAGACCGTAACCCTGCATTTTCTTTTCATCTAAACTTACCTGAATTTCTCTTTCCTGTCCACCTACAAGGTCAACCTGAGCTACACCGTTTACACGGGAAAAGATAGGCTCAATTTTTTTATCTAAAAGATCGTAAAGCTCTTTGTTATTCAGTTTATTACTGGTAATACTCAACGTCATGATCGGTAAATCATCAAGTGAGAATTTTTGTAATGACGGCGGATCTGCATCCTCCGGTAGGTCTGCCAAAATAGCATTTACCTTTCTCTGAGCATCGTTCAACGCATAGTTTACGTCAGCTCCCGTGTTCAGCTGAACCATAATCACCGATAAACTTTCGTATGAAGATGATTCTACCTTTTTTACGTTTTCCAAAGAACCTACGGCATCTTCAATCTTACGCGTCACTGAAGTTTCCACCTCAGAAGGCGAAGCTCCCGGATATACCGTAGAAATCGTTACCATGTTGGTTTCAAATTTCGGAATCAATTCGTACCCCATCATGGAGTAGCTTAACAAACCTCCCAGCGTAAGAATCGTAAACAATACGATAACGAGGGATGGTCTTTTAATGGATATTTCTGCTAACTTCATTCTTCTGTTACTTTACGATATTGATTTTTGAACCGTTATCAAGGTTGATCTGTCCGCTGGTAATTACCTGCTCGCCACCATTAAGTCCGCTGATGATCTGTACTTTATCACCATACACTTTACCTGTTTTCACAGTGATCATTTTAGCAGTTCCATTCTGAACGATAAAGATCTGTCCTGAACTCACACCATTTGCAAAAGCTTCTGCAGGAATTGTAAGCATATTTTGGGTTTCGGCACCGTTGTTTGTTTTAAACAGAGCTGTTCCATACATACCTGCTTTCAGATTTCCTCTGTTTGGAACTTCAATTTCTACAGGGAAATTAAGAGAAGCATCACTTTTTGGAGCGATAAATGTAATTCTTCCGCTGAAAGTTTCGTCAGGTAAAACATTTACATTAATAGAAACTTCCTGACCCAGCTGAATTCTTCCAATCTGGCTTTCATCCACCAAAACTGAAAGTTTTAATGAATTGATATTTACAATTTCAAATAAAGCAGTTCCAGGTGCAACAACAGCTCCCGGCTCTACCATTTTTTTGTTGATAGTACCGCTGATCCCTGCTCTGATGCTTGTATCATTCACTCTCACGCTTTGAGCTCTTACTGCAGCCTGCATGTTTTTCAACTGTAATCTTGAATTATCCAGCTGCTGTTTGGTAACACCTCCTGTTTTGAAAGCATTTTCATAACGCTGATTGTCTGCAATAGCATTCTGTAAGTTGTTCTGAGCCTGAGTAACGTCTACTTCAATAGCATCTCTTTTAATCGTTGCCAAAACCTGTCCCGCTCCTACTCTGGAACCTTCTTTTACGAAAACGCTTACCACTCTTCCTGAAATATCTGCAGACTGATTCATCTCCTGTTTCGGGATGAAAGTTCCGTTGGCAGAATAATCTGTATCAATGTTTGACCTTGTAGCTGTAATGACATTGACGTTGATTTTGTCAACCTGTTTTGCCACTTCTTTTACTTCAGTTTCCTGTTTCTTTTTGTTGTCGGCAATTTTCCAGGCAGCTAAGCCTACAAGTACAGCAGCGACGATGATATATATTAAAGTTTTTTTCATTTTAGTAATGATTATTTTTTAATGTAAATGGAATCTTTTTTTTTGATAAAAGACTTCACAATAGTTTATTAGGGGTTTTGTAAAGTATTAAGTTCTCCTTTGGCTTTGATTAATTTGATTTCTGCCTGTTTGTAATCCAGTAAAGCGTTTGCATAGTTTTGTTTTGCCTGAGTTAATGCATTTTCAGTGTCCAAAACTTCTGTAAGTGTTGCCAAACCGTATTGGTAATTGGCCTGCGTGTCTTTCTGAACTTTCTCGGCAAGACCAACGTTATTCCGCATACTCTCAATGTTGATCAGTGAATTTTCCATATTGGTAATTGCATTTTTATAATCAAGACTTAATGAAAGCTGGGTATTTTCAATATCCAGATCTAAATCGTCGATATCGATCTGCGCCTGAGCAATTTTAGATTTAGTAGCACCACCAGTGAAAATCGGGATGTTGATATTTAAACCAATCGCTGAGAAATCACTCCAGAGTACACCATTCTGCAAACCGTTGGTTAAAGGAAACTTCGCTCCTGTCGCACCCCAACCGTAGTTGGCAACAAGATTAACCGTTGGATACAGATAAGCTTCTGTTGCTTTTTTATTAAAAACCAAAAGTTCTCTGTTTTTCTGAAGCACTTTTACTTCAGAACGGCTGTTTAAATCTACATTTGAAGCAAGAAGTTCCGGTCTTGGATCAATTGATTTTTCTTCAAGGGTAATTTCTGTTTCAATTGGAATTCCCATGTAGAATTTCAATGAATTTTTAGAAAGCTCAACACTATTGATTAAAGTCTGTTTGTTGGAACCGATATTGGTCAGCTGAACATTGGTTCTGTCTAAATCTATCTGTTTTGCCAAACCGTTATCTACCAAACTTTTGATAACGTTTCTTACTTTTTCGGTATTTGCGTAGCTTTGGTTTACTGTTTCAAGATTTTCTTCCTGCACAAAAACCTGATAGTAAGCTGTTGCAACATTTTCAATCAACTGCTCGTTGGTTAACTGAGCATTAAGAATATAAAATTCTCTTGTTGACTTCGCAGCTTTCAAACCTGTGAAAACTCTCTGGTCAAAAATAGCCTGCTGAACCTGTGCAGTTGAAGTGGTCTGCCAAGGCTGTCCCAGTTTTGCTATGATTCGCTCTCCACCAAATTCAAGCAATGATTCCTGAATAACAGGATTGTAGGTAAGACCTGACGTAATGCTGATCTGCGGTAACGCTCCGGCTCTCGCCTCGGCTATCTTATATTCAGCTTTTTTGATCTGCAAAGCTGCTTTTTTGGCTTCTGCTTTATTTTGCAAAGCCTGCTTAATGGCTTCCTGCAAAGATACCTGTTGCTGTGCAAAGGCAGATGTAGAGCCGAAAATCATAAATGCTGCAGCTATCCCAATTTTTAGCTTTTTTGCAGTTATAAGTTTTCTATTCATAATTTATTACTTCGTTTATTTTTTGTTTTCTTTGTTAAAATCTTTATTCCTAAAGGACGGGTGAAATTTTAAAATACTTTAATCTTTTTTAATTATTTCTTAAATAGGATATTCAGAATGATGTCTTTCCGGTCCGCAATCAAAAGATCGAATTCTTTTTCGTCGAGCATCATATTTTCCAGAAACAACGGGCGCACCGCACTTGGAAATATGAGAAGTGAAATCATATTGAGTACAAACTGTACCGGTGCCATTTTTTCAATATTTCCCAATTCCATTTCTGCTTCAATTTCGCTGTACATCTTTTTTAAATCTTTCTCTTCTACATCTCTTTTATGACAGCTTCCTTTGTTAATTTGAGAAACGATATAGGTTTCCAGATAAGGATATTTCAGGCTTGTCTGAAGGCTTCCGTCGATGAAATTGGCAATCTTCTCTTTGAAGGGAAGGTCTGAATTCATAATTAACTCAGATTTTTCTTTTTCAACTTTATGCGCTTCATCAAAAATAATCTGGATCAGATTATCTCTCGATCTGAAATAGTAGTTGATTAAGGTTCTGTTGACACCCGCCTCATCCGCAATCTCCTGTGTAGTTGCGTTAAATTTCCCCTGCACGAAGAATAAATTCTTAGCAGTATCCTTGATTAATTCCTGGGTTTGGTCTTTCTTTTCTTGTTTTGACATTTTTGTTAAACAATTTTGTGCAAATATATATCAATCATTTGTTTTGACAAAATTGTTAAACAAAATGATTAATATGATAATAATCATTTAACGCAGCAGAATCACGTATTAATGATTTATTAATTTCTTTATAGCCTTTGTTTAATTATATTTGCGAAAAACTATTTTATGATGAAGAAAATATTGTTTTTGCTGTTCTTTTGCATATCCATTTTACATTATTCACAGATAGACTCTAAACTTTTATATGGCGATTGGATTGTTACAAACAAAGAAATGAGTGATGGCAGTAGATATTTTTCACA
Source organism: Chryseobacterium caseinilyticum (assembly GCF_014837145.1). Taxonomy (GTDB): domain Bacteria; phylum Bacteroidota; class Bacteroidia; order Flavobacteriales; family Weeksellaceae; genus Chryseobacterium; species Chryseobacterium caseinilyticum. The sequence goes on from NZ_JACYFS010000001.1 coordinate 1,173,973, forward strand.
AATGCCTACATCGAATCCTCATACAATTTATTATTTTAAAAAAGCAGGGTATTTTACTAAAGAATTTATCACTGATCCTGAATCGTTTATTAATTTTTCTTTAAAAATAAAGGACAGCGTAATCATTTCAGATAATATTAAACATTACAAAATTGAGAAACTTACCCAAAATGAGCTTATCCTGCTCGATGTGAATGATAGAAAATTGGAAAAGACTTACGGAAGATATTATCTAACTAGATACGAAACTGCAAGAAAAAATGATTTAGAAAAATTTGCCGATCAGGATATTTTAAGTTCTACACCTGCCTTATCTCCATATCCTAAATATGGAATATTCGCAGATGAATTCAAAAATGATAACGATCAACCATTTAAAACCAAAGGTTATTTGATTTTTGATCTTGAAAAGCAGTACATACAGACTATTTTAACAGATATTACTGATATTTCTACAGTATCACAAAATAAACTGAAAGAGATTTTCAGATACTCCTACAAAAAATGGAATTTTTCTAAAGTAAATCATTTAAAACACATCAGAATGCCATTTGTCGCAATAGGTTACAAAATTCAAATTCAGAATAATACACATTCGAATATTTCTGTTGGATACAACATTTCAGAATATGATCAGATTACCCTTCCGATGGACACAAACAAAATTTCTGATGCAGAAAGATACAATAGTCTTGCATTAAAGTGTTTTGAAAATAAGGACTATAGTTGTTCAGTTGAAAATTTTAAAAAATCTTTCCTTCAAAACAAATATAACCTTGATGCCCATTATAATTACGCAGCTATCAATCTTGCACTAGGAAAAAAAGACCTCGCCTGCCAAAAATGGAAAGAACTCATAGGATATGGGCAAAAAGAAGCAGAAAAGGAATTTCTAAAAAATGATTGTAAAAACTAAAAACAATAAGATGAAAAAAATTTTATACCTCTTAGCCCTGCTAAACATTACTTTTTTGTTTGCGCAGAAAAATTTTCAAAATAATTCTGAATATCATTTTTATGAAAATAAAGGTCAGATTGTTGATCAGGACGGAAAACCGAATAATGCTGTAAAATATTTATTTCATTCGAATGGATTGAATGTTCAGCTGCGAAAAGGAGGTTTTTCGTATGATGTTTACGAGGTAAAAAAGACACCAAACCCTCATTTTCGAAAAGCACAAAAAAATGATCTTCCGCAGAAGCCTGATTTTAATCTTGATGAATTTAACTATGAAAATCTCTATCACAGGATCGATATTGAGCTTATCGATTCAAATCCAGACGCAAAAATTGTAGCAGAAAACAAATCAAAAGACTACGATAATTATTTTAATATCAGCCACAATCCTAAAGGTGTGACCAATGTTCACAAATATCAGAAGGTAATCTATAAAAATATTTACAGAAATGTAGATTTGGTATTCTTTAAACCTAAAGACACGTTGAAACCTATTGAATACAACTTTATCATTCATCCCGGAGGAAAAGTGTCTGACATCAGGATGAAATTTAATGGTGCTCAAACAAAGATTTTAGACAATAAATTAGACATGGATCTGCGTTTTGGAAAGATGCAGGAAAATATTCCACAAAGCTGGATTGCAGGAAACAAAAGAGAAAATATTAATGTTTCATTTAAAGATTTAGGTGATCAGACTTTTGGTTTTCATTCACCTGTGAATACATCAGAAAAAACAATTATTATCGACCCTGTTCCGACAAGAATTTGGGGAAGCTATATTGCAGGTTCTGGTGAAGAATATGCAAAAGCAAAAACTGACTCGCAGAATACCCTCTACCTTTTTGGAGGAACCACAAGCAATACAAACTTTGCTACCTCCGGAACTCATCAGCAAAATGTAGTAGGAAGCTTTGACGCATTTGTAATGAAAGTAACTCCAAACGGTCAAAAAATTTGGGGTACATATTATGGATTCAATCAGGATGATTTTTTAGTGATGTAGATTTTGACGAAAACTTTAATCTTTTTGCCGGAGGAACAGTTCAAAGAGGTATGAATAATGATGATATCGTTATCGCTAAATTTAATAATAATGGTGGATTTATATTTGACAAAGAGTTTGCATCTACAAGAAATGAAGCCCTATACAGTCTTTCTTATAATCAAAACCATGTTTATTTTACTGGAAGTTCTTTTAGTTCTGATTTTCCAACTATAAATGCAATGCAACCAACAAAAGCGACGCCAGTAGGATTGACAGATGGAATTATTGGTTCGATCAATGCAACAGGTGGAACTGTTGACTGGGCAACTTATTTTGGGCAAGTAGATGGTGCCACAGGTTTCTATCAAATTATGTCTTCTTCTGATGCTCTCGAAATGATCGGAGCTACTCAGTCTTCAACTATACCCATGATAAATGCTTTTCAACCGATAAAAGCCGGAATCGTAGATGGTATCTATTTAAGATTTTCAAAAAGTGGAAATAATATTATCAGATCTAGTTATTTTGGAAATGTAGGCCAGGATATTATAAGAAAAGGTGCTATCGTTAATAACATCCTTATTCTTCCAGGAAAATATTCCACTCCTGCATTTCCGTTAGGACAGGCTGGAGTCTGGAGAGTAAACTTATCTGATGATACTATTGTAAAAAATTACTTCCCCTTACAGGATGATTATCAATTGACAGGACATCCGGACACACTCGGAAATGTGTTTTTTACAGGTATGGGATCAACCTCTCAACCTGACATTTCCACTCCTGGTGCTTATTTAGGGCTGCCATATGCATTTAATGATATTTTTTTAGTAAAATATAATCAGAATGATATTAAAGAATGGGGAACTTATTACACCGGAAATGGTTCTACTCAACTAGCAGACATGACGAAAGACAGCAATAATGCTATTTACCTGACAGGAATGTCCAGTGGAAATACGACAGGTATTGCGACTCCAGGTACTTTTCAGCAACAGAGTGGAGGATCTGGAAGTAATGACTTTTTCGTTGCTAAATTTCAAGACTGCACTTCAACTGGAATTGTATCTTCAAATTCCCCAATCTGCACTAACTCGACTCTAAACCTTACAGCCTCCGGCGGTACCACCTACAGTTGGACAGGTCCAAATGGATTTACCTCAAACTTACAAAACCCTACAATACCAAATGCGTCCTCTGCAAACGCAGGAGTTTACACTTGTGCAATTTCAGGTTCGGGATCTTGTGACGGTAGTTTCACAGTCAACGTCGTTATTGGAGACAATCTTGCTCCCGTTCCTAATCAGGCAACATTACCTACGGTGACAGGAGATTGCAACATGACGATTTCCAGTTTCCCGACAGCTACAGACAACTGCGCAGGAACAATTACAGCAACCACAACAGATCCTTTGTCTTATTATACGCCGGGAACTTACACTATTCACTGGTCATACAACGACGGAAACGGGAATATTTCCACTCAAAATCAAAATGTAACTGTCAGTTTGCCCACAGCTCCAACCACTTCAAGTAACCAGCAGATTTTTTGTGCAAGCGAACAGCCAACTTTGTCAGACGTGCAAATCAGCGGACAAAATGTTGTCTGGACAGATGTAACAGGAACTGTAATTTTCGCAAACGATCCACCTCTCGTCAATGGAGAAACCTATTATGCGTACTCTACTGTTAACGGTTGCCAAAGTAACACAATTTCGATTCAGGTTACCGTAAACAACACACCTCTTCCTACTGCAAATACAAATCAGGATTTCTGTGCTTCCGCAAATCCAACACTGGCAAATCTTATCGTCAACGGAACAGCTTTAATTTTTTATGATGCTGCAGGAAACGTTTTACCTCTTACTACTCCACTCATCAATGGTCAGATTTATTATGTAACTCAGACGCTCAATGCCTGTAAATCAGATAAGCTTGCGATTACAGTTACGCTCTCTCAGAATAATGTTCCTGCAACCAATTACAGAGAGACCTTATGCAACGTTACGACTGCGATGATGATGACGGTCAATCTCAATTCGTACCAATCTAATATGATTGCGAATCCTGCGAACTACATCTTTACCTACTATGATCAGGCCGGAAACATAATCAATAACGCAACCAGCTATATTTTAAACTTAGGTTCAAATCTAATCAACGTTAAAGTAGCAACAGCCGATGGTTGTTTTAAAAATGTAATTCTTGAATTGGTTTTAAATCCTAAACCTTCCGTCACGCTTCCCGAAGATTTTCATTTCTGCGAGGGAAAATCTGTCGTACTTGACGCAGGAAGTGGTTTTGTAACCTACCTGTGGAATACCGGAGCAACTACTCAAACCATTACTGTTTCTACTGCGGGAACTTACTCTGTGAAAGTAACCAACAGTTTTGGATGTGAAAATACCGACAGCATTGTGTTGAGTTATTCCACTCTTGCACAGATTACAGCTGTAAATATTACAGGCAATACTGCGGCGGTGATAGTTTCTCCGTCAGGAATTTATGAATATTCTCTAGACAATGCTTCATGGCAGGATTCCAATATTTTCACACAACTGGAAATGGGTGAATATACAGTATATGTAAGAACGAAAGACGGCTGTTTTATCGGACAGAAACCTTTTTCCATTTTTAATATTCCGAATGCGATCAGCCCCAATGGCGATAATGTGAATGACAGTTGGAAAATTGCAGGACTTCAAAATTATAAAGGCTCAGAAGTAAGCGTTTACGACAGAAAAGGAGCCCTGGTTTTCAGACAGATTGTCAATAAAACACCTTTGGAGTGGAATGGAAAGATCAATGGAGCACCGGTTCCTACAGGAAATTACTGGTACACAATTAAAGTTTCAGACGGCAGAAATTACAGCGGATGGCTTTTGATTAAAAACAGAAATTAATTTTAAATTCAAAACAAAACGGGCGGTTTCTTAAATGAAACCGCCCGTTTTTATTTTATAAATATTATTTAAACCAACCTTATTTTATCTTCCATAATATCCACGATTTTATCTTTATACAAACCGCCAAGCGCTTTTTTAAAGTTCTTTTTGCTCATCTGTAATTCGTCTTTAATTTCTTCAGGTGTGGACTTGTCTGAAAGGTGAAGCAGACCGAAATTTTCTTCAAGCTTATCTAAAATTTTCTGCTTAAACTCATCAATATTTTCAAAACCCTGAGGTTGCAGTGAAATATCGATTTTCCCGTCTTCCCGGATTTCTTTAATGAAACCGCTCTCCTCAGATAAAGGATATAATTTTTTGAAAACATCAGAGGCATAAATCAGCCCGATATATTTTTTATTGATGACAACGTTCCAGCCAAGTTCGCTTTCATTCATCATAATTAAATCTACCTTATCTCCTTTTTGAAAAGGCAAATTTTCATACTGAGGATTTCTTTTAAATTTTGTGGTTCCGGTAATTAAATCCAGATCTTCATCTACATAAAGATTCACAAGATATCTCTTTCCTTCAAGAATTTTAGTTTTCTGCTGCTTGTAGGGAATGAAAAGATCTTTGATGATTCCCCAATCCATAAATGCACCTGTCGGAAGACTTTCAACACAACTCATCACGGCAAATTCGCCCACTTCAGCCAATGGAATTTCTGTTGTTGCTTTCAGTTTGTTATCATCCTGAAAAACAAAAACCTCAATTTCGTCGCCCACTTCTTTTTCTTCTCGGATAAAAACTTTAGACAGGAAAGCGGTTTTCCCGGATTCTGATTCAAGCATCCATCCTGAAGTATTTTTTTCTGAAATTTTTAAAGTCTGGGTTTTTCCGAGTTGCATTTAAGATAAATTTAGTTGGCAAAGGTAAGGAAAATAAGTTGGAGATTTTTTGGGTTGGAGGGTTGGAGGATTTAGAGTTGGAGCGTCTGAGGGTTGGAGAGTTGGAGAGTTGGGGGGTATATGGTAAATTGATTTTAAATTTAATCCTTATAATTTTTTAAATGATTAATCAAATTTTTAGATTCTTTTAAATAATCTGTTTTTTCATCATCAAATTTCCCGACGCTTTTAATTAGTTGATCTTTCATATAATAATATCTTGATTCAGACAATAGTTGAGGTTGTTTCAAATAACCATTTTCATCAAGTGTCTGATATTTTTTTGAATGAACAAAGACCAACTTCCCGTTTTCCGAGAAAAAATATTCTGTAATGATGTTCCAGGCTGACAAACCTACAAAATGTTCCATTTTTCTTAGTTTTCCGTTTTTGTAGAATCCTTTTAACTCAATTCCGTTATCTGTAACTTCAGATTGATCCATAAAATAGGAATACGGGACCGTTTTAATTTTAAAATCTTTGGTTTGATTAATTTGCTGAACTATCTTTTGTACAGGCTCAATATTCTGCCCGAAGAGCAATCCTGAAAAAATAACCATCGAAAGAAGTATTAGCTTTTTCATCATCAAATATTTGCAACAAATTACAAAAAAAAGAGAAGCTGAAACTTCCCTTTTTATATTTGCGCCAACTTGGCTCTTTTTACTTTTACCTTGAATCTTACATGTGCAAAGCTCTCTTCCCTGTAGCATCCAAAGCAGCTTCTTTCACCGCTTCAGCGTACGTTGGGTGCGCGTGAGAACTTCTTGCGATATCTTCAGCACTTGCACGGAATTCCATAGCGATAACACCTTCAGCAACCAAATCGGCAGCTCTTGCACCAATCATGTGGAAACCTAAAACTTCGTCTGTTTTTTCGTCAGCAATGATTTTCACCAAACCGTCGATATCACCACTTGCACGGCTTCTTCCCAAAGCTCTCATTGGGAAAGTTCCGATTTTGTACGCAACACCTTCCTCTTTCAGTTGTTCTTCAGTTTTACCAACTCCGGCAACTTCAGGCCATGTGTAAACCACTCCTGGAATTAAATTATAATTGATGTGAGGTTTTTGTCCCGCCAAAGTTTCAGCAACAAAAACGCCCTCTTCTTCAGCTTTGTGAGCTAACATCGCCCCTTTGATAACGTCACCAATCGCATAAATATTTGCAACGTTGGTCTGTAAATGGTCGTTTGTTTTTACTCTTCCTCTTTCGTCCAATTCAACACCCGCTTTCTCCAAACCAAGTCCGTCTGTGTAAGGTCTTCTTCCTACAGAAACCAGACAGTAGTCTCCTTCAACTGTAACTTCCTCTCCTTTTTTATCTTTTGCAGTGATCTTTACAGAATCTCCGTTTCTATCAACCGCAGAAACCGCTGTAGAAAGCATGAATTTCATTCCCTGCTTTTTCAGAACTTTAGTCAATTCCTTGCTTAAAGCTCCATCCATTGTAGGAATGATTTTGTCCATAAATTCAACCACCGTTACCTGAGCTCCAAGTCTCAAATACACTGAGCCTAATTCAAGACCGATAACTCCGCCACCGATAACAACCAAATGCTTAGGAATTTCTTTTAAATTTAAAGCTTCAGTAGAAGTGATCACTCTTTCTTTATCTAAAGTGATGAAAGGCAAAGATGAAGGTTTAGAACCGGTTGCAATAATGGTATATTTAGAATCGATCGTTTCTGTAGAACCGTCGTTTTTCGTCACTTTAATCTGAGTTGCAGATTCAAAACTTCCAAGACCTTCGAAAACAGTGATTTTGTTTTTGTCCATCAGGAAGTTAATTCCTTTTGTAGTCTGCTCTACCACTTCATTTTTTCTCGCAATCATTCTTGCGATGTCAGCCTGTGGCTCATTAATGATAATTCCGTGGCTTTCGAAATTGTGTTTTGCATTTTCGAAATGCTCAGAGCTGTCTAAAAGCGCTTTTGAAGGGATACATCCAACGTTAAGACAGGTTCCGCCTAAAGTTGAATACTTTTCAATAATTGCTACTTTGAAACCTAATTGTGCAGCGCGGATTGCAGCTACATAACCTCCGGGACCAGAACCTATTACGGTAACATCGAATTGACTCATTATATATTTTAATTTATTTATTATCTGATGATTAATTCGTACAAATTTACTGATTAATTCAGAAGGAACAAAGTGAGTTTTGTCAAGTTTTTTTTTGTAAATATGAAGGATGTTGGATGATGGGTGCGGGATGTTTAAATGATTGAGAATATTTTTGTTTTAAATATTCCTACATTCAATTTTTGTCTTCCAGCTATTTTTCTAATTCCAGATTCAATTTTCCTTCTCCAAAAACTTCTTTATTTCCAAAAAAATCGCCTCCGCAAATGTACCATGGAAGATTTTCTAAATATTCTACAGCGTTTTCAGGTTTCATTTCTGCAACTTTTTTTTTTGCAATTATTCCTTTAAACCATCTGTTTAAATTTGAAGAATTTTCTGATTCAACAGCATATTTAAGCCAGATTCTCTGGCAAAGTCTGCACTGAATAATGCTTACTTCTGCATTCCTGTCATCAGTCAAATCTTTTCCTACGATTGAAGTTCTGTATTCGGATTCAATTAAATCGTGTTTTTCGCAGGCACAACCTAATTTTGGGAGTTTTTTCATGAATGAAATAATGATTTTAAATTTTAGAATTTCAAATGTAAGAAAATCAAAGAGATTTAATTTACTATGAAACCTTTAAAATAACTTTTACAATCAGCGTTGTAAGCTCTTACTTCTTCTCTAAAATCACTCTTCCATTCAAAATTGTCATCCCCTAAAAAGGTGTATGAGATATAAAAACTGTAACCAGATAATAAAAGCAAAGAAAGCTGTATCAATAAATACGTTTTTACAATGAATTTTTTATTTTTTATTAATCTTAACAGATAAAAATCAATGATTAAAAGTAGGAAGGTAATTACTAAACCATTTAACAAAATTCCCGAAATATAAAAAACTTCAGCCAATGAACTTGCCAAAGAATTACTTTTATATATAAATGGGAATGCATAATATTTGGGGAAAATGTCACCTGTGCAACTGCATTCAAAAACATAATTAAACCAAGTGAATTTAAGAAGAAAGAAGCCTAATGAAAATATATAAAAAGAAATAACTTTTAGAAAAATCTTCACAAGCCTATTTTTTATGCATCAAATCCAACAGAACCTTTTCATAATTATCCAAAATAATTTCTTTCGAAAACCGTGATTTTATAGAATTTTTAATAGCTTCATGATCATAAGAACGATGTAAAATCTGCATAATTTTTTGTGAAAAATCTTCGTGATTTTCAATATCAGAAACCTCACCGTTGGTTTCGTGCTGAATGATTTCGTTGATTCCACCAGGACAGTTATTGGCTAAAGAATATGTTCCGCAGGCTCCTGCTTCAAGTAATACATTGGGAAAACCTTCATATCTTGAGGATAGAATAAACAAATCTGCATATTTCAAAAACTCATACGGATTCTCCTGTCTGCCATGAAAAACGATATTTTTTAAGCCTAAAAATTCTTTCATCTGATGCAGAATTTCACGGTCTTTTCCGTCTCCTAAAATGTGCAGTAGAATTTTTTCGTTTTTTAATCTTGAAAAAACTTTCAGTAAATTATCAAAACCCTTTCTCGCAGAAAGATTCCCAATCGCAACAACGTTTTTATAGTTGTATTTATAACATTCAGGCTTACGCGAGATGGCTAATTTTCCGTCTATAAAATCAAAATCAACAGGATTATTGATCTTAACAATTTTTGACCGGTTTACTTTAAAATTTCTGACCAGATCGTGCATCATATCATCACTCTGTGCGATAATCTGCTGATAATTATTGTAAAAGTGGTAGAAAAATTTAATTTCCTTTTTAGTAACATGTTGCGAAACAACATTGGTTTCTCTCGCAATAAATTTTGTTTTGGGGAAAAGTTTGATAAACATCGACAGATACGCATTTACCTCTCCATATCCCGAAAAAACAATATCCGGCTTCCGGCGGTAAATCTCTTTTAGAATCGGCTTAAGAGAATGGCGGATTCTCTCAGTGTTGATATCAATAATTTCAACGTCTTTTTTTAAAATATTCAGATAACCACCCTCTTTGCGCAACAGCAAAATCTTCGGTTCAAAACGATCTCTTGAGAGATGATTTGCAATGGTGGTAACGATTCTTTCTGCACCTCCGGTCTCTAAATCCGGCAGAATAAATATGACAGAAATTTTCTTGTTCATTATACAGTTGGTTGAAAAACCTTCCGGTTTAAAAATGTTTTCTCTTAAGTAGAATTATTTTAGTCTGTAATATTTAAATTACATCAATTCAGGAAATTCATGAGAATGATTGTTCAGAATATGATTAATTAAAAACTGATCATCTTTCTGATCGAAAAATATGTACCACGATGTCCTGGTATTTGCTTTATAAACTATAAATTTCTTACCAAATTTTAGGAATGGTATCGGTGAATCTCTGCTGATTGGTTTGTGAATATTATAGTCTACAAAATCATAAATTTTCTCAGCGTACAACTGGCAATCAAGTTCAAAACCAAAATATTCTTTCACGTATAAAACTCTTATCAGCTCCTCAATCGACTGATGAAATTCCCGCGAATAAATAATCATTTTCCCCAAGACAATTTAGAAATAAATTCCCTGGTTTTTTCTCGGGATTCCCCCGAATTTAGACCCCTAGAAAATCTTTCATCGAAATCATCTTTCGCCAAATATTCAGTTTGGGATTCTGAAAGTGTATCTGCAGTAGCCCTTTTTTCTTTCAGCTCAAGCAATTCTGCAATTACCTCGAGATCATCAAGCTTATTTATCCAATGAATTAAGTCTGTTTTTGATTGTACAATGGGATTTTCCATTCTAATTTTATTTAAAAATCAATTGGCAACATCGCTTATAAATTTAATTCTCAGCATTCTTACTTCTTCGTCAGAAAGTTCATCACCAAATTCGTCCAGCAAAACTTTCATGCTGTCACTTTCAGATTCATTCATAAATTCCATGAACTCATCCACCATATCTTCATCGAAATTTTCTTCGATGTAGTAGTCAATATTTAATTTTGTTCCCTGATAGACAATACGCTCCATCTCTTTCAAAAGATCATTCATCGAAAGATTTTTAGCTCTTGCAATATCTTCAAGATCTATTTTTTTATCAGTATTCTGAATGATGAAAACTTTATGGCTGGATTTGTTGGCCACATTTTTCAAAACCATATCCTGAGTGCGTTCTATATTATTGTCCTCAACATATTTTGAAATGAAATCAGCGAATTCCTTACCGTATTTTTTTGCTTTACCTTCACCAACTCCGTAGATTTTTGCGATTTCATCTAAAGTGATCGGATACTGCACCGTCATATCTTCAAGACTCGGATCCATAAAGACTGTGTAAGGCGGAATACCATGTTTCTTGGCAACTTTTTTCCGGAGTTCCTTTAAAAGCACAAACAGGTTTTGATCTAAACCTCCACCAGCCTGCTGCTGCACCTGATCACTTTCTGCCTTGGTTTGAGAAAGATCAAATTCACGGTCTTCAGCAATCATAAATGAACCGTCAAACTCGCCTTTAAGAATCTTTTTTCCTTTTTCTGCTATTTTTAAAACGCCGTAAGTTTCAATATCTTTCTGAAGGAAATTCTGTACTGTTGCCTGTCTTAAAATGGTTTTCCAGTAATTTTCTTTTTCATCCTTGCCAAATCCAAAATGAGGTGTCTGCTCAAGTTTATACGATTTTGTAACCGCATTTTCTTTTCCTACAATAGTTGAGATCAAATCCTTAGATTTAAATTTTTCTCCCGTATCATTGATCAGATGCATGACTTTTTTAAAATCTTCTGTTGCATCTTTCAGTTTTGGAGGATTTGATGCGTTGTCACACATTTTCGCTCCGTCTCCTTTTGCAGGATCAAAACTTTCGCCGAAATAATACAGAATATATTGCCTTCTGCTCATCGAAGTTTCTGCATATCCAACCACTTCATTCAGCAACTGCAGACCGATTTCTCTCTCGGAAACAGCTTTTTGTGCTAAAAATTTCTCAAGTTTTTCAATATCTTTCGGATCATAGAATGCCAGGCAGTGACCTTCACCACCGTCTCTTCCTGCCCTTCCGGTTTCCTGATAATAACTTTCAAGAGATTTTGGGAAGTCGTAATGAATCACAAAACGTACATCCGGCTTATCGATCCCCATCCCAAAAGCAATTGTGGCAACGATTACATCCGCTTCCTCCATCAGAAATTTATCCTGATTGGCAACCCTGATTTTCTGGTCAAGTCCTGCATGATAAGGAAGTGCGTTGATACCGTTAACCTGTAGAAGCTGGGCAAATTCTTCTACTTTTCTCCGACTCAGACAGTAAACAATTCCTGATTTTCCTTTGTGCTGATTGATAAATTTAACAATTTCTTTATCAACATTCACTTTCGGCCGTACTTCGTAATAAAGATTGGGTCTGTTGAAGCTTTCCTTATAAACGATAGCCGACGTCATTCCCAAAGTCTTCTGAATGTCATCCTGCACTTTTGGAGTAGCGGTGGCCGTTAAAGCAATTACCGGAACATCAGCAATCTTATCAATTATTGTTTTTAAATTTCTGTATTCAGGTCTGAAATCGTGACCCCATTCTGATATACAGTGCGCTTCATCAATGGCAACAAAAGAAATTTTCACTTCCTTGAAAAAGTCAAGATAATCTTCTTTAATCAATGATTCCGGCGCCACATAAAGAAGCTTTGTTTTTCCGGCTTTAATATCGTCAAAAACCTTTTTGGTCTGAGTTTTGTTAAGTGATGAATTCAAAACGTGGGCAACTCCTTCATCTGATGAGAGTCCGTTCACGGCATCCACCTGATTTTTCATCAGGGCGATAAGCGGTGAAACAACAATGGCAGTACCTTCAGAAATAAGGGCAGGAAGCTGATAGCAAAGTGATTTACCTCCACCCGTAGGCATAAGGACAAAAACATCCTTTCCATTCAGTAAATCTTCTATGATTTGCTCCTGCTGACCTTTGAAGGTAGAAAACCCAAAGTATTTTTTTAATTCGCCCGATATATTGGCTTTTTTTGCGCTCATCTAATTTTGTATTGCTAAATTTGCATCCATCCCAAAGTTATAAAAATTCTGCTTAAAATAAAAGCGAACGAATTTATAAAAATAAAATTTATAGTAAATATAAATAGATTCAGCATCTATTTTCCACATGTAATATACGACAAAAATGTATACAAACGACATTATTTCGAACGCAAAAAAAACCCTTGAAATAGAAATTTCCGAACTTGAAAAACTCAGAGACAGAATTGATGAAGATTTTGAAAAAGCTGTAAAAGTAATTCATGCTGCGACCGGAAAACTCATTGTTGTCGGTATCGGAAAATCTGCTCATGTTGCCAATAAAATGGTGGCCACATTGAATTCTACCGGAACGCCTTCTCAGTTTCTGCATGCATCGGAAGCTATTCATGGCGATTTGGGTGTGATTCAGAAGCAGGATGTTGTTTTATGCATCTCAAATTCAGGTAATTCTCCTGAGATTGTGAGTTTGGTTCCTTATCTGAAAGACTATTCTTCTTCTTTAATAGGAATGACAGGAAATAAAAACAGTAAGCTTGCTGAATTTTCAGATCTGATATTAGACACGCACGTTGATGTTGAAGCCTGCCCTATCAAACTGGCGCCGACAAGTTCTACCACCGTGCAAATGGCGTTAGGTGATGCTTTGGCCGTGAGTTTAATGGAACTGAATAACTTTAAGGCCAATGATTTTGCCAAATTCCATCCTGGTGGAAGTTTAGGTAAAAATTTGATTTCAAAAGTTGATGACTTTGTTTCCTCTCAAAAACCTCAGGTGTCTGAAAACGACAGTCTGAAAGACGTAATTATTTCAATAAGCAGCTCAAGACATGGAATCACAGTCGTAACAGATAAGGAAAACATCATCGGTGTGATTACAGATGGCGATCTGCGTCGAATGTTGATGAATGAAATCAATATTTCTGAAGTTTCAGCCAAAGACATCATGTCTCTCAATCCTAAAAAAGTGGAAAGAAATTCGCTGGCAAAAGATGCGATGAAAATTCTGAAAGATAACAATATCGGTCAGTTGGTGGTTACCGAAAACGGAAAGTATTTCGGGATTATAGATTTACATAAATTATTGGACGAGGGCATTAATTAGGTTGAGGCTAAGATTGAAGTTAAGACTGAAAATAGGTAAAACAAATTTTATATCATCAATATGAGATTTTGAATCTTAAATTTTAAATCTTGAATTTCAAATTATACTGCACTGAACACCCGCTTTTTTTCCTAAATTTGAAAAACTTAAAAAAATATTTGTGAGCGAAGGTAAAGACATGTCATTTTGGGGACATATTGGCGAACTGAGAGGGCATCTCATCCGATCAATCATAGCGATTATTATCGCAGCATTTGTAATAGGTTATAACATTGAATGGGTGATGGATCATGTTTTTTTTGGTCCTACCAGAAATGATTTTCCAACCTTCAGAGCGGCCAACTATTTTTCCCGAATGGTTTTGGGTGAAGACAGTATACATCTGCCAAAAGACTTTCCTGTGCGTGTACAGAGGCTCTATCAGCAATTTAATGTGATGATTGCAGTTTCGATGTTTGGAGGAGTAGTAATTGCATTTCCTTATATTGTCTGGGAACTCTGGAGATTTATTGGCCCGGCTTTACATCCCAATGAAAGAAAAAACTCAATCTTCATCATCAACGCAGTTTGGATGCTGTTTTTGTCTGGGGTTCTTTGTGGTTACTATTTAATTTTACCTTTCGCCGTTAACTTTGGAGTGATTTTCAAAATTTCAAACATTATCATTCCGCTTTACGATTTGAGTGATTATACAACTTTATTTCTGCAGGTTGTTTTGGGAATGGGTGTTGTATTTTTATTCCCGATATTAATCTACTTCTTAACTTCTATAGGAATTTTAACACCAATGTTTATGCGGACTTACCGTCGTCACGCCATCGTATTGATCATGGTAGTTGCCGCAATTATTACGCCTGCAGATGTTCTGAGTATGATGATGGCAGCTCTTCCATTGCTTGCATTGTACGAATTCAGTATTATTGCATCAGGGTATACTTATAAAAAAGTTCAGAAAGCAAACGCTGGTCTTAACAAAGAAAGCTAAGCTAAGTTTAGATTTAATATAGAGCAGTTTTAAGAAATTAAAGCTGCTTTTTTATTTTAATTCTGTTCCAAACTGTTACATCTGAAATATTTTTACGACTTACCAAAAATTAATTTCTATTTTTGAAATACAAACGAAAACTATGAAAAAAATCACTTTCTCGCTGCTTTTTGCTTCATCACTGGCTTACGGGCAGTTTTTTGAGCGTGGCAAAACCTTTACAAAACAGGATACGCTTAAAGGTTCAGATACCAAATTCAGAGATTTCTGGGATGTAAAAAGGTACGATCTTTCAGTTGAGCCAGATTTTGCTTCAAAAAGTATTAAAGGAAATAATAAAATCAGTTTTGAGATCACAAAAGACATTTCGAACCCTGTTTTTCAGATCGATTTGCAGAAACCGATGAAAGCCGATAAAATTGAATGCAGTTTTCCCACCGTAGCTGGTTTTAAACAGGACGGTGATTTCATCTTTATTTCTGCCAAAAAGAATTTTAAAAAAGGAGAAAAATTTACTATTGACGTAACCTATTCCGGAAAACCGACGATTGCAAAACGTGCTCCCTGGGACGGCGGCTGGGTTTTCACAGAAGATGAGAAAGGAAATCCGTGGATGAGCGTTGCTGATGAAGGAATTGGTGCTTCGGTCTGGCTTCCGACGAAAGATATCTGGAGCGATGAGCCTGATCAGGGAATTACAATGAAAATTATCACTCCGAAAGATCTTGTGGGTATCGGAAACGGAAGACTGATCAGCAAAAAAGAGGAAGGTAACAAAACAGCTTATACTTGGGAGGTGAAAAATCCTATCAACGCTTATTCCATTATTCCTAACATTGGTAAATATGTCAATTTTAAAGATACTTACAACGGTGAAAAAGGAAAACTCGATTTGGATTATTGGGTTATTGATTACAATTTAGAAAAAGCCAAAAAGCAGTTCGCTCAGGTAAAGCCGATGCTTGCAGCTTTTGAATATTGGTTCGGACCCTATCCTTTTTATGAAGATTCTTACAAATTGGTAGATTCACCATATCTCGGCATGGAACATCAGAGCAATATTGCCTACGGCAACCAGTATATGAACGGCTATCTTGGCAGTGATTACTCCGGAACAGGTGTTGGTTTGAACTGGGATTATATCATCGTTCACGAAAGTGGTCACGAATGGTTTGCCAACAATATTACTGCGAAAGATCAGGCAGATATGTGGGTTCATGAAGGTTTTACAATGTATTCTGAAGTGCTTTTCACCGAAAAATATATGGATAAAAAGTCGGCAGATATTTATGCACAGGGAGTTCAGAACAGCATCAGCAATGACGTTCCGATTATCGGAAAATATGGTGTGAGAAACGAAGGCAGCGGAGATATGTACCCAAAAGGAGCTAGTATGCTTCACACGATCCGTCAGGTGATTGATAATGATGAGAAATTCAGACAGATTCTGAGAGGTTTAAATAAAGATTTTTACCACCAGACAGTTACCACAGAGCAAATTGAAAAATACATTTCAGATAAATCGGGAATTGATTTTTCATCAGTTTTCAATCAGTATTTAAGAACAACGGATGTTCCTGTTCTGGAATATTCTCAAAAAGGAAATGAACTGAAATTTAAATACAGCAAAGTTGTTAAAAATTTTAAACTTCCTCTGAAAGTGAATGATGAATGGATAAAACCTACGGAAGAATGGCAGACTGTGAAGTTGAAAAATGGGAATTCTGTTGAATTTAATAAGAATAATTATATTTATTTCAGAGATACGAATTAGGTTGAGGCTAGGTTAAGGTTAAGGTTAAGGTTAAGGTTAAGGCTAATTTTATGTCTGATATTGAGGTTAACTGAAATATAGTATCTGATAAATTATAAAACAAAACCGGTCATTTGGTTTTGTTTTTTTTATTTTATTTAACATTTCTCTCTGTAACAAAGCGCATTTTAAAGCAACTATTTAAACAAAATAAATCAGCATGAAAAAAATTGCAGTCAGCCTAGGACTTTTATCCGCAATAGGATTTAACGCACAGTCTGTAAAGACGCAGATAGACCTTGTCAATGTAAAAGACGACAAAGTAAATGTAAGCCTCGAATTTCCTAAAATGAAATCAGGCGACGTGAAATTCCATTTTCCTAAAACCGTTCCCGGAACGTATTCTACAGATGATTACGGAAGATTTATAGAAGGCATAAAATTCCTCGACAACAAAGGAAAAGAACTGAAGTTCACAAAGGTGAATGATAATTCCTATACTTTAAAGAATGCACAGAATTTAACCAAAGTTACCTACCTTGTCAACGACAGCTTCGATGATGAAATGGACAGCAGTAAGCACAAAGCGGTTTTTTCACCATCAGGAACAGACATTGAAGAAGGCAAAGTTTATCTTGTCAACACCCACGGTTTCGTTGGTTACATCGAAAATATGCAGGATGTACCTTATCAGTTAATCGTAAAAAAACCAAAAGATTTCTACGGAACGACAGCATTGGTAGATCAGGATAAATCTGAAGATACAGACACTTTTACTTTAGCAAATTACGCTAAACTCACCGACTCTCCGCTGATGTACACCAAACCTGATTACGTTACCTTCAATGCAGGAGGAATGGAACTGGTTTTGGGGGTTTATTCTCCGACAGGAAAGTATAAAGCTGCAGATTTTAAAGAAAATTTAGGGAAAATGGTGATTGCTCAGAAGAAATTTTTGGGTGATATGAATACCAATAAAAAGTATGCAATCATGCTGTATCTTGCAGGTGCAGACGGCCCGCAGATCAAAGGTTTCGGAGCGTTGGAACATCACGAATCCACGAGCGTCGTTTTACCTGAAATGATGCCGAAGGAAGCGATTGACCAGACGATTACTGATGTTGTTTCACACGAATTTTTCCATACGGTAAACCCTTTGAAAGTGCATTCTGAAGAAATTCACTATTTCGATTATGCAGACCCGAAAATGTCTCAGCATTTGTGGATGTATGAAGGAGGAACGGAGTATTTTGCAAACCTTTTCCAGATTCAGGAAGGTCTGATTACCAGAGACGAATTTCTGAAAAGAATGAACGATAAAATTACCAATTCAAAGAATTACAACGACACGATGCCGTTTACAGTGATGAGCAAAAACATCCTGAAGGACGAGTACAAAGATCAGTACAGAAACGTTTATGAAAAAGGAGCTTTGCTCGCCATGTGTCTTGATATTGAGTTGAGAAAACTTTCCAACGGCGAAATGGGTTACCGGGATATGATCAGAAAACTGTCTCAGAGATTTGGTGAAAACAAACCGTTTAAAGATGACAAACTTATTGACGAGCTTGTAGAAGTGACAGGATATCCGCAAGTGAGAGATTTCTACAACAAATACATTGCCGGAGGCGAACCGACACCTTACGAAAAATACCTCAGTCAGGTAGGTGTGGAACTGAAAAAGCAGGATACGCCACCCATTTTCTGGTTCGTAAAAGATCCGAATCAGACGGGCTACAACGACAAAAACAATACATTTATTTTTGACGAAAGCTCTGCCCTTTCTCCTTTTGCAAAATCTGTCGGATTTAAAATCACCGATGAAGTGGTTGCCTTGGATGGGAAAACCATCAACATTCAGAATATCCAGGAGTTTATTAACTATGCGAAAAGCGTAAAAGACGGACAGAATGTGACGCTTACCGTGTTGAGAAACAAAGACGGTAAATCTGAAAAAATAGATTTAAAAGGAAAAGCCATTCTCGATAAAATGACAATTGAATCCTTAGGATTTAAAGCAAATCCTACAGCTGCTGAGAAAAAACTTCAGGATCAGTGGATCACCGGAAAAAAATAAAGATAAAATTTACACAAAAATTCCGTAGTTTAAATTAAACTGCGGAATTTTTTTTGAAGATAAGATTGCATTATAACTCTCGAACTCTAATACTCTCAAACCCTAAAAACCCTCCAACTCGTTTACTTCTGCAAATCAGGTTCTATGGGATTGTTATTTTTCTTAAAACCTTCTTTGGCTTTCTTCTCCATTTCCCGGAAAACCTGATTGGGATCTGAAATTTCTCTGCCATCGGACGTTTTTGTTTTAAAAATAACACGGTTGGTGTCTGTATTTTTCAGCATCATTTCGCGCATATTCTTGGTAGGATCGTTCACGTAGGCTTTCCAGACTTTTTTGAACTGATCTTCTGTGATTTCAATCTCTTTACCACCCATTCCAAAAACACGGACTTCAGATGGAAGGTTAAGTTCAGTTTCCTGCGCGGCCGCCGTTATCTTTTTATTTCCAGCCAAAGTCATTGCGTGCGTTCCTGTAGAATCCTCAATCTTCACAATCAGCCCCGGCAAACCATAAAATTTATACGGTCCGTCCTGAAAAGGTAGTTCGGTCGTAAACCAGGCTGTCCAATCTCTTCCACCGAAGCTCGTTGTTGCTTTTTGGGTATTGTATTCCCCGATTTTCTGCTTTTCATTGCTTATTTTCCATTCCGGTTTGCTGTCTTCCAGAATTTTGTACTGGTCGCTGGAGATTTTACGGAAAAGATAAGTCTTGAAATCCGGATAATCTTTCGTCACTTTAAATGTAATCTGTCCCGGATTTTCAGTCTTTTTAATATTGATACTGCCAGAATTCATCTGAATCTGCTTTTCAATGTCAGCTCTCTGAGTAGAATCTGCCACAAAAGTCGCATGGCTGTAATAGGAAGACCCTTTTGAATCTATATCCAGAACCATCATTTCAGTTTTCACATCAGCTTTGTCATTGATATCGGAGATAAATTTATAATCGTAGAAAAACCGATTGGTTTGAGCCTGAGCAGATAAGATGGTCAGAATAAAACCCGAAGTAAGAAGTTTTTTCATTCTAAAAATAAATTATTTCGTTTCAATACGTACTTCGCCAGAACTTTTTCCGTCAGTGTTATTTTTCTTAACAGTTACGCTTTTAATCTTATTAGAATCCAGCTTTTTAAAGTCTGCTTCTGTTACCTCCTTACCATTGATGAAATAGGTTACATTTTCATTATCAGACAGAATTAAGCTATTTCCTTTCGAAATATTTACGCCCACATTCGGAACTCTCATTGCTGTAATTCTTCCGTTTACCGGAGGAAAAGGCGCTGATATACTTTTCACAGACCTGATCACCATTGGATTCTTACCAGCCAGCATTCTTCTTTCTGCTTCAATTTTTGCACGTTCGCCTTCAAGTTTGGCTCTTTTTGCGTTCAGTTTTGCGGCTTCTTTCTCAAGTTTCGCTCTTCGTTTTGCGTTTTCGGGACTTTCTTTTTTGTCGAAAAACACATCTTTGCCTGGTGACCAACTCACATCTGTACTACCGTTATCAGTCTTGTTAATTTTCAAAATAGCTCCTTCAGGAAACTTAATTACATCGCCCTTTGAGCCGTCTAAAACGTCAATTCCGTTAATGTATAGTTTATTAGCTTTTTCTAAATTCCCTCTAATCTGTGGATTATTTAAGCTTTCTTTCAATTTTCTAAATTTTTCCTCACTGAAACCAAGTCTTTCTCTGACTTCATTAGAATCAAACAACTTTTCAAAATCAATATTTTCAACTTTTCTGATATTATTTAATTTGTAAAAAACGGAATTTCCATCGGGCATAACACTTTGAAATTCTATATCTTTCGTAAATGGAGC
The DNA here is from genome assembly GCF_014837145.1 of Chryseobacterium caseinilyticum. Classification (GTDB taxonomy): domain Bacteria; phylum Bacteroidota; class Bacteroidia; order Flavobacteriales; family Weeksellaceae; genus Chryseobacterium; species Chryseobacterium caseinilyticum. Next base: position 1,194,598 of record NZ_JACYFS010000001.1, read on the forward strand.
ACCATCTTTACCAATTATAATCTGGTTTGCAATCCTGTCCATCTCACCAGAAAGTTGCTTCAATTCCTTCGCTTTCAACTCAAAATCATAACTTTTCTCACCTTTTTCTTTGGCAATTTTTTGGAGCTCGGCAGCTTTTTCTTTTGATTTTTCGCTTAATGTTTTCAGTTTTCCAGATTGAAGTTTTAGCTTTTCACTGGCTTTAAAAATTTTTTCTTCCTGTAACTTTACCAGTCTTTCGGTTTCGTTTTTAGGAGATATTGTATCCTTTTTTATTTCAGCCACTGCTTTTTCAATTTCAATATTGGTCTTTTTTATTTCTGTATTTTTTGCATTAACTAAATAAGCAAAAGCAACGGTAAATACGATGGGTAAAGCTAAAATTCTTCTTGTATAACCGAATTTTGTATTGGGTTTTTGTAACATCTGTAATCTTTTTTTAAGGTTTGAATTTAGAAACGGACTCGCCGCCGGAAGTGCCGTTCCCGAAAAATGACTGGTCAGAAGCATCTGCGCAAATGCTTTGGTGTCTTTTTTCTCAACAGCCTTGTTGTCGGCAAGATATTCGTGTATAAGACTGATTTCTTTTTTAATTAAATAGAAAAACGGATTGAACCAGAAAACTGCTGTGATCACTTCAGCAAAGATCTTGTCGATGCTGTGTTTCTGCTCAATGTGCACCATTTCGTGCTTCAGGATCTGTCTCCCGACATCAGAATCCAGGGTGATGGAATCTTTCCAGAACAGGTTTCTGAAATAGGAAAAAGGTGCGTCTGTAAGGTTCGTCTGATAAAAGTTGATGCCTTTGATCTGTTCTTTTCTGAAACTGTTTTTTAATTTCTCAATTTTATAAATTCCTGTAAGAATTTTAGCTACAAAAATGAGAGAAACCAATCCCAGAGCCGAAAAAATAATTCTAAAATAAATGTGGTCATTATTAATGTTTTTTGGGTTTTTAAAACTCTGCACCTGCTCAAAAAGAAGGTAAATCCGGTCGCTCACTTCGATGGTAAAATCCTCAACTTTTAATAGTGGTAAAAATATAGAAACCAGCATTGTAGCCAAAAGGTAAAACCTGTTGTAGTGATGAAAGGTCTTGTCTTTTAAAGACAACTGATAGTAAAGAAACATTACACCGGAACATGTAAAAAGTTTCAGAATATAGATGAAGAGATTTTCCATATCAGCTTTTGTTTTTCAGTTCGTTAAGGAGCATTTCAAGGTCTTCCACGCTCATTTCGCTTTCTTCTACAAGGAAGGAAACGGCACTTTTGTAGGAACCTTTAAAGTAATTTTTTACCAGACTCTTCATTGTCTTTCCGGAATACTGGTCTTTTGAAATCAAAGCAAAATACTCATGCTGTCTGCCAATCACTTTATAATCAACAAAATCTTTGTCTTTCAATACCTTTAAGATAGTGGAAACGGTATTCGTATGAGGCTTGGGCTCGGGGAAAAGATCGAGTATATCTTTCAGGAAACCCTTTTCGAGTTTCCAGAGATATTGCATAATCTGCTCTTCTGCTTTGGTAAGGTTCTGTATTTTCATTGTAAATGATCAGTTTAGTATCACTAATAAATTAGTTATACAAATGTAGAAATAAAAACACTGCGTACAACTATTTTTATAGTGATAAGGATTGGAATTTATTTAAATAATTGATTTTCAGCTAAATAATTTTGACATTTAACACAAATTAATAATCAGGCAAACTGATAAATATTCAGTTATAATAATCAACTCATCACAAATTCTTAAAACCTGTTAAAATTTATTAAATAAAATGATGAGGAAATGAGAAAAAATAAGAAAAAATATTTATTTTAGTGGTCTCAAAAAATTTATAAAAATCTACATATGAAAAGATATACTCTACTGGCTGTAATTTTAATGTGTACATCATCTTTCACATTTGCGCAGTCATCGGTATTTGGATCGATTACTGAGGCAAAATCCAAGATTGAATCTACAGTGCCTGTTGTAATTGAATATTTAAAGAAAACAAGCGAAAAAGAGGGCGACCAGACCATTCTTACCAACGGAACAGAAGCATTAAGAAAAGAATACAACGAAGTTTCTCAGGAATTTGATTTATACAAAGGAAATCTTGCAAGCTGCATCGTCAATAAAAAGAAGAAAGTTGCAACAAAATGCCTGAATTATCACACACAATACTTTAGAAGTACATTAACAAAGTATGACAATTTTGTTTCATATCTTACAAAGAAAAACGGATTTTTGGGAGTTGATGATGAAGATGTAAAGATGGATCTGAAACCTACAGAAATTGCTACAACCATTGATAAAGATTTCACTTCTGCTGCAGGTGCAACTGCAAATATGAAAGGGGTTGAAAAAACAAGATATTTCGAAAATCTGAAAGCAGATGATCTAAAATTGAAACCTTTTAACTCTCTAGTAAACTAAACTGAATCAAAACGAATCCGCTTTTTCTGAAAGCGGATTTTTTTTGTCTTAATATTTAGACTGATTACTGTCTGAGAATTTTCTCCATCTTTTTCCCTTTGGCAAGTTCGTCGATTAATTTATCAAGATATCTTGCTTTTTTTGTCAGCGGATTTTCAATTTCTTCAATTTTGTAGCCACAGATAGTTCCGGTAATTAATTCCGCATCCGGGTTTAAAGTTGCTTTATCAAAGAAAGTTTCAAAAGTGACTTTTTCATCTATCATTTCCTGCAGTTTTGTCCCGTTAAATCCTGTCAGCCATTCGATTACCTGATGCAGTTCTTCTTTTGTTCTGCCCTTAGATTCAACTTTCGTGACGTAATGTGGATAAACAGATGCAAAGATCAGCTTGGCTATCTTTTCGTTATGCTTTTCAGTTTCTTTCATATTGCAATTAAGTTTTAACAAAAATAAATAATTTGTGATTTTGAAAAAATTGAATGAACTTACTTAACAGAACATAAATGTTTAACCAGACAAAGTATTAATATAAAATTGAAAATTTTTCTAAAACTTTTATACCTCTCTGTTTTAAAACAAAAAAATGAGAACCAAAACTGATTCTCATTGTGTAATGTTTATGGCTTGCTAAGCTGATTAGCTCACGATATATTCAGTGATTACAGGCTGATCTTTTTCATTATCCCATTTCATTTTCCAGTCTTCTTTTACATCCATATCGATGTTTGCCTGCTTCATAGGAGCTACGTATCTTACATTAAAAGCAATATCAAACTCGTCTTCTGAAGTTTCTGTTACTTTAATATCTGAGACATGGTGTGTGGTATTTCCAAGCATATTATTTTTTGATTCCGTGAACCAGTTGTTGAATCCTTCGTGACCCGTGAATTCGTCGTTTCCGGGGAATTTCATTTTTACATCTTCAGAAAGATACTGTGTAAAATAACTGTTCTCATCAAGCTGATCAAAACGGGTGAACCACGTTTTCATGAACGCTTCAATTTTTTCTGTTTTAGTCTGTTGTGAATTTTCCATAAGTTCTGAATTTGAATATGATTAAGTTGATTTTATTAAATATTTTATATTAAAGCTAAAAATCTTGGAGATTAAATTGAAATTGAGTCCCATTTTTCGTTCTCAAATTTAAAGCTAAAATCAGTATTTATAAAATTTTGTGCTGAATAATTTTAAATTAAATAAAAAAGGAGAACTACTTTCGTAATTCTCCTTAAAATCTAGTAGCGGGAACCGGACTCGAACCGATGACCTTCGGGTTATGAGCCCGACGAGCTACCTACTGCTCCATCCCGCGGTGTTTCTTTTAGAACGTACCGACTGCGACGTTCATCTTAAATTTAGTAGCGGGAACCGGACTCGAACCGATGACCTTCGGGTTATGAGCCCGACGAGCTACCTACTGCTCCATCCCGCGGTGTTTCTTTTAAATCGTACCGACTGTAACGATTGTATAAATTAGTAGCGGGAACCGGACTCGAACCGATGACCTTCGGGTTATGAGCCCGACGAGCTACCTACTGCTCCATCCCGCGATATTGGATTGCAAATATACAACAATATTTTAAAAATCCTAATATTTCTTTTAAATAAAGGATTTCGCAGGAAATTATTTTAATATTACTATCTTTGTTCTATGGCTAAAATACTCAGAATCTACCCCGATAATCCTCAGGAAAACCTTATCAGTGAGGTCATTAAAACCCTGAATAATGGAGGACTCATCATTTATCCGTCCGACACAATCTATGCTTTGGGATGCAATATTTTTGACATCAAAGCCATGGAAAAACTTGCTCAGCTCAAAAAACAGAAGCTCGACAAAGCAAAATTTTCGATTATCTGTAACGATCTGAGTCATCTTTCAGATTTTACAAGACCAATCGACACTTCGGTTTTCAGGTTTCTGAAAAGCCATCTTCCGGGACCCTTTACATTTATTCTGGAAGCCAACAAAAGCCTTCCTTTAGCTTATAAAAACCACAAAACAATTGGAATCAGGGTTCCTGATCACCCAATTCCACAATTGATTGTTGAGAAACTTGGTCACCCGATTGCCTCAACTTCCATTCACGACGACGATGAAATCATTGAATATTCTACCGATCCTGAACTGATTGCCGAGAAATATGATCATCTGGTTGACATCGTAATCGATTCCGGATATGGTGATAATGTAGCATCCACGATTGTTGATCTCACATCCGGGGAACCGGAAATCATCCGTCAGGGAAAAGGAATTATCTAAATTCAATGTTCAAAATTATGGATTTAATATGCTCCGAAGCATCATTAAATCTTAAATTTTAAACCTTAAATCTTAAATCTGTTCATGAAACTTATTACTTCGCCAGCCAAATTGATGAATGTAGAAAATACGACCGGTCTTTTGAGGTCTTCTACACCGAAATTCATTGATGACGCTGCACACATTCACAAATATTTAAAAGAAAAAACACCGAAATACCTTTCAGACCTGATGGAAATTTCGCCAAAACTGGCAGATGAAAACTGGGAAAGAAATCAAAAGTGGAATGCCAAACCGACAGCAAAAAATTCTGCTCCGGCAATGTTTGCGTTTACGGGCGAAGTTTACAGAGGTTTAGATGCGAAAACTTTAGATAAAAAAGCGGTGGATTATCTTCAGAAAAACTACAGAATTCTTTCGGGAATGTACGGCTTGCTCAAACCGTCTGATAAGGTGATGCTCTACCGTCTGGAAATGGGCCGTCCTTTTGAATTTGAAGACTATAAAAATCTTTATTCGTTCTGGACAGAAAAAGTGACTGAACAGCTAAATTCTGAGTTGAAAAAGAATGAAATCGTCCTGAATCTTGCCAGCAATGAATACTTCAAAGTAATTGATAAAAAAAAACTCAATCATCAGGTGATCGATTTTGATTTTCACGAATTAAAAGACGGCAAACCAAAAACCATCGTTGTTTATACGAAACACGCCAGAGGATTGGTGGTAAGATTTTGCGCTGAAACCAATGCAAAAACTCTGAATGATGTAAAAGCTTTCAACTACGAAGGCTACAGGATTGATGAGGAAAAATCTACGGATACTAATCTGGTTTTTGTGAGGTAAAATCATGAAAATGCTGAATGCACTGGCACAATTCGCACTAAAACTTGTTTTCACAACGAGTTTCATGGTTTGCTGTTCACAGGAAAGCAAAATCCTTTCTACCAACGGATTTCTAGACAATCAAACTTATAACAGTGCTTACGAAGACACAATAAAATATACTTCAAAAAATATATTCTCTGTAACTGAATATAAAAAACCCCAGAATAAAGACAGCATTTCTGCAAGATTCAATGGATTGCCTTATACGAAGCAGACATATACAGAATATTTACAGGATGGAAGGAAAAAGTACAGGCAATACAGATCTTCTGAAACATTTATAGTTGAGAAATTTCATTATGATAAAAATGAGTTGATTCTAAAAGAAACTGTTGAAAGTAAATATGGAAATTCTTACAAATGGCTTTTCTATAATCCTGACGGACTTTTAGATGAAGAAATTTATTATAAATCTGATCAGAGAAAGAATAATATCTTTGAAGGCTACACCAAATATCACTATTCTTCAGATGAGAAAAAAACCACTGTTAAAATATTGGATTACGGTTATGACTCTTTAGCCAACGAAGAAAAGTACGAATTTGAATTCCCGAAACTTACTAAAACAACTCCTCTTTACCAATCTAAAGTTCACGAATACCGTCTGTTCAACGGAAAATATCAACCAACTAAAATAAAAGATTACATTGTAGAAAATCGTGACGTAACTTTTGAATATGATGAAAATGGACGTTTGACATCAGAAATTTGGTATCAGAATCACAACATTCTTGAAAATAAAACCGAATTTTCTTATTCAGACAATAATAAGAAACAAACCGAACAGCAATATCATCTCTCAGGAACTGAAAAATCCACAAAAATAACCCGAAAATATGATGAGCACAAAAATTTGGTTTTTGAGCAAAGTACAGAATATACAGGGCATCCACTGAGCGAAAATACATTTGAATACGTATACGATAAACAGGGAAACTGGATCTCAAAAAAACATTTCAGAAAAGATGTGGATTCAGGAATTAATGCAGAAAAAGAGCTTGTAGATTACGAATATCGTGAGATAAAATACTACAGTTCTGCCATTGCTCAAAGAAATTTTAAGTTACCGGAACTCCCTGAAATAGCAAATTCGATACGAAACAATATTCCCAGAATTGCAATTCAAAAGAAAAAGAAGATCGAAGATTTTGATACCGCAGTAAAAAACGGCGATTTTGAAGGCCAGATTAATCTGAAAAAAGCAAAAACTATTGAAGATTTTACTCCGGAATTCTGGAATTTAAAAGTCAAAGAATCTGGTAATTTGGATGACGAACCCGCCGATGAAGTTGTATGCGTTTACGAAACTCCCGTTGAAGGCGATTTGGGATTCGAACAGGCACTTGCAATCTTTAAAAAAGAAGGTGAAGACTGGACTTTGTGGCATCAATCTGTAAAACCGATACTATCTACAGCCCACGGCGGAATGATGGGAAATCCGTTTGAGGGAATCAGTATTAAAAATAAAACTATTGTCATCAACCATTTTGGTGGAAGCAGGCAGAAATGGAGCTACACACATCGGTACAGATTTCAAAATCAAAATTGGTACCTCATTGGTGCAAGCGTAAATTCCGGGTCGCCTTGCGATTACTTTGACTCATTAGATTACAATTTATCAACAGGAATTGCTGTATTTGAGCACAGCTCGGAAGACTGCAGTGACAATGTAGACAGAGCAAAAACAAGCCACTGGAAGGAAACAGTCAACAAAAAAATACAGTTGCCTCTGATGGATGAATTTTCTGTCGGTGAAAACAGGATTGAATTAAAAACAAGAAAAACAAAAATGTTTTATTAGAAAAAATGACATTTGCAGATTTAAAAACACATTTTATACAGCAACTTTCAGAGGTTTATTCAGATTCTGAAAGCAAATTTATTTTTCAGATTTTTGCTGAATCAATTTTTGAACTGAATGCAGTTAAGCAGCGACAGTTTTCTGATGAAAATGTTTCGGATGATATTCAGATTCAATTAGAAAGAATTATTTCAGAATTAAAAACCGGAAAACCTTATCTGCAGATTTTGGGTGAAACTGAATTTTACGGAATGAAATTTTTTGTGGATGAAAACGTTTTAATTCCAAGACCTGAAACTGAGGAATTGCTGGAAATAGCGATACACAAAATCCAAAGGCTTCGACAAGCTCAGCCTGACACGAAATCCCCTCAACCTTTAAACCCTAAAACCCTAGAACACTCCTACTCTCAAACCCCAGAACACTCTGACCCTCAAACCCTCAAACTCTCGAACCTTCAAACCCTCAAAATACTCGACATCGGAACCGGCAGCGGAATTATTCCTCTGGTTTTAAAAAAACATTTTCCCAACGCAGAAGTTTCTTCCATCGATTTTTCCGGGAAAGCTTTAGAGACAGCGAAGAGAAATGCTGATTTCCACAATTTGAATGTTAATTTTATTCATGCCGATTATTTGAATTTAGATTTAAATGAAAATTTTGATGTTATTATTTCAAATCCACCCTACATCGGAATGGATGAGGAGACTGAAATTTCGGATTCGGTAAAGGAATTTGAACCGAAAATGGCTTTGTTTTCTCCAACTTCAGATGCTTTGATTTTCTACCGGAAAATTGCTGAGGATTGTGAAAAATATTTAAATAAAAAGGGCTTGCTTTTTCTTGAAATCAATCAGAAATTGGGTCAGGAAACATTGGATTTGTATCAGAATTTATCTCATTCTGAGCTCCTCAAAGATTTAAGCGGAAACGACAGGTTTATTTTCGGAATCAAGTAAAACATAACTCATGGAGAATTTATTTCAATCTGAATTCCAATTAGAAACAAAACGGTTTCATTTAAAAGGTGTCACTCCTACAATGATTCATCAGATGTATTTACATTCTGAGAAAGACGCAATTGTCGGTTTTTTCGGCTTTGGAGAATCCGGATACGAAAGATATAAAAGTCTTCACGAAAACGGGATAGAAACGAAGGATCACTCTCTTTTTTTCTTTGTAATTGTCGATAAACACACGGATCTGGCCATCGGAAACTGCGGTTTTCACAGCTGGAATAAGGAGCACAAAAAAGCCGAAATATTTTATAATTTTTTCAATGACGAAGACAAAGGAAAAGGTTCAATGTCTGAAATTTTACCTTTAGTCTTGGATTTTGGTTTTAAAAATTTAGATTTAAACAGAATTCAGGGATTGGTGGCAGATTATAATATTCCTTCCATAAAGTTACTGTTTAAAAACGGTTTTGTAAAAGAAGGAATTCTGCGTGAAGATTATTTTGATAATGGGAAATTTGAAGATTCGGTTTGCTATTCGCTTCTGAAATCTGAATGGAAAAGTTTTTAAATTTAATTATTTGATATTCAATATATTAAAAAATTTATCTTTAAAAATTTCTTTTTAGCAAAGGCTGTTTGCACTCTATTTGTCCTGTTCTTTCTTTTAGAACTATACTTAATATTATTTTGGTTGCAGAAAATCATTAAATACAGGTTTTTATATTTAAATGATTCAATTCTTTTTCCAATATAAAATTGATTTGTTCTTTTTACTCGTATATTTCAATTCCAAAACTTCATTGCAGTTTCATTGTGACAACTGGTAATCATCATTTCCCACTTTTTATTAATGCTTAGAAAAGAAGCTATAATTATCTCAAGTCAGCGCATAACCATGATATTTATCATAAAATTTTCGACTCAGCCGAAATTGATAAATCCCTTAACATTTTACGTAATATTTAGTTAACATTCAATAATATTATTTAAAAATTATTATCAATAAAAAAGTATTTTTATTGAGAATAATAAAATTGTACGTAATCTAATTTATTCCATTAAAAACACTTTAAAAGAGATTAAATGAGTTTTTATATGATTAAAAGTCTGAATTGACAACAGTAAAACATTATAGAATTGATATTTAAAAATCATTTTTATTAAATTTTTACAATATATTAATTTTATATTATTTTAATATATATATTTAGTGCAATCGATTACAATACAGCAAATAAAAATTAATGTCAAACAAATTAAAACTTATTAATCATGAATAAACCGCTACTTTATTTATTATTATTTTTCGGTTTTGTAAACATCAGCGCACAAAACGTCACTATTACACAGGAAACCGGCTGGATGGAAACTGCCTATATAAAATGGACACCCGTAAGCGGTGTAGACAGCTACAAAGTTTACTACACAGGTGGAAGTTTCACCGATAAAATTATCGATACACAACTGATCCGAAATTATGGTTCCTACTACAGAGCCGATGCGCTGGGACTCAGCCCGGGAGTTTATACCTTAAAGGTTGTTCCGGTTACAGGAAACGTGGATGGTCCCGCAACAGTATCAGCCCCGATCACAGTTACCGCACACGACAGAACGGGATTTGCGCATAGCAACGGGAGAGTTCCCGGAGCATACAATCTTGACGGAACACTGAAAGCCAATGCCGTGGTTTTGTATGTAACTCAGGACACAAAAAACACAATTTCGTTAAATGTAACCGGCGCAAATGCCAATCCATGTGTGGGGTTGCAGTCAATTTTGGATGGTTTTAAAAAAGGTTTAGATACGCGGCCGCTGGCTATCAGACTTATCGGTAATGTTACCGATCCCAATTATTTGCTTAACGGTGATGCTGTGATAGAAAACAAAAAAATAGCAGCAAGTTCGATTACATTTGAAGGTGTGGGATCTGATGCTTTGGTTAATGGTTGGGGAATCAGAATAAAATCAGCGACCAATATTGAAGTCCGTAACTTAGGTTTTATGTTAACGGATGCTTCCGAAGGAGATAACTTAAGTCTTCAGCAGGACAATACTTACATTTGGGCTCATAACAATGACTTATTTTATGGTGGTCCGGGATCTGATGCTGATCAGGCAAAAGGTGACGGCGCTCTTGATTCTAAAAAATCATCGTATGTAACATTTTCCTACAATCACTTTTGGGATAATGGGAAAAGCTGTCTCTTAGGGCTAAGTGAAGGCACTACAACAGATCTTTATATCACTTATCATCACAACTGGTTTGATCATTCAGACTCAAGACATCCGAGAGTTCGATATTTTTCGGCACATATTTACAACAATTACTATGACGGTAATTCCAAATACGGTGCGGGATCAACTTTAGGTTCTTCTCTTTTCGTAGAAGGAAATTATTTCAGAAACTGTAAATATCCTATGTTGATTTCTAAACAGGGAACTGATATTGCTGGCGGTGCTCCGGGAACCTTTTCCAATGAAAACGGCGGGATGATCAAGGCTCACAACAATTTTATGACTGGTCAAACAGCTTTTGTTCCGTACAGTTCTTCTGCATCAGCTCAGTTTGATGCGTATGTAACAACGAACAGAAATGAAGTTGTGCCAAGCAGTATTACAGCAGTTCAGGGAAGTGCGACTTATAATAACTTTGACACAAACCCTGCTCTGTACATCAATTCTTTGGTGATTGATAATCCTGTAGCAGCGAGAGATAAAACTATGCAATATTCCGGAAGAGTTTCCGGTGGAGATATCAGCTGGACATTTAATAATTCGGTGGATGATACAAATTCGTCTGTAAATACGGGATTGATGGCTGTATTACAAAACTATACCTCTCAATTGGTTTCTGTACAGGGAATTGCTTCCACACCGGTAAGTTCACAGACCCTGTCGATTCCTTCAAACAATGATCAGACCGTGATAACATCAACTGCAATCACACCAATGATTTTCACTTGGGGCGGAACAGCTACTGATGTTACTGTAACAGGATTGCCAGCTTCAGGAATTACTTTTGTAAAAAACACAACCAACAAAACCGTTACCATTTCAGGAAATCCTACGGACGATGTAAGTTTTACCGTAAATACCGTTGGTGCTTCGGGAACATCAGTTTCAGGTACAGGAAGTATCAGTGTGATTCCTGCGGGAACACCTCAGGGAAATGAAATTCATAATTTCACGGCATCCGGAACAGGAAGTACATTCTACACATTCACTTCAGCGAACATGAACTCGACGGACGGATCTGCTTCATACGATGGATTAACGCTTACAAAACGATTAAAATTAGAATCAGCAACTTCGATAGCGTACAACACGCTTCAGACTTCTACGCTAACTTTAGTTCTTGACCCAACATTCAGTGGAACAGTAAAATTTGATAATGTAAACTATACGGCAACAGGTGGAATTATCACTATTCCTAACATTGCAGCGGGGTCTCATACCATCACGAAAGGAAGTGTTGCCAATCTTTTTTACATCAAAACAGTTTTTAATACTACCGGAACTTTAGCTGTACAGGAAAGTAAACTTAATAAACTGACTGTGTATCCAAACCCTGTCAGTTCTATTCTGACGATTTCCACTAGAAATAGTGATGTGATAGAAAGTGGTACAGTTACAAATTCTTTAGGTCAGACTTTGAAAACATTAGATAAAAACACTTCAAAAATCGACATGAGCGATCTGAGCAGTGGTGTTTACTTCTTACATATTAAGACCAGAGAAGGTGTTTTAAATCAGAAAATTATTAAAAAATAAGAAAACACATCTTATACAAAAAGCCATCTCTGTAATCAGGGATGGCTTTTTAAATGTTAAATTTCAAGATAATCTAACCGATTTTTTTTCTGACAAATATTTCGAATGCCAGATATAATAGTGGCAGCGACATAATAAATAAATATAAAGCATTATCCATCGCCAACTGCGGAAAAATTGCCACTGAATAAACAAGACCGAAAAAAGCTCCGCCTAAATGGGCAGCATGACCAATATTATCATTACTTCGGGGATTCAGCATACTGTAAACCGAATAGCCAAAATAAAGAAGCCCAAAAATATAACCCGGTAATGCAAAGTCCGACGGAAGAAAGATGATACCTATTCTTATAACGTTGGGGTCCAGCGAAACTCCGGCAAAGATAATTCCTGCAACACCTCCACTTGCTCCAATAGCTGAATACCAACCTTGATTTTTGTAGATAAGTAGTGAGAAAAGATTTCCAACCAAGATTGATCCAATGTAAATGAGAAGAAAACCAACGAGTCCGAAAGCTTCCAAAACATAAGGTCCGAACATGTAAAGAACGTACATATTCAAAGCAAGATGGATAAAATCTGCGTGCAGGAAGCCTGCCGAAAGCAATCTCACATATTCTTTGCTGTATTTAACTGCTCCCACATTGAACTTGAATTTTTCAAAGTTTGGAGATCCCGCCGGAGCTGCAAAGCTCGCAATACAGGTAATTGCTATGATTAAAATAATGATGTTCATTTTTGATCTTTCTATTTTTTTTCAAAATTTCGCTGTAGAACTTTGTCAAAGTTCATCTTTCTGAAAATAAAACTTTGACAAAGTTTAATTCTCTCCCTCCTGAAACAGATCACCGATCGTTCCGCCTTCATCATCCGAAGATGGTGTAAAATCTGGCTCTTCATAAACTTCAGGTTCCTCTTCTACAGGCTCAGGAATAGTGATATTGATTGTTTTCACTTTAAATTTAGTAAACTGATTTCCAATGGCTTTAATACCTTTCACCGAAATAAATTCGTCGATGTTTATTACTTCAGGGTCACGGTCTTTTCCTTTGTCTTTGGCAAAAATAATTTCCGCTGTTGCTCCGTTGCTCACGATGATGTTTTCGATAAACGACTTCGGATGTTCCGACGGCATAAAAGTCTGCACGTTGGTATTGTTTTCAAACAAAAATCTTTTAATGAAATACATATCCTTTTCGCCTTCGTAATAAATGCAGGTGACCGGCTGCTCGGGTTTCCATTTTTCTAAAATTAAATATTGATCATCAAAACGGTTTCCAAGGTCAAATGAAACTAATTTGGCTTCACCATTGGTATTGACAGTCAGAATTTTATCATCACCTTTAAAGTTTCCAAGGAAAGTTCCTCTCACATCGGCATTCAGTCTTCTCACGGTATCGTCGTACCAGATTTTCCTCGGAGCCAGTGTAGAAACACCCTCTTCCTTTAAATCAACTTTTTTTATGGAATATTTTGTAACCAGATTTCCTTTTGAATCTCTTCCTTTAATGGCAAGTTCAGAGAAATCGATATCCATTTTATTTTTTCTGATTCTTGGGTTTGGTTTGAGCAAAACACTTACCGTTTCTGCCTCACCGTTAGGATTTGCTGAAAAATAAAGGGTTTCCGAGAATTTTTTGTCTGACGCTAAAGGATAATCTGTGTTCCGCGTCACGCCGGTTACAGAAAAGCGCTTCATATAGTATGGACCTTCCCTGCCCTCACGGTAAATCATGTTGTAGACTGTGCGTTTGTCATTTTTCTTCCAGATAGCAACATGGAGAATATCTTTTCCGATAAAAGTTTTAGGCTCTACTTTCACAACTTTCATACTTCCGTCTTTTCTGAAAGTGATGATATCGTCAATATCTGAACAGTCGAATAAATACTGATCTTTTTTGAGTGAAGTTCCGATAAAACCTTCTTCAAAATTGGCGTAGAATTTCTCGTTCGCTACCGCAACTTTCGTGGCATCAATCGTGTCGAAAATTCTGAGTTCAGTTCTTCGTTCTCTGCCTTTTCCGTATTTTTTCTGAATATTTAAATAATAATCAATTGCATACTGCACCAAATTGGCAAGATTGAATCTTACCTGCTCAATTTTTCCTTCGAGTGCTGCAATATTTTCTTTAAATTTATCTAAATCGAATCTGGAAATTCTTTTAATTCTGATTTCCGTTAATCTTAAAATATCTTCCTGCGTCACAGCTCTTAAAAGGTGTGCTGTGTGAGGTTTTAAGCCATCATCGATTGTCTGGAGAACGTCTTCCCATGTTTCAACCTCTTCAATATCGTGGTAGATTCTGTTTTCAATAAAAATCCTTTCCAGTGAAGAAAAATGCCAGCTTTCCTGCAATTCGTGAAGTTCTATTTCAAGTTCTTTTTTCAGAAGAGAGACAGTGTGATCGGTATTCATTTTCAGAATTTCCCACACATTTAAAAACATCGGTTTATCACCTACAATCACGCAGGCATTCGGAGAAATCGTGACCTGACAGTCGGTGAATGCGTACAAAGCATCAATCGTTTTGTCGGGCGAAACATCATTGTGAAGATGAATTAAAATCTCAACTTTATCCGATGTATTGTCTTCAATTTTTTTGATCTTAATCTTTCCTCTTTCATTGGCTTTAAGGATAGAATCGATAAGATCTGATGTATTTTTTGAGAAAGGGATCTCAGTAATCACCAGAGTATTTTTATCGCTTTGGGAAATTTTGGCTCTGGCTCTTACTTTTCCACCTCTGTGACCGTCGTTGTATTCGGAAACATCAAGAAAACCGGCTGTAAGGAAATCCGGGAAAATCTCAAACTTTTTTCCCTTCAGATAAGCTACCGAAGCGTTGATTAATTCATTAAAGTTATGCGGAAGAATCTTGGTGGAAAGTCCAACCCCGATTCCTTCAACACCCTGAGCTAAAAGCAATGGAAACTTTACTGGTAAATCTACTGGTTCATTATTTCTTCCGTCATAAGATTTAGACCAAATGGTAGTTTTAGGATTAAAAACAACCTCCAGTGCAAACGGAGTTAGTCTTGCTTCAATATATCTTGCCGCTGCAGCAGAATCTCCAGTATAAATATTCCCCCAGTTTCCCTGTGTATCGATCAGCAATTCTCTCTGACCAATCCCCACCATCGCGTCGGTAATGGAAGCATCACCGTGTGGGTGATACTTCATCGTATTTCCAACAATGTTGGCTACTTTGTTGTATCTGCCATCTTCAAGTTCACGCATAGAATGCATGATTCTGCGCTGTACAGGTTTAAAACCATCAAAGACAGAGGGTATTGCTCTGTCTAGAATTACATAAGATGCATAATCGAGAAACCAGTCTTTGTAAAGGCCTGATACTTTTTTTAAACTTTCACTTTCGTGAGAGTGTTCTTCATTCATCATTTACTTTCTCCTTATTGTTTTTGATAACTTTATTGAGTGAAAATTTCAGATCATTTAATTCTTTCCATGTAAGGTAAGAAATTTCGTATTTTAATATGGTATTTCCGCTTTTGCTGTTGATCGTGATGTACAGTCTTTTAAAAAAAAGAAAAGTAAAAGTTTCAAACTTCACAAATTTATACTTTGGAAATTCATCGCTCAGCGGCGTGCTCATGAACGGTACAATATTCCTGTTTCTGAAATGCAATGCTTCACCATCGCTGTCATACTCAAAAATCTGTCTTCCGTTGAGATAAAAAATGATGATCAGCATGGCGGGTACAGCTATGAAAAGATATGCCTCCATACCGAGCAGCTGAAACCGCATTTCTTCGGCAAAGAAGGCCAAAATTCCCATCACCAGAAACATGATCAATGCGGTGTTTATAAAGTTGTAAAGCGGTGCTTTACGTTTATTACTGAGTCTCATTTTAATTTCAGAATTCGTGTTTAGTTTTATATAGCTTCAGAAATGATCTCTTTTTTATCTATTTCTGAATCGTCTTCTACAACAAGGTTTTCAAGTATAAAAGTCTGTCTGTCGGGTGTATTTTTTCCCATGTAAAATTCCAGAAGCTGATCAATTGTCTGATCTTTGCCGAGTACAACAGGCTCCAGACGGATATCTTTTCCGATAAAATTTTTAAATTCATCAGGTGAAATTTCTCCTAAACCTTTAAATCTCGTTATTTCCGGATTCTTTCCTAATTCGTTCAGTGCTTTTACCCTTTCCAGTTCAGAATAACAGTATCTCGTTTCTTTTTTGTTACGCACTCTGAAAAGTGGAGTCTGAAGAATGTATAAATGTCCGTTTTTAATGACATCAGGGAAAAACTGAAGGAAAAAAGTAATCATCAGCAGTCTGATGTGCATTCCGTCTACATCGGCATCGGTAGCAATAATCACCTGGTTGTATCTGAGGTCTTCAAGACTTTCTTCAATATTTAAAGCAGCCTGAAGAAGGTTAAATTCTTCATTTTCGTACACTACTTTTTTGGTCAGACCGTAGCAGTTTAAGGGCTTTCCTTTCAATGAAAATACTGCCTGAGTTTCTACATCTCTAGATTTTGTAATCGATCCGGAAGCAGAATCACCTTCGGTAATAAAGATTTGAGTTTCGGCTTTTCTTTCGGCTTTCTGGTCGTTGTAATGCTGTCTGCAGTCGCGGAGTTTTTTGTTGTGAAGCGAAACTTTTTTCGCCCTTTCACGTGCAAGCTTCTGAATTCCTGAAAGTTCTTTTCTCTCTCTTTCAGAAATTAAAATTTTGCGTTGAAGCGCTTCTGCAATTTCAGGATTTTTATGAAGATAATTATCAAGTTTATTTTTTAAATAATTGATAACGAAAGTCTTAATCGTCTCCAGTTCTTTACCGTCCTTGTCCTGCCCCATCGTAGCAGATCCCAGTTTGGTTTTGGTCTGAGACTCGAAAACAGGATTTCCAACATTGATGTACACCGCTCCGATAATGGCTTTACGGATGTCTGTAGCTTCAAAATTTTTATTGAAAAACTCACGGATTGTTTTCACATAAGCTTCTTTAAAAGCGTTCAAATGCGTTCCACCTTGCGAAGTATATTGTCCGTTAACAAATGAAAAATAAGTTTCAGACTGAGATTTATCTGAATGGGTAATTGCCAGTTCCATATCTTCATCTTTGATATGAATGATCGGATATACGATTTCGCCGTCAATTTCCTCTTCCAGTAAGTCTTTCAAACCGTTTTGAGATTCGTAGACTTCTCCGTTAAAGTATATTTTTAAACCTAAATTAAGATAAGTATAATTCCTAAGCATTTTTGCAACATATTCATTTCTGAATTTGAAGTTGATAAAAATACTTTCATCCGGCAGAAAAGTAATTTCTGTACCGTTTCTTTCAGAAGTTTCGGCTTCGTCGTGAAGAATATCAAGTCTTCCTTCGCGGAATTCGGCGATTCTCATTTTGCCTTCTCTTACCGATTTCACTTTGAAATAAGTCGATAAAAAGTTAACAGCTTTTGTACCCACACCATTTAACCCGATTGATTTTTTGAAGGCGCCGTCATCATATTTTCCACCGGTATTCATGATGGAAACTACATCAACAATTTTCCCCAAAGGAATTCCACGGCCGTAATCACGTACGGTAACAGTGCCATCCTTGATTTTTACATCAATTCTTTTCCCGGCCTTCATTCTGAATTCATCGATGGAATTATCTAGAACTTCTTTCAGCAAAATATAGATACCATCGTCCACAGATGAGCCGTCCCCCAGCTTCCCGATGTACATTCCGGGTCTTAGGCGCACGTGCTCTCTGGGCTCGAGAGTCCGGATATTTCCTTCGTTATAATTCGACTGTAAATCTTGTGACATATATAAAAATCAGTAAACAGACAAAAATACGACATTGACGAAAAAAATCCGAATTTTTAAGTCATAATTTTCTATGATTTGTAAAAAATAATAAAAAAGGGTTATGTTTAAATTAAATTTAAAAACTCTGCTGAAATTAGCTGTAAGAATTTCTCGTGAATAATTAAAACAGATAAAAAATTTGAAACTAAGCAAAAAAAGACGCAACTTTCAGTTACGCCTTCACATATTTTTTCTGATAAAATATTTACTCTAAAATACTTCCCAGACTGCCTAAAATACCGCCTTCTTCTTTGCGGCCGCTTCCGAACTGCAAAATTTTTCCGGCAAGACGTGAAATGGGTAAAGTTTGAATCCAGACTTTCCCCGGACCTTTCAGCTGTGCAAAAAACAATCCTTCACCACCGAAAAGCGTATTTTTTACGCCACCTACAAACTGAATATCGTAATCCACATTTTTTGTAAAGGCGACGATGCAGCCTGTGTCAATTTTCAGGATTTCGCCAGGCAGAAGTTCTTTTTCCATCACATGACCGCCACTGTGCACGAAAGTCATCCCATCCCCTTCCAGTTTCTGCATAATGAAACCTTCACCACCGAAAAGTCCGGTTCCCAGTTTTTTCTGAAACTCAATACCTACCGAAACCCCTTTGGCTGCGCAGAGAAAAGCATCTTTCTGACAGATCACTTTTCCACCGAGAGCGCTCAGATCCAACGGAATGATTTTCCCTGAGTACGGTGCTGCAAAAGTCACCTGCTTTTTGGTCTTGTCAATGTTGGTAAATACGGTCATAAAAAGGTTTTCACCGGTCAGCATTCTCTTTCCGGCAGAAAAAAGTTTTCCCATCAAACCTTTCTCATTTCCGTCACCAAACATGGTTTCCATTTTTATCCCTTCCGTCATCATCATAAAACTGCCGGGTTCTGCGATAACGCTTTCCTGAGGATCAAGCTCAATTTCTACACACTGCATTTCTTCGCCGTGAATTCTGTAGTCAATTTCGTGATTGTTCATGTTTAATTTTATTCTTATTTGGTTAAATTTTTCTCTCTTTTATTTAAAAATGCCCTAATTTTAGATATTCAAATTAAAAATTGCCCGATGATACAACTTCCTTTATCTAAACTTTCCAATGTTGGAACCACCATTTTCAGCCAGATGACACAGCTTGCCAATGAAAACCAGGCAATTAATCTCTCGCAGGGCTTCCCGGATTTTCCGGCTGATCCTGAACTGCTCAGTCTGGTGGATCAATACATCAAAAAAGGATTTAATCAGTATGCACCGATGGGCGGAATGTTACCTTTAAAAGAAGAAATTGCAAAAAAAATAGAGAAATCCCATCAGGCAGTTTACCATCCGGACACAGAAATAACCGTTACTGCCGGCGGAACTCAGGCCATTTTCACAGCCATTGGAACTTTAGTAAAAGATGGTGACGAAGTAATTATTTTTGAACCCGCTTACGATTGCTACGAACCAACTGTAGAGCTTTTCGGAGGAATTGTAAAGAGATTTAAAATGACAGCTCCCGATTATTCCATAGACTGGAATGAGGTGAAAAAACTGGTTTCCGATAAAACAAAACTGATTATTTTAAACAATCCCAACAATCCGGCAGGTAAGATTTTGAATGAAAAAGATCTTCAGGAACTGATTTCTATCGTCAGGGGAACCTCGATTTTTATTCTGAGCGATGAAGTATATGAAAATATTGTTTTTGACGGCAGACAACATCTGAGCGTTTGTAAATATCCTGAACTCAAGGAAAGAAGTTTTCTCGTCGCTTCATTTGGAAAACTTTTCCATGTCACAGGCTGGAAAATCGGATATTGTGCTGCTCCGAAAAATTTGACAGATGAATTCCGAAAAGTACATCAGTTCAATGTTTTTTCTGTCAACACACCCATTCAATTAGCCTTTGCTGATTACATGAGAAATGAGGAAAATTATTTAAACCTCAGTCAGTTTTTTCAGCAAAAAAGAGATTTAATCCGAAACGGACTTTCGGGAACTTCATTTGAACTTTTGGATTGTGAAGGAACCTATTTTCAGGCTGTGAAATATGATAAAATTTCAGATAAAAAAGATATTGATTTTGCGCATGAACTGACTATAAATCATAAGGTCGCCACGGTTCCGTTCTCGTCATTTTATAAAGATAAACTGAATGAAAATGTGATCAGACTTTGCTTTGCCAAAAAAGATGAGACTTTGGAAAAGGCTTTGGAGAATTTAAGTAAAATTTAAAATAAAAATCCCGCAGATTAAGCAGATAAAAATCTGCTCAATTTGTTTAATCTGCGGGGAAATTTAAATCTTTGATCTAAAAGAACATTCCTCCTGAAACTTCAATTCTCTGAGCCGTGATCCATCTTGCTTCTTCCGTGCAAAGGAAAGCGACTACTCCACCAATATCATCTGGCAAGCCGGCTCTTCCCAGAGCAGTATTATTAGAAACCATCGCATTCACATTTTCATCGTCTCTTGTTCTTCCACCACCGAAATCGGTCTCAATAGCACCCGGAGCAACTGCATTGACTTTAATTTTTCTTGCTCCCAATTCCTTCGCCATATATTTACTCAACTGATCAACTGCCGCTTTCATAGAGCCATAAACTGACGACCCCGGCATTGCAAATCTCGCCAGACCTGACGAAAGATTGATGATTCCGCCACCATCATTCATGAATGGTAAAAATTTCTGAGTCAAAAAGAAAACACCTTTGAAATGAATGTCTACCATATCATCCAGCTGCTCTTCTGTAACATCTGCAATCGGCTGATACAAAGCAGTTCCGGCGTTGTTGATTAAGAAATCAATGTTTCTGCTCCCAGTATTTTCTTCAAGATGATCTCCCACGTTTTGGATGAATTCATCAAATGATTTTACGTCTTTCGTATTCAGCTGAAAAGCAATCGCTTTTCTTCCTAACTTTTGAATTTCAGCAACGGTTTTGTCGGCTTCTTCTTTATTTGAATTGTAGGTAATGATAACGTCCAGACCTTTTTCTGCAATTTTTAATGCAGAATTTTTTCCTAATCCGCGGCTTCCGCCTGTTACTAAAGCAACTTTTGTACTTGTTTCCATTTTTTTATTGATTGTTTTTGATGTTACAAAATTGAGACAATTTCAGGCAGAAATTTTTGTCTTAATCAAACCTAAATTTGCAAAATTCAAATCACATGCGAAATTCCAGCGGGGCAAGTGACGTTTTCTTTTTAAAGAAATTTGAAAAATGGGCAATTTCTTCGAAACCTAAAGCGTAGGCAATCTCAGAAATACTCCAATGGGTTTGTTTTAAAAGGATTTTAGCTTCCTGAATTACCCTTTCGGCTATAATTTCGGTAGTGGTTTTTCCTGTACTTTCTTTCAGTTTCTTATTTAAATAATTAACGTGAACGGCCAGTCTGTCGGCAAAATCTTTCGCAGATTTCAAATGAAGTCTTTGTTCTGAGGTTTCGATCGGAAACTGTCTTTCGAGCAGTTCCAGAAACAGAGAAACCACTCTCATTGAAGAATCATTTGAGGTTGAAAGCTTTGATGAAGGTTGTAATTTTTGTCCGTAATGAATCAGTTCCACCACGTAATTTCTTATTAAATCATATTTAAAAATATAATCAGATTCAATTTCACTTTTAATTTTATTAAATAAAATCTGAATTTCATCAGCCAAAATATCATCAATTTCAAAAACAGGAATGTTTCCTGGCTGGAAAATCGGTAATTCCTGAAGACTGGCGTGTGAAAGGTTTTTAAGGAAAAAATCTTCTGTAAAAACACAGAAAGTTCCAGCCTGATCATCATCTTCCGGTACATAATGATAAGGAACCTTTGGTGTTGCGAAAAGCAGGGCATTTTTCTGAATGGAAATCACTTTGTCTGCATATTCGGCTCTGTTTTTTCCGCGGATCAGACTTATTTTGTAATATTTCCTCCTGTTGTAAGGCATTTCACAAGTCGTACGGAGCCGTTCGATTGTCTGCGCAATATCAAAAACATTGAAGTGACCGATGTCCTTCTGCAGACCTTTTGGAATAAGGGCTGTCACATCTTTTCCCATTTTTACGGCAATTTCTCTGTAAAAATCTTCGAGGGAAGCGTAAGAAGTATGTGCGGATTTTTCCATGATTGAGATTTGTAAAAATCAAATGTAGTGATTTTGATAATATAAGCATCATTTATTATCAAAATGCATTTTCAATCCTTTATTCTGAGAAGGATGATGTGAGTTAGTTAATTTTATTTTGTCAGGAAAAATATTCCCTGATTATTTGAGTTACTTATTTCATTGTCTACAACTTGCTATAAAATTGCTTGATTCAATCAAAAATGCCCCTTTTGGGGGATTTTAAGATCATCTGTTTAATTCTAATTTTATACAATAAAAAATTAATAACTATGAAAACTTTTACCAAAGCATTACTTATTGCTGCATTATCTGCAGGCTGGATTTCAGCATTTGCGCAATTGAATTTTAAAGATGAAAAGCTGAAACTCTTAGATGAATTAATATCCATTTCTAAAAATGATATCAAAAGTGTCCTGAAGGAAAAGGGATATAGCTTAAAAGAATCAGCGGATATGAATGGTTCATCTATGTATCGGTTTGCCAACTCATCAAACAAACAGAATATAGCATTAGCATATATCAACAAAAATAAGCCATACGGAATCACATTGGAAACACAAAACAGTATCTCAGGAGCGGAATCTGAGCTTAAAGAAAATCGTTTTCAAAAGGTTGATAATTCTGATAATGAATATAAAAAAGAAGGTTATAAAAATTTCTACCGTGTATATTCAGATAAAGAAGAAAATTCAATCATGATGCTGACGCAGGAATATTACGAAACAATCCCTTCAAAAAGCGACAGACCTGTTACTTACAGTAAAATGAAAGATTTATTAGGACTCAACAATCAATCCGTGAAAAAATCTCTGAGTAATAAAAAATACTACTATCAGCAAGACATGGACGAAAAAGATGGAAGACTAAATTATGAATACTTTTCTGATCAGGATTTTGATCTGGATGTTAAAATCGCCTTTGATGCAGGAAATTCTGTCGGGATTGAAGTTGATGGAATCACAAAAGAAGAATACAACGCTTTTGAATCATGGGCAAAAACAAATAATTTTATTAAAGGGGAGTCGAGCGGATTAACCACAAAACAGGTTATCTGGAAAAGTAAGGATATGATGGCTGTTTTTAGGTATGCGATAGGATATGGTGATAACACACCCATAAGTATCGGATTGTACAATTTCAATTAAAAATCCGTAAACAAAAAACGCTTCCAAAAGCAATTGCGGAAGCGTTTTCTATATAACTAACTTTTACTAGGTCTTCTTAAACATTGAATCTGAAATGCATAATATCGCCGTCTTTTACGATATATTCTTTTCCTTCAACTCCTAATTTTCCGGCTTCCTTGATTTTCGCTTCAGAACCGTACGTCATGTAGTCATCATACTTGATTACTTCTGCACGGATGAATCCTTTCTCGAAATCTGTGTGGATTACTCCCGCAGCCTGAGGTGCCGTCCAGCCCTGTCCGATTGTCCAGGCTCTGACTTCTTTTACACCAGCTGTGAAATAAGTCTGAAGTTTTAATAAATCATAAGCTTTTCTGATCAGACGGTTTACGCCAGGTTCAGTTAAACCTAATTCGTCAAGGAAGATTTCTCTTTCTTCGAAAGTTTCCAACTCGTTGATATCTGCTTCGATCTGTGCTGCCAATACAACAACCTCAGCATTTTCAGCTTTAGCCATTTCTTCAATTTTAGCGATCCAGTCGTTTCCGTTTTTGATTGAATTTTCGTCTACGTTACAAACATAAAGAACCGGTTTGTTGGTCAACAGCTGAACTTCACCGATCACAGCTTTCATACTGTCATCACTGGCAAATTCTCTCGCGTTTTTCCCATCCTCCAAATGTTTCTGAAGATTCTGAAGCGTTTCGTACGCCAACAAATCTTCTTTTTTACCGGATTTGATGAATTTTTTAGCCTTTTCAACAGCTTTTGCAACCGTCTCCATATCTTTTAACTGAAGCTCGATGTCAATAATTTCTTTGTCACGCATAGGATCCACAGAACCTTCAACGTGAACAATATTTCCGTTGTCGAAACATCTCAAAACATGAATAATCGCTTCACATTCTCTGATGTTTGCCAAAAACTGATTTCCAAGACCTTCACCTTTGCTTGCACCCTTCACCAAACCTGCGATGTCAACAATCTCTACCACTGCAGGAATTACTTTCTCAGGGCTGATGATTTTTTCAAGCTCGAAAAGTCTTTGATCCGGCACAGAAACCGTTCCCAAATTGGGCTCGATAGTACAGAAAGGATAGTTTGCTGATTGCGCTTTTGCATTGCTCAGACAGTTAAAAAGAGTTGATTTACCTACATTTGGCAAGCCTACGATTCCACATTTCATAACGAAATTTTATTTTAAATTATTTAAAATTTAAGATTAAGAATTTAAAATATTCATTGAACATTGAATTTAAAACCTTGAATTTTAAGTGTGCAAAGATAAAGAAATAATACAGAGAATCATAACAAAAAAAATCTGCCAAAAACTGACAGATTTCCGTGAAATAATATTATCACATTATGTTTTATGGGTTTGGCCCTGTAGCGTCCTGCGCCAGCTCGGCATCATCCGGAAGCGTTTCCAAAGTCTTGTCAAGCGTGAATAATGATTCGTCACTTGCTCTGTCTCCACCAGCGATTTTTAATTTATCGATCAGATTCATTGCAAATGTTTCTTCCTCGATCTGTTCTTTTACAAACCACTGAAGGAAATTCCACGATGCCCAGTCTTTCTCATCAAATGCGATATTTACGAGATTATAGATTGCTGTTGTGTTGTCTACTTCATGCTGAAAAACAAGATCAAAACAGTTGGTAAGGCTCGTTGGCTCAGCACCCGGAGATTCCAGTGCTGTAATTTTAGGTTTACCTCCTCTGCTGAGGACGTATTGCATAAATTTTACTGCGTGATCTCTTTCTTCCTGCGCATGACGGAAAAGGAAATTTGATATTCCACCATACCCTTTGTCGGCTGCCCAGATTCCGTATGAAAAATAAACTCTTGACTGTAAATCTTCTGTATTCATCTGGTCACTTAAGGCCTGCTCGAGTCTTGGTGAAAGTCTGTTGGTATTCATAATTGTATATTTTTTAGTGATGCCTAAAGAGATACAAAAATAGTTCCGTGAAAGTGTTTTAAAGCGAAAAGGCTTAATTTATAGTTATTCTAAAAAGTAGTTCTGTTGATCCATCTTTAATTACATCAAAATTTCTGCAGATTGATACCACAAAGTTTTTCACTTAAGTTGTTTTAGTTTTCGCGAATTGCAAAGCTTAACTAAAAGAGATTTTAAAATAATTATGGAAAATCAATTTTACAAATCTACTTTTTCACTCTTTATTGTGAAGACTGAAAAGATTTCATTTTAAATTTAAATGTAGACAATCCAGAAGAATAGATTTTATTGAATTATATTTGAATAAAATCACCAGAAATGCAACAGGTCTTAAAAAATTATTCGGGAATTCTGCTTTTACTTTTCGGAATTACGGTCGGCAGCATCATCGGAATTGTTGCACCCAATATTGTGGATTACCTCAAACCATTAGGTGATATTTTTCTGAATTTACTTTTTGTAAGCGTTGTTCCTCTGGTATTTTTCGCGGTTGCCAATTCCATCGCTTCCCTTGAACAACAGTCGAAATTTGGTAGAATTATGCTGATCATGGGTTTTACCTTTCTCTTTTTCATAATTACAGCAGCGGTTTTCACGATCATTGTTGTTTATCTTTTTCCGGTTTCGGGAGTTTCCGGAAGTAAGGAGATTGTGGAGGAAGCCATCGATAACGACAGTTGGGGAAACAGAATTGTAAGTTTTTTTACTGTGGGAGAATTCACCCAGCTATTCTCAAGACAGAATATGCTCGCACTTCTTATTTTCTCGTTTATGACTGGATTTTCGGCAAGGAAAGCCGGCGAAAAAGGACAGCCATTCAGATCGTTTATCGCATCTGGATATGAAGTGATGAAAGAATTGCTGTTGATGATTATGAAAATTGCACCGATTGGTTTGGGTGCTTACTTCGCATACCAGGTCGCAACACTGGGACCTCAGCTTTTCGGATTTTATGCGAAACCGCTGGGACTTTATTACATTGCAGGAATTGTTTATTTCCTGATATTCTTTTCCCTTTACGCTTTCATGGCAAAAGGTCAGAATGGAGTGAAAAGTTTCTGGACAAACGCCATTTATCCAACATTAACAGCCTTAAGTACCTGCAGTAGTTTTGCCACGATGCCCGCAAATTTACAGGCTGCGTCGAAAATCGGAGTTCCTTCCAACATCGCCAATCTGGTAATTCCTATTGGCACCACTTTGCATAAAAACGGTTCGTCGATGTCATCCATCATTAAAATTTATGTTGCTTTTTTAATTATAGGAAGAGACTTTTTTGATCCTATGAATTTACTTTTAGCTTTAGGAATAACAGTCTTTGTAAGCATTGTTGCAGGAGGCATTCCCAATGGTGGGTATATTGGCGAAATGCTGATGATTTCTGTCTACCAATTGCCACAGGAGGCAATTCCGGCAGTGATGATTATCGGGACGCTGGTAGATCCATTGGCATCTGTGTTGAATGCAGTGGGACAGCTGGTGGCGTCGATGTTTGTGAGTAGGTTTGTTTAAAATGCGAATCGCACGAATTTTTGACGAATCTGACTAATAGATGAGCGATGGATGCATGTATTAAAACAAATTCCACGAATGTTTTGCACGAATTATCTGTGAAAATCTGTGAAGTCTGTGCGAAAAAAATCAGCGCACGGACTTCACAGATTTTCACGGATTATATTCAAATTGAGTGTGAAAATTTTATTGAACCACGTTACGGTTGTGATGAGGAGTTTTCGGCTTATTCAAAATGACTGTAATTTGTGGTTATGATACATAAATCTTCGAGATAGTATCTGTGCAATTCGTGGGAAAACAATCCATTGCTATTCACTCCGCTTTACTTCTTCCAGATTCTGCAGTTCTTCTGGTGTGAAAAGTCTGTAATGCACTTTGAATGTTTTTCCCAAAGGTGTTTCCAGAGAAAATCCGCCGGGCCCGAAGCCTTCCAGTACATCTAAGGTGAAATGCGAGTACTGCCAGTATTCGAAGAGATCGCGGTCGATCCAGAATTCGTGGCCGTTGATGGTGCCGATCATGGCATCGTTCATTCTCGGGAAATAGCCTCCTTTTTCAAAACATTGTGGCTGAGTGCCTTCGCAACAACCTCCGGCCTGGTAAAACATGAGATCACCGTGTTTTTTTTCCAGTTCCCAGATCAGTTCGAGGGCTTTTTCTGTAACTGAAAGTCGCGCTATTTTATTCTGCGTTTCCATTTTTAATTTTAATTAAAGTTAAAAAAAAGTCCGGCGAAATTTGTCGCCGAACTTCAACCAAGTCTATAATTTAAGCTGCAGTGATGCTGCACGTCTGAAAAATTATTTCAGTTTAAAAATCTTGCCAAGATTTAAAATCATAACAAGGCTTGAATATTAAATATTTCACTGTTCTTTTAAAAAATAGAAATCAATGCTTTTCCGTTTTAAAAATAATAGTGAAAAGAAGATTTCCTCCCGCGTGAGGGATAGGAAGGGCGGCGAGGAACGAGCCGGTACGCAGCAAAGCGGAGTACCGAAACGAAGTGGAGCCCTGCATAGCCCGACCCGCTTGCATTGGTGGGGGAACGCTGGCAGGGTTCCGAACCCTGCCAGCGTTGTGGGTTGGCCATGCAAAGGGGCACGCCCAAATGATCTAAAAGAAACCTAATTTGTTTTTATTGTAAGAAATCAACATATTTTTTGTCTGACGATAGTGGTCGAGCATCATTTTGTGATTTTCCCTTCCGATTCCGGACTGCTTGTATCCTCCGAAAGGAGCACCTGCAGGGTATGCATGATATTGGTTTACCCAAACTCTGCCTGCTTCAATGTGGCGAGGAATGTTGTACAGCTGATGCGCATCTCTTGTCCAAACTCCTGCTCCTAAACCATAAATGGTGTCGTTGGCAATTTTCAGAGCTTCTTCTTCGTCTTTGAAGGTGGTAAATGCCAGAACAGGACCGAAAATCTCTTCCTGGAAGATTCTCATTCTGTTGTTTCCTTTGAAAATGGTCGGCTGGATGTAGTATCCTTCTTCCAGACCTTCTCCTACTTTGTTGACATCTCCTCCTACAAGCACTTCTGCCCCTTCTTCTTTCCCTAATTTAATGTAAGAGAGAATTTTATCTTTCTGAATCTGCGAAGCCTGAGCTCCCATCATTGTTGTTTTATCCAGCGGATTTCCGACTTTAATAGATTTTACTCTTTCAATTACCTTTTCGATGAAGGCATCTGCAATATCTTCCTGTACCAGAAGTCTTGACGGGGCGGTACAGATTTCACCCTGATTTAAAGCAAATAAAACTGCTCCTTCAATCGCTTTATCCAAAAACTCATCATCAGCATCCATCACGGAACTGAAGAAGATGTTTGGAGATTTCCCACCTAATTCTAAGGTTACCGGAATGATGTTTTCTGTTGCGTACTGCATTACCAGACGACCCGTTACTGTAGAACCGGTAAATGCCGCCTTATTCACTTTAGGATTGGTGACCAAAGCCCTTCCCAATTCTGCTCCGAAACCGTTGACGATGTTCACAACGCCCGCAGGAAGAAGATCGCCAATTAATTCCATTAAAACCAAAATTGAAATTGGTGTACTTTCAGCCGGCTTCAAAACCACACAGTTTCCCGCAGCCAAGGCCGGAGCCAGTTTCCAGACTGCCATTAAAATCGGGAAGTTCCACGGAATAATTTGTGCGATTACACCAAGCGGCTCATGAACGATAAGTGATACGGTATCTTTATCCAGTTCGTTATGTGATCCTTCTTCTGCTCTGATTACTGATGCAAAATATCTGAAATGATCAACCGCCAGAGGAATATCTGCAGCCAAAGTTTCTCTTACAGCCTTACCGTTGTCAATGGTTTCAACCGTAGCGAGGTATTCTAAATTCTCCTCAATTCTGTCTGCAATTTTGTTTAAAATAATACTTCTTTCCGTTGAAGAAGTGTTCTTCCACGTTTTAAATGCTTCGGTAGCTGCATTAACGGCCACTTCCAGATCTTCTTTTGAAGAATGTGCGGCCTTGGTAAAATTCTTACCGTTTACCGGCGAAACCACGTCAAAATATTTTCCGTTTACAGGCGACGTAAACTGACCGTTGATATAATTGTCATACTGACTTTTGAATTCCGGCCACTGTAATAATGTTTCTGATTGATTTTGTGTTGATGTACTCATTTTTATGTAAGATTTTAAATTTCTGTTTAGCCAAGTTACACTGATGAATTTTATCTGAATAGCAAAATCGTGCAAAAAAACTGTAAAATCATGCAACGAATAAAATTTTATGCTTTACTTAACATTTGCCTTAATTATTAAATTTTTATCTTTGAAACAGAGCACACACCAAAAATCATGATAATGAACGATCATAAATACTTATTGCAAGAGCCTGAACTGAAAGAAGAAAACAAGCTGATAACACTGGTTGAAAATCAGACAAAATTCAATCTGAGGAATTGTGAGTTCAGTATTTATGAAACCCACAAATCTGCTTTTAATGTAAAACTGCATTTTGATACAATTGCTTTCACGGCAATGCTCAGAGGCAAAAAGCATTTAAAACTGGAGAGCAAAAATCAGTATTTTGATTACTTCCCGGGAGAAAGTGTGCTGGTTTCGCCTGGAGAAACGATGGTGATTGATTTCCCCGAAGCCGATGAAACGCCTTCACAGTGTATTTCTTTAAGTTTAAATTCTGAGTTTATTGAAGATTCTTTAAATCATTTAAACTATCACCTTCCGAAAACAGATGAAACCTCAAACTGGAATTTAGATTTAAATGAATATTTTCTGTTTAATAATCAGTCTTTAGCTTCAGCAACCAACAATATTATGAGAATTGCGATGGACGACAATTCGCAGAAAGATATTATGGCAGATTTTGCTTTGAAAGAACTGCTCATCCGTTTAATGCAGACGCAGGCTCGCGGAATGGTTGAGAAAAATGTGGCTAAAAATAAATCGAGAATTGGATTTGCCGTAGATTATATCAGAAAAAATCTTCACCAGAAGCTTTCGGTGGATGCTATTGCTAAACTGGCGTATGTGAGTAAATCTAATTTCTTCAGGATGTTTAAAGATGAACTTGGAACTTCGCCTAATGATTTTATTCTGCAGGAAAGAATCAGCAAAGCAAAAGAACTTTTGGCCACTCAGAACAGCATTAAAGAGACTGCTTTCCAAACTGGTTTTTCTGATGCAAATTACTTTAACAGAGTATTTAAGCAACTCGTTGGTGACACACCTAAAAATTATCAAAAAAAATTTACTTTTCTCTAAATGTTATTTTCTGAATAACAAATAAATTAATTACGTACTAAATTCCAAATAATTAACAGCCATTTAAGAATAATTCTTCAAGGGTAAAGAAAGTGTTCAATTTTCTAATTGATTATTTTTGTTTTGATAAATAATAATTCAAAAATAATCGTACAATCATGAAGAAATTTTTTACTTCATTTATTTTTCTGTGGCTGGTATCACAGTTGGGAATTATGAGTCATCTAAAAGCTCAGACACCTGCTACGATACCTTACACGCAGAATTTTAACTCAGCAAACGATTTTACGTTTGTGAATGGTACCCAAACCAACAAATGGGCATATGGAACTGCAACTGGAAATACAGGAAGTTCTATCTATATCTCCAATGATAACGGTACGGCAAACGCTTATACTGTAAATTCTACTTCAGTTGTTCAGGCTTACCGTGAAATTACTGTACCAGCAAATACTACTATTGCCACATTATCTTTCGACTGGAAAGGTATAGGTGAAGGTTTTACAACTACCAACTATGATTATCTGAGAGTCTGGCTGGTACCTGCGACTTTTACTCCTGTTGCAGGGACACAGATCACAGCGGGAGCAGGGAGAATCCAGTTGGGTGGAAATATGAACAATCAGGCGACGTGGCTGAATTATTTAAATTCAGGTTTAAATTTAAGCAGTTTCGCAGGTTCTACGATGCGACTTGTTTTCGAATGGAGAAACGATTTTTCATCCGGTACTCAGCCTCCGGTTGCCATCGATAATGTTAATCTTTCGATTCCTTCATGTGTGATGCCAACTGCTTTGGCAGTGAACAATATCACACCAAATGGAGCAACCATCAGCTGGACAGCACCTACACCAGCGCCTGCAAACGGCTATCAGTATTATGTTACTACAACCAATACTGCTCCGGTTGCTACAACACCTCCTTCAGGTACTTCTGCTTCAACGTCAACGATTCTAGGCAGTTTGAATCCAAATACTACATACTACTTTTGGGTTCGTTCAGTATGCGGTACAAGTGATCTAAGCATATGGACACCCGGACCGTCATTTACAACGCCTCAAATTCCTGCAACAATTCCTTATACTCAGAATTTCACAGGGGGAAATGATTTCGCATTTGTAAACGGAACTCAGACCAACCAATGGGCATACGGATCTGCAACAGGAAACACAGGAAATTCAATTTACATTTCCAATAACAACGGTACTGCGAATGCTTACACAATTGGTTCTACATCAGTAGTACAGGCATTCCGTGATATCACTGTACCGGCAGGTACTACAATTGCCAATTTATCTTTTGACTGGAAAGGTATTGGCGAAGGGTTCACAACAACCAACTATGACTATCTCAGAGTATGGTTGGTGCCAATAACATTCGTTCCTGTAGCTGGAACACAGATTACCGCTGGAACAGGAAGAGTTCAGGTAGGCGGTAACATGAACAATCAGGCAACATGGGCTAATTATTTAAATTCAAATTTAAATATCACCTCTTTTGCAGGATCAACAATGCGTCTAGTTTTTGAATGGAGAAATGACAGCAGCGGTGGAACTCAGCCTCCAATGGCTATTGATAATGTAAATATATCAATCCCATCCTGTGTTATTCCTACTGCTTTGGCCGTAATTACAGTGACAGCAAACGGTGCTACAATAAGCTGGACTGCCCCAACTCCGGCGCCGGCAAACGGATACCAGTATTATGTAACGACTACAAATACTGCCCCTACTCAGACAACGCCTCCAACAGGCAACACAAATGCGACTTCAGTAACTTTGGGAAGTTTAACACCGAATACAACTTATTACTTCTGGGTACGTTCACGTTGCAATACTACCGATTACAGCTTGTGGACTGCAGGACCTTCATTTACAACAACGCAGATTCCTGCGACAATTCCTTACATTCAGGATTTCTCGGGTGCGGTTGATTTTGGATTTACCAACGGAACTCAGACCAACAAATGGGTTTCCGGTTCAGCAACAGGAAATACAGGTAATTCTATCTATATTTCCAACAACGGAACCGCGAATGCATACACCATCAGTTCAACATCTGTGGTACATGCCTACAGAGATATTGCAGTACCTGCGGGAACTACAGAAGCTCAGTTTGGTTTCGACTGGAAAGCAGGCGGAGAAAGCACTTATGACTATTTAAGAGTTTGGTTGGTGCCAGCTTCTTATCAGCCGGTGGCAGGAACTCAGATTACTGCAGGAACAGGAAGAATTCAGATTGGAGCAAACTATAATCTGCAGACTGCATGGCAGAATTTCCTTAATCCAGCCTTAAACATCGGCAGTTTTGCAGGATCTACAATGCGTGTAGTATTTGAATGGAGAAATGACGGAAGTGGCGGAGTACAGCCGCCGGTAGCTGTTGACAATGTAAAATTACTGGTTTGTAACAATGCAACACCAACAGTAACTGTAGGAACAATCACTCAGAATTCAGCAGTTTTAAACTGGAATCAGGATATCAACGGAGCAACTTACGAGATCAGATACAGACCTTTAGGAAGCACAGCGTGGCAGACTCAGTCTGTTGGTGCAGCTCCATATCCTGCAGCAACGAATACTTTTACATTAACCAATTTACTTCCTGCGACCGAGTATGAAGTGGAAATTGCTGCAGTATGTAAAAATGTACCTGGTGTTTATTCACACAATACATTTATTACAAGATGTGATCCTACTCCACCGAACGTTACAGTGACCAATATCACCTCAACTTCTGCATTAGTTACCTGGAATCCTCTGGCAGTAAATGGTACGTACCAACTGCAGTGGAGAGAAGTGGGAACAGCAGTGTGGAACACGCCGACAATTCCTCAGCCGCCTGCAAACTCTTATGTTCTTGACGGATTAAGTTCTTATAAAACTTACGAAGTTATGGTAAGAAACACATGTATTGGAGAGACAACTCCAAACCCGTGGTCAAATGCGCAGGTATTTACAACGGTCAGAGTTTGCGAAATTCCGCCTCCGGGATTAACGATTACTCAGCTTAACCCAACTTCGGCAGAAGTAACCTGGGAAGCTTACACAGGAACCGGAGCTACCAACAGTTATGTTTTAAGATACAGAAAAGTTGGAATTCCGAGCTGGACAAATATCACTGTTAATAATACGACAACATACACGATTACCGGATTAGTGGAATTAACAAAATATGAAATGCAGGTTGCAAACGTTTGTACCGGAACTCCTGGAAACTTTACACCGTTGTATTATTTTACGACTCCAACGGTAGTATACTGCCAAATGTCTTCAACAAATTCTACAACAGAATACATCAATAAAGTAAGCGTAACGCCTTATCAGAGTGCAGCAAAAGAAAATGCTTCAGGACCTTCAAACTATACAGATTTCACAGGAGATACTACAAAGTATATTACTTTAATTCAGGGATCTCAGGGGAATGTTGTTAAAGTTGATAAAACTTCTGCATCCGGTTCAAATACAGGTGTTGCTGTATGGATTGATTTCAACAGAAACGGATATTTTGATGTGAATGAAAAAATCCTTTCTAACGGTCCGAACAGTCAGACTTCTGTAAGTGCTGCATTTACCGTACCTGAAGATACTTTTGTGAGCAGTACAGATTACAAATATGTAGTAATGAGAGTGGCAATGCAGAAAGATGGTGTTCCTGTAAACTGTACGAGCTTTGCAGATGGTGAAGTTGAAGATTACACGGTAAGAATTCAAAAGAAACCGATTGTAAATGCTTTAGACCAGACTGAAATTATTTTATATCCAAACCCTGTAAAGACAGTGCTTAATATAAAAAATATCAGTGTAAAAGCTAACTATAAAATTTACAGTACTTCAGGACAGCTTGTTTCTTCAGGAGTAATTGTCAACAATAAAATTGATGTATCAAGACTGATCAACGGTCTTTACGTTATTGAAGTTGTCGATGGGAATACCACTGTTCAGAAAAAATTCATTAAAGAATAATCATTATTCAATCTAAATAAAATAGCCGCCGTAAAAAGCGGCTATTTTTTTGCACAAAAAAAGATGAAGACAACCGACTTCATCCTACTTCATTTATGAATTTCAGTTTAAATCTTCAGTTTTATGAACGGTTTAAATACAATAGCCGCCGTAAAAAGCGGCTATTTTTTTGCACAAAAAAAGATGAAGCCAACCGACTTCATCTTTTTTTATATCTGAATTTCAGTATCAAAAAGTTCTTACTGCATCCAGTGTCATATTGATTTCTTCATCTCGAATAGCATCACTGATAAAATAAGTTTCATACCCACTCGGCGGAAGATAAATTCCGTTTTCAAGCATGTGATGGAAGAATTTGTTAAATGTGTAATGATTTGCTTTCTGTGCATCATCAAAATCTGAAACCTTATCTGTATCAAAGAAAACCGACATCATCGATCCTTTTCTGTTGATCGTATGGTGAATTCCCTTTTCAGTTAAAATCTTACCTATTTCAATATCTAAAACTTCAGTAGTTTCTTCAAGTCTGTTGAAAAATTCGAAGTCATTTTTGATAAGCTGAAGCGTTTTCAAACCAGCTCTCATCGCCAATGGATTTCCGCTCAAAGTTCCGGCCTGATAAACGCCGCCTTTTGGTGCAAGATGATCCATAATTTCGTTTCTTCCTGCAAAAGCACCAACCGGCAGTCCGCCTCCAATTACTTTTCCGTAAGTCACCAAATCAGCTTTTACATTAAATAATTCCTGTGCACCGCCAAAAGCCAGTCTGAAACCAGTCATCACTTCATCAAATATCAGTAAAGATCCGTTTTCGTCACACAGAATTCTCAGTTTCTGGAGAAAATCATTTTCAGGCAATACACAACCCATATTTCCGGCAACCGGCTCGATGATGATTCCTGCAATTTCACCAGGATTTTGTTTAAATAATTCTTCAACCTGTTCAAAATCATTATATCTCGCCAGCAAAGTATCTTTTGCTGTTCCTGCAGTAACTCCAGGTGAATTTGGGTTGCCAAAAGTTGCAGCACCACTCCCCGCTTTTATTAAAAATGAATCTGAGTGACCGTGATAGCAGCCTTCAAATTTCACAATTTTATCTCTTCCCGTAAAGCCTCTTGCCAGTCTTACGGCACTCATACACGCTTCCGTTCCTGAAGAAACCATTCTGATCTGGTCAATATTCGGAACATTTTCTGTGATGAATTTTGCGATTTCTGTTTCCAATTCTGTGGGCGCACCGAAAGAAAATCCTTTCTCAGCCTGAATTTTGAGTTCCTCTAAAACTTCCGGATGCGTATGCCCTAAAATAGCCGGTCCCCACGAGTTGATGTAATCTACGTAAACATTGTCGTCGGCATCTGTAAGGTAAGCTCCTTTTGCAGATTTCATAAAAACAGGAACGCCGCCAACAGATTTGAAGGCACGTACAGGCGAATTGACTCCGCCGGGAATATATTGGTAAGCTTCATCAAATAAAGCTGAACTTCTCTGGTATCTCATTGATTGTTGGGTGATAGATGTTTGTGTGTTAGATGCTGGGTGTAGGATGTTGTATGTTAAAAACGCTCCCTTAAAACTAATTTCTAGGCTTTTTTGCAATCAGATAAATCAGCTGACCGGCAGAAGGTTTCTGGCCTTCATCCATTCTGTTTTTTGCGTAAAGTTTATTGAGTTTAATTCCGAATTTCTGGGCAATGTCGTGCATATCTTCGGAATATTCAGCTTTGTAGATTGCTGTGTTTCCATCTGAATTTTTAGATTCAAGAAAGATAATTTCGTTTTTATTTAATTGATTGGTTTCCAATTCATTCCATTTCATCAGTTTTTCTTCACTGATTTTAAATTTACCGGCTATAAACTGAATATCTGTATCTTCAGGAATCACTACATATTTCAAACCTCCGTTCGGATGGCTTTTGATTAAAATAGAATTCAGAATTTCTGATTTGGTTTTTACACGTTCCTTTTTGGGAGCTTCAGCGTAAACTTTTTTAGGAGCCGGTGCAGGCTTTGAAACTTTTTTCTTTTCAACCGCCTTAGAAGATTCCAGACTTGCCATATATGCCTGATCATCTTTCAATCCGGGATACATTTTAAGAATAGCAAAATTAACTTCTTTAGAATTCACCTGATCAAATTCGTACAATCTGTACTTTTCAATTTTGCTGATGAGAATGCCTGCATATCTTGGGTTTGTGGCGTAACCTGCTTTTTTAAGACCATGGGCCCACGCTTTGTAATCTTTCATATCGAGATTAAAAAGATTGGCGTAATACTTTCTGGTGGCTAAAAAAACTGAGTGATCTTCATAAGACTGCCTTGGGTCATCATACACTCTGAAACACTCATTTGGAGCGTCATCGGTATGTTTCATCGTCTTGCCGGTCCATTCTTCCTTACACTTTATTCCAAAATGATTTTTTCCTTCCTGAGCAAGCCGGCTCTGTCCGCCACCCGTTTCCAAAAGCCCCTGTGCAAGCGTGATTGAGGCAGGAATTTTATATTTTTCCATTTCCTCTACTGCGTATTGGGCAAATTTCTGGATGTACTGGTCATCATTCGCCCAGGTTTGGGCTGAGAATTCAGATAAAACTAAAAGGCTTACGACGGTGAAAAGTCTTTTCATCTTACTATTTTTAATGTTTAAAAGAAATATGGAACACAAAATGTGTTTCCATTTTTTCAAATTTAAATTTATATAATCAAATTTCTGTTCTGTTTCTGCAGAAGCAAGTTTGCTCCTTCAATTCCCTGCAAACCACCGGTGTGAAAACAGAGAATTTTGCTTCCCTCCGGAAAATAACCTGCATCAATCATTTCAAAAACTTTCTGCATCATTTTTCCTGTATAGATCGGTTCCAGCGGGATTTCATATTTTGCTTTAAAGTCGTTGATAAAACGTACGTTTTCGTCGTTTATTTT
Organism: Chryseobacterium caseinilyticum; assembly: GCF_014837145.1. Taxonomy (GTDB): domain Bacteria; phylum Bacteroidota; class Bacteroidia; order Flavobacteriales; family Weeksellaceae; genus Chryseobacterium; species Chryseobacterium caseinilyticum. Next base: position 1,231,874 of record NZ_JACYFS010000001.1, read on the forward strand.
ACCATAACCTCCAAAAGCAGCATCGGTTAGATGAAAATTTCTTTTTGATGTTAATTTTGAAATCTTTTCTTCCAAAGAATCATCTTCAACTACTTTAAAACCTATAACTTCCTGATTGTCTTCACAAAACTCTGAAAGTCCTGCAAGGGTTCCTCCGGTTCCGACTGCTGTGCAAAGATAATCAAAATCTTTTGTATCGTTATTGAGCATCATTTTAATGCCCTGTACAGCGTTTCTGTTGGTTCCGCCCTCGGGAATAATCAGTGCTTCTGGAAATTCCTGTTTTAAAAATTCTGTAAGTTTTTCTTTGTGGCGGTATTCTTCACGGGTAACGAATTTCAGATTCATCCCGTTTCTTTTTGCATAAACCAAGGTAGGATTCTCCTTCCATTTTTTCCCGATTTCCTCTCCCCGGATAATGCCTAAAGTTTTTAAATTAAACTGATTCCCAAGAGCAGAAACTGCTGAAATATGATTAGAAAAGGCTCCCCCAAAAGTGATGATTAGAGGATTTTCAGGTTTCAGATCTAAATAATTATTTATATTAAAAAAAAGTTTCCAGTGTTTGTTTCCGGAGATTTCGGGATGAATGAGATCTTCCCTTTTCATAAAGAGCTTCACCTTTTTTTCTATCGGAATTTCTACTATCGGAATCTGTATTTCGGGAACTTTCATTAATGCAAATTTCCTTAATTTTTTTTTTAAAATTAAAATGACCTTACTTTTTAAACATCGTACAAAGATCAGCACTACTTTGTCATTCGGCAGCAATCTAAACTTCTATATTTTAAGTTACCTGAGATTTTTATTTAATGACAGACAAAACTCTCAAAGAAATTAGCTTATCATTATTTATCAATGTGAATTACGATTAAATATACTTCCAGAAACCCCAGAATTTTCTTTTTTTCAGATAATTCATATCACACTCCATGGCATAGGCTTCACGCTCAAAAGATATTCTCCGGTACGCTTTATGGCTGTTTTTTAATTTGAAAAGCCAGAAGTAGTACTCAAGCAGATAAGCAATGTAAAAGAAAATAATAAGCAACTCCAATTGCTGTCGCAAATGAATTTTTTCATGGTTGATCAGTATTTTATTTTTCTTATCTTCGGGATTCCTAATAAAAATAAATGGAAAAAGTGTTATGCCACTTATTTTCAAGCGTTTTAAAGGTTTTTGGCACACAATTATCATAATTACAAATATATAGGTTTTTTGAATTTTAGCATTTAACTTTATGGCTCTATTTGACATCAAAGAGAATGAAGACTTTTATTATAACGAACAGGGATATAAAGTTTTTACAGAAAAATTTCATCTGAAGCGCGGCTACTGCTGCAAAAGCGGATGTAGACACTGCCCTTACGGATACGATAAAAAGACAGACACATTTATAAAGATCAATAAAAAAAAATAATAGAAATGAAAAGATATATTCTTATTGTACTCGCAGCGAGTTTAGGACTTTCATCTTGCAGTCCGTTCCAGGTAAGATCAGATTATGCTCAGACTGCTACTTTCAGTAACTACAGAACGTACAAACTGAGAATTGATGATTTAAAAATAAACGATATCGATAAAGACAGAGTTTTAAATGAATTATCGAAACAGCTGCAGGCAAAAGGTTTACAGTCGGGCGAAAATCCTGACGTAATAATCAATGTAAAGGCGAATCATAAAAAAATCACCGATATCAACACCACGAATCCTTACGGAGGAATGTGGGGCTGGGGCGGCGGTTTCGGTTGGGGAATCGGGATGAACAGAACCTGGACCAGCAACTACAACGAAGGGGCCATCATCGTGGATATGGTTGATGCCAAAACGCAAAAACTGGTTTGGCAGGGAATCGGAAGCGGAATTTCCGTTGACAGACCTAAAGCTAAGCAGAAGCAAATCCCTAAAATTATGATGGAAATTATGGCAAACTATCCTCCGGGAATGAAGAAATAATATTAAACTTTTATTTGTTTAATGAAAAAAGCTGGTCATCTGACCAGCTTTTTTTGTTTATAAACATGAACCTGACACCAAAAAGATTTCAATTCTATTTTTTTATAAATTTTTCTGAAAGAACTGTTGTAGACTTATCAATAAATTTGATTTTAAGATAATACATTCCTGCAGAAAGCTCAGAAACTGATATTTTTGACTGAGGAGCAGTAACAGTTTTTACTAATCTGCCTGATGCATCAAAGATTGTAATATCATTTACTTTTTGAGCTTCAGAGATCTCAACATAATCGCTTGCAGGGTTTGGATAAACTTTAAATGAAGTCAAATCTGCATCCTGAACATTTAGATTTGATTTTGGCTCCCAAACTGCATCATCCCAATAGTGTCCCGCCCAGGTAGATCCCGGATTTCTGATGGCGAGTCTTGCATTGGCAGGAACAGTTGTAGGAACATCCAATGTTCTTTCAGCCGAGCTGTCGTATGTACTGTTGGTAATCGTAAGTGATTCCAATGTAACAAAAGAATTAATATCATTCGCATCTGTCAAGTAGCCAAAATCCAGCTTTCCCGGTCCGGAATTCACTCTCACTTTAAATTTAAAATGATGAGTTCCTGCATTTATGTTGCTTAAAATAGGCATTATCACAATAGAAACCGCACCTGAACCATAACCGGTCTGATACACATTTGATCCTCCTGAAGCTGGTGTCGTGTGTGAAATAATCTGGTTTCCTGTGGAAGTACGCAGGCTGTTCCAGCAGTTGGGTACTATTCCGAAGGCACAGCACGAAAGTGTATCGAAGTTTTCAGAAAAGCTGTCAATTGCATTACATTGAGCATTGAGCTGAACTATGCTTCCAAGACTTAAAAAAGTCATAATCGAAAAAGATAAATTTTTAATCATTCTAAATAAAAATAGTTAGACAAATTTAATTTAATGTTTGAATCTGTTTAACCGATTACACATGATATTTATCAATTGGAAAATAATTAATTTTGAACACAAAAAAGACGGACCATTTTAAAAAGTCCGTCTTATACAATTTGCTAAAAATTTCCCCTTTATCCGAAATTTTAATATTCTATAATGTGTTCAGAATTTTCCAAATTCTGATTATTTTTTAGGTGGAAGATTTAAATCATCCAGATTTTGAGTAGCAGCCATCGAAACCACCAAGTCATTCAACATTGAACTCGCTGCAGTTGGTGAATTGGGCAACAGAACAAGATTACTTCTGTTATTTGCTCCAATGGATTGAAGTGTATCATAATGCTGCGTTACCACGATTAATGCAGAAGCTTCCTGTGGTTTTATATTCACAGAATTCAACATATGAACAGATTCCTGAAGACCTTTTGCTATCTCTCTTCTTTGGTCTGCAATACCCTGACCCTGAAGCTTTTTAGATTCTGCCTCGGCTTTTGCCACAGCTACAATTCTGATTCTCTGAGCTTCAGATTCATACTCGGCGGCGGTTTTTTCTCTTTCCGCGGCGTTGATTCTGTTCATCGCATGTTTTACCTGCTCATCAGGATCAATGTCGGTTACCAAAGCTTTGATAATGTCATATCCATAACTCTGCATTGCCTCCTGCAGTTCACTTTTTACCGCAATGGCTATATCATCTTTTCTTACAAAAACATCATCTAATTTTGTTTTTGGAACTTCGGCTCGCACAACATCAAATACATAGGAAGTAATTTGGTTTTCAGGATTTTCGAGACGGTAATAAGCATCTTTCACATTTTCTCTGATCACCTGATACTGTACAGAAACTTTCATTTTAATAAATACATTATCCAAAGTTTTGGTGTCAATAATAACATCCAATTGCTGGATTCTCAGATTCAGACGTTTTGCAATCTGATCAAGAAAAGGGATTTTCAGATGCAGGCCTGCGTGGCTTACCTTTAAGAATTTGCCCAGTCTTTCTACAACCGCTGCAGATTCCTGCTTTACAGTGAAGAACGAAGCAAATAAAGTGATCAGTCCAAAAAAGACCAAAATACCTAAGTAAATCATAAATTATTTTTTATCAGTTAGTTTTTAAATATACAAAAAATTAATTTTTTCTTCGAATTTTAAGCAACATACTTTATTTTTTTATACATTTACTAAAACAATAACCAAAAACTAAACATCGAGCAACTGTACAATTTCATGTCCTTATGAAAATTGAATTTTCGGCATCTGAGACCGAAAAAGCCTGTAGAATCTAAACTTCCTTACAAAAAAAACTAAACACCAAACCACTTATGTCTTTCCAGTTAAACATTCTGGATGAAGCATACGAAAGATTTACCGATGCCACCCGGAAAATAGAAACCATTAAAAAAGGGATTCAGGAAAACCGTAACGGAGAAAAATCACTCACAGAATTACAGTCTGATCCACACGCTCTGGCCCGAAGGGTTGCAGCAGAACATACTTCAATTCCTGATGCATTGGAGAGAATTAATGGTGTCCCCAACTTTCAGGACATCCATATTCTCAATAAAATCTTTAAAATTGCTGAATCTGTAGGAAGAATCACCATCAAAACCCGATACGGAAACACAGGCTACGGAACAGGATTTCTGATTGCACCGGGAATTTTGATTACCAATAATCACGTCTTTCAGGATCAGGATACTGCCAAAAATTCTACCGTTCAGTTTTTCTATGAAATGGACGGTGATAAAACCTCAAAACGTACGCTCTCCTTCAATTTCGAACCCGAGAAATTCTTTATTACCTCATCTTTCAAGACCACACCGGAAAATCCGCTTAACGGTTTGGATTTTACAATTGTTGCCGTATCAGAAAGATCGGATGAAGGCAAAAGTATTTCTGAAGTGCCTTTTACATCACTGAATGAAAATTTAGGTAAAATCATTGACGGAGAAAGCTGTGTCATCATCCAGCATCCCAAAGGCGATTACAAGAAAATCGTAATGAAAGACATCCGGATGCTGACTTTGAAAGATGACTTTCTCATTTACGAATCCGACACCCTTCCCGGCTCGTCTGGTGCGGTGGTGATTGGTTTGGGAACGGGTGAAATTGTAGCACTTCACCACAGCAGTGTACCGAGAAAAAATGCACAGGGACAGATTCTGAGAAAAGATGGCGGCGTCTACAGCAGTGGCGATCCCGATGAATCAATCGACTGGATGGGAAATGAAGGAGTAAGAATAAGTTCTATCATTAAATGCATCAGAAAATTTAAACTTCCTCAACATATGGAAGCTTTCAGAGAATCAGTGCTCAGAAGTTCTTTCACCAGACAGGAAAAAGAAACTGAATCTGACCTTGAAGAAAAAAAACAGCCAAATCCTGAAAACACCATGAAAAATTCAGAAAATAACATCGTCAATCAAAGTGTAAATATTCTGCAAAGTCCTTCTGTAGATTCAGATGCTGCGCTGCAATATTTTGAAATTGAACTGGTCAATATTCAGACGATGCAGGATGACTGGGTGGATAATTATCAGAAATTAATCCCTGAAATCGTAAGTAACGAACCTGTTTTTCCGTTTTCAACTTCCGCTTCACAGAAAAGTATTTATTATGTGACAGTACGGTCTTCAGAAAATCCATGGGAAATTTCAGCAAAACTGGAAGCGTTGCCTCAGATAAAAAATGCCACGCCAGACCTTCCGATGGAAACTGATATGCAGTTTCCAAGCAGCAGCAATATTCATGTCACCGAATCTGATATTCTCGAAACCATGAAAACAAGCAATGTCGTGGAGCGTGAAGATGATTTTAAAACCAAATGGAATTCTTCCCATTATTTTGATATCAAAACCGATACGAAAGAAGAAAGACAGAGAGGCTGGAACCGTATTGCAGTGGGTCTTACCACAAACAATGGAACTGTTGATTTCCTGAATGATACCGAAACTGATGCCGAAACCATTTTAGAAAAAATAATAAAAGCTGAGAAAGGAAATCTTGAAGAGGTGAAAAAGCGGCTGAAAAATTTAAAACTCATCCAACTCGACACCGGCTACACCGATCATTCCAAAGTAAAAGGAAGATTTAATTATGAAAATGATGAAGATTTTATCGACGGTTCAGATGCAAGAGACGAAATGATTAAAGGACTTCTGAAACATCCCGGCCACGGAACCCGCACTGCAAGCATCATCTGCGGAGGTAAAATGAATTACAAAAGCGACGGAAACTATGGCATTTTAACTGATAAAAATAAAGAACAGCTCATAGAAGTCATCCCTTACCGAATTGCAGAATCAGTTGTATTGATCGGAAGGGGCAAGAATCTGGTGGATGCCGTTAATCAGGCGGTGAATACAGGCGCAGACATTCTTTTCATGTGCATGGGAAGTTATCCGAGACTGATGATTGCTGAAACCGCAAAATCTGCTTACGAAAACGGAATTATCTGGTGCTGTGCCGCCGGAAATGAAGTGGAAACCATCGTTGCTCCGGCTCTTTATCCCGGAACGATTGCCGTAGCTGCCATCAACCCAAATCAAAAACCGTGGCGTGGTAGCAGTTATGGAAAAGCAGTTGATATTGCTGCACCCGGTGAAGACGTTTACGTTCCGTCGATGGATAAGGAGAAAAATGAAATCATGGCTTACGGAAGCGGAACAAGTTACGCAACACCACACGTAGCCGCTGCCGCCGCACTTTGGAAAGCCAAAAATTTTGATGAAATCTATAGAAAATACCAGTTCCCGTGGCAGATTGTGGAAGCATTCAGAACCTGTCTGAAAAATTCGGTTTTCAAGCCGGACAGCTGGGATACCGACAACTATGGAGCAGGAATTTTGGATATTTCAAATCTATTAAGACAGAAACTTCCGGAAGCGAAGGATTTACAGCATGCCTACACCAATTTCAGACAGACGGAATGGGATTTGGGAATTCGTGAAGGTGTTCATTTTCTCTGGAAAACTTTAATCAGAAAAGTGACTCCGGGCAAACAGTTTGAAAGTGAAATGAGCGAAATGATGATGACAGAAAGAGGTAGAATTGCTGTTTCTGCCATCACGGGAAATACCGTTTCGAGTGTGTTTGAATCTGATTCCGGAAACTCTGCACATGATTCTGAAAAGATCTTAAAAATGTATTTTGACAGCTACAAAAACTAAAACACCATGACTTCATATTTTGATTTACATCTGCATCCCATTTTCAAAAATCATATCTGCAATTACGATGAGACACTTCCGAAGGTGAACAAAAGCATAAAAGATTATACCCAACCCATCAGAATGGCCAACGTTATTACCAATGTTCTGGACGACCTTCTGCTTCATATTCTTAAAAGTCAGTGCTCTGTAACCCAGTGCGACAAAGGAAATCTGAAATTTGCCGTTGCAGGAATATGCAATCTGGAATATGGTTTTGCCGACAGCAAAGGTCTGTTTGGAGGAATTTTAAAAAGCAATTTTTCAAATCCTCTGGACAAAAAATATTTTGATAAGGTGCGAAACGGCGAAGTTTCCTACTACCGTCTGATGCTGATGGAACTGAGCGTTTTCCGTTTTCTGCATGATCAGAATGTGATCAATTTTGCCTCAAGAAATTCCCCAAAACGGAATAACGGTAAGATGGAAATCTGCTTCAGCCTCGAAGGCAGCCACAACATCAGCAAATATCTCGTCGGAAATGCCTCGAAACTGGATTTTGAAAAAGATCGTGTCATAGATGAAGAATCTGGGAAAATGCTTTCGCAGGACGAGTTGTGGAAAGAACTCGTTCCCGCAAACAACGGAAATTGCGGCAACAGCGATCCATACAGAAATACCGATCCCGACTGCCTTCCGCACCACAGCCAGAATCCTGCAGAAAATTTTGAATATTTCTACCACAGCCTCTCAAAATCGGGAATGGATCTTTTTTATCTCACCGTTACGCATTTAACCCACATCAAAGAACAGGTTTTGGCGACTCATGCTTTTGGCATGAAGATGTTGAAACACCCATCTTTCTTTCCTTTCGGCAATGGTTTTACCAATCTGGGCTATCAGATGCTTCAGAAATGTTTCACCATGACTAATCATTTGGGAGAAGCACGTCCCGTTTTAATTGATATCAAACATTTAGGTCTGAAATCGAGACAGGATTTATATGAATGGAGAAAAAAGTTCTTAACGACAAAATTTCCAAAAGGCACTCCGGATTATACTAAAATCCCTTTGATTGCCTCACACATCGGCGTTACAGGTTACAGCGTAAACGAATGGAAAAATGCTTTGGAAACTGATAAATGCAAGGTCTTTCATTACAATGGAGCACGGGCAGTATCGGTTGAAACCAAAAGAAAACCTTCCGGAAAATGGGGATCTGCCATCAACAATGATTTCAGTTTTAATCCGTGGTCTATTAATTTAATGGATGAAGATATCATTGAAATTTTAAAAAGTGGCGGAATTTTAGGCGTAAGTCTTGACGTAAGAATTCTCGGTTTTCAGTCGAAAGTGGGTTTAAACATGGCGGGAGACGAAGAATATCTGAGTACACCGGATTTTCAGACGCACTTCCCGCAGATTTCAGTGAAGAGTCTCCGTACCGAAACCATGGAATCTATGATGGAACAGGAAAGCTGGCTTGTTCCCACAAAAGAAGAACGGCATCCACTGGTTTTCTGTTTTAATATCATTCACATTATTCAGGTCGGTATTGTACGGGTCGGAATAAGCGAACCCTGGAAAAACATCTGCATCGGAAGTGATTTTGACGGTTTGATTGAACCTTTAAAAATCTGTCCTGACGCATCATCTCTGGATGAGCTTGAAGCCAATCTCCACAAATGGCTATTGATTGCCGAAAAATCCTACGTAGAACAGAACGGAGGAAAAGCTGTTCTCGCCGATAAACCTCAGAAAGAAATCAATAAAATCATCACCGGAATTATGGGGCAAAACGGAATTGATTTTTCAGAAAAATGGAAAAATAATTTTCAGTAAACCATGGAAAAGAAAACGGATTTCAAAAAGTGGAGTATAATTTTGGGAGTAATTTTCCTGCTGATTTTATTGGCGGTATTTATACTTATTCCCTGCCCTACTTCCTCACAGAAATTCTTTTTCAGGGTTCTGTTGGCTTTGGCCGCTGCGGCTTTTGCTGCAACGATTCCGGGCAGTTTTAATTTCAATAATAAAATTGTTTCTGCCAGCGGAGCCATAGCCATTTTCGCTGTCGTTTTTCTTTTGAATCCTTCAGGCTGGAAAGATTCCGACTGTGACCTCAGAAATATGAAAGCAACAGTTTTTGTTGACGGAAAACCTACCCAGGACGTTCAGATTATCATTCCCGACATCGGACAAAAGTTTCTGACAGATGAATTTGGAAATGCAAACATCGAGTTTTCAAATTCTCAGATTAAGTATCCTTCAAATGTTATCTTCCGTTTTAAAAACGAAGTCGACAGCACATTTATTATTGATCGTTTTGAAAAGAAGATGACTTTTAATCTGATTTCCAACAGAAAAATAAAATCTGATTTCAGCGGAAATAATATGAATTTCGAATACAATGACATTAACATCAATCTTTCACTGACAGATTTAGCCCAAAAATCAAACGAAGCATTAGAGGATCCATCCATCATTCAGGACGATTTTGACTTTGTGAATTATCATTTCAGACAAAATAAAGATACAATTGAAATTTACCCCAGTTCAAAACTGGTTGATGAAATCAGAAAGAAGAAAATCATCACAGGAAAGCATGCTTACGAAGGTTTTATAGATTATTTTAATGTTTATTTTCCTCAGTTTGATATCAAAATCACCAACAATTCTGATGATGCAATTTTTTTCGACAGAATCGCTTTAAAAATTGTTGAAAGCGTTCCAAATAATGCTCCCGTCATCATACCCGGAATACAGGATAAATTTACACTGAATAATGTTGGTTTCGGAGCTGCTAAAAATTTAAAGATTAAATTCAGTACAGTTCCAAACGGACAAAAACCCGACTGGAATCTGCCGTTTGAATCAACAGTTAATGTGGCAGAACTTCAGCCTGGAGGAAGAATTGATCTGGATCAGAAATTTATAAACAATGTGATGCTGAAAAATATCGACAGCCGTTATTTTGAAGAAAATCAGGAAGAATACAGTAAGTTTTATAACAGTGAAAATCTTCTTCAAACCGCCAGACTTAAAAACAAAGATTTTGTAGACAAAGGCGCAAATGTATTTGGAACCGTAACTTATCTTGATGATAAAAATAAATCTCAGGAAATCCGCTTCAGTACTCCGATTGACATTTACCGTGAAGGTTACGGCGCCGGATTTGAATTCTCTGCCAATTACAATGCAGAACTCAGATCACTGGGAAAAAATTACGCTCTTGACATCCCGATTTCAAACGCTTTAAAACCTAAAGACTTCGACAGAATATCACTGCTTTTAGGTGCAAAACAGTCGGGAACCCACACGTTTAAAATTGTATTTTCCTATCACAACAGGACGATCGAACTGCCCTATGTTTTCAAACTCGACCTTTTCAATATCTATGGAAACCGTGAAAATATGAAGAAAATAAAACTTTAAGTTACATTGTCATCCCGATATCAATTCCTTTGATTTTTCTGTATAAATCTGTCGCATAATTGTCTGTCATCCCAGAAACAAAATCGATCACGCCCAAAACTTTCTGATAATCTGAACCCTCTCCGTACACAAACTGTTGCGGAAGAAGTTTTAAGGCCATTTTATCATAAGATTTAATCTCGTTTTTAGATTTTAAAACTGAAGGAATAAAATGATCCAGAAGTTCATACATTACATTGTAGCCGGCATTTTCGATTTCAACAACCGCTTTATGATTGTAAATTTTGTCAATGGAAAACGTTTCAATATCCTTCAACGTATTTTTCTCTGATTTATAAATATCGAGCAGGGCTTTATCTAAACTTCCGTCGAGAATTTTACTGAAATTGGCTTTATAAATTTCAATGGACTGATTGATTAAGGCATTAATCACCTTAGCTCTCAGATAGCTAATTCTTTCGTTTTCGTTTGAAATCAAAGACAGTTTATCTTTTACTTTTTTGATGTCATTTGTCTCTGATTTCACCAATTCGAAGAACAGATTTTCACAGTCGGCGGTCGATACAATTCCCAAACGGTGCGCATCTTCCATATCAATGATGTTGTAGCAGATATCGTCTGCCGCTTCTACAAGCCAAACGAAAGGATGTCTTTTGAAAATATACGGCTCATCATTTTCCTGCACGAGTTGCGTTGCCTCTGCGATTTTCAGAAAAGTATCTTTCTCATTCTGAAAAAAACCGAATTTTTTACGGTGCAGAATCTTTTTATCTCTGGCAATCGCTTCACACGGATATTTTGCAATGGCCGACAAAGTAGAATAAGTCAGTTGTGTTCCACCCAAATCCTTACCCTGCTGCTGATGTGTGAGAACACGGATGGCATTGGCATTTCCTTCAAAATTAACGAGATCTGCCCATTCTTTTGCACTGAATTTATCTTTAATCTGATTTTCATTTTTATCGAAATAGCTCGCAATTGCATCTTCTCCTGAATGTCCGAATGCAGGATTTCCGACATCATGACAGAGACAAGCCGCAGCAATTACGTTGCTGAGATTATGAGTATAGAAACTTTTTGAATCTTCGGTCAATACCGATTCGAAATTTTTTACGATAAAATCTCCGATAATACTTCCCAAACTTCGTCCTACGGAGGAAACTTCAAGTGAATGCGTCAATCTGTTGTGCACAAAAACACTTCCGGGAAGCGGAAAAACCTGAGTTTTATTCTGAAGTCTTCGGAACGCGGAAGAAAAGATAATTCTGTCGAAATCTCTCTGAAAATCGGTGCGGGAGGCCGCTGTGTTTGGATTGTTGCCTGTACGCTGACTGGTAAAAATCTCATTCAAATTCATCATTTTTCAAAATTAAAGTAAATTTTATTTTTAAAGGAATAATATTTGACTTTTTACACAAAAACAAGCTATGCCCGAAGGTCCAACCATAATTTTGATGAAAGAAGATCTGCAGAAGTTTGCAGGTGAAAAGGTGACAGAAATTGAAGGAAGCGAAGTCCCTGAAAATTCAAAAGTAAAAGGAGAGATACTGCGTGAAATAAAAACCTTCGGCAAGCAGACCTATCTTATTTTTGATAAAATTATTTTTAAAGTTCATCTGATGATGTTCGGTTCTTACAGTTTATTTAAGCGAAAAGATATTGACACATTAAAACTTGGATTAAAATTCAAAGATGACGGAATGTATTTTTACACCTGCGTAGTAAAGGTTGTTGGTGAAAAGGATCTGTCAAAAATCGACTGGGAAGCAGACATCATGAGCAAAAAATGGAGTGATGAAAAAGCAATTGATAAAATGCAGCAACATCCTGAAATGATGATCTGTGATGCCTTGATGAATCAGGATATTTTTGCAGGTGTAGGAAATATCATTAAAAATGAAGCACTTTTCCGCGCAGGAATTCATCCTGAAACTCTGATTAAAAATCTAACTGAAGCAAAACTCAAAACAATCATTAAAGAAACCAAAAATTATGGTTTGGAGTTTGTCAAATACAAACGCACTGACACTTTAGGAAAGACATTTCAGGTTTACCACAGAAAAAAATGTCCTGAATGTGGCGAAGAAATTACCAAAAGGGAAACCGGAAAAAGTAAAAGAATGAGTTTTTTCTGTGAGAATGACCAGAAACTTTTTAAGTAGATAATATCTGATGTAAAACGTCTATTTCTGATATTAAGTTTTATTCAAAATTTCCATTTTTTTCAATGCAAGGCATACTATTTTAGTAATACTTCAATTGACAACTCCGCAACAGGTACTGCATAATAATTACTGATTTGACATTTTTTTAGTGATTTAATAATTAAATTTAAATACTAAAAACAAAATACCGTTATGATTCATCAATTTAAAAACATGTTAAATAGCCGTTAATAGGGTTTAAAAGAGTGATAAACATCATATACGAGGGTTTGCAGATTCTAAATTTTGCCGTAAATTTGCATTACAGAATTCACAACAAAATTTAAATAAAATAAAAATTCAATAATTATGATCGCATATATCGGAATCGCAACTTGTGCAGTATTAGTATCATCTTATTTTGCAACTGCTAAGAAAGAAGGAAACTAATTTTATAAACAGTTAGCCTATAGAAAAAATTTACTTTTGAAATTTCATTTGAAATTCATTCATTCAACTACATTATTTTTTACAATTGATCAAACTTTTAAGGTTTGATTTTTTTTTGCCCGAAAATTTTAAACGTTTGAATTATGATGATTCAACTTTGTAAAACATTTTCCATTAAAAGATATGAGAAAAGAAACTGTAAAGCTTTTTGATAAAAATTCTATTTTTAATTTACTTTTACAAAGTCTGCATAATCCAAAAAAATAATGAATTTACCATTTGAAAAATTGCACAGTTTAGTTTTTTCACATCTTAATCTAGATATTTCAAACGTTCATGAAGATTTGGAATGTCATGAATATTCCGGTTTCAATTTTTTATTGGACCAATGGACTGTAAAATTCAGGAAATCCAAAATTACACCTACAAAAACAGGACAATTTGTGACCTTGTGGAAGAGGAACTTCAAAACTAAAGAGACAGAGCCATTTACCCCAAATGATCCATTTTCATTCTTCATCATCCTGACTGAAACACCAGAAAATTCAGGATTTTTCTTTTTTACAAAAGAGGCTTTAATTCAAAATCACATTCTTGCAAGCCAGATCAAACCTGGGAAACGCGGGTTCAGAGTTTATCCAACCTGGGATCATCCTGAAAATAAACAGGCAGTGAAAACACAAAACTGGCAAGCGCTTTTTTTCATTGATTTTGCAGATAAAAACCACCTTTCTAAATTTGATTCTATTCTATATTCCCAAATGTAAAGACAGAAACCTATTATCTTTGCCAAAAATAAATTTAAAATGAATCTGTACGACCTCATCATTCAGGACAAAGAAAAAATTACGCTCGGCGATGTTTTCCTTGAACCTCAAACTAAGGAACAGTTTGTACAGTTGATAAAAGAACAGACCTACGCCAAAGAACTGATGGAATACGGGCTTCCCGTGAACAACAAAATCCTTCTCGAAGGCAGTTCAGGCTGCGGCAAAACAATGACTGCAAAGGCAATTGCGAATGCATTGGGAAAAAATATCATCATTCTCAACCTCAGCAATATTGTTTCCTCAAGAATCGGAGAAACTTCCCAAAATATCAAAATGATTTTCGACAAAGCTGCAAGAGAACGTTCTGTTCTATTCCTTGACGAGCTCGACCAAATCGGAAAAGCCAGAGGAAGCGATGACAAAGACGTCGGTGAAATGAGAAGACTGGTGAACACCCTCATTCAGCTCATCGATTATTATCCCGAAAATGCATTGTTGCTTTGCGCCACCAACCATGCAGAAATCATTGATACCGCGATCATAAGACGCTTTCAACTGAAAATAAAATACGAAATGCCATCCAAAGAATTCCTGAATTCTTTTTACGACAGTATTCTTGCAAAATTCCCCCATGATTTAAGGAATATTGAAAAGAAGTATGGGATTTCTTTTGCGGAAGCGAAGGATTATGCTTTTACGGTTGTAAAAGGGAGATTGATTGAGAAGTTGGAGAATTTAAAATAAAACTGCGATTTTTAAAGAATTTAAGCTGAAGTGAAAACTTTGGCTTTTTTCATTTGGGTTTGAAATAAAAATTGTTTGTGATAGGAAATTTATCTACTTTTAACGCAGTTAGTTTGGATACATTAATCCAAAAATTATTGCCAAAAACAAACACAGCAATGAAAATTCCGACAATACATGGATATATAGACAGAAGAATTCTGATCAACTTTACAGCTGATCCAAAGACGGTTGAGAAAATCATTCCGTTTCCTTTTAGACCAAAAATTTATAAGGAAAAAGCTATTGTTGGAATTTGTCTCATCAGACTGAAAAATATTAAACCAAAAGGCCTGCCGGACTTTATTGGTATTAACTCTGAAAACGGCGCACACAGAATTGCAGTTGAGTGGGATGAAAACGGTGAAACTAAGACAGGAGTATATATTCCGCGCAGAGATACCTCACTGAAATTAAACACTCTGATTGGCGGACGAATATTTCCAGGCAAACATTATTACGCAAAATTCAATGTACAGGAGCATAATGGAAAATATCATATTGACTTTAAAAGCGCTGATGGAACCGAAATTTCAATTGATGCCACCGAGACAAAGCAATTTAATGGGAAATCAATTTTCGGAACATTAGATAACGCCTCAGAATTTTTTGAAAATGGTGATCTTGGCTACTCGCCAAACAATAACAAATTTGAGGGGCTGAGATTAAATGCGTATCAATGGGAAGTCCGTCCACTTGACGTAATAAATGTGAGATCAAGTTTTTTTGAAAATGAAGAAATTTTTCCAAACGGTTCAGTTAACTTTGATAATGCACTATTGATGACAAATATTGAACACGAATGGAAAAGCGAAACAGACAAATAATAAAGCTACAATATTACTTACAACTGTTTTAAACAGCTTCTATTGAACATTTATAAAATATTAACTATTAGAAATTCTACTGAAATTTATTGGTAAAATCTTACCTTCGCCAATACACAAACCGTTAAACCACACGCATTAATGAAGAAAATAATACTTATAGCGTTTTTAAATTTTTTATTTACATTTTCTTATGGACAGATAAATACGGAATTGATTAAGAAAAACGTAACTGAAAATCCTGAAGAAAATTTTTATAAACTGTTAGAAATTTTCAAATCAAATCCTTCTGAAATGACACAGGAGCAACTAAATCAACTTTACTACGGAAGTAAATTTGTGAAAATTGATTACACTATTGGAAACTACAATAGCGAATCAGGAACATTTTGGAAACCTGCCCAAAAAAAATTATCCAAAAATAAGGCAGAAATCATTGTGAAAGAAGCAGAATCAAAATATTTACAAAATCCTCTGAACAAAAGTCTGTTGGATGATATGATTAATATCTACAAAGCATTAGACGAAAACCAAAAAGCAGATTTATGTTCCAAACAGAAAGATTTAATAATACAAACTGTAAAAAAAAGTGGAGACGGAAAAAGCGAAGAAACGGCAATTTGTGTTTTAACGCCAGGAGAAGTTTTACAACAGCTTGATAAACTAATACAGTCAGGACCAAAAGCACAATTTAAGCAAAATATTAAACAACTTTCAGATGGAAGCATTTTAACAATTTATAAGATTGGAAATAGAGAAGTATTTGTAAAATTAGTAGGTGGATTTCTGTGAAAAACGACTTCTGCTGACAAGTCCAAAATGTCGGTAGTAAACTTTGATCAATAAATGATGAAAAAAAAAGTCAATAAAAGAAATGAAGAAAACTGAGAAACAAAAACCGTATTTTGACATTTTTGGAGATCCAAATCTTTCTGAGAGAGAAAAGTATAAATATTACACTCAACACGATATTTATTCATTACAATTAAAAGAGAACGTAAGAAAAGTTGGTAAAGAGAAAGGATTGAGTTCTGTAATAAATGAAACAAGATGGCTGGAATTACAAAGCTCAATCGTGAAATTACCTTTTGCACCTCCGTACATTGAAAAATTAATTCTTGAAAATAAAACTTTTAAAGAAGTGCAGATAAGTGATGCTCCAAGCTGGTTAAGTGATTGGAACCCATTTTATCAGGAAGGAATGTCTTTGTTTTTTGCAATTGAATATATAAAAATAAGGCCTTTTTATTTTAAATATAACGGCCGTTTAACGGTCGCGACAATATCTGACGAAGGCGTACAGTTTGCACAACTCTTAAACGAATTACACATCCCGTACGAAGATGACAACGGAACTTTTACAATATACTGATACAGATAACACCTGTCATCCCGCTCAGCAAAAGTCTCCCGACTGCCGACTACTCTATTAAATACAGAATATAAATACTGAAATGATACCAACTTACAGATGCGGAACGAGAAAAGCAATTGATGAGTTAGCTGCAGAACTAAATCTGCGCATTGAAAATTGGATGCAGGATTGGCCAATTGAAGTTGTATCACCTGCTGACATCGATGTTTATATAGACCACTATCATAAACTGACTGACGATGATAAAAAATTCGTGCTCATGCAGGGAATATTGGATACGACAGAGTATCAGCCAACAGAAGAACTCTTTTTAAAATATTGCAGTCAGGTAAACCAAATTTTAGAAGCAGATTTTCATCTTCACGCATATACAATATTTTTATTACACCTGCCCTGAAGAAGAAATCATTGAGAATTGCTTTAGGCTAACATCAATGATGAGAGAGATTTATAAAAGACATGCAAATCTTACATAATAAGTTTGGTCTACAAAGTAAAACAACAAATTTTTGAGAATGAATAATCATAATCTATTAAATGATCTTTCTCTACATACCATGACAAATTTATTTAATCACCCACTCAAATTAAATAGAAAAGCAAGCAGATGGGAATAAACACTATCGGCATCGCAATCAGTTCAAAAATTAATCATCTTAATGACATTGCAGACAGGCTCAACATCATCATTGACGGTCCCACCAGTGAAGTTTATTTTGAAGAAGCCATATCAGACAGCATACTAGAAGATGATATTTACCTTACAAAACTTGAAAATGGAACTTTGATTACCACAGGTAGAAATTTTCCTTTCTTTGGAGAAGATTTTTCCATTTTATCAGAACACAGTACAAAATTTTTAAAATTTGCTTACGGAGATACCTCCGGACAATACTATTTTGAATATTATGAAAATGGAAACTTTCTGAGATCAAAATATGTCTCTGAAGGTCAGATTAAGACAGTGGAAGGAAATTCTTTACCCATGGAATTTGCCGGTTTTTCTGATGATGAGTTGATTTTAGAGATTATGAGTCAAACCTGTGGCGAAGATATTTTCACAATTAAGCCGAATCAAAAATCATTAAAATACAGGTATATCTCTGGTAAACCCGTTACAAAAGCAGTTGTAAAACCTGTCGCAATATCTGTTGCTGTTGAAGACTAAAAAAACAATAACGCATCAGCTAAAAACAGAATTATTTTCTTGCTTGTAACAGTCAGTATATTCTTGGGAATTTCTAATATTATCACTTCAACAGTTGTGCTGAATAAACCGTTTTATCTTCAGATAACAAATCTCATATGTTTATTTATTTTTGCACTGATGGGATATTTTCTGCTGAAAAGAAAAAACTGGATGAGAATTTTGGTCATTGTGATGTATTTTATTTCTCTTCCTTTCAATGTTCTGGCATTAAAAATCAATGTTCTGCTTCTTAATAATATTCTTCAATTCTTATTAAGCACCATTATAACTGTTATATTATTCGGCAAGAATATAAAAAAAATATATACCCAAAGACAAATTATCAATCCGGAAACAAACTTTGAGAAGATTTCTCTAAAAGAAATTTCGTTTTTACTGTTGGGAGTTGTTTTATTTCAAATTGGTGCAGCAGATATTATTATTATGTTTGATTTATTGAATACGGGATTTTTGACAGGTATTCTTTCCGGAATTTTAATTGTCTCAGGAATTTCCATTCTGATAATTACACTTAAAAATAATTACCCCCGTTCGAGTTGAAGCGAATCTTAAGATTAAAGGTTTAAAAAAATGACCTGATAAAAAACGCCGGCAATTATTAACTGACCGGCGTTTTTTGTTTCCATGCGATCTCTGAAGGCACTACCATCTACGCGGGCGAGCGTCCCGCTGTTGACCCACGTTAAGAAACGCAACCTCACTTTCCAATCATTAACAATCATCAACACAAAAAACTCCGCTGCGCAAACATAGGAGTCTCCCGACTTTGAGCTCATCTCAAAAAAACCTCGCCCACGCGAGGTTTCTCCTTTAAAAAAAACTCCTGACAAATAATTCAAATCCAAAAATATTTTTATATTTGTTATGCTAACAATTTAAACACAAATGACTTATGGCATCAACATCCGAAACCGGACATGCAAAAAACATTGCAAATTTCCAGACGTTAATCGAATTCGTTAAAGGCTACGGAGCAGCCTACAATCCGTCAAAACAAAGCATTCAGTTGCCCGCATTACTCGCGCTCAAGGCTTCCGCAGATTCAGAAATGGCAAATACTTTGTCAAAAAAGAACATTTACAAAAACAAAGTAGACGAAAGACAGTTGGCGTTCAGCAATATCGGGACGCTGGCCTCAAGATTAGTCAATGCTCTGGAAATAACAGATGCACCTGCAGGAAGCATCAAAAATGCAAAATCTTTCCGACAGAAAATATTGGGTAAACGTGCCACACCAACCAAAGATTCCACGGATCCCAATGCCCCTGATCCCAAAACCAATTCTGTAAGTCAGAAGTCTTTTGACCAGATCATTGAGCATTTATCCGGACTGAAATCTGTTCTCGAAACAGAGCCCAGTTACGCACCCAATGAAACAGAACTGCAGGTAGCAACAATTACAGCAAAAATTCAGGATTTACGTGACAAAACAACTGCCGTCAATACAGCACTTGCCGAACTCAGCACTTCCAGAATCAGCAGAAATAAAATTCTGTACACCGAAGAAAACAGCATTTATGAAACAGCCACCGCTGTCAAAAAATACATCAAATCTGTATTCGGAGCCACAAGTCCGGAATTTAAACAGGTGTCGGGACTGAAGATTAAAGGTTTAAAAAAATAACCTGACAAAAAACGCCGGCCATTATTAACTGACCGGCGTTTTTTATTTCCACGCTTTCTCTAAAAGCACCGCCACTCCTCCCAAAAGAAATGTAGCTCCATCCGAAAGCAATCATATTTTATCCAAAAGAAATTTCATTCCACTCTTTAGCAATCTTGCTCCACCCAAAAACAATCGTACTCCAACCAAAAGAAATACCGTTCCTCCCACAAGCAATTATACTCCGACCAAAAGAAATATCGCCCCACCCAAAAGAAATCACGTTACCGTAAAATACTTTTTCCTTTCCGCAAAAAGTAAAGAAATATCTTCAAAAAACAGCCAACCGTACACCGCAACATTCCACTCTCACAACGCATAACTTTCTTTCCATAAAAGTATTGACCTTATCACTCAACCATGCACCATTCCCCTCCTCTGTAGGGTTGGATTCGACCAAAGGGAGAAGACGGGGTGGTTTCCCATAAAAAAATCCTTCCAATAAATTGAAAGGATTCTTCTAATGAATATGAAATTAACTAAGTGTGCTCTTACCTTTTTATTGAATAATAATTTTAAAGTTGCTGTTCAGTTGGTCTCCCGAAACATTCAGAATATAATTCCCTGAAACTTTCTTCCCTGCAACATTCAGGTTGAAAACTCCGTTTCCGTTAGCTTTCACCTCTTCTTTAAGGATCACTTTTCCAGACATATCAATAACCGTAGCCGTAAGACTGGATTTTTTGTACTCAGGAAGTTTAATGTTAATCTGATCTTTTACAGGATTTGGATAAACCGATCCTACATTTTTACTGATGCTGAATTCCGCATTAGCCAACACTGCCTGACTGTACAAAGCATTAATCTCAGTTTGTGTTAAAGCATAATTATACATTTTCAATTCATCAAATGCACCTTTGTAAGGAGCCGAAGCATTCGCTGTAGACTGGAACTCAAGTTCTCCGATGTTTCCGATAACAAAATCACTTGCTTCACCAATTCCGCCAACAGCAGTTTCATCAGTTTCCGTCATGAAAACACCGTTTCTGTAAATTCTGATCTTGTGAGCGGTAATATCTCTCTGAAGAACCACATGCACCCATGTTCCGTTGAAATAGTTGGCAATAGGTGAAGTAATTTCTTTTTTAGTCACATCATCATCGATGGCAAATCTCAATTGACCACCTTTCATTTCTACGTTAAAACGTTTCCCGGTTGCACCCGTAGCAGTATTTTTTGTAATTGAACCTTTACACAAAACATAAAGACTCGTTGCCGATGAAGTAGGAATCATACTTGCCGGAGCTTTCATCCAGTATGAAACAGTAAATGAATTGGTATTAAACATAATCTGATCCTGATGCGGAATACTCGCGATGTATGGTGTATTCGGCGAAGTCGCCAGATCAAGTGCAAAGTTTTCTTTCCCCGGAACTCTTACGCTTGCATTATCGTAAGCTACATTTAAAGTTCCATTGTTGGCATAAGTGGTTACATCGGCAATCTGCTCACCATCGCCCGGTGTTTCAGAGAAAGGCCAGTTTCCTACAAGACTTGGTGTCAGTGCACGGAAATTCCAGATATCTCCTGTTACAGAACCAAGAGTATTGGAAGAATCGATTCTCCAGTAATAGTCAGTTGCTGTATTTAGATTATTCAGCTGATACGAAGGTGTGGCAGAGTAAGGAACAGTTGCCACATTCGTTAAATTCTGCGGATCTGTTCCGAAATGCACTGTGTAGCTGGTTGTATTTGTGCTTCCTGTCCATTTCAAAAGAATACCACCGTTTGCAAAGTCTACATTTAAATTATTGTTGGCAGGAGTTGGTGTAACTGCTTTGGTTGGAGCTGAAGGAACAGGTGGAGTTGTAACTGATGCATTGGCTGTATAAACCGAAGAATCTGTAGCATTTACCGCTTTTACTCTGTAATAATACTGAGTATTTGGTGTTAAACCTGTCTCATTATAACTTGTAGTATTTGCCGGCAATGTAGCAATTACGGTCCATGCAGTTCCGTTTGGTGAACGTTCCAGAACATAATTGGTTTCGTTGGTTGCATTATCACTCCAGTTTACTGTCAGTGAGCTGGCAGCAGGAGTTCCGGACGTCAATGCATTGGTAAAATTCACTGCAGTTGGCGGATTCACAAAATCCGGAGCTACGGTGTTAGGTAAACCATTAATATAAACTTCAATATTTAAATAAGGTGCGTTCGTAGTGCTTACATTTAATGCATCTGCAACGTTGGGATTCAGTCCGTTTGCAGTTTCCCATGCATCAGGCATTCCGTCGTTATCCGTATCTAAAGGAGCCGGAGCACCGTAGATATGACCTGCACCACCGTTTGTAAATCCAAACTGAGAAGCTAAATCCGTTTGTACATAAACGTAAGTTGCTGTAGTTCCTTTAGACTGTAAATCCGAAACCATCAAACCATCCACCTGATCCCGTTTTGGATAAGATGCTCCTACACCTGCGATGATATTATCAAAAGCACCCTGAGCTGTTAATGTCGGGTTCTTCATCGGATAATCATAAGATGTCGGCTGAATTGCAGTAGCATCTCCGACAGGATATCCCGTTAAATCCTGAGGAACCAAAGTTCCGTCTAAAACTCCGTTTTTATTGTTATCAAAATAATTTCCGGAACCGTACAAATTAAAATTGGCATTCCCAACACTGAAAGGTGTAGTTACTGAACTGCTCGTATTTGGCCCTCCGATAAAATAATTGTTAATGATATTCACATACGAAGCTCCGGCAGAATCTCCACCCATGATGTAGGCTTCTCCGGATTGCGTGTGACCGTAGGTATTCCCATAATTCCCCCAGTTGTAAACGACATTGTTTACAAACTCGTTGATTCCCTTTACCTTGTTGTTACGGGTTTTATTGCAGATGTACAAATTCCCGATCAAACTGATCTTGCCTCCTGCTGAAGGTTGCATTAAACCTCCCGCAGAGTGATTGTGACGGTGTAATCCCTGACCGATAATAGAATTTTGAATTGTAATATTATCCGGACTGTTGCCGTTGTTGTCCCAGTTGATAGAGAAAACTTCGTCAGTTCCCCAGGTGAAAGTCATGTGGTCCAGAATAATATTGGCACCGTTGGAAATTCCCGATGCATCCTGATTCTGAGCTGTCCCGCCATAACGGAGACGCATGTATCTTGCAATGGTATTATTCGATCCTGAGAAAGAAACTCTCGGTCCTAAAAATAAAATTCCTTCTCCGGGAGCGGTTTGTCCGGCAATGGTTGTATTGGCAGCAACCGCAACAACTGATTGCAAGTTCACAATTCCTCCCACTTTAAAGATTACAAAACGGCCTGGCTGACTTACCGCATCACGAAAAGAACCCGCGCCACTGTCATTTAAATTCGTAACCAAATAAATCTGAGGATTGGCAGCGCCTCTCGCTCCGGTAGTAAATCTTCCGAAACCTGTAGCTTCGGGAAAAGCCAAAGTCTGAGCATCGAGACTGATGGCGGACAGTGTCAAGCCGCAAACCAGCAGTGACTTTAACGCATGTTTAACGAGTAGAGAATTTTTGTTCATATTATATTAATTTTGTTTGAACCAATCTACCCAGATTGACAAATATGAGCATCCTGCACAGTCCTGCTACCTTATTAAAAATCAAATATTTACGTTTTAAATCATATTATTTACACTAAGTTAAGAAGGCTTTAATGAGTTGGGAATCATTGGGAAAATGATGGGAAAGTATTTTTTTTAAAATTAAAATTTAAGTTTATCATTTAAATATGAGCTAATGATTGGTAATCTAGCGTATTTTCTTAATTATAATTAAATTCATTCTCAACTATTTAATTAAATATGAAAAAATAATCTTAAAATGAAATTCAAACAAAATAAATTCTACATTTGTTTAAAACTATAACCATTTTACTCACAAACAAATACTGCTTCTGACAAAGTATTTTCACATCTTAATTTCCGCACTCGATATATTTATTATAGAGGATATACGATTGTTAAGATTTGAATTTCATCAGTCACAGATGTTTAATATCTATAAACACAAATTACCATGGAAAAATCTAAAACATCCCTGTATCAAGCTGCTACAGAAGTTTGGGGAAAAGTAATCAAAACCAATACACCGTATACAAAAGATTTGGAGTTGACGCTGGAACTTCATAAAAGACTATTAAATATGTCCCAGGCGGGCCGTCATTATTACATGATATTTAATATAAGCCAAATGGAATTGGAATTCATAAGCCCAGGCATAAAAGATGTTCTTGGATATGAACCACAAGAAATCAATGCATTGTTTTTTCTGGACCAGATACATGCGGATGACAAGCCTTATTTTTTAAATTTTGAGAATAAACTGACCGAGTTTTTCGACAAATTACCATTGGAAAAAAGAGGCAGTTACAAATTCCAGCATGATTACAGGATAAAAACTAAAACCGACAATTACATTCGTCTGCTTCATCAGATTGTTCCCATTGATTTTGATGAAAACAATTATTTCAGAAGTCTAGTTTTGCACACAGACATTACTCATATCAAAAAAGAGGGTACACCTTGTTTTTCTATTATTGGATTTGATGATGAACCCTCTTATTACAATGTAGAAGTTACAGAAAAGCTAACCAAGTCTTTTGACCTATTTACAAAAAGAGAAAAAGAAATTCTGAAATGCATCGTTGAAGGGAAAAACAGTAAAACTATCGCTGATGAATTATTCATAAGTTTAAATACTGTTAATAATCACCGGAAAAACATTCTTAGTAAAGCTGAAGTTCACAATCCTTTGGACTTACTTAGCAAATCGATAAAAGAGGGATGGATTTGAAAATTGAAAATAGCTAGTGATGGCTATTTTTTTTGGTTTGTAGGTTGATTAGCTTTACAATACTTAGTTAAATTATTTATCAAAAAAATAACGCGAAAAAAATCTTGGTATATACACCTCAAATCAGTAAGATTGGCGAAGGTTTGTTTCGCATATAAAAAAGTTTTGTGCAATACCGTCTGACACACTGCAACAGTTAAAACACCTTTGTCTAAGAAAAACTGATTATCATTTTTGTACTGTTGATAGTATTAGATTTTTGCTCAACCAGCGAAGCCGAAAACTGTGTATAGAAAGAGTAGGCAATTTTTAAAAGTGTTTGTCAGCACTATAAAAGCGATTCAAATATTATGGAAAATATTGAAGTAAAAGAATTGATTGCAGTACAAAAAATCCCAAAAATTGTTGATGAGATTAAAAAGCTTGTCAATAAGCCAGCTGATATTGATTCAGCCCTTATTGAATTAGGGATAAGTCCATTTCTTCTTAATCTCTACTTGGCAACCCCGAGAAATTTATCATTTTTAAATATAGGTATTGAAAAAGCACTCTATGTTCCTAGACAAGTTACGACTGATAAAGGAGGAAGAAAATCTCTCTATTTCTTAGAGCAAGGGGAGGCTGTAATAGCTGGAGCATATTTTACAGTAGAAGGTATACTAATCAGACGTGTCACTCGTTTGTCTGGAGCTTCTGAAATCGCAAAGACTGGGGATAAATATAAACTTGAAATATTGTCTTTAGATGAGACAATAATTTTATCCGCAGAAGGATTACTCGAAATTGAAGACGACACAAAAGGAATAGGCAGTTTATCAAAACTAACACAGACTAGTGACAGCCAGATAGTTTCAAGGAATACCAATATAGAACCACTTAAATCAATTTGGGTTGCTTGGAGTTTCATTGATATTGAAAAGTAACATTTCTATGAAAGAGACAATTAAAAAGAATGTTATAGCATATATTGCTTCATTTGCAAATCTTCCTGTTCAAAATGTGGAGGATGAAAATGTATTAAAATCAAATCCTTTAAACTTAGATGATGTAAAACTTGGTTTTCTTGCCATAGCACTAAGAGCATATTTAAAAAGTTTAAATCCAAATCAAACAATTCTTGTTTCTCAACTACGAAAAAATGGATTTACCGTTAAGAAGACTTATGAGCTAGTAATTGAAAAATATGATTTATGAAAAAACTATCCTTCTTAATTATTTTAATGACATTTAATATGATTACTTATGCCCAAGATTCAACCATAATAAGAATTCAAGATTGGTTGACAAAAAACAATATCAGTATAAGAAAAACATTTGATGGGTCAAAAAATGAAAATAAACCGCAGGATTTTCTTTTCAGGAAAATCATAAATCCAAAGATGATTTTTTCAACATTGATTTAGCTGTAAAAATATCTCAAGTAGAAATTTTGAAGAACAAGAAGTCATCATTAATTATATATCCAAAATTAGAATGGCATAAATCAACCGACTCAACTGACTTAAAAAACAAATTAGACGGAGGTTTTAATTTTGAGTTCATTCCATTTGGTTTGAAAGCACCTGATTTACCCGCTGGTTTGCCAAATGAAGGACTTAAGCTATCGCCATGGATTCAAGGTACAACAACTTTCAGAAAAAATTTTATTAGTAATGCGTTTGAAACCAAACTATCAGCCCAACTTTCCTTGGTAAGCAATTACAAATATTATCCTGGTTCTAATATCCGTGATAAGAAAGGGAATTTTAGAATGAGGTATTATCCTTATGTGGGTATCGAGTATTATAATATTCCTGACTTCATTATTAAAGGAAATTCTGAAACTTTCTCAACATACTTTTTAAGACTATTTGGCGAAGTTTGGATTACACCTCAAACTTTACAAATAACAATTGACGGTACTTACAGACATATTTTTTCAGGAAAAACATCGATTAGGAAAGATTTACCAATCTTAGCAACTTCACTTTACTTCTATCCAGGTAGACAGGAAAACTTTGCAATAGGCTATGAATATTTACACGGATATTCTTCTGATAATACTTTTAATATAGTGCAAATATCATCACTAAAACTTGGTTTTAAATTCTAATGGTACAGCACACAACAGTGCATTGGCGTTATGGCGGCTGACGACTGTAGGCTCAATAGTAGTAATACTACTGGGCTTTTATACTATATTCGGCTGACGGAATTCTGTTGCCGCCACAACGCCAATGCTTCAACGTTAAATCAATTTTCCATCAAAAAAAATCCCTCTCAAAACTGAAAGGGATTTTCTATATCTAAAAAAGTTTCTAATTACATATAAGCTTCAATCGGCTCACAAGTACAAACCAAGTTTCTGTCTCCGTAAGCTTCGTCAACTCTTGAAACTGAGGCAAAGAATTTGTGCTCTCTAACCCAGTTTAATGGATAAGCTGCTTTTTCTCTGCTGTATGGTTTATCCCATGAGTCAGAAATTACCAATTGCTCAGTGTGAGGAGCGTTTTTCAATACGTTGTTTGCATGATCAGCTTCACCGTTGGCAATCTCATCGATTTCATGTTTGATGGCGATAAGAGCTTCTGCAAAACGGTCGATTTCAGATTTGCTTTCAGATTCTGTAGGCTCAATCATCAAAGTTCCTGCAACCGGGAAAGAAACCGTAGGTGCGTGGAAACCGTAATCCATCAGTCTTTTTGCAACATCAGCCACTTCAATTCCTAAAGATTTAAACTGACGGAAATCTACGATACACTCGTGCGCTACTCTACCTTCTGTATTTGAATATAAAATAGGGAAATGCTCCGCTAAGATTTCTTTTAAATAGTTTGCATTTAAAATCGCGTGCTCAGTTGCTTTTTTCAAACCTGAAGTTCCCAACATTTTGATGTACGCGTAAGAAATATTTAAGATCAATCCAGAACCGTAAGGCGCTGCAGAAATTCCTTCGATTGCTTCTTTTGAACCTACTTTAATGTTGGCATTGGTTGGCAAGAAAGGAACCAAATGTTTCGCAACACAGATCGGACCAACTCCAGGGCCTCCGCCTCCGTGAGGAATAGCAAAAGTTTTGTGAAGATTTAGGTGACAAACGTCTGCTCCGATGTTTCCTGGACTTGTATATCCAACCTGAGCGTTCATGTTGGCACCATCCATATAAACCTGTCCACCATGATCGTGAACCAACTGAGTAATTTCTTTAATATTGGCATCAAAGAATCCGTAAGTTGACGGATATGTAATCATTACACAAGAAAGGTTTTCAGAGTGCTGTTCCGTTTTTGCTTTGAAGTCTTCAAAATCAATTTCTCCGCTTTCAAGGTTTTTAACGACAACAATTTTCATTCCTGCCATTGCTGCAGAAGCCGGATTGGTTCCGTGTGCAGACTGAGGAATCAACACCACATTTCTGTGACCCTCACCTCTTGAGATGTGATATTCTCTGATCACCATCAATCCTGCATATTCTCCCTGAGCTCCAGAGTTGGGCTGAAGTGAAGTTCCTGCAAAACCAGTAATTTCAGAAAGATCTTTCTCTAATTCTCTGATCATTTCCTGATAACCGCCTGCCTGATTTACCGGTACAAATGGGTGAATACTTCCCCATTCTGCCCATGAAAGCGGCAACATCTGAGTCGCAGCGTTCAGTTTCATGGTACAAGAACCAAGAGAAATCATTGAATGAGTTAATGATAAATCTTTTCTTTCAAGACGTTTGATGTAACGCATCAATTCTGTCTCTGTATGGTATTTGTTGAATACTTCTTCCGTTAAGATTTCATCTTTTCTAAGATTTTCTTCAGGAATGCTGTATCCTTCTTTTATTTCTAATTTAAAAGTCTGCTTGTCTTTGAACTGAGCGAAAGAAGCCATCAAAACATTCAGTTTTTCAAGCGTTGTACTTTCGTTGATCGCAATGCTGATAACGCCTTCTGTGAAATAGTTCAGGTTTAATTTATGATCAAGCATCATTCTCATTAATCTTGCTTTCTCATCTTCAGCCATCACGATTTTTACCGTATCAAAAATCGGCTCTTCAACCGTCTGATAACCTAAAGCTTTCAATCCGCCTTTCAAAGCATTGGCTTTAAAGTGAATTTGGTCAGCAATGTAGTTTAATCCCTTCGGACCGTGATAAACAGCGTACATTCCGGCCATAACCGCTAAAAGAACCTGAGCAGTACAGATGTTTGAAGTCGCTCTTTCTCTTTTGATGTGCTGCTCTCTCGTCTGTAAAGCCATTCTCAGTGCACGTTTTCCGTACATATCCTGAGAAACCCCGATAATTCTTCCCGGAATATCTCTTTTGTAATCTTCTTTACATGAGAAAAATGCTGCGTGAGGACCACCATAACCCAATGGAATACCGAATCTCTGCGAAGTTCCAACCGCACAGTCAGCGCCCATTGATGCAGGAGATTTCAATTTAACCAAAGCCATAGGATCACAAGCAACAACAACCTGTAAGTCTAATTTTTTGTATTCAGCGATATCCTCTGTATAGTCTAAAACGATTCCGTTTTTTCCTGGATATTGCAGTAAAACTCCGTAATATGATTCGTCGAACTGGTGCGCTTTGTGATCACCTTCAACGATTTCGATTGCTAAACCTTCAGCTTTTGTTTTTAAAACAGAAACGGTTTGAGGTAAAACCAAATCAGAGATAAAGAACTTATTGGCTCCTGCTTTTTTCTGATCTTTAGTTCTGTTGTTGAAGAACATGTGCATCGCTTCTGCAGCCGCCGTAGATTCATCCAACAAAGATGCATTTGCCAAAGCAAAACCTGTCAGATCGCACACAACAGTCTGATAATTAAGCAAAGCTTCTAATCTTCCCTGCGCGATTTCTGCCTGGTAAGGCGTGTACGCTGTGTACCAGCTTGGGTTTTCAAAGATATTTCTCTGAATCGCCGATGGCAACAGGGTATTGTGATATCCAAAACCGATATAGCTTGTATAGTCAGTGTTCTTAGCCGCCAGTTCTTTCGAATGGTTCAGCATCTGATATTCTGAAAGCGGTTCTGAAATGTTCAGATCATTTTCTAAACGGATTGATGATGGAATGGTTTGAGAAATCAATTCTTCGATACTTGAAACGCCAACTTTTTCCAACATTGCCTGCTTATCGGCTTCGTTTAGGGAAATGTGACGGCTCACAAACTGCTCTGTATTCATTTTTATATATTAGATTTTGTTTGAAAAAAAAGATTCGTAAAATTACGATTTTTAAAATGATTTCACAACCTAAGTCGCTGTCAGAGATTGGCTTTTTGCAATTGGCTTTAAAATCGAAGTTTTTAATCTTTCAAATGACCGGTTGTGAATGATAATCCGGAATTTATTTAAATCTTCTATCGGAACGATTTGAGTTTATTAAGTTGTTGATAGAAGCCTAATTTGAATACTAAAGACATTTGGGTTTTGCTTATTAGCGGTTCTTAAGTTTCACAAAGCCGTTTGACATCGTCGAATTTTCGATCTAACTTATAAAGCTGAAGGTTTTTTTGTGATTAATTAATGAAATCATCTATAAATTTTCCCACACAATATTGTCTCAAATCCTTTACTAATCAGCTATTAAAGAAATTTTAAATTTTATTAATTATATTTATTCTAAATTAATATATTTGCAGTATGAATAACATTACTCCGTTTAAAGTTCCGCCATTGACTCCGGTATTTTCTTTCACGAATGAAGAAATGTTCTGTGGCGACAAAAAATCTTGCTGTAAAAAATTCAAGAAAGGTAAACGATGCAAAAAATGTCCGGGAAATAAAAAGCTGGCTTAATTGGGTTGGAGTGTTTTAGTGTCTGAGAGTTTTTGGATTTCTTAAATCTTAAATAAAATTGCTGATCCAGAAATAGATAGCAATTGCTAAAATAATGATTCCCCAAATCAGCAACATAATCTTTGGATAACCTCGTCGGTTGATAACTGTTCTGGGTTGTGGCTTAAATAATTCCTCCGCTCTGTCTCTGAACTTTTCTCCGTCAGATTCAAAAACTTCTGTTATCGTAATTCCCTGAACAACAGTTTTGTGCAAAAGCGAATTGGTCGCATGCAGCAACAACTGAAATTTTCCGTTTTTAAATTCTGTGATCTTAAAAATTCTTTCTCCATACGCCTTTTCCAAACCAAACGGTAAAACTTTCACCACATCAGCATTCTGTGTCTGCCATGTGATGATGATTTCCTCACCTTTTTTCGCATGAATTTTATTCGCCGAAAAAGTTTTAATTGAAGGCGGAACGGTGTATCTGAAACTTTTCTGAAGACTTTCTAAATTCTGGTCGTAAGTAATCCTTCTTCCTTTATCGCTCAGCGTTTCGTACGCTTCCTGAATTTCTTTAAAACGTTCGGCAAAAAAATCATCATTTTGATTTTTATCAGGATGGTATTTTAATGAAAGTTTTCTGTAGGATTTTTTGATGTCTTCATCTGAAGCATCACGAGAAATCCCGAGAAAATAGTAGTAGTCTTTCATTTAGGCTAACAAAAATAAGGATTTTGTTCTTGCGGGCAAAAATAATGATGCCACGAATGCACGAATTTTATCAAAACGAACGTATTATTTTAACGAAAAGGTCGGCAAAATATTTTTTAGGTTTTTTGTGCATTTCTCGTTCGCAAAGACGCTCTAATCAGCAAATGACAGCAGTGTTAGTTAGTTTTTATTTTTAGTGAACGATTATCGTATTTGTCATTCTGTTAGAAATCTAAGGTACTTTTTATCTTCGATGTCAAGATTCCTCCGGAATAACAAACGTTGTGTTGATTTAAATTTAAAGAATTTCGTGCATTCGTGGCAAAAAAATTCCGACACATTTTTTGCGCCGGAATAACAATTTCATTTAGTTACTTTCTGATTATGCTTCTGCAAAATCTTCTTTTCTCACATCTTTTCTGCAACATCTTGAAGCAAATTCTTTCTTAAACTTTCCTTTCAATTCCTGATACTGCTCCTCATCCATTTCTCTGATCTTATCTGCCAATCCGAAAGGTGATTTTTCTTTGATTCCATACTCATTGAAAATACCTCTTACAAATCTTTTTCTTTCAATTACTTTTTTGGCAACCACTGCAACTCCGGCAACGGCTAGTGCTCCTAGAACACCTTTTAATACTGAATTTTTCATTTTCTTAAATTTTAAATTTTACTACTTTCTGTTTTTTTATAGAGACGAATTCGTTTTAGTTTTTACTTTACTACTTCTTTCAAATTCATCAAAATTAATTTCGCAAATCCTTCGACAGCTCAGGATGACATCAATTGTGTTGTTAATGAAGAAATTTTCCTCCATTTAGGGTTGGGGAAAGAAAATTCCTGAACCTATTCGTTATTTCTGTTGAAAAATCCGCTGGAACATTTCTGTCTCCAGACTTCTTTGAATTTTTCCTTCTCCTCGTCAGACATTCCTTCCATCTTATGTTGCAGATGTTTCTCTTTCATATCTCTCATTCCTCTCCCGAATTTTCCGTGAAAGCCACCAAAAAGAATTTTACTCAATACCAGTATTCCCATCGCCTGCCAGTAACTGATAGTTTTCACACCAATTACTTCGGGTAAAATGCAGTTCCAAAGCCACATTACAATCAGCGCAACAGCAAGGAAAATCAAGGGCGGACATAAAATTAGAAGTGCCCAGCTTTTTTTATATTTATTGTTCATTTTGTTTTATTTCTAATTATTTAAATCTTCGTACAACTGTCTCAATCTGTTTCTCAAATGCTTTACTGCATAATTTTTACGGCTGATGATCGTTTTGATATTTTCACCTTGTTCATCAGCGATTTCCTGTAAAGTTTTATCATTGAGTTCGTTTTCCATGTAAACCAGTTTCTGTTTTTCAGGAAGTTCTTCTAAGGCTTCAAACAGTTTTTTCCAAATTTCATCCTGAAACATTTTCACATCGGGTCCCGCACTGTCGTCGAGCAACAGAATATCTTTTATCGAAAACGATCCGTCTTCATCTTCATAGACAAAATCTTCAAGGTTTTCGGTTTTCTTTTTTCTGTATTTATCGATGATTTTGTTGGAAGTAACACGATATAACCATCCGCCGACATTTACAATTTCAGAAAGATTGGTCAAACTGCTGAACTGATACCACACCTCCTGCAGAATATCTTCCGCATCTTCGGTATTTTTCACTTTCGGGCGAATGAAAGACATCAGTTTTCCACCGTAGTTTGACACGGTCTGCGAAATAATGTTTTCCTTTTCCTTCTGTGGCATTGTTATTTTCTCGGCAATCTCCATATTGCTATGACGATTGTTGTTTTTGTTTTACTTTAATGAATGTAAAGATTTTTTTTGACATTTAAGTTTTTCGTTTGTTAATCGTGTTTTTGTACCAGGATTTTTTTCAGGAGCTATTTCCAGCTATCCACTATATCTTTTTTGCATTGGTCTCCACTTTGTTCCGTCCAACGCAAAAAAGGATGCCGTTTCTATCTGGGCTATGACACGACTTCGCAAAAACATTTTTTTAGATATCAACATAAAACTTCTAAATAAAACAAAAAACCCTGCAAGCGTTTGAAACGCTGGCAGGGTTGTGTAATTGAACTGTAATTAAAAATATATTTTACTTCGCTTCTGAAAGATTTTTCACCACTTCCAGACCTTTGGTAAAACCATTCTGCATGTGCTCTTCCCAATCTTTTTCGGTCTGAACTTCCACATGAAGTTTGGTTTTGCCATCATAGTCAATGAGAATATATTTTTCAAAACATCCGCTCCATTGCTTGATTTCCATGCTTTCGGTGTCTTCCACTCCATTTTCATCAATCATTCCGAGATGTTTAAAAATCATCTGATCAGGTTCTTCAATACTGTCGATGGTAGAAACCATTCCTGCACCTTTGGGATTTACGAAATAAGTTTTGCCACCAACTTTCCAGTCGGTTTTCATTTGCGATCCCGGACCGAAAAATTGGGTCCATTCGCTGTAGGTTTCTTTTCCAAATAACACATCCCAAACTTTTTGCTTGGGTGCGTCAATCACGGTTTCGTAAGATAGTGTTTCCATATTTTTTTAATTTTAAGCAGGTTTCTCAGTTCAGGTTTAAAAATCGCACAAATTTTCCCATTAACTAAAGGAGAAATCTTGCTAATCGACTGATCACAGTTGATTTTCAGACAGATGCTTCACATTCTGAATTGCCATTGGGATCTTCTCTTCAAAGAAACTTTTAAATTCCTCTGAAGTGTTGATTTCCAATCTTAATTTGGTAGAATAATCAGTCTCTTCAAGAAAGTAAGATTCTGTAGCATCACCCCAGTCCATCGGAGTTTCGATACCGCTGTAGATTTCTCCTAAATGTAGAAAAACCATTTCTTTCTGAGGTATATTTTTCACCACTCTGCTGAACATTCCGTTGTTATCAGGATCTAAAAACTGTACTTTGCTGTCTTCTTCCAAAGTTCCGATGTAGAAAGATCCTTCATGAAAGGCCGACGTCCATTGCCTGTAAGAAAACTCGTCCCACAGTACGCTCCAGACCTTTTCAGGAGCGGCATCTATTGTTATTTCAAATTTTAAAAGTTCCATGTTTTGAAGTTTAGGTTTGGTTTAGATTCAATGATTTATCCTCCTACAAAATCTCCGCCGTTAATGTGAATAATTTCTCCGGTGATAAAACTTGAATCTTCTGATGCAAGGAAAACATAAGCCGGCGCTACTTCAGAGGGCTGACCTGCCCTTTTCAGAGGAGTATCTTTTCCGAAAGATGCAATATCTTCAAATGTTTCTTTCACTAATGGCGTCCAGATTGGGCCCGGGGCAACGCCATTCACAAGAATTTTCTTTTCTGCTAAATTGACGGAAAGCGATCGGATAAACGTCGCGATTGCACCTTTTGTCGAGGAGTAGTCGATAAGGTGATCGCTGCCACGATAGGCCGTAACAGACGTTGTGCAGATAATTCTCCCGCCCTTATTCATTAGTTCTAAACAATCTCTGGTGAAAGAAATCATGGAAATAATATTAACATCAAACGTTTTTGCAATTTGGTCATCCGCTATTTTTTCAAAATCCGTTTTCGGAAACTGAATTCCTGCATTATTAACTAAGATGTCTAAAGTTTTCCATTGTTTTTTAACCCGTTCAAGACATTTTGTTCTGAATGCTTTTTTAGAAATATCACCTTTCATCAGAAGGCACTGCTGGCCTTCTTTTTCAACGAGTTTCTGAGTTTCCCTGGCGTCCTTGTCGTTTTCCTGATAGATAATGGCAACATCAGCACCCTCGCGGGCGAAGTGAACTGCTACCGCCTGACCAATTCCGCTGTCTCCACCTGAAATGATGGCTTTTTTATTAAGTAATTTTTTACTTCCGAGATAATTTTTACGGATAATCTCCGGATGAAGTCCATTTTTCGGGACTTTTGATAATGATTTTGACTTGTTCTGCGTCTTCATAGGCAAATCTTTTTTCCACTGATAACAACAAACAGCAAGCCGAAACGGGGTGAGGGATTCAAGATTCAAGATTCAAGATTCAAGATTCAAGATTCAAGATTCAAGATTCAAGATTTGAAATTTGAGATTTGAGATTTGAGATTTGAGATTTAAAGAAGTAAATATTTTATTCTGTGGAATCATTCAAGTATTACTTATTCATCATCGCTTGAAACTTTCTTCAATATCCGATACCCGAATTGGAATCTTCTATCTAAATTTTGTAAAAGATAACGCGCTCCCGAATCCCGAACTCTAAACCAGAAACCCGCATTTCTCAACTCATATAAGCCAGCTCCAAATCCTTAATTACGATTTTCTGCATTTTCATCATCGCCTGAACGACTTTGTGTGCTTTTTCCTGATCAGAATCATTCATCAGCTGAATCAATTTTTTGGGAACAATCTGCCAGCTTACGCCAAACGGATCTTTCAGCCAGCCACACATGCTTTCTCTGCCACCATTTTGGGTTAAAGAGTTCCACAAGTGATCGGTTTCCTCCTGATCATCGGTCATCACAACGATTGAAATTCCTTCATTAAAATCAAATTTATGGTCATAAGAATTGTCCATACAGAAAAAACTGTAGCCGTCTATTTCAAAATGAGCGTGCTGTACATTCTCCGGAACTTCATGATTTTCATCACCAACACCTTCTCCATACTTTAAAACTCCTCCAACCTTGGAATTTGGGAAAATTTCAGTGTACAATTCCATCGCTTCCATAGCTTTTCCGTTGTTTTGATGAATGAACATCAATGTTGGAATCAGTTTCTGATCGCCCTGTTTTTCGCCCAGATACAGTTGCCACGT
Source organism: Chryseobacterium caseinilyticum (assembly GCF_014837145.1). Classification (GTDB taxonomy): domain Bacteria; phylum Bacteroidota; class Bacteroidia; order Flavobacteriales; family Weeksellaceae; genus Chryseobacterium; species Chryseobacterium caseinilyticum. The sequence continues at coordinate 1,267,611 of NZ_JACYFS010000001.1, forward strand.
AGTTCCAAACTGATCTCTAACCCAGCCATATTTTTTGCTCCATGGATATTCTCCAAGGTCCATCAGAACGATTCCGCCATCGGATAACTGATTCCAGTAATTCTGAACCTCATCTTCAGTTTCACACAATATCATAAAAGAGATTGAAGCGTTTCTTTCAAACTGCGGACCGCCATTTAAAAGCATTAATTTCTGCCCGAAGAGTTCAATATTCATTACCACGGGAGTATCAGCAGTGACTGTTCCGCTGAAAACTTTACAGTAAAATTCTGCAGCTTCTTTTGCGTCTTCATTGTGCCAGAGACACGGGAAAATATCGTTGTTCATATTATTTATTTTTTCTAACTCATTATTAGACGTCGAATTGCACGCGCCCCGACCTGAATGGAGCTCTTTTTGTAAGCCAGGGAAAAAGCAAGGCACAAAAAAGCGGGAATGGGGGGCGGATAAAGGCGCCCTAAAAATAACAATTTTAGCCGACAGATTAAGGTTTGAAGGAGAAATGATGATGATTCATATATACCTTCAGCTTTTTGACTGAATTTTTCCCGAATCCATGAAATTGTAATATTTCTTTTTCGGTATAATCTGAAAGTTTTTCCAGAGAATCTATTTTTTCTTTTTGCAATGCTCTTCTCGCAGGCATAGCAACCACTCCCTTCAAAAAATCTCCTGAAACTTCATGACAGTCACTACAAAAAGGTTTTAAATATTTTGCCATAATTATCAGATTGATCATGACTGAAAGATGAACTAATTGTTTTCCACGTACTTGTGGAAGTTGTTGAGTATCGCATACCAGCCTTCGCGCTGCATCTCTACAGAGTTTTGCGTTTCAGGATCGAAACTGATCTTCACCTTTGTTGTATTTTCGTCTGCTTTTTCAAAAACGATTTCGACGTTTCTGCCATCTTCCATGTGGTATTTGATCAATTCATTTTCCACGACTTCATCGTAGATTCCCACAAAATCAAATCCGAAACTTCCGTCTTTGGCTTCCATTCTGTTGTTGAATTTCCCACCCACTCTCAGGTCATTTTCAGAACTCGGGCATTCCCATGATTCGTGGGCAAAATTCCATTTTACGATGTATTCTGGATCGTTGTAGTAGTCCCAAACTTTTTCTACAGGTGCTAAAATTGTAATGTCTATTTTTATCTTTTCCATTTTTATTTTTTTTTCGAATATCTGTTACTTGGAGTACTATTTAATTTAACGCAATGCCAAAACAGAGAATTTAAATTTTAAAAGTTTTAAGTAAGACGAAGGCGTAAAATTAAAAAAAGAGATACAAAGCTTTTTAATTATGACAGTTTGCGGAAAATCATAATTTCTTCAAATATCGTTTTATTTTACCCTTCGTAGCCCTGATCAGTAGAAAAATTGATCATCCAGTAGACTCCGAATTTATCCTGAAAACTTCCGAAATAATCTCCCCAAAACTGATCTTCGAGAGGCATTTCAATATTTCCATCTTCAGAAAGTGCTTTAAAGATTCTCTCTGCATCTTCTCTGGAATCCGGGAAAATGGAAACATAATTATTGTTCCCGACCGTTAAATTCTGTCCGAATGATGGCACAATGTCTGATGCCATCAATAGATCACCACCCACACGGAGTGCGATGTGCATCACTCTGTTTTTTTCTTCGTCTGACAGGTTCTCAGTTCCTGGAGCATTGCCCATTTTGTGAACGCCGCCAACGAATTCGCCACCGAATACTGTTCTGTAAAAATTGAAGGCTTCTTCTGCTTTGCCGTCAAAATTGAGGTATGGATTTAATTTAGGCATAAGGTTTTGTATTTAAGGTTTAAGATTTAAAATTCAAGGTTTAAGGTTTAAGATTCAAGGTTCAAGGATTATTAACAGGTTTAAAATTTTCAGATTTGAAATTCGCTTCCCTAGGTTAGAAATCTCATAACACGAATCCCGAAACCCGAAACTCGAACTAGTATTTCATGTTTTCGTCGAAGTCGTATTTCATTCCTTCGTAGTTAAGGATTCTGCGCATTAAACCGATTTGTCCGGATAAGTAATCTTCGCGTCCGATGCACATTCCTACGAAGTTGAGAACATTTTCAGGGAAGAAATCGATATTCATTCCCATTGGAAAATCTCTGCCAAGTTCTTCGTCTGAGACTTCCAGTAATCTATTGTAAACCAAAGGTGAGATGTGATGAAAACTGTCTTTTAACTGTTTTAAAGTCGGATATTTAAAGCTTTCATCCAGTGCTTTTCCTTCGGAGAAATATTCTATGAATTCAAATTTTTCTTCCAGTCCTAGTACATTTCCCATTGCGTAGCGCATGTCGAGAAAGTTTCCTACCATCCAGATGATGTGATTGGTTCTGCCTTCGATTCTCTGCAAAGCATCTTCCTCAGAAATTCCGTCGAGAACCATCAGAAAATTCTGACTGTGACCGCGGAATGCCGGGATGATGATGTCTAGTTTTTGTGATTTTGGGGTGTCCATAAATTTATTTGAGATTTGAGGTTTGATGTTTGAGATTTTGTTTCGCACAGATTTCACGGATTTGCACGGATGATTGTGGGAATTCATTTGAGGTTTGATATTTGAGATTTGAGGAGATTAGCTAAAAAATCGTCTCAATTTGCGAGAGCTAAATTTACTCCGTCGGTATTTGAGACATATCTGCAAAAGTGACATTCCAGCCGTGACCGTTGATGTCCCAGAAAGAGTTTTGATACATCCAGCCATAATCCTGCGGCTTTTCGTGTTGCGTGGCTCCGTTGGCAACTGCTGCGTTGACAATCTGATCAACTTCCTCGCGGGAATCCATGCCGATTGCTATCAAAACCTGCGTGGTATCACCCTTGGGAACAGGCCTTTCAGAAAACGTCATAAAATATTCTTCGGTAATAAACATCACGCAGATATTTTCGCCTAAAATAAAACATACCGCTTTTTCATCGGAAATATTTTCGTTAACCGGGAAACCGAGATTCGTCCAGAACTCCTTTGTTTTCGGAATATCTTTTACCGGAAGGTTCACATAAATTTGATTGATTTTCATTTTATTGCAATATAGTTGGTTAAAATTCTATTCTGAAGGAATCTGAGAAACATCCCCGTGCATCACTTCCCACTGATGACCGTCGGGATCGGCAAATGCCCATTGATACATCCAGCCGTGATCTCTGGGTTCGCTGTATTCTGAACCTCCGTTTTCGGTAGCTGTTTTTACCATTGCATCAACTTCGTCACGGCTTTTAACACCGATTGCTAAAAGAGTCTGCGTAGTTTGTCCGTCTGCAACCGGTCGGTCGGTGAATGTTTTGAAAAAGTCTTCATGAAGAAACATAGTGTAGATGTGATTTTCTTTCATCACTACACAGATCGCTTTTTCGTCAGAAAACTGTTCATTGATAGAGAATCCTAATTTCGTCCAGAATTCTCTCGCTTTCTGAACATCTTTTACAGGAAGGTTGACATAAATATCCGTGATTTCCATTTTGTAATTTTTTAGTGTTAAACTTTAAACCAAAATTACCAAGTCAATACGAAAATCAACTTGCCATAAGACAAGATTTAAACTTTTCTGGGATGTGAAACAATTTCTTTACGGATTCTGCTGAGTGAAGTGTCTGTAACGCCCAAGTATGAAGCGATTTGCTTTAACGGAGCGAACTGTACCACCTGTGGTTTTTGTTCTAAAAGATTAAGATATCTTTTCGTTGCCGAAAGTGTAAACATTTCCACAGAGCGTTGTTTGTAGGCAAAAAGTTCCTGTGACATCCATGCTCTTCCCCACTCACTAAGGTTTTGAATTTTGTGATATAACTCCTGAAACGTATCGAAATCTATTTTCAACAACTCACAATCTGTGATGCAGACGATGTTTTCCTGGGTTGGAATTCTCTGAAAAAGTGAGGAGACCTCGATAACAATTTCATTTTCCACAAAAAAGTGCGTGGTAACGTCATTTCCGTTAAAATCTGTTACAAATGACCTCGCCAAACCTTTCTCTAAAATATAATATTCATTAGCTGTTTTGCCTTCTTCAAGGATTAAATCTCCCTTCTGAAAAACCACTTTTTCGTGAGCCTGAAAGATTTCTGTAAGTTCTTCTTCAAAAAAGAACGGAAAATCTGAATATACTTCAAAGGCTTTGCTGGTCATGAATTTCCTGTTTGTGTTAAAGTTTTAAAATTAAAGTTTTTATTGGAATAATGGAGAGAAAATTTTTGCGCCAATAAAGATTCTTTCTAATCCAAAAATTTTAACATACTCGTTTCCTGAAGATGACTGTTTGAATACAGAAGAAAACCCATAAATTTTAAATAATCTTAGATTCTTATTAAGACATCTCTTTATCAATCTCGAGGAATTCATTTAAAAGTTTAAACCATTTAGATTACTACTGAATGACAAACTAGACGCTGATTGTAATGTTAAATTTTAAAACAAAGAAAGCTGAATCGGTTTTGGCTTAGGAGGTTTTTCAGCGTCACCGAAGACCGTTTTGCCACCGAAGCGCCATGAATTCTGACGTTCGTCTTCAATTACATCATTGATATCGAAATCAGGAGTAAAATTTTTCTCAGCTTCGGAAATAATCGTGTGAAGCTTATTAATTGACTGCAATTTATCTGAATTTCCCAGTTTTGATTTTTCAATTCCTTTCTGTAAAATATTGATCGTTTCATCATAAACATTGATCGGAACGGGGAACGGATGACCGTCTTTTCCGCCATTGGCAAAGGAAAACCGTGCAGGATCTCTGAATCTTGAAGGCGCGCCGTGAATTACTTCGCTGACCAAAGCCAGACTTTGTAAAGTTCGTGGACCGACACCTTTCAGCAACAACAATTCCTCAAAATTTTCAGGCTGATTTTCTCTGGTCATGTACAAAAGTGTTCCCAGCTTTTTCAGATCGACATCGGAAGCACGAACCTCATGATGGGCTGGCAAAATCAAATTGGCAAAATCCTGCATAATCTTCTCTGAATTGGTGTGTGAAATTTCTATAATTCCTTTCCGGCTCTCTTCGGCTTCATGGGCAGTTAAGTTTAAAATATTTCCACGGTTGATTCCCTGAATGCCTTTGTGCGGTTCGTCGACAAATGATTCCATATTTTCGGAATGCCAGTGATATCGACGTGCAGTTCCGTCTGCATCATTCATTCCCTGTTGCACAACCGCCCAATTTCCTTCATCAGATAAAATAAAATTATGAAGATAAAGCTGATAACCATCCTGAATAGCAGTGTTGTCCACTTTTGCTGAAAGTTTACTTGCACGAACCAATCCATTTCCGTCTAAACCAGTTTTATCAGCAATAATGAGAAGTTCATTCGGAGTTTCTTTTGAAAACCTTCCCTTTCCGCCACAGATATAAATTCCGAGTTCTCTAGAATTGGGATTGATGCTGCGTTTCAAAGCACCCATCACGGAAGTTGTAATTCCTGACGAATGCCAATCCATTCCCATCACTGCGCCAAAACTCTGGAACCAAAAAGGATCTGCCAATCTGCGGAGAACTTCATTTTTTCCGTAATCTGCCAACATCACTTCTACGATGGAAAGTCCGAGCACAGTCATTCTTTCGTAGAGCCAAGGCGGTACTTTTCCGTAGTGAAGGGGCAGTGTTGCGGTTCCGGAGCGTTTCATTTTAAGGTTAAGGTTAAGGTTAAGGTTAAGGTTAAGGTTAAGGTTAAGGTTAAGGCAAAATTAAAGCCTTATGATTGAAATTCATAAGGCTCTGAACATAATTTTTATTTTAATGTAAATTTTTTCGAAATAGAATCTGATTTTAAGAATATTACTTTTTCTGGAAATTACCGATTTTTAAAAACATATTCAGAATACCCAAAATCAATCCTGTTCCGACTGCTATCACTAAAGATTTCAGCAGCAAGTTTTTTAATGCCTCGATATCTGAAAAATCGATATCAAATAATCCAAAGACCAGAATTCCAGCAAAAAGTCCTGCAGAAATGGGTATAAATGTTATTTTAAAATAGGTAGATCTGTTTGTCATCTTTTTAGTTTTAATTAAAATTTATTTTAATCTGAAGAAAATCAATACTCAAAATTAACGTTCGCAAATTAAGAAATTTTAATGCTTAATAATCTCCTTTACGATTCCACCCTGAGGTTCTCTAACCGTTTGAGTGAAAATAAATGCCTTCGGATCGATGGCACGGACAATATTCTGTAATTTTCTAACTTCCAGTCGGGTTACAATCGTGAAAATAATATCGGCATCGGCACTTTGCTCGAACGATTCTTTCATAAAACCTCTTTCGCCTTTATACACAGTAATCCCTCGGTTCATCGTTAATACCAAAGCTTTTTTAATTTCTTCACTATTCCCAGAAACGATGGTTACGCCGGTGTAGGCTTCGATTCCTTCAATCACATATTTTGTAATCTGACTTGCGACCAAGTACGTCATAATCGCGTACAAAGCGGTTTCCACTTTTAGGAATACGGCTGCGATGATGAAGATAATGACATTCATTCCCAAAATAATTTCGGTAATGCTGAAACTGCTTTTTTTGAAAGTTAATAACGCTAAAACTTCCATTCCATCAAATGTTCCGCCTCCACGCATGGAAAGTCCGATTCCGATTCCCAGAAAGAAACCACCGAACATGGCGACCAGTAATTTATCGTGGGTCAGTTCGGGAAAAGGAACAAAATACATCGTTAAAGCAATTAAAAGTATCGTTAAACTGCTTCGGATAGCAAAATGTTTCCCGATCTGAAAATAAGCGAGAATGATAAAAGGAATATTTAAAATAAATAAAGTCAGTCCTAAATTCAGATGATAAACTTCGTACAGTAAAAGTGAAATTCCGGTAACGCCACCGTCTAAAAAGTGGTTGGGAACGAGGAAAGATTTTAAAGCAAAACTCGCAGAAATTACGCCTAAAAACAGATAAATGATATCTGAAACGGTAAATAGCGGGCCATGTTTGGTTGCTGAGCTCATAAGATGATCAGTAGTTTTTTAGTTTTGTTTTGATGATATTCAGGTTGTCCTGTTTTTTCTGATTTCGGCTGTTGATGGCTGTTTCCGTGAAGTAATGGTGACTTTCGAGGAATTTTTCCTGCAAAAGATTCCAGTCGCGCTCAGAGTTCACGATTCCGAACATAGAAAGTTCTTCAAATAACTTATCTCCAATCACAAAGAAATCGTCTCTGCCCAGGTAATCCAGGTCAGCGTCAGCTAAGATTTGCTCCAAATGATTATGCGGCGTCTGCGGGATTTTTGTCGCCATAATCATTCCTTTGATTTTTTCGGTCTGCGCTTCTGAATATCCGTAATCTGAAAGGTATTCTTCAGCAATTTCACATGATTTTGCTTCATGCTCTTTCGAACCATACAAAAATCCAGTGTCGTGAAATAGTGCTGCTGTTTTAAGCAAAACCAAATCTTCATCATTTACGTTTTCTGATTTGGCAATTTTTCCGACAGAATCGATCACGTCTTTCACGTGCATAACGCTGTGATAAGACAGATGCTCAGGGAGATTTTCCTTGAGACGTTTTAATATTATTGTATTTAATTTTTCGTATTCCATATTTAAAATAGAAAATGTGTTTATAATTTTTAACCACAAAAGTCACAAAAGCTTGTGGTTTAATTTTAAAGCTCAAATTGTTACTTTGAAAAGTGCAAAAAAGGCAAAACTGAATCCTTAATATCCTTTATTCGTTTTCTCACAAAATAGAATAATTTTTCTAATAAACTTCTGTGTCTTTGACTTCGTCGAATCTACGATTTGTGGTTTTTAAATTTCTCTAATTTTTGATTGTGGTTAATCCTTTTTAGTTTCCAATGCAAAATACATGTCCATATCGCCTTTTCCTTTGGTATGAATTTTACCTCTGTATTCACAGTTGATGTTTTCTTTTACCAATTGATAGGTTGATTCTGAAATGTTTATTTTTCCTTTCTCACTGTTCTGTTCCATTCTCGCAGCGGTGTTCACAGTATCGCCCCAAATATCGTATGCGAATTTTTTCACGCCGACAATTCCTGCAATCAAAGATCCTGAATTGATTCCAACTCTGATATCCAATGCTTCAGGATGTGTCTTTTTTCTTTCTTCAATGAATTCAATGATATCCAAAGCTACCAAAACCGTTTGGTAAGCATGATTTTCATTTTTAATGGGAAGTCCGCAAACCGCGAGATACGCATCACCAATTGTTTTAATTTTTTCCAGACCATGTTTTTCCATAATCATATCGAATGCGGTAAAACATTCGTTAAGCTCAACCAACATTTTCTCGGCGCCCATTTTCTCTGAACTCTGCGTAAAATTAACAAAATCAGTAAATAAAACTGTGACTTCATCATAATATTTAGCCTCTGAACTTCCGTTTTCTTTTAATTCTTCAGCTACTTCATGAGGAAGAATATTGAGAAGTAAATTTTCTGTTTTCTGCTTTTCATTCTGTAATTCAAATGTTCTTTCATCCACCTGTTTTTCAAGCAAATCATTCTGATCCTGAAGAATCTGCTGTTTTTCCTGTTCCTGTTTTAAATTGATATCAGAAAGTCGGTTTACTTCATCGAGCTGTTTTACAAGACTTAAATTGGTGGAGGCAAACTGCCAGGCCAAGTAAGCTGAAATTGAAAGTGGAAAACTCGCAAAAATCAGGACAGCTACAATGATTCCGACCGTGTCTCCCAACATGATCTCAGGGATTGCAACATTTAAGGATTCTAAAATATTAAGGATGATGGTGAGAATAATGATACCAAAAAAAGTAAGAATTCCTCCGCCAACAATAAATGCGGATTTCTCTTTTCTTATCATTGCTCTGATAATCAGGTACAGAGACTCAAACCATACAAAAATGATATAAAAACTGACAAAACTTATAGCTGTTTTTGCACTGAAATAATAAACAGTCAGAATTATTGCAGCAGTAATCAACAGAATTTTCAGCCGCAGTTTACTTCTTCCAAAAAGGGTGTTGATGAAGCCTGTAAGTGAAGCCCCGAAAGCTAAGATTGAAAGAAATGAAAGAAAGCCGAAGGTATCTACATCAGCAGGATCAGTCATTTGGTAGAATGAAAGAACCATGTAGCTCAACAGGCCAATTGAAAAATTATATATTGAAAAATAAAGGTTATAAACAGCTTTTCTGTAAAACAAAAAGAGTAAAAGATGAATAAAGCCAAGCGCGGAAAAAACACCACAGATCAGCATTGTGATAAAATTAAAACCCTCCGTCATTTCCACCATATCAACCATAAACTCGTTGGCTGAATTTAAATTGATATTCAGTGTGGTTCTTCTGAAGTTAATTGCCATTTTGTCGGCGTTGATATTGGGTAGGAACCGAATGGCCAATACGTTGACCTCTGTATTGTCCAAAGAAAAAAGTTCAGGTACTTTATTATTCATTTTAAAGCTCCTTGTTTTTTCATCTCCGATCTTTCCGATGCTTTCGATCTTTCTACCATTCAGATAAATTTCTGACGCTCCATTTTGACCAATATCAAAACATAAAGGTTTATTTAAAGTCGCTGAGTCGATTTTAAAATAATAGCGAATCCAGTAAACCTGATCCTTTTTGTACGATTTTTTAGAGCTGAAGTCCACATGAGTCCACGCCGAATCGTCGAAATCCGAAGCGGAGAATGTTGGATTATCATCCGCTAAAAACTTTGCTGCCTCGTCGATCGATACACCTTCTGTAATTTCTTTTACGTTAAAAATCTTTGGTTTCTCACGGGAATTCTGAGCAAAGCAGAACGTCTGCACACAAAGCAGAAAAAGGAATGTAAAGAATAGATGTTTTTTCAAAATTTTTCACAGTTTAGTTTGACGAATTTACAAAAAACATATCCATTGCGCCCTTTCCTTTAGTTTCTATTTTTCCGCGGTATTCAAAAGTAAAATCATCTTTAATTAAATTATAAGTTGCTTCAGAAACATTTAATTTTCCTAAAGAACTGTTCTGCTCCATTCTGGCAGCTGTATTGACGGTGTCTCCCCAAATATCGTAAGCAAATTTTTTCACTCCTACAATTCCTGCAATCACAGGACCTGAGTGAATTCCTATTCTGATATCCAAAGCATTTGGGTTAATTTTTTTTCTTTCCTGTATATATGAAAGGATTTCAAGACCTGCATTGACAGCGTTTTTTGCATGTTGTTCGTTAGAAACCGGCAGGCCACTTACAGCAAGATAGGCATCGCCGATGGTTTTTATTTTTTCTAAACCATATTTCTCCATGATGCTGTCGAATTCTGTAAAACAAACATTCAGTTCATCCAAAACTTCCTGAACACCAATTCTTTCTGAGTTCATTGTGAAATTTACGAAGTCTGTGAATAAAACAGAAACCAAATCATAATGCCGGGCATCTGTTTTCCCTTTCTGCTTGAGTTCTTCAGCAACTTCGTGAGGCAGAATATTAAGAAGAAGATCGTCAGATTTTTTCTTTTCTGCATTGATTTCTTTGGTGCGTTCGTACACCTGCGTTTCTAATATTTCATTCTGTGTTTCAAGAATCTGTTGTTTTTCCGACGATAATGTTTCAACCTGTTCCATTTTCAACTGAAGATTTTTTTTATCATTCGAACTACGCCACGCCAAAAATGCAGAAAATGTGAATGGAAGACTGAAAATAAACATGATGAATAGTATAAAACCCAACATTTCACCAAAACTGTTGCCTGCATTTACAGATAAAACTCCATCTGAAAGAATTAGGTAGATTACCGAACCAAAAAGAACAGTGAAGAAAAACAGCAGTCCAAATCCTAAAATTCCGGATCCGGGAATTTTTTTAATGATTGCCCGGGCAATAAGAAACAGAGCTTCAAGACAAACCAAAAGAACAACAATGATAAATATTTGCTGATCTACATTTTTACCAATTTTGGAGAAGGTCATCAGGAATAGCGTAATGACAGATAACGCAGCCAAAAATTTAAATCTCATTCCTATTTTTCCGAAGAGATTATTGAGCATGACACTTAAAAAAACGGCAGCAAACAAACCCGATACAGAACTTATCAGACCAAGTCTCACACCACTTTCTACATTTTCTGCTTCATACGATAAAAACCATGCAAATAGAAACATCGACATCCCGAAATTGAACATTGAAAAATAAAGGTTCGAACGTTCTTTTCTGTAAAATAAAAATGAGAGAAGATGAATTAAAAATAATGTGAAAAATATAAAAGCTAGACCTTCAAGAAAAAAACTTCTTGTAACACTGTCGTCCAACATTTCTTTAACCGTATGATTGGGATTTGACAGCGTAATTTCAAAACCAAAAATTTCCTGCTCATCTGAAGGTCTGCTGTTTTCGTACCTGATTGCAATGGAATGAGTTCCGGCATTTCCACTGCTGATCATCAAAGGCTTTGTAGGATTTACATATTCCGGTTCTCCTTCTTTGGCAAACGTGCCGTAACGTTTAACCAGTTTTCCGTCCCAAAAAATATCCATCGCTGCTTCACTCCGGAACTCCAGAGCTAACGGTTGATTTTCAGCGCTTGAATCTATGCAGATTGCAGTTCTGAACCAAATAATATCTTTCGGATTTTTCTTCTGAATTTTTGAATGTTCAAATTTTTCGGTAGAAGTACTTTCCCATTTAGAGTCGTCAAACCCTGATTTTGCCCAGTTTTTATCGTCTCCTATAATGAATTTCCATGGTTTTTCAAGATTAATATTATGATTTTCTGTAAAGAAATTTTCTTTTATAACAACATTACATGAACTGTTGCCTGTTTTTTGCGCATCGAAAAACGCCGAAATCAGAATGAGAACGAATAAACAAATGTTTTTTGTGTGTTTCATGGAAATAATATCTTCAGTGAGAATATTGACTGCAAGATATTAAAAAAAGCACATCAAATTGATGTGCTTCCCTGTATTTTGATATAATTTATCTTATTTTAAAGACGCAATAGCTGCCTCATAATTAGGCTCCTGTCCTATTTCCGGAACCTGTTCCGTGTAAATTACGTTTGTTTTTTCATCCAAAACTACAACAGCTCTGCTCAAAAGTCCTTTCATAGGAGAATCTGTAAGCGTAACTCCGTAATCTTCGCCGAAATTTCCTCTGAAATCTGATAAAGTTTCAACATTATTCAATCCTTCAGCAGCACAGAATCTTGATAGAGCGAATGGCAAATCTCTGGAAACATTGATAACAACTGTGTTTTCAAGATCTGAAGCCTCTTCGTTGAATTTTCTTGCTGAAGCTGCACAGATTCCTGTATCGATGCTTGGGAAGATGTTTAAAACAACTCTTTTTCCTGTATAATCTGCAAGATGTTTTTCAGACAGATCTCCTGAAACCATGGTGAATTCCTGAGCTGTATTTCCTACTTCAGGAAGCGTTCCTATTGTGTTGATCGGGTTTCCTTTAAATGTAATTGTAGACATAAATTTTATTTTTTTAATGTTCCTTCAAATTTAGTCAAATCATCAAATATTTTCTCCTGATTAAAGGTTAAAAAATTCTTAAAGTACAGGATATTGAGCCCCCTTTAAATATAAACCAAATCAATTAAAGATGACCTTTTAAAATCAAAAAATTCCCACTAACTTTATTCTTTCAAATCCAAAACTATCAAAATCAAAAATTTATGAATTCAGAAAATGCATCATCATTCGGACAGATTTTTAAAAGTGAAAACGATATTCCGGAAGAATTTAAAATGGAAGAAATCCATCAGAGAGAATATCTCCTTAACGGTGAACTTGTACCCTGGAATGGTGAAACTACAGAGATTTATTCGCCGGTCTGCATCCGCACAGAAAACGGTTTGCAGAGAAAACTTTTGGGAAGCATTCCCAATATAGGTGTAAAAGAAGCGATGGAAGTTCTTGATGCTTCTGTAAAAGCCTATGACAACGGCTTTGGCGAATGGCCAACAATGACTGTAGAAGGAAGAATAAAATGTATGCAGAAATTTGTTTATCTGATGATTAAACAACGCGGTCTCATCATAAAATTACTGATGTGGGAAATCGGAAAAACGCTGACTGACTCTACGAAGGAATTCGACAGAACGGTAGATTACATCAATCAAACCATAGATGCCCTCAAGGATCTCGACCGTGAATCTTCCCGTTTCCAACAGGCGGAAGGTACGATTGCACAGATCAGAAGAGCTCCGCTTGGCGTGGTTTTAAGCATGGGACCCTTTAACTATCCTTTAAACGAAATTTTCACCACGCTGATCCCTGCATTAATTATGGGAAATACTATTTTGTTTAAACTTCCCAAGCATGGTGTCCTGACGCATTACCCTTTATTAAGTGCTTTTAAAGAGGCATTCCCGAAAGGAACTGTCAATACTCTGTACGGAAAGGGTTCAGAAATTATCACTCCGATTATGGAAAGCGGAAAAGTGAACGTTCTCGCATTTATCGGTTCCAGTAAAGTAGCCAACGGACTGAAAAAACTGCACCCGAAAGTCAACAGATTGCGTGCGATTTTAAGTTTGGATGCAAAAAATGCAGCGATTGTTACCAAAAATGCTGACGTCGATGTCGCTGTAACTGAATGTCTATTAGGATCATTATCTTTTAACGGACAGAGATGTACGGCTTTAAAATTAATTTTTGTTCAGAAAGAAATTGCTGAAGAATTTACTCAAAAACTGAGCAAGGCTGTGAGTGAAATGAAACCCGGTTTACCTTGGGAAAAAGATGTAAAAATCACTCCGCTTCCGGAAACCAACAAACCTTCATACCTGAAAGAATGCATTGATGATGCTGAGGCAAAAGGCGCAAAAGTTTTGAATGAAAATGGTGGTTTTACCGATGAATCATTCGTTTTTCCGGCAGTTGTTTATCCTGTAAATTCTGATATGAAACTCTATCATGAAGAACAGTTCGGACCGGTAATTCCTGTGGTGCCGTTTGAAAATATTGATGAACCGGTGGAATATCAGGTCAACGCTTCTCACGGAATGCAGGTGAGTATTTTCAGCGAAGATCCTCTGGAAGTTTCAAAACTGATTGATTCTTTTGTCAATCTTGTAAGTCGTGTCAACATCAACTGTCAGGCTCAGCGTGGTCCGGATGTTTTCCCTTTCACGGGTAGAAAAGACAGTGCGGAGGGAACGCTTTCTGTTTTTGATGCTTTGCGTTCTTTTTCAATCCGCTCACTGGTGGCTGCAAAAGCTACAGATTCCAACAAAAATCTTCTGAATACGATTGTGAGAGATCATGATTCTAATTTTCTGAGTACAGATTATCTTTTTTAATTTAGATTATAATTGACCACAGAGTTCATAGAGATTATTTTAAAATTTTGGTATTGTTTCACAGAGGCGTTTCACTGAAATAAGCCAGTAATTTTTTTAAAGTCACGGTAACTTTTATACGTTTTAGCGGCTTTGTAAAACTAAAACAGGTTGAATATTTAAAACTTAGTGAACTTTGTGTTCATAATTCCAAAAAGATCAAAATACAAAATATTATGAAATTTAAACAGATCTGGGCCAATTTCGCCGTAGAAAATATTGAAAGAACAGAAAAATTTTACCGTCATTTAGGATTGGAACGTAACGGTTCGCCATCAGAATCAGGACCTGAGATGACGAGTTTTAAGTTTGGAGAATCTGATTTTGTGATCCACTTTTTCAAAAAAGACCAACTTGAATTTGCCATGAACGGAAAAGTGGCTGATTCTGAAAATGGTAATGAAATAATTTTCTCAATTTCAGCTGAGAGTGAAGATGAAGTTAATCTGTGGGCGCAAAAAGTACTGGAAGCAGGAGGAAAAATTCACAAAGAGGCAAAAAGACAGGAAGACGGATATTATTACTGCGTTTTTGCTGATCCTGACGGCCATAAATTTAATGTTCTTCGTGTAGTAAAAGGAATGTAAAATCTTTACAAAATAATTCGGGCGGCCAGAAGTGGCCGCCCGAATCGCTGATATATAAATGTCTAATTTGAAGTCAAAAATCTTCTGAGAATTTCATTTAATTTGTCTGCATGAGTAACATTCAGACCGTGCGGTGCACCTTCAATTACAATAAACTCGCTGTTGGCAATTCCTGTAGCAGCCTGTCTTGCGGAAGTTTCAATCGGTACAACCTGATCATCATCACCATGAACAATCAATGTTTTTTTATCAACATTTGCCAATTCTGAACGGAAATCTGTATCTGCCCAGGCTTCGGCTGTTTTTATGGTTGCCAGTGGCGATGCCTGTGAGGAAGTCTGCCAGTCGTAATCTAACTGTTTCTGACTTACTGTCTGAGAAAGCAATCCGTAGTTGTAAAAGTTTTTGTGGAAAGTTTCAAGGAAAGTAACTCTTTCTTTTTTCAGACTTTCTAAAATTCCATTTAAATCATCAACTGGAACACCGTCTGGATTATCATTTTTCTGTTTCACCAAAGGAATAATTGATGCAATCAAAGCCACTTTGTCAATGTTTTCTGAACCGAAATTGGTGAAATATCTCACCACTTCGCCTCCACCCATGGAGAAGCCCATTAAAATAACATTTTTCAGTTCCAGTTGAGTGATCAACTCGTTCAAATCTGCAGTTAGTGCGTTGTAATCGTATAAATCTCCTGTAGGTAAAGATTTCCCGAAACCTCTCCTGTCGTAAGTTATCACTCTGTAACCCAAATCGGTAAGTGTAGGAATCTGAAGTTCCCAGCTTCTTCCGCTCAACGGCCATCCGTGAATCAGTACAATCGGTTGTCCGGAACCGAAATCTTCGTAATACAGGTTAAAATCTTTGTCATTTTCTTTTGTGATGTAAGGCATAATTTGAATATTTTAAATTTGATGTTGATTTTCAGAAAACAAATACCAAGCCATCGAAAAATAATATGGAACTAAAAAAACTGATGTTTCACTGTAACATTTTATTTCAATACGTACTAACTTATCAGAGTTAACAGCAACCATGAGCTTCGAAAAAGAATTTTTAGAACGTATCGAAAAACATAAAGGAATCATTTTTAAGATTTCGAAAATGTACATGGACGATTCTGACGACCGCGCAGATCTTTTTCAGGAAATTATATTTCAGGTGTGGAAGGCTTATCCGAAATTCCGTGGCGAGTCTGAATTTTCAACGTGGCTTTATAGAATTGCCTTGAACACGGCAATTGTGTTTTTAAAATCAGAAAAGAAAAGAAGTTTTATTGGAAATGAGGATTTTTCAAATTATAAAATTATTCAGGACGAATACGACCTAGAAAATGAAGAAAAACTCAGCAAAATGTACACAGCAATCAGTCAGCTGAATGCTATCGACAAAGCTTTTATTTTTTATTATCTCGAAGATTTTTCCGGAAAGCAGATTGCCGACCAGATGGGAATTTCAGAAGGAAATGTAAGGGTAAAAATGAACAGAGCGAAGAATAAATTAAAAGAAATTTTATCCAATTAGTTTCGGGATGCGGGATGTGGGTTACGCAAAGAATCTCAAAAATCGAAACTTTTAACTAATAAAGAAGTATTATGAATATCGACGACCTTAAAGATACGTGGAACAGAGAAAACCTTGAAGCCACACCCGAAATAAGCACCGAGCAGAGAAAATCGATGAACCTTCCTTTGGAAAAGATGCGTAAAAATATGCGTGGAGAATTCTGGTCTACCGTTGGAATTTTCGTTTTTGCTTTTGCTTTGATGGCGGTGAGTCCGGCTCCTTTTAAATTTAATTTTTACGTCAATTTGCTGCTTGTATCAATGCTTTTTGTAACCGTTTTTTATTTCAGCAAGTTTTTTAAACTGTATAAGGAAATGGGAAATCCCGCACTCAACACTTACGACGGACTGAAGGATCTTCTGCATCAGCTTGAGCTTAACAAACAGTATTACATGTCATTTTACGTCGCATTTGCACCGTTTATTGTCTGTGAAATGATTATTGTTTTAGAGTTCATCCCAAGAGCGGTTCCTTTAAGCAATATCAAAATTGCTTCAATATCAATTGGCACCTTAGTGGCAGGAATTTTTGCTTTATTTTATCTTGGAAAATGGTGGTTTCAAAGATTTTACGGCAAAAATATCGACATCATAAAAAATTTAGTGAATGACTTAAAATAAATAAAATAAAATCGGCAACCCTCATGGATCGCCGATTTTTTTTATTTCAAGCTCGCCAAAGAATTAACCTCAATCTCAAATGCCTGCTTTCTCTTTCTCAATCTCAGCTTTCACCCATTCCAGCTGTGGATCTTCTTTATTCAAGGTACTTTCAAAAGAATTTAAAATTTCAACGTTTGGAGTAACGCCTTTTTTCGTATTTGTGAAATCAATATTGGGCTGTATAAAAAGTACACCGATCGGAAGCTGAAGTTTGGAATTGGGTAAACTTTGGTAAGAATAGAATCCCGCAACCGTTCCATCGTTTGCACCACCTGTTTCTTCGCCCACCAAAATCGCGCGCTTGTCATTTTTAAGTTTAGAAGTGATTATTGATGATGCTGAAAAACTTCCGCCATTAATCAAAACATATACTTTCCCTTGAAAAGCAGTTTCTTTAGGCTTTGTTTCCTTGCTGTGTTTCATGCTGTAGTATGCTTTTCCGTCCTTGCCTTTTTTTCCTACGAAAAGCTGTCTGGTAAAAATAAACGGTGCCATAATCCCTTTAACAAGATAACCGATCGGACTGGTTTTTCTGAAATAATTGGTCTTCAGCGGACTGTATTTTGAAGTCATTTCAGGTTTATTGACCAGCTTAAAAGGCTCTTTAGCCAAATAAGAATACAGATTATTGATTTCTGAAAGTGAACCGCCGTAGTTTTCACGAACATCAATCACCAGATGCGTTGCTTTTTTATCTTTAATTTTCTGAAAAGTTTCCCTGTAAAACCGTTCTGAATATGATTTGGAAAAACTCTTCACTTTAATGTAAGCAATCGTGCTGTCCTGATCTAAATATTTAAAACTTCTGTTGTAGGAATCTGTTGCTGCAACATAATCATTGGTGCGTTTTTCTGTATTTCCTTTTTTCTGTGCCTTGTCTTTCTCTTTGTCGGCTTCAGATTTAGATTCTCTGGTAAGATTTACGGTTTTGATGACATCTTCATATTTCGTTTCGATTTTTGCGCTGTCTAAAAAACCGTTTTCAGCAGAATAATAATTAAAAAAACTGTCTTTCAGATAGTAAGGATAGAACGTTGAATTATATCCGTCACTCGTCATCAGTTTTCTGTATTTCTTCATAAATTTTTCAACAGGAACATCATTAATAGCAAGAATTTCCGTCCCCGGAAGAATATTTTCAATGGAATCTTTATTAGTTAACACATAGAGTTTTTGATTTTCGACATAATAATCAAGTCTGCCAAACAATCCTTTTTTATTTTTCATCGTCCGGATTTCTTTGCCGGAATATCTCTTACCCGGAATTCTCACTGCCAAATGCCCTTCTCTGATATCTGCAACAGCGGGCTGAATTTTAAAATAAAAATCTACAGGAGAAAGTGAATCTGTAATACTCAGTTTCAGGCTGTCGAATTTTTTGTTTAAATCTTTTTCAGAGACGTACCAAAACAGGTTCGGATGAAGTTCTTTCAGCTTTTTATAAGCGTAATCTACATCTTGTTTAAGTTTCTCAGGAGGAAGTTTGGTTTCCCGCTGACGGTTGTATTTCTGAACAGAATTGCAGGAAAATATGATGGTAAGAAGAGCCAGTAAAGAGAGTTTTTTCAATTGTAAAAGTTTTTAGGATCTAAAAATAAAAAAGTTTTCACAAAAAATTATGGCAAATAAAAAGTAATTTGATTTTTAAACCGTTATTAAAGGTAGATTTGATTTTTTTAACCGTTTAATTTTAAATTATGCTCTATTTATTGATTCTGATTTTAGCAATTGCAGGATTTGCCTATTACGTTTTATCGCAGGAAGTTTTCGGTGCAAAGCCTGAAGGAAAGCGACTGGAGAAAATGCTGTTGTCAAAAAATTACAAAAACGGACAGTTTCAAAATTTGAGCATAACACCCCAACTTGCAGATGGCCAAAGTATGCCGAAAGTGATGTTTAACTTTCTCTTCGGTACAAAAAATCCAGATCTGAAACCCAAAATCAATATTCCGTTTGTAGAAACTGATCTGAAAAATTTGAGTAAAGATGAAAATGTTTTTATCTGGTTTGGGCACTCATCATACTTTATACAGTTGAATGGTGTAAAGTTTCTTGTGGATCCTGTCTTCAGTAAATTCGGTTCGCCCTTTAAGTTTTTCAATAAAGTATTTAATGGTTCAGATTTTTATACTTCTGATCTGATGCCGGAAATTGATTATCTTATTATCACACATGATCACTACGATCATCTGGATTATCCGACCGTAAAAAGTTTAAAAAACAAAGTAAAACAGGTTATTCTTCCGCTGGGCGTAGGTTCGCATCTTGAAAAATGGGGTTACAGTGAAGAACAGCTTTTGGAGGAAGACTGGGGCGGCAGTTTTGTTCTGAAAAACAATCTACAGATTACATTTACACCTGCACGACATTTTTCAGGACGAAAATTCAGCAGAAACAATACCCTGTGGTCATCGTTTGTCCTTCAAAGTTCAGATAAGAAACTATTTTTAGGCGGAGACAGCGGCTACGACAGCCATTTTAAAATGATTGGTGAAAAATACGGACCTTTTGATTTTGCCATCCTTGAAAACGGGCAGTATAACGAAGCCTGGAAGTATATTCATGCTTTGCCGGAAGATGTTATTCAGGCTTCGGAAGATTTGAAGGCGCAGAAAATAATTCCTGTACACTCAGCAAAATTTGCTTTGGCGTTACATGCCTGGAATGAGCCTTTAAAGAAAGTTTCAGCATTTGCACAGGAAAAAAATCTGTCGGTTCTCACACCGAAAATCGGACAGATTTTAAATTTAGATAAAGAAAACAACCCTTTCGAAAAGTGGTGGGAATAGGCTAATCATGCCAAATCCCCTTATATCTTTTTGGATGGTTTTCGAGCTGCTGTCTCACGAAATCACACTCAGGATCAATCATATAATCTTTTTCTTCGGCAAAGCGCACAAGCTCGTCAAGCAGTAATTTAGCATAACCCTGACCTTCACGCTCGGGGTTTATTTTTGTGTAATAAACATTGATGAGCCTTCCGTCTACGGCAATTGACATGTAACCAACTTTCTCGCCGTCTTTAAACATTTGAAGTTCATCCTGATATTCTGATATTTTGAACTGTACATTATCCATAATTTCTGATATTTTTAATTAGACTTCATTTATTTTTTCAAAATAATTTCAACTTTGATTTCCTTAAAATTACAAAATTTAAATTAAAACTAAACTTTTTAAAAACAAAAAAACTAAATATCCTCCGGTGTTTCCTCAATTTTTGTTGCCAGAATTTTATCTACACGGTTGCCGTCTTTGTCGACAATTTCAAGGCTGAGATTACCCACTCTTATAACATCACCCGTCTTGGGAATACCTTCAGATTCATTAAAAAACAAACCGGAAACACTGATAAACTGAGTTTCAATTTCTTCATCCACTTCGGTTTCAAAATATTTTTTAAAATCATAAATGGTGCATTTGCCGTCTATCAGCCACGAATTTTCACTGCGCTGAATAATTTCCGGTTCGGTGTCCATTTCATGTGTGACGGTTCCTACCAAATCGTCCAGAATATCATTTAAAGTTACAATTCCTTTGGTGTTTCCGAATTCATCAATCACGACTGCAATATGAGATTTTGAATCCTGAAAACTCTGCAAGAGAGGATAAATAAAAGAATTTTCACTTACAAAAATAGTTTTGTTCACATGATCTGCAAGCGCAAATCCGTCATCACAAAAATCAAAAAGATCTTTCATCTTCACAATTCCTACAATCTGATCGATATTGCCATTTTCCGTAACCGGATAGGTGGAAAATGAGGCGTTTTTAATTTTCTGTTTTACAGTGTTGCAGTCATCCAGCAAATCCAGAGCAATAATTTTCGTCCGGTGCGTCACAATTGAATTTACCTTTCTGTTTCCCAGATCAAAGGCATTTCTGAGGATGTCGTGTTCTTTATCTTCAATCACTCCGCCTTCACTCCCTTCTTTTATTAACGATTTAATTTCCTCTTCGGTAATGGTCTCCTTCTGATCATTATAGATACCGAAAATTTTCAGGAAGAAATTGTTAGTGACCGTCAGAAGCCAGACAAAAGGAGAAGCGATGGCAGAAAGCAAGTACATTGGTTTCGCAATGAACATTGAAATTTTTTCAGGAAATTTAAGCCCGAGACGTTTTGGAATCAGCTCGCCAAAAACGATGGAAATAAAAGTAATGATGAAGACAACCAGAAAAGAGGCTATACCATGCACATAATCTGCGCTGATTCTGAAATGTAAAATCTGTTTTTCAAGATCAGCAATCAGTTTATCTCCGGAAAAGATACCGATGAGAATTCCGGTTAAAGTGATTCCAATCTGAACGGTTGAAAGAAATTTATTTGGATTTCCGGCAAGCCTTAATGCGGTTTTAGCATTTGAAAAGCCTCTTTTGGAAGCCGTTTCAAGTTTATATTTTTTGGAAGAGACCAATGCCATTTCCGACATTGAAAAAATTCCGTTGACAATAATCAACGCAATGATGATGAAAATTTCCATATTCTAAAGTGAGGTGTTTTATAAAAGTACAAAAACTAAAGAAAAAAGGATGCCCTTTATGATTGAAATTAAAAATATAATGTTTAATAATTATTCATCTTCACCACCGTGCAGTATCAGAAAAAAAATCGGAATTTTGAGCCCGTAAAAACAATGCTGATGCTTACAGAGAAAAACAAATTTATTGCGACAGTTCTGGCCTTCGCGGTAATTCCCATGTCTGGTCTTGCGACCGATATTTATTTACCTAGTATGCCGAGCATGGCGAGAGATCTCCATCTTCCCGAAAGTAGCATCCAGCTTACACTTTCACTTTTTCTGATCAGCTACGGCGTGACGCAGTTTTTTGCAGGAAGCGTTGTAGATTCTTTCGGTCGGTACAGAATTACACTTATTTCGCTTGCTCTTTTTGTGATCTCGTTTCTGATTACGGCTAATACAGGAAATATTTATGTGATTTACGCGATGAGAATTCTTCAGGGTGTACTTTCCGGTTTCGCGGTGGTTGCCAAAAGAGCTTTTTTTGTGGACGTATATGAAGGTGATGAGCGGAAACATTATCTCAGCATCATGACGATTGTATGGTCTGTAGGCCCCATCATTGCTCCGTTTATCGGTGGTTATCTGCAGAGTATTTTCGGCTGGGAATCCAATTTTTATGTACTGGCGGGTTACAGTTTTATCCTTTTGATCTCTGAATATTTTTTCTCCGGTGAAACTTTAAAAATGAAAAAAGTTTTAAGTTTAAATCTGCTGAAAAAAGAATACAGCATGATGTTCAGAGCCAAAGATTTCTTCTATGGAATGCTGATGTGCGGCCTGAGTTATTCGATGATTATGTTTTTTAATCTGTGTGGTTCCTTCATCATCGAGCACAAAATGGGATATTCTGAAGTGGTTGCCGGTTACGTTTCACTGATTTTAGGTTTTGCCTGGATGCTTGGTGGCTTTATCGGTAAAGCGCTGATCAACAAAGCGTTTTTACCCAAGCTTAGGATTGCCAATTTTCTACAGATCGCTTTAATTGGAATGATGATTTTAGCATCCTTTTTTCTGAACAACATCTACAGTCTCGTTGCTTTTGCATTTGTAATTCATGTGACGGCAGGATTTATCTTTAATAATTATTTCTCGTACTGCATCGGGAGATTTCCCAATTCTGCGGGAATTGCAGGCGGTCTCACAGGCGGAATGGCTTTCATCATCACTTCCGCCATCAGCTACGGAATTGTCGCCATCCTGAAACCTGAAGTTCAGCTCGACGTTGCAGAAGGTTATCTGGTGATGGGTATTTTGGGGCTTTTGGTTTTAACATTGATTCAGTTCAGAAAGGCACATATTTGATTTCTGAGCATAAAAAAAGCTGCCAACAGGCAGCTGTAATATTTTTTGTGGAGTTGTTCTTATTCTTCCTCTTCTTCGTCGTACTTAGCCAACTCTTCGTCGCACCATTTGAACGCAGCTTCTACAACCTTAGTCGCTTCATCTGCCATCGATTCTTCATCATCGCCTTCCAAATCATCTAACCACTCAACCTCTTCTTCTTCAACGTTTAAGATAAATCTTGGATACTCTGTATGAACCACGAATAAATCTTCTGGAAATTCCGAATTGTCTGCTAATAAAAACTTTGGTAATTTCATTTTTTGTAATGTTTTAACTTTAATCAAAGATAATAAAATTATTGAAACTTATTCTTTCTGATCTTAATTTTTTCTAAAACTTTATGTTGTGTTAACGTTGTTTTTTTCAGCGTGTCTTCTGCCTTGGAGGTGAGATCAATATCCGAATTTACGGTACTTATGAGCTCAGCAATCTGTACTTCATCAAGTTTTTCAACATCTTTCACATAAAACAGCAGTCTTGTATTTTCAAGTTTTTCCTGTTTCAGAAACCGAGTAATTTCTTTTCGGTTTTCAAGATAATCTCCTTTGGAAAGCCAGGTAAACAAACCACCAGACATTATACTCAAAAATCCCAAAGCATAAGTTTTAATATTAAATATTTCAAATAATTTTTTAAAATAAACCAGCCAGATCGGATATGAAAAAGGAGCCAACAAACGATAATCAAGCGGTGTAATCCAATAAAAATATTGTATAAAAAATGAACATATAATACCGCTAGTACCGATTAATAAGAGAAAAATTTCAGTTTCAGAATGTCTTTTAGTAAAAAACAGATAAAGCATTAACAAAATATTTACAGCCCCAATTCCATAAATGGCGAAATTAATTTTTCCTCCACCAGGATCTGCTATATGAATGAAAGGATTAAAAGAAGTCGCAAGTCCCTGAAAAAACTCCGGCAGTAATTTGGACGTTGGATTGAGCCCGATTTCTAAGGCTTCATTAATATAATTTGAGTTAAAGTAATCTATAAACAAAAATTTATATCCGATGATAAAAACAAGACCAATAAATGCTGAAACAATAAAGGTTTTCGCATAATTTCTCTTCCAGAAAATCAATCCGAAAAGTCCGGTTCCTCCAATAAAAAACAAAGAACTGTATCTGATATTATACAAAGTAATCAGCGATATTGACAAGTAAAAAACGGCTTTTCCGCCAGAAATTTTTCCGTTTATAATCTGATGTGCACAATAAAAAAAGAGGAATACAAACGGCAAAATCAGTGCTTCACTCATTGTGAAGGAAAAGATAGAAAGGAAACTGAAGAGTGAGGAAATCACCACCGTTTCCCTGAAAAAAAATTTCTTTTTCCACGCAAACAATATGATGAAGAGAAACGAAACAATTCCGACAATTTTACTCGCCCAGAATTCATCAGTTCCAAAAAGCGTAAAAAACCTGATGGATAAAGGATAACCTAGTGGCGTAGTCGTATTATCCATTTCCGGCAAAACATGGGCAAACCGCATATACCGGATCGAATCTGGGTTCACCCTGCCCTTCTCGTTCAGTAAAAAACGCAAAATGGTCATCACTAAAGTAATGATGACCATTGATATCTGAACATTTCTTTCCTTAAAATTCATGAGATGTGAAATTAGTGAATTTTGCTATGCAAGTCAATTTTCTTCGAAGTGAATTTATAATAATGCTAAAATTCACATTTGACTTATTCACAATTCACTTTCTTACTTCGCAAACATTTTCGCCACTTTCTCAGCTTTTTTGCTTTCAGAATAATCATAAAAACCTTCACCTGATTTCACTCCTAATTTCCCTGCCATCACCATGTTTACCAATAAAGGATTTGGTGCATATTTAGGATTTTTGAAGCCGTCGTACATTACATTTAAAATTGCCAGACAAACATCAAGTCCAATAAAATCTGCCAACTGAAGCGGTCCCATCGGATGAGCCATTCCAAGTTTCATCACCGTATCAATTTCTTCAACGCCCGCAACGCCGTTGTACAAAGTTTCGATAGATTCGTTGATCATAGGCATCAAAATTCTGTTCGCCACAAAACCTGGATAATCGTTTACCTCAACAGGTACTTTTCCTAAAGTTTTGCTCATTTCGTAGATAGAATCAAAAGTTTCTTTAGAAGTAGAATACCCTTTAATGATCTCTACCAGTTTCATAATCGGAACCGGATTCATAAAGTGCATCCCAATTACTTTGTCTGCTCTTTTTGTAGCGGCAGCAATTTTAGTAATAGAAATAGAAGAAGTGTTTGTAGACAAAATGCAGTTTTCGGGAGCGAATTCGTCCATCTGAGCGAAGATTTTCAGCTTCAGATCCTGATTTTCAGTTGCGGCTTCCACTACAAGATCAGCATCAGTTACAGCGTTTTTTAACTCCGTAAAAGTTGTAATATTTCCTAAAGTTTCAGCCTTTTGGTCTTCCGTAAGATTTCCTTTTGCAATAATTCTGTCAAGATTGGTGGTTATCGTTTTTAAACCTTTATCTAAAGCATCCTGAGAAACATCTACAAGATTTACTTTGAAACCGCTTTGAGCGAAAGTGTGTGCAATACCGTTCCCCATGGTTCCTGCACCGATAACTACAATGTTTTTGATCATTTTATTTTCTGTTTTGTTATAACTGTTTTGTTACTTAAAGTTGTATTTGGCAAGGCCGACAAGTCTTTTTTCGAAACCATCGAACTTCCCATAAAATCTACTGTTCCGTCGCTACCGCCTTTTGCAGTATTCTGTGCATTGATCGCCGCTTCAAGACCTGAAATAAATTTCCTTTTATTTGATTTTGAAAGCGCATCCAGTCCTACAAAAAGTTTGAACTCACCTTCTCTTCCCAAACCGGTCTGTTTAAAAATTTCAACCGTTTTGCTTTTATTATTACCCTGAAATTTCTGAATATAGTCGCGCACCGGCTTTTCAGAGGGAGGTCCACAGCAGATGCTGTTGTAGCTGATCTGATAATAGTTTTCACTTTTCTGTGCAAAGAAAATTGCTGATGTGAAAATACCGAATATGAATAATACCTTTTTCATTTTTGAAGTTTTTAAAATTAAGCTTAAAATTTTACTTATTAAAATAATCCCAGACAACTTTAGAAATATCTGAAATCATTTTACAGTTAACGTCACTGCTTTCTGTTGAGTTGCTGACGAATACAGCTATTGCATAATGTCTGCCATTGGGTAAAGTTACCACCGCGATTTCATTTTCTGCGCCTGTAAGACCGTCATTATTCTTTCCGGAAGCTCCCGTTTTTCTCGCTACAGGCGTATTTTTCGGAAGCTGCTCTATTAATTTATTTTTTCCTGTGGATGTGGAGAGCATTACTTTCATCAGATAATCTGTAGATTTTTCTGAAAGCAATTTGCCGTCATAGAATTTTTTTAAAGCATCTGTCGCAGCGTTTGCAGTAGAATAATTTTTATACTGAACATTCCAGTCTTTATGCATTTCTGCTTCACCGGATATTATCTGAAAATTCTTCACACCTTTAGAATCAAAAAATTGCTGCACTGTTTTCGGACCGCCCAAAAGCCCGAGCAGAATATCGCAACCGCTATTGTCGCTTTGTGCTACGGTCATTTCCAAAATCTCACTTAAAGGAACTTCCACTCCACCATCTGGATATTTATCCCGCAAAGGCGACCACGTTTTTTGCATTAAATTATCTTTCGTCAGTAAAACTTTCTGATCAAGAGACAGTTTTCCTTTATCCACATAATCCAAGATTGCTGCAGCAATGTGAAATTTAAAAACACTCTGCATCGGCAGTTTTTTTTCTGCGTTTTTACTGTATTTAAAGCCATTTTCAAAGCCCAGAACAGAAATTCCGACCGTTGCTTTTTTACCTTTAATGATTGAATTTATTTTCTTGTCTAAAACAGATTGCTGAGCACAGAAAAATGCGGAAATCAGGAGGAAAAACAGGCTTATTTTTTTCATAATTTTTCAATTAAAACAAATCCCTTTTAATTTTAAAAGAGATTTGCAATTTAAGATTTTTTACTATTTCAATTCAAAATAATTGAAATTCACCCCATCATTTTCAAAAATGATTCTGATTTTATTTTCTCCTTTTTTTTAACGCTAAGCCTTTTACATAAGCGGTTTTCCAGTTTTCATTTCCGCCCGTTGAGTCTAAAATAACTTTGGATAACAATTTTCCTGAACCATCTTCACTTTCTATTATTAGGGAAGTTTACTGTAGAATCTTGGATTGCAAAAAATATATTTAAAATTTAGTTGAATGGAATTATATGCAGTTAAAATTTCAGTTTGTCCCGTCATAAAAAAACGAGCAAAAACTCGTTCTAAATCTTTTATTTAATTTCCAAACTTTCAATCTTATTCGCAAAGCTTAATTCTGAAATCATTCTTATTGAAGATTCTAAATAATCCATGTCTTTCGTAAAATCCTTTTCTTTAAAATTCATTATATCAAGTTGAAAGTCAAGCATAATCATATTCTCTGTAAATTCGGAAACATAAACATTTCTATTTTTTTTGAAGATATTCTCAATAATTTTCGACTCTTTTAAATCTAAAATATTCTTTAAATTAAATTTTACAATTACATCCGGATAATATTTAGCTATAATAATATATTTAAGATTATTTACTTCGCTAAAAACCTTCTCTGTAGAAATTGCTTTCTTCAACTCATCAAAAGGAAAATCTTTACACCATTCAAATTCTATTTTTTTATCTGACAAATCGGTGTTTTGTATTTTCTCCAAGTTGGAAAAATCTTTAGAAGTCCAGCAAATTGAAACTGGAAAGAGCTGTTCTGTCCCAACTATCAAGACATTAACTGTAATAAAGACATAGCCATCAGAAATACCTCGGTCTATCGGTAAAAGACCAATAATTAGTTTTACAGGATTTTCAACTTTTCGATCTAGATTATTAATATTGTAAAGTTTGTCTTTTAACTGTTTAGACATTTCACTTCTAAAACTAGATGAAAAATCATAACTACCAACATAGGTTATCCAATCATCGTGCATCAAATTATTACTGCCACCTTGCGCTCCTAAATTCATAAATAAAAAGATAAGAAATACTGTAAATATATTTTTCATCAAAAATTTGTAGTTATTTTACAATTAAATCTGTGGGGAAAATCAAGAAATCAACTCCATTATCTCCAGCGCCACTTTTAATGCCTCTGTTCCGTCCTCCAGAGAAACTTCTACGTTTTTCCCCTGAAGAATGGCGTCTGCAAACGAATTCAGTTCATCCAAAATGGCATTGTTGGACTGAATATTTGGATATTCAAATAAAATCTGATTCTTTTCACCTTCCGCATTTTCAATAATCATATCAAAAGGTGTCGGGTTTTCCGGAGCTTCTTTCATCCGGATAACTTCGGCTTTTTTCTCTAAGAAATCAACGGAAATGTAAGCATCTTTTTGGAAGAAACGGCTTTTTCGCATGGCTTTCATAGAAATTCTTGAAGTCGTTAAATTAGCCACACAACCGTTTTCAAATTCAATTCTTGCATTCGTGATATCCGGACTTTTACTTACCACGCAAACACCGCTTGCGTGAATATTTTTCACTTTAGATTTCACAACGCTCAATAAAATATCAAGATCGTGAATCATTAAATCCAGAACCACAGAAACATCGGTTCCACGGGGATTAAACTCAGCCAGACGGTGAATTTCAATAAACATCGGATCCTGAATGAATTCTTTTGCCCCAATGAATGCAGGATTATACCTTTCCACATGACCTACCTGAGCCTTGATACCGTTTTCACTGCATTTTCTCACAATTTCCTCAGCCTGTTCCAACGTTTGAGTCACCGGTTTTTCGATGAAGAAATGAAGACCTTTTTCAATAGCTTTCAAAGCATAATCATAGTGGTAAAGGGTCGGCGTCACAATGTCCAACATCTCTATCCGATCCAGCAACTCATCAAAATTTTCAAAATATCTGTATCCGAATTCTGCTTCGAGTTTCCTGCCGTTTTCGGCATCCTTATCGTGAAAACCAACAAATTCATATTTATCTGACTGATTGAGAAGTCTCAAATGGATCTTTCCTAAATGGCCTGCACCCACCAAACCTGCTTTTAACATAGTTGTATTAAATTTTTGTAAATATAATTTTTTAATTTGAAAAAAATCATTTGAGATTTGAGGTTTGAAGTTTGAGATTTGAGATTCGAGATGCGGGATTCGGGGTTTGGGATTCGAGGTGTTAGGTTTTGAATTTGAGATTTACTAACAATTCACATCAAACTGATGCTTAGAATATTGAAAATTGCAGCATGAAAAGTGATGGATTTCCCACGAAAATTTTAAGGCAAAATTTTAAATCTCAAACTGCAGATTTCAAATCAATTCCTTACTTTTGCTCAATGCAGGATTCATTTGTACATAAGGGAAAGAGAAGGAATTTGGTAGATTATCTGAGACGCAGCATCGGAATTTGTGATGAAAGCGTATTGGCAGCAATCAACGAAGTTCCCAGACATCTTTTCATTGAAAGTATTTTTGAAGATTACGCCTATGAAGACCGCGCTTTTCCCATTGCGGCGCACCAGACGATTTCGCATCCCTCCACTGTTGCAGAGCAGTCTGAACTTCTGGAGATAAAGGAGGGCGAAAAAGTTCTGGAGATCGGAACCGGATGCGGTTACCAGACTGCCGTTTTAATTGCTATGAAAGCCCTGGTTTACACCGTGGAAAGACAGAAAGACCTTTTTGATTTCTCCAAAAAGAAACTGAGAGAAATGAATCTGTATCCCAAATTCCAAAGTTTCGGTGACGGTTTTGCGGGGCTTCCGACTTTTGCTCCTTTCGACAAAATTATTGTGACCTGTGGCGCTTCAGTTTTGCCTACAGAACTTTTAAAACAGCTGAAAGTCAGCGGTAAAATGGTGATTCCTTTAGGTCCGACCGACCAGCAGGTTTTATACAGATTTACCAAAATTTCTCCTACAGAATTTGAAAAAGAAGAATTCGGAACGTACAAATTTGTCCCGATGCTGAATAATACCAATCAATAAAGATGATTAATCCCGATATTCTTGATTACATTGAAAAGCTGTCAGATTCAGACAAAGAAATCTGCAAAATACTTTCAAAAATAATTGATGAAGAACTGCGTGATGCCGAAAATAAAATCTGGCACGCCCATCCCGTTTGGTTTCTCGAAGAAAATCCGATCGTTGGATTCAGCAGACAGAAAAAGGGAATCCGTCTGATGTTCTGGAGCGGAAAATCCTTTAACGAAGAGCAATTGAATGTAGAGGGAGAAAAATTTCAGGATGCTTCAATATTCTACAATGCTCAAAGCGAAATTAACGCAGCTGATTTGAAGCGATGGCTGAAAAAATCTGTAGAAATACAGTGGGATTACAAAAATCTGGTCAAAAGAAAGGGTGAACTGATCAAAATTAAAGGCTGAAATTACGGTGTTCGGAATGATAATTGGATTTTAAAAAACACCAATCCAAAAAAATTCAGTTATGGACACTAACAGATTTAAATCGTCACACGATTTCAGTAATATCGAAAAAAACCTGCACAACAACCCCGGTTACAGTGTAGAAAGTTTTTCTCAGCAGGCAAAAGATTACATCAACGAAATGAAATCCCAAAATCAGGAGGCCACTAAGCAGGGCTTCATAGCGCAGGCAAAAAAATCTGCACACGAAGTTTGGGAAGAGATTCAGCATATGGCTGATGAAGGTTGGGAAAAAGGTACAAACCAGCCGGATGACAAAGCATAAATTTAAATTATAACTGATAAGACACCTCATTTTTAAACAGTGAGGTTTTTTATTTTAAAAAAAACACTATACATTTTATGAGAGTATTTGTAAACAAAAGAATTCCTGAAATCGGGTTGAAAATAATGAAGGACAACGGGCTCGATGTTTTTATCCCTGAAAACGATAATCTTTCGGATGAGCAGTGGCTGAAATACTGTCAGGATTCTGATCTTATCTTAAATGTCGGCTTCCATAAATTTGACAGAGATTTTTTTGAGCAATGCCCAAATCTGAAAGCCATTGCTCTGCTTTCGGTCGGTTTTGATCATGTCGATATCAAAGAAGCCAATTCAAGAAATATTCCCATCGGAAATACGCCGGATGTTTTGAGTGTAGCCACGGCAGATACTGCTTTTCTTCTGATGCAGTCCGTAGCAAGACGCTCGAGTTTTTATTTTGAAAGAGTAAAGAATGGTGAGTGGGGAGATTTCGATCCTTTGTTTGCATTGGGCCAGGAACTTACCGGTAAAACTTTAGGAGTTTTCGGTTTGGGAAGAATTGGTTTTGAAATGGCTAAAAAAGCGAAATACGCTTTCGACATGAACATCATCTACCACAACAGAAATCACAATGAAGAAGCTGAAAAAGAACTTGATGCAAAATATGTTTCGTTCGATGAACTGGTGGCTCAGTCTGATGTGCTGTCCATCCATGCGAATTTTAAACCTGAACAAAGCGAACTTTTTAATGCTGAAGTTTTAAAAAAAATGAAGCCCAATGCAATTTTCATCAATACAGCGAGAGGAGGATTCCAGAATGAGCACGATCTTTACGAAGCGTTGATCAACAATGAAATCTGGGGTGCAGGTCTGGATGTCACCAATCCCGAACCCATGAGCAAAGAAAATCCACTTCTCGGACTGTCAAATGTCTGCGTTCTTCCACACATCGGTTCTGCAACTGAAGAAGCCAGAAACGGAATGGCAAAAATGGCAGCCGACAATCTGGTCGCTTTTTCGAAAGGTGAAAAAATGCCGAACTGTGCGAATGAGGAAGTTTATGATGAGATTTGAGATTTGAGATTTGAGATTTGAGATTTGAGATTTGAGATTTATGGGAAACTGTTTTTCTTAAATATTTATTGTTTGAAACAAAAACTTTAGCATCTCAATTTGGATCTTTTTACTGTTTCCCTGCATCTTAAATACTACTTGTTTCTCTCTACTTTTTCCTTGTCTCTTCTGAAATTGGACTCATTTTTGTCTTATCCCAAACATCACAAAAAATAATTATTATGAGCACAGAAAACAATGCTGAAGAGCAAGACAGAAAGCTGGAAGAGATGGATTACAATCCTGGAGAGGACATCTTTAATAAAGAAGAGCACATTCCACTCGACGGAGACGGTAACCCAATTTTAAATCCCGGTCACGTAAATGATGGTATGCCTTATGGACTGGATATTCCGGGAGCAGAAGACGACGATAATTTCGAACAGATTACCGATCAGTTACCGGAAGAAGAAGATGATGTATACAATATTATTGATGACGAAGAAGATGAGTTTGAAGATGAAGATGATTTGATTGACGATTTGGAAAACGAAGATGAGGAAGATGATATTGATAATTAAATCAGTTAATTTTTATTAATTTAATATAAGCACAAACAAAGGCTATCTCTACAGGGATGGCCTTTTTTATGTTAATTCATTTTTAAATAATTATAAATAAATATTTATGAATATTTTATTTATAATTTAAAAGTTATAAATTTGCAGAATATTTAAACATAACCAAAATTAATTAGAAAATAACTAAATATTTACTTTTAATGAAAAGAATTTTACAAATTATTTATTTTTTTATCAGTTTTTCAGTTTATTCTCAAAACAACTTAAATGTATTAATTAAAGACAATTCAGGAAACGAAAATTTTCACGTCACCTGCACCAATGATTTAAATGCAAACGGATGTATCAGTCTACACGCAGAATATCCATCAATAAAACAGACGGATACTTATACCCTGACTCAAAGCAGCTTCTCGCCAGCCGCGGCATTTAATGCAGGTACATCACTCAATGCTAATTTCGATGATTCGTTTACCTCGCTGATCAGTCTGCCGTTTAATTTCTGTTTTTTTAATCAGAATTTTGATGCTTTGGTGATTGGCTCCAACGGTATGATCACTTTTGATGCAACACAGGCAGGAAAAATCAATTTTCCGAATGTCAACTGGACAAATCCCAATACTGGACTTCCTAAAAATTCAATTTTTGGAGTGTACCATGATATGGTTTTTTCAGCTGCAGATCAGTCGGAAATATACTATTCAACAATCGGAACAGCGCCTAACAGGAAATTCATTGTGAATTTCTACGAAGGCAGAATGGCAGGATGTACAGAAAGATCATCTTCCCAGATTGTTTTGCATGAAACCACAAATATTATTGAAGTTTTTGTTGACAAAAAACTTACTCCGTGCGCAACAAGAAAATTTGAAAATGCCTTAATTGGAATCATCAACGACAGCGGAACTTTGGGCTATTCCCCTGCTTCGAGAAATACCGGAAACTGGGAAGCACAGCAGGAAGCATGGAAATTCACACCTTCAGGAAACGACATTACACCTGAAGTGTTATGGAAAAATGCCGCCGGTCAAACCCTCGCATCCGGAGTTCAGGCTACACTTTGCCCGACACAAAATGAAGTCTACACCGCTGAAGTCAATTTCAATACCTGCGGAAGCAGTGTTCTGACGCTTACCGATACTTTCAATCTGACTTTTGATCCAACTTATCCAACTGCAGTCAATTACAGTCAGACTTTTTGTGGAAACAGTCCGGTTAATTTAAATTTAAATAATTTTAAACCTAATTTAACTTCACAAAATCCGGCCAATTTCAACTTCACTTATCACAACAGTTTGCAGGACGCTCAGAATAATGTGAACGGAATCTCAAATTCCTACCAGCTGAATTCCAATAAAACCATTTATGTAAGAATCCAAAATCCTGTTACCGGCACCTGTTTCAGAGTGGCGACACTTACTTTGGAGTTTTTAACGAAACAGCTCCTTACCAGTTCCGTAGTTCTTTGCGACACCAATAACGACGGTGTTGAAGATAATTATGATCTTAGCCTTTTAAACAATTCACTTCTTGCACCGGGGAATACTTCTGTAACTTATTTTTTAACCCAGAATAATGCTCAGAATAACACAAATCCTGTTACGGCAGCCAATATTTCTGCAGGCACGCAAATCTGGCTGAGAGTGCAGGATGCAAACTGTACTTATGTTTTAGGTCCGGTGACTTTCCAGTTTAAACCGGGGGTTAATGCCCATGGAATCAATTATCCGATAACAATCTGTGATATCAATGATGACAATAATGAGCCTTTTGAATTTGCATTACAGCTGGGTCCACTCATCAGCACGCAGGCCGGAGCGACCTTTACCCCCTATGCCACTTACGCTGAAGCTTATGCTGCACAGGGATCGGTTTTGCAGACCATCAAAGAAGGAGTTTACCCTGTTTTTATACGGGTTCAGATTCCGGGAGGATGTTTTACGGTTGTTCAGGTGAATATGAATGTGACTTTCACAAAAATTAAGGCCAATCATAAAAACGAATACATCTGTTTCAACGGGACTGAAGATATTACCATAAACCTCACGAATTTATCTTCAAATTTATTGATAGATCCCGTTACAGTGCCGGTCACAGAGTTTTATGGTTCTGCGGACGATGCCTTTTACGGCAACAACCCAATTTCTCCGACGCAGACCATCACAAATAACGGAAATCTGGTTTCACAGACTTTCTACGTGAGATTTGAGCAGAGTGATGACTGTTTTACTGTAAGACCTATCACCGTGAATCTTGTACATCCCGTGATCGTTAATTCTAATTTTACGGTTTGTGATTTTAGTAATGATAACTCAGAAAATGTAAATTTAAATCAGTTTTCAGCTTTAATCATCGGAAATCAAAATGCTACGACCACTTTTTATCTGAGTCAGGCGAATGCCATTGCAGGTACAAATCCTGTAACGACCGTTAATCTGAATGGTTCCCAGCAATATTTCGTGAAAATAAACTCCTACAACTGTACTCAGGTTTATCCTTTTACGGTAGGATTGGTGGCGACTCCGAATGTTAATCCGAATGTCAACATTGTACTGAATAATATTTGTGATAATAACAATGATGGTGTAGAGAATTATAATCTTACCCAGGCTCAGACGCAAATCTATTCAGGTTCATCTGCTGTAACTTTTACGTATTATCAGAATTACAATGCAGCCAACCAGACGTTCTCAAACGAAATAACCAATGCGACAAGCTATCCGGTTACAGGAAATGCAACGGTTTACGTAAAAATTAAATTTAATTCAGGAGAATGTTATTCGGCTTCAAAACTGACCATTCAGATGAACTTTCTTCCGGTGGTTGTAGTGACCAATAATGCGGTTTTAAATAGATGTGATGAAGATTTTAATTTAAGTGAAACTTTCACGCTTGCCGATGCGATTCCGCAGATGTACAATCCTTCACAGAATACGTATGCTTTATCAAATATCGATGTGAAATTTTATCATACTCAGGCAGAAGCCAATGCAGGCAGCGCGGCCAATCAAATCGGAAATACTTTGGTAACGAATGTTTCAAGCGTTCAGGTTTGGGCAAGATTTACTGCTAAAACTACAGGGTGTTTCTCTGTGGCTCCGCTTCAGTTAAACACTTATTTCCCTCCGAAAGCCATTAATTCAACCATCAAAATCTGCGATGAAAATCTCGACGGAAATTATGAAGTCAATCTGATGGCATTCACCAATCAGTATGTGGATTTACCTAATCCGATGAACACATTCAGCTTCTTCCCTACTCAGCAGGATGCTCAGAACGAAACGAACGGTATTCAGAATCCAACGATGTTTACAGCAAATCCTTTCCCTGCACAAATCTGGGTAAGGGTGATGAATATACCTGGATGTGATGATATTGCCAGCATTAACTTTGTCTTTGGTGATAAACTTGTCACACAACCCGGACCGTATTTATTGAATAACGTTTGTGACCAGCTGAATGACGGTATTGAGGCTGTCAACCTGACTCAGTTCCAGAGTCAGATTTATTCCGGTGCCAATGCGACATTCACCTACTACCCTTCTTTGGCTGATCTTCAGGCGAATTCGAATGTTATTTCAAATCCGGCTGCGTATTCTTTCAATCAAAACACAGGTCCGGATACCATTTTTGTAAAAGTAGAAGCTCCCGGACTTTGCCCGGAATACACAACGATTAAAATCAGTCTGAAAAAAGTACCTGTTTTTACAATCGCAACGCAATATTTCTGTCCGGACGCAACATTCAGCTATACCTTAAAAGTGGAAGGACACAATATCGTAAGCTATGTATGGACAAATCCTGCGGGACAAATTGTTTCAAACACTGATACGGTGACGAATATGAACATGGTGGGAACCTATTCAGTTACCGTCACTTCAGACAACGGATGCTCTTACACCGCAACGTTCGAGGCAAAATATTATGATGTGCCGGTGATTCAGCAAATGACAGCCAATGGAAATACCTATACAATCACAGCGACCGGTTCGCAGCCGATTGTTTATTCAATTGACGGCATCAGCTGGCAGTCGGGTAATATTTTCTATAATCTTCCAACCGGAATTACGACGTTCTATGTGAAATATGTTGAAGGAAAATGCATCGTTAAACAGGACGGAGTTGTTTTAGATATTAAAAACGCCATCACACCCAACGGCGACGGCATCAACGATAAATGGATTATTAAAGACCTTCACGTCTTCGGAAAGAAAATGACGAACGTAAAAGTTTTTGACCGTTATCAGTACAAAATTTTCGAACAGGACACAAACACGCAGATCATTTGGGATGGAACCATTGCCGGAAGAGCAATTCCTTCCTCAAGTTACTGGTACGTGATCACCCTTCCCGACGGCAGAACATTTACCGGATGGGTTTTGGTAAAGAACACAAATTAATCATATATAATGAACAATAAGACCTCGCCTTTGAGCGGGGTTTTGTTGTTTTCCAGTTATTATTAAAACAATATCCGAATCATAATTCCCATCCTCTGGAGGGCTGGATTCGACCAAAGGGAGAAGACGGGGGTGGTTACACGCAATTTTACTCATAATATTTTTCACATTTCTAAAGAAATTCTTATCTTTCATTAAACACTTACCGATGAGAGAAATCCTCATAGAAATAAACGGAATTCCGATTTACAAAAAATGCACTCACTATCTTCCCTACAATCCAAATTTAAAAATACCATTGCCAAAAAAACGAAAAGCAGGAATTCTAAATGAAGTAATATTCTGGAAGAAAGTCAGAGCAAAAAATTTCCACAAAATTGATTTTGACAGACAGCGAATTATTGGAAATTATATTGTTGATTTTTATGTAAAAACACTCGGATTAATCGTAGAAATGGACGGTTCAAGCCATGATGGAAAAGAGATTTATGATGGTGTAAGACAAGATTATCTGGAATCATTGGGGCTGCAAGTGTTCAGAATTTCAGATTTTGATATTAAAAACAACCTGTGCGTAGTGATGAAGGAACTGGAAGATTTTATTATCAAAAACTATAGCACGTAAAATTCCTCTCCTCTGGAAAGTTGGATTCGATCAAAGAGAAAAGGCTGGGTGGTTAAATTGCGCGTAAACCACCCCGTCAAAAAATCAAAGATTTTTCGCCACCCCTCCAATGGAGGGGAATTTTCATCACCCTTTTATATTCTCTTTCTTTATTTGCAGGGATTTTCTAATTTGAATATCTTTAAAACCACAAAAAATTCAAATCCAATAAAAGAAACCATAAACTTAAACATGATGTTCTTACATTATTCTTGGATAATTTTAAGGCTCATAATAAAATATTTTAGTCTGATTTTATTAGTTGCTTTAGTTTTATTTTTAACAAAAAAATACGTTGATTATTCATCAACTGTTTATTTAATTTTTATAATTCCAATTCTATCACTGCTAATTTTAATTAATTTAATTGTCATTTATACCAGAGACTACTTAAAATATAAAAAGAAAAAAGGAAACTTTAGAACTTCAAATATTGTTATTTTGACACTTTTTGCTATTTCTGTCCTTCATTTCTCAGTTAACTATTATATGGAAAACAAAAGTGTTTACCTTTCAGCAAATCTCAATGAAAGCAATACAAAATTATTTTTATATAGTGATAAAACTTTTAAAATTGCAAAATATTGGAATCATGGGGGTGACAATATTTTAGGAAAATATGAATTGAAAAACAATATATTGACATTAAAAAAAGATGATTTAGAAAAAATATCGAACTTTGAAATCACTCATCGTTACAACATTTTCTCTAAAGACAGAATCATCACAACAGATAAAAAAGGCTTTAAGAACTTAATTTTTGAATAATTAAAAATGACTTTCCAACAACAAATCCAACAAGGTATTCCCACCGAATTACCTCAGCCAAAACCATATGAAACCCACATCAACCACGCTCCAAAACGTAAAGAAATTCTTTCAGACGAAGAAAAAAAACTCGCTCTGAAAAACGCTTTGCGCTATTTCGAACCCAAATTCCACGCAGAATTGTTGCCTGAATTCAGGGAAGAACTGGAAAAATACGGCAGAATTTATATGTACCGCTTCCGTCCGGATTATGAGATGAAAGCAAGAGATATTGCCGAATATCCCGGAAAATCTGAGCAGGCAAAAGCCATTATGCTGATGATTCAGAACAATCTGGATTATGCCGTGGCGCAACATCCGCACGAACTGATTACGTACGGTGGAAATGGTGCGGTATTCGGCAACTGGGCGCAGTATCTTCTGACGATGAAATATCTGTCGGAAATGACGGACGAACAGACGTTGACGATGTATTCCGGTCATCCGATGGGACTGTTTCCTTCGCATAAAGATGCGCCGAGAGTGGTGGTAACCAACGGAATGATGATTCCAAATTACTCCAAGCCGGATGACTGGGAAAAATTCAATGCGCTGGGTGTTTCGCAGTACGGACAAATGACGGCCGGATCTTATATGTACATCGGTCCGCAGGGAATTGTGCACGGAACGACGATTACCGTTTTGAATGCTTTCAGAAAAATCAATAAAGAACCAAAAGGAGGATTATTCGTCACTTCAGGTTTGGGCGGAATGTCCGGAGCTCAGCCAAAAGCCGGAAATATTGCAGGTTGCATTACGGTCATTGCCGAAGTAAACCCGAAGATTACCAAAATCCGTCACGAACAGAAATGGGTGAATGAAATACACGAAAATCTGGATGAACTGGTGGCGAGAGTACGAAAAGCGCAGGAAAATCAGGAAACGGTTTCTCTGGCTTACCTTGGAAACATCGTCGATATCTGGGAGAAATTTGATGAAGAAAATTTAAGAATCGATATCGGTTCAGACCAGACTTCGCTTCACAATCCGTGGGCTGGCGGTTATTATCCGGTCGGACAAACCTTTGAGGAATCCAACACAATGATGGCAGAAAACCCTGAATTATTCAAAGAAAAAGTTCAGGAAACCTTGAGAAGACACGCTGAGGCTATTAATAAACATACAGCAAAAGGAACTTATTTCTTCGATTACGGAAATGCCTTTTTACTCGAAGCTTCCAGAGCCGGAGCCGATGTAATGGCAGAAAATCCTACGATTGGAAGGGAGTTCAAATACCCATCTTACGTTCAGGATATTATGGGACCGATGTGTTTTGATTATGGTTTCGGGCCGTTCCGTTGGGTTTGTACGAGCGGAAAACCGGAAGATTTGCAGAAAACGGATGATATTGCGTGCGCTGTTTTAGAAGAAATGATTAAAACATCGCCGGAAGAAATTCAGCAGCAGATGAAAGACAATATCACGTGGATCAAAGGTGCTCAGGAAAACAATCTGGTCGTTGGTTCGCAGGCGAGAATCTTGTACGCTGATGCAGAAGGAAGAATGAAAATCGCTGAAGCCTTCAACAAAGCCATTGCCAACGGAGAAATCGGAGCGGTGGTTTTGGGAAGAGACCATCACGATGTTTCGGGGACAGATTCGCCGTACAGAGAGACTTCCAACATTTATGACGGCTCAAGATTTACGGCAGATATGGCGATTCACAACGTGATTGGCGACAGTTTCCGTGGCGCAACCTGGGTGAGCATCCACAATGGTGGTGGCGTTGGTTGGGGCGAAGTCATCAACGGTGGTTTCGGGATGTTGCTCGATGGAAGCTCTGATGCCGACAGAAGATTAAAATCAATGCTTTTCTGGGACGTCAACAACGGAATTTCCAGAAGAAGCTGGGCAAGAA
Organism: Chryseobacterium caseinilyticum; assembly: GCF_014837145.1. Lineage (GTDB taxonomy): Bacteria > Bacteroidota > Bacteroidia > Flavobacteriales > Weeksellaceae > Chryseobacterium > Chryseobacterium caseinilyticum. Next base: position 1,307,658 of record NZ_JACYFS010000001.1, read on the forward strand.
ATGAAGGTGCTGTTTTTGCGATCAAGAGAGCCATGGAAGCTGAGCCGAATTTGAAGGTAACGTTACCGAATTTTGTGGATGAGGGTTTATTTTAATTATGGATTTTGATCATAAGCATAAAGTAATATCATCTTTTAATCTTCCAACTTTAGGAATGATTGTAGGCCTTTCTGACGTGGAATTTGGATTCAAGAAAGGAATGGTTTTAAAATCAATTTCTTCAAAGCGTTATTGGGAAGTTCAGTCGAGAATAATTCATTCTTCGACCGAAAAAAGATTTGATGGCGAAACTGAAATTGTAACTCATACAAATATCAGAGAAATCGGCGCTTTAAAAGATAAAACAGAAATCATTAATTCTTTCGAATACAATATTAAACCAATCGGACACCATGAAAAACCAACTTTAGATGAATTATTGGTTTTCAGTGTAACAGTTGCTGTTCATGTTATTTATAAAGTCATTGATATTTATAATGACTATTTATTATTGGATACTAATAATGGAGATACCGGAGTCATGCATAAAAAATATGTTTCCGAAAAAGTTCAGATCGGAGATTATGTCAGACATTGTGAACACAAGATTCATGATTTAGTTGATGAATGTGGCAATTTTATTATACGTTAATAATTTGCTCCATTAAAAGACATAAGAAAGCTGAGCCGAATTTGAAGGTTACGCTGCCGAATTTTGTGGATGAGAGTTTGTTTTAAAACTTTTTAAATATTGAAAAACCTGCTGTGAGGCAGGTTTTTATTCTTTAATAAATGTTTTTTTTATAGTTCAGAATATTTTTGGTTTAAATAATCAATCAGTTCCTCTATTAAATCAAAAGTTCTTATTAAAAAATCATTAGAATATCTTTGTTTCAAGAATTCTTTACTTCTGTGAGTTATTTGACTTCTTACCGTCATAACATCTCTTATTTGCTGATATTTATCCTTTTCAATAATATTCATTTCCACTAGTGTTCTAAGCAACATCCCACTTGGTTTTAACTCAGACCTTTCGATACAAACAAATTCGGCTATTGTACGTATTATTCTTTCTAACGTAACACATTCTAAAAGTATATCTTGTTCTAATGGATTATCTATAGTATGATAACTAATTGTATCTTCAATCAAAGATTCGAAATTTGTCTTCAAATGTTTTTCAAAGAATCTTTCTGCATCAAGAATAAAAATTGCTTGACCTGTAATTTCAAATGTTTTAAGAATATAGTGAATGTGTGCTTCCTTATTGGGCTTCATCCAATCACCTTTTGTAGTATCATAAGTTAAAAAAATTATATCCGTTTTTTTATCAAGAGCACATTTAATCATTTCATGGTAAATAAAATAATCACCGAATGGATTTTCTGGTTTTTCAATTATATCGGCAAGACCAGGAATAGCGAAATTAACTTTCTTTGTAATATCATTTTTTAATTTCTGTATATCTAGATTTTTTGTGAGATTTGAAAATTCAGTCTTTAGAAAATCAATCTCATCATCCTCTAATTTGTAGTTTTGGTTAAAAGTATCTATTAAATCAAGAAAATCATCTGAAAAGTTTAATTGCTTATTTTCAATTCTAAATTTGTCAATATCTTTTTTCAAATCATTAGAAACTTTTTCAAATGATTTTATTTGTTTTTCTATTGCTTTATCTATATAATCAAAATCCTTTAGAACTTCCTTATGATCACTTTTATATTTTATAGTTCTATCAATGATGTCTGATTTTAAACTTTCAGACATTGATTCCAATGCCGATTGAAAATATTTTTGAATTACATCTTCTCTATTTTTAATAAACTCTTTTTGAACTTGACCTGACAGACATAATTTTCTGAAATTATCTTTAAAAAACATTCTTAATAATTCTCTTTGCTTAAAAGATATACTATAAAATCTTAATAAAATGTTGGTATCCAAAAAAATAGGAATATCATTATTCATTTCAAGTGCATCATTAAAATTATTATAGTAATGTTCAATTGCTTTTTTATAAGTTTTTAAATCAATGCTTATTTCAGGGGACTTAAAAGTTTGGTTCTTTTGAATTTTTATCATGGTATTTTTTATAATCTTTAAAATAGTGGAAGAATCGGAGAAAACGTTGATATAAACTATATTTATTCAAATATAACAAAACTACACCATCATTGATAAACGTTTTTTAACAAAAAGAGAATTTGATATTCAACCAAATTCTCCACGCTCGTGCGAGCATCTTGCTTGTACCATTATTTATCTTGAGACACGAGCTTGAAGCTCGCGCTAGCGGATTATGATGCAGAAATATTCATTTTCAAAACAACCTTTTAAAACTTCTTGCATCCGTAGAAACTCACATCAAACTTAAAACAAACTTCCGTAGTCCTCCGTTCATTTAAAACAACCCTGTTTATAACTTCCGTAGTCCTCCGGAAGTCTCCTGCAAGTTGCGGGAAACCTCCGGAGAACTTCTTTGGTTTAAAACAACATTGTTTGTAACTTCCGGAGCACTCCCTTGGTTTAAAATAAGACTGTTTGCTACCACAGAAGATTTTTTTATATTTGATTTCTAATTTATTAATTAAAAACGCAAACGTATGAAAATTGCACTCACTAAGCTGAGCACGAAAGACCTTGCGACTTTGGCTCAGAGAATTATTTCAAACATTCAGTCAGGTAAATATCCTGTGATTTCCAACCATCCCCTTACCGCAACTCTGCAGAATTCCTACACCGAATACGATGCGGTCTACACCAAGCAAATCTACAGCGGAAAAGGAAAAGACGTTGCCACGGCAGACCGTGAGCGGGACGTTGCTTATGCCAATCTTAAATCTTTTCTGGACGGTTACCGAAAGCTACAGTCGGCACCCAATTATCAGTCGGCGGAAGATTTGTACGGCGTTTTCAAAACTTTCGGGCTGGATCTCGACCGCTTAAGCTATTCCTCACAAACCGCACAGATGAAAAAGCTGATTGAAGCTTTGGAAAGTCCGGAAAACCAACAGAAAATTGCGCTTCTTTCTCTGAACACGGCTTTCGCAGATATGAAAACAAAACACGAAGCTTTTGAAACCATCTTTGGCGAACAGGCAGAAGCCAATGCCGACCTCAGACAGATGACCAGCGCAAGCGCCATCCGCCACGATCTGGAGAAAAACCTCAAAACCTATCTGAATCTGCTGACCGCCATGAAAGACGTCCGCGACTGGAAACTCCTCTACAGCGATACCAACGAGCTGGTAAAAGCAGCGAAAAATTCGGAAGTAAAAAGGAAGGAAGAAAAACCAGAATAAATAATAGAAAGACTCAGCGGATTGCTGAGTTTTTGTTGGTGTTAATGGAATATGCATCCTGTTTGTCATCCTGCAAGGATCTAAGCCCGAATCTTTCCGTACAACATCTCTAATACTACGTTGAGATCCCTACGGGATGACAAACTGTGTGAAAATAAAATAATATTTTTGGAAGATGGATTTGATTCGTCAGTTCAAGTAGGTTTTTGAAGAAAACCGTATCGAGAACTTTTTGAATGGCGACAAATTTTGTGCTTAGGTTCGCTGGTTCTCGATACAAATTCTTTCAGAATTTTACTCGAACTGACGGATTTTCATAGCAGATATTCTGAACTATGTTGATGAATATTTGTATTAAAATGATATTTTTGAAATATGAAAATGTTTAAAGCCGATTTGTATAAGGTGTTCGATGAGAATGGGAATCTTGTTGGTGAACAAATCTTAGGATCTACTTTTGGAAAAAAAGCACATTTGAAAGTAGACGGTGAAATTTATTATCACAAAGAAATAGGTTTTTTCGGTGGGGAAACTCATTATAATAATAAAGCCGGAAGATTGATACTGAAAATGGATTCTGTACACCAAAGAATATTTTATGACGGTGAAAAATATACTGAAATCTATTATTTTAAATCCAAGAGTTGGTACAACAGTTCGATTTCACTGTATCAATTTGAAAACGACCAACTGTTGGTGAAATTCAGACGAAGATATCATTTTCTAAAACCAATCTATGAGGTTCAGGTCGAAGAAAATTTCCACAACAAATTAGTTATTTTAGCATTTGTATTTTATTATATCAAAGGCTATGAAGATGCATAAAGAACAATAATTTAAATATGAAAAAACTAGGAATCATTGGCTGCGGCTGGCTCGGAAACCACATTGCAGAACGATTATCAAATCAATATCAAATTTTCGTAACAACGACGACAGAATCGAAAGTTGACGAATTTAAATCTAAAGGATATAAAGCAACAGTGATCAGTTTCCCTAATGAACTGGATTCTGAAATGAAAGAATGGGAAGCTGTAAAAGAATTAGATGCCATCATCGTGAGCGTTCCGTTTTCGGGAATCCGAGGTGTGCAAATTCCGATGAATGACAAAAGGGAAAACCTGCTGAACTTCCTCGGAGATTTTACAGGGCAGCTTTTTCTGATGAGCTCCACGGGGGTGTATTCTCAGGAAGATAAAGAATTTACAGAAGACGATCAGCATGCAAAAGATGTGGAAAGCGAAAGTTTTATTTTAGAAAAATTCCCACAAACCAATATTCTGAGACTGGCCGGATTGATGGGCGGTGAAAGGCTTTTGAAAAATTATAATATTTCAGGTCTGGAGCAGTTGGTGAACCACATTCATTATGCAGATATCGCTCCGGTCATTGAAAAAATGCTGGACAATCAATCTGAATCTAAAGTTTACAATGTTGTTGCCCCAATTCATCCAAACAAAGAAGAAGTGATCAATGCGCAAAAAAATTTGCCTTACGATGGCGAGAGAACAACGGTTGGAAGAACTATTTCTCCTGAGAAATTAATTGAGGAACTTGATTTTGAATTTCAATATCCTGATCCGAGGTATTTTCACTTGTAAATCATTGAAAGTAAATAGATCAAATGTAAAAACCTGCCGATTGGAAGGTTTTATTTTAATTAAACCTAAAGAATTTTATTATATTTGTCTCATAAAGTGATACCAAATAAATAAAATTATGATAGCGGAAATAGAAAGATATATAGAGATTCAAAATAATATTGATGAAATTCTGAAAAATTCGCCATTTAAAATGTCTTATATCATTGAGAAATCGGGAATTAAAAAGCCTACATTTTTCAAGAAATTAAAGGAGAAGAGATTTACGCCGGAAGAACTCCTGGTCATTTCAAAAACCATTGAACCTAAAGAATGGAGAAACGAAACGAAAGAAGAAATTTTGGAATCTTTAAAGCGTTCTGAGGAAGATTTTAAAAACGGAAAAGGACTTCCAGGAGAAGTCGTTTTGGAAGATATGAGAAAACGTATAGAAAAATACAAGGCTGATGCGTTACGAAATATCTGAAAAAGCTCAGCAAGACCTTTTCAATATTGAATCTTATCTTTTAGAAAAATGGAACATTGCCGTGCTGGAAGATTTCTTTATAAAATTCCAGAGAGCAATCAACATCCTGTTGGATAAAAAAGTATTTTTTCAAAAGTATGAAGCCACTCACTTTTATAAATTTAATGTGACGAAACATAATTCACTTATTTATACTTATGGAGAAGATGTTTTATACTTACACCGCATTCTTCAAAACTTTCAGGATCCTGATGACAATTATGATTCTCTGAAAGACCTTTAAAAACACAAAACATTGTACTCAAGACTGAAATATTTTGCCTTTGCATCTTTTTTACTGCTACTGTTTTCCTACAGTCTGCAGGATATTGGGCTGATCTACCCTTCCTATTTTCCGAAACCTGTGTATGATTTTAAAAAGAATCCGTTGAAATCTGCTACGGTTCAGCTGGGAAGAAAACTGTTTTACGATCCTATTTTATCAAGGAATAATACGATTTCCTGTTCGTCCTGTCATAATTCCGGTCAGGCTTTTTCTCATGCAGGGAATCATTTGAGCAAAGGAATTGAGGATGGAATAGGTGACAGAAACTCACCTGCAATTTTTAATCTGGCGTGGCAGAAAAATTTTATGTGGGATGGAGTGATTCCGAATATTGATGCGCAGGCGCTGGCTCCAATTAACCATCCCATGGAAATGGGCGAAGATATCAATGTTGCTGTCAGAAGACTGAATAAATCTAAAGAATACAGAACGCTTTTCTACAGAAGTTTTGGCGACAGTCTGGCAACGTCGGAGCGTCTGATGAAAGCACTTTCGCAGTTTCAGCTGACTATTGTTTCGGCCAGTTCAAAGTATGATAAAGTAAAACAGAAAAAAGCTCAATTCACTGATTCTGAAAAAAGAGGTTATCTTCTGTATCAACAAAATTGCAATTCTTGCCACAGCGAACCGCTTTTCTCGACCTATGATTTTGCCAATAACGGACTTCCCGTCGATTCCAAATTAGACGACCACGGAAAATGGAATAAATCTTTCGAGCCCGCAGATCAGTGGATGTTTAAAATTCCAAGTCTCCGCAATCTTGGCTTCACTTATCCTTACATGCACGACGGCAGATTTAAAACTTTAAATGAAGTTCTCGATCATTACGAAAAAGGAATTGTAAAAAGTCCAACTCTGGCGAAACAGCTTGAAAAACCTATCATTTTTAATCATAAAGAAAGAGAAGATCTTCTGTCTTTTTTAGCCACGCTGAATGATTCTGTACTGGTTTCCAATCCTGATTATCAGAAAAAATAAGCTTAAACAGTCAAATCAAAAAAAAACATGCAGCGACGCAGGTTCCTTTTTATCTGTTTACGAGAATATTTTCTACTGAATTCAGAATTTCTTTTTCAATATCCTCTTCAGAAAGATTCTCGAGCGTGTAGTACTGTTCTTTCAGAGCTGCGGTTCCTGTACCGTTCTGGAAAATGGTGTCCTGATGAATGACAATTCTTTTTAAATTTTTATCAGCCACAAACATAATGTGCGGAAACTTGTCATTTGCATAAAAATTGGAATCCACATTCCTTGAAATCTGCAGCTTGATATTGGTTTGAGAGTTAATTCCCAACCCGTTTTTAATCTCTTCATTAAAAGAAATCTTGCATCCAAAACCATTCTCACGAAGCATTCTTCTGAACTCCTGCATTTTCGGATCTATGAAGTTTTTACATAAAGTCCTGAAGCCTTCAATGAATAAATCGTCTTCGCTTTTTTTCTTTTCAAGACTTTCTTTCAGCTTTTGATCTTCTGATTTTAAATTAGAGAATAAGGAATTAAGTTTATTGATATTTTCTTCTTTCATTTTATTTGAGGTTGAGGTTGAGGTTTAAAAATATAAAATTATCTTAGTATTTACGTTCTCTTCTCAGCTCAGCGACTACAACCGTACTTGCCAGATTATCATGAAGACATTGATTTCTGCGGTTGAAAAAGAACATCAAAAATCCAATAAAAAGTGTAAGGTTATTCAGGATATTGGCAAAATAACGTCCTGTCGACTGTCCAAAATTTACCTTCATACCGTCTGTGCTCAAAAGTTTGATGTTTACGACTTTCTGCCCCATTGTCTGCTGATCATTACTTGAATGCAGGAGCGCATAGTAGAGCCATCCCGCAAATAAAGGGAGAAGGCACGAAGGAATTATGATAATTAAAACATCTAATATTCTTGCTCCAAGCCTTTCGCCAAAACTAGCATATCGGTAATGGATAATTTCGTTTTCGTAGTGTATTTTCAAGGTGTCGTCATTCAGATATTCGATCCTCCCGTTTTGATAATTAGTACTATAATTTTGAGGCTGATATGAAGGAGGCTGATGTCTTTCCTTTGAAAGATTGATGGGTGGCGGCGTCATTGCAAACAGACTTTTAAGTTCATACAGTTTATCTGCTTCCGTCCAGTTGTTGAGGCCACTGTGCCAGATCAGGGTATATCTTCTTACATCCTGTAATCTGAGTTCTTCTAACGTGTAGGGACCTTTTTTGTCTGTTCCGTCATGAATAAAGTATTTCTGTTCCATCGTTTGTTTGCAGTTTTATTATGAGTCGGTAAATATAATAATAAGAAATAAATTATTGGGAATGTCGGTGTGAGCTCACAGAAACATTGTAAAAAATAAGACTTCACATTTTTAATTTAGTAAAATCGGACTTTCTCTCATGTGCTGACTGTCTATTAAAATAGATTATTCATAATTCTTCATTGTCGCCAAAAGCTCATTTTTAAAATTATAAATATCTTCCAATGAAGCGATTAATTTTTTTTCGCCATTATCTTTGCCGTTGTGAAAAAGTTCAATGTATTTATTGGATGAATTAAAATGAAGACGACAAATTGGCTTGCGGTTATTATCATCCAGTAAAATTCCAAAATACGATAATGTATCTCTGAACGCGATTCTTGATGCAGGCAAAATCTCCCTCAGAATAGCTTTTACAATTTGTGATCCCTCGACTTCCTCCTCAGTTGTGATGATTTTTGAAGCGTCTTTTGGGTCGTCAATCGGAGTAATTTCTTCTTTGGCTTTTGAAGGTATGGTCTCATTTATATTCAAAGCATTTTTTAATCTGAAGTTAATCGATTCATTTATTGAGTTGGAAAAGGCCTTTCTTGTGTATTCTTTAAAAGAAACTAATCTGGAAGCCGTAACAGGTTTATCAAAAAATCTATTGACCAACATTCTTACCATTTCATCAGAGGGTTCTTTCAGTTCTTTTTCAAACTCATTACGGATGGCTTTGATGTATTTTAAAGATTCTGCAGAGTCTAAAATTCCTTCTAAATTATAACCGTTCTTTGAGAATTTTTCCAGTATTTTTAAACTGGAATCTTTTAAATTAGCTAAATCTAAAGTGAAAAACGGTTTCTCGTCCATGATATTAGGCTTTTCCAGATCTGCATAAAAATTATATTGATGGCCATTCGTTAATACACCAAATCTTGATTTGGATACGTGATAATAACGATGCAGTTGAGAATTATGTGCGTCTACCTTCTCTTTCCAGTGTTTGCATTCTATAATTAAAATGGGTTCGTCATCTTTTTTAATAACATAGTCTATTTTTTCGCCTTTTTTGGTTCCGATATCACAGATAAATTCCGGAATTACTTCTGTCGGGTTAAAAATATCATATCCGATAATCTGAATAAACGGCATCACAAAAGCATTTTTTGTAGCCTCCTCTGTATTGATCTGATCTTTTAGAGCATCAACTCTCTGATGAAGTTGTTCCAGTTTTAATTTTAAATCTGTTTCCATAATTGAAATTTTAGGGTTATTGTTTATGATTTTAAAACAAATATTGTCTGTGGACCAATGTTTTTTTTCAAATCTAAACAACCTTTTTCAATAAAAATTACGGCATCACGTAGTTCTAAATAAAATAAATATTAAGTATATTTTTTTAGTTTTTTGCAGCAAAAGCAGTTTTGATTTTCTCTAATTCGTCCTTTTTCAATTTGGTTGTTTTTGCCAGTTTTTTAATGAAACTTTCTACTTCTTCGGGGGCAGAAGGACAACCGATATTTTCCTTTTTTTCATCAAGTGAATTTTCTTCCATTTCCCCGTTTGCATTTATAATTACCCAAAACGGAATTCCCTGATCTTCACTGCCACCATATTTTTTCAAAACTTTTTCACCTCCTTCATTCTCAAGATTTTTCCTGTTTGGAGATTCCATTAAAGTCAAATGAGTTGTGACAAAATTGCTGTTAAAATAAGGTTCAACTTCGGGTTTCTGAAGATTTTTATCCATCTTTTTGCACCATCCACACCACGAGGCATGAAAAATGAGAAGCACTTTTTTCTTTTCTTTTTTCGCTTGTGTTAAAGCTTTAGACATTACAACGTCTGCACTTTCCTGAGCACATACAAACGAAATACTGAAAAGACCAATTAAGAATGTAAGAAGAATTTTTTTCATATAACTTAGAATTAATTTTAAACAAATATAAGAAAAGTACCTTATCGTTATGCAGAAAGATCTACTCTTGCCGCTGTATATTAAAATATTAAGAAAACCTCATCAAAACTAAATGTGAGATATCAGATTAAACAAAAGCTTATTCACTATTTCAAGTGAAAATACCTGTTGATTGTTATAACTGGATCAAATTTTCAGATTGTGTTTTCACGCATGTTTGAGAATTAAAAAAAAGAATTATATTCACGAACTTTTTTAAACAAATAAATAATGGAAAGAAAAATTACATTTTTAATGTTTGCAATTCCTGTATTAGGATTCAGCCAATCGGCTATTGGAAGCATTAATTCCGGTGCATTATCCGGGAACGATCTCGCCCATTCGGTTGGTGAGATATATGTGATTCCCAGCAATCCCGATGACGCAGCTTCCGGAACTATGGGTCTCTTGCAGTCAACAACCGTTCAGCTTTTGGGAATCAGTGAGGCTGTGAAAGACAATATTAAGGTTTATCCCAATCCCACTGCAGATTTTATCTACATTAAACTTGAATCTAAAACTAAAGTTCATGAATTTGAAATTTATGACATCGCAGGAAGAATAGTATTAAAAGGAAAAATCGACTCCGAAAAACTTGATCTTCGTCATTTGAAAGAGGGAAATTATATGATTAAATTCAAAAACACCGACATCAAAGCAATTAAAATTATTAAAAAACATTAAAATATTTTGAAAAAAATGAAAAAACTCTATATCACTTTAGGATTATTTATCGCATCATTAGTTAGCGCACAGGTACCACAAGCGTTCAGTTACCAAACCATTGCATTTAACTCAGCTGGAGCTCCGATTGCAAACGGAAACGTTTCATTAAAAATCAGCATCCTTGAGAATTCTGCTACAGGAACTGTATTATATACTGAAACACAAACCAAAACGACCAATGCTAAGGGGTTGGTTAACCTTAATATCGGGCAGGGAACAGCAACTGTAGGTACATTTGGAGGAATCAACTGGGGTACAAACACGAAATTTGTGAAAGTTGAAATGGATCCGCTGGGTGGCTCAAACTACACTAATGTTGGAGTAAACCAATTATTAAGCGTTCCTTATGCACAAGTGAGTAAAACTGTTGTGACTGGTGCGGGTCAGGGAATTACACTTACCTCACCTAACGGAACGAGTTACACTTTAGGAGTGAGTGATTCAGGTACTTTGAGTTTGCCAACAAATACGAATACCTCCGGTAATAACTTGCCATCAAATTTTTATATGTATGGCTCATATAATTCTTTCAACTCATCTACCGCTGAACTAATGAGAGGTAACGGTATCACCAAAATAGGATATAAATATCTGCAAGCAAATACACAAGTGAAATTTCTGGCTTCACCGGCTAATGGTGCACAAAGTTATGGATCAGATTCTTATGGCTCGATTAGTCCAAATGGAGCGAGCTACAATGTTTCCTCTAATGGATTTTATCAAATTTATGTAGGATATAATAGCACAACAACAATAGGGGCAAATTTTGAAAATTTTGTGCCTAAAATCCAATTCACGTCCATTACAACTGCAACTCCTACTACAACTACAACTTATAATACCTCAACTGGAAAGTTTACGATAATTGTAAATGGGATATCAACAAATAATGGCGATTATTTCTATCTGAAACTTGCAGACCAAGGAATAAACCCTGAATTTATTGGTGATAATTTAAACGATGGATCTTTCGATATAAATGGTGACAATATTCATTTTCCCAATGTAACTTCCACGCCTAAAAACTATAAAATTGAATTTAGTATTAATTTTGATGCAACAGGAACTTATACAATTACACAAATATAATTTAAACAGGCAATCGCCTCTTTTTTATGAAACGATCTGAAATTAAAAGTCATCATAACAGAAGTTATGAATCTCAAAAATCAAAAACTCAGCATCGCCGCTGAGTTTTTGATTGTTTAAGTAAAAGCTTAATTAATTTTTCTGATTCTAATGAGTTTGGTGATATCATTAGATGCTTTAGACATGACTCCGGAACCCGTTCCGTAATTCGGAGTAGCGCCGCCGCCGGGCTTTGTCATTACTATCCGAATCAGATCATTTTGATTAAAACTGAGAATTGTCCGAGGAATAATGATGGTCTGCACTTCATTGGAAGCAGCATTGTCAAAAGGCATGGCTGTTCCCGCAACGGCTGTCCACACTGTACCGTTATCTGTCGATTTCATTACCGTAAATGCAACCGCCGTGTAATTAGAATTGTTGGCAGTTACATTTCTTCTCGGGTTAAAAGTGAAATTTGCGAGAATACGGTATTGCCCTGTAGTCAGTACTCTGAAATCCTGAGCTGTAGAAAGTTCTACATCATCTGTATTATCCAGATAAATATCTGCCGCCGTCCACGTCACAGGGATATCTGATGTATCCGAACTGTTGACAGCCGTAAGCTGTGTTGTAGTGAAAGGTTGCTGGGTAAAAGATTCCAATACGTACTGACTTGAAAATGCTAAATTGGCAAGTTCTGTAGCAGAGGCAAACTTCTGCCAGATATTATTCTGTCTGAAATAAAGTGAATTCGCGAGCACTGCATTTGGAGTTGTGCCGGCTGCTGCAAGATTAAAAGCAATCAGTCCATTGGTGGGAGCAGAGATTGTCGCTGCATCATTTCTACCTGAAAGATTGAGTCTTGGCAATAAAATTCCTTTATTGGAGGAAAATACATCAAGTGCCGCTGAAGAATTTGGCGAAGTAGTTCCGATGCCTACCTGAGCCGAAAGACTGCTCACACCCAACAATGCTGAAATTAATATGATAATGCTGTTTTTCATTTTGTTTCGGATTAATTGATTTTCTGTAATCTCAACAGTCGTGAGTACTGAAGGCCTGTACCCGACTCTATGTTTAAGCTATTGCCCGTCGTTCCGTGATTGGCCGCCGAACCTTTAGCCACAACCGCTCTCACAAGATCATTCTGATTGAGAAGAATGGTAAATGGTGCTACAATCACAGACCTGTTTCTGTCTCCTGTTCCTACACCCCACATTGTACTTGATTTTGCAATCTGTACCCATGTGACACCGTTGTCCGTGGATCTCTGAACTATAAAATCCAGTGCGGCAACACAGGTTCCTTCAGTTGCAGCTGTAGTACAGGTAGTCGGAACCCAGGGATTGTATCCTACATATCCGGCAATCTCAAAATAACCCGAAGAAAGAATCCTGAAATTATTGTTGGCCAGCGAAACTCTGTTTCCCACATTTACATTCATCGCTCCGGTTGCAGTACTGCTGAAATTTACAACCTGAGGAGTTCCGGCATTAAAAGCTGTCTTGTCTAAAAGTTGATTTCCTGTATTTCCCGTAATAAACATTTGCGGAAAAATTCTGGAACGTATCGTTTCAGATGTAGCGAGATCCATCCAACGCACGCCATTCCAGAAATAATAGGTGTTTGCAGTAATCATAGGATCGGTAGCGGAAGCTGTTGTATTGAAAACCAAAAGTCCCGTTGCAGGATTGGCCACCGTCACAATATCTGTAGTATTTGATAAAGCAACTCGTGGCATCAACATTCCTTTTTTATCATTGGCTGCACGTGAACTGACATCAATATCCAGAAGCGCTGAAGCTGCAGGAGTATCGGTTCCGATTCCTACATTCTGTGAAAACCCTAAAGTACTTATAAGGATAAAAGCAGAAGATATTACTTTTTTAAAATTTATTTTACTGCAGATCATAATCTAATAAAACTATCGTTAAACTTTTGGAAACCGGAACTCTCGCTGCTGTCGTAATTGCGGGAAGTGGACTCCCGACAGTTGTTTCTCCGTGTAGTGATGAGGTATCTGTTCCTTCAAAAGGATTTTGTACCACCAGCCTCAATTGCTGCCCGGCCGTAAGATAAACAGGTGTAGAACTTAGAATTGCGGTTTTAAGACTGTTAGCTGCTCGTACACCCCATGCCGTACGGTTTCCGATAATATCGGTCCATGTTGTACCGTTATCGGTTGACCTTTGAAGTTTTAAATTCAAAAAGCAGCCTCTTTGTGGCGATCCTATGGATGTTCTGTTGGGATTGTAATTTACAAAACCAGTCACCTCATACAAACCGGTAATGCTTATTACAAAATTATTATCTCCCGACTTTGATGCAATAGCTCCGGTATTGGTTACAATATCACCATCAGCAAAACTCACGGGAATGCCGCCGTTGGCAGAACTCGTAGCATTGATGCCTGCATAAGTGAAAGTCTGAGTTGAGGTACTGTTGAGGCTGAGAATTCGGTCGGCCAGATAACCAGTCAGCGAAGAAGTCACTGCAAGATCTGTCCAGATGGTACCGTTCCAGTAATAGTATCTGTTGGCAATGACGTTATTGGGGAAAGTTCCTCCATTCGCAGTGTTGTAAACAAATAAACCGACTGCCGGAGACGGAATTGTTGTAGTGTCTCTGTTTCCGGCCAAAGCAACTCTGGGCGGAAGAAAACCTTTTTTATTGCCGACAGCAAGATCGTTAGTACTAATTTCCAGAATGGCGGATGGTGCTACCTGACTGGTCTGTATTCCCACCTGCGAAAACATGGAAGCAGAAAAAACAGCAGATGAAAGAAGAGTGAAAAATTTTTTCATAAAAATAAGTTCAAAAAAGCAAACAATATTTTAATAATCAAAAAGCAGGTGTCAGTTTTTAATTAAAATTTAATTATCGTTAAAAAATTCGCGATGTGATTTTGATTTAAAAAAGAAAAATTCTGATCAAGAATTATTCCAAAAGAAACAAAGTAAAATACTTCATTTATGTAGATTTAAAGATATATCAGAAGATATTTTATGATCATGGAAATGATTTGAAAACAATTAACAAAAGGCATTTAATAAGTTTCATAAAATATTAATAATATTCAAATATGATTGATTTAAAGATAATTTAAAAGGTTCAAACTGAATCAAACACTTTAATGGCAGTTATTTGATTTAAGATTTCGAACAGCATTCTGAATTGTGCATCTAAATCATCAATTATCTACAGTGATTATCGTTTTTAAGCCAAGAAAATTTAAAATCAGAAAAGCTTTAAGAATAAAAATACTTAAATTTGTCTGTCTTAAAAATCAAACAATAAACTAACATTATAATGTCAGAAAAATCAAAAATCTATTACACGCTTACAGACGAAGCTCCAATGTTGGCAACGCACTCGTTTTTACCGATTGTGAAAGCTTTTACAAAACCGGCAAACATTGAAATCGCTGTTCCGGATATTTCTTTGGCAGGAAGAATTTTAGCCAACTTCCCTGAGTTTTTGAAAGATGATCAAAAGATCGTTGATGCATTGGCTCAATTGGGAGAACTGGCTACTCAGCCTGATGCAAACATTATCAAATTACCAAACATCTCTGCTTCTGCTCCCCAACTGGATGCTGCAATCGCTGAGTTACAGGCTAAAGGTTTCGCAGTTCCAAACTATCCGGCAGAACCGAAAAATGACGAGGAAAAAGCAATCAAAGCTAAGTATGCAAAAGTTTTGGGAAGTGCTGTAAACCCGGTATTGAGAGAAGGAAATTCTGACAGACGTGCTCCGAAAGCCGTTAAAAACTACGCAAAAGCGAACCCTCACAGAATGGGTGACTGGGCATCAGACAGCAAAACTGACGTGGCTCACATGAACAGCGGAGATTTCTACGGAACTGAAACTTCAACTACGCTTGAGAATGCTACAAAATATAAAATCGTTTTCAAAGGTAATGACGGTGCAGAATCTTTATTAAAAGATTTCGCAGGTCTTCAGGCCGGTGAAGTAATCGATTCGTCGGTAATGAATTTAAATTCTTTAAAATCTTTCGTACAGGAAGCAATTGAAGAAGCTAAAAACAGAAACGTACTTCTTTCTGCTCACCTGAAAGCGACGATGATGAAAATCTCTGATCCAATCGTATTCGGAGCGATCGTTGAGACTTTCTTCAAAGATGTATTCGCTAAATATGCTGAGACTTTTGATTCTTTAGATGTTAATCCAAACAACGGTTTAGCTGATCTTTTCGATAAAATCAAAGGAAACGCTCAGGAAGCTGAAATAAAAGCGGATATCGAAACTGCTTTGGCAAACGGACCAAGAGTGGCAATGGTTAATTCTGACAAAGGAATTACCAACTTCCACGTTCCTTCCGACATTATCGTTGATGCTTCTATGGCTGCCTTGGTAAGAGGTGGAGGAAAAATGTGGAACAAAGAAGGTAAAGAAGAAGATACAGTTTGTATCATTCCGGACCGTTCTTACGCAGGTTTCTATCAGTCTGTAATTGATGATATGAAAGCGCACGGAAAATTAGATCCTACTACAATGGGTTCTGTTCCAAACGTTGGTTTAATGGCTCAAAAAGCTGAAGAATATGGTTCTCACGACAAAACTTTCCAGGCTACAGCTGAAGGAACGGTTGAAGTTCAGGACGAAAACGGAAACGTTCTTCTTTCTCAGAAAGTTGAAACCGGAGATATCTTCAGAATGTGTCAGACTAAAGATGCTCCGATTCAGGACTGGGTAAAACTCGCGGTAAACAGAGCAAAACTTTCTGACACTCCTGCGATTTTCTGGTTGGATAAAGGAAGAGCTCACGACAGAGAAATGATCAAAAAAGTTGAAAAATATTTGGCTGATCACGATACGAACGGATTAGACATCAAAATTCTTGATGTAAAAGACGCAATGACCGAAACTTTAAAAAGAGCAAGAGAAGGAAAAGATACCATTTCTGTTTCAGGAAACGTATTGAGAGATTATCTTACTGACCTTTTCCCAATCTTAGAACTTGGAACTTCTGCTAAAATGCTTTCTATCGTTCCGTTGATGAATGGTGGTGGTTTGTTTGAAACAGGTGCCGGTGGTTCTGCTCCGAAACACGTTGAACAGTTCATCGAAGAAGGTTATTTAAGATGGGATTCTTTAGGTGAATTCCTGGCTTTACAGGCATCTTTAGAGCATTTGGCACAGACTCAGGGCAATACAAAAGCTCAGGTATTGGCAGATGCACTCGATGAGGCAAATGCTAAATTTTTAGCAACCGACAAATCTCCTGCAAGAAAAGTTGGACAGATCGACAACAGAGGTTCTCACTTCTATCTGGCAATGTACTGGGCGGAAGCTTTGGCTAACCAAACTGCTGATGCTGAACTGGCTGAGCAGTTTGCTCCGGTTGCAGAAGCGCTGCAGGAAAGCGAAGATGTAATTAATTCTGAATTGATCGGTGCTCAAGGTAAGCCTCAAAATATTGACGGTTACTTCAAAACTGACACTTACAAAACGTATGAGGCTATGAGACCAAGTACTGTTTTAAATGAAATTATCGATGGGATTTAATACGAATTAACCGAATTTTTTCGGATTTCCCGAAGTATTATAAAACAGAAGAACACGCAGATTTATTTGCGTGTTCTTTTCTATTTTAGAGAAAAATTAATTTAATTCCTTACAGTTATCTTTCCTTCTCGTATCAATTAAGTACTGAATTTTCCAGTCTCCGTTTTGTTTTACAAGTTGAAAACTGTTGGCGCCGCAATGCGAAAATTTTCCTTTAAAATAAAAGGAATACGGTGTAAAAACGCTTGCCAGATTTCCGTCTGTATGAATGCCTTCGATCGAAATTCTTTCGTCCAGATCATCTTTTTTCATTTTGGAAATGGATGAAACAAAATCATTGATGTTTTCAGTTTTCACACCATCTTTTGTAATGGTTTGAAGAATGGCGGCATCAGCAAAAACCGTTTTCAACAATTCTGAATCTGCATTTTTCATGGCGAGAAATAAATTCCTGATTGGTTTTTCGATCTCCGAATTTGAGGTTTGCTGTGCGAATGATAGGCTTCCGAGAAATAATGTGAGTGCAAATATAATTTTCATTGTGATCTAATTTCTTAAGGTTTAAAATTAGATATTATTTTGATATAAAATAACCTAACTTATTATCCATACGGATAAGTAAGAATTATAGTTTGATAAAAATTAATTTAAAATTAAATAGCGCGATAAAACTATTCAGAATTACAGAACAAAAAATGACTGCACTTTCGCACAGCCATTCTTAATTTCAACTATTTTATAAGCCAGATTACCGCTTATTTCCTTTAGTTTTATAGACTTTATGAGCCTTTGCTTTTTTGTTCATATGCTTATAACGCTTATCATTGTTTTTGTTACTGTTGTAGACAGCTACAGGATTTTTTCCTTTGTAATATTTGGTTTTAAATTTTGTATATTTATCTCTTCCCATGATTCTCTCCAGTTCAGAATATCTGTCTGTAGACCATCTGTCGGGCTGATTTGAATATACCCTGTTCCAGCCATCGTAGTCATTGTATCTGTTATTCAGAGCGTTAATTTCATTCGCTTGTGTTGCTGATAATAACAGATCTGAAACCACAGTCTGCCAGTTGACATCTGTTACACTTCTTCTGTAATCATTGTAATAATCTGACTGCGCATATCCCAAACTGAAAGTTCCAAGAAGTAATGCTGTGATAAATAATTTTTTCATTTTGTATAAACTTGTAGTTACATAGTTTCAACATCAATGCCAAAAAAATTTAGTCAAATCACAATAAATAGTTAAATATCAACTTCATAGGGCATGTAAAGCTGTTAAACCATAATTTAAATTGAATCATTTAGTTTGATACACCTTAAATGTTTTGATGAGAAAATTTATTAACCAGCCGTATAAGTTAGCTCAAGTTAGTCGAAAACTTATTTGTACTACAAAAAATGAAAGCGGACTAAAGTCCGCTCCAATATTATTCAGGATATTTCAATTCTTTAGTAAGAAATTTGTTTTAAGCCTACCACTTCATCACATCCTTCACCACTCCATTTTTCTGGGTGTGTTGCAGCAATTCAGATTCAATAAAAGATTTGATCTGTTCTTCTGAACCGTCGTTCGGGAAAAGCAAATGAACATTGGCACCTGCATCCAGCGTAAAGAATAAAGGCAGATTGGTTTCTCTTCTGAAATCCCAGATTTTATTGATGACTTCCAAAGTTCCTGTTTTCATTAAGATAAAGGCAGGATCGCTCATCATCATCATTGCGTGAAGGGTTAAAGCTTCGTGCTCGACCAATTTGATAAACTCATATATGTTTCCAGATTTTAGAATTTCTTTCATCGGAACAAAATTCTCTCTCGCTTCCTGAAATCTTCTTTCAGCATACGGATTCGTATTCATTAAACCATGACCGACAGTAGAAGAAACGCTTTTTACGCCCTCATGAATCAATAAAACCCAATCGTTAAAGTCTTTAAAAACAGGATGAATTTCGTCATCAGAATATTTCACTGCGAACAGATCCGAGCTTCCTTCCACCTCATTAGATTCGCCCCAGACAACCAATCCGTTGTACAGACTTCTGCATGCACTTCCGCTCCCCAATCTTGCTAAAAAAGAGGCTTTTTTTAGGATGGATGATGACTGATCATTGATCATTGATGATTCTGAATTTTCAATTGAAAACTGCTCATCTAAACTCATCAGACATTTTGCGATTGCTCCAAAACCTGAAGCTGAACTGGCAATCCCCGAGCTGTGAGGAAACGTATTTTCTGTTCTGATAATGTATTTTCCTTCTAAAATCCAAGGCAAATACTGCTCAATACTTTTGAAGTATTTTTCAATTTTTTCGGCAAATTTCACTTCTTCATTTCCTGCTAAAAATGTCTGAACAGAAAAGGGTTCGTTGGCCAGAAACTCCATCTCCGTGTTGGTTTTACAGTGATTTAAAGTAAAACTAATGCTCGGATTCGCAGGAATCTGATTGGCGTATTTCCCCCAATATTTAATTAAAGCAATATTTGACGGACAGCTTTCTGAAACTGTTTTATTCTGTATTGTAAATTCGCCTGTTCCTAAAAAATCGTTTGTTGTCATAGTTTAAAATAAATTTTTAACCGTTTTAAAATCATTTGAAATTATGGTTTTGAAATAGATTACGCCCTTTCAGGGCTGATATTTAATTGAGATTTTCAGATTCATTGGGCTTCACCAAATGCTGGTCGTCAACAAGCCTTCAAGACTCATCCTCAACCTTAACCTCAACCTTAATTTAATACATCTCCTCAATCAGATCAGCGTACTTCTTCATCACCACATTTCTTTTTACTTTCAAAGTTGGCGTTATTTCTCCACTGCTGATTTCAAATTCTGAAGGCATCAGCGTAAACTTTTTCACTTTTTCAAAATCTGAAACCTGATGCTGTAACTCGTTTATTTTTTCTTTGTAGAAATCAATAATTTCTTTCTTTTTTACAATATCCTCCCAGCTGGTAAATGGAATGTTTTTCTTACTTAAATAATCCTTTAAAAACTCAAAATTTGGAACAATCAAAGCTGAAACAAACTGTCGTCCTTCGGCAATTAAAGTTATCTGACTGATATAATTATTGTTGGTGAGAAGATTTTCAATCATTTGCGGAGCGATATATTTTCCGTTGGAAGTTTTCATTAAATCCTTAATCCGGTCGGTAATAAAAAGATTTCCGTTTTCATCAAATTTTCCTGCGTCGCCGGTTTTAAACCAACCATCTTGTGTGAAAACTTTTTCGGTTTCTTCAGGTCGGTTGTAATAACCTTTCATAATTCCGTTTCCTTTGGCCTGAATTTCATCATGATTGCCTATGCGAAGTTCTACGCCTGGTAAAGGCTTTCCGCAACTACCGTGTTCAAAATTAGTCAGTGGAAAAGCTGTTAAAGTTGCGGTAGTTTCTGTTAATCCATATCCAACCGTAACGTGAATGTCGACCGATTCAAAAAACTGAGTGACTTCCGGCGACAGAGACGCTCCACCACACGGAATAAACCAAAGTCTTCCGCCCAGTTTCTCTTTAATCTTACTGAAAACCAGTAAATCTGCAACGGTTTCCTTAGCTTTTAAACCGAAAGGAATTGATTTTTCTGTTCTTTTAAATTCTGCGGTTTCTTTTCCAGTTTCCAACGCCCAGTTGAAGATTTTCTTTTTTAAAGATGAACCCTCTTCTGCTTTTTCTAAAACTCCTGCATATACTTTCTGCAAAAACCTCGGAACAACGCACATCATCGTTGGTTTTACCTCAACCAAAGCTTTGGCAATATCTTTAGAATCTTCTAAAAAATAAACTCTGGCGCCGCCGTACAGACACAGTAAACTCCAGCTTCTTTCGAAAACATGAGTTAAAGGTAAAAACGCCAGTGAAACTTCATCTTCGAAATTTTTAAACTTAAAAAATTCAAAATGGGCATCACATATTTTGATGAAATTGGTGTGAGGAAGCATTACTCCTTTGGGATTTCCCGTTGTTCCTGATGTGTAAATTATGGTTGCGGTATCGTCTTCCTTTTTTTCTGAAAACTGAAATTCAGCTGATGACTTCGCAATAAAATCTTCCAGATAAAAACTGCTGAATTCTTTCTTGATCCAGACCGCTTTCTTGGAAATGATGATTGATTTTAAATCTGTACTTTCTTTTTTTAAAATCTCAAGACATGAATCATATTGAGCCTGACTGCCAACCAAAACCGATTTTGCACCTGAATCTTTTAAAATAAATTCCGCCTGCTCGGTATTATTGGTTGAATAAATCGGAACGGTAATCGCTCCAATCGACAATATAGCCAAATCAAAAATCATCCATTCTGCAGAATTATCGGCATAAATAGCGACTTTATCATTTTCAGAAATTCCTGATTCTTTTAAAGCGTTGGCCGTTTTAAAAATAATTTCGCTGAATTTATTCCAGCTTAATTCTTTCCACTTGCCATCTTTTTTCTTAAAGCCAATTGCTGATTTTAAAGGATGCTTTTCTACATTTTTTCTGATGATTGCCTCTGCAAGATTCATTTATTTGTCAGCTTTTTGTCGTTGATATAATTATTTAAATGAAAATCAATACTTTCCGATACCGGAATAAACTGAAAATCAATCTCTTCTTTAATTTTTTGATTTGAAATCCTGGTAAACGTTGTAATCGACTCAATATTGGTTTTATTGACAATCTTCAGTGCAGGAATCAGCCAGCCAAAGAGAATGTTAAAAACTCTTCCGATATTCAGTATTGACTTGGGTAAAATTTTAAGTTCCTTTAAATTTAATTTTGAACGGATTTGCTTTCCTATTTCGGCGTACCGTTTATTTTCAGAAATTAAAATAAATCTTTGTCCGAAAACTTCTTTTTCCATTAATTGCAGGGCAATATTAGCAACATCTCTCACATCAACATAATTTGCGCCGCCGGAAAAAGTAAAATTGTTATTCTCAAAAGTTGGGAAAATATCTCCGCTGCTGTTGCCCCAGTTTCCGGTTCCGATAATCATTCCCGGATTGATAATGATGGTATTTAAACCTTCTGCAGAAGCTCTCCAGACTTCCATTTCAGAAAGATGTTTTGAGATGGCGTAGGCAGAATGTTCTATTTTAGGATTAAAATCTGACTCTTCATCCAGTTCACCTTTTTCATTAAAACTATCCAGAACGGCAATCGAACTTACATGAAGAAACTTTTGGACACCTGAGTTTTCACAAGCGTACAGCAGCTGTTTTGTGCCTTCTATATTGGTGCTGTACAGTTCTTTTTCATCCTGAGGTCTGAAACTTACTTTCGCCGCACAGTGATAGACCTCATCCACGTTTTGCAGTGCAGATTCAAGAGAATGAATATCATTAAAATCAATGTCTACCCATTCTATTCTGTCGAAAAACGAACCGGAATTCTCTGTATAAAACTGAAAAGAATGCTTTACTTCATCAATATTGCTTTGAGATCTTTTAGCTGCGCGCACGTGTTTTCCCTTTTTTAAAAGTTCCAAAACGATGACTCTGCCTAAAATTCCTGTTGCTCCTGTTACAAAAACCATGAAACTATATTCCTACTTGATTGTTGACTAAGTTATGATAATATTTTTTACGGTTCAAAAGTTCCTGATGATTTCCGCTTTCTACAAATTCGCCGTTGTGAAGTACCAGAATCTGATCTGCATTTTTGATGGTACTCAGACGGTGTGCGATGATGATGACCGTCCGTCCTTTGAAAAACTCAAAAAGATTCTCCATAATTTCTTTCTCATTTCGGGAATCGAGTGCGCTTGTGGCCTCATCCAAAAGAAAAACATCAGGATTTCTGTAGACAGAGCGGGCAATTAAAATGCGCTGCTTCTGCCCTGTGCTCAAGTTTATTCCGTCGTTTCCCACCAAAGTATCCAGACCCTGAGGATACTTCTGTACAAATTTCTGCAAATTTGCAACTTTTACAGCATAAGTCAGCAGGTTTTCATCAATATTATTACTTTTCAGCGTGATGTTTTTGCGGATCGTGTCTGAGAAGATAAAGCCTTCCTGCATTACTGTTCCAGTGGTTTCACGCCACTCAGCAAGAGGAATTTCAGATAGATTTTGGTTACCGTAAGTGATCGATCCCTGATCAGGCTCGTAAAACCTCAGCAAAAGTTTGAATAATGTTGTTTTTCCGCTACCGCTTTCGCCGACAATTGCCGTGATTTTGCCTTTCGGAATTTTTACATTTAAATTGTTCAAAATCTGAAAATCTCCAAATCCGAAATCTACATTTTCGAGAACGAGGTCTTCATTCTTAAGCGTTTGGCGGCTTTCTTCCAAAATATTTTCTACAGGTTTTGTGTGTACTTCGGCTATCCTTTCCAGACTTAATTTGGCATCCTGCGTGATTTGAATAACGTATAAAAGCTGATCAAAAGGCGAATTCATCTGACCCACAATAAAACTGATTGCAAGCATCATCCCGAGCGTCAGATCTCCGTCGATCACTGCATAGGCAGAAAATCCGGTGATCAGAATATTTTTAAGCTGAGAAATAAAACCCGATCCGATCATCTGATACTGTGAAAGTTTCAGTGCTTTTTTGTTCCGCTCAAAGAGTTCTTGCTGTACATCTTCCCATTTTGCCTGCTGAAAGTTTTCAGACTGATTGATTTTAATCTCAGCCATTCCCAAAACCATTTCATTTAAAATATTCTGATTCTGGCTGTTGAGAATAAATTCTTTCTGGTCTAAAACTTTTCTTTTATTTAAAAAAATGAAAATCCAGACAACCGATAAAAAACTGAATGTGAAAAACAAAATCAGGATAATGAGATTGTACGTTCCGAGCACAACTGAGAAAACCAGAAGATTGATAAATGAAAAAAGAATTGCCAAAGTATTGGTTGACAGAAACGAACTTATTCTTTGATGGTCTAAAATACGCTGCTGAATGTCTCCTACTCTTTTCGACTCAAAATACGCCACCGGCAGACGGATCAGTTTGCCAATAAAATCGCTGATGAGTCTGATGTTGACTTTTGTATTGACTTTCAGCATAATCCAGCTCCGGATCAGATCCATAAAACTGTTTCCGAGAAAGAGCACAATCTGGGCGCCGACAATCATTAAAACAAGATTTTTATCTTTAAATTTAATGGCTTTATCAACCAAATTCTGTGTGAGAAACGGAAAAATAAGCGTGATCACACTCGTAATCACCAAAGTAAAAAGAAGAAAAATAAGAGCTTTGCGGTGAGGCTTTAAATATTTAAAAAGAAACTTAAATCCGTTTACAGAATAATCTTCATTTTTCTGAAAAAAAGCTTCAGTAGTTTCAAAAAGAAGCACTTTTCCCGTACTGTTTTCCTGAAGCCAGTTTTCTTTAAATTCTTCTTCACTAAGCTCAAGTCTGCCATATTCTGGATCGGCTACCGTAATTTTTCCTGATATTTCCTGAGGAACGAGAACAACAAAATGATCGTTTTTCCAGTGAAGAATGCACGGTTTGGGTGCTTCAGACATCAGTTTTTCGAAGCTGATTTCGACTGCCAAAGTTTCCAGATGCAATTCCTGCGATGCGGCAATCAGATCATGAAAACTCACGCCCGTTCTCGACTGAAACGTAATCAGCCGCAGGTATTCGCAGGAAAACTTTTTACCGAAATACCGAGTAATTATCCTGAGACAGGTTGGTCCGCAGTCCATCGAATCCAGCTGTCTGTAGTAGGTAATTTTTGCCACGTCAATTTAGATTAGAACTGTATTGTCTCGTCTTTGCGCTTTGTCACACAGCAAATCGGCAATGCTTTTTGAGATCAGATTGCCTCCGGTTAAATTATCGAGCCAGAAAAATTCTCCGGCAGCATTGATTTCTATGAAATAATATTCATCTTCGGGCGACACAATAATATCAATTGCTCCGTAATCAACATTGTACACATCGAGCAATCTGATGATTTTATTTTCGATTTCGGACGGAAGATCAGTTTGAACCCATTTCTGTAAAAGATTGACGCCGTCCTTCCGCCAGTCCACTTTCGCATCTTCAGACTGCTGAGAGTCGATTTCAAAAGTGTAAATATCCTGACCTACAACCGTTACCCGGAGTTCTTTTTTCTTTTCTATTTTCTTCTGAAACTGCATCGGACAGTAGATCAGTCCGTCAAGCTCTTCCAGCTTATCTTCATTGATCAGATTGGTAAAAACCACGTTTTCCACACCATCTTCGTAGATCGCGAAACCGGTCTGCATCTTGGTGATCACCTCTTTGT
Organism: Chryseobacterium caseinilyticum; assembly: GCF_014837145.1. Lineage (GTDB taxonomy): Bacteria > Bacteroidota > Bacteroidia > Flavobacteriales > Weeksellaceae > Chryseobacterium > Chryseobacterium caseinilyticum. The sequence goes on from NZ_JACYFS010000001.1 coordinate 1,333,052, forward strand.
TTTCGGCAATAAATACTCTGGCTTCGTCGGGATTATTGGTGATGCAGGTTTCAGGAATTTTAAAACCAATTTTAGAAGCTATTTTCAACTGTTCTTCTTTGCTGTCCAGTCTTCTGTAAACACTCGGTTTTCCGAGAGAATAGCAATTCAGAGATTCCAGAAACCCGAAAAGTGTATTTCTGATTTCGCCCATGGCAGCGCCGAAAAATTTACCTTCAAGTTCCTCTTTCAGTCCATTTCCGATATTGTAGGCACGTCTGTACCAAACGGTGGCGATGTCATCAAGACGGAATTTTCCATCAGCATTTTCCAGAAAGCTTTCCCAGTTTCCATTTTGGTAGCCTGTGCTGAGTTTATTGTGTAAAGGATAAAGGTCAACATCAAAACGGATCACCTCGAAACCGTTTGCTTCGATATATTCCGTGACTTTATCGATTGAGAAATTATCTTCGGTATGGGTTATAATTAAAATTTTATTCTTCATGGTCTTCTATTCTTTTTAAAAGATGATCGGCGATTCTTTCGGCAACAGGAAATCCGAGTTCTTTCTGCAGCATTCCCCACTCTCCCTGTGGATTGACTTCAAGAAAATAATACCCTCCATCTGTACTTTTGATCATATCGATGGCACCAAAATACAGTCCCATCTCTTTCATCATCGAAGTGAGATTCATTTTGATTTCCTGAGGAAGCTGATCAACAGACCAGAAATAATTTTCCTGAGTAACACGCCAGTCGGTATTTTCACTGTTGTTGATTTTCCCTGCAAAAAACTCACCATCAAGATACACAATTCTGAGTTCATACTCTTTTTCAATATACGGCTGAAAAATCATAGGGCTAAAAACGACATCCGAAAGATTTTCAATATTCGACTGATCAATGATCACTGTGGAAACCATATTTTCTCCACTCATACTTTTAGACAAAACGCCATGCAGCTTGGCAACAGCTTTACCGTTGCATTTTTCATTCAAAAAATTTCGAATTTGAACTTCATCGTTCGAGAAAAGTGTTTCCGGAATCTTTAAGCCATTTCTTTCTGCTATGCTGAGCTGAAGCATTTTGTTGGCATCAATCTTTTTTTCGTTTTCTAAAGGATTGATCCACGGAAGGTGTTCCAAAAGACTGAAAAGGTTGGTTTTGAGTGTTTCATATTCACTGATAAAAATATCGCTGAAACTTTCATCAAGATCTTCTGGCGGCTTCACCCTCCATGCTTTGCGGTGCCAGACTGCTTTGATGTCTTTTGAATGTACAGTATTTCCGGTATGGTCAGTAATGGTAAAAGAATTCGGACTGACATTGATCTTCTGACTGTGATTAAGCTGATCAGAATTGAGCCTGTAAAAAGAAATATTCTTCGAAGACAGATACTCAAAGAACAGATCAACCGTATAAAAATCCTGAGAATGGGTGATGCAGAGAATCATGATAGGCCTTTATAAAAAGAGGAAACTTAGCGGTAAGTTTCCTCAAATATCAATTTGTAAATATGAATAATATTAAAACGGCTTTTATACCGTTGATTCGTCACCGTCTGAAGGATACTTCATAGTCTGTTGAGTATCGTAAGCAGGTTTAGTAACGCCATCGCGAAGAGGACTTGTTGCTCCTACGCTGCTGCTGCCACCTTTCACCTCTTTAGGATCTTTAATCTGATTTTCTAAAAATGAAGCAAAGAACGGTTTTTTTAACTTTTTCTTTTCCATAACACATTTTTTTTATTGATTTGATAGAACTAAGTTACAAAAAATTTATATCAGGACATAAAAAATATTAGGTTTATGAAAAATTTAACCTTTAAAGTGAAAACATTTAACATTCATTAAATTCCAAGAAATTTTTTAACTACCTTACTGAATTCCAAAGGATTATCCGCCTGAACCCAATGTGCAGCGTTGCTCACCTTTACGATTTCGGCTTTCGGAAACTGCTGTCTGATAGCAAAGCTATCCTGAGGTAAAATGTAATTTGATTTTTCACCGGCTATAAACAATGTTTCGCCCTCAAAAACTCCGTATTTGATCGCGTTTGAGACAAACTGATTGTATTTTTCTGAGAGCGTTTTAAGATTAAATCTCCAGTTGAGCTTTTTAGTGTCTCCGTTTTCTTCCCAGTACAGATTTTTAGCAAGAAACTGAATCGTTGATTTTTCAGGAATATATTCTGTTAAGACTTTTTCAACCTCACCTCTAGATTTCACCTCATCAAAATTGACAGTTTCCAGGGCTTTAATTATGCCTTGGTGATGTGGCGGATAGGCTTTTGGAGCAATATCTACGACGATTAACTTTTCAACCTTTTCAGGATAATTCAATGCAAACTGCATTACGGCTTTTCCACCTAAAGAATGTCCTAAAACGTGGGTTTTTTCTATCCCGTGATGACTCATGTAATTGGCGATGTCGTTTGCCAAATCATCATGTGACATCTCATCGGAATGGAAACTCCGGCCGTGATTTCTGAGGTCAATTAAATGAACCGGCAAAAATTCGCCCAGTTCTTTCCCGAAGCTCCCCCAATTATCGAGCATTCCAAACAAACCATGAAATACTAAAAGTGGTGTTGACGAAAGGTTTTCGCCGAATATTTTTGAATGAAGAATTTCCATATACATTTTTTTTAAGGATGGAAGCTGGATGCTGGATGTTAGCAACTACATTGTTTAAATCCTGGTTTCTGCCACTTAGCTTCCAACATATTACCATTTCGCCAATCTTTTCAGATATGCCTGAACTGTATTTTCCATTCCCATATACAAAGCTTCTGAAACCAAAGCATGTCCAATGGAAACTTCCAGCAAATTTGGGATGTTGTCTGCAAAATATTTTAAATTGTCTAAGCTTAAATCGTGGCCGGCATTGACTCCCAAACCGAATTCATTGGCAACGACCGCGGTATCGTAATAAGGTTTGATCGCCTCTTCTTTATTTTTTACATAATCTTTAGCGTAAGCTTCAGTGTACAGCTCGATTCTGTCAGCGCCAGTTTTAAAAGCATATTCTACCAATTCAGGTGTTGGATCCAGAAAAACAGAAGTTCTGATTCCAGCATTTTTAAATTCACCAATAATTTCAGTCAGAAAATGGAGATGCTTTTTCGTATCCCAGCCCGCGTTGGATGTGATGGCGTCATCAGCGTCAGGAACCAGAGTAACCTGTTCAGGTTTCACTTCCAAAACCATATCGATAAAATCTCTGTGCGGATTTCCTTCAATATTAAATTCGGTATGAACCAATGGTTTCAGGTCATAGACATCTTTTCTGGTAATGTGTCTCTCATCCGGTCTTGGATGAATGGTAATTCCGTGAGCACCAAATTCCTGAATTTTCACTGCAGCTTCTGTTACGCTTGGTGTTTCTCCACCTCTTGCGTTTCTGATGGTTGCAATTTTATTAATATTTACACTTAGTTTTGTCATATTGTTGTTGGATGATGGATGTTGGAAGCGGGATTTTAACGCTCCTGCAACTCATCATTTTTAAATTTAATTACTTAAAATATATATTTAAACTGATCACCAATATCTACTATTTAGGCAATCCAATCTGCATAATCTGGAGATCAAATTCTTTAGATGCCACCAAAAGGTGATCAAAAATATCTGCCTGAATCTGTTCAAATTTTACCCATTTTGAATCATTCGCAAAGCAGTAGACTTCCATCGGCAAGCCTTGTGTGGTGATCTCCAACTGGCGAACCATAATCGGGCTTTCTTTATCTACATCAGGATCATTTTCAAGATATTTCTGAGCGTAATATCTGAATACTCCGATATTGGTCAGCTGTCTTCCGTTGATGATTTTATCTTTATGGTCAATAGATGCCTTTTCTAAATTGATTTCTGAAGTTTTTTCATTTAAATAATCCGAAATCAGATTGATTTCTTTCAAACGTTCAATGTCTTCATTATTCAAAAATTTAAATGAATTGATATTAAAAACAATCGATTTTTTAATTCTCCGCGTATTCGATTCAGACATCACCTGCAGGTTTTTGATCTCCGTAGTAAGTAAATCATAGGTTGGAATTGAGGAAATAGTTTTATCAAAATTAGAAATCTTTGTGGTCAGCAAACTGATGTCTAAAATATTTCCTTCAATATTGTATTTCGGAACTCCGATCCAGTCGCCCACCTTCAGACTTTTTGAGGTGGCAACATGAATTCCTGTCACAAAACCTAAAATGGTATCTCTGAAAACCAGTACAAGTACTGCCGTTATCGCTCCTAAACTACCTACAATTGTAGTTCCTTTGATCCCGAAGACTACACAGATGCTTACAATAGTGAAGATAAAAATTCCAAGAATTTTCACAGTTTCGGAAATAGCATTGATGGCCATCACTTTATAAAAATCCTGTTTAATGGTAAAATAACTCCTGAAACCAGTCAAAGACCGGTACAACATTCCTGCAAGAATCAGCACCAAACCCAAGTTGACAGATCTGTGAATAAAAATACTTGTTTTGGGAAGTGCTCCGACAAAAATGGCCTCATGAAGAGATCCTACAGTTGCCAACGCAATAAAATGAGCAAGAGAATTGGTGATTCTGGACTGATAAACTGATTTTAAGATCGGGAATTTATTCTCGTTTCGGAAAAATCTGAAAGTATAGTTGATGATAATTTTAAAAATAAAATCAAGCAAGAGAAAAACACCAACCAGTAACGCAATTTTAAATGCGATAAGAAATACAATATCAAAACCCGACGGTGCAACCTTACTGATATAAATGTAAAGCTGCTCACTCAGTTCCTGAAAAAAACTTTTGGTATCTTTTATTTCATCTTTCATTGCATACAAAACTACGAATTTTAAAAAATCTTTTAAGGCCTTTCAATAAAGGAAAAATCACCAGCGATTAGATTTTTTTATTGGAATTATTTCAAACAAACTAAATATTTTATGAATTATTCATAATAATTTTTTAATTTAGTCATACTAATCCATAAAACTTTAACAAATGAAAAAATTCAACTTATTATTCATTTTAATCTTTATTCTGTCGCTTGGTTCCTGCCGTTCCGATTCTGAAACAGCTGAAACTCCAACAGCAATCACCGTGCAAAACGGAAAAGTAAAAGGAAAAATCACTTCGCAGAATGGCTCAAAATCGATTGGCGGCGCTTCTGTTTTCACTTTTGACGCTCAGTACAAAATTTATCACACGACATCAGATTCAGAAGGAAATTTTACACTGGAAGCTCCGGAAGGCAATCACACCATTTACATTCAGACCGGAAACGGTAGCAACTTCCGAACACAGGCTACGGCAAATATAAAAGCCAATGAAACTGTAAACCTTGAACTGACGCAGACTAAATTGACACAGGTTGCAAAAATCGCTTACGTAAAAGGAACTTACGATAAGATCGAGGATATCATTCAGACCTTAGGCTACACCGCTACAGAGATTACCAATGCAGATCTGGCTAATTTGAACACTCTTGCTCAGTACGACATCGTATTTCTGAATTGCGGATCGAGAAAATTCTCTCAGTTTGCCAATCTTTATCCGGTAATTGAAAACAACCTCGCCGTTTTTGTTGCGAATGGCGGCAGTATTTATGCATCAGACTGGGACGTTGCTTATTTGGTAGGCGGAAACGACAATACCAACAACTGCAATCTTTCCGGAGGATTTATCCCTGATTCTAAATTGTGTTCTAAAAACATCGGTTCTTCAGGAATTGTTCCGGGGACAATAAGCAATGCGCCTTTGGCAACGGCTTTAGGTTTCAACACCCTGAATCTTGATTTCGATCTGGGTGCATGGCAGAAAATTACCAATTATGATCCTGCTTACTGGGAAGTTTTGGTAAAAGAAACAGCTACGAACGATCCATTAATGATCAGAACCAATCAGTTTACAGATAACAGTTTACCTAATATTCCAATTGGAAATGCTCCGACTTTAAACTTTGTAACAGTTTGCATTACGCTATCCAACAACGTTCAAATCAGTATTTCTGTACCACAGGTTGCTGTTCCCGCTTTGGTGGCATTGGGTGCAACTTTAGGCTCATGTTCAGGTGCAGGAAACAGCGGTTATATTTATTATACAGCCTTCCACAATCACGCTTCAGGAAATATCGGAAATGCTGCCGGAATTCTTCAGTATGTGATTTTAAATCTTTAAAAATCGGCTTGGAAATTGATACATAAAAGTGGCCTGAAAAGGTCACTTTTTTTATTAAAAAATAATTTATGGAATACGCTTTAATTGTTTTGCTCAGCATTGTTCTGCTGATTTTAGGTATTATAGGAACAATTCTTCCCGTCCTGCCCGGACTTGTTTTAAGTCTTGCCGGCTTGCTTATCTATAAATATGGAGCAGATGCGGATCTCTCTATGATTTACATTTGGGCATTTGTAATTCTGACTTTGGCTTCAGTCATTTTAAATTATGCCATCCCTGCAAAAGCTACCAAAAAATATGGTGGAACGCGCTGGGGAAGCATAGGTTCGGTGATTGGGACCATCGTAGGAATGTTTATTCCAATTCCGCTGGGATTCCTGGTGGGAATGTTTGCCGGAGTTTTCATTGGTGAACTTTTACACGACAGCAAAGACATGACTAAGGCTTTAAAATCTACAAAAGGAGCCTTTATCGGATTTCTTTACGGTACAGGATTCAGTTTTGTAGTTGGTGTGGCAATGTTTTTAGTTGTAGTTTTGGATCTTACAAATGTTATTTAAAAAAATGTATTACAAATCAATTATTCTAGGTCTTGGATTTTTAAGTTTAATCAACTGCAAATCTCAAAAAGTAAAAAACAACGACATTAAAGTTCAGGTTGCAGAAAATGGCGATGTGAAAACAACTACCAAAGAAGGTGAAATCATCTACTTTAAGGAAGGCGAAAATAAATTTCTGAAGGACTACCAAATGAATGTGACGTTCAAAGGAATTTCTGAAGACAGCCGCTGCCCGAAAGATGTGCAGTGCATTTGGAGCGGTGTTGCCGTTGCACAGCTTGAAGTGATGGCTACCACTTCCCGACCAGGAATTTTACAAATTTCAAGTATCGAAAATAAAGGAAGAAACTATCACAAATCAGCTGATTTCAATGGCTATACGATCTCTCTCGCAGATGTAAGTCCATATCCTGAGTCATCTAATTCAAAGTCCCTTAAAGGAAATTATAAAATTGGAATTATCATTAAAAAGGCCGGAGAAGATACTACCACGAGATAGGTTTTTTCCCTTTTGAAACCAAATACTCATTGATTTTAGAGAAAGGTTTGCTTCCGTAGAAACCTCTGTAAACAGAAAATGGTGAAGGATGCGCAGACCTGATAATAAAATGCTTAGCCGGATTGATCAGTTCGGCTTTTTTCTGTGCAAAAGCGCCCCACAATACAAAAACAACATTCTCTTTTTTATCTGAAATTTCTTTGATAATATAATTGGTAAAGATTTCCCAGCCCAGATCTTTATGAGAATTTGGCGAATGGGCACGAACAGTCAGCGTTGCATTGAGCATTAAAACCCCCTGTTTTCCCCAGTCATCGAGTTCTTTCGAAACTCTGTCGATTCCCAGATCATCTTTTAATTCTGTAAAAATATTTTTAAGTGAAGGCGGTGCAGCAACCTGTTCTGAAACCGAAAAACACAAACCACTCGCCTGAAAATCATTATGATAAGGATCCTGACCGAGAATAACCACTTCCACATCATCAAAAGGCGTGATTTCCAACGCTCTGAAAATCTGTTTTTTGGGTGGAAAAACTTTTGTGGTGGCGTATTCCTGTTTTACTTTTTCCCAGAGTTGTTCGAAGTAGGGAGTGTTTTTTATTGGGGCTAAAATTTCGGTCCAGGTCATGATGTCAATTTGAAAATTTGAAAATGATTTAATTTGAAAATTAGAATTGCAATTCAAATACCATTATTATTTGATGCTAAAAACCAAATTATCCGGAAAACCTTCATCTTCTCTTCCATCTTCCAAAACGAATCCACTTTTCAGAAGAAGACTTTTAGAATTTTCATTAAATTTATTGGTCATCGCAACAATTTCCTGTAAATGTACATCGGTAAAACTAAAATCTACAACCGCTTTTAACGCTTCAGACATAAATCCCTGATGATGAAACTCGGGCAACAGTTCGTAGCCAACTTCTGCCGTTTTTCGGTCTTCTGTAAAATTATACAGACAGATTGTCCCAATTAAATTCTGTTGATTTTTAAGCGAAATTCCAAAGTAAAAAGATTCATTATTCAAAGTTCGTTCTTTGATCATCAGAATAAACTGCAATGCATCATAATTATTTTTGGGTGCATTTCTAATTACATATCTGTTGGTAATTTCATTGCTGCGGATCTTTAAAATATCTTCAACATGATTTTCGCTGAGGGGTTTTAGATGAAGTCTTTCGGTTTCCAGTTTCATAAGCCAAATTTAACTAAATGATTTGAAATTTGAAGTTTGAGATTTGAGATTTATAATACATTTTCAAATTCTCAAATTAACACATTTTCAAATTAAATTCTCATTTTCAAATTAATTATCTTTGCAAAGTGTATATAGATAAAGAAGATTTAGACGAACTGGAGTTTCCGCAACTGCTCGCGGAGATTGCTCCTTTTGCATATTCCCATAAAACGAGAGAAAAAATTCTTGAACTCCGTCCGATGAAAATTGACGAAGCTGAAATTTCGTTAAAAAAAACCTCAGAATATCTTTCAAGTTTTGAAAGTTCAAATGCGATTCCGTTTGATGAATATGAAGATATTGAGAACGAACTGAAACTGATGCTGATCGAAAATTACCGGTTGGAAAACGTTGCTTTCATCAAAATAAAAACCCTCACAGAACAGATTGGAAAACTGCAGAAGTTTTTCCCCACAATGCCAGAAACTTTTCCGAATTTAATTCACGATGTTTCTGAGCTGGAGTTTAAAAAAGAAATCATTGATAAAGTTGATAAGGTTTTCAACCGGTTTGGCGAAGTAAAAAGTGAAGCTTCCCCAATTTTAAAAGTGTTGAGAACGGAAATTCAGCATGCTAAAAAAGCGATAACTGAAAATTTCAACAGAGCTCTATTCAATTACGGACAGAGTGAATTTCTGGATGACATCAGAGAAACGATCATAGATGATATGAGAGTTTTGGCAGTGAAATCTGCGTATAAAAAAAGAGTTTTAGGAAGAGTTTTAGGACTTTCGAAAACAGGCTCTATAACTTACATGCAGCCGGATTCTGTGGTGAAACATTACTTCAAACTTAAAGAAAGCGAAGAAGAAGAGAAAAAGGAAATAGATAAAATTCTGAGAAAACTGACTGCGGAACTGGCGGAATTTCAGCCTCAGCTTTGGAGATATCAGATGTATATTTTTGATCTTGATCTCACTCGGGCCAAATCGAAGTTTGCAGAATTAATCAACGGAGTTTTACCGAAAATCAACCGTCACAAAACGTTGAAATTAAGAGATGCATTCCATCCTTTACTGTTTTTGAGAAATAAGATTGAAAATAAAACCATTTATCCTCAGACTTTAGCATTAACGGAACACAACAGAATCATCTGTATTTCCGGACCGAATGCCGGAGGAAAATCAATCACCCTGAAAACCGTCGGATTGCTTCAACTGATGATTCAGAGCGGAATTCTGGTGCCGACGCATCCGAAATCTGAAATGTTTTTCTTTGATAAAATCATGACGGATATCGGCGACAATCAATCTATTGAAAACCATCTTTCAACCTATTCATCAAGACTTAAAAAGATGGGTGGAATTATCCGGGAAGCTGATGGTAAAACACTTTTGCTGATCGATGAATTTGGCACAGGCTCCGATCCTGAATTGGGTGGTGCTCTGGCAGAAAGTTTCCTTGAATTTTTCTACGATAAAAAGAGTTTTGCGATCATTACAACGCATTATACCAACATCAAACTGGTTGTGGAACAGCTTCCGAACGCTCAGAACGCAGCGATGCTTTTCAACGAAGAAACTTTGGAACCGATGTACAAACTGGAAGTGGGCTCAGCTGGAAGTTCGTTTACATTTGAGGTCGCAGAAAAAAATAAAATACCGAGATTCATCATTCATTCTGCAAAGAAAAAAGTGGAGCATGATATCGTTAATTTAGATAAAACCATCGTCAAGCTTCAGCAGGAAAAATATGAAGTTGAGAAACTGAAAACCGACCTTGCCGAAAGAAAAGAATCAGTGGAAGACAAACGCGATAATCTTCAGAAACTGAATGAACAGCTGCAGCAAAAACTCTTCAATTTCCAGAAATTATATGAGGATGAGCACCGCAAACTTCAGTTTGGAAGCAAGATTGAAGCTTTTATCGACGGTTATGTGAAAGGCAGATCAAGGAAGGATGTGGTGAAAGATTTTGTAAAGATTCTCGAACAGGAAAAATTCAGAAAAATTGGAGCTGATAAGGATGAAAGCAAACGGCTACAGGTGGTGAAAAGAAAAATCACGCAACAGCTTAAGAAAGAAGAAGTGATCGAAAAAATCACGGAAACCAACGAAAAAATAGAGGAAAAACGCAAATCGGATCGTGAGCTTTGGATGAAAGTCGGACAGCGCGTGAGAATTACGGGAAGTACGAGCGTGGGAACGATTGAGAAAATTTCGAGGAATAAAGTTACGGTGAATTACGGGACTTTCAAGACTTTGATTAATGCGGATGAGCTGGAAAGAATATAATGTAAATGACGGTAAAAACGCATATCAGTTTTAAGGATTTTCTGAATTTTAATATTAAAAATTCGTTGCCGAGGATCATTATTTTTTCTTTGGTTTTACTTCTGTTTTTTGTATTAAATTTTTATAATTCTGAAAATGGTTCTAATGAAATCTATAAATATGTTCTGATCTGGTTTCCTGCGATTGTAATTTTCATTTTTATCCGATCCTATCTGAGTCTTAAAAACGCATTTCATTCAAATCTGAAAATTCAGGAAGAAATTATCTATACATTCACTGATGAAAAAGTTTATACCAAAGGCGAAACTTTTGAAAGTGATTTTGCGTGGAATACGGTTTATAAAGTAAAGGAAAACAGCAATTGGTTTTTGATTTATCAAAGTAAAACTACAATGAATATGATTCCGAAAAAATATTTTGCCGGGAATGAGATTTTAGATTTAAGAAAAATGATAACGAAAAGCGGCGTGAAAGCGAAGCTTTTTAACCATTAAAACTAAAAGAGAAAAACATACCATTGTTCTCTTTTTACTAACTTACATAGATGATTTCAGAGATAAAAATATTGTGGATTTTTTATAAAAAACTAATTATTCCCGGATTTTCTTTTTCACTCTTAAGTTCAATTCCTTTTGGTTTTAATTACGACCATTTTACCACAGGATTTTTATTTATTTTTCCTTTATTACATTATCTTATTTACGAAGTAAGATTAAAAAATGAATATTTTTTTTATGCAAATTTTGGTTTTTCAAAACGTCATCTTTGGATTTTAACATTGATTTTCGCGGTAAGTTTAAAACTGATTGCCACTTTTATATGAGCAGACTCCATATCGACAGCATTACAAAATCTTTTGGTGAAAAAGAAATTTTAAAAGACATCTATTTAGGTCTCGATACCGGGAAAATTACCGGACTTTTGGGTAGAAACGGTTCTGGAAAATCTACTCTGTTTCAAATAATTTTTGGAAGTTTAAAAGGCGAAACCCAGTATATTAAATTTAACGAAACAATTTTACAGAAACAGTCTGACAGAAAAAACAGAATTGCTTACCTGCCACAACACTCATTTCTGCCGAAAAATGTAAAAATAAAAAGTCTGATTAAATTGTTTTGCGACAAAGAAGATGCCCAAAAATTATCCGATTTAAATTTAATTCATCCTTTTTTAAATGAAATTCCAAAAGCACTTTCAGGAGGAGAATTGAGACTTGTTGAAGTAATGCTTATCATCTGTTCAAAGGCAGAATTTATTTTGCTGGATGAGCCTTTCCACAGCCTTTCACCAAAAATCATCACCGAAGTAAAAGCAATGATAAAAAAGCAGATCAAAAAAGGATTTTTGATTTCGGATCATCAGTATCAGGATGTTTTGGAGATTTCGGATGAAAATTTTCTGCTTTCTGAAGGTAATTTAAGTTTAATTAAAGATTTAACAGAATTGCAAAGGCTTAATTATCTCCCGAAAAATATTTAATTTATATCTTTGAGCTAAATATTCTTTCAAATGACTTTCATCAACAAAGCAGTTTTATCTTTATTCAGTATATTTTCTTTGTGTCTAATCGATGCGCAAAACAAAATTCCGTTTGGAGTGGTAAAAGCACAGGAAGGCTACGCGATGGTGCGTGTACATAAGGAAGATTACCGCAAGATTGTTGATAAAATCAGAATGAAAAAAGGGGATGTTTTCGTTTATGTAAAACCTGCTCCCGGAGAAACCGAATGGATATGGATTAAATATCCTGAAAAAACTGACGACGAAAAGCCATTTGTCAGATACGACAGCCTGACCAAAGAAGGAATGGTGAACAAAGACCGTGTCGCTTTCATCGATCAGCTTCCGAAATTCACACCGTCAAAATCTAAAAACGGAAGATCTTACACGTTTACGGATAATTCCAATGAAAAACTTCCGACTGCACAACGTACGAAAGTAGTGATCGACATCTACCCTTCCAACGCCAGTTTTAAAAGACAGGAAAAAGATGCCGACGGAAACATCATTAAAATCGATAAAGCAAAACCTTGGGGCATTGGAAAAACTCTGCCTGAAGGACTTACAGAAGTAAAATCTATCCGTGTACAACAGCCCGGACGAGGAACTGTTTTCGTTCGTGATGCTATCAAAAACCTGTTCGATCCAACCACTGATTTCGAGAATATTGGCGTAACAGCAATGGATGCCGATCATATTTACATTTATATGATCAACGGCTCAGGTGAAAACCGTTACACTACTTTTTGGACAGTGAAGGAAGGAAAAGTAATCAGCCAGATTATTTACAGCAATCCTGAATAATTTTAGGAATTTTAAACATTAAAATTATTAATTTATTAAGCTGTGAGGGATCTATTAATTGATTTAAGCAGACAGCACAGGTTCAAAATTAAATTTCCACCGCCCACCTTAATGTTTGACTCGGTAAACCTTAAAAATCTGAAGTAGTTTGTCCATAACAGCTTAATCTATTTTAATGGTTCAAATTTTCTACAAAATAGATTCATCCCTAATTTAATCAAACTTTATTTGTACTTTTGCCGGCGGAAAATCATAGCAAATGATCTTCCGGGAAACTGGTTTTGCTTAACCGCAAATGAAAAGGGAACCGTGTGAAAATCACGGACTGTCGCGCAACTGTAAGTAACCGGAGTCTTTATAAAAAACCACTGTGCACAGTGCATGGGAAGGAATAAAGATGTTACAAGTCAGGAGACCTGCCTGTTTCTTCAAACAAAAAACTTTCGCGATCTGAAGTTTATTGACCAAATGTTATTTCGGGAATTCTCGTTCCTGAAAGATTCTTTTTGTTTCAGTAAAGTTCATTTTTCGCATAAATTTATAATGAACTATGACTACAGAAGAAAGAATTGATGCCTCGGAAACCCGAATTTTCAAAGCCGTTTTCCCCAACACAACCAATCATTACGACACGCTTTTTGGAGGCACTGCGATGCAGTTGATGGACGAAGTTGCCTTTATCACAGCCACAAGATTTGCAAGAAAACGCGTGGTAACCGTAAGCAGCGACAAAATTGATTTTAAAAAACCAATCCCCGCCGGAACTATTGTGGAATTAATCGGAAAAGTTTCTCACGTTGGAAAAACGAGTATGAAAGTGAATGTTGAGATTTTCACCGAGCAGATGTATTCTTACGAAAGGGAAAAAGCAATTACAGGCGATTTTACCTTTGTAGCCATCGACGAATTTAAAAAACCAATTCAAATTTTATAATAGATGATCGGTAGTTTTGACTGCCACTTCATCACTTTCAGTCTTTATTTAAAAGGTTTCGGAAACCTTAATTGTTCGCCGAAACCTTTTTCTTTAAATAAGATCTAAATTTCCTGATCTGAAATTTCCTGATCTGAAATTTCCACTAAAATATCCATCGGAACACTTGTAATAATCCGTATTTCATGATTTTGTTCCCGAATCACTATGTCTGCATCCGAAAAAGTTCCGTCTGAATTCTTTCTTTTTACCTTTAAACTTTTTGCATCCAAAAATTTTGCAGGTATTGACAGCGTATAATTGTTTTCGCTTTGATGATAATCAAACTCTTCGCGATTGTATTCTTTTGTCTGCATTGCTTATTTTTCGAAATAGAAACAATCTGCACACCAAAAGTTCATGCTCTCGCAGATTGTGCGGATTTTGCATATGAAATTTTATGAAGGAAATGCTTCGACAGACTCAGCATGACATCTCTAATACTAAACGCTTAAGCTACGCATTGTCAGGCTGAGCCCGTCGAAGCCTTCGTATTTTTAATAAAATTTGAGGTTAGATAGACTCTTATCCAAAAAATCAGCGCAATCACCAAAATCTGTGGGAGATTAATTCACAATTGTATTGAAAAACAAAAACGCTTCGACAGGCTCAGCGTGACAACTCTAATACTAAGCGGTGGATAATGCGTGTCAGGCTGAGCTTGTCGAAGCCTTCGTATTTCAAATAAAATTTGACATCAGACTAAACTTTAAAAAAATCAGCTTAATCACCAAAATCTGCGTGAGATATCTAATTATTTTAAAACCTTCGCCGATTCCAGATTGAGATTCATTAAATGATGAAAAGCCTCTTCCATCTCTTCAGATGCTCTGCAGATGGCATTTTCCAATATTTTTCTTACCTGTACTTCAGTGACTTTAGCTTCAGTCCAGCTTTTACCGGATGTGTGAGAGTTTAAAATAAAAGGCATGATTCTGTCGATGGCACAGGCAAAAATAGCGTCCGGTGTTTCTTCCTCTTCAAATTCCATCCAGAGATTAAAGAATTCTGAACGGATCGGTTCATCCAAAATTCCGAAAATCTTTTGGGCAGACAGTTTTTCTCTTTCAAATTTGCCAACCATCGCAACTTCATCAAAAATAAAGGTGTCGCCCGCTTCAATTTCCACCAGATCATGTATGGAAAGCATTCTGATCACTCTTAGAAGATCAATATCTGCCCTGTTTTTGGCGTAAGGAAAAAGAATTTGTGCTAAAATAATGATCTGCCAGGAATGTTCTGCCGTATTTTCTCTTCTGGAATCGTCGGCGTTGTAATTTCTTCTCTGAACGTTTTTCAAAGCATCAACGGCGATGATAAAATCGATTTCTTTTTGGATTCTCATCTGTAGATTTTATTTTTTTTTAATTGTCAGATGTTATCGCCCAATCTTCGTAGTTGCTTGCTTATAAAGTTTTTTGTTGGGCGATTTCATGGTTCAAAAATAATAAATATGGATGTAAAATTGGGTTTAATTAAAATTAAAAAATTCTTAACTAAAATTTATTAAACTGAAAATCAATTAATTAAATAAATTTATAAATTTATTTTACTACTTTGTATTGCATATTACCATCTTTATTACATATCTTTGTAATGTAAGATCGGAATAGGCTCACTGGCCAGGAACTGATTTCTGAAAATTATAACCAATTAATTAAACCTCTTTAACAATGAATACCGAAAATACCAAAGCGCAAATGCGAAAAGGGATTCTGGAATTCTGTATTTTAAGCCTTATCAACAACAGAGAAATGTATGTTTCTGATTTGATAGACGAGCTGAAAAAAGGAAAACTGGATGTTGTGGAAGGAACTCTCTACCCGCTCCTTACAAGATTGAAAAACGGAGAATTTCTCTCCTACAGATGGGAAGAATCCACCGGAGGACCACCGAGAAAGTATTATCAGATCACAGAAAAAGGAAAAACTTTTCTTGCTGAACTGCAAAACACATGGAAAGAACTTACAGATTCTGTAAACCACATCACTCAAAAACTTTAAAAACAAAAGCTATGAACAAAACACTCTCAATAGGACTGGCAGGTTTTTCTTTTACAATAGAAGAACACGCATATATAAAGCTCAGCGATTACCTGAATGCTCTCAGAAGCTCTCTGGATGTAGCTGAAGCAGACGAAGTAATGCATGATATCGAAATCAGAATGGTAGAAATCTTCAGAGATCTGCTTGGAAAGCGTGAAGTGATCAATGACAGTGATGTAGAAAGAGTAATCACTCAAATCGGTTCCCCTGAAAAAATTGAAGAACAGGAAGAGGCTTATTATTCTGAAAACAATACCAAAACAAAAACTACAGGAACAATTTATTCAGACAGAAAACAACTTTTCCGTGATCCTGAAAGACAGAAAATCGCAGGTGTATGTGCAGGTTTGGCAGCATATTTCGGAATGGATATTACCGGTATGAGACTACTTTGGATCGGTGTATTTTTGATCCTTTGTTTCGGAGCTCCTGTAATGCTTTTTGTTCCGCTGTTGTACGTTATTCTCTGGGCGATTCTACCAAAAGCGGCTTCGGCTTCAGATTTTTTGAAAATGAAAGGCAAACCTTTGAATTTTGATAATTTAAAAGAAGAATCCAGCAAGATTGTACAGTTTGCAAATGAAGCCGGTACGAAAGCGGGAGAAATTTATATTGAAAGTAAACCCTACATCAATAATACCAGCAGCGGAATCTGGAATGTTTTAAAATACATCGTCGGAGCTTTCTTCGCATTCATGGCGATCAGCAGTATCATAGGTGTATTCGTGGTTTTCGGACTTTTTGGGATTGATTCTGATTTCCCTGGAGCCAATGAAATGAAATTCTATTTTGACGACGACGGTTTATACAATCTTTTTGTTGCGATCTGTGTGATTGGATCTTTAATTCCAGCTGTACTTTTCAGTTTATTAAGTATTAAAATTTTCTCACCAAAAACAAGACTTAGAAATATCGGATGGGTACTTGGAGCACTTTTCATTGCAGTGATTGGCCTGGGAGCATTCTTCGGAGTGAGTGTTGCAAAAAGAGAAATGATTTATAAAGGTCATAAAGAAGATGTGGAAGAAATTGCCATCAATACTTTATCAGACACCCTGTATGTTGACATGAAAAACGTTACAATTCCTCAGAATTTTACGGCTTATGATGATGATTTGTATTCTGACAAAGTTTCTGTTTTCGAAAAGGACTGGGTTCATGTGGATGTTACAAGAAAAGCGAACATTAAAACACCTTATCTGATCGTAAAAAAAGAAGCGAAAGGTTACAACTTTCCTATCAATGTGAGCGTTCCTGTAGAAGTGATTGACAATAAAATAATTCTTCCGAATTATATTAAATATCCTTACGGACAGAGATTCAGAGACTACAGCGTAGATTATGAACTCGTAATTCCTCAGAATACAATAGTTATCGGATTAAAAGATTACGGTTTGAATTTTAACGGAGATTTAAACAACAACGGAATCAATGATGATGAGGAAAACAATGATTTTGAAGGTAATGACAACGACAACTCAGTGAAAATTGAGAAAAACAAAATTACCATCAACGGTTCAACGATTGAATATACCGAAGGCGATAAAGACAGCGTCATCATCAATGGCAAAAAATATCCTAAGGAAAAAGCGAAACAGATGATGGATTCTGTGAAAGTGGATTTCGAAAAAATAAAGGATGTGGACATTAAAATGAATGCCAACAAAAAAGAAATCTCTATACAAACCAAATAACCAACCATCGAGAGTGGCAGAAGGTGTGGATGAATAGCCAATTGTTTGAAGTTCACACCCTTCTTCTCTCAGAATAATCACAAAAAAATCAACTTTTTGTGTATTATCAACAGAATTTTTCTTAAATTCGTACAAAATTAATTAACCCCAACACAAAAAAATTTAAACAAATGGTACAACTCGTTTTAGAAATTGCAGTAGTGATAGCTGATTTCATCAGCAGTCTGTTTTAAGAGCCATAATATTTCAATATATTTGTAAAGTGTAACCATGATGTTGGTTATACTTTTTTGTTTTAAACTGAATCTTCATGAAAAAGTTATTAGGTAAACTGATCTTAAAAACCATAGGCTGGAAAGTCGTTTTGCAGGGCGATGCCAACGTTCTCAACAGATGCATTCTCGTGGTTGCTCCACACACCCACAATTCTGAATACCTACTGGGAAACCTCGCCTACTGGGCGTTGGAAAAACCTATCAAAATTATTATCAAAGACGCTCACACTAAGGCCTGGTACGGCTCTGTAGTGAAAGGTCTTGGAGGTGTAGGAATCGACAGAAGCCAAAAAAATGACCTCGTAAATTTTGTTGCGAAGCAGTTTGAGAAAGAAGATTTCAGTTTGGTAATTACCCCGGAAGGCACCAGAAGCTGGGTTCCGAAATGGAGAAAAGGATTTTACCATATGGCTTTGGCAGCAAAAGTTCCTATCGTTTTGGCTGCCGGAGATTTTAAGCGGAAAACAATGTATTTGGGCTACACTATTTCTTATGAAAAACTAGCATCATTACCTTACGAAGAAATCATGCAGGAAATTGAAGATTACTACGTAAAATATGACATCGTTCCAAAAATCCCAGCCAACTGGAATCCGGACATCACGGGGAGCGGGCAAGCGGGGAGTTAGATGCGGTTTACCAGGATTGCGGATTACGGGGTTCGGATTGCGCGATTTGGGTACGTGATTTGGGTACGTGATTCGAGTAACCAAATATTAACCTACGAAAGAAATCGCAATATGCCATAAGCCATAAGCCATAAGCCATAAGCAAAATTACCTATTAATCATTACTCATAAGAAACATGTACATAAAAGACAAAACTAAAGAAGAAATATTGACGTTCATCAACAATTGGGGTGAAGAAACTTTTGCAAAAACACTCGATATTCATTTTACCGACATTGATCTTGAGAATGAAACCTTAACAGCCACAATGCCTGTTTTACCGCGAATTCATCAGCCTTTCGGGATTATGCACGGCGGAGCAACCTGCGTGTTGGCTGAAACGATGGGTTCAAGCCTCTCTAATATTTTCATTGATGGTGAAAAGTATTTTGGAGTGGGCACCAATATTAATTCCAATCATCTTCGCGGTAAAAAAGATGGTGTGGTAACCGGTTTTGCAAGGTTTATCCGAAAAGGCAGAACCATGCACGTTTCAGAAATTGAAATTACGGATGAAAAAGGAAATCTGATCAGTCATACAACGATGACGAATAATATTATTAACAGATAATCCTACCCGACTGAAAAATATCTAAGGTTCAAAAATATTTGAGCCTTTTTTTGTTGCATTTCTGCAACCTTTTCATTTTTTTTCATCTTATATATAATTGAAACTCTTAAATTTATACATCATGAAAAAAATTGTATTCTTTCTTCTTTGCTCTGTTTTTTTTATTCTGAATTCATGTCAGGATGACGAGCAGAATGCAGTTGCACCTGTGCCCATGAACTTTTCATTAATTGGAAAAGGAAATTTTTACGGTGGAACTTATGTAACACCACAAAATTCAGTAATTACCAATACTGCCGACTGGAATAATTTTCTTGCGCAGGCAGATGCAACCAACAATGTTTCAGGAAGTTTTACTGAAACCAATATCAATTTTAACCAGTTTATGATTCTCGTTGCAGTTGATCAGGTTCAGAATAGCGGTGGTCATTCCATCGACATTATGACTGCTGTTGAGCACCCTCTAAACATTACTGTAGAAGTAGACAAACTTCTCATTGGAGATGCCACAACCGTAATTACACAGCCTTATCACATTGTGAAAATTCAGAAAAGTACAAAGCCTGTAATTTTTCAATAATTTATCTGCAACCTTTTTACATTTTTCCATCTTTAGAGAAAAGAATAATTATGAAAAATTTAATCTTCCCATTTTTACTTTTACTGACTTTTATTTTTTCATGCAGGGAAAATGACATTGAAGAAAATCTTGAAAAAAAAGTATCTTCCTATGATTTATATATTGCAGGACGGGAAAACTCTAAAGCTTGCTACTGGAAAAACGGAACAAAAGTTAATTTAGTTAGCGGAGATGATATTTATTTAGAAAAAATTTTTGTTGAAAATAACAATGTATATGCATATGGAAGTGCATTAAGCATATTAGATAAGTTCACTTTCTGGAAGAATAATATTAAATATGATGTCTTACAATATTTGGGTATATCTTCAGGATTGTACTTCAGAGTTTTTGACTTTTATGTAGAAAATAATGATATTTATATTCTTGGGCTTGTCGAGAATCCTAATCCTATCACTTCATCAGTAAGATATCAACTTTGTTATTGGAAAAATGGAGTAAAAGTTATACTAAATACAAGTGCTACTGACAATTTTTCAACCAATTGGCAAGAAATGGCAGTTTATAATAATGACGTTTACATATCCGTGAAAAAAGAAAGTACTCTTGGATATTATAAAAATAACATTTACAATCTAATAACCACTAATGGATTCTCTTCAGGTATTGCAAAAAATTCAAATGGTGTATACATTACTGTACAAGATAATGTAATTTCTAACTCTTATTATTTAAATTTCATAACTGGTCAAACCACAAATTCAAAATTGGGTTACAAACTTTTCATTGACAATAATGATTTTTATTCTCTTAGTGGATTTAATGAGTATCTAAAAAATGGTACTGTAATACAAGTTAATGACAGCCAAAACTATAATAATATTAAAGATTTACACGTAGTTAATCAAAACAAATTTATGATCAGAACTAAAATAACCCAAGGTACTATTTTTGGCATTGAAGATAAAGTATTCATAAATGGAGTTGAAAATCAACATATTATCCAGGAGATGGGTGGCATAGAATATAAAAACAGCTTTAATTCACTATATGTCGTAGAAAATTAAAATGTTAAAAACAAAACTAAACTGGCAAAAAATCTACCTCGACCATTCCCCAAAACTCTTGGGGATTTGTCGCAGATATGTACCCGATATTTTTGCGGCTGAAGATATTATACACGACAGTTTTATTACTGCAATTCAAAAAAACGGACAATTGAAAAATGAAAAAGCACTTTTTTCATGGCTCAAAACCATCGTCGTCAATAATGCGTTGCAATACCTCAGAAAGCAAAGTAAAGAGACCCATTTAAATACAGAAACCTCAGAAATCCACGACAATTATGCAGAGATGGAACAGAATTTTTTAGAAGAAAAACACATTCTAGCCTACGATTTTACAAGAGAAGAACTTTTGGCGTCAATAGACCAGTTGTCTTCTCATCACAAATCGGTTTTTAACCTTTATTTTACTGAAAATTATTCTCACTCTGAGATTTCTAAGGCATTGGAAATCCCTGTCAATACGTCAAAATCTCATTTGATGAGAGCTAAAAAATCGGTTCAGAATTATCTCACCACTCATTTTGCAAATAAAGAAACTTCAAAAAATAAAACTGCTCAGCTTCTAATTTTCTTTGGATTCAGCGGACTTTTATGGGCTCAGACTTTTCAAAATAAATTTTCAGATTTCACAATTTCTCCATCAAAAGGTTTTGAAATTCCTTCTGATATTAATTTAAATCAAATTTCATTTTCGTCAGCAGATAATTTCTGGAAACAAAAAGCAGTTATCGGAACTACATTTTTCGTAATCATTATCGGTTCTGTTTTATTTTTCAGTCCAAAAAACTCATTTCAAAAAGCATTCAACTTCAATGACTCAAAATCTGAAGCAGAAGAGAAAAATATAGTATTGAATGATGATTTAAAAAATATGAAGGTAAAAACACAGTCAAATAATGATCAAAAAAAGATTCAAATTTCACAGCAAATGATTTCGGAAAATAATGATGATTTAAAACCAGAAAGTGAATTGATTCCGGTAAAAAGCGTTGTATCTTCAAACACCAAAATTAAAAAAGACTCTGCTGAAACTGCTTCTCACAAAGTAATTGTCGTGAAAAAAATTATCCAGAGAGACACCGTTTTCATCGAAAGATAGATTGCTGAATTATGTTGCAGAAAGTCCTTGTATTTCTTTTCATTTTAACTTTAAATTTCGTGTTTGCACAGCGGAAAAAGGTCGACACCGTTTACGTTTATGAAAAAGTAATCGTCTACGACACCGTTTTTGTCGAAAAAGCGATACCATTAAAACGTGCAGGGATTTTACTTCCTTTACTGAAAATTCATGCAAAAGAAATAAGATCAATCAACAAAAATGTTGATCAAGAAAAACTCAAAGAAGAAATAGAGAAAATTGCAAATAGGAAATTTAAATATGGAATTTTAGCCGGAATCGGTTTTAAAAATGCAAGTTGGTCTGAAAATATATCAGACAAAAATCAACAGTTTGGACAAAATTTGGGAATCTGGGTTTCAAAAAGTATTCTTGATCCACAGCTTTCTTTGATGCTTTCCGCAAATGTAAATTACTGGAATTCTTCATTCGATTTAGATGCCAACAATGATGAAACTTATCTCAACGGATTTTACTTTTCAGAAGACGATCAGCCATTGCTTTTCCAAAGATTTAATAATAAACATTTTGAGTACAATTTGCAGTTGAAAGCGTTGTATGAATGGAAAAATTTCAGACCATTTGCCGGAATTGTTTTAAACAAAAACATCTACAAAATGCAGTTTTTAGTTCCTGAAAATAATGTTTTATCAAAATTGGATGATTTTAAAACCAATAAAATCCACGCCGGATTTTCACTCGGATTGCAATATCGAATTCTGAACAGATTTTTGCTCGAACTGGAATACCAGCAGTTTAAAATCAACAATCTTTCATTAAAAAACAGTG
The DNA here is from genome assembly GCF_014837145.1 of Chryseobacterium caseinilyticum. Taxonomy (GTDB): domain Bacteria; phylum Bacteroidota; class Bacteroidia; order Flavobacteriales; family Weeksellaceae; genus Chryseobacterium; species Chryseobacterium caseinilyticum. Next base: position 1,355,810 of record NZ_JACYFS010000001.1, read on the forward strand.
CGTTTGATTTTGACATTTTTAAGACTAACAATACCTTTGCTGAAAGAAAACTGGGTTTAGGAATTTCGTATTTTATTTCTAAATAAAAGTTTTTAAAATGCTTCACCATTATGATTTATTTCAAATTTCCCTTCAACGAAAAACTCTACTCCACAGATGAAAATTCAGAAATCAAATCTGTTGTTTTTCACAGTTTTAATAATGATCAGAAGATAGAAATATCTGGGAAAATCATTGAAAAAAATCAGTCAGATTTTAATAGTTTACAGTTAAATTCTCAGATTTTAGCTGACGACGATACTCAATTCATGGCAGAAAGCAAAGAAGAATATCTGCAAAAGCTGCAAGATGTGATTGAAATTATTAAGGAAAACGATCTTCCAAAACTGGTACTTTCAAGACGGAAAATAGTCGACGGTTTTAAAGAAATTGATTTAAAAAGCAGCTTCGACAATCTGTGTAAAAATTATCCAAATGCGTTTAAATATTTTTTCATTCACGGTGAATCATCATGGATAGGAGGTTTTTCGGAAATCTTAGGAAAATTCAACAAGTCCACCCACGAGTTTGAAACGATGAGCATCGCAGGAACAATTCCTGTTACTGAGGAATGGACTGAAAAAGAAATCGAGGAACAGAAGCCGGTTTCGGCCTACATCAGAACGATTTTGCAGAAATACAGCGGAACAGATTCTGTTGAAGAGTCAGAAACTTACGACCACATTTCGGGAAATATCAAACATTTAAAAACTGATTTTAAAATAAAGATCAATCCTGAAAATTTGGATTCAATTATTCAGGAACTGCATCCGACACCTGCCGTTTGCGGAATTCCGAAAGATTTTTGCGCGGAAATTATAGAAAAGGTAGAGAAATTTCCTAGAGAACTCTACGCCGGTTATATCAGAATTGAAACAGACGATTACATACAGTATTTTGTGAATCTGCGTTGTGCAAGACTGTATAAAAATTCCGTTCATCTCTTTGTAGGAGGCGGAATAACTGTCCAAAGCAGTCCGGAAACAGAATGGAACGAAACCGAACTGAAATCTGAAGCCGTTCTGAAAAATCTTGTATTTAAATAACAAAAAAGCCTTTCATCTCTGAAAGGCTTTCTGATTGAATAATAAAATTCAAATTATTTTTTTACACTGATTTTACTCCATGTATTCAATACGAAAATTACTGCGATGCCCAAAATACCGGCGATTGCAGAGAACACAAATTTAGAATTGTCTTCTTCTGTCAGTTTCAAATTCCAATCTATTGCGTAAACGTTGATTGCTGTAAACACAATAAAAATAACTAAAAATACTTTATAAAATTTCTGCATAACCTAAAAATGAATATAATTCTGCACCAGCTGTGTAAAGTTGGCCGTAAATAATTTAATTGAAATCGCAAGTAATATAATCCCGAAAACCTTCTGCAGAATTGAGAGCGTTGCCTCTCCCATTCTCTTCTCAAGCCACGGTGCAGATTTCAGCACCAAATATACGAAAATTGTGTTGAGTACGATTCCTAAAATAATGTTAATATCATGAAATTCCGCACGTAAAGACAGCGTAGTTGTCAGGGTTCCTGCTCCTGCAACCAAAGGAAATGCAATAGGAACGATTGATGCAGCTTTGGCTTCAGTGGTTTTATTGATTTCGATACCGAGAATCATTTCGAGTGCAATAATGAAAATAACAAATGCACCCGCAACTGCAAACGAGTTGATATCTACACCAATAAATTTCAAAAGTTTATTTCCTACAAACAGGAAAGAAATCATAATCAAACCAGCAGTAATGGATGCTTTCTTGGAATCGATATGTCCGAATTTCTGCTTTAAGCTAACAATAATCGGAATTGAACCAAGAATATCAATGACCGCAAAAAGTACCATGAAACAGGTGATTATTTCTTTAATAGAAAAACCGTCAAAAATTTCACTCATAACCGTTTTTTAATAATTTCGCAAAATTATGAATAAAAAATGATTATTTGCTAATTTTAGAATAAATATTAACGATATCTTTATACAGCTCATCAAGAGACTGCTCAGAATGTACAGGCGAATATTTCTCCATCTGGATGCGTTGCTGCAGATTCTGATACTCTTCTGCTACCGAACGGCCTTTGAAGTTTTCGATAAACGAAACGAAACTCCCTCCCTGACCTTCGAAATACTCACTTCGCACTTCAGCATCCAATTCTGCGACGGTAGAAAAGAAGGCGTCAAAATTCTGTTCCTCCTTCAGATTATTCAGATATGAAAAATAATCACTGGTATCTGTTTTAAGTCTTTCTCTGATTTCAGCTTCGGTTTCAGATACAGAACCCAAGGGTTTATTGCTTACGCTTTCAGCAACCAAACGCTGTTTTTTTTGCCATTTTCTAAATGCGAAATAAAGCATCAGTAATCCTGCAAATATTGAAATATTGATCAGTAAAATATTCCAGTTGAACTTTCTTTTTTCTTTTACTTTAAATGCTGTCGTTTTCAAAACCGGACTGTCAACCGTTTCAAGGAAATCGTTGGTGTAATCATTCATCTTTTCAACCGTGGTTTTACTGTCGTAAAGCTGTTCTGCTGTTAATGCATTTAAAACTAAAGACTTGCCACCGAGAGCAACATACTGCGCATTTTCGGGATCAAAGAATGAAAACTCCTCAGTTTTAATATTTAAAATACCGGCTTTGTGTGGGATAATGATGTAATTCGCAGAAATATCTCCTGTGAAACCGCCTTCACCAACAACAAAATTATTGACAATTTTCGGCGCATAGATTTCATAATCTTCAGATTTCGCAATTTCAGGCAAATGCATATTCGCCAGATTACCTTCACCCGAAACCTTTACAGTGACATTAATAGGTTTTTTAGCTTCAACTTTTTCGTCAGTAGATTTATAAACATCAACCTTAAATTTACCAACTGCATTTTTAAAACCCTCAGGAGCATCTGCAGGAAGTTTTTTTACATTAAGTTTTACCTTATTTGAAACTATTTTATTGCTGTTTGAATACGAACTCACCGATGCCGAAACCGACGGAACTTCCACATAACCTGATTCATTTGGAAAAACCATAAACACAGCGAGTATCTGTGTCGGCATATTTGAAATTCCGGTAGGATCAATTTCAGATTTATTAAAATTAATGGGATGAACATCCAGATGATCTTCTTCCGGAAGTCTGATGTTTTTTACCCTTCTCAGGTTATCAATATTTCTTGAATATCCGCGGAGGATAGCGACTGTTGGCTGATCCTGATAGACTTCACGGTCGTCTATTTCCATATTGAGATAAACATCATTGGAAGCAACGGCCTTTGCAGGAACCTTTTTGTCAATATCCTTGATGAAAATATCGAAAGGCTCGGTTTTGTAAATTTTATTGTTGATGGTTACCAAGACAGATCCAATCCTGATTTTCCCTTTCTGTTTGGGCTCAAGAGCGATTCTGGTGATTGATTTCGAGGCATTGATATTACTTTCAGGATCTAAAAGCCCATCGCGGTAAGAACCACTTCCCACCATATTAAATTTTGACAGATCAGGTAATTTCAAGGGGCTTTGCTGAACCAGATCATCGCCATTAAGCTCAAGAATGATGGTAAGATTTACTACATCCCGACCTTCATAATCTGACTTGTCAGGTTTCATCGTCAAATTTACCTGGCCATAATTGACTATGGAGGTAAACAATATCAGTATGTAAATAAATTTTTCTTTCATCACCAATCTTTCTCGTTGCTCTCGGGCATCGAATAAGAATTGTCATTTAATATTCTTCTGGCAGTCTGTTTTTCTTTTTCACCAATATGGTCGAGTAATCTTTTCTCGTTTTCCTTTGAAAGTCTGCCTTCGGTATTACCCTTTTTGGCATCTTCAGGATTTTTCCCTTCACCTTCATTCTGCTGCCCTTTTCCCTGACTTTGATTTTTGTCTTTGCTATCGCCGTCTTTTCCCTTGTTCTGATCATCGCCTCCGCCAGATTTTCCGGAGCTGCTGCTTTGATCTTTATCTCTCTGCTCCTTCTTCAGTTTGAGCATTGCAATTTCGTAATTCTTTCTCGTCGGTTCACTGTATGGTTTATGTTTCAAAGAACCTTTATAAGCATCTGCTGCTTTTTCGGCGTCATCCAGTTTCATATAAGCGTTTCCAAGATTGTGCAGAGCTGCTGCCTTATCCTCAACATTCTGTGCCAGTTTTTCAGCTTTTGAAAATTCTGCTTTGGCGTCTTCAAACTTTTCACTTTTATACAGTGCGTTTCCAAGATTGTAATGTGCCGCAAAGTCTTCACCATTCACTTTTACCGCTTCTGAAAATTTAGATGAAGCACCGTCATAGTCTTTACCTTTGAATTTCACATTGCCTTCTTTCACCAGTAATCTGTATTCTGTCTGGCCAAAAACTGAATTCTGGAACAAAAAAAACATGAGAAACGACAAAAAGAATATTTTAGTATTCATCTATTGCAAAATTATTCGTTTATATGTTAATAAACAGTGTTTTAATTGTTAAAGTTGGGTTAAAGTAATAACAGCAAATTAAAGATATTCTAATATCTTTTAAATTGAAAAATCTCTTTTTGGATTGAATAAAAATATTATCAGAAAGAAAAATATCGATACACCCAGAAAATACTGATAGTAATGGTTGGCATTCTGTGAATTGACAGAAGTCTGAGACATACCTCCTTTGCGCTTTAAATCTTCAATGATGCGATCCGGTGCATCTTTCATTGAATTTCCGTCAATGTAGCTTCCACCCGTGGATGCAGACATATTAACAAGCGCTTCAGTCTGTCTTTTTGTGACAACCATCTGACCTGAATTGTCCAGTTTATACCCCATCAGCTGACCGTTTTCATAGGTGGGAACGGGAGCGCCTTCTTCGGTGCCCACTCCTACTGCGGTGATTGAAATTCCTTCATTGTTGGCCAGTCTCACCGCTGCATTATCATTTCCTTCATTATCTTCCCCGTCGCTTATCAAAACTACCTTTCTTGAACCTTTGGCCACATTTTTAAATTTCTCTGAAGTAATCTGAATCGCATTTAAAAAATCAGTTCCCTGAACCCTCATGGCTGTGGTTTCAATTTCACTTAAATACGTTTCAGCAGCACCATAGTCTGTGGTTAAAGGCATTACAGAAACTGCATCTCCAGCAAAGACCACAATTCCAACCTTGTCATTTTTCATTTTCTGCATCGTGTTGATCACCAGATTTTTCGCCTGATCCAGACGGCTCGGTTCAATATCTTCAGCGTTCATTGAGTTTGAAATATCGAGAACAAACATTACATTGCTCAGTTTCTGTTCAGATTTTACGGTTTCAAAACCATTGAGCAAATCTATAATCGAGAAGATTAAAAATAAAACCGCCATCAGATATAAAAACGGAAAGAATTTTACGAAAGATGAATTCTTTTCAAACAAAGCCTCATGGAATTTCGACTCTGCAAATAATGCCTTTCTTGCCTTTTTCCATCTTAAAAACCTGATCACGATGAAAGACAGCAGCGGCAAAAGCAGCAGCAAAAATAAATACCAGTAATTTCCCAGATCCCAGCTCATCAGTTTAAAAATTTATATAAAACCCATCTCAAAAGCGCATCGAAGAGCAGAATCCCGAGTGCTATCCACAGAAAGAATCTGAAATGTTCTTCGTAATTATACGTTTTTGAAGATTTGACATCGGACTTTTCAAGAAGATTGATTTCATTGTAAACAGCTTCAAGTTTATCGCCTGAAGTTGCACGGTAATATTTTCCTCCGGTAATTTGGGCAATCTCTCCCAGCGTACCTTCATCAATAGTGACGGGCATTTCGTTGTAAATATATCCAAACTCATCTACTCCGGTCGGCATCAGTGCATATCCTTCAGTTCCAATCCCGATACAGTACACTTTAATGTTGCTTGATTTTGCTAATTCGGCTGCCAAAAGCGGAGGAATTACATTTTGAATATTGCTTACTCCGTCGGTCATTAAGATCACAATCTTACTTTTAGCTTTGCTTTGTCTCAGGTGATTAACAGCGATAGCCAGGCCTTCGCCCACCGCCGTTCCGTCTTCCATTTCACGCTGATTGATGTTCTGAATCTCGTGAATCACTGCATCGTGATCGAACGTCAGCGGCATTTTCGGGAAAGCCTCCAGTTTATAGGTAACCAGTCCGATTCTGTCGTTGGGTCTTTTATTGACGAAATCGACGGCTATATTTTTTAAAACAGATAATCTGTCAGGTTCAAAATCTGTTGCTAACATACTCAGAGAAACGTCTACGGCAAGCATGATATCAAGCCCTTTCGTTTCATCCTGATCCTGACTGATGGTGAAACTTCTCGGTCTTGCCATTGCGATAATCAGACAGCTCAGGATGATATATTTTGAAATTTTAAGAAGAAAAAGAACAGCTCTGATGCCACTTCTGCCTTCCATATTTTTGGTAGAAGGCACAACGATTCCTTTCCTTTTCTTCCTGCTCAAATCTAAAACCAGGAGTGGCAGAAATACTAGAAAGAGCAACAGAAACCACGGACTGTAGAATTCCAGATTAAACATCTTTTCTCAGATTTTCAAATTCGATATCTTTTACAGAACGTTCCACGACGGTTTTAATGTCTGAAAAATCTTTCTGCATCGTGTTTTCGTCCGGAAATGTTTTGGCAAATTTTACCAGATCTCCACGGAGGAAAACTTCTTCAAGAATTTTTTCATTATCGGGAGAGATCGTATTATTTGCTTTCATCGCATCAATCAGATCATCAGTAAGCAGAACTTCCGCAGGCAACTGATATTGAGTGGTGATAAACCGCCTTGAAATGTCTATTAATTCCACATAAAAAGATCTGAAATCTCCGCTTTCTATATATTTCTTCTTAATTAAAACGTCCAGTTCCTTTAAAGTAAGATTGGTGGTAATTTTAGGCGATGTTTTTTTCACTCTTCTTCCGTATTTCAGAATGATGATAACGGCAATGATTAAAGCAATAACGGCCAGTGCTGCGAGAATATAAAACTTATAAAGTTCCCAGTAATCTGCCATTTCAAGATCAACTTCTTTGTTGCTCATAATGTCGTTGATCACATCTTCCTTTGTAGCTGTATTCACCACCTCAATTTCATAAGCAGGAGCTTTAAGAATTTCATTTCCCACTTTAAAATCAAGTTCAGGAATTGTGAATTTTCCTTCCTCAAAAACGGCAAATTCTATTTTCCTCTCATAGTAATCGTCTGCAGAGCCGATACTGTCTTTAATTTCTTCAAAATGGAAAGGCAAAAGTTCGTTTTCACGGGCGGAATTTACTTTTTCGCCGTTAAGATATTTGATTCTGATTGTCAGCTGATTGGTTTCCCCCAGTGCCAGCATTTTTTTCTGCAGGTTCGAGGTAATCATCTGCGCCAGTGAAAGCGATGAAATGAGTATTGAAAGTATGAAAAGTATTTTTTTCAATTGAAAATTAAATTTTAGATATCATTAAATTATTTCTTCTGAAAGTACTGATAGAGCAATTTCGAATATTCCGTTCCGCTTCCAATATTTAAAAATCCTGCTGATGAATCGGCAAAATCTTCTTCCAGTTTTTTCAGTTTTTGTTTTTGAGCCTCAGCATAAGTATAGCGCCATCTGGCTGCGGAAGTATTGACATAAATTTCTCTTCCGGTTTCAGAATCGTGCAGCAAAGCATAACCTACATCGGGAATTTCATTATCTTTTTCATCAAAGACACGAATGCCCAGAAGCTGATGTTTTTTTGAAGCAACTCCAAGAATTTTGGAATCGTAATCATCATTAAAATCAGAAAGAAGAAATACCAGTGACTTTCTTTTGAAAATTCCCATCATATAATGAAGCGCATAGTCGATTTTAGATTCTGCCTGAACATAATCTGCTGTCAGAATGCTGCTGATCATCGACAAAACATGCTTTCTTCCTTTTTGTGGCGGAATAACTTTATACACCTTATCGGCAAACAGAATCAGTCCTACTTTATCATTGTTTCCGGCTGCTGAAAAGCCTAAACTTGCCGCAATTTCTGCTACATATTCCCTTTTGAGCTGATGTTTTGTACCGTAATTCATGGAGGCTGAAATATCAACCAGAATCATCATTGTAAGCTCCCTCTCCTCTTCCATCACCTTTACAAAAGGCTCCTGAAAACGGGCGGTTTTATTCCAGTCTATTCTTCTGATTTCATCACCAAACTGGTACTGTCTCACTTCAGAAAACGTCATTCCCTGTCCCTTAAAAGCCGAGTGATACTGTCCCATCAGCGAATTTTCCGTTTTCCTTCTGGTACGGATTTCAATCTGCTTTACTTTTTTGACGATGTCTTTTATCTGCATGCTGATAATTCAAAATTTAAGATTCAATATTTAATATTAAAACTGAACTTCGACAATCACGAATCTAAACAGTTTTGAATTTTAAATTTTAAACCTTGAATGTTTTAAGGTGCCTGAATTTTAGCTAAAATTCTCCTTACAATTTCTTCGGACGTAATTTCTTCGGCTTCAGCTTCGAAAGTCAGTCCGATTCTGTGTCTTAAAACGTCCTGAGCCAAAGCTTTCACATCTTCAGGAATAACGAATGCCCGTCCCTTCAAAAAAGCATATGCTCTTGAAGCGATGGCAAGATTAATCGACGCTCTTGGCGAGGCCCCGAAACTGATGTAATTTTTTAATTCCGGAAGTCCGTACTTCTCAGGGAAACGGGTGGCAAAAACCATATCAAGAATGTACTTCTCTATTTTTTCGTCGAGGTATATTTTGTTGATCAGTTCTTTTGCATCAACAATGTTCTGCAGCGAAATCACCTGCTTTACTTCCTGCGGCTGCGATGTTGAAACCATTCTCATCACAGATCTTTCGTCCTCAAATTCGGGATAATCAATCGTACATTTCAACATAAAACGGTCACTCTGAGCTTCAGGCAACAGATAAGTTCCTTCCTGATCGATTGGATTCTGAGTGGCTAAAACCAAAAATGGCTTTGGCAGTTTCATCGTTTCATCGCCTATAGTAACCTGCTTTTCCTGCATCACTTCAAGCAAAGCTGACTGCACTTTTGCCGGAGCACGGTTGATCTCATCCGCAAGCACGAAGTTGGCAAAAACAGGTCCTCTTTTAATAGAAAAATCGTTTTCTTTAATATTATAAATCATCGTTCCCACCACATCGGCAGGCAGAAGATCCGGAGTAAACTGAATTCTTGAAAACTGCCCGTGAACAGCATCTGCAAGGGTTTTTATTGCTAAAGTTTTCGCCAGACCGGGAACGCCTTCCAACAGAACGTGACCATTTCCCAAAAGTCCTACCAAAAGACGGTCAATCATGTATTGCTGACCGATAATTACTTTATTAATTTCCTGCCTCAGCAGTGTAAAAAAATAATTCTGTTCCTTCACTTTTTCGGTAAGCTGACGGATGTCTTCTGCTTGAAATGTATCTGACATAAGTTTATTAAATAATTGGTAAATTTCTGATAAATACTTGCATTTGCCAACACAACAAATGCCATTATTGAGTTAAAGTTTGTTAAATCTAAAATAATTTGAGCATTAAAAAAGTTTAAACTGAAGCTTAAAATTGTCGCATCCACTTTATTAAACTATTTTTGGAGATTAAAAATTCTGTACGATGAATTATCATTTTCAGGCACACAGACAGGTGAGAAAAAACCTCCTTCACATCCTTCAGGAAACTTCACATGAAGACCTCCTGCTGATTCCGGATGGTTTCAACAATAATCTTTACTGGAATATTGCCCACACTGTCGCAACACAGCAGCTTCTGCATTACTACCTGAGCGGTAATCCGTTCAGAATAGACAAATATTGGGTAGAAACGTATAAAAAAGGAACACTCCCAAATCTGAATGTGCAAAAGTCTGAAGTTGAAGATCTTGAATTTCTTCTTACAGAAACTTCAAAAATATTAATGAAAGATTTTGATGCAGACCTTTTTTCAGATTACACTCCATATACCACAAGTTTTGGAATGGATTTAAAAAGCATTCAGGACGCCATCATCTTCAACAATATGCATGAATCACTGCACTATGGATACGCTTTGGCACAGAAGAGAGCTATTTTAGGAGAAAAAGATTAAAAGAAGAGCCAGGGAAAAAGTTAAAAGATCCAAGGCTGATTAAAAGATAACAATTAAGAAATTATGAGATTGCTTTGTTCCTCGCAATGACGATCTCAAATTTTAAATTTTAGATTTCAAATTAAAGAATGAACGACGATTTTATATTCGGGTTGCGTCCCGTACTGGAAGCTATAGAAGCAGGGAAAACGATAGACAAAATATTTGTACAAAATGCTTTGCAGGGAGAAATTTATGCTGAACTGAAAGCTGCTTTGGCAAAGAATAAAATCCGTCCCAACTACGTTCCGGTAGAAAAGCTGAACCGTTTTACAAGAAAAAACCATCAGGGAGTGGTGGCATTTATTTCGGATGTGCCTTTCCATAAGATTGAAAATATTATTCCTGAACTATTCGAGGAAGGGAAAACACCTTTCATTTTAATTCTGGACAGATTAACGGACGTAAGAAACTTCGGAGCGATCTGCAGAACTGCAGAATGTGTGGGAATTGATGCCATTGTAATCCCTGAAAAAGGAGGTGCACCGGTAAATTCTGATGCGATAAAAACTTCTGCAGGAGCATTGTACAATATCAAAATATGCAAAGAAAACAATCTGGCTCATGTGGTGGATTTCCTTCAGCAGAGCGGTGTTTCGGTTTTCGCGGCCAGTGAAAAAGCGCAAAAAATGATTTACGATGTTGACTTCACAGAACCGTGCGCCATCGTCATGGGTAACGAAGAAACCGGAATTTCTAAAGAAGTGCTGCATCACGCAGACGAAAAAATAAAATTGCCGATCGAAGGCAAAACCCAGTCACTCAACGTTTCTGTAGCTTGTGGTGCAATTCTGTACGAAGCTGTCAGACAGAAACACATTAAATCAAACCTTTAAATTTTTAATAAAATTCACGAAATCGCCTTCATTTGGAAGAACAAAAACCAATTAAAACAAAGCGATTATAAATGGTGAATTAACAACAATAAATATACTTATGAAAAATATAGCAGCTTTTGCATTACTGTCACTCGCATTGTTTTCGTGCAAAAAAGAAACCGCAACCATCACCAAAGTAGATCCTAAAACAGGAAAAACAATCACGGTGGAAGTGCCTGCAGATTCTATAAAAAAGGTGGAAGCCAACCCTGCAATCAAAGATTCTCTGGGTGTTTTTAAACAGACTTTCAAACTTAAAAAAGGAGAAACATATCCTCTTACAACCTATCAGAGAGATGTAAGAACGATGACCGATCCTTCAGGAAAAACCATTTCCGGAACCAGCGATTCTACAGATGAGATGAACTTTACTGTAAATGATGTGAAAGGCAATATTTACGATATCACCATCAATTTAATTTCAAAAAGAAGCTCACAGAATTCTCAGGGAAAAACAATTGCGGTTGATACAAAAGCTGAAGCTCCGAAAGAAGATCAGTTGAAAATGGTCTGGAACATCAACAAAGCTTTGGTAGGAAATAAACTTCAGATGAAAATGGATGATCACGGAAAAGTGATTTCCATAACAGGTTTTGAGCCTATCTACAAAAAAATTGCTGGTGTAGTTGCTAAAATTGTAAAAGATAAAACGCAGGAAACTGGTGTTGTGGAAAGCTTAAAACAAACCTTTAACGAGAAAGTTTTAAAGGAACAGTTCGAAAAAAATCTTTCTGTAATGCCTAAGAAAGGTGTAAAAATCGGTGAAAAATGGACCTTAACCGAAAGTGCTGATGATGCAGGAAAAGTAAAAGTTACCTCAAACTACCAATTAAAAAGTGTTGGAAACGGTATTGCAGAAATCTCTGTAACAGGCGGAATTCCGAAGAAAACTGAAAAGCAGAAACAAGGTGAGGTCACTCACAGCTTGAGCAGCGAACTTTCGCAGGACGGCGTGATCAAATTTGACCAGAATACAGGCTGGATCACGCACCAAAACATCAGCGTAAAAACCACTCAGGTAGAGACAATTGCCAATGCTAAGGAATCACAGTCGATGAAAAGTGTTTCTAATTCTACGGTGATGGTGAATCCTAGTGCGAAATAATAAATTTTAAAAACTTATATCATGAAAAATTTATTTTATGGGGCTCTTTTACTATTTTTTAATTATGGATCTGCTTTTGGGCAAATAGTATTTGAAAATGGATATTTCATAAATAATAAAGGAGAAAAAACAGAGGTTTTAATAAAAAACTACCAATGGAAAAACAGCCCTTCAGTAATAGAATATAAAAACGGAGAAAAAGAAAATACATTACAAATAAAAACTTCAGATCTACTAGAGTTTTCTGTTGGCGATCAAAAATATTTGATGGCAAATGTGATGATTGATCGTTCCTCAGTTAAAATTGAAGACATGTCTAATTCTAAAAGCTTTAATAGCAAGGAAGAAACTTTGCTATTAAAGCAGCTCGTAAAAGGTAAAATTAGTCTTTACAAGTATACAGATGGTTCTGTTGTCGGTTTTTTTTATAAAAAAGAAAATGATGACATTTTTAAGTCTTTGAATTACAAAGAGTATCTGGTTAATGGCAATTTAATTCAAAAAAACGAAGAATACAAAATCAAATTAGCTCAGGAATTTTCAGATAATGAAAAAGTGACACCACAGCAAATAAATAACTTACACTACAACGATGATAGTTTAGAAAAAATATTTAAAGTTTACAACAATATCAATAATGAGAAAAACCAGGCTGGTAAAAATTTTCATATTTATATCAAACCAAGTGTAGGGTTTTCACGATATGATATAGAACGTTCACAGACCCAGCTTTTCGGAACCTTAGATAGCAACTCGCCAGTATCATCACAAAAAACTAATTCAATGCTATACAGAATATCAGCTGAATTTGAATATGTTTTTAATTTTAACAAAGGAAAATGGGCAATTATTTCCGAACCTACTTTTCAGACAACTCAATTTAATGTAAGTAATTATCTTAATACAAACTTTGATGTAAAATATAGTTCTATACAGATACCAGTTGGTTTAAAACATAATATGTTTCTAAATAAAAAATCAAAAATTTACGTATCTGCATCATTATATTATCAATTCCTGTTAAATAAAGATATTTTCACAACAAATGACTCTTCTGCTTCAGGATTAGATACAGTTTCTCAATCATTTGCAATTGGATATAATTACGACAGATTTGGTGCTGAACTCAGATGGGGAGCAACTCCTAATTTTAAAACTTATTATGACGGTGCTTATTATGGATTATATTTTTATTCTCACAGTACGAGTATGGATGGATTTAATTTATCCCTATCCTATAAATTATTTTAAATAAAAAATCATGAAGTATATTCTTGAGATTGTACTTACCACAATTATCATTTTTTTCGTCTGGAATATTTTAAAAAAAATCTTTTTTAACAAATTTTATAAATATACAGGATTCAAACCTAAGGAAAGGACTCCGAAGCAAGAGACCAAAAACGCAAACATTGAGAAAAAAGTAAAATGGGATGCCGAAACGGTTGATTTTGAAGAGGTAAAAGAAAATAAAAAGTAATCATTTCAGATAACATAAAAGTTAATAACCATCAGCATGGCAAAAAATAAAAACTTAGTTTACATTGCAATTTCAATCGTTGCATTCTTGGTTTTGGCATTTTTATATTCAACGCCGGTACTTACCGGAAAGCAGCTTTTTCAGCATGACATCGTGCAGTATCGCGGAGGTGCAAAAGAACTCATCGATTACAGAGAAAGTTTCGACAAAGAAACCTACTGGAGCGACTCTATGTTTGGAGGAATGCCAACTTATCAGATGGGAAGTCGCTTTGAAGGCGACATCATCAAAAAAGTAGACAGCTACCTGAACATTTTGCCAAGACCTGTCAACTATATGTTTTTACTGTTCGCAGGATTTTTCCTGTTGGGAATGGTTGCCGTCCGAAACTGGAAATATGCGCTTCTCGGAGCCACATTTTTCGGGCTCTCCACTTATTTTTACATCATTATTGCGGCCGGACACAACGGGAAAGTAAATACAATAGAATATTTTGCACCACTCCTAGCCGGAATTCTTTTGGTTTATATTCGTAAAAAATACATCCTCGGATTCATTGTCACTACCCTGTTCTTCGGATTACAGGTCGCGGCAAACCACCCTCAGATGACTTATTATCTGTTTTTAGGACTTGGGTATTTATTTATTTCCGAGTTAATAAGAGCGTTAATGAAAATCGTTTCGATGAAACATTTCTTAATTTCTTCCGGAATAATAGCATTTTCATTAGCTATCGGAGTGGGAATGAACTCTCAGCGTATCATGGCAAATTCCGAATATATCAAAGAAACGGTAAGAGGAAAACAGATTTTAAATAGTGAAAATCATACCGCCGGAAACTCAGGAATGGATAAAGCAAGCATCCTGAACTGGAGCTATGGTAGATTAGAGACTTTAAACCTTTTCATCCCAAGATTGATGGGCGGTGGAAGTCAGCAGGGATTTTCAGATTCTTATCCCGATAAATTAAGAGAATCTTTAGCCTCTCAAATTAGTGACGAAAGTCAAATTGAAGAAGGCGTACAAAGTATTGTTCAGCAAACGACTCCTTATTGGGGAGATCAACCGGGAACTTCCGGACCAGCATATCAGGGAGCAGTTGTTTGTTTTCTTGCACTTTTAGGATTCTTTTTCGCACCCAACAAATATCGCTTTTGGATTTTGGGAGCCACAATGCTGTCAATACTTTTGGCTTGGGGAAGCAACTATATGGCGTTATCTGATTTCTTCATCGAATACATTCCGTTTTACAGTAAATTCAGAGCACCATCGTCTATTTTGGTCGTTGTGGAATTACTTTTTCCGCTCATCGCAATGATTGGTCTGTATAAATTTTTTAAAGATTCAAATTTAACTGAAGAGTACAAGAAGAAAATCCTGCTGTATGTAAGTGGCGGAACTTTAGGTTTAACCTTAATTCTCCTTCTTTTCGGAAAATCCTTATTAGGATTTACAAATGATTCTGAAAAGGAAATTCCGAATTTTATTTTGGATGTTATTATAGAAGACAGGGTGAAATTATTCAGAATTGATGCATTCAAAGCACTGATTTATGTTGGAATCACCGCAGTTGTATTATTTTTAGGTTTAAAACAGAAACTTAATCAAAACATCGCACTTTTAATTATCGGAGCGGTAAGTTTGTTTGATCTGTGGAGCGTTAACAGAAATTATCTGAATGATAAGAATTATGTTGATGCCATCTTCGCAGAAAATCCATTCCAGACAGAAGGCACAGATTACTTAGCCGAAAAAGTGGGCGACAATCCTAATTTACAGTCAATTTTGGCAAGTATACCTGTCAACAAAACATTGGAAACCATTGCTCAGAAAGACACGAAGCATTACAGAGTTTATAATCAGGTTTTAGGTGTAACCGGTGAAACTAATACTTCTTATTTCAGACCTTCTATCGGTGGGTATCATGCAGTGAGACTGAGAAGATATGATGATTTGATGAATGCCTACATCACGCAGCCAGACAGTGCAAAAACGCCAAAAATTCTGAATTTACTCAATACAAAATATATGATTTTTGGAAAACCTTCAGAACCGCAGGTTGTTCCGAATCCTAATGCCAACGGAAATGCGTGGTTTGTGAGTGACCTGAAATTTGCAAATAATCCAAACGAAGAAATCGCTTTGGTTGGTGAAATTGACAATAAAAAAACCGCTGTAATCAATGCGGAAGACAAAAAATATTTCGCCGGTAAAAATCTTCAGTCAGATTCTACGGCGACTATCAATTTGACAAGGTACGAGCCCAACGAACTTGAATTTAAATCATCTTCAAAAACGCCACAGCTGGCAGTTTTCTCTGAAGTATACTATCCTCACGGCTGGAAAGTTTCGGTTGACGGAAAGGACGTTGATTATGTGAAAGCTGATTATCTATTACGTGCTGTGCATGTTCCGGCGGGAGATCACAACATCAAAATGGTTTTCGAACCAAAAGTCATTGAAACCGGAAAATGGCTTTCATTGATCTGCTTCGCCCTGTTTATTTTGATAAGTGCCGCGGGAATTTATTTTGTTTACCGCAAAAGAGAAGAAGCTGCGAAAATAGCCTAAAGTCATTGTGCAGAGAAGCGGCAGTCTTGTCCTGTTATTCAGGAAAGAGTCCGTTAAATTTTTTAACTGTTGTTGAAAAACTGATTCTTCCGTCGCAATGATAATCTGCAAAATTTAGAATGGAATTAAAGAAAATCCTCATCATTACTTATTACTGGCCACCTGCAGGAGGTCCTGGCGTTCAGCGTTGGCTGAAGTTTGCTAAATATCTTCCCGAATTTGGCTGGAAACCCATCATTTATACTCCAGAAAATCCAAGTTATCCTTTGCTGGATGAAAGTTTGATGAAAGACGTTCCTGCAGATTTGGAAATCGTGAGAACAAAAATCTGGGAGCCTTATCAGCTGGCTGAAAAGCTCAATAAAAGCAATAAAAAATTTAAGGCCGGACAGTTTGATGTCGGTCAGAATCAAAGCTGGAAGTCTAAGCTTTCGATTTGGGTGAGAGGAAATTTTTTCATTCCCGATGCGAGAGTTTTTTGGGTAAAACCTTCTACACAGTTTCTGGAAAAATATCTTCAGGAAAATAAAATTGAAACAGTTGTAACAACCGGCCCGCCCCACTCGATGCATTTGATTGGTTTAAACTTAAAAAAGAAATTCCCCGAACTGAAATGGATTGCAGATTTCCGTGATCCCTGGACGGAAATTTCATACTACAAGCATTTAAAACTAACCAACAGATCAGATAAAAAACACCGTTTTCTGGAAAGTAAAGTTTTCAAAAACGCAGATATTACGCTGGCAACAAGCTACACAGATGCTGAAAACTTCCGAAAAAACGGAGCCAACGCATTCTGCATTACCAACGGCTTTGATGAAACAGACTCCAACACTCAAACCCTCCAACCCTCAAATCCTCAAACCCTAACACCCTCAAACCCTAAAACCAAATTCACCCTCAGCTACATCGGCGTTCTCGAGCAACTCAGAAATCCTGAAAATCTTTGGAATGCTTTAGACAATCTGGTGAAAACAAATGCAGATTTTGCAGAGAATTTCAGTTTAAAATTTGTCGGTAGAATTGATGATAAAATTTTAAATACAATTGAAAATTCAGGTTTGAAAAATCACATTTTTAATCTTGGTTATCTTTCTCACGATAAAGCGGTTTCAGAGATGTCAGATTCTGATCTTTTGCTGATGACCAATTTCCCAAATGAGTCATCAAAAGGCATTATCCCGGGGAAAATATTTGAGTATCTGGCTACCGGAAAACAGATTATTTCTTTTGGTCCCGATCATGCTGATGTAGCAAAAATTTTAGATGAAACGAAAGCCGGAAAGCATTTCAGCTACCATAATTCCAAAGAAATTGAAGATTTTATTCTGGAAAAATTTGAGTTGTGGAAAAACGGAAATCTTTCAGAAAACACACAGAATATTGAGCAGTTTTCCAGAAAAAATTTAACAAAACAACTTTCAGAATTACTCTGATTTGATGATTAAATTTAAAAAAGATTTCAATTAAAAAATAATAGTTTTACCAGCTCATCTCAGATGAAAATTAAAAAGCTGGCGTGCAATGAGTCAAACGCACGCCAGCTTTTTGGAAAAGCAAACCAGCTTTTTGAAAATTCAGGCGTGCTTTTTTAAATTGCTAGCCTGCATTTTTTTTTTAATTCTTGATGATTTTATTTACTGAGTTAATATGATCTAAATCGTCCATTCATCATTGATGACAGCAACTAAATAATATTTGCCTTCAAATTCTTCAAAGACGAACCGAAGTGCGTTCCAGTCCATTCCACTGCTTTTCTCTGAACCCGAAATATAATTTTCTGTAAAATTGGTGCTGGGATATATTTCTTTCAGATTATTGAGCGAATTTCCGTTTCCAAGAAATTTGTTGTAAGCATATTCTGACTTTGTGAAATCTTTTTTGAATACCCAGTTTTTCATATACTGATCGATGGTCGCTTTATAAATTTCTCCCGAACCGTCGCGTGATCCCCAGGTAAAAATCGTTTTAGTAGGATAATATTTCTCAAAATCTGCCCTTGAAAAATGTTTATCTTCAGTTTTATTCACAAACGCATACATAGAAAATCTAATTCCCTTCTGTGGGTGAATATATTTCGCAAAAACATCGTAAAAATTGACTTTCAAGGCTTGTAAGATCTCGTCGTTGGTTTTCTTTAATGCAACTTCCGTTGAAAATGATTCCTGTTTGGTTTCCGTTCTCTCATTGGATCTTTTAAGGTTGTCTGTTGACGCTGTCGGACTTCTGTCCTGCTTTTTATCACAGGCTAAAACTGCAAAAATAGTTAGTAGTGCAAAAACTTTTCTCATTGTAAAATTTTTAAAAAAAGTCCAAATGCAGTGCCAGTTTTGAGTTGGAGGGTTGGAGAGGTGGAGGGTATGAGAGTGGATGGATATGAGTGTTTGAGTTATTTTTTAAATCCATAGAGAATAAGTATTCCGGCAATTGCTATTTTCCCTGATTCTGTACTGTTTTTACTGGAGGCTTTTAGTATTTTTGATATATGGAAATTTTGGATATTCTCATTATCGGAGCCGGACCGATTGGCTTGAACTGTGCGCTTGAATCGAAAAAAAATAACCTGAATTATCTGATTATAGAAAAAGGAACAATTGTGAATTCTCTTTACAATTATCCTTTGTATATGAAGTTTTTTTCGACAGCTGATAAGCTTGAAATCGCAGAAATTCCTTTTATTTCAGCTGCTCCTAAACCTGGCAGACAGGAAGCTCTGGAATATTATCAGGGCATTGCAAGGCAGAAAAATCTGAAAATAAATTTATATGAAAAGGTTTTAAATGTATCTAAAAAGGACGGTGTATTTAAAATCGAGACTTCAAAATCAGAATATCTCGCAAAAAGTGTTATCATCTCAACCGGATTTTACGACATCCCAAACCTGATGAATATTCCCGGCGAAGATTTGCCAAAAGTAAAGCATTATTACACCGAACCCTACCCCTTTGCACAACAGAAAATTGTGGTTGTAGGTTCGAGCAATTCTTCAGTGGATGCCGCTTTGGAAACCTACAGAAAAGGTGCAGAAGTGACGATGATTATCCGCAACTCAGAAATTTCGGCTAACGTAAAATATTGGGTAAAACCGGATATTGAAAACCGGATTGCCGAGGGAAGTATTAAAGCTAATTTTAATGCTGAAATGATTGAGATTAAAAAAGATTCTGTCATTTTTAAAGATGAAAACGGAGATCATATTGAAATTGAAAATGACTTCGTTCTCGCCATGACAGGCTATCTTCCCGATTTTGACTTCCTGAAAAACTCCGGAATAGAATTGCAGGGCGACTGTTTAAATCCTCTTTACAATTCAGAAACGATGGAAACTAATGTTCCCAACCTGTATCTCGCAGGCGTAGTTTGTGGCGGAAAAGATACGCATCTTTGGTTTATAGAAAACTCCAGAATTCATGCGGAAATGATCATTACAGAAATTATAAAAAAAAACAATAAATGAAAAAAAATCTGTTTGTAGTATTTTTACTGTTAAGTTTCAACACTATACTGGCTTGTGACTGCTTGTATACACTACTGCCCAAAACTTATCATAAAGCCAACATCGTTGCAGAAATCACTGTTCTGAATATTTATGGTAATGACACTAAAGATAGAACTTACAAAGCTGAAGTGAAATTTGAAAAATTTTTTAAGGGTAAAACTGACAAAACAACGTTAAATCTCAGTGGAAATATTGGTAGGATCGATGGTTCTGCCTGTGATGTGGAGTTCAAAAAAGGTGAAAAATATATCATCTTTCTCAATCACGATAATGAAGAGATCTCATCCTGCACGCCTCATTATTTATTAAATAGGGATAATTCATATCACAGTAAGATCAGTGCCGCAGAAAATCTCTTTGCATATTTAAAAAATAATACGATACAAAATGACAATTTTATTTTTTACTTTGAAAAAAATAAAACAGGAAGATCAAGCATCTCAAAATTAAAAAACTTTAAGCCCAAAAATAACTTTGCTGTTTACGAAATAATTTTCACTGATAAAAATAGTATTGCGTCCGTAAATATCAAATCAGAATTTGGTGACAGAGATGATGTAATAGCAGAACTTATAAAGAAAAATATTTATCACCCCTTTGCAGCCAGTGAGGGTAAAAGAAGTTTGATCACGTTCGTTTATATACCTGAATACGTATCTATTAATTACAGAGATTACATTACATCAGAATTAAATTAAAGATCAACCTTCATTCCCAATACAAAATTCCTTTTTGCAGCAGGATTATAATATCGGTTTCCAAAGGCGTTGGTATCAAAACCTAAAACATAATCTTCATTGTACAGATTCTGAATCTGCAAATATAAATTCAGCCTTGTTTTCTCAAAATCAACCGGAAATCTGAACTGGATATTTCCTATTAAGTTGGGTTCTGACCAAACTGAATTGGCATCATTTAAAGCGATTTTTGAAGTATAAAAATGAGAATAATCGATGGAGAGTTTTTTGAAGAATGTAAAATTAAGCAGAGAATTAATCGTGGTTTGCGGAACTCCCGTCAGATCATTCCCTGAAAAATCATTTCCGTTCTGCTGGTAATTTTTAAATTTAAAATCATAAAAACTACCGGAAAATCTGAATTTAAAATTCGAGAAAAAATTATTTTTCAAGTCAAAATTTTTAGACTCCAAAAGCATTTCCAATCCTTTTTGAATGGTTTCTCCGGAATTAACAAAAAATTCCTGTCCGGCCTCGTTTTGCCTTCTTACAATCGCATCTTTCAAACGGAAATCAAAATAACCGGCTTCCACAAATATTGAATTTCCAAACTGTTTTCTGACGCCCGCTTCCTTATTCCATCCAAATTCCGGACTTAAATTCTGATTAAATTCCTGAGTCGAAGAACGTATTTCTTCACTGGTCGGAGCTGAATTTCCCTTTCCTATTTTTCCTCTTACCGAAAATCCTTTTCCAAGAAGATAAGTTACACCAAAATTGGGAAGCCATTGATTTTTAAAATGAATTTCACCTGTTTCCGTGCGTGGAAAAAGCCTTTCCCAATAATAGGAATTTGAATTTAAACTGACTGAAACGTCGGTAAATAATTTTTCATTAAGATTCAGTTTTTGTGAAAGAAAATAAAAGCCTGAAGTATTTTTCAGCTGATCAAAATTTTGTGGATTTCCTTCGAAACCTCTGTTGTTATCATAGTTTTTAATCAGAATATCATTGATTCCGCCTTCAAAACCAAAACGGTACGCCAAAGATATTTTGTTGAAGTTTGTCTCATAATTAAAATGCGTTCTCAGCGCAAAATTCTTTTCAAAACGGTTCTCAAAATTGGTGATAAAAGGATTTTCAAAATCCACATACGAGCCCTGAACCAGAACAAAATGTGAAAATTCCGGTGTAAACTGATATTCATTTGAAAGTCCGGCCAGAACCATTTTATTTCTAATGCCTGCATCCTGCTCGGAAGCCCCCGGTAGCGTCGCAGTTTTTGGTCTTGCCTGCTTTCTGTTGAGATTCATTTGCTCCAAAGTCAATCCTCCCGGCGTCTGATAATCGAGGTCGGAATACATCAGCATTCCTTTTAAAATTCCTTTTTTTGAGTACTGGAAATTATCTTTTATAAAAATCTGCTTTCTCTGAACTTTTGATTGTTCACGATATGAATCCGTTTGGTAATAATTCTGAAAAACCTCCAGAAAATGTTTTCCCTTCTGCTTAGAAAAATCAAAACTCTGGTTGAAAGTCCCATAGCTTCCCGTTGAAATGTTGGCTGAAAGATTATCGGAAGATTTTGTTTTTAACAGAATAGTTCCACCTGTAACCGCCCCGTAGTCGCCACTTTCCGGACCTTTATAAATCTCCATTCTGTCGGTTAATTCCGGAGAGATCACATTGAAATAAGTATTTCCTGAAGCGTCAGATAAAATAAAATCATCGAGATAAACTTTCACATTCCGTACTCCGAAAGGCGACCTTAAAGTACTTCCACGAAGAGAAATTCTGTAGCTTCCGGGTGATCTCTCTTCCATTCTTGCACCTGCAATCTGGTTGATGGATTCGAGCATTCTTTCTGGTGTATTCTGATTGAGTAGATTTTCTGAAATAACCGAAACCGATTTGGTGGAATTGATAAAAGCTGTCGGTTTTTTGTAGGCATCAATTTTCACTTCTGAAATTAAATTTGCAGAATCCCGTTTTTGAGAAAGTAAAAATGATGCAGTAAAAAAAGGAACGAGATAGTATATTTTTGCCATTGGGCAAGGGTAAGCAAAAATTGTACTGTTTATGCGTGAAATCTGCTTAGGAGTGGAAAGTTTGGTGAAGTTTTTAGGTTGAGGCTAAGGCTAAGGTTAAGGTTAAGGTTAAATTACGAGTAAGGATTAAAATAAGAGCTACCTATCTGATGATACAATTTTTTTTTAAGAAAAGCCTGCCAGGGTTCAGAACCCTGGCAGGGTTGAGAGGTTGAGCTGGATATCGTAAATATTTATTTTAGAAACCTGCGAGGTTTAGAGAAGTGATTGAAAAGTTCTTTTTGAAAAAAAAATGTTTTACGCTTACCCGTCTTTGCGTGAGGGATGTGGCGGGCGGCGACGAAGGAGCCGGTGCGCAGTGAGGTACGAACGTAGTACGGAAGCGAAGCGGACCCCAGAGCAGCCCGACCCGAAGTTTTGGCGGCTGGAAAAACCTCACAGGTTTTTAAAACCTGTGAGGTGAGCCTGGCAAGCGCAGGGGCACGCCCAAATTCAAAATTTACACCTTGTCTTTTTGCTCACCAATCATCCACGGAACGATGAAGTAAAAGGCGATCGCGATCAACGTGGCAACTGCTCCGGTACCAATCCAAAGCACTGTAAAACCCATTTTTTCTGCAATCAATGTTCCCAGATAAGGAGTTACTATGAATGCGATGGAAAAGGAAATCCCGTTCAGTCCCATGTACGCGCCTTTGTTGTTTTTTCCTGAGCGTAAAGCTGTAATTGTTGACATAAACGGCAGCGCCCAAATCTCTCCTACCGACAGTAAAGTCATTGAAATGATTAAGGTGATAATACTGTAATCAAAGCCGAGCATTGCATACGAAAGTCCGCAAATGAAGGTACCCAAAAACATAGTTCTGGCCAGGTTTAAATATTTTTCGGCAATCTGAACCAGTCCCATTTCGAGTAAAACGACAATAAATCCGCTGTAGCCCAAAAGATAACCGATGTTTTGCTGACTCAGTTTCGCTGTGTCTTTATAGAAGATCGTCAGTGTGCTGAATAACTGAAAGAAACATATCGCAAACAGCATACATAAAAAGCAGTAAACCAAAAATCTGCCATCACGATACGGCGAATTTTCTTTTTTAATTTCAACAGTTTCAGCTGTTTTTCTGGCTTTTAATTTTGCCAGCTTATTGCGTTTTCTGAAGAAAATAATGTATAAAATCCCTGCTGACAAAGCTGCTAATGCATTGGAATAGAACAAAAATTCATACGAGATAGCTGACAAAATTCCACCTAAAGCCGGACCGATAGAAAATCCTAGATTGACTGCCATTCGGTTGAGTGAAAATGCTCTGGTAATATTTTCCGGTCTCGCATATTTTGTAATTGCCACCGAGTTTGCCGGCCGGAAAGCATCACTTACAGTACTCTGCAGTAAAATAATTGCAGCCACACCTACTTCCGTTTTGAAAAGCGGAATTAAACAAAATAATGGCACACTCAATAATAAACTGAGATACTGCACTTTATATTCTCCGATTCTGTCTGTGATAAATCCACCAAGCCAGGAGCCTATTACAGAACCTATTCCGAAAAAGCTGAGCACAATTCCAGTATTTTCGATACTGAATTTGAGATGAGCCGTCATGTAAACGCCCAAAAACGGGAGCACCATCGAACCCGCACGGTTGATGAGCATTACCAGTGCAAGCATCCAGCTTTCCCGCGAGAGCCCTTTGAATGAGTTGGTGTATAGATTGATGAGTTTCATGATGTCTTATGATTGATGAATGATGTGTGATGATTGATGTTTGATAGGATTTCATCCTGTGCTTTGTAGGTCGTCCCATTGGGACTATTTTGCTTTTTAAAAATTCAATCCACTGCTATTGTTCACAAATGATGCTGTAAAAATTCGCGTAAACGTCGTATTTTCTTTAATTACTGTTCAAAAAAAACAGGGCTTAAAAAATTAAGCCCTGTTCATTTATATGATATAAATAAATTTTTACTCTGGCTTATAAGAGTCTTTTAAAGTCACGGTTCTGTTGAATACAAAATTTGTATCTGTGGAATCCTGATCTTTCGTAAAATACCCAATTCTCTGGAATTGAAGCGGTTCGCCCACTGCAACATCCTTTAAACCCGGCTCTCCAAATCCCTGAATAATATTGACAGACTCAGGATTGATGAAATTTAAGAAATCCACATCTTTCTCAGCATCAGGCTGTTCTACTGTAAATAATTTCTCGTAATTTCTCACTTCCACAGGAATCGCATGCTTTGCAGACACCCAGTGAATGGTTCCTTTTACTTTTCTTAAACTCTCTTCTGTTCCGCTTCCTGATTTGGATTTTTCGTCGTATGTAGCGTAAATAATGGTGATTTCCCCGTTTTCGTCCTTTTCTACCCTTTCACCTTTAATGATGTAAGCAGATTTTAAACGGACTTCTCCGCCCAGTTTCAGTCTGAAGAATTTGTTTCCAGCTTCTTCCTTGAAATCTTCACGCTCAATGTACAATTCTCTTGAGAACGGAATTTGTCTTGTCCCTGCATTTTCCTGCTCATTATTGTTTTCCGTTTCAAGCAATTCTTCCTGTCCTTCAGGATAGTTTTCAATGATCAATTTTACAGGATCTACAACCGCCATTACACGTTTCGCGACTTTATTCAAATCTTCACGGACGCAGAAATCCAATAACTGAATTTCAATTAAATTTTCTCTTTTGGCAACACCTACTTTATCAATAAAATTCCTGATAGCATTAGCTGTAAAGCCTTTTCTGCGCATTCCGGAAATGGTAGGCATTCTCGGGTCATCCCAACCATTAACTGCTTTTTCTGAGATTAATCTCTGCAGTTTTCTTTTGGACGTAATCATGTAGGAAACGTTCATTCTTGCAAATTCTCTCTGCTTGTTCTTCACTTTTCCCTCTTCGTAAACCTGATCCAAATACCAGTTGTACAGTGGTCTGTGATTTTCAAACTCCAGAGAACACAGTGAGTGTGAGATTTGCTCGATATAATCGGATTCACCGTGCGCCCAGTCGTACATTGGATAAATTTTCCAGGTTGTTCCGGTTCTGTGGTGAGGCCTTTTTAAAATTCTGTACATTACAGGATCACGCATGTTCATATTCGGCGAAATCATATCGATTTTTGCACGCAGTGACATTGAACCTTCCTCAAACTCACCGTTTTTCATTCTTTCGAATAAATCTAAAGATTCATCAGTCGGACGGTTTCTGTATGGAGATTCCACTCCCGGTTCTGTTGGATTTTTTCTCTGCTCGGTAATCAGTTCAGATGGCTGCTCATCAACATAGGCTTTTCCTTCTTTAATCAACTGAACTGCCCAGTCGTAAAGCTGCTGGAAGTAATCGGAGGCGTACAATTCTTTATCCCATTTGAAACCTAGCCATTCAACGTCTTTTTTGATTGAATCTACGTATTCCTGCTCTTCTTTTTCAGGATTCGTATCGTCGAAACGAAGGTTTACGGGAGCATTGTATTTTTCACCCAGACCAAAGTTGATGCAGATCGCTTTTGTATGACCTACATGCAGATAACCGTTTGGTTCAGGCGGAAAACGGAAACGGATCTCATCTCTTTTGAGTCCGTTTGCCAAATCATCTTCGATAATTTGCTCAATAAAATTGAGTGATTTTTTTTCTTCTTCCATTAAAATTCGCTTTAAAATGTCGTATTCACCGACAATCTGCAAATTTAGGAAAATTTAAGGTTTAAAAAAAAGATAATTTGTTGATGAATTAATATCAATTTAGAAATAAATGACGAACTTTAATGTGGAAAAAAAGCTATCCGAAAACTTTTAATTAAATCTGATTTTCAAAGATTAAAGTTGTACTGTACTGTTGATTATCAAATTCATATCTGGTAACCAGACTTTAAAAAATTTAAAATCAAAGAATTGAATTTTCTCAAAACTTTGATAAATGCTCAAATCGACATTATTTTATTAAAAATATTTGAATAAGAATATTTTTTAATTTTGCATTTGGCATATATTTTGTTAACTTCGCAATCCCCCAACACTATCAAAATGAAAACGATGAAGAGAAAGTTTACTACCTTTTTAAATTACCTTAAACGAGCAATTTTTGCTGAAGATGTAGTTTAAAAACATTGATTTACTTTACACCAAAATAAAGCTTATCTCCTTCCAGATTGAGATGACTTTCAAAATTATTTGTAAATAACCCTCCCGTACCTAAACCCTGAGGCATTCTATTATTTTTTGTAAATGTATATTGTGCGATAGCATTTAAGCCGATATTGCTTTCTAACGCGGAAGTGATCCACCATCCTATTTTTTGCTCTTCAGCGAGACAAATCCACTCATCACATCCGGAAAAGCCTCCTACTAATGCCGGTTTCAGAATAATGTATTGAGGTTCTATTTTTTCTAAAAGCTTTTTCTTCTCAGAAAATCCGGTTATTCCTATAAGCTCTTCGTCTAGTGCAATAGGTGTTGCGGTATCGGCACAAAGTTCAGTCATATCGTCACAATTTCCAGCTTTAATGGGTTGCTCAATCGAATGAATGTTTAAATCTGAAAGTTGTTTAAGAACAATTTCAGCCTGATCTTTGCTAAATCCACCGTTGGCATCAACGCGAAGTTCTAATTGATCTTTTGAAAATTTCTGTCTTAATTTTTTTAGAATTTCATGTTCAGAATTCCAGTCGACGCCTATTTTTAACTTGATACAGTGAAATCCCTGTTCAAGTTTATCCTGAATCTGTTCTTCCATGAAACTGATGTCTCCCATCCAAATCAAACCATTAATTAAAATTGGGTTTTTTCCTTCTGTAAATTCACTTGGAAAATAAAGATTTCCACCGTTCCTTAAATTTAAAACTGCCTGTTCATAACCAAACCAAATCGACGGAAATTCTTTTAACTCTTCCTCTAAATATTGAGGTTCGTGATTGATATTTTCACAAAGCCATTTCAGTTTTTCTTCATAATCAGGTCTGTCATCAAAGCTTAATCCTCTGAAAACAGCACACTCGCCCACTCCTTTTTTATCATCCTGAAAAACTTCCAGAATGAAAGTCTCTTTTTCAAGCAAAACGCCTCGAGAGGTTCCTCCCGGGCGTTTGAATTCTAAAAGATATTTAAAATATTTTGCTGTCATTTATTTTACGCTGTCAATTCGCATAAATTCTTCTGCTTTTTCAACCATATCGATGCTTCCTGCAAAAAACGGAATTCTCTGGTGCAATTCTGTAGGCTCAACTTCCATGATTCTTCTGAAACCATCTGTTGCTTTTCCACCGGCTTGCTCAGCCAAAAACGCCATCGGATTACATTCATAAAGCAACCTCAATTTTCCGTTCGGTGACTGACCGTAAGATGGATAAATGTAAATTCCGCCTTTCAGCATATTTCTGTGAAAATCAGCAACTAAAGAACCGATATATCTTGAAGTGTAAGGACGGTCGCCTTCTTCCATCTGACAGTATTTAAGGTAATTTTTCACACCCTGAGGAAATTTAATATAATTCCCTTCGTTGATGGAGTAAATTTTCCCTGTTTTCGGAAATGTCATGTTTGGATGAGAAAGATAATATGTACCTAAAGAGGGATCGAGTGTAAAACCGTTTACACCGTTTCCGGTAGTGTACACAATCATTGTTGAAGATCCATAGATCACGTATCCAGCTGCGATCTGATTAATTCCTTTCTGTAAGAAATCTTCAAGCTGAACGGGAGTTCCGGGCTCTGTAACCCTTCTGTAAATAGAAAAAATTGTTCCTACAGAAACATTGACGTCAATATTTGAAGAACCGTCCAAAGGATCAATTAAAACAACATATTTGCTTAAGTGACCATTTTCACCGCATTTAATATCGATAAAATCGTCATTTTCTTCTGATGCAATTCCGCAGACAACTTCTCTCTGAGAAAGTGCTGTGATGAAAATATCGTTGGCAATAACATCCAGTTTCTGCTGCTCCTCACCCTGAATATTCTGATTTCCTGCGGCACCTGTGATATCAACAATTCCGGCCTTATTTACTTCTCTGTTTACTACTTTGGAGGCAAGCCTGATTGCACTTAATAGACGCGAAAATTCTCCTGTAGAATACTGAAAATCTTCTTGTTTATCAATAAGAAATTCTCCCAATGTCTGTAATGACTGCTCTGACATAATTTTATTTGCTAAAACGGTTTTGCCAAATATCGGGAATTTTACAGTATATATAAAGTAAATGTTAATAATTTAATTCTGGATTGACTATCAGTGGCTTAACTTCGGAAACATTGTTAAAATGCAGTGTATTTTATTAAAATTAAATTAAAAAGTTTACCAAAAACTGATCTTACTCTGTGATTATGTGAATTTTAAACAGGAAAACTGAAATCACCGCCATTAGAGAAGCCCTTTCATATATCGTTGTAAATTTATAATTTTGAGCTCCGAAAAAAAACCGAATGATTTATATCTAACAATTTTATTCTTAACAATTTAATGAAAATTTTCAAGTTTGGTGGTGCATCAGTGAAAGATGCAGAAGGTGTAAAAAATGTGTCTGCAGTATTGGAAAGCCAGGGGTTTTCTAAATGTCTGCTTGTAATCTCAGCAATGGGAAAAACAACGAATGAACTGGAGAAAGTTGTAGAACTTTACTTCAAGAAAGACAACTACCAAGCCGAAATTGAGAAGATTAAACGAAAACACATTGAGATAGCAAATGGTCTTTTCCCTGAAGATCATGCTGTTTTTGCAGAAATCAATCTGTTTTTTGATGACATTGATTCATTTTTAAGAAGAAATAAATCTCCAAACTACAATTTTGTGTACGATCAGGTAGTGAGTTGTGGTGAGATGATTTCTACTAAAATTGTAAGCGAATATTTAAACGAAATTCAGTTTATTAACCAATGGCTTGACGCCAGAGATTATGTGCAGACAGACAATTCCTATCGTGAAGGTACTGTAGACTGGGCAAAAACGGAGGAATTTATTTCAAATTTAAATAAAGAAATCTGCTACGTGACGCAGGGTTTCATTGGATCAGACGACAACAATTTTACGGTAACTTTGGGAAGAGAAGGCTCAGATTATTCTGCTGCGATTTTCGCTTATTGTCTTAATGCTGATGCCATGACCATTTGGAAAGACGTTCCTGGAGTGATGACCGGAGATCCCAGAAAATTTAATGATGTAACTTTGCTTTCCAATATTTCTTACGAAGAAGCCATTGAAATGGCCTATTACGGAGCGAGTGTAATTCACCCTAAAACTTTGCAGCCACTTCAGCAAAAAAACATTCCTTTTTATGTAAAATCATTTGTAGATCCTACAAAACCAGGAACTAAAGTTGGTGCTTCAGATAAAAACCAAAACGAAGAATCCTATATTTTAAAAGAAGAACAAACGTTGCTCAAAATCTCTACCAGAGACTTCTCTTTCATTGCGGAAGATCACATGAGTCAGGTTTTTGCATTTTTGGCTAAATATAAAATTAAAGTTTCTTTGATGCAGAATTCAGCAATTTCATTAGCTTTATGTCTCGAAGACAAATTCTTGAAAGCAGATGATCTGAATGCTGAACTGCAAAAAGAATTTAAAACAGAACTGATAAAAAATGTATCTTTATTTACCGTAAGACACGCCAAAAAAGAAAACATTGATCAGTTTTACCAGCAGAAAAATGTGCTTTTGGAACAGATTTCCAAAAATACGCTTCAGATGGTAACACAATAAAACTAATTGCGACTAAAAAAACATGAGTTTAATATCGAAAAACGATCTTATAAAAGCTTCCGGACTTGGGCGGCTGGGTTTTCTGAAAAACCCTGTGGCTGCTGCCGTGATGAGTCTTACAAAAATCAACGAGGTCAATACACTTTATGACAAACTAAAAGATAAAAAAGACAAAGATTTTTTCGATTCTTTCGTGAAGGAAAGAAATTTAAGCTACATCGTTTTTGAAGAAGATCTTGCAAAAGTACCTAAAACAGGCCCTTTTATATTGGTTTCAAATCATCCGCTTGGTGCGATTGACGGTATTCTGATGTGTAAAATTCTGTCGGAAATCCGTCCCGATTTTAAAGTGATGGGGAATTTTCTTCTGGAAAAAATTGAGCCGATGGAGCCTTATGTAATTCCTGTAAACCCTTTTGAAAAGAGAAAAAGTGCCTACAGCAGCTCTTCAGGAATGCGGGGAACTTTGAAACATCTGGAAAATGGAGGTTGTGTAGGAATTTTCCCTGCTGGCGAAGTTTCAAATAAAAACAATCCTTACGGAGAAATTTTAGATAAAGAATGGGAAATACCGGCACTGAAGCTTATCAAAATGGCTAAAGTACCGGTGGTTCCGATGTATTTTCATGCGAAAAACAGCCGGATGTTTTATCAGGTGGCAAAAATGCACCCCAATCTGCAGACTATTATGCTTCCGTCTGAAATGATGAAAGACAGAGAAGATCCTATCAGAATAAGAATTGGAAGACCCATTACTGTAAAAGTACTGGATGACAGCGAAAATATTGAGGAATTAGGTGAATTCTTAAGACGTAAAGTCTATATGATGAAGTCTTATTATGAAAAGAGAAAATCGCTGGCACAAGCTATCAATCTTAAAAATCTTTCATTAAAATTTCCTCTTCTGAGAGAAGAAAACATCGTGCAGAATATCATCGATGAAACTCCCAAAGAAGATCTTATAAAAGATATTTCTAAACTGAGAGGAACCGATAAAATGCTCTTCAGCAATGGGAATTACGAGATTTACTTTACCCCTTATGAAGAAATCCCTTCTGTAATGAGGGAAATCGGTAGACAGCGGGAATTGACATTCCGTGCGGTGGGAGAAGGCAGTAATTTACCTTTTGATCTTGATGAGTACGACAAACATTATCATCATCTGTTTCTATGGGACAATGCTGCAGAGAAACTTGCCGGAGCTTACCGTATGGCTTTGGGGAAAGATGTGATGAAAAAATTCGGAATCAAAGGCTTTTATACAAGTTCTTTATTTGAATTTGAACAGGATATTCATCCGTTTTTCAAAAAAGTGATTGAAATGGGACGTGCTTACATCTGTGAAGAATATCAGCAGAAACCACTTCCCCTTTTCCTTTTATGGAGAGGAATTGTGCATGTTTGCCTTAGAAATCCTGATCATAAATTTTTGATGGGAGGTGTGAGTATTTCAAATAAATTTTCTGAGTTTTCAAAATCTCTGATGATTGAATTTATGCGTTCAAATTATTATGATTCTGCTGTCGCTCAATATATTACACCTAGAAATGACTTTAAGGTAAAATTGAAAGATCGTGATAAACATCTCTTTTTAAATGAAATGGAATCTGATCTGAATAAATTAGACAAAATTATCGACGACCTTGAGCCAGAACTGAGAATGCCTGTTTTAATTAAAAAATACATTAAGCAAAACGCAAAAGTGATCGCCTTTAATGTTGACCCCAATTTCAATGATGCGATTGACGGCCTGATGTATATCAGAATCAGCGACCTTCCGGAAAGCACCATAAAACCTGTATTGGAAGAGATGAGCGAGCAAATAAGACGGGAGCAGGAAAATAATCAAACTGAAAATCAATAGGTTTTTAAGATTTATTAAAAAAAACAGAATTAATATTTGCATCATATACCAAAACTTCCTACTTTTGCATCACTTTAAAACAACGAAGTAATAAGAATGGTTTCTTAGCTCAGTTGGTAGAGCAATGGATTGAAAATCCATGTGTCCCTGGTTCGATTCCTGGAGAAACCACAAAAAACCGCCTCACCAAAGGCGGTTTTTTCTTCCAAACTTTAAAGTACAAAATTTAGGTTTCTTAGCTCAGTTGGTAGAGCAATGGATTGAAAATCCATGTGTCCCTGGTTCGATTCCTGGAGAAACCACTTCAACCACACTTTTCGAAGGGTGGTTTTTTTGTTTTCAGAACGTTTGGGATTTTTTAATTATCTTCGCTTGTTCAATTTTTAAATTAAAAATGAAAAACTTAGTTACGACATTCTTCATTCTCATATTCTCATTCACCTTCGCTCAGGAAGAAGGAATTAAATTTGACCAAAGCTCATTTAAAGATCTTCTTGCCAAAGCTAAAAAAGAAAAAAAGCTTGTGTTTATCGACGCTTACGCAGTTTGGTGTGGTCCCTGCAAGATGATGGACAGAAATGTATTCACCCAAAAATCAGTTGGAGATTATTTCAATAAAAGCTTCATCAGTTCCAGAATTGATATGGAAAAAGGTGAAGGCCGCGAGATTGCACAGAAATTTTCGGTACGCTCCTATCCTACCTATCTTTTTCTGAATGGAGATGGTGAAATGGTTTCCCAAAACTATGGCTACATGGAACCAGGTCTTTTCCTTTCGATGGCGCAGGATGTCAACGCTGGAAATTCTAAAGGCGGATCTTTGAAAGACCGTTTTGCAAAAGGCGAAAGCAGTCCTGAGTTTTTGATGAACATTATGAAACTGAACTCAACGTCAGATTTTGATTTTGCAAAGAAAGCTTCCGAAAAGTATTTTGCTAAGAAAAAAACCAATGAACCTTTAACAAAAGAGGAAGCAGGTTTTTTATTCTTTTTTATTAAATCTTCCAAAGATGCCAACTTTAAATATCTGGTGGATAAAAAATCAGAGATCATTCAGTTTTTGCCTGAAGAGAGTTATAATGAATACAAAAATCAGATTCTGCTTGCTGACATCATGGAAACTGCGATCGATACTAAAAACAACAGAGTTGATGATGCAAAATTTATGGCCACAGCAGAACCTTTGGTTGGAAAAGAAGTAGCTACAAAAAAACTTAACCAAATAAAGCTTGGTTTCTACGAGCAAAATGCCAATTATGCAGAGTACGAAAAAGTTGCTTTGGAATATTATAAAAACTCAGACCTTTTTGAGGCAAATGAAACTTTAAAAGCAGCATGGATTTTTGCTGAACACGTAAAAGACAAAACATCACTGAAGAAAGCTGCAGAATGGGCAGAGAAATCTGTTATGCGTGGTGAAACCGCTGAGAACACTTACATTTTAGCAAAAATATATTTCATGATGGACAATAAAAATCTTGCTAAAAGTTTTGCTGAAATGTCTAACAGTCTTGCAAAACAGACAGGAAAAGACGCTGCCTTATCTGAAGAATTATTGAATCAAATAAAAAAATAAAAGCTTTGAAGAATATTTTACTTGCTATCGTTACATTAGCCACTTTTACAGGGTTGAAGGCTCAACAGAATGAGGTAACCACTACAGAAACCATGTCTCAGAATGAAAATTCAGATAAAGGATTGAGACTGAAAGGCAATGCTCTTTTTTTACCTGTTGGTATCGTAAATGTGGCGGGCGAATTTCAGTTAAGCAAAAAAATCACCATGCAGGGCGATGTATTTATTTCACCGTGGAAATCTTTTTCAGGTCATGAATTTCAGTATTATTCTGCATCTGTGGAAGGAAGATATTATTTTAAGGAAGCTTTTAACGGATTTTATTTGGGCGCCAACGTTGCAGCTTCGACGTATACTTTACAAAAATGGAATTACTGGAAAGATGAGCCGTACTACAATGAAAAGAATGAAGTTTTTACAAAATCAGATTTATATCAGAAAGGCCATTCTTATCTTTTGGGAATCACAGCCGGATACCAGTTCAGACTCTCTGAAAAATGGTTTATGGACATCTACGGAACCGTGGGAAGTTCACAGGATTTCTATAAAGGTTACGAAAGAGGAACGGGAAAAAGATATGACGATGCTGTAGGATTCAACAAAAGCAGTGAAATTCTTCCTTACAGAGGAGGAATTATGATTGCCTATAAATTCAAATAATTATGAAACTTTTCGGAAGAAACCATATTATAATTATGGCAATCACTTTTGCCATTCTTTTCGCCATGAATTACATTGGAAACAACCAGCCCGACAAGCTTGAAAGAGCTCTGTTGACGGCAGGCTGTGGTATTGTTGGTCTGACCATCGGACTTATCATTTACAACAGAGGTAAGAATGACAACAGTCCGCCACAGAACTTTGATTAATCAAATGAATATAAATTGAATTAAAATTCGTTTTATAAAATATATAAAAAAATCGTCGGAGCCATTGACTCCGACGATTTTTTTGTTGCTGTAATACTTGTAAATATTTACTGTTTAATTTTCATACAGAACATATTTTGCTCTGATTTTCTTAAATTTTTCGAGGTCAGACTGCCATGAAGCTTTGATTTCTTTTTCAGATTTCCCTGCAATGATCTGCTTTCTCAGCTCATCACTTCCAGCCAATTTATCAAAGAATAAATTTTTGAGAAAAAAATCCTGTTGAGGATTTTTATAATTTTTGTGCGCTTTTAAAAGCCATTCAAGATTCAATTCTCTTAAATCGTTTCTGTAATTTGAAAGATCTTCTCCGTAGCACAATTGTCCGTTTAAAAAAGGATCTTTTGCCCCGCTCGTAGGTTTTGGAGTAAATTGATAAGGCAGATTTTTCGTCCAAGGTGAACCGTAAATCTGAAAAGGCGAAGCGGTTCCACGTCCCACAGAAACCTGAGTTCCTTCAAAAAAACAAAGACTTGGATACAGGTTGATTGATTTGTCGTTGGGTAAATTTGGAGATGGTTTATCAGAAATTGAATATCTTTTTTTCTTGTAATAATTCTGCATTTTTACTAAAGAATATTTTGCCTGAACCCCATTTTTAAGCCACTTCTCACCGTTTACCATTTTGCCGTACTCTCCAATCGTTAAACCGTAAACCACAGGAACTTCGTGCATTCCTACAAAACTTTCCCATTTCTTTTTCAAAACCGGACCGTCGACGTAGCCGTCATGCGGATTGGGTCTGTCGAGAACGATTACTTCAACGTTATTTTCAGCGCAGGCTTCCATTACGTAAGTTAAAGATGAAATATAGGTATAAAATCTGACGCCAACATCCTGAATATCAAAAAGAACAATATCAATACCTTTTAACTGTTCAGGTTTGGGCTTTTTATTTGGCCCGTAAAGTGAAACAATGGCAATTCCTGTTTTTACATCTACACCGTTTTTTACCTTCTCACCGGCATCGGCATCACCTCTGAAGCCATGTTCAGGAGCAAAGATTGATTTAATTTTAATATTATTTTTAACCAGATAGTCCACCAAATGGGTTTTATCTTTCAGCAATCCGGTTTGGTTGGTTACGATGGCGATGGTTTTATCTTTCAGCATCGGCAGATACAGTTCCGGCTGATCTGCACCTGTTTTAAATGTATTCTGATCTTTACCCTGTGCAAAACCCTGACTGAATGTTCCTAAAAAAATTAGGCACATAAGAAGTAAATCTTTAATTTTGAAATCTAAATTCATAAGCTTGAAGTTTCCTTTATATTTCTCAAGAAAAATAGCGTTTTCCAAAGATAACAAAAATAACCTGTCACGGGTGATTATCGTGATTGGCAGATTATCTGTAGCAATCGGAATCATTGTTTCCCTGATTACAATTTCTACGGGATATGGCTCTAAGAAGGCTATTAAAGAGAGATTAGCAGATTTCAACGGACACATCAACGTAAAATCCACCCGATCCAATTCGTCATATAACACTTCTGTTCTTGACAACAATGGTTTAAATATTAAAAAAATCACCGAAATACCCGAGGTTTCAGGAGTACAGAAATACGCAACTGTAACGGGAATCATGCGTACTGAGAAAGATTTTGCAGGTATTATTTTTAAAGGTGTCGGAACGGATTTTGACAGCCTGAGATTCAAAAAATTTCTTTTGGAGGGAATTGCCCCGAAAGTAACAGAAAAAGGTTACTACAACGGCGTTACAATCTCACAAAAACTTGCTGCCGACCTTCATTTAAAGCTTCACGACAGTATTGTAACGGTATTCTCCAAAGCTGATCAGCAGCCAATTTACAGAAACTTTGAGGTAGTGGGAATTTATAAAACCGATATCAAAATGATTGATGATCAAATGGTTTTGGGTGGCATAAATCATGTACGCAAAATTCAGGACATGAAGCCTGATGAGATTGGCGGACTCGATATTTTCTTTAAAAACGTCAACGACATCGATAAACCTCATCCTGAAATCGAAAAATTTATCGGTTATAAGAATTTCATAGAAACTGCGACAGAAAAATATCCTCAAATCACCGACTGGATCAGCATTTTTGATGTCAATATTGCTTTAATTATTGTCATCATGCTCATCGTAGTTATCATCAATATCATCATGGTTCTTCTGATTTTAATTATCGAAAGAACAAATTCTATTGGTCTGCTTAAAACTTTGGGAGCTACCAATTCCCAGATCAGAGCCACTTTCATTAATTATACTTTAATCATTATGGTTCCAGGACTGGTTTTCGGGAATGCGGTTGGCTTGACACTGCTTTTTATTCAGCGCTTTTTCGGAATTATAAAACTGAATCCTGCGAATTATTACGTGAGCACCGTTCCGGTAGATCTCGATCCTTTACCCATCATCTCCATCTCTGTTGGAATTCTGATTATTTCAGGTTTAGCCCTGATTATTCCCAGTTATCTTATCAGCAAAATTTCTCCGGTAAAAGCAATTAAATATAATTAGAACGGGACTTCTTACCATTCAAAATTTTCCGAAAATTTCAGACTTTTAAACTGAAGTTTGAAACTGTTATTTATTTTTTCTGATTTTATTGATTTTATTTTTAAATTTCCAACGTAATTTAAAATTTGTATCATTTAAGATTTTATCACATTTAAAACCTTAAAATTGAAAGGTTTATATTTGTGGTTCAAGAAAAATTAAAGTATGAATTCGCCTTTATAAACTTTGCAAATAAACACTGATGCAAATCAGGCGATAACATATATCCTTTAAAGAAAAATAAAAAATCTATATGAAATACGCAGAAAATATATTAGAAACCATTGGAAACACACCTTTGGTAAAGCTGAATAAGGTTTTAGGGGAAGATTTCCCTGCGCTGGTTTTGGCAAAAGTAGAAACATTCAATCCCGGAAATTCTGTAAAAGACAGAATGGCTGTAAAAATGATTGAAGATGCTGAGAAAGACGGCAGACTGAAGCCAGGCGGAACCATCATCGAAGGAACATCAGGAAATACAGGAATGGGACTGGCTTTGGCAGCAATCGTGAAAGGATATAAGTGTATTTTTGTAACCAACTCAAAACAGTCTAAGGAAAAATGTGATATTCTCCGCGCTGTTGGTGCTGAAGTGATCGTTTGCCCTACAGATGTGAAACCTACCGACCCGCGTTCTTATTATTCAGTTTCAAAAAGACTGGCTAAAGAGACAGAAAATGGATGGTATGTAAATCAGTACGACAATTTATCAAACCGTACTGCACATTACGAATCTACAGCACCTGAAATCTGGGAACAGACTGACGGTAAACTGACTCACTTTCTGGTGGGAGCCGGAACGGGCGGGACCATCACAGGTTGTGGTAAATTCTTCAAAGAGAAAAACGAAAACATCAAAGTAATTGGTGTTGACACTTACGGTTCTATTCTGAAAGAGATTCACGAAACGGGAGAAATTCATCTCGAAAATGCGTACACTTACATCACAGAGGGGATTGGCGAAGATATTCTTCCTGAAAACTATGATATGTCTGTGATTGATCACTTCGAAAAAGTAACCGATAAAGACGGTGCAATCTACGCAAGAAAACTGGCAAAAGAAGAAGGTATTTTCTGCGGATATTCTGCCGGAAGTGCTATGGCAGCGTTGGTTCAGATGAAAGATCAGTTTACAAAAGATGACGTGATTGTTGTCTTGCTTCACGATCACGGTTCCAGATACGTTGCAAAAGTTTACAACGATGACTGGATGCGTGAAATGGGCTGGCTGGACTAATCAGTTTTCAGTTTAAAATACAAAACTCAGAGTGTTGGCTCTGAGTTTTTTTATTTCTGACTGTTTTTAAAATTGCTGCTTCAGCTGATTTGCAACATTTAAATTTATATAAATTTTATTTCCTCTGAAAATTCTATTTCAATTGAGATTCTATCATCTTCTTTAAAACTGAAAAATCACTTCCGCTCATTGATTTTTTCGGAAACATATAACTGTATTTTCCTTCAAGAGCAATATATTCTCCGTTGATTTCAAAAGCCTGAAAGTCCTTCCATTCGCTGGTTTCCTTTTCACCATCAATGTTTACGGTAAAAAATTGCTGATCAAAAACCACTTCATAAATCTTACAGTTTTCAAGTTTCGTAAGGTAAGAACTCACCTGTTTTTTCCATCTTGAAACTTTGTTGACGCTCACAGAGAGGAAAACTGCAGTCAGCAGGAAAAGAAAACTCACAAAATAAAGAATTCCAAATTTTTCTTTGCTCAAATCATTCTTAAAAAAGAAGAGAATTCCCAAAATCAAAGCGATAATAATAAGCGTAAAAGTTTTTCCACGCGTATCAGGAGACAGAAACAGACTTCCCTGATTTCCGCTGAAATAAATTTCTTCGAAGTCCTGTCTTTTAGGTTTTATATTGATTTTCTTTTCGTCGCTCATAGTTTAGAATCTGTATTGAGCTTGCAAAGATAGGTTTTTAAGTCATTTTCAAAAATGAAGTTCGGTTCATTTTGATTTTAAACTTAAAACTACTCAATCTCTGCATTTTCTCCTGCGTACTTTACCAAAATATGTTCTGTTGCCGGTCTCAAGTCCTTGTGATTTTCCGGATTTTTTCCATCCATGGTAAAGAATTCAACTTTATTCTGATGTTTGGAATACCATGTTTTTCCAATTCCGTTATTTGGGTTTAATGTATCGGGGCGTCTGATTTTCTGAAAATAATTTACCAAAACATCATCTGCTGGAACAACGTTGTGAGAAGGATTTTTGTCATTAATGAACGTTAAAACATATCGGTAACCATTCCAATACATGTGATTTTTAGATTCTAAAGCCATCAGTTCTGGTAAAGCTTGATCTGCTTTATTTTCACGACTGACTATCTGACAACGAATGATTTCTTCACCGTTTTTAGGTTGAGCATTTTCTAAATATTTGCTATCCTGAGGTGTATATATATTTTGTGAAATCAATGTTTCGGGAGTGTCAATTTTTTCGGGTTGATTAAATTTCGTAAACCCTGCTCCAGCCAGAATAATTCCCAAAACTCCCAGACTCATTCCTTTATGCTTAGTCAAAAATTCCGGGACTTTAATAATATTCTGAATGGTGATGTGAATGATATTTTCTTTAGAATCAGAATCATTTTTTGCATTGACAAATGATTTCACAAAAGTTTCTTCGCTGAAAACATCTGAAACAGTTTCGCCGTTGTTTGCGAAATTTTCAAAATTATTAAAACCTAAATATTCGCTGAATCTATCCAAAATTTCATCATCAATCCTGCTTTCCCGTAGGTCTCCGGTTTCTTCAACATATTTATCAAAATATCTGATGAGTGTACGATCAGAAATACCGAAGTCAAACCGTTCAGCAAAAAGAAAAGAAAGATAGGTTGAAAGGGCATTTTTAGTGAATCGCCCCGAATCTTTCCTCGCTTTTTTAAAAACTTCGTTAATGAGTTTCTTTTTAACAGACATACATGGTTATTAAGCAATTACAAAAAAAGCATTTTTTCACGAGATATTTTTGCGTGATGCCGTAAAATTCCATTTTCAAAGACAATTTCTGTCAAAGTTCTGTCAGACGCAGTCAGGGTTTTGTCAGGATTTAAAGGTCTTTCCTGTCGTTACTTTGCTTCAGAAATCAAACAGAAAAAAAAACGAATAACTGCAGATTTCTGCCACTCAAAAAAAACGGAAGGATCATTCTCATGACCGGGAAGCATAGGATTTTTCTTCCGTTCCAAAGGGTAATCACTTCCCAAAATTTAAGAAGCGCTTCTTTTTTCAAACGTGTACACTCCCTGCAATCTGTTTTGCGGGAAAGAGCACCACTGCTTAACATTTAAATTTTACAATCGTGATACAATTATTATTGATCCTTCTTGGCTTGGTAAGTTCAGGAAACAACGGAAATACATCATCAGATACAGCAACAGTACAGACTTCACAAAGTGGAGATGGCCCTGGCACCGGCGACGGACCGGGAGGTCAGGGAAGTACAAGTGGTAACACCGGGCAACTCCCTCCACCACCATTTACTTTACCTTAATTTTATTAAAGGGCAGATTTCACAGATCTGTCCTTTTTTATTAATTTGCAGGCTAAACCACCCGATCTTGAATAAATTAATTTTAGCATTCTTATTACTGACATTATTGAACTGCAGTAAGAAATCCAATACTGTAAAAAACTTTGGAAAAGATAATGAAAGCTATGCAAAAGCCCGTATCTGCAGAGATGCAGGTGTGCTGGACTCTGCTTTTATCTACTACAATGCTGCTAAAAGTAAATACAAAGAGACAAAAGATTCTCTCGGCATTGCGCAGTCTCTCATCAACATGGCCCACATCCAGACAAATTCAGGAGATTATTATGGTGGAATTGAATCGTCTCTGGAAGCAGATTCATTTTTGAAAAATATCAAAAATCAGAAAATCAGACAAAACCTTCCCGGAAACTATAACAATATTGCTATGGCCTCCGCTTTTCTGGGAAATTTTGAGGATGCTGTGAAATATTATGAGAAAGCACTTCCTTACACTTCCAAACAAGACCTTCCTGTCATTTTTAATAATATTGGAGATGCATACAGCGAATTAGGTGACTATCAAAAAGCCATGAATATGTTCCGCAGATCTCTTGAAGGATCAGACAGCGAAAATATGGCCCGTGTAATTAATAATCTTGCGATAGCAGAATATAAATTTGATCCAACGTATAACCCGGTTCCTGCCTACCATAAGGCTATGAAGATAAGGCTCGGTCTGAATGACCAGCATGCGCTGAACTCAAGCTACTCAGCCATTTCAAATTACTACACGGGAAAAAATAAAGACTCGGCATTGTTTTACTCAAAAAAAATGCT
Source organism: Chryseobacterium caseinilyticum (assembly GCF_014837145.1). Lineage (GTDB taxonomy): Bacteria > Bacteroidota > Bacteroidia > Flavobacteriales > Weeksellaceae > Chryseobacterium > Chryseobacterium caseinilyticum. The sequence goes on from NZ_JACYFS010000001.1 coordinate 1,397,125, forward strand.
TTCCGCTGCTACTCTTATCAATAATCCCGACGATCAACTGAAAGCTCTCCGGAAAATTATTAATATTGATGAAGATAATTCTTCACTTTACTTTAAAAAATTTATTTCTATAAATGACAGTGTAAATAATGCCAGATTTAAAGCAAAAAATCAATTTGCTCTTATTAAGACGAATATGGCAGAGTCTGAAGCAAAGAATGCAGAACTGGCTTTGCAGAACAGTGAAAATAAAAATGAAAAGAGATATGCCCAAATTGGTGTCCTGGCACTTGTAATCACTTTAATTGCAGGCATTTTCTATTATTTTAAAAGAAAAAAACTTCAGCAGCAGGAAAAAGAAATTGAAGTAAAGAAAACGGAGATTAAATATTCTAAAAAGGTACACGATGTTGTTGCCAACGGAATCTATCAGATCATGACCAAAATAGAAAATCATCAGGATATCAGCCGGAATGAAACGCTGGATGATCTGGAAGATGTCTATAAAAAGTCGAGAAATATCTCTTATGATTCGTCAGATGATATTAATGATGACAATTTTTTTGAAAAAATAAGCAAACTGGTTTCCTATTTTAAAAATGAAAATACAGAAACCTATCTGGCAGGAAATGATGCAGAACTTTGGAAAAATACAGCTCCGTCCACGCGGTCAGAAATCTACCAGATCCTGCGTGAAATGCTAGTCAACATGAAAAAACACAGCCGCGCCGACCGTGTAATTCTGCAGTTTAAAAAAGTGGAAAACAATATCGAAATTTCCTACAGCGACAATGGAATCGGTATTCAAAATAAAAGTTTTTTTAAAAAAGGTCTCCAAAATGTGGTTTCCCGTATTGAAAATCTAAATGGAGATATTATTTTTGACACCGAAACAGAAAAAGGACTGAAAATAAACCTCTCATTCCCTATTTCCTAAAACTTATTTGATGTTTAAAAAGATTTTAATTGCCGAAGACCACGAAGTCATCAACCTTTCTGTACAACGAACTGTAAAAGAACTGGAAATTCCGGTTGCAGATCAGGTTTTTTACTGCGACGACGCTTTGGAAAAAGTAAAAAAGAGCCTGCGTGAAAATGACCCCTATGATTTAATAATCACCGATCTCCATTATGACGAAGATCATCATCAACAGAATTTGAAGGATGGTAAGGAAATGATTGCTGCCATAAAAAAGATTCAGCCCGGTGTGAAGGTCATTTTCTTTTCTGCAGAGCACAAATCCGGAGTGATTGATTCACTTTTTAACCATCTGAAAATTGACGGTTTTGTGAGAAAAGGCAGAAACGACGCCAAAGAACTTAAAAAGGCAATTACAATGGTTGCCCAGGGAGAAAAATATCTTTCTCTGGATATAAAACATGATCTGAAAGAACTCAACAGTTACGAATTTACGTCATACGATATTACGCTTATTTCACTTCTCGCTCAGGGCGTTTTCCTGAAAAACATCCCTATTTATCTTCAGAACAATAACATCAAACCCAACAGCCTCAGCAGTGTGGAAAAAAAACTTACCGGTCTCCGCGAAGGTCTGAAAATCAACAATAACGAGCAGTTGGTAGCATTTTGTAAAGATTTGGGACTTATTTAGTACCATTTGATTTGAAATTTAAAATTCCTACTTTTAATGAAATTTAAATTTCGGCTTATTTCAAATGAACAGTTTTAACTTTCACGACAGACATTTTGTTACCGTTACATCTTTTTCAGACTTGACAGATACTGATTTTCAGGGAACTGTAAATTCGCTTTGCTGGAAACGAAATCTGAAAGGTGATTTCAAAGAAATAGTTTCAAAACTTCAGTTGGAAGAAGATATCACTGTCGTCTCACCGGACGACCTTTCTAAACTTAGCCTGTCTGAAAATGGTGAAATTGCAAGAGAAATTATTTTAAATGATCTTCAGCTGCTGACAGATTTCGGAGCTTTACCTACGCTGAATTTACTCAAAAATTACGAAAGGGATGATGAATTTGATTTTATTTCTACCGACGTTTATTCTTTTCATGTAGACCGCTCACCCATTTTGGCAGATACTTTTTTATGCACTTATCACGGTACTTCCAGCGATATTTTGCCGAATGATCAGGCGGTTCAGAAGATTTTAATTCCTGAAGTCCGTGAAAAACTAATAGAATTACATGAAGGTTCTGATGATGATTTTGAAACTTTTTTGGAAGAAAACTTCTTTGATCTTCATTATGAACCGAAAGAAGATTCCCAACCTATTAATTTGGGACAGGGAAATCTTTGGAGACTGGCGGTGGATCATCCTAAGCAAAAGGTTTTGCCCTGCATTCATCGTGCTCCGGTAGAAAATGACGGAGAATATCGGCTTCTCCTGATCTGCTGAAGATGATTTTTCAGTAAATAAATCTGCCTGAAACAGTTTATTTCCATCATGAAAGATTAATTTTGAAATAATTCATAAACAGGAAATCAGTATGATATTCACATCGCAACTTATCTCTGTGCTGTTCTTTTGGCTTTTAAATCTGATTTATGACTGGTGGATTCCCGAAGTGGCAATTCTTTCGGGATTGCTTACCGGAATATTTACTGGGTGGATTTTAGGCTTGCTACTGTTCACTGCAAGTAAAAAAATTGTAATTTTTATAAAGGTTCAGATCGACAGTAAAGTTCTCAGGAAAAATAAATCTATTGAAAGCTATGAAAAATGAAATTACTAAAACCATCACCAACGGACTTTTGGTCAGCTTCCTGACTGGAATAACCGTATCTTTCCTTGCTATTTTCATCATTCAGTTTCAAAACCAGAGTCATTATGACGATGAAAGACCTAGAATGGATTGTTTTGCAGGTTTAGGTTACGGAATTATTGTCGGTGTGCATTTTTTATTTGTTATCCTCAGTTTGCCTGCATTTTTCAATCTTTTCAAAACTGTGCGGGAACACAGATTTTATTCTTTTCTGTCATTTTTCACTGGTCCGTTTTTATATTTAATTTTCATTTCATTCAGTCTATCGGAATTTTCAGAAGAGGATTTTTTATTTATAATTCCATGGATTTTTATAGTGATCTGGGTATATTATTATTTTAAATTACAGAAAATAATTAAACTTAAAAATGAATAATTTGTTTTAATTTTAATTAAATTAAACACAGCTATGATGAAATTATTCCGCTACTTCTCTTACGTTTTCTGCCTCTCACTGTTAGCGTGCAGCAACGACAATCCAAAGAAAAATATAATAAGACCGGTTGTAAATCATGAAGATAAAAAATCAGTTCCATTTACATCGGATACCAAAACCATTCACGTTTTTGTGGCTTTGTGTGACAATAAATACCAGGGAATTGTGCCCGTTCCTGAAAAAATAGGAAACGGGCAAGATCCCGACAACAATCTCTACTGGGGTTGTGGATTTGGTGTACGAACTTATTTTAAGAAAAGCAAAGAATGGAAATTTCTTGAAAGCCGAAAACTACAGTCTGGAAAGCTGGAAAGAATAATTTTTAGACATACCACCAAAAATTATTATCTAGTTGCCGATGCTTACGATGGTCAGTTCATCAAAAATGCCACGGTCGATTTTCTGAACAGCAGCGCAGGAAATGAAAAAGACACTTTAAAAACAGGAAAAACCGTCATCGGAATTGGTGGAAACGCCAATTTGCTGGCATTCACCGGACACGACGGCCTGATGGATTTCCAGTTGAATCAAACCTTTGAAAACACAGATAAACAGAAGCGTGACGTTATCATTCTGGCGTGTTACAGCAAAAAATATTTTTCACCTCATCTGCAGAAAGCCAATGTAAATCCGCTGGTCTTGACTTCAGGTCTGATGAGTCCCGAAGCTTATACCCTGCACGATGCCATTTCAGGATATCTGAATTCTGAAACCAGTGAGCAAATACGGTCACGCGCTGCAAAAGCCTATTCAAAATACCAAAAATGCAGTGAAAAAGCTGCACGGAATCTTTTAGTGACCGGCTGGTAAATTCATGTAAACAAATCAGACTATTATGATTTTTTGATGAAAATCAGATATTTATGCTTAAAAAGAAGGATTTTAACTGAATCCTCCTTTCTTTCTAACATCAAATTTTGATGAGCATTTGAATAAATTCTTACATTAAAACATCATTTACAGGTACAATCGGTTTTGGTAAATTGCTTTCTCCGAGAATCTGAAGCAGATCAATTTCAATGGTTCGGCATATAGAAAGCATTGGAATATCTGTTCCCAGACCTTCAAAAGGGTTTTCGGAATAGTCGCCAATCAGCTCCATCACGACATAAATCCACCCAACGACCGTACCGAAAGGGATCATTAACCAAACTCCTGCATCGCCTAATTTGGCAAACTCTGCAACAATTCCCAAAGGTAATAGGAAAATAAAAATGCAGTTGAAAATAAAGCTCAAGTTGGCATACTGACGCGGAAGAGGAAACTTTTTGATCCGCTCTGCCCTGCCCTGATGGTCGTAAAAATCGTTCAGAATAGTTTGCATATCAAGCTGCCGGCGCATGTGGAGAATTTCCCGTTCCTCAAGAAATGCCAGATCCTGCGACTGAAGATTGATGATCTGCGTGGCTTTGTTGGCAGCAGTTTCCCAGTCTTTTTCATTTTGAAAATATCTTTGCTGCTGTTTTTCATTCAGATAATCCTGAAACTGTCCAACCCCAAAATTGTCTCTCCTCCTCATGGCTATTTTTGCAAAATGATGATTGAGACTCACGTGTTCCCATTGTGTAGGAACCAGCAACTGCTCCCGAAAAGTGTACAGCCAGGCGATATGGCGGTAAATAAGATCTGTTTTTATTTTTTTGATTTCTTCATCGGAATACTGGTTGCTTTTAACGTAAGAATTTACCATTACACCCCAACTCCTGCTGCTGTTTACAATTGCTCCCCAGATTTTTCTGGCTTCCCATACACGGTCGTAGCTTTGATTATTCTTGAATCCCACATAAAACGCCACCGCCGTTCCCACCAACGAAACCGGCAGCCAAGGAATCGAAATCCAGTGCCAACCGACCAATTTATAAACAACCGCCACAATCAGCATATACGCGATCAACCACCAAAGATGATGACCCGCAAATTCAAAAATCCCTTTAACTGTGAAACTCTTTTTAACTAACATTATGTGTAAATTTTATTTAAACTACCGAATATAAAGAAAGTTTTTTCATCAGGCAAAAGAGAAATTTCACTGTAAATTTCAGAGTAAACGAAAGAAATTTTAATGAAGTCAGATTTGAAATTCACTAAAAAAATTAGAATAGCGTTTAGCTGTAAAATAATCAGGGAAATTGCTGTGGTTATTTACCGATACAAAACTTAGAAAAAATATTCCCCAGCACCTCATCATTCGTAAACTCACCGGAGATTTCACCCAAGTATTCCAAAGCGTAGCGAAGTTCATAAGCCAATAATTCAGTTGAAATCTTTCCTGAAATGGCATCTTCTACCCTTTTCACGGATTCTAAAGATTTCTGCAACGCTTCGTAATGACGCTGGTTTGTGATAATCGTGCTTTCCTGAGTTTCCAGATTTTGAATGTAGTCAGCAAGTTCGGTTTTCAACTGCTCGATTCCGGTTTTGTTTTTTGCTGAAATTCCGATGATCTGCGAAGTATAATCTGGAAATAATTGTTCTTTCAATTCTGCGTCAAATATATTAACAGAAGAAGCTTCCTGCAAATCAATTTTATTGTGAAGAAGAAGGATCTTTAAATCTTCACGGTAGAATTCTTTGATAAAATCTGTAATCTCATTTGGTGTAGAATCAAACTCATCGTACAGATACAAAAGAATTTTTGCAGTTTCAATCTTCTCCTTCGCTTTTTTAACTCCGATTTCCTCTATAATATCGGTCGTTTCACGGATTCCAGCGGTATCAATGAAACGGAAAGCTGTTCCTTTAATATGTAAAACTTCCTCAATCGTATCGCGCGTCGTTCCCGCAATTTCAGAAACAATCGCACGTTCTTCTTTCAGCAAGGCGTTTAGCAAAGTAGATTTTCCGGCGTTTGGTTTCCCGATAATGGCGACATCTACCCCATTTTTAATCGCATTTCCGTATTGAAAGCTGTCGATTAACGAGCGTAATTTTTCTTCGGTCCTATTTAATGATGCTTTCAAAGCGGTTCGGTCTGCAAATTCCACGTCCTCCTCGGCAAAGTCAAGTTCTAGTTCGATTAATGATGTAAAATTCAATAAATCAGTTCTTAAAATGGAAATTTCATTGGTAATTCCACCTTTCAACTGATTTAAAGCGACTTTTCTTGATGCTTCATTTTCCGAAGCAATCAAATCGGCAATGGATTCTGCCTGGCTCAGATCAATTCTCCCGTTCATAAAGGCACGCATTGTAAACTCCCCCGCTTTCGCCATTCTCGCACCGTTTTTAATCAAAACTTCCAGAATTTTCTTGGCAATATGCGGCGAACCGTGAAAAGAAATTTCCACAGAATCCTCTGCAGTAAAAGTTTTTGGTGCTCTGAAAATGGAAACCATAACCTCATCGATGACTTCGCTGTTGTCTGCTGGATTTTGGCTATTAGCTACTTTCTCCCCAATTCCATCAGCTATCTTCCCATCCACAATAAACCCGTAATGAACCGTATGCGAATCAGCTTTTTCAAGATTTTTCCCCTGAAAAACCCGGTTGACAATTTCAAAAGACTGTTCCCCCGAAATTCTGATAATTCCGATAGCTCCAATTCCGTTGGCAGTTGCCAGTGCGCAGATAGTGTCGTGATTCATGGTGCAAAATTACGGAATAAACATTTAAATTTAAAGATTCAAAATTCAAGTTTTAAAACACCATTTTCAATCAAAATTCAACTGCTCAAACTCCCTGCAACTCTCAACTCCCTCCCTCCAAACTCTCAAACACAGATCCCCTATAACGCTCCCACATTTTCAGGAGCCGGGAACCTGCTGTCCGCTGTATCTTTTTTGTTATTGCGTACAATTGTTGATGATCATGGCTTATTTCATCCATCGCAATAACAAAAAAGGATGCCGCTTCCATCAGGGCTAGGATTCAGTTCGTATTCACTTATCACAACCAAAAAGATGATAATTATCCTTTCTTTAATTCGATAGAAAGCAAAAATCACAAACTATACAGAAATTTATTATTTATATCTAAAAAATATGATTTAAATTTAACAAAAAACACCAGGATGGGAATCATTCCATTAGTTTTAATTACAGTTATTATTGCAATATTTGTTCTGATTAAAATCCCCAATCTCACTCTCACAAGGAAGGTGATAATTGTTGCCGCTGTTGCAATGCTCTTTTTCATTGGAGTTGCATACGTTTTTATAACAGGTTTCGAAAGCGGAGGAAGACCAAATCTTGAAGAGGTTCCCATCATTCAAAAAGAATAAGATAGATTCTGAAAAAAAAATGGGAATGTAATTTCGCAGGACGATTTAAAATGAAATAATGTTGCTAACAGATATCCTTTTAAATACGATCTTAGATTCTATACGATGGTGGTTTTTCCGTTATATTAAATTTAAAAAATAGAAAAACATAATAAATGAAAAATTCAGTACTCATCATTTTCCTCACTGTATTCACTTGCTGTGAAGGAAAGAAGCAAACAGACGATTCTTCTGTAACACCTTCGCCAGCAATAACAAGATCATCAAAGATGGTCGCGCTAAGTGATTCTGTAAAAACAGAAGAAATTTTTCAGACTCCGACAATCAGGTATTCTCATCTGGAGAAAGGCTACACTTTTAATCTGCCATTCAATTACAGAATCGAGTATATTTCCAACCAAAACAGCCAAAACAGTTACTACAAATTTCAATGGAAAGTTACAGACGACCTTATCATTGACAGCAATAGTGGAGATTTTAAGCATTTTTCTGTGTCCAATTTTATTCCTTACCTCTCCTCGTCTTCATACGGAGAAGGTGATTTTTTTATCGTAAAAAATAAAGGTAAAAATCAACTGATGATTTCAGATTTCCTGAAATCTTTTGATGAAGTCCTGTATAAAGATCACAACAGCGCTATCATTAGTGATTATGGGAAATTGAAAGCTTTCTATTTTGAGTACCTACCCAAAAATTCTGAATATTTAGTTTACCTGAGCGATATTCCATTTCAAAATAAACGTCCCGAAGCGAAAACTGATGAGATGATCAATCAGCTGCTGCATCAGATTAGAATGGCTAAAAATATTTCTAAACCCATTAAAAACCAAGATAAAAGTTGGAATTCTTATGAGAAACAGCTTTCCGTTTTGGAAAAAGACTTTTTCAGAAAACTTAATCTCGATGTAAAAAAAGAATTCACCTCTGATAAAAATTTAAAATCTTTTTCACCTTCAGATCAGGGAAACAACCGTTATTACACTGTTTTTAGTAACAATAAAGAAATAGAAACTGTTTGGACAAATCTCTATGCTATAAACAACAACGGAACAGTAAGTGTCACAGATACTGATCCAAATTTTGATTACTTAAGAGATTTGAATTTTAGATTTTTCTATACTGCTGACTATCAACAGATTTTAAAAACTGATCACAGCACCGTTTTTCAGAGAAAATCACAAGATGCATTTTGCTTAATTTCAAAAACCAAAAATAAGAAGTTTATCATCATGAAAGAATTCCCAGATTTAGTTCAACCACCTCCAGACCATTATAAAAATGAGATCGAGTTCTACAGGGAACTATTTGAAAATTATAAATAGTTACTTCATTAATTATTTCCTGACCTGATACTTAGATTACTGTAGATCCACAAAAAAAGTAACAAGCACGATTATGGCATTCATCCTGATTTTATCTTTCATCATCATTGCTTTTTTAATAATAGCAATCATTTGGCTTTTAAAAAATCCTATACGCAGAAAATATTCTTTTACCGTTTTAGGACTTGCCTTAATTTTTCTTTTGATTTATAATGTTTTTTTTGTCGACCACAGTATGAGATTTATTCAGTCTAAAGTTTATCCAAATTTATATCTTGTCGACAATGAAATAAGTGACAGAGATTCTCTGAACAGAATAATAAAAAAAATGGCGATTGAAAAGATGAATGCGGAATTTATCGGCAATGAAAATAAATTTAAAAGTCACTATAAAGCCACGGATGTTTCCGATTCCAGAACGGAAATGGATTATCATATCGATTTCTACACCTATTTTGAGGGTTGGGGCACAGATCCGTTTAGACAAGCCGGCACCGCACATTTTATCGAAAATGAAGAAGATCCTGGAGGATTTTCGAGTGAGGAACTGAGTCATTACAATTCGTATCGCATAGCCAGTTTAAGCGTTCAGTTTTGTAAAAATGATACTGTAAATTATTACAGCGTTCTCAGATACTATCAGCAGGGAAATGAGACCATATCAGACACCATCATCAGCAAATGCAGAAGGAAAAATTAATTTAAAATTATGACAAAAAAGACACTGAATCAAATTTTCTCAATTCTACTTGTTGCTACTTTTGTGCTCCTGTCCTGTGAGAACAAAAAGGAGAAGACTACTGAAAACTCAGTAATAGAAAATCCACAAAAGGAAATTCGGTCACCAATAATTCCTACCCATAAAAGCGCATTAAGACCTGATGAAACTATTGAACTCGAAAAAATTTATACTGATACCATACAGTTTGTCAGCTTTAATGACAATGGGGATGACTGGCTTTTCGTCGTAAAGAAAAATAATGATACAGTAAGTTTGATTTACAACAAAGACAATCCGGAATTCACCCGTGGAGACGAACTGGAGATCAAATGGAAAATGGACAGTCTGAGGCCGGCAGGTGATCCTGAGTATTTGGATTACAGCGAATATTTAATCTCAGCAAAAGTGATCAGACCGTTGACATTAGTCAATAAGAAAATAAAATTTTTGTGGCGGAAAATGCAGTATGATAAGAATTTAGAAACTGAGGTTAGTACAGTTATTCTAAATGAAAATTATATAAAATACATTTCAGATCCGGAGAAAGCTGCTTTGGCTTACGTTGCGACATTCATTGGTAATGACTGCACATGGGACGGAAAAGCAAACGATAACATGAGCAATTTGAAATGTAAAATTCTGAGCTCACTGAATTTAGGCTATCAGTGTTCCGAACAACACTTAGGTTTTCTCCGATCTTGGTTTAGAAATGATAAAATGATTTTAAAAGAGTTGGAAAACTGTCCTAAAATTCCCAATGGAGCGACCGTTCAGGATACTTTTAACGAAATTAATTTAGAAGTTTCCGGAAATAATATCAATGTTTTCTTCAAAGCAAACGGAGTTAATTTAAGAGAAGAGAAATCCTGGGAATGGACTGAGAAACATTTCTTTGAGTTAAAAAGAAACGAATTAGTACTTTTGAAAAAAGAAATTTCACCCGTTAAACATAGTGATTTAAAAATGAAAGAAAATTAAGGAAATTAAACAAATAACAAGTCAAACCGATCACACAAATGAAAGCAGTAATTACACTATCAGTCTTTTTAATTTTCCTTTTTTCCTGCAAAAAAGAGAAAGTTGCCTCAGCTGAAAACATCCCTGTTTCCGATAAAAATTTAATTAAAAAAAAACTCGATTCACTCCAGAGTCAAAGCATTTTTATTCAGGAAAATAAAGATTTCTTAACAAGAATCTGGGTAAAAAGCAACGAAAAACGAGGCAATTATTTCTACTCGGATACTTTAAATATCCTGAAGATTTCAAAGTATGAGTTTGCCGAGCAAAAATTAAATCTGAGTAGAGAAATTGATTTAGAAAATGCAGAATGGGCTTACCTGGAAATAGACAGCACAACCATCAAAACCATGAAAATAGGTAAAATGAATTATCTTTTTCTTACCCATCAAGTCTCAAACATGGGAAAAGCAATGAACGAGATAAGTGTAAATTTCTCTATGATTAATATGGACAATATTGCAGACAACTTCAGTTTACAGTACTATGGTTATCCTTCAGATTACTGTAACGGGTGCATTCGCGGAAATTTCGGGGAAAACTCTAAACTGAAATCATCTGCATTTGCAAAAACTGTGCTTCATCAATATGCGCGTACTTCCAAATTTATTTACCATCCATCAGATGAAGAAAAAAACATTACTCATTACAAGAATTTTGGCGAGAAATGGGAAAAAGATAATGCTACGGATAATAATTTCGGAGCAGGATATGCAATCATTCCCGATATCATTTACTCAACCTATTATGATGAAAATCTATTTAAACTTACATCGGCAAGCGAAGAATTTGTAGAAAATGAAAACTACAAAGTTCAATCTATTTTCCGAGGAAATCTTGTAGGATTTGATAAAAAGAAAAGAAAGTATTTTCCGGTCATTGTTGAAAGCTGCTCCCATTTCTGCAACAAAAATATTGAGTTTGTGGATGCGCAAACATTAAAAATTACGTATGAGGATGATCAGTCTTTTGAGATTAATTTGAATAAGATTGTATTTAAATAAAAATCATCCCATTTCTGAGATGATTCAATTATAAAAAAACGTATATGAAGTGAATGTGTTTGGTTTCGTTTACAAAACTACGCCACTTTCACAGCACTTTCATCAGTGATTTCACTAGATCTTTACCGTAAAAACACGGTAAAAATTCAATATTTAAGATTTAAGATTCAAAATTCTTTATTTGAGTTTTAAAATTTGAAATTTAAAATTCACTATTGACAATTAACAATTCACTATTAAAGCGGAGTGACGAGTTCCAAAAACCAATCCTTCACTTCACCTTCAAGATGCGGCTCAAGCTTTTCAGCACACGTTTTGTGATAAGCGTTTAGCCAGTTTATTTCTTCTTTAGAAAGAATATCTTTCACAATATCATTTTTGAAGAACGGACAGTATGTCAACGTTTCAAATTCATAAAAGGTTCCTGATCCCGTAGTTTCAGACTCTTTTACGGCAATCAGATTTTCATGACGGATTCCGTATTCTCCTTCCACATAATATCCCGGTTCGTTTGAAACAACCATTCCTACAAGCAATTCCTGTGGGTTTAAATCTTTTCTGATGTTTTGCGGACCTTCATGTACATTCATAAAACTTCCCACACCGTGCCCGGTTCCATGATTGTAATCTTTTCCGTTCATCCAAAGCGGAAGTCTGGCAATCGCATCCAACTGTACGCCTTTTGTTCCTTTCGGAAATTTCGCCATTGACAAACGGATCATTCCCTGCAAAACTAAAGTTGAATTGATTCTAAATTCTTCAGAAACCGCTCCCAGTGCCAAAGTTCTGGTAATATCTGTCGTACCTTCAAGATACTGACCGCCGGAATCCACAAGAATACTCGCATCGTTGGTCACCTCATTGCTTCCTTCCGCTTTCGCAGAATAATGAATAACGGCACCATTATTTTTATATCCGATAATACTTCCGAAACTTTCTCCCACAAAATTTTCTCCCGCAGCACGGAAATTTTTCAGTTTCTGTCCGATTGAATACTCATTCATCGTTTCTTTTCCTGCAGAATGAGTCAGCCAATAAAGAAATTTCACCATCGCAACACCATCTCGCACCATCACTTTTCTGAAACCTTCCAGCTCCGTTTCGTTTTTCTGAGCTTTCATCAGATTTCCCGGCACAGCTCCTTTTATAAATTCATTATCAATTTTTAAAGCTTCAAAAATCGACTGATTGCTGTTGGGAGAAACCAGAACTTTCTGACCTTTCACATTTTTTAAATGATTGTAAAATTCTTCATAAGGCATCATTTTCACCCACGCTTCGTCCATTTGCTTTCTGCTTTCAACGTCGAGTTTTTCAAGATCAGTGAACAGATGTGCATCGTTTTTCGTGATGATGATGTAGCCTAAAAATACAGGATTGCTTTCCACATCACTTCCTCTCAGATTTAATGTCCATGCTACATCATCAAGACTTGAAATAATATGAACCGATACTTCCTGTTCTTCCATTTTTTGACGGATGGCAGCGATTTTATCAGTCACAGACTTTCCTGCTCTTTCGATAGGATGGGTATAAATTGGATTTTTTGAAGGCGTTCCTCTTTCTTTCCAAACCTGTTTTAATAAGGGAAGATCAATTAAGTTTAAATTTTTTGCATTCAGTTTTTGATATAAAAGTTCCCAGTTGGAATGGGATGTTGCCACAGCATTCACCGCAACTTTACCGTTTTCGGGAATCTCAGAAATAATCCAGTCGATATAATTTGGCGTGCCTTCCATTCCGTCTTTGAAAAGGTCGATTCCTGATCCCTCCAGTTCAATGGGAGCCTGCGTGAAATACCGTCCGTCTGTCCAGAGTCCGCCTTTATCTTTTGTAATTACCACAAAACCTGCTGAACCCAGAAAACCTGACAACCAGGCTCTTTCCTGCCATTCTTCAGGTAAATATTCACTCATATGAGGATCTGCAGAATATACTATAAATGCATCAACATTATTTTTCTGCATCTCTTCACGAAGTGCAGCCACTTTTTCCTTTGAAGTCATTATCTATTTATTTTTAAAAACGTGAAGTTACGGATTTTTGGGAATAAAATATGGAAGTTGGTTACGGGATACGAGCTTCGGGATACGGACCCACAGTTTAAGGGTTACGGTTTGAGATTGAGGAAATGATGTAAAATTACTTTTAAGATGTGATCAATTATTACTTAAAAAAAACACCGAAGCACAGATTCTCTTAAAAATAAAATACTTCGTTCAGAAACTTCCATCTCCTACCTCCCTATTTCCCTCGTCCAGCACCCATCATCCAACACCCAACACACAGACATACCACACAGATTCATTTTGGAAAGATTATTGTAATGCTATATTTATGAAAACGCAGAATTACCAGAATCACCGAAAATTTTATGCTCCCCATCATTTTATTTATCTCCCTTTAGTAATTTTTTTACAGGGCTTTGGGGTTTATAAAATTTTCAATGATTCTGTAAATCAACTTATGTGGATTCTATTTTCGGCTGTTATTTTCTTGATTTTATTTTTGGCAGTTATGGTCCGTCAGCATTATGCTTTGGGACTTCAAAACCGCATTGTAAGATTGGAATTTAAACAGAGGTATTTCGAATTATTCAGTTTAAGGTCTGATAAAGTAGAAGAAAAATTAAACTTCAGTCAGATTGCAGCATTACGGTTTGCGTACGACGATGAATTTAAAATTCTTCTTGAAAAAGCTTTAAAGGAAAATCTTTCTGGCGACGAAATCAAAAAATCAATAACAAACTGGAGAGCAGATGAACACAGGATTTGAAATTTGAGGTTTGAAATTTGAGATTTCAAAAACGCAAAAAATTTTACATCCTGCATCAAACATCCGTCACCCAACAATACTATAAATATCAAAAATAAATTATTATGAAAAAGCTAAGTTTCTTATTTATGTCTCTATTTGGTTTAATGCTTCTTACAAGCTGCGAAGCCATTGAAACAATTTTTAAAGCAGGAATGTGGTGGGGAATCATCGTTGCTGTCGGAATTATAGGTGTAATCTTATGGTTATTCTCTAGGGGTAAAAACTCATAATCTGTTGATATGGAAAATTCAGATCTTGAAATTATTTCACATCTAAAACCTTCCAGGATCATAAAAATCATGAAAGATCCGGTGGCTTCTGCAAAGGCTGTAAATTTGATTTACACTTCCGATGCAGAAGCTTCCGGTATTATTCGCCGTAAAAGAGGAAAGAAATTTCAGTATTTCAAGGGTGATGAGAGAGTGAAAGATAAAGAAGAAATCAAACGCATCAACAGTCTGGTCATTCCACCGGCCTGGGAAAATGTGTGGATTTGTGCTTTAGACAACGGTCATCTTCAGGCGACAGGTTTTGATATTAAAAACCGAAAACAATACCGCTACCATCCACTTTGGAGTGCTTTAAGAAACCACACGAAATTTTACAGAATGCTTCAGTTCGGTTACGCCTTACCCGAAATCCGTCTGCAGCTTGAGAAAGATTTGGCTTTGAAAACCTTTGAGAAGCGGAAAATCATGGCCTTGATTGTCAGTTTAATGCAACGTACCAACATCCGTATTGGCAACAATATTTATGAGAAACTGTATGGCTCATTTGGTTTGACAACCTTGAAAGAAAAGCACGTAAAGGTAGATGGTCAGAAGATTAATTTTTCATTTAAAGGAAAAAAAGGAGTGATGCACAACGTCAATCTGAAAAGCAAAAGACTGGCAAAACTAATCATGAAATGCAAGGAAATTCCCGGGAAAGAACTTTTCCAATATCTTGATGATGAAGGAAACAGACATTCAATCGATTCCGGAATGGTAAATGATTACATCAAAGAATTAAGCGGAGAGGATTTTACTGCAAAAGATTTCAGAACCTGGTCTGGAACTGTAAATGCTTTGATCGCTTTTAAAGAAATCGGTTACGCTGAAAATAATACCCAGTACAAAAAGAAAGTAAAAGCTGCTCTGGATATTGTTGCCGAACATCTCGGAAATACCAGTACTGTCTGTAGAAAATATTACGTTCACCCTTTAGTCATCAACCTTTACGAAAACAATACCATCAAAAAATACCTTGATGAACTTGAAGTTATAGAAGAAAATGATGGAAAAGCAGGACTTACACACGAGGAAAAATTAGTTTTAAAAATTCTGGAAACAGAGAAAATGTGAGAAAGTGAATTGTGAATGGTCAATTCGCTTCGCATGTCAATTTTCCAATTCATTGGATCATTTATTGGAACAGATTGAATCATTAAAATTTTTGAGCTGATAAGATTATTTACGTTTCAGATAAACCTAAATTTAGCGGTCTGCATAATATATCTGCGGATATTATCTTAAACCACCTTAACTATTTCATAATCGTAACGGTGAAAATTCACTATTCACTTGCAAAGCAAAATTCACAATTGACCGTTTCACTTGCAAAGCAAAATTCACCATTGACATCCGTTCATCATAAATTTTAAAAGTTGTAAATTTGTAAAACAGCAAAATAAAACAATACAACTTATATGTCAAAAGCAATTTCGCAAGTACCATTTGCAGTAAATGAGCCGGTAACTTCTTACGAACCGGGATCAGCAGAAGTAAAATCTCTTCTTGCAACTTACAAAAAAATGTGGGCAGAAAAGACAGAAATCCCAATGGTTATCAACGGTAAAGAAGTAAAAACAGGCGATACTGTTCAGCTTCAGTCACCTCAGGATCATGCACACGATTTCGGTTTTTATCATAAAGGAACGATGCAACATGTAGACGATGCCATCAACTCTGCTTTAGCAGCAAAAAAACAGTGGAACGAGCTTGGATGGGAACACCGTGCAGCAATTTTCTTAAAGGCAGCTGATCTTTTGGCGGGACCTTACAGAGACGTTATCAACGCAGCAACAATGATCGGACAGTCTAAAAATGTTCATCAGACTGAAATTGATGCCGCTTGTGAATTCATTGATTTCTTAAGATTCAACGTAGAATTTATGACTGAAATGTATTCTGAGCAACCGGTTTCTGACGCAGGAATCTGGAACAGAGTAGAATACAGACCATTGGAAGGATTCTGTTTTGCAGTAACTCCATTCAACTTTACTGCAATCTCCGGGAACTTGCCAACCTGTATGGCTATGCTTGGAAACGTAGTGGTTTGGAAGCCTTCAGACAAACAGATCTATTCTGCAAAAGTGATCATGGATGTTTTAATCGAAGCAGGGCTTCCTGCCGGAGTGATCAACATGATTTTTACAGACGGAAAAGAAACTGCTGAAAAAGTAATGGCTCACAGAGATTTTGCCGGACTTCACTTTACAGGTTCTACAAAAGTTTTCCAGGGAATGTGGAAAATGATTGGAGATAATATTCATAACTACAGAACGTACCCGAGAATCGTTGGAGAAACTGGCGGAAAAGATTTCGTTATCGCTCACCCTTCTGCAAATGTAGAAGCAGTTGCTACAGGTTTAGTAAGAGGTTCTTTCGAATATCAGGGACAGAAATGTTCTGCAGCTTCAAGAGCTTACATTCCAAAATCGCTCTGGGCTGATGTGAAAAAAGCGATGGAAACTCAGATTTCATCTATTAAAGTGGGTTCTCCTGAAGATCCTTCGAACTTCGTGAATGCAGTAATTGATAAAAATTCTTTCGAAAAATGCAAAGGTTACATCGACAGAGCAAACGCTTCAGATGTTGCCAATGTTGTGATCGGCGGTAAAACTGATGATTCTAAAGGCTGGTTTGTACACCCAACGGTTATCGAAACTACAGATTCTCAGTACGAAAGTATGGTTGAAGAAATTTTTGGTCCTATCCTGTCTGTTTTCGTTTATGAAGACGCTGACTGGGCAGAAACTTTAAAAGTGGTGGATTCTTCTTCTCCTTATTCATTGACTGGTTCAGTTTTCGCTCAGGACAGATATGCTGTAAGTCAAGCTTTCAAAGCACTGGAAAATGCATCAGGAAACTTCTATATTAATGATAAACCGACAGGCGCAGTTGTTGGTCAGCAACCTTTCGGTGGAGGAAGAGCTTCAGGAACAAACGACAAAGCAGGTTCTAAAATGAACTTACTGAGATGGACTTCTGTAAGATCGATTAAAGAAACTTTTGTTTCTCCAAAAGATTATAAATATCCATATTTGGGATAAATAATAAGTAATGCGCAATGAGAAATTTTTGTCTCATAAAAACAGCCTCGGAATTTCGGTTTCGGGGCTTTTTTGTTTCAAAATTTCAGCTGAATTAAATTTTATTGCTTGTAATTTTAACAAATTAACATTCAGGAGTTTAATTTTATCATTCTTTTAATGAACAAAAACTTTTTTCGGAATAATTCTTGAATAGTTGAAAATACACCAAAACAAAATATTATGAAAAAGTTAGTTTTAGCCGCGCTATTCGGCATTACGATTACAGCTTGCGGAACGAAGGAGTCTTCGGCAAGTACCAACAGTACAGATTCTACAGCAGCTGATAATGCTGCAAGAATGTCACCATCAACAATGGACACTGTTGTTCCGGCAGTACCAAATGACAGTGCCGTAATGAAAGCAGACTCAGCAACAACAGGACGTTAAAATTTTATTTACATAGAAATCTTCAGAATCTTCTGAGGATTTTTTTTTTTAAAACTATCTTTATTTATTTTCTGGCATAAACAAAACTGAATTCTTCCCAAAGGTTGTTTACTGAAGTTTTACTTTTTACTTTTTACTTTTTACTTTTTACTTTTTACTTTTTACTTTTTACTTTTTACTTTTTACTTTTTACTTTAATTAAAATGATTATATTTGATTAATTAACCTCACAATTATTCAATATGAAAAATACGATCGTCAGTGCATTACTGGTATTATTCTGTGCTGTAAGCTGCGCCGATAAAAAAGAAAACCGCGAAGAATTTAAAGAAGAACACAACAAAGATTCTATGCGGAATAAAATGGGTGACAGTGCAGTTGCCAATTCAGAAACTGTAAACGCAGCAGATTCTTCCACTTCCAAAACCGATTCTACCGAGAAGCCTACAAACTACAAAACGATGCCACCCAATCAACAGGGAGGAGGAAACAGGTAGTTCTGATTTAAATCAAAAATAAATTAATTCTCTTTCAGAAGATATCCTTAATTTTAAATCATGATTTCAGAAAAAACAGGTTTGGTACTTTCCGGCGGAGGCACCAAAGGAATTGCCCATGCAGGAGTTTTGAAATTTTTGAATGAAAAAAATATTCAGATTGATGTATTATCCTGCTGCAGCGCGGGATCAATTGTCGGCTGCCTGTACGCAATAGGAAAAACACCGGAAGAAATTTTAGAATTCTTTAATTCTGTATATTTTTTCAACTGGAAACACTTTACTTTCAATCAGCCCGGGCTGGTATCTTCTGTAATTTTCAGGAATTATTTAAAACCTATTTTTGGAGATTTAAAATTAAATGATCTGGACAAAGATGTGAGAATCGTGGCAACTGAGCTGGTTTCGGGGACTGAGAAAATTTTTGATCCCGAATTTGAAATTGTAGACGCCATCATCGCTTCCTGCTCCATTCCGGGAATTACTACACCCTATATCATCAAAGAAGAAATGTTCTGCGACGGTGGAGTTCTGAATAATTTCCCTGCAGATATCATCAGAGAAGACTGCGGGAGACTGATTGGCGTATTTGTTTCGCCTCCTCACAACATCAACATTAATGATCTTAAATCAATAAAAGCAATTGTTTCACGCTCGTATGACCTTTTATCTTACCGTGTCGAAAAAATAAAATTCGATTACTGCGACTGGCTCATCACGTCACAGCAATTTTCCAGTTACGGAACTTTTGAACGAAAGAAAAACAGATTGGAAGAATTGTTTGATATCGGCTATCAGGCGGCAAAAGAAAGTTATGAGGAAAATTTCTCTGTTAGAAAATATTCAGTAAAATAATCAGTTTCAGTAAATATTCATTGAAAAAACATAAGTTACAAATAAAAATTACATGTTAAATTTTGTATGTTGAAGTTTTTTCATAAATTTAAACAATGGATTGGCAATTTATTTGTTGACCAAAATCAAAACCAAAAATCTCAAAATAATAAAAATATGGCAATGTTTAATTATGGCGTTGGAGGAAACGAAGTGAAAGTTGATGCCAACGAAGCTATCGCCCAGATTCAGGAAAACAAATCTCTGATCGTGAGCCAGCTTACCACAGACGAATCTTACACTCCGGAAATCGTTACCGGCCTGAAAACTGTAGAAGATGTTTTCAGACATTTTCAGCCTTCTGTAGAAGTGCAGCACGAGGATGCAGACGGAAACGCGATTGATGAAGAATTCAGGTTCAGAAATCTCGCAGATTTTACACCAAAAAATCTCGTTAACAATTCCGACTATTTACAGAAACTGAGCATGGAGCAGGATCAGTACAACAAAATTGTGCGTCAGCTGAAAACCAACAAAATTCTCAGAAACATGCTCGAAAACGAACAGTCGAGAGCAGCTTTTGTGGAAGTTCTGAAAAATGTAGCTCAGGAACTCGAAAAATAATAAAAACACCCCCAAAATATCATGGAAAATAAACTTCAGGCATCTGAAAACACGCAGCAACAGCAGCAGCAGTTTCAGGACAAAAGACCGTCTGCAAATCCTCTGGAAGAGCTTAACAGAATCGGTGGCTTCGGCTTCGTAGAATCTGTTGTAGACGGCATCGCCAATATGAACCCTACCAGAAAAGCTAGAAAAGAAATATTCTTAAATGATTCCAATAAATCTGATGAAAGAAAAGAACTTCTTCAGAAGATCAATCTTTGGGTAGAACTTCTTGAAGGAGGCGACAACGCTGAAAAACTGGCTGATACCTGCAAAAATAAAGCTTTAAGTGCAGAGAATAATTTAAAATCAAATCTGAAAAATACTTTAGACTCTGTTCGTCAGCTGGAGACTTCTTACCGTACAGTAGCTCAGTTTTACAAAAACACAGAGCTTGATAAAGTAGATAATGTAAGTATCGTGAATGCAAGTCTTGATCAGGTTTCAGATTTGGATAATCCTGTTTTCATCGAGGCCATTTCGGAAGAATTCAAACAGTATTATGACCGTCTTGATCTGAGAGACAACTACTCTATTCTGGCAATTCCTGGTTATTTAGGTTCAAATAAAGTCATTGAAAAATGGGCTAAAATCTGTAATGAAAATAAAGTAATGATGGTGACCGATTTTGCCAATCTGGATAAACCGGATGATGTGGTAGATCTTTTCCATTCAGCGAATCTTACAGGTGGCGAACTTCACAGAAGTAATGTGATTATGACCTGTAACTGGCTTGTGGGAAGAGGAAGAGCAGAAGAAGTAGGCGAAGAGGAAAACGTAGAACTTCCTCCATCGACTTCTCTAGCTGGAAAAATCCATAAAACTCTGATGTCTCAGGTGGCTGCCGGTAAAAAACACGGTAACATCAACGAAGTAGACGCAGTAAAATTTGATTTAAAGAAAAGTGAAATTTCTCAGCTCGAAAAAATGGGACTTGTTCCTATGGTCAACGAGTACGGAAAAATCATGGCGTTCTCAGCAAAAACATTGTTTACCGGAGACAATATCGGACTTCAGACCTATTCTGTAGTTCGTGTATTCGATTATGTAACAAAAGTTTTGCTTGATTTCCTAAACAGAAGAGCTTTCGAAAACTGGAATGCGAAAAACGAAGATGATTTAAGAAGACAGATCGTAAGCTTCCTTGATGGAATTAAAGGTGCCGACAAACTGATTGAAAAATTCAAAATCGTAAGATTTGAGCAGGATAAAGTGAATAAGGACAGAGTTTGGTTAGACATCAGACTGACTCCATACTTCCCTACAAAAAGTTTTGTAATCAAACTTGATGGTCACAAAGGTGATGACGGTAACGAGTGGGATGCAGAATATATTCAGGATTAATTTATTCAGACAAAATTATAAAAGCAGACTGTCATTTTTTGGCGGTCTGTTTTGGTTTAAATTTTAAAACATCTTTCATATTTAAGTATCTTTGCCTCTTACAATTGAGATTCTTTATTTGAAACCAAAAAAAAATTCCACAGACTTTCTTCATATCGGACACAAAATCCAGACCTGGTATAGCAAAAATGCTAGGGACTTGCCTTTCCGGAACACAAAAGATCCTTACAAAATCTGGATTTGTGAAATTGTTTTTCAGCAGACCAGAATTGCCCAGGGTTTGGGACATTACAACAGATTTATTGAGCGATTTCCTGATGTAAAAACACTGGCTGAAGCCAATGAAAACGAAGTTATTCTTCACTGGAAAGGTCTGGGATATTATTCGAGAGCAATCAATATTCATAAAGCTTCAAAACAGATTATGACTGAGTTTTCAGGAATATTCCCCTCAGATTACGATGATATTTTGACGCTGAAAGGTGTCGGAAAATATACTGCAGCAGCCGTTTCGAGCATCTGTTTCGGTGAAAGAAGAGCAGCGGTTGACGGAAATTTCTACAGAGTTTTAAGCAGGATATTTGCTGATGATTTTGATGTGTCTCAAACAAATGCATTTTCCTATTTTTCTGAATTGGCATTTTTGATTATGCCCGAAAACGCAGGCGATTTCAATCAGGCGATGATGGATTTGGGCTCAGAAATATGCAGACCAAAAAATCCCGACTGCGGAAACTGCCCTGTGAATGACGACTGTCTGGCCTTCGCACTTGGTAAAGTTTCTGAATTTCCTGTGAAGACCAAAAAAGTGAAAGTTGAAAATCATTCGCTGAAATATTATTTTGTTCACAGAAACAATCAGTTTATCATTCAGCAGCGTGGCGATGATGATATCTGGAAAAAACTGTATGAATTTTTGCCCGAGATTTCTTCAGAACTCGTTCCCTTTATCAAAAATGCAAAAACTGTGAATCACAAACTGACGCACAGAAATTTAAGTATAGAAATATTTGATGTGGAAATCAATTCTGACTTGGTTTGGAATGAGATCATTTCAAACAAAAACCTGATTGTTTCAGACTTTGAAGATTCTCAAAAGCGATCATTTCCCAAACCGCTGGAAAATTATATTCAAAACACATTGAAAGACTGAAATTTGTCTCGTAAAATCTAAAATCTAATTTGTATTTTTGCAAAATGATTAAAAAAGTCAGTTTTGTTTTTGCGTCTGCGCTTCTAATTTCCTGTGGAAAAGAGGCCACACCAAAACCTTTCGGTGAATTAAGACTGGAATATCCGGCACCGAAATATCAGAAGATGGATAAAAACTGTAATTACAGCTTTGAATATTCAGACTTCGCCAACCTCAGTGATGCGAAAAGACCCTGCTGGTACTATCTTAATTACCCTAAAATGAAAGCGAAAGTTTTCATTTCATACTATCCGATTAATAATAATTTTGCAGATCAGGTAGCTGAAGCCGAAAAAATGGTGTACAGACATACTGTAAAAGCAAGTTCTATCGACACAAAATCATTCGAATATCCTGAAAGAAAAGTTTACGGAAACTTTTATGAATTGAAAGGACAGACAGCTGCCAACATTCAGTTTTATGCGACAGACAGTACAAAACATTTTGTTACTGCTTACCTTTATTTCAATTCAAGGCCGAAACCGGATTCGCTGGCTCCTGCTGTGGATTATGTAAAGAAGGATCTGATGCATCTTCTGGATACTTTTGAGTGGAAAAATTAGAATTAAAATTAAATAATAAACATGTAAATATGAAGTCGCTGTTGATTAATTTAAAGACAGTAACTAAATCTTAATTGGCGATTACATATAACAAAGAAAATAAACATAAAAATATGAAACTTTTAGTTGTAGGAAGTGTAGCATTTGATGCGATTGAGACACCATTTGGTAAAACAGATAAAATTTTGGGCGGTGCGGCTACATATATAGCAATTACTTCGTCTATTCTAGGCGTAAAATCAGGAATTGTTTCCGTTGTGGGAGGCGATTTTCCTCAGGAATATCTTGATATGTTCAGCAAAAGAGATGTAAATCTTGAAGGACTGGAAATCGTAAAAGAAGGAAAAACCTTTTTTTGGTCCGGTAAATACCACAACGATCTGAATACAAGAGATACATTGGCTACTGAGGTAAATGTTTTGGAAAACTTTGATCCAAAAATTCCAGATTCTATGCAGGATGCAGAAGTTTTATTATTAGGAAACTTACATCCGGGCGTTCAGCTTTCAGTTTTGGAAAAAATGAACAACCGTCCTAAACTGACCATTCTTGACACGATGAATTTCTGGATGGATACAGCAATGGATACTTTGAAATTAATGATTGCCAAAACTGATGTAATCAGCATCAATGATGAAGAGGCAAGACAACTTTCAGGAGAATATTCTTTAGTAAAAGCTGCTAAAAAGATCCACGAAATGGGACCTGCATACGTAATCATCAAAAAAGGAGAACACGGAGCAATTTTATTTGGAGAGGGAAAAATCTTCGCAATTCCGGCACTTCCACTGGAGGAAGTTTTCGATCCGACGGGAGCTGGAGACACTTTCGCAGGAGGTTTTGCTGCTTACATTGCTAAGAAAGGAACATTTGACTTTGAAACAATGAAGTCTGCTTTGATCGTAGGCTCTGCAATGGCATCTTTCACAGTAGAAAAATTCGGAACAGAAAGAATTGAAGAAGTGCAGGAAACTGATGTTTACTTAAGAATAAAACAGTTCAAAGAGTTGACTACTTTTGAAGTAGACCTTGATTAATCATTGGTTTTAAGAAATATTTATAATAAAAAATTTAGTCTGATTCATTAAGAATTCTAAATTTGCAACTCGTTTAATATAAAAAAATGATAGATAAATTAAAAATCGCTTTTCTTTTTGGTATTTTCATGATGTTTTTCTCTGTAAATACATCTGCACAGCTGAAGAAAGGACAATTGGTAGATGGGATTGCTGCAGTAATTGGCGATGAAATCGTTTTGGAATCTGATGTAGAGGAACAACTGAACTATGCAAAACAGCAGGGTGCAGGTGAAACCAACAAATGTGAGTTTCTGGAAAATCTTCTTAATAATAAGCTTCTTGTAGTTCAGGCAAAAAAAGATACCTTGATTGAAAACCGTTCTGCGGCTATCAAAGAACAGGCAAATGCGAAATACAATCAGTTGATTTCTCAGTTTCCGGACGAAAAAACAATGCTTGCAGCTTACAAATTCCGTAATCAGTACGAAATGAAAAATGCCATCGAAAAAATTGATACCGATCAATATTACGGACAGGCAAAATACCAGAGAATTACTGAAAAAGCCGATGTTACTCCAAATGAGGTAACCGATTTTTACAATCAGTTTAAAACTCAGCTTCCACAGATTAAGGACGAGGTTTCGCTTTCTCAGATTTTTATGTATCCAAAACTTACAGAGAAGCATAAAGACGAGCTTATTGCAAGACTTAAAAAAATCAAAGCAGACATCCAAGGAGGTGAATCTTTTGACAGCCAGGCAAGAATCTACTCGGAAGATAAAGGTTCCGCAGCTACAGGAGGTTTAATGAAAAATGTTTTTAAAGGTCAAATGGTAAAACCTTTCGAGGCAGCAGCACTGAATCTTCAGGAAGGTGAAATTTCTGAGCCTGTAGAGTCTGAATTTGGTTACCACATTATTCAGTTGGTGAAAAAATCAGGGAAGGCTTATGATGCACGTCACATTCTTTTGATGGCAACACCTACAGAAGAGGAGATTGCTACTGCAAAAACCAAATTAGACAGCATCAGAAGTTTGATTCAATCTGAAAAAATTACTTTTAAAGAAGCTTCTTTTAAGTTTTCTGATGACAAAAGAACAAAATTCAATGCTGGTGTAATTCCGGGAGCAGATGGTTCAAATAAAATTGAGAGAGAAAGTATCCCAGGATCAATTACTTATGAATTGGCAGGTTTGAAAAAAGGAGATATCACGACAGCATTTGATGACAAAGACGAAAGAGACAGAATTGTTGTAAAAATAGTAAAGATTGAAGACGATATCGCTGCTCACCAAATTACTTTGGAAACAGACTACGACAGAATCAAACAATTGGCACTGAACAGACGTAGAAATGAAATGGTAGAAAAATACGTCAATGAAAAAATTCCCACCACATTTGTATCCATCGACGGAAGATATAAATGCGATTTCAAAAGCAACTGGAAGAAAGCTTCCATTTCAAAATAAACTTTAAAACCTTCAGAAATGAAGGTTTTTTTTGTGCAGTGAAAATTAGTTTTATTATTTTAGGGGACTACTATTTTTGTAATTATTATTTCATTTAAAAATAAAATATGCAGGGAAATCAAAACAGAATTTCAGAACTTTTCAATATTAAATATCCCATTATTCAGGCAGGAATGATTTGGCATTCAGGGTGGCGCTTAGCCTCGGCAGTATCCAATTGTGGTGGACTTGGATTAATCGGATCAGCAAGTATGTATCCGGATATTTTGCGGGAGAATATTCAAAAATGCAAGAAAGCTACCGATAAGCCTTTTGGAGTAAATGTAGCACTGCTTTACCCGAATTTAGATGAAATTATTCAGATTATTTTAGAAGAAAATGTAGAAATTGTTTTTACCTCCGCCGGAAATCCCAAACTTTATACAGAAATACTCCAGAAAGAAAATATAAAAGTGGCTCACGTTGTTTCGTCTACCAAATTTGCGGTAAAATGTGAAGATGCAGGAGTTGATGCCATCGTAGCGGAAGGCTTTGAAGCAGGCGGTCACAACGGACGGGACGAGACTACTACTCTATGTCTTATTCCTAATGTTAAAAAACATGTTTCAAAACCTTTAATCGCAGCTGGAGGAATTGCCTTGGGTTCACAGATGATGGCAGCGATGATTTTAGGTGCTGATGGTGTACAGATTGGTTCGAGATTCGCTGCAACAACTGAAGCAAGTGCCCACGATAACTGGAAAAATAAAATAACTGAACTGAATGAAGGCGATACGCATTTGACTTTAAAAGAATTGGCTCCGGTACGTTTGGTTAAAAATAAATTCTTTAATGAACTTGAGGAAATCTATAATCTTGGACGAAATAAAGAAGCTCTAAATGCGACTTTAGGCAGAGCAAGAGCAAAACTCGGAATGTTTGAAGGCGATATGGAAGATGGCGAACTGGAAATTGGTCAGGTTTCTGCATTAATCGACGAAATTCTTCCGGTAGAAACGGTTTTTAATAATTTGCTTAAGGAATTTAATGACTGTAAAATACCTTCTGTCTAAGTATTTTGTGGTATTATTATTATTTAAAAAAAATTTCGATATTAGCAGATTATAATTTAAGCCCTTTTCCCCCAACTAAATGGACTCTAAGCAACAAATACAAAAATTATCCGACGAAGGTAAAAAAATTTATCTCTCGCATATTTCTGCAGATCCTGTGATTTTCGGATTTGAAAGCAACGAGCTGAAAGTACTGCTCGTAAAAATGAATTATCGCGAAAAATGGATGCTTCCGGGTGGATATGTGAAGAAAGATGAGGACCTGGACGACGCTGTACAGAGGATTATAAAAGACAGAACAGGCCTTACAGATGTTTACCTGCATGAATTTGGAGTTTTTGGAAAAAAAGCCCGTAGTGAAGAATATTTTGTAGAATTTGATGAGTCTCATTTCAGCAAACAACGGTTTATTTCTATCGGATATCTCGCATTGTACAACCCTTCTCAGCAGGATCTTATAAAAGATGAGCTTAGCCAGTCCTGCGAATGGACGAACATTAACAAACTCGACGAACTGGATTTCGCCATGGATCACAGGGAAATTATTGAAAAAGCGCTTTTAGCTTTAAGAGAGAAAATTGCGATAAGACCCATTGGTTATAATTTACTTCCTGAGAAATTTACGCTTTCAGAAATTCAGAAATTGTATGAAACTATTTTGGGTAAAGAACTGAACAGGGGAAATTTTTACCGTAAAATAAAAAATCTGGGAATATTAAAAAAGTTGGATGAACAAAGACGTGGTGGTGCTCACAAATCTCCTGATCTTTATACATTTGATGCAGAAAATTATCAAAAGGCTTTAGAAAACGGACTTACTAACTGGTAATTTTCTACAAAATAAAAATCGGGCTTGCTTTTGGCGAGCCCGATTTTCGTTTTATCATCTTCCAAACTTAAAATATTCCGAAAGCGGATGTTTTTTATTTTTCATGAATGCTGAAGCCATTTCCATTCCGGTTACTGAAAAGGTAATTCCATTTCCTCCGAAGCCGCAGACGAAATAGGAGTTTTTAAAATTCTGATGTTCTCCGATGTATGGCAATCCATCCTTTGTTTCGCCGAATGTTCCAGCCCAGACAAAATCGGTATAGAAATGTTCGTCAGGCTTTATTCTTTTTAAATTTCTTAAGATTTCCTTTTCTTTTTTGCCCAGTAAAGCATCCCGTTTTTCAGCATTGTGAAACTCTTCATCACCACCGCCAATCAGAAGTCTGCCATCGTCTGTACTTCTCATATAAAGATATGGTTCATCAGTATTCCAAATCAAAGTGTGTTCTATATTTTTAAATTTTTCCGAATTAATCTCTGAAACAATAGCAAAAGTGCATTTTAAATCTACAAAATCTTCCTTGATCAATTCTTTAGCTTCATAACCAATGCAGTAGATAATTTTTTTTGCTTTAATGGTAAAACCACTTGTTGTGAGAGCCAGATTATGATCCTTTAGATATTTTACCGATTTTAATTCTGTTTTATCGAAAATTTCCAGCCCTTTTTTCTCATTAAATCTCAATAATTCATGTGAGAATTTGAATGCATCAATACTTCCTCCGGATTTAGACAAAATACCCCCGTATGAATTTACAATTTCAAACTGTCTCTCAATTTCTTTGGCTGAAAGCCATTCTACATCAAAACCTGCCAGTCTTCTTGCCTCATATTCCCTTTCCAACCCATCCACATCTTTTTTTCTCGCAGCAAAATAAAGAGATTGCTTTTTTCTGAAACCTGATCTTGATTTTATTTCTTTTACAAGGTCGGCAATATCAGTAATTGATTTTTCGCATGCTTTGTAAGCCTGTATTGCTGGTTTTTCGCCAATCATTTCCGAAAGTTCATACAGAGGAACGTCGATTTCATATTGTAGCATTGAAGTTGTTGCAGAGGTGCTTCCGTTACAAATTTCTCTTTTATCAATTAAAATTGTTTTGTGACCGTCTTTGATCATTTGATGAGCAATGAGATTGCCGGTAATTCCTCCACCAATTATCAGTACATCACATTCTTTATCATCTTTCAGTGATGGATAGGATGAAATAAGCCCGTTTTTAACCAACCAGAAAGGCTCATTAGATTTAAGATCCATAGTTAATTTTTTTTGTAAGAGTTTATCAACAATCAAGCCTTTTTTCCTTTATTATAAATTGGTTTAATTATTGTTTAAACTCACTCACCAAAACATTAAAAATTAATATATGATCACAATTATTCCAGATGCTCCGGAGAACGTTGCCGCATTTAAAGCTTCGGGTGAAATTACCAAAACAGATTTTGAAAATATTGTAAATCCTGAAGTAAAAAGAAAGGTTGAAAAATTTGAAGAGCTTAATTATCTGATGCTGATAGATACTGAGCTTGACCAATTTACCGCAGGTGCTTGGTTTGAAGATGTAATGTTAGGCGTTAAAAATCTCGCAAAATGGAACCGTGCGGCCATCGTGACAGACAGCAAAGGCATTCAAAATTTCACAGACGCGTTCAGTGTTTTGATGCCCGGAGAATTTAAAGGATTTCCAAAAGACAACCTTTACAATGCTCTTTACTGGTGCCAAAACGGCAATGAAGTTGAAAAATAAAACTTTAAAAGTTAGTAACAAAAATCTCCGTTATGCAATAGCAAAACGGAGATTTTATTTTAGTTAAATTATTATTAGAAAGAGAGTCTTATTCCAGAACTAAATTCTTGGCTTTCGCATT
This sequence comes from Chryseobacterium caseinilyticum, assembly GCF_014837145.1. GTDB lineage: Bacteria > Bacteroidota > Bacteroidia > Flavobacteriales > Weeksellaceae > Chryseobacterium > Chryseobacterium caseinilyticum. The sequence continues at coordinate 1,426,461 of NZ_JACYFS010000001.1, forward strand.
GCGGTAGAGATATAAATATCTGATACTGATCATTAAACCAATTCCCGTCATTCCTACTCCAACGAGTGAAGGATAGTTGTAAGGAAGTTTGTATTCTAAAGGAATTCCACCCAAAAATGCACCCATCGCATTGGCAATATTAAAAGCTGCCTGCATAAAAGCCGCCGCCATCATCTCACTTTTTGGTGCTGCCTTCATCATCATAATATTAATTGGTGCTGATACCGACATGGATAAAGCGCCACAAATAAAGGTCAAAATAAGTGAAATTATTCTGTGTTCAGACAGGAAAAACACCGAGAGTAATGCAACCATCATTAAAGTTAAAAATAAAATACATGTTTTCTCAGGACTCATCTTATCTGAAATATATCCTCCAATGAGATTTCCCACCACCATTCCGGCTCCTGCAAGGATCATGACGTAAGCCATTTGGTCTGTTTTAATTCCTGAAACCACGGTCATTAATGGTGTAATGTAACTGAACCATGTAAAAAGTCCTCCAAAACCGATTGCAGTGATCATTAACACAAGCCATGCCTGTTTCGTTTTTAAAAATTTAATTTCATCTTTGAAATGCGCATCTTCATTACTTTCCATCTCAGGTAGCCAAAGTTTGATAAACAACAAAGCTAAAATTCCTATCAAAGCAACAATGGCAAAATAATACCGCCAGTGGAATACATGTCCAATATAAGTTACAAGCGGGACCATCGCTAAATTAGCAACTGTAAGACCCGTAAACATCAATGAAATATAGAATGCTTCTTTACCCTTTCCACCCATTCTTGATGCGACAACAGTTCCCACTCCGAAAAATGCACCGTGAGGAAGTCCTGATAAAAATCTCATCCCCATCATCGAACCGTAATCCGGCATTAGCGCAGATAAACCATTGAAAATCGTAAACAAAATCATTAAAGCCAATAACACTTTTTTGGGAGGAAACTTTACAGAGTATCCAATCAAAATCGGTGCGCCGATAACGACTCCGAACGCATAAGCTGAAATTAAATGTCCCGCCTCGGGAATACTGATTGCTAAAGACTTTGCGAGATCCGGAAGAAGACCCATGATGGTAAATTCTGTTGTTCCAATTCCCAATCCGCCGATTGCTAAAGGTAAAATTCTTTTATCTAATGCCATGATTTATTTAAAATGATTGTAATTGCCTACTTATGAAGCAATGAAAGTTTTGAAACCGCAAAAATCTGTAAAATTTATTAGAATTTTGATTTCAGATGATTTAAATTTTGAGTGGAAGTAATAATTTTTATTAATGGCTGTTTCAAATTTAAACTGGAATCCGTTCCATATATAAACCTAACCGTGATTTAAGCAAATTGAAAATTGTCACTTACTTTAATCTCTTCTCAGAACAAAAGCCTTTGAAACAGATAATTCTCCTAAATTAAAATCTGCGTCAAAAGAAAACTGCCTCAAAAAATGAAGCAGTTTGTATTTTTAGTGAATATGTTTTTCGGCGTGGTAAGAACTCCTTACGAGTGGCGAACTTTCTACGTGTCTGAAGCCTAAACTTCTTGCAAAATCTCCGAACTCATCAAATTCTTCAGGTGTGATGAATTTTTTCACAGGTAAATGTTTTTTCGTCGGCTGAAGATACTGTCCCATTGTAATCACGTCCACATTTGCATTTCTGATGTCTTCGATCGTTTGAAAAACTTCGTCTCTGGTTTCGCCCAAACCAAGCATTACACCTGTTTTAGTCCGGTTTTGTCCGGCCTCTTTCAGATATCTCAAAACCTCAAGGCTTCGCTCATATTTCGCCTGAATTCTCACTTCTCTGGTCAGACGTTTTACAGTTTCCATGTTGTGAGAGATCACTTCCGGAGCCACAGCAACTAAGCGGTCAAGATGCTTCGTCATCCCCTGAAAATCGGGAATTAATGTTTCCATGGTTGTTCCCGGAGAAATTCTTCTTACAGCATTTACTGTTTCACCCCAAAGGATGGAGCCCATATCTTTCAAATCGTCACGGTCTACAGAAGTAAGAACCGCGTGTTTGATTTTCATTAATTTGATTGACCGCGCTACTTTTTCCGGTTCGTCCCAGTTCACATCCAAAGGCTTTCCGGTTTTCACACCACAGAATCCACAGCTTCTTGTACAGATATTTCCAAGAATCATAAAGGTTGCAGTACCTTCACCCCAGCACTCACCCATGTTTGGGCAGCTTCCGCTTTGGCAAATGGTGTTGAGCTTATATTTATCTACCAAAGTACGGAGTTCGCGGTAATTTTTCCCTGTAGGAAGTTTTACCCTTATCCATTTCGGTTTCTGAACGGTTGTATCCTGAACTAAATTCTCCATCAGCTTCTTAAATTGGCCTCAAAGTTACGTAATTTTTAAATGAAACCATCAACGATCAACATTGACAAAATGCATAAAAAAAGGTCCGCATTTCTGCAGACCTGATATTGTAATTTTTCAGATTTAGTCTAAAGGCTTCCGACCTGAAATAATGTTATATAAAATAACAATAATTGCGATTACCAGTAAAACGTGAATCAGATTTCCTAATCCCATTCCACCTCCAACACCTGCTAAACCAAGTACCCAGACAATGATGCAGATTACTGCTACTAACCATAATAAGCTTCTCATAATAAAATTTTTTAGTGTTATGAAAACTTATATACACAATCTGTGCCTTTTGGAATAAAATACTGTTTAATGTTAAAAAAAAATTAAAGATCTCCTCCGTGATTGTCTAACTGACCTTCCCATTTGGAAACTGCGGATGTTGCCAAAGCATTACCTAAAACATTGGTCATACTTCTTGCCATATCGCAGAAATGGTCGATTGGAAGAATCAATGCTATTCCCGCTGCAGGAATATCAAACATGGTACATGTTGCTACGATGATCACCAAAGAAGCTCGCGGAACTCCGGCAATACCTTTTGAAGTAAGCATTAAAACCAAAAGCATGGTAATCTGCTGTCCTAAAGTCATATCAACACCGTAAAACTGAGCAATAAATATTGAGGCGAAAGTCATGTACATCATGCTTCCATCAAGATTGAATGAATATCCCAATGGTAGAATAAACGAAACGACTCTGTTATTACAGCCAAATCTTTCAAGCTCTTCAACCAGCTTTGGGAAAACCGCTTCTGAACTTGTTGTGGAAAACGCGATTAACAAAGGAGATTTTATTCTTCTTAATAATTCGAAAAGTCTTTTTCCTAAAATTAAATATCCTACCAATAGAAGTACTACCCATAAAACAGCAATCGCAAAGAAGAAGTCTCTCAGATAGACAGCATAGACTTTAAAAATTTCAAAACCATTGGTTGCTACAACCGCAGCGATGGCTCCGAATACACCTAATGGTGCAAACCACATGATGTATCCAACCATTTTTAAAATCGCGTGTGCAATAACATCAAAAAGCTTAACTACTGGCTGAGAATACTCATCACCCATATTCGCCAAAGCCACTCCAAACATAATCGAAAAGACTACAATCTGCAGAACTTCATTGGTTGCAAAAGCTTCAAATAAACTTTTAGGAATAATGTGCTTCACAAAATCTTCCAATGAAAAACCTTTGCTCGTTTTCACAAGTTCGTCTGCTCCTGAAAGTTCCTGATTCGGGAATTGTATAGCGTGACCAGGCTCGAGCCAGTTGACCAAAACCAAACCTATAAATAAAGACACCAATGATGCAGAAATGAACCAGAGCATTGCCTTGGTTCCTACCCTACCTATCATTTTGATATCGCTCATTTTTGCAATACCCACCACCAATGTCGTGAAAACCAGAGGAGCAATAATCATCTGAACCAGTCTGATAAAAACGGTTCCGAGGAGTTTTATATTTTTTGAGAAAGCAAGTGCACTGTCAGGATACTGCAGATGCACGATTCCGCCGAGAAGAACACCGAGAATCAGCGCGATGATAATGGCGAAAAAAAGTTTGTTTTGTCCTTTCATGTTGTAAAATCAAGTGGCACAAATATAATATTTTTAATCTACCAAAAAATTAAAGTTTAAGCACTGAAATACGTTCTGGAAACCAGCAATTTTCTGAAAATTCAGATAATTTTTAGAAAAAATTTTCGTGAATTTAATTTTCAAAAGAGAAATAATTATTACATTTACAATTAACAATTTAAAAAAATAAATTCACTTATGAAAAAAACAATCACAATGGCTGCTCTTGCAATTGCAGTTTCTTTTGCGTCTGTTTCTTGTAAAAAGAAAGTATCTGACGCTGATTTACAGACTCAGGCAACGACAGTGGTAACTTCTACTCCTACAGCTACCGTTGAAATCAAAGAAGGTGTAGCACATTTGAGCGGAACTTTCCCTGATCAGGCTTCAAAAGATGCAGCAATTACTCAGCTGAAAGCCATTAAAGGTGTAAAAGATGTGCACGATATGGCTAAAGTAGAAACTCCAGTTGCCAGCACACCGATTGAAAATGCTTCAATGGTAGATCCTGCTGTACAGCAAAAAGTAAAAGATGCTGTAAAAGATTTCCCATCTGTAAATGTAGAAGTTGTAAACAACGAACTTACGCTTACAGGTAATGTTTCTGCAGCACAGGCAAGAAAAATTAAAGAGTCTGTTGACGCTTTGAAAGTAGGAAAAGTAAACTTCAATTACACAGTAAAATAATTATAGATGAGCACATTAGAAGAAAAATATTCAGGAGTAGTATCTGCAGCACAGTCTGCCGGGATCTCGAATTTAAAAGTACAGGAGCAGGACGGTATTCTTTATGTATCAGGAGATGCAGCCAACACAGCTGCTAAAGATACAGTATGGAATGCTTTGGGAGCTATCGATGCTTCTTATTCTGCATCAGATATCAATATCGACGTGCAGGTTGCAGGTTTGGCTGCAGGAGCTGCATTAAGCGTAGCAACTGAAGAATCAAATCTGAACATCAGACAGGATCCTTCTACTGAAGCTGCCGTTGTAGGTAAAGCTGCGAAAGGTTCTTCTGTAACGCTTGTAGAGCAGACTTCTGACGACTGGTGGAAAGTAAAAACTACCGACGGAGTTGAAGGATATGCTTATGCAAGATATCTGAAGGCGTAATACTTCAATATTTATAGAAATATTAACACACAGGAACATCCCAGCAATGGGATGTTTTTCTATTTTTGCCCCCATCAAATAACTATTACTTTAAACATGAGGAAAATCTTATCCCTATTTTTTCTTTTAGGTTTATTTTTGGTGGCAAACGCACAGAAAATCAGCCTGGACGGAAAAGTAAAAGCTTCTGACCAGAAACCACTACCAAACGCTACCGTTTACCTGTTAAAATCAAAAGATTCTACGATCATCAATTACACCTCGAGCAACAGTGAAGGTAGATTTTCCCTGAAAACAGATCAAATAAATGAAAGCAGCATTCTGAAAGTGGAAGCCGACAAACACAGCGTCTTTTCAAAAATTTTTGATAAAATCGACAGCTCTGTAGATTTAGGAGAAATAACGCTTGAAGACAGCAGAATCACAGATATTGCAGAGGTAAACATCTCGGCTTCGCCGGTAAAAATTAAAAAAGATACCATTGAATTTAAAGCTTCAGCAATCAAGGTAAGACCTGACAGTAAAATTGAAGAACTTCTGAAAAATCTACCCGGCGTAGAAATCAGCAACGAAGGAAAAATTACTGTTAACGGAAAGGAAGCAGATCAGATTCTCATCAACGGCAAACCTTTTTTCGATAAAGACGGAAAAATTGCCCTGCAGAATTTACCTGCAGACATCATTAAAAGCATTCAGTTTACCACCACAAAAACCAAAGAAGAAGAACTCAACGGAACTGCAGCAAAATCAAACAACGCCACGATTAATTTCACGATTGACGAGAAGAAAAACAAAGGTTTGATCTCCAGACTTACGGCAGGATACGGTTCAGATGAGCGGTATGAAGGCAGCGGCCTGATCAGTTATTTTAAAAATGACACCAAAATCAGTTTGCTCGCATCATCCAACAACATCAATTCTCAGGGCTTCTCGAATGACGAAGTTTTCGACAGCATGGGACACGGCAGAAACTCATGGTTAATGCGTGGCGGAAGCGTTGTGACAAATGGAAACAGCACTTATTACACTCAGGGCGGAAATAACAACAAAGGAATTCAGAGATCCACCACCATCGGACTTAATTACAGTGATAAATTCGGAAAAAATGTTGACCTTGAAACTTTAAGCTTAATTCATACAGACAATGATCTAACTACCAGATCAAAAGCTTCCCGAACTACTCTTTTGCCGGATTTTACTTTAAAAACAAACTCTGAAAGCAACGGTAAAAATGAAAATACACAGTATGGAGTTGATCTTACTGCAAGAATTAAAATAGACTCGCTTACAAACATTTATTTTTCACCCAATTTCAACAGAACAGAGTCTAAATCTTTCAGCAATTCAAGTTCAAATACCCTGAGAGATAATCTTCTGCTCAACGAAAACACGAGCTACATCCGCAACGAAACTGAAAATAACAGTTTTGCACCGAATATTTATTATTCCAAAAAATTCAAGAAAAAAGGCCGTGTGGCTTATGCCAACATGAGTTCTACCATTTCAGAAAACATCAACAACAATCTGAATAATTCCCGCACAGTTTTCTACAATTCTCCGGATCCCGACGATATCAGAAATCAGCTTGCCAAAACAAAAAATCAAATCAACAGATATGATTTCAGAACCGGATATACCGAACCGCTTTCCGATTCAGCTACGGTGAGTCTGAATTTTAACTATAATACATCTGCCTTCAACAACAGAAGAAATGTAAATGATTTTGATGTCGCAAATAATGGCTATTCCAATCTTAACAGCGCGCTTTCATACGAAATGAATCAGGACATCAACAGAATTTCACCTGAAATAGGTTTTCAGATGAACAAGAAAAAAATTAATATCTGGTCATCAGCAGAATTTCAGTTTACAAAAATGGGCGTAAATTCATTTTATCAGGGACAAAACTTCCGTTTAGACAGAGATTATGTACTTCCTGCGTTCAACCTCAGTGCAACCTATAATTTTTCAGATAACAAAAGGTTAAGCATTTACAATTACGCCCACTTCGACATTCCTTCAGCCGAAAGACTGACGCCGTACGAAGACAGAATCAACCCTCTGATCTCTTATATTGGTAATTCAAACCTGAAAAACACGTGGACCAACAGCCTTTTCATCAATCTAAACAATTTCAATATGGTGAAAAATATCAATTACTATTTAAATGTTGGTTTTACCTATAGAAATAATGACATTGTTAACTATTCTTACTTCGACGAATCCGGGAAGCAGTTTATAACCTATGCCAACCTCAGCGGAAACAAAAACATCAACGCCGGCGCAGGCTTTACCAAAACCTTCAAGTGGAAAGATAACAAGCTGAGCATTAACCCGAGAATGAACATAAATTATTCTTACAATCAGGGCTTTATCAATACACAGCAGTTTGTGAGTAATGTATATTCGTTAAATCCAGGAATGAACGTTACGTATGAAATCAAAGATAAAATCACAATAAAACCGTCTTACAGCCTGAGTTATAACTTCAGCAACTACGAAAACTACAGTATTGATCTAGTAAAAACCAGCAATCAGATTCTGAAAATGGAACTGACCAATTACGTCTTCAAAAGTAAACTCGTTATCGGCAATGACTTTGAATACAACACTACATCCAATATCGCTCCCGGTTTCAAAAGAGATTTCTATTTCTGGAATACCAGCGTTGGGTATTCTTTCTTCAACAAACAGCTGACGGCGAAAGTGAAAGTCTACGATATTTTAAATCAAAACCAAAGCGTCCGAAGAACCATTACCAATGCTTACTTTGAAGACCGTGAAGATTTAATTTTAAAGCGTTATGTGATGTTTTCACTCACCATGAAACTCAATAAATTTGCAGGAAAAAAAGTGAAGGAGAGTTAATAAATTTTTATCATCCTGAGCTTACAGAAGGATTAAAAAAGAAGTAGCCGGGGAACGTTCTCCGGTTATTTTATTTCTCATAATTAATAAGTTATCGTTTTAAAGCCCGACTAAGAGTTACCGAAAAGTCTTCGTCAGGCTCAGACTGACAACTCTAAAACTAATCGTGAGAGGCAGACATGTCAGGTTGAGCTTGTCAAAATCTTGCGCATCTCAGATTGCTTTCTCCAAGAATTGGGACAGGCAGTTCCTCGCCTACTTAATTGTGCAGTTACATAAATACTTAACACCTGTCAATTTAAAATCTTCTCCTTATAAAATTTAAACTGATCCATCTCCACAGCCGGCGGATAAGTATTCTTTATATTTATCTGAAACTCCGCAGTCATCTTATTGAGATCCTGCACTCTCACATCTTTATCATCAATATTCAGTTCAACGCCGTTTCCCAACTGGTTTCTCTGTTTCTGAAAAGGATTCTCCAAAAAGTCACCCATCAGTTTATCGTATTTTTCCACTGTGATTTCCTGAGCTTTATTAAAATCGAAACTGAGTTTTTTGGTATCATTTTTAAACTTTTCAATCCCGATCATTTGGTAGAAAAATATATTTTCGCTGTCACTCAGTTCGAAGATCAGTCCCGGCAAATCTCTGAATTTATATGGACCTTCCATCATCAAAATTTCCGGACAAAACCACGCTGTCCATTTTCTTTCTCCGAAATTTGCAGTTGCTTTCTGAACTTTATACTGGTCTATCTGCTTAAACTCCTCCTCCACTTTCCAGCTGATTTTATCATCAGATTTAATTTTAAAAGGTAGATTTTCGTGGCTGTAAACAATCTGAATATTTTCGTTTCCCGCCTGCTGATGTACGAGAAACTGATTTGATTTTGAAGGATATTTACTATTTTCCAAAAGCTTTTCATCATAAAAATAACTTTTCCCGCCCTCTACATCAAGATTCATGTTGTATTTCCTTTCGCTTTTGTCCGGATGTATAATTTTCAGATTGTAATTGACTCTGGTTTGAGCCATGAAAATTGTTGCCAGAAATAAAGCCGTGACCAGTGTGATTTTTCCCATTGATGAGTATTAAAATTCGGAGTAAATATAGGGATTTGACCTATATTTTTTTTAAAAAATAGTACACATGTTTTTATCAAAATTTTAAATCAGTAAGTTTCGGCTAAAGCCAAATACCCGTCAGCATGAATAAGCCGGGCTAAAGCCCGACCCTATTGAATATTGATGTGTCGTATAATTCTAACCAAAACCACGAAATGGGTTCAATATTAATAGCCGTGGATAAAATCAAGGAACGAAATTCGGTGAAGTCAAGTCCATGGAACAAATCAACACCAGTCATCAGAACCATGAAATGATTCAAAACAATTGCCGTGGGTTCAACCCATGGGAAAAAAAAACCCAATCAGAACTACGAAGTGGTTCAACAATAATAGCCGTGGGTGCAACCCATGGAAAAAAGAATACCACGCAACCAGAACCACGGAGTGGTTCAACTACATCACAAAAAAAACGGTCCCGAAAGACCGCTTTACAATTATTGTGGTTGATCATCATTTCCCCTTCCCGGCAATGTAGAATTTTTTGCCGCTTTTACAAATTCATATACTTCTGCATAAACTTCCTTCCAATCCGTCACATTTTTCATTGCGGTAAGAAGATTCAGGAAAGCCTTGAGGGTTTGCTCCAAATCTCTGCGGATGGACGATGCGCTTGCCATTTGTCGCAAACCGGCATTGGCATTGGCCTGTTCGCCAAAAATCATTTCAAAATTCTGATGCTTTGCTTTCATGTCTGTAAAAGCCGTAGACACGGAAAGTAACGCCAATTTCTGCGAATTTTCAGGAAGCTCCAGAGCCTCGATCAGTTTTTTCATCTGAGCCGTCTGCGAAGAATAGCTCATGCGATCTAGGTCAAGGCCATACTCCACAAACACCTGATACAGATCTTCCGCCAGCTGAAAATTAGGCACCGAACTGAGCTGTCGGTAACCGTCAAGAAAAGCTTTAAGACTACTGAAGGCCCTGTCTCTTTCCCCATCTGCCATGGCGACATCTTTACCCTTCCCGCTAAAAGTCTGTTTCGTGTACACTGCATCATAATCAGTATATTTTGCGGCGAGTTCGGTTACCAAAGGATGATTGTTGAGGATAGCATATTTGCCGGAATTAGAAACTTCAAGGGTTCGTTGTGTGAGAGTCGCCAAATCTTTGGTGCTCAATCTCTGTAATGAAATTTTCACACGTCAAATGTGTTTTTGTTATTAATAATTTAAAAATTAACCGATTCAAATATAAAATAAATTGTATTTAAATACAAACACAATTGTTTGATTTAAATGTAAACTTACAGAAAGAACAAACACCGTTGTTTTAATTAAATGTAAATTGATTTTGAATACAAACAGGGGTGTTTGGTTTTAATGTAAAGCTACGGAGAGGACAAACAGGGGTGTTTTGATTAAATGTAAAGATGCAGAAAGAGAAAATTAGACTATATTTCTTTTATTTTTTTTCTCTAATGATGGAAACCGTAAAAATCATTTGAGGAGTAATTGTATATTTGAAGTAAACAAAAGCGGTTCTTCGCAAAAAAGTATGGATAATTTTAAAAATAACTTAACTACTATATTAGATAACATCTCCAATATTTATACAGTTGCCAACGAATCATATCTGTTCTCGAAATATTTTAATAGTGGGAAAAATGATTCTGAAATTAGAATTATAGAAAGTCCATCGATTAGATTTCTAAAACATTCAATGTGGAGAATCTGTATTATTGAGTTAGATAAAGTATTTAAAAAATCTGATAATCACCATTTTTCATTTTATGAAATAACAAACATTGTAAAACAAGCAAATTTAAAAACTTACCATACAAATCTTGACAATAATAGCTTATTTTTAAAATGGGTAAAAGACCTGTCAAAAGCAAAATCAACAGTTACCGAAATAAATAAATTGAGAAACAAGCTTTATGCTCATACTGATAGAAATAAAACTGCTTTAATTGAAGAAATTAATTTAGATTATAGTAAAATCGAAGAGCTTTTAGAAATTTGCTTATTATTGATAAAGGAGATGAACTTAATACTTTTAGATAGGGCTTATCTCGAAAACAGAATATATTTTAGAAATCCAAAAATAGTCGAGAGTTTAGCAAACCACAGTGCCACAACAAGAAAGCAGTTGAAAAATTGATAGGTAGTAACGGGAAAACTCAAAATAATTAGGAATTTGCAAGCAAAAAGTTTAGTAGTCTAAACCTAAATAAAAAAAATATATGGAACTAATAGCAAAAGGAACAAATGGAACTTTATTAGTAAAAGAAAACACTATTGAATTACAAAGATCAGGATGGAACGCTAAGTTATTAGGCTTAAGTGGCAACAAAGAAATTCTAATCAAGAATATTTCATCGATTCAATTCAAAAAACCGGGATTGTTAACAAATGGCTTTATTCAGTTTGCATTCTCGGGCTCTAACGAAAGTAAAGGTGGTGTGCTTGACGCCACCAAGGATGAGAATAGCATTGTTTTCACTAAAGCTCAATATCAAAATTTTGAAAAACTGAGGAACATTATTAATGAAAGGAGAAATAATGTATCTCAAGAATTCCCTTCGTCAAATCAAAGTGATGATGTCTATTTACAGATTGAAAAACTTTCCGATTTAAAAAACAAAGGTATAGTTACTGAGGACGAATTTAATGCTAAAAAACGCCAACTTTTAGGACTTTAAACAATCCCAGTCTTCAAAAGCCGACACAAGCTTAACGCTTGCGCCAGCAGAATAAAAAAACTACGTTTGTCATGCTGTAAGCATCTCAACAATATTATATAGATTCTTTCAGAATGACAAAGCTAGTTTGATACAAGCAAAACCTTGTCAAGGTTAAAACTCATGAAGATAACCTTGACAAGGTTCATCAAACACAACAAAAGACCAAGGCAGTTCCCGGTCTTCTTGTTTATACTAACATTGTCTTATTCTTTACTCCAAAACTTATCTGTGAGGTAAAAAACAGTATCAATAAAATAAAGCAGATTATTTTGGGTAAGTACATTTTCATCATGTAAATCTTCAAGAATCACTCCCAAATCGTGATTAATGTAATCATTGTTGCGGTTGTTTTCAAAACCATTTGACTGCAAGAAAGTTTTCACTTTAGACAAATCAGTTGGCGCGTCACTTTTCACATAGTTTTGACTGACTACAGCAAATAATGTTTCATTATCAACTGTAAATCCAATCAACTCGTAAGCAGTATCTGGAAAGAAAAAATTGTGAAGTAACAGATTATGAAAATACTCTGTCCAACAACTGTAATAAATAGAATCATTAAGTTTGATAACAGTTTCGCTGTCCTTAAGATAAACTTTTTGTTCAGCTCCCTCACTTACATATTGAGAAAAATCTATGTTATTTATCCACAGATTATTTTCATCAATATACTTTTTCAGTTTCTCTGCTTCTTCCCTTTTGAAATGCTTTTCGTTTTCAATACCTGCGCCTGTTTTCTTGCCATTGCCAAGGTGGTGGGCGACTGCTTGGATAGCTGCTCCAAACCTAACTTCGCTCTTTCCTGAAAGGATATTGTGTAATTCATAATGTAAACCGTTTAGCATTTACAAATTTAGTTAAATATTTTATATCTGTCATTTTCAAAGAATTGAACGCTTATCGGGATGTACGTATTTTATCTTTAAATTAGCAGCAAATTTCAACTATGAACATCCGATATTCATTTTTTCTGATTCTGCTTTTTATTCTTGGGAATGCGCAGACTCAGCAGGCAGACAGTTTTGTGAAAGAGAATTTTACCAAGCAGGAATTTTATATTCCAATGCGGGACGGGACAAAGCTTTTTACTTCGGTGTATATCCCGAAAGATATTGCGAAAAATAAAAAATATCCTTTCCTGATGCAGCGTACCTGCTACAGCATCGCTCCATACGGGGAAAATGAGTACAGACGAAGCCTCGGACCCAACAAATATCTGATGAATGACAAATATATTTTCGTTTATCAGGATGTCCGCGGAAGATATATGAGTGAAGGTACTTTCACAAACATGACGCCGCAGGTGGAGAGAAAATCGAAAAAAGATGTCGACGAAAGCACAGATACCTACGACACCATCGAATACCTAATCAAAAATATTAAAAACAACAACGGAAAAGTCGGACAATACGGAACTTCCTATCCCGGATTCTACACGGCAGTTGGCGTTCTTGCGCAACATCCGGCACTGGTCGCTTCTTCACCACAAGCACCGATTTCCGATTTCTGGAATGATGATTTTCTTCACAACGGCAGATTTATGATGGGTTATTTCAGAACGTTTCCTGTGTTTGGAGTACAGAAAACAAAGCCCGAAAATAAAGCATGGTACACGGATTCTATGGTTAAAACGACCTCAGAAGATGGTTTAAAATTTTACCGTGACATGGGAACTTTGAAGGATGGATACGAGAAATATTATAAAAACAATTTCTTCATGACCGAAATTATGGAACACACCAACTACGATGAATTCTGGCAGAAAAGAAATCTCCTCCCCCATCTTAAAAATGTGAATCATGCGGTGATGACCGTTGGCGGTTGGTTTGATGCTGAGGATCTTTCCGGACCGTTGAATATTTACAAAACGATTGAAAAAACAAGTCCAAAAGCTAAAAATACGATCGTGATGGGACCATTTTCTCATGGTGGCTGGGGAAGAGAAGATGGAAAACATTTTCACAATCAGATCTATTTCGGAGACAGCATTGCAACCTACTATCAGAAAAATCTGGAAACTAAATTTTTCAGTCATTATCTGAAAGGCGACAGCAAAAAAGATGCAGGTTTGCCGGAAGCGATGATGTATGATACAGGATCAAAGGAATGGAAGGAATTTGCAGAATATCCTCCGAAGAATACACAGAAAATTAATTTTTATCTGGCTGACAAATCTTTAAAAAACACTGCCGGGCAAGGTTCTTCAGAATATTTCAGTGATCCAAACAATCCGGTTTTAAGTTCAGACAACCTGAAAGATTTCAACGGATTTACGCCAAGAAATTACATGTCGGAAGACCAGAGATTTGCTGTAGGAAGACCTGATGTTTTAACCTTCACGACAGATGTTCTGACCGAAGACCTGACTTTTGCAGGAGAAATTTCAGCTAAATTAAATATAGCTTCAACTTCTACAGATGCTGATTTTGCAGTAAAACTTATTGATGTTTATCCTGAAGACTTTAAGCCTGAACAGAAAAAAGAAGGTGTGATCTATGGAAATTACCATCAGATGGTGAGAAGTGAGATTATGCCTGCCAGATTCAGGAATTCAAGGGAAAAAGCGGAAGCATTGCAGCCGGATCAAAAGACTGCAGTGAATTTTAAATTGCAGGATGTAGTCCACACTTTTAAGAAAGGGCATAAAATTCAAATACAGATTTCTTCAACGTGGTTTCCGCTGTTTGCTGTAAATCCGCAGAAGTTTATGGAGAATCCTAATTTTGCAACGAAGGAAGATTATACCAAAGCGTTTATAAAGGTATTTGGAGATTCTGCAATTGAGGTGCAGGTGTTGAAATAATCTTTTTCTTTTGCCTTGATGCAAAAGAAACAAAAGATCAAGACTGGAAATTCCGGCTAAAAATTATTTTTTTTAAACGGCTCCATTTCCTAAGTCATTAAATGAAACGTTTTATTAAAAGGGCTGTTCAGTATCTGAACAGCCTTTTTTATATTGTATTGTAAAGCTAAGATTATTGATATGCGTAGTATCTCGCACCAAGTAAAACAGGATTTTCTGCCTCAACAGATTTCAAACCGAAACCTTCGTAGCTTGGATTTATTGAATGTACCAATTGTTTTCTGTGAAGTTTCTCGTACGTTTCAAAATTGATGGCCAATCTGTTTTTTAAAGTTTCAAAAAGATTCCATTTTGAAACGACATTTTTCCAGTTTGGGGAAACTTTTCCGGCAAAAACTTTAGATTTGGAACCACTTCCGTAGCCAAGGAAACCAATTTCATTTCCGGTTAAATCTTCATTTTCATTGAATGAAACCTGCAGTGCTGACAATAAAGCCATAAAGATCGAAGCGGTATACATATTCCCGATTTCAGATGAAGCACGTTGGGATTTTTCAATTTTATCATTAATGAATTTGATGTATTCATCAGATTTTGCAACCGCTTTCTGCTCGTCGGCATTACTGTACGGAAGTCCGTTTTCCAGACTGTAAATTTCAGTAAAAACCCTTTTCCCATGGAAAGCATAAGGCAGGTGGAAAATTAGATATTTCCAGTTTTCATACGGTTTATCCTTGCCCGTGATCTCTTTATAATGTTGGTAAGCTTCCCTGATTCTGTCCTGATAACATTGATTGGAATACTGTCCGTCAAAGACAGGTTCATCAGTGAAAATTTCTATTTTATCGGGGAAAGTTTCGGGTGCATTGCTGAGATTTTCTTTGTTGAAATTTCTTCTGGGTTTGAAAAAATCAAATACAGATTCTGTGGCTACACCCCAATTGTTTTCAATTTCAATGAGATCAGGTTTTGACGAAACCAAAAGTGCTACAGCACCGCCACCCTGCGTATATTCTCCTGAAGAAGCCAGTTCGTATTTGGCATAATCGCTTGCAATAACAACTGCTTTTTTCTCCGGATTTACCCTTACAAAATCGAGGGAATTGTGAAGCGCGTCCACTGCTCCGATGCAGGCGAAAGTCATGTCTACGACATCACAGTTTTTAAAACACCTTTCGCCAAACTCCTCTGTCAAGACAGTTTCCACCATCTGCGTGGCGTAGGATGCTGTTGGTTTTGCGGCATCCAGAGCACTTTCGGTTCCTAAATAAATTCTCGAAATTTCTTCTGGATTGATATTGTAATCTCTGACTAATTTTAATAATGCTTCAGCTGCAAATGTTGCTGCATCTTCATGCACATCGGGGAAACCCATTTTATGAAGTCCTAAACCCTTCTCCAGTTTTGCCGGTTCTATGCCTCTTTTTTCGGCTAAATCTTTAATTTCCAAATACAAAGAAGGCACATAATAGCTCGCCGCTTCAATTCCAAAACTCATAATTTTTTATATTTTGAACTAATTTATGAAAGATAATGCAAAAATGGTGGCTTATAAATACTGATATTTGTTAGATTATCAAAAATTATTATTGAGTTGGATGTATGATTATATTATTCCTACTTTCGAAAGACAAAAATTCCGAAATGAAAAAATATTTATTTTTGATTCTTCTACCGGGACTTTCATACAGTCAGGATCGAAAGCAAATTTCAGATTTTATCAATCAAATGTATGGCAACGGATACTATTTTTTGGAGAACAAATCAAAAGCCAGCCTAATCGAAGAGTTTGATGAGGATTGGGAAAATATTTTATCTGAAGACGAGAGAAAAAAATTTAATTCGCAGATGAAAATTCAGGACAAAAAATATGTTAACTGGCTTGATTTTGAACTTAAAAAAGCAATTATCTGTGAAAATGGGAAACCAATAGTGAACGAAACAAATATTCCTTTCGAAACTGTTTTGTTTATACCAAAAAGTTTAAATAAAAAAGAGCGACAAAAGATTACAGATGAATCCGGACAGAACAGATTTATCATTTATTCTAAAAAAAGCTGGAATGAATCAAGAAAAAAAGCTGCTTATTTATCTTTTCTTAATAATTTTCAGAAAAATTACAGAAGGAAAGATTTCAATGTCATAAGTTTTTCAAAACCAATTTTCTTCGATAACAAACATGTTTTGCTGAGTACTTTCTCAAAATTTCGCCGATCCGCTTGTCTGCTTAAAGAGACATCTGAAAGTAATTTTGAAGAAGTTGACTGTTTTATTACAAATGTTGATTAGGTTAGTATCAGAAAATGAAATACTATGCATAAAAAAGCCGGCTTCATCTGCCGGCTTCCTTATCTGATTTAATAATAAATTTTATTTAAAATCTTCAATTGCTTTGTTAATCGCATCGATCTGTTTGTTGATGCTTGCAGCGTTTTGAGGGTTTTGTTTTAAAACTTCCATTTTTTTGCTGAGACCGTCTTTCAGCATCTGGGAAATCATCATTTTTACCTGAGGATTGTTGCCCATCTGACCTTTTGCCTGACCTAAAATTTTGGTAATGCTTTCAGTAGCTTTCAGGTTATCAGAACTCATGATCCAGTTGTAGCCTTCCTCGGCATTTTTCCCCAATTCAGGATTCTGGAATTTGATGAAAGGATAAAAGGCCACTAACTGACCGAGATGATGCATCTGCGAAGTCACTTTATTTTTAACTATGATTGGAAGCATTTGAGTCAACACTTCTTCTGAAGCGCCTTCCAGATCGATCTTTTCAGCATACGAAGCCGCTTTTGAAGGATCAATTGCCAGAATTGCACCTACAGAATTCGCTTTTACAGCATTAGAAACTGCGCTCACTCCTTTTTCAAAAAGAGGAATGTATTTTTTGTCTTTCGTTTTTGCCAAAGCCGCAATCGCAGCTGCCTGAACCAAAGTTTTAGGATCGTTTGAAGCCAGCTTTTCAACTTCAGTTCCCATGGCCTTCATCTGCTCAGGATTTGAAAGATCAATCATTTCCAACGCTTTCATTCTTACTCTGAAGTAAGGATCTTTGATTGCTGCTGCCAATAATTTTGTAGCCGCAGGGTTTTTACCTACCTGATCTTTAATTCCTGTTAAAGCTGAATATCTGCTTTTAAATTCTTTTGAACCTGTGAATTGCAGAAGATTTTGCTCAGGTGTTTTAGTATCTGTAATGTCTGCTACTAAGATTCCGTCTGCATTCAGATTTACCAAATCCGGAGTTTTGGATGAATCAAAATTAAATGTATTTTTTGCTGTTGCTTTTACCCAAACCTGTTGTCTTTTGGGCTTACCATTGTCATAAACATCAATGGTTAAAGGAAATTCAAATGGCTGATCCTGAGACTGACTGATGGTAACAGAAACCTGCTTTTTTACAGGCTCGTAAGATGTTGTGTAAGAAATTTTCGGGTGACCGCTTCCAAAATACCACTGAATGAAGAACCAGTTTAAATCTCTACCTGAAACTTTTTCAAAAGATAATCTTAACTGATGTGCTTCGGCATTTTTGTACTCGTAAGTTTTCAGATAATCTGTGATTCCGGCAAAGAAAGCATCGTCGCCAAGATAATTTCTGAGCATGTGAAGAATTCCACCTCCCTTCTGATAGGTTACCAAATCGAAAACATCTTCTCTTGATTTATAATCAAATCTTACCAGATCTTTTTTGAAATCTCCCGGATTGTGAATGTACATATTGACATCGGTCATCTGGTGGTAATCTGCCTGATCTTTTCCGTATTTGTACTCGTTCCAAAGGTATTCTGAATAGTTGGCAAAAGACTCATTTACTGTAAGATTGCTCCAACTTTCTGCAGTAACCAAATCCCCGAACCAGTGATGAAAAAGCTCGTGAGCGATGGTGTCTTCCCAGCTGTTTTCGTCGATTAACTGTCCCGGTTTTTGAAGAACAGCACTTCCGTGAAGAGTTGCCGTCGTGTTTTCCATAGCGCCGCTTACATAATCTCTTCCCGAAATCTGTGCATATTTTGCCCAAGGGTAATCGTAGCCTAATTTTTTAGAGAAAAACTCCATCATTTCAGGTGTGTTTCCGTAGATCTGTTTTGCGTAAGGCTCGTATTCTTTTTCGATGTAATAGTCAACAGGAATATTTCTCCATTTGTCTTTTACGATGGCATATTCTCCAACTCCCATAAAGAAAAGGTAAGTAGAATGCGGTTTATCCATCACCCAATGATCAGTTCTCAAACCGTTTCCTGCTTTTTCAGAACCTTTCATAATTCCGTTGGAAAGGGTAACGTATTTATCAGGAACGGTCATGTAAATTTCCTGAGTTGTCTTTTGATTGGATTTATCGATAGTCGGGAACCATGCGGAAGAAGATTCGGTTTCACCCTGAGTCCAGATTTGGGTCGGTTTGTCGGCATCTTTACCCTGTGCGTTGATGAAATAAAGACCTTTTGCATCACTGATGGCTGCACTTCCTTCCTGCTTTACTTCGTTCGGGCGGGAGGTATATTTAATGTAAACCGTGTAATCCTGATTTTTCTGATAAGTTTTGTCTAAAGTAATTTTTAAAATATCATTTTTATAATCAAATTTCAGCGGAGATTTTTTTCCGTTCTGATCCAGAGCCACTTCATGAATGAGCATTGATTTTGCATCAAGCGTCAGCTCATTGGTTGCGTAAAAATAAGGAGATGCGGTAAGCCATTCTTCGCCGTTCATCTGCTCTTTCTGATAATCGAAACTGACTTTGAGTTTGGTATGTTTAAGTTCTGTAACTTTGGCATGTGTTGCTCTGTACACTTCCTGTCTTCCTGAGGTTTCGCTTTGTGCAAATGCATCTGCCGAAAATAAAATCCCTCCCAAAAGAGCGACTGATAGAATGGCTTTTTTCATTATATATCTAAAATTATTTCTTTGTTAAAATGGTAAAAATATCATTCACCAATGTTTCGTAATCTCCTTTTTTGAACTGTTCTTTTGTTTTTTCAAACGCTTTTTTCAGCTCGCTTTCAGGATTTTCTTCGTCGATAATTTCAACTGAAGATATTCCTTTAATCTGTGAAAGCAACATTTTTATGTTTTCTGCCTCCACATTTTGGTCTAAGGTGATTTTTATTGACTTCATGATTAATAAGTAGTATAATTCAATGTATAGTTACAAAAAAAGTGAAGTTTCTGACTCCACTTTTATATTTTATTTAATTCATTTTAAATCGCTACAGGTGCTTTGATTCCCGGATGCGGATCATAATTTTCTAAAGTAAAATCTTCGAAATTAAAATTAAAGATATCTTTAATCTCAGGATTTAATTTCATGGTAGGTAAAAGTCTAGTTTCTCTTGAAAGCTGTTTGTGAACCTGCTCAAAATGATTGTTATAGATATGAACATCCCCGAAAGAGTGTACGTAATCTCCCACTTCCAAACCACAAACCTGCGCCACCATCATCAAAAGCAAAGCATAACTTGCAATATTGAAAGGAACTCCCAAAAAAACATCTGCACTTCTCTGGTAAAGCTGTAAAGATAATTTTCCGTCAGCTACGTAGAACTGAAAAAGAGCGTGACAGGGTGCCAAAGCCATATTTGGAATTTCGGCAGCATTCCATGCAGAAACGATGAGTCTTCGCGAATCAGGATTTTTTTTGATCTGGTCGATTACGTCAGCAAACTGATCTACTACTTTTCCGTCTGCACCAGTCCAGCTTCTCCACTGCGCACCGTAAACAGGACCTAAATCACCATTTTCATCAGCCCACTCATTCCAGATAGAAACTCCGTTATCCGTAAGATATTTAATATTGGTATCACCTTTCAGAAACCACAGCAATTCATAAATAATAGATTTTAAATGAACCTTTTTCGTTGTAACCAAAGGAAATCCTCTTGACAGATCATAACGCAGCTGGTAGCCAAAAACACTTCGTGTTCCAGTTCCTGTTCTGTCGGTTTTATCGGTTCCGTTGTCTAAAATATGTTGAAGTAGATCGAGATAGTTTTGCATTTGCGGGGAATAATATTGGGCTCAAATTTATGAAAAATCATGCAGATAAGTTGCGTGACTTTATTCAAAAAACAAATTGCTGTTATTTTACTTCATCTGAAAATCCTTATCACCACATTGCCACAGCATAAAAGAATATTCTCTGGCCACCTGAACAAACTGCTCATCAACCGTACTTCCGCCGAAATGCCCTGCTTTGTAATCTACATATAGAAGAACGGGATTTTTTGATGCATTCTCATCCTGCATTTTAGCCGCAAATTTTGCAGGAATGTAGCTTTCCACGCGGGAATCATTAAAACCTGTTGTGATCAGCTGGGCAGGATATTTTGTTCCTTTTTCAATATGATGAAAGGCATCCATTTCCCATAAAGCCTTAAATTCTGTTTCGTCTTTTACGGTTCCAAATTCAGGGATATTTCCGGGGCCGTTTGGTGAAAATTCCATTCTCAAAGCATTCAGACAGCCTACTTTCGGAATGGCAACTTTATAAAGATCGGGACGTTCTGTAATCGCTCTTCCAATCAAAATTCCACCAGCGCTTGCTCCGGAAATTCCAAATTTATCTGATGAGGAATATTTATTTTTAATCAAATATTCTGCGCAGGCATTGAAATCTTTCCAGGTATTGGGTTTTGTAACCTTCTTACCGGCAAGATACCAATCCCGACCTTTTTCTCCTCCACCGCGGATGTGTGCAAAAGCCAGAACGACACCCCGATTCAGCAATGGTAAATATCTGGTTGAAAAATAAGGTGTAGAAGACATTCCGTAAGCACCGTAACCCTGCATGAATGCGATGTTGCTGCCGTCTTTTTTCAGTTTGGTTTTATCATACATAATGCTCAGCGGAACCATTGCACCGTCGTGGGAAGGAACTTCTACTTCCTCAAAAACAATATTTTCAAGATTCGGAAAATTGATATCCATGCTGAAAGGTCCTTTGGAAAAGTTTTTCGAATCAACGTCGTAAGTGTAAAAATTGATCGGTAAATTCCAGCCGACATTGATGAGCGTCAACTCGTTTGAATTCTTTGAAAGTGCCGTCGCTTCTACATTTCCCTTCAAAGGTGTTTCTATTTTTGTGGTTTTTCCGGTTTTTAAATCATAATAAAACGGTTCTACAACCAACTCATTTTTAGTTTTAAAATAAACCAGATAATCTTTTGATTGTGTGACAGAGGACAGCTTCCATTCTTTATCTCCGGATGCTACTTCTTTGGCGGTGGTAAAATCGGGTTTCGAAAGCGAGGTTTTTACCAGTCTGAATTTAGAATTTCCTTTTGTAGTTAAAAGATAAACATCATCACCCTTCACAAAAAAATTCCAGATTTCATCTTTTTTAGTGCAGAACGGTTTCCAGTTGATGCGTTCTTTTTTCAGTTCTGAAGCGGGTGCGTAAAACATTTCCTTATAATTTTCAACCGTTGCTTTACTTAAAAAAATATAGGGTGAATTTTTTGAAATATACATATCCGGATATTCCGACGGGAGAATATTGAGCTCAGGATATTTTTTTGAACTTGCCAGCAGAAGATCTTGTGAATTTTCGGTGCCGAGAACATGCAGCTTTGTTTTGGAATTTAACCATACTTCGGGATCGTGGGTATCATAACTTTTTGCCTCACCGTACATGATTTCGGTATTGCTGCCGTCAACAAAACCGCCGTTGCTGTGCGGGATGACATCAGGAAGAAACTTTCCGGTTGCTACATCCATGATTTTCACATCACCCAATTCTGATCCCACCTCGCTAAGATTAAATACCAATCTGCTGCCGTCATGACTCACGCTTACAGCATAATCCATCACTTTACCTGCTATGTAATTTTGGGGATCAAACAGAAGGACTTCTTTTCCGTTTTTGCCTTGTCTGTAATAGAGTTTAAGTACAGATTCATCCGGCAATCTTTTCTTATAAAAATATTTTCCGCCTTCAATGGCAACAGGGATATATTTAACAGCAATAATTTTGTCGAGCTCTTTGAGTTCCTGAATGATCTTGTTCTGATTCGGGATTTTTGAAAGCTGGGCATTGGTGAAGTTTTCCTGGCCTTTGAACCAGTCTAAAACTTTTGGATCTTTGATATCTTCCAGCCAGCGGTAGGAATCTTCAACTTTTTTCCCGAAATAGGTATCGGAAACCAATTCTTTTTTCGTTTCGGGATATTTGTACTGACCAAAAGACCATACACTAAGTAGCAAAACGCCCAATGTTATTGATTTTTTCATGGTAATAAGTTTTAGTTTTTAAAAATAGTGACAATAACTGTCCGCTACACAAATATAATAATTTGACTGTCAGTGCAGTTAAATATTTAAACCGAATTTAATTTTTCCTCTAACGGAGAATGTCAAGATCCTGAAAACAGAGCTGATTACACAGAAAATTATTCAGATTCTGCAGATTAAAATATTTAAATAAAAAAAACAGGCTTCATTGAAACCTGTCTGTATTGTACTATGTAAATTAAATTTAAACTGCAGTATAACCACCGTCAACAAGGTAATATCCACCAGTCATAAATGATGCTTTGTCTGAGCTCAAAAATAAGACTAACTCAGCAACTTCCTGCGATGTCCCAAGTCTTCCCATTGGATGTTTTGCCACCAAAGCCTCCTTCATATCTCCACTTGCACTCTCCAATAACGGTGTTTCAATATAGGCAGGACCTACAGCATTACAACGGATATTTCTCTGTCCGTATTCAGCTCCGATATTTTTCGTTAAACCAACAACTGCATGTTTTGATGCAGTATATGCCGAAGAAAGTGGTGCTGCCACTGTTCCGTGGATTGATGCGATATTCACAATCACTCCGCCACCATTTTTCTCCATCTGCTCCAGTTGATATTTGCAACCATAAAACACACCATCTAAGTTAACGTTCAGTACTTTTCTCCAGCTGTCAAGGCCATATTCTCCGGTCAGTTTCTGTTCACCTCCGATTCCCGCATTATTACACGCAATATCTAATCTTCCGTAGATTTGAACTGTTGATTTAATGAGTGCTTCTACTTCTTCTGCCTTTGACGTATCTGCTTTCACAAACGCAGCTTCACCGCCGTCTGATTTGATTTTTTCTACCGCCTGTTTACCGTGTTCTTCATTGATATCAGAAACGATAACTTTTGCTCCTTCTTTTGCATAAGACTCGGCGATTGCCAATCCGATTCCTGAACCTGCTCCTGTTACAAGAGCTACTTTATTGTCTAAAATTCCCATTTGATAAAATTTTGATTAATATTTGAATAAATTAATAATTAAATTTACGATAATTCCCGCTCATTGTTTCTTTTTAAAGCATTAAACTTTTATTAAAGTTTTTCTGGAAATTTATTCAAAAAAGATTCCGAAATCTATCAACAATCTGATTTTAAGAATTACTAAATCTCAGGCTTAAAAAATATTTAAGATTTTATGGTTGACATTATTCAAACTGATGCTTTGCGATTCTGATTTTCCCTCCAGAACTTTTGCCAAGGGTGAATCTGGGGAAATGCAGAAAATTTTATTTCCATCCAAATCAATATTCGAAAGAGAAACCGAAATGTAGAAAAGTCCTCTATCCGTTTTTACCAGCGCTCCTTTTTCCGCCTTTGCAGAAGGTTTTGCAGATAAACTTTTAAGAAAATCTCTCTGTTTTAAAACTTCATTCAGCTGAACTTGCAGATTGTTGATTTCCTGCTGCAGCATTTCGCGTCCGGTTTCATATTTATCTCCCATCGAACTTTTGGTATCGTTGCTTGAGGCGCGGGTTTCAGCGATAAGATTTTCGAATGTCAGAATTTTTTCTGAGATTTTGTTTTTGAGGATGTTTAGTATTTCTTCTTTTTTCATTTTGAATAACCTTTGTGAAAGATTAATTTTTGGCTAAAGCCGATTCCAACATCAAACTAAAAGCGGGCTAAAGCCCGCTCCTATTGATATTTTAAAATATTCTATTAAAGTTACACCTTATTTTTCAAAAACAGCAAAATCCGAAACTTTAAAATTAAAATCTTTTCCTTCACTGAAATCTCTCTTTGTTTTGTCAAAAACATTTTTGAAAGTCCCGGTTACATTTTCATCCTGAATGGTGAAATTTACGGGCTCCTTTGAAAAATTTAAAACCACTAAAACCTCATCTTTCCCATTCTTTCTTACGTATGCCAGAATTTTATCATTGGCAGTTGTGTTCAGAAGATAAGTTGAAACTGCAGAATCTCCACCTCTCAAAGCTGGATTTGATGATTTTAAACTCAACAGTGTTTTATAGAAGTCAGCCATATCGTATTTTCCATTCCACTCGATGACGTCTTTTTCGAAGAACTCCAATCTCTTCATATTCGGAAGTTCCTGACCGGAATACAAAAGTGGAATCCCGTTCCATGTGGCAGAGAAAACAGCCATTGGCTTTGTGATATCTCCGTATTTTTCAAACTCGGTTCCGTTCCACGAGTTTTCGTCGTGATTTGTTGTAAACCATGCTCTCATAGAAGCATCTCCGATTGCAGAATATTGTTTCAGCAAATCTGTCAGTTCACTGATAGGCTCATTTTTTTTGTAGTAGTCCGCAGATTTGTGCATCCACTTCCATGAATAACTTGCGTCGAAAACTTTACCGTAATCCGGATTTTCCAGTTCGTCGTATTCGCCGATGAAGAAAAGAGGTTTTATTTTTTCCACTTCTGGTCTTGCTTCTATCCAGAAATCGACTTCAACCCATGAAGCCAGATCACATCTAAAACCATCAATTCCTGTTTCTCTTACCCAGAATTTCATTGCATCGGTCATTTCCTTTCTCATTTCCCTGTTTTTATAATCCAGTTCGATGATATCATCCATACCTGAAGCTTTGTGAAAACTTCCGTCGGGATCTTTTAAATAAAATTCAGGATGAGTTTTTGTCCAGACATGATCCCAGCCTGTGTGATTGGCTACCCAGTCGATGATTACTTTAAAGCCCAACCGGTGCGCTTCGTTGACCATATGCTTAAACTCGTCCATGGTACCGAATTCCGGATTGATGGATGTGTAATCAGATGCTGCGTACTGACTTCCCAGACTTCCTTTTTTGTTGAGCTGTGCAATTGGGGTAACAGGCATAAACCAAAGGGTTTTCACGCCCATATTTTTGAGGCGGGGCATTTCTTTTTCAAATGCTTTGAAAGTGCCTTCTTTGGTATATTGTCTCAGGTTGACTTCGTAGATATTGGTGGTATGTTTCCAGTCTTGTGGTAAATTCATATTCTGATTTATTTTTTGAACGCCGCACGATAGCAATGTGCAGGCAATCGTGAATGACAAAAGATATTTTTTCATCCTTATTCTTATTTCAACAAAAATAGGAATTGCTTCTTTAAGAAACGGTATTCCACGGTGAAATTAATTTATGTATTACATTTTAAATAAAAGAAAAACCCCAAACTTTCGTCTGAGGTTCTGTATTTTATAAAATTTTATCTTTCGTCATCCTGATCATCTTCATCAAAAACATCGTCGTTGTAGTCGTCTTCTTCTTCATCATCGAAATTGTCGTCGTCTTCATCTGCAAAATTTCCTGTTGCTCCGAAGTCGTCATCAAAACCGAAATCATCGTCCAGAATTGGTTTTGCTGCTTTTTTCTTTCCTCCACCAATGGCATTTTTCACAGGTGCCTTCAATGGTGCATTTCCAAATCTGAAAGCTGTAAGCGGATAATTAACACCTTTTGTTTCTTCGTTGATCTCTACCAACTCGCAGAAAAACTCCCAAAGATCAAGAAGACCATACTGAAACTGCGCTTTGTCACCGATCTCAGCAAAAGCCTCATCAATGTAAATATCAGACATAATCTCGCCGTCTCCGTCGTCACTCATATCTTCCAGAGGAACACTTTTCACTACAGTACCGTCATTCTCCAGCATATTAAAAGCTGAAAGCTCGTCGCCCTGCAAATTGAAAGCACTTTTGATACCCAAATGTAAGTTCCAAAGCGTTTGTTTTCCCTTAACCTCGACATCTCTGAAGACATCTTCTTTTGCATCTAAAATTACACGAATCTTGTAAACCATACCAACTTGAATTTCTTTTTTTCTTTTACTACTGAATCTATTTCTGTTGCAAATATAAAATAAATGAAAGTGGACAAAAAAATTTTTCAGAATTTTTTAAAAGATTTTTTTTTCATACATTTTGAGCCGTACTACTTCCCTTTTTCAAGCATAAAACTGAATTTTGTGCCTTCCAGATAGATGCTTTCTACAGTAATATTTTCATTGTGCGCTTCTAAAATATGCTTTACGATGGCTAAACCGAGACCTGAACCACCCTGTCTTCTGCTGCGGCTGGTTTCTACACGGTAAAATCTTTCGAAAATACGGGGAAGAAGTTCTGCTTTTATTCCCATTCCGTTGTCGATAACTTCTACGAGTACTTTATTTTTCACAATACCTGTTTTTACAATCACTTTAGCTTCCTGACGGTTGGCGTAATGGATGGCATTGGAAATTAAATTGATAAAAACCTGCGAAATTTTTCCTTTATCAGCATCAACAAAAATTTGGGTCTGCGGCGTCTGAATCTGAAGAGTAGTATTGTGTTTCTCCGCTTCGAGATCGAGAAGATCGAAAATTTCTTTAATTAAAAGATTGATATCAAATCTTGACACTGAAAGATTAATTTCACCGGCTTCGAGCCTGTTGATCATATCCAGATCTTTTACAATGGCAATCAGCCTTTCTACAGACTGATCGATTCTTTCTAAATACTTGTCGCGTATCGCAAGATTTTCTACACCACCATCCAACAAAGTTTCAACATAGCCCTGAATGGAAAAAAGAGGTGTTTTCAGTTCATGAGAAACATTTCCGATATAATCTTTTCTGTAGCTTTCCATTTCCTTCATGAGATCGATTTCAGTCACTTTTCTCTGATTGAGGTCTGAAAATCTTTCGCCCAGTTCTTTCAGAGTAATATTGTCCTGATCATCGTACACCATCTCTTCAGGAAGTATTTTGGAAATATTCCTGATTTGTTTTTTGGCGTACGAATTAAAAAGGAGTTCGAGAACGGTGTAGTTGATGAGAAACATAATGATGATACTTACCAGAATTCCGAAATTGAAAACGGAAGAATCCTGATAGACATCTTTTACAGAATCAAATAATATAACAAGCGTAAACATCACCAAAGTGATGAGAAATGAGGAGACGAGTGTAAGTCTGTAAAACTTCAATTTTACAAAATTTTAATTGTTTAGAAATTAAAGGTAAGGAATTTAACCCTGAACAATCAGTTTATAACCAATTCCTTTTAAAGTCTGAATGGTATTGATCCCTAATTTTTCTCTGAGTCTTCTGATGTGTACGTCGATGGTTCTTTCCCCCACAATCACATCATTGCCCCATACTTTCTCAAGAATTTCTTCTCTTTTAAAAACTTTTTCGGTGTTTGAAGCCAAAAGATAAAGAAGATCAAATTCTTTTTTCGGAAGCAGAAACTGCTGTCCTCCTTTTGATACTCTGAAATTGTCTTTATCTATAATTAAATCGCCGATTTCGATCTGCTTTGATGTATCAGAAACCTGAGATGTCAGCTGAAGCAATGCATTAACTTTAGAAATAAGAATTTTCGGTTTGATAAGCTTCACGATGTAATCATTTGCCCCTGCCTGAAAACCTGCAAGCTGAGAAAACTCTTCGCTTCTGGCAGATAAAAACACGATGAGTGTCTTTTGCAGTTCTTTGATCTTCCGGAGTTCCTGACAAGTTTCAATACCGTCTTTTTCGGGCATCATCACGTCGAGAAGAATAAGGTCCGGAACAATTTCCTTTGCTTTATCAATTCCTTCGTTACCGTTTGTGGCGGTGTAGATATCATAACCTTCTTTTTCTAAATTGTAAGAAAGTATCTCGAGGATATCCATTTCATCGTCAATTAAGAGGATCTTTTTTGAGTTCATTTTTGAATTTTGCTGGTCAAAGTTAATCATTTTTAAATCACACGTTAAGGTTAGGGTAATCGTTCACATAAAGTTAACAATAATTACCGATTGGTAATGTTTCGTTAATGAAAATTTAAATTTAACTAAACCAACGCAGGCATAAATGTTTAGTTCCTTTGCACCGAAGAAATTAGTAAAAAAGAAATGAACTTTAGAAAAATCAGTATTGCAGTTTTGTTTTTAACATCAACAGGAGCTGTAATGTATGCCCAGGAAACCAAATCAGACACTGTAAAATCTGAAAAGAAAATTGACGGTGTTGTCATCCAGGGAACTACAAGAAAAGGTGCAGAATCCAACATCATAGGTCTGCAGAAAAAATCAGTAGAAGTAATAGAACGTGTAGGTTCTGTACAGTTGGAAAAACAGGGTGTAGGCGATGCATCTGTTGCAGTAACCAAAGCCACCGGTTCACAAAAGCAGGAAGGCAGCGGCCAGATCTTCATCAGAGGTCTTGGTGACAGAAACAACTCTACCACCATCAACGGACTTCAGGTTCCTTCCAATGATCCTTTATACAAAAACATCGATTTGAGTATCATCAAAACTGATATGATCGATTTCATCGGTTTGGAAAAAGTTTATAATCCAAGACTTTGGGGTGATATGTCTGGTGCAAACGTAGATATTGTAACTAAAGTTTACACAGGAAAGCCTTATTTTAAAGTCAATTTAGGATCATCTGTAAACTTTAATGCAGTTCAGAAGAATAATTATTTCCTGCAGGACGGGCCGAATTATTTTGGTTCTACCATCTTAAAAAAACCATCTAAGAATGCCATTGTAAATCAAGGTTACGCATTTAAAACATCTTGGAGAAATGAGGAAGTGAACAATCCTTTTAACTCTGCACTGAGTTTTGATTTCGGAACTAATTTTAAAGTTGGTGATCAGGGCAAGTTCAGCATTTTCGGATATGCCGGTTTTGATAACAATTATGAATATTTCAAAGGTGTTACAGGAGGAGCTTATGACGGACAGGATAATGCTCTCAGATTATATACTGATGCAGAAGAATTCAAATACAGCACTAATACAACAGGTTTAATTAATCTAAATTACAAGATTAATCCTAAACACAACATCAATTTATCATCAAATTATATCCATACAACCGAACAGAGATTAGGAAACTATTCCGGATACAACAGAGATTATTATGATAATGATGTAAACCAGGAGAGATACGTAACACAGCTGCGAAGAGCTACTTACAGAACAAATGATTTGCTCGTAAATCAGCTGAGAGGTGAACATACAGTAAGCGAACCTCTAAAAATCAGCTGGAACTTAGGTTACAACAGATTAGACAGCAGAAGACCAGACAGACAGCAGAACGTAACGGTGCTGGACAAACAGACAAACACGAGTTTCTTTGCAAGCTCGAATCCCGGAGCCAACAACAGGTATTTTGACAGATTGCTGGAAAATGATTTCACAGGTGATGTACATGCAGATTACAAAATTGGTGAAGCTAAAATAACCTTAGGTTACAGCGGCAGATACAAGGAAAGTGAATTCAAAGCAACTCAGTACAACTTCAGAATTTTACCGGCACAGGGAACTTATACCGTAAATCCCAATAACTATGATGCATTTTTCAATTTAGCAAATTATCAGGCCGGAGGATTTTTTGACATTGTAACTTTCAGAGGAGATATCAAATACGATCCTAACACTGCATTAATCCCGCAATTATTTACTTCTGAAGTAAACAATCACGCAGGATATCTGAACGTAGATTACAAATTCACTGAAAAACTTACTGTACAGGCAGGTGTAAGATACGATAAACTTATGCAGAAACTTACGTACAATACTGCTATTCAACAGGGTGCGAGAGACAAAGACTATAATAAAATCTTACCTGCCGTAAACGTTAAATACAGCATTAACGATCAGCATAATTTAAGATTAGCAGCATCAAAAACCTATACAAGTCCGTTACTACTTGAAATTACTCCGTACCAGTACGAAGAAGTGGATGAGACAATTCAGGGAAGCCAGTCTAACTATCTTGCCGATAACTATAATGTAGATTTGAAATGGGAATGGTTTCCGAAGAAAAATGAATTGATTTCCTTAACCGCATTTGGAAAACACATACAGAATCCTCTTGCTAAAATAACAATTAACTCAGCTTCCAACTTAACATCAGTTGTGAACGTAGGAGACACAGGAAGAGTATTTGGTTTGGAAGCAGAGGTGAGAAAAGATATCTACGATTCAGGTAAAACAAGATTCTATACATTCCTGAACGGTACTTACCTTAACACTAAAATGGAACTTGACGGTGAAAAAGTAAGAAGAGAAAATGCGGGTGTAGGAGAGTCTCAATATACTACTGATTTCCTTAAATCTTCTGATAAATTACAGGGAGCATCTGAGTTTCTGGCCAACGTAAACCTAGGTGTAGAACAGAAATGGGGGAACAAAAACCTAATGGATTTCGTAGTTTCTTACTCTTACATTTCAGATAACATTTATTCAATCGGTTTCCAGAGTAGAGGAAATATGGTTGATAAAGCATTCAGCACTTTAGATGCTACACTTAAATTCAAGTTAGGAAACGGAATGGGATTCTCGTTTACAGGAAGAAACCTTCTAAACCCTACTTTCACTAGATTCCAGGATAATACTGTGACCGGTCAAGAGCTGGTTTCAAAAAGATATAAAAGAGGTGCAGGTGTAGGCGCAAGCATTTCTTATGAATTCTAATAAGTAAAAAAATAAATAAAATATTGTAAAATGAAAAAGAACACTTTAAAATTATTAGCTGTTGCATTCCTTGTATCAACAACAGCTGTAGTATTTCAATCTTGCAGCGATGACGACGATGACGATATCGTAATAACCAACCCAGGCGGTGCTGCTTCAGACCCAAACAACTTTAAGGGAGAGATTAAGTCTGGTGAAACAGTAACTCTTGATGCAACTAAGTTATACAAACTTACTGGCGCATTAAAAGTAAAAGCTGGCGGTACTTTGGTAATTCCTGCAGGAACAAGAATTGAAGCTTCCGGTGGTACTTCTGCATATATCACTGTAGAGCAGGATGGTAAAATTTTAGCCAACGGTACAGCTTCTAATCCAATTGTAATGACTTCACCAAACCCTACACCAGGAAGCTGGGGAGGATTGGTAATCTGTGGAAAAGCTCCGATAAATAAGGGTACAAGTGCAAATGCTGAAGTAGGTGACGCAACTTATGGAGGTACAAATGTTTCAGACAATTCAGGTGTACTTAAATATGTAAGAATTGAGTATGCCGGAGCAATCTTTCAGGCAGATAAAGAATTCAACGGTTTATCTCTTTTCGGAGTAGGTAACGGAACTGTAATCGATAATGTATCACTGATCAACGGATCTGATGACGGTATCGAATTCTTCGGTGGAACAGTAAATGTATCCAACATTATTTCTGTAGGAAACGAAGATGATGCTTTCGACTGGACTGAAGGATGGAACGGTACTGCAACCAACATCTATACAAAAAGAAGAGCATCAGGAGTTGGAAACAGAGGGATCGAGGCAGACAATAACTCAAACAACAACGATGCTAACCCAAGATCTAATCCTACCATCAAAAATGCAACCTTCATCGGAGGTACAGTGGGAGCAGAAAACGATGCAATCAAATTAAGAGTAGGTACTTACGGAACTTTAGATAACATCGTATTGTCTAATTGGTCTACAGGTATCAACGTAGAACATGATGCTTCTGTTTCTTATTTCAATGGTGGTGGTAAAATCACTAACGTGAAGTTTGATACAAACGTTACCACTAAAGCTTCCCTAAAATCAAGTACAGGTGCTACTGTAACTGCAGCAGCTAACTTATTTACTGAAAATGCATCTGCTACAGGTGCCGGAAGTGGTACTGCAACTCCTACATGGGCTGCAGGATGGGCAGGTATCTAATTTTAAACAATTAGTTTCTTCATATCAAATTGAGAAAACCTCTTCAGAATTTCTGAGGAGGTTTCTTTTTTTATTCTTCAATCGTCCGGAAGGTTAAATTGATTCTCGGAGTTTTCACATTTGTTGTGGGTGGAAGGCGGTGCAGCCAATTGTCCTGAGTAGTTCCTTTCATCACAAGAAGGCTTCCGTTTTCAAGGAAAATTTCTACTTTCTCTTTGGAGATTTTATGTTTAAATAAAAACTTTCTCTCCGCGCCGAATGATAAGGAAGCGATAGCACCATTTTTCTTCAAATCTTTCTCGCCATCGCTGTGGTAGGCCATTCCTTCGCTGCCGTCGTGGTATAAATTCAGTAAACACGAATTGTACGTCTCGCCGGAAACTTCTTCACATTTCTGTTTTAATTCCAGTAATTCAGGTGTCCAGAATCTGGCGTATTTTGTCCGTTTAGAGTAAGTATATTCAAATTCTTTTTCGCCAAACCAAGCCACTTTTCTTTTCGTTAAAATCAGTTTCCCGAAAATAACAGCTTCATCGTGCTCCCACGGAATTTGGTTTAATAAATACTGTTCATATTTCAGACATTCCTCTGGAGAAAATATTTTACCGTAATATTCTGTAATTCCATCTTTCGGAAGAATATTGATTGGAAATCTTGGTGTTTCATCGAAGAGATTAAGCATTTTTTTTAATTTTATTTTTTTGAACACGATTACACCGATGACTTTCAGGAATAAGCACAATCTTTCTGTGGAAATCTGTGTAATTTGTGAGACAAATAAAGTTCAATTCATACTTAAACGCAAATTTATCATTCCGGAGGAATTTCAACAAAGATTTTAATAATTGAGATCCTTTGACTACGTCGAACCTAAAAATTTCAGGATGACAGAGCGTGTGCATATTTTTCTAAATCACCGAAATACATCGTCGCTCGGTGTTAATCTGTGAAATCTGTGGGAAAACAAAACTTTAGGGATAAATTTTCGCACTCTCCCACCCGATCAGCAACTGCTTTCTATCACTTCCCCACATGTAACCTCCGATTTTACCACTTGATTGTATCACACGGTGACAGGGAATTAAAAACGCTACAGGATTGCTCCCAATCGCAGCACCAACCGCTCTTGACGCATTAGGATTTCCCACTTCCTGAGCCAGACTTCCGTAAGTAGACAATTTTCCCATCGGAATTTTGAGCAGACTTTCCCAAACCTTTAACTGGAAATCAGTTCCTTTTAAATGGAGTTTTACCGTTTCTAAATTTCCCCAGTCTTTATTAAAAATTGACAGTGCATTTTTCTGGAAATCATCCTGTTTTTCTGAAAATTCTGCGTTGGGAAATCTTAGTTTTAAATCTGAAAAAGCTTTCATTTTATCATCATCAAAAGCAATGTAGCAAACGCCTTTTTCTGTGGAAGCCGAAATTAAATTTCCAAAAAGACTTTCTGAGAAACTATACTTAATTTTTAAATTTTTCCCGCCATTTTTGTATTCTGCCGGTGACATTCCTTCAATCTTCACAAACAAATCGTGAAGTCGGCTTGTACTGGACAAACCTGTTTCTAATGTCGTATCAAAAAGGCTTGTTTTTTCTTCTTTTAAAAGACTTTTAGCATGATTTAAACTGATAAACTGCAGAAATTTTTTCGGACTCGTTCCTGCCCAATCCGTAAACATCTTTTGGAAATGTGCAGGACTTAAACCAACAAATTCCGCGACCTCATCCAGATTCGGCTGAAGCTGAAAATGATTCTTAATATAATCTATTGCCTTTGCAATTCTCTGATAATCTAAAATGTGTTGGGCAGACATGCTTTTTTTATTTAAAACAAATTTCAGAAGAAAATTCCGAAGAAAAAATCCGTTTCCTGCGGAATTTTGGTTGAGGCTGAGATAAAGGTTAAAAATACAGAATGAATATTTTAATCCTTACATTATATGTAAAGAATAATACAACATTTCGGTGCGTCGCACCTCATATTCATTTTGTAAGAATATAGTTCTACCGATATTCCTCAGCTTCGCTGCTCTCTCAAAAAACAAAATTAAAGTTATACCTCTTTCTCTTTTTCAACCTCAACCTCGACCTCAACCTCAACCTCGACCTTATCCTTAACCTTAATCTCAAAATCCCTACCTTTGCCAAAACAGAAAATATGTCATTAAAAGCTGTGCTGTTCGATATGGATGGCGTAATTGTGGACACAGAACCGCTGCACAGAAAAGCCTATTTTAAAACCTTTGATCAGCTTGAAATTCCCGTTTCAGAGGAACTGTACACTTCATTTACCGGAGCTTCCACCAAAAAAGTTTTCGAAACTTTAATCAGTCAGTTCAGTCTTTCTCACAGTCACGAAGAATCCTCAGCAATCAAAAGAGCGCATTTCAAAGATTACTTTTACAATGACGAAGATTTTGATTTGATTTCCGGCGTGCGACAACTGATCGAGCATTATTACGACAACGGAATTACTTTAATTTTAGCTTCATCCGCAACGATGACCACGATAAATATGGTTTTCGATAAATTCGGACTGGAAAAATACTTCAGCGGAAAAATAAGCGGTGCCGACCTGAAAGAGTCAAAACCTCATCCAGAAATTTTCCTGAAAGCAGCAGAAATGGCGGGTCAACCCATCGAAAACTGCATGGTGATCGAAGATTCCACCAACGGAATTCTCGCCGCTCACCGGGCTGGAATATTCTGTGCAGCCTACAAAAGTTTTCATACACACAATCAGGATTACAGTCTGGCGAATATTATTGTTTCAGATTATACTGAACTGGAAGTTGATAAAATTTCGAAATTCTTTTAAATACAGGACTCCCAAAATTGGGAGCCCTTTTTATTAAGATTCAATGCCAAATAATTCTAATATATCTGAAAAAGGAATCAAAAAACTTTTTAATTATATCTTCACCTTTTACTATTTGTCCAGATGCCAATTATTTGTTTGTTTTAATACTTGACTTTTAATTCAGAAATCAATTCCAAACCTGAGTTTTTAATTCCTCTTTCGATTTCTCTTTTATCTGTATTTAGTCCGTTCAAACTTTTGTCTGGTCTGTATATAACAACGTCAAAAATATATTTATTGTTTGGATCTAGCCATTCGTCTACATTAATCAACTTTCCATTTATTTTAACATAAATCCTGCGCCAATCTTTTTCAATCACTGCCGAAGATGAATTTAGTTTATTAAATACAATGTCTCCATTTTCAGATTTCCAGTACATTTCCTGTAAATCACCGTAACGATCTTCAATTTCCATCATTCGTAGATTATAACTTATGAAGAAAACTAAAAAAACAGATAAGATTAAGACTCTTTTTAGAATCCATTTCGTTCTCCTGTTAAATTTAGGTGTTGTCATATTTTTTTTGTTCTGAAAAATTTAAAAATCATCCGATTATTTAAAATAAAAATTCTTTCGAGACTTTAACATGCAATTACTTGCAAAATTCCCTACCGACCAAACATCTGTTTGCAGATTGTATTTTATTAATATTGAATTTGACTGATTCTTGTAGTGTCGCTAGCCACCCAAACATTGTTTTTCAAATGGTACACAACATCAAATTTTTCAATTT
Organism: Chryseobacterium caseinilyticum; assembly: GCF_014837145.1. Classification (GTDB taxonomy): domain Bacteria; phylum Bacteroidota; class Bacteroidia; order Flavobacteriales; family Weeksellaceae; genus Chryseobacterium; species Chryseobacterium caseinilyticum. The sequence continues at coordinate 1,462,493 of NZ_JACYFS010000001.1, forward strand.
TTTTATACTTTTTCCTGTTTTTTGAAATTCCACTTTTATATTCGTAATTAAAAATTATTGAGTTTTCTGTTGTCTTAAAAGTAGATTCTAAGGTACAAGCCAACCATTTTTTGCCATTTGTTTCGCACATCCCGTTAAATACACTTTTAATAATTGGGTTTAAATTTTCCTGAGGCGTAACTTCTTTAAAAAAATATAATTGTGTTGAGCAAAACGCAGAACCAGTTCCACAACTTTTTATGTAAAAGTAATCATTAATTTTTCCAAATCCATCAAACTTATTATTCCAACAACATAGGTAAAAACCATTAACATATCTTTCGCTTTTTATAATTTTTCCTTTAGACCCTACTTCAATAATAAATTGTGAAGGTGATAATTTTTTATTTGTGATATCGTTCAAATACAAAATATAGTTTGGACTATTTAATTTCCTGTAATATTTACCAATTGTGTCACTTTGTTTCAGTTGCTTGTATTCAAAATCAATTGTGTCATTTTTATTCAATTCCAATAGTAAATTTTCTCAACTTTTTATAGAAACGTAACCAGAATCACTATCAAATGTATTAGTCTCAAAATCATTGTTATTTTTTCGGAATGATTGATTTGACATAAAAATTATTGTAAAAAAAGATAGAAATATTATTAAAGAAGTTTTTTTCATAGTATGTCTTCCAACCTGTTTACAGGAGAAACAAACTTTCGCAAATACATAATGAATTGTGTAAATTGACGAAGTTTATTTCGTTTTCATTTCTTTCAAAGATAATTATATTTCACACATATGTAGATTTTCCACCAAAAATATCAGATATCCAGTTTCAAAAAAAATAGCCGTCAAACTGACGGCTATAGTATTTAAAAATCTGTAATTTAATTAGATTAATATCCAAGAATCTTCAGAATATCCTCAGGCCCCTGTCTTTCTCTGAAAATCTCATATTGGAACTCACCATTTTCATCCTTTTGAATCAGAATATGTCTCGGCTGAGGCATCAGACAGTGATGGACACCGCCATAACCGCCAATTGTTTCCTGGTATGCTCCCGTGTGGAAAAACCCGATGTACAGAGGTTTTGTGTCGCTGAAAACAGGCAGATAAATGGTGTTGGTATGCTGTTCGGAATTGTAATAATCGTCAGAATCACATGTTAATCCACCGAGGAAAACCCTTTCGTAGGAATCGTCCCAACGGTTGAGGGGAAGCATAATAAAGTGTCTTGAAATTGCCCAGGTATCAGGAAGCGTGGTCATGAAAGATGAATCTATCATATTCCATTTTTCTCTGTCGTTCTGGCGTTTCTGAGAAATAATCTTGTAAAGATTTGCACCACTTTCTCCTACGGTAAAACTTCCGAATTCGGTGTAGATATTTGGCTCTTCTACCCCTTCCTCTTCACAGAATTTTTTGATCTGAGAAACGATCTCTTCCACCATGTACTGGTAATCGTAATCGAAATTTAAAGAAGTTTTAATTGGGAAACCGCCACCGATATTGAGTGAATTCACTTCCGGAGCGATCTTTTTCAAACGTGCATAAACACGGAGACATTTGTACAGTTCGTTCCAGTAATAAGCCGTATCTTTAATTCCGGTATTGATGAAGAAGTGCAGCATTTTCAGTCTTGCATTCGGATGTTCCGCAATTTTCTGACTGTAATATGGGATAATATCCTTGTATCCGATTCCGAGTCTTGAAGTATAGAATTCGAACTTCGGTTCTTCCTCAGAAGCGATTCTGATTCCGATATCGAAGGTTTTGTCGATGCTTTCTGTGAGTTTATCCAGTTCACGGTAATTATCCAGAATGGGCGTAATATTTTCGAAACCACTATTGATCATGTCCGAAATTTTCGCGAGATAATCGTCGGTTTTAAAGCCGTTGCAGATTACTTCGATGCTTTTTTCCACTTTTCCTTCATTGAAAAGAGATTTTACGATGTCCATATCGTAGGCTGAAGAAGTTTCGATGGAAATATCGTTTTTCAGGGCTTCTTCAATTACAAATTTGAAGTGACTGGATTTTGTGCAGTAGCAGTATCTGTAGTTTTTTTTGTAGTCGATTTTCTCAAAAGCTTCTTTAAACCAGCCTTTTGCTTTCTGTATATTCTGAGAAATCTTCGGGAGGTAACTTACCTTAAGAGGCGTTCCAAACTTCTCAACAACGTCCATCAGAGGAATGTCGTGAAAAGACAAATTGTTCTCAGAAACATTGAATTCTTCGGTTGGGAAGTACAATGTCTGATCAATAAGTTCCGAGTACTTTATTTTCATTTTCTAGCAAGTGAATTAAGAATGCAAAATTGCTAAAAAAGTTTGATTTTACGGTTTTAAATTTTCTTAAAGTTTCAGCCGGATCAAAATTAGCGTCATTGTTTCTGTCAATATAAAATTACAGATAATCCTTTCCTACAAACACCAGCAGATCTCCTTTCTCATACGTTACTGAAACTTCATCTTCAGACGCAAAATTCCGAGTGCCTATTCTTGAGGTAATATTCAGATTTTCATTATCTAACGTCCAGTTCAGACCTTTGGTAGTCACATTTTCAGCTGTAGGAAATGGATACAGTGAAACCAGTTTGCCTTTTACATTTTTTAAAGTAAAGGATTGGGGAATAAAAAAATATTCAGAAAACTCATCGTAAAATGTGATGTTTAGATTCTCTTTAAATGAGTAAGCCACCGTCAGATTTCCCAAAAAATGATCCTGTTCGCCACCGCTCCCTCCAAAAACATCGATATTTTCAAAACCTTTTTCAGCAATAATTTCTAAGGCTTTATGAAAATCTGTTTTTTCCTGATCGGGCGTGTAAATAAATTTGTCTTCATACAGATTCTCGTCTGATCCGGAATGCGAATCAAAATCACCGGAAATGAAATCTAAATTCTCCATCGGAAAATTTAAATCTTTCAGATAATGGAAGGCACCGTCGGTACAGGCGATCAATGAATAAATATCTAAATCGGGGAGCGATTTTGGGGCATCGCCGTTGATGAAAAGCAGACATTTTCCTTTCCTTAAATCCCTCTCCGAAAGAAAGGGATTTTCACTATTATTATAATCAGAATTACTTGACATATTTTTTTATCTCTTCATTGACATCCCTTTCGTAGAACGTAAATATTTAGTAAAAACTTACATTTTGTTTATTTGGCTCTTTTTACTTTTTACTTGGCTCTTCCGACTAACCTCTTTCACTCGGATTCCAGTATTCTTCCGGCTCACTGTTGATTTTGGAAATGTATCTCGCCAAGACGAAAAGATAATCTGAAAGTCGATTAAGATATTTGATTAATTCTGGACGCACTTCTTCAGATTCATTTAAGAAAACCAACGAACGTTCTGCTCTTCTGCAAATTGTTCTCGCTGCGTGTAAAAAAGTTGCTGACTTTCCGCCGCCTGGAAGAATGAAAAACTGAAGCGGCTCGAGTTTTTCTTCAAAAGCATCCATCCAGTTTTCGAGTTCTTCGATTTCGCTGTCTGAAATAATTAACGGGAGTCGGGATTTACCGTTGGCGAGCATGAGTTTATCCACCGGAGTTGCTGCTTCGGAACCTACAGTAAACAAATCAAACTGAATTTTTTTGAGCTGTTTTAAAACTTCCTCATCCGTAATATAACTTTTTGAAATTCCGATAAATGAGTTGAGTTCATCGATATTTCCGTAGCTGTCTACTCTTGCGCTGGCTTTTGAAACTCTCGTTCCGCCGTATAAAGCGGTCTGGCCTTTATCTCCTGTTTTGGTGTAAATTTTCATCTGTAAAATAAGTTGTTTTAAATGACAAAAGTAATGATGGCATTTTCAATTCACTAAAGTAGTTTATTTTGCAAAAAGTAAAAAATGAAAATCACCAGTTCTGAAAAAACACAATCCCTTAGCCCGGATAGGAACGGCATCCTTTTGTGATGAGGAACGAAGAGCAAAAGATACAGTGGATAGCCGGATTAGCTCCTGAAAAAATTAGTCACTACTGTTGCCCATTGCACATAAAAAAGACCAACCTGTAACAGATTGGTCAGATTCAAAATTATCTTTAATGACAACTTCCATAGGCTGGATTTCTGTTATCAACTTCACAATAACGTGAGGAAATATATTTTATTTTCTGGAAATTTTAAATATTTTAAATCTTAAAAATCCTACTGACAAACTGTTGTCACAATCACCTCTTACCTTTGTCTTAACATTAACAAACAAAACAATACGTTATGACAACTACAGCAACAGCAACTACACAGTTTATCTCATCAGCACAGCTTTTGGAGCACTGGCAGGGACACAGAAACCTGACAAGAAGAGTGATTGAAATGTTTCCTGAAAAAGAATTATTTGAGTTCTCGATCGGCGGAATGAGACCGTTTGCAAAACTGGCAGTGGAATTGGTCAGCATCGCAGGTCCGGCATTAAAAGGCATCGTTGAAGGTCAGGTGGAGGAGTTTTCTGAGGAAGCTTTTCAGCCGAAAACTAAGGAAGAACTTTTGGCGAAATGGGATTCTGAAACGGAAGTGATTAATCAGTATTTCAGTCAGATTTCTGAGGAGAGATTTCAGGAAACGTTTAATTTATTCGGTCAGTACGAGTTTCCGGTGTATCAGAATATTCTTTATTTTGTGGATAATGAGGTGCATCACCGTGGGCAGGGATTTGTGTATCTGAGAGCGCTGGGAATTGAGCCGCCGTTTTTCTGGGAAAGATTTTAGGCATCTTTGATGCTTTTTTTTGGTCTCCCGCAGATTTTTCAGATGGAGCAGATTAAAATCTGTGCGAATCTGTTAAATCTGTGGGAGTTTTTTTTTGCATTGACATAATTTTTTTGACACATAAGTCACATAAGTTTTCAGTCGACAGCTTTGAAAACATTTTAGAACACATGAGTTTGAAAATCGAAGATTTTCATTTACTGTCTGTAGAAATCGCTGGAATCTGTGCGAGTTTGTTTTGCGCACGGATTACACGGATTTACACAGATAATTGTGGGTGAAATCATTGTGAAAGAATTTTTCTCCTGCGGATTTCGCAGATGGAGCAGATTGAATTTAAAATCTATGAGGATCTGTGGAATCTGTGAGAGATTTTTTTGCGCACAGATTACACAGATTTACACAGATGATTGCGAATTAATTTTGGTGAAATAATTTTTCTCTCGCAGATTTGGTTACCAGGGATGCTTAAATTAATTTGTGAGGTCAGAGGTTTTTTGAAACTTTGGTGATCAGATCCTGCATGGTGGTTTTTAGGAATTCTGGTTCGATGATCTGGGCGTAATCGAAAAATGTGATCAGCCAGCGGGGGAAACCTTCGTCAATCCATTCGGTTTCGAAGGTCATTTCGGTGCCGTTTTCGGTTTCTTTTTCGTCGGTTAAGCCGTAATAAATCTTGGAATTGTTCAAGTGCCCGATAATTTTTTTGTCTACCAAAAGCCTGACGATGGTTTTATTTCCGTTCGGGCTCTGGCGGTAGTCGTTGATTTGTCCGTACTCCTGCAGAAAAGGATTCTGGGTTTTGGTAATACTTAAAATCCGGTCGATTCTAAACTGCCTGAAATCATTTCTCAGTGTACAGTACGCAATCATGTACCAATAGCTGAATTCAAAAAAAACACCTACCACTTCGAGGTTTCTTGTTGAGATTCTGTCGTTAACCGTTTTGTACTCAATTAAAATCTGCTGTTTTTCTGCAATACTTTCCAGGATTGTTGGAATAATATTTTTTATCGTGTCTTCCTTTTTTGGATTGTAATTGTAAATACCAATCTGATTTTCAATATTCTGAATTAAGTTTTTATCTGAATTTCTTAAGACCGAACGTACCTTTTCCATGGCGGTCTGGTAGTGGTTTCCCAAACTTTCATGCGAAAATTTCTGCATCAGTTTTTCGGCCGTGATAAAACTTAAAACCTCTTCTTTGGTAAACATCACAGGCGGAAGTTTGTAGCCTTCCATCAGAGAATAACCGCTTCCCGCTTCACCCACAATCGGAATTCCTGCGTTTTCCAAAGTTTTTACATCACGGTAAATTGTTCTTACGCTCACTTCAAATTTTTCGGCCAAATCCTGAGCTCGTACAATCGGTTTTGACTGTAGTTGCGTGAGAATTGCGGTGACGCGGTCGAGTTTTTTGAGGTAATGATCGTTCATTGAGTGGGAGAGTTGGAGTGTTTTAGCGTTTTAGCGTTTTAGCAAAATTAATTCTTAATTTTTAGATTAATTATCCTTAAACGTATTCATCAGTTTATCGAGATTCAAACTCCTTGCAGAAGCATCAAAAATTTCTCTATACGTTCCGTTTAATTGCACCAGTTCATCATGCGTTCCGCTTTCAACGACGTGGCCTTTTTTCATCACATAAATTTTATCTGAATCTAAAATCTGGGAAAGCGAGTGCGAAATAATCACCACCGTTCGTCCTTCTTTGATCGCATCTAAAGAGTTTTTAATCTGTTCAGTGGCAATCGCATCCAAACTGGCAGTTGGCTCATCCAGAAATATAACGGGTGGATTTTTTAAAAATAATCTGGCAATCGCAATTCTCTGTTGCTGTCCGCCCGAAAGTTGGGTCGCATCATGCTGGTATTTTTCGGGTAAATCTAAAATCTGATCGTGGAGATAGGCTTTTTTAGCGGCTTCTTCAATTTCCTCAAAACCTGCATTCATATTTCCGTACCGGATATTGTCTTCAATACTTCCCTGAAAAATATGGTTCTTCTGCAAAACCAAACCAATATCATTTCGCAGATAAGCATTGTCGTACTGATTCAGATTGATTCCATCCAATAAAATTTCGCCAGTATCGGGAAGATAAAATTTACATAAAAGATTGATGATAGTGGACTTTCCGGCTCCGCTTAAGCCCACCAAAGCTGTAGTTTTTCCATTTTCAATGGCCATGGAAACATTGTGTAAAGCCTGAGTTCCGTTTGGATAGGTGAAATTGACGTTTTTGAGCTCAAAATTTTCAGAAGTCATGGCTTCTTTCAGCGTTCCGTTGGGCTCGGCTTCTTCGTCAGCATTTAAAATTTCAAAATAACCTTCCGCGTAAATCATCGCATCATTCATGTCGTCATAAATTCTGTGAAGCTGTCTGATCGGCGAAGAAACGTTGTTGAACAACATGATGTGAAGCATGATAGCGCCCAAAGTCATTTGCTGATTCAAAACCAAATAAACCGTCAGTAAAATAATCAAAACCACACCAATCTGCTCGATGAATGTCTTTAAACCTTCGTAGATAAAACTGGTTTTTCTGGTGTACATCTGGCTGTCCATGAGTTGCATCTGCAGATCAAACTGTTTTTTGCCTTCAAATTTTTCACGTACGAAACTTTTGATCACCAAAATGGAATTGATTAAATTTAATAATCCAGAAGTCTTCTGTTCGCGCTGGTTCCGAAGCTGTCTTCTTACGCCACCCAGTTTTTTTGCCTGCATGGAAGTGACATAAAAATAAATCGGGACAATAATTGTGGAAACCAAACCGACATACACATTCTGCATGTACATAATCACCAAAGCAATAATCGCATTGGAAAACATGGGCAAAATATCGATGAAAAAGTTCTGAACAAGCTTCGTTAAACTTTCAATTCCACGGTCGATTCTGGTCTGTAATTTTCCGGAGGCGTGGTTTTCATCACTGAAGTAGGCAACTTTGTACGTTAAAATTTTATCAATCGCAGATTGCGCCAAAACCGAACTTACATTAATTCTGATTTTCTCACCATAAAATTTCTGTCCGAAACTTATAAAAATATTGGCAATTTCTTTTCCTAAAAGTATAGCCGAAATAATTAAAAGCACATGAATTCCCTCCGACATCGGACTGGGAAGTTTGGTTAATTTCTCCACTTCGTCAACCGTATATTTTAAAACTACCGCATTGACCTGAGCTGTAATTGCACCTAAAAAAGTAAGAAATAAAGTTCCGTAAATCATCAGCCGATACGGCTTAATGAAAGGTTTCAGCTGTCTGTAAATCCCGAAAATACTGAGTGCTCTTGTGAAAGGTTTTGCCATGAATTGGTTTTAAATGAAAAACGTACCGTTTCTGTGAGAAAAGGTACGTTTTAAAATATTTTTTGGCAAGGATTTTTAAAACATTAAGCGAATTATGTTGTTAAGCATAAAAGTGCTTTTGATTTGTTAAGTTGTACTGAAGTAAATCATTAAGCGAAATGTTTAATTTAAATTATATCTTTCAGACTTCCATTGTCGTTGATGTATATAAATTGATGATTTTTATCTACTATTTTTCCACCCGCATCAATAAATGTCCCCCACATAGAACACCAATCTTCAATATCATTTTCTTTTGGAGTGTCCCAACGAATAAAAGTTGAAAGTTCATGATCCTGTAAATCAATTATTACCCCATATTCATTATCCAAAAAGACTTTGGTTCCAACTGAAAATTGTTCGTAAAAATTAATATCACTCATTTTTTTTATCCCTCAAAAACATAAGTCGTCAGATAATGCAGTTCAGACTTACTTGCTGCTTTTGAATCGGCTTCTGCCTGTTCTAATGAATAGTTTGAATTGATTTCTTTCTTTTGGAAGACAAAAGAATTGTTGGCATTTTTATCGACAACGTCAGCAAAAATATGCTGTATATCTGAATTTCCCAATGACGCAAAACTGATGTCTTCAAAACCATGCATCAGTCTTAAATCATCGAACTGACCAAAATTGTCGTTTACAAAACCCTGAAGCTGAGATTTGGAATCAAAATTCCCTGCCCAAATATTGTAGGCATACGTTTTCTTGCTTGGCTTGTCGAAAATACTTTGGTAGACGAAGTTTTCACCCAAATACGCTTCACGTACCTGCGGATCATTTGCGAGTTCTTCAGGTAAACCTTCTTTCAGAATTTTGCCTTCAAACATAATGTAGGTTTTGTTGGTAATCGCCAAAGTCTGCTGTACGTTGTGATCGGTGATCAGAATTCCGATGTTTTTATCGGTTAAACTTCTTACAATTTTCTGAATATCTTCCACTGCAATCGGGTCAACTCCGGCGAAAGGTTCATCCAAAAGAATGAAACTCGGATCGGTTGCAAGACATCTTGCGATTTCAGTTCTACGTCTTTCACCACCGGAAAGTAAATCACCACGGTTTTTTCTCACATGTTGAAGTGAAAACTCTTCAATCAGCTCATCACATTTGATTTGCTGCTGCTTTTTTGAAAGTTTGGTAAGCTGCAGAACACCCAGAATATTGTCTTCCACCGACAGTTTCCTGAAAACGGAAGCTTCCTGAGCAAGATAACCTATTCCCTTTTGGGCACGGCGGTACATGGCATTGGTGGTAATTTCCTGTTTGTCGAGAAAAATTTTTCCCGAAGTAGGCTTAACCAAACCAACAATCATATAAAATGAGGTCGTTTTTCCGGCACCGTTCGGGCCGAGCAAACCTACAATTTCTCCCTGCTGAACCTGTACAGAAACGCCTTTTACTACTTTTTTTGGACCGTATTCTTTGATTAAGTTTTCTCCGCGTAAAATCATAAAGGCAAAGATAAAGTTTTTTTGAATTGAAATGACAGGTGTTTAAGTTTCCTGATGTTAATGATGACTGTTTGTGCTTCTGTAGTACTACGTTATGCTGTATCTGTAATGATTGATTTTACGTTTGCTTACAAATGCTCATCAAACGGTCAGCGAGTCCCACTTTTTAATGCTTAATAAATTTTGAATATCTTTTTTAAGGGGGACACTTACCGTAAGAATTTAAAATGATATTCTTTTCCATCAGTGCTTTTGTACAGGACATGGTACCTGTAAAAGTTGGGCTGCAGATTTAACTTATTTATTTCAGATCGTATGCTTTGAGCTTTATCCTTTAAAGAAATTGTATCTGCATGACCGGGAATCCCATTAACAACAACAGTATAAGTTGTGGTATCTTTTGGATGCGTCATATTATATTTCGGTTCTCTCCACACATCCTTTGCCTGAGTATCTTTTTTAATCTTTTCGAATAATACTTTTTCATTGAGTGTCATCTCTCCATCACCAGGAGTTGTAAGCCATAAAACTATTAGAAATCCGTATCTGACCAGCAAAACAATAAAGATTAGGAGGAATGTAAAAATGATCAATTTCTTTTTTTTCATCAGCTTGAGTTTAAGTTTTAATAATTTAAATTAAACAAAAATATACCCTTGATTATAATTCTGAATTGTTCGGAAAAAAATTTGAAATTAATTTTAGTGGTATACTGTCACATTTTTATTCTTGGGGAATCTTTACGGTATGTCTTAATAATTTTACCATCACCACCATTTAAAACAAAGCCTTGGGTATATGGCTTTTCTACATTTTTTACTACCCATTCGATTGTATAAGTATATATTTTTTGTTGATCGTCATAAGAACGTTTTAATGAACCAGACTTACTAAGATCACCATTATTTTTTTTACTGAAAAGAATTACATCATTAATAGAAAATGGATAGTTGATATCCTTATTTTCCTGATCTATTATTTCACCTTTGCGATTGTATTTTTTCCAAATGCCTGTTTCGATATCATCAAAATATCTCTCATACCCTGTTAAAAAACCGTCCTTATTAAAAATATAAGAATCCGTAAATCCATCTGGGAATTTCTCACTATGTAAATATTCTATAACATATTTTGGATTATATTCTCCTCCAAAATGTTGATCATCCAACATGTAGTTTTGTTTTACTTCAACATTTTCTTTGGTTTTGTAACCTGTATAATCAGGGTTTGCTTTTAGCTTCTTTTCGTACTCAGGAATATTAAATATTTTCACAGTCATCTTTTTTTCGTTAATTTTAGTAACTCCCTTTCCCGACTCTGTCAAATCTTGACTTTTTGAATTACAAGATAAAGTCAACATTATTATGCTGAAAAGATAGTAGTAAGCATTCATTATAATTGTTTTTTATTAAATCCCACTGCCATTTATTCGGTTCAGTTTTGTGAAGAAAAAATAAGATATTTTGTTGAGGTAGTGCCATTACTCTCTGTAATTTTTTCGGAAGATTACCAATGTTTGACAAATTTTACTGCTCTGCCTGATATTATTTAGAAAGTGATCAAATTGCCTGAATTCAATTCCCTTTATTGAGAAAAATCTACTAACTTTTGAATATGCAAAAATACTTTGAAAAACAAATTTGGGAGTTATGTTTAACATAGTTTTTTAGCATCACTAATTTATGACTAGAGATAACTGTGCAATATGTTTTTGTTAATTTTATTATTTACAAAATTATTCTTGGTATCCCTTTTCGTTCCTGTTCTAAGATTTTACCATCAGCAGCGTCTAAAGTGTATATTTGTGCATGTGGATCTTTGTTATTACGGAGGTAGAGCTCCACGTTATAAACGTATTTTTTGTGCGTTTGACTGAAATTACGGGAAAACGTACCGCCACCTTTAATCGAATCCCTACCTTTTTTATTTGCAAATTCTATCACCTTCAGTAATGAAAAAGGATAATTTTCATCTTTATTAATCTCACTAATAATAAATCCATCTCTATCGTATTTTTTCCATACTCCATATTCAATTTCCGAGAAATGGAACTCAGTTTCTTTAATTTTTCCATCTTGATAAAAACTATAGAAAGTAATAAATCCATTTTTGTCTGTCTCTTTCTCTATATATGAATCTACGTACTTTTGTTCATAGGCTTTAAAATCGTACTCTTCTTTCAAAATATAATATTGTTCAACCTCTGTTTTATCACTCGCCCTGATAAAGCTTTGATAAGTAGGATTTTCAGATATTTGTTTTTCGTATTTCTTAATATCAAATTTTTTGTCGCTGTAATTATCTCTCTTTTTCATTTGCTCTTTTTTTTCCAAACTGATAGTATTTGTTTGCCCATTTATGGTATTTTTCTCACACGACATTAATATGAAAATTACTGTAATCTTTATGGTAATATATTTTTTAAAATCTGCCATTGCCATCTGTATGTTTGTTTTGCTGTTATATTAGTCTCTGAGTCACTATAGTCCATTATATTATCTGTTTCAAATTGTTTGAAACCATATTTACTTTTTTCATCAAAAGTATGGTGAAGACCCATAGCATGTAAAAGCTCATGCATTGCTGTGCTCTTGGCTAAATGAGCTGCTTCTGGTCTTTTTAAAGCAAATTTTTTCTGATCGAAGATGATAACGCTAGGTAAAACTGCAGATTTCAAAATTTTTTTATCCGGAATATATTCTACCTGACCCAATAAAAATCCCTTTTCATTACATGAAAAATCTTCACAGATATCTGTGGAAAAAAATAGCCGAAATGAGTCATCAAAAAATCCATTGTTTTTAGCACCATGCAAGTTTACTTTATCTCGTAGTTTTTTATTGAGTATATCATATGTATCAGTGTTTTGGAGAAAGTACTTTCCCAAATCAACTTTTGGATTAATGCTTATTGAACTATATTGAAAAGTTGGAATAATATAAGATTGTCGCAGAATTTTTTCTAAGAAATTCGTTTCTACAGATAAATTTGGTTTTTCCTTTCCTTTAATTATACTAACCAATGTAACTTTGATTTCCCGCTGATTGGATGTGCTATTTTTCACAACTATTAACTTTCCCACATCTTTTCCTTCTCCATTTTTATATGCTTTTATAATTATTTCCTGATCACTTATAAATTCATTCGTGCAGGTAATATCCAAACACTGATCTACCGTATGTTTACCCACAGATAAAGGAAGTGGCTTAAGTATTTTGACAGTAAAATAATCAGTATGATATTCTACCTCAAATTTTTCAGGCTCTTCTTCAATCTCTATTTTTAACTGTAATTTAGCTGTATAACTCGGCAGTAATGAAAGGTATGGAACAACATAATAAAATGGATACCTCCCATTTTTCTTCCAGGACACAATCATTTTTCTGAATTCTGATGTCACTAATCTGTCATATTCTGAAGTTTTATTATGAAAGGTGGGATTGCAGTAATCAAATCCATATTTCGTCTTTGGGTAGGTATAATTTCCCATGATATCTCGATACCATTTTTTGTCACCAGCCTGCCCCGTATCACCTACCCTTACCCAATCAAAACCGTATTCGCCATGCCAATTGTTATGAGGTCTGAATTGTATCAGGCATTTAGCTGTGATTTCCCCGGCAGGGGGTTTGGATGGATTACCATCTTTCTTAATTAATTTTTCACTTTTTTCAGAATGATATTCATCAGAGTATTCGTTGATATGCGACTCGGAATAATAGGTAAAATCTTCTCCTATACTTTCGAATATCTTTCCCTGAACAATTCTTATTCTACTCATTAATCTTTATTTATAATTTGTGTTTTTTATTATATAAATGTTTTACCAGAAGGTAAATTGGAAATTCAAAAAAAATGATTTAAAAAGACTTGAAGAATAAGACAATCAGTTTTTAAACTCAGTTTTTTTTGTCATTTTATTGTTTTTATAAATCAGAATATCCTGAAGTTTTTCAGTTCCGCTAATTCTATATCTTATTTTAGCTACCAAATCTTTTTCTGAACCTTCAATTCCGCCAAATTCATTTTCTTCTGCAGCCCTACGAATTTCATCAGCATATCCACCCACAGTTTTTTTCCTGTAGAAAAAACAGGTTATCTCTTTATTACCAGTACTTGATTGCTGTGAAAGATCAGCAAACGATTTTAACTGATTAGTAAGGTCTTCATCAGTCAAATTACTGTAATCTGAAATTTCAAAATACTTAAAATTAAATTCTGACCTCTGATTAAATTCCGAGTCTATAGATTGAATGTTGGCTTTTTTCATCGATGTCTTGCATTGAATAACTGTGAAAAATGTTATGATTAAAAAAAAATATTTCATTTTGATGTATTGAAATTAAACAAATCCCGAGATAGTACCTTTCATATCAATTTTTGTAATAAAAGGCTTGTAACCTTTAAAATGCTGAAGAACGAACCATGCAAAAAATATGTTGTTGTCGTACTTTTGAATATCAGGATAATCTAAACCAAAGTGATCCCAATAAATGTACTGAAGCTCCATCTGATAATGATGATTGGTTTTTGTATATTTTTTTATAAAAACCTGGTACGCCCACACATCATTAATTGTAATTCCTAAACCACTGAACTTATCACTAAATCTTGGACTGCTCACATTATCTTCCACCAGCATCTCATATAAAATACCTTTGCCGTCATTTTTGATCTCAAGACCGGAAATTTCACCTTGATTCTCCCGTAAATAATCGCGGATATTTGAGTGAATGGCAGCAATAAAATTTATAGAATTCTGGTGCGCAATAACTGCTTTTGTAAGATCTGTATGAGTAAAATCTGCCCCAGTGTTTTCCCGCATCCTTTCGACCATGAGTTCAGCAACGGTTTGAATTTTCCCCATTGAAAAATATCCTATATCTCCTTTAAATATCTTAAAAAGATCATCTGCAGATTTTGCGTTATACTCTTTGATCTTATTGATTCTGAAATCTGCATCGCCGGATGCATTATCATTTCTGGAGCTCCAGTCGAGCCATCCATCCTGTTTTTCCGTATTATATGTTTCATTATACAGCTGTGTTCTGAGACGCTGGTATCCTGCTTCATCACTCGTATAATCGTTAAAAAGCATATCCGTTGCTGTCCCGGAATTATCTCTGTTTCTGCCTTTTCTTCTCGATCCCTGTAAAATAAGAATAGGATAATTATACGTTTTTTCTTCCGGCTTCGGAGGAGTTTCAGGATTTCCTGCTTCGTGAATAGAAGCCGCAGAGTTTTCTGCATATTGCATCGCTGCATTTTCAGAAATACCCGACTTTGAAAAGTAGGAAAGTTCACCTGTACTTTCGTGTATTTTCCCTTGCACAATCCTTGTACGGCTCATAATCTTTATATTTTAAACCTGCGATTTTTTATTAAATCCAACTGAGAAATAGGCTAAAAGCTCTTGCCTTTTTCTCCACTTCTGTTCTCAATACTGTTCTGAGCATGTTTCACTATTTTTCCGTTACTGGAAGTTTCTATGCCACCTTCACTATTCACCACGGTTTTCCCTTTGGCAGTTTCGCTGTAAAGATCTCCCTGAATCATCTCTGTAAGTTTCCCTGTAATAAACATACTCGTATCTCCCAACACAGAAGTCATTTTCATGGCTCCTACACTTTGGGTTGCATTCATTCCGATGCTTTGTGATCTGTTCATACCAACAGTATCAGACTGATCTCTGCCTACAGTGGTCGTCATATTTTCTCCGACATTAATAAACATATTCTTACAATTTAAAGTCATCGTCTCCGGAGCAGTAATGTTGATATTGCTTCCCGTTGTATCCAGATGAATCTCATTACCAGATTTATCAGTGATGATAATACTTTCGTCCTCTGTAAAAACTACTTTATGTCCACTTCTCGTCATAATAGATTTCACTCTGTTATCAGCAAAACCGCCTAAAGCTGTCCCGCCATGAAACATTCCACCCATCACAAAAGGCCGGTCTGGATGATTGTGAACGAAATTGACCATTACCTGATCGCCAACTTCCGGGATCGCAACGTAGCCCCGGTTTTGTGTAATCTGATCTGTACCTCCCGCATCAGGACTCATCATTCTGATGAAATTGGTAGTATCATTCATCTGCCAGTCAAATCTCACCTGCACTCTGCCCTGCCCTTCCGGATCTGTGTTTGAAATTACTGTAGCAATCTGTGGCTGAGCGATGGGAACTGTGAATTCGGGTTTTGGTAAGAAACCTGTATCTGCGGCAATACCCTGAAAACTTCCGCTGTAATGACCAATGGTATCAATATCGTGAGTCGTTTCAGTGATCATTATTTTGGTAAAATATGAGCTTTCGTTTGTATCAATTTTTCTCATCTGAATATCTGCAACACAGCCAGGATGAAGAAAAGGAACAGTGGTTTTCCCTGATACTGAAAAGACATTCACCGCCTCACTTCCTGACGTACTTCTTTGTGAATATTCCACATCAAGATTGGTGGATGCTTTAATTGGAGCTACCTGCAGCGAAGGTGTTTTAAAGATAGAATCGTTGTGCTGATATGCTGTTTTTGCCAAATCACCGACATGCTGAACGGGTGTTGCTCCCGAAGTTAATTTTTCGTTTTTACTGCTGTTGTAACCGTAGTACTTCGGTTTTGTATGCAAAGCTTTTAATTCTACTTCCACATCCTGAGCACTGCTTCCATAAATCAGTTTTACCGGAGCATTCTGCGGGGGAAGTTTGCCAAAATGCAGAACCTCACCGTCATAATAAAACTGTTCGCCATACGCTTCTGCCATTCTTGCCAGATAGTTGTAATGACTCTCATTATATTGGCTGGTGTACACAATTTGTGAATAATCGTTGGTATCAATTCTTACATCAAATTTACTTTTGTCTAAACCCTGTTGAATGACTTCATCAGCTATAATTCCGATGCTTGCAGACTTTCCGCCTCCAAAACTTTGAATGTGAGGTGCGCCATCCAGCAAAACCGTAGGGCTAAAACCTTTTAGTACAATATTTCCCAGACTCATTTGCTCCTGACTGAACGAAACTCCGGTAATCACGCCTACGAAAGTTCTTTCAGGACTGTTTTGAACATCTTTGTACGAAATAACGGCAGTTAATCTTTTTCCGAGAAACTCGTTGGCGTCTTCAAGAGTGTGGGTCTGTCTTCCTCCCAATGCATCATGAGCCAGAGTAATTTTAAATTCATGATGACGGTTGGCACTTTGCTTCAGGCTGAAATGTTTGTAATATTTGATCACTTTACCCTCAATAACCAAAGAAAGTTTTACAAGACGGTTAATACCGGTATGTTGATGGGCAGCTATATTTTCAGCATTTTGGGACGGACGGAAACCGCTCCCGTTTCTGTTTTCCGGATTTGTAGTCATAATAATGTGATTGTGTGATAATAAAGATAATTATTTTTCAGCAACATTTAAAAATTATACACAGACAATTTTTAGTTTTTAAAAAATATTAACATAAATTTGAATCTTACAGACAAAAAAGACTGCCTTTTTTAAATATGACAGTCTTCGTTCCCTTAATAACTATAAAACTCTGATTTTCTTTTAAGCGGATGGCCAAAGACCTGTATACGCAGAATTACCATAATTGATTGACTCTGCACTCACTACGAAACTGATGTACATGGAGTTTTCATCTGTTCCGTCAAAATCTACTTCGTGCTGGATAACATAACCGTTTTCCCAGTTTAAAGTGATCAACGTACCTTCTTCGTGAGATTTGTTGAAAGTGATTTCACCCGTTGTCGGTTTATATTTTCCGTTGAGTAAAGACTCCAGGATGTCAGATTTTTCTGTAGCTTCTACAGTTACTCTGATTAATGCGTTGGAAGGATCTGATGCTACTCTACCTGAAACATCAGTAGATCTCGAAACGCTGTAGTTCAGCTTTAATAATTTCTGTCCTTCGCCTCCGTTGAATTTTAAGATTCCTCTTGAATTAAGTGCCATAATGTAAATTTTTTAAAAATTAATATTTTGTGATCTGTTGCTTTTGGTATTCCAAAGATAGAACCACATTTTTAAAAATTCATCCTAAAAATCAAATATCTCAGATTTTGTAGTAGTTCTACGATTTTGTGTAGTAGTTCTACGACTGGCGATTCAAAATTTAAAATTCAAGGTTTAAGATTTGGGGTTCGGGATTCGGGGTTCGGGATTCGAGATTCGAGCTTCGGGATGCGGGATGCGGGACTCAAAATTTATATTGTGGTAAAAAAAGATATTTTTCAATTTTTATTGATTTGGATTAATTGAAAATAATTAACATCAAAAAAAGACTGTCAAAATAAATTGACAGTCCTGCTTTTGTATACATTAATACTGAAAAGTTGGTTTGCTTAGCTTGACGGCCAAAGACCTTCGTAAGCTGAATTACCATAATTGATTTGCTCTGCGCTCACTACGAAACTGATGTACATCGAGTTTTCATCTGTAGCGTCAAAATCTACCTCATGTTGAATCACATAACCATTTTCCCAGTTTAAAGTAATTAAAGTTCCTTCTTCGTGAGATTTGTTGAAAGTAATTTCTCCGGTTGTCGGCTTGTACTTTCCGTTAAGCAGAGATTCCAGAATGTCGGATTTCTCTGTGGCTTCCACTGTAATTTTGATAATTGCGTTGGACGGATCGGAAGCTACTCTACCAGAAACATCCGTAGATCTGGAAACACTGTAGTTCAGTTTTAATAATTTCTGTCCCTCGCCACCGTTGAATTTTAAGATTCCTCTTGAATTAAGTGCCATTTTGTAAATTTTTTTAAATTAAACTTTGTGGTTTTTTACATTTCGTATTTCAAAGATAGAATGTCTCAGAAAGATTTTCAAATAATTTGAAGGAAATCTGAAAAAGTGTAGTAATTCTACGATTTGATGTCGTAGAACTACGATTATTTTTGAGGGTTGTTGGATGTTTCTCTCACCGATCTCCCTAGAATTCTGTTCTTTTTCAAAAGATAATCAGGCATCAGATCTACAGGAAGTCTCAGAAAACCTTCACCATCTTCTTTCAACTGCTGTTCAAGCTCAGGATTCCATTCAATCAGTTGGGAGAAATCAATTTTTAATTCTTCTGCAATAATTTTAAGATTAAATCCTGCATTAATTTCAGTTTCTGTAAGTGAGGAAACTGTTTTTCCGCTTCCACTGCCATCCAGAAATACTTTTTTCATCCTGGAATTGTTGTAATCGGTGAGCACAGCATTCAGTTCTCCGGTGGCAAAACAGACGTTCAGGTATTTTTTAACATGATTTACCGTTTCGGCCGGAAGGTATTTTGAAAAGACATGATACTGTGTAGATCCTGCATTTCGCATGGCTTTGGCGATATTTCCCTCACCACAGTTGTATGCAGCAACCACCGTTACCCAATTATTGTATTTTCTGTACAGATCTGCGAGAGAAATGGCTGCTGTTTTTGTACTTCTGTAAAGATCCGTTCTTTGCTGCTCAGTTAAGCCATATTGATTGGCATGAGCGGTCATAAACTGCCAAACGCCGACCGCTCCGGCACTTGATGTAATATTTCGGTTAAAATTTGACTCAATGAGTGCAAGATTCCGCAAATGTTTGGGCAGACCTTTTTCCACCATAGAATATTCGATGAATTCTACAATTTCTTTATTGGAGCTGATGATATTCTGGTATTTTCTCACGCTGCTTTCGGAAGTATCCGAAGCATTTAAAAACTGTGAAAAACCCAACTGTGAAAAGCCTGCAGTGAAAATTACAGTGAGCAAAATTTTAAATCCCATCTTCATCGGATATGCTTTTTCAAAATAATTTAATTTACTGTCCAGACGGTTTGCTCTTCTTCAGGATTCCATTCTACATTCAGGGTTTGTCCTGCTTTAACTTCTTCTCTTACGATCATTTTTGAAATTGGCCTTGCCAGTTGTGACCTGATGACACCGGAAATCTGTCTTGCGCCATATTTACTACTGAAACCTCCTAAAGCCAGACCTTTCACAGCTTCGTCTGAAATTTTCAGGCTCATACCCAATCTGAATAAAGAATTGTGAAGTGATTTAAGCTGAATATTGAAAATTCGCTCCGCCATCGACTCTGTAATCGGCGCGAAAGGAATAATTTCTGTGATTCTTGCTAAAAATTCCGGTCTGAAGCGTCCTGAATTAGACATGATCTGCATCAGAGATTTTGATTCAGGAATTTTGCCTTCTTCAAACTGTTTTACGATTTCTTCACTGCCAATATTTGATGTAAATAAAATCAGGGCATTGCTGAAATCTCCTTCTTTTCCTAATTTGTCGTGCACTTTTCCTTCATCCATGATCTGCAGGAAAACATCAAAAACCGAGTGATGAGCTTTTTCAATTTCATCAAACAGAACTACGGTATAAGGTTGCTGTCTGATTTTATTCACCAACATTCCTCCTTCTTCGTAACCAACGTAACCCGGAGGCGCACCATAAAGTAATGCTGCAGAATGTTCCTCTTTAAATTCAGACATATCAAAACGGACCATTGCTTTTTCGTCGTTAAAAAGAAGTTCTGCCATAGATTTGGCCAGCTCAGTTTTCCCCGTTCCTGTTGGACCTAAAAGGAAGAATGAACCAACCGGCTGCCCCGGTTTATTTAATCCGCTTCGGTTTTCTACGATCGCATCCGAAAGAATTTTCAGTGCATGATCCTGACCAACAACTCTGTTCATCAGAAGACCTTCCATATTCAGGAGTTTTTCTTTTTCCTGAGCCTGAATTTTACCAATCGGAATGCTGGTTTTTGCAGCCATTACCGCCGCGAGTTCAAGACGGCCTACTTTTTCTCTTTTTACCGCTGCATGTTCCAGAAGTTCTGCATACGTTTGCTCAATAATCTTCTGAATTTCTTCCACCGCCATAGAGTTGTCGATCTGAGGCTGTTCACTTAAAGAACCCCACAAAATCGGACTTATTTTATCTCTCAGTAAATTATAGTTCCAGATAAGTTCATCTGCTTTATCTTTATCATCAAGATATTCTTCGGTTAAAATCTCTTTGTAAATCGTATTCCAGCTGTCTAGTTCTTTTTCTGAAAGTTCGTCAAGCATTTTGATTGCGGCCATTGTTCTGTCTAAAAGATCAATCGCAGCGTCGGGAAGTCTTTTTCCTTTTGAGTAACGTTTTGCCAAACGCACGCACTCCGGAAGGGCAGTTTTTTCAACTTCAATCCCGTGGTGTTTTTTGTAACCATCCAGGAGAACATTAATCATTTTAACACAGGTTTTTTCATCCGGTTCCAAAACGGTTAAAACCTCAAATCTTCTGTTGAAAGCCTGTTCGGGCTCTATAATTTTTCTGTATTCTTCCTGAGTGGTTGCTCCGATGACGGTAATTTCGCCTCTAGCAAGTTCAGGTTTCAGGATATTTCCGATATTTCCTATACTTCCTTTAGGATCGAGAAGTGCGTGGATTTCATCAATAAACAAAACTGCTTTTTCAATTTTTTTACATTCATTGATTACTTTCTTCAGTCTGTCTTCAATTTCACCTTTGTAAGAAGTTCCTGCCAGCAAAGCGCCGGTGTCCAACTCCAAAAGTGTTGCATTTTTAAGCATTTCCGGAACATTTCCTTTGATGATTTCTGTTGCGAAACCTTCTACCAAAGCCGTTTTACCAACTCCGGGCTCACCGATGATAATGACATTAGGTTTCGTTCTTCTACAAAGAATTTCAACCAGCATTCTGAGTTCCTTATCACGGCCGATAATGTTTTCAATTTCACCGTTTCTGGCCTGTGCAGTCCTGTCTACGCAATAATTTTTAATGGACGGAAAATTATTATCTGAATGACTGCTGCCATTTAACAAAGAAGAAAAATCTCCGTTATCAATACTTTCGTAAGGCGTATCTTTTCTGTATAAATTAAAGATTTCATGCTCTCTCAAAGGAAGAGACTTTAATTGCTGAAGCGAAAATGATACTTCAGGTTTTACAATTGCGGTAAGAATGCAGATTGGAGAAATTTCATCAAGACCCAGTTTCAGTCTGATATCGTCGGCCTCATCCAAAAGACGGTCAACAGAATCACCTTCCTTTACTTCAGACGGGAGATGCGATGTTTTGGGATATTCTTCGAGACGCACGTCTGCCCATTCATAAAAATATCCGGGATCTTTATCAATGTTTTTTAAAAATTCATTCAGACCAATATCCTTATGCATTAAAGCCTGCAGAATGTGAGGTCCATCGTAAGTTGCGTTGTAATTTTCTCTGGCGATAGACTGCGCAATATGAAACAATTGTTTTACAGTCTCGTTGGTAACAAGTACTCCCATTTATTTTCGAAATTAATATTTGTGACTTTAAAATTTGGTTGAACTAAAATAAGTTTTTTTCGCCAACCCATGAAATTTAATTTTAAATATTTCATTTAATTAATAATCCTGCAATGCTGAAAATTTTTCTATTTTTACTGTAACCAAAAAGCAAATTTTTATGCAGAACAATCAACAGCTTACCGAACTTCTTGCCCTGGATCTGGGAACTTCAATTATCAACAGACTTCCTTACGCTAAGGAGGTTTTTAAGTGGCAGGACATCGATCTTCTTCCCCATTCTTCTGAAGATACGATGCTTTGCGAAATTTATGAAAGAAACGGAAGAAACTGGCGTACCACCAACAATAATCTTATCGGATACTTATTTGCCGGTGAAGAATTGGAAAGGGTTAAAAACCAATTAAAGGAAGTAAAGAAATTCCCAGCGATGATCCCTGATTTTCAGTTTAATAAAGACAGCATGCTCGATTTCGGACTTTCGCTGCCTTCTTTATTTAATATTGATGTAAAAGGCGATCTGAAAAATGCAAAAGATTTTACAATCAAAGTAAGTAATGTTACAAAATCCCGTATCACCAATATTGATGTTCCCGGAATTGAGATTTTGAGAAAATACTCTCAGTTTACGCAGGATGAATCGAAAGCGTACAGAAAAAATGTAAAGTTTAATTTTCTGAGTACGGCTCTTTTCTATGCCGAAAGCGTTGAAATCAATCTGGAAAAAGACAGCGGAGTACATCTTGACGTTAGTTTCAGCACTCAAAATGTAGAAGTTCAAACCAATGTAGATACCGAAACTAAAAAGAATTTTGTTCTAAAATACACCGGAAATCAATCGCCTTTTGCTGCTAAATTTGTGAGAGGGAAAGATTTTGATATTTTATGAAGTAATTCTGAAAAAACTGGACTTTACTGAGCACAAAGCGCACAAAGTTTTATTTTAATACATTCTGTTTTAAGGTTTACAAAGCCATTTCACTTGTAGAAGACCTCAAAGTTTTTAAATATAAAAAAAACAGCAACCTAAATTTTAAGTTGCTGTTTTTTAGTTTATTTATTTAAAAGCATCGCTGCTTCTTTGGCAAAATAAGTAAAAATCATATCCGCGCCAGCTCTTTTAAAGCATGTAAGACTTTCGATGATGGTTTTATCATTATCCAGCCAGCCGTTTTGGGCAGCGGCTTTTACCATGGCGTATTCTCCGCTGACGTTGTAAACTGCGATGGGCAGATCAATGGCCTCACGCACTTTTGCAACAATATCCAGATATGGAAGTCCCGGTTTAATCATAATAATATCGGCACCTTCATCCACATCCTTGAAGACTTCGTTCATCGCTTCTCTGGAATTGTGGTAATCCATTTGATAGGTTTTTTTATCCTTTGGAATTTCGCCCATCTCTTTCGGAGCACTGTCTAAAGCACTTCTGAACGGCCCGTAGAACGAACTGGCATATTTTGCAGCATAACTTAAAATTCCGACATCATGAAAGCCACTTTCTTCTAAAGCTTCTCTAATGGCCAGTACTCTGCCGTCCATCATATCACTCGGTGCAACAATATCTGCACCTGCTTCAGCATGTGAAACCGACATTCTTGCCAAAGCATCGTTGGTGGCATCATTTACTATTTT
Organism: Chryseobacterium caseinilyticum; assembly: GCF_014837145.1. Lineage (GTDB taxonomy): Bacteria > Bacteroidota > Bacteroidia > Flavobacteriales > Weeksellaceae > Chryseobacterium > Chryseobacterium caseinilyticum. The sequence goes on from NZ_JACYFS010000001.1 coordinate 1,485,913, forward strand.
TCCGTTTTCGATAATACCGTCGTGACCGTAGATGGAATAAGGATCTAAAGCTACATCAGGCATCACAACCATTTCGGGAACGGCATTTTTGATGGCTTTGATCGTGTTCTGCATCAAACCGTCTCTGTTCCATGCTTCTTTTCCGGTGTTGTCTTTGAGATGATCGGAAACCTTCATATAAAGATTAACCGCTTTCACTCCAAGTGAATACAATTCTTTACATTCCTTCACCGTAAGATCTATGCTGCGTCTGAAAATCCCAGGCATTGAAGCGATCGGCTCCTCTTTGTTCTCTCCCTCCATCACAAAAACCGGCATTACAAAGTCATTTACCGACAAGTGGCTTTCTCTTACCAAACTGCGTACGGCTTCAGTAGATCTGAGTCTTCTGTTTCTTGAATATATCATTTTTTGGAATACTTTTTGAAATATTGATACAAATTTAATACTTCTGATGCAAAAAGATGTTGCACAGTAAAAAGTTATTTAATACTTTTGTTAATAGTTTATATGCAAAAATGCGTTTAATGAGAAAAATTTTACTTTTAATTATATTCACAGGCAGCTTTTTAGGGTTTTCAAATCAATTGAAAGCTCAGCTAAGAGAGCCTTCCTCCGTATCTCAAAAATCTGATGACGGAATATTAACTGCTTACCCAAATCCAGCAAAAGACTTTTTGATGGTGAAAGCAAAAGATGCTAATTTAAAAATCAAAAACGTTACATTTTACTCGATTATGGGAACGCAGGTGGCAAGTTATAATATTAACGCCAACAAAAGTGAAATCAACATTGGTAATTTGAGACCCGGTAAATACATGATCCGTTACATTCTGAGTGACAATACTCAAAAGGTCACGCAGATCGTGAAACAATAAATAACAGAATCCTGATAATCATCAGGATTTTTTTTTGCCCTTTATTCTGAGTTAATTATTCCGTAACTTTCGGGTTCAAATTTATTTATCTCTAAAAAATTCTCATGTTACAAGCTGAGCATATTATAAAGACCTACGATTCGGGAAAAAAAATTGCATTAGAAGATTTCAGTATTTCTGTTCCGAAAGGCAGTATTTACGGACTGTTGGGTCCCAACGGGGCAGGAAAAACATCTTTTATCCGAATCATCAACCAAATTACCAAAGCAGATTCCGGCGACATTCATATTGACGGTGATAAACTCAATCCGTCACACATCCGAAACATCGGCTACATGCCTGAAGAGCGTGGATTGTACAAAAACATGAGCATCGGAGACCAGATTCTCTATTTTGGTGAACTGAAAGGGATGTCTAAAAACGACGCACTTTCTGAAGCTAAAAAATGGTTTGAAAAACTTCACATAGACCAGTGGTGGAAAAAAAAACTGACAGAGCTTTCAAAAGGGATGGCTCAGAAAATTCAGTTTGTAGTGACGGTTTTGCACAGACCCAATCTTTTGATTTTGGATGAACCATTTTCCGGTTTCGACCCTGTGAATGCAAATTTAATTAAAGATCAAATCATAGATTTAAAGAACAACGGAACCACTATAATTTTGTCAACGCACAGAATGGAAAGTGTTGAGGAAATGTGTGACTACGTTGCATTGATCAATAATTCTAAGAAAATTATTGACGGAAGAGTTTTTGAGGTTCGGGAAAAATTCAAGAAAAATATTTTTGCTGTAAAACTTTCTGAGGTAAATCAGGAGAATTTCAATTTATTTAATGAAAAATTTGAAGTTTTAAACCTTAAAAATGAACACAGCCTCACGACATTTGACATAAAAAATAACATTTCGCAAAACGAACTGATTAGCGAAGTTCTGAAAACCGGAAACATCAGGACTTTTGAAGAGAAAATCCCAAGCATGAATGAGGTATTTATCAGTGCAGTCTCGAACAATGGGTGATAAATGATGATTGATAAACGATCAGAGATTAGACATCCAGCATCAAACTTCCAGCACCCAACCTTTTAATAAAAATCTATGAACAATATAATCTTAATAACAAAAAGAGAATTTCTGACTCAGGTGAAGAAAAAATCTTTTGTTGTACTTACTCTTTTGGCTCCTATCCTGCTTCTGGCTTTTGGAGCGGTAATCGGGCTGATGTTTAAAGCCAATGAATCCCACACGAAAATTGAAGTGGTAGACAACAGCGGACTTTTTAAAAACGCACTGAAATCAGATGATAAAATCAATTACAATTTTATTACAGAAGCAGATCCTGCAAAGAAAGTTGAGTCTCTGAAGAAAAGTGAAGCAACTGACGGAATTTTGATTTTACCTCAGCTGAACGGTTCTGATTATGCCGGTTTCGAAAAAAACACCCAGCTGCTGCTCAACACAAAAATTGGTTTTGACACAAAAAAAATGATTGCTTCAGACATTAATGAAGTTCTCAAAAAAGAAAAGATTAAAAAACTTGGTATTCAGAATGCTCAGCTTGAAGATTTGGACAAGAGATTTTCGCTTACAACGATCAATCTTACCAACGATGATAAAGAAGATTCTGACATGGCTTTCGGTGTAAAAAGCGTTCTCAGCATGCTTCTGATGTACGTTACGTTCATGTTTATCATCATCTATGGCGTTCGCGTAATGCGAAGTGTGCTGGAAGAAAAAAACAACCGTGTGGTTGAAATTATTATTTCATCTGTAAAACCGTTTGAGCTGATGATGGGGAAAATTCTGGGTGTAACATTGGTTGCACTTACCCAGTTTATCGTATGGATTACAATGTCTGTGATTGGAGCACTGGTTTTAAATACAGGCTTTTCATCCATTCAGAAAAATATTCCGGGAGCTGATGAAGAGATGGCTTCTAAATTTGATATCGTGGAGATGGGAACCCAAATTTCACACAGTCTTCTGGAGCTGAATTTTCCTTTAATCATTTTCGTTTTTATTGTATTTTTTCTTTTAGGATATATGTTTTACAGCTCTATCTACGCTGCTGTCGGCTCAGCGGTAGATAATGAAACGGAAACACAGCAATTCACCATTTTTGCCATCCTTCCGCTGATGTTGGGAATGTACGGAAGCTTTTCGGTGATGAATAATCCTGACGGGCCTCTTGGTTTTTGGCTTTCGATTATACCCTTTACTTCGCCGGTTGCGATGATTGCGAGAATTCCGTTTGGAGTTCCGGCGTGGCAGATTGCGCTTTCAATTTTCCTGCTTTTAGGAACTACTGTCTTCATGATTTTTGTTGCAGGGAAGATTTACAGAGTCGGGATTTTGATGTACGGAAATAAGGCGAGTATGAAGGAAATCTGGAAGTGGATTAAGGAATAACTGTTTTTAGGATCATCATTGTAAAATGAAAAACATTGATAAATTAAGTCTGGAAAATGCTTACCGTTTAAATCATATCAAAATATGTTGAAATGAACATTGCTCATCCTTTTATGGAAGGCAACGGAAGAACAATGCGCATCTAGCTGGATTTAATTTTAAAGAAGAATTTAGGAAAAGTGGTGAACTGGCAATTCGTCGGTAAAACTTTATATCTACAGGCAATGGAACGAAGCCCAATTAACGATTTGGAGTTGAGGACATTACTTTCAGAACACCTTACGGAAGAAATTGACAGTAGAGAGGTTTACTTCAAAGGAATTGAACAGTCATACTATTATGAAGGTTACAGAAAAGAAGATGATGAATAGATTTCATCAGTAATCACATACAAACAAAACGCCCGGTTCTCAATGGAAACCGGGCGTTTTCTATTTTATTAAAAAAATACTATTTAAAGATATAGCTTAAGCTGAGACTTAAAACCTGTTCAGATTTTTTCTTTGCAGAGTTTGGGTCGATCTTGCTCTCATCCAAATCCGGATAAGTGTTTGATAATCCGAAATCGTACTTCAGAGTCAATTCCAACTGTCTTTTGTAGCTGTAACCAATACCGGCACCCAATGCAAAATTGAAGGACTTTGCTTTTCCGAATCTGTCTGTACGGTAAATCTCTCTCGACTCGTCCGTTACTTTCTGATCGATCAAAAAGTTGAATCTAGGGCCGATTTGTCCGAAAAACTCAGATTCAGCTTCAGAAAAATATCCTTTAAATGAAACAGGTACGCTGATGTAATTGTTTGCATACATTGCATTGTAGCCCTGCATACCTTTTGCATCCTTATCCTTCCCGGATTCTCCTGCACCATAATAAACCACTTCCGGCTGAAGGAAAAACTGATTGGAGCTTCCCATCGGGATCAATGCCAAAACACCACCCTGGAAAGCAAATCTTCCACCTGAAGGATTGTGTGCATTTTTTACTCTGGAATTATTAACTCCTGCGGTGAGACCGAATCTTGTGTTTCTGAAATCGATCTGTGCGGAAGCCATGAGGGAAAAGGCTAAAGCTGATGCCAATAATATTTTTTTCATATGTAGTTTTAATTATTTTTAAAGGACATATGTTACCGCCATATCTTCACTGTGTTTGCATGCAATGTTTTTCAATGGCGATTTCATATCAATTTGTTTTTATCCTAAAACTTTAGCGATGGTAACCCCGATTTCTGCAGGAGAGTCTACAACGTTGATTCCGTTTTCTCTCATGATTTCCATTTTTGCCTGAGCTGTATCTTCTGCACCACCAACAATTGCGCCTGCGTGACCCATTGTTCTTCCTTTAGGAGCAGTCTGACCAGCGATGAAACCTACAACCGGCTTAGTAGAACCACTTGCTTTATACCATCTTGCAGCTTCAGCCTCAAGACCACCACCGATTTCACCAATCATAACAACAGCTTCAGTTTCCGGGTCGTTGATGAATAATTCCAAAGCTTCTCTTGTAGTGGTACCGATAATTGGGTCACCACCGATTCCGATTGCTGTAGAAATTCCGTAACCTGCTTTTACAACCTGGTCAGCAGCTTCGTAAGTAAGAGTTCCTGATTTTGAAACGATCCCTACTTTACCCGCTTTGAAAACGAAACCTGGCATAATACCAATTTTAGCCTCATCAGAAGTGATGATACCAGGACAGTTTGGCCCGATCAATCTGCAGTCTTTGTCAGCGATGTAAGATTTTACTTTCACCATATCAGCAACAGGAATACCTTCAGTAATACAAACGATTACTTTGATACCTGCTTCAGCAGCTTCCATGATTGCATCTGCAGCAAATGCAGGCGGTACGAAAATGATACTTACGTTTGCTCCAGCTTTCGCAACAGCATCAGCAACAGTATTGAAAACCGGTTTCCCTAAATGCTCGCTTCCTCCTTTCCCTGGAGTAACACCACCTACAACGTTGGTTCCGTATTCAATCATTTGACCTGCGTGGAAAGTACCTTCGTTACCAGTAAATCCCTGTACAATTACTTTAGAATCTTTGTTTACTAAAATTGACATTTTATTGTTTTTTAAATTTATTTTCTTAATTTATTAATGCTCACAAATTTACTTATTTTTCTTTGATTTTAAAGAAAACCGAAGCATTTGTTTATTCAAGATTTCTCAATTTCACCTCTTTTTTCAGATAAGTTTTGTAATCTTCGGCAAACATTCCGATGTAGGTACCTTTTTTGAGGTCACGGTTGACTCCTGTTTTGCCTAAAAGTACAGAGCCACTTTCGATATTATTCCCGGAAGCAATGCCAACCTGTCCCCACAGAGTCACCTCATCACCGATGATGCAGCAGCCTGCAATTCCTACCTGGGATGCAATCAGACATCTTTTTCCAATCACGGTATCGTGACCGATCTGGATTTGATTGTCTAAAACCGAACCTTCTCCGATGATTGTAGAATCTGTGACACCTCGATCGATGGTACAGCCGTTTCCTATTTCTACATTATTTTCAATTACAACATTTCCTACTGAGATTAAACGGTCAAAATTTCCGTTGAGTTTTCTGTAATAAAATGCGTCGCCACCCAAAACTGTGTTGGATTGGATGACAACATTATCACCAATCACCGTGCGGTCGCCAATGACTACATTTGGAAAAATAATTGTGTTTTTTCCAATGGTGATGTTATTGCCCAGAACTGCTGAAGGATGAATTTTTGTTCCGTCACCAATTTCCACATCATGCAGTGTTTCTGTGAAGTTGTAAATTCTTGTGAAGTGTGTATTGATTTTATTGAAATCTCCAAACGGATCTTCAGAAATTAAAAGTGCTTTTCCTTCCGGACATTCCACTTCTTTATCGATTAAAATAATTGTAGCTGCAGAATTTAAGGCTTTATCGTAATATTTGGGATGGTTGACGAAAACTATTTCACCGGATTTCACTCTGTGAATTTCGTTAGTACCAAAAACCTGGAAATCTTCGGAACCTACGAATTTTGCCCCGATAAGGTCAGCAATCGTTTTTAATTTTTGTGGCTGATGAAAGGTCATATTTTACTATTAATGATTTGCAAAGATATAAAGTTTTACATATTAAAAATTGAAGTCTTCCGGTTCACCACTAAGTTTTCTACCTAGTAAAATATCGTCAGCGTATATTTGACGTATATGGATGTCAAACGAAGAATCAGATTCTTCCTGATAGGTACTAATTCCTATTTCCTGAAGTTTTTTATTTGTATGATAAAGTTCTAAAGCTATTGGCAGATGTTCTGCTATTTTTTTAGCTCTATACTTATTTTCTGCAGAAATTAAAGCCATTCTAAAATCCTGATGAGCTTTTATCGGAATCAATTCATCTTTGATGTCACTGAGATAAGTAAAAGATTCCTGTGCTCTTTCATACTCCCATGAACCTTTGTGTTCGGTTGCTTCAACATATTCTCTTATCATGTTAAACATTTCCTTATTTTCAATCTGTCGGGCTAATTCCAGATGAACGGTTTTATCGTAATAATTCAAATACGGTTTATCAGCATCTGGCGGTGGCGTGTATGGTGGTGCCGGTGGACTGTTTTTGATCTTTTCAGCTCTTGCCAAATCACGGTACTGGCGCTCGAGCTGCCCCCGTAAATCCGGTAAAATGAGCAGAGCACCATTTCCGGTTCTGCTATTGTGAAATTCGTACCAATCTGGCAGATTCATTCCTTCATCCATTTGACCTACATACGACGCTTTGAACCCACTGTAATCCTGCCACTGACTTGAATAGTCGTTATAATACCATTCAAAGCTGCTGTCGTGTATGAGGTATTGACAGTACAAATCGATGTCATAAGAGTTGGGTTCTTCCAAGAAGTTGCAACTCATTACATTCTTCTCAAGTATTTTAAAATCATAGCAGATCTCTACTCCTTCAAATACTTCCTGTCCTGCTCTCCATCTGCATTGCGCGTCAAACAGTTTTTTCTGCTGAATCATAGCCAAATGCCTTGTTGCATAATAAATCCACTGATTTTGCCTGCTCTCGTTATGCTTTCTATAATAATCGGCATTTTGATAAGCCAACATTTTATTAAAAGCGTATTGTCTGTAAAGGTCTTTCCAGTCGGATTGTTTATAAGGCTCAAGAAAGGACTGAGTTTTGGGATTGTTTTCTACTTCTTCTTCCCAGAGTTTTCTCAAAGATTCGTAATCTTTTTTTTCGGTTTGATCTGACATTTGTGTATAAATTTTAAATTGAAACTATTTTTTTGATCTAACTCAAATGTAAATATATTTTTGCAACGGAGAAAAAATTCAGCAACAGAACATGAAAAAAACGTAAACCAACTAAAAGAAATATAGAATTTATGAGACAGTACAAGATTATGAATAGCAGACAGTTTTTTACTATGCTATGTCGTCGCAGCCCGACTTGAACGGAGCTCTTTTTGTAAGCGATGGAAAAATCTCAGGCACAAAAAAGCGGGAGTGGAAGGCGGAAATAGCTGCCCAAATCAAAAAAATGCTTGAGACCAGCAAGTAAAAAAAAAGCTGAAAGTAATTGTACTTCCAGCTTTACAGTATTTTGAGATCGATTATTCTTTCACTCTTTCTAAGTAAGAACCGTCTTCTGTGCTTACTTTGATTTTGTCGCCAGCCTCAATGAACAGAGGAACCATCACTCTGGCACCCGTTTCAACAAAGGCATTTTTTAAAGCATTGGTCGCAGTGTTTCCTTTTACACCCGGATCTGCTTCCACTACTTCAAGATAAACTGACTGCGGTAATTCTGCAGAAAGTGGAGTTTCGTCTGCCTCCTTCAAAATGATGGTTACTTCTTCGCCTGCTTTCATCAGGTTTGAGTTTTCTATCATTTCTTTGTTTAAGTATAACTGAGAAAAATCGTCGTTATTCATGAAGTGGAAACCATTCTCATCATCATAAAGATACTGGAATTTTCTTGTGATAACCTTTACTTCGTCGATTTTGTGACCTGCAGAAAAAGTGTTATCGATCACTTTGCCGTTGGTTACTGATTTTAGTTTTGTTCTTACGAAAGCAGGTCCTTTACCCGGTTTTACGTGAAGAAATTCGATTACTTTAAAAATATCATTGCTATATTCGATGCAAAGACCTTTTCTGATATCGTTACTTGTTGCCATTATAATTTTGTATGTAATTTTTTTTATTTTGATTTGTTAACCGGAACACTTAAAACCGTTCGTCCTGCTCTGTCAATGGCATCAACCCTAGGTTTTGTTATTGTTCCTGAAGTCATCTGATCGATGTACTGACCATTCATCACTGTATTGAAATTGATGGTGTTTACATTGAGTTGATTTACGTTTTTCTTCATTTCGGATGAATTCTGAAAATCCGTTTTTAAATTTGAATAAGATTTTTTTGAACTGACTAAAACTGAATTCACATTATTTATAGCAATTGAATCTTTTGTCGACCAGTCTAAATTTCTTTTTTCCTGTCCGAAAGCAATTGCCGAAACACTTGTTAAAGTAAGAATTAAAGTTTTCATCACTGTTAAATTTAAATTATTCTTTCCCGGTTCCGTATCCTTTTACGATACCTCTCGGAGAATTCTGAATAAACTGTAGAATTTCGTCTCTTTCAGCTGTAGGAAGCATTTCTTTTTCTATATGTGAAACTGCCTGAGAAACATTCATTTTCATCTGAAAAATGGCTCTGTAAATTTTCTGAATTTCAAAGATTTTATCGTTGGTAAAACCTCTTCTTCTTAAACCTACAGAATTGATTCCTGCATAAGACATCGGTTCACGCGCTACTTTTACATAAGGCGGAATATCTTTTCTCACCAAAGTTCCACCGGAAATCATCACATGCTTTCCGATTTTACCAAACTGATGCACCGCCGAAAGACCACCCATCACAGTATGATCGCCTATCTCTACGTGACCGGCAATACCGCATCCGTTTACGATAATTACGTAATCACCTATTACACAATCATGTGCAATATGTGAAGTTGCCATAATAAGACAGTGAGTTCCGATTTTTGTAAAACCAAGCGCTTTTGTACCCCGGTTCACCGTTACACATTCTCTGATGGTTGTTTCGTCACCGATAATGGTCTGTGTATCCTCACCATCAAATTTCAGATCCTGGGGAATTGCTGAAATAACCGTTCCAGGGAATATTCTGCAATTTTTACCAATTCTTGCACCATCCATTATGGTTACGTTGGAACCAATCCATGTACCTTCACCGATTTCTACATCACCGGCAATGGTTGTAAATGGTTCTATGGTAACATTTTTGCTGATTTTCGCACGCTTATCAACGGCAGCTAGTTGGTGAATCATTTAGTCAACTTTATTTTTAGCTACTTGAGCCATTAATTCTGCTTCTACAGCTATTGTATCGCCAACGTATCCGTAACCCTGCATGTGCACGATACCTCTTCTGATTGGCGTAATTAATTCAATTTTAAAAACCAGTGTATCTCCCGGAATTACTTTTCTCTTGAATTTTACCTTATCAATTTTAATGAAATATGTAGAATAATTTTCAGGATCCGGAACACTTGCCAAAACAAGAATTCCACCCGTCTGAGCCAGAGCTTCAACCTGTAAAACTCCCGGCATTACCGGTTCTTTAGGAAAATGACCTACAAAAAACGGTTCATTAAATGTTACATTTTTTAAACCTACCACGTGTTTATCTGAAAGCTCAAGAACTTTATCAATTAACAAAAACGGATACCTGTGAGGCATCAATCTCATAATTCCATTGATATCGAAAACCGGAGGTTTGTTTAAATCAAATTCCGGAACGTTTTTCTTTTTCTGAAGTTTCCACTGTCTGTTCAGTTTTTTTGCAAACTGCGTGTTTACATAATGTCCCGGCTTGTTGGCAATTACTTTACCTTTAATTTTTACTCCTGTCAAAGCTAAATCACCTATTACATCAAGTAATTTGTGCCTTGCAGCTTCATTTGGGTAATTTAAAGTCAAATTATCAAGAATTCCGTTGGGTCTTATTGCAACGTGATCTTTACCGAAAGCTTTCTTTAATTTTTCTGTAGTTTCAGCAGTCAAATCTTTGTCTACATAAACGATAGCGTTTGAAATATCGCCACCTTTTATTAAACCATGATCCAGAAGCATTTCTAATTCATGCAAAAAGCTGAATGTTCTTGCAGATGAAATCTCTTCTTTAAATTCTGAAATATTTTTAAGTGTCGCATTCTGAGTTCCTAAAACTTTAGTTCCGAAATCTACCATTGTTGTCACTTCATAAGTATCTGAAGGAATAATCGTAATCTCAGAACCGGTTGCAGGATCACTGTAGCTCAAAACTTCTTTTACAACAAGATATTCTCTTACAACGTTTTGCTCTGCAATACCAACACTTTCTATAGCTTCCACAAAAAACTTTGAAGAACCGTCTAAAATTGGCGGTTCAGAAGCATCCATCTCCAAATAGGCATTGTCGATATCACAACCAACCAATGCTGCTAAAAGGTGCTCGCAAGTATTGATTTTTACACCTAGTTTTTCAAGAGTAGTACCTCTTTCTGTTGCTACAACGTAGTTTACATCAGCTTCTACCTGAGGATGACCCTCTAAATCTGTTCTTACAAAGATGAAACCTGTATTTTCTTTTGCAGGTTTGATGGTTAATTTTACTTCTCTACCAGTATGAAGGCCAATTCCAGAAAGAGTAACCTCTTCCTGAAGTGTTTTTTGCATATCACTCATTAGTATGATCTTTTGAGGAATTCTCAAGATTATTTATTCGTTTTGCCAATTCGGGCAATTTTCTGAAATGTACGTAGCTTCTCAAGTAGTCATTGTAAGCAATTGCTGGAGATCCGTAAACGGTTTCTTTATCATTCACACTTGAGTTTACCCCACTTTGCGCCTGAATTTTCACCTGACTTCCGATTTTTATATGACCAACAATTCCTACCTGACCGCCAATCTGGTTCCAATCACCAATCGTGGTTGAGCCGGCAATCCCAGTTTGTGAAGCGATGACATTATTCTGACCAATTTTCACATTGTGTGCGATCTGAATAAGATTGTCGATTTTTGTACCTTTTCCGATGGTGGTAGAGCCAATTGTAGCTCTGTCGATACTGCAGTTAGAACCAATCTCGACATTATCTTCAATGATTACGTTTCCTAACTGAGGAATTTTCTGGAAACCTTCAGGAGTCGGTTGGAAACCAAATCCGTCACCCCCAATCACTGTATTGGAATGGATGATGCAGTTGTCACCAACGATGCAGTAATCATAGATTCTTGCACCACTGTCAATTTTACAGTTTTTGCCGATTTTCACACCTTTACCAATGTAAACCTGCGGATAAATCTGAGTTCCCTCTCCTATCTTTGCCTTTTCTGAAACATAAGTGAAAGCACCAACATATACCCTATCACCTAGAACAGCAGTTTCGTGTATGGAAGAACCATCTTCAATACCTTCTTTTCTGCCCTGCATTTCCTGATAAAGATTCATTAAAATCTGAAAAGAAAGATATGCATCTTCTACTGCAATGATGGTGGGACCGTATTGATCTTTGTTGATAAGCGTCTCAGTTACAATAAGTACTGAGCACTTAGAATTATCTAAATGATGTGCAAAACGCTCTTGTGCCACAAAAGAAAGATGACCGGCTTCTCCGCTCTCGATGGGCGAAACACCGGTAATAAGTGCGTTTTCGTCACCTATGATTTTTCCGTTGATAAAACTTGCAATTTGCGAAGCTGTAAATTCCATATTCTGCAAAGATAAGAATTTCTGTTATTCACAAACATAATTTGGATTTCTGATGTTAAATTTTAATAATATTTAAGATTTTAATCACGAAATCTCACGCGGAAACGTTAATATAAAACGCTGTGTTTTAGTTATTAACAGGCCAGACAACAGCTGATCCTGCGATTGGTCTAAACGGATTTTTTTTCCGTTTTTCTGTAAAAGATAGATGGGCTGCTTCTCGCTGTCGTAAGGCAGAAGTTTTCTTTTAATCTCATGCACGAGAAGATTACCGTTGTTAATTCCGAAAAAATCGTTGGTAGTTTTTATTTTTTCATTAATAAACTTAGCATCAAATGGCTGAGAAGAAATAATGGTTTTCGGTAAATTCCGTTCAATTACACATTTACAAAAATAGCTCAGGATAAAATCATCAGAATTTCGCCAGATTTTCATCGCCTGAATAATATCATTATCATCCAATTGTGTGAATCTGAAAATATCTTCATCCGTTGCTTCGTTATTTTCACGGTAAAGAAAATACCTCAAATTTTCTGTTGCAGGAAGATCAACACCCTGAGAAACGAGAAATTTAGCTCTTTCAAGAATTTTCACCAGGAGAAATTCTGCCAGTGCGGAAGTTTTGTGATAGTACACTTGCCAATACATAAACATTCTTGCGGTAAGAAAATTTTCTATTGAGTAAATCCCTTTTGCGTCGATAACCAATTCGCCTTCTTCACAAACATTCATCATCGAAACAATTCTTTCTGCATTGATGTTACCTTCAGAAACTCCTGTGAAAAAGCTGTCTCTTTTGAGATAATCCAAACGGTCGACATCCAGTTGCGAGCTGATGAGCTGATTGAAAAACTTTCTGTGGTATTTTCCCTGAAACATTTCCAAAGCAAGCGTTAATTCACCTTTAAACTCATCATTTAAACGGTTCATCAGCAGTAATGAAAGATTTTCGTGATGCCAGTCGTCCATCAGCATACTTTCCAAAGCGTGTGAAAACGGGCCGTGACCCACGTCATGCATTAAAATCGCCAGCATTGCGGCTTTTTCTTCTTCAACTGAAATAGAAATTCCTTTTTGCTTTAAAGTTTCCAAGGCAGTAAACATCAGATGCATTGCACCTAAAGCATGATGAAATCTTGTGTGTGTAGCTCCCGGAAATATTAAATTCAAAAGTCCCGTCTGCCCGATTCGTCTCAATCTCTGAAAATAAGGATGTTCTATAACATCAAAAAGAATTTCGTGGGGAATTTTTATAAAACCGTGAACGGGATCGTTGATGATTTTGAGCTTGTTGATGTTCATTTAGAAAGATGATTAATGCTACAAAATTAGATAAATTTAGTTTAACAGATTTTTAATTTTAATTGGGAAAAACTTTTGAAAATGTAAATCTACTTTTGAGGAATTAAAAAACTATTAATTGTAATGAAAAGATTTTTACTTCTTCTCGTGCTTGTTTTCGCAGGAACTCAACAAAATTTTGCTCAGGAAAAACTCTCAGAAACTCAAAAACTGGAAGCTTTGGCGAAAGTCTGGGGATTTTTGAAATATTATCATCCTGAAGTGGCTAAAGGCAGTTTTGACTGGGATAATGAACTGATCGAAAAGATCAACGCAGCTGAAAAAGCAGGTGACAAAGCTCAATTCAACAAAATGATTTCAGACTGGATTGACAGCCTGGGAAAAGTGGATGTCTGTAAAAAATGCAGCAAAAAAGATGATAAGAAATATTTCCTGAAAAATTTTGATTTAAGCTGGACAGATGACACCTGGATTTTCGACCAAAAAGTTATAGAAAAGTTAAATTTTATCGAGGAAAACAGAAACCAGGGAGATAACCACTACATCACAGTTGGCAGAAGTTCGGTGGCAAATTATAAGAATGAAAATACTTCGAATCCAGAATTTATATCCAAGGGAAACACCTTACTTGAACTTTTCAGATACTGGAATTTTGTAGAATATTTTTTTCCTTATAAATATCAAACCGACCAGAAATGGAGTGATGTTTTAACGGAAATGATTCCAAAATTTTCATCAGTAAAAAACACGCAGGAATTACACTTAAATGTCTTAGAACTTGTAACAAAAACAGATGACAGTCATTCTTATTTTTCAAGCAAGGAAACCAACTCTTTTTTCGGATTGAAAATGTTGCCGGTTCATTATAAATTTATTGACGGACAACTGATTATTGTTGAAATTGCCCGTGATTTTCATTCGCAGACACAGCTAAAGAAAAACGATATTATTTTAAAAATCAATAATCAAAAAGTTTCAGAGCTATTTAATCAGTCGAAAAAATATTTACCTGCATCCAACACATCTGTAAAAGAGCGGAATTTTGTTTATTATAAAATTCCTACCAGAAGCAATGATGAAAGTCTGAACGTACAGATTTTAAGAGACGGTAAAACAATTGATCTTGATGAAAAAACATATCCTTTTAACGATATCCGTTTTTCTCAAAACAAAAATAAACAGGAGTGGAAAATGCTTTCTGACCAAACAGCTTATGTTGATATGGGAATTCTTGAAAAAGACAATGTAGAAAAAATGTTTGCAGAAATTAAAGACAGCAAAGCCATTATTTTTGACATTAGAAATTATCCTAAGGGTACAATACCCAAAATATCATCCTATTTATTTACTAAAAGATTAGATGCAGTATCATTTACCTCTGCCAACTTTAATTATCCGGGAAAATATGATTATATGCAGACTGAAAAGTATGGACATAACAACAATTCATCTTACAAAGGAAAAATTGTCGTTTTAGTGAATGAAATCACACAAAGTCACGCAGAATACACAGCAATGATTCTTGATGCTTTAGAAAACACAACCATTATAGGATCGCAAACTTCCGGTGCAGACGGTAATATAAATGACTTTGAAATTCTTGGAAACCCAACTCGTTTTTCCTGCCTGGGCACTTTTTATCCGGACGGAACAGAAACTCAGAGAATCGGTATTGTTCCTGACATTATTATAAAACCAACAGGTGAAGGTATTAAAAATGATAAAGATGAAGTTCTGGAAAGGGCTTTAGAATTTATTGAGACCGGAAAATAAACTGAAAACTGGTATTTTCCGCTGTACTCATTTTATAAGAAATTGTGATAACTTTATGCAATTCTTAAGGATGTTTTGGCGTAATTTTGGGACTGATACCACAGTTCAAAAACTTTGAACTCTCAATTATAAACTTTGAATTTAATATATGTCAGATAAAATATTATGGATCGATGATGAAATAGATTTACTCAAACCTCATATCGTATTTTTAGAAAAAAAAGGCTACCAGGTGACGCCTGTAAACAATGTGAATGAGGCTTTGGAGCTGATGGATTCAGAGAAATTTGCGCTAACGCTTATTGACGAAAACATGCCGGGAATTTCCGGTCTGGAAGCAATTCCTATGATCAAGCTGAAAGACAGCAGTCTGAAAATCGTAATGGTAACCAAAAGTGAGGAAGAACACATCATGGAAGAAGCCATCGGATCGCAGATTGCAGATTATATTCTGAAACCTGTAAATCCGAATCAGATTTTGCTTTCTCTGAAGAAAAACCTTCAGGAGGATAATTTGGTAGAGCAAAAAACGATTTTACAGTATCAGCAGGAATTCAGAAATCTTTCGCTGGAACTTTCTTACCTGAGAACGTATCAGGACTGGGCGGAATACTATAAGAAAATCGTGAACTGGGAACTGAAATTTGATAAAGTTGCCGACAACGAATTTGCTGATTTGCTACAGTCTCAAAAAGAAGAAGCCAACATACAGTTTGCGAAATTTATCGAAAATAATTACGAAGACTGGTTGAACGACACCGAAAAACCGATGATGAGCCACACTTTATTTAAAGAAAAAGTGAAACCTGAGGTTGAAAAAGAAAAAGTACTTCTTCTGATGGTTGACAATTTGAGATATGACCAATGGAAAGTAATTGAACCTCTTTTTACTAAATTCTACAATAAAGTTTCGGAAGACTATTACTACAGCATTTTACCGACAGCGACTCAGTATGCGAGAAATTCATTTTTTGCAGGATTAATGCCTTCGGAAATTGAGAAAAGATTCCCGGATAAATGGTTTAATGATAATGAAGACGGTAATAAAAACGAGCACGAAAGAGAATTTCTGGAAGATCAAATGAAGAGAATTGGTTTGAGTTCAAAATCAATGAAATACCTGAAGATTTTGAATGCCGATTTTGAAAAGAAAATCTATGAAGATTTTAATCAGCATAAAAACAATGATCTATTGGTGATTGTGTACAACTTCATTGATATTCTATCACATGCAAAAACCGACAATCATATTGTGGATCAGTTAATCAGAGATGACAAAACTTTCAGATCTTTAACGTACAACTGGTTTGAAAATTCATCTTTAATTAAAATCATCAAACTGGCAGCCGAAAGTGGGTTTAAATTGGTGATTACAACAGATCACGGAACGGTTTATGTGAAAAAACCAAGCAGAGTTGTGGGCGACAGAGAAACGTCAACCAACATCAGATACAAAACCGGAAAGAGCCTAACCTATGAAAACAGTGATGTCTGGGCAGTTACGAATCCTGAAAAACTGTTTTTACCTAAAGGAAATTTAAGTTCGAAATATATTTTCGCGAAG
Source organism: Chryseobacterium caseinilyticum (assembly GCF_014837145.1). Taxonomy (GTDB): domain Bacteria; phylum Bacteroidota; class Bacteroidia; order Flavobacteriales; family Weeksellaceae; genus Chryseobacterium; species Chryseobacterium caseinilyticum. Next base: position 1,502,590 of record NZ_JACYFS010000001.1, read on the forward strand.
AATAATATATTTTTAGCATATCCTAAAAATTACAATCACTTTGTAAATTATTACAAAGAAACATATCAGCACGGAGGAATTTCTCTGGAGGAATGTATTATTCCGATTAGTATTCTGGAGCCGAAATAGCGTATTACTGCTGGCTTTCGGCCGATTGCCTTTGGCTTATAATCTTGCGCAGATTTTACTTGAGTTTAGAAAATTTAATAATTAAAAATATTCAGGTCGGGGTGGAAAATAAAATTTTTCCGCCCCGACTTTTTTTGTGGATGCTGAAAGGCAAAATCGTTTTCCTTTTGTATTTTTGGAAAAAGAAAAATTTTGAGATTAATTACATACAACGTCAACGGCATCAGAGCCGCATTTACAAAGGATTTTTTAGGCTGGCTGAAAACAGCTGATCCGGATATCGTCTGTATTCAGGAAAGCAAAGCCGGAAACGATCAGATTGATATTGAAAGCCTTGAAAAGATTGGCTATAAAAGCTTCTGGCATTCAGCGCAGAAAAAAGGTTACAGCGGCGTGGGAATCGCATCTAAAACTCAACCGAAACATGTAGAATATGGTTGCGGAATTGAAAGCTATGACAATGAAGGCAGAGTGATAAGAGCCGATTTCGAAGATTTTTCTGTGATTTCAGTTTATGTTCCTTCCGCTTCAAATATTGAAAGGCTTGAATTTAAAATGCAGTTTTGTCACGATTTTTTGGCTTATATCAAAGAGCTTCGTAAAACTATTCCTAACCTCATTATTTCAGGTGATTTTAATATCTGTCATCACGCGATTGATATTCATAATCCGGTAGGTCTGAAGAACACTTCCGGCTTTCTGCCGATGGAAAGAGAGTGGATGACGGATTTTATTAACGAGTGCGAACTGATTGACAGTTTCAGGCAATTTAACAGTGAGCCCGACAATTATACGTGGTGGAGCTATCGACAGAACGCAAGAGCCAATAACAAAGGTTGGAGATTAGATTATAATTTTGCTTCATATCCGATGAAAGACAAACTTACCAGAGCCGTGATTTTAAAGGAAGCTGTGCATTCTGATCACTGCCCTGCGCTGTTAGAATTCAATATTTAAGATTTAAGATTCAAGGTTTAAAATTTAATATTCAAGGTTTAGATCTTAGATAATTAAACATGTCTCACAGACCATTCAATAAAAAAAGCCAGCTGAGTCAGCTGGCTTTACCTTTTTTTATGAGTCTATTCTTCTTCGACTTCTACAACTTCATATTCAATTGGAATTCTGCCGCTGGCAAGATTTCCGATTTCATCAAACGCTGCTTTAGAAAGGTCTAATGCTCTTGAAGAATGATAAGGACCTCTGTCGTTGATCTTTACAATTACTTCTTCTCCGTTGTTCAGATTGGTTACTTTTACCAAAGTTCCGAACGGAAGCGTTCTGTTTGCTGCGGTTAATTTGCTGTTATCAAATACTTCTCCGCTTGCTGTTTTTTTACCGTTAAATTTATCGTGGTAATACGACGCATAACTTGTTTTCTTTGCATCTGCAGTATTTTCCGTAAAAGAATAAACACCGAGAGCAGAAATCATCATTATGATTACAAGAATAAATCTTTTCATCATTTTGAAATTTTTTGGGTTAATGACTTGGCAAAAATAGAGTGCTGAAATAAAGTGACCTATTTTTTTTGTTAACAACTGTTAAAGAATCTAAAATGAAAAGTTAAATCAGGTCAAAAATCAACTCTTGAGAACGTTCGGAGCTAGATTGTTAAATTGAGTTAAAATTACGTTATAAATGTTAATTTAATTAACTGAGTATCGACAATAATCTTTAATACTAGCGAAAAATATGATTATTAATCAGTGTTTTAAGCTTTTTTGACCGTAAAAAAACCAATACTGAAAAGCATTGGTTTTGTATAATAAATTTTAATTTAATTCTAAACTAAATCTCCATAAAGGTCAAATTCTTCAGCTGAAGTAATTTTTACCTGAGCAAAATCCCCGATTGAAATGTATGTGTTTTCTGCAGAAACCAGAACGGTATTATCTACATCCGGAGAGTCAAATTCTGTTCTTCCAACGAAATAATTTCCTTCCTTACGGTCAAATACACATTTGAAAGTCATACCTATTTTCTCCTGATTTTTCTCCCATGAAATCTGCGACTGAAGTTCCATAATTTCTTCTACTCTCGCCTCCTTTACTTCCTGCGGAATATCATCTTCCAAAACATAAGCTCCTGTATTTTCTTCATGAGAATAAGTGAAACATCCTAAACGGTCGAATCTCTGCTCACGAACCCAAGATTTTAATTCCTGAAAAATTTCTTCAGTTTCTCCCGGATAACCTACGATTAAGGTAGTTCTGATCGCCATATCCGGCACTTTTTCTCTGAATTTGTCTAAAAGTGCATTGGTTTTTTCGTGGCTTGTCCCTCTTTTCATCGATTTCAAAAGCTCTGAATTGATGTGCTGTAAAGGAATATCGATGTAATTACAAACTTTAGGTTCTTCTCTGATGATATCCAAAACATCTTCTGGAAAACCGCTTGGAAATGCATAGTGAAGTCTGATCCATTCGATTCCTTCTACTTTCACGAGCTCTTTTAGAAGTTCGCCTAAAGCTCTCTTTTTGTAAATATCTAAACCGTAGTAAGTAAGATCCTGAGCGATAAGGATTAATTCTTTCGTACCTTTTTTGGCTAATTTTGAAGCTTCCAAAACCAGTTTTTCAATCGGTGTCGAAAGGTGTCCACCTCTCATCAACGGAATTGCACAAAACGAACAAGGTCTGTCGCAACCTTCTGAAATTTTAAGATATGCATAATGTTTTGGCGTTGTTGTTAATCTTTCTCCTACCAGCTCATGCTTGTAATCAGCTCCCAAATGCTTTAATAAAATCGGAAGATCTCTTGTCCCGAAATACTGGTCAACATCAGGAATTTCTCTGATCAGATCCGGCTTATATCTTTCTGAAAGGCAACCTGTAACAAAAACTTTTTCTACTTCGCCACGGTTTTTAGCTTCAACATAGTCTAAAATCGTGTTGATGGATTCTTCTTTAGCATTATCAATAAAACCACAAGTGTTGATTACCACAATGTCTCCACGGTCTTCATGTACCACTTCCTTTCCGTTTGCCTTAAGCTGACTCATCAGAACTTCTGAATCATAAACATTCTTGGAACACCCGAGAGTTACTACATTGATTTTTTTCTTACCTGTTGATTTTGTACGCATCTTTCTATTTTTCAGGGTGCAAAGATACAAAATTATAAAAAGCCCCAGCCATAAAAAGAAAACCACCTTAAAAAGATGGTTTTGAATATTTTATAAAAATAATAGTTAATAATTTTTTTCGCTGAATAACGGTGCAGTTTTGTCTTTCTCAGAAAGCACAGCTTCTTCAGTAGAAATTTTCCAGTCGATATCGAGTTCCGGATCGTCGAATTTTACGGCTCCTTCCGATTCTTTACTGTAAAAATTATCGCATTTGTATGAGAAAACTGCTGTTTCACTCAAAACAGAAAACCCATGACCAAAACCTCTCGGAACATATAACTGTAATTTATTTTCTGCCGTAAGCTCAATTCCGAACCATTTCCCGAAAGATGGCGAGTCTTCTCTCAAATCCACTGCAACATCCCAGACTTTTCCTTCAAGGCAGGAAACCAGTTTTGCCTGTGCGTGCTCGCCTTTCTGCAGATGCAGACCTCTTAAGACTCCGTAAGAAGACTTGGAAATATTGTCCTGTACAAAATGTCCGTTCATTCCTGTAAGCTCTTCAAATTTAGCCTCATTATATTTTTCAAAAAAATAACCGCGGTCATCTTCAAAAATGGTGGGTTCAATAATATAACAATCTTTAAGAGGCGTTTCTTTTATCTTCATTATGTTTAATTTAATGGCTGTTTAGTGTAAAAACAACTTTTATGGTTTTAAAAAATATTAAAAAATCTAATTTTAAATTGTAATTTTTGATGTAGTAGAGATCGTATTCAAGTTTTTTGAGATTTTCCTTTGGTGTTGCTTTTGGTAAATGCACCTGTGCCCAACCGCTGATTCCCGGTTTTACAAGATGTCTAAGGTCAAAATAAGCATTGTCCTTTATAGATTCTGTGACAAACTTTTCTCTTTCCGGTCTGGGGCCAATCAAACTCATGGAACCGTTGAGTACATTAAATATTTGTGGAAGCTCGTCTATTTTAGTTTTTCTGAGAAATTTTCCTACTTTTAAAAGACGATGATCATTTTTTGTGGTGAAAGTACCGTTGTGAAAGTTGGTCATTGTTCTCAGCTTAAAAATCTTAAACGGAACAGAATTTTTACCTACACGCACCTGAGAAAAGATAACATTTCCGGGAGAATTTACAAAAATCAATAAAGCACCAAACGCTATAAACGGCAAAGTTACTGGCAATAAAAGCAGACTGACAACGACGTCGAAAATACGCTTGAAGAAAATATCTTCTTCGTCTAAACCGATAGTGAAAACATTATCTGCAAGATATTCATTCGAAGAAAATTTAACTAATGGAATCCGTTTGCTAACAACTTCATAGAAATTTTGTGCATCATAAATCTTTACTCCTTTTATTTTAGATTCGATGATTTCGTTGGTCACTTTTTCGGAGATATGATTAACGTTTGTGGTGTCAATAATCACATTTTTGATTTTTAGTTTAACGATATAATCTGAAATGCTTCTGGTTTCAACATTGGTATCAAAAAAAATCACCTTATTGTCCTTCAGAAAATCTGTTTCTTTCATGATTTTGTAAGAAATGTCGCTGACGTTTACTATAAGATATCTTTTTGGAAAGTTGGTTAACTTAGAAACTTTCATTTTTTTGCTATAACAGAATACAATTCTTTATATTTATTATACATTACATCTACATTAAACTTGTCTTCAAATATATTTCTTGACTGTTCTGCAAATTTGTCATAAATATTTTGATTATTCAGCATAAAAGTAATGGTTTTTTGCATTTTGTGCAAATCATCATTCGCGGCAACTGCTCCGTTTCCGTCAATCAGTTCAGAAATGCCGCCCACATCTGATGCAACGATGGGTTTTGAAAAACACAATGCTTCTATCAGTGACATTGGAAGTCCCTCATAATTAGAAAATAACACAGCAATATCTGCATTTCTGTAATGCCTGAATGCATCTTTTTTCTCACCAAAAAGAATTACATTTTTCGGAATATTTTTTTCTGGAGTCTTATTGCCGATCCAAGCAAAAATCACATCTTGATCCAAAAATTTATCAGCAAGCTGACAGAAGATATCAAATCTTTTTGGAGGTGCCAGTCTAGCAATGCTTAATATTACTTTTGTATCCTCACTTTGTCTGAAATCTGCAAATAAATCTTCGTGTGTATCATCATTATCATGAGCAAAATCTTTTATTCCGTTTTGAATTTTGTGAATATTATTTACAATTCCTTCCGACTTCAGATTTTCAAGATCGTAATTACTCACTCCTACTATTGCCCTGCATCTCGATTTTAATATTTTCTCCAAAGGCAGAAACTTTCTGTAGCGGACTCTGATCGAATCGAAACCGTGAATAGTATAGATAATTTTTGATGAAGGAAAAACCAATCTGCCTAAAATCCCGATTTTTGAGGAATGAAGATGAACTACATCTGGTTTTAAACTTTTATAAATTGAATAAAGCTCTTTTAAAACAATAAAATCTGCTAAGCCTAATGAGTGTTTTAAACTTTTAATTTTAATCTGATAAACTTTCTCATGAAGCACATCCCACATTTCACCATGCTCTGAAGACGCTACAAAGACCTCATCGTTATCCTGTACAGATCTTTCTGTAAGGTTGATGACAACCGATTGTGCACCGCCAAGTTCGGCTAAAGTGATGACATGTAGAATTCTCATTCAGAATTATTCTCTGGGATTAATGTATTCGGTAAAATGCAGCTTCGGGAGTTTTACCTTATTTCGTTTTTCAATTAAAACGTATTCTTTTCCCAAAATATAGTACAACAAAAAAACAAAACTTGCCACAAAATACCGAAAGCAAAATTTTAAATAAACCCTGGAAAAAGGATTTTTTTTAATTAAGTAAATAATTCCAGGAAAACCCTGAAAATACTTTTTGTAATATTGGTTTCCTATTTCTCTGTAAAAAAAAAGCGGTTCGCCCATCGTTCTGAAAACATACTGACTTTTTGTGCGCATCCAAAGGTCTGAATCATCTACCCTCACAGCATTTTTGTCATAAGGATGATCTCTGAACCATAAAGTTTTTGCCATAACGGTGGGATGCATTACAGGACTTATATCTCCTAAAAAATTATTATCTACATTAAATCTTTTCCCTACAACATTCTCGTTTTCATCCATTGAATATAGATTGGTCGACAAGACATCAATTTCGGGATGATTTGAAAAAACAGCCAACTGTTTCTCAAGTTTTTGAGGATGCATGATATCATCATTATCCATTCTGCAAAGAAATTCTGTATTTACTTCATTTGCAATTTTGTTGAGACGTGTTGCAAGACCTAGGTTTTCACCATCAGCAAAAATTTTCACTCTGGAATCATGCGTATATTTTTGGGCAATTGCCATTGAAGAATCTTTGGAACCATCATCTACAAGCCACAATTCAAAATCATGAAAAGTCTGTGCAAGTACCGAAGTAATCGCTTTTTCCAAAAACCTTTCTGCATTGTAAACGGGTATTGCAACTGTAACTTTTGCCATTATTTTGGACTGTAATAGATTGAAAAGAAAACAAAAAGAAAGATCAGAAACGCAAGTGTTCCCATACTGAACTTTGCCGTTTTGTTAATACTGAACAAAGGTGCCAGCAAAAACGGAATCGTAATCCAGGACATCATTCCCCAACGGTCTGAAAACGGAATCTGAAACATCAGAAAAAATACCGAACTCATGACCATGTAGTATTTTAGCAAAATCTCGTAGCTTTCGTTTTCGTAATATAATATTTTAGCGTTAATAAAAGTAAAAATACCTAAGAATAATGTGCTAAATATAGCAAACTGAGTTTTAAAACCAACTTCATACCCCAGACCATTCTCATTATTGATGTAAAAATCTGCTCTCTGGCTGTCTACCAAAAAAAAGTAACTGAGCAAAGGCCCGAATGATAAAACACTTCCTCCAACAGCAGAAATAATCAGAACTAAAAAATATAAAGCATAATAATATGCTATTTTGAGCTTTTTAAAAAGGACTACGAGGCCGAAGACAAAAAGAACAATGATGGTTGTAATATGAAAACCTACCCCTAAAATTATGGGGATGATCCAGTACTTATATTTAGTTGGATTCTTAAAATACAGACTTACTGCCAAAAGAAAAAATACCAGCGAAACACCCTGACGTACAATGTTGATGCCTAATTGCTCAAAGAAATAAAAGCTTACAAAACTGAACGAAACCAAAAATATATTCAAATCAGTTCTTTTTGACAATACCAAAATTGAAGAAAAAATCAGTCCTGTAAAAATTAAACTCAGCACCAACAGAAAAATATGGTAATTATCTGTAAACTGGCTTACCACAACAATGAGCAAATCAAATACAAACTGAAAACCGAAATCTATTTTGTCGTGATATTCAAACTGTACTCTAACAATATCGGTGTCTGAACCCACATCCAGATTCCTCAGACCAAAAAGAAGGGCAACCACAAAAAACAATGCCAACGCAAAAACAGTTGAAATCGAATTGTAGTGTTTCTTTTTGATATCAACATACATGGAGAAAATAATCGCCACAACAGCAAAAACAAGGTAAATGGCGTAAAATTTCAGTTTAAACTCCTCCATCAGACTATAAAATCAAAAATATTATGACCGTCTGAACCACGATTTTACTGCACCAAAAAATCCGGTTTCTACATCATGATTATATCCATAACCCTTCTGATTTCCGTATCCGAAGTTCTGAGCTTTCACGTCATTGAGTACGATATTTACCTTATTGAGCTTGTTTTCATCAGCTGCATGATCTGCATATTCTATAAAACTCTTTTCCGTTTTTTCTGAACGCATAATGTAAAGGCTCACATCTGCAAGTTTTGCGATGATGTAGGTATCCGTAACAGGCATCAACGGTGCAGAATCAATCAGAATATAATCGTACAACTCCTTCGCGTTATCAATTAAAATCTTATATCTACCATTGTCTAAAAGTTCGACGGGATTGGGCGGAATAATTCCGGAATAAATAAAATCACAGTGCTCATTCATCTGACTCGGATGAATAATCTCCCTGATATCTGAAACTGTTCCGTACAGAAACTCTGTAAGTCCTTTGGCAGATTTCATTTCCGGCCTATACCTCTGCAATTGCGGATTTCTGATATCTGAACCAATCAGCAACACCTTTCTGCCTTTTTTAGCCAAACTCAAAGCGAGATTCATGGAAACCAGAGTTTTCCCTTCCCCTTTTACACTTGAAGTGATGAGGATAACATGATTTTTTTGGTCTAAAGGCAACTGAAGATTAATATTGGTAGCCAGAATTCTGAAAGATTCAGCCAGTTCCGAAACGTCATTCTGCTGAATTAGATTATTCTTTTGAGATTTAAGATGCGGAATTTCTGCCACGAAAGGAAGTGAGGTAAATTTTTCGATACTTTTCTTGTCGGAAATTTTCGTATTAAAAAAATTTCTGAGAAAAATAATTAAAAAGGGAATTCCGAAACCTAATAACAGAGCTGTGCCTAAAGAAATCATTTTTCGTGGTGCGACAGGCTTCTTCTTTTTATAGGCTACGTCTAAAACTCTTGCTTTATTGGAAGACATTGCAAGCATAATTGCTGTTTCTTCTCGCTTTTTCAGCAAAACAAGGTAAAGTTCTTCTTTAATCTGCTGTTGTCTTTCTATATTTCTGAAAAGACGCTCCTGAGCGGGCACTTTTCTCATCCCTGTATTCGATTTACCTTCCAAGGATGAAATACTGTTGATCATCGACTGAATGCTGGACCTGTTTTTATCCAGACTTTCTTTGATGGCGGTTCTCTGTTTCCTGATCTCGTCGTTCAGCGTTTTCACCATCGGATGTTCTGAGGTGGAGTTTTCCAGAAGTCTGTTTCGCTGCAAAACCAGTTGATTGTATGCAGAAATATTGCCTGAAGATTCAGAATCCTGATCTTCTCCAATCTTATTGGTAGGAAGTATTTCATTAAAACCTTTGCTGTTAATGTATCCGGAATACATATTATTAATTTCCAGCTGAGTATAAAGCTCCAGTTTTTTCTTTTCAGCTTCGGCATTGGTCTGCAGTTCCAAACCGGCCTGCGCACCGATATCGACAAGATCATTTGCAGTTTTGAAATCCTGTTTCTGCTTTTCCACATCACCAAGCTCGCGGGAGATCAGTGTAACACGGTCATCAATAAATTGTTTCGTCTTTTCAGATTCTGTATTTTTTTCATCGATGGCTTCAAGGTTGTACTGTACCACCAGAGTATTGAGAATATCTTTTGCTTTTGCAATATTGGGATGCTGCACGGATAGATCGATTACCGTTGCATCTTTATTGCTCAGTTTTACTTTTAAAAGTTCCTGTAATCCATCAATTAAGCTGACTTTATCTGTGTATGTAAAATATAACTGATTGACATTCAGGTTTTTTACCAAAACAGGATTGAATGATTCATTTTTCAGAAACATCAGATTAGCGTAAGGCAGACTAACCGTTTTATTAAACTGCGTTTTTAACGGAGCTGAAAACTCCTCTGAATTCAGCGTGATTTCATTTCCTTTGATGCTGATGTCAACCCGTTTTTTTGGAAGTTCTGAAAAAGGTTTTTCATTGATCACCTGAATTTTGACCGGCGATTCTGCTTTGTAAAGTTCTACATCGTGAAAATCTCCTTCTACGAAAACAGGGCACTGCAATGGCAATTCCTCAGCCAGCTGACCCAGCAGTTTTTTGGAAGCCAAAACCTCCATTTCGTTTTCAACGGTATTTGAGTTAAAACCGGATAAACCAGCCAATCCCTCCATTCCTGGAATAGCATCTGCCGGATTACCCGATTTTTTAGCATCTTTAATCAAAATTTTAGTGACAACTTCGTAGACGGGAGCTGTTTTTTTAATGTAAAAAAGAGCTAATAAAATCATCAGCAAAATACTGACAGCGAACCAATACCATTTTCGTTTGTACGGTTTTATAATTTCCAGCAAAGAGTCTTCTTTATTAAATTCAGTCTTCAAATTTTCCCCATTTATTTAGGTCAACGAATATAGAGATTTTGAGGGTAATATAAAAATGAGTCCAGGCGGAATTGTATTATGAGCAACATTTTAGAATATTTTTGCAATTCCATCAGAACTAAGCCACGTTTTAAATCAAATTCATAATTTATAAATTGAGAAAGAATTTTTGAACTTTAATAAAAATCAGAATCATTATATTTGTTCTTTGCGCATTAAAAAAATCCCACTAAAATTTAGCATCAGAACTTTGGTAATGAAAAGAATTCTTCACGTTGTAGGTAAAATGAATCGAGCCGGAGCAGAAACCATGATTATGAATATTTACAGAAATATTGATAAACAAAAAGTACAGTTTGATTTTCTTTATTTTACTCAGGAAAAAACTTCCTATGATGAAGAAATTATAAATTTAGGAGGACATATTTACAGACTGAATGGTTCAAATTTTATCTCAAATATTTTTCAATTAAGAAATCTGCTAAAAAGCGAGCCAAAAATCAAAGCCATTCATTGTCATACTGCACTCAGCAGTTCTGCTTACCTGTTTTCAGCATACATTTCGGGTGTGCGGCAAAGATTCATACATTCCCATAGTTCCAAAAGCAGGGATCAAAACAAATTCCTGTACACTATTTATGAGAAATCTGCAAAATGGCTGATCAATAAATACGCTACTGATTTTATCAGTTGTGGTAGACTTGCTTCAGAATATCTTTTCCCATATAAAGATGAATCGCAAATTTCTGTGATCAATAATGCAATTGATGTTGTAAAATTTGAGAGTAGTGCAAAGACTCATAAAAACTATCTGAGACAACAATATTCCCTTTCGGACAACTTTATTATTTTGCTTCAAATTGGAAGATTTTCATCCGTAAAAAATCATCAGTTTTCTGTACAGATTGCAAAACAATTATTGATCAACAGAGTATCTTTCAAAATATTTTTTGCAGGCATTGGTGAATTACAGAAAGAAGTTGAAGAAATGGTGAGATTGGAAGGGCTCGAAGATCATATTGTATTTTTAGGAGAACGTTCAGATATTGAAAATTTAATGGCTGGATCAGATATTATGCTGATGCCATCAATTCACGAAGGTTTTCCTATGGTTTTGGTAGAAGCACAGGCTTCAGGATTGCATTGTATTATTTCAGAAAATATATCGAAAGAAGTTGACCTCAATGTCGGTCTTTTGGAATTTAAAAAGCTGAATATTAATGATTGGGCAGTAAGTGTACAAAACTTTAAAAACTCAACAGAATTAAGCGACGGGGAACGTTTGGAAAGGATGATCAATCAAGGATTTGATATTAATCAATCTGCAGAAAAACTGCTGGAATTGTATGAGGCTTAAAATTATCAATCATTTCCTAATAAAGTTTTTCTGAAAGAGAAGACTAAGCTCACAAACAAAATTGCACAACTTATAAAAAAAGCAACCGAACTTCCCTCCAAGCCCATTAATCTTACAAAAAACACGCTCAAAATTACATAAGCCAATGCGGAAAATACTTCTGTAAAAATAAAGCCTTTCGTCATCACCTTCGAAATCATCAGATAAGAAAAAACCAACGACAGAACTTTAAAAAAATCTCCAGCCAGTTGCCAGAAAAACAAACTTTCCATGCTTGAAAAATCTTTGGTATACAGAATTTCTATGATGTAGAATCTTGTGAAATAAATGCCAGCACACATTGCCAGAAACAATGGAGCCAGAAATTTTAATCCTTCTAAAATTTCTTTTCTAATATCACTTTTACCATTTAAAGATGAAAGTTTTGGGAGAAAATAAGTTCCTAAAGTTATATTAATCATCAGAAGATAACCATCGGAAATTCTGATGAGTCCCTGCCAGATTCCCGCACTGTTGAGATCAATTTCTTTGGTGATAAAATTCCTGATGATAATCTGAGCCACAGGCATTGCTGAAGAACTCACCACCGCCATTACTGTAAAATGACTGAGGTTTTTTACAGTTTTAAAATCAGGTTTAAAAATTGATCTGCTGATGTTTTTGAAAATCCTTTTCCCGATCAAAAGTACCGCAACAAAAAACACCGCAAACTGCGTGATAACCAAAGCATACAAAGCACCTGAAATGTTGTAATAATAAATAAGCAAAATCGTCAGAAGCAGAGTGATTACACTACTGATTCCGTTGATGATGGTGAATTTTCTGATGTAACCCAAGCCGTTAAGAAACGCCAGCAGAATTGTGTTTAAAGAATAAAAAACAATACCTCCACCCAAAAGATAAATCACCGAAACATATTCCGTGCTGTGAAAAATACTTCTGCTCCAGTATTTTGCAAAAATTATCAGTCCTAAAAAAACTACCGCTGAACAGACCAGAGACACAAAAACTGAAGTATCATACAGAATTTTCGATTTCCTTCTGTCATTTTTAAATTCAGCGGTGTATTTTACAATTCCTGAAGTGACAGATCCGTTTGCCAGACTGAGTACAACTGCCATAAAATTGGTGAGTGAACCCACCAAAGCAACACCAGCCGGTCCGGAAAAAGAAGAAATGACTTTCGTTGCAACAAATCCTGCCGAAATTTTCACGAATGCCGTGATGCCCGAAAAAACTGTTGTACTCAGAAGTTTCATAGATAGATTCTATTGTTTTTAACGGTCATCCCGAATGGTCGGGACAGATTATAATATCGCCAGATCATCATTGGTATTTGCTGATTTTTTTTGCAGTGGCGATTTCATACTTATTTTCCGGATTTAAGATTAAAGAAAATTCCAAATGCTTTTAAAATAAGTTTCAGATCGTTTTTTAATGAGAGATTTCTGTAATATTCCAGATTCATTTTCACTTTATCCGGAAAAAGAACTTTATCATTGTATTCCAGAGGGTTTTTCTGCTGGGAAAGAATTCTGTCTTCGTTTTTATATTTAAATCCTGCTTCGCTGATTAGACCCGGTTTTAAATTTAAAACTTCACGGTCATCGCCTTCCAATGTATCGTAATATCCTTTGATATCTGGTCTTGGACCAATAAAAGACATTTCGCCTTTTAAAATATTAAACAATTGTGGAAGTTCATCCAGCTTGGTTCTCCGCATCCATTTTCCGAAAGAAGATTTCTGATGCGTGACAGAATGATACGTTTTAAATTTGTACACAGTAAACATATTCCCGAATCTCCCTACCCTTTCCTGAGTAAAAATCCCCGGAAAACCGGTATCTGCTGATGCCAGAATAAAAAGCACGAAAAAAAGCGGAAGAAAAACTACTGCGGCCACGAAAGAGATTCCGTAATCCATCACCGACTTCCAGACCGGATATTTTTTCACAAAGATGTTCTTATCGGGCAAAGATAACAAATTCTGTCATTGCGAGGAACTGCCTGTCCCGAGCCTTCGGGAAAGCAATCCGTTTAGACTATTTCGCTATTTCCAACAGATTGCTTCGCTTTGCTCGCAATGACTTTGACAGAAGCTTTGCATTCAGGTTTTTGCTCACTTAAAAAATTTTCAATACTTTAGCCTCATGAAAATAAACGCACAAAACTATTATTACTCATCTGAAAAGGTTTTCGGATAAGGATTTTGTGCTTCAGAAATAAGTAAAAACCCCGTCCGAAAGACGGGGTTTTTTGTTTTAAATAAATAAAATATGAAGATCAGCATTATAGGCGTAGGATTGATTGGAGGATCGATTGCTTTAAAATTAAAACAGAAAAACACCGCCGATTTCATTTACGGAATCGACAGCAATATAGATAATCTTGCAGATGCTTTACAGTTAAATATCATCAACGAAAAAGCAGATTTCAAAACAGGAATTGAGTCTGCAGACCTCATCATTATTGCTGTTCCCGTAGATTCAGCGGTGAAAATTCTGCCTCAGGTTTTAGATTTAATTTCAGACCATCAGACGGTGATGGATGTGGGTTCCACGAAATCAGGAATTGTAAAATCTGTGGAAAATCATCCTAAGAGATCGAGATTTGTGGCCTTTCACCCGATGTGGGGAACAGAAAATCACGGCCCGAAATCCGCAGTTGCCGCAAGTTTTTCAGGTAAAGCCGGTGTGATCTGTGACCGCGAAAAATCTGCAAAAGATGCACTGGAACTGGTAGAATCTGTTGTTCTGGATCTCGATATGCACATCATCCACATGTCTGCAGAAGATCACGATATTCATACGGCTTACATTTCTCATATTTCCCACATCACTTCCTACGCGCTGGCAAACACTGTTTTGGAAAAGGAAAAAGAGGAAGAAACTATTTTCCAGTTGGCAAGTTCAGGGTTCTCCAGCACCGTACGTCTGGCAAAATCCCATCCCGAAATGTGGCTTCCCATTTTTAAACAAAACAAAGAAAATGTTTTGGATGCTTTAAATGAACATATTTCTCAACTCAGAAAATTCAAATCTGCTCTGGAGAAAGATAATTTTGAATTTTTGGAAGAACTGATCACGAATGCCAATAAAATCAGAGGAATTTTAGACAAATAAGATACATAAAAGCGAAAGCTTCCACAGATGGGAGCTTTATATTGTCAACTAAATTATAATGAATTAAATTTTAAAATTTCATCATCAAACCCATTCCATTTCTGTTGTTCAGGGCATAAAAACTTGGCGTAAACTTTTTGGCATCTGCATTTTTATACTGATTGATGGCTGATTTCATTTGAGAATGACCTGTAAGTTTCAGTACAACACCCGCGCCTGCGCCTATTAAACCAATGATTAACGGCACCGGAGAACCTTTTGGCTCTTCGCCGTAAGCGTAGGTCTTGTTTGCCGAAGAAAGATTGGATATTCCACCAATGAAAAAAGCAGCTGCACCGCCAACTACCAAAGCAGTTCCTACGCTATTGATTGTTCTGCCGCTTTTGTACTGTGAATTGTTTTGCTGAAGAAGATATTGTTTGATTTCTTTTTTAGAACTCAGTTTTTGTACTTTATCACCATCTTTATTTTCCGGTAAACTGTAGGTATCTGCTTTTGCATTCAGAGAACCATCGATTTCCTTGATGCTTTTCACAGAATTGTCATACAGAAACTCCTGCTCATTATTATTTTTGTTAGTGTAAACCACCTTTCCATTTTCATACTTCAGATTTCTGTATTCAATGATTTCATCTGTTTTTGTGGTAATAATACCCTGACGCGAATTTTCGGGAATCGACACCTGTGAGTAAACCGATAATGACATTAAAAGTAGAGCTACAGAAATTATTTTTTTCATTTTTTAAAAGTTTTCCGCAAAAATATAGATTCCTTTTAATTATCCAAATTTTTATTCCTTTAAATGTGAATCGTTGCCATTTAATTCACGTTAAACCCTATTTCAAATCTGGTATCCATTTTCAAAGCAGTTTTCTATATAGTCAGATAAGCTTAATCAAAGTTTAACTTTATTAAAAAATATTTTAACTTTATTTAAATTAATATTATATTTGTGAAAATTAAGTCAATGAAACTTCCGATAATTTGTCCGAGTTGCGATCATACTCTGAATGTAAGCCAAATGAAATGTCCCGACTGTGGAACGAACGTAAACGGCGATTATGAGCTTCCCGTTTTTCTGAAACTCAGCAGGGACGAACAGGATTTTATAATGAATTTCTTTCTTTCCAGCGGAAGCATAAAAGAAATGGCAAAACAGGCCACTCTTTCATATCCCACAATGAGAAATAAGATGGACGACCTCATTCAAAAAATAGATCAATTAAAAAAATAAAAAATATGAACTGGAAAACTGTATTTAACCCATTT
Organism: Chryseobacterium caseinilyticum; assembly: GCF_014837145.1. Classification (GTDB taxonomy): domain Bacteria; phylum Bacteroidota; class Bacteroidia; order Flavobacteriales; family Weeksellaceae; genus Chryseobacterium; species Chryseobacterium caseinilyticum. Next base: position 1,518,538 of record NZ_JACYFS010000001.1, read on the forward strand.
TTAAAGTTTGATGAAAAAAAACTTTTTATTACAGGCATTGTTTCCTCAATAATTATTTTTACAATCCTGTATTCGCTAAGATTCAGAACAGACAGCATATTTCATTATACTTATATTCAGTCGGTAGAGTCTTTAGGAGCTGTGATTCTTTCTACTATTGCAGTTTATGCGACTGCAATTGTTGTCTTCTTCATTTTCGGGAAAGCAATCAACAAAAAAACAAGAATAATCGATATTACCAACGCAGTTCTTATCTCACAAATCCCTGGTATTTTTGCGGCAGTTCCTAGTCAACTGAATTTTATACAGGATAGCGGAAAGCATTTTCTGGCAGGTTTGGAGTTAGGCTCGAAAATTGAACCTGTGGCCCTTATGACTGTTATCAGCTTCTCATTATATTCTCTCGCACTGTCAGCATACGGCATCACTCTTCTTTACAATGGTTTCAAAACTGCCACAAACCTGAAAGACTGGGTTTATATTGTAATTTTTGCCATTCTTCTGATTATCCTTGTTTTATTGGTGCAATTTTTAAACTAAAATAACGATGAAAATAAGATTTTTTTTTCTGCTCATTCATTTGGCCAGCATTTCACTATTGGCACAGCAGATCACCGGTTCGTGGAAGGGCGATTTGGAAGTTCAAGGAAACATACTTCCGTTAATAATTAATATTCAGAAGGACACAGACGGTTACAAATCCACTCTCGACAGCCCTTTACAGGGTGCGGAAGGAATTCCTCTGGAAAAAACTTTATTCGTCAACAATACATTGAGTTTTGAACAAACAGCAATGAATGCCAAATTCACAGGAACTCTGAAAGATTCTGAGATCACCGGTACTTTCAATCAAAACGGAATGACTTTACCTTTAAGATTAAAACCGTTCGACAAAACAAAAAATGAAGACAAAACACTTGAGATTCTGAAACTGTCCAATACCACTGAAAGTTTAAAAAAGATTAATGATTATATTTCATTTGTGGAGAAAAACAATGTTTTGGCGGGCGAAGTTTCGATCTTTAAAGAAGGGAAAGAAATCTACTCGAAGAATTTTGGTGAGAAAAACCTTCCCGATTTTAAAAACAGCAATCAGGTATTTCAGATTGGTTCCGTTTCCAAAACCATGACGGCGATTATAATTTTTAAACTGATAGAAAACAAACAGCTGAGTCTATCCGATCAACTTTCACAATTCTATCCACAAATTCCGGGTTCAGACAAGATTACTATTTCCCATCTTCTCAATCACAGTGCAGGATTAGGAGATTATGTACAGGGAAAAGACGATCCCAAATGGCTTGTAAAAAAGATCACAGATCAGCAGATTGTTGACAGAATTATTGATCAAGGCACGCTATTCGAACCGGGGAAAAATCAGCAGTATTCAAATTCCGGATATTACTTACTCACGAAGATTCTGGAAAAAGTTTCAAAAAAGTCCTACGCCGAAAATCTGAATGAATACATTATAAAACCTTTACAATTAAAGCAATTTTACACTGCAGGCAAAAAGCCGTCCAACGTTCATACATCATATTTTTATGACAAAAAATGGCTCCCGGTAACCGATTTTAATTTCAATAATATTGTGGGAGTCGGCGATATTGCGACGACTCCGTATAATTTAAATCTGATCATCAACGCAATTTTTGACCGCAAGATAGTTTCGGAAGAGTCGCTGAATTCGATTATGCCAGACACACAAAGATTCGGAAAGGGATTGGCAGTTGTTCCTTTTCACAGTAAAATTTTTGTAGGTCACAGTGGCGGAACTTACGGTACCAATTCTCTGATGATTTATAATGGCGAGGATGATATTTCTATCTCCTATTCCCTGAATGCAGACCGTATCGGCATTGCAGGTAATGAATTTGTGGTTGCCTTATTCAGTTTTCTGTACGGAGTTGACTATGAATTTCCGAAAATCAATAAATGAGTATTTTAAATAAAAAAGATGCGGATGTTCCACTTAAAACGTCCGCATCTTTTTACTAAAACGTCCGTATGTTTTGCGCAAAACATACGGACGTTTTTTTTTAGAACTCCAGTTAGTTGTATTTTAACATTCAGGAACATTCACGGCAATCGCCAATCCACCTTCAGAAGTTTCCTTAAAACGGTCATTCATCGACAACGCAGTTTCCCACATCGTCTGAATCACCTGATCTAAACTTACCTTGGCTTTTGTAGGATCACTTTCCAAAGCAATATTCGCTGCAGTGATGGCTTTTATGGCACCCATCGTATTTCTTTCGATACATGGAATCTGCACCAAACCTCTGATTGGGTCACAGGTTAAACCCAAATGATGCTCCATTGCAATTTCTGCTGCCATCAGGACCTGACCGACGCTTCCACCAAGAATTTCCGTTAAACCTGCCGCAGCCATCGCCGAAGAAACTCCAACTTCTGCCTGACAACCGCCCATTGCCGCAGAAATGGTCGCATTTTTCTTAAACAAAGTTCCGATTTCACCGGCTACCAGAATAAATCTTGCAATATCATCTTCAGTTTTAGCTTCTGTGAAAGCCTGCGAGTACATCAAAACTGCAGGAATTACGCCACTCGCTCCATTCGTGGGTGCAGTGATGATTCTGCCGAAACTTGCATTTTCCTCATTCACGGCAAGCGCAAAACAGGAAATCCATTTATTGATATTGGTGAAATTTTCTTCGGCGTCAACAACCTGCTGAAACCATTCGTCGATATTTCTGTACACCTTCTCGCCCAAAAGTTTGCGGTTGATTCCTGCTGCACGGCGCGTCACATTGAGACCTCCGGGAAGAATTCCTTCTTTGTTGACGCCTTTATAGACGCATTCTTTAATGTTTTTCCAGATATTTAAAGCTTCATCACGGGTTTCTTCCTGACTCCTCCAGCTTTCTTCATTGATTAAAATTAAATCTGAAATTTTATTAAATCCTAAATGCTCACAGTATTTCACAATATCCGAAGACTTGTGACAGGGATACAGCGTCCGAACACACTGCTTCTCAATAGAATTTTTCTCCTGACTCATGATGAAACCACCGCCTACGGAATAAAAATCCTGCATCAGTTCGGTGCCGTCTTCGAAAATAGCCCTGAAAATCATTCCGTTGGGATGATAATCGAGTGATTTAGACATATTTAAAACCAAATGATGTCCGTAAATGAAAGGAATTTCTTTTTCACCGCCCAGATTAATGATTTGAGATTCTTTGATTCTGTTGACTATCTCATCAATCTTCATGGTGTCTATGGTTTTAAAATCTTCTCCGTTTAAACCCAACATTCCGGCAATATCGGTTCCGTGGCCGATTCCTGTTTTGGCGAGTGATCCGAAAAATTCAAGAAAAACTTCTTTTACTTCAGCTACTGATCTTTCACGGTTTAAAATTCTGATAAACGCTGCAGCAGCATTCCAGGGACCCATTGTGTGCGAGCTGGAAGGTCCGATTCCCACTTTAATTATTTCAAATACAGATATTGACTCCATATATTTTTTTCAGTTTCATGAAAAGCAAATATACATTGAAAATATTTTAGATGGGAAGGAATTTGAGGTTAAGGTTGAGGCTTAGATTGAGATTAAGGCTAAGGTTAAGATAGAATCAAAAAAACAGCGGCCGGAAAAGACCACTGTTTAAGTTATATACCAAAAAAATTACCATTTTAAACTCTCACCATGCTGAGAACGGTCAAGACCCATTTCTTCTGATTCTTCTTTCACGCGGAGTGTAATCATCCGGTTTGTGATTTTATACAAAAGCAAAGACCCGAAAAATGTAAAGACCGAAACTAAAAGCAAAGCGATCATGTGATGGGCAAAAACGCCTATTCCACCATGCAGGAGACTTGCATTTTCGCCATGTGCAAAAATGGCGGTGAGAATCATTCCCATAATTCCGCCAACACCGTGGCAGGCAAAAACATCGAGCGTATCATCAATTCTCTTCAAAGCTTTCCAGTTGACCATTAAATTTGAAACGATTGCTGAAATAAAACCTATGAAAATACTTTCCTGAATAGAAACAAATCCACATCCCGGCGTAATGGCTACCAAACCAACCACTGCGCCGATACAAGCCCCCAAAGCGGAAACTGGCCGACAGTTTAAGCGGTCAAAAAAAATATACGTCATCATCGCTGAAGCTGATGCGATTGTAGTAGTTCCGAAAGCCACAGCCGCCGTTGCATTAGCCGATAGAGCCGAACCTGCATTAAAACCAAACCATCCAAACCACAACATTCCTGTTCCTAAGATCACATAAGGAATATTGGAAGGCTCATGATGAGGATTCTTACGGTTCCCCAAAACGATCGCTCCAGCAAGAGCAGCAAAACCGGCACTCATGTGAACGACTGTGCCGCCGGCAAAATCTTTAACTCCGAAGAATTTATTTAAAAGTCCCTCCGGATGCCAAACCATGTGACACAACGGAGTATAAATTAAAAGACTGAACAGAATCATAAAAAGCAGATAGGAAATAAACCGAACTCTTTCTGCAAACGAGCCGGTAATCAAAGCCGGAGTAATCACCGCAAATTTCATCTGAAACAGCGCAAAAAGAACAAAAGGAATCGTGGAAGCCATATCCTTGTGCGGATAAAGACTTACGTTGTTGAAAAACATATACGTAAAAGGATTTCCGATGATGCCATAATGTTCACCGTCTATCTCAAAACCGATGGAGTCACCAAATGACAGCGAAAAACCAACGACTATCCAAAGAATTGAAATTACACCCAGAGAAATAAAACTCTGCAGCATCGTGGAAATCACATTTTTTTTACCAACCATACCGCCGTAGAAAAAGGAAAGCCCGGGTGTCATTAAAAGTACCAGACCTGCAGCAGCGAGAATCCACGCGACGTCAGAACCTACCACTGCGGATTCACCTAAAAAATCTCCGGTATTGGGAGCTGTGAAATCAGGACGCCAGAAAAGTCCTCCGACTGCAACGAGTGAAATAATAATAAAGGAAACAATCCATTTTAAACCAACTTTCATACTAATTTTAATTTTACCCCTACAAAAATATAGATAATAAAATTAAAATTATATTATTTTTAAAGATAACCCCTAAAATTTTAGCGTAGGAACTTAAGTAAATATACTTTGCAAAAGCTGAGACACATCTTTATGCCGCGTTGCAGGAAAAAGATGCGTTCCGCCTTTGATAATATAATCTGGTTTTGAATTTTTAATTGGAAAAACGATATCTCTGTCACCTAAAATCTGAACAACATTGCTCTCGTGCTCAAATTTCCACTCTGTGATGCGCTGCATAGACCATTTAAGATAGTAGGGATCTGTAAATCTGAAATACTGTAGAACTTTCGGATTTTTAGGATCAAAGAACTTCCTGAAAACAGCATACGTTTCGAGAGTTTTCATATTAAAAAAACCTACAGGAAGATACTTCGGAATTCTGGTCAGCTGTCCTATTTTTATCAGCCTCGATTTTTCTTTATCTGATTTGATACTTCCAAGAATTACTGTTTTTACAGCCGACTTGAGTCTGTTGATTTCCTGTACCATAATTCCGCCGAAAGAATATCCCAGAAGATAAAACGGTTCGGTATCATCTACTTTTTCGGCCATCCGTTTTACATATTCACCAAAATCTTCATCCTGCTCAGGAACCAGCCAGTCAATAAAAACAACTTTATGCTGTGCAGGAAAAACCAGTTTCTCCAACACTTTATAATCTGCTCCGAGACCACTTACAACATAGATTTTCATACGTGGATTGTATTTACCGGCTAAAATAAAAAAAGGACGGCTTAATCTAAGCTGTCCTTTTTAATTTATAAGAATTTTAACCTTTTATCTTGGTCTTTCATTGTCTACTTTCACTGTGGAAAGCTTAAACTGAATTTCCATCTCATCCCTGATAAAATGATCTTTCAGAGAAGTCTGATAGAAAATTTTAAAATCTTTTCTGTTCAAAGCAAATTTTGAAGATTCAATTTCTACCGTAAACTGAGTAACGTGCGCATTTGCCGGGAAAGATATCGTTTTTCTGATTCCTTTAATCGTAATATCACCAACAATGGTAGAATTAAACTCTGCATTAGCAAGAGGAATAATTTTCTTCAAATGAAATTTCGCTGTCGGGAATTTTTTCACTTCAAAAAAGTTGGTTCCTTTAAGCTCATTTGTCAGTTTCACCTGATCCGGACCCGAAAGATCTGCCACTACGAGGCTTCTCATATCGATAACAAACTCACCGTCTACCAAAACTGTTTTATCGAAATTAAATTTTCCACTTTTCAGCTTCAGACTTCCAAAATGAGTTGTAGGTGCAGTTTTCACTACTTTGCTTCCCCACCATAAGATCTCAGAAGTGACAACTTTAGAAATTTTATCTCCTTTTTTCTGAGCAAAAACAAACGACATGCTGGCACACATCATAGCAAACAATAATAATCTTTTCATTCTTTTTTATTTACAATTCAACAAAAATAAAAAAAAGCACAGAACTTCTGCACTTTTCTCAATATTTTTTTAGATTAAATTACTTCGCACTTACTTTTACTGTCATATCAATTTCGTCATTGATAACAGAGTCTTTCATACCTGACTGATAAACGACATCAAATTTCTGTCTGTCGAAAGAAAATTTGTTTGATTCAATCGTAACTACACCATTTGCACTGGTAATTTTTGCAGGGAAAGAAATTGCGTTCGTTTTTCCTTTAACCGTAAGATTTCCGCCAACTACAGAAGGGTAAGCTGCGTCATTATTTTTCTTTACAGAAGTGATTTTAAAGCTTGCAGTTGGAAATTTTTCAACCTCAAAGAAGTCGCCGTTCTTTAAATGTCCGTTCAGTTTAGTCTGTCCTTCACCTGAAAGATCAGTTGCGTTGATGGATGTCATATCCAAAATGAAATTTCCTCCCACTACCTGATTTCCTTTCATCACGATGTCTCCTGATTTTACTTTAACTGTTCCGTCGTGCGAACTTGATTTAGATTTTACAACTTTATAACCCCACCAGTGAACATCTGAAGATACCACTTTTTTAGACTGTCCGAAAGCAAGACCGCTTGCCAAAACAGCAAGGAAGAATATTTTTTTCATGTTTAAATTTTAATAATTATTTTAATGCTGCAAATGTAAACAAGAGGTTTGACTTTCAGACTTACCATACGGTAAGTTATTGCAGATTTTTAATATGAATATTATCATAAAAAAACTCCGGCGCGATGCCGGAGTTTATATTTTAATCCTGATGATAAGCGGTGTAAAGCGCGACACCATTGATACTCGTACTGTTTGACTTTACGAGATAAATCGGGATATTCCTAAGCATGGCTTCCATTTTATCACTGATTTTAAATTTCTCGTAGAACTTGTCTTTATCAATATAGTTGCTGATCACCTGAGGAATATCTCCTGCGATTATTAAACCTCCGGTAGCTTTTAATTTTAATGTTAAACTGTTTGATTCTCTTGCCAAAAATTCAAGGAAAGTATCCAGAGCGATCTTGCAGATCATTATATCTTCTTCTGTTGCAGCTTTGTAAAGCACTTCAACGAAGTCGCCTTCATTTAACCTTTCGGAAAGTCCTTCCGGCTCCGGATGTCTTTTTACGTCTCTCAAAAATCTGTAGATATTGAACAGACCCGCTTTAGACAAAACGTTTTCCCAACTAACGATTCCGTAAAGATTATTTAAAAACTGATAAAACTCCACTTCAATTGTTGTACGCGGAGAGAATTCTGAGTGACCTCCTTCTGTTGCGAAAGGTCTTAAATACTTTCCGTCGAAGAAATAACCAGCCTCACCCAATCCGTTTCCAGGAGCGATAACGGCTACGTTTCCATTTTCTAGATGACCGCCTGAACGGATATCTTCAAGCTCAGAATCTTCTAAAAGACCAATGCCGTATGCAGCTGCTTCCTGATCATTAAGCATACACACTTCCTTAAATCCGAATTCGTTTTTAAATTCTTCCACATCAAGACTCCAGCCTAATCTTTCGGGATTACTTTTCCCGTTCAGTACAGGTCCCGGCACAGAGATTCCGAAACGGTCTATCTCTGTCAATGAATTTTCTGAAAAAAAATCCTGTACAATCGCATTGAGTGCAGGATAGTCTTTTGTAATGTATTTTTTCTGAATTTTAATATCCAGGCCTTCATGTCCCGAAACGTAGTAAGCAAGTACCGTTTCATCCTCACGAAGATTGGCTCCCAATATAGTCAAATTCTCATTTCTGGTATTTTTTACTCCCGGCAAATAGAGGGGAAATTTCGGATTTAAATTCATAATCACAAATTTTAGTAAATATAATAATTGTTTTGGTATTTCTAAAAGGATAAAAGAAAACCTTTTCAAAAATAAGAAAAGGCTTGTCTTTTAAATAGTTATTATCTGTAAATTAGTTTCCCAGTGGTATGTTGTAAGAAAATCCTGCTCCGATGCTTCCTACATTATAATCCTGTCCTGCAACATTTCCGTCGTTTCCGGTGAATACTTTCTGATATTGAAGGAAGAAATTCCAGTCTCTGTTGTGGTACCCGATTTCAGGTTTTAAATAGAAACCTCCGTCTGGCCTTACTGCCAAAGAATTGGTTGCAACATTATCATCACCTACCAAAAATCCGTAACCAAGGTCGGCTCCGAAGTAGAAACCAGTCTGTTTAGGATAAATTCTGATCAGTGCAGCCACTGGTACTACTCCAACATCGTTATTATTGTATCCGTTATTTTCTTTTCCGAAATAATGTGTATATCCAGTTGCGATACCCAGACCAAATCCAGGTGTAATTAAATTCTGGTAAGCAACATCTACTCCAACAGCCATAGAAGTATTGTCCTGTGGAACAGCAACACCTACAGTAGCTCCCACTTTAATCATGTTATTCATTGCCTTATCCTGTGCAGATACCAATCCGGCAGTCAGTACAGTTGCAGCGATCAGTGTTTGTTTCAACGTTTTCATAATAATGAATTTTTAAATTTTACTGGTGGTAAACTGTAAAAACTGTGCCAAAGAGAATTTTTGAATGTGAGAAGGTCTGTTTAAGGCTGAAAAACCGATGAATATCAATTGTTTAAAAAATTAAAATTTCTTTGCTATCTCCTGATGAAATGTTGAATCTAAAATATTAAAATAAAAACTTTAACCTTCCCTAACACATTGATGGTACAAATTTTTCTGCTTAAATACAGTCTCTTTTAAATCCTGAAATACTTATGAGTGATTTAAATTTCATAAATAATAAACATCTTCTGTGGCGGGCAGGCTTCGGCATCGGAATTTCTCAGGTTGCCGAAATACGGAAACTAAGACGTAAAGATTTACTCAAGGAGCTTTTCACTGAAGATTATTCTGAGACTATTGAATACACCACAGCAGATATTGAGCCCGTGGATTACGAAGCTTCAAAAGCAACCGCCGAAATGAGACATCAGATTCAGAAGGTTAATCAGAAGCAAAATCAGGAACTCAATTTGAATTTTCTTCAAAAAATGGTCAGTTCAAAGGCGCAGCTGCAGGAGAAAATGGCGTTTTTCTGGCATGGGCATTTCGCAACGAGAATCAACAATCCAAAATTTAATAAACATCAGCTGAACATTATCAGAAAAAATGCATTGGGTAATTTTAAAGATCTGCTTTTTGAAGTGAGCAAATCTCCGGCAATGCTGAACTTTCTGAACAATCAGCAAAACAAAAAAGGCCATCCCAACGAAAATTTCGCCCGCGAAGTCATGGAACTTTTCACGATGGGAATTGGAAATTACACCGAAACCGACATCCGTGAGGCCGCACGAGCATTTACCGGCTGGGGTTACGATAAACCTGGAAATTTTGTGGAAAGACCAAAACAGCATGACGACGGTACAAAAACTTTCCTCGGGAAAACGGGAAATTTTACCGGAGACGACGTTTTAAATATTATTTTAGAACAGAAAGCCTCAGCCAGATTTATCACCACCAAAATCTATAAATTTTTTGTGAATGAAAAAGCAGATCAGGATATCATTACCGGTCTGAGCGAAAATTTTTATCAGTCCGGGTACGATATTAAAAAGCTGATGACTGAGATTTTCAGCAGCGACTGGTTTTATGACCAAAAAAATATCGGCAACAGAATAAAATCTCCCACCGAACTGATGGTTGGAATGATGAGAATACTTCCGATGACCATTCAGAATCCTGAAAATCTTGTGGTTTATCAAAAACTTTTGGGGCAAACGCTTTTATCACCACCAAATGTTTCAGGCTGGCCAAGCGGAAAATCATGGATTGACAGTTCTACCCTGATGCTGAGACTGCAGATCCCACAAATATGGTCCGGACTGAGGCCATTGGACTTGTCACCCAAAGAAGATGACGATGTAGAAATGGGTATGAAATCACGGGAAGCCTTAAAGAAATCCTTCAAAACCCCCAATATCACCATTGATTGGGAAAAAGTTGAAAAAGTTTTCAGTAAAAAAGACTGTGAAGATTTTTTACTTTCAAAACCGGATCGGATGAATATGAATGCTGTACAGAATTTTTCAGACAAAAGCATTAAAATAAATATCATCAACCTCATGTCAACTCCGGAATATCAATTAATGTAGGGTGTTGGATGATGGATATTAGATGTTGGATGACGGATGAAAGAAAAAATCTCCACCTCAACCTTAACCTTAGCCTTAGCCTTAGCCTTAACCTAAATAAAAAAGTCATGATCATAAAAAGAAGAGAGTTTTTAAAGATAAGTTCATTGGCAGCCGCTTCGCTGCTGATGCCGAGTTTTCTGAAATCGATGACTCTGGATCATGCTTTGAATCCGGGTCAGAAAATACTCATCGTACTTCAGTTTACAGGCGGAAATGATGGTTTAAATACGGTAATTCCTACAAGAAACGATATCTATTTTAAAGAAAGAGGTGACATTTCCATTAAAGATTCCCTGGCTTTAAATGAGGAAACTGGAATCAATCCGGCGCTTTCTTATTTCAAAGAACTTCATGACAACGGTGAACTTTCAGTGTTAAACAATGTCGGTTATCCAGATCCCAACAAATCGCATTTCAGAAGCATGGACATCTGGCATTCTGCAAGTAAAAGCGATGAATTTCTGGAAACCGGCTGGCTCGGCAGATTTCTGGATGAGGAATGTTACAGTTGCGATCACCCCACTCAGGCTCTGGAAGTGGATCACATGCTTAGTTTAGCCCTGAAAGGCGACAACAACAAGGCTTTTGCCTTCAAAGATCCAAAAAGATTATACCAGACGAGTCAGGAAAAATATTTTAAATCACTGTACGACGACCATCATCACGATGATGAAACAGTTTCGTATTTATACCAGACTTTGGGCTCGACCATCAACAATGCAGAATATATTTTTGAGAAAAGTAAAGCTAAAAAGACTGACCAGACCTACCCCAATTCTCAGCTGGGAAAAGACTTCCGAACGGTAGCTTCTTTGATTAAATCTGACATCAATACTCAGGTGTATTACCTGTCAATAGGCAGTTTCGATACGCATGTGAATCAAAATGAAAGACAGCAGAAACTTTTCGGTGAAATTAACGAAGCCGTAAAATCTTTCGTTGCCGATATGAAAGCCAACGGAAAATTCAATGATATTTTACTGATAACTTTTTCAGAATTTGGACGCAGAGTTTCCCAGAATGCAAGTAAAGGCACCGATCACGGAACTGCAAATCAGATGTTTTTTATCAGCGGAGGATTAAAAAAGAAAGGAATTTTAAATCCGCTACCCGACCTTCAGAATCTGAACGAAGGCGATTTAATTTACACAGAAGATTTCAGAAAAGTTTACGCGACTGTTTTAAAAAACTGGCTGCAGGCAGATTCCTCAAAAGTTCTGGGCTGGAAAAATGGTGTTTATGACTTTATTTAAAATGAAAAAAGACTGCGAAATGCAGTCTCTTAATTTTTAACTGTGCCCAATCGGCTCCGGTGTTTGCGGTCTTGGCTTAGAAGCAGTTTTCTGATCTATTTTCTCCGACACTTTTTTAATGATAAATTCTATTACAATCGGTACCACAAGGGCAAGAGCGGCTTTTAAGATTCTTGATTTCATATTGTTTGATTTTCTTTAGCATTACAATTTCTTTGCCACTATTCTTCTTACCGATGCAAATTTCATGAATGCTGTTTACAATTTTCAATAGCTTATCTTTGCAGCAAATATCTATCTATGTCATTCGAATCTCTGGGATTATCACACAACATCATTAAATCTGTAAACAAACTGGGTTACCTGAAGCCGTTTCCAATTCAGGAGCAGGCTGTACCGGTCATTTTGCAGGGAAAAGATTTAATGGGAATTGCCCAGACCGGTTCAGGAAAAACCGCATGTTTTGTAATGCCTGTATTGGAAAAATTACAGAATGAAGACGTAAAAAAAGACAGAAATATTCAGGTTTTAATATTGGTTCCGACGCGTGAACTCGCCATTCAGATTGATGAAGTGTTCAGGGCATTTACAGAAAATCTGAAGCGTGAAGTCCGCACCATGGCGGTTTACGGCGGTGTTTCCATCAATCCGCAAATGAAAGGAATGTTTGGAGTGGAAGTTCTTATCGCAACGCCGGGACGTTTGCTGGATTTAATTGATCACAATGCACTGAGCATTTCCAGTATTAAACATTTAATCATCGACGAGGCCGATAAAATGTTTCAGCTTGGCTTTGGTGAGGAGATGAATAAACTTTTCGCCTTGATGCCTGTTGCAAAACAAACCACTTTGTTTTCAGCGACTTTAAATGATAAAGTTGAAGAAATGAAGAAGCGGTTATCTGCCAATCCGGTATTGATAGAAATTAAAAAAGAGGAAGTTGAAATTGAAAACATCGAGCAGCTCGCTTATCATGTTGCTCCCGAAAACAAAGGTCCATTCCTCCGTTACTTGATTAAAGAGAAAAAGGTTGAGAAAGCTCTGATTTTCGTTTCTTCCACAAGATCTGCCGACAATCTGGTTGAGAAACTGAAGAAAAATAAAATAAAAGCCGTTGCTATCCACAGTCAGAAATCTCAGGGTGCCAGACGGAATAATCTTGAGGAATTTAAAGTGAACGGAGCTCAGATTCTTGTGGCCACAGACCTAATCGGACGTGGAATTCACATCGAATCACTTCCCTGCGTCATCAATTACGAATTGCCAAGATCACCTCTGGATTACATTCACCGCATCGGAAGAACAGGTCGTGCCGGTGAAAAAGGAACAGCCATTAACATTCTTACAGATGATGAACTGCAGCATTTCAGAGTGATTCAGAAAAAAATGGGCAAAAAAGTAACGTTACAGAGAACAGAAGGCATCGACCTGCACGGATATTAAAAAACTATTCTGCTGTTTCATCCGGATTCGAATGGTAGTTTTTATAAGCTTTGCTGATGCTTTTGGAAATTCTCTGTTTTAATTTTCGGGGTGCCAGCACGGTCAGAAACTCCCCCATTCCCAGAATCATTCTTTCCAGCTCAAAATTCAGCTGCACACAGATTTTAAAAGTTGTCCCGTTTTCGTCTTCACTCACAATCTCCTGAGAATGATGAAACGGTTTGGTTTTCACGTAGGGTGCATGCTCGGAAGTGACCACAAAAATAACGTTCTGACCCCGCTGATTAGGAGAAACTGTTGCTCCGATAATTTCAGAAAAATACTGATCTGCATCAAGATCAATGTCGTGGTACGCAATTTTGTCTTCAACTATAATTTCTTCCATCCTGTCGAGCGCGAGATTCATCAGTTTCTGTTTGTGCCAGCACACCAAAAACCAACGGTTGTTATATTCCTTCAGCAGCTGTGGGTGAACAACATAATAATTGGATTCTCTGGCCCTGAAACTTTTATAACAGATTTTTAAAACCTTTTTATTTAAAATACTTTCATACAGAATGTCGATGTGCTCCAAACCCTTCAGATTTTCATTTTTATCTAAATGAATAATCGATTTCTGACTGGTAGAATGAATAGAATCTTCAAGTTTCTGAATCACGCCATTCATCTCCTTAAACATAGAAAAATCCTTAAACTGCTTTAAAATCTGCACCGCATTATTCATCGCCTTGAGATCATTTTCATTCACAGAAATCTCACGAATACTGTAATCAGGATCGCTGTATCGGTAATATCTCCTTTCATAAACCTCAATCGGCGCTTCATACCCGAACTTTTCACTCCGCATATTCTGCAGATCGAGCTGCACCGTCCGCTTACTCACAAAAGATTCTTTCCCTTCAAACTCAAACAGAGCTTCAGAACATTCGTCCATGAGATCTTCCAGCGTATATTTTTTATACTTATTCTTCAGACATTTATCTAAAGTTTTGTAACGGATAAGAGCGTTTTTATTGGATGACATGGTGTGAGGTTAAGGTTAAGGTTAAGGTTGAGGTTGAGGTTGAAAATAGATTTGAATTAAAGCTGAAGTTAAAATTACAATTAAGTTTAAAATTTAGATTAAAATAAAAGGCGTGACAATTCCCCTCCACTGGAAATCGAGGAACGAGATTCGCCGAATCATTTTAAAAATAAAAAATATTGAGGCACTGGTGGCGAAAAATCTCCGATTTTTTGACGGGGTGGTTATACTCGAATCATTCTACAAAATTATTTCCACACCATCCACTATTCCCACTCTTCCCCTGTAATCGTCGTGAAAAAAACATCCGTAGGATACGTTTCACCTTCATACACAAAGCTTTTCAAAAATGGATGTATTTCAACTTCATAATATTTCGAGCCATCCGGATAAATTCTGAACCTAATCTTCAAAACTTCTCCGTCAATCTCTTCAATAACATCAAGATTAAAAATTGTAATCACAGGAATAATTTCCTCACCCGTCACTGCGTTTTCCAGTCCGAAACCGTTAATCCATAATGACATTCTGAATTCATTTAAATCTGTAATAAGTTTAAAGTTCCCATTACAAACCATTTTTTTCTTTCTGTACTGCATTATTGGTTTTTTAGTTGACTCTGTGAAAAGATGCTAAATTTAAATCTACTTTCTTTTTTGTTATTCGCTCCTTTTGGCTTATGGTCTGTGAAAAGATGCTAAATTTAAATCTACTTTCTCTCCAACGCCTTCCCCTCAAAAGAAATCCCATCCCAGCCGTACTCAATAAAGTTTCTGATGTTCTGATGATCCGTTCCTTCAGGATTTTTTAAAACATCTTCCCTGTAAAAAGCGCCAAAAAGAGCAAGCGTATCTTCCTTCGGCAAATCATTTAGCTTTGCAAAACTGAACACTTTACACGATCCATTATTCTGCCCCGCCTCATTCACCGTATTTCCATTGGTGAATTTTGTCGGCGTAAAATCATAATGCTCATCAATAAAAGCAATCACATCATTAAACTGAATCTCCTCCGCCGATTTTTCTAACTGTTCGAATAACATATTTTTTATTTTTTAATATTATAATTAGTGAAACTTACAAAGTTATTTTTGTCACATTAGAATCCTGAAGTTAAATACTGTGAAAATATTTTAGATCACATCAGAAAAAAAATCAAAGATTTTTTTAAAACTTACATGGTGTTATATCCGTATAGTAGAAAATTAACAATTTCACCAAAAATTTAATAGTATTTCCCACCCATGTCATCCTGAGCCTGTCGAAGGAAGGGCTTGGCAAAGAAAAATTCTTTCAAATTTCATTACTGAACTTCTTGACATTCTTCGAAGCAAAGACACTTTTCAAATCTTTTTTGCTCTTATGACAAATTCTAATTACACCTTATAAAACACACCGCAAAACTTTTGTGACTTTTATGGTAAAAAATTATCAAAAAAAATCTTTGATTTTTAAAAACTCATGTGCTCTAAAAATATGCTCAATCATTTAAACTAAAAAACTCATGTGACTTATGTGTTAAAACTTTTGTGTTTAAAACATTTCAAAAATAATGAAAATAATTTCATCTACGCAAAAACATTGCGCAATTACCGAATTACTTTGCACTATCAAATAACAAACACATGAACACATTCAACACCATCAACGGAAACCACTTAATCGAATTAGGTTTCAGACCATCAAAATGGTTCAACGAAGCCATCCAGCATATTAATGAAAACCAACTTGGTGAAGAAGAGATGAAAATATATCTTGAACAGTTCAGAGCTCCGGATCCGATTCCTCTGCACGCTGAGCCGAAAGATTTTACCATCAACATCCGTCCTGAACATGAAAATGAAACCGACAATGTAGAAAAAGTCATCAACACGATGAAAGTGCTGATGAAAACGCCTACCCTAATCAGCGGAGCCATTATGCCCGATGCCTGCCCGACTGGTCCTGAAGGACATATTCCTGTTGGCGGAGTGGTCGTAGCAAAAAATGCCATTCATCCCGGATTTCACTCTGCAGATATCTGCTGTTCGGTGATGCTGACCGACTTCGGAAAGGCTGATCCCAAAGAAGTTTTGGATGCTGCCCATTCGATTACTCATTTCGGATACGGCGGTAGACCGAGAGGCGAACAGATGCCCGTGCCTAAGGAACTGATGGATGCTTTCAGAGAAAACTTCTTCTTAAATGACGAAAGACTCATCAGCATTGCCCGTTCGCACATGGGAACTCAGGGCGACGGAAACCATTTCCTTTTTGTAGGAACTTCCAAAAACACCGGAAACACAATGATGGTCACCCATCACGGTTCAAGAGCTCCGGGCGCCGCGCTGTACGATAAAGGGATGAAAGTGGCCAACCGTTTCAGAATGGAAATCTCCCCTGAAACCCTGAAAGAAAACGCATGGATTCCCTACGAAACCGAAGAAGGACAGTCCTATTGGGAAGCGTTGCAGCTGATCAGAGCATGGACAAAAGAAAATCACGAAGCCATTCATAATGCCGTGTTGGAGAAACTGAATACCGAAAAACAAAACAGATACTGGAACGAACATAACTTTGTATTCAGAGACGGAGATTTATTTTACCACGCAAAAGGAGCAACGCCTTTGGACGATAAATTTATGCCCGACATCACAGGACCAAGACTGATCCCGCTGAATATGGCAGAGCCTGTTTTAATCGTTCAGGGAAAAACCAATGAGAGAAACTTAGGTTTTGCACCCCACGGCGCCGGACGAAATTTCAGCAGAACCCAGCATAAAAAATCACTGGCCCACAAAACCATTGAAGAAGTTTTCGCTGAAGAAACCGCAGGTTTAGACATCCGTTTCTTCACGAACGACATCGACATCTCCGAGCTGCCAACCGCCTACAAAAGTGCCAAAAACGTAAGAGCCCAAATTGAAGAATACGGTCTGTGCGAAGTGCTGGATGAAGTGATGCCATATGGATGTATTATGGCTGGTGATGTGCAGAAGAATGCGCCGTGGAAGAGGAAGAAGAAGTTTAGAAAATAATTAGGAGATTACGGGGTGCCGTAATCTTTTTTCTTTTATTTTAAATATTTTTGAAATTCTAAAAATTAATGGGTCAAAATATCATTTTTAGACAAATAATATTTAAATTTCCAATAATAAACATAAACCATGAATAGACATATTTTTTTAAACAATGACAGATCTAGCCACCCAAAATTTAACAGACAGAGAAATGTAGGCGGCTCAAAAAAAAATGTAGAGGAAATTGAAGATAATGAGCCTAAAATAATTCAAGAATTTCAAAAGGAGAGACTAAGAGAATTTAATATATCATTTTATACTAAACAAAAAATAAGAAATAAAGCAAGAAGCATTGAGTTTGAACAATATATAGATTTAATTAAAATTAATTTTTACAATACTTTCAATTCTGATTTAAAACAAAAATTTTTATCAAAATATGGCTTGGCTCCTATTGAATATAAAGCATTTAATAAGACTGTAATTTTTGAAATTTATGATTTTGGTTTATTTGCAAATTTTAAAGAACATATAAAAAAAGTTGTTGATAGTCCTCATGGGACGTCATACAATAATAAAGATTATAATCTCTTAGCTTTAATTTATAAATTTGAATTCATTGACAGTAATGCAAGAATTTTTACTTACAACAAAAAGGGAGTTCTTCTAAATTTTATTGAGAACATAGATTCAAAATATGATATACAAAAGCATGCACTCTTTACTTTTCTAACAAATAATGAATTTAATTTTTCATATTCTGAAAGACACGAAAGTATTTTAGAAATTCAAGTAATTAAAAAAGAAGAAATTCAATTTATAGCTGATAATTTTGATATTGTAAGAGCAATCACAAGTTCTAGGACCCAGAAACTCAATCCTGGTTATAATGGTCCAATTAGAGATTATGAATTTGAAATTGATGTATTAGACAATATAACAACCGTAGGAATTATTGATACTGGAGTTGAAAAAATTCGACCGTTAAAATCTGTGATTTTAAATGAAAACATAGATCATACTGAGACTGGTGCATTTTGGGATGAAGTAGGACACGGAACTATGGTTGCAGGATTAACAGTTTTGGGAGATGACTTTTACAATATAATTAAAGACAGATACATAGCTAAAGCTAAAATTTTCGTCATAAAAGTTCTCCAGCAAGGCAATGATCCACTTGATATTCCAAGACTACTAAATGATATCAAATTTGCTAAAGACGAGTATGGAATTAGGATTTTTAATATGTCCTTAGTAATCCCTAATGCAAAAAAATATAATGAATCATTTAGTTCTTTTGCATTTGAACTTGATAAAATCGCATATGAGCAAGATGTATTAATTTTTATTTCAGTTGGTAATTTTAATTCAGATAGTTTAAAATCATTAGTAGATGACGAGTCTCATCCTGACCACGAATACCCAGACTTCTTTTATAAACTTGATTCAACTACAATTGTGCATACTTGCGAAGATACAAATATATGTGTCCCTTCTGAATCTTTAAATAATATTTCAATTGGAGCACTAGCAGGCAATTTTGAAAAAGATTATAATTCAGACATAACTCCAAATGAAATATATCCTGCTTACTATACTCGAAAATTTCATTATGACTATTCTCAAACAATCAATACTCAAGCTCTAAAGCAAAAGAATAAACATTTGAATAAACCAGATTTTGTATTCTTTGGGGGAGATCTATTTGATGAAAAATCAGGCTTAGAAATATTAAGATCTCCTTTAGCAACCAGTGATAAATTTTATGGAAGATCTTCAGGTACAAGTTTAGCAGCCCCACTAGTTACATCTTATGCTGCTGAAATCTTAAACGAATATCCTAATTTAAAAACTCAGACCGTTAAAGCCCTCTTAATCAATTCAGCAAAATATCCAAGTAAAAATGCCTTACCTCATTTCAAATATAAATCAGAATCTCTTTTGAAAAGTCTTATTGGTTTTGGTATCCCAAGAAAAGAAGCTCTTTTAATAAATGAAAATAATTCCATAACGTTTATTGTTGAAGATTCCATTAAAATAAATGAAATAATAAAAATACCGATTTTTCTTCCTGAATATTTAAAAAGAAGTGGGAATAAATTACAGTTTGACATTTCATTATGTTATAGCTTTATGCCAATAAAAGATAATCAGTTGGACTATTTACCGCTACACATCTCCTTTAATTTAATAAAAAACATAGAGGATATAACAATATTTGAGACAGCTAATCAAAGTGACTATTCAATTAAAAATAGTATATCTTGGAGCGAAGATCATTTTGGAATAGACAATCGACAATTTTCAAACAGCCAATTTATGTCATATAGAATTCAGCCTACTGACTTTAATATACTGAATGATATGACTTCAATTGTAGTTAGATGCTTAGCAAAAAACGAACATCTTGATTCATTGAACCACTCACATAATTTCTCATTAATAATCAAAATTACAGAAATATTATCTAATGAAAATACAGGAAATTTATATCTGGAAATGTTGGAGGTAAATGAATTTATCGAGATTCAAAACAATAACGACTTAGATTTGGAAGCAGAAAATTAAACCCCCATAGACTCTTTTTCAATATCAATTAATTTCTGCCATATTGATGTGTCAATTTTGGCAGAAATTATATTCTCTGGATTATTCATAGCAAACAAACTTCTCTTAATAGCTGTAACTAATGTTTTTTGAATACTGTAGTAAGATAATCCAATAGAATTTTTTATAACCTTATTAGCTTTTATTTTGCTATCAAATGAAAAATTACCATTTTTAAGAGTTAATATCACTAATTCCTTTATCTCTTTTTCTGTTGGTAAATTAAACCCTATAGAAAAATCAAATCTTCTAAGTAATGCCTCGTCCAACATTTCTTTTTGATTCGTAGCAGCAATAATAATACTATTTTGAGGTAGATAGTCAAATAATTGCAAGATAGTATTCACAACTCTTTTCATTTCACCATGATCTTGTGAATAGTCTCTAACTTTTCCTAAAGAATCAAATTCATCAATAAAAATAATACAGTCTTCAGAAGCTGCCTTTCTAAATATTTTAGATAAATTTTTACTTGTTTCTCCAAGTTTTGACGATACGATTGCACCTAAATTCACAACTACCATCATCTTATCTAATTCTCCTGCTACAACATATGATGCTAAAGTTTTACCACAACCAGAAGGTCCGTGCAATAATAATTTATTAGCAATAGGTAAGTCAAACTTTCTAAGTAATTCTGCTTTTTGATGTTCCTCAATAAAGTATTCTAAACTATTTATCACTGAATTATCGGCAACTATATTAGTAAGACGATAGCTAGAAGTTAATTTTTCCAATATTAATTCTCCTACTTCTCTATCCTCAATTCTGTTGAAATAAGATTCAGAACCAACTTTGGTCAGGGAATTATTCCTTTGCTGTTTAAGAGAATCTTTTAGAATTGATTGCAATTGTATAGCAAAGTTTAATTTCTTAGTATTTTTAGAATGCTCAATCAATTCGTTCAATACAGACATTAGTTTTTCTTGGTCGTTTTCAAGACCATATTTTGCTATATCTTTTATGTAATCGAATTGGCTCATTATATTTATAAATGCAAAAGTAAATTATTTAATCTAATCACAATTAATATTCCATATTAAACTTGACAAATTGTAATGTTACTTATAGAACTATTAAATTTCTAATTCAAAACAAATATGTAATTAATTTTCGTTATGATAAAAATTTAGATAACATTTACAGAAAGTTATATTATTCCATTTAACTAAATATACCGAATATAAAAATATTTACTGCAACAGCACTGCAGCCCCGAATCCTTTCGTGTGACTCTTTTTTACAACCAATCACTACCAATTTAACATAATCACCTCAAACCAAAAATATTTTAAACCAACATCCCCAAAATTCAAAATAATTTTTATATTTGAATTACAAATTTAAAACACAAATATTATGTCAAGTACTTCAGAAGTGGGGCACGCTAAAAATGTAGCGAACCTGCAAAAAATCACCCAACAAGTTTCTACCTACAGCCTGTACAATCCTCCCGTTGACAACATTTCGGTTGCCAGTCTTCAGGCTTTGTACACCGCTGCCAATGCAAAATTAACCGAGGTTGGTGACAAAAAAAACGCCAACAAAAACGCCATCGTTGCGCGTCAGTCGGCTTTTGAAGATTTAAAATCTACCTGTACGAGAATCATGAATCTCCTTGAGATTTTAGGCTTGCCACAAGGCACGCTGGATCAGGCAAAATCTTTAAACCGTTCCATTCAGGGCAGTTCAAAGAAAACCACTACTCTACCCGAAGACGGCAAAGAAGCTCCCAAATCATCATCCACTTCCCGCCAGTCTTTTACTCAGCAGGAAGACAATTTCGGACTGCTTGTTCAGTTACTGGGAACCATCCCAAACTACACGCCCAACGAGGAAGATTTAAAGTTAGCCAACCTCACCACCTACCACCAGTCGCTGGAGAGCGCCACAGAAACCGTCGACCAGACGGAAGCTCAGCTCAATACCAAAATGATCGAAAGAGACAAAATCCTTTATGATGAAGAAACCGGTCTTTACACTCTTGCCATGAACGTGAAAAAATATGTGAAAAGTCTCTACGGTGCTACATCACCCGAATACAATGACGTCTCCGCAATTAAATTCACAGAAAAATAAAAAAAGTCCAAGCAGGTGTATTGAGAAATATTTAATACTTCACTCGCAGCTTTCAAAATAACAATCTCACATCCTTGCAGAATATTCTGTAAGGATGTTTTTATATTCTCACTTCCCAAAGTCATATTCTTGCATCCCAAAACTATATTCTTGCATCCCAAAATTATATTCTCGCATCCCAAAACTATATTCTCGCATCCCAAAATTATATTCTTACATCCCAAAACTATATTCTTGCATCCCAAAATTATATTCTTGCATCCCAAAACTATATTCTCGCGTCCCAAAACAATATTCTCGCATCCCAAAACTATATTCTTACTTCCCAAAAGAATATTCTTGCATCCCAAAACTATATAGATACACCCAGAAAACACATTCGTTCATTCGTGGCTAATACTATTATGACAAAGCGGTGGCTTCTGTTAATTCCATAAAAAAAGAGCTTCAAAACTGAAGCTCTTTCTGTATGATAAATTGAAAGATTATTTCACGATTTTTATATCGATTGCTGAAAAACCTTTTGGCGATCTCTCTTTTTCGTAAGAAACTTTATTTCCTTTTTTCAAAATCTCGGTCGCGTTGTTGGAGTGGAAGAAAACATTTTCCTTGGATCGGTCTTCGGTAATAAAACCGTAACCTTTCTCACTGAAAAACGTTACAATTCCTGTCTTTCTAAGTTCCTCCTCCTCTATCGGAGCTGCCCCCAGCTGAATATCATCAAGACTGATCTCGATTTTTTCTCTGTTTTCAGGTGGTACAGAAGTAAGCTGACCGTTTTCGTCAACATACATCAACATATCGTCAAGAGTCTTCCCCTTGTCATTATTGTCCTTGCGGTCTTCACGACGAAGTGCTTTCTCTTTTAATTTTGCCTGTTTTTTCTTAAAGTTTTCTTTTTTTGAAAAAGAATCTGCCATATATATTTTTAAATTTATTTGTTACGAATGAGTTAAAGATAGAATTTTTTTCCGGATTCTATCGGGTTTCCGGCTAAATACTTTTCAGATTGCGTCAAAAAGGTATTTTACTGATTTCAGTAATGATAAAAGATGGCCTGCATCAATATTTTTTGGAATAAACCGGCATCTGAAATGTGAAACTGAGAAGAAAAAAATAAATGTCACGCTCTTTTATTTAGCAAAAGCTGAACACATTTATTAATTACTTTGCAAATATACAACAAATATTATTGGAAATTACGTCAGAAATAACTTTTTAATTTTCAATTACTTATCATTCAGATTTGAAAAATCAATAATTACCGGTGATTATTTCTGAAATGACAGTCAGTTTTCCCTTCTGTCAAGTACATAAAGATTCAGTGGAATAATTTAATTACCTTTAACTCTGAATATTTTTAAATTAAAATAAGCCATGGGAAAAATCCTCTTTACAATACTCCTTTTCAGCCTTTCCACGATAGGTGCGCAGACTATTGAATCATCAAGCCGAAATACAACAGGTTATATCAAAAGTGACGGAACAATCGAAAGCAGCAGCCGTTCGACGTTAGGTTACATTAAAAATGACGGCACCATTGAAAACAGCAGCCGAAGCACGATTGGATACATTAAAAGTGACGGAACTATCGAAAATAAAAACCGCTCAACTGTTGGTTACGTTAAAAAAGACGGAACGGTGGAAAACAGCAGTCACTCAACTATTGGTTACATCAAAGATGATGGAACCGTAGAAAACAGCAGCCGCAGCAAAATTGGCTATGCAAAAGGCATCAGAAAAGAATGGGCAGCAGTGGCATTTTTCTTTTTTAACTTTGATTAATCATCCGTTTCCTGGAAAAACTTCTTCTCGTTAAAACCTTCAGGGCTTTTGAAGCAGGATAGCGCGGATCCGATAGCGCGGATTTGCAATCCGTGCTTAATATTACACAAAAAAACCACCGAAATCCGGTGGTTTATTATTTATAAAATTATTAATCTTGTGGTTCGTTCAAAGGTTTGTGCTCGCCCGGCTGATCTCTTCCTTCAGGATTTAATTTTCCTTCCGGTCTTGCAGGTCTATCAGATCTGTTTTGACCTTCCGGTCTTGGAGCTCTCTGCTCACCTTCTTTTTTCTCCGGTCTTGGTGGTCTTGGCAATAAAACTTTTCTGGAAAGTTTCATTTTTTTACGGTCGTCGTAACCCATAAATTTCACCTCAACCTGATCTCCCTCATTGTAAGGAACTTTATCAAGTCTTGCCCATTCGATTTCAGAGATGTGAAGAAGACCTTCAGTACCTTTAGCAATCGCTACGAATGCTCCGAAATCCATTACTTTCACAACTCTTCCCTGGTAAACTTCACCTACAACAGGCACAAAAGTAATCTCGTTGATTTTTGCAATTGCCTCGTTGATTTTCTCTCTGCTAACACCGGAAATTTCGATTCTACCGATTTCGCCAACTTCTTCAATTGCGATCACAGTATCTGTATCTTTCTGCATTTGCTGAATGATTTTTCCTCCAGGTCCGATTACAGCACCAATGAAATCTTTAGAGATTTCCATCATCACCATTTTCGGAGCGTGAGGTTTCACGTCTTCTCTTGGTACAGAAATCGTTTCATTTAATTTATCAAGAATATGCAATCTTCCGTCTCTTGCCTGTAGAAGGGCTTTTTCCATGATTTCCATAGATAATCCCTGAACTTTGATGTCCATTTGGCAAGCCGTGATTCCGTCTGCTGTTCCTGTTACTTTAAAGTCCATATCTCCCAAGTGATCTTCATCACCCAAGATATCAGAAAGCACAGTGTATTTACCTGACTTCACATCAGTTACCAATCCCATTGCAATACCTGAAACCGGCTTCTTGATTTGAACACCCGCATCCATCAATGCTAAAGTTCCTGCACAGACAGTTGCCATAGAAGATGAACCGTTTGATTCTAAAATATCAGAAACGATACGGATTGTGTAAGGATTTTCTTCCGGGATCATGTTTGCCAAAGCTCTCTGAGCTAAGTTTCCGTGACCCACTTCTCTTCTTGAAGTTCCTCTCAAAGGACGTGCTTCACCAGTTGAGAATGGCGGGAAGTTATAATGTAAGAAGAATCTTTCGTCATAGTTTACCATTACGCTGTCTACCATGTTTGCATCTTTTACTGAACCTAAAGTTACAGCCGTTAAAGACTGAGTTTCACCTCTTGTAAAGATTGCAGAACCGTGAGCTCCCGGTAAATAATCGATTTCTGACCAGATCGGACGGATAGTCTGAGGATCACGACCGTCAAGACGGATTTTATCGTTGATAATCATCTGGCGCATCGCCTCTTTCTCCACATCGTGGAAATATACTTTAGCAAAAGGAGTTACTCTTTCAAGCTCTTCAGCATGTTCTACATACTGAGCTAAAAATTCAGCCAAAACAGCTTTGAATTTCTCACCTCTCTCCTCTTTTCCAGAAGGAATTTTTGCTACTTCGTATACTTTATCGTATGTTTCTTTCCACACTTTCTCACGGATTGCTTCGTCGTGATTTTCGTGGCTGTATTCTCTTTTTGGGAATGATTTGCCTACTTTTTCAGCCAGTCTCTCCTGAGCTTCAACCTGTTTTTTGATTTCTTCGTGAGCAAAAGTAATCGCTTCAAGCATTTCTGCTTCTGTGATTTCTTTCATTTCACCTTCCACCATTACGATAGAATCTTTGGTTGCACCAACCATGATGTCAAGGTCAGCCAGTTTAAGATCTTCATAATTAGGATTGATCGCCAGTTTCCCGTCGATTCTTACTACTCTTACTTCAGACATCGGTCCGTTGAAAGGAATATCGGTGATTGCAATTGCTGCAGACGCTGCCAAACCTGCTAAATCATCAGGAATTGACTGTCCGTCATAAGAAATTAATGAAATCATTACCTGTACTTCCGCATGGAAATCTTCAGGGAATAATGGTCTTAAAACTCTGTCCACCAAACGCATTGTCAGGATTTCCTGATCAGATGGTCTCGCTTCTCTTCTGAAAAAGTTACCGGGGATTTTTCCACCTGCGTAGAATTTTTCTCTGTAATCTACTGTCAATGGTAAGAAATCTACACCATCTTTTGCTTCTTTGCTGGCTACAACAGTTGCTAAAAGCATTGTTCCGCCGATTTTTACTACAACAGAACCGTCAGCCTGTTTTGCCAGTTTTCCTGTTTCTAAAGTGATCTCTCTGCCGTCTGCAAGAATGATCGTTTCTGTAATTGCTTGAGGTATACTCATAAATTGTTTTGTGTTGCACTCCGTATTGAGTGCTTTAATTATTATATTTCGTCTAAAATGTGGTGCAAATTTAAGGTATTATTTGTTATAATATCCTATTTTATAGATTTAAGGAGTAAATTGTAGATTTAAACAATTAAATCGTAAACATCTGCATTACTTTCTGTTTTTGTTTTTGATAATGGTGTAGCCTAACTTCCATTCAAGATAATTTGCAATATGAAAATTGTATGCATTAATACCAAAAGACGCAAACAGACGGTCTGTAATCTGATACTGTAATCCTATTTTCTGGAAAAAAATATCTTTGTCGTACTGCCTCGTTTTTTTAAAAGGATATACACCTGCCCCTATGTTCACGTACAGCTTTCCTATCATTAAACGGTAAGTAGGAATAATACTTAAAAGCATTCTGTCATTAGAAAATCTTTTTTTCTCATACAGTGTACTGTCCTGCACGTATGATGTATGATTATATTCGCCATCGTAGGTAATACCTACTCCTAACCCATAGGCAGATTTATCTGAATACTGATGCATGTAAAGCGCATCGGCACCAAAAACATTGTATTCATAGCCTTCATAGTATTTAAGATCGAATCGGTTTTCACCCTGATAAAATGAATCTTTTCTTCCTCCAAAAACTGAAAACTCCAACGTATTGTGTTTCTCCTTTGGCTGATAAACTGTATCAATATCGATTGGTTTAATTCTTTCGGGATAATAAATAAGGCTGAGTTGTCCGGCGGCCATATTCAGACCTTTGTTGGGGATTTTTGTGGCGCCGTTAGAAAGATGATTGAATTTTAAATTTAAACCAATATCAAAATGATCATCCAATTCATAAAACAGTCCGGTGGAAAGGCCGATGTACATATTCGTTTTAGAACCAACAGAAATATTATAATACTGATTATCGAAATCAAAATAATTAGAATTAAAAGAAATCCCGAAATTGATTCCATACATCCATTTCAGCCTGTTCCACTGATTTACTTTTGCATTATAAATTCCGTAAAATCCATATGGGCTTCCCATATCTTTACCCTTCAGAAAATCCAAAGCAAAAATTCCGATACCGATTTGTGGATAATTATAGAGCTTTTCCCAATTACGGCTACCATCAGTCTGTTTTAAAAACTGAAAATTACATCCTGAAAAAGCTTTATGTCTGTAGAAATTCAGTGATTCGTTGGTTGGTATTATTCCCCCGTATTCACCAGTCGCAGCAAAAACCCAACGCTTAGTTTTTAAGCTGTCGCTTTCCTGAGAAAAAAACACGGGATTTGATAATAAAAATATTAAAAGAATAAAAAATCTTCTGATCACGAACAGTTTATTTATTAAAAGTGGCAAATTTAGACATTCATTTTTGAAAATCTTCTAAACAAAACCTGATTTTAAATTTAAATCCATAAAAAAAGCAACCTCTTTCGAAGTTGCTTCTTTATTTTTGGAAATCGGATAGATTATTTTCTTAAACCAAGTTCAGCAATAATTGCTCTGTATCTTGTGATATCTTTTTTCTTAAGATAATCTAATAAGCTTTT
The DNA here is from genome assembly GCF_014837145.1 of Chryseobacterium caseinilyticum. GTDB lineage: Bacteria > Bacteroidota > Bacteroidia > Flavobacteriales > Weeksellaceae > Chryseobacterium > Chryseobacterium caseinilyticum. The sequence continues at coordinate 1,546,310 of NZ_JACYFS010000001.1, forward strand.
TCTCTTACCTACTAATTTCACCAAAGATCTTTCAGTATTGAAATCGTGACGATTTGCCTTCAAATGCTGAGATAAGTGATTGATTCTGAAAGTAAATAGAGCTACCTGTCCTTCAGCGCTTCCTGTGTCTGTTGCAGATTTACCGTGCTTTGCGAAAATTTCTGCTTTTTTTTCTGTTGTTAAGTACATTCCAATATTGTTTAATGATTATTATGTAACGGGTGCAAAAGTACAACAATTTTCTGAATCAGAAAACTGTAAAACAATATTTTAGTATCTTCCTGGCGATAACTTTATTAAAATTATCAAAAAAATAAGTCTTATCTCATTAAAAGACAGTATTTTTGCATGTATAAATGAGAAAAGAATTATTATTTACCCTGATCCTGATTTTTGCCCTGAAAACCAACACAATTTCAGCACAGAAACATCATGATATTCAAAACATTCTCTACTTCAATCCCGAGGTGGAACCTGATGTTGAAGAGATCAAGGAACCAACAAATCTTGCCTTTTTCAGTGCCGTTTCAGATCATATCAGCACGCACAAAAAAAGAAAAATGCTGAAAACTGAAATTCAGCTGTCTTTTGAAACCGCCGATCCGAAGACCATTTCAGATTATGCCGTAAACAATGATGCCGATTTTGTAACGGTTTCTAAAGTTAAATACTTCAAAGTAGGCTTAGGAAAATACGTATTTTCGAATCAGGTGGTTGTGAGCATGAAACTTTTTGATAAGAGCGGAAATCTCATTACAGAATCTTCCTACGATACCTACAGAAAAAATATGCGGATGCTGGGTTCAGCAGAAAATTCCATTAAAATAGGAACTGCCGGAGCTCTGAAAACCATTTTCAAAAACCTGCGGAAACTGAAACCGATTACAGACAACGACATCTAAAGTTTAATAAATCCTTAAATTTAGGCGGTTCTTCGTATAGTTTTAAAATTTGATTTATTTTTGCATAGCTAAAATTTCTATCTTGAATCAATCTGACGAACTTATCTTCAACCCTGCCGACATCGCCGAAACACTCAGCGAATTACCCGCTGACGAAAGACTGTTGGCATTTCTGAAAGTTCCGAAAGAATACAAAGCTGACGTTTTTTCTCATCTTGACCCTGATTTCCAGGAAGAAACCATCCGAAGCATCACAAGTGCCGAGGTTTCTGAAATCCTGAATGCGATGACTCCGGATGACAGAACTTCCCTGTTTGAAGATTTTCCGGATGAACTTATCAAATATTCCATCAATCATCTTAATCCTCAGGAAAGAAGAATTGCCCTGAAACTTTTGGGTTACGATTCCGATTCTATTGCCCGTCTGATGACACCTTACTACATTCAGATCCGGAAGGAATGGACGATCAAAAGATGTCTTCAGCAGATTAAAAAAGTCGGCAGCAAGGTAGAAACGATGAATTACCTCTACGTAGTTGACGAAAGAAACCGACTGATTGACGATATTGCTTTGGGAAGTCTGCTTTTAGAGGAAGAAGAAACTCTCATTTCAGAAATTACAGACAATCATTTCGTCGCAATTACAACAACAACTTCAAAAGAAGATGCAGTTCAGTATTTTGAAAAGTACGACCGTGCTGCACTTCCCATCGTTACTGAAGCAGGAGTTTTGGTAGGAATTGTTACAATTGACGATATTTTAGATCAGATTGAATCTCAGAATACAGAAGATATTCAGAAATTCGGGGGTGTAGATGCGTTGGATGATCCTTATATTCAGACGCACTGGTGGGAAATGATTAAAAAAAGAGGTCTCTGGCTGATTGTACTTTTCTTCTTACAGCTGATTACCGCATCAGTAATGGGTTTTTATGAAAATGAAATTGAAAAAGCTGTAGTTTTAGCCCTGTTTATTCCTTTGATTATTTCGAGTGGCGGAAATTCAGGATCGCAGGCAGCAACATTGATCATCCGTGCTATGGCTTTACAGGAAATCACTATAAAAGATTGGTGGATCGTAATGAAAAAAGAGCTTCTTACCGGAATTATTCTGGGAACTTTTCTCGGAGTGATCGGGTTTTTCAGAATTATGATCTGGCACGAACTCGGCTGGTTTGATTATGGAGATTACTGGTTTTTCATCGGCATCAGCGCAGGGATTTCTCTGGCGATGATTGTACTTTGGGGAACAATTTCCGGTTCGATGGTTCCGTTTATCCTTAAAAAATTCGATCTTGATCCTGCAACCTCATCTGCACCATTCGTGGCAACACTGGTCGATGTAACCGGACTGATTATTTATTTTACAATTGCCGCAATGTTTTTAACCGGAAAACTTTTGTAATTTTAGACACCATCTAAAATTATTCAATGAAAGTAGTTTCTCTCGTACCCTCAATTACTGAGGCTTTATTTGATTTAGGTTTAACGGAAAATGAAATTGTCGGAAGGACAAAATTCTGCATTCACCCAAAAGAAAAAGTGAAAAATGTAGAAATCATCGGTGGGACAAAAAATCTTAAACTTGAGAAAATTAAAAGTTTACAACCAGACATTATTCTTGCCAATAAGGAAGAGAATGTGAAAGAACAGGTTGAGGATCTCATGAAAGATTTTAAAGTGATGGTGACCAATGTTGAAAATATTGAAGACAATTATTATCTCCTGAAAACCCTTGGAAACCTTTTTAATAAAGAAGAAAAAGCACAACAATATAATCTCAAAATATACGATGTCCTTCAAAATTCAAAAATAAATTCTCCTGTAAAAGCGGCATATCTGATCTGGAAAAATCCTTACATGACGGTTGGTTCAGATACTTTTATTGATAAAGTTTTAAAAGAAATCGGTTTCGAAAATCTGTTTAAAGATCAAAAACGTTATCCTGAAATTCAAGCTGAAGATCTGGCTGGTGCCGATGTTATTATGCTTTCGTCGGAGCCTTTTCCGTTTAAAGAAAAACATATTCTGGAACTAAAAGAGATTTATCCTGACAAGAAAATCATGATTGTGGACGGCGAGGCATTTTCTTGGTATGGGACGCATATTGCGAAGTGTGAGGATTATTTTAAAGAGTTGGTTTCGGAATTTAATTAAAATATTTTCGGTTATAGAATTTAAATATGATTTCGCCCTTACAGGGCTTGCTGTTAACTTTATCTAATTATTATAGGGCTGCACCCTATGCTATTGTTTTCGCCCTTTCAGGGCTCGTTTTACTTGTATACGATTTTAGATAAGACTTCAGCTTACGCCAATTTTTTCACCCTTTCAACCTGATTTATAACTTAACCTTATGCTAATTTTTCCGCCTTTCAGAACTTTTTAAATCCAGAACGATTTAATTATTTTCAAATAAATAATTCCAACAAAAGTTTCATTTATACTTTGGCTAAAGCACGGTATTCTAAAAAAATGAAAGCGGACTAAAGTCAGCTCCTGTTAATAAAAAAACTCAGACCGGAATCTGAGTTTTATGTTTTAAAATTTAAATAAGATTACAGAATCCTGGAAACTTCATTACAAAGCCATTCCAGTAATTCTAAATCTTCTTTTGTAAAAGGATCAATTGTATGGGAATCGATATCTATCTGACCAATATTTTCGCCGTTTTTAAAGATCGGAACAACGATTTCAGCTTTTGTATCGATGGAGCAGCTCAGATAGTTGTCCTGCAAATGCACGTCGGGAACGATGAAAGTTTCATTGGAAACAGCAACCTGTCCGCAAATTCCTTTTCCGTAAGGAATGATGATGTGATCTGTTTCTGCTCCTACGTAAGGACCAAGTTTCAACTCATCTTTATCTCCGTTTTTGAAGTAAAAACCCGTCCAGTTGAAGTAGGAAATTTCCTGATCCAACAGGTGACAAACCTTTTCAAGTTTCTCTTCTGTATTATGTTTCGGACTTTCAAGAATAGACGAAAGTCTCTTTTTTAATTCTGACATTATTTTATATTTTACGAGAATTGTTTCAGTGAAAGTTCTTTCTTGTAGCCAAACATGCTTCTTTCTTTAATCATATCTGCCACACCTTCAGGAATTTGATCTTCCCAACCGGCAATATTGCATGTAATCTTTCTGAGAATTTCTCTTGAATAAATCTCCAGGAATTCAGGGTTAAAGTTTTCAATATCTACAATTCTGTCGTTGGTTTTGAAATATTTGTAAAGTTCCTTCAGATTATCACCCACTTTCAGTGTTGTAGAATTTAGAAGCTCCTGTGTTTCAGGATCTTTGTAAGGATAAAGATATACCCGCATTCCGTTTCTGAAGAATTTACCGAATGCCTCAAGAATTCCTCCAGAAAGATTTTTGTAGTATTTCTCGTCAAATACCATCAACAGGTTGTTTACACCCATCGCAACACCGATATCGCCGGTAGTGTAAGCAGAGAAGTAATCGATCAGTCTGTAGTATTCTGAGAAATTTGAAATAATAACCGTGTAACCCAATTTTCCTAAAACATCCACTCTGTCGAGGAAATCTCTTTCGTCGATATCTCCGTCTGCACGCAGGTTTGAGATGGTAATTTCAATGAAAATTTCGGTCTGCTCCTGAGTACACTGAGAATCTTTCATAAACATTTCGATACCGCTTTCCAGCATGTCGATGTTAACCTTAGTTACAGGTCTGAAACTTCCTCTTACCGCAAAAATATTTTTCTTGTACAGAAGATCTGCGGGAAGCATATTGTTGCCTTCAGAATTGAAAACTACAGCGTCGGTCATTCCGTTTTTCACGAGCTGCAGCGACATGAGACGGTTGTCTACATAATCGAAAACAGGTCCGCTGAAATCTATCATATCGATTTCCAGATTGTCTTTTGCAATATCGTCGTAGAGAGATTCAATTAAATTTCTCGGATTATCTGAATATTTGTAAGCTCCGTAGATCAGGTTAACACCTAAATTACCAAGCGTTTCCTGCTGTAAAGTAGCGTCATTTTCTTTAAATTTAACGTGAATAACGATCTCATTGTACTGAGCATCGACTTCACTCTGAAAACGGATTCCTACCCAGCCGTGGCCTTTTAAAGTTTTGTCAAAATTAATCGTCGTAACGGTGTTGGCGTAAGAAAAATACTTTCTGTTGGGATGATTTTCCCGCGAGATACGTTCTTCTATCAATGCCACCTCATATCTGAGCATTTTGCGCAGACGGTTTTGGGTAACATATCTGTTTTTAACCTCTTTACCATAAATGGCATCACTGAAATCCTTATCGTAGGCTGACATAGCCTTTGCGATGGTAGACGACGCTCCTCCTGCTCTGAAAAAATGCCGAACGGTCTCCTGCCCTGCTCCAATTTCTGCGAAAGTACCATAAATAGTAGGATCTAGATTTATTGTCAATGCTTTTTGCTTGGGCGTAAGTTTCTGATACATTAGGACGTGTAATTTTTTCGTAAATTTACCAAAATTAAACCAACCTCGAAAGAAAATGAAGTTGAAATTTTTAGGCACCGGAACCTCACAGGGCGTTCCCGTTATTGGATGCGAATGCGAGGTTTGTAAGTCTGCCAATCCAAAAGATACACGATTCAGGTCTTCAGTGATGATTACCTCGGATGAAGGTAAAAAAATCCTCATCGACTGTGGCCCCGATTTCCGGCAGCAAATGCTTCTGAATAATGAGGGACATATTGACATCGTACTGATTACCCACGAGCACAATGACCATGTGATCGGACTTGATGATATGCGGCCTTTGATTTTCAAAACCGGAAAAAACATGCCAGTTTACTGCCTTGAAAGGGTGGGAAATGAGGTAAAAAACAGATTTCCGTATGCCTTTGCTGATGTTAGATATCCGGGAGCTCCGGCTTTTGACCTGCACTCAATTACCAACCGGAAATTTACTTTTGAAGATACAGAAATCGATCCTGTTGCAGTGAATCATCATACACTACCGATTTTAGGTTTTAAATTTAAAAAGCTGGCGTACATTACCGATGCAAGCTCGATATCTGATAAAGAAAAACTGAAAGATCTGGATGTACTGATTGTAAACTGCATCCGTAAATTTGATCCGCATCCTGCCCATTTTATTTTGCCTGATGTGATCAGACTGCAGGAAGAGTTTAAACCGAAAAAAATATTTCTGACCCATATCAGCCATCATTTTGGATTATATGATATTGAAGAAGAACAGCTTCCGGCCGGAATGCATCTTGCCTACGACGGTCTGGAAATAAATTTCTAAAATTTTATTTAAAATAATTTTTGAGTTTTAATAAAACTTTCTATATTTGCACACCGATTTACAGCAATGTAACACCAGCCCAGGTGGCGGAATTGGTAGACGCGCTGGTCTCAAACACCAGTTCTTAGGAGTACCGGTTCGATCCCGGTCCTGGGTACAGAAACCACTGATTATCAGTGGTTTTTTTTGTTTTTTCACTATATCTCATTCAAAACTTTTATATTTCTACTATCAGTTCCTTTTCAAAACCATTATATTTTTCAGTAACGTAACCATGCGGATTGCAGATGACTTCGGTTTCTCCTATTTTATATCTTGAAGGTGTGTGAATGTGGCCGTGAATCCAAAACAGCGGCTGATGCAGTTCAATAAAATCTTCTAAGTTGGAAGCGTATGCAGAAGTGACAGGATCAGTTTTAAAATGTTCAGGAACTGATTGGAGACTCGGCGCGTGATGTGTGACAACAATGTTTTTCAGTTCTTTAGAAGTTTCCAGACTTTCTTTTAGCCAGTGTTTTGAGATTTGATGTATTTTAAATGTATCAATACTTCTCATCTTCGAATAAGAGGGATCAAGTCTTATTAATTTATAATCATTCATTTCAGCCTGACAAAGACTTCCGTAAGCCATAGGACTTCCAAAAATAGAGAAGTCTGTCCATAAAGTTGCGCCATGAAATCTTACATCTTCAATATCCACAAAAGAATCTTCCAGCACAAACACATTAGAATTTTAAGCAGCTGCTTTGATTTTATTTAAAGTTTTCGGATATGATCCTTTGTAATATTCGTGATTTCCTAAAATGTAAATTACAGGTTTACCGGGAATTTTAGTTTTAATCCATTCGATTCCTTTTGTTCCTAAATTGATATCTCCTGCCAGCAAAACTACGTCTGCATTATCAAAAGATAAATCAGTAAAACCAAGTTCCTGATGTAAATCGCTGATGATTTGAATTTTCATGATTTAAAAATAATTTAATTTAAACTAAAAACTGCAAATAGATTTGATTTAAAAAATAAAAATCTAAAAATCAAGCGTTTAAATACGAATATTTAAAAAGTCTACTAAAAAAGTAGACTAATAAAAATATATGTTTTATATTTGCATCCGTAATCAGGTTTAACAATGAAAATGAAGACAAGATTCAGATACAATTCAATGAAGAAGATACGCATCAATTATATGATGATGCAGTGCTGTATGCCTTTGTACAGGAATTTTAGTGGATGAGCTTAAACTTTTATTATGACATTTTATAAAGGCTTTACCACGTTGTAGAGCCTTTTTTATTTGCAAAAACCAATAAACAAAAACAATATGAAAACAACTGATTTTAAAAACAAATGGCTTGTTCCCATAGCATTTGTCAACATTTACATCATCTGGGGAATCACATTCCTCGCCATCTCATTCGGATTAAATGGATTTCCACCCTTTATTCTTTCGGGACTGAGATTTTTCGCTGCCGGAATTTTATTGATTGGTTATTTAGTGGCGAAAGGAGAAAAAGCCGACTCATTAAAAAACTGGGGTAAAAATGCCGTAACCGGAATTCTGATTCTCACCGGAGGAACAGGGCTCGTTGCCTGGGGCGAACAATACGTCACAGCCTCTGAAGCCGCCATTACCATTGCAACAGGACCATTCTGGTTTATCGCCATTGATAAAAAGAACTGGAGCTATTATTTCTCAGATAAATTTATACCGATCGGACTGATATTGGGATTTGTAGGACTTATTTTATTCTTAAACGGAAGCGTCAACTCAAACACTGAAAATGTAAGTTCATCACTTCGAATTACGGCTTTTATTGTTTTGGCTTTGAGCTCTGTTGCGTGGGTTTTGGGATCTTTATATTCCAAGAAAAATCCCGCAGATCATTCAACTTTTATGAATATTTCTCAACAGTTAATCGTGGCTGGGTTAGCATCGTTTTTAGTTGCGTTTTTTAGAAGTGAATGGACTGGATTCTCTTTAGCAGCAGTTCCTACTTTGGCTTGGCTAGGTTTATTATTTCTGATTGTCTTCGGATCAATTATCGCCTATATTTCTTACATCTGGCTTTTATCGGTAAAACCTGCAGCCATCGTCAGTACACACACTTATATTAATCCAATTGTAACTGTTATTGCCGGATTTATCATTGCCAATCAGACCATTAACGGAAACCAACTGTACGGATTGGTCATCATATTAATCGGAGTTTTGTTAACCAATGTTACCAAATATTTTAAACTTTCAAAACGGTCAAAAGCTAAAATCAGAAGAATTGCGAGACATTTCGGAAGAATCAGCAGACCTTATCAACCCATGTAATTTTAAAAATCAGAAATGATAGAAATCAAAAATATATCCAAAACTTTTCATCAGAAGAAACAGTCTTTTAAAGCTTTGGAAAACGTAAATCTCAGTATTGAAAAAGGTGATATCGTAGGCATAATCGGATTTTCGGGAGCCGGAAAAAGTACTTTAATCAGAACAGTCAACCTTTTGGAGAGACCGGACGAGGGACAGATCATCATCAACGGAACCGACTTTACCCAATTAGGTTCAAAACAGTTGGCGAAGGAGCGTAAAAAGATCGGGATGATTTTTCAGCATTTTAATCTGCTTTCGTCAAGAACTGTTTTTGAAAATATTGCACTTCCACTCGAGCTGGACAATTTAAGTAAAGAAAAAATCCGTGATAAAGTCAACGAACTTTTAAAAATCGTCGGGCTGGAAGATAAAGCGAACGACTATCCGAAAAGCTTATCTGGCGGGCAAAAACAAAGGGTTGCGATTGCAAGAGCTTTGGCCAACGATCCTTACCTCCTGCTCTGCGACGAAGCGACCAGCGCGCTGGATCCGGCAACAACGCAATCTATTCTGCAGTTGCTGAGAGACATCAACCATCGTCTTGGAATCACCATTTTACTTATCACCCACGAAATGGAAGTCATCAAAGCGATCTGCAACCACGTTGCTGTTATCGATAAAGGACATTTAGCAATTAAAGGAACTCTGAGTGAAATTATATCCAACAGAGAAAATCCTATCATCAAACAATTTTTAAACTCGGGAGTTATGACTATACCACAGGAACTCAGCAAAAAACTACAGAAAGAGCCGCAAGACGGACTTTTTCCGCTGGTTGAAATTGAATTAAACGAAAAAATAAGTGTTGAAGAACTGCTTTCAATTATTTACGATCAGTATAAAATTCCATATAAACTTCTGAAAGCTGACGTGGAATATCTGGGCGATTCCAACTTTGGAAAACTTCTGCTGCATCTAAAAGGTGAAGGTGAAGAAAACCAGAAAGCGATCTATTATTTTAATCAGAATAACATTCAAAATACTTTAAAAGGATATGCTTAGTGACTCTGTAATTTCGCTTCTTTCAAAAGGAGTCTGGGAAACTGTTTACATGACTTTTGTGTCTGGATTTTTCGGTTTTGTGCTCGGTCTTCCGGTGGGAATTCTGCTTTTCGTTACCCGAAAAGGACAGCTGTTGGAAAATACCATTTACAACAGAATTCTGTCGGTTTTGGTGAATATTTTCAGGTCAATTCCTTTTATTATTCTGATTGTGTGGATGATTCCTTTCACGAGATCTTTGGTAGGAACTTCCATCGGAATGAATGCCGCATTAGTTCCATTAAGTATCGGGGCAGCTCCGTTTATTGCAAGATTGGTAGAAAACAGTCTTCTCGAAATTCCAAATGGACTAATTGAAACTGCGAGAGCTTTGGGAGCAAGTCCGTTTCAGATCATCAGAAAAGTTTTATTGCCTGAAGCTTTGCCTTCACTTATTAATAATGCAACGATTACTTTAATCACTTTAGTCGGCTATTCCGCAATGGGTGGTGCTGTCGGAGCCGGTGGATTGGGACAGATCGGTTATCAGTACGGATATATCGGTTACGATGCTTTAATTATGAATCTCGTCCTTGGATTGCTTGTCGCTTTGGTGTTTATCATTCAGTTTTCGGGAGACAGATTGGCGAAAAGGGTTGATCATAGATGAGTTGGAGAGTCTGAGAGTTTGAGGGTTTGAGTCTTGATGGTAAAACGCAGAGGCGCAAGAATTTTTTATCCTGTATAAGTTTTAAGGTACAAAGATTTATCAGAGATAAAATTGATTGAGAATAAGACTCAAGCAACCCATCTCGCATTCCAAACGCCACTTATCGAATCTCAAACCACGAAACCCACATCCCGCATCAAACATCCCTCACCCAACATTTAAAAAAAATAATTTACAATGAAAAAAATAAAAATTTTAAGTTTAGCAGCAGGACTGCTTTTGTTCGGAGCGTGTAATTCTCCAAAAAAAGATGATCCCAATTTCATCAAAGTAGGAATTACTTCCGGACCGGAACAGCAGATTGCCGAAACTGCAAGAAAAGTGGCGAAAGAAAAATATAACCTTGAAGTGGAACTGGTTTCATTTAATGATTACGTAGTTCCGAATGAGGCTTTGAACAATGGCGATATCGATGCGAATGCCTTTCAGCACGTTCCTTATCTTGATGAGCAGTCGAAACAGCGCGGTTATAAATTAGCGGTGATCGGAAATACTTTTGTCTACCCGATTGTCGCCTATTCAAAAAAGATAAAAAGCATCAGTGAACTTCAAAACGGAAGCACAATCGTTATTCCCAATGATCCAACCAACGGCGGCCGTTCGTTGCTTTTACTACAGAAAAACGGTTTATTAAAATTAAAAGACGGCATCGGTTTATTACCAAAAGTTACCGACATCGCTGAAAATCCAAAGCAACTGAAAATTCTCGAGATTGAAGCCCCCCAGCTTCCGAGAGTTCTGGATGATAAAGAAGTTGTGATTGCAGTTATCAACAATAATTTTGCAGCTCAGGCAGGTTTGGATGCCGATAAAAACGGAATTTTTAAAGAAGATAAAGATTCGCCCTACATGAATGTTGTTGTTTCAAGAGAAGACAATAAAAATACGGATAAAGTGAAAAATTTCCTCAAAGCCTATCAGTCGCAAGAAGTGGAAGACAAAGCTAAAGAAATCTTCAAAGGTGGGGCTGTGAAGGGATGGAAATGATTGAGTGAATTGTGAATTGTGAATTTACAAAAACAAAAAACCGCTTTCGAAAAAAGCGGTTTTTTATATTTTAAAAAAATTCCTTAGAATAATTCTTTTCTGATAATGTTCTGACTTCTTTCAGGACCTACAGAAACCAGATAAACATTGATTCCCAGATACTTTTCGATGAACTCGATGTATTTTTGAGCTGTATCCGGAAGTTCGTCGTAGCTTCTCACTTTCGTCAAATCTTCATTCCAACCCGGTAAATCCTGATAAATTGGCTCGTAGTTGTATAATTTTTCTGTTGATGAAGTGAAATAATCGATGATTTTTCCGTCTTCAGTTTTGTAATGCGTAACGATTTTCAGGTTTTCAATTCCTGTAAGAACGTCTAATTTAGTGATCACCAAATTGTTGATTCCATTAATCATACAGGCGTGTTTCAAAGAAACAAGGTCTAACCAACCTGTTCTTCTTGGTCTTCCTGTAGTCGCTCCAAACTCACCACCAATCTGTCTGATGCTTTCACCTAGCTCATTGTCCAGTTCAGAAGGGAAAGGTCCGTTTCCTACTCTTGTACAATATGCTTTGGCAACACCGATCAAATTCTGAAGTGAAGTTGGTGGAACACCAGCTCCTGTACAAACACCTCCGGTTGAAGGAGAAGATGAAGTTACGTACGGATACGTTCCGAAGTCGATATCCAACATCAACGCCTGAGCTCCTTCGAACAATACGTTTTTACCATCTCTGATCGCTTCATTCAGCTCTAATTCAGTATCAACGATTCTGTCCTGAAGCTGTTTTCCGATTTCTAGATATTCGTTGTAGATTTCTTCAACGTCTAAAGTCGGTTTGTCGTAATATTTTTCGAAAAGAGAATTCTTTATTTTTAAGTTTTTCTCGATTTTGTCTCTTAAAATTTCAGGATTCAGAAGGTCGATCATTCTGATTCCCACTCTTGCGATTTTATCTTCGTAGCAAGGTCCGATTCCTTTTTTGGTGGTACCGATCTGCGTTCCTCCGTGCTCTTCCTCACGGTAAGTATCCAAAAGAATGTGGTAAGGCATGATGACATGCGCTCTTCTGCTGATGAAAATGTGATCAGTTCTCAGGCCTTTGCTTTCGATCTGATTCACCTCCTTAATGAAAGATTTAGGATTTACCACTACACCGTTGGCAATGATACACTTCCCTTTGCACTGAAGAACTCCCGATGGAAGAAGGTGCAAAACAAATTTTTCATCGCCTACATAAACCGTATGACCAGCATTGTCGCCCCCCTGGAAACGTACAACGTAATCAGATTTTGCCGATAAAACATCCGTGATTTTTCCTTTACCTTCATCTCCATACTGAAGACCTACAACTACGTAAGTTGACATATTTTACTTTTATTTTAGATTCATGCAAAATTACTTTTAAAAAATTGGGTGGGCAAATTTGATGGGGATTTTATTTTTGGGTGGGTGGAAATTGTGGGATTTTCCTTAGTATTTATTATTTAAATTCAATATATTAGCAGTGAATTAAAAACAATAAATGCCAAAAAAATTTACTCAATACTCAATTCTTTTGAGTTCTCCTACAGATTTAGAATCTGAGAGAAATGAAATACCAAATCTCATAAATGAACTCAACAACACCTATGGCAAGTCAAATGATGTTCATTTTGATTTAATTAAATGGGAGACCCATTCTGGACCGGGAATTACGCACGAACATACACAACAAATTATTAATGAAGATATAGGGGACGAATACGATATTTTCCTTGGGATTATTTGGAAAAAATTTGGAACCCAAACTGCGGTGGCTGAATCTGGAACAGAAGAAGAATTTTTAAGAGCTCTAAAACGATTTGAAAATGGAGAAAATATTCAAATACTTTTTTACTTTAAATCTGAAGCAATTCCTGTAGATGAAATTATTCCAGAACAAATAACTAAAATTAAAAACTTTAAAGAAGGTTTACGACAAAATAATATTCTTTATTGGAATTTTAAAAATGTAGAAGAACTAATAAATCAATTAAGAATCCATCTCCCAAAAAGAACAGATAATCTATTATCTAATAATTCTATTAATAAAGTGTTAGAAGTTGATAAAGGTGTAAAAAATAGCATTGATGATATTGAAGAAATTGGGGTACTAGATTTCTTAATTCAATTTGAAGACTTTATGGCTAATGCTAATTTAGCCCTTACTAACATTACCGATGCGACAGCAATAATTGGTAATGAGTTTAGAAATAAAACAGATGAAATAAATAAAATAAAAAAACTTCCCAATTTTAATAAAAATTCACTTGCAGGAATTTTGACTAGAACAGCAAAAAATGTTGATGATTACACTAATAGATTGTTATTAGAAACACCAATATATAAAGAGAATTATGAAGCTGCAGTAAAAATAGGATCTATTTACATTAATAGTATTAATAAAGATAACATTGATGAAAATATCGAAGACTTAAATTCGTTTTTAGAATCAGTAAAAACACTAAAAACTAACATTCCCAAAGCGATTAATGGAATGGAAGGATTTTATAATGAAATTAGAAATTTACCAAATTTATATTCCGTTTTTAATAAAGCAAAAAATAAATTATTAAATCAACTTGATGTTTTACAATCTACACTGAAAGCTTCATATGATATAACGCATGAGTTTGAAGGAGAGCTGGAGTATAAGTTAAAACTATAAGTTAATAATTCTGTTTTCTCAAAACATTATAAGTGAAAAATAAATGTATAGTACATATGATTTTATTAAAACGTTATAATAAAACATTTTCAAAATATCATTTACTTTTTAGCTATAAAAAAAATCATCATTCCGCAAAACCTGTTACCAGCTTAGATTCCTCCGGAATGACAAAGCAATGTGAATTTTTGTCTTAAAAGTGAAAAACATTCATGGAAATTTGCATTTTAAATAGCAGGTAACAACCAAGCAAATCATCTTTTAATAAACTAAAAACAAACACCAAAACATTTTCATCAAAAATCCGTAACTTTGCCGCCTACTAAAAATTTTATGGAAAGTATTCAAGTTCACGACAAAACTTTTGTGCCTTATTTAGAGGATGCCGAGATTCAGGAGATTGTAAAAGCTACCGCTCTGAAAATTCATGAAGATTATAAGGATGAAGTTCCTGTTTTCATTGGTGTTTTGAATGGCGTAATCATGTTTTTTTCTGATCTTTTAAAACATTATCCGGGAGAATGCGAAATTGCATTTATCCAGATGAGCTCGTACGCAGGTACAGAATCTACCGGAATCGTTTACCAGAAAATGGAGCTTACAAAAGACGTTAAAGACCGTCACATCATCTTAGTAGAAGATATTGTAGACACAGGAAACACGGTTGAAAGTTTATTTAAGTATTTCAACGAAACACAACGTCCGAAATCTGTAAAAATCGCTTCATTCCTTTTAAAGCCTGAAGTGTACAAGAAAGATTTCAAACTTGATTATATCGGAAAAGAAATTCCTAACAAATTTGTTTTGGGTTACGGACTTGATTATGATGAATTGGGAAGAAATTTACCCAACTTATATCAACTCGCTGACGGACAAATCAACCATTAACGGCTGTTGGCTTTTAGCAGATAGCTTTTAGCCTTAATTTAGAAAAATAGAAAGAAATAAATTTTAATAATAACTAAAAATAGCTGAAAGCAAAAAGCAAACCGCCAAAAGCCAATTGCAAGCTGCCAACAGCGAAACCACATTATGATAAACATTGTTCTGTTCGGCCCTCCGGGAAGTGGAAAAGGTACACAAGCTCAAAACTTAATCGAGAAATTCAATTTAAAGCAAATCTCAACGGGTGATCTTTTCAGATTCAACATGAAAAATGATACCGAACTTGGGAAACTGGCTAAATCGTACATCGATATAGGTGAATTGGTTCCGGATCAGGTAACAACAGATATGCTGATTGACGAGATCAGAAAACCGACCGATGCTGCAGGATTTATTTTCGACGGTTACCCAAGAACCGCTGTACAGACAGAAGCTTTGGAAAAGATCGTAAAAGAAGAACTGAATGATGAGATCGATGTATGTCTTTCTCTGGTAGTGGCAGACGATATTTTACTGGAAAGACTTTTGAAAAGAGGCGAGACCAGCGGAAGAACCGACGACAGCAATGCCGAAATCATCGGAAGCAGAATAAAAGAATATTACGCAAAAACTGCAGAAGTTGCAGAATTATATAAGCAGCAGGGCAAATACGTTGAGATCAACGGTGTAGGAGAAATCAGTGAAATCTCTGAAATGCTTTTTGCTGAAGTAGAAAAAATAAAATAATAATTTGAGATTTGAAGTTTGAGATTTGAAATTTAATCTCAAACTTCAAATTTCAAATCTCAAATTAAAGTATGAGCAATTTTGTAGATTACGTTAAAATCCATTGTAAAAGCGGTCACGGTGGCGCAGGTTCTGCCCATCTCCGCCGTGAAAAATATATTCCCAAAGGTGGTCCTGACGGTGGTGACGGAGGTCGTGGCGGTCACGTGATCATGAGAGGAAATGCACACGAGTGGACTTTACTTCCGCTTCGTTATACGCGTCACGTAAAAGCGGAACGCGGACAGAACGGAGCCAAAAACCAGCTCACAGGAGCCTTCGGAGAAGATGTTTACATCGATGTTCCCATCGGAACCATTGCTAAAAACGAAGATGGTGAAGTTGTAGGGGAAATCCTGGAAGACGGTCAGGAAATCATCCTGATGGAAGGCGGAAAAGGTGGACGGGGAAATGAATTTTTCAAATCTTCTACCAACCAGACACCCCGTTTTGCCCAGCCGGGAATGGACGGACAGGAAGGATACATCATTTTCGAACTTAAAATCCTTGCCGATGTTGGTTTGGTAGGCTTCCCAAATGCCGGAAAATCTACACTTTTAGCCTCTGTTTCTGCTGCAAAACCGAAAATTGCCAATTACGCTTTCACCACATTGACTCCCAACTTAGGAATTGTAGATTACAGAAATTACAAGTCTTTTGTAATGGCTGATATCCCGGGAATTATTGAAGGTGCCGCGGAAGGTAAAGGTTTAGGACACAGATTCCTGAGACATATCGAAAGAAATTCAATTTTACTGTTTTTGATTCCTGCAGATTCTGAACAGCATTTTCAGGAGTTTAAAATTCTTGAAAATGAACTGAAGGAATACAATCCTGAACTTTTAGATAAAGATTTCATCATTTCTGTTTCAAAAGCAGATCTTCTGGATGATGAACTGAGAAAAGAAATTTCAGCTGAATTTCCCGAAAACAAGCAACCCCTGTTTTTCTCAGGCGTCACCGGTGAAGGCCTCATCGAACTGAAGGATGCCATCTGGAAACAACTTCACGGATAAAATAATAATTGTGCTGTAAATTCTCTTTACAGCACAATTTCTTTACAGGATCTCCGTTAGATTTAAAATTAAACTAAAAAAATGACTAAGAATTTTTTTTTGACCTTAGCGGTCACAATTTCGGGACTTATGAGTGCTCAGGAATCAGCATCAACACCGGATTTTGATTCAATATTTAAGTTTGGAGCAAAAGCAGGGTATTCATTATCAAGTATGAAAGTTTTTGATGATCAACTTGATTCAAAATCTTACTTTTATGCCGGGTTTGTCATAGAAAAGCCTGTTTCGTCAAAAGTGGGAATTCAGGCTGAAGTTTTGTACACTCAGTTGGGTGGTACAGATTCTCTTCCGCTGGTACAGCTCGTTGGCAACGAAATCGTTGAAATGGGAAATGTAGATTTTAATTATCAATTTACTCAGATTCAGATTCCAGTTTCGGTAAAATATTATTTTGTTCCGAAATTTTCCGCAGCAGCAGGAATGAATTTTGGTTTTAACCTTTCTGAAAAAATGAAAACCGATGTAATTGTAAACGGTACAGATTCTCAAAACCTGGTTGACTATAAAACGCTGAATCTTTTCCCTTTTTTAGGTGCAGAGTATAAAATAACTGATCAGTTTTTTATTGACGCAAGATACAATTTCAACTTTTTTGATACTCACAGGAAAGGTTTTAAAACAAAAATTGGTTTTCTGCAAGCCGGTGTAGGATATAGATTTAATTAAAATATTGAAAAGAGAAGCTGAAAAGTTTCTCTTTTTTATTTTCTGCAGACAATCACCACTTCATTTTTTGAAAATCCCTGATAGATATCTTCTTCAAAAATCTGAACATCGGTTTTGAAACCTGCACCATTTAATCGTTTTTCAAGTCCCGAAACTGAGTAAATTCTTACATGATCGTCCTGTCCGAAATACTTCAACCTTTCCTGAGGCGTTGTTTTACTGTAATCTTCATAGATTTCTCCATTTTTAAAAGGTGTCTGAATTAAAACTGAACCTCCCGGTTTTAAAACTCTGTACAATTCTTTCATTGCAATTTCATCTTTTACAATATGCTCTAAAATATGATAGCAGACAATCAGATCAAAAGTGTTTTCTTTTGCGTCTATTTTTGTGATGTCAAAACGGTAATCAGAAAGAAATTCATTTTCAAAATCAGTTGGGAAATAGGAAATATCTTTTCTTTTTTTCCATTTTTTGTACAGCATTCTTGAAGGTGAAAAATCAAGAAAAGCAGAATTTGGTTTTAAATAATGAGTTTCCAGAAGAAGATTAAGTCTTCTTGTTCGTGGCAAGCTTCCGCAAACCGGACAGATTAAATCACCATTTTCCAGTTTTACAAATTGTTTCAAATTCGTCTGGCAGATAGTACAAATGTGATTTTTCCCCTGATAAAAAGGTTTTAATAATTTCCGTAACTGATCTTCATTTTTAATCAGAATTTCTTTGGGAATAATATTTTTAACAACTGATTTAAGAAAATTGTACATACTGCTTTTATCAGACTTCAAAATAACAAAAATTTAGAGAAAAACTGGTGGCTTTACATTCAAAATTTTTTCAGATATTTCATTGGAATACTTATTGTACGACCCGACACATCATTTAAAAATTATTGAACCGCCAAAAGTTGATTGAAAACAAAAATCAATATTCATGGGCGTTTAACATATCATTTATTACTAAAATTAAAAACTTAAATATGAAATATCTTGTGGCAATCTTCGCCTCTATTCTTCTGTTGTCATGTGCTTCACAAAAAACAGGTTCAAAATATTCTCAGATAGAATACGAGGCCGGACCGTGCTTTGGCTCATGCCCAATGTTTAAAATTACCGTTAATCCTGACAGAACTGCGGTTTTTGAAGCCGAACATTTTAATTTTTCCAAAGGTTTCAACAAAAGCGACTTTGACAAACCGAGAGAAGGAACTTTTAAAGGAACCATCAAAGAAGAAGACTATAAAAAACTGACCGCCTTAATTGATGGTCTGAATGTGAAGTCAATGAATGATAAATACGGTAGCAGAAATATTACTGACATGGCAACCTCTTATTTAAGAATTAAATTTGCTGACGGAACTTCAAAAGAAGTTGAAGATTACGGCAAAAAAGGAACAGAAAAACTGGTAGAAGTTTACAAATTTTTTGAAGACCTGAGAACTAATCAGGACTGGAAAAAAGTAGATTAATTGTCTTAAAATAATTTAAACTATCTTTGCATTATATTTCGCGGCATTCTCAGCCAAATAGTAAATGATTTTACTTAAAAACTCTGTTAAAAATCCTTTAGCAGATCTGCTTAAAAATGATGAAGTATACTGCTTCGACCGCATTATTTTAATACGCAATAAATATTTTGTTATTCACAGACTTAAAACTCATTAAGCCCATTCTGGATGCGCTTCAAAATGAAGGTTACGAAAAACCAACCCCAATTCAGGAACAAGCGATTCCTTCTATTTTAGAACACAGAGACGTTCTTGGAACAGCACAGACAGGAACAGGTAAAACCGCAGCTTTTGCCATCCCAATTCTACAAAATCTTACAGAAAGAAAAGGCCCTAAAAACAATCACATAAAAGCATTAATCCTAACGCCAACGAGAGAACTGGCAATTCAGATCGAGGAAAGTTTCAATGCTTACGGCAGAAATTTACCTTTAAGAAAGCTCGTAGTTTTCGGAGGTGTAAAACAGGGAAGTCAGGAGCAGGCCTTGAGAAGAGGTGTTGATATCCTGGTTGCCACACCCGGAAGATTACTTGATTTTATCGCACAGGGAATTATATCTCTTAAAAATCTTGAAATTTTCGTTTTGGATGAAGCCGACAGAATGCTCGATATGGGTTTTGTACACGATGTAAAAAGAATAATTAAACTTTTACCTCAAAAAAGACAGACGCTGTTCTTCTCTGCAACAATGCCGACGGAAATTCAGAAACTTGCAGATTCTATTCTGAATACACCAATCAAAGTTTCAGTAACACCGATTTCTTCCACTGCGGAAACTATTAAGCAATCTGTTTATTTCGTTGATAAAGATAAAAAGCTGGATCTGCTTTCGCACATTCTTCAGGACAATATCAAAGAATCTGTTTTGGTTTTCTCAAGAACCAAGCACGGAGCCGACAAAATTGCAAGAAAGTTACAGGCTTCAAACATCACAGCAGAAGCGATTCACGGAAATAAGTCGCAAAATGCAAGGCAGAATGCTTTAAGTAATTTTAAATCAGGAAAAACACGCGTTTTGGTGGCTACAGATATTGCTGCAAGAGGAATTGATATTGACGAACTGAAATATGTGATCAACTTCGAACTTTCTGATGTAGCAGAAACTTATGTCCACAGAATCGGAAGAACAGGCCGTGCCGGAGCCGAAGGAAGTTCGCTTTCGTTTGTTGACGGTCTAGATTTATTGAATTTAAAAGACACCGAAAAGCTGATTGGAATGAAAATTCCTGTGGTAAAAGATCACCCTTTCCATACCGATAATCTGGTGATTGAAAAGAGAGATTCCAACAACAAGCCTTTCACGCCAAGACCGAAAGCTGCTGCAGGTCAGCAGAAATCGGATCACAGCAGAAAGCCTAAGAATAAAAGTAATTTTTTCAGAAAGAAATAGTTTATTTTAATTTCTATCTAAATTTTTTCTTCAAATTTATAAAGCTTTTTTCAAAATACTTATAGGAAAAATGGGCAGCTAAAATGGTTATAAAAATCGTTATTAAAAAGCCTGAGATAATTACAAGATAATTGTTTAATGAATTCTCAGGCAATAACTTGAGAAAAATAAAACCTACTAACTGTAGAGAAATGCTGTGGTACATGTAAATACCATAAGAGATTTTACCCAAACCAATCAGTTTTTTTTCTTCAAAAAAACTGATTGGTTTTTTTGTAAAGAAAACCAAAAAAAATCCGAACAAAACCATACTAAACAACTGATAAACAAAATCATCCATCACCGTTTGAAAAATATCAGTCATAAAATAGAGCGTGACGATAACAAAAGAAAGGACTGTTAAAATCTTAAAATTTTTGTTGTCATCAAATTTAATCAGTGAGCACCACCCTGCGAATGAGAAATAGAAAAACATCATTCTGTATTTTGAAATTACATCAAAAAATTGTGAATGATATAATGTGATATAGAAGAGACTGAAGCTTATTAAAAAAAATCTGAGGTATTTTGAAGATATAATCAAAATTAATGGTGCAACCAACAGATAAAATTGCTCCTCAACCCCAATAGACCATAGGATTTCAAGAATTCCACCCGGATTGAAAGTGGAAAAAATATTTGGAAAAAATGTGAAAAGCAAGATCGCACCTTCCCAAAAATTATAATTTCTGGCAAAATCAAATCCCATTTCTGGAAGTATAATGTTGTAGTATAATATTCCAATTACAGCAACCAAATAATACAAAGGAAAAATTCTTAGTATTCTCCTTACATAAAAATTTTTGAGATTAATCTTTCCTGTGGTGATTTTTTCGTTGAACAATTGCCTGATAATCAGAAATCCACTTAAAGAAAAAAACATGTAAACAGCCTCACTTCCCTTATTAAAAATTGGCAAGTCATAAAAAAATGGCAGACCTCTGTTTTGAAAAAACTGAGGAATATGGAAAATCATTACCAATAGGGCGAGAAAAAATCTTAGAGAGGTAATGTTGGGAAGTGTTTTCACAGATATTTACTATTTAAACATTCTTTTCGCATTCTCACTTGTAATTCTGTCGATTTCCGAGAAGTCGACTCCATAAATATCGACGAGTTTACCGGCAACAAGATCAAGATAGGAACTCTCATTTCTTTTGCCTCTGAACGGAACGGGTGCGAGATAAGGTGAATCTGTTTCCAGAACGATTTTGTCTAATGGAATTTCTTTTAAAAACTGATCAATCTTGCCATTTTTAAAGGTCACTACTCCACCGATTCCTAAAATGAAATTTAAATCTAAAGCATGTTTTGCCTGCTCAAGATTTCCTGAGAAACAATGGAAAATTCCACGAAGCTTTGGATGTTTTTTCCGATCTAAAACTTCAAATGTTTCATCGAAACTTTCTCTTGTGTGAATCACAATTGGCAAATCTTTTTCAATTGCCCAATCGATCTGCTGCTCAAAAGCTTTCACCTGAATATCCAAAGTAGATTTGTCCCAGTACAGATCAATCCCAATTTCTCCGATGGCCGGAAAATGTCTCTGATCAAGATAATTCTTAACAATTTCCAGTTCGTTTTCCCACGATTCCGGTTTAACATAACAAGGATGTAAACCCATCATTGAAAAAATCCGGTTGGGATATTCACTTTCCAGCTGAAGCATTTTACCGTGCGATTCTGAGTCGATTGCAGGTAGATAAAATTCTGTAATCCCTTTATTTACAGCTCTATCGATGGCTTCTTTTCTGTCTTCATCAAATTCTTCTGCGTATAAATGCGTATGTGTATCAATCATTATTTTAAAAAATTTAAAAGATCTTCATAAGGGTTTTTGAGATTCAGAAGCAGTCCGAAAGCGGGTTCTGTCTTGATTCCTTTTTTCTTAAGATCTATTATTTTCTGTTTAAATTCTTCTCCTTTTTCAGTCAGTATTTTATGTTCTGCGATCATGTGGAGGTAAGCGTTTTGCTGAGTTACCGGCCTGTTCTGTCCGAAAATTTCGATTGGAAATTCTTCTATTATAAAATTACAGACAACCGATTCAGTTCCGTTAATTACAAGGATTTCAATATTCAAATCAAATTCAGAAAATGTCTGAATTAAAAAGTTTTTAAACTCAAGCTGATCTTTAATCTCACAAATAATATCCAAATCACTTTCCTCAATATCAATCTCAATTGGAATTGTTCCTGCCAAAACAGGTGAATATTTCTGTAGTTTTTCAAAGATTTTATATTGATAAAGAATCTGAAAAGCTCTTTTCTGTTTTTCATTTCCTACTTTTAAATAATCAAGTTTCGTAAAGTCAATCATTTAATTTTAAATTTTAAACCTTAAATCCTGAATATTTTATGTTTCACTTTCAATCTCTGAACTTCAATTTTCTGATTCAGCTTTTCTTTAAATTCAATGTACTTCGGATCTTTTTCATCATCGGTTCTGTGTTCCAAAGCTTGATTGATTTTAAAATTTTCTTTGATAAAATCTTTCGTCTCATCTGAAAAATAAGCATTTCCAAACTTGTCGAAAATGTAATTGACCGCCTGCGAATTTGGATGTATCAAATCATCTTTATAAAATCTGTAATCGCGCAAATCGTCCATTAAAATTTCGTAAACCGGAAGATAATGGCATTTTTCAAACTGAGAAATGACTTCATGAACGGCTGTAATCAATTTAGATTTACTCAACTGGTTTTCAGTCATTCCGTCTTTAGTGTGACGGACCGGCGAAACAGTGAAGAGAATCTGAACATTTTCAGGGCAAATATCTTTCAGATTGATAACCGTATCGTAAATTGAATCTGTCAGTTCCTGATGCGTCAAAAGTCTTTTCTCAAAGAATTTCTGAGGAATTTTGTGGCAGTTCGCAACCAATTTTTTCTTGGGTTCAAATTCGTAGATAAACGACGTTCCGTAAGTGATAATGACCCAATTTGATTCCTGCAGAAACTGGTTTCCTTCAGTCAATTTTGTGTTGATCTTATCCAAAGTCTGATGAATAAACCTCGTGTCAAAACTTGTGTGGTGATCAAGCGAAATAAATTCGTCGTGATAGGTAATCAGTTCATCTTCATGATAAAATTCAGAATCATGAAGTCTTTTCACAGCATTATTAATCGAAAATGGATTAAAAACCGTCCCGAACGGATTATTGACCGTCTGAAGCTGCCCTTTCTGAAACAAATCAGACATTTCCGACGCAAAGCATGATCCTATTGAAAATATTTTATCTTCAATTCCGATTTTGTTTTCAGATTCTGCGATGTTTACTTCGGTACGGAATTTCATTTAAGTCAATTTGAAAATAAGTTAATTTGATAATTTGAAAATGAGAATTGAGTCGCTGACAATTTTCAAATTGATAAATTATCAAATTTTCAAATTAAGATTCTCTTCTTAAAAGATAGTTGGCCAATTCTGCGAAAGGTTTTTTCTTCTCATCGTCGATATCGATTTTCTGAAGGAAACTTTGACCTATCTCATTGTGTTTTTCGATCAGTCTTAAAGCTTTTTCATCTACTCCTGTGCGTCTGAAAATCTTTTCTACGCCGTAAACTTTATCGATATTATCTGTTTTCTTTGAGTACCAGAAATCAAGTTCTTTCAGTTCAGCCTCAGTGGCGTATTCTCTTGCCAAAAGATAAAGAACTGTTTTTTTGTTTTCGTAAATATCGCCTGCATGCTTCTTTCCAAACTGTGCCTGATCTCCGAAAACATCCAGATAATCATCCATGATCTGGAAAGCGATACCGATGTGTTTTCCAAAGTTGAAGATTGCTTTTGCATCTTTAAAATTGGCTTTTGCTATCATTGCTCCAATCTCGAAAGATGAAGCGCTTAAAACACCGGTTTTGTAGGTAATCATTCTGATATAATCATCGAAGGTTACGTCTTCCTTAGTTTCAAAATTGATGTCGTATTGCTGACCTTCACAAAGCAGCAATCCTGTGTGGGTGAAAATTCTGATACAGGCTTTAAAGATTTCAGGTTCAAGATCTTCAAAAAACTTATAAGCTTTAAGCATGAGTCCGTCTCCTGAAAGAATCCCTGTATTGATGCCGTGAAGGGTATGAATGGTTGGCTTATTTCTTCTTAAAGGCGCTTCATCCATAATATCATCATGAATCAGCGTAAAATTATGGAAAAACTCGATGGCCAGAGCCGGTTTAATCGCCTCTTTCATATCACCGCCAAAGAGATCGCAGGCCATCAGCACCATGATTGGGCGAAGACGCTTTCCGCCGTGGGAAATGATGTAATTCATCGGGTCGTAAAGCTCTGCCGGCTTGTCTTTGAAAGTATATTTGGTAATGGCATCAGCAACAATCTGTTGGTAGGTGTCTAAGAATTCCATAAAATGTAAATAGTTTGAACAAAAATACAATTTTCCGAGGGGTTTTGAAATAAAAAACTTTGGCTAACAGTACAAATTTCACTCTTGTCTGAATCTTTATTTTTATTTCAACGATACGAAAAATCAAATGCTCAGCAAGCAAAAATAAAACGCCCGCATGCTTTTTGAAAATGCAGACGTGCTTTTGTCTAAGTCCACGAATGCTTTTTATGAAATCCTCCCGATGACTTCAATGAGGCATTGTAAGAAAAGTAAAACGGACATTTTATCAAAAATGTCCGTCATATAAAAAAATGTAATATTCTTTTCTAAAAAGCTGTCACGATGAGATAAGTTATCGCCGCAACGATCGCTGAAATAGGAATCGTTAAAACCCATGCCCAAAGAAGGCTTACGGTAATTCCCCAACGTACTGCTGAAATCCTTTTCGTTAAACCTACCCCGATAATGGAACCTGTAATTGTGTGTGTTGTAGAAACAGGAATCCCGAAATGGTCTGTTAAAAACAAAGTAATTGCACCTGCAGTTTCTGCACTTACACCTTCCAGAGAGGTTACTTTTGTAATTTTGGTTCCCATTGTTTTGATGATCTTCCATCCTCCGCTCATGGTTCCCAATGCAATCGCTACGAAAGACACCAGAGGTACCCAAAGATAATCTTTGGCAAAGTGGTCAAAACGGTCTGCAGAAGCTATATTTATATATTCCGGATCTACAAGCATCTGAACGTGGTAGTAAATAACAGCCGCGCCAATGATTCCCATTACCTTCTGAGCATCATTAAGACCGTGACCCAGACTGAATAATGCAGAAGAAACCAGCTGTAATCTCTTGAAAGACTTGTCTGCCTTGTAAGGATTTGAATTTTTGTAAAGATGAACAATGATTAAAGTAATAATAATTGAAATAATCATCCCTACAATCGGTGCCATAAAGATAAATAGAAAAATAGGAATTACTTTCTCAAATTTCACAATATCCTGCGTACCCACTTTTAAGAGTGCTTGTTTAATCGTTTCAAAAGCTCCCGAATCAGGATGTGCAGCTACCACTTCTCTGTAATCCAGCATAAATGCATGCATTAACGCAGCACCTAAGAAACCACCAATCAGAGTGTGAGAAGAAGAAGACGGAATCCCAAACCACCATGTAAGCAGATTCCATGCAATAGCGGCCACAAGACCAGAGAAGATCACCTCAAGGGTGATAAAGTTCTCGTTAACTGTTTTGGCAATTGTATTACCAATTTTAAAATCTTTAATGATATAAGCGGCGATAAAGAAAGCCGCAAAATTCCAAAGTGCTGCCCAAAGTACTGCCTGAAAAGGCGTAAGTACCTTTGTAGAAACAATTGTCGCAATCGAGTTGGCTGCATCATGAAAACCATTAATGTAATCGAAGATAAGCGCCAAAGCAATGATCACTGTAAGTAAAATAGGAAATTCCATCTTTCAGATATCTTGTTTAAGCGTATTTAATCATGATGTTTTCAATCGTATTGGCTACATCTTCAGCTTTATCGGTTACGATTTCAAGATAGTTCAATACGGAAGAAACTTTGATAATATTGATGGCATCATTGGTTTCAAATAAATCAACCATAGAGTTTGAAAGCAGATCATCAGCAATATTCTCTATAGAATTTACTTTGATACATGCTTCTTTTACCTGCTCCATATTTTTGAAACCTTTAAGATTCTTCATCGCATTCTGAATTTCAATACATGCTTTGTGAATCAGTAAAGAGAAATCTGAATAAGCCTTCATCTCAGGAGACTTGTAAAGGAAAATATATTTTGTAGAAGCGTAAATGTAATCTGCGATATCATCAAGACCTGTTGCAAGAGTGTGAATATCTTCTCTATCGAAAGGAGTAATGAAGTTTTTCCCCAGTTCCACAAAAATCTCGTGAGTCAACTCATCGTTTTTGTGCTCGTAGTCGCTCATTTTTTTCAACATGGTATCGTCGTTTACGTCAAAATCTTTGATCCCGTTATTGAACTCTTCAGACATAGCCACAAGGTTGTCGGTTACTTTTTCAAAAAGTACGAAGAAGATTTTATCTTTTGGTTGAAAAGCGTGGAAAATATTACCAATTCCCATTGTAAAGTATTTATTATAATTCGTGTGCAAATTTCTAAAAAAAGCTTCTTAACAAAAAGCATCCAGCGTTAATTTTTGTTCATATTGGAAGAAACTTTTTAACAATAGAAATTAGAGCTTAATATGATTAGCCACCCCACTAAACAAACCTTACAAGTTGCTATTATTCAATGATTTAAATAAATAAAAGCCGACAAAAATGCCGGCTTAAATTATATGGTATGAATAAGATTAGTTAGCTTCTTCAGCTCTCATATCTTTTCCTTTAAACTTCATAGACTGAATATTTCCTAAAAGCTCACCTTTAAAAGATTTTTCAACCTCGAAGAATGAGAATTTTTCAAGGATCTCGATGTTACCGATTTCAGCTCTTTTGTTGCCTTTGCTTGAAGTAGCTTTGTTGATAATTTCAAGGACATCAATTTTTTTCAACTGGTCTTTTTTACCTAAATTAAAGAAAAATCTTGTCATATTTTCGTCACGCTGTCTTGGTTTTCCGCCACGGTCGCCTCTTCTTCCATCACGGTCATCTCTTGGCCCTCTATCGCGGTCTCTTCCTCTGTCTCTGTCTCTTCTGTCGCCTCTTCCTCCTCTGTCATCATCTCTTGTACTCATTTTCTGCTCCAGAATATCCTGCTTGTCTTTGTAATAAAGCGCAAGATCTTTTAACTGGAACTGAAGCAATTTGTGCACAAGTTCCTCTTTTGAAAATTCAGAAAGGTCAGGAATTAAAGAATCATCAAATTCGAAGAAATCTTCGTGTACTTCCAGAAGGTTTTCGAAAACCCCAGCTACCTGAGCTTTTACGATATCTTCACCTGTAGGAATTCTTGATTCAGTAATATCAATTTTGGTAACAGATTTTATCTGCTTCAGTTTTCTGCTTTCTTCAGGTTTAATCAAAGAAATAGAAATACCGTCTTTCCCTGCTCTACCCGTTCTACCACTTCTGTGAACAAATACTTCCGGATCATCCGGCAATGAGTAGTGTACAACGTGCGTAAGTGAATTTACATCCAAACCTCTCGCTGCCACATCTGTTGCTACCAGAATATCAATGTTTTTCAGTCTGAATTTCTTCATTACTGTATCTCTCTGCGCCTGAGAAAGATCACCGTGAAGAGCATCAGCTGCATAACCGTTCTGCATTAAGAAATCGGCAACTTCCTGAGTTTCCATTCTTGTACGGCAGAAAATAATTGAATATTGATTAGGGTTTGAATCGATTAATCTTTTCAAAGCCTCCTTTTTCTGACGGTAACCGGCTACATAATATTCGTGTTTGATGTTCTTCTTAACTTCATTAATAGAACCTACAGAAATTCTGTGTGGTTTGGTCAGATAATTTTTAGAAATTCTCTCAACTTCCTTGCTCATCGTTGCTGAGAAAAGGAAAGTCTGTTTTGTTTCAGGAGTTTCGCTCAAAATTGTTTCCAATTCGTCTTTGAAACCCATTGAAAGCATTTCATCTGCTTCGTCTAAAACCAACCAGTGAATTGCAGAAAAGTCTAATGCTTTTCTATTGATGAGGTCGATTACTCGTCCCGGAGTTCCCACAATGATCTGTGGTTTATCCTTTAGAGATCTCATCTGATCCATAATACTGCTTCCCCCGTAAACCGCTGTAGATTTAATGTTCGGCATGTACTTCGTGTAGTTTTTTATGTCTTTAGCAATCTGAAGACATAATTCCCGTGTCGGACAAAGCACCAAAAATTGGATTTTGCGACTCGTATCGTCAATCATATCCAAAATCGGAAGCGAAAACGCTGCTGTTTTGCCTGTCCCTGTCTGCGCAAGTGCGATCAAATCGCGAATATCTGAAAGAATGAAAGGGATAGTCTGTTTTTGGATTTCTGTCGGGCTTTCGTAACCCAGTTCGCCAATTGCCTTAAGTAAATCAGGTCTTAAATTGGACTCCGTAAATAAATTCATTAAATAATATAAAATTTTTGCAAAGGTACAATTATTATTTGGATAATCTCGCAACGTATATTACAGAATCAATAATTTAACATCTTAAATTTGATTCATTTTTTAAAATAATCAAAAAAAATCATCCTTTTTATTCAAAATTTTAAAAATATCATACCCTCGCAGTAATTTAGGACATTCTTTGTTTTAACAGTTAATTTTTATTAATACTTCAAAAATTCATTCTACAATAGATTTAAATTGATTAAATTTGGTTTAAAATCAATCATCGCATGTCTTCAACAATATCAAAAAATACTTTAAATTTTCTACAGAATCTCTCTCAAAACAATAACCGTGAGTGGTTTACGGAGAATAAAAAACAATATACCGATTCGCAAGAAAATATGATTTTATTCATAGAAGATCTTATAGCAGAAATGGGTGTTTTTGATGAAGACATTTTAAAGACAGACGCCAAAAAGACACTTTTCCGAATTTACCGCGACGTACGTTTTTCAAAAGATAAATCTCCCTATAAAACCAATATGGGAGCATCTTTAGGAATGGGAAAAGGCAGCCAGAAAGCAGGCTACTATCTTCATGTGGAACCTGGCAAATCTTTTCTCGCTTCCGGAATTTACATGCCGGACTCTGCAGCTTTAAAAACCATCCGTAAAGAAATTTCGCTGTATTCTGAAGATTTCCTGAAGATTGTTAATCAGAAAGATTTCAAAAAACTTTTTAAAGAGCTTGACCAGGACGACAAACTAAAGAAAATTCCGCAGGGTTTTGAAAAAGAAGACCCTATGGCCGAATATTTAAAACTGAAAAATTTTATTGTGGTCTATCCACTAAAAGACGAAGACCTCAAACATAAAGATGCTGCAAAAAAATTCTCTGAAATATTTAAAGCAGCAAAACCGCTGAATGATTTTTTAAATTCCGCAATATTAAATTCTACAAATTAGACAATAGACACATTGCTCTGAAAATGAACACATTATAATAAGTGCGATTTAATTAAAATTTAACATTTTTCACTACCTTTGCTGGTCATAAAAAAGAAAAACTAATGTCTTTATACCAGCAGCTCGCAGAAAATCTACAGTTTATAAGTCCTGGGTTTTACAAACAGAGGTATTTTAAAAATCTGAAAAACCTCACCAAAGAAAACTTTTCGGCGAGAAATGTAGAACCGGAATTGGTTTGGATAAAAGATTATTTACAGAACGATGCGGTAATTTTCGACATCGGCGCCAACGTGGGAACTTTTCTTTATCAGTTTGAAAACAAACTTAAACATCAGAATATTTTCGCTTTTGAACCCAATAAGAAGCTGAACGTAAGGCTGAAAAGACTTTTCCCGTCGATGAACATTTCTTCTGTGGCACTTTCTGATGAAAACACAACCGCTCAGTTTAAAGTTCCGATTATTAAAGGAAAAATGGTCGCTTCGAGAGGAACTTTAAATACTTCCTACAGAGAAAAAGACGAAGAAAATTCTTATACAGAAACAGTTGAAGTTGTTAAACTGGACGACTGGATAAACTCTGTAAAACTTCCGAAAATTGATTTTATTAAAATTGATGTAGAAGGAAATGAAATGAAAACCCTGCTTGGAGGAAAAAATACCATCCAAAAATACAAACCGGTTTTAATGGTTGAAATGGAACAGCGACATCACGAAACACCCATCTGGAACGAGATATCAGAAGTCGAAAGCTGGGGTTTTGAAGCAAAATACCTCAACAGAAAAACCTTTGAAACAGAAAAACTGACCGAAGAAATTCTGATTAAAAACACAGGCGACGAAAAAAATAAAACCAACTACATCAACAATATCATTTTCCTTCCTAAAAACTTTTAAAAACTGAGTATGAGTGTAGTTGCAAGGCAGGGATTTAAGTATTCTGTAATTGGTTATGTCGCGACATTGATCGGGATGTTTTCTATTTTTATTTTCACCAATAATCTGATTTTTTACGGAAAATTACGGTACATCATGTCTGCGGCAGAAATGCTGGTTCCGTTTGTGGTGTTGGGAATTTCCTATTCGAATGTAAAATTCTTCGGAAAGGCTCAGGAAGATGGTAAAAATCAAAACATGCTGTCGCTTTCTCTTGCGTTGATTTGCATCAATTTTCTCATTTTTCTGATTATCTTTTTTCTCATCCCTTACTTTTTCCCCCACTTTGCAGAAATGAAGATCTGGGAAAGTAAAAAATATATACTTCCATTAGTACTCACACTCTCGCTTTGTGCCGTTCTCAACAGATATATTTCTAATTATAAAAGGATTGTAGTTTCCAATATTTTCGATAATCTTTTACCTAAATTGGCTAATTTAGGTTCGTTCTGTCTGTTTTTTTATTTTCAGTTTTCAGAACAGATTGCATTGGCATTTTTCTTCGGGATGTTTGCTTTAATGCTTTCGGGATACATTTATTACACCAACAAACTCGAGAAGGTACAGCTTGATTTCAGCAGAGATTATTTTAAGAAAGATAATTTTTACAGAGAATTTGCAGCCTATAGTTTTTTCGGATTTCTAGGAACGTTTGGGAATCACATGGCGATCAACAATTATATGATTGGCGAATTTATTGGTGAAGAAGAAATTGCTGTATACAGCATTCTGCTTGCTTTAATCTCGCTTATTTCCATTCCGCAACTGGGTTTATTCAATATTTCCGCACCGATTATCAGAAAAAATCTGGCTGACGGCGATATGGAAGAACTTGACAGATTTCATAAGAAAACTTCGCTTACCATCTACTTTTTAGGAGCCGTTCTGTTCGGCTGCATCATGGTTGGATTTCCGTATTTAACGCACTTTATGCCCAAAAAGGGAGATTTACTGAGAATGTATGAGCCTGTGATTTGGATTTGGGGATCTGCAGTTTTATTGGATCTGGCGACAGGTTTTAACGGAAATATTATTTCGCTTTCAAAATACTACAAATTTAACATCATCGTTATGCTTTTACTGGCAGGACTAACGATTGGATTGAACTGGTACTTTATCAACAACACTGATTTATCTCTGATTGGAATTGCTTTGTCTACGGCTATTTCAGTGACGCTTTACAATATGATAAAGGTGATTTTTAATTATTTTGTGTTTAAAGTTTCTCCTTTTTCTATTGAAATGATTTTCGTGTCTATTATCTGTACTTTGGCAATTACTGTTGCGATTGTTTTGCCTGTTTTTGAGAATAATTTCATCAATTTGATTTATAAACCTGCTGTTGTTTTAATCTTGATTTTTATCGGAAATCATTTCACAAAAATATTTCCCGTTGAAGATTATATCAATATGAAATTCTTTAAAAGCATTTTGAAATTTAAGTAAGATCTGCCAAAAGATTTTCTAAATTTTTGAGAACAGCTTTTTTATTAAATGCCTTCTGAAAGTCGTATTTAAAGTTTTTCAAATCATAGAACTGTTGAATCACATCTTCTTTTTCCTGAACGATAAAATCCATTTTTGAAGAATAATTTTTCGGGAAAACGGCTATTTTTCCAAACTTGATGGCGTCGCCGATATTTCCGGTCATTTTGGTTTTTCCATAAATTTCTTTTTGGCTGAAAAACTCCGTTTCCTGCTGAATCGGACACCATAAAACATCAGCCTTTTTCATCCACATTTCAAATTCTTTCTGCGAAATTCTTTCTGTAAAATATCTTAAATCAAATTTCTCCGAAACTTTCCTGATGTTCATAAGCTCATCTCCTTTTGCCTTTCCAAGAAATACAAATTCAACATCTGCAGCTGACTTTGATTTTTCAATGGTATTTAAAACATGCCTGTAATCACGTCTTTTCTGGGAAACTCCACCTGGTATGACAACCATTAATTTTTCGTTTTCATCCTGAATAAATTCTTTGGTGTAAAAAAGAGGTAAAAACTGATATTCAGATGAAGAAAAACTTTTATCCAAAACAAGTTGAGATGCGTTCTGATAAACTTTGGATGAATTTGTCAATCCCTCTCTCCATAAAAGTTTTAAACGGTAAAAAAGATCTTCCCTGAAAATGTTTTTAATTAAATTAAATTTTGAAGCTTTGGGAAAATTCAGATTGTGAACGATTACAGCAGTCTTAAATTTTTGGGTAATGCTTAAAAATGTATTGAAATACCGATGAACCGTTCCAATAATTATTAAATCATATTTCTTCGATTTCAGCTGGCTTAAAATCACCGACTGATCCGATAGAAAGATGTTTTCAGAATTTTGTGGAATCTGATTTTTGATTTTTTCTGAAAAATAATAATCGACAGAAAATTCTTTGGAATCTTTCATTAAATCCAAAAAATCGGCAGCTATTTCTGCGTGGGTGTCGATTTCGATGTAGGCGATATTTTTCAAACTGATGATATTCTAAGTTTTGGCTAAAGCCAATGAAATATTCTTTTTATTTAAAACTGGCTGAGGCCTGTTCCTATTGAATTATATTTTAAACCATTTCTTTTTAAACATATCCCAGCGCTGCTGATTGATTACTTTCTGTTCATCTTTTGAAATCTTCAGTTCCAGATTTTGAGATTTACATTTTTCATACGAACTGATAATTTGAAACAGAAACGCAGGAGATTTTATTTTCATTGCTTCTTTAGCTGCAGCCACGTAAGTCAGAAATCGGTTTAAACCTAGAAAATAAAAATATCTTCCATAATAATCTGCTGGTTTTATGGTATAATCTGCTCCTTTTACTTTGATTAATTTCACATGTAATTCAGGAATTACAACTTCTTTCCATCCTGAATTCTGCAATAAAATAGCATCAATATTATCCCAACCCAAAGTCTCACGCAAACCACCCATTTGCAGAAAAGATTCCTTTCGGTAAGCTTTCATTGGGCCGCGGACATGGTGTTTATTTGAATTTCCTTCGTACACCCAGTCACCGTTTTTCTCTACATACAAAAGTCCGCCAACCAAACCATAGTCAGAGTTTTTGGCAAAAACATCAGCAACAGTCTGAAGATAATTTTCCTCTAAAATAATGTCAGAATCAAACTTACAGATGATATCAAAATCATTGATATTTTGAGTTTCCAGACCTTTTTTAAATGCTGCAACAACTTTGGAACCTGGCTGATGAGCTGATTTTTGAAGATTAATGGTTTCAAATCTGGAATCCTGATCAGTATATTTTCTGATGACCTCTGAAGTTCCGTCAGTAGAACCGTCATTGACCACGACGACTTTAAAATCCCTTAAACTCTGTTGCTGTAAAGATTCTAAAGTAAACGGTAAGTTGTTCTCCTCGTTGTGTGCAGGAATGATGATTAGAAATTTCAAAATGAAAATTTAGTTTTCAAATTTAGTTTAAATCCAGTAAAAAACCTTCTAATCATCTTTAAAAAGAGTGAAAAGAAGGTTGGATTTTCTGATATAAGAATCTGATCAAATATTATTTTGCAGGATATTTTTGTATTAAAGCCTGTAAAATTGCCCATGTTTCAGCATCCATAATTCCGTCGTAATTCTGCGGTCTGAAGTGATACTGAAGAGCTTCAATGGTTCTTTTAGTGGAATCATCCCACTTTTCGGAAAGGTCAATTCCGTAGCCGAACTTCTGAAGACTGGTTTTCACTAAAAACACAAATGAAGGATCGTTGTATTTTGTTGCAAAATCAGTTACTGCAAGATTATAAAAATTCTGTTTCGTCGCTTCGTCGTACCACATCCCGATCTGATATTCATCGTACAGTTTTTTCCATGGAAACAGAGGTCCCGGATCCTGTTTTCTGGTCGGTGCAATATCAGAATGTGCCAAAACATTGGTTGCAGGAATTTGGTATCTGTCAACAATATCTTTTGCCAACGCAGCCACTTTTTTTACCTGTCCATCGCTGTACGGGAGGAAAGTTTTCTTTCCTGTAGCATCTGCAGTATATCCTACATTAACAATTTCGATACCTATAGAATTATCATTCAAATTTTTATCTGATCTCCAGGTACTGATTCCGGCGTGATAAGCTCTTTTATTTTCGTCAACCAACTGATAAATTTCGTTATCACCAAGATTATTGACAAGGTAATGTGCACTCACCGACTTTTGTGTAAGAGCTGTAAGCGACCTGCTATCATCTAATGCTGTATAATGTAAAATCAAAAACCTCTGTCTAAAATTTTGCCCCATTGATGGAAAATAAGTCTTCACAACTTTATAACCCTGAGGTTTTGCAGATACGATCGAACCGTAACTTGTGGTATTGTCATTATTGGCGATATTGGCAATATTTTCTCTGTAGAATTCTACTCCGTTTTCAGTTTTGACCTGAGGTCTTCTGGCTGCTTCGCTGTCATTGTCGCCTGCAGTTTTGTTTGTGGTAGAAGCAATTTTGGGTCTGTAAGTTGCAGCAACTGTTTTTTTCTTTGCAGCACAGGAAAAAATTAAAGTACTTAATCCGATGATATATAATGTTTTACGCATCTGTGGGTTTTTATAGTCTATTATGAGGGTAAAAATACACATTTTTTTTGTTAAAAATATTTGCTTGGTAATGAAAACTACTCTATATTTGCACTCGCAATAACGGAATAGAGATCTTCAAAATATAAGATAAAGGAGAGTTGCCTGAGAGGCCGAAAGGACATGTTTGCTAAACATGCGTACTGGAAACGGTACCAAGGGTTCGAATCCCTTACTCTCCGCTTTTTATCTTTCTCGGGGCGTAGCGTAGTCCGGTCATCGCGCCTGGTTTGGGACCAGGAGGTCGCAGGTTCGAATCCTGCCGCCCCGACAGTTTTAGATAATTTTTACAAAATTACAAATGGGTGCGTAGCTCAGCTGGATAGAGCATCTGCCTTCTAAGCAGACGGTCTCAGGTTCGAATCCTGACGCGCTCACTAAAAAACTCATAACAGAAGTTGTGAGTTTTTTTGTTTAAAAACAATTTCAAAACATTTTTTATTTCCAGGCCTGAAATCCTTTAATACTGAACATCGATTCTGATGTATTATATTCAGTACTGACCCTTAAGTATTTTTCTTTGTTTTCAATAAAAACAGCCTTGTTTTGGAAAAAGAAAAAATAATCTTTTCTTACAGTTAGTTTACATTTATTAACATTCATCCGTAATAATTCCTGTTGGAGACTTAACCCAATATTTTCAATATAATTTTCTGAAAAATTTTTGTTGGAAACGTGCTCCAAATTTTGAATGCTTTTAGCGTTTATTTTAGAAAAAGCTGCCAAAAGTTTATTTTCAAGATAAAGAGTAAAGGTAAATGAAGCAATCAGCATCAAAAATATAAATATCCAAATTTTATTTTTCATCTAAACATCATTTTACAATGATTAATTATGTTACTCAACTAAAAATATTTTAGTGATAAAGAAACAATTATTAAATGCAACTGAAAGGTTTTTCCTCTTTATCAAATTCTTCCCTGATACCAGATAACAGATTTTCTTTAGACAAAGTTTTTTCATTTTTTTCAATAGCCAATAGAGAGGCGTGAAGAACAGCAGAAACAATCTGAGCACCTGTCAATTCATAATTTTTTGCGAGTTGAGAAATTAATTTTTCATCTGCGGAAACTTTCTTTGGGATTGCATTATGCCAAAGTTTCAAACGTTCTTCCGGAGTAGGTTTTTGAAATTTAATGATAGAATTAAATCTTCTTAAAAAAGCCTCGTCAATATTATTTTTAAAATTGGAAGTCAGAATGACCAAATCGTTAAACTGCTCTACTCTTTGCAATAAATAGCTCACTTCCTGATTGGCATATCGGTCATTAGAAGATTTTGTAGAAGTTCGTTTTCCAAACAAGGCGTCGGCTTCATCGAAAAGAAGAATCCAGTCTTTGTTTTCTGCCTGGGTGAAGATTTTTTCAAGATTTTTTTCAGTTTCTCCGATATACTTAGAAACAACTTGTGAAAGGTCGATTCTGTAAACAGGTCTGCCAAATTCTTTTGCCAAAAGCGATGCCGCCAACGTTTTTCCCGTTCCTGAAGGTCCATAAAATAACGTTCTGAAGCCTGGCAGCGACTGTTTTTTCATTCCCCAATCATTCAGTAGTGTTTGCTGATGTTTAATCCAGAGTTTTATATAATTGATCTGTTTCCGGATATTTTCGTTCATTACAAAATCTTCCCAGTTCATCATCGTTGTCACTTCTTTTGCAGGAAAACTGCTGCTGAATTTAGGTTTTAAATTTTCGCCAAAACAGAGAAGATGAACAGTTTCTTTAGACATAATTAATTTTCCGCTCATGATGGGCTCAGAATCTTTCACATCCTCTATTTTGACGATATTCTCTTTATTAAACCAATGATTACTGTTAAAATATTGCTGTACTTTCAACCGTTTTTCGATTTCATTTTTTGCTAAAATATACTGTACCGTTTCTCCTGTGGGAAACATTCCACGGTGATTTTCTGATCTTGAACCTCCCAATTCAGGAATATCGCCACCTTCGGGATAAACTTCTTTAATAATTTCATCAAAAAAAGACGGATAAACATGAGGCGTGAGTGCCATCAGCAAAATAAAACCTTCTTCGTGAGAAGTTGTTTTGCCCAAAACATCTGAAAAAGTACCTTCAAGAGAAATATCTTTTACAGATTCAGATTTTAAGGATTTTAAGATGAAATTTCTAAGTTGCTGGTTCATAAATTTGATTTATAAAATGGATGATGCCTTGAAAATTTCTTTGTCTGAATAAAATGGCAAATCGATTGACAACATTAATCTTTTCATCATCAGAAATCACCAAGGTATGTCTCAGAAAAGCAATAATTCTATGTTTTATCAAAGGCCAGTCTTTCGGAAATAAAGAAGATTGTCCCATTTGAGAGACCATCATAATCATTGTATTTAAAGTAAAATTGATAACTGCAGGCTTGAAACAATCTGGTAAAAATCTCCAGTAAGGCGATACCAAAATCAGCGGAATCATCCACGGATTATGAGCTAAAATATTGATACGATCCAAGATTGCATTGAAATTTGTGGCCATTCTATTTAGAATTCCAAGCACATTACTGAAAATTACGTTAAATCCTGAAAGACGTGAAATTGCTCTGGAAACGGTTTGAAAAACAAGCGAAGATATCGCCTGAACCACGTTTGTAAAAATGCTGAATATACCCGTCTGTACAACTCTGTTTGCGAGTTCCTGAAAAACCGATTGCAATCTGCCGAGCATCCCCTGCGTCCAATGTAAAGCTGTCGAAAAAACATTTCTGAAGATTTGAATACCTCTCAAGACCGGATTTAAGACCATCTGATTTAGCATATTTCTGGATTTAACCAAAATATTTGTACCCCATGAAGAAGTTACAAACTGCAAAGCTCCATAAAATGCAGCCACAGAATTTGCCACAACTTCCAATGGATTTAATGATGAAAATACCCTGATTGTATTTTCAATTATTGAAGTCGCAATTCTGATGGGATTAAAAGTTTCTCTTATTCTATTCCATATAGGTGTAATTCTGCCAATCAACCATGCCCAGATGGATTCTGTATTTTGCCAGCTGATATTGAAGTTTCGGGAAATCCAATTCCAAACTATCGCAACTCCATTTCTGATTGGAGAAATTAATCTCCAGGCAAGATTTACTTTATCAGTAAGGTATGCAAAAGCATCGCCCGCAAAATGACGGATTGCATCCATCGCCGGAAGGGCAAAATGAGTCCAGACTGAACCTAAAATCCTGTTAATATTATTGAAAGAACTTCTCAATCTGGCTAAAGCACCACCTTTCAGTTGTCTTACAAACTCTACTATTTTCTCTGCTCCCTGAGAAAAACTTCTACATGCATTGTCGGCACTTCCCTGAATGGTCTCAAAAATTCCGTCAACGAAATGATTCAGAATACCAAAAAGTCCTTCCTGCTGTAATCTGCTGAAAAGTCCGCCGGTAATTCTGTCCAACCCTCTTTCAATCATGATCCTAACTGGAGCAATAATATCGGTTCTTAAAAAATTGAGTAATCCGGGAGCCATTGAATTGATGATGGATTCTGCACGTTCTTCAGCCCAGTCGAAAGTTCTGCCGGCAAAATTGAGTAATACACCACCCGTTCTGTCCCAAACTGAAGAAGCAATTTCCCCGATTCTGTCTAAAATTCCTCTTTGAATTTTCGTCTCGTGAGTTGGTTTCACTGCTAGTTTTTTAATATTGCCTCCACTCTGCTGAAGCGTGTGAGTGAGCTCATGTGCAAGCAAAAACCTACCCGAATTTTGGGAAGGATTGTATTCTCCACTCTTAAAATAAATATCATTTCCGACCGTAAAAGCTCTTGCATTAAGTTCGTTACTCATTACATTTGCCCGTGAATCTGTATGAATTCTGACTGACGAAAAATCAACACCAAATCTGTTTTCCATAAAATTTTTGGTACTGCCATCCATCATTTGTCCACTTCCCTGCGAGTCGTGAATTTGATTTTCTATATGTGTCGGGGCAAAATTGGCGTTTAAATTAGATGAAATTGCGGTCGTCGGTTTTTTTCTCACTTTTTCTTCCTCTTCACAATGGGAGCACTTTCTCTGAACTGCATTCATTTTATTTAAAACCAAATCTCCCGCAGACTGAAGAATAGAAGATTTTTGTACAGAAACCTGAGATTGACTGACCACTTTTTCGGCAACAGAATCCGCCTCTGTCTCAAAGACATCATGAGCTGAGCCGATACTCAATTTTTTTTGAATAACAGCGGGAAAAAATGGTTTAGACTTGCTTGCTAAAGCATTTTTAGAATTTTGTTCGCTGATTTTCTGAGCCGCAAACATGGGTTAATTTTTAAAAATTAAATCAATTGATGAATATCACACGGTTGTTCCGTTGGCGTTAGTTGGTTTTGACAAATCCCAATTGTTAATCGCAATCTGTTCCAGAAAACACTTCGTTCTGTAGTTTGTTTTCCGCAGGAGCTGTTTAGAATGAGTTGTAAGCCAATTGTGTCTTGCTTCAGTATATTTTTTAATCCACTTTTTCTCATCTCCACCGTTTACAGGAACATTTTCAGCAAATTTTTCACGGATAAACGCCGGAACACTCCCTGAATGAATGTAGCTATCATAAATAACCAACAAGCTTAAAGCCTGTGTGAATTTATTTTTCTCAAAAAAATGAAAAGCCGGTTGATAATACAAAACTTCAAAAAAATCATCCTGAGATTTTCTCATTACCGGATCCTGTTTTGCAGCTTTTTTAAGCAAACTTTTAAACGCTGCATCGTCTACCAAAGGTATTTTCCCGATTTTTTGAAGATAAACTTTAAATTCTCCAGCATATGCGCCTTTGTTGGCAATATATTTTTCAATAAGCGCCTTCAGATTCCCCTGTTCGGTTGTCTGGCTTCGTCCGTAGGTTATTTGTCTTGAACCGTTTTTGCCATCCGGATAAGTTGCGATAAGATCATATTTCCCATCTTTTGTACCCGTTTCAAATACATTGATGATTTGAATGATTTTGCTTTTTTGTGAAGATGTAATCATGATTTTAAAATTTAAATTAAACCAGCCAATTGTTTAAACTGAACACATCAAGATAAGATTTTCTGAAGTTTCTGACCCGTTTGTAAACACCGTCGCCATTGCTCGAACCATCGTTATTGGTATTGCCTTCGATGGTAATAAATGTATCTCCTACCACATCAACAATTATAGCAGTGTGAATCCAGTCATTTTGAGATTTTCTCACCAAAAGAACATCACCTTTTTTCGCCAAAGCCGGATTGATTCTGATTCTCTCGTTTCGGATCAAGACATTTTTCTGAATTCCATGCGTCCCAACGGTATCGCAGCTGTAACTGATCGGCATCATTTCGGTAAAATTTCTACCATGCAAAGATGTTGCCTGATCAAGAACAGCCTGCACAAAACCCATGCACCAAAGCCAGTCTGAACCCTCGTTTCCACCCATGTAACTTCTTACCCAAGGTCCACAATTGGTTTGTTGTTTGATGACCAATTCAAAAGGAAAGCCTTTTAAATGATTGTGAGCCACTTCCGAAATGGTATCTCTTAAATTTGCTTTTATTGCAGCACCTTCAAAAGAATTTTTGAGGTTTGATGTCAATTTTGTAAAGAGCGATGCCGTCACAATTCCATCTGCCGGCAGGCCTAGAAATTTCTGATAATTTTTCACTGCAACTTCGGTCGCTGTACCGTAATCTCCGTCGATCCCTGTCATTGTACCGATTCCGCGGTGTTGTCTTTCCTGCAGACAGAGCCACGACTGTATTTTTTCAACGTCTGCTTTTTTGTTGGCCAAACCTCTTTTCACAACCGCAGTTGATAGGCTTAATTCTTTTAAATAATTAGTTTTTTTCATGGTTATTTAGTTTTATGATATTAGTTTTTAATGATTCCAATGACAGAACAGAATATGCTCCATCCACGGCGTTTTTATGGTCGAAATTCCCCATGGAATTTGATCCAAAAGAATGTCAACACCTTTTACCTCTATCCAAAGTTCAAGGTTTTCATTTTTAAATTCCAGTTTGCCGTTTCGTTGAAGAAATGTTTCCCGAAGTGCTTGGATTGATGATTTATTCATTACGCTCCAATGCTGAATAACTGCTTTTAATAGATCTTTACATGCCTCTTTTTCCTCATCATTTAAGGGAATATTTACATTAATAACCTCATCGGAAGGCAATCCGCAAAGATTTTTATTTAAAACCATCTTGTCTTCCTCAAAAATCTCATCTCCGTAGACTAAAAAATGCATCAGCAAAACAGCTTTGTGTGATTCAGTTTCACATTTCCATTCATTTTTATCAGTGAGATTGAGTTGCTCAAAAAGTGATGTAAAAAACGGATGAAGGATTGTGAGACCCGAATTTTCTACGTAAATAAATTCTTCTTTTTGAGTTTTATTTTCTTTAATTTCAAAATTTTTAGATTCAGATTCAAGATTGTTTTTCCATTTTTCTATGAAATTTAATTCTTTTTCGGTTAAAACTTGTTTTGAATTTAAAAACTCCAAAATCTCAGTTTTTTCTAAATTCCAGTATTTTTTTGCGGATTGATTTAAAAATTCAAAGACGTTTTCACTGATAATAATTTCGTTTAAAGAAATCAACATCATCAATTCAGAGAAACGTCTTTTTTCTTCATAATTATTAATTTTCAAAACGTTTTCAATATCTGAATATTTATTCTGAACATTCATAAATTGATACAATTCATTTCTAAAATCAATAGGAACTGAGTAAATCCAGCGAAGAATTGTTTGATTCTGATCTTTAAAAATTTCCAGAATTTTATAATAAAATATTTCAGATATTTTAATTTCAACAATCACTGAATTTATATCAGTAAATTTTGAATTTTCTACAATCCGCCCGCTTTTTAAAAATTCCATCAACAAATTTTCCGCATAATTTCCTATGGACAATTTGCCGGAATTTGATTTTTTATCAGAATTTTCAGACCTTGAATTTTCAAGTTTATTTAATCTTAAAAAATTTTCAATATGTTCAAGTGATTTATTTACAATCTCCTCTTTCCAGTATTTTTCTGAAATTTCTGAAATTTCGATTTCCAGATTATCAATCAGCCAAATTTGATTTTCTTCCGAATAACGATTTAAAATCATCTCTAATTTCGGATAGAATTCTTTCTCCAAAACAGACGACAGATTTGCATTCACTTCGTTACCGAACGATTCAGAAGAGCAATTCATATCGATGATATGTTGTCGTATCTGATGCATTTATTTAAACTTTTCCTAAATAAAAATTCGGATAGTGGAATGTAACTGAGCTTACAGAAAACCCTGTAGCAATACCCAATTCCACAGAATTTTTTGGGTAATAGGTATTATTAAAATCGAAAATAATTCCTTTTTCACTAAAAAATATGCTGGTACTTAAAGGATAATCGACTAACGTCTCACCGGTTGAAATCGTAAAGGGAATAAAAAACTTGACATTAGGCGAATTCAGCATTGCAATTTCCTTAAGATATTCCAACATTTTCAAATCCTGTTGCTGAAACGGAAATACAAAAACGTTATTCGACATATTATTGGTCGCATTGGTATTTGTTTTTCTTATTTCAATTCTGAAAGTAAAATTGATGTATTGACCTTTAATCCCTTTTATAGAATAGTACAAAGTATTCTGTAAATTATCAAAAACGGGATTCTTATCTGTCCAAAGATGAAAAAAATCTACTTTTTCAGTCGCCGGAAAAGGTACATTTTCTGTATAATTTAAAATCTCTGTGAGCACATCGCGTACTTCCTGCGCGGTGTTGTTGCCTTTATCTTGTATTGCAGCAATTTTAGCTTCTGCGGTTTGTCTTGTTGCCATGGTATTTTGTTTTTTGAGTTATCGGTTGGTATTAAAATCTTCACTGTCGAAATCCGGGTAATCAAAATCTCCGATTTTCGGTTCTGGTTCGGGAACTACTTCTTTCTCTTTTGCAAGTACAAAATTGATTGCATCGCCATCACCACAACAGATGTAAGGAATGTAAAAATCTGCAATCACAGTCTTGTCTGCAATCGTATCCTGAACGGGAAGCAGAATATTTGGATTAAAATAATAATGTAAATATTTATTGAGATCTATAGCCAATTCAGGATGGTAGTAACTGATGTAGTTTTGCATTTTCAATACTGAATTTTCTACAAAAGTGCTGTAATCCAGATTGGTCACTTGTGATTTCTTCGTTCCAATAACTGTAACCTCATCCAAAACAGTCGTTCTTTCTGCTACAGGTTCAATATTCCTTGCAGCTGTATCTGTAAATCTAACTGATCTTTTTTTGGCTGGTGGATTTTCCTTGTAAACCAAAATAAAAGTACCACCTCTCGGAACGCCGGCTTTGTGCTCTATTCCCGGATGTTTTTCTATAAATCTCTGAAGAGATAATCTTTTGCCAAGCTCTTTCCATTTTTCCTGAGCTGCTTGAAATAACGCTCTGAATTCACCTTTTTCGCAAACCATAGTCACCTCATCCAGATGATCGATCAGATCTTCATCAAATCTAAGATCTTCTTTTCTGGCATTCTGCACAGCCTCTCTAAAAGTGATTGAAAGCTCTTCAATTCTCTCATACACAGGAATAAACTGATGGTAAATTTTAAGAAAAGGAGTCAGAGATTCGTGCATGAAATTTCTTCCTTTTTTCAGATATCGAATGTACTGATCAAAGAATTTCAAATCTTTTATGTAACGATTTCCCCGTATAGATTCCTGATTAAATTCCAGCCATTCAATGATTTTGCCGATTACATTTTCCCAGTTCCGGCGCACCAGATCGTAATCGAGTTCCATGTGACCCCAATCTGTTTCGTCAGTGGCGAGACTGAGCGGAAGATTTTCAAACTGAACAGCATTGAGAGTAATCACCTTGAAAGGCAACTGATGGATTTGCTGAATTTTTAAGATATCCGTCAAAGCATCCTGATAATTTTTGCCGATATGACCTTCAATTCTGAAGAAATTATAAGGTTCCAATTCAAAAAGCAGCGGAGTTTTCACTTCATTTTTTGTTGTGTACAAATTGTGAAGAGAATGGTAAGACAATACAGAATCGCTTTGTTTTTTAAACCATAATTCAGGATTCCATTTGTCTCTTAAATTGAGAATATCGTCATAATAATAAGGTAAAGCTCTTTCAGAAAGCCTGAAGTCTCCGTATTTTGAAGGTGTAATTCTTATTGAAAGATTTTTTCCGACTTTAAAAGAGCTGATAATGTGAGCTAATTTTTCAAAGAGAAGTTTGATTTCGTCTTTATTTTTTCTGTTTTCAGAAGAGGAATTTCCTGTTGTAAAAAACGGTGTTCTGTATGATAAAGACTGTTCATTATTTCCTCCCAAAACCACATGAAAAGGGAATAAACCTTCATCTACACAACATAACGAAAAATCATTTTTCCTGTAGCATTTTATTTCATTATAAGCAGCAACAATATCAGAAATCCAATCCCAAAAATACTGTACGTTAATTGTGCCT
This sequence comes from Chryseobacterium caseinilyticum, assembly GCF_014837145.1. GTDB lineage: Bacteria > Bacteroidota > Bacteroidia > Flavobacteriales > Weeksellaceae > Chryseobacterium > Chryseobacterium caseinilyticum. The sequence continues at coordinate 1,590,879 of NZ_JACYFS010000001.1, forward strand.
TTATACAATTTCAGATTTTTCTCTATCGCAACTTTACATTCATTTAAAACACTTAAACTTTGATTGGTTAAACCTTTATATTCATTATAAATTTTAGAGACAGCATCTGAAATATTTTTTATAAATGTTGTATTGAAAGGCGTTGAGAAGTTTTCTAAAACTTTTTGAGGATTTAAAATATCATTAAACGGAACATTGTATCTCGGAAAAACCAAAGAATTAAAATTATAAGAAGGATATTTTGGAAACAATTCGTTTTTAAAATCAGCTTCCGAAATAGCAATCGGGCGCAGATTAAATTCCAGTCTTTTGCCTTTGTCGTCGCAATTGGTCGTAACACAGTTTTTTTCGTCAACCAGCGTAATTTCAAGTAGAAGAATAATCAGTTTTTCTTCAAAAAAATCTTCTGGAATCGCTTTTTTATTTTCATCTGAACTTTCGGCAGGAAGCAAATCATAGATCTTTTTTAAAGATTGGTAGTTTTTATTATGCTTAAAAATATTGTCCAGATAAGCTTCTTCTTTATAATCCGGAGCCAGAAAAAGATCAGAAAGCTGAGCTTCTTTGTAATGAGTCAACAGTTTTTCTTTCCAGTTGATTTGAAAACCTAAGGAAGTCACGGCAGTTCCACAGGAAATTCTAACCTGGTTTTTTGTGGGAAAAGAAAGTTCCAAACCGCAGGAAATCCCAATTCCTGTGAGATTTTTTCTTGTAATTCTGTCCTGCTCTTCCAGATGACTCACGACCAGATTGAGATCCTTCTGGCTGAGCACCTGATCAGCTTCGAAGACGGGATAAGATGAAGAATTATATGCTTTCATGGTGGTGTTTTTATAAGGTTCCTAATGATGTACTTCCGAGTATGAGAGGGTTTTTGGTTTCGCTGATGTCGCAGTCGTAAAGATTTCCTTCAGGATAAATGGTGTTGAGCTTTTTTAATACATTTACCAAATCGCCAAGCTTTTTCACATAAGCTTTTTGGTCTTCAGTTTTCAGCTTGTGACTGCAGTATTTCTTGCGGTAATCTCTGTATTCTTCGAGCCATTGTCTGTAGGTTTTCTGAAATTCCAACATATCTTCAGTATTAAGCCAACAAATTTTTAAAAGAACATGAGCCGGCGCTTCCTGACGGAAAACTTTCTCTGCAAACTTCCGAAAAGTGAGATTTTTAAACCTCGCCAAATATCCAGGAAGCACAATCGTTGCTTTAAATGAATAGGGATCATCGTTGGCTTCGCTGCTGCAATCGTCGTTCAGACAAACCGACAGCAATTCTTCATCTGTAAAATGAATTTCATTAAATGGCCGTAAAAGAATATGTTCCAGACAGAAAAAGTTTTCGTAATAATTATTCAGAATTGAGATGAGCAGAATAAGGTAATCATAAGCTTGTTGTTCGGTTTCAAATTTCTTCTCGAAACGGGCCATTTTGCGGGTGCCGTCTTTTAGATATAAATAATAATTTCCAGACAGAAAATCTGTTTTGTAAACATTTTGATCCAGAAAATTAAGCTGAGACCATTCCCATTTTACTTCCAGATCAGAGGTCGGATTTACAATTTTAAATAAAAAATTTCCGCTTTCCGTTTCTACAGTCCATTGTTTTTGCTGAGAATCTTCGGTCACGATATTTCGCAGACCAATATTATTGATGCCAAGCAATCCTGCGATTCTTTTTTCATAACCTCCACGATGATTGGTTTTCCAGAAAGGCTGGAAATCATTTTCATCATTGGTATTCCAATAATCTATTCCCAAACCTCTATTACTGCTGATTTCAGGATAATCTTTGAGAAAATTCTGCTTATCCTGAATAATATCTTTAAAATTAAAACTTAAATGAGACGAAGTATTTTGCGTAATCTGATACATCGTGAAAACATACTCATTGAAGCTCTCCGCAAATCTTGCCAAAAGATGATCCAGCGCTCTGTTTCGGCGGTTGCTGAATGAAGATTCCGTTTCGTAAAGTGTTTCTATTTCAGAACATGAAAAGTCTGTTTCAATGGCTTTTTTTCTGTCGGAACTGAAGATTTCATTTGAATAAAATTCTTTTCCTGTAAAATCATCAATTTCGAGCAAAGAAGGAAAATAAGTCTGATGAATAGTCTCTGTATCCAGCAAATTTCCCGCATTGTATAATTGACTAAAAAAGTCTGCCAAAATCTGCTCATAGAAATACAAATATCCCTGCAATTGCTTTGCCTGAGCCTTTCTCAACGGGGTTGCTTTTTCCGAAATTCTGTTTTTCCCTAAACCATAAGTTGCCGGAAAATCGTTTTGAATGCTGTAATATTTGTTGACTTCAAAATGTTCTCCGCTTTCAATTTCAAAATCAGTAGAAATTCCTTTGAGTTTTCTTTGTTGGATCTGGCTTTTATAAAACGTAAATTTCTGATCAACCATCATTTGCTGTGTTTCATTCAACACAAAAGGAATATTTTTCTGAAAAAGTAAAAGTTTAGATCTTTTCACATCAAAAATCGGTTTTTCTTCGCCAGAAAGTTTCAGGATCCATTTTTCGTTGGTTGAGCCTGAAACAGGTTTTCCGAGAAGATTGTAAGCCGTCATCATCAGATTTTTCACAGATACAACCTCCGGAATTTCCATTAAAACAGCAATGATGTCTGAAGCATAAATTTCTTTAATTAAATTTGCTTTTTCAAGTTCAGCATCTTTTATAAAACCATGCATCAGTTTTGGTCCGGTAAAAATATCTTCTGCATGCAATCCTTCTTCTACCAACTGATTTAAAGTGTAAAAATTAATTCTCGGATTAATAATTTTATCGATCGCCATTTGAATCTGACTCATTGCTTCCACCGCATCAGCAGAAGGCTGAAGCTCAATATCAGCACAAATTCCGATGTTTACTCTTTCAATAACTTCAAGACACAGATAATCCTCGCCAAGATTTCTGTTTTGATGTAATGTGGAATTTACTTTTGCAAAACTTTCCTGCACTTTTTTTCTTTTTTGTGCGAAAAGTGAAATGAATTCGCAGATTGGTTTTTCGGTATCGAAATGATTTAAAATTAAATCAACCTCCGTGCTGTCATCCGCAAAAATTCTGAAGTGAAGCTCCTGAGAAGGTTTTGTATATCTGTGAACTACGATAAACACAATGTCTCCGACTTTTTTTACGCTGTCAACTGAGATTTCTCCGGGTTTATCCATCGTACGGAAAAAATCTGATTTGAGATCGCTCCAATTTGTAAACTGAGGAACAATCTGGCAGGAAACCCAATGGTCTTTTTCCCAAAATGCAAAGTTGATCAACAGAGAATTTAAATCTCCAAAATCAGGATCTTCATCAAGCTCAATTTTAATTTTATTTAAACCCCGAACTTTCAGCTCAGAAATTTTTTTACCATTGGCATCAGTGTTTTTTAAACTTAATTTATCTTCCAGACGATTGATCAATATTTTTGATTCAGCATTATTGGGAAGCAAATATCCATTGGAATCTTTTATATTTTTTGTGGGAAGCAGCCATGCGTTTGAGATTCCGTCAATATCAATCAGAAGTTTTCTGTAGTCATTAACTGTAAGTGCTGCGTTGGTATAAATTTCGGCAGCTGTAAAGAAAGTTTTATTTTCAATTAACCCATTTTTCCCTGTCAGAAGGTCCTGAATATTGAAATCTGAGCGGTAACCCAACTCGGTAATCGCATAACAAAGAACTTCCAAAATGGTGATTCCGGGATCGTGGGTATTGTAATCAGTCCAGAATTTGCTTCCCAGTCGTTCCACATATTCCAATCCTAATCTGAACAGGAACTGGAAATCCTGTGACTGTGGAAGCTGTCGCTCTCTGCTGATGAAATTTTGTGTTTCCATGGTTTGTGTTTTAGATTTCCTGAATTTGATGCGTTTCTGTTGGGATAAACAAGCTGAAATCGGTTTGTGGAATCACTTTATTCAGATTTTTTACCGGATTTCCTTTCACTTCATAATCTTCATCTAAAATAAATTGCACAACAGAAAAATCTGTGATGTAATCTACATAATACTGATTGTCAATAAGTTTAATCAATGATGAAAATTCAATATTCTGAGCAAAATCGGCATTTTCAAGCTCAAAAGCCCAGGGAGAGAGAAATTCGTTGATTGTTTTCATCAATTCCTTTTTATAAACCGTGCTATCTGTCCCCGGATTTTTATGAAATTTAACTTTAAAATTCAGTTCAACTCTTTCAGCTCTCGGAGGTTTTACGATAATTTTTGCATGAGGCGAACTTATTTTTGTCAGAAACTCTTTGATCTGCTGCATTTTGTTGATACTTAAAAGCGGTTTCCAGTTGATATTTTCTGTTGCTGAAGATTTTGCCACAGGAATTATCGTCACAAAACCCGCGGAAACATTGGATAATTCTGAATCATATCTGTAGTGATTCAACGTTTTCACACGGTAGATTTCAGGAAATTGCTGGAGCAAAATGTGCTCGTAATCCCATGAAGTAACCGCACGGTTTTTATGTCTGAGCCTTTCACTGGTTCTTGTGTACAGCGTTTTGTCTTCCTCTTTCAACCTTCCTCCAAATGAAGAATAAGGCTGATTAATTTTCTTGATTCCGTTGATGACTTTAGAACTTTTGCTGATGGTTTCTTTAGGAGTAATTTCTGTAAAAACTGTTCCTTTATTTTCAAAATCTATCAAAACCGCTTTGAAAACCTGATGATGAACACCCAAAATTCTGCAGACCGCCCGAATATCTGAAACCGAAATTCTGATCCAAAATAAACCTTCGATAAGAACAGTATTTTTAGGATTAAATTCGGGAACTGTTATCGCAATAATTCCGCTTTGACTGAGAGTATAAGTTTCGTCTGCAAGGGAGTTTTCATTAAATTTCTCCCATTTATTTTCAGATAAAAATTCCCAATTAATTTTCGAAGGTGGCAACTGAGGATTTGCCGTACCTTCTTCAAGCTGAATTAGAAAACTTAGACTGTCTTTTGGAACTGCATTTTCAAAACCCAAGTAGATAAACCCTTCCAAATTAACGAGTTTTGTAAATTTCAAAACCTCATCAACAATTTTTCTATATCCAAATGGTTGTGTGATAAAAATTTCTGTTGACGAAGCAGAATTGGTTTTCAAATCAATAATTTCTTTTGCTGAATAATTGAAAGTCAAATTTTTAATTCTTGGTTTGTAAGGCAAAACAGCAGTTGCTCCAGCCGCAACTGTTTTGCTCGCCAAAACATAATCCTGCATGTATTTTTCTGCAGAATAATCGGAATGGTTTAATTCAATTCTCAACTTTTCAGAGCCTCCAATTTCTTTAAAATTATATTCTTTTGCCTCGAAATGATTGGTCGTCGCTGAAAAACTATCTGAATGATTTTCCCGCCCACTATCGTCCTGTTGGAAGATTATCACTTTATCGTTAAGCCAGACAAAAGCGTTGGAGTCTTTGTCGGTTTCGGCAATAAACTGAGCCACCGCGTTTTTTTTCATGAAAAACTCGTTCGAGCTGATGGTCATTCCATTTCCGTTTTTCGGAAATTCACTGAAGGGATAAAAAGGTTTTTTGGAACTGATGCTTCCAAAATCTGAATCTATATCAAAAGAAGTAAATTTTTCAACGCTTACTTCCAAATCAATCTCAGAAACAGAAGTGATTATATTTTTGTTTTTCGGGACAATTTTCAAAACAGGAAAAATAGTACTGACTTTTAAATCCTGATGAATTTTTTGATCGAAAGGCACGATTGAATTTTCGGTATCAGAAATCACAATTTTTATAAAAGTTTCAGTAGTATTAGTTGATTTCTTTTCAGTGTAAAGATCATTCAGCTGGATGATTTTTTTCTCGCCTGTGATGTAAAAATTAAAATCGTCATGCTTGAAATTTTGCTTATTGAAACGGAGAAATACCGTTCTTTCACCACTTTGTAAAAACAAAAGCGGACTCGCAATTAAAATTCCCTGTATGAATTCTTCACAGTCTGTCCGGAAAGCATCGAAACTTTTGCCAGCTCCATTAATTTTGATGAGATTTTCTGATCTATAAAATTTTTCATCTTCTAAATAATAAGATGAAAATTGATTTAATTTAATCTGGTTTAAAACCTGATCGTTGATTGAGGCGTAATATTTTTTTTCTCCCAAAGTATTTTTACCGGCAGGAAAAATGGTGTTTTTGGGTAATAGGAATTTCTGATTTTTTTGTGCTTCGACAGTCAGATAAACCGAATCAGGTTTAGCATTTTGATTTTCTGTCCGGATGACATCTTTGTAGTAGAAATCGAGATGTTTCTTAGTAAACTCATTCAATTTGTCTTTCGCAACATCCATCAGTTTTAAAAATGACAGGAAAAGTGCATAATGCGGATGATGGCTGTCATAATGATTCAACTGATTTTCAACCGCTGATTCTGCATATTTTTTCCAGCTTGAAAGAAGACCGAAAAACTGCTGAAGTTTTCTTGTATAAAACGGATTTTTCAGATAATTTTCAATTTCAAAATGAGGTTCAGCACTTTTAATATTGATCTCGTTGGTCAAATTCTGCAACTGATTGACAATAATTAACAGACTTCCGATTAAATTTTCTTTAATGCTGATTTCATTATCCAAACCATTCATTTTTTTTGAAATTTTGATTAGGTTTTCAGTAAAAACAATGAAATAATCTTTTAAGATCTGAAGCTGATTTGCAGGATTTGTACTTAAATAGATTTCTTTTTCTGCTTTTCTGTAATCGTTTTGAAGAACTTCAATATTCCATTTTGCAACGCTGATGATAACTGAAGTAGATTCGTTTTCAAAAAACGCTGTCCAATTGCCTTCTTCAATATTATTTTCATCATAAAATTTCACATATTCTGAAAGCTTCTGCACAAACAAAATGTAATCTTCTGCCGTTCTTTCATCAATAAGAAAAAAGTCCGGCAAAAGCACAGGGTTAAGCCTTTCGCCGTGCGTAGTGCCGTTTCCCTGATGAATTAAGATTGAAGATGAACAGTTTTCCATGATGCTGGTTTATGGTTTTACAAACGTACCTTCTTTGATGTAGTACGGAAATACAAAGTTCTTTCTGGAATTGGTTGCCCGAATTCTGTATGTAATTTCAATATTGATCTGTCCATCGTTATTATTTTCATTAAAAAAATCAACTTCCAGCAAATCAACTCGAGGCTCGTATTTCAGAATGGCGTTGGTAATAATTCCTTTTATTTTAGTCAGCAATGTGATGGTAATATTATCGTATAGCATTGACGTTAAATCACAACCGAAATCTGAATGCATCACTCTTTCTTTCAGCTCTGTAGAAAGCAGAATCTGCAGACTCTGGAAAATATCTTCTTCGTCTGAAACGGTTTTTACCGTACCCTGAATTTTGCTGAAAGTTGGCGGAAAAGACCATCCCACCCCAAGAAAAGTTTTTGGCTTCATGATTATCGTTTTTGAGCTAATAGTTTTTATTTTTCTGATGAAATATTATCCACCAATATTCACAGTTGGGCATCCTAAAATGACCACCCCACCGTGTGCTGTGCTGTCTCCTACTCTTACAGCTGATTTACCGCCGATCATTACCGTTGCTGAACCTTTAATCAGTGAATCTGGCGGGCCTGTGCAAATGCAACTATCCCCTACCACCGCAGCTGGTATCCCGCCGATCATTACTGTTAAATTCCCACCGGGAAGAATCGGACCGCCAACGTGTGGAACTGTTCCGCTGACCATCGGGCAGGTGTGCATGTCTGTTGCTCTGGCTGCTAATCCCATTTCAATTGATATTAATGACTGAACCTTTTAAATTCATCACTCCTGAAGCATTGGCTTCGACCTGAAGACCCTCGATTTTTATATTTCCGGTGGCTTTCAGATTTAAATCTTTACTACTCTCGATGGTAATTCCCTGATTATCCATCACGATTTTGTTGTTGTTTTCATCCTGCATTGTGATTCCTTTCAAGTCGTCGCTTATTGTAATTTTATTTCCCTTTTTTGTAGAAATTTCGATACTTTTTTTATCATCATCCAACTTTATTTTTGTGCCTTCTTTTGTCGTAAATCCTTTGATAAAATTATCCTGAGTAACCGCTTCGGGCATTGGTTTATTGCTGCTGTACAGACTTCCCAAAATCACCGGTGTGTCCGGATTATTTCCGATGCATCCTACGATAACCTCATCGCCAACATCGGGAATAAAAATACTTCCCATGTCTTTTGAAGCATTCAAAGTAGCCAGTCTGGCCCAAACTCCCTCGCCATTTTCTGATAACACTGGAATTCTGACTTTAATTCTGAATTGGCCGTCAGGATCTTCAATATCAGTAACAATGCCGATCTGCATTCCGTTGACAGAGTTTGATTGTCCCATTTCCGCCTGAACGTTATTAACTCCTGAAGTTGTATTTTGTGTAAATGATCTCTCATTTTCCAGCCCGAAAGTGAACTCAGTTTTCCAACACCCGTTTTCGATAATATGTTCTTCAGCCGTGATGAGCAGTTCTTTTTCATCAATTTCCGGATTCACCTTATTTAAAACCAGATAGTCTCCGATTTTGGCTTCAAGATTTCCGAAAGTATTTACTTTTCCGTTTATGGAAGCAATATGACTTTTGACGATGATCGCATCTGCAATCCTTTGAAGCGTTTCGGGACGAAGATTCGTTTCGCTGATTCTGATAGTATGCGGATTTTCTTCGGCATCCTGCTCAGATGAAACTTCACTTACTTCCTGATTATCGCTGTCCCAATGCTGAATCTTTACCGATGACCTTCTCACTTCGGGATCAACTTTACCGTTGAAAGCGAAAATATTAATTCCGTTTTCTGCTCTGTAACGAATTTCTTTTTCTCCGCTGTTGATATCAACACAGTTGAACTCAGCATTTCGTAAAACTACCGGCATTCCGACAGAATCTAAAAAACCAACGAGATAATCCCAAGGCGAAGTCGTTCTGTTGTGGGTAATGTGCTCGCGTCCCCAATTCTGTCCTGAAAGATTGCTGTCTAAAGATAAATTACTGGTATAATTTGTTAGCTTATCTTCAAAATTTTCGGTATCATTCTGGTCAGCATTTGAAGTCTGTAATAGATTGAGCGCAATATCTTTACATTCAATTTTCGCGACAACATTATTGTTCTGATGTTGAATATCCAATGATCTGATAACGCCTTTGAACAGCGTTTTCATTTCATTTTGCGAAGCAATTTTTACTTCTATTGACCTTGGTGTAGAGGTTCTCGGTCGGTTTAGCGTTTGCAGAGGTGAATTGCTTCCTTCTTTAAAATCTTCTTCTGCACAGAGAAATGTAAACTTGGCAAAAGGGATTTTATTCATTTCAAAATGCACTTTTCCTTCAGACAAAAAATTATCCAGTCCTTTATTTTCGCCATCAATAAAGAATTCAAGCTTGAGTAAGGTTTCATCGGGATAAAAAGGTCTGATGTCCGACATTTATACATTATTTTATGGGTGGAAATTCTATTTTCTGACCTAAATCCAGTTTTCTGAAAGTCAGCATTCTATTGTTTCGGGCGACGTCGATGTAATAATTCTCATTATGATAAATATCTTCTGCAAGCAAGGCAAGGCTGTCATTCATTTTTGCAGTTCGCAGATGTGTCAAGTCGGGAGAATTTTTATTTTCCTGAGCAATCATTATTTTGTAATCAACCGTTCCTTTAAAAACACATTTTACTTTGGCTCTGATAGGTCTTCCGTCTTTTCTGAAAAGTGTATATTCTATCTCCATACTCTTTAGACGACAATCTAAATTGTAACCGCCCCACAGAATTCTCAGAAATGCGGTTTGATGGGTTTCTCCGTTATAACCCATTAACAGTTTTCTGAACTCTTCCACTTCCTTTTCAACCGTTTTTACCTCGGCAAAAGGTTTAATCATCGCAGGTTTGATAGAATTTTCAACATCGGAAATGGTATCAAAAAGCGAAACTTCCCCTTTCCCATCTTTAATTTTGCCTGGCGGAATTACTCCGGAACTGTCAAATAAAAATTCAAAATTTACTTCCTCACCCTCAATTCTGTTGAATCTGAGGTCAGATCCGGATGTTCCGATGGCTTGTCCTTCACAAAAATCAACATTGTGTTTCAGCGAATACTTTTCAGGATTCAGCTGAACGTAAATCGTTTTTTGCGGCGGCTCGGTATATTCTTTGGTTGGAAAAACCTCAATCCGCATTTTATCGATAATACCTAATAAACCTGAAATCATCGCTGTGAATTTTCTTTAATTTTTTCGAGTACTTTCTGTATACATTCGTTTACAATTTCCTGTTTCATCTCCTTAAACTCAGTTGAATTTATTTTAGGAAGCTGATTGGAATTATTTCTGTTCTGCGGGTCGCTGATATTTATTTTTATTTTCAGCTCTTTTATTTCTATTGACATAATTTATAACCCCGGAACAGGTATTTCTTTGAAAAAATTGTATCTCAATGTCATGGTTTCAATCACGATCTTGCTTTCTTCAGCATTGAAATCAGCAATTTCATAACTCAACGGGATGGCATGCGAAACATACCACACTTTTACAGGATCTCCATTTTCGTTGAGTAATGAAACAGTAAGGTTTGCAGGAGAAAAAATAAAATCTTCCAATGCCTGTGAACACCACATTGATATTCCCGACAGATCTGAACCTAAGCCTCTTTTCAAAACCAAATCCTGATAGCCGGATCTTGTCGGAAGACTATGTTTAAATCTGTTCTGACCTCCTTCCACTACAGACTCCGTGTCCATCGTTACTTTTAATCCGGAAACGGACTGAAATTTAGTGTCCACAGAGAACTGCGGAACCAGCTCAAAGACCACCGAAAAATGAAAACCTAATATAAAATTGTTATCAGGCATGGCAAAATATTAGGTGTATTCTACACTGAAGCCGTGATTGGCAATTTCTACCGTATCGATTGCGGCTTCGTTGGCATCCGCTTTCATATCGGTGCATTTCAGCGAAACGATAAAGCAGTCTTTCACAAACCAAACCACTTTAGGCTCGTGATTTTCGTCTAAAAGTGAGATGGTAATCGACCTTCTTTCCACGGTATTCATTGCAACGGTATTATACCATTCATAAAACTCATTATCGCCTTCAAAAACGCCTCTTTTGAGCGTGATATTACTTAATTTCTGTAATCCAGGCATTTTCTTTTTAAAGAATTCGGGACTTGAGCCCACACGATGTTCAATGACATCCATTTCTTTGTTAAGGCCTGAAACTTCTGTAAATGCTATTTTGCTGCCGCCCCAGTCTACACTGAAATGAAACTTCGGAAGCGGAAAATCTCTGTTTGCCATAGCTGTAGTTTTTATGGTTATTTAGTTTTATGATCTTTGCTGCATTTGTTTAAACTCAAGAATAATAAATTCTGCAGGTCTTGACGGTGCATAGCCAATCTTTACAATCATCCTTCCTTCCAGAATATCCTGCGCAGACATGGTTTGATTTAAGCCAACAGAAACGAAAAACGCGTGTTCCGGTTTTCCACCTGCCAATGCACCGTCATTCCATAATGTGGTAAGATAATTATCAATCATACCTTTTACGCTGACCCAGGTTCGGGCAACATTCGGCTCAAAAACAAACTGCATACAGGCTTTTTTTACAGATTCTTCAATCATGATGGCCAATCTGCGAACATTGATGTACCGCCAGTCATTGCTATTACCAGCAAGCGTTCTTCCGCCCCAAACTATAAACCCTTTTCCTGTGAATTTGCGGATAGCGTTGACGGATTTTCCGGTTTCGTGGATGTTCATATCTTCCTGCTCAGCATCATTGATATCGTCAGAAAGACCTACAATACTGTTTAAACTTACATTTGCAGGAGCTTTCCACACTCCTCTCGCTGCATCTGTTCTGGAATAAATTCCTGCCATCGCACCAGAAGGCGGTATGGTATTCATCGATTGATTGAGCTTGTTGATTACGGAAGAATATAACGGTAACTGAGAGATTAGATCATTTTCAATCTTTAACTCGTATTCTGATGATTTCTGCAGCTGTGCGTTGATTGTATTGACAATCATCGTGTGCAATTTATCCAATTCTTTTCCTATTTTTCCATAGTGAGCTGCGTCGTCTGCTCCATCGGGGTTTGAGGTTAATTTTTTAGCATAAGGATTTACAGCCGATGCCGCGAAATCTGTTGCCGGAGCTTTCTTCCAATCGGCATCACTGAAGGTGTTATCGAGTGTAGCATCCATTACCGGAGTGTAGGTAATTGTACTTAAACCGTCAAATTTTGTTTCAAAATCGAAAAGATTCTGAGCTAACGGTTTAAGGCTGATTTTAACGCTGTCTGAAGTATAACTTTCAAAATCTGAATTTGTTAATACAGAAGGATTTTTAAGAACACCCAATAAATTCCAGCATTTTGAAACATAGGCATTCACGTCAGCTTCATTGGCGACTGCCGTTGCAGGTTTTGTTTTGTCTGTACTTAAAGCTTCCCAAGCTGTAGTTAAAGAATTAACGTCTGTAGTTAAGGCTTCAAAATTATTGATGTTGGTTAATGAACCCGGATACTGCATCTTAAAATCAATTCCATTACCCTGGATATCTGAAAATCTGAAATTTTTCGGAACACTTGAAATCAAATTCGGGTAGTAAGCCGCACCATATTTTAATGAAGAATTACCAATGGCATCTCTGAAATCTGCCAAATCAGTTGTCATGCCATCTTTTTGAATAACATCCAGAATCACAAAACGATCCATCAGCTTTTCGCATTGCATCATTGCCTGTTTCTGAATATTTCCCAAGCTTGTTTTTGGGTTGGAGCCTTCAACATTTACTGCATCCGGAAACAAAATCAGAGTGGGTTCATCAAAATTTTCCAGAAGCTGAATTCCTTTTTTGGGAGAATTTCCATAAAAATCGTTTTCAGAAATCGTGTTTACAGCTGCACCATTGTTATATTTTCCAACGGAAACGATGTAGCAAACGCCACCGCCATTTTCATAAAACAGTTTTAAACTATTATACAGCTGAAATTTGCTTTCCTCTGCTTTGGACTGGTCTGAAGGCATTCCGTTTTCATCTAAAACCACACTGATACTTTTAGGAGCAGGTGCACCGCCGAAAGTATGTTCAAATTCCATAAAAGACTGAATTCTCGTAGGAATCGCCGGACCTTTCTCTGTATAACCTAAAAATGCCGGTATCGCTGTAGCTACCTGAGCTACCGAAGGTGGGAATGCATCAATCTCATTGATATAGACTCCCGGTGTTTTGATAGAACTTAGATTCATGGTAGATTATTGTTTTTGTTTTTATTGTTGTCCCTGAAATTCTCCAGACTCAATTTCGCCTGACAGATTATTTTTATCATTTTCCCAAAGATTTATTCGTACTTTGGTAATTGTGTTTTCTTCGGAAACTGTAGATTCCTGTATCGTGCAAAGTCTCATTTTATAAAGCACAGACGGCATATATTTGGAGCCGAGATAAGACCACATCTGGTTGAGCTGTTCTGTACTTAAGCTTACCATTTCCATAGTAACTGTTTGATAATTTTCTTTTTCTGACTCACTTTTCTGACTAAAACTCTCTAAAGTAATGAGTTCGGTATCGTCATTTTTATAATGGAAAGAGTTGTGCTGCTGAAAATAGACTAAAATATTGTTGAGCTTATCGATTCCGTCGAGATATTTGTTCATTACTTTATTATAAGAAGCAAACATTAATGATAAGACGAAATATTGTGTTGGATTTTTAAATCTTGAAATTTGATCTGGATTTTCTGTATCCTTAAAATACACCGTTTGATTTTTCATCGTACGGTCTTCTTCGATATTGACTATGGACAGAATAATTGGCGAAGTGGTGTCAAAAAATTCATCGCCATCATTCAATGTTGAAATATTTACAGTTTCAATCATAGAGCCGACGGGATCTACTAATTTGCATAGTAATTCTATCAGTTTTCTGAGATTCATGGTTTTGTTTTATAAAGTAAAGTTACTCATTTTCTGATACATACCATCCGTAAAATCACTATTTTCGCTACCGTATTTTCACGGTCTCCAAAGTGTGAAATTATAAAATAACTGAAAACACTTTAGTAGAAAGGTTTTCAAAAGAAAATATATTTTTCAAAAAATTCACAAATATGTTTTAAAATATATCATGATAACAAAACATTAATGAAAATTGTTCAAAACTAGATTTTAAGGAAAGGCTGTAAGCATATTCAGATAAATGATGGCGCCAAATACGCGTGAAATCCCTTTTTTGCAATTAATTTAAAATTAATTGTCATTTTATTTTTAAATTAGAAAAAATATTCTATCTTTGCACCCACAAAAAACAAGGTAATTCTTGTTTTAGATGACCTTCAATCGGGGCGTAGCGTAGTCCGGTCATCGCGCCTGGTTTGGGACCAGGAGGTCGCAGGTTCGAATCCTGCCGCCCCGACTGTTTTAGATAATTTTCACAAAATTACAAATGGGTGCGTAGCTCAGCTGGATAGAGCATCTGCCTTCTAAGCAGACGGTCTCAGGTTCGAATCCTGACGCGCTCACTTCAGAGAAATCAGATATGATTTCTCTTTTTTTGTGGAAAATTGCCAAAAACTCAGCCGAATATAGCATCCCGATTTATCGGAACTGTTACAGGTCCGAATCCTGATGTGCAATATAATTTCTTCTCTTTTTTCGTGAAGTAAAAACTTAGAAACTCTAACCTGACAGAGATTTAATTAAAAAATCACATTCGAATATTGCTGAAAAACTTTAGAGAAATTAAAACATTTATCTTCCATTTAATCACCATTTACGTTGATCTTTTTGAATTTTACAGGTTTAAAAGACAGCATTTTTTCCCCTACTACAATTTGCTAAAAAAGCGGATGAACTATTCAAACCACTCGATAATATGGAGCATTAGAGAAATTGGCTATAAAATAGAAATCTTACATATTCGAACAGAAAGTCGAATAGACGCCATCTAACTCTATTTGAATATACTTTAATTTATAAAACTCTTGATTGTTTTTTCGAGACCATTTTCTGCTTTCAGCGGAAGATTTTTGATTCCTAAAGCAGATTTTATTTTCTTATTTGAAACTACATAAGATTCTGTAAGTTTTTTTAACCTTTCAGAATTCAAAGGTAATTTTAATTTATCACCTAATGATGCTGTTTTTTCTATCAGACTTTTGGAGATATTCCAAAGTTTCGGCTTCTTCCCAACCACTGAATTGATTACAGTAATCAGTTCGTTGGTTGAGAGACTTTCATCATCTGCAAAATTATAGATTCCTGAGGGAATATTTTTATTTTTAAGGATTTCAAGTATCAAATAATTTAAATTATCAATACTCAAAAATGATCTTTGGTTGTGAAAAGCCGCTAAGGGCCAGTGAATGCCTTTTTGTACAACTTTATACAGTAGATTAAGGTTGCCTTTGTTTCCCGGTCCGTGAATCATACAAGGGCGAATAATGAATAATCTTTTTCCTTCAGGTAAAGTCTGATATAGCAAATAATTTTCGGCTTCCAACTTAGATTTACCATAGGACGTTTTTGGATTTGAAATATGATTTTCATCTAAAATTCCATCAATTGTGTCAGCAGTTGCTTTCACAGAACTGAAATAGAAAAAATCTTCCGCATCAGACTTTAAAAACTGATCAAAAAGCTGAACCGTCAAATCTCTGTTGATTTTAAAATATTCGTTTTCTTCTGAAGTATTGGAAGTGTCGTGAGCTTTTCCTGCAAGATGAATAACAGCATCTGCGTCAACAGGGAAAGCCCAGCTGTTTCTGAGAGAAAGCCCTTTTACCTCAAAAGAGTTTTCCAATAAATATTTTGAAAGGTTTTGCCCTACAAATCCTGTAATTCCTGTGATGGTTATTTTCATACTGTGCCTTCTAAAATTAAAATAAGCTTATCTAAAAGCATTTCACGTTCAAATTCTTTCTTGTAGTAAGCCAAAGCATTTTTCCCCATTTCTTTTCTGTCACTTTCTGAAATACTGTATATTTTGATGGCATTTTCTGCCAGTTCTGCGGCATTTTCTGCAGATGAAGCATATCCAGCATTTGCTTTCTCTACAATACTTGCACCTTCGCCGTCCAGTGAAGCTAAAACAGGTTTACCACAGGCGAGATAAGACTGAATTTTTGAAGGAATGGTGAGCGAAAAAATTTTATCTTTTTTAAGACTGGAAATCAATACATCACTGGCAGCAAAAAAGCCCGGCATATCTGCTGACGGATGAGCTCCCAGAAAATTGACTGCATCCCCAAGATGATTATCATTTACAAACTGCTCAAGCTGATGGCGCTGTCTGCCATCACCCAGAAAAACCCATTTTATATCTGAAAAACCTCTTTCTTTCACTATGATCGCTGCCTTCAAAACGGTGAGAAGACTTTGTGCTTCTCCTAAGTTCCCTGCAAAGGTGATACAAAATCCTGATGGCATTTTATCTGTAAACTCCGGCGTTGGTGCTACAGGTCTGTAAAAACTCTCGGTAGAATTAGGATAAAATATAATCTTATCAGGATCGGTTTTTTGATTGATTATATAATTTTTAAAGCCTTGAGACTGCACTAATACCTTTTCAGCATTTTTATAAATGATCTGTGTAATTTTATGAAAAAAACCAAGAATATATTTATTGTTGATGCCACCCGCTGCGGTAAGACTTTCCGGCCACAAATCCTGTACCCAGAAATAATAAGGAATCTTAAGCTTTTTTGAAGCTATCATCGCAGGGATTCCTACCGTGATTGGTGATGGCATATAAACGAATATACAATCAAATTTGCCTTCAATTGACTTAGCTTTCAGACTTCCGAAAAAAACAAAGGAAAAATAGTTGATCATTAATCTGATTCCGCCATTACCCCTTGAAAAAATTTTGCTTCTGTGAATTTTAATATCATTCCAAACCTCGTCCTTTGTTCCTAAAAAAGAATAGCCTTCAAAAAATCTTCCTGTAGGATAATTGGGAATTGCAGTGAGAACTTCTATGTGATGTCCTCTCTCTTTAAGCCCCAGACATATATCATTAATCTTAAAATTCTCAGGCCAAAAATACTGAGAGATAACTAAAATCCTCATTAATAGCTGTATAAATTTCTGTGTTCCATCATCCATAAATACTGCTCCTGCAGCATTTTTTCGTAATCGGGTACACTGTATGGTAAAACTAAGGATTTTTTTAAGGATTTATCTACTTTTTTTTCGTCATAAGGCAAAATTACAGTATTATTTTTCTCCCAAATCACTTTAAATAATGAAATTAAATCATATTTATTGATTGGAATTCCATTGGTAAGATGTGCCAAACCACTCTGCTCATTCTGGATAAAGTACTCAACAGCTTTTGCCAGTTCTAAAGTGGTAACACCGCTCCAGATGGCGGATGTATAACCTTTTATCTCACCGGTTTGATTCATAAACCAATGAAAAAGACCAATTCCATTCTTGTTCAGTTCGGGGCCAATGATTGATGTACGCAAAGTGAGATCTTTTTTATTTTCTATTTCTCCCAAAGCTTTTGACTGGGCATAGAATCCTTCGCCATCTTTCACATCGTTTTCGGCGTAATTTCCTTTTTTTCCGTTAAAAACACAATCTGTGCTAATGTGAAAAATCCTGGTATCTGAATTTGCAGTAATCTGTTCTAAAAAATGTGGGAAATAACTGTTGTACCAGATGGCTTTTGCAGGATGGTCTTCAGCATCTTTATTTAAAATACCGATGCAGTTGATAACCACGTCAAAATTATTGTCTTTGATAATTTTCTCCAAATTCGTTGTATCTGAAACATCTAAAGCTATCAGATTTTTGTCTTCAGCAACATTTCTGGCAATTCCGAAGACTTCCAAACAGGAATTTTTTGTCAGATAATTGTAGATTACATGACCCGCCATTCCTTTAATGCCTAAAACAAGAATTTTTTTTATTTTTTGTTCCATATTACTTTATCAACAATGGAAGAATAGCTTTGTATAGCTTTTATTACACGATCTGATGTGTTGGTAACTTCATATTCGAAGGGAAGACTGATTTTAGGATCAAAAAGTCCTTTTGAAATTTCGATGGCATTGAGCATCTGGTCTTTTGAGATACCTCCTAAAACAATTGTACCTGCATCTATAGCTTCCGGTCTTTCGGTACTTGTGCGGATACTGATAGCAGGAAATCCCATCATCGCAGATTCTTCACTGATTGTTCCACTGTCTGAAAGCACAATAAACGATTTGCTCTGCAGTTTTACATAATCAAAAAAACCAAGCGGTGCTACATTTTTAACCAAAGGATGAAACTGAATTTTATTCTTTTCAATTCGGTTTTTAGTACGCGGATGCGTTGAAAAAATAACAGGCATCTGGTATTTTTCTGCCACAGCGTTGATAGATTCAGCCAATATTTCAAAATGATTGTCGAGATCAATATTTTCTTCGCGGTGTGCGCTTACTACGATAAACTTATCTTCGTTTAAAGATAACTGCTCTACGACATTGCTGTTTTCAATTTTATCTGCGTATTTGTTTAAAACTTCCTTTAATGGTGAACCCGTAACGAATACATGATCTTTCCTGAAACCTTCGCTCAGCAGATATCTTCTGCTGTTTTCTGTATAGGTAAGATTAATATCACTGATATGGTCTGATATTTTTCTGTTAGTTTCTTCCGGAACATTTTGATCAAAACACCTGTTTCCTGCTTCCATGTGGAAGATTGGGATTTTTAATCTTTTAGCGGCAATGGTACTTAAAACGCTGTTTGTATCGCCCAAAACCAAAAGTGCATCCGGTTTTTCCTGAGCTAAAATTTCGAAGGATTTTGAAATTACATTTCCAATCGTTTCGCCCAGATGGCTTCCTGCAACATTCAGAAAGTAGTCTGGTTTTCTTAATTCAAGATCTTCAAAAAATATTTCGTTGAGTTCGTAGTCATAATTTTGACCTGTGTGAATCAAAATGTGATCAAAATAAACATCACATTTTTTTATGCATTCTGCAAGACGAATGATTTCGGGTCTGGTTCCGAGAATCGTTGCTACTTTCAGTTTCTTCATTTGTTTTATTTTATGTTTCCCTTCTGCATTATCAGAACACTGATTTTTCAGAATTCTCCTGATTTTCCGTCTGAAAAAGCTCCAGTTTTTTCAATAATTTTTTTACACCCTCCACATCCTCTCTTTTCGTGTTGTGAGAATTATAGTCTTCCAACGGTATGTCTATCTTATTTCCTTCCGAAAAATACTTTGCATAATTCAAATCCCTATTATCGGACGGAATTCTGTAAAAATCGCCCATATCTTCGGCATTCATCATTTCTTCACGTGTACAGAGTGTTTCATAAAGTTTTTCACCATGTCTTGTTCCTATAATTTTAATTTTATTCTGTACATTCTTCAGTTCTAAAACTGCCTTGGCAAGATCCCCAATTGTCGCTGCAGGTGCTTTATTTACAAATAAGTCTCCGGCATTGCCGTGTTCAAATGCAAACAATACCAATTCTACAGCTTCATCCAAAGACATTAAAAACCGCGTCATATTCGGATCTGTAATCGTGATATCTTCATTTTTCTCAATTTGTGAAAGAAATAATGGAATGACAGAACCTCTTGAAGCCATTACATTTCCATATCTTGTTAAACAAACCACGGTATCTTTTAAATTTCTGGCTTCAGCGACAGCAACTTTTTCCATCATAGCTTTAGAAATACCCATAGCGTTGATCGGATAAGCAGCTTTATCGGTAGAGAGGCAGATTACTTTTTTTACTTTGTTGTAAGACGCTGCTCTGATGACGTTCTGAGTACCTTCTACATTGGTTTTAACTGCCTGCATCGGAAAAAACTCGCATGACGGAACTTGCTTCAAGGCTGCTGCATGAAAAACATAGTCTACATCTTTCATTGCATAATCTACACTACTGAAATCTCTTACATCACCAATAAAATACTTGATTTTCTCATTTCTATAGAAATTCCGCATGTCATCCTGCTTTTTTTCATCTCTTGAAAAAATACGGATCTCTCTGAAATGATCAGTTGATAAAAACCTATCGAGAACCGCAGTTCCAAATGAGCCTGTACCACCGGTTATCAGCAATATTTTATTATTAATTTGCATGTTTAGTATTTGAATAATTTATTTTTTTCTTCTTTTGAAGGATAGGTAATGAGTACTGCTTTTTTACTGTCACAATACACAAATAGACTGCCAGCAGCCACTCCCACATTTCCGTGTTTTTTTATAACTTTTTTTATATCGTTCAAGCTTCCTGCTCCTCCAAGAAAACTTAGAGGTAAAGACGTTGCATTGCGTACTTTTTCGAGTAAAGCAAAGTCATAACCTTCCATTGTACCATCTCTATCAATTGAGTTAATGATAATCTCTCCTATTCCAGTTTCTTCAGCTTTTGAAATGATGGAGAAAAGATTTTCTTTAATTTCAACAGTACCGTTATGAATATAAACTGTGTACTGATTTTCATTATTTTTTTTGACATCTAAAACCAAAACAACACTCTGAGATCCCAGTTTCCTGACCATTCCTGAAACGACTTTCAAATTCTCAAAAAAGAGAGATGAGAGCGCTATTTTTTCTACTCCCAGTTCCAGTATTTTTTGTGCTGCTGCTTCTGATTTTACACCTCCTCCATAACATAAAGGCATTCTGGACTGTCTTGCTATTTTCTCAATCAGATTAAAATCCGGTTCGTTATTTTTTACAGATGCATCTATGTCAAATATTACGATTTCGTCGACTTCTTTGTCATTAAAAATACGTGTTGCGTTGAGCGGATCACCAATATATTTTTCGTTTTTGAAATTGACTGTTTTTACCAGACCTTTATCTCGTATCAGTAAACTCGGAATTATTCTTGGTCTTATCATTCAACTATAATTTAGCAAAGTTAAACAATAATTTTTCTCCATTAGAATGACTTTTTTCAGGATGAAACTGTGTTCCGTAAATATTGCCTGTATTCACTGCTGATGCAAAACTTCCGGCAAATTCTGATATTCCTAAAATCTCGTTATCTTCATGACAGTCTATATAATAAGAATGCAGAAAATAAAAGAGACTGTTTTTTTCCAAACCATTCAACAGGGCATTTTCTTTAACAAAACGAACTTCATTCCAGCCCATGTGTGGTAATTTGCTTTGATGAGGAACTTTCTCAGTATCAATTTTCTTCACCTTACCTTTTATCCACCCAAGACCTTCACAGGAGCCTTCTTCGCTGCTTTCAGCCATCAGCTGCATGCCGAGACAAACGCCTAATACAGGAATTTCCGCTTCAAGCACCAGTTGATTCAACGTTTGTTTCATTCCTGATTCTTCAAGATTTTTCATTGCAAAATCAAAACTGCCAACTCCCGGTAAAATCAGTTTTTCGGCGTTCTGTAAATCCTGTATATTGCTGGCAACTTTTACCGGAATGTGCAGTCTTTCATATATATTAATAAAAGCCCTGGTATTCCCGATGCCGTAATCAATCACTG
The DNA here is from genome assembly GCF_014837145.1 of Chryseobacterium caseinilyticum. Taxonomy (GTDB): domain Bacteria; phylum Bacteroidota; class Bacteroidia; order Flavobacteriales; family Weeksellaceae; genus Chryseobacterium; species Chryseobacterium caseinilyticum. Next base: position 1,612,347 of record NZ_JACYFS010000001.1, read on the forward strand.
TAATCATCTGAAAAGTCTCTTTTCTAAACCTAAGCCTTTAAGGATTTTAGCTCCCAGACCTATCCAATTTCTTTTATTTTTATAATCTCTGAATGTCTTATTTTCACCATCAAAAATATTCTGTAATTCCTCGACTGTTAAATCTAATTTGTGGGCAACATATTCAAATTCATTGGCAATATCTTCCTCTGTCATTTCAGGAAGTTTTAATCTTTCAAGTGCCTCGTTGCGTGTCATTTGTCCGGTCAGAATTAAACTTGAAAAATGAACTTTACGCCTGTCAAAACCAAATTTTTTCGGAAGCCAGAAGTCTTCAAAAAATCTTGTAAATACAGATTCATGATGTTTATGTCCGAATTTTTTCCAACCAAATTTAGTTCCTAAAGTATTTTCGGCATCTTCTTTCAAAAATCTGATATGATTGAGCGGATTAAATATATGCATTCCCACAAAATATTTGTAAAATATCTTATACTCAAAAATATCTATGACGGGGAATTTTTTAAGTTCTTTCTTTCCGAATTTCCTGTGAATATCGGTGATCAATCTCTTATCTATTCCTGCATAAGCTCCCCAATCTTCAGGCTCTTTACAGCATTCTGTAGAGAAATTGGCGCCCGTTAAAATATATTTAATTTTATTTTTTCTTGCGTATCTGTACAGTGCAGAAAAAAATGCGATGTCCTGAGGAAGATCCTGATCGGGAATTTGTGATTTTAAGAATGCAAGCTGCAGATCTTTCATTTCTTCCCAATCTATAACCTCAGTGTACAGATCTATTCCCAAACCTTTGACTAATTTTTCGATATTGGAAACTGCCTGACTTGTATTCCAGCCTGCATCTACATGAAATGCCAAAGGTCTCAACCCCATCACTTCTTTGGCGATGTAAAGCATATAAGAGCTGTCGAGCCCACCGCTGATTCCTATAATACAGTCGTAGCTATTATTTTTTCTGCTCTTCTTTATTTTCTCTGCTACCTTTAATATGTAACCAGAAACGTCGTTGCCATATTTCCAAGATGGTAGAATATTTTCATTAAAATTGGTTACATAATCACTTTCACCTTTTTCGTTGAAAACAATTTTAGGATCTGTATCATCCATTACCGTCAGGGAACATATTTTGGGACTGTACATCAATGGTCTTTCTTTATAATCTCAATTTAAATTTATTTCTTCTAAAGTGTTTTTAATAAGGCTTCTATTTCATTGTTTGCTTTACTCAAAGATGGTTGCAGATTGCCTTTGAGCGATAAAGATAATGTTTTTGAAATAGAATTTTCATCGAATGGATCAAATATTAAAGAAGGTTCACACACGGCATATAAATATGGCAAATCTGCGCCTATCACCTTACATCCGCAGTCCATTGCCTCAAGTATTGCAAGACCAAAACTTTCTGCCAGTGAAGGGTAAACCAGATATTCTGCAGATCTGTATACTTCTGCGAGTTTTTCTCTTTCAATGAAGCCGATATTTACAATAGGATATCCCTGTTTCTGCTTTTCTTCGATTAAATGAATCAAATGCTGATAAAAAGAATCTACTGTTATGGTAAGCTTCCCTCTTTTCTCCTGATCATAAAATTTGCAAAATGCATTGATGAGCCTTATGTGATTCTTATGAGGTACTGCGTTGCTGACAAAAACAAAACTGTCTCTTTCTCTCTTGATTTCACCAGGTTTTGTAAGCGGCGGATAAAATGGCAGTAACAGTGTTTTCTTTTCGGAAATTTTGAACTTATTCCGGAAATTTTCAGAGATTGTTTCTGTCTGTAACATCCAGAAATCACTGTTTTTTAAGAGAAATCTTAAAACAGATCTTTTCAGGAAGAATATTGATTTGTACTTCAATGTAGAATCCTGAGGAACTCTAATGTATAATTCTGAATGAAAATAGGTATAAACTTTTACTTTGAGCTTTACACTTGGCGGTAAATCTCCGAAACATAATACTGAACCAATTCTGCGCTTATGCTTTAAATAAAAAAGATGCCTCTTGTACAACGAACCTTCTAAAAAATAAACTTCATTTGCTGTGTTCTCAAGAAAAGGCACTTTACTTTCCACTCTCTTGTCGAGAAGGTAAATACATTTTCTGCCGGATTTTTCCAACTCCTGCAAAAGATAATCGAGGAGGATCTTCCCACCACTGTCGTTGATGTAGATTGCGTCAATAAGCAGCATCTTATCCATTTAAAATCTCTTTGTATATTTCTAAATATTGTTCTGCAACATTGTCGACAGAGAATCTCTGTACATTTTCGTAACCTTTTTTAACTAAAGCTGATCTTAGCTCAAAATCATTCATTAAACTCAAAAGATTCGTTTTGATATCTTCTGCATCTAATGGATTTACAAAAACAGCTCCTTCCCCCGCTACAGAAATCATTGGTTCCATCTTAGATGTTATTACAGCACATCCACTTGCCTGAGCTTCAATTACAGGCATTCCAAAACCTTCGTATAGAGATGCAAAACACAAAATATCACTTACGGAATAGATTTTTGCCAAATCTTCATCAGATACAAAATCATACTGAGTGATTTTTGCTTTTAAGTTTGCAAGCTTTTCTGAAATGGCTTCATCTGTTTTACCTAATATTGTGAGCGAGCATTCTGTATCTTTCAGTGCTTCAAGAATTTTCGGGACGTTTTTATTTTCCCGCGTTCCGACAATTAAAATTCTAATATCAGATTCTTTTATATCAGCCGGTTCTCTTTTAAAAACAGAAACCGTGAGTGGATTTGGCACCACCGCTATCTTATCTTTTACTTTAGGAAAAACAGCAACCAATTCGTTTTTTGTCTTTTGAGAAATGACTGTAATGTGTTTTAATTTTCTGAGCGGGAGGTAAAACCAAAGAAACATGTACAGATTTCTTTTTATTCCGGCTTGATACTCCTGAAAGCCGACAACATCATGAATAGTGAGAACTGTTTTTTTTGGATCTAAAAGTAAACAAGCCCAATGAATATCTCCAGTAATATGATTAATCTGTCCCTGATTTTTCTTAAAATAGAACATCGACCTCCCAATTTTAGAAAGGGATTGATAAGGATTCTGAAACGTTTTTACCTGCACACCTTTTGTTGCAAGACTAACTTTAATCACGGAAAAAACTTTTTCAATACTTATTCTGTCTGGTATGAAGTATCGTTCAAAAAAATGCACGTTTATCATAGAATTCTAAATACTTTAGGATTAAATAAAATACCCCTGTAAGGATCAAAAAGTTCCGGATAAGAAATAACTGACTGTTTAACAAAAATAATACAGTATGCAAAGAGTCCTAAAGCCATAAAAAACAATACTCTTCGATCTTTTACCAGAAGAAACAGGCAGGATATCAAAATGGGCTCAAAAATATTAAAGTAGAGACTTCCCCGGCTTATCATCACCAATAATGATTTAGAAAATAAAAAATAAAAACACATCCCGACAAAATAGCCATTAAATAAAAAATTGTATTTTGGAAACATTTCTGAGATTTTATTTCTGTAAATAAAAAACAGAGAAAAGAAAAGCAGTCTTTTAATAAGACCAAAAGTAGAAACTTCTGCTTTTGTAAACTTTGCTTCCTTAAGGTATGCATTTGCCTTAAATGCTGCAGCTTCACTAAATCCTCCGAAAAGAGAAAATACTTTTACCGGTAATGATGTGTAACCTATAATAAAACTGGCTGCCAGAATTACAATAATCATCAGGTTACTGATCTTTTTTTGTAGAAAGACAAAAATTACTAAAATAATGGAAGTAACATGAAACTGAGTTGCCATAAAAAGCATGATAACAAACCACAGCCATCTTTTTTCATATAGATAAATAAGCGACAGCAAACCAAATGCAACTGCTAAGAACTGCCTGTTTGCTCCCCATACTCCTAAGAAAGAAACATAGAAGAGAAGCATAACCAATATTGGAAAAGGACTGAAAAATTCAAAACTTTTCTTCAGCAGTAAAAAGAAAATTGCCGCATGTACCACAAGGAAAAAAGAATAGTGATTGGCAATCTTTTTACACAGATAGACCAATATCACATAAGCTTTCTCATAATCGTAATCTATATAACTAAATACTTCAGTTGTATTTTTTTTAGTGAAATGATAAAAATAAGGCTTCCAATCTGTTGCCATTTCCCATCTCAAACCCATTTGACCGACTAAAACCAAAACAACGAAACCTAAAATTATTTTTTTATAGGGAATTTCTCCCCTCAATCTTGGATAGGATGTTTCTATGAGTGCAGGAATGAATAATAATAATATTGTAAAATAATAAAAATACATTAACCTTTTTTTAATAGTTCCTGCAAAAGTTTTTCAGAAATCTTTTTTATGTTTATCAAAATCTAAATCACCTTAAATAAAATCATTAACCAAAGACTGGGCTCTCGAAATATAGTTATGATCTGAGTCTACAGATTTTCTGAATTCGAGACCACATTTTAGTGCTTCATCATAATTGCTTAAAATTGCTTTTGCTTTTTCTACAAGCTCATTTAGATTTTTAAAATAGTACACATGTTTAGCTTCCTGAAACTGCTCTTCAAACTCGGGTACAAAAGTGGCAATCTGGGGAATTCCAGACAGTGCAATTTCGAAAAACCTAAGATTAGAAGAAGGATAATTCAGGTGATCAATAGCATTCAGTGCAATTTTGCTTTTTGAAGTATAATCTAAAAACTCATTAATATCTACCATCTTATCTAAAATGGTAAGATTATTCCGGTTATGAAAAGAGAGTTTTTTCCATCCCAAACCTACTAAAAGGAATTTACTTTGCGGAAAATTCTTCAGTAATTCATTGATGGCATCGTACCTTTCAGGTCTATATGCTCCGATGAAGGAAAAATCATATTCTGCTGATTTTTTTGAATATGCATCAAAACTTTCTGACAGAAGAGTGTCTCCGGCAAATGGCAGCCATTGTGCTTTGACCCCGTTTTTCGCAAAAATATCCACATTTTCTTTTGAATGGGCATATACCTTTGTGTAATGTTTCAGATTTGAAAAAATATTGTTTGACATATTCACAATAGAATCCGGCCAGTAAAAGGATACGTTTTTACAAAAAGTTTTAAAATACTCTATAGTTCCCGGGTATAATTTCACGTGAGTAAAAACAATTATTGCGTATGGTTTTTCTAAAAAAGCTTTCTTGGCAACAGAATGGTTTGTCTTAACGATTGCCGGTGAAATATCAATATATAATCCTAATCTCTGCAGAAACTTTACCGGAATAAAGGCATTAACCATATTGCTGAAATCTATAATTTCAACTTCAAAACCAAGCTTTTCCAGAGCAGACTTATAACTTCTTTCCATTCCGAACTTACTTGCCGAACCCAGGATATATATTTTCTTCATAGTTTACGTTTAAAGTAAGTGCTTTTTAAGAATCACTTTTATTTTCATTTTGAGCAAAATAATTGTAGGTTAAAGCTAAATTTTCAGCAAAATTGTTTGTGGTAATTACCTTGCTCATGTCAGCCTCAATGCTTTTGATGCTTTTAAATAAATTAATTACCGATATATCAACTGTTTCCTGAAAAAAATCAAAAAGTTCATATCCGTTTTCCTTTCGGTTTTGAATTTTACTGTCAATATTTTTGATCAAATCATTAATAAAGAGTAACTGAAGCATTTTGTCGCCATCAATAATCCTGCTCTCTTTCCCCATTACCACATTGTGACAAAAAGTTGCAACTACCGATACATAATTTGGCTTCATCCCCGGTCCAAAAATGCTGGGAATTCTAAGGCAGAGAAAATGGTTTTTCTTTTCAAAATCCAACTTGCTCAGTAAAAACTCATTGTATCTTTTGCTCACCCCATAGATAGTATCTACATAAAAATGTATCGAAGAAAAGTAGATGTACATCTTTTTTTCAAACCTATTGACGAGCAAAAAAAGTTTCTGCGAATAAAACATATTGTACATGAAAAAATCATTTTCAGATTCTGATCTTGATACTCCGGAGGCATTAATTATAACATCAGCAGCTTCTATTTTGCTGAGTAAGGTAGTTTCATCTTCATCGAGTTTCGCTACATCTACCTGGCTATTCTGCGAATAAAAATTCACCAGATTTTTTCCGATAAAACCGCTTGCTCCAAAAATTAAAATTCTCATGAAATGCTAATGTGTTTATTTTATAATTGGTTTTTTAATTTGTTTAAATATTACTTAGAATTGATAATTTCAATTCTGTACTCCTATAAATCATATATAAAAAACCATAGCCGCAAATTTATAAAATATTTAACTACCCTATCTATATATTAAATACTCAACTGCTGAATTTTCTTCTTAAATTTCTGTAAAAAAAGAGAAGAACATCCCATAAAAAATTATCACTGTTACGAAATGATTTTTTAAGAAAAACAAAAGATTCTCGTTTAGGAAATATTTTATAAAAAAGAATAAAATTAAGTTCGAAAGAATTTTTTCGTATCGTACTCATGATTTCAGTACCGAAGTGATCATTCAAAAATTCGTTGTGCCTTAATAGTCTTTTGATATAATCTACATTATAAGCTTTATTTGTAGCGCTGCCTTGGAATCTTCTGTAGACTGCCATCGGACGCTGCGTAACGAAACAAAACATTCTACCATGTTTGGAAAGCTGTAAAAAAAGAGAAATATCTCCAAACAAAATTCTGTCATCCTTTATAAAAAGATCTGGAAATTTTCTATATACTACACTTACTGTAGGTACAACCCAACCATTTACTAATTCTGTAGAAGTATATTCTCTCTGCTCCAGATGGTCAAAAGCTCTTTCTGTCTTAAAATCTTCAAACTTTTCAGTAACATTATGAAAGCACATAGAATATTCCTGATTTTTTTCCAAAAAATCAACCTGTTTTTGAAGCTTGTCTGGTTCGGTCCAGTAATCGTCACCTTCTAATGCTGCCACGTATTTTCCTTCAATATGCTCATGCAGAACCGAATTATTTCCCGCAGCTCCTACATTTTTATCCTGTAAAATCAGTTTTATAAGAGAAGGATGTTTTTTCTGAAATTCCAGTAACAGCTGTCTAGTATTATCTGTAGAAAAATCATCGGCAAGTACAATTTTGTATGAGTACGCTGTGTTTTGAGACAAGATGCCTTGTAAGGCATCCGTAATATACTTTCCATGATTATAGGTAAGCATGGAAATACATATGTCTGGTGTGCCATCAGGTGTCTGATCAATTATCTGATATGCCATAATTTAGAACAAGCCGCCGTTCAAATCTATTGAAGCACCGTTTAGATATGCGTTATCAATAATAAACTTTACTGTAGACAAAATTTCTTCCGGATTCCCCAATCTTTTTGCAGGAATGGATTCTACTAAAGTGTTCATATAATTTTCCGGAACCTGCTCTATCATTCCGATATTAAAATATCCAAGATTGATATTGTTAATGGTAACATTTTTATTTCCGTTTTCCACTGCTAAAGCTCTGGACATACCCCATAAAGCGGATTTTGATGAGGCATAGGCACTCGTTCCGGGAATACCTTTTTGTCCCACTACAGAAGCAAAATTGATTATTCTTCCAAAATTATCTTCGCGCATAACTCCCAGGAATGTATTAATCATATTAAAACAGCCCACCAGATTAACATCAATTACATTCTTCCATTGTGTGAGATCGGCTTTATGCCCGAAAGAGTTGTATGATATTCCTGCCGTGTTTATGAGTACAATATTTTTAAATTTATCCCTGTTTTCAATAAAAAAAGCTTTCGTCTGTTCTTCATTGGTGATATCCAATCTATAATATCCGTCTGTGATCTCTGGTACAGTATTATTATAAAAACCAATAACTTCTTTCCCTTCATATCTCAATTTTTCAAAAAGAAATTTTCCTATCCCCCTTGATGCACTTGTAATAATAATCATTTTGTTTTTGTTTTTTTAAGACCATTTTATTATTGCTGCGCCATACGTCCATCCTGAGCCTACTGCAGCAAACAGTATAATATTTCCTTTTTTAATCTTGCCTGCTCTGTATAATTCATCCAATAAAATGGGTATGGTGCCTCCACTTGTGTTGGCGTATTTATCCATATTTGTCATCACTTTTGAAAAAGGAAGACCTATTTTTTCTGCTGTTTTCTGCAATATTCTTATTGACGGCTGATGCGGAACCATTAAATCTACATCATCAACGCTCAAACCGCTATCTTCCAAAACCTTTTGAATTGCTATTGGCAAAACTTCTGTTGCTGTTTCATAGACAGCTTTTCCATTCATCTGAAAATAGTGTAGATTGTTTTCAACAGATTCTTTGCTGGCAGGAATTTCTGAGCCACCTGCAGGTACTGTAAAATTCCATTTTCCTCTTCCGTCTGAGTAAAGTTTAAAAGCTAAAAAGCCATTATCTTCATCGGCGTGAGAGAGCACTGCAGCACCAGAACCGTCTCCAAAGAAAACAGCATCTCTTCTTGACCAATCTGTGATTTTTGAAAATGTGTCTGCTCCAATTACCAAGACGTTATCGTAAACTCCTGAGGCAATAAACTGTGAAGCTACCGACATCGCATATAAAAAACCACTGCAAACCGCAGATATATCAAATGCTACCGCATTGTATGCCTGAATTTTATCCTGAACAATTGCAGCTGTAGATGGTGCCAACCGATCGGGTGTTGCCGTGGCAACAATGATCAGATCAATATCTTCTTTTTGTAATCCTGCACTCTGAATTGCCGATAGAGCTGCCTTTGCCGCCAAATCACTTGTAAATTCGTTTTCAGATGCAATTCTCCGTTCTTTAATACCTAAATTCTCTTCGATCCACTCTGGTGTCGTAGGCAGAATTTCAGATAATTCTTCATTGGTGAGAATTTTTTCAGGGGTGTAGGAACCTGTGCCAATAATTTTAACATTTCGAACCAGCTGCTTCATGTATTAAATATTAAAAAGTGTCTTAATCTGAGGATATTCGTCTTTCAGAATGCTTAAAACAAATTGATTATGGTATTTTCCGTTCTTAAAAAGAGAATGTCTCTGAAGAGCTTCCACTTTAAAACCCACTTTCTCCATCAGTTTTTTCGCCACAACATGCTCTTCAAGGCACTGTCCTGTACATCTTTCCATATTCAGTTCTTCAAATACAAACTTTAGAATCAGCAAAACAGTTTGCGTACCATAGCCTTTTCCGTTGTGATCAGAATGAATTTTTATTCCACTCCAAAAGCAAGACTTGTTGACATGGTCGATATCTGAAACTGATGTATATCCTATTATTTTCCCTGATGATTTCTCGCAAATTGCCACATAAAATCTATCCTGATAATCATTCATAATCAAGGACTCAAGCCATTTCTGTTCTCTTGCTACGGCAATAAAACGCTTATTTCCTCCGACGAGATTTTCAAACTCTTCATTTTTACGCAGTGAGCTTATAAACTCGGCATCCGTAAGTTCAAATGCTCTAAAAAAAATATCAAATTCCACGATTTATTATTTTTAAAATTCTATTCATGTCATCAACTGTGTATCTTTGATCGACAGGCAAATATATAACTTCTTCTGTAAGCTTTGCCTCCAATGTTTCGGGATTGCACCATTTCAGGACATTCGGCCAATACGTGGCACAGTATATTCTATTATTTAGCAGCTCTTTTTTTAAAGCTTTATTATCTGTCCAAAAAGGGTAAACCATAGGCACGGAGTCATCACCAATATTGAACGTTAATTTATTTTTGTCTGATAAGTTTGTATGCAGCCATTCGAAATTCTGTCTTCTTACCCATTTTACTTTTTCATAATCAATGGAACACATTATTTTTCTTGTCAGTGCAGACATTGTTTTCACTGCATTTCCGGACAATTCTTGATCGTTTAAACAAAAATCTTGGTACCCATCTTCTGCCTCTTTATCTGCTCTTATCAGCAGGTGAGACATTCTTTCATTAGAAAAATCTGCATCGGGTCTCTCACTTAATTTATGATCTGTTGCCAAATAGGCACCGTCACTCACTCCAAAAAATTTTCTTGGAGAATAGAATGTATGCACATGGTTCAAAGGTTTGGAAAAAAAAGACTGGGCGTTATCTACTATGAGATTTTTTATTGAGGAATAGTTCGATTGTATGTAAGCATCTTTCAACCCGAAATAATTGGTATATAAAAATGCTTGATCATCTTTAATGATATCAAAATCAAAAATTGGTTCAAAATCAGAATTTACACGGTAGAATTCAAAAGCAATATCGAGTTTATAAAATGGTTCTAAAATAACATCACAAGTAAAATAAGGTATGTAGACTTTTTTAAAACCCTGTGCTTTCAACAGATATTCCAAGGCATTTCTTGCTGTATTAAGACGCAATAAATCGTGATGATATTCTTTATCAACACTAATCTCAAGCTCGAAATATCCGCCTATAGCTTTCATTTTAAACTATATAGATTTAACATTCCCAACACTTCTTCACGTGAATTATGCATTAAAACATCTACAATTGAGAGGCCTGCGAAAAACTCATCTGTTCCTTGTTTATACTGAGATAACTGTGATTCTATAAATTGTAAAGAAATTCCTTTATCCAAAAAATCTACTTTTGAATATAGCTCTCTGCCTCCCGGAGCATTAATGTAGTAATCAGCATTTGTAGAGTTGCAGATTTCGATTAATCTTGCAGTTCTTTCAAGCCCAGTAATATCCTTAAATTCTACTGATGATTTTAAAAACAAAGTTGAAATTCCGAGATATTCAGACACATTTTTTATGCTATTAATCGCCATCTCACCAATCCTGTTCTCAGTTCCTGCAAAAGTATCTTCAAGTAACGGAAATACATCTGTGAAGTAGGGACTTTTTTTATAAGACTGATTTATTGTTTTAAGAATATTTTTAAAATCTTTTGAATGAGTGTCTATGTAGATCTCATTGATCAATTTATTGGGAGTTGCTTTAAGTAAAGGAATGGTAAAATACTTTACCTGATTTCCTACAATTATTCTGTTTCTGTTAATCCAACCTCCTTTGATGAACTGAACATCATCATAAAATACAAATGTATCTGAAGCATTGATCATCTGAAAATATCCCAAATAGGGAAAAATATATGGTTGCATTACAGCTGTGACCATCAATCAACTATTTTGAATTTCTAATAAAAGTCCTGATATCCAATCTACCTCATCTAATGTAAGATCATAATACAGTGGCAGACAGAGAATTCTCTTGGAAATATCTTCGGTAAATGGCAGTTCCAGTGAGGGTAAATAAGGTAATGATGAAGCCAGACTCGGGTAGAAATATCTTCTTGTAAATATTTCCTGCTTATCCAGGTCTCCTTTCATTTTCAGCAATAACTCTTCGCTTTCGAGCACTATCGGATAATAAGCATAATTTAAATTAGCTTTTGAATGCCATTCGGGTTTATATGATTTTAGACCTGAAAGTTTACAGTCATATCTTTCGGTAAGCCGTCTTCTTTTGTCGAAAATATCATGTACATAATTAAGATTCACCAACCCCATAGCAGCATGGAATTCTGAGTTTTTTCCATTCAGTCCCAGTTCCGCAAAAGAATCAAATCCTGAAATACCGAAATTTCTGACCAATGCAAGCTTTTTCAGCAAATCAAGTTCAGTGGTGATAATCAGACCGCCTTCTACGGAATGATATAGTTTTGTTGAATGCAGAGAGCATGTTGAGATATCTCCATACTCAAAAATTGATTTACCGTTGACTTCTACACCAAAAGCATGTGCTGCATCATAGATCACTTTCAGATTATGCTTTTTTGCTATCGTTTCGATGAACTCTACATCACAAGGATTTCCATATACATGGGTAGCTAAAATTGCAGATGTTTTTTCGGTGATTGCCGCTTCAATCTTTTCAGCATCAATGCATAGCGTTTTAGGATCAATATCTACAAAAACAGGTGTACACCCTTCCCAGACGATCGAACTTGTTGTTGCCACAAAGGAAAATGGTGTTGTAATAATTTCTCCTGAAAGCTCAAGTACTTTTATTGCCATTTGCAAGGCAACCGTACCGTTGGTTACAAAAAGTAAATGACTGACCTTAAGGTATTTTTTAAGATCATTTTCGAGACGGGTGGCGAGAGGCCCCATATTTGTAAGCCAATTTCTTTGCCAAATACCTTGCAAATATTCGTTGTAATCTTCCTGCGGAGGTAAAAACGGTTTTGTAACTGGAATCATTTTTTTAATAATATTCTTTTAATTTCAAAGAAAGTTGAAAATTTCAATATCGCAGACAGAAAAATATAAAATATCAATCCTGTAACAGTTCCTAACAAAAGTACCCAAAAATCAGGTAAGTTGGTCAAGAAATAATTTTTAACAAAATAAACAACTGCACCCATAATAAGAGCAACCAAAAATAATGGTAAAAGATCCTGTAATTGTTTCCACAAATTATATTTCAAAAATACCCCTGCATAATGTGTATTTATAAATAGACAAAGAACAGAAAATATTACCTGCCCCCAAAGCAAACCGTAGAACCCGAAAAAATAAGAAATTACCAAAGAAACAACTGCCAAGATTTTTTTTATTATTTCAAGATACAGAAAAAGACCAGATTTACCTTTTACCTGTAAAATAATCAAATTATATAAATGCAAAGGATAAAGAATTCCGGTAACGCACAAAATCTGAAATACCGGAACCACAGGAAGCCATTTATCTGTAAATAAAAAGACAACTAAATTTTCGCCTAATACAATCATGATAACCATCACAGGTGTCACTGTGTAAATCACCATCAGCATCATCTTTTTGTAAGTTGAGCGTAATTTTTGCTCATCATTCTGCATTTGTGAAAACGTAGGGAATGCTACCTTATTCAGTGCGCCCGAGATATTAGTCACTGGCAACATCATTAAACTATTGGCTCTGGTATAATAACCCAGTAATGTAGCACTGTATATTTTACCTATGACTATCTGATATAAATTGACAAAAATAATATCTAAAACTGATGAAATCATCATTTTATTTCCATATTCAAAATGAAGTCTGAATTTTTCTTTATTAAATATAAGTTTGGGTTTCCAATCTGCGTTAAACCACAAAATTAATGTTGTAAAGAAAGCATTTATCAATGCAGAATACACCAAACTCCACACTCCAAAATTATTAAATGCCATTAAAACGGCAGACAAACCTGACAAAATTACAGCCGGAAAAGTGATAACTGCAATCTTTCTGAATTTCATTTGTTTAACCAATATTGTATTGTGTACTGCAGCAAATGAGGAAATAATGAATGATATTGAATATACTCTTAAGAGATCTGTAAGAATGGGTTGTTTATAAAAATTTGAAATAAAAGGGGCTATAAAAAACAGTATTATATAAATTATAAAACTGGATAAGACATTAAATATGAATACAGTAGAAAAATCGTCATCTTCAAGATCATTTGAACGAATGAGAGAATTGGTAAGACCACCTTCAAAAAGAGCTGTTCCTACCCCTACAAAAATCATAATCATTCCTATGAGCCCAAAATCAGCCGGAGCAATTATTCTGGCCAATATTACAGTTACTAAAAATTGAACAGCCTGAGTTCCAAACTGCTGTACATACGACCATAATGCTCCTGTAATAACCTTATTTCTCAAATGCATCGACGGTTCGCCACTTTAAACTATAATAAAATATTCCTCATGTATAATTTTAACGCAAAATATACTATCTCAAAGTTGACTGATACTTCTCCAGCTGGCTGTAGATTTTCTTTACATCCTGAGATTTTTCCTTTTGCAAAACTAAGATTGCATCTGTCGTATGAACAAAAATGCAGTCTTTCATCCCTACGAAAGCCGTGAAGATTTCAGTACCAATCACCATATTTCCATTTTCGTCAACAGGATGTCCTGTGGTGCGAAGATAATCATACAATGACTCAAACGATCCGAGGTCATTCCATCTGAAATTTGCAGGAACTACTTTGATTTGCTTCGAGCGCTCCATTACTGCATAATCTATGCTGATAGAAGGTATTTGTCTGCATGATTCTTCATCAAGCAAATTGTTTTCAGATTTTTGCCAAGCCTCCAGAGATTTTTCAAATACTTCAGGTTGGTATTTTTTTAATTCATCTAAAAGAACTCCTGCTTTAAAGCAGAACATACCAGAATTCCAAAGAAAAGTTCCTCTGTCTAAAAACTCCTGAGCAGTTTCGGTATTTGGCTTTTCTCTGAATGAAAGTACATCTTTACCCTCATATTCAATGTATCCATATCCGGTTTCCGGTTTTGTAGGAATAACACCAAAGGTCACTACATAATCTTTTTTGGCAAGCTCCACAGCCTCCAGTAATGATTTCTCATAGGCTTCCTGATTTTGAATCAGATGATCTGAAGGTGTGATAATCAACACATCATCGGGTTGTACTGCCAAAGCGGCAAATCCTATTGCTGCAGCAGTATTTCTCGCGATGGTTTCGGTAACAAACGTTTTGGGAAGGTCTATGTCTTTCAATAAATCTTTACTCCACTCGATGTGATCAGAATTTCCGACTACCATCAATTCATCTACTACCTTTTTATTTCTTTCTGCCGTTAATTCAAACAGAGATTTCCCTTCAAAAACTTTGAGAAACTGTTTTGGATGGTTCTTTCTCGAAAGAGGCCAAAGTCTGCTTCCAACACCACCTGATAATATTACGTTGTAAATTTTCATGCTCGGTTATAATCGTCTTCCACTCTCACAATATCGTCTTCGCCGAAGTAAGTTCCGTACTGTACTTCAATGAAAACAACAGGTTCAGCGGTTTTGTTTTCCATTCTATGGTGTGCTCCCAAAGGAATCTGTGCTACTTCTCCAATGCCGTAATCTCTGATCTCATCATTGATTGTAATTGTTCCGGTACCGGAAACAATCGTCCATACTTCCGCACGGTGGTGGTGGTACTGCAGAGACAATCTTCCCCCAGGATAGACCAAAATTCTTTTTACTTTGTGCGTTTCCGCATCTTCCAAAACCCAGTATTCACCCCAAGGTCTTACGTCATGTTCTAACATGTTTAAATCTAATTGATTATGCAAAGATAATAGATTAAGAATTTAATCAAATTAAAAATTCTTAACTAAAATTTAGTGTTTGTGATTAACTTACAAAGAATTGCTCTGTTGATAAAAGGAAACTTATTCTTCAATTATCTTCCAAACCAGTTTCTCCAGTTTTTTTTCTGTTTTGTTCCGTAGCCATAGCCATATTTATTACCATAACCACTGTTTTGTCTGCTGACATCATTCAGAACAAATGCTACATTTTTGATTTTCTTTTGTTCAATCTGTTCATTAGCAAAGCTGATCAACTCCTTTTCGGTGTAATTGGAACGGGTGACGTACATCGTCATATCTGCCACATCAGCAATCAGGAAAGAATCGGTCACCAACATCAGCGGTGCTGTGTCAAGAATAATGTAATCATAATCAGGTTTTAGAGACTCTATTAATTCTTCATAACGCCCGTTTGATAATAATTCTGTAGGATTTGGTGTGATAGCACCTGAGTAAATAACATCGCAGTACGGATTGAAAGTTGTCTGATGAATGATTATTTCTTTCTGCATGGTTTCATCATACATAAATTCAGAAAGACCTGTAAGCCCTTTTCTTGCTTCGTTATATCTTTGAAGCTGAGGATTTCTGATATCTGAACCTATAATAATTACTTTCTTTCTCGGTGTTGCCAAGGTCAGTGCCAAATTCACTGAAGCAAAAGTTTTACCCTCTCCTTTTACGGTGGAGGTTACAAAAATTACATTGCCTTTTTTATTTTTGGGCAGCATAAAGTTGATATTGGTAATGAGAATCCTAAAGGCTTCTGCCATAGGTGAGAGATCATTCAGCTGTACCAATTCTGGCTCTCCTTTTATAAGGGTCGGAAGTTCTCCAATTACAGGTTTTCCACTGGAAAGCTTTTCAAGATCATGCTTAGACTGTACTTTATCATTAAAAAGTTCAATGAGATAAATGAAGCCCAAAGGGATTAAAACTCCAATAACCAAAGCAGCCATATAGATCATTTGTCTTTTAGGAGATACAGGACTGGGTGAAGTAAGTGCATCATCTACAATTCTTGCTTTTGGCGCTGCAATTGCTAGCGAGATTGCCGCTTCTTCCCTCTTTTGAAGTAAGAGAAGGTATAGCTCTTCCTTAATTGTTTGCTGTCTTTCAATACTTCTGAACAATTTTTCCTGCACCGGAACTCTGGAAATTTTTCCTGAAATCCTGTTTTGTTCGCCTACAATAGCATTCCTGCTGATCTGCAATGCGGCGCGGCTTTTATTTAAACTTTCAGAGATAGAAGAACGTAAGCCAGCTATCTGTTTGGTAACATCCTGCACTACAGGGTTCAACGTTGTAGAGCTTTCCAACAATCTGTTTCTCTCTGCAATAAGCTGGTTGTAAATTCCGATATCACCTGCAGTTTTTGAATCTTGCAGACCAACATTTAAAGGTAAGATCTGGTAAGATCCCTGTCTGTTAAGATAATTTGAAAGACTGTTGACCAACTCCAACTGAGATTCTGTCTCCAATTGTGTCTGTCTTGTATCTACTGCCGTTTTCAGCGAAAGTTCAGCTTCCGATTTAATATCTGTGATATTATTTCTTTCTTTAAAATCTTCTTTTTGATTTTCTACTCTTCCAAGTTCTTCTCCAATAAGTTTTACCCTTCCATCAATAAATTCTGCAGTTTTCTGAGCTTCAGAATTTTTATCGATGATGGCCTCTCTGTTGTAATTTACTGCCAGTCTGTCTAAAATATCTTCTGCTTTTTTGGGTACTGGAGAATCCATTGATACTTTTAGTACTGTGGCTTCTTCCTTTATCAATTCAATACTCAAGCTTCCCAAAAGATCACGTGTTCTATTGATTGCGGATGAGAATGCAAGTCTATAAATGGCACCTTTCCAATCTTTAGGATCGTATTTGGGATTTTTCTGAAACATAATTACCCCAAAAGGCATAGAAACTGCCTTATTGAATTCGGCGACAATATTTTTTTTAAAATCTTCAGATTCCAGAATAATCTTTCCATTTTCAATTTTAGCAAAAACCTCGTGACCTGGATAAGATGGATTAGACTTCTCGCTGATGACCCTCACAATAAAGGGTGCTGAATTTTTATATAGTTCGTACTCCTTGATGCTCCCTTTAGAATAAATACTGGTTTCAAGACCTAGCTCTTTTACTACTGACATCATGAGTTTCTTAGACCTCAGAATTTCAATTTCATTATCTACGGAGTTTGTTCCCATACTTCCCATACCACCAATCTCAGAAACAATAGACATTTCAGGAGTTCCCGCAGCCGATTTATTGACCTCTTTGATGAGCAAGGTTGCTTCTGTATTGTAGATGGTATCAGAATATCTCAAAAAAAACCATGCGGCAAGAACCGCCAGAAAACCTCCAATGACAAGCCAATACCATCTGAACAGGTAAGGCTTAAGAATTTCTCTTAAGTTTATTGAATCTTTTTGAGTATGTTGAGGTAAATTATTTTGATCCACTCTTTATGTTTATATTTAGAATTTATTTTGCTTAATTGATGATTTGCTTAGCCGCTTATTCGGCTGTATGCTGATTTGCGAAAGTTCAGTTAAACTATTTTTATCTTCTCGTTAATGAGATAATTCCTATTACCAGTGATGCAACAACAGATGATACTGAAATGTACAGACCTAAATTCGGGTCTACCCTTGCTGCTTTTTCTCTGTTGGCATTCGGCTGTACATAGATGATATCGTTCTGCTTCAAATAATAGTACGGAGAGTTCATAAAGCCTGCACTTGTAAGATCTATTCTCTGTTTTGTTATCTGACCATCTACATTTCTGATCAGCAAAACATTCTGTCTCACTCCATAGGGTGTGAGATCACCTGCCAATGCCAAAGCACTCCAGACCGTCGCATTGCCTTCCGGAATAACATAAGTTCCGGGTTTTGCCACCTCTCCAGCGAGAGAAACTTTGAAATTCACCAGTTTCACATCCACAATCGGATCTTTGATGTATTTCTCCAATAAACCCGAAAGCTTATCTCTAAATGTCTCAATATTTTCTCCTTTAGTATTAATTTTACCCAGCTGCGGGAAAACAATATTGTAGTCCGTGTCAACAAAATAGGTAGGACCTGAAACCGGTAACTGCTGTGGCATGCTGTTGGAACTGGGCATTGAATACTGAGTCACGGTTGTAGATGATGAATAATTCTGATTAAATGGCTTCACTGCATCCATATCACGGGCAGAGATATTTACAATTAACTGATCACCAGGCTGTAGCGTGCTTCGGCTGTTTTTTACTGCATTGTCCAACGCCATATTGTCTATATCAGTCATGTAATTAATCTCCTGCCTCGCAGTACATGACGTCACTACAAAGGCTAGGAAACCATATAAAAAGAATTTTTTACCATTCATTCTGTCTAAAATTTTCACAAAAATAGGATTATTATTTATAAATTAAAATCTAAGGCTAAAATTAACTGTTAATAATTCTTTAACAGCAAAAAATACTTTCATAACTATCACAATTTTGAATCAGTATAAATAGCGTGCAAAAATATTAATAAATATCTCAATACAACGTACAAAAGGTAAAAATCATATTATATCGAGTGCCAATCGGGACACCTACATATAAAACTTTACATTTTACAGCTCTAATTATGATTGCATATAATTAAAGACATTCTTTTTCAATAAGATACCAACAACTCAATGTTGCAAGAAGCATTGCCCTTTCAGACAAGAAATTTTTAATTCAGCTCTTTTCCAATTGTTTTTTCAAAAATCTTTTCCTACATTTAATCATCCAAAAAATCATTAATATGAACAAATTCATTACTACTTTTTTATGTAGCCTAATGGGTGTAACCACATATTCACAGTGGTCCCCAACTGCATTTGAAGGAAGATCTGAGAAATCTTCTAACGTACGAAGCTTTTACAAGCTTGATCTAAACAAAATTCAAACTCAACTTAAAGATGCTCAGGAAATGGGCAGAAATTCAAAACCTGTAGAAATCTCTCTGCCTACTTTGGATGGTAAAGTAGAAAAGTTTGCTGTCTACAGTTTTCCGGTTGTCGTGAAAACCGTCGCAGACCGTTATCAATTGGGTTCTTACGTTGGTGTCGGCGTTGACGACCCATCAAAATACCTAAGATTTTCAGTAGCTCCCAATGATTTTCAGTCTATGATCATCAAGGATGGTATTTATCAGTTTATTGAACCTGCCAACTCTGACAAAACAGTCTACGGCGTTCATCCAAAAACAGATAAGACTCCCGGTGGCTTTCTTTGCAGCATGAATGAAAGTGCTCTATCTAAAAAGCAGATTGATGCACTGTATGCCAAAGGTAAGACTTTCGATAAAAATCCTACTGACTTTGCTAAATCTTCTGACCGGAAATACAGAACCATGAGACTTGCCATGTCTGTAACAGGCGAATATACTCAGTTTCATGGTGGTACCGTTGCAGGCGCTCTTACAGCAATTAATGCTACCATGACCAGAGTAAACGGTGTCTTTGAGAAAGATTTTGCCCTGCATTTATTTGTACAGGATTATCCGGGCGTCATCTATACAAATGCTGCAACAGATCCATATTCCGCAGCTGCAACCGGAGCCGGCGGCGCATGGAATCTTGAATTACAAAACACCTTAACCACAAACGTTGGAAATGCCAACTATGACATCGGTCATTTATTCGGAGCTTCGGGAGGCGGAGGAAATGCGGGATGTATAGGTTGTGTATGTACCGATCCTACAACAGCAGAACCAGAAGGAAAAGGATCTGGATTTACTTCCCCTGCGGATGCTATTCCACAGGGAGATAATTTTGATATTGATTATGTAGCCCATGAGATGGGTCACCAGTTGGGCGGTAATCATACTTTTTCTATGGATCTTGAAGGTACTGGGGTTAATATGGAACCTGGGTCCGGATCCACAATTATGGGATATGCAGGTATTACCGGAGCTACGGATGTTCAGGCTCATTCTGACGCTTATTTTCATGTGGCAAGTATCATACAAATTGAAGATAATCTGAAGGTTACCACGTGTGATGTTGAAACGAATGTTTCCAATAATGCACCTGTCATTGGTGCTCTTTCTGATTACACAATTCCGAAAGGAACTGCATTTGTTCTTACAGGAACTGCTACAGATCCTGAAAATGACCCTATGACTTATACTTGGGAACAGTTTGACAACGCCAGCACCCCTGTAACCGGAGTTACCGGAAATAACACAACTGGCGCATTATTCAGATCGTTAACGCCTACCTCTACCGGAAATACAAGATATTTCCCCAAATTATCTTCGGTATTAGCAGGCAATCTAACTATCCCAGCAGATTGGGAAACCGTATCCAATGTTGCAAGAACAGCCAATTTTGTGCTTACTGTGAGAGACAACAATCCTGTTTCAACTTCACAACAGACTCAAAGTGATATTGTAACTTTAACCGTAAGCAATCAGGGACCATTCAAAATAAATACTTCTCAGGTTTACCACAATGTTGCGTCTCCTGTTACATGGGATGTTGCAGGTACTGCCGTTGCCCCGTTCAATTCTGCTAATGTGAAAATTGATTACACTACAAACAACGGCACAAGCTGGATTACACTTTCGGCTTCTACTGCAAATGACGGAACAGAATCATTTACATTTCCGGTGTCTTTAAACGGACAGAATATTAAAGTCAGAATTTCATCTATAGGAAATATCTTCTATACAATAAAACAGGTTTTGGTTACTACTGCTGCAGATTGTAACGGAAGTGCTCCTACGGGAGTCGTTGTGAGTAATATCACTTCATCGTCAGCATCTGTCAACTGGAACACTATTGTGGGAGCTACTTACCAGATCAGATATAAAAAACCGACAGACGCAGCATGGCAGCAAACAACTTCTACCACCAATTCTGTAGTTTTAAACAGTCTGGAAGAAGGTGTAAAATATGATGTAGAAGTAGCTGCAGTCTGCTCTGGAACTCCGGGAGCCTATTCTACAAGCATTCAGTTTATTACGGCGTCAGCTGTATCATACTGTGCATTGACCTCCGCTGATGCGTCTGAAGAATATATTTCTAATGTAACACTTGCCAACGTTAACAATACATCCGGATCGAATACCTACACAGATTACGGACCCGATGCTTCAAAATTGATTAACTTAGTTGCAGGTTCTGCCACCAACACGGTTTCTGTAACTAAAACCTGGCCTGCAGATATTTATCCCGAAGGCGTGAGAGTATGGATTGATTTCAACAGAGACGGAACTTTTGACACTGCTGAAATGGTAATGAGCTCGGCAGCAAGTACTGTCGCTACTGTAAGCGGAACGTTTGCCGTACCTTCTACAGCAGTTCAAAATAAAACCCTGAAAATGAGAGTAGCACTGCGATACAATGCTCTCGCTACAGCATGTACTTCTTATACCTATGGTGAAGTGGAAGACTATAATGTAATGGTTACATCCGGAACATTATCTACTAATGATCTAACTTTAAATCAAGACGGAATTCAATTGTATCCAAATCCTGCATCCGATGTTCTCAACATCACAAAAGTGTCTGATAAAGCTGATTATAAAATTTACAGTGCAGCCGGACAATTAGTAGATAGTGGAAATATTAAATCAGGACAAATTAATGTTTCAAGATTGATAAAAGGTGGATATATCATTACAATTGAAGAGAAAGGCAAAGATTTATTTAAATCTAAGTTTATCAAAAAATAGTAAATCATCTAACCAGTAAAATGAATTCTCAGAAAAAAATGGACTAAAAACAGTTTTAATTTCTACTTAGAATTTGTTTTTCGGATATCCTTAAAGAGCTTATCATGTGATTTCAAAATCCTTGATAAGCTCTTTTATTTTAAATAGTTATTTTTAAATGGTCACCTTTTTTCAGCTTAATCAAAGATTCAACAAAGCCAGATGCCTAGGTTTAATATAAAATAAAATAAAAAAATCACTTTGGTTTATAGAAAGAATTTTCAGTATCGAAGTTTTAAGTTTATACTGAATCAAAAAATAGGTTTATTTGATGTACCAAAAACATCTGTAGAATGACAACAGTTAAGATAGATGCTGCAGTTGGGAACTTTGGCTTTTAAGATTGATGCCATTGCCATAATTTCTTCTTCAGTTTCATCTGAATCAATAAATATTTTCAGCAAATTAGTATTATCCAAAAATTCACACAGGTCTGCTAAAGTAATCTCTGTCCTGGTAATATCCAATCGTTTAAGGTTTTGCATTTGATTGAAATATTGAATGCTTTGATTTGTGAGAAATCTGTTTTTGCGCAGAAAAAGTGTATGCAGATTTTTAAAATTCAACATATATTTTATGGACTGATCCGTGATCTGCGAGTCTTTCAAATAAATATCTTCCAGTGAAAACAAACGCAAACTCAGAAAATAGAAATATTCATCACCAAAATCTGAGTCTGCAGAATGTAAACGATACCAGTCAGCAGGAATTCTGTCCGGTTTTTCGATGCGGTAATGCCGCTGCCAGAATTTCTTTTCTTCTTTAGTAAACTTCGCAGGTGTTGTCATGTGATTTTAATCAAAAGCTTTTTTTCTGAAAATTCAAAATTCCCATGGCCTGATATCTTCTGTATCTCTGGCTACCGGCATTCCTTCGGGATCCAGAATCATGGCTTCCTGAACGTTGGTTTGGTGCAATGTTGCTCCGCTTGCAATCATTTTATAACCATTTTCATATTCGGTAAAATAACCAGCCGGAAAAGCGGAATACCCATTCGGAAGAACCACTTTTATTTCATGCTGAAATCCCCATCCAACTACTTTTTGGTTGAGAATATATTTATCAAATGCTTCGTAAAAATTTTCTGTCATGATTTTCTTTCGATTTATTTAATATCATTTTAAATATTCTGTGGCGTCCACATTTTTAAAAATTTAAATTTCTTGGGATATTCTTCCCGTGGGCAGAAAGCAATGCAGACTTCCCTGTGATCGAGTGATGATTCTGTAAGAACAATATGATTTTCTTCGTTTTTAAAATTTTCAAACTCCGCTTCATTCACCACACAAACCACCTTTTTGAATATTCCGCTGATCCATTTTCTCATATTTTCATCGGTTTCAAATTTTAAATAGCAAGACAGCGAAGCATGTGCTGTGATCACGGGAACCAATTTATCGGGAACATTGTCTTTTATCAGAATGTACATTTTCATGATTTAAAACTAATATTTTTTTTCTGCTTCTTTCGCTGCTTTTATTTTCTCGTGATTTGGCGGATCACATTTATAGTGCTCTCTGATGGCATCTTCACGCTGGATTTTTCTGTTGAGCTCTTCATCAGGTTCAAAATCCAGATGATACAGCTGTCCATCATTTCTGGAAATCAGCCAGATATTTCTGCCATCCAGGATAAGCTGGTGTGGTTGCCAGTTAATTAAATAAACATCTCGAAGTACTTTTTCTTTTTTGGTGTCATAATGAACTAAATGATTCTGAAAAACAAACCACAGTTTTTCATTTTCCGAACTTACAATTGCTGACAGAGCTTCGTTTTCATACTCTTCCGGCGGAACAATTGTTTCTAAATTAATCTGTAATTTCACCTTTCCGTTTTTCCCGATAGCGGTTAAATAGTTTTCGCTTAAAAGAAAAGTACAGTTCTGATTTTTTTCGATTTTAAATTCAGAATTCCCCAGTTTATTCGTCTGCAACCATTCTCTGGTGATTGGCGTCTGATCGTGACTGAGAAAATGAAACTTTTTTGCAGCCACCTTTTTTTCGTCTACATACATTGAAATTTCAGATTTATACTTTAAAAAATTTCCGTCGTAATCTATCTCAAACCACAAGTCGTCTTCCACATTGGCTATAATTCTATCATCTGAGAAAACAGGCTGAACCTCAGCTCCGAAGTTGATGTTTTTCTGCCACAGTACTGAATTGGTTTTTAAGTCATAAGCCATAAGTTTTCCGCCGTCTGCCATCACAGTTGTGTACATTACAGAATTCTTAAAGTATGGTTGGGTAGAAATGGACTGAAAATCTAATTCCCTGACTGTTTCCCCAGTAGAAATGTCATATTGATGCACTTTTCGGCCGTTTCCATCATAATTTCCGTAGAAGAATGAATTTTCAAAAATGTACGGAGCTGCATCGGAGCGCCAGCCGATTTTTCTTTCCCACATCACTGTATTTTTTTCTTTATTAATTCCATGAAGGGAATAATTATCAGCGTTGAAAATAACGGTATTGCCTGACATTGCTAACGAACCTTTAAAAGATGTATTTTCCTTTTTATCTAAATCAAAATCAGACCGATAAATCTGTGTCTGCGGAAACACCGACGCTGCGAAAATGATAGGCAGGAATTTTAAACTTTTAAAAATATTGAACATGCGAAAAGGATTATTTAAAGATCAGCGTTTAACTAATAATATTTGTTTATCTAAATTTAAAACTTTGCTATCTGTAATACTATTGAAACTATCAGAACAAAAGTTATTGCGGATTTTACTGAAACAGCTTTTAAAGATTTAAAATCCCAAAACCTTTTAAAAAAGATCACTCAATTGTTAAACTATATAATTACAAATGTTTGAAATTCCGGCACCGTGTTTCAATCCTTTGAAAGAATGGTTAACTGTCGGAATATCAGCAATCCTGTTTCTTACATTTTATAGATCAGGCTCACTTACTCTGTTCCCTTTTTTATCAAAGTAAGATATTACATCGCCAAGTGTAGCTTTGATAATCGTATAATCACTCACGACGTCGATTTTATCATATTTTGGTTCGAGTATGGTGTTTCCTGACAGATCAAGCAATCCGAATTGATCAGCAATAGCTGTGAGCCGGACGTCAAACTGAGGTTCACCTATAAACTGGTATAAAGGTGAAACTATGAAATCACCATTTTTGCTCATGAGTCCGTACTTATTCATGTAGATTACGATAGCTAATCCTGAATTAAAATTTTCGACCATCTGAATATCACTCGATCCTTTGTATGACACTGTTTTTTTGGTACCGGAAGGATACAGAATGTGGAATTTGTTTTCAGAAAAAACCACAGCAACGCCATCACTGAAAGATTTTGCACTGTCAAACTGCGGATGTGCAAGCTCCTTTCCCAAAAGGTCAATAAAGCCATACTTACTGCCCATTTTTGTCATAACAAATCCGTTACCGCCATTTTTTGATATTGAATCATAGACAGGTGCAAGAATTTCATTTTTATCAGCATCATACATTCCGTACTTCCCATCCTTTACAACAATGCTGTTCTCATTGCCTCCGTAAGTAGAATTTACTTCAGAAAATTCGTGGGGAAGCACAGTTTTTCCGTTTTTATCAATAATTCCGTATTTATTATCTTTCTTCGCCCAGTATTTTGTAGATCTATCTATCGTAATGTCATCATACAGCGGCTCAATTACTAC
Organism: Chryseobacterium caseinilyticum; assembly: GCF_014837145.1. Lineage (GTDB taxonomy): Bacteria > Bacteroidota > Bacteroidia > Flavobacteriales > Weeksellaceae > Chryseobacterium > Chryseobacterium caseinilyticum. The sequence goes on from NZ_JACYFS010000001.1 coordinate 1,637,808, forward strand.
TTTGCCGGTTGTCATTTCAATAATACCCATTTTATCATTCAGCCAGACCGGAATTTTTCCATCCATTATGTGTCTTCCCATTTCCTCGTAAGGCAGATCTCTGATTATTTTTCCTGTCCTGTCTATCATTTTCATCTTTTTATCCAACATGATCAGTGCCACACCATTGTGAAAAGAACTTGCCCGTTCATACATAATCGGAATAACAATTTTCCCTGCCTTATCAATATAGCCGTGTTTCCCGTCTAAACTTACTGCCATAAGGCCTTCGGCAAAGATTTTATTTCCGCCATCATAGATATAGGGCGTTATCTCTTCAGATCCCAAACCTATATAAGCTACTTTACCATAATCTTTGTGAGTCATTCCTACACTGTTTCCACGGTAAATGATGTTATCGTATTTAAAATCGATTAAAGTCTTTCCGTTAACGTCAACCACACCAAATTTTTCCTGTCCTTTTAAAGAAGCAACCGCACCTCCGTCTGTAAAAGACGACAGATATCTGTAGTTAAAGATCTTTTCTGTTCCGTTCACATCGATTATCCCATACACTCCATCCTCTCTCTGTGCAGGAGCAATTCCATCTTTAAAATTGTTAATAAATTTATAGATGGGCTTCACCTTGGTTTTTCCTTTAGAATCTATTATTCCGTATTTATCTCCTGTTTTAACTTTGTACAGATTCCCTTCATTTTTCGAGTAAGAATGATAAATGGCTGGTGTAAGTAACTTTCCGGACTGATCCTTAAAGCCAAATTTCCCTTCTGAAGTGTAAGGAATTAAATCCTGCGCTTTCAAAATCTGTAGTACAAGCAGCAGTGTTGAAAAAATAAATTTTCTTTTCATTTTAAATTGTTTAGCCGTTTTTTTTTTAATATTTTACTGAAAGTTAAAGTGAAAATTTCCTCAAAAGAAAAAGGCAAGCCCCGGTTACTATCTGACAAAGCACTATCACCAACTTTCAACGGTGAAATATAGTAAAGTTTAGAATGCAGAAAAATCACCCTTTTGCGGTAGTTTTTAATTTGACTTCAGTTTCTCATTCTGAATTTTTTTTTATATTCTTTAAAAGTTTACAAGAAATAATCTTTATAAAAAAAAAATCCCGTTCAACAAAAGCTTCAGTGCTTTATTAGTTCTTCACCGACACATTTCATCTGTTTACCTCAAAATATTTTTTGCTTAAACAGCAGAAATTATATTTGTTAAGTAAAAATCTAACAATGAAAAATTTCAATTTTTTAAGCTCACTTTTTGCGGTCTGCATGGTGTTGCTCAGCACCTTTTTATTTGGGCAGACCACCGTGAAAGTCACCTATTACACAGGATCGACTCAGGATTATACGATAGCAACCAGCGGGAAATTATACTTCTCGGGAAGCAATCTCCTGCTGAAAACCACCTCAACGGCAACTGATGTCTCAATTCCTACCAATATTATCAGGAAAATAACTTTCGCATCCGGAAATCTTGCCACACAGGAAATAGGAAGAAATACTTCTAATATTAAACTTTACCCCAACCCTTCTGCAGATTTTGTAAAAATTTCTTCTGATAAAAAGCAGAAAATGAATGTTAAAATATATTCTTCTACTGGAAAACTGGTTTTAAAAGGAATTTTCCTACCTGATGAAGACATCAATATTCGCAACCTGAGTGCAGGATTTTATTTGGTACAGGTTGACCAGACAACACTTAAAATGATCAAGAAATGAGAAAGCAGTTTTACATTATCATCGCATTTTTATCAGCATTTGCATTGAAGGCACAGCAGACTATTGTGGTACATAATTCGGGAAACAATATGTTTGCGTCTTCCACTTCAGCTGTAGACAGTATTAAGCTTGATGCCAATTATTCTAAATTCAAATTATCAGGAAACACAACCATTTTAGATATTCCCAAAACAGCAGTCGACAGCATTACATTCACCTCAAACACTGTCAACCTCACAAAAATTTATATTATTTATAAAGGGACAGAAAACGCAACAATCATTAATCCTTATGCTAATCAGGGAGTTAACATTACAGCAACAGGAGGAAATGTACAGGTAGTTTCAACTTCCACCGTCAGCAACCTTGAATACAATTTGTTGGGTACCAGCGCCTCAGGAAATTTAACGATGAGCTCTACTCTTCCTGCACAATTTGTTATGAATAATCTTAATCTGACGAATTCTGCCGGTCCGGCAATCAACATCACCGGAGGTCAGATTCATACTTTTTTATCTCAGGCCAATACAACCAATTCTCTTACCGACGGCTCAACGAGTACCAAAAACGGAACGCTTCAGACGGACGGAAAAATTATTTTTTCCGGTACAGGAATTTTAAATCTTACGGGGATTAAAAAACACGGCGTCTCCACCTCAGCAGGAATTGAAGTGCAAAGCGGAACAGTGAAAGTAATCTCAGCTGCATCAGACGGATTTCATTCTGAAGGATTCACAATGACGAACGGAACATTGAATATCACAGCTACAGCAGATGCAATTGATGCTGGTGACAATGCGGTTTCCATTACGGGAGGAAGTATTATTGCAGCTCTTTCTTCAGCAGATGTAAAAGGTATAAAAACAGGAACTTCCACGATCAATATTTCCGGTGGTACAATCAACCTTACTCTCACGGGAGCTCAGTCTAAAGCCATCAGCGCAAAAGGAAATATCACCTTTGGCGGCGGAATTACAACGGCGAATCTTTCCGGAGCTGCAGTTCTTACAGCATCAGGAAGCGGTTTTGATCCTTCCTACTCTACCGCTATAAAAACAGATACAAATGTCATCATCAACAGCGGGACTTTAAATTTAAATTTAGCTTCCACTGCCAATGGAGGAAAAGGGATTTCTGCAGATCAAAACATTACTATCAGCGGTGGTGCTGTCACGATCACTACAGCTGGAAACGGAGCTACTTTTACCAATACTACAGGCGTTTTAGATTCTTATTCATCATCTGCTGTTTCTGCCGACGGAAATCTTCTGATCAACGCAGGTACAGTGACAACTACCAGCTCAGGAACCGGAGGAAAAGGTTTAAAAGCAGACGGAACCGTAACAATTGGCAGTACGACGGGAAGTCCAACCTTAAATATCACGACAACAGGAGCGAGATTTTTAGTTTCAGGAACAGATTATAGCCATCCGAAAACATTGGTTGCCACGGGAGCCATCACAATCAACAACGGACTGAATAAATTTACATCAACAGATGACGGAATCCATTCAGACACTTCGATCACCGTAAACGGAGGAAATAATACCGTATCGGCTATCTCTGCAACTTCGGGTGTTGGTGAAGGCGTGGAAGCACCGATTATTACTTTTGCGGGCGGTGTGAACAATATAACAGCTTCCAATGACGGCATCAATGCCACATACGGAACAGTTTCCGGCGGAACAGAGGCCAATGACAACAGCCATTTGTACATCACAGGCGGTATTGTAATCGTTGCAGGAAGTGACGCCATCGACAGCAACGGAAATATCACCATCACCGGAGGCACCACCATCGTTAACGGTCCGACGAGTCAGCCGGAAGAAGGCATCGACTATAACGGAACTTTCCTTATGAACGGTGGAATTCTGATTTCAGCGGGATCCAATGCCAATATGACGAAAGCAATGAGTACAGCTTCAACGCAGGTGGGAATGTACCTGAAATCAAGTGCACAACTGGCAGCGACTTCAGTTTTTCACATTGAAAATGCGGCAGGCACAGAAATGGTTACTTTCAAACCAAAGAACAGCGTTTACTATTTCCATTTTTCAAGGCCGAACCTTGCTCAGGGAACGAGCTACAAAGTTTATTTCGGAGGCACTTACACAGGCGGAAGCTATGTTGGCGGAAGCACAGGATGGGGTTTATACACAGGAGGAACTTATTCTACGAGCGGAGGAACTTTAAAAAGTACGTTTACCACTTCATCTACGGCAAAAGTAAATACGGTTTCATTTTAAAAGAAATATTTTTAAACAATTTCAAAAACCTCTCAGTTTGTTAGCTGGGAGGTTTTGTTTTCTTTCGCTTTAAAAGTCAAAAATTCACAAAAGAAAAACACATCAACCATGCTCAGTTTGACGTCTCTAATACTATTTGTTTTACGTATTCGTATTATCTAAATGTACTTTTAATTTAAATTAAACCTGAAAAAGTATCAATGTAAATTGCTTCGAATAAACAGTAATTATTTTCTTAATTATCCTTCGTCAAGCTTAAAATGACATCTCTGTTACCGAGTGTTTTCAACATCTAAATTTTGCAACGTCAGTTTTAGAAAAACAAAAAACTTTTAAAGAATATTTATTTCAATATCTGAATAAAAATAAGAAGAAAACATAACAAGTTTATACATAAAAAACAGGACAGTTTCCAAGCTGTCCTGATCCTAAACCATCCTCAATGAAAAAAAAATCTTCCCAGATTTACTTAATTAACTATAATTTCTCTCTTTTCTGTGAATTCACCTTTAGAATTTTCAATGGTGATTTTAGCTGTATATTTTCCTGAATTCAATTGATTTCCTGATATGATAATATTCTGTTTTCCGGCCGAAAGACGCTGATGATCGATTACAGAGAGCATTTTTCGTCCTTCTTTTTCATAAAGGTCAATACTTACAGATGATTTTTCATCTAGAACAATCGGAAAAACGGTTTCCTGGCGAAAGGGATTATGACTGTTTTTTTTCAATTTAAAACTTATTCAGATTTCAAAAAACAATAACAGAGCATTTTCACTTAGAGCTTCAAACTCCAAGGTTTCAATATCTTCCAGCCAAACAGCATCCCGATTTTCCAGTAATCTGTTCTTAAACTCAAAAGCGCCGTTGATTACGATTCCAAAAACCGATCTGTCTGACTGATTAACTACATACGAATCTTCTTTTCTTCCATCGTATAACCCGATGAAATTCGGATAATCAAAATCTTCAGCCATCGGAATCAACGTGTTTTTACAATCAATATTCAAATCTTTGAGACTGAAAGAATTATCGTGCTTTCTGGATTTCAATTCTATAATTAAGACATCAGCTTTTTCGTTTTCAAGATTATTTTTAATGGTTAAACTGTCGGTTTCCGTAGACTTTAAAGTAAAAACCTTGTGTGCAGACACCTGCTTTTTAAAATCACTGATTAAAATTTCACCATACAAAACCAAAATCATCACTGCGCAGTTTGCCTTGTATTGAAAACAGAATTTCCCATTTTCATCTATCACAATTTCCGATACTTTTCTGAGACTAGAATCCTCATTTTCAGGAAAAATCTCTCTGATCCGGCAAGAATTTTCTACTTTCCAAACGGCAAAATCTGACTTAAATATTTTTGAAGGTGTCTGAATTAACATAATTTAAAAAAATTAAAGCGATAAATGAATTACTTCTGCATCATTCATTTCATCATCATTTACCGCTTATTAAAATGAAATTACCAAATCTAAACTGATACTTTTATGGTGTGCGTCAATGCAAAACCTCCGCTCACTGTTCCTGTAACTGCAGACATTTCGTTGGAAGTTCCGTCACTGAACACATTGTCATTTGAATTGTAAGTATAACCGCTCAGTCCTTTGTATCCGGTGCTTGCAGCTACCAAAGCTACTGCACTGTCATTTCCTTCCGGAAAAGCAATCTGAGTCACCAAAAGCGACTGTCCTGCTGCATTATACACATGAACGTGGATATGAGTAGCCCTGCCATTGTACCATCCAGGAAAAATTGATGTAAAATTCACTTTTCCATTGGCATCTGTGGTTTGTCGGCCTCTCAAAAAATGAGCTGAAGCATAATTGGTTGACTGCATTCCGGTTCCGCCATATTCTGAGTAGTTTCCGTCTTTGTCGCAATGCCAGATGTCTACAATAGCACCCTGCAGATTTGCACAGTTGGCATTGACATTCTGAACTGTAATTGCAATGGTAAAGGGCACTCCTGTACGGTCACTCACAATATTGGTCTGCACCAGTCCTGAAGGTGATTTTGTAGGAAACGGCCCTTCTGTTTCAGAGTTGGTTACGGCACATGCAGTAGAAATGCTGTTATTGATAATACCTGTCACCGCATCTTCATCTTCATCATCTTTTCTGCAAAACATCAAAACGGGTGCAGCCACTGCGGCAACACCTGCCATTCCTAAAGTTTTTAAAAAACTTTTTCTGTCGATTGTTTTCATTTTCCTCATTTTTCTTACATCAAAAGTATTTTCAAATCGTCAGGCAGAAAAATTTATGAGGTGAACGGAAAAAATGTGTCGGTTAATGACGGTAATTTACGAGACGTTAAGAATATTCTCCGTGTTTTCCATTTAATTATTTAGAGGTATTTGCCCGCATGAATACAATTTAAAGACAAATAATTATATACTTTAAGGATAGAAAATGCAAAATCAATGAGTTGCTGAAACGTTTCAAAATTGAAGAAAAAACCAGATATAGAAATGCTTATTTATTCAGAATTTTCATCACTTCCTCTTTATACGTCTCGCCTATCGGTATTATAAAATCTGAAATGTGAATGTTTTTGTTGACAATCGTTTTAATATCACGCACGGGAACGATGAAAGAACGGTGAACACGCACAAAGTCTTTCCCAGAAAGCTTTTCAAGGATACTTTTCATAGACGAGCGGGCGGTAATTTTTGTAGAATCTTTCAAATGGATCTGTATATAATCGTCTAAGCCCTCAATCAGCTGAATGTCGTGAAAATTGATTTTATGAAGCTTATAATCTGCCCGAATAGAAAGATGTTTCACATCATGATTTTCCTGATTTAATTTGATTTTTTCTACTGCCGCTTTAAATCTTTCAAAAGAAAAAGGTTTGAGAAGATAATCTACCGCATTGATACTGAAAGCGTCCACCGCATATTCTGAAAAAGCTGTCGTGAAAATTACTCTTGTATTCTGAGAAATATCTTTATAGAAGTCCAGACCATTTTTTGCAGGCATTTCGATATCCAGAAATATCAAATCTACCGGAAATTTATTCAGATATTTCTGAGCATCACTCTGTCTGTTGAAAGTTTTTTCCAGAGACAGATTTTCAATTTTTTCTGCGTAGTTCTCAATGATTTTCAGGGCAAGAATTTCGTCATCCAAAGCAATGGCTCTAATCATTTTCAATTTAAATTTATAGTTAAATCCACCTTATAAGTAGTTTCGGTTTCATCAATTCTAATACTGTGTTTTCCGGAATATACCTGATTTAACTGGTCGAAAGTGTTTTTTAAACCAACTTTTAAACTGTCTTCACCGGTAATATTTGCTGTGACAATGTTATTAAAAACCGTGAAGTTCAAAATAGATTCCTGCACAATTATTTTCAGTTCTATTTTAGAATTTTCTTCAGCATTAAAACCATACTTAAAGGCATTTTCAACAAAATTAATCAGAATAAATGGGGCTATTTTTAAATCTTTCAGATCACCAATTTCTGTGTAGGAAAAATCTAAACTGCTGTCTGTTCGCAATAACTTGAGTGCGATGTAATCTTTTATGTAATCAATTTCTTTGTTTAAATCTACAAAATCTTTACTGCTTTCCTGAACGACATATCGCATAACATTGGAAAGCTTGAGTATTCCATTAGGTGCATCGTCCGATTTCAGCAGAGAAAGTGAATAAATAGAATTGAGAATATTAAATAAAAAGTGAGGCTGCAGCTGATACTTCAGATTTAAAAGATCAGATTTGGCCTTCAATTTTTCAAGTTCGCGCTGCTCATTGGATTTATAAATAAAAAACGAAGATAAAAATGAAAACAAAAACGGTAGAATTGATGTGAAGATTTTCTTGGGTAAGGTATTGTCTTTTTTAGCCCCCATCTGTTCGGGGTGTGGTCTGTTTTCGGGAAATTGCGGAGGAATGTTATTTCTAAATCTATCGTTCTCAGGAGGTCTCCGCATTTCCATTTCTTTTTGGGGGCTGCCATCATTGGTTCCCTGATGATTCGGAACTAACGAAAATGGTAAAAATACAACCACAGCATAACTCAAAACCACCATTGCTGAAAAAGCAAGAATTTTCTTTCTGCTGAAAAGTTTCGGAAGCAAAACCAGAGAATTCAGATAAAAAAAAGCGATGACCAAGACAAACCTCAAAAAATCTCTCTGAAAAGGTTCGGAATTAAATAATGAAAGCGTGCCATCAAAATCCGGCGATGAGATCACAGGAATTGCCAGTAAAAGTATGATCAGAAATATATTCGTAAAAATCTTTTTACGGTCTGCCCTTTGGTTGAATGTGCTGTTTCTCATATTATAATACAAACTAAAGATAGTTATTTTATCGTTTTAAATACAGGTTTTTTTGACAGCGACTTGTGTGCCGTTGGATTTGAGATTTTGTAAAAGCCGTTGTTGTGTTACATCATTTCTACAAATTGGAGGAACCGAATAGAATTTCGGGGTCATCCCATAAAAAAAACCGATGCCCATTGCTGAACACCGATTTAAAAGTATAAAAAGGCATTGTGTTAGACAGTCTGTCCACTGTGTTTTCCTTCATTCACCTCCTCAACCAATTTGGCATTGAAGGCTGGAAGGTCTTCCGGTGTACGGCTGGTTACCAGACCCTGATCCACAACTACTTCGCTGTCTTCCCAGTTGGCTCCTGCATTTTTCAGGTCTGCACTGATGTTTTTTACTGAAGTCAGTTTTCTTCCTTCCACTACCTCAGCATTGATGAGAATCTGAGGACCATGGCAGATGGCTGCTACCGGTTTGTGCTGCTGAAAGAAATCTTTTACGAAACTTAATGCAGAATCGTTGACCCGCAGTTTATCAGGATTGATCACGCCTCCAGGCAATACCAGTGCATCATAATCAGAAGCTGAAACCTCATCTAAAGTTTTATCTACAGGATATTCCTTACCCCAGTCTTTCTCTGCCCATGCCTTGATGCTTCCACTCTCCGGACTGATGATGTGAGCCGTCCAGCCCTGTTGTTCGATATGTTCTTTAGGAGAACTCAATTCACTTTCCTCGAAACCGTGTGTCGCCAGAATGGCAATTTTCTTTGACATAATATTATTTTTTTGGTGTTAATGCCATTACTTAAGAAAATATAATGCCGAGGAAGTTATTGTGGTATTTAAAAAGTGTTAAAAGAAAGGATGGGTGTGGGAGCAATCTTTAAATTGACTGCCAATTGTTCTGTTAGAAACAAAAGTGTACGATGAGTTTGTATGCATGCTATCTTTCTGAGCTAGTTTCTACATCCAACTTTTATTCAGCTCCTCTCTACTATACTATTTAGCATCGTCGAGGAAACGACATTGAATATGACTATTTAGTTTTAGGTGGTTTTAGATTAGCTGGTGCAACTGTTATTCTGCCTGTAGTTATTGTTCCAATTGGATTTACATCTTTAGGAACAGCTGGCACAATTGGTTTAATATTCTTATCAGTCATATTATTTTGTTTTAGGTGGTTTTACTACTGCTGGTTGTGGGGCAACTCGCCCCTTTTGATCTTGTGAACGTTCAGGATTTCCTTGAGTTGTCTTCGGAGGACTCTGTGGTTTATGATTTTTTTCTGCCAAGGTATTTAAATTTAAAGTTAAAAATAAAATTAATAAAATTGTTCCAACAATTATTGATCTTAAGGACGTCCAGTTTAAATATCCAACATTGCGATTTCTTTTTTTAAAATTAGGCCATAACTTCTCATCTTGCAAATCTATCTCAGTAATTGTTTTATAATTATTTTGAATTGCTACATGATGAGATAAAAGATTTGAAAGCAAACATATAATAAAGAGACAAGTACCCACCACAAGCATCCACTGATGTTTATAGATGATATTCTTTTCTATTAATTTACTCAATAATGTTAAACCTATAAATAAGCCCCCACTTCCAAAAATGTTTAAATATTTTTCAAAATCATCCTCACTTTTCTCTTTAATCTTACAGATATCATTTCTAAAGCTTTTCCAATAATCAGCAGAGTCATCAGGATAGATTAGTTTTCCAAATTTATCAGGATAATAATCGTTAGTCCCATTATATTTTTCAGGAATCATAAAAATATTTTTTTAACGATTACACACTAATCTCCTCACTCTTCTCCAGCTCACTCACAATCTCTCTGAAACTTGCCAATCCTGCCTCAATATTATCAATAATCTCCAGTGCCAGAACATCAGGATCTGGTAAGTTATCCAAATCTGTTAAGCTTTGATCTTTAACCCAAAAGATATCCAGACTGGTTTTATCTCTTGCAATAATTTCGTCATAACTATATTTTCTCCAGCGACCGTCTGGGTTTTCTTCGCTCCAGGTTTCTTTTCTTTTGTTAATGTTGGAAGAATTGTAGCATGCTACAAAATCCGATAAGTCAGATTCTGCCAACGGCTTTTTCTTAAGGGTGTGATGAACGTTGGTTCTGTAATCATAAAACCAAACTTCTTTTGTCCATGCCTCTTTATTTGCGGGTTTGTTATTAAAGAATAAAACATTTGCCTTTACACCATTGGCATAGAAAATACCTGTAGGCAAGCGTAGAATCGTATGTAGTTCTGTTGTTTTTAAAAGTTGCTTTCTGATTTCCTCTCCGGCTCCGCCTTCAAACAAAACATTGTCAGGTAACACAACTGCCGCTTCTCCATCAATCTTCATCAACGATTTAATATGCTGCAAAAAGTTCAGCTGCTTATTGCTCGTTGTTTCCCAAAAATCCTGACGGTTGTAGCTGATATCTTCTTTCTCAATATCTCCATCTTCATTGGTAACCGTCATTCCGCTTTTTTTACCGAATGGTGGATTGGCTAAAATATAATCGTAAGTCTGACTTTCAGCTGCAATCAGTGCATCGTTTGATTTTACCAAAGGCTCTGCATCTATTTCTCCGATACCGTGAAGATACAAATTCATCAGACACATTCTACGAGTGCTGGCTACAATTTCATTGCCGTGAAAAGTACTGTTCTTTAAGAACATCTTTTCGTCTTTATCCAGTTTATTGTTTTCGGTAAGCCAGTCGTAAGCTGCCAAAAAGAAACCGCCAGAACCGCACGCCGGATCTATTACCGTTTTCAAAGGTTTTGGCTGTACACAGGCTACCATTGTTCTGATTAATGCTCTTGGTGTAAAGTATTGCCCTGCACCTGATTTGGTATCTTCGGCATTCTTTTCCAGTAAACCTTCGTAGATGGTTCCTTTCACATCAGCACCCATTAAACTCCAGTCTTCTTTGCCAATCATAGTGATGATGCGCTGCAGATTAGACGGGTCCTGTATTTTATTTTGGCTCTTCACATAGATTTGCCCCAACATCCCTTTTTCTGTACCTAGTGAACGCAATGCCTGGATATAAAAAGACTCCAGTTCAGCACCGTTTTTTGAAACTAAGTTCTCCCACGAACAAACTTCTGCTCCTTCCACTTCTTTACCTTCAACATCTTTTAATCTTGGTAGTTTCAGGTTTCTGTTGTAAGGTGGTTTATTTAATTCATCCACCATTTTAAGAAATAGCAGATAGGTGATTTGTTCAAGATAATCTCCATACCCAACTCCATCGTGGCGCATTACATTCGCCAGGTTCCATATTTTTGATACTATTGCTGCTTCTGTCATTTTAATTTTTTATGCTAACACGTTAAAAGATCCTTTACATTTTGAGACATACACTGGAACATAATAGATTTCCAGTAATTTATACCATAATCATCTGCGAAATTTTTTTCCCTTCTTTGCAACTGGACTTCTATTTGTTGCAAAGTAAGCCCGTCATTAAAATTCCCATCCTTCATAATTTTTATTTCTGTTGAAAGTAATGTGTTACATTTTTGCTCATACTGATCTAATAACTTTAAATCTTCAAAGTGCCAACTTACTATTTGAAAACTATCATCATCTAAATTCTGTGGTTTTACTAAGGACAAATTTATAATTGGTGTACTTTCGATGATTCTTAAACTAGCAAACAAAAATTGCTCTTCAAAAAAATTATCATTGTAAAAATGTATAAATCTTCTCCTGTAACTATCTCTCCACTTAATATCTTTTATATTATTGCAGCTATAACAACACGGTATTAAATTTTTCACTAAAAAAGAATATTCTGGAAATTCATCTTTCCCAATATAATGATCCAAAGTTTTGGGAGCTTCTAGCAAGCAATATGGGCACAAAGTTTTTAAAACATCTGGTTGACTGGACAAAATAGATGATTTAATCGGAATTCCTGTTTTAGTTAAACTAGAATAACACCCCTGCAGATGTTTTTTTTCTTCAACTTCCGCAGCAGAAAACTCTGAAAATTGTTTGGCCTCTAATTCATCAAATCTAAATAAATATTGATTATAGCAAGATTCAACTCTTGTTTTAATCGTTGTCAAAACAGCTTTACTAGGATTATACTTTTCCGTAACTATTGTTGCAAAAGTATCATATTCATTCTCCCCTATGTACACACACTTCATCATAAGTTTGATCCCATTTTAGATAAAAGATAAATACGAGCATTTAAACTCAAACCATGCTGAAATAAATCATTTATTTCATCGAAGGATTTATTTTGTTCAATAAATTGGTCTAGCTGAGTTTTGTACAATTCTTTTTCTTCATCTACTTTAAAAATAGTGTTACTTATTTCTGATAAATTTTCACCGAAACATTCGATTACTGGAGCATAAATTAGTGGACTATTTTCAATACGGTCGAAAATTCTAATATATTTTGATTGCATTTCTTGAACCACTATTGGAGAGTGGGTAGCAAGTATGCAAAAAGACTTATATTCATCTAAAATAAAATTAATCGTACGAATTAAACGACCCGTTATATTAGGATGTAAATGCGTTTCGGGTTCATCAAATATTAAAATTGAATTATTTTCAATACATTCTATTAATCGTGTGACAAACTGGAATATGATGTTTTGACCTGAACTGAATATACTCTCCGTCTGAGCAATAAATTTTTTTCGTTGACTTACATTTTTCAGATCACTTAGTGAAAAATCTAAATAATCTGTTTCTAAAGAACTTTTTATACACTTATACCATAATTCACTTTTAATCGGATCTTTTGCAATTTGTTTATACGATTGCCAAATTTTTGATGAATTGAAATCTTGATTAATAGTTCCATTATCATCTTTAATCCCAATAAATTCGTAATTCGTATCCTGCTTTTCTGGAAGTTTAAATTTATCAAAATAACTAAAGGATGCTGCAATAACTTTTACGAAATTTGGTCGGTTAGGAATAAATTCTCCAACTTCATTGTTGTCCGCTAATTTATTTGCTAGATAAGACAAATATTTTGTTTTCCCTGTCGCATTTTTTCCAACGATGCAATAAAATCTACTGCTGGTTGATTTAGAATCTTCGATTATAAATTTGACTTCGTGGTCATTAAATGCATTTCCCACTCTACATTTAAATGTAAAATCATAACTAATGTCTCTAATTCTATCAGTTAAAATTTTTGATAAATTTTCAAGAATGTATTCTGACTCCGAGCTTCTTAAGAAAGATTTCTGAAAAATTTCTAACTCATAATATTTATTTAGAATCGACCTATCATTAGCAACATCGTTAAGTGCTTTTAAAATATCTCGAAATATTACTGGGAAGATCTCAGTTAATTTCTCATAATAATCAATGTCAGCACCTAAAGAAAAGTAATTACCTTCTAACATTTCGAAGTTAACTGGAAGGTCAATACTTTTGTCTATATCATTTCCAATTTTTATGGTACCAATATCAATTTTAAAATTTGGACTGTAGTAGAGATCAAAACTAAATGTTGTTGAGTAACCATAATCATCCCAATTATTTTTATGGAAAGTTATAACTGGATATTTAGTAGAATAGGTTAATTTGTCAAATCCTCGCGGAGCAATTCTAAAATGGATTTCTTCAATTACAACATTTCGATTATTCCATACATTTTCAGTGCGTATTTGAATAGGAAAACTTTGTATTTTTATAATCTGTTGTGCTACCTCATAGTTAAATCTTTGTGATGTATTAAGTTCATAAAACTCCACTTCCATCATATAAAAATCTCTCGTTAATAATGCATGGTCAAGCATCAAATCCCTGATTTGACTATCTCCATTTGCCGCATTAATTAGCTGGTCACTTTTTATTTTTCCTATTGCTCGTACAACAAAACCTTCGATAATCAATATCAAGTCATTTTTTTTATATTGACCATCTTTTTTGAAACCGTAAACGATCTTTTTTTTCTTCAATAGATCATAAGAGTTTTTATTAGTATATGGAACATTACATGATAATTTCCATATGTCGTTACGTCGCTCTACAATAAACTCAAGCCTTTCAAAAAGTTCGATAACATCTATTATATCATATAAAAAATCCACATCATGATATTCATTTCTTATAGCTTCTAGTGCTATAGCTCTAAGAGGATAAAAGTTATTTTCGTGTACTACATCATACATCCCCTCATCGTCTTCAATAAATTTGATACTATTATATCGTTTTATTGCTTTAAGAATATGATCTCTTTTTATACTATCAAATTGAAGCATAATCTATTTTTTTTATTTTGTCCGCTTTTATTCGCTCCAGCAATACACTCGCAGGTTCATAGTCTGCAGCTTGTTTACATTCTGCCAATTCCTGTGCGGTTAGTAAATTACCTTCAAATGCTTTTTTAAGAATGCTTTGGCGCAAAGCTTCTGCTTTTTCTAAACTTTCTTTGATGTTTTGTTCTATGGAATCACAAACAGATAAACGGGATTCGATTTGTTTGACTATTTGTGATTGCTCTAAAAATGAACAATAAGGAATTGGCCAATTTCTCAATTCTGTAAGCCCAATAAAAGGTTGTGCTCCTCCTTTTGACTTTTTTAATATTATTTCTAGTCCACCAGTAAACTGAAAGAAGTAAAGAAAATATTTATTTACCTGTATTTGTTCAAAAAATTTAAAGAGTGCTACATTTTTAATGCTAAAAACAATATCAGTTTTTACAATGGTACAAGTTCCCCTATTATGACCAATCATAGCCATAATTATATCATTTCTTTTCACATTGGAACGTGCAAAAAACTTTTGATGGTCTAAATTTGAAATAAATTGAATATTATCAAATGTTATGTCATCGTTTTTAATATTCTTTTGCGTAACAAACGGAATACCTTTCTCTTGATACTTAGGTGTGTCGTGTGTACCATCCTTAACTTCGAATATCAAATTTTCTAATCTATCCCAAATCCAATTAGTTGGAATTTCAAACAAATCATCTATAAACTCTTCCTTCGTAATTTGATTTAATAGTTTTGATAGTTTTGGCTTTACAGGCTTTCTTTCTGAATCTCCATTTTTTTCCCAATCAGAGATTGCCATTTGCCATTCCTCCAATTGAATTTGATAATAATTTTCTCGTTCATTATTAATTAATTTTAATAATTCATTATTACCTGGGAGATTATTCTGTTTATTTCTCCACTCCTTCGTCAACTCCCCTTCAAAAGCCTTTTTCAAAACCGCTTGCCTGTAAATTTTTAATTGCTGTTGTGCTTTTTTTAAATCGGCAATACCGGCATCTAAACTGCCAAATAAACTTTCTAATTTTTTAACAATGGCTCGTTGTTCGGGAAGTGGTGGTAAGGGAATTTTTTGATTTCTTAAAATATCACCTGAAATAGCTCTAAATGTAGTCCCAGTACCTTTGCTATCGAGTTCTTGTTCAATAGCTTTTAAATAAAAAAGTATGAAATCTTGACACAAATCATATTCAAGTGCTGCAAGACCTCTACCAATACCACATTTTTCAAATGCAACGTTTGTTGAACCTACGGGAGCTCTTACTGATAATAAAATCGAATCAGCATTTGCAATCTTTTTAGGCTTTGCACACCAAACTCTTGGAATGGGATATTTACTTGTAAATTCAGCTTTACCTTGGAAAAAAGGCAATCCTATTTTTTGATTATTACAATCAGTTGATAACGGAGATTGACCTAATGTTATCTTGCAAACCTCACCTAAACTTGATTCTATCCAATCTTCTCTCATTATGCAGCTAATGCTTCATTTAATTCATTAATAATACTATCCATTTCGTTACCAAATAATTGGTACATCTTTCCTCTTCCGCCTTTGCTGTCAAACGGATTATAATCTAAATCATCTAGTTCAATATGGTAAGAACTTACAATGTGGTCTTTTATCATTCGCAGCCATTCCATTTGCTCAGTGCTAAAGCGGTTGTGCTGTCCGGCATTTTGTGCAAAAATCCAACGCTTAAAATTCTCGTCTATGGTTTTATCAAAGGGTTTCAGTTCTTCATCTATGCCACACACTTTTCTAATCAAAGAAACCAATGCCGTCAGTTCATCTTTCGGGCAATCGCTTTTCACTTCTTCTATACCCGCATAGGCATTCCAAACGTGAGCCGGAGCCAACAGCGGTTTTTCCAGTTTCAGTTTGTCCATAACTTCTTTTATCATTTTAAAAGTAATGTTGCGGCGGTTATAAGGCTGGTCGTAGAAAATACTCAGCGCCTGTATCTCGTCTTTATTGGCTTTCAGGTATTCACTGAAATCGTTAATCAGGGCTTTGGCTTTGTCCACCGATTCTGTGTCCCATTCTGCTTTGGTCACTTCATCCAGATTAATGTGGTCAATAATCTGGTCGTGCTGTTTGCGCACATTATCAATATGGTCGTTCAGTTTACCGTTAAAGGTGAGTGATGCCGTTTTCAGCAAAGCTTCCTGCGCTTCTGCTCTGGCCTCTGCTTCTTTGGCAGGCGTACGTTCATCAACCTGGATCTGTGCAATAATGGCATTTGCTTTATCGGCAATGACATCGTCATCAAAAGCCTCAATTAATTCACGGGTCATCTGCTTTAGACTTTTCCCTTTTGCCAGTTCCTGTATCTTCTCTTTTTCAGCATCGGTTAGTTGTTTTTCCAGACGGATAAGTCGGTTTGCCAATGAAAGATACACGTCTTCTTCCTGCACACCCATTGTTACGGCCTGCAACAAATCTTTCAAGGGAATAGTTGGCTGTCGCTCCAACGGTCGGCTGTCGGTTTTTTTAGATTTGGTGGCACCTACTGCATCCACAATCACGAAGTGTGTTTTAGCATCGGCAGTTTTGGTTACCAGTTTTAATTTATCGGCAGGAATGGTACGCGTACCACGTCCTTTCATCTGTTCAAAATAATTGATGCTTCTCACATCCCGCATAAACAGCAACACTTCCAGAGGTTTCACATCGGTTCCGGTCGCAATCATATCTACCGTTACGGCAATACGCGGATAGTAGTCGTTTCTAAAACGGTTCAGCACCGATTTCGGGTCTTCTTCTATTTTATAGGTTACCTTTTTGCAGAAGTCATTGCCTTCGTCAAATACTTCTCTGATCATGTTGATGATGTCATCGGCGTGGCTGTCGGTTTTGGCAAAGACCAAAGTTTTAGGCACTTCATATTCACCGTTTTCATCAAAACGATTCGGGAAAATATCCTTTCTCAAGGCATCTCTATAAGCCGTAATAATCGTTCTGATTTGGCTGATGTTGACAACCTTCTTATCTAAATCATTTCGCAGATAAGTGGTGTCTTCATCTTCCTGTTGCCAGCGTTTGGCTCTTGATAATTTATCTCTTCTGTCCACAAACCAACCTTTCTCTATCAAAGCTCCTTTGGTGGAAATATCGGTTTCTATTAAATAAACATCGTAAGGAACGTTCACGCCGTCAATCACCGATTCTTCGTATGTATATTGGCTGACTACATTTTCATTAAAGAAACCAAAGGTTCTTTTATCGGGCGTTGCAGTTAAGCCCACCAAAAAAGCATCATAATAATCTAATACCTGTTTCCAAAGATTGTAGATAGAACGGTGACATTCATCAATAATAATAAAATCAAACTGCTCAATAGGAACTTTTGGATTGTAGGCAACCGGAATGGCATCTTTTTTTGCCAACTGTTTTTCTATCCACGATGAATTTTCATTGGGATTGATTACATCTTCATCCTCCTCCATTTCTTCACCCTGCAAAATAGAATACATCCGCTGAATAGTAGAAATACAAACCTGACTTTCATCGGCGATATAGCTCGACGTCAATCTTTGTACGTTATACAACTCTGTAAACTTCCGGTTATCATCCTGTGGCTGATACGCTCTGAACTCCTGCTCAGCTTGCTCTCCTAAGTTTTTGGTATCCACTAAAAACAGGATGCGTTTAGCCTTTGCAAATTTAAGCAAGCGGTAAATAAAAGTGGCTGCTGTAAAGGTTTTACCTGCACCGGTCGCCATTTGAATTAATGCTTTTGGTCGGTTGCCTTTAAAAGATTTCTCCAAATTATTAATGGCAATAATCTGCGCCGGACGCAAATTCGTCTCATCCAACACCGGATAATCAGCAAACCTTCCTCTTAAACTTTTTTCTCTCTTTGACCATTCCAATAAAGTCTCCGGCTTATGAAAACTGAAAACATTTCTGCCCCGAGGCTTTGGGTCGGTATAATCGGTAAATCGGGTAACAACACCCGTGCTTTCGTAAATGTATTTTAATCCTTCTGTATTCTTGAAAAACTTCAGGTCAGCCGTTGCATATTCTTTTGACTGCTCTTCAACAACGGTAAGCCGATGTCCTTCATCTTCCTTTTTGGCTTCTATCAATCCCAAAGGTTTTTGATTGACAAACAGAACATAATCTGCAGGGCCGACACTGGTTTGGTATTCACGAATAGCTACACCCATTCCAACACTGAAATCAATATTATTCTTTGATTGTACATGCCAACCAGCCTGTTGCAACATTGCATCGATCTGGTCGCGGGCTTTTTGCTCTGGGTTTTGATTAGGTTGAGTCAAAGTTTTTTTTAGTTTTTTCAAATATAAACAAAATTCTATTGTCCCCTTTACGGGAATCCCCATATTTGGAAATATCAGATTATATTTTAAATCTAAAAAAAATCTCCACCTTTTCAGATGGAGAAATTTCTTACAGCAATGTCACCGTACCGAGATACGGACTGTTGCTCGCGGTGGTCTGCGCTTCATTGGTGAAGAAGACCCAGACCTGGACGTCTTTGCCGGAATAGAAAGACGAGAGGGTAACCGAGGCGGTGCCTGATGTGCGGGTAGCGACATTTTCGAAGATCTCAAAAGCGGCGGTCTCCTCGCACCAGCATACTACAGAAGCCTGATCCGTGGCACTGGCATTGCCCTGACTTGAATTGTCGTCCCACGTAAATTCAATAACCTGATTGGGCTCTGCAGAACTCAGAACATTCTGAAAACCTGCCAGCTCACCTTTGGTAATCATCACCTTCGTGTACACAAGCGATGGAATACCTGCGTTGACGCTGATGCACTCTTTCATGGTGTACGACTGTGCCATGTTGGTGCGTGATTTTGTTCCCTGCTTGCTTCCGAAAAACTGGTTCTGAATGCCTTTCAGCGGCTGCAGAAATGCCGTCACCAGTTTGAAAATCATCTGCTGCTGCAGCTGTTTTTCTGTAGGCGGTTTAGATGACTTTTTCGGCAGGCTTCGGATGACGTCCATACCTCTGTAGGTAGTTCCTACTACTGTTCCCACTTTTCCTCTGTATCCTCCAAGGATACCTTTGTTAAATGTAGCCATTTTTATCTGTTTTTAATGGTTAATGACCCAAAGTTAAAACACAATACCTTCACTGCAACCGCCTCCGACAAAAGTAAACTGTTCTGAAAGGTATTGAATGATTTTGAACGGTTAGAAGAGTTTTAGCTTCGGAATGATTTGGGTTTTGTTCGGGTTTCGTTCGGGAAAACGGTACTTTTTCCGAACCAAACCCAAAGCGATCCCGAAGAAAAGCAAAAGACGGGGCACAAAAAAAGCCTTCAGGAATTGAAGGCATTGTTGAAGAATGATTTCGGGTAGTAAATTTTTCCGCCAATTTTTCTGTAGGGAATTTTACCGCTTATCCGCAGCCGGTACAGAGCGGTATCTCCTAGTTTTAGAATTCTCTTTGCATCAGCCTGATCAATGAGTTCTTCATCCCGGGATGCTTTTTGTTTGAGCGCATCCCTGATTTCACAAAGGGTCTGCAGGATGGCGGCCAAATAATCAATCACAATCGCCATCGGATTTTGTTCTTTTTTCATAAAATAAATGTTTTTGTGTTTTTTTTTGACTGGTGTGAAATCAATCCTTAACTGTAAATATAAAACACAAAAACAACAGAACGCCTCCGTAAAAATACGGAAATTGCCCCGTATTTTTACGGAGGCAATTCCTGATATTTCCAAACTTCTACCCTCCTACCGGCAGATGTGTAGAGATCGCAATCCTGTTCCACATATTGATAGAGACTGCTGCCATAATAATATCGGCAATCTGGCTTTCACTGAACAAAGCTTTTGCTTTCTGATAAGTTTCTTCTGAAAGTCCTTTCTGGCTGATCAAAGTAATTTCTTCGGCAATAGCGATGATGATCTGCTCTTCTTCGGTGTAAAGTTCAGTTGCCTCTCTCCAAGCGTTGAGAAGGAAGATACGCTGTGGTGTTTCACCGTATTTCAGGGCATCTTTGGTGTGCATGTCGAGACAGAAGGCACATCCGTTGATCTGTGATGCTCTGATTTTAATCAGTTCTTTCTGAATAGGACTTAAAAAAGAGTTCTGAAGGGCAGCCTCCATTCCTATTCCTGCTTTGTAAGCGGCACTGTGTACAGTTGCCATGTTGAATCTTGCGCTCATAACTGTTATGATTTTTTAATTAATGTATCTACTGAATATTTATAATCTGACTGTACTGCGAGTATAAAAGCGGCCGCAGAACCTATCCATACTGAATAATCCAATGGTGCTTTTACTCCCAAAGCTACGCTCATTGAGAGAGCGAAAATCAAAAGCAGAAAACCTGTTCCCAGAGCTGCCCATTTTGTTTTAAATCCGAAAATCAGCATCAGCGGAAAAAGTATTTCTAAAAATGTAGCTGCGTAAGCTGAAAAACCTCCCACGCTTTCAGGAAGAAAAGAGGTCAACTGCCGTGTGTATTTTTCAAAGTTTTCCCAGTTGCCCCATGCGGAATTTTCACCCCAAAAACCGAAACGGTCTGCGACTGCTGAAAGCATAGTTATCGACAAAGCAAGTCTTAACAATAACTGTGGAAGATAATTGAACGTATTATTCATTGTTTTTATTTACAGGACAAAGGTCAGAATATCTCAACTTAAAAATCTTAAACTGGTTTAAGAAAGCGTAGAATCTTTAAATTTGGTTGAAAGCTTTAGTATAACTTGGAACCATTAAGTTAATTAAATGGTTAAGTTTTTTTACGAATCTGCAAGGCTGATTTATGGTAGCGCAATGCGTAATTAAATTTTCATTAAGATCATGTTAGCATTTGAAATTTGTTTTCCCCAGCCTTAAAGGGCGCAAATTTCAATTCACTGGAATTTCTCCAGTCAAAAATCCGGTTTTGGAGACGTTTCAAGTTTTTGAGCAATCAAGGTGTTTCGTTGGTAATTTTCCTAAGAATATTCAAAGCATATTAAAAAAGCATAAAAACTTCATGATCCAGTGTTTAATAAAATCGATTCGCTCTTTTTTCCTCCTTTTAGGACCGGGGTAAAGCAAAAAGACAGCAAAAATCTCTTTTAATCTGCAATTTAAAAGCGGGGCTTCAACACAGCTGAGACTGACATCGGCACATGAATATTTGCATTTAGATTTAGTAAGATATCAAACCACAATCACAGCTTTAACTTTGCTCTTATTTCACTGAGATATTCCGGTGTGAAGCCTAAAAACGAGGCTATCAGATATTGAGGAATTCTTTGGATAAACCAGGGATATTTGGTGCTGAAATGCTGATACAGTTCTTCTCTGGAAAATTCATAAAGATAACGGATTCGTCTTTCTGACGCTGCATAAGCTCTCTGATACACCATCCTGAAATATCTTTCAAGTTGTGGATGTCTTTCAAAAAGCAATTGCTGGCTGTGATGATCCAAAACCAAAACCAAAGATTTTTCAACCGCCTGAACAGTAAATTCTGATGCAATCTGTCTTTCGAAAGCAAAAGTATCGGTGATCCACCAGTTTTCTATGGCAAATTCTGTGGTCTGCTCAATACCTTTTCCGTTGATAAAGAATTTTCTAAGACAACCGGAAACCACAAAGTAAATGGATCTGCAGGTTTCCCCACCGATCATTAAATTCTGTTTTTTCTTTACTTCAATGGTCTTAAAATAAGACATCATTGAAGAAAAGTCTTCCTCAGAAAGTGTAATAAATTTATCTAAATGTGTTTTAAAATGATCCATTTTCAGATTTACAGGATCAAACATAAGTTTATTTTTTTAGTTTTACATCAACAAAAATTAAACCTCATGGAAATTGTCGCAAAAATACTGATCGGATTCGTGGCACTGGAACATCTGTACATTCTATGGATGGAAATGTTTGCCTGGGAAACAAAAGGTAAAGAGGTTTTTAAATCTGCCCTTCCGCCGGAAATGTTTAAACCAACGAAAGGTTTAGCAGCTAACCAAGGACTTTACAACGGATTTCTTGCTGCAGGACTTATCTGGTCACTCGTCATCTGTGATGAGAAATGGCAGGTGAATGTTTCGCTGTTCTTTTTGGGATGTGTAGCAATTGCCGGAATTTACGGCGCTATTTCAGCAACGAAAAAAATATTTTTTGTACAGGCTCTGCCCGCTCTTTTGGGAATTATTGCGGTTTTGCTAAGTGATTACCTTTAAAGTACCGTACCCATCACATACATATTCTCCATTGTAGGAGCTGCGCTTCCACCTTCCTGCTCAAGAGTAATAGCAAAAGCCTGAGCCTTTGGAATTTCTGATAAAGCAATTCGGGTATCCTTGTCTTTGGTGTACATTCCCGCACTTACAGGTTTGCCGTCAGCGATTGCCCATAGCTGATATTGTTTACCTGATGGAGCGTCCGGTAAATTCTGTACATTAAGATACACTTTTGTATTGGTTTTATCCCAAAAAACAACTGCCTTAGAATCCGGATGGGTTTCAACGCCTGCAAGAACAATTTTCTGTAAATCGGGATTGGTAATCAGACCTAATTTATCGTTGATATTTTTGATTTTTTTATCAGTATCATTCTGTTGATTTCTCATGGCAATAATCTGATCATCCTTTTCAGATGATTTTGTCATCCAAAAAAGATTGGCACCTAAACTTATAACCAACAGTACTGATGCCGCTACAGACAGCTTACTCCATAATGATTTTGAAGTAGCGTCAGACTCTATGTGAAGTTCAGCTGGCAACGGTATGGTTTTTGTCTGCTGATTATCAACAGATAAGGGTATCACTTCTTTTTCAGTCTGTGATATTTTGAGCCATATTTTGTCTTTCAGCTCATCAGCTGGCTTTACAGCCTGAGCAGTGGCAAGATCTTCGAGGATTTTCTGAGTTTCCTCAAAAGCCTCCCGAACCTGGGCATTATGAGACATCACGCATTCTAAAATGCCTGATTCCTCTTGAGTTGCCGTGCCTAAAATATATGCCTCAAGTATGCCGGATGATATGTATTCCTGAGTATTCACTTTACCTGTAATCTTTTAACAAATCCTTTAATTTCATTAACGCATTCCGCATTTTTGTTTTCACCGTACCAAGTGGTATACTGAGCTTTTCTGCAATTTCAGACTGACTGAAACCTTTGTAGTAAGCTAAGTCGATAAGCTCTCTTTTGTCATTTTCCAGATTATCCAGAATTTTATTAAATCCAATAAAGTCCTGATTATCTGATACTGACAGCTTGCTGTCGTTATATACGAAATCCGGAAGAGATTGGTTTTTAAGTTCGTTCTGAAAACTTTTTGATTTTAAATAATCCAGTGCTGTGTTTCTGGCGATATTAATCATCCATGTATACAGTCTTCCTTTACCTTTATCATACTGCGAAATAGAATTCCAAACCTTTACAAAGGTATCCTGGATAATTTCTTCGGCAGCTTCTCTGGAATGTACAATCTTCAAAATTACTCCATACAGCGCAGACGAATAGTTTTCATATAAGTAATGAAATCCATTTTCGTCATGCCGTGTAATCATGCTGACTATCTCTTCTTCGGAGTACTTTGTTTTGATGACCTGGTGTTTTAAGATGTTCAAATGTAGTTAAATTCTCGCTTTAAATTTTATGTTTAAAGTGGTTTGTTTTTGTAACAATTACAAATTTATCAAGAATTACACCATTAATCAAATTTCCATTATCAAAAAACAGAAATATAAAAGTGATATTAAAAATAAAACGAAATATTTTGTACTGAAAATCAAATAGTTATAAATTATTTTACATTATTTAAAACTGATAAATATCATACTGTCGTACATCACCATAAGATCACCACATGACAGATCAAAAATCAAGATTCAAATAATTTAAAAATCAGAACAATGAACTTCACATCAAAAATCGCAGTAGCAGGAATGGTAGCTTTATCATTTGCCTTTAGCGGAAACGCAGCTGCACAGAACATGAAAGAAAAAACAGTAATGGTAGGGGGTGCTGCCATGTATCCTTCTAAAAATATTGTAGAAAATGCAATGAACTCTAAAGATCATACTACTTTGGTAGCAGCTGTAAAAGCAGCAGATCTTGTAGAAACTTTACAGGGAGCCGGACCGTTCACGGTATTTGCACCTACAAATGCTGCATTTGCAAAACTTCCAAAGTCCGCTGTAGACAACTTATTGAAGCCAGAAAATAAATCTATGCTTCAGGGAGTTCTTACATACCATGTATTACCCGGGAAATATTCATCAAAACAGGTTTGGGAAGCAGTGAAAACCGGAGGAGGTAAAGCAGAAATGAAAACAGTTCAGGGAGAAGCCCTTACTTTCTGGACAAAAGGAAAAGATCTTTATGTAACAGACGCGAAAGCAAATAAAGCTAAAGTTACAATAGCAGATGTAAATCAGTCAAATGGTGTAATACATGTTATCGACACAGTGTTAATGCCTTAGTTTAGTGTTTTTTCTGCATCAGTTTTTCAGACTGATGCAGAATTTCTTTAGATATGAACCCATTAAATTATTAATATTATGAAAAAAACAATCACTGTTTTCGGCAAGCCCACTCTGGACTCCGGAAGAAGAAATTTCTTAAAAATGAGCGGCGTCGGTGCCATGGTTGCCGGTCTTGCGCTTGTAGGATGTAACGATGATTTCGACGATGTAAACACAGGAATCTTTGACCTTGGAACGGGAGATGTCGGTGTTTTAAACTATGCCTATGCTCTTGAACAGCTTGAAGCTGACTTCTATACTAAAGTAGTCAACAGTTTTTATACGAATGCTTCAACAGCAGAAAAAACTGTACTTACGGATATTTATCATCATGAGGTGATTCACAGAGACTTTTTCAAAGCTGCATTGAGCGGAGTGACAAGTCAGGTTTTACCAACACTTGAATTCCAGTATCCAAACGTTAATTTTAGCGACAGAACTTCTGTTTTAGCAACAGCAAAAGCTTTGGAAGATACTGGTGTAGCTGCTTATAATGCTGCAGGAAAATTCATTACAAATCCGGATTATCTGGTAATCGCAGGAAAGATTGTTTCAGTAGAAGCAAGACATGCCAGTGCGATTCGAGATATGATTAACCCAGGCACAGCAGCATTTTCGGGTGATGATGTGATAGACGCCAATGGTCTTGACGTTGCAAAAGATCCAAAAGACGTGGTAGCCGCAGCAGGCGGATTCTTTAAAACACCGTTTACCTGGAAAGAAAGAGGTATCGGATAAACAACAATCATCATTAACCGCAAAATCAAAAATTATGAATATTCTAAAAATACTAGATACATTATCAGATGACGCTTTATTTACAAAATCATTATCAAGAAATGAAAATCTGAGCCAACTGTCATCTTTCGGAAAAAGAACCGCAGCAGCCGCAATTCCATTAGGACTTGGAGCTTTTCTTTCAGGAAACGCAAAAGCTGAAACAAAAAAAGTGGAGACTGCAGAAACACTTGCATTTAAAAAAGATGCTTTAACAGATGCATTACAGCTAGCGCTGATTTTAGAGTACCTCGAAGATGAATATTACGCGATGGGGCTTGCCGCAGGAACTCTTATCCCGACAGCAGACCGTGTAGTATTTCAGCAAATTGCAAAGCATGAGAAGGCTCACGTAGCATTCTTAAAAGCAGCCCTTACTTCTTTAGGAGTTACACCAGGTGCAAAACCTACATTTGACTTTACTGCGAACGGTGCATTTTCACCGATGACCAACTATCAGCAGTTCTTAATTCTTGCTCAGGCATTTGAAGATACCGGAGTAAGAGCTTATAAAGGACAGGCAGGAAATGTGATGGGTAACAAAGCGATTCTTCAGGCAGCATTACAAATTCACTCTGTTGAAGCAAGACACGCTTCACAAGTGAGAAGAATGAGAATGAACAAAGGCTGGATCGAGCTTAACAATGGTGGAAGTATGCCAGCCGCTACAGATCCGGTATATGCAGGTGAGCAGGTAACTACGCAGGCAGGATTTAATACTGCTACAGCGTTTGGTGCAGAGGCAGGATCTGCGTCTTTCGATGAAATCCTTACAGGAGCACAAGCTACAGCTATTGCAACTTTATTTATTGATTAGTTTTCTCTGTTTAATATTTTAATTTTAGGAACAGTAAGCATTTCTCATGCTTACTGTTTTTTATGATAAAAGAACTTCAAAATTCTGGTCTGAAACAGATAGAGTACCTTCAGAGATATTTTGCGGATGCATATTGAAACCTTTTAATTTAGATGTTTTTCCTTTCAGAATAAGATCCATCAGTTGCTTTTCAGTAATTTTCTTCCCGAAAATTTCGAAGGAAACTTTAAATCCGCAATTTTTAAAATCAGAACATCCAATAGCAGTTTTTCCTTTCATCAAATGGTTCTGCTTGCATTTCGGGCATTGAATTTCTTCCCAGGACTGTAATTCTTTCTTTACGGCAGGTTCGGTTTTCTTTTTTTCCTTTGGCTTCTCCTCTTCAAAAACAAAAGATTTCCCCTTACTTTTAATCACTTTACTCGTTAAATCAGAAACCATAGCGATGAGTTCATCTTTGAAAGTATTGGCCTCATATTCCCCACTTTCAATTTTCCTGAGTTTAAATTCCCATTCTCCGGTAAGTTCCGGACTTTTAAGCACTTCATCTTCAATTACGTCAATAAGCTGAATTCCGGTTTGCGTTGCAATCAGATTTTTCCTTTTCTTTTCAATATATTTTCTCTTGAATAAAGTTTCAATGATATTTGCTCTGGTAGACGGTCTTCCAATGCCATTGTTCTTCAGCATTTCACGTAGTTCTTCATCATCAATCTGTCTTCCGGCAGTCTCCATAGCACGAAGTAAAGTTGCTTCAGTATAATATTTCGGTGGTGAAGTTTTTCCCTGATGAATAAATGGATCATGCGGTCCACTCTCTCCTGCCTTGAATTCAGGAATCAACTGTTCTTCTTCGCCGTTTTTGTCTTTATCGGACGGCTCTTCTTTATCTTTCGGCTCTTTAGCATAAACAGCTCTCCATCCCGGCTCCAGAATTTGTTTTCCACTTGTTTTAAACGGAATTGTGCCGACTTTAGCTTCTACCAAAGTATTGGAAATTTTACACTCCGGATAAAAAACGGAAATAAATCTTTTGGCAATTAAATCATAAATTAACTTCTCTTCTTTGCTTAAATTCTGTGAAGGCGAGACCTCTGTGGGAATAATGGCGTGGTGATCCGTTACTTTCGTATCATCAAAAACTGTCTTCGATTTAGGAATAGGCTGTTCAAGCAAAGGAGCAATCAGCTCTCTGTAAAAGTTCATGCTTTTTAAAATCCCTCCGATCTTAGGATATAAACTTTCAGAAAGGTAAGTGGTATCCACACGCGGATATGTCACATGCTTCTTCTCATAAAGACTTTGAATGTAGTTCAATGTATTTTCGGCAGAGTAACCATACTTCTTATTCGCTTCAACCTGAAGACCTGTCAAATCAAAAAGTCTTGGATTTTTTTCCTTGCCTTCTTTTATTTCGAATGAAACAATTTCAAATATATTTTCTTTCAAGTAGGCTAGACCTTTTTCTGCGCGGTCCAAAGTTTTAAGACGGTCAATGGCTGCACTGAAAACCACATCCCTGTATTTCGTCTTCAGTTCCCAGTATTCTTCGGTACTGAAACTGTCGATTTCTTTTTGTCTTTGTACTAGCATTGCCAGAGTGGGCGTCTGAACTCTTCCAATGGAGAGAACTGCCTTGTTTCCACCAAACTTTTTGGTAAAAAGACGGGTAGCATTGATCCCTAAAAGCCAGTCACCAATGGCTCTCGCATTTCCCGCCAGATAAAGATTTTTGTAATCATCAGCAGGTTTCAGTTTTTCAAAACCTTCTTTAATGGCTTCTTCGGTTAACGAAGAAATCCACAAACGTTTAATAGGCTTATCACATTTAGCTTTTTGCAGTACCCATCTTTGGATCAGTTCACCTTCCTGCCCGGCATCACCGCAGTTAATTACTTCATCGCATTCTCCTACCAGTTTTTCAATAACTCTGAATTGATTTTCAACCCCTTTATTCGGAATCAGTTTTATACCGAAGTTTTTTGGGATAATCGGAAGAAAAATCAGATTCCACGACTTGAGTTCCGGACCGTAATCGTGCGGTTCTTTTAAGGTACAAAGATGTCCGAAAGTCCATGTAACACAATATCCGTTTCCTTCCATATAGCCTTGTTTAGGCATAGTAGCGCCTAATACTTTAGCTATATCCCGTGCTACACTTGGCTTTTCTGCGATACAAAGTTTCATCTGAAAAATTAAATTATAATCTGCAAAAATCGACAATTAAAAGTCTAAAAAAAAATTGCAGGTCGGGTTTTTTACAAAATCAAAATCCGGTAATGGAATCTCCTGTTGTAATTTTCAGGAGCTGTTTCCCGCTATCCGCTGTATCTTTTTTGTCGCCGGCTGTCTTGGCTAATTTACCTAATCATCCAAGACAAAAAAGGATGCCGCTTCTATCGGGGCTAGGGGATTTCGCATAAAAGCATAGTTGATTACTAATGGGCAAGAACATCAAATCAGAACTGACTTAAACAACAAAATACATTTTAAAGACCTTTGTTATAGTTTTCATCATCATCATCATCTCTATTCCATATTTCTAAGCACGGACAGTATTCTTTCCAAACACATTCTGGGGCATAGCCGGTGCAGAAATCAAAATGTATCATGCCACTGCTAATGATTGTAGTCTGAGTATCTAAAGTTTCAATTAATGCATTATAAATTAGGGAAATTGGCAGTTTCTCTGGGTAATCATATGCCAAATTCCAAGTGTACATCATTTTCTCAAACTCTTTGCAAATCAGGGACAATTCTTCTTCACTGAAATAGTCTGCAGGTGGAAAATATTTTGATTCAAGACCACAGTATTCACCAAAAGTTAGATTGGAAGACATTCCATTTAAATATTTTTCAACATCATCGAAATGTTGCTCAATTGTCTGTACAGTTTCTTCGACCTCAAATCCATTATCATGATGCGCATTCAAAATATCGTTTATCAAATAAGACACTATTTCTCTCATATTTCATTTGTACTTATTCAACAAATATAATGATTGAGGAGCGATAAGTAATGAGTGTTAGCCATGGGACATGAAAAAATGATAACCCAGATCTCGCGACCTTAACCTTAACCTTAACCTCTTATTCCGCATCCCGTACCGAATGTTAAATCTTGAATTTTGGTTTTTGAATATTGAATCTTGAATCTTAAATTTTGAATCTTGAATCTTAAATTTTGGTCACAAAAAAAAATCCTCAATCAATTAAATGATTGAGGATTTGAATAAAAACTGGCGGCGACCTACTCTCCCGCTTTCGCAGTACCATCGGCGCTGGTGGGCTTAACTTCTGTGTTCGGAATGGGAACAGGTGAGCCCCACCGCTAAAACCACCCTAAAGGCTGTATATAACGTAGGGATGTATTGTTGTATAATGTATAAAGTATTTTAGCGTTTCGCTTTACTCTGTACATTGTACTTTCGTACATTCTACATAATTTTATCGATAAAAACATTCACAAAGAGAGAACCTGAGCGGCGCAGTTCTGCTGCCAATTAGGCTATAAATCTACGGGTAATTAGTACTACTCGGCTATGCTGTTACCAGCTTTACACCTGTA
>NZ_JACYFS010000010.1 GCF_014837145.1 Chryseobacterium caseinilyticum
AAAAAAAACACTTCTAAAAAAAATAAAGAGCTTATTACGGATTATTCAATCACATAATAAGCTCTTATTTTTAATCCATTTTAAAAGGATAAACTAAAATCCATGAGGTTTTTCAGTGGCCTCGCATTTTGCGTCCCTTTTTTAATTACTTTCAATTATTCAGACCATTACATTAAATTCAAGATACACCCTGCCAGAAGTCTCCATTTGCAAGTCTTTGCGTAGCTCCGCCTACAAGTCCTGTAACAGCACTTTATCCATTCGTGAATCCGATGAGTTTAATAAAAAACAAAAGCTTAATCAGCAATATAATTCGCATCATAAGCCCTTGTTTTTAATTATGGTTCAATTAAAATATAGCTTACTAAAACTTTATTAAGACATTATTTCTCAAACTCTTTCATGATATTGATTACAAATTCTTCGAAGTTCATGGTAATGGTCTCAAAATTAGTCCCTGTTTTTTAATAGGATCCACCCGGATATTTCAACCGGATTACCTGTTACTTTATCTTTCCAGAATAAACGGTACCAGTAAGTGTCAGTGGGAAGTGGTCTTCCAATATATTTCCCGTCCCAAACAGGAGTTTTAACACTTGGCTTAAATAAGCTTTTACCGTATTTGTCAAAAATATTACCTTCAAAATTTCCGTATTTGCTGATTTCAGTGAAATCTATTACATCGTTTATTCCATCATTGTTTGGCGTGATAGCGTTGGTCATAAAGAAAGTGTAATAGCTGATGCTGGCAGTACATGATGAACTTCTGTTTCGCACTCTGATGTCGTACAGGCTATTTTTAAGTACATGGGTGAAAACATTCGAACCTTGCCAGGACACTCCTCCGTCAATAGAATACTCCAGAGGAATACTTCCGTTATTGGTTGCATTGATGGTCAATGTATTGTCTTTATAGATCACTTCCTTAATTACAGGTACAAGGATGTAGGATACAACTGCCTGGAAAACTTTTGTACATACTGTATTGTTGATGGTCACAGAATAATTGCCTGCAGTTTGTACGCTGATGGTTTGAGAAGTTTCGCCTGTATTCCACAGATAGGTGTAGTTCGGTCCTGCCCCGGCGTCCAGAATACCAATGTCACCTTTACATATTTCTACATTTTTAAGCGTGGATTCAATTTCCGGAACAACAGTGATGGTCAGTGTTGCAGGCGTCGTTGCAGCACAACCGTTGGCACCTATTCCTGTAACAGTGTAGGTTGTTGTGGTGGTTGGTGATACAGTCTGTGTGGCTCCGTTTCCGGGTAAACCTGTCCATGTGTAAGTTGCAGCTCCGGATGCGGTTAAATTAATGGATTGACCCAGGCAGATTTTGGTTGCCGGCGCAATTAAAGTCAGTACAGGCGGATTGGTATCCTTAAGAATGGTAATTGATGCCTGTTTCACACATCCCAATGGTGTTGCGCTGGTGATAGTCAATGTGTAGGTGCCGCCATTGCTGATGACCGGTGTTAAAGTATTGGCTCCCGAAACGATAACACCACCATTAGTGGATGTCCATTGGAATGTAGCTCCCGGTTGATAAACAGAAGTACTTGCATTAAGTGTAATCTGAGGATTGTTGCAGGTAATAATTTGATTGGTTGGTGTTATATTAACTGTAATCAGAGGATCTGCCTGAACAGTTACTGATTTCTGATATTGACAGCCCGCAGATGTAGTCACGGTCACGGTGTAAACGCCCGCTGTAGTTACTGTGGTCGATCCTGTTGTGCCTCCGTTAGACCATGAATAGGTGTTTCCTGTACCGTTTGCTGTAGCAGTTAAAACAGTTGATGATCCCTGACAGAACATTAGATTTCCGGTGATCTGTACATTCGGGTCCGATTCTTTCGTTAATGTTATGGAAGCAGGCTGGCTTGTACAAACATTGTTAGAATAGGTCAAGGTGTATGTTCCCGCGTTGGTCACTGTAATTGATTGTGTTGTTGCGCCTGTTGACCATGTATTTCCCGTGGTGATATTGGAAGTTAAGGTAACACTTCCTCCGAAACAGATGGTCGGTGAGGAGGCGGTAATAACAGGAGTAGGAATCTGGTTGACTGTGACTTGCAGCTGTACGATTTTTGAACATGTGGAAGATTTTACTCTTACATAAATAATCGTGCTGGCAGAAGTGAAAGCGGCTGGTGTTGTGATAGTATTCGCATTTCCTGCAATAGCATCCGCTTGATTTAAATAATAATCAAATGTTACGCCTGATGTAGTACTGATATTAGACTGTGCGGAGGTGAGATTAAATAATGCAGTTGCCGTCGCAGAACACACACTTAAACTGGAATTCTGCACTACTGGAACTGTACCCTGTGTTACGGTAACCGATTTTGTATACTGACAGTTGGCAGGAGTGGTTACAGTCACAGTATAGTTTCCGGCTGTTGAAACGGTAAGAGTATTTGCTGTACTACCGTTGGACCACAGATAGCTGTTTCCGCTTCCGTTAGCCGAGGCTGTAAGGATATTGGGAACATCACATAAAATAAGATTCCCTCCAATCTGTACATTCGGATCTGATTCTTTTGTAATCACAATGGAAG
Source organism: Chryseobacterium caseinilyticum (assembly GCF_014837145.1). Taxonomy (GTDB): domain Bacteria; phylum Bacteroidota; class Bacteroidia; order Flavobacteriales; family Weeksellaceae; genus Chryseobacterium; species Chryseobacterium caseinilyticum. Next base: position 2,562 of record NZ_JACYFS010000010.1, read on the forward strand.
CAGGTGCACTGCTGCAGTTACCTGTAGTGACCGTCACCGTATAAGTTCCAGCATTGTTTACCGTAATGGATTGGGTGATGGCGCCTGTTGACCAGACGTTTCCTGTTGAGCTGCTCGATGTCAGCACCACACTTCCACCAAAACAGATGGTCGGAGAACTGCTTGTTATGGTCGCAACTGCCTGTGAAGCAACTGTAAGCTGCAATTGAGCGATTTTAAAGCAGGTTGCAGATTTTACTCTTACATAAATTACAGTATTTCCTGAAGTGTAGGCTCCCGGACTGGCAATGGTATTGGCATTTCCTGCAATGGCATCTGCCTGATTTGAGTAATAATCAAAAGTTACACCTGCTGTTGTACTGATAGCTGTCTGTGCAGAATTAAGATTGAATACTCCTGTTGTAGTGGTGGAACAAACACTTAAACTGGAATTCTGCACAACAGGCACAACCCCTTGTGTTACTGTTACTGATTTGGTATACGAGCAGTTGGCAGGCGTAGTTACGGTAACCGTATAAATTCCGGCTGTCGAAACGGAAGCGGTATTTGATGTTGCTCCGTTAGACCATAAATATGTGTTTCCGGTTCCGGTAGATGATGCTGTAAGAATATTTGGACTGTCACAAAGTACCAAAACTCCTGCGATCTGAACATTTGGATCTGATTCCTTAGTCAATGTAAAAGAGGCTGGAGCACTTACACAGTTTCCTGAACTTGCCGTAACAGTATACGTTCCGGCGTTGGTTACAGTGATGGACTGCGTAGTTTCGCCAGTCGACCAAACGTTTCCTGTTGTACTGCTTGACGTCAGAACCACACTTCCTCCAAAACAGATGGTTGGCGATGTACCTGTTACGGTTATTACTGACTGCTGTGCCACGACGAGTTGTAATTCAGCAATTTTTGAGCATGTAGCAGATTTCACCTTCACGTAGATTACGGTATTCCCTGAAGTATAAGTTGCAGGTGCGGCAATTGTATTGGCATTCCCGGCAATGGCATCGGCCTGATTTGCATAAAAATCAAAAGTGACTCCTGCTGTTGTGCTGATATTAGCCTGAGCTGAATTAAGATTAAACACAGCGGTATTTGCCGATGAACAGACCGAAAGACTGGTATTTTGAACAGACGGAACAACTCCCTGAGTTACAGTTACTGATTTTGTGTATTCACAATTGGCAGGTGTCTTTACATTAACAGTATAGGTGCCGGCTGTTGAAACCGAAAGCGTGCTCCCGGTTGCTCCTGTAGACCATGTATAAATATTTCCAGTTCCGTTAGCTGACGCTGTCAGAATATTTGGAGTATCACATAAAAGTAAACTTCCTGCAATCTGTAAGTTCGGATCTGTTTCCTTGGTCAGTGTAATGGATGCAGGTGAACCGGTACAGTTTGCAACAGTTGTGGTAACCGTATATGTTCCGGCATTTGTTACTGTAATTGACTGAGTTGTTTCACCTGTAGACCACACATTTCCTGTAGCTATGTTTGACGTTAAAATTACATTTCCTCCAAAACAGATCGTAGGTGCAGAAGCAGTGATCTGGGACACAGGTGTTGGTACGACATTCAGTGTGACGTTGGCTATATTTTTACAGGTTCCGTTATTGACAACTGCATAGATTGTTGCATTACCCGAAACGAATGCAGTTGGGGTCGCAATAGTATTGTTATTCGCCGCCTGAGCATCTGTAAGATTACTGTAATAAGTAAATATAAGTCCAGGAACCGTGCTGATAGCATTCTGTGCCGATGTTAAATTAAATGTTGCCGTGTTTGAAGTGGAGCACACAGATAAGCTGGTGTTTTGTACAACCGGTAACGGATCTACGGCAACTACGATTTGCGCTGTTCCCGGGCAGTTGTTTCCGGGTGCTGTTACCGCAACCGAATAAGTTCCCGCAGCTGTTACGGTGTAGCTGCTACCTGTAGCTCCCTGAATTGGATTACCGTTCAGATACCACTGATACGTAGATCCCGCTGCCTGACTATTGGTATTAATTTGCAGAGAACTCCCCTGGCAAATGCTTGTGCTGGCAGGAAGAACCGCTCCGTTAGGTGTGGAAAGCTGAACGCCGATATCAAATGATCCTGCCTGCAGAAAAACTCCTGAATTATATTTTCTGTCTAAAAAATCAGCAAGTACCATCTTAAAATGGTACGTTTGCCCTGGGATTACAGTTGCTGTAGCCGTTAGGGGAATAGTTCTTCCCCGGAAATTAGTTTGAATATTAGTAGTATTATATCCTGCAAAATAAATAGGGTTTTTGGCCGCACAATTTGTTGCCTGTCCGGTAATTGCTGGGTGGATATTGGTGACACTCACAGGTCCGGCTCCTCCTGGAAGAACAGCCAGATTAGTATAAGCAGGATCGCCGGCTTTTTTTAAAAGAAGCGCAAACCCGTCAGTAAATGAGCAAGGAAAATCCAGATCATATTCTTCTGAAGCAAATATATATTTAAACGTGATGGTATTATTGGAAGGTATAAAATCAAATTCGATAAATGTTGCATCATTTAAATCATTGTTGCTTATGTTTAGAGCTGTCGCTAAATCTGCGTCACCATTCGTTGTTAAAGTACTGCTTAACACTGATGAGTCATATGAATTACCCGTACTTTGAGCATTGCCTGTAGTTAAAACAATTCCGTCATTAAATGGAAATGCCGTAGTACCTTTATTGAAATATCCCCAGGATCTTCCAACGTTATTAACAGCTAAGTTTGGGGAAACAACCACATTACTTACATTATTGGTGCAGGTAGATCCACCTTTGATCAAAACATCCTTTATCAATTGTGTAATACTGTAATTACTCTGCGGATATGCTGGAGTGTTCACATCGATAAATGCACCCGCCTTCATTGTCTCGGGAGAAGGCTTATCAACGGTCTGCGTGACATTGCGTTGTGCTGTTAAAAGCGAAGAAAACGCAAAGAGGAAAAGAAATAAACTTGGCAGTTTCATGAGTTTTCGGTTTTGGTTAAAAGTTTTTTATGTTTAAAACAATCATAAAAAGATTATTTTATAATATTTGCCAAAATTATGATTTTTTTAACAATTATCAATAAATAATCTTCCTATATACTTGATAGATCTATTTACAAAACATGATTATATCACTAGTATGAAAAAATATTATCTGCATAAACATCATTACTGCAGTTGTTTTGATTTTAGGCAGATAGTTTTCGTGATAGACAAACTAGTAATCAAGTAGCTAAGCAGAATATTTTGAATTAATATGGATAGAGACTAGGTTGTATTTATTAATTGTTATTTTCTGCAAAATCAGGACATAGCTTTTGACAGCAAATGAATTTATTATTGTAAATTATTCGTTATCATTTTAGAAAGTCTTAATAAACGGCTATTTAAAGAAAACCCAAAGAAATAAAGGATGCTACAGAGCATCCTTTATTTCTTTATTTATCCATTCTATTTCCTTCTCATCCTTCAAAAAATAATTCCACCAATCCAGCGCCCGTCTGTTCAAATCCACAATTTCTTTAGAGTTTATAGCAATACTGTGTTTTTGGCTATCATATAATAATGCTACAGCTTTTTTCCCATTTCTCAGAAGTCCCATAAAAAAATTCATCGTCTGACCTGTGGGAGCATTGGTATCTTTTTTTCCGCACCACATCAGCATAGGCGCATTGACATTCTCAACATAATTAACAGGATTATTCCTGAAATACAACTCCTTATTTTCTGCATAGGAGGCATTCATTGCAAACTGCCCGGACTCGAATCTGGAATAGTCTGCCACTTTAAAAAGTTCATTAAAAGAAAAGTAAAAACTGGTGATATCGCCCAAAGAAGCACCTGAAACATAAGCTGCGAACCTGTCTGATTGAGTTGCAATAAAATTAGTTTCATAACCTCCCAGTGAATGTCCTATCAATCCAACTTTTGCTGCGTCAATATTGATGTTGTTAAGGACGGAATCCAAACCGGCATTCACGCAGTCCAGAGCTGCTCTGCCCATTCCCCTACCGTCCGGCACTATATCCGGTTGAAATACAAAATAACCGTTTTCCAACAGCAACTTTTTACTAAAGCCGTTATTACCCAGTTCGGACGACAAAAATTTATTTGCCCCTGTGTTCAAAATCCCATAAATATGAACTATCATAGGATATTTCTTTTCAGGATTATAATCAACAGGATAATATAACACCCCTTTTAAAGGCTGTCCTAAGCTATTTTTATAATGGAGGATCTCCTGTTTAAGACTTGCTAATCTGTTTTCCGCCGGAGTACTGCTGTAGAGTATTTTATTTTCTGCACTGCCAACCTCTCTTTGATTCAATACCGCAGGCCGGTTAAAATTTTCCTCTACGGAAAAGAATACTTCAGCATTAGGACTGTACGTAAATTCTCTCACATTATCTCTTGTGAATGGTATAATTTCAGTAAGCCTGTTCTGATCATAAGCATAATATGCGGTGTCATCCCGCAGATATCTGCTGACATTCAGGAAAAGGCTTTCCCCTGTTTTTATCTGACTGACTGATGCGGTGAAAGTACTGAATCCGTGAACTACTTCAGGATTAAAATTATAGAATTTCACTTTCTCGCCTTTCCCTATGTTAAGCAGTTCTGAGGATTTTGATTTTACATGATATTTCAGAAGATCAGTTTCCGTTTCAAACAGTATTTCACCTGTACCGGTAAATATGGGATTAGAAGCCTTCGAAGGCAAATGAAGGATTTCCGATTTTTTGCTGATGTGATCGTAGATTAACCACTCTTTCCTGTTGATTTCATATCCCAGCGTAAATCTCCTGTCAGTAGAAGCTATCAATCTGCCAACACGTTCAAATATTTTTTCAGACTTCCCGCTTTCAGCATCATAAAGATAAATATCAAACTCCCTCTCTCCAGTATAACTGAAGTTTTCATCACTGCTGTATGCCCAAAGAAACCGTGAATCCAGCATCCCTACATAATTATTAAATTGTTGTACAGACAGTTGCTTAACTTTATCATCCCGGACATTCCAGACATAGTAATCATGCGAAAGACTTCCTGTCTTTTGATCTCTAAATGTTTTATCTCCTGCATACCATATTTCCAGCATGTTGCTTTCCACAGGCCTCTCTGTTTTTTGAAAATCAACCAGAAAGACTTCTTCATTATATATCTGGGTTACATTGATCCTATCACCTTTGGATGAGATTACCGCATCACTCTGAAAGACTTTATCATCAGAAATTCTTACAACATCTACAGTAAAAATATTTCGATTCCCGAAGACTTTGTTTTTATTGACCGTCAGAAATTTCCCTGAATCCAAAAATGTGATTTTGTTTATTTTATCTTCAGTCTTATACACCAGCTTAATCCGTTGGCCATCCCATTTAATAATCTCATATGTACTGTCTGCTCCTTTTCTCATAGCATACAGTACCTTCCCGTTACCAACAAGTTCTGTTACATCCGTCAGCGTTTTCAGCAGGTTTCCATTCTTACTGTATACGGTAATATTTCCTTTACCGTCTTCAATAACAAACTGTTTTTTATCCTTCAAGACTACAGTACGTTTCACGCCATCAAAAGTTTTCACCTTCCTGCTTCGAAGATTCAAAAGCCCGGCTTTATTATAACCTGATGAAAGTATTGTTTCATCAGTCAAAAACGAAACATCAGATTGACCCAGTATCGTGTCAGCTATTGGATTTGCAGACTTACGTTCGAATATCAACACAGTATCGCTGTTGGTCCTGTAAGTTTTATGTAATACTACATACCGCTGATCAGAAGACGAAGCTAAAATCCTGATGTTGGCATATTCGCGAGTATTCCCTTTCAGTGTTCCCCCTGTTTCCTGTGCAGGAATACATATTCCTGCACAAAATACCAGAAGTAAAAATAACCTGACCATCAGTATCCCTGGTTTTGAGGATTCAAATTTTTATTCAACAGCAGCTCACTTTGGGGAAGAGGCCAATTCCTGTGGTAATTCTTCCAGTTCGGTTTCGTCTGAATCAGTGTATCCAGCAAACCAAATCTTTTCAGTGTCAGGAAACGGTTTCCCATTTCAGTAAAGAACTCTTTTCTGTTTTCCTTTACAATTTCATCTAATAATACCTGCTGCGATACTGAAACCAGAAGCAAAGCCTGACCTGATCTCTGTCTGACAGGGTTGATATACGATATCGCTTCCGCCGTTTTGTTCTGCCTTGCCAATGCTTCCGCCAACAGGAGATACGCTTCCTCTAGCCTTAATACTATGGAATATTCTGTTGTATTGGCAGATCTTGCTTTGTATTTTTCAATGCGGTACCATGTGGTTCCGCCAACGGTTACCGCAGCCATCCATTGCGATCTTCGGAGATCACCGGCAGTAAATGAACTGACCAGTGATGGTGAAGCAGCAACATAAAGCGGTGCTGCATTGGCAAAGTAATAAGCAGTTGCTTCCTTCACAGCATCGGTATTATTTCTTGGCTTGAGCTGCCAGATGATGTGCGTTCCCGATTTCAGGAATACCTTTGTCAGGTCATTCTGAAACTGATACAGGGAACTCTGAACAACAGATTTCAGAACGGTTTCTGCCTGCTGTGACTTCAGCTGCTGCATGTATACCTTTGCAAGCAGCAGCTGTGCAGCTTTCTTATTAATGAAAATTCTTTCCGCATTCCTGTAAGCATCCGGAAGCAATCCTACAGCCTCCTCCAAATCCAGCTCAAGTCTGGTCATTACCTCCGCAGAAGGTGTTTTGGATATTGACTGATTGATCATATAGTTCGTAGTCACAGGATAAGGTATATCCCCATAGATTTGCTGCAGATAAAAGAAAAGCAGGGATCTCATAGCCAGAGCCTCACCCTTGATTCTCTGGCGGTCTGCAGACCCAATGCCCTGGGAATATTCAATCCCTTCCAAAATCGTATTACAGACATAGACTTTCTGATAAGCCGCGGTCCAGAACGATGATGTCGTAGCATTGGCGTCATTGAGCGTATTGTTGGCAATCTCCAGCAAACCGCTCGTATTGCTTAAGGCATAAAAATCAAGATCGTCAGTATAGAGACCAAGGCTGTATCCGCTCTGGTCACCGGAGACAGGAGAAGAATCAAAGAGCCCGGCATAAAGCCCGGACAGGACTGAGTTTGCTGTCTGTACATTTTCAAATACGGTCTCAGACTCAATCTGATTTTCAGGAAGATCCGTCTCAAGTATTTTTTCACAGGAAAAGAGCGTTAAGAATACAAGAACAACTCCTGCCCATTGTATTGAATATAGTGTTAATTTTTTCATTGTTGTCTGTTTATTGATTATCAGTAATTATGATCCGCATACATTGTCCTGCCATTACAGGCTCAGCTGCAATCCAAATGAAACCGTTCTAAGGGGCGGTAAAAATGTTGCAGATCCCAGTTCCGGGTCAATGCCAAAAAATTTAGTCAGTGTTATAAGGTTCTGTCCCTGCAGAAATACTTTCACTTCCCTGAAAACTGTCTGCTTAACAGGTATGGAATAATTTAGCTGTACATTCTTAAGCCTTATAAATGATGCATCAGAAACACTGGCATCACTCGTCTGAAATAAAGTATGCGACGGATGCGGCGTCGGACGGTAAGGCATATACAATCCAGTCAGATTTTCAGCAGACCATACATTCAGTGCTTCCACAGGAAGATTGTTCATATTTCCGGGAGAAGCTATCGCCGCATTGTAATTCCTGCTTTGCTGCTTCACAAACTGTATCAGAAATGACAGATTCAGATTCTTATAAGCCATATTGCTGCTCAATCCTCCAAAAAACTTCTGTCCGATATTTCTGACCAGCTGGCGGTCACCTGCAGCCGAAATCGTACCGTCACCATTAAAATCCGTAAACTGATAAACACCAGTTGCAGGATTGATCCCGTTCAGCTGATAAACTTTAATAATGCTTACCGGCTGACCTACAACATACGTATTGGCATAAGTCGAACCTTCAATCCCCGGAAAAGAGATCAGCTTATTCCGTGGAAAACTGATATTAAACGAAGAGTTCCATGTAAAGTCTTTGGACTGTACAATCTTCCCGCTGACCTCTATTTCAAGTCCTGTATTCTGAATCACTGCATCCAGGTTGGAAAGTACCGAAGTAAATCCCGTTACCGCAGGAAGCTGATATCCTACCAGCTGATTGCCGGAGCGGTTTCGGTAATAGGCACCGCTCAAATTCAGCCTGTTCTTAAAAAGTCCCAGCTCCAGGGCTGCTTCCATTTTCACAGTCCTTTCCCAACTGAAATCAGGATTATAAAGCTTCGAAGGAATCAGACCCGTCACCCCGTTATAGATCAGTGTTGAAGTTGTAAACGTATCCAGGTACTGGAAATCCCCTATATTATCACTTCCTGACGTACCGTAGCTGCCTCTCAGTTTTCCAAAACTCAGCCAGGAACTGTTCTTCAGCCAATGCTCTTCAGAAAAAAGCCATGCGGCTCCTACCGCTCCAAAGTTTGCATACTTGTTATTGGGACCGAACCTGCTGCTGCCATCCCTTCTCCCTGTAATATTCAGAATATACTTTTTATCAAACTGATAGTTCACCCTACCGAAAAATGCAGCATAGCGGTATTCCGTATTGATATGATCCAATATTACCTTGGTCTGTGCAGCACCGATATTGTAAATAAAAGAATTGCTTTCAAATCCTATTCCCTGAATTGCTCCCTGTCCTGCCTTATCCCTCTGATAAGTAGCTCCTGCAAGAATATCAATCTGGTGCTTCTCCCTTTTCCACAGATAGCTGAGCTGAGGTTCTACGATCATAGAAAACCGGTTATTGTTGCTTTTGGAAGCCTGCGAATTTGCAGGTGTTGTACCTGATGCAGGATTGAATGCCGTATTGGGACGCAGTGACCATTCCTCCAATGTCTGATAGGTAATCCCGCCGTTCAGTTTGATCCTGAAATTCCTGAATGCTTCATATTCCGTACTCATATTCGTCAGAAACTGAAGCTGGTCATTCGAATAGGAATTCTCATATGCAGCTACCGGATTGGTAAACGTTCCGCTTTCCCAGTTCAGGCTCCCATCAGGAGAATACAGTGACGGAGCATTCGGAGAAAGAAGATGAGCAGAGCGCGTAATGTCAGAACTGATCAGGTTATTGTCCATCGCAGAAAACTGGTTGGACATATTGAAACTGAACTTCCTGTCAAGGGAACGGTGATTGATATTTCCGGAAACCGTATTGGTTCTGTACTTAAAATCCTGCCCGAATACAGTCGTCTGTTCATTATGTCCCAGGCTCAGCAAAAATGCCGTTGTTTCACTTCCCCCGCTCAACGAAAGCTGATTGGCCGAGAGTGTTGCCTGATCCCCGATCAGTTCCTTCCTCCAATCCGTAAACCTGTTTACATCCCATTTTCCATTGACATCATACGCCGTAGCAGGATATACTGTGATATTGCTGTTGGCATATGCCTGCTTTCTCATGCTGATATACTGCTCCGTATTCATCATCTTCAGATTGGAAATAGCATGGCTCAGACCATAGGAAGAATTCAAAGTCACCTTAACATTTCCCTTCTTCCCTTTTTTGGTGGTCACGAGAATCACCCCGTTTGCACCTCTTGAACCATAAATCGCTGTAGCATCAGCATCCTTCAGAATCTCAAAGCTTTCAATATCATTGGGATTGATCGCATTCAATGGATTAAGATCCGCATTAGGCAATACCCCACCCGCATATCTTGAGATCGTGCTTCCACCTACAGGAACTCCGTCAATAATATACAGCGGAACATTCCCGTCAACTTCAGAATTTCCCCTGTTACGAAGAGAGTTCCTCCCCCTGATCTGAATATCAAACCCCGCCCCTGCAACACCTGAACTCTGAGTAATCGAGACCCCCGCCATTCTACCCTGTGCTGCTGCAAGAACATTATATACCGGCTGATTCTCAATGTCTGCCGAACCAACCTTCGAAATACTACCCGTCCCCTCCCTGTCACGAACCTTATAATATCCCGCATTCAGCACCACCTCATCAATCCCCTTAACATCACCTGGACGAATAGAGTCACCACTAACAGCTGTACCTGTAGAGTCCACAGCACTTACCTCTTTCCTTAATTCTTTTTTAAACAATCTGTCCTGCGCCTCCGCTTTACTGCATATCACAGCCAGCATAAAGACACAACCCATACTTCCTATGTTATAATAGGATTTTTTCATAGTTTTGTAATGTTTTAATTTAATTAATTCAATATTCATCGCTCCTTCCTTAGTGTCCAAACTTAGGGGAAGGGGCTTTTTTATTGAATAATGTTATCCGTCAGGCAGAGCCTGATGAATTTCTATTTCATTGGTTTCTTATCATTAAGTAAAACATATTAATTCGCTGTGGGTTGCTTCCCATCAGACAGATTCTGAACCAAGGGATTCCCATAAGCAATCCCTTGCTGTTCAGAAAACAGGTCTTCCACCATGCCCGATAGCAATAAGTTCAAAAAACTTAATCACCATTGCACACCGGAAAGCATCAAAATATTAATTAATATGAATGAAATTTGTCCCGAGAAAGCCGTTAAGCCGCAATAGGTTGTACACCCTACTGTATCATGTCAAGATACTCTATGTAGTAAAGCGGGCTTAGAATGTTTTGTAGAAAAAGCGGACGGCATAGAAATAAAACAGCATGGACTCTACATAATCTGCTTTTGAGGTACTGGTATACCTTGCACACAGATAAGAGAGCCCACGCCTAGGTCGTGAGCTTCAATACTTATCATCTTGCGTGCATAAAAATTACCAGTTTTCAAAAGCAAGGTTCTAAGCAATAGCTTCTAATATTCTTTGAAGTATCGCAAAGTTACATCACTGTAACCTATTCTACAAATATAATAAAAAAACACTTAACGAACTATAGTTCTTCATGAAAAACAATTTTATTGTTAAAATTTACTAAATGTACAAATGGAATAGTGAAGAACTGAAAGATCAAGTTGCAATTTTTTTTAAAGTACATAGACTAAGAAAAGGTCTATCGCAATTTCAGGTAGGAAATGAAGTTGATCTTACCAAAGATTACATTGGTAAGATTGAAAGAAGCAAGACTAATCCTACAATAGATGTTATTAATTCTTTATGCAATTTTCTTGAAATTGATATAAAGACATTAGTAACAAAAGTTACTGAAAATCAATTGGAAATACTAAAAATTGAGATAACTGAGCTAGAAAGTAAATCAAAAAATCTGCATAAGAAAAAAATCTAACTTATTTAAGATTTAGTGCTATTTCCTTGTAATATCTGTCAGAGCATTGTTTTAAAACTTGCTCTGTTTCCCGCAGATCTTTTACAAAGAAATTGCGTAGACTGATAATACAATAACTAAAATTGTTGCAATGATGTTGTAGATTTTTAATGTTTTCATATTTGTTGTTTTTGGAATAAATGTAAGAATATTTCTATATTAGTAGATAATTAAAGCTTACAGCATGAAAGATGAAATAGTAATCGACTTATTTAATCCATATTCTCGGTTGTTTCCAAATCGAAAATTAGTTGATAAAGGCACTTTAGAACTTATAAAACATTTAAGAACTGAAGGTTATACAATAAAAATAAAGCCTGACAATGAGGTACCATTACAATATCTATTTAAAAAAGGTTACCATGAGTTTTTTACCGATCCTGTTTATATTTTTTTTGCTGGAGCAGCGTCGTCAGTTGTTACGACTCTAATTGCTAATGGCATTCAAAAAGTATTTGATAAATGGGGGAAGAGCTCTTCTAATACAATTAACAACAATGTGATAATAATTAATAAGACGACCAACGAAACAATAAATATTGTTAATCAACCTATTTCTAAAGGTGAAATTAATGATAAACGTAAAAAGGTAAAAACAAACGCTGAAAGATTTAAACAATGTTTTTCAATGGTAAGTCCGTATCCAAATTTGCAAACACCGATTTATCTCGAGCACAAACCACAGATAGTTGGATGGGGACGATTGGATCTAGACAATAACGGTCTGGTAGTTGAGGAAAGTATTATTTTGGATAAGATAGTGCGGAAAAAGATTAGAAGTGGAAAAATTAAGGGGCTTAGTGTTACTGGCATTTCTGAAACTTCGATATGCAGCATCTGCGAGTCTGATTATGTTCAATGTAATCACATAGCAGGTGAAACCTATAATAATGTGATGTGTGCTAACGAATTGCATGAATCTATTTTTATCGAGGTAAGCTTAGTTTGCGTACCAATAAATGAGAAATGCCTTATAAAAATGATTTAAGACTTGTCTATATAAAAAAATAAATCATTAATCAATAAAAATATATCTATATTAGTAGAACTAAATATTAGAACTATGAATTTAGAAAATGTACAAGAATTAAGAAATTCTATTCAGGAATTACGGAATAATAATTCATTAGAAGCTGTTAAAGCTATAGTTGAAAATATGGGAGGCAATCCGATACATGCTACAGTATCAATTGAAGTAGCTCTCAGAGAAATCAATAATGCAGAAACGAAGCAAGAAGAAGTTTTAGTGAAATTTGATGATCTTCTAAACCAAATTGAAAATCTTTTAAGACAAGCTCCATGAATAAAAAAACTCTAGAGGATCTAGAGTTTTTCTTTCAGACTAAAACTTATCTTTCTATTTCTTAAGAATCTTGACAATACCATTGTTAATAATTCCTTAAAGAAATGATGTTTTTGGCGGCGAAGAATGTTGATTAAAAAAAACCTTCTGTATTGATTTTGTAAAGTCTTTTATACTTTTATATACTAGTACCTCTTTTTCTTAAAATATTTTCTAAATCCATAATTTGTTTTGTTCTATCATCCAATTGCATTAACACATTTCCTTTCTTAACAAAACTACCTCTCAATTCTCCATTTACTCCAAATTCAATCAAATATTTTATCATCTCTCCATCGTTAAATCTAAATACAGTTACATCAATCATGGAATTATCCTTAATAGACTTATCATGTATGAAATCATTTTCAAGGATATTAAAAAGATCTTCTTCACTAAGTGTTAAATTATGAATTTTTTCTTTTGAATTTATAAAATCTTTTGAAAAAATATAGTCTGTAGGTTCTACATAAAATTTTGTTCGAGATGATTTTAAATATTCCATTTTGATAAATCCTGAATGAATAGGCTTCATTTCGTCTGCTATAGCGTGGAATATTTTAAGTTTTTTAAAATCCAAACTATGGTATTTCTTTTCCACTAAATATTTCCACCCTACTTTATTGATGATTTCTTGCATTATAATGTCAGTGATACCGATAATATTAATTTTATCATAAGAAAAGGTATCAGGTAATACACTTACTTTTTGTCCTTTTACGACTCGCACCATTGCACTATGGTCCAACTTAAAATCATGAATAATTTTTTGTGTTGGTATTTTAAGTAAAACCTCCCAATTTTTTTTCAAAGCAGAATGAACAGTTAGGCATTCTATACCGTAACTTTTCGCTTTATTTAGTGCAGCTGCACTAAAACCCTTTGAACAAATTAAAATTCCTTTATTTGCATTGGTATCTTCAATTACCTTTTGAAATTGATCAACGACTGAAATGTTAGCATTATGTTTATAGTCTTTGGCTTGTACAATAATAAGATGATCTGCACCTGCAAATTGATATTTGATTGACACATCTATTTGTCTACTGATTTTTGCGCGATCATCATAAATATGATCATCATGTGTTATAATTGCATTTGGCTCCAGGCTACGATACATCCTTTCAACCAGAAGCTCATATTCTCTCCCTTTTTTCATTTGGATATAAAATGGTTGCTATTTTAATTACGTTTTTAAATGACAATTTAGTTTCATGTATTTTTCTTACATTAATTTCCAGCTGATAATCATTTTGCAAAAAAATCTATTGAGAAAAATTGTTTGTATGATTTCAAATGAGAAAATCTTCCTTTATCACAGCTTTTAAAGCCTAAAATATTTAAGTTTATCAATTTGTTCAACACCAAATTGTCATCAAGTAAATATATTAATTATTTCCAAAATGAAAAGCCTCTACGCTTCTAAGTCTTCCAATTTGAAAGTTTTTATTTATGTACTCTTACTACTTTGTCTAAAATTCATAATAAAAAATATTTTAAAATGCTAAACAAAAAGTCCAATCCCTCTTGTATCCATATCTTTTTTCCTATTGCTTTTAAAATAAAATTTCAACATCTATCATAAGTTATTTAAATGCTTATATTTGATTACAATGTATAAAAGTCACAAAATTGATCGATGTCTGAATTTAAAAAAAACAAAACTGCAATAATTGCATGGAACTCCAATACAGTAAGAAATGTAAAGCGCGAAATCTTATTTTTTGATGAACTTTACTACGATCCTTACCTTGATTTGCTGCACGAAAAACTTTTACGTAGTGTAGGAGAATTGATTAATACGGATGCAAAAATTCTTAATGATATTTCTGCGGCTCAAAATATTTTAAAGAGTAAAAATATTTTAAAGGTCTTTGGATTTGACAAATTTAAAATAAATCCAAAAAATTTTATTGATATCACAAAGCAGCAAAAAAAGTCATTAATAAAGACAGTTGACGAGTATGACTTTTTTTCACAAATCTTTTATGGATGATTATGAAAAAGCAGTTGACCTTTTATCAAAAGAATATAAAAAAGGATTTCTAAATTTCTTAAACCTACCAAATGTATTTGATAAATTTTCAGATGCACATTTACGATTATCCAAATCTTTTTTAGAAATAAAAAATAAAAAAACAGTTATTCCACTTGTGAATGATTTTACTTTTGCAAGGGAAGAAAAGAAAACATCAGTTATAAGATTAGTGTTAAATGATATACCTACCCCCGATGAGAAATTTACATTTGATGATATAGTTGATTTTAGAAATGACAATGATAATAGAAGGCGATACCTTGGTTTGATAGTGTGGATTAATAAGATATCTAAAGAAAATTTAGATATTGAATAAATTACCGATGAATATCTTTATTTAATGTCTGAATTTGAAAATGAGTTCCGAAATCAAAAAATAAACAAAGAATTAAATACAATGGAAATATTTCTAAAAATTCCACTCGAAATTGCTGAAAATTTGATAAAGATTAATTGGAGTAAGATTCCCGGTTTATTTATTGAATTAAAGAAAAATTCTTTAACTTATTATGAATCTGAGTTCAATTTACAGGGTAAGGAATTAGCATATATTTTCAAGATAAAAGAAAAGTTTAACAAATAATCATTATATGAATTACATTGTATTAGATACAAACATCTATATTCATTTTATCGATTTTGACCAGATTGATTGGAAAAATATAATCAACGATAAAAAAGATTTTACAATTTTAGTTCCTCCAATAATTATTGATGAGCTTGACAATCATAAATATAACAAAAACCCAAAAATATCGAAAAGAGTTAAAAGGATTCTTCCTAAAATTGAAGAGTATTTGAGTGAAGAAAAGGATTTAGTGAAAGTAAATTTAATTTCTAAAAGACCTTCTGATCACATTTTCACGGAAAATGGTCTTAATAAATTAGAACAGGACGACTGTATCCTAGCAAGCATAATTGAATTTAAAAAAGATGTTATGAATGACAAAATTTTTTATGTTACATATGATACAGGTCCAAGATTAAAAGCAAAAACGCTTTCTATCGAATCTATTAAAATTGACGACAAATATTTGTTACCAATAGAACCCGATGAAGCTGAGAAAAAGAATATGGAATTAGAAAAAGAGCTAAGCAAGTTTAAAAATTTGTCACCAAAAATTATTTTGGGTTTTTTGGAGAATGAAAAATTTCTCAAGGTCAGTAATAAAAATAATTATATAGGTAAAGAAGAATTTATTATTAATAGTATTCAGAAGATAAAAAATGATTACAAATATCTTCAAAAGACATCTTCTGATGACAGCCAACAAAATATTATTAAATTTTTAGACTATTTAGCATTAAGTGATGATCAAATTGATTCTTACAACGTTGACTTGGAAAAATTTTATAAAAATTACGAAGAACATTTTTCTTCGATGTATGACAGGCTAACTTTCGAAAATGATTGTACAGAGATAAGCTTTAAAATAAAAAACATTGGTACTACTCCTGGGAAAGATATTGACATCGACCTTCATTTTCCTGATGGTTTTGAGATAATTACAAAAGATCAGCTACCAGACATTATAGAAAAGCCCACGCCTCCCCACAAACCAAAAAACAGATTTGATCACAAACATACTGGGTTTAATGTTTCTATCTTTAATCAAAATATCAAACCGTTAGCAATCAAAACCGATTTGAACCGTCCAAAAATTGAAAAAACAAATAGTTATAATGTCACTTATCATTTGCAAGTCCTAAAGCATAATCAAGATTATATCTTTGAAACGTTATTCTTAAAGTATGATGATAAAAACGAAGCAAAAAATTTCAACATTGATTACAAAATAATGATTGCAAATTATCCTGATATTGTATTTGGAAAGCTTAATGTAATTAATCAGTGAGTATTTCTATTTTTGATACTTATAAAATATGTAATGTGTTTCACATAACTGAAAGTGAATAAGCAGTTTCTGATGAACGATTTAATATAATTAGGATGAATAATATTGATAAAAAAGAGATTGGTATCTCAATCGTAAAATCGGCTTTTTCTAATATTCCTTTTGCAGGACAATTACTTACAGAAGTATTGTTTGATTACCGGGGGAGAATTAAGCAAAACCGATTAAATAAATTTATAGAATTATTATCACAATATTTTTCACAAAACTCAGATGTCGTATTTGAAAATATGAAAAGTGAAGATTTTAGTGATCTGTTAGAATTAGTATTGAAAAAAGTTGTTGATACAAAATCTGAGGAAAAATTAAGACGATTCAAAGATATTTTAGTAAACTCAATTACCACAGATATAGATTACAACAACTCAGAGAGATATTTGGATTTAGTAAGTAATTTGTCCGAAAAAGATATTCAAATTCTTAAAGGACATCAATTGTTCGATTCTAATTTTGATGAAAGATTGGACTATCAAAAAATAAATGCGAAATTACTAGGGGATCTTGAAAAGAATATGAACGAAGAAATAAAATTACGAGATGATGGATTTGCAAATAGCTGGCAAAATGCCGTATCTCAATTCAATTCTTTAAAAGCGTCTATGAGGACATTTGATGAACAGAATAAAAGTGTAGAAATCTATAGAAATGCAGAATTCTACAGTATAGAAAATGATGAATTCCTATATAGCAAACAGAAACTATTTTCATTGGGTTTATTAATAGACTCCGGAGCAGGAAAATTTGATTACAAGCCTTTTCATATGATGTCAATAACTGAATTCGCTAAGAAATTTCTAGAATTTATTAAGAAATAAATAATTTTAAGATTTTATAAGTCTTTTTTTAATTTCAAAATTTTATTTTCAAAACGGTTAATATGTATTTAATAATACAATTAATTCTGCAAGAATACAATTTCGCCAGTACTAAAAAATAAGCCATTAACATTAAAAGCAAGTACAGAACCTGCCCTCCAAAGTCTCCTGACTTTGGAGTTTTACTTTATTCATAGTTTATTATCTTTGCAATGAACTAATAACCAATGCAAAAGAACACTACTCTACTCCTAAAATCCCAAGCCATCTACATCAACGGCAAAGACAGAACCGAAGAGATAGAATCTTATTCTTTCGAAGGTGGAAAATGTGTTGTCATCTATAAGAACAATGGTAAATCTTATTCTTACCATCAAAGCAAGATTGAAATTATACAATCTGACCTGCAAACTCAAAAATCAACAGATATTTTCAGCTATCTAAAGGCTGTAGCTGAAACAACAGGATTAAAAAGTGAAGAAGGTAGAAACTCTCTTGCAGATAGCTATGAAAGAATATCTTTTATTCCGGAGACTTCCATTGTATCAAACTATTTATCTCAAAAACTACCGGAAAAAGATGTAAATTATACTCCTGTTGAGATTTTTCCTTTTGGTTTTAACCTAAGTCAGAAAAAGGGCGTAGAAGAAGCTTTTTCTAATCCTTTAAGTGTAATTGAAGGACCTCCAGGTACAGGGAAAACACAGACTATTCTCAACATCATAGCCAATGCTGTGATGAATAATCAAAGTATAGCGGTTGTTTCCAATAATAACTCTGCCACCCAAATGTTTTTGAAAAGCTTGAAGCTCGTGGTCTTTCTTTTTTAGCCGCTCAGTTGGGAAGTTTACAAAATAAAAAAGCGTTTATAGAAAATCAAGCTGAACTCCCGGACTTATCAGAGTATCAGTTAACCGATGAAAAAAGATTAATTTTAAGTGAGTCCAACTCGCTACTTTTCGCTGAACTCTCCGAGAAATTGGAAGAAAACGAACTCGCACACCTGAGATTAGAAATTGATGCATTGAAAACAGAGTATGAACATTTCACAAACAGCACGGCAACATTTTTAGAAGCACGCTTCAGAAAAAATACCAATTCTCATCAGCTGCTTTCTTTATGGATAAAATTGGAAGACTATGAAAATGCCAACAAGAAATTAAAATGGTGGCATCAATTGATTTTTCCTTTAAAATACAGGATAAAAGACAAATATTTCTATGAACTGACCTATCATGAAATGATTCAGATTGTACAGGAAAAATACTATCAGGTAAAGATTACAGAACTTGAATCTAGAAAAAGCAGCATCGAAAAAGCTTTGCACGATTTCTCTTTCACTGAAAAAATGAAAGAATACACCCGGGTTTCCATGTTACTTTTTAAAAACTTTCTGTATAAAAAATATCAGGGAATTCAACGCCTTGTCTATTCAGAATCTGACTTCCGTTTAAAATCACAGCAATTTATTATCGACTATCCGGTTATCCTGAGTACGACGTATTCTTTGACGAGAAGTCTTTCAAAAGAGATCATGTATGATTTCGTTATTGTGGATGAATCTTCACAGGTGAACTTAGCATCCGGTGTTTTGTCTTTGTCCTGTGCGAAAAGAGCAGTCGTTGTAGGAGATTTGAAACAGCTTCCCAATGTTGTAGAAAAAGAAATGGTTATTAAAACAGATCAACTGTTTGCTGAATATCAAATTCCTGAATCTTACCGCTACTCCACTCAAAGCTTACTTTCATCATTATCGGAGCTATTTCCGGAAATTCCCAAAACACTGCTGCGTGAACATTATCGTTGTCATCCCAGAATCATCGATTTCTGCAACAGGAAATTCTATAATGACCAACTGATTATTCTTTCAGAAAATAACGAAGAAAGGGAACCTCTTCTGGTTTACAGAACAGTTGCCGGAAGTCATGCCCGTGAAAGAGAGAACCAACGCCAGATTGATGTGATCACGCAGGAAATTATTCCGCAACAAATGCTGGAAAATGCAAATTTAGGAATTGTAACTCCCTATCGTAATCAAACCACTGCCTTGCAGTCTGTGTTTGAAAACACTGATATTAAAGCAGACACGGTAGACAAGTTTCAGGGCAGGGAAAATGATGTGATTATCCTTTCTACTGTAGACAACGAAATATCTGATTTTACAGATAATGCAAACCGTCTGAATGTTGCAGTTTCAAGAGCCAAAGATCAGCTGATTCTATTGGTCAACGGAAATGAAACGCAGAAGGATAATAACATTTCAGATCTTATCCGATATATCGAATACAATAACTTTACTGTCGTGCATAGCGAAATTTACTCCGTATTTGATTACCTGTACAAAGGCTATGAAGAACAAAGAAGGCTCCTCCTTTCCAAACAAAAGAACACATCGGTTTTTGACAGTGAAAATCTGATGCTTCTTTTAATCAAACAAGTTCTGTCTGAGCAAGAGTTCTCGAAATATGATGTTATGATCCATTTCCCTTTTAGAAGTCTTTTTACCGATTATGATAAGCTTTCTGATGAAGAAAAACGCTATGCGCAACATCACGCTACTCATCTTGATTTTCTTATTTATAACAGGCTTGGTAAAAATCCTGTTTTAGCCATAGAGGTTGATGGTTATGAATATCATAAAACGGAAAGCCGACATGGAGAAAGGGATGCGATGAAGAATCAGATTCTTGAGAAGTATAAATTGCCTTTATTGAGATTTTCGACTACTGGTAGTGGAGAAAAGGAGAAGTTGATCAGTGCGCTGAAAATGGTTTGAAAATATTTTCATCAAATTACGGATTTTCGTATTTTATTATGATGTTAATGATTTAGATTTGTAAGTATTCTCAATGAGATCAAATTCCTAACAAACTTAAAATCAAAAGTAACCATGAAAAAAACACTATTCTTCGTAACGATCTTTTTGTCGTTCATTTCTTGCACAACAAATTACTATACTGTTTTATTATCCGAAGACACTCCAATATACGGAAGCAGTAATAATGAAAGTATTGTGACAACGGTACCAAAAGACACTCAAGTTTTCATTTCTACGAAAGCCAATAAGAAAAATTACAAAAGAATTAAATGGGACAGTTATTTAGGATGGGCATATAATCCAAGCTATACAACCTACAGCGCTTATCTATCCAGTAGCTCACCTCAATCAACAACAAAAACGACTGGTACTTACACGCCACGTTCCAGTTCTGGCGGCTCCGTGCACGTAAAAGGATACACCAGAAAAGATGGAACTTATGTAAGACCGCATACCAGGAGTGCGCCGAGAAGAAGGTGATGCAAATATATAAAAATGATCAAAATTTACGAATGCAGATAATTCTGAAATATAAAAAAATACCCATCATATTTTGATGGATATTTTGTTTAGGAGAGTGTTATTTTTTTGAATCCTCAATAGAAACTTTTCGGAAATCCTTAAAAAGTTTGCTTAGTTCTAAAGCTGATTTTCGGGCTCTTGTTCCTGCGGCTTTATTTCCTTTTTCAGATTGCTGATTAGCTTCAGTTGAAAATGTTTCAAATTCAGCATTGATTTTTTCGATAAGGTCTTTCATAACTGGATTGTATAAATTTAAAATTTAATTGGATGGCAAATATATTATTTTTTTTTAGTTAGATATGGTCTTTCACACAGGTTTTGAAAGTTTACATTTTACGGCCTTTGGATTTGTTGACCGGTTTATTTATTCCCCGCTTGTTCTTTTACCGGATTTCTGAAAGAAAATTGAAACTTTCCTATATTCCTGTCAAATGTGATGTAGCCCTGGTATTTCTTTCCATTTTTGTCTGACAGACCATTGATGTAGGCAGGCTCTCCTTTTTTGAGTTTTTCGATTTGCCATGAGAAGAGTCTTTTGTCTCGGAATGTGATTGGAATTCCTGATTCCTGATGAGTGAGATTCTGGCCTTTTACGGTTCTGCTTTGGAGGGCTCTTATGTTTTTGCTGAACAGGAACTCCACATATTGCCGGTCTGCATTGAACTGTACGGTGGCATTGAACAAGGTGCCTCTTCTTGAAATCATATTTTCTATATAGAGGGGTCTGCCTTCTTTTAGTGTATTTTTTTGATTTTCGTCGAGGGTTACGCCTTTGATGGTGAGGGGGATTCTGATGTATTGTGTGTTTAATGGAATGAGGTCATTGGTCAGACGGTCTCTGCTGATAAGGGAAGGTTGAATTTCTTTCGTAATGGGATGGATGAGATCCACTACTCTACCCATATTACCTGTCTCCTGTAAATTAATCTGGTCTTCTTTGGTGAAGGTATGCCCCTGAAAAGGCTGGGTGTAGTCTGGTTCCGGTTTAACGGGAAAGAACCGGATTTCCAGATGTCCTGCATTTCCGACTCTTAATGCAATTCTGGCATCTGTTGTCAGGACTGTTGTATCATTACTAATTTTGATGGGAAGCAGCATGGGAGTTTTATAGCCTTTGAGTAATGGTTCCAGTGCTTTCATGTTTTCAAGCTTTTCTCTGCTCAGCCCTGTTTTGGAAATGACATCCCAGTCGATCTGGTCAGGATCATAGAGGTAACGCTGTGATCTGAAATGGAATCCAGATGGGTTTTCATTGGAAAGACTTTGCCGGTTGTTTTGATTGCTTGGACTGTTGTGACTGTTTTGATTTCTTTGATTGTTTAGGTAATTACTGTAATGGGCTTCTACTGAATCTATGGACACTTCATATTCTTTCAGTACCTGTAGATTTTCGTCTCCGGAGTCAATGATGTACTGTTGTAAATCTGATGCAGTCTGTGGGGCTTCATATTCGGTGACTTTGAAAAAGGAGTATTCCTGCGGATTTTTTAGCTGGTGATAGAAGTTGATGTAGAACTGAGTAAAGGCATTCTCGTTTTGTTCTATTTTCAGGATTTGATCTGAGGTATTTTGGTAAGTGGATGTCTGCTGTACCGTACCGTCAGGATTGATGTCCTGTACGATTCCAACCAGCTTACTTCGGTTGTGGAGAACCAGTAATGTATCGGATGCTTTTAGATCTGGATGGGATTGCGGATCAGCCTGCGTATCCTGTTGTTGCTTGTCAAGTTGTTTATATTTTGGGTGATTATTTTCTTTCATACTGCGCATGTTGCCTGAGTTTTTAATAGGCAATACTAAGCGCTAATTTTGGTACTGAGTTTCTTGTTGGACTGAATGACTTTAGTTGGCTCAGCATGTCTGCAGATCACTTGGTAGCTCACTATATAAGATGGAATCATCCTGAATATACTTTGGTACAAAGATAAGGTATAGATGAAGGCAGGATAATAGCACTTTAAGCATGGAATAAATTTGGATTCTTCGATTATTACTGGTTTCTACAAGATGTACAGTTTGTTTTTCGTGAAAAACTGCTGCTGATGTTTTTATGAGCTTTTTATTCTTTGACGAAGTTAAGATGAGTAATAAGTAACTGGTTAATGGAGGGAACCTCAATTACCATCTGTTTATAAAAAAATGTTTTAATATTTTTAAAATAATTCTCCGCATGTAGTAATAATTACTATATTTATAGATCTAACCAGATCACAAATAATCAATTAAGCTTTAAATCCTTACACTATGAAAAATAATTTTACTCTTTTTTTTCTTTTATTCGCCGTAAATTTCTTTTCCTGTCAGACCTGGGAGATCCAAAATCAGGTATTCCCTGGCAATTACGACGACGTTGCTGACCTTAGTATTGTATCTGATAATAATGTGTGGATTTACACCAATAATAATCCCGGGAAGTTTGCAAAAACGATTAACGGTAACGCAAGCTGGGTCCATGGACAGTTTAGCGATATAACTTCATATTATACAAATTATGCATCTAACAATTTTTATACTATTATCCATCTTTCAGGCATAGATGCTTTGAATGCTTCCGTAATGGTTTATTACAGCTTGCCCGTCAACAATTACGCTTACGCAGACGTTTGGAAAACCAACGATGGAGGAACTACCTGGCAAAAAAAATTAACAATAGATGGCAACCTTGGTGGTAAGATGGTTCATTTTTTCAATGCAAATACCGGCTTTGCAATTTCTACGAATGCTACAGGATGGCAACCGGAAAGAAGATATAAACTGTACCGAACAAATGACGGTGGTCAGAACTGGACACTTGCAACGGACGTGCCTAATACTCCGGGTGCACTTGTGATTAATAAATACACTCAGGGTGACGCAGCATATATTTGGGAAAGTACAGTTTCAGGATACAGAATTCTAAAAACCACGGATCAGGGTCTTACCTGGTCATATATTCCTCATTATTTTGGAGGCTCACAATGGAACCTGACTGCATGGAGCGATATTAATAAAGGAATTGTTGTTGAGCAAAACCCATCAACAGGGGTTGCAAAGAAATTCTTACGCACTACTGACGGCGGTCTGAACTGGACAGAAATTACATCAACCGGTATTCCGCTGTCCTGGATTGGAGATATCGCCTATGTTCCGGGAACAAATGTACTGCTGGCAACTGGTCAGGGTGGCAGCATAACAAGCACCCACGGATCTTGGATCAGTACAGATAATGGAAATACCTTCACAACACTTGACAGTAATATCTACCATAAGAACGTAAGGTGTTCCAATGGCGGAATCTGCTATTCCGGTGGCATTAATATGACTACTACGAAAAGTATAATGTATAAACTGGATTTATCAAATTTCCTTAAGACACAGGAATCAAAAACGGAAAACGAAGGCGTGTACCCTAATCCTACCAAGGGTGAAATCTATATTAAATCAAAAAAAGAAATTATAACAGCCTCTATTTACGATTTAACAGGTAGATTACTGATTCAAAGCAAAGAGAAAAATATTGATACATCTCCATTAGCTTCAGGAATCTATTTTCTCAAAATTAAGTTTCAGGATGGAACCTATTCTTCGGAAAAAATTATCAGAGATTAGATCTTACACAAACGTAGTTCTTCAGATAATTACAAAAGTGATGGATAATCCTTTTAATATCGTGCAAAAATGAAAGTTTGAAAACATAAAGTGTGTGATTTTTCACTAAAATAAGTCTGCACTGAAATGAGAGTACTTACAATATTTTCGAAAGTTAGGTTTACAAAATATAAAGCTTATGAATGAGAAATTAAAGCAACTGAAACCTGATTAATCCTTAGAAGATCAAGTATTATTCATCAGTTATGCAAAGCTAGCGCCCTGGACGGGGCATAAACTTTAGGTAAGAACAAAGAAACTCCTGAGAACAGTGCTCTCAGGAGTTAATTATAGTAATTAAATTTACGTGTGTTAAATTTGAGCGTTGATTGATTAATCTACGCTTTTTTCAAGATTCGTAAATTTACTGTATGATGATCTCAGCTTTGAAAGTTGCTCTGAAACTACTGATGTGCTTTGTGGGCAAAGAGTTCCGTCATTCAGTGCACTTTCGTAAGCTTCTATTGCGGCTTTTTCTCCAAACGCAACATTTTCAAGAGTAGATTCTGCGTTGTCACCTCCGAAAGAATTCTTAATGTCAATCCATGTTCTGTGAAGAGCTCCCGCTGTAGTTGAAGTATCATCCGGCTCCCCTCCTTTCTCTCTGATTAAAGAAATCAGATCAGACTTCATGGTCTGAGACTCGCTCACCATCTGGTCGTAGTCACTTCTTAAAGATGAATAGGTATCCCATACCTTATCCTCCACTTTGTCGAATCCTTTGATTCTGTCATTTGTAATGTTCAGTAAATCGTTTAGTGTTGACACTGTGTTAGTGTTTTCCATAATAAAAATTATTTTGATTAGTGTACAACTGTATTTGCAATCACCATACCATGTGGTATTAATACAAATGGTAATTTTTCTTAATTATGAAAGATTAACATATCTTCGTATCAACAAGAATCAAATGACATTTACAGATAAACAGCTCGTTAATAAAATCATCGATCATTCGCCTTTGGGCGTCTGCATTTTGAATGTGGAATCAGGTCTGATTGAAATCTATAATAAAAAATTTAGTCAGCTATACATCGCTGCAGCAGAAGCACATTCTGAGCAGCAGATCCTGAAAGTGCTCAACCGTGAATTTGAGGCAGATAAAATGGTCATTTCAAAAGTTGTAAGGGAGAAGAATTCTTTTAACGGAAAAGAGCTTAGTCTGATTTCCAATCGCAACAGTAAAAAAGATGAACTGGTAATTTCGCCGCTTTATGCTCCGATCAATATGAATAATGACACCGTTACGCACGTAGCTGTATGGATGAATGAAAGTACTGAGGAAAATACTGTAACGTCAGGTCCAGAACTTACGCTATCACAAAGTGAACCTATTGCCAATCTGCTGAGTGAAATTCCATCGGGCACGGCAATTTTATCAGGTGAAAATTTTGTATTTGAACTTGTGAATCCAACCTACCAAAATCTGGTATCAGGGAGAGAACTGACAGGCAAACCTTTTTTGGAAGCTCTACCTGAATTTCTGGGTTCAGAGCTGGAAAAATCAATCAGAAGGGTGTATACAGAAGGAGTGTCATTAAATTTTACTGATGACTTAGTTCCGCTTTTAAATACTGACACCGGTGAACCTGAAGACCGCTATTTTAACTACCGCCTTATTCCCAGAACCAATCATGAAGGTTCAGTTGACGGTGTTTTACTTTTCACCTCTGAAGTGACCCATGAAATAGACAATAAGGTTAATTTGGAGAGGACAAGCAATAATCTGAATCTGATCATCAACATGCTCCCTGCTTCTGTTGTGATAATACGCTATGATAATCTTATCGTAGAAATGATCAACGACGCCAATTTATCCTACTGGAAAAAAACAAGGGACGAAGTGGTTGGTAAGCCCTTTCTGGAAATTTTACCGGACCTGGCTGATCAGCCCTTTGCAGGTCAGCTGAGAAGAGTGATGCAAACCGGTGAGATTATAGACGTCAAAGAAAGTCCTGTTTTGTTTACTGAACCCGACGGAACAATAAGAGAAACTTTTGTTGACTATACTTATCAGCCTTTAACAGGATTGGACGGAAAGCGTGATGGTGTATTGGTGATGTCCTTTGAAATTACAGACAGAGTACTTGCCCAAAGACAGCTGGAACAATATGCAGATCAACTTTCAATTGCCAATGATCAGCTGTCGGTTCTGTTGAATCAACTTTCGAAAAGTGAATCAAGATTTAAATACGTATTTGAAAAAGCTCCGGTCGCCATAGGTCTTCTTCGCGGTAAAGAGTTTATAGTAGAATCAGCGAATAGGAAAATACTTGAGGTCTGGGGAAAGACGGATGCTATCGTAGGCAGCAGGCTGGCCGATGCCCTTCCTGAAATTCAGGATCAGCCATTTTTAGGTTTTCTGGACGATGTATATTCTACCGGAAAACCATTTTACGCCAACGGAATCAGTGCAATGCTGAAACATGACGGTGAACTCAAGGAAATCTTTTTTAATGTTGTCTACCAGCCCATATCGGATACTGATGGGAATATTGCCGATATTCTGGTAGTGGCTACAGATGTCACAGAACAGGTAAATGCACGTAAGGCAGTTGAATCAAGTGCGAAATATTTTAAAATGCTGGCAGACCTGGTACCTGTAAAGATATCCAATGCATTACCTTCCGGAGAAGTGACTTTTTTCAACAGAACCTGGCTTGAGTTTGCGGGGATGAATTTTGAAGACTTACGGGATTTCGGATATCATGAAATGATGCATCCTGATGAAATTCAGAATTTCCGGAAAGGATTGGCAGAAGCAGCATCTGAATGCAGACCACATGTTTCAGAACTCCGTTTTAAGAATACTGAAGGAAAGTACATCTGGCATCTGAATATTGCATCCCCTGTACTTGATGAGGATGGCAATATTACCATGTGGGTTGGTTCCACCACAGACATTCAGTCACTGAAAGAAGAAGAACAGCGTAAAAATGATTTTATAAGCATGGTTTCACATGAACTTAAAACTCCCCTTACATCTATCAACGTATACCTGCAGATGCTGTTGCGGAAAGCAGAAAATACTGAGGATCAGTTTTTGAAAAAAGCATACATTCAGAGCCTTAAACAGGTCAGGAATATGACTGATATGATCAATGGCTTCCTGAATGTTTCAAGACTCGAGTCAGGCAAATTACATATTGATAAAGCTGAATTTGATCTTTCTGAACTTGTAGAAGAGATTAAGACAGACTACAAATTCCAGTACTCGTCCCATACTGTTATTTTTTCTGCAAATCATTCAGTGACAGTAGATGCAGACAGGCTTAAGCTGATACAGGTTCTCAATAATCTGGTTGGTAATGCAGTAAAATATTCTGCGACCGGAACCACAATTACTATTTCTTTTGCGCAATATGGTCATCGCTTAAGAGTAAGTGTTAAAGACGAGGGGATGGGCATTAAAACTGAAAATCTTAATAAACTTTTTGAAAGATTTTATAGAGTTGAGCAGGAAAGTATTATCGGTGGATTTGGTATTGGTCTATATCTCAGCGCTGAAATTATCGAAGCTCACGATGGTAAAATCTGGGTAGAAAGTGAATTTGGTAAAGGTTCAACTTTTTACTTCGAAGTACCGTTATCATAAATCACGAAATTACCTGTTGTAATAATCCTCATAAAAACCTCCATAGGTTACCAATTTTCTAAATTATCTGGAAAATTGCTATAAAATCATAAAAGTAAATTGTGAAAAAAAATTATATTTGGTGAAAAAAAAATGAAGTTAAATTTACTACTGTGTCCTCGGGATTCGAGAACACCAGCCATTCATCACATAGTTGAGGCAGGCACAAATTTACAGATTGGCGACACATTTGAGTACGGAACATATTATTACAGCCAACTTGACAAAGACACACAAAAATCATTTATCTATGGTGACCTTGAAAAAGGTATATACCGGGTAATTGATGTTAAAAAACATGATGATGTCGATGATGATAATTTCACAGATATTATATTACAGCTTATATAACGGTAAAGACACTCAATTAACTGCCCCAAAAAGTTTGATACTTTTTAGGGCATTTTATTTATCGGAATATCACAATACAGTTAGTATTTAATAGTAATTATGTACAAAAAATTATCGGAGGTTGTTGTTCTATAGGTAACTAACTTTGTTTATCCAGCCATGCTGACATATATTCACGATTCAATCTTGCTATATTGTCAAGTGAAATATGCTTTGGGCATTCCACTTCGCATGCACCAATTACAGAACAATTTCCAAATCCTTCATCATCCATCGCTTTAACCATATTCAACACTCTGCGTTTAGCCTCTACTCTTCCCTGCGGCAGCAATGCAAGGTGAGAAACTTTAGCACCAATAAAAAGCATAGCAGCTCCGTTGGGACAACAGGCAACACAAGCACCGCAACTGATACATGCTGCAGCATCCATTGCTTTATCTGCATCTTCCTTATCAACCAGAATAGAGTTAGCATCCAAAGTATTTCCGGAAGTATTAACTGAAATAAAACCTCCCGCGGCCATAATTCTATCAAATGAGCTACGGTCAACGATCAAATCCTTAATAACAGGAAAGGCTGTACTTCGAAACGGTTCTATCACAATTGTCTGCCCGTCGTGAAACATCCTCATGTGAAGCTGGCATGTTGCCACACCGGTATCAGGCCCATGAGTTCTACCATTGATATAAAGCGAACACATTCCGCAAATACCTTCCCGACAATCGTGGTCGAAGGCAATGGGTTCTTGATTTTGATCAATCAAATTTGCGTTCAGCATGTCGAGCATTTCAAGAAAAGAAGAATCTGTTGAAACGTCGGATAATTTGTAAATCTCAAACTGTCCTTTAGAATGGCTATTCTTCTGTCTCCAAATTTTTAGTTTTAAAGTCAAATTCTGTTTAGTATTTATCATAGTAAAGTTGTAATTGGTTATACTTATAAAGTTTTTTATAAAGCTACAACTCCAGAAGACGCCTATATATGAGGATAATCATATGTGAGCACATGAACTCAAAAAGAAATTATGAAATTAGGTATTGTAAAAAACGGCATTGAAAACTGAAATATAATTGCGCTCGAAGTTACTCAACTTAAAATCCCCAATCTTAAAAATGTTTTGTTCACTAAGTAAATTTTGCATTCATTTTAGTAACACCAGAACGCGTACAAAACGAATAAAAATAATTAAATTTTCCATACACTTTTTTATCAGAAAAACTTATGATTTAGATTGCAAAATGGGTAATAATCAATAAGTTAAAGTCCTGATAATTAAGGGTTAATGGCACGGTCTTAGATGACTGAAGACTACATCCAAAAAATTTAATTATGTTTTATCACTCACAAAATCTAATCAGTCCAATTGTTTCTGATGAACCGGATCCATCTGCGGCTAATGCCCTGCAAGAAGGATTAGGAGGCCAATTTGGCGAAATGCGTACAATGATGCAGTTTCTCTTTCAGAGTTTCAATTTCCGTGGAAAGGCTACTCCTTACATGGATTTGATTCAGGGAGTAGGAATTGAGGAAATTTCGCATGTAGAACTTATTACCAAAACGATCTCACAATTATTAGATGGTTCGTCAAGGTATCAGGGAGATAAATATGAAGCTCCCAGTAAAGGAGGTGGAATTGCTCTTGAGATGGCAAAGGAACAACAGAATCCTCACCATTATATTGTAGGTGCTCAGGCCGCATTACCTGTAGATGCTGCCGGAAATCCCTGGAGTGGAAGTTACGTGCACAATCATGGAAATCTGGTTCTGGACTTAATGGACAATCTGGTTGTAGAGGCGACAGGAAGAATTCAGAAATGCAGGATCTATCAGATGAGCAGCAATAAAACCTTGCGTGCTACTGTTGCTTTTCTTATTGTTCGTGATGAAGCTCACCAAGCGGCTTTTGCCAAAGCTCTGGAAACACTTGGAGTTGATTGGGGCAAAGTGCTTCCGGTACCTAAATTTGATTCTTCTCAGTTTCCAGAGGTAAAAAGATTACTGGATTTAGGTCTGCACAGAGAACAGTATACATTCCGTATGGATGGATCTTTAATGGAGCAGATTTTCAGCGGCCCTTCTCCATTCAATGATGGAACGGAACTTACGACATTAAAAGAACCTCGGGAATCTTATCCAATCCCTCAGGCACCTGAACGTCCTGAAGAATTTGCACCGGGTCTTGATGAAGAGATGCAGGCATTAGCTGATGCCTTCACTGAATTTAAAGAATCCGGAGGAAAAATTAAAAAGAATGTTGCCATAAAAGGGAACAGTAAATCTGCTGAAACAAAGGCCGGTAAAAAGAAATAGCGATGATTAAAATTTAGAATTGGTTTCAACCTTCTGAAATTTAATATTGTTAAAAAGTACTCACAAATTAAATATTTTGTGGGTATTTTTTCGCCCTGTTGTTGCCATCAATCTATTTTTAAAGCGTAATCAAAACAACCTGCAAAGTCAGTGGTTTTAGCAGGTTAGCTTCATTTCTGTTTTAAGTTAATTATTACTTCCTCTATGTCGGTTAGCATTTTTTTGAACATCGTTGTTGCAAATCAACGTTCATTTTTAAAGAATTGATGATATCAGATTCATGCAAAAAAAAGAGATTCACTGGTTGGTAAATCTCTTTTTATCGTAGAATCAGGAGTAAGCTTCAATGTTACTCTGAATATATGCGATTGATTACAGTTCATTGAAATCGATTATTAATCATGGTCTTTATCAGACACAAAATAATCATCTGCGTTTTCTGCAAGTGGAATGTACAGTCTTTCCCACGATTTGCTTCTGATCATATTCCAGCTGTGACCTTTTCCTTTCAGGTCTTCCGCTAAAAGTATCGTTCCTGGTTTGATAATAAAAGTAGAACCGTCTGTCACTTTAAATCTTATGTTTCCTTTCAAAGTGATTACATATTGTCTTCTGGGAGCTGGATGTGCATTCTTTTCCCATTCCTCTGTTTTATTGCTCATCCAGAATGTTGTGGTGTTCAGATGTTTCAATGTAGGTATCCTTCCTCTTTCAAAAGTACATGAACCGTCAGGATTATTCAGCAGTCTAACTGCGGGAATATATTCTTTCGATTCCTCTTTATTGACTTTGATGCTGAGGTTTTTGTTTTCTTTGTCCTGTGCTTTCATAACGAATGAGCTTAATGCCAAAACGAGGCAAATTCCTTTGATAAAATTTTTCATTTTAAATATAATCTTTATTAATTGTAAACGGTGTCATACACCAACATTTTTTCGAAAAAGGGTTTGTATTTTTTAACCAAAGCCAAATGCTCGGGAAGTTGTCCGTAGGCTTCCAGTTCTTCAAGACTGTCAAATTCCATAGCAGCGTTATAAGAATACGTGCTGTCTAAAACGTTTCGCGGGCTTGTTCCTGCGGGTTTTCCGTATCGCAGATTTTTTTGGTAAGGGAGTTTTTTAAGACCTTCAAAGAAATTTTCAAAGTCTTTGATTTCTGTTGCAGAAAGATCCTTTCTGAGCCAGAAGAATAAATTGTGAGCGTACACTTTTTTATTTTTTTTAGGATTAAGCATTGGTAAAACTGATGCGAACATGTTTCCCGAAACCAGCAGCAAAGCCGAAGCCTGCACTGACCGGAATAAAAATTTTCTTCTTTCCATTATCTTATTATTTAATTAAAATCGATTCTGTATTTTAATACAAACTGCCATTGTCTGTCAGATACCACTGCACTGGTGCTGGGATCTCCTGTAAAAACCGGTCTGTTTTGAGCATCAAAGGTTAATCGGGAAGACATTCCGTTCATCAGCAGAGAAATTCCGGCATCGTAGATAACCGCGTTGTCGTGAAGGCCTTTCAAATCAGACAACTGCATTCCGACGGCGGGCTGAAGCTGTAGATTTTTCTTATCATTGTTGAGATACGGAAGTGTTCCGCCCAACTGAATATAATAAGTATTTCCGGTTCCGATCACTGGCATTGCATTTCCGGCACCATTTAAACTTGTCTGGGTAACATCCACTGAAGTTGCAGGATTATTGGTTCCGACATAACGAATGTAATTAGGTCCGTAATCGTTATGCATTGCCATTCCGTAAGCACTCACCGAAGTTCCTTTTTCTTTATTCAGTGGAGCGTCATAAAATAAGTCGATTGCAAAACTTTTCATGTCGTCATTGACAGTATTCTTATTGATATCCTGGTGCCACATTGCATCATGAATGTAATCGAAACCAGCTCCCACACTCAGTATATTCTTCTTTCCAACGTAGGTTCCTGAGTTAAAAGGGGTCGAAATATTTTCTGTATCTAAAAACGCATATCTGAAATATCCTGAGAAGTCTTTATTTGGAGAATTTTTGCTGAAAGAGGCTACATTGACCTTTGGATCAGACGTAGACATCGTGTAAGGATCTGCAACGACCAAACGGTAATCAAATTTTCCTAACTGTCCCTTGATATATGCTCCCAGTTCTCTCACTGTGTAGTCAGTTGCACCCGCATTCGATGTTGCGTACGAAGGTAGATCATACAGTAAAGTATTTAAAGGCCCCGTGGTGAATCTAGACAAACCTCTCCATGTTGATCGTCCAGCACCAAACTGTATTTTATCATTCAATGAAAATTCTGCGTAAGCATCCAACAAATCGAAATAATTGCTGCCTTTCGCATTGACATTAACATTGGTTGTTCCGCCTTGTAACACAAACATCAGTTTTTCAGTCGGTTTGTAGGTCATTTTAACACGAACTCTTCGCAAAGACAAATCTGAAACATCTGACTTCGCTTCATTGTTAATTAGACTTCCGGGATTCAGCTGGGTATATCTTGCCCATAATTCAGCGTAACCGCTTAAGGAAATTGATCTTGTGTGCTCATCATTCAGATAATGAGTAAGTGAGGGATTATTAAAATCGTTCTTTTTCTGAGCTTCTACTTTGGAAAAAACATTGATTGCAGAAACTAAAATGACTGCGACTTTAAAATATTTTCTGTTCATAATATTGATTCTAAACTATTCTGTTGGTTGATTTCAACGGGACAAAATTAGTTTCGGAAAACGGGGAACATCGTTAGAAAACTATTAGAAAATCTTTAGAAATTTATTAAAAAAATGAATCATTAATCTTAAAATCAAAATATACAATACCTTTGTAGAGGCTTAGAAGAACAGTTAAATTTAAATACACTGAATTGTCTTTATGACTATAAGATTTTGCTTTAATTTCTAAATATTTCTCTGCATGAAAATTTTAATCATAGAAGATAATCTCCGTGTTTCCAGTCTTATGAAAAGAGGATTGGAAAGTCAGGGTTACGAAATTTATATCTCTGAAGATGCGGAAGATGCTTTGGTAATAGTAGAAACAATCACCTTTGATCTGATTATTACGGATATTATGCTTCCGCACATGAACGGTATTGAACTGAGCAAACTGGTTAAGCAAAAACATCCTGAACTTCCTATTATCATGTTGACAGCATTGGGAACGATTGATGAAAAAATCGAAGGTTTTGATGCCGGAGCAGATGATTACATGGTAAAACCTTTTGAGATCAGAGAACTGTACGCCAGAGTTAAAGCGATTTTGCTCAGAAAACCTGTTGTTCAATCAAAGAAAGAAGAATCCAGTATTGTAGAATATCGGGATTTGACTATTAATAAAAATACAAACCGTGTTTTCAGAAACGGGCAGGAAATTGATTTGACTCCGAAAGAATTTAAACTGCTGTT
Organism: Chryseobacterium caseinilyticum; assembly: GCF_014837145.1. Classification (GTDB taxonomy): domain Bacteria; phylum Bacteroidota; class Bacteroidia; order Flavobacteriales; family Weeksellaceae; genus Chryseobacterium; species Chryseobacterium caseinilyticum. Next base: position 36,598 of record NZ_JACYFS010000010.1, read on the forward strand.
TTTCCTGATGAGCAATGCCGAACGAATCTTAAGCCGTGATGAAATTGCGGAAAATGTCTGGGGAAATCACTTTGATACAGGCACCAATTATATTGATGTTTACATTGCTTATCTCCGAAAGAAAATCGATAAAAATTTTGATGAAAAACTGATTCATACTAAACCCGGTGTAGGGTTTATCTTTACAAAACTCTCATGAAAATAGCTACAAGAACTGCCCTCAGTTACGCCATTCTAACTGCTGGAATTCTTTTTGTTTTTGCTTATGTGCTGTATTATGTTTCTGAAAAAAACCGGGAAGACGAATTTAACGACCGTTTAGGCTATAAAATTACCTGGAGATCTGAATTTATCTTTGACGCTAAAATTGACAGTGCAAAAATTAAAGAGCTTCATTTAAGAAACAAAAAAATCCTTAATGAAGCCGATATCAGTGTTTATAATGAGCAAAAAAAACTGCTTTTCACAGATATTCCACCGTCTTCACAAAATCAGAAAAACTTAGACCGATTTATCAAAAGCGGTAAGGATAAAATTACATGGGTAAGAAAAGAGCGGCAATATATGGCGATGAAATATGAGTCTGATGGTATTAACTATTATGTCATCGGAAGTGCAGTAGATGTGACGGGGATGGCTCATATTGCTGAATTTAAAAAAGATATCATCGTGATTTATTTTATTTCGATCATCATCATTTTTATTATCGGTTTTATGTTTTCATATTATACTTTGAAACCTTTAAAAGATATTATTGTTCAGATTCGTGATATTTCTGAACATAATCTGCATAAAAGACTTGTAATACCTAAGGCGAAGGATGAGATTTATGAGCTTACTGAGACTTTTAATTCGACCTTCAACCGCCTGGAAAAATCATTTAACAATCACAGACAGTTTGTCACAACCATTTCGCATGAATTTAGAACGCCTCTTTCCACATTGATTTCAGAACTTGAACTGGCGAAAGATCTCAATACAACTTTGGACGAATATAAAATTTCTGTTGATAATGCTCTTCAGGATGCTCATCAAGCCTCAAAGCTGTCTTCTGCGCTTTTAGATTTTGCAAGGGCAAGTTATGATATTTCACAAATCAGTTTTACAGAGCTGAGATTAGATGAAGTCCTGGCAGATGCAAAAGTGAATTTGTTGCAGAAGAATTCAGAATACAAGGTAGGAATTCATTATATGGATCATGCAGCGGATCAGGACGAGAGTAATTACGATTTTCATGGAAACCCTTATCTGCTGCAAATAGCCTTTCTTAATTTAATGGAAAATGCCTGCAAATATTCTCAGGATCAACAGTGTAATGTTGAAATTGAAATTCACAATAAAAATATCGAAATTAGATTTATTGATAAAGGAATCGGAATTTCTGAGGAAGATCAGCAGAATATTTTTGATTTATTTTATCGCGGAAATAATAAAAATTACAACTCAGGAAACGGTATCGGTTTATCTATTGTTAAAAGGATTATTGAGATTCATCATGGAAAAATTCAGTTAGAATCTGTACCCGGGAATGGAACTGTCTTTAAGGTACAGCTGTCCTTTAATTCGTAAGCTAGATATACTTTCACGTTTTGGATTCATTGCTTGACTTCTTAAGTTGGTTGTTCACTAGTCTATATTAAATTAGTTTTGATATAGCAGTACTTAAATTACTAAACATCGTTTATGATTATAATAATTGCACTTTAATAAAAGTCGCTTACCAAACTTCAAAATTTCAGTGAGCATGTTCATACTCAAATCATATTAAACTTTAAATATATTACCTTTCCCCATCAGGCAGTAAGATCCTTTTATTGATCAATTAATTGAATAAAAAAAGCACTCGTACGAGTGCTATATAATCTATGTAAGTTGTAATTTTACGTTTGAAAAATCTGTAGAATCACTTATTTCAATCCTGATAACCTTTTAGATACCTGGTTCGAGATCACCACTTTCAAAATGTGTTTCTGTCTAAAAGGCTTTGATAGTAGGAGCCGTACTCAAAAGATTCTTCAATGTTTAACTCCTTGCCTGTTTCAACTAATGGATGAATTATTGGCTTCGTAGAATTACGAGCACAAAGCAGCAGATTTAACGTCATTTTTTTCTTGTAATATAGTTTATATGTCATAATTATATCTCACCATGAAGATATTTAAAGAGAATTTTATTGTAAATCACTCTGTAAGACCAAGGATGGCAATTAACTTGTTAGTATTTCTGCGCATATACAAATACTTATTGGTAAGATCTTCCTAAATCATTTTAGAAGGTCTTGCTTTTTTATATTTATTCAGTTTTAACTATTACAGTGCTATCATTAGGACGACTAGCATACTCCACTGCATTTTATATACTGATATTCGTTAATACTATGATATCACTTATATAATCAGCTGGCACTCCAGGACAATTTTTCCGATTGGTGGAATGCAAAATTCACAAAGCCTAAATATGGACGTGACGGTTTATCAGACAGTAATCTAATGCCTATATAGCCAATGGAAAATCTTTCTGGGACCAAAGTTTGAGTAAAAAAAATGGAATGGATATAACGTCTAAAAAAAGAATCAAAAAAAATCGTTGATTAAGCAGTTTTAAATGTAAACTTGTTACATATCGCACATCCAAAAAAACCAGTAGGTACAATTTACATGTTATAGCCATCATCATTAATTTAAATTAAAAAACCGCAAAGACAAAATCTTTGCGGTTCAGAAATGTTATTCAGATAAAGTTATTTTTTTAAGAACTTCTCCGTCACCACAGCCTTTTCCGTTTTCACTTTTACATAATAAACACCAGCTGTCAAAGCACTCATATTAATTTGTGCACTGGTATTCCCGAGGCTTCCTCTTAAAACAGTTTGCCCCACAGAAGAATACACTTCATAGCTTTCAAGTTTATTTTTACTTTTAATTGTTAGGAATTCGTGAACTGGATTGGGATAAAACTGCAGATCAGCTTCTTCTGCTGTTTCTTCCTCAACGGATAGTGAACAAGTGGCAGAAGTTGCCAATTTTGCGATAAAGAAATCTCCTTTAGATGATCCAGATCTTACAATTGTCGGCACACCGTCATTTGGGAGGGTAAAAAGCTGGCCTTCGATATGGCCTCCCAGCATAATATTACCATCGTTATCTACTGCTACAGCTGAAAATGTATCATTTGCACCTGCGGATCCCATTACGTCATAAAAGCCTAAAACATTTCCTGTACTTTTGCTAAGCCTCATTACGACTGGATCAGTTAAATGATTTACGGGTCTGGATAATGTAAAACCGTCCCAAATGCTGTAAACATCGCTTTTAGCAAAGATTACTTCATTTCCGTTAAAAGCCAGACTTTTTAGCGAAATATCAAAGATACTGGGATAAACCGGATTCATACCTGTAGCTCTTTTCGCCCAGAGAACTGAACTTGAAGTATTTGTTGTGCTTAACCTCATTATAAAGCCATTGTTTCCATCAATAGATTGGGGCGGAAATGTATAATCGCCGAATCCTGTAGACTCATTATTAATCCTAACATAATTTCCCACTAAAAAAAGATCAGAACCTACAGGGTCTTTTTTTACAGCCCAGATTTGCATAGCAGTAGGTGCAGATAATGTGAAATGCTCTTCCCTCCTCCATAATTCTGCAGCTGTGGTAGCATTAATGGCCAATAAAAAACCTCCTTTTTTTAAAGGAATATTATTATATGATAAATCACCAATGTGAAAGCCTCCTAAATAATATCTGTTGTTGAGCTCATCATATATAAAATTAACCCTGTCAGATGTATTAATCGTAACACCCTCCATAGGAAGCAGCAAAGGAGAACCTACCATGTTTCCGCTGGTATCATATTTTACAACATAATATTTATAGAGTCCAGTTAATACATTGTAGTTGGAAGGAACCGTGACGGTATTATTCAAATGTGTTCCCAATCGAAGTCCTACAATGAAATGAATGATATTTTGAGAATCAATCAATGTTGCGCCAAGGGTTGAATTTGTGTTATTGATTGGTACACCAGGGTACGAAGGATCAAGTATAACTTCTCCTTGAAGAGTTTGTCTCCAAACCAAATTACCATCCGAAGTATTGTACTTTAAAAGATAAGCTGTTTTCATAGCATCAGAAAATACAGCATTATCTGTAATGACAGGTAAAATATCATTATCGCCAAAACGTGGTGGCACATTCGTAGCAGCCCCGTTTCCTGATAAGTTTCCTGTTGAAATAGCGAGATACAAACCTCCATTATTATCTAAAACAAAATTCCTTGAATCTTCATATGTAGCTCCTCCTATAGTACGTTTCCAGCGGATATTGCCCATGCAATCTGTCGAGAAAAGCATAAGATCACGTCTTGCACCATTATTTCCAATACTTCCATAGTGCGCTACAGGTTGTCCATCCAGTTGAGGAGAACCACTATATAACGCTACTAGATAATATGTGTTATTATTATTATCTACCGCAATATCTAAAACGAGTTCATCATCTTTATAAGTAAAACCTGCTCCATAGGAACCATAAACACCTCCGCCGGACTTAGCCCATTGCCACTGATAGTTTTGCGATAAAAATAATTGAATAGAAAATAAAAGGATAAACAGTAAAAAAAATTTTCTCATGGTATATGATTTAGATTATTTCTATGGCTAGTCTATTTTTTAATAACCTTCTCCGTCACCACAGCCTTTTCAGTTTTTACTTTTACATAATAAACACCAGCTGTTAAAGCACTCATATTGATCTGTGCATTCGTATTCCCTAAGTTTCCTCTTAGAACAGTTTGCCCAACAGAAGAATACACTTCGTAGCTTTCAAGTTTGTTTTTGCTCTTAATGGTTAGGAAATCCTGAACAGGATTAGGATAAAACTGTAAACTGGCTTCTGCAGAAGTTTCTTCTACCGACATTGTAGAGCACGCAACATTGGCAAGTTTTGCAAAGAAAAAGTCTGATTTAGTACTTCCCGATGCGTTGCTTATTGTTGCAACATTATCATTTGTCGCAGTAAACAGTTGTGAATGTATAAATCCACCCAACATAATATTGTTATCATTATCTACAGCAACAGCAGTAAAATGATCATGCTGACCATAGTCGCCCTGTACCTCATAAGTCCCATTTACGACTCCGGTATCTTTATTTAATAATACAAGCAAAGGATCTGTACTGTCGTTTAACGGACGCACCATAGAATACGCTCCCCAAACTTCTCTGATGCTTCCCTTGGCAAAAATAATTTCATTGCCTTTGATAACGATAGGCATACGGACGTTTTGCATTCCAACTTGAGTAGAGCCGTCAGATAAAGAGGTTGGAGATGTACTCCAAATGATATTACTTGAAGTGTTGGTTGTTGCTAACTTCATTACAAAACTAATTGATCCAATTAGAGGACTTGTAAAATTATAGTCACTGCCAAACGAAACTGTATTAGTTGATTTACCTATTTTACCGGAAAGATAAATATCACTCGTTGTAGGGTCTTTCTTTAAACCATAGATAAAATTAAATCCCTGACTTGCGCTGGTCACAAATTCTCTTCTCCAAAGTTCATTAAAATTTGTACTGTTGAATGCTAGTAAAAAAGCTGAGTTGTTAATCGGAACATTATTATATGAAAGTGCATTACCATTTGACCCACTGCCCTCTAAATTTCTTGAACCTGCAAGGTAGTAACGGCTGTTTACTTCATCAAATAACCAATTCAAATAACCTACTTTAAAATTTGTAGTCCCAGCAAGAGGAAGTAGAGATGGCGTTCCCACAATATTTCCATTTGTATCATATTTCACTAAATAATATTGGAAATTTTGACTAGAATTATAAGAACTCGGTACAGTTATCATTCCATTTAGGTGGGTTCCGTATTGAAACCCACATATTATGTGAATATTATTTTGTGAGTCCATTATTGGCGGACTAAAATCCATAAAAGTATTAAGTGCGGATACATCTCCCTGAAAATCTTTTCTCCAAACTAAGTTCCCATCAGCTGTATTGTATTTTAGTAAAAAACCAGATCTCAAAGCTTCCTGAGGATCCATAAAATTATTGCTTACTAAAGGGAGAACATTATTATCACCAAATCGAGGGGGAAGGTATTGGCTACTGCTAACACTGGAACCATTACCAACACCAAAAGTCAAATAAAGACCTCCATTGTTATCCAAAACAATTTTTTGAGTATTTTCACTCATATTACCACCTCCACCAATCGTTCTTTTCCAACGCACATTGCCCATGCAGTCGGTTGAGAATAAAACAATATCTTTAGATCCGTAGTTGGTCACAGGCTGTCCATCTAGTAAAGGAGTACCATCAAATATGGATGTGATATAGTAACTGTTATTTTGGTTATCAATGGCAATATCAAGAATATGTTCATCGTTTGATTGAGTAAAACCCACAGTTGGATCTCCATTAGTTGCACCACCTGTTTTTGCCCATTGGTATGTGTAAGTCTGACTTTGATATAACAAAGAAAACAGCATAGCTGTAACTAAGTAAATGTTCTTTTTCATAATAATTTCCACTTCGATTTTTTGACGCCATTTACTTTTTAAGAATCTTCTCTGTCACAACAGCTTTTTCAGTTTTCACTTTTACATAATAAACACCAGCTGTCAAAGCGCTCATATTAATTTGTGTATTCGTACTGCCCAAACCTCCTCTTAAAACGGTTTGCCCCGCAGATGAATACACTTCGTAGCTTTCAAGTTTATTTTTGCTTTTAATAGTTAGAAGATCCTGAACCGGATTTGGGTAAAACTGTAATCCTGCCTCGATGGCGGTTTCTTCTACAGACAATGCTGAACAAGTAGCAGAAGTTGCCAGTTTAGCAAAAAAGAAATCTGTTTTTGAACTTCCGGCAGCGTTGCTGATAGTAGGCACATTATCATTAGCTGAAGTAAAAAGTTGTGAATTTATAAAACCACCTAACATAATATTGTTATCATTGTCTACAGCAACCGCAGTAAAATGATCTTCCTGTCCATAGCTTCCCTGTACTTCGTAAGTTCCATTAACAACACCTGTATCTTTATTGAATCTTACAAGTAAGGGGTCAGTTCTGTCATTGGCTGGTCTTGTCATCGAATAATTGCCCCAAACTTCCTGAATACTTCCTTTCGCAAAAAGTAATTCGTTACCGTTAATTGCTAAAGGCATTCTGGCATTAACAATAAAAGCATCTGAGCTTCCATCTGACAGAGCAGTTAAATTATTACACCAAATTACATTTCCTGAATTGCTTAGTTTCATAGCAAAACTAATCTGTCCAATGAGTGGTGTTGTAAAGCTGTAAGTTCCAAAACTTGCTAATGTTGGATTATTTCCACCTTTAAAAAATCTCCCTGAAATATATAGATCACTGGTAGTAGGGTCTTTTTTCAACCCAAAAATATAATCACTAGGCGAACCTGCAGTACCATTATTTATTTCTTTCCTCCACGATTCTGCAAAGTTTGTAGAATTAAAAGCTAAAACAAAAGCGTTTTGAATAATGGCCGTACCATTGTATGAAAAGTTTAAACCACTATTTCCAGGATAATTTTTTGAACCTGCTAAGTAATATCTGCTGTTCGTTTCATCATACATGAAATTTAAATATCCTCCCTGAAAAGTTGTTGAGCCAGTTATAGGTAATAGTGATGGATTGCCAACAATATTTCCTGAAGTATCATATTTTACAAGATAATATTGAAAATTTGGTGTAGAGCTGTCAAATGATGATGGTACTGTAATCAAACCATTAAGATGCGTTCCAAATTTAAAACCACAAATTAAATGAATAGTGCTTTGAGAATCAATTAAAGGAGTTCCAATGTCGCAATTGTTATTTTGAATACTTACATCACCCTGAAGATCTCTTCTCCAAACCAAATTTCCATTTGCAGTATTATATTTTAATAAAAATGAATTTCTTTTAGCAGGCTCCGCTAAAAATGGATCAGGATTTCTATAAGGCATTGCATTATTGTCATCAAATCTTAATGGCAGATCAGGCTGTCCTGTTGTTGCTGGATTGGTGCCAAAAAAAGTCAAATATAAACCTCCATTATTGTCCAAAACTATCTTTTGGGAAAATGCTGAAGTGGTAGCACTTCCTATAGCTCTTGACCATCTGATATTTCCTTGGCAATCAGTAGAAAAAAGTACTATATTTTTCCCACCATAGTTGGTGATAGACTGACCGGCCAAGAGAGGAGTATTTTGGTACATAGGAACTAAGTAGTACGTATTGTTGTTAGAGTCGGTAGCCATATCCAGGACTTGTTCATCCAATTGCTGGTTAAATCCCGATCCGCTACTTCCGTTTGTAGCTCCACCTGTTTTTGCCCATTGGTAGGTGTAGGTTTGACTTTGGTACAGCAAGGAAAACAGCACAGCTGTAACTAAGTAAATGTTCTTTTTCATAATAATTTCCACTTCGATTTTTTGACGCCATTTACTTTTTAAGAATCTTCTCTGTCACAACAGCTTTTTCAGTTTTCACTTTTACATAATAAACACCAGCTGTCAAAGCGCTCATATTAATTTGTGTATTCGTACTGCCCAAACCTCCTCTTAAAACGGTTTGCCCCGCAGATGAATACACTTCGTAGCTTTCAAGTTTATTTTTGCTTTTAATCGTTAAGTTATCCAGAACAGGATTAGGATAGAACTGTAAACCAGCCTCAACAGCAGTTTCTTCTACGGATAATGATGAGCATGTTGCAGAGGTTGCCAGTTTAGCAAAAAAGAAATCTGATTTTGTACTTCCTGCAGCATTACTTATAGTTGCTATATTGTCATTAGCTGCGGTAAACAATTGCTGATGTATAAATCCACCTAACATTATGTTATTATCATTGTCAACAGCCACGGCAGTAAAATGATCCTCCTGACCATAGCTTCCCTGTATTTCGTAAGTTCCATTCACAACGCCTGTATCTTTGTTGAATCTTACAAGTAAAGGATCGGTACGATCATTTGCTGGTCTAATCATAGGATAATTACCCCAAACTTCTCGTATGCTACCTTTAGCAAAAAGAACTTCATTACCCTTGATAGCGATAGGCATTCTTGCATTCTCCATTGCTACTTGAGTAGAACCATCTGATAAAGAGGTCGGATAAGTACACCAAATGACATTGCTTGATGTATTTGTTGTTCCCAGCTTCATTACAAAACTAATAGGTCCATTTAAAGGGGTAGAAAAAGTGTAATCACCACCAAACGAAACTGTATTATTAACTGTCCCAAATTTTCCCGAAATATAAATATCACTTGTAGTAGGATCTTTTTTTAGTCCTGTGAGAAACATTGCTCCAATAGGATTATTAACGGTCTGCTCACGTCTCCATAATTCTACAAATGTGGTGCTATTAAATGCCAACAAAAATCCTGAACCATTTATTGGAACATTGTTATATGAGAGAGCATTACCGTTAGTTCCGCTTCCTTCAGTGTTTCTAGAACCCGCTACATAATACCTGCTATTTACTTCATCATACATAAAACTTAAGTAACCGACCTTAAAAGTTGTAGTACCACTAAAAGGAAGTAAAGACGGTGTTCCAACAATATTTCCATTTGTATCATATTTCACCAAATAATACTGAAAATTTAGGCTTGAGTTGTAAGAGCTGGGTACCGTAACCATTCCATTAAGATGATTTCCATTTAAAAGCCCCACAATCACATGAATATTATTTTGTGAGTCCATTATCGGTGGGCTAAAATCTATTGCACTATTCAATGCTGATACGTCTCCCTGAAAATCTTTTCTCCACACCAAATTACCATCTGCAGAATTGTATTTTAGTAAAAAGCCAGATCTTAACGCTTCCTGAGGATCCATAAAATTGTTACTCACTAAAGGCAGAACATTATTATCACCAAAACGTGGAGGAAGATATTGACTGCTGCTAACACTGGAACCATTACCCACACCAAAAGTCAAATACAGACCACCATTATTATCTAAAACTATTTTTTGAGCATTCTCCGTCATATTCCCACCTCCACCAATCGTTCTCTTCCAACGTACATTCCCTTGGCAATCAGTTGAGAATAATACAATATCTTTGGATCCGTAATTACTGACAGGCTGACCATCTAGTAAAGGATTGCTATCATACATAGAGGTAATATAATAGCTATTGTTTTGGTTATCAACTGCAATATCCAAAATATGCTCATCCATTGATTGAGTGAATCCCACTGTTGGATATCCATTAGTTGCCCCTCCTGTTTTAGCCCATTGGTAGGTGTAGGTTTGGCTTTGAAACAGCACAGAAAACAGTGTCGCTGCAATTAAGTAAATGTTCTTTCTCATAATAATTTTTGTTTAGGAATACGAAAATAGTAATTAAAATTGTAAAATTTTATTCAATAACTTGTTTGTTTAATATCTATCTTAATTCTTAACAGTATAGACGTAAACTAAAATCAGATGCCCCCAAAAGGGGCATTCTGAATTTTAGAATAAGGATTATTTCTTAAGTAACTTACCTTGTAAAGGGTCGGCAGTTGTAACTACCGATACTAGGTACATCCCTTGCAGCCATTGGCTTACATCCAATTTCGCCTCTCCTTTATAACCTTGCAATTTCTGCTGGTATTTAAGAATACCGCTCTGATCATAGATATAAAGTGTTTTAGCTTCAACCTGACTGTTTCCAGTATTGTAAGAAATTTTCACTTCTTCTTTGGCCGGATTTGGAACAAAAGAAAGTTTACTTTCTGTTTGTACGTAAGCAGGTGCTGTCTTACTATAAACACCATCATCAAAAATAATTTTTACCAAGACCTTACATCCCTCAACATTTGCTGTAACCAGCATTTCATCTACACCACCTGGAAAACTTGAGTTTGGCGTAAAAATAAGAGGATTCATTGGTGAACTTCCTCCTCCAGATATTGTCATACTTCCTGGGGAATAATTTCCAAATCCGTTTGCACTTGAAAATGTTACTGTAACAGATTGCGTTCCGAAATTAAAAATATCTCCGAAAATTAAGTACGTGTTGCCTTCTCTTTTCACGCTTTTGACAACAACTTCAATTTTACATTCTCTTGGTGCACACCAAGGATTATTTACAGATGGAGTAATATTCATGTCACCAGACTGAAGTGAGCATGAACCTTGCTGTAATAAAAGGTTATAAGTTCCTGTGTTCTGTGGCCAATAAGGATCTACAAATCCAGGAGATCCTCCCTGTTGCATATTTCCGAAATACTGCCATTCATGATTGGTAAACGTTCCTAAAGGACCAACAATGTATGCATCACCAGGACACATATCATAACAGCCCGTAGGGAAAATCCACATTAGGTCTTCAACACTGTGTGGAACAGAAATCTGAACACTTGATTTACATCCCGAAGTTGCCGTATAAATCACTTGATACAAACCACCTTTTGTTACTACGATTGATGAGCCAAAAGCTCCGTTACTCCAATTATAAGTTCCGGATCCTGGATTTTGAACAGTTAATTCCACTTGATATGGCAAACACTGAATAATATTCACATTGACAACCGGTGCAGATGGTGGACTGCTAACCGTAACAGTAAAATTGGAGATTCCATAACAAGAAGGATCATTTGCAGACCAAACTCTTAAACTATACACATAAGTTCCTACGCTGAGCGCACCTGTAGTCAAAGAAATAGGCGTTGCCGAGTTCCCAGTCTGCACCACAGTATTAGCACCTCCATTATAACTTTGACTCCATTCATATTGGAGGTTATTGTCTGCAACAACTCCCTGCAAGGTAACCGTATTATTTTCGCAGGCTTGAGAACTTCCGACAATACTTACTTGTGGAGCCTTCCGGATTGTTACAGGTATAGGTGTACTTGCCGATGTTTTATCTAAACAGCCAGTACTTGCATCAGTTAAAATAACCCAATAACTACCCGACTCTGTCGGAGTAAACGTAGGCGATGAAGCTGCTCCCACTGGAGTATTACCATTCATCCATTGGTAGTTTAAAACAGATGCCCCAGCGACGAATGCATAAATCTGTGGCTGTGTAGCACTGCTTTCACAAACATCTAAATTAGCAGTAAAGAATTGAGGGTTTAGATTTGCTTCATTAACTGTAATTGGAAGATTTGTACTTGAGTAGGTACAACCATTAGGTGTAGTAACTTCTAATTGTACAAAAGATCCCAAAGGATTTAAAGCATTAAAAGTAATATTAGTATTTATATTGTTGGCTATATAAGATGTTCCAGCAAATTTCCATTTGTAAATGTGATTGAGAAGATAATTTGCAGCCGGTATCGTTAAAGTAATAACTTCTCCTTTACAAACTGTTGTACTAGAGGCTGTAAATTGAAGATCTGGCAATGTAGGCATAGTAATGCTCTCTGTGTATACACAATCCGGCATTGATCCAGGTCCATCTAATTTAATAGCAAAATTATAGCTTGTACCCGGCTGTAATCCTGTGTAAGTCACAGTTTGTCCGTTTTGCTGGCTTCCTCCATTCATCGTATAGCTGTAGGCAATTTGCCCAGACTGAATTTGTGAAAGTAATGAAGTGTCTGTGAGCGTAACGTTGTAAGTTCCATTGCTGTTACAAGTAATAGAAGCATTAAAATCAGGTTTATAATTTTTAACTATATCAAAGTTATCCTGAGTTGAGCAACTTCCATAGTTTAATGTTAATGCAACATTATGAACTCCCGCCTCCTCAACAGTAAATGTAGCAGATGTAGAGCTGCTAGATTGTAGTTGCAAGCCAGGGCTACCCACCCAAGAATATGAATTTGGACTGCCTACAAATGTTGCAGTCGCTGTAATTGTGTTACAATTCGTCCATGTCGCTGTAACGTTCAAGCTTGGATCTGGCAAAATACTACATGCAGGTAAAGTTCCACAAGATGTAGAAACGATAATGTTTTGAGAGCGTGTCTGACAACCACCTGATGTAACTATTACATAGTAATTTCCACCTGGATTAGGCTGAGAATTGTTATCAATTAAATAAGTGCTAACTGTAGCCCCAGGGATTGCTACACCATTATGATACCACTGATATGTTGCGGGAGTTCCCGATGGAATCTGAGCATTTAGTGGAATACCGTAAGTGTTAGTAGGGCATACCGAATAATGATATGCTGGGGTAATCGTAATATCAAGTTCTGGAATGATATTAAAATTCGCTGAAGCTGTAGCTACATAATTACATCCGTTAGGTGCATCAAGTTCCAGTTGTAAAGACTGAGAAATTACAGAACTGGTATTATTTACAAAATGATTAGGAATTGTAAATGTTTGAGTACCTCCTGCTGTAATAGTTGCATTTTCAGAACTATTATTAGGGAAAGTAAATGTAAGTGTTCCACTGTTAACATTTGCAGGCACATTTACCACAACACTAATAGTCGGATTTCCTTCACAAATATCTCCAGCTACCATACTGATAATTGGTAGTTCCTGCAGCGTCACCTGATATGGAATTGGAAGAGGTGGCTGACCGCACTTAACAACATTTAAAATAAGGTTTGAAACAGAATTTCCGCTGGAAATTTCATTAAAACTTACTATAATAGCATTTGGATCAGTTGGATGAGGAAGTAAGCTTCCAAAATTTGAATTTGCAAGAGTCCAGTAGAAATCGTCAGGAACTATTCCATTAAAGTTAGCGACAAATGTGGCACTGCTGCTTGGACAGAAAGTATTTTGCCCTGCAGGACCCGAAACTGAAATTGTGCTAAGATCAACTTTCTGAACTGAATAGTTAATCGGGGCTGACAAACATCCCAATCCACTGTTAGTTCGATTTTGAACGCTCACAGTAAAATTTGTTGCACTGGCATTGAATATCACAGTAACCGAGCTGCCAGTATTACTTCCCTGTATTGTACCGTTTGTAACACTCCACACAGGAATAAATCCAGCGTTGGTAGGACTCAGAGTATAGGTATACGGAACTCCTGCACATACCAGTTGATCACCTGCAATGCTTCCATTAGGAGAAGGCGGTACAGGTAATGCTTTCACAACAGTACCTTCACCGACACAACCTCCCGGAGTATGAGCTGTAATAATGTAGGTTCCTGCATTTGCGAACGGATATTGGAAAGGATTTGCAGTTGTTTGTGTAAATATTACAGAACCGTTGTAAGTTACATCCCACGTTACATTTCCTGAACCGTTGCTATTGAAGGTCAGTGAGTTTCCGGTACATACTTCAGACTGTCCTCCAGTAATAGTTAATGGCTCTGTGACAACTATAGTCAACGTTTCACTTTTACCTCCACAACCCAATAAGGTGTTATTGTAGATGTTGCTTAAAGTATAAGTTCCCGGAACATCAAATTTCAAGTAAATCTCATTTCTCTGAGCGCTGTAAGTCGCTTGTGCCGGAGCCGGACCATTTACATCCCATTGAACCTGTGTTGTAGGCCATCTTGGCATCTCATATTTATACTGTTTTTCAGTACAGACAGTAGTTGGACCACTAATCACAGCACGGTCAATAATTACAGGAACTTTAACGATAGTCCACGCAGGGCATCCGCATTCAGATCTGTATTTGATATATCCAAAACCATCCGCAGGATCAACCTGATCCCATCTGATCTGGATTTCATTTCCGTTGACTGATAATTCTGTTCCTCCAATTACTTCCCACTCTCCTTTGCAGCTATTGTTTGCTGTATAAGTATGTTCTGTATTTTCACAAACTACTCCTACACATGAAATTTCAATAGGTACAGCTTGCATCACTTCAACAGACATGCTATATTCATTTGTACAATTACATTGATTTGTGACTAATAATCGTACATTGTAAGTCCCTGGAGAAGCGTAAGCATGTGAAGGTTCAAAGACGCTAGTCGTAGGGCTACCATCTCCGAAATCCCAAACATAGTTTACAATTCCAGTACCATTTCCTGCATCTGATAAATTATCAAAGTACACAGGTGTATTTTGACAAACTCTTGGATCTCCTCCACCTGCAATTTTAAAATCGGCGCGTGGTCCGTCAATTTTTTCAATACAGATTGTTTTTGTTTCCTGTGTATTATTGCTGTAGAGTATTGTAATAACTACAGCCCCACTACCAGCTGGCCCCCAAGAAATATTTGCACTGTAGGGACTGCTGCTTGTTGAATTAACATTTCCCCCGGCAGCACTCCAAGTGACCGAAGAAATATTGTTTGTCGTGGAATTTAAAGTGTAGTTTACAGTCGAATTCTCACAGACCCGTACACAGGATCCCATACCTATAGTCTCCCAGGTTTCAATGTTTTCCCTCTCTTTCGGATCTGAGGATTCGACATTGGTACAGCCAACCTGAAAGTCCCAGGTAACTGTTATGCCGGTATTTTGGGAAAATCCCCAAAAAGGCAAAATTAGAAGTAGCCACACAAGCAACCACTTCCTCCTCAACTGCATCAGTTGATTGACGGTGTTTTTCATATGTAATAATTTGAGTTAGGTATCCGGACAATCCGGAATTAGTTTTTATTTTGGTGGTTTGATTGGATCAGTGGGTGAAATCACCGTTGTGTCTGATGGATAAAGAATCTGATTTTCAATTGTGTCATTTTCTGCCTTCATCAAAAAATGATCGTAATCTATTTTTTCGGTTGTCACTTCATGAATTTCTTCTGTGGTATCCTGGCGACATGAAGATAAGAAAGCCAAAGAAGCTAGTAATAGAGCGTAGTTTATAATTCTCATAAATAAAATTTGACCTAAAAGTAATGTCCTAATTCCATAGTGAAAAATTTCGGATGAGCTGCGGGAAGTAAAAACTTAAAAATAGTTTTCTAAACAAAAAAAAGAATGATAAAAACAAAAAAAAGAATGGTAAAAACAAAAAAAAAGGTTTGCGAATCCAAAGTGATTTAAATGATTTTTCACTACTTTTAGAGCGGAATTCAAACACCTCTTCAATCACTGAACATGATTAAAATCTACACTACCACTATCATTTTTTTGCTGTCGCTCACATTCTTTCATTCCCAGAGAAAAACTGATATCAATAATTTCGATTTTAATCTGATCAAGTCGAAAATTACAAAGCCTAATTTGAGAAGTACTGAAAGGAAAAAGCTGATTTTGGAGTTGATATTAGATGTGAAAAAGATAAATGACAAAAATCTTTTGTATGATTCGTACGCATTAGCATCACAATATACAACGGGGCGAGAGCAATTAAAATACGGTGACAGCATTTTGATGGTTGGAAAAATAATTGGCACAGATGCAAAAATTGCTGATGCTTATATTGCAAAAGGGATGATCTTATCTACCAACAAGGATTTCGTTAGCTCATTAGATTCGTATCTAAAGGCATATGACCTCTTAAAGAAAGGAAAAAACAGTTATATGATCAATAATTTGGAGTATAACATTGCCGATACAAAAAATTATTTAGGAATGCATGAGGAAGCCCGAACCTCATTACAGAAGACCATAGCATTTTTCAGATTGCATCATGACAAAGTAGATGGAACGGATTACAGATTGTATTACATGTATTCGTTAATATCCCTTATTGATACTAATTCGAGAACTGGAAAATTTGGAGATAACACCAATTTGATTAATGAGGGAAAGAATTTTATCAGCGTTAAACAAAATGCAGACCTTGAAACTCTTTTACCATACCTAACCAGTTCAGAGGGAATGCAGGCGTACTATCAGAAAAATTATCGGCATGCAATTAAGCTTTTAACTAAAAGCCTTAGTACCTACAATGATCAATGGAATCACTCAAACGATTATTTTTTTCTTGGAATGAGCTATTGGGAAAATGGAGAACAGGACAAGGGTATAAAAGCATTTGCTGTCCTTGATGAAGAGCTTAACAAAAACGGCAAAATTGATCCGAAATTCAGGTCTGCATTTGAAAAACTTTATGAATACTATCAAAAGAAAGAGGACAAAATTAAACAGTTTGAGTACATCGATAAACTGCTTATGCTTCATAAAGTGTATGAGAAAGAATACAAGCAGATTTTTCCTCATCTAAAAACGAAGTATGAGATTGATAAGTTGAACAGAGAAAAGCAAAACTTATCTACCTCTTTAAAAGAACAGAGATATTTTAATCTCTTTCTTATCGTATTGTCTACTCTACTTCTTTTAGGATTATTTTACAGCATTTTAAGAAGCTACAGACGAAAAAAACAATATAAGAAACTTTATGAAACTTATATACTTCAAAACTCTACCGGGTCATCATTTGAGGAAGAATCTGTTGATCATGAAATATCTTCAGATAATTTTGATGAAAAGTTTGTTGATGATAAAGAAGAATTGGATGAAATAGACGAAGATGAACTTGAGGAGGAAGAAATCTTGACTTCAAGTGGCACAATGCTCATCAACCAAACACTGGAAAAACAAGTTTTGGATAAGCTTTCCTCTTTTGAAAAAAGCAGAAAGTTTCTTAATCCAGAAGTCAGCTTAAAATCCTTAGCAGTTTACTGTGGAACAAATACTGCCTATCTCTCGAAGATCATCAATAGTCATAAGAAATGTAATTTCAAAACCTATATGGTGAACCTTCGCCTTACTTACACAATGTATTTATGGAAATCAAACGCCGCATCACGAATGTTATCAATTCAGGAAATAGCTACCAAATCTGGTTTTAGCACGGCACAAAGTTTTTCTAAAAATTTTCTAATTAAATATGAAGTTTCACCTAAATATTTTATACAACAGCTGAATAAAAACCAAAGATTGTAGCATAAATATAGGTATCAAATCTTATTAAGTGAGAAAAGTCATGGAAAGCAACCGGAACAATGCACGACAATGTCAGTCTGACCCAAATAAAGACATATAAGCATGGAAAGATCGGCTTACCCAAACTGAAAAAGATCTTAATTACAAAACTAAGTAGTTTACGAGCGAAGTCATGATCATAAATCTGTTGTTGTCTGTTTTGAAGGAGACAAATACAAAAAATATTTTGAGTAAATCTTTTTTCGATCTTTAGGTGCAGAAAATGAGAAAATGGAATGCTGGGAAATTCCAATTATAGAGGATACTGAAGTTTTTACGAATGAAAGATTCGGAAAGAAATCATTTTACCAATATTAAATTCAATGAACTGCATCTTCATCTTGAGAGGCTTCTGACATTTCTATCCGAATTAGCATTCGGGCAGGCACAAGGAAAACTGCAATCAATTCTATAAAAACAATAAGAATAGACATTGATAAAAGCTTGCAGAATTTTTGTAACGGGAAATAATTGCTATCGAAAATCGGATAACCTCAAAGGCAATATAGATTCTGAAAACAGGGTATTCTTATTAAAAAGTATCATAAATTAATATTGTATAATATTTACAACCGGCACTCTGATTGAATTAGGTCGTTTGCTCGCATATTTATAATAATTTATAATATATTAGCATGTCAAAACTTATATTATGAAAGTACAATTTACATCCGATCACCTTTCAGAATTGGAAATTCAAATTCCTGCATCGCATTTTGAATCTATTCCAAAAGTCGGGGATTATATAATGATCCAGGATTATATACAGGAAGATGAGAAACAATTATTTGAAGATCATATGAATTCAATTGATAAAATTGTACTCGGAGCGGTTAATGCTGTAATATGGAATAAAGTCAACGAAGAAAACATCGTAACGCTTTCTCTTTTTTTTGAAAATGCTGAAGATGAAGACTGATCAGCTTGTAAAGTAATGCTCATTTATACATTTCTTAGTTACGTTATAAAAATAGGTATATCTGGCATCTCAACATTGCATCACCAAATACTGATGAGGATAATATTACGATGTGGCAAGGCTCTATTTCGGACATTCAAGGGCTAAAGAAGGTCAGAAGCAAAATTTTGATTAAGATGATATCTCCTTTGGTCTTTCTTATAGATTCCCCCTGATAAAACAAAAGCTGGAAGGAAAAAATAAGATTCTTCCGTAAGCTACATTGCCATGACCACTCGCCTGACAGCTCACCATTCACGGACAATGGCTTCGTTCAAACCTATTTCTTGTGCCACAGAGTTGCTCTCGAGACATTATTTTTGGTAATTCTCTCAATGCGTCCCACCTTAAATACTAAACTATATTTTGATGCTCCATTAAATGAAAAATCCCTAAAAAGTGTCTAACCTTCTGAGATCAATTTAAAATCTGTTTCTAAGGTTGGTCTGTGATTTGTGCTGCTTTAATGATTTCAAATGAGTTTTAAATTTACAAACGTAAAATAGACAAAAACAATCCTTTGGAAATCAGAATTTTATCTACAACATATCTAACAACTCACACAAAAAATACATAAAATATTATAATGAAATTCCACATTAAAGTAAACAGCGTAAAAACCATCGAAGAAATTGAAAATTACTGGAGTAATGAAGATTACATTAAGCTCCTTGAACTGTTCAATTTTCCCGATGCAAATACAATTAAACCGGAAAATCTGAGAGAAATGCTTTTCATGGCAATCACAGATTTTGAGCCGAACGAAGCAGCAGCAACTATCTTAACATATAAATTATCAGAAAGTTTAAATGAAGGGCAGATTGCACAGATTTCTCACGATATGCTGATTGATAAAGTCTGCGAAGAATATCCGGATATAGGACTGCATTGTGATCTGTTTTCTGTCAATCAACTTCTGTATAAGGCTTATAACGGAACATTTTTAAATTGCAAAGCTACTTTGGTTAATTGTGAAATCGAAAAACCGGATGATTTTAAGGGAGAAATTACAAAGGAAATTGTGTTGAAATCATTCAACAGAGGACTTTCTGACAGCAATATCATCAAAAGATTATTTGAAGAAAAGATGACCACAGAAACAAGATTTGAGCAGGCAGAAGATATTCTGTGGAAATTAAATGATGAAGGAAATAATACTTTTTCTTTCATTACTTCTGAATATTGGCTCAATAAAGATGAGATTATCGGTTCCGAATTTGACGGAGAATCTCTTTTAGCTGAAACTGAAGCTTAAAATTAAGTTTCGTAAAATAAAAAAATTCCACAGCAAAAGTTTAGACAGCACCCAAAAGTTTAGACAAAATTAAAAGTATTAGTAAAGAAAAGAGTTTGGTGCTGTAACGTGTTCTTTCCTATTAAAATAAATTTTACATTGTACAACTTCTTTTTAGAATGATCGTATTCTAATCCTTACACTTTGTTACGTCAGAGAGTTTTATATTTTTAATTTTTTATAAGGGATTTGGTTGATGACATATTCTAAGACATAAGAGAAAATCAAAACTGCCATGAGAAATTCTGCTGACTGTCTTCTTGAAGATTTAAAAAATTAAGTAAAATTTGTATCCCTCGTTCTGAATTAGATATCCTATTGCAGTTTGATTTTTATTTAAAACATATAATCATGAAGATAGCAACATATAATGTGAATGGTATTAATGGCCGTTTATCAGTACTTATCAAATGGTTGGAGAGCGCAAAACCTGATATTGTCTGTCTTCAGGAATTGAAGGCAACACAGGATAAGTTTCCGATTGCTGAAATCAATCGGGCAGGCTATCAGGCTATATGGAACGGCCAAAAACAGTGGAATGGCGTGGCTATACTGTCTAAAGATTATGAAATGACGGAAGTCCAGAGCACTCTGCCTGGTAATGCAGATGATATTCAAAGCCGCTATCTGGAAGTGATCATAGATCAGATCGTGATCTGCTGCCTCTATCTGCCCAATGGAAACCCATTTCCGGGACCAAAGTTTGAGTACAAAATGGATTGGATCAAGCGCCTGAAAAAAAGATCCAAACAATTTATTGATATGGATCTTCCAGCCATATTGGTAGGCGACTTTAATATTATTCCAACAGAAAATGATGTTCATAAGCCTGAAAAATGGAAAGATGACGCATTGTTTCAGCCGGAAGTCAGAAGAGCGTACAACCAGCTCTTAAAAAACGGATGGACAGATTCAATCCGAACTTTATTCCCTGATGAAAAAATATATACCTTCTGGGATTATCTATATAAAGCATATGACAGAAACGCAGGTATCAGACTGGATCACATTTTACTAAGTCCGTACTTAAAATCCAGCCTGATCAATGGCGGTGTTGACAAAGAGGTCAGAGGCTGGACAAAAAGCAGCGACCATGCACCCGTCTGGATAGAACTTCACAGAAAATAAATATGCTAAATTTATCAAATGAAAGTGATAGACAAACCCCCAAAAATTTCACTGGTTAATAGAAATGTTGTGGGTTATCGGCGACCACTACTATTACAGCAGAAATTATCCTTCTGAAGATAAACAGTAAAAATTACAGTGTCGTAACACACAAAAAAATGCTGCCATAATTGTATAAGCAACGTTTCTATTTTTAAATCTTTATACGGAATTAATTTTCTCTCAGACTTTTTACATAATCTCAGAGCCATAAATCAAAGTGTTGCTTTCCAGAAGCTCCATCTTGTACCGTTAAATACTGCAAGTCTTTTAGCGCCGGCTTTATTTACATAAACAATCATTCCCGGAGCGGGATTTATTACATTCTGTACATCTTCCACGATAGGAAGAACAATAGCTTTTGATGATGATTCCAGCACCAGAATTCCATCCACTGCAGTAGTATCGGCTCCAATAATAGCTTTGGCTCCCGCAGTTTCTGCAACTTGTGAAACTAATGGCTGCATGGCTAAGGCAGAGCTAACATCCCCGTTTTGCCCGCTCAGATCCATCCATGTTCCATTAAAATATTTAATTCTGGCATCGGTTACGTTGCTGGCATCAAGAGCAATTGTTCCTTCAGCCGGAGAAAGAGGCATAGTCCGTAAATAAGGCAGAACAATTCCCTTATTTTGCCCAGCAGCAAATTCGAGAAGAACCGAGGATTTTTGTCCTGCCGGAGCCGTTCCGACGGCATCACCAATGATTATCTGAGCGTTCAGCATTGCTATCGCAGCAGTAAATGCAGTTGTATATATTTTTTTCATTTAATTTCTGATTACAATTAATAAAGTCAAATTACTAGTTAGAGACTATATGATTTTTAGGGGCAGGTCGGTGTTGAGAAACATGTCCATCCCGTATTCGCAGGTGTAACAGTATCGACCGTATAAATCTTCAGACATTTTGCAGTAGTATCGTAAACCATCATCCCGTCTACAGGTGTTGTAATTAAGGAGAGTCCTGATGTAGGTACTCTCGTTATTACAAAACCTTTGGTATTGGATTCCAGAACAGTATGCGCTCCCTTTCTGATCATTGGCCAATTTCCATTCGCTGTTCCTGCTCTGTTCAAAAGAGTGATGCCGTGCTGTGCTGAGATTCCTGCCGATGTAGTGTTAGGCAGGTTGTAACATACACATGCTACAGAATTTAACCCGTACCCACGCCCAACAGCATTGGTGGCTGTACCGACTACATTCTGATTAATGATTATCGTATTACCCGATGATGTATTCCATGGAATGGTATTGAATGCATTTCCGTTAAAAAGTTCCACTGGGAAAAGGGCTCCTCCTGCAGTTTTACTTCCATACATAGAAACCGCTCCTGTGTTACTGATTACAACCCTGATGAGTGGTGAAGCAGCGTTACCTGAATAGTTGATGATAAGTGGTGTGTTTATTTCGTACTGACTGCCATCTGCGAAACGGACGTTAATTCCCGGCGCAGGAGTTCCTGCTGATTGAAATTCAATCTCAGAACCGGCAATATTAACACCGTTCACATTCATATTAAAAGAATTGTCTAATGAGTAAATATCCAGTACAAATCCACTGCTGGTTGCCGGCTGTAAAAATGTTTTGGATGTGCCTCCATTTAAAGAAAAGTTCTCACCCCCAACCTGCTCGGTGCACTGTGCCGCAGCTGCATAGTTAAATGAAATATTTCTGATATTATTACAGGTTCCGCCTGCGCCGTTGTTGCTGCATTCAATCTGTACATCCGTCGGCATCTCTGCAGGATTGGGATTTGTTGCATCGGGATCAGTCACATCATTCGTCCTTAAAATACCGGCACGGAAATTTTGAATACCGGAGGCAAGGTTACCGGTAACAAGTAATTTAACAGTATATCCGATCTCGCATCCGGTAGGAAGATCTATATTTGAAGAGTAGGTTCTCGTAGATGAATTATACGTCACCAAAGTTGATTGATTTCCGCAACCGATACCATCAAAAACTATTGACTGCGGCGTAAATCCCATTGGATGAACAAAGGTGAACTTTGATCCGGTAATCGAACTTGGCCCGTCATTTTTAGCCTTCACAAAGAAAGTGACAACATCTCCGGGAACAACAGCCATCTTATCAGCCGTAAGCTGAGAAATTTTCAGGTCGGCAATCCGTGAAACAATAGGGAGAGGTAGTGTTTCCATGGGTCCTTTAACAAATGCCCAGGTGTCCATTGATTTCTGATCTCCGAACTGCCCTCCTGTTCCTGTAGCATTTACCCCCCAGATATGACCATTGGTATTGCTGTTTACTCCTGTACTGTTTACTGGCGGAAGATGAGAGTTGTTTTTAGGTGAGGAGTTGCTGCCGTTCATAACATTCGGAATATCTACATCATTCCAATAGACCATACTGGATTCAACCTGAGAAAGATCATTTTTATTCAGCAGATCAATGATAGTTCCGTTCTGATTATATTCCATGTCAATATATGGAAAATGAACTTCCGCTCCTTGTAACTGAACTGATATCTCTGCCTGATGTGTACCTGCTGGCAAAGGTTGTCCGGCTCCATCTTTTCCATCCCATAATATACTGTTGGCATCCTGATTGGCAAAACCAGTCAGAACAGTTTGAGTAAATGCTGCGGGAGTCGTACTACTCTTTATGATAATGGTATATTTTGCAGGTCTGTTGGAATTAAACTTAATATATCCTCCTTTGGAACTGATCTGTCCCTGTGTACCTTCTACTCCCTGTGAACTTACCTGGGTGACAACGGGCACGATCGGCACGACCTTTAGCCACGTACTTCCTCCAGGAACAGCGCCTGCGCTGGATTGGGGAAGATTGGGATCAGGAAGGGTGTAGAAAATTTTATGTGTTATTTGCTGTGTTGTAGGTGTAATGATATCAGCAGCCATGGGATTTTGTACATCAGTCGCTGAAAGATTTGTAACTGTCAGACTCTTATAAACAGATTTTAACTGTGAATCTCTGAAACCGTTATTATTAATAAAGAATGAGAAATACAGCCCGTTGTTTCCATTATTGTTAATTCTGTATGTAAATCCATCATCAGTTAAACCATATACAATTCCTCTGAATCCGTTGGTATTCGGGCTATTTGTACCATTTGTGAGATTGAGTAGGGTTGCGTATACACGACCCGGAATAAAAGCTGTATTGGAACTGTTGATTACTGAAATATCCCATGCAAATATTCCAGCGGTGGTACCCTGCGTCCAGTTGGAATCTGCCAGGATGGTTATACTTGGATCAGAAGTTCCTCTGGCAAGAAACTCAACGCGGTATATACCATCACCGCCTGAAGGTACTGTATAATAAATTGGAGTGTATTTTGTTGTGCTGTTTTCTCCAAAAAGTTTAGGTCCGCTTTTTTCCTGATCCCTGTTGAGTATCTGGCCTGCCACAGTTGCGTCATTAACTACCATATTTCCTGAAGGACTGAAAAGTCTGATCGCAGAATTGGTGGTGGCCAGCTGGGCACTTGATGCCAAAGTAATACGTTCGCCTTCTTTTGCGTAAACATAATGTGTTCCGTTAGTTGGGAAAGGCCAGCGTTCGGGATCCGGAGTAAGACTGCATCTAAGATATGCACGGTATCCAGATTTCCCGTTAGGGTATAGATCTTTGGAACCGTCCGCAAATAAAAGATTACTGCTCATCAGCATTAGAATTGCTGTTAGCATCATCTTGAAACTTAATTTCTGTTTAGCTAAATATAGATTTTTCATGAAAGAAGATTGATTGATAATATCGTCTGATGACAGATCTTTTCCGACAAGGATTTCCGTTCTTATCTAAGTTATCATTGTTGAAGGTAAAAAAAGACTAAAAATTTCTGACAGGGCTGCAACTTAACTTACTGAGAATAATTCCGACACTGTCTGAAAGAAAAAAGGAGTAAAGTCAATGCTATAAGTAGAAAGGTCATGGGTCTCTATAATTTTGAGGTGCGAAAATAATAAAAAACAAAATAAATAAATTCACATACATAATGTTATTAATCATAATTTAATATTAATAACTAATCTCAAATTATAAACACAATATGATAGGATATTAATAAAATCATATAGATTTTAAATTGGGGTAACTTCGGTAAATGAAAATGTAAAATTTGGTTAATAAAATGATAAGGATGAAATGTATTTAAGAACAAAAATTAAATGTACTTGAGCAAGTGAAAAATTTGATTTTATGCTGATATACAAAGATTTTTCCCAAAGGGACAACAGAATATATTTGCTGTGGAAAATCCGATAACCTTATTGTAGTTTAAAACCGTTGTGAAAGATAAATTTGAATACCACAGTCAATCACCAAGAAATATGCATACAATTATTTGAACTCTTATAGAAATTTATGATCATAAATCTTCAAAGTACGGTCAGCACATCACGAAAAAAACCTAAAGTAGGAAACAAAAAACATCCGTATTCTACAGCAGAGAGTTATGTCTTACTTCAAAAGATCATACGATTTTCGATATTGATAAAAGGGGCAGCATTAAATATTACTTGTTATACAATCTAAGAATCTCTACCAGTTCTGGTATAGATCGTATTTTAAGCTTGTCAAACAATCTGTTTTTATATGTACTGATCGTAGATGAGTGGAGATTAAATTGATTGGCAATTTCTTTAAGGGTAATTCCTTCTGCAAGCTTCGTTGCAATTTGCAGTTCGCGGTCAGAAAGCGTTTCGAAAGGAGAATTTTTTCCCGAGCCGGTTAATGATTCTGCAAACATCGCATCTTTTACGTTGTCACTGACATATCGGCCCTTCGTGAGCATCGCAATTAAAGCAGACTCGATT
>NZ_JACYFS010000011.1 GCF_014837145.1 Chryseobacterium caseinilyticum
ATTGCGGTGTGCAACAAGCTGCTCAAAATTGTATTTGGGGTGGTAAAAAACAAAACAATGTACCAAGATAATTTTATTGCAAAAAGTGCTTAAAATGTTTGGTTTTTTACACAGTTCATGTTAGGCGATGTTTTTTTCGGCTTCTTTTATTTCCTTAATATTTCTAAAAAAAAATCGTCCATTATTTTCAATTCCAAATTCGCCTAAGCTTAATTTTTTTGCAATTAATTTGTCTTCAATAACTAGTATTTCGTCTGTTAATTCAGTATTTACTTCTCCGAAATTTACTTCAATAGCTGAAAATTGTATAAAATGCTTATCCGTTTCAAAAGCTGTTTCAATTGGAACAAAATATTTACCTAAAAATGCTTTATGCCAATAAATTTTTGCATCAATTATTGTATCATTTAGAAACTTTGAAGGATAATTTTTTTGGTTTTTATTTTCAATAAATTCAAATTCAGTAATATTTCCTTTTTTTAAATTTAAGCCATTATAATGTGTTGCAAAAAAGTAATTTCCTAAGTAATATTTTTCGTTATTTAATATTATTTCAACACCATTTAGTAAGCTTTTACCGTAAATATTTTCCTGTTCATTGTAATCAATATCTTCATCATCTAAAAAGAAAATTAGTTGATTAATTTATTTTCCAATAAAGCTATTTGTTAAATCAAAAATATTTTGATATTCATTGATTTCCTCTTGATTCCACGTTGTTGTCATAAAATATCGCCTAACACCCAAATATACGCATTGCGCCAAAACAATATATATACAGTTGCGCCAATCCTTTTTTAAAATTTTGTAATTTACTGATTACCATATTATTATTTTTCACTACTTTTAGTTTTACGCAACGAAAACATATTTAATGATGGAAAATAATTATTCAGAACGGTTCAAAACCCTTCTTACCATGCAGCGATATTCTGAAAACAGCATCAGGAATTATATATCAAACCTGAATTATTTTCTTAAAATTTCATCCAAATTTAAACCTGAAGAAATTACAGAAAAAAAGCTTGAAGATTTTATTGTATGGCTTGTAGACAAAAAGAAAATCGGTCAGTCTCATCAAAAAGCAATGATGGCAACCATTACTAAATTCTACGGAGAGGTACTTCACAGAAAAATTGACCTCAGCCATTTGTATCCCAAAAGAAAAGAGCATAAACTTCCAAAATTTCTTACCAAAGATGAAGTGAAAAGAATTCTGGATGCTACCGAAAATCTAAAGCATAAAACCATTCTTACCACTATTTTACTCTTGCGGTTTAAGACTTAGCGAAGCCATTGGAATTCAGATTTCTGATGTAAAATCAAAAGAAAATCTTCTGCTCATAAAACAAAGTAAAGGAAACAAAGACAGAATTGTTCCACTATCACAGAAACTTGTAGATATTTTAAGGGATTATTACAGGGAATACAAACCCAAACTGTTTCTGTTTGAAGGGCAGACCGGCGGGCAATATTCACCCAGAAGCGTTCAGCAGATTCTTAAAAATTCACTGAAAAAAGCAAAAATATACTCGCCGGCAACTGTACATACCTTAAGACATTCTTATGCTACCCATCTCCTGGAAAATGGCACCGACATCAGAATTATCAAAGAACTGCTTGGACACAATAATATTAAAACTACAGAAATTTAGACCCACATCAATGATGTCAGTAAACCGTGTGTAAAAAGCACGCTTGATTTCTTGTAAATCTCAATTTCCATTTGTACTTTTAATTATTTCAACACGAAAATTCCAACAGAATAATAACACACAACTCCATAGTAAGTCCATAGCAAATCCATAGCAAGTCCATAAAAATTATGGAATCACTATAGATTTAATATGGATTTTTTATTTATCTTTATTAAAGGAACAACGGAGAAAAGCAAATAAATGTTTAAGTGAAGCATGTACAGTTTCAGCGGGATTTAAAAATAATTTTCTTCCGTTTACAAAAAACAGTTACCAAAATAAGTATAATCTTAAAAACACAATTATGGCAAGACTTAACAAAAACGGAAATCTCAGTGGAGCAATTGGAAACATTATTTTCGTCAACAATGGTGACAGGTCTTATGCTAAAGCCAAAGGAAAAGATCCGAAACAAACTGATAACACCAAAAAATCTTACACTGCTTTTGGGATGGTAAGTACGGTGGACAAACAGTTTCGGGCAGAATTAATGGCAAAAGTAAATCTGATTACAAGTACAAAATACGCTCCTTCTCACAGAACTCAATTACGACGTACAGCCCGACAAACTGATCTGGCAAAGAACAAAATAAAACTGGAGTATACAGATCCACAGTTTTTGGTGGGTTACAACTTTAACAGAGATTTTAATTGGGATCAGTGCGTAAGATTCTTTCTGGAATTCCAGGAAAATGCAGATGGTAAAATAACCATAAAAATTCCTGCTCTAACTTGGGGAAAAGAAATAAAAGCACCGGCGAAGGCAACCAGGGCAGAACTTACTATCAGTATCATCAGCACCAACCTCAATGCTCCGGTCATCAACGTGAAAAATATTGCATCTTTTACCCTTCATATTTCTACATCAGAAAAAACAGAAATGCAGTCTTTTGAATTTGAAACAGCAGAAGAAACTGGATGGGTGCTTGTGACAGGAAGCATCAGTTTCACTTCGCCGCTAAATAATATCAAGCCGGAACAGAAAGGTGCTTCAACGTATCTTTGGGCAAAAGGTTTGATATAAATTTCGATACAAACATTTAATAATGAAAATTTTATAAAAAAAAACCATATAAAAGAAAAGCTCTTCTACATAGTAAATTAATGATTATAAATTAAAATTTCAAACTTATTTTTAAGGTGTTGAACCAAGCAACTTTACAGAGATTCATTATCTTTGCCATCATTAAAACAACAACATGAGCATACACATTAGCGCTAAAAAAGGAGAAATTGCAAAAGTGGTTCTACAGCCCGGAGACCCTTTGAGAGCGAAATATATTGCAGAAAATTTTCTTGAAAACCCAAAATTAGTCAGCCAGACCAGAGGTATTCTATACTACACCGGAACATATAAAGGCAAGGAAATTACCGTTGGAGCCAGCGGAATGGGTTTCCCAAGTATCGGGATTTATTCTTTTGAACTTTTTACAGAATATGACGTGGAAACCATCATCAGAATCGGGACATGTGGAGGCTATTCTTCAGATGTAAAACTTTTTGATCTTCTGAATGTAGAAAACGCCGCAAGCGAAAGTACTTATGCAAAGTATGCATGGGGATTTGAGGAAGAAATTCTTTCAAACCAGGGAAATATCTACAGCGTCATCAATGAAACCGCAGAAGAATTAGGTTTGAAAACCAGAGCAACCAATATCCACAGCAGCGATATTTTTTACAGAAAAGATCCTGCAGTTCCTGCTATAGCTGAGAAATACAATTGTCCGGCCGTTGAAATGGAAGCTTTCGGATTATTTGCCAATGCAAAACATTTAGGTAAAAATGCGGCAACCATTCTTACGGTTTCAGATATTATTCCGACCAAAGAAATGATCTCTGCGGACCAGAGAGAAACGGCGTTGAAACCTATGATTGAGCTTGCTTTGGAAGCGGCGTGGAAAGTTTCTTAACAGATTTTCTGTTTTTTCCATTAAATTTAAAATACGATAAATATCACAATGATGTTTATCGTATTTTTTATGATAAGCATATCCTTATATTTTCTTTTTAAGACAAAAAATCGGGGTACAAAGTCAGAAAATGTGGAAAGCAGACGGACATTTCCGCACACATAAAATTTAATATTCAGTTTAGATTGATTTCACTTCCGCTTAATATCATAATTACAAATCCCTGTTAATAAAGGCTTTGAGAAGATTTCTGACATTAAAAACAAAAAATTTTTACTAACGTTCGTTTTTTATCAGAGAATTTTTACATTTAGTTTAAACCACATTCATTTACGGTTTTGAAGAAATATAGTGTAAATTTTATGAAAAGTATTTGATAAAATAACACTGTAAAATGCAATCGGTTACAATAAATTTAAAATATAAAAAATATGTCATTTACCACAGGAAACAAAGAGTACTTTAAAGGAATAGAAAAAATCAAGTTTGAGGGAAGAGAATCAGACAATCCGTTGGCATTCAAATTTTACGATGAAAATTTAGTTGTTCGTGGAAAAACGATGAAAGAATATTTCAAGTTTGCGTCTGCTTACTGGCATACATTCTGTGCAACCGGTGGAGATCCGTTTGGTGCAGGAACTCAGCAATTTGACTGGTTAACGGCTTCTGATGCAAAACAGAGAGCAACAGAAAAAATGGATGCCGCTTTCGAATTTTTCACAAAATTAGGCGTTCCTTACTACTGTTTCCACGATTACGATTTGATTGACGAGGCAGATAATTTTGTAGAATCTACCAAAAGATTAGAATTCATTACTGATTACGCTAAAGAAAAGCAGGCAGCTTCTGGTGTGAAATTGCTTTGGGGAACTTCCAACTGTTTCTCAAACCCAAGATTTATGAACGGTGCGGCTACCAATCCTTCTTTTGATGTTTTGGCTTACGCAGGTGGACAGGTGAAAAATGCTTTAGATGCTACGATAAAATTAGGTGGCGAAAACTATGTATTCTGGGGCGGCCGTGAAGGTTATATGTCTTTATTAAACACGAATATGAAGCGTGAGCAAGAGCACATGGCGAAGTTTTTACATTTGGCTAAAGATTACGCAAGAGCTCAGGGATTCACAGGAACTTTCTTCATCGAGCCAAAACCAATGGAGCCTACAAAACACCAGTACGACTTCGATGCTGCAACCTGTTTAAATTTCCTCCGTCAGTACGATTTATTGAATGATTTTAAATTAAATCTTGAAGTTAACCACGCTACTTTGGCTCAGCATACTTTCGAACACGAACTTCAGGTGGCGGCTGACAATAATGTTTTGGGAAGCATTGATGCGAACAGAGGAGATTATCAAAACGGTTGGGATACAGATCAGTTCCCGGTTGATTTATATGAAATGACTCAGGCGATGTTGGTGATTATTCAAGCAGGAGGTTTTCAAGGCGGAGGTGTGAATTTCGATGCCAAAATCAGAAGGAATTCAACAGATTTAGAAGATATTTTCATCGCTCACATCAGCGGAATGGACAATTTTGCAAGATCATTCTTAGCTGCAGATAAAATTTTAGAAAAATCAAAATATTCTGAGATCAGAACCAGCAGATATTCTTCGTTTGATTCTGGAAAAGGTAAAGATTTCGAAAACGGAAGCTTATCTTTAACAGATCTTGCTACTTATGCTCAAGGATTGGGTGAGGTTGGAAGAGAAAGCGGAAAGCAGGAATATCTTGAGAGTATTATCAATCAGTATTTATAAAAATTATTGAAGATAAATCATCTTTAAAATAAGAAAACTGCTATCAAAAAATTCATCAAAATTAATTCCCCTGCCCTAAAGGGTGTAATTTTGATGAATTTTAAGGCCTTTTCCTCCCTTTAGGGCTGGGGTAAGAAAAGTCCTTAAAATTTAAACAACGAGTCTAATTGATAAAGATATTTATCATTTTCTAACATTTAAAACTAAATCAAACTATGCAAATAATAGATTCCGGTCCTAAATATTCTTCAGGAACAAAGGCGCAGATCAATATGCTGTACGTTACTGTACTCACTTTGGTCGCCACTTTGGGAGGACTTTTGTTTGGATACGACACGGCCGTAATTTCCGGCGCCGAGAAATCAATTCAGGAATATCTTATCATTCCTTTGGGATTGAGCTCACTGGCCCACGGAGCGACCATTTCGAGTGCATTGATTGGATGTATCATCGGTGGCGCTATTTCCGGGATGATCTCCACGAAGCTGGGAAGAAAAAAATCATTAATGCTTTCTGCATTTCTTTTCTTCATCAGTGCTTTGGGAGCGGCGTATCCTGAATTTTTATTCTTCAAACACGGCGAACACTCCATGGGTGTTTTGCTGGCATTTAATTTTTATAGGATCATTGGTGGAATCGGTGTAGGCCTGGCTTCGGCGGTCTGCCCGATGTACATTGGCGAGATTGCACCTGCCGAAATACGTGGTAAACTGGTATCACTGAATCAGTTTGCCATTATTTTCGGGATGCTCGTGGTTTACTTTGTGAACTGGGGTATCGCAAGCGGACAAACCGTAGAATGGATCAACGAAATTGGATGGCGATATATGTTTTTGTCACTGACGATTCCTTCTGCCCTATTCGGGATTCTTCTTTTTTTCGTTCCTGAAACACCGCGTTATCTGACGTTCGTGAATAAAGATGCAGAAGCACTGAAAATTTTAACCAAAATCAATGGTGAAGCACGTGGAAAAGAAATTTTCTCCGAGATAAAAAGCACTGTCGTTGAACATAAGAGTGAAATTTTCGCGTTCGGAAAAACTGTGATCGTGATTGGAATTTTGCTATCAGTTTTCCAGCAGTTCGTGGGAATCAACGTGGCTTTATACTACGCTCCGAGAATTTTCGAAAGTATGGGCGTTCACAAAGATTCATCGATGCTGCAGACGGTTGTAATGGGATTGGTGAATGTAATCTTTACCGTTATTGCCATTTTCACTGTGGATAAATGGGGAAGAAAGCCTTTATTAATTACAGGTTCTGTCGGGATGGCGATTGGAATGTTTGCAATTGCGATATTATCTTACTATCAGATTATCGGAATTGCCACTTTGGTCTTTATCATTGTTTACACCGCGTCATTTATGATGTCCTGGGGACCTATTTGTTGGGTTTTAATCTCAGAAATTTTCCCGAATAAAATACGAGGAAGTGCGATTGCGATTGCGGTTGCGGCTCAATGGGCTGCTAACTATTTAATTTCATCTACTTATCCTTTTATGATGGAATTCAGTGGTGCATTCACTTACGGATTTTACGGTGTGATGAGTGTTCTGTCCCTGTTCTTTGTTTGGAAATGGGTTCCTGAGACCAAAGGAAAATCTCTTGAGGAGATTGAGAAGGTTTGGGAGAAATAATATACTTTACAATGATTAATTTAGAGCATCGGAATTTTTCGGTGCTCTTTTTTTAGGAACGTGTGTCAATAGCTTGGCTTTTTGAATAGCTCGTTGTAAATCTTTTTTTTCGACAAATATGGGTTCTGTATTATCTGATTTTTCTGAACAACCTTGTATGTTCATTGTCAAAAAAAGGATAATAATATTCTAAAAAATCACTACAATTTAATACACTTTAAATTCTGTTTCGCCTTTGAGAATGTAGAATAAATGTTTAAGTTAAATAAAGCGTTTGCCATGATTCCTGTAATATTTGATGAATTGATGTATGTGTTCATATTTTTTTTGTTTTGCCCGTAGCAGTTGCTCAAAACAAAACAATATCATTGATAAAAATATATGTTCAATTCTTTTCAAAATATATAGGAGCTAAATACAGTCAAAGATTATTTATAGATTATCTTCCCCGTTTCATCATCTATTAAAAAACTATAATTTAGTTGGGAATACCAATATTCCTCTACAAATTCACTTTTGAGAACATCTATTTGATAGTATCTTTTTCGGATAAGCACCTTCAGTATCATAACGGAGTGCTACGGATTGTCTTGTATCATAAATATTTACCTTTTTTCTTTTAAAACCATCTCACGAATTTGATCGAAAGTATGATTGACAAGGCATAAACTAGATATTTGTGTATTTCAGAAGTAAAGCTTTCTGAATAATGAAAATAATGCTTTCTACCCAAAATGTTATTTGAAAAATAGAAACTTACCACAAAAAAAGACCGTCTTCCGACGGTCTTTAATTTGATGATCACAATTTTCAGATCATTCTCAATCTTTCCTCTTCCAGATCAATCTGATATAATTGTTGGCGGATGATTTCTTCGTTAATTTTCGGATCTTTATTAAGCTCAGTGAGATATTCCCGCTGAACTTCGAGCATTTCAACGAAAATCACTTTTGTTTTTTCGTTCATCCAGCTGTCGTCTGTAGCTTTGGCGCGCTCTTCCCAATGTCTTAAAAATATTTCCAGACCGGCGTGGTCTTTTAGTTCATTTTCATACTTAGATTTCAGAAACTGATAGATGTGTTGTTTTAACTCTTTTTTAATTTTCTGCTTGGTTAAATGTTCATTCTCTTCATTAAAAATCCCATCAAAAAATCCGGTTTTTCTAATGATGTAAGGTAGAGTTAGCCCCTGCACCAAAAGCGTAAGCAGGATTACAACAAATGTAATGAACAGAATCAGATTCCTGTGCGGAAATGCTTCGCCATTATCCAAAGTTACAGGAATTGCCAGTGCGGCAGCGAGAGAAACAACGCCCCGCATGCCGGTCCAGCCCAGCAGGAGCGGCATCATCCACCGCCGGGTTCTTGAAGAAGCATGGGGCTGCACACCTGGCCGGAAAATCATGGTAGAGATCAAGGCGGCATAAGAGCTGATCATCCTGGCAGCAATCAGAATAGCTGTGACTAAAACGCCATAACCAATCGCTGTTTCAAGCGGAATATGATCTTTACGAAGTCCATCTACGATCTCGGGCAGTTCTAAACCAATGATGAGAAAGACCACGCCATTTAAAATAAAAATCAGACTTTCCCAGACGCTGTAGGCATGAATACGGCTGGTACTGTTCAGAAATTTTAGTCTTCTGACCGACATAAAAAGTCCGCCAGCCACAACAGCCAAAACCCCCGAACTGTGAAACTGTTCCGCTACCCAGTACATTAAATAGGGTTCGATAATCGTCAGTGCAATGTCGGAAGGTGCGTCTGTAGGTAGAATTTTGTGTGCCTGTACAAATAGCCATCCCAAAAGCAAACCGATCCCAACACCACCGATGAGCATCCAAAAGAAACTCATCGTAGCGTCCTGCCAGATAAACTGACCGGTGCCAACCGCAACCAGTGCAAAACGGAAAATTATCAGTGATGATGCATCATTCAGAAGACTTTCGCCTTCCAAAATTGTGGAGGTGGATCTTGGAATATTCACAAATTTGGTGATCGCTCCGGTACTCACGGCATCTGGCGGAGATACAATTCCGCCGAGTAAAAATCCTAAAGCAATGGTGAATCCGGGGATGTAATAATTGGTGACCAAAGCCACCGATAATGCTGTAAAGAAAACAACCAGAAAAGCGAAACTTCCGATAATCCTCCACCATTTTTTCATTTCTTTAAAAGAAATAGTCCACGCTGCTTCAAATAATAATGGGGGAAGAAAGATAAAGAAGATCAGATCGGGATCAATCCTGATCACGGGCAGTCCCGGGATAAAACTGATGGCCAAACCACCTAAAACCAATAAAATAGGATAGGCAATTTTTAGTTTCGCAGCAAACATGTTCAGCAGAACGATGACTGCGACCATTGCCAAAAGAAAAGGTAAAAGACTGTGCATTTGTATTTTTGTGTTTTAAAATGCAAAAGTATACATTCGGACGCTTTTTTGAGCTAATTTTTTTTCGTTTTTAGTCCGAGGCAGTTTTAAAAAGAATACTGATTCAGTCAGGAAAAAAGTATATTTCACTGAATGAAATCTTATATTTAAATGTGTTATCGTATCATAAAAACTTTACGTTTATGATGATCGAACGTGTGAGAAAGCATAAAATCTTGGTTTTTTATTTTTGATATGCATAATTTGATTAAATTTACCCGCGTCCCGAAAGGATTAATGAAGAAGAAATTTAACACAATTCCAGGAAAATCTATGACAAAGAAGAATGCCACCATTTATGATATATCGAGAAAGCTGAATGTAAGTGTGGCAACGGTTTCAAGGGCATTGAACAACCACCCGAGAATCAGCCAGGCAACCAAGGAATTGGTAGTGAAGACTGCCAAGGAAATGAACTACAAGCAGAATAATCTGGCCAAAGCACTGAAAAGCGGGGAAACAAAAAACATCGGAATCATCGTTCCCTACATCAATACCAACTTTTTCTCGTCTGTTATCCGTGGAATTGAAGAGGAACTTTCCGTGCAGGGGTATCATGTGATTATCTGCCAAAGTCATGAAGATGTAAATATTGAAAAAAAGCATTTAAACACGTTACTCAACGCTCAGGTAGACGGGATTTTCATGTCGGTTTCCAGAACTACAGTTGATACAGAACATATAGAACATATTTTAAATACTTCAAATACACCAATCATCTTTTTTGACAGAAAGAAAGATATTCCGGGAATCAGCACCGTGACCATTGACGATTACCGCGGCGGGTATATGGCGACTGAACATCTGATTTCTGAAGGTTATAAAAATATCTGCCATTTTGCCGGTGATCTGAATCTTGAAATTTACCAGAACCGTCTGAATGGTTATAAACAGGCTTTAATTGATCATGAATTTAAGGTAAAAGAAGAAAATATTATTTCTACAGGAAGTTCAATCGATGCCGGAATTGAAGCGATAAAAACGTTATGGGACAGCCAGTCTATTCCGGATGCCATATTTTCTGCCAGTGATTTTGCTGCCCTGGGAGCATGTCAGGAATTGAAAAAACGTAAGATAAAAATACCTCAGGAAGTCGCTGTAATAGGTTTTTCCAATGAACCTTTCACGCAATTCATGGAGCTTCCGATGAGTTCGATGGATCAGACTCCTGTGATTATGGGAAATATGGCAGGGCAGGTTTTTCTGGATCATATTAAAGATAATTCTTCAGGTGTTTCTATCGAGAAAAAAGTGGTTTTGGCGCCTCAGATTTGTGTGAGGAAGTCTTCTAAACGAAAATAGTTTTTACTTCAATTCAATCTTTGCCGCTCTTTTATGATAATTCATCAAGTAAGCACCTTTTTCTGAGTTTTTTGAAAAGTTGGTTCCAAATTCCCAGAATAATCTTGCATTTTCTCTGGCATCCTCATTTGTAAAATTTTCATACTCAATCCGGTAGATTGAGCTGAACAAACGGGAACGTCCAACACCGTGATGGCAGTGAATAAGCACAGGATAATTTTTCGGATCATCCATTATGTTTAAAAATTTCTGCACCGCATTACTCAGAGCCTGTTTAAAAATAATTAAAAAACAAATTTTCAAGTCATTCTTTTTTTCCCCAACCCTGAAGGATGAAAAAATGACTTGAAAATTTCATCAAATTAATTCCCTTGTAGGGTCGGGGGAATTTAATTTTAATGAAATTTAGACAGGCTCTAATTTAAAATTAGACTGTATTTCCGCTGTCATCATAACAATAAATTAAACAGTCATTTTGTTATTTCGGAGGAATCATAACACAATGAAAATAATTACTTTAAACTCCTTCGGAATGACAAAAATCTTGGTAAAACTTCTTTATTGTGATATCGGATTTCCAAAAACTTATAAAGAAAATTAAAATTTGCAGCGTGTGTTTATTTAATTATTTTTAATGAATAATATACATTTTGATTACTCAAATGGCCATGTAAATTCTTTAATCAATATTATGTTATATAAACTCCCTATACCAAAAAGTCCGGAAATTTTCGAAAATTTAATTTGTGATTTAATCAATGCATCTTATAAAACAACAAGTTTTAATCTCTTTGGTAGACGAGGACAGAATCAAAATGGTATTGATATAATTTCTAATGAGTTTAAAACTATTGTTCAATGTAAATTACGTAGTATAAATTTAAACAATCGAAAGACAAAAATTACTTTCATAAAAGAAGTATTAGAAGATGTAAACTCTATTCTAAAAAATAGTCAACTTCCAGAAAGAATAATAATCGCAACAACTATCGAGAATGATACATTAGTTCAGGATTACTTACAATCAATTTCATTCTTAAATAATTTGAGCATAATATTCGAATTTTGGAGTTGGAGTAAAATTAGCAGTGAAATTTTTCTTTTCCCGAATATATTGGCCAAATATTACCCTTTTAGAAATGACAATATTGAAATTGGAAGATTAGAGGTACTAAACAAAAGAATATATCGTAAATCAAAACAAAATGAATTACTGTATGAATTTCAGAATCTCAAAAACAAAAATCATTTGCCAATATTCGATTTTAGTTTTATAAATAATACAGAAAATACAATTCTACTAAATTCAATCGACTGCTTTTGTACTCATCAAGCTGTTGTCAGAGCTGGCTCTCCTGCAAAACCTGCAGGAATTTTAAAACCAACAAAAAAATTTATAATTGATCTAAAATTTAATGAAAGTTTATCATCAGATTTTGAAAAATTCACTCTCGAAATGAAAGACCCAATCTATATAAATCCTAAAAGTCCTTTTAGAATCCAACTTCAGAATAAAAAGCCAATTATTAATTTTTTAAAAATTTATTTCACATTTAATTTTAATTTGGCAACCATTAAAACTCCAGAATTATACTTTAATTCATTCACAACTTTTAGTGGTAAAATAATTACTGACATATAAACAATAGATACAGATAAAGAGCTACCAAAATAACTTATTACTCTGATATATTTTCTCAAATTATATACAATTAAAAACTACCGGAACTTTAGTCAACATAATAAATTTTCAAATATTATCAGAAACTCACAGATCAACCCTGAGTTCATGTATTATTTTTTACCAATTGCTTTAGCAAAGTAATCGCTTTCGTTACCTAAACGGTCAATTGCCTTGATCGCCACCGCATTCAGGATTTTGCCATCTTTGCTTTTGGGGATTTGCTGTGATAGATTTTCCAAAGTAAGAATTTCAGTCTCCCAAATGCCGTTGTACTGTTTGAAAAGTGCCCACTGCGAGACAGATGCTATCTTTTTTGAACTCCACGAAGCATTGATTACTGAACCGAGATCATTGATGAAAAGTGTAGGTTTTTCTACGGGAACTGTTTTTATCCATGGGCTTTTCGGTACTAATGCTTTTTCGGCGTACGGACCGTTTTTAAGAGCGGGCAACATGTTGGCATTTTTGGTAAGACCTGCGATGCTCCAGTGGATTTCTCCTGCATCGTTCCCCAGAATCTGTCTGGACAGTTCAATCTGATTTTTAATTTCTGTCGGACGGTCTGATACTTTTACCTCAACGGTATTCAATCCCGGCCAAAGGTGTCGGTTCATGGTGTTTTCAGATTTCCACCATTCGAGAAGCGGTCCAAAAGCCTGTCCTTTAGACTCAACCGGCCAGTACAACTGAGGTGAAAAATAATCTACCCAGCCTTTGTTTAACCATAATTTAGCATCAGCATACAATTCGTCGTATTGCGAAGATCCCACTATTCCTGCAGGATAGCCTGGCTTCCAGATTCCAAACGGGCTGATCCCAAAACGGACGTGACTTTTCTCCGCATGAATTTCCTTATAAATTCTTTCTACAAACTGATTTACACTATCTCTTCTCCAGTCTGCCCGTGAAAGTGTTCCGCCAGAATTTACATAAGCATTCCAGCTTGCGGAATCCGGAAAATCTCTTCCGTTATTATAAGTGGCATAAGGATAAAAATAATCATCAAAATGAATGGCATCCAGGTCATATCTTTTCACAATATCTTTCACAACATTTGAAACATGAGACTGCGTTTTCGGGTTGGCAGGATCAAACCAGTACATTCCGTTTTTTAATCTTATGGTAATATCTGATAATTTACTGGCCATCGACAGACTGGTAACTGCTCCACCGTTGGAATGATGTGCCCTGTAAGGATTGAGCCAGACATGCAGTTCCATTCCCCGTTTGTGGGATTCTTCAATCCAGAACTGTAGAGGATCATAGTTTGGATAAGGCGGTGCACCCGTTTTCCCTGTCAGAAAATACGACCACGGCTCCAGTTCGCTTGTATACAAAGCATCTGCAGATGGACGGGCCTGAAAAATCACCGCATTGAAATTATTTTCCTGAAGCATATTCAGCATATTAATCGCTTCAGCTTTTTGCTGATCCACGGAAAGATTATTTCTTGAAGGCCAGTTGATATTGGCTACACTGGCAATCCACGCACCACGGAATTCCCGTTTGATGGCCGGAAGATTTACTTTTAAATCTTCTTCAACGGCTTTTGGAGGTATATTAAGTGTGACAGAATCTGAGGGTTTTGAAATATTTTTAACAGGCTTTACTGCTTTTGAAGGTGTCGTTTTAACTGCACTGTTTTTTGCAGCACAGGAAACACCCAAAGTGGCAGACAGACCTAATATCGTGACTAATTTTACTGTAGAGATTTTCGTTTGCATTTATCTATTGTTTTTTATTGATCCTATGGAATCGCTATCTTCATCCGTGCTCGTCTTTGCAAATCATGGCGATTTCATAATTAATTCTGAGGAAGAATTTCTAAGTTGATAAAACACAAAACTAATGATATAAAGATAATTTTAAAGAATCTGAATGCGGATTTTTTTAAAAACAAAAAAAGTGCAGAAAAATACTGCACTTTAATTTTAGTATGAAAATTAAATTAATTTAAACTTCGGAAAGACTATTGCCTGCGTTTCGGGCATTGGAAGTATCTACATTTTCCTCTTCTGTCAAATCGGTTTTATAAGTTTCAGGAATGAATAAAACATTGACAATAATCGCCAGAACTACCAGAAAGATAGGATAAATCAGACCAATAAACGGTGCCATAAAAGCACTGACCACGAATGATGTTTTTATAAATTCGGTCACAAAAGTTGTTGCTCCGCCAATGAAACCATTTCCCATATTCTGGGCAAAGCCCATGCTTGTATAACGGATTTTGGTCGGGAAAATCTCCAGCATAAACGCTCCCAAAGGTCCATAAGTCGCTGCTCCCGCAACAGATAATAGGAAACTGATGCCCATAATCTTTAAGGTTGCTTCAGTACTGATGGAATGAACTTCAGTAAGACCATCCGGATTTCCGATTTGCATAAAGAGGTAGAATGAGACCGGAATTAAAATTAAACTTGAAATTAAACCGCTAATCAGTACTTTTTTCCGACCTATTCTATCACTTAAGGCTCCGAAATACTGATAAAAATAAGCACTGCAAAGGGTAACGACACCTGTGATGAGTAGAACAGTGGTTTCTTCAATTTTCACGGCTCGTTGCATAAAGAAAAGCGTCACAAATAAACTGGTCTGCATCACTGAACTCTGCGCCGCGTTACCTCCGAAGATGGCTTTCAGCATTAACTTCACGTTCCCTTTTGTAGTAAACGCTTCTTTTACCGGAGCCTTACTTGTTTTACCTGCTTTTTTAAGCTCTTCAAAAACCGGACTTTCGTGAAGTTTCTTTCTGGCAAAATAACTGAGTAAAACCAAAACAGAACTCAGAAGAAATGGAATTCTCCATCCAAAATTATTAAAATCGGTTTCGGACATCACGGTTCTCGTAACGAAAATCACACTTAAACAGACCAAAAGTCCGATAGGAACTGTTGCCTGAATAAATCCTGTATAAAATCCTCTTCTGTTGGCCGGAGCGTGTTCTGCGACGTAAATTACCGCACCTGCATATTCACCACTGATCGCCAATCCCTGCATCAGTCTGCAAACCAAAAGCAGAATGGGAGCTGCCCAGCCAATACTTTGGAAGTTCGGAATACATCCAATCAGAAAAGTTGAAGCTCCCATCAGAATTAACGACAGAAGAAATGAGTATTTCCTTCCGATTTTATCTCCGATATTCCCGAAAATCAATGAACCAATTGGTCTGAACATGAATGATGAAGCAACTACTGCCAGTGTTTCCAGAAAATGCGACGACCCATCAGCCGGAAAAAGATTTACCGAAAGTGCACCCGCCAGAATAATCGCCAAAAACATGTCGTACCATTCAATCAGCGTTCCTGCTGAAGAGGCGATGATCACTGTGAGGATATTGTTTTTGGGCTGCTGTATTGTATTATCCATATAATTAGTTTTTTATTTAAATTTAAAATCCTCTTAAAACATAAAGAACGTTGCCACGTGGAAGCGGTTGTTTCTTGCATTGAATTCATTTCCGATACCTCTTCCACTGGGCTGTGCATCGCCCCAGGTTGCAACGGTATTTTCAACCTCAAATCTCAGGCGGATTGCCTTGCTTAAAACCCAGTCCACACGCGGAACCACTCTCCATAAATGATCAACACTTCTGCCGCCCGGCGTTGCAGATATTGCTCCCCAAGATGACGTTACGCCATAAGTTGTCGCCACTCTGCCTTCAACAGGATTATCAGCTCCCATATTTTTCACATAGCCTGCGAAAAGTCCGAACGCTACTTTTTTAGTCGTGGTCTGCTGAAAATCGATCCATGCACTTCTTGTGTTCATCGTTCTGAAAATATCTGCCTGCCCGGGAGCTGCGTATCCCACGAAGCCACCGAGCATCACCAGTGAAGCAGCGTTTTGTCCCATCATCGCCGATGCGCTGATGGTTAAAGGTTTTGTAATTGCCTTTGCGTAAGCCATTGCAGTAAAACTTTTCACACGGTTATTGTTCACAATTGGAGGCGTACCTGAAGAAAGCTGTGGTCTAAGCTCTTCGTACTGTCCGGCGATTCCGGCAACGAATTTTGATGATTTGTACTGAAACTGTAAATGGGTGGATGGCATTCCGCTGTCACGGTACGGTGCAGTGTTTGGGGTAAAGTCACGCTGAGAGTTGATGGCTGCGATTACTTTAAACTGATCTGAAAGTTTATGCGTCAGTCTTACCTGTGGATTTCTGTTTAATGCAAAAATGGGCGAACCTGTACTGTAATTCACCACGTTTGGGAGACAATCTAAAATCACCATCGGATGCCAGTACTGCCCTACTCCCAATTGCGTTTTTTCCCAGTCTAAGGTAATGTAGGCATGTCTTAAACGGAATTCATTGATTCCACCTTCTGTGGCTCCAAAAAATTCACCTTCGAGAATCCCGGCGGTCTTTGCTCCCAGAACATCCGGACCTTTCACATTGATTCCCGCTCTGGAAACTACAGACAACATGTGGAATTTCGGAGAATCATTGATATCTTCACCATTCACATCCAACGCACGATCGCGTGGATAAAGCGGAACGATGTTTTCGCCTGCACCAATATTCTGTCTTGTATCGTAAAAAATATCATTTCGGATGAAACCGTAAAAATCAACTTTCACTTTTCCTTCCTGAGGCTGGGCAGCAACGACGGGTTTTGATTTTGCCAGTGAATCATTAATGGTTTGGTCTGATGTATTTTGTTGCGCAGTTGCTGTTGCAGATACACTCAACAAAGTTGCGGCAAAAATGCTTTTAAAGAATATTCCCCTTTTCATATCGTAAATTTATCTACGAAGCTCTTATTGCTTCTTTTCCAAACATACAAATTTTATCAAAGCTAACGAGTGTTAGTTAGTACAAAAGAGAAAATATATTTGTTAAAATTTAATTTACAGGATTTAAAACGATGATAAATTATCAATATTTTCAATGATAAACTGTTTAATAATCAAACTTTAGGAGAAATCACTGCAAATTATACTGATCTGGATAAAACTATAGTAAGTTAGCAAATTTGTAGATTTGGACATGCCAATTATCATCAGTTTAAAGGAAAAATAATTAGAAAGACAGTTGTTTTTAATTCGGATTGAACTGAATATTGAAATTCTTTAAATAATCCTCTATTGGTTCCATTCCCATTTCTTTTCTTCTTTCGTTCACAGTTTCAGGATTTTCTAATGTGTACAGTTTACCATTTTTTATTTGTGAACCATATATTTGGGGCTTTCCTTCGTCCATTAACATCCTGTCTTTCATCAATGCATACTGTCCTTTAGATAAGTCTCCATTTTTAACCGCTTTTTCTATTTGTGGAAAATACTTTTTCCTGATTTCTTCAGTACTGTGTTGAAGTCCCAACCAGATTGCGTCCATTTGTTTTTGATCCACCTCCTGTAATGTCGGCATACCACACTTTTCAATAATGCTGATCACTAATTCCTGATTCCTGTGATCTTCTTTAGCGTATTTCATGAGTT
Organism: Chryseobacterium caseinilyticum; assembly: GCF_014837145.1. Taxonomy (GTDB): domain Bacteria; phylum Bacteroidota; class Bacteroidia; order Flavobacteriales; family Weeksellaceae; genus Chryseobacterium; species Chryseobacterium caseinilyticum. The sequence continues at coordinate 17,869 of NZ_JACYFS010000011.1, forward strand.
CATTTGATTTTCTAATCTTTTGGTCACTTTCGAAAACTTCGCTCAGGATCTGACGTTTTTTGCTACAATCAACTTCAATAATATCTACTGAACCTACATAGACAAATTTATCCTTATTCATATAAAGGAATATTGAAATCATTACAATAAGAGCGGCAAATATGCTGAATACTATTTTTTTTATTTTCATTTCTGTTTTTGTGTCATATTCCAAAATGGGTTGACCATTTAGGTTAAAAATTAATTGTTCCCAAAAATAGGAATTATTTTTAAGTGTCAGAATCTTAAATGGATAATTTTTTCTTGCGTGGCCGGTTAGAGTTACCACATTTTCTCACCAATTTTTTCCAACAACAACATCACTTTTGAATCTATCTTATCTGTATAAACATATAATATATTCTTATATGTCTGTATAAATTATTTTATATGGCTAAGATTATTTTGCACACTCAATAAAAATGTGGTGTTGAAATCCGGAAATGAGCATTGACATGTTATAATTGAGAAAAGGTTAAAATTTACTGCGGTTATTTTTCAATCTGACTGCCTTTCACAAATCCTTCCTTTCCGTCTATAGTTTTAACATGAAACCAGATTCCATGAACTGCAATCACTGTGGTCTGAATTTTAGAACTGACTGTTGAAAGGACTTCATACTCGTTACCGGAACCTGACCGCAGACTGCTTCCAGACTTAAGATTTTTTCCTGAAAACTTTTCTGAAGTGGTTGGTGAGATAAATTTCGGAACTGAGCGTTCACGAATGAATGGATAAGGATCTACCGCACCACCTGTAGAATAAATTCCAAAATGCAGATGGGTCGCTCCTCCTGCCGCGTTTCCTGTATTCCCTACCAGACCGAGTGTATCACCGGTTTTTACTTTTCTACCGCCTTCAGTAAGAATGCTGTCGAGATGGGCGTAATAATGGGAATTGCCAACCTCATCATCGCGAAGCCAAACCTGCTTTCCTCCCAACCCCTGATTTCCGGTTCGGGTGATGTATCCATCAGCAACTGCAACCACGGGCGTTCCTTTAGGCGCAAAAATATCAACTCCTTCATGACTTCTGCCACCACCGTCACGGCTGGCTCCCCAGAAACTCTGAACATTTTTATTTCCTTTTCCTGCTACGGGAAACTGAAGTGAGGGCTGAGTGTAGATTTTTATTTTAAGCTGACTTCCGTAGCCAATTTCTGGCTGTACAATAACTTTATGTAAACCGTCAGTCTCAACTGGTTTTGAGAATAGATTATCTTCAATGATCTGCGATTTCATCATTTCTGATCCTGAAGCTGGATCCAGTAAATCGACAAAGATCTTTTTATCTGGAAGGGTTGATGCAGTTTCGACAAGGAGCAAATCTCCTTTTTTCAAATCCATTAAATAACCTACAGCATCGGATTTTAACTGATCTGAATTTATCAGCAGTGACGTTCCATCTTTAATTTTAAGCTGACTGGCTGAAGCTGAAGACAAACTTGCTTTCCACTGAGTCAACAGGCTGTCGGCTCCTGAAAAGCTGCGTTCGTATTTTGCACGTTCAGAGGTTTCGAAAACATTTTTAGGAATTTTTAATCCATCACAAGAGATGATGAATGAAAGGGTGATTAATATTAAAAGTATTGATTTTGATCTGAACATTTCATATTCAGTACAAAAATTTAGCCGCGAAGTCCTCAGTTCTTTTGTCTTGAAACAAAAGAACCAAAAATTCAAGACTTGAAAGCGTCAGCTAAAATTTAAAAGTAATTCCTAAAATTTCCAAACTCAGGCGGAAATGACGAAGTATCATTTTAAGATGATCATAGCCGCCACTCAAACAGTGGAAATTTCTTAACGGAATTTCTTCTAAATTTCTTAACGCCTCCGCTTCCTAGGTCATTTTAAATGATCCATAAATACTAGATAAGTTACGAATCGAAGATTCTGTCATATTTATTTTGCTCTGCCATACTTTTAATACATTTATCACAAATGGTCTAAAAATGAAAAAAGCCCTGAAAAATCAGGGCTTTAGGTATATTTATGAATTTCAGATTATGCTTTCGCTCCTCTTTCCATTCTTTTTCTTTCTTCTTCAGAAAGTACTTTCTTTCTCATTCTGATAAAGTTTGGAGTCACCTCGATTGCTTCGTCAGCCTGGATATATTCCATACATTCTTCAAGAGAGAACAAGATTTTCGGTGCTACACCTGTATCTTTATCTTTACCTGAAGCTCTCATGTTGTTCAACTGCTTAGCTTCAACGATGTTTACTACCAAATCTCCCGGCTTGTTCTGCTCACCGATTACCATACCAGCGTAGATTTCCTCGCCCGGATCAACATAGAACTTACCTCTGTCCTGAAGTTTAGCGATAGAATATTCTGTAGCAGGACCCTGAGTTTTAGAAATCAAAACACCATTGCTTCTTCCCGGAATAGCACCTTTGAAAGGCTTATATTCTGTGAAACGGTGTGCCATAATAGCTTCACCAGCAGTAGCTGTCAACATCTGAGAACGCAATCCGATCAAACCTCTTGAAGGAATTTCGAATTCCATGTGCTGCATTTCACCTTTAGTTTCCATAATGTGAAGGTCACCTTTTCTCTGCGTAGCCAAATCGATTACTCTTGAAGCAAATTCTTCAGGAACATCTACAACCAAAGACTCATAAGGCTCCAGTTTCTGTCCGTTTTCGTCTTCTCTCAAAATAACCTGTGGCTGACCGATCGTCATTTCATAACCTTCTCTTCTCATTGTTTCAATTAAAACTGACAAGTGAAGAATACCTCTACCGAATACAAGGAAAGTGTTGGCATCATCAGTCTGCTGAACTCTCAATGCTAAGTTTTTCTCTAATTCTTTTGTCAATCTTTCTTTCAGGTGGTTTGAAGTAACATATTTACCGTCTTTACCGAAGAAAGGAGAGTTGTTGATAGAGAACGTCATGTTCAGGGTAGGCTCATCGATAGCCGTTCTTGGCAATGGTTCAGGGTTTTCGATATCTACGAATGAATCACCAATCTGGAAAGCGTCGAAACCTACTACAGCACAGATATCTCCGGCTTTTACTTCGGTTACTTTTTTCTTTCCAAGACCTTCGAAAACGTAAAGTTCTTTTACTTTTCCTTTCACTACTTTTCCGTCTGCCTGAGCAAGACCGATCCACATCGATTCTTTGATCTCACCTCTGATTACTTTTCCGATAGCAATTCTTCCTAAGAAAGAAGAGAAATCAAGAGAAACAATCTGCATTTGAAGATTACCTTCCTCTACTTTAGGTTCAGGTACATATTGTAAAATCCCGTCTAATAATGGGAAAATGTTGTCTGTCTGCTCCAGTGAAGTGTTGAACCATCCCTGTTTAGAAGAACCGTAGAATGTTGGGAAATCCAACTGCTCTTCAGTAGCTTCAAGGTTGAAGAACAAATCAAAAACCTGATCGTGAACTTCTTCCGGACGGCAGTTTGGTTTGTCTACTTTGTTGATTACAACCAATGGTCTAAGACCTAATTCCAAAGCTTTCTGCAATACGAATCTTGTCTGAGGCATCGGCCCTTCAAATGCATCCACCAAAAGGATTACACCGTCAGCCATTTTCAATACTCTCTCTACTTCACCACCGAAATCGGCGTGACCAGGCGTATCGATTACGTTAATTTTTGTGTCTTTATAAGTAACAGAAATATTTTTTGATAAAATGGTAATTCCTCTTTCTCTTTCAAGATCGTTGTTATCCATTATTAATTCTCCACTTTCCTGATTTTCTCTGAAAATGTTTGTAGCATGAATAATCTTATCAACCAAAGTCGTCTTACCGTGGTCAACGTGTGCGATAATCGCAATATTTCTAATGTTTTGCATGAATGATTTTTACGGACGCAAAAGTAGTGATAATTTATGAATAACTAAAAATTTGTTTTCATATTTAACAAATTCATAATGAGCAAGTTTGGAACATTAACGTTTACTGCTGTGAATTTTACTTAAATTGTTGGGAATCTTGATTAAAATGTTTCTGTAAAGTTTATTTCTGAGTATTTCTAATATCAGTAAATTTCGTGATATGCAGTTAAAAAGTAATTCAAAACTCATTTATTAAATTACATTTTGGACGCCAATAAGAAGAAACAGGTATTTTAACTAAAAATATACCTGAGGATTTTACCGAAGTGATTATTATCAATAGTAAACGTTTAAAATAATTTGTCAACTCTTCTTTATATTATAAAAATCCAACAATGTAAGTGAAATTACAGAAAAAACTCCATAAAATAAAATTATCAATCACATTGAAATTACGACTTTTTAATATTTTTTCGATAAAAAAACATTGAAATCATTATATTAAATAAAAATGTTTAAATTTGTCTATAATTTAACATATATCGCCTATGAAGAAATTCTTTACAATTTATTCTCAAAACACACCAAAAGATTTAAAACAAAACCTTTGTTTTAAACAATTCAAACAATTTTTATTATTAAAACTATGTTTAATTTCTGTTATCCGACTGGATATAAATATCTAAAAATATGAAGAAGATTCTACTCCTTTTTTCATTAATACTGGCATTATTTACAAATGCGCAGGTAAGCACCTACAGTTTTGTGCAGTCCACAGGGACTTACACACCACTTACAGGTGCCACAGTGATTGCTACAGCTACAAGTTCCAACTCTTTGGATGATAATATTTATCCTGTAGCGCTTCCGTTTGCATTTCAATTCAACGGTGTAAATTACAACTCAATTAATGTCTCGACAAACGGGTTTATCACATTCGGAGCAGCTGCTCCAGGTACAACCTTGTATAACCCTATTTCAGCTGCAGATGCGTATGCGGGAGCTGTTTCTGCCTGGGGAAGAGACTTAAACTCAATGTTTAACGTTGCTTCTACAACTGGATCAATAAGTTGGGCAGTCGTTGGAACCGCTCCAAACAGAGAGATTGTAGTTCAGTGGGCTAATTTCAGGCCTGCTTATTCTACCGGAAATCCTGTTTATGGCTTTTCATTTCAGATAAGACTGAAAGAAACAGTTAACACAATATCCAATGTTTATGGCCCAGGTGCATTACTTGCAGGAACCGGAGCAATCAGTAATACTGCTCAAATTGGATTAAGAGGCGCTACTAATACAGATTACAATAACAGAAGTAACGGTACTACTGTACTTTTTTCCAGTTCTGTTACCGGAACAGCTAATACCAGTACACAGGCATTTAATACAGTAAATGCTACTCCTGGAATGGCACCTGATGGACTAACCTATACCTGGACACCTCCAAGTTGTTTTGGTCCTTCAGGATTGGTTAGTGCTGCTACATCACCAACAACGGGCTCAATTGGATGGACAGCTCCAACAACTCCTCCGGGAAATGGATATGAATATGTATATAATACAACCAATACAGCTCCTGCAATAACAGCTACAGGCACACCAACTACAGCCTTAGCAGTACCATTAGGCCCACTGGTTTCAGGTACAACATACTATTGGTGGGTAAGATCTATATGTTCTCCAACAGATAAGAGTGCCTGGGTAGCAGGCCCTTCTTTTACTCCCGGTCAAATAGGAGGTGGTACTTCTTCCGGAGGACTACTACCAATTAACTCTTGCTGGGGTTATAATTATTCTCAACAGATTTACACCGCTGCCGAAGTATCTGGTGCAATTGGTACAAATAATTTAATTACTAAAATCAGATTTTTTGTTTCTGCATCTGTAACACCACAAAATACTTTCAATCAGTGGGTGGTTTATATGGGTAATACTACTCAGAATAGTTTTACATCAAATACAAACTGGGTTCCTCTATCAGGACTTCAGCAGGTTTTTTCCGGAACTTTACCAAACATGACAAGTGGTCAGTGGGTTGAATTAACGTTAGCTAATCCATTTGTCTGGAATGGTACTTCAAACATCGTTGTCGCAGTAGACGAAAATGTTCCGAATTATACTTGTACACAAAACTGGGGTAATTATCCGGCAGGTGCAAACAAAGGTATTTTATATTACTCTGACGGTACGAATCCTGATCCGGCTTCACCGCCTTCTGCAACCAGCAGATATTCTGATATTCCAAGATTGCAGATTGTTGCTGAAGTTCTTCAGCCATGTACAACGGCTCCACCTTCAAACATTGCGGTAGGTCAGTTAACACCAACAACAGCAACTGTAACATGGTTACCTTCTTCGGGAGCAACATACGTTGTAAGATACAGAATACCTCCAAATGGTCCATGGACAACAGTTACATTAACTACACCACTCACAAGCAATTACACAATTACCGGTCTTACTGAACTTACTGCTTATGAAGTACAAGTGGCAACAATTTGCGGTGGAACTCAAGGAGCATTTTCTCCATCGTTCCCGTTCACTACGCCAGCTATTTCTTACTGTACAGCTTCTGGTAATTTTGCAGACGAATTTATTTCAAGAGTTGCTGTGTCGCCTACCGGATTGCCACAGATGATCAGTAATTCTGTAATTGGTACAGCAGCACCATATTATTCAGATTATACAAATGATCCTACAAGATTAGTAACTCTAATAAGAGGAACAGCAAATAATTCAATTGCTGTAACAAGATCCTGGCCTGGAACTATTTATGACAATGCAACTGTCGTATGGATTGACTGGAACAGAAATGGAACTTTTGAAGACAGTGAGAGAGTCTTAAATCAAGCATCAAACGGAAATGCTGTTAATACCTCTGCTCCATTTAACGTACCAACTGTAGCACAAGGTGCTTATGCAGGAAACTTAAATCTCAGAATGAGAGTAATCATTCAGGAATTCAGTACTCCAGTAGCATGTGGGTCATTCAGTTATGGAGAAGTAGAAGATTATTCTGTAAAGTTGATTGATCTTCAACCTTGTAGTACAGTAGCTCCTGTACCAACTGTAACTAATATCACTTCCTCTTCTGCATATGTTTCTTGGCTACCGACTGCCAATGCAACATACAGAGTGAGATGGAGAGAAGGAACTACAGGACCTTGGCTACCAACACCTCTTGGATATATAGAATTGCCTGCCGGACAAAGTTTCTATACAATACCAAACCTGTTGGAGCAAACTGCTTATCAGGTACAAATTCAGGCGATGTGTGGAACTACCTGGGGTGCTTTTGGAGCTTCAATAAATTTCACAACTCCACCGCTTACATACTGTCCAATGACGGGTACCGGTACAAATGATCATATTGCCAATGTAACAGTTACACCAACTGGTCAGGCAATAATGAGTAACACATCTACTCAAAGTAATTATATATTGTATAACACTCCTGCAACCTTAATCAATCTTGAAATAGGATCTACAAACAATCAGATTTCAGTTGGGAAAGCATGGGCTAATGGAACAACTTACAGTGATGCAGTAACGGCGTGGATTGACTATAACAGAGATGGTTTATTTACAGATGCTGAAAGAATCTTAATTTCTGCCGCAAGTACTACTACTCCTGTTACAGCAGTATTTAACGTACCAGCCACTGGTGTTTACACAGGTAATCTAAATACAACAATGAGAGTAGTCTTGAGACGTTCAAGTGCTCCGGTAATGTGTCAGGATCCTGCAAATGGTGAAGTTGAAGATTATTATGTAAGACTAAGACCATGTAACAATGTTGCTCCGGCACCACCTACATTTACAACAATTACACAAAACTCTGCTGTTGTAAACTGGGTCAATACTGCCAATAATCTCAACTTTGTTGTACAGTACAGACCGGTAACTACACCAGTATCTCCATGGATAAATGTAAATGCTTCTACAATTACAGGTAATCCACCGTTGACACTGAATGGTCTAACGCCTGCTACAACTTACCAGGTTCAGATATCTGCAGTATGTAATGGTATCGCAGGAACTCCTGGAGCAATCAGAACGTTCACTACAAGATGTGATCCTACACCTCCAAACGTAACTATTTCCAACGTGACTTCTGGTTCTGCAACAGTAACATGGAATCCAATTGTACCGAGTGCTACTTATATTATGAGATATCGAATTGTAGGTACTTCCCAATGGATTGATGTTGTACTACCTGCTCCGCCAACAAACACTTACATTATCCAAGGATTAAGTTCTTATGTAACTTATGAAGTACAGATTGCTAATATCTGTGTGGGAGAAACCACTCCAAACCCATGGTCAAATCCAGTGGTATTTACTACTGTGAGAGTTTGTTCAATTCCGCCTCCGGGATTAACTATTACTCAACTGAACCCTACAAGTGCTGAAGTAACCTGGGAACCTTACACTGGTACTGGTGCTACAAACAGCTATATCTTGAGATACAGAAAAGTAGGAATTCCTAGCTGGACTACTATTAATGTTAATAACGCCAACACTTATACTATTAACGGTTTATTGGAATTAACTAAATACGAAATGCAGGTAGCGAACGTTTGTACCGGTACACCGGGTAACTTTACTCCACTGTACTACTTTACAACTCCTACTGTAACATATTGTCAAACAGGAGGAACTCCTGGTGGACCGGATTATATCAACAAAGTTACAGTTACTCCTTATCAGGGTGTAGCATATGCAAACCCTTCTGTAAATCTTGGATATCAGTACTATACGAATGATCCAACCAATAAGGAGATTGTTTTGGTACAGGGAAGCCAGGGTAACGTTGTTAAAATTGATAAAACTTCTTCTTCTGGCTCTAATACCGGAGTAGCTGTCTGGATTGATTTCAACAGAAACGGATACTTCGATGTAAACGAAAAAATTCTTTCAAACGGACCGAACACTGCAGACACTGCAAGTGCATCATTTACAGTTCCTGATGATGCTTTCGTAAGCTTGACAGATTACAAGTATGTAATGATGAGAGTAGCTATGCAAAAAGACGGTATTCCTGTAAACTGTACCAATTTTGCAAACGGTGAGGTTGAAGATTATCGTGTAAGAATCGTTAAGCAGGCTGTTGTGAATCCTCTTAACCAAACTGACATCATGATTTATCCTAACCCGGTAAGTAGCGTGTTACTAGTTCGTAATACTAAAGGAAAAAGAAGCAATGACCTTTATTACAATGTCTATAATGCGGCTGGTCAATTAGTTTTACAGGGACTTCCTAACAGAGTCATTAAAAATGCTAAAAATGAAATTGAAATTGGTGTTAAAAACCTAATTAATGGTGTTTACACAATTGACATTCACGATGGTGAAACTTCAGTTCAGAAGAAATTTATTAAAGAATAATAAATTAAATTTAAACAGAATAAGCTCTCAGAAATGGGAGCTTATTTTTTTTGACAGGTATAAGTCCCCAACGGAACGCCTTAACTAAGTATTGGATGAGATCCTCTCAACACACAGTAAGAAAAATCCCGCTGAAGTTTTCCAGCGGGATTTTTATGGTTCAATATCAAAATAATTTTTCAGTTTTATCCCACATAACGTCAGGAGATTTGTGAAGCAGAAGTTTCAATCCAGGATCCGCTGTTTTGTACAATGTCTTCAGGCATAGTTTATTTAAATTTTAAAATCTGTTTACAGCAGGGTTATCGGAATGATTATAGCAGGGTTATCAGTATTCAAAACAACACCAATTTAAATTTAATAAGATGATGCTCACAAAATACTTTTTAAAGATTTTTATTCTTTATTTATCAACTTTCTTTCTGTCGGTGAGTGCTCAGGAACCCATCAAGGAATACAAGTACAAAGACAATCTTTATCTTGTGGGCGACCGTGTTTTCTCGCTATACTACATTACCGATGACGGTGTTGTTGTCATTGACCCTATCAGCACAAAAATAGCAGAAGAGACTTTAAAATCTATCCGGAGACATACAAGTTTACCGATAAAATATGTCATCTACAGCCATAACCACTGGGATCACAACATGGGTGGGGACATTTACAGGAAAGAAGGCGCCCAGTTTCTAACCCATGAAGAAGCATTTAAAAACTTCCCTCCTAATCCCGAAGTAATGAATCCTGACAAAACATGGAAGGGAAATAAAAAAGTCCTGAAAGTGGGTGAACAAAGCATTGAACTCTATTATTACGGCAGAAACCATGGCAACGGGATGACGGTCTTCCGGTTTCCTGAACATAATGCAGTTTTCACTGTAGATCTTGTGGTGCCTGATCGTGTGCTCTACGCTTACCTTCCCGATGCAAGTCCTCAAAACTGGCTGAAGGATTTGTATGAAATTAAAAAACTAAACTTTCAGGATCTTCTGATGGCTCATGTACGTCCGATTGGCTCAGGAAAAGACCTTGATCTTCAAATTCAGTATTTTGAGGATCTCTACAGGGAAACTCAAAAAGCATTAGACGCAAAGATTCCTTTATTTGAAATTCCTGCGAAGGTAAAAATGCCGCAGTACGAAAACCTTCAGAATTATAACGAATGGCTGCACATGAATGTGTGGAGGATTCTGATGGAGATGTCGACGGGAGTTTAGTTGGATGCGGATGTTAAGATGAAAGATTAGAGATTAGAGACACGGATTAAGAGGTGCGGGATTCGGGGATGCAGGGTGTTTTAGTTCTAATTAAATTCAAATTAAAAGGTTTTCCGGTTTTGTCATCATTTTTCTGAACAGACTTTTGATGTGTTCTATTTCATTTTCATAAATTGTTTTCTTGCGGCAACCGAAATAAAGTGTGTTCTCAAGCCTTTCCTTCCCCTCCCAAATAAGTTTTATTTCACCGTTTTCGATTTCGTTTTTACAGAGAAAGTCGGGAACTACTGCCAAACCGATTCCTCCTTTCAAACATCTGATAATGGAATTGAGATTGGGGACAATATAGTTGGGTCTGAACTTCGGTTTATGCCCAAAATTCAATTGCCAGAACTGGAAAAGATGCTCCATGTCTCCCGTCGTTCCGTACCATTTTTCCTGCTTCAGCCAGTCTTCCACTTTGTGAAAATCATTTGAATTTAAAACATCAGTAAAATCATTCACATCAACATTTTTCCCGCCAACCAATACAATCTGTTCCGATGAAAAAGCCTCGTGCAGTATGTTTGTTGAATTTCCCTTTTTAGGTGTGATGATAAGATCCAGAATTCCTTTGTCGAGCTGGTCAAGCATCTCAGGATATTCACCGAAGCTGATAATTAAATTAAAATCCAATGTTGAAACATATTGCTCGAGCGTTGTCTGAAAGGTTTCAAAACACATTCCCACGCTGATGGTTGGCGTATGTTTTTCTGTTGACTTCTGAAAGTTCTTTTCAACCTCTTCCAGTTTCGACAAAGATTCTGAAACGGCATTGAATAATACTTTTCCCCGTTCGGTTGGAATCATTTTTCTTCCTGTTCTATCGAACAATTTGTAGCCTACATAAGCTTCCAGCGAGCCTAAATGCAGACTTACACCAGGCTGAGATATAAAAAGAGCATCTGCCGCTCCCGTGAGAGTCCCGGTTTTATATATCGCTTTAAAGGTGCGGTACCATTCAAGATTTACCATAGTTTTTGAGGTTAAGGTTAAGGTTGATTAGTTTAATTTTTTATTTTTCATCTGGCTATTTCTTTTGCAGCCCGACCTGAGTGGAGCTCTTTTTGTAAGGAGGTACGACGAGCAAAAAAGCGGGAACGGAGGGCGGAGACAGCTGCCCAAATAAAAAAATCCATCATCCATCATCCATCATCCATCAGAATTATAATACAAAGATATAAATTATATTATTTTAATAATACTCATTTCCATCATAACTTTGCATCATAAAATTTAAAACAATCCTATTATTATGAAAAAAGTACTCATCATCAATGGCGGACAAAACTTCGGGCATTCGGGAGGAAGATATAATCAGACTATTGCAGAAAACACGTTAGAGGTTTTACAGTCTTTCGGAAATATTGAAATTAAAATAACCAATACAAGTGATCCTTACGATAAAAATGAGGAGGTTGAGAAATTTGTGTGGGCAGATCTGATTATTTACCACACTCCAATCTGGTGGTTTCAGTTGCCGAACGGTTTTAAGAAATATATTGATGAAGTTTTCACGGCTGGTCATGCAAAAGGTATTTATATGAGTGACGGCAGAAAATCTGACAATCCCAAAATCAACTATGGAACAGGGGGAATGCTTGGCGGTAGAAAATACATGCTGACTACAAGCTGGAACGCTCCTGAAACCGCGTTTACCCTTCCGGGAGAATTTTTTAATGAAACGAGCGTTGATGACGGTCCGCTTTTCGGTTTTCACAGAATGAATGCTTTTGTTTCTTTAGAGAGGATAGAAAGTTTTCATTTTCATGACGTTGAAAAAAACGCAGATATTGACCGTGATATGAAAATCTACAGAGATCACCTCAACAACGTCCTAGAAAAAGAACTGAAGCCACAGCTGGTATAGACCGTTTATATTTTTTCGGAAACTACCAAAAATAAATTTTGACTCAATTAAATGCCACACGACAAATCGTATGGCATTGTTGATTTGTGCTCAGGTTCAGAATATCTGAAGTTGTTCCTTGCAACCTTAGACATTGAGCATTTTTCTTACTTACCAATCTCAGAAGTAAACTTCAACTTTTTCTGTCACCTCTATTACTATTAATCTAAAGATGCCTTTACGTGAAACAGAAAAAAACGGTCTTTATCTGAGTGCCGACATTACAGAACACACGGTGGTAAATTGGGCAGAAAGTGAATTTGGTAAGGGTTTAACGATTGTATTCACAAATGTTTGAATCTGGCAATCATGCTATAGAGCAAAGGCTAAGCGTGAAGTCAAAACACTTGATGAAGTGTTGGTAAGCCTTTAAAATACTCACAATATTGTAGTAGCTAATCTAAACATTACATAAAAAAACCGGAAGAAAAAATCTTCCGGCAAACTCCTACCCCTGACAGGTGGTTTTAAACAAACATTTTAATATGAGAACAAGTCAAGTACTTAGTTTCTGAACCGTAAAGAAGCTGGTTTGTTTTTGCTTTTATACATCAGTATATAAACTCCTTTTACCTGATCAGACACTGCGATTTCATTGGTTTTTTCATGACCTGACTGAATTACCTTGCCTGACATATCATAAATTTTAAAATCTCCGAACTGATCTGATCTGTTGTTTGAGATCATTTTTATTTTTTTGTCTGCAGCGTTATAGAAAACAACCGTCTGATCAGATTGAGTCTCAGATACAGCCAATGTTGCTGATGTGATCTTCAGGCCTGTAAGTAAAACAGAAAAGTTTCTTACCGCTGATGGCGAAGAGGTCGTTTTGCGAACATAAACAATAAGGGTATTATTTTGGTTCGTTGTGGCGATATTTGCCTGTTTGTAGTTATCTACGCTGTTTGTGAACCATGCAGTTGAGGCAGAAACTGTAGCGTTTGGGTTTGAAATGCTCAATGGTGCGTAGGGACGTGTATCAATGAAGGGAGTTCCCTGTTGTCTGAACAGTATGTCAAAATTATATACCAGCCTTCCAGCAGGATTGTTGATTCCGTTAGCCGCTGTCTGTTCAGTCCCTTCATTATCTGTCCAACAAATGGATGCTCTTGCTGATGATCCTCCGGCGATTCCTGTAGTGCTTATTTCCGCACTTGAATCATTCGAAGGGTTTGTGGTAAATTCCACCAATTTAGCACTTCCACCAGACTGCATCTGTCTGATTGTCTGTGCAGCTCTTTCCACATTTAAAATACCCCATCCAAATTTGGCATCAGGACCTGGATTTCCTGCATCATCGGCAGTATGCAACATCAATGCTTTTAGTGATGCGGCTTTCATATACGTACCGTAAATGGATTTGTAGTATTGCTGTAAAAGAAGACCCGCGGCTGCGGCTGCCGGTGCAGCATAAGATGTTCCTGACGAACTTACGTCTACACCTGTATAGTTACTGTTTCCGGTATATTTCGGTACGTTGATTGCTGTTCCGAGCGTTACGATATCGGGTTTCACTCTACCGTCATCTGTTGGTCCCCAATTGCTGTAGTCTGACATTGTATTGTCTGCATTTACCGCTCCCACAGTCATCACATTTTTAGCTGCTGTTGCTCCTGTAATAATGTCGAAGCCATTTGCTGTGCTGTTTCCGTTTGCCTGCTGCTCGTTTCCTGCTGCAACAAAAGGCAGGTAATTCGGTGTAACTTTCAGAAGTTCGTCCCAGCTTTTTGCTGTATCGTCGTACGCTCCGTAATTCCATACATTATTTGTAGTGGTATTGCTGTAACCGTACGAATGATTGGAAATCAAATAGCCCTGTCCCGCAAAGGCGGTCATTTCAGCAATATCATTATCCCAGTCATAGTTAAGAATTGTCGCATCGTAGGCGATTCCTTTTGCTGTAAGTCCCAAGCCGCCAGGATTTGCCGAAGATGTAAGCACTTTCCCAGCAATGATTCCCGATACCGCCTGCATGTGGTCATTTCCACCAGCTGTATTCACTGTTTGACCCGACTGCATCGTTACTTTCCCTGTCAAAAGTTCATGCAATGCATTTACCTGGCCTCCGTCCCAAACACCTGCTACCATGTTGAGTCCCGTAATATTGGTGTTCATCGATCCTCCGGAATGGAGCGCATTTGCTTTGGTATTGGTAATCTGATTGTTGTCTTTGGTATTGATGTAGATTGGATTTCCCTCATCATCAATATGGTGAAGAAGGTAAGAATTTCCGTTTCTCTCAAACTGTTTTACAGCATCAGGATTATTTTTAAGATATATTTTAATTTTTTCCTGATCCTTCTGATATTTGAGAGCAAACTTTTGCTGAAGTGTGGTGAACTCCGAAGAATTAATGTCTCTTCTTACAATTTCTAATTCTTCTTTTGTTTGTGCAAAGATTCCTGTAAATGCGAGCAAGCCTGCCAGTAATAGATTTTTTTTCATAGCCTTTCTATAAATATTCATTTTTTTAAAAGCAGCAATCCTTGCGGCATCATTGCCAAAGGTTTCACTGCCTCTTTTTTTTTTAAGGCAAATTTGAATAAAAACAAGTATTGAATGCACTAACCTAAGGACTAGTATTTTTGTAAACCTGCAAGATTAGCACTGATACCACATAATAAATAAACCACTGAAAATCAGTGGCTATTTCTTGTAAAACAATAAAAATGGAAATATCTTGTCTTTTAACGCACGATTATACTCTCCCACAACTTTGGTAAGCAGTAAAATCAAATCCTCTTTTTACTTCTGCTTTATCTTATTATTTCTTAGTCAGTTTCACAAAGATTTCTCTGCGGTTTTTGATATCGAGAAGTGCATAGATTTTTCTGAAATGATATTTTATGGTGGCTTCGGTTACGGAAAGTTTTTCTGCAATTTCCTTATTGGTAAGACCCTGAGCAACCAATTTTAAAAGTTCTTTTTGGCGACTGCTCAACTGATCAGAATTCAGAATGGCATTATCCAGTGTTTCATTTGAAAACTGCTGCTGTGAATAGATTTTAAGTTCTTTTATTCTTTCGAGCTCATTCTGCACAGATTTCTTCTCTTTTTTATACCGATCTGATCTTCTGTAGAAAAAAAATCCGATACCTAATAAAATTATTATTGCAGCCGAATAGATTACCGTCCGCCAAAATTTATCGTTTCGCTGAATCTCCGTCTGATTTTGCTGGAAAGTCTGATTTTCAACATGCATTAATGAAAGGTTCTGATCTCTTTTATATAATCCATTTAAAGAGTCAAGTAAAGCGGCATAGCGAAAAGCTTTATCCTTGTCCTTACGTCTTTTATAAATCTCCTTGATCTCTTCTGTTGCGTAGATCTTGTATTTTAGAATTTTACATGAATCTGCCAGCGCACTGCATTTCCTGTACCTATCATCTACATCTGCCAGCCTGTTTTGTGCATTGTAAAGCTGCATCTGCTTTACCCATACAGCAGGCTGATTGCAGGCTGAAACCTTTTTAAGGATTTTTTCTGCCATCTGATAATCTCTGTCTGCCCATATGTATTTTTTCCTGAGAAAATGAATGTAGCCTTGCTGCATAATCATGTAAGCCTTATAATTCTCATCAAGATTGATGAACTTTTTGGCTGCCATCTTTTTGATTATCTTTTCAGATTCACTATACTGATGATTGTCAAAATAGGCCAATGCCATTTCAGCTTCGATATTTGCTTTTACAGAATCATTTTCTGAAAGTGCTGCTGCAAGTTCTCTGGATTTTTGCAGATAACTGATGGCAGATGCATAATCGTTTATACTTCTGAAAGTTGCTGCCATCAAAAAATTGACTTCCACCTGCTCATTTGCAGATAGATTTTTGTCTTCCAACAGGTCGAGGAGTTTTGTCTGCGACAATTTATGCTTACCTTCTCTGTTGTTGCGGTAGATTTCATTTTCAATTTTTGTCAGATCCAATTGCTGAGCCTGAGAGAATGTTAAAAAATAAAGGAGGGAAAAAAATAGCGTTTTTTTCATAGTATCAGTCTGCCTCAAAATTAGTTCTTTTTGAAATACCTTTACTAAAGAACTTATGTCACTGAAAATTTTATTTGACAATAATCTCTTTTATACCCGTGAATTCCATGCACGTCCATTCAGTACTACTTTCAAAATGGTATCTTTCTCCAGAGGTCAGCCGAGAGATTTCCTGAAGGCACACAATAGGATCCGAGAACTTTTACAAATATCAACTTTGCCTGTGACCATTACATTTAATTTTGATTTCCGGAAACCAGGAAATTTTGATTTGTCAGGAGCTGCAGACGTTACATGAGAAACAGTAACCTGATTAAAAATTCCGGATTATTTTATCAGACTGTTAATATAATGTTCAAGATTGGTATATCCTGTCTGGGTTGTTGCCTGGGCATCTTCTGCATCTTTTGGATTCAGCCTGTTATTATTTTCCCAGCGATCAGGTATGCCGTCTGCATCTGTATCTTTTTGTTTAGAAATTTTTTGTTTTACTTCAGGCTGACCGCCCGCATCAGCTTCAGTTTTAAAGATCTGCCCTTTTTTCCCAAGGCTTTTAAAGTAGCCAACAATGCGTTTATCTACCGCATCCCGTTTCAATGATGAGCCCGCCTCAGCCATGACTACCTTCCATGCATCATCAGCAGTGCTGGCTGTAACATTACTTCTTCTGATTGCTGACGGTTCTTTTAATAAAGTTGCATTTTGCTTTACAAAATCTTCATCTGTAACGAGCCTGCCATTAACTTTACCATCTTTGTTAAGATCAACGTAATTACCGATATGAAATACATGATCTGTCGCTGTGAACATGCTTAAAAATTCATCTGTTGAACTTGGTCCTGCTATAAAATAATTGCCTGCAAGATCCTGAAAATGGTCTGTCGCCGAATGTCCGCCGATGAAAGCACTCTTCCCCCAGTTGTAGACCACATTGTTGATGTACTCAATTTTTGCTTTTGCTTTGGGGCTGCGGCTTTGATTTCCTGTCCATAAACAGTGGTGGATGGTAATATCTACAGGATTTTCCAGTAATGCACCAAACCGCTGCGGATCGATACCTTCACCGATAAGACAGTATTGAAATGTTAGATTGCTGCTGTTCTTTACATGGAGATTGTCCCACCTTCCCCACTCTATTGAAACATGGTCAAAAATAATATCTTTAAGATCATCTGCCACCACGGTGCAAGCTCCTTTAGGCATATTGATACTTCCTCTGAACCTTATGTATCTGATAATGGAATTGCCCTGAAAGGATATACCATTGCCATACACCGTAATACCTGTACCCGGTGCAGTCTGCCCTGCAATCGTAATTCCGGATGCAGCGGAAATTTTTTCTTTGATTTTAATTACACCCGCAACATCAAAAACGACAGTTCTACCGCTTTGGCTGACGGCATCCCTGAAAGAGCCGCTGCCAGCATCATTAAGATTTGTTACATGATAAACAGTACCACCCCTGCCGCCAGTCGCAAAACGACCAAAACCCTCAGCGCCCGGAAAAGCTACCTGTTGAGCAAATGAAAAACTGTATAGCGCACTCAACAGAAATACAGGTAAAAAAAATTTTATATACATAGCAATATGATTTGTTTTGAATCAAGCTAAATTACTATGAACAATTTTACTGTGTGTCCTGCTCTCACAGTTACGAAAAAGATTTCCGGCAAAAGCTGTTAAATCAGTTCTCGGATTTCAAACTCATTTATAACAGTCCTGAAATAAAAAAGTGCAGATTTAAATTTCTGCACTTCATTTTTTTTGAATAAGATTAATTATTTAGCCATATCAATGACATACCGAAAGCGTACTTCTTCATTTTTGATTTTATCAAAAGCTTCGTTGATATCCTCAATTCTTATCATTTCTACCTCCGGAGCAATACCATGTTCTGCACAGAAATCCAAGACTTCCTGAGTTTCTTTGATACCGCCGATCAGAGATCCTCCCACAGATCTGTTGAATTTTGCAACCTCCATGTTATTCAGCGGTTTATCATAATCGCCCAAAAGTCCTACTGAAACAAGAGAACCCTTGACACCCAGTAGCGGTACATAGAGATTAATATCAAAACCATAAGGAATGGTGATCAAAATAAAATCAAAAGCAAGTTCATGAGCTGCCATGTCTTTTTCATTATCTGAAACAAGAACCTGATCAGCACCCAATTTCAGTGCTTCCTCCCGTTTTTCTTTTTTGGTTGTAACGGCGGTCACGTTTGCACCCATCGCTTTTGCAATCTGTACAGCCATGTGTCCCAATCCTCCAATACCTACAATGGCAACCTTAGATCCTTCTTTAATCCCCGCCCTTTTCAGTGGACTGTATGTTGTAATACCTGCGCAAAGTATAGGCGCAGCACTAGAATGCACGAGTTTTTCCGATAGCGTAAGTAAAAATTCTTTATTGACAACTATATGGCTTGAATAGCCTCCAAATGTATTATAATCAGATTCCGGATCATTGAAATATCCATTGTACGTCATGGTAGCTCCATGTTCTCCCAGACAAAGCTGTTCTTCCCCATTTCTGCACGATTCACAGGTCTGGCAACTGTCGATCATACATCCTACCCCTACAATCTGGTCTTTTTGAAAATCCGAAACTCCGGAACCCGTTTCAATAATTTTCCCTATGACCTCATGACCGGGAACGCACGGATATCTCGTATTTTTCCAGTCGTTGTTGACCTGATGGATATCACTGTGGCAAACCCCGCAGTACAGAACTTCTATCAGTACTTCATCCGTCCCAGGTTTTTCACGGACAACGTCCATTTCCTTTAATGTTTTCCCATTAATCAGATCTCCTGATGCCCCGAAACCTTTTACACTGAATTTATTGTCATTGTTTACAATAATTTTTTCCATAATTTATACTATTTTGATTGGTTTTAAAATTCGAAATAAAGACTGATCCTTGGTTTTCAGCTAATCACACATCACAATT
Source organism: Chryseobacterium caseinilyticum (assembly GCF_014837145.1). Lineage (GTDB taxonomy): Bacteria > Bacteroidota > Bacteroidia > Flavobacteriales > Weeksellaceae > Chryseobacterium > Chryseobacterium caseinilyticum. The sequence goes on from NZ_JACYFS010000011.1 coordinate 37,189, forward strand.
TTCAGACCAGAATAACAGTCATTGTCATCTATAATTAATACTGTTGCACTTCAGAACCGAAGATCAGTATTCACTTTATGTAATTTAAGTTAAGATCCAAAATATCCAGATCGTTTTTATTTTATTTTGCAATGCGAGGGAAGCCCTGTGAGTTGTAAGGAAGTAAAGTCCGAAATTTATATTCCGCTTACAGCATTCCGTACTTCGGAATTTTCATAGGGAATAAAAAGACAGCTGCCCGAAGACAGCTATTTAACTTTTGCAATTATTACTCTTTCAATATTTTTCGCAGAAAATATGTGACTGTCAACAAATCACTTTGATCAGCTGAATATTTAAACGATTACTGACAATTACTCTGCGTAAATTATATCGTAATTCTGAAAGATAAATGAGTACAACAGGCCATCTCACCATTGATAAAAAATCATAGTTAAATGATTTATAATTGAATTTATTATATAAAAATCCGTATAAATACTGATGGATATTAAAAACCTTTTACTATGTGGTACATAATAACGTTGAAATATTCTTACATTGGTGATAATTTGATTAATATTGCATCATAAACCAATACACTTGCGGAAAATTTTATTTTTTCAAAATATGACTGTAAAAATTATAAAATTTTCTCAACTTTTAAGATTAGTAAGACCTGTCTTTCTGACACTTACATTATTTCAATCTCTTTTCCTTACTGCACAAAAGAATACGTGTCCGGAAAACAATACTCCCAAAATTGTGATTCTTGATGGTGCAAAAGTGTATTCTTCAGACAGCGGTTTCAATACACAGACTGCTTCGGTGAAGTTGTCTCCCAAAGAATCTGATTATCCTTACAGAATAAAAAAAACCAGCGACAGAAATCTGATTAAGTTCATTCGCAAATCTGAAAAGCAAAAGCAATATGTTAACCCTGATGTTGCGATTACAAAAATCACAAAGAACAAGTCTGGGAAAGAAAAAAGGAAAACCCAAAAACTCAGGAAAAGTTATAAAGATTTCGGGTTTCTCAAATTATATCATTTGCCATCGAGGGACAGGCTTTCGCACGCTGACACTTTTTCGACGGATTATATAGCACCGGTACAGAACAGTCAGTATCAGTTTAAGCCAGGAATATACGAGATTCAGGTTGCGGTGAAAAAAGCCCTGGGTTATCTGCATTTTAAAAAATATCCCAATTACAACAACAGGTCTTTCGATTTTTGTTTTTCTAAATTTTATTCTGTGCGGCCGCCGCCCACTACAGAGATTATCTGATCATTTATCAGATACATGATCAGCAGATTCAGCATTTAAGCGCACAGAATATTTTCTGTGTCCCATTTTTTATACCCATAACTATAACATCTCAATATGAATTTTCATTCACAAAAGTTATCCGCTTTTAGTAAGGCGAGGTATTGCCTTTTTGCTTTTTTAACTTTACTAATACAACATCTTTCGGGACAGGCGAGGGTTTTTGTCAATCCCGGACTTGAATTTGGAGTTGCGACCGGAACCGTCGAATATCTTGATACTCATTTTGGATCCGGTTCTAGTTTTGATGCCGGATCTGCGGTAACTGCTCCGTGGTACACTACGCAATCTCAAAATACATCATGCTCACAGCCACCCTCGGGCAATTGTCACGCAATAGAAGTCTGGGGAAGTACATTCGGCAATGTCAACGCGGCTCAGGGAAGTAATTTTGTAGAGCTCAATTCATTTGAAAGCTCAATGATATATCAAAATGTATATCTTACACCAGGTGATGTACTATCTTACTATTACAGGCACCGCGCCAGGACGCTGACCACCGAGCAGGCCTCTATGAGAATCGAGGATCAGAATCAAAATCTCATCAGCACCATCAGCACGACAGTTACGCCATCGAGCAGAAATTTCTGGTCAGTTAATCAGGGAGTAAGTGACCCTTTCACAGGAGCTGCCGGTGTCTACAGAGTAGGCTTCAGAGCTATATCTGACGGCGGAAGCGGTGATTTGGGAAACCTGCTGGATGACATCAGGATTACCGTGAATCCTCTGATCGATTTAAAATTTTCCATTGCCCTACCGTCGTGTGAGGGCAACAGTAACGGATTATTATTCTTAAGAATCAACGGTGCCGTTGCTGCAAATACTGTTGTTGCCGTACAGCTGGTAAATCCTCAAAACGGAACTGCCTTCATCTCAGACGGTGATATCACCCTTAACGGAGTATCCAATTCCCAGGGAACCCCGACCGTTTCACACACAGCAGGTAGCCAGTACTACATGGTGACTATTCCACCGGGAAACTATGATGGCGGCTCGGTACCCGGATATTCAAATCCCAACAATGATGAAGATGGTGTAGCAATAAGTATTGCATCCGTGAATGACAGCGTAGTGGAACCTGATGAAACTTTCAGATTTCAGATTATGCCTGCAGGTACCAACGGATCAAGCAGTAATTTTAAATCAGAGTCATCCCCGATTTTCGGCGACACCTATTATCCGTCAACAAACAACTACATTATTCAGGAATGCGCATGCTACAGCCCCGCCAATACATCGGCAGCAGGATCTGATACCAGGCACGGAATCACTACGCTTAACAGAGCGGGAAGTGAAGGGAGCAACTGGCCAATGGTGCGTAAATCGGGACATACTGTACTTGAATCCAATACAAAAGGATTTGTAATTAACAGGCTGACGAGTGTTCAGATTAACAATATAGTATCTCCTCAGGAAGGTATGATGGTATATGATATCAACGCAAAATGTCTTAAAATATATGATGGTACTGCCTGGAGTTGTTTTAATACGCAAACATGCCCTTAACTATTTCTTAAGTACATTTTAATTCAATCTAATCAGAATACAATGAAAAAAATATTAATGACTCTATTTCTAGCAGGTGTTTCAACATTCAATGCACAAATTATTATCGGCGATGCAAAAGGTACAGCCACGGTAAAAACATCTGTACTGCTGGAATTTGCAGCCGATGAAAATAAGGGTATCATCCTCCCCTACGTAAGATTTTTACCTCAATCTCCTGCAGAAGGTACGATACTGCTCGACGCCAGTACATCAACAGCTGTAAGAGTGAAAGTTTACAATGCCAATACTTCATTTGGAACCAATGGCTGGCTGGATCTCAGCGGCCAGAGTGCCAATATATCTGATGCGATGACCGCTCAGCCGACATTTGCCAATGCGCCGGAAACTTCTGCCGCCAAGGCAATTATCGGGGATGTTACAAGTCTGGCGAACGGTGTACTGATACTGGAATCAACAACCAAGGCAATGGTATTACCCATTGTTGCAGATGTGCAGGATGTACTGAGTCCGTCGCCGGGAATGATGGTGTATGTAAATAAAGCTGGAAGCAAAAGGCTTGCAGTTTATAATGGCTCGGTATGGTCTTTCTGGAGAGGCGATTTCCCGACTTAGCCTATTCCAACACCATTACTGAGTGCAGACAAGTGTGGAGCTGTTGACTTTTATAAATCCCCGCAGGCATTATGTCTGCGGTGATTTCTAAGTCAGAGCCAAAGGATGAAGATATTCAGCTTCGGCATTTTCTGTGTGATGCACCATAAATTATGGTTCCTGAAATGGTTTTACAGCAACCTGCTGCGTTATTTACGCACTCAATTTATATTTTGTGATGTCTGAAGTTTACAGCGTAACCGTTCTTTAATCATCATATCTTTTAAAACATATCAGTCACAGCACTTTACAGAATACTGGTGTTTTTATTTTACCCTATTTTTCGTACTTTAGTGATCAGATTACTATCCACAGAGCCTCACCAATCATAAATACGTATCATCATATTATGATACTGTACAACTAATTAATATGGGAAAGAAAATATTGATATTTGATGATGATATTGCTATACTTGAATTATTACAGGTTATTCTGACAGATCTCGAATTTGAGGTGGAAGTATCTCAGTTTTCTGAAAATGTTCTGACACTGGTAAAGGATTTTCAACCTGACCTTATCCTTATGGACAATTTACTTCCTCCTGTAAGCGGTGCGGAGGCTGTTCAGATTATCCGCAGCTCCGGACTTTTCAATCATCTCCCTATTATCATGATTACTGCCTGCCCCAACACAGCAGCACTCAGTAAAAGGGCGGGAGCAAATGATTTTCTAATGAAACCATTTGACATTAATGAGCTTGAAAATCTGGTGAAATTACACTTATTTGGCTGACAGACCATCCGCATTAATTTAATCACATAAAGAACTTTTGGTGTCAATCTGTGTTTTGTGATTAACTGTGCGAAGCGAGGTTTATATTTCTGTATGCAGGTTTAATCAAAACATCTGCCAGTGTAGAGCTATTCAACGGTTGTTTTCCAATAGTAGGGAAATGCTTTTGTTATTCGTTTCGGGGGCGAAGTACGAAGTCGGGAGACTTCGTGTAGCAGGACGGAAATGAAGGCGGGACACTTTTGTTTAACAGGTATTTTGTGGCTAATCAAATAAACAACAATCTATCGCAAGCTATAATTCGATTTCTATATCTAATCCTTAAACTTTTTAAGCATATCTTCTATGCTGATAATCTTAAGGTTAATGCTGTTAATAGCAATATGTAAATAATTGTGCAAATCAGTATTTTCTGTTATCCGATCCGAAAAATTTTCGACAACTGTCAATTCTTTTGATACAAGATTTTCTGTAAATATGATGTCATGGAACATATCAAAAGAAACAGTACAATCTTCGGCAACAAGAAATCTCAGATATTTCCTCACTATATTTTTAAAGCGCTCGTTTTTATTCATTTTTAAAATCATGAGTGTAATTTAAGATGTGTGCTCTAAAAACATGCCATTCAACAGCTTCACCATTTTAAAATGATAAGACCTATCCTGTTTATAAAGATTAAACTAATAATTAAACGAATTTTATATTATCATCAATTATTGTGTTAGAGCGTTTTTTTCTGATATTTGTAATTGTGTATACTCCTTTTAGAATTGTAAATGTATAAAGTTTGTTTATTATATCTTTGACCTTTTATTAAAGTATGGAAAAAAAAATTGTGCTCATTCAGGATAATGCAGAAATCCTTAACCTTATGGATGATGTGCTAACAGATGAAGGATACGAAGTTATTTCTTCGCTTACAACAGAACCTATTGAAAATATCGACATCATTGAGCCTGATGTGGTGATTGTGGATGATTACATTCAGGGAAGTAAAAGCGGATCGGAAGTGATATCCGAACTGAAATCAAATCCGGAGACAGAAGATATCCCAACTGTTTTATCCTCAACTTCTCCAAGTTTGCCGGAGACTGCAAAGAACTGTAATGCCGATGATTATCTGGAAAAGCCATTTGATATTGATCATCTGATTGATGTTGTTGAGAAAAATTCTTAGTTTAAAACTATAGGGTGGGTGCTTTTGCGCAGTGGCGGGAGGTGAGGTTCGGGGTTCAAGATTCAAGATTCAAGATTCAAAATTCAAGATTCAAAGTTCGAGATTCAAAATTCAAGATTCAAAGTTCGAGATTCGAGGTTCGGGATTCGAGGTTTGAGATTCGAGGTTCGAGGTTTGAGATTCGAGGTTGAAGATTCGAGGTTGAAGGTTGAAGATTTTCATTCATCACTCATTACTCATTACTCATTACTCATCATTCAACATTCATCGCTCATCACTTATCACTTATCACTCATCATTCATGTAATTATGTTATTTTAATAATACCATTTTCATCAGAAGGTTGCATCATAAGATTTAAACAGTCCTATTATTATGAAAAAGTACTCATTATCAATGGCGGACAAAACTTCGGAGATTCGGTGTTGCACTAAGGGTTCGAAGTCGGGAAACTTCGAATAGCGGTGAATGAATGCTTTTGTTTCTTTAGAGAAGACGGATGATTTTCATTTTCATGACGTTGAAAAAAATGCAGACATTGACCGTAATATGAAAATCTACAGAGATTACCTTAACAAAGTTCCTGAAAAAGAACTGAAGCTACAGCCGTATAAATCAACTGGATTTTTTCAGAAACAGTAGAAAAACAAAGTTTGACTCAAATAAATGCCACACGACGAATCGTGTGGCATTGTTGATTTACAGCTTAAGCCCAGGGTATTTGAAGTGAGTTGATTGAAGCCTGAAACATTGGGTATTTTATTTACTCATAAATCTTTGTAGTAAAGTCTACTTTTTTCTGTACCGTGCCCAGAGATACTTTAATATAAGTGTTGTAACATAACTTGCCACTGCTGCTGCTGAAGCTGTACAGGCTGACCAGAGAATGTTTTCAAATGGAGGAGAAAAAATAAAGCCGGTCATGCAACCTCCCAGAAAACCCATTTTTACTTCAATGCTGTTCATGATTCTCATTTTCATCAGGCACCGGTTCTCTGACCGTTAACTGGCTGACCGCAGCAATCATCCCACCGGCAAGGGTGATGTAACCTGCGATATTGACCAGCTTATGGGCGACTTCCAGCTGTGAAGCCAAAACTGCGGAGCCCGCCCCCACTAAAATCAAGCCTGTGTTTCTTAATTTTCTAAACAGTTCAGGCACTGGTGCTGAACATCTTTCAAGTATATTCATAATAGTATTTTTAAAAATCAGAGCCGCCTGCGTATTGAAACGGCTCTGATAGGATTATTAATTTAATTTTACGAAGTAACTTTTAAAGTAACTTCCTTACTGTCATTCAATATTGGGAAAACAAGAAACTTCAGTGCGGCAAAAGCTTTTTTTGAAGAGTATCCCTTCCCATGACCTGCAATCGCAGTAACGGGTGCAATGCAACCCGAAAGTTCTTCCACAGCATTATTGGCAGGGTGAATCAGAATCAAAGATCTGCCTCTGACATTTTCCAACATTAAATGCCAGCTGAACCTTTTGCTGAATCTCTTCACCAATCTGTATGTTCCTTCCGGAATACATGAAACTCTGCGTCTGTTATTCCTCCAGGGAAGCTCAATGGTAAAACAGAGGTGATCACCGTCAACAAACAACTGTCCGTTGGTACCCTCAGGATGATATTTCCGAAACAGTATCAATTCCATTATACTCCACCATCTACTTTAATAATTGCGAGGGGATTGTAGGAACCATTCTTCAGTGCATACATGCTTCCATTGATATCCTGATAAAACTCAATTCCCAGAGCTAAAAACAGTGGTTTTGTGGAATTTGCAGGCAGTGATAATGTATGCGCAATCAAAGTGGTTGCTGCGACCGAATATGGAAGAACTGCTGTAGATTCCTGAGCATTTGCAAATGTTTCCTGCTCAAAATCCACCTCTGCACCTCCCGAGGTAATTTTGAAATGTGTAGTCCCCTGAGGTGCCGTAATCATGTCCACCGGAACGAAGGGATCGATAGAGACTGTCATCTCCCCTGTCGCACGGTCAATGGATGAAGTATACGGTGCATGAATGGTTGTTGCCAACGCACCTGTCTGATTAAAATCAAAACCCGTCAGGAGTTCGGCTTCACCGTCAATCACGTTTCTTAAACCTCTCTGGCTTACCGTATCCGCCTGAATGACCTTCATCATGATCTGCGTCATCCTGCTCGCCATCCCTGAAGATTTCACATTAGTAAGCAGCGGTCTTAAAGCTGCCCTGAGTATTTTCCCTGCCTTCCCTGCGCGGCCGAATTCCATTCCGTTTTCACGGGTTCTCTGGAAGGCCGGATCCGTGGCTATTCTCTTTGCGTCTATCCCTCCTTTTTCACGAACAAGATATCCGTCTTTTGACTTGTAAAAGGTAACATCCCCGATGGTACCTGTGATCTTAAAGATCCCTTTCTGATGTGCCATTGTTCTAAATTTTAGTTAAACATTTTTAATTAGTCAATCTTTTCTGTTGCAACTGTTGACTGATGAGACAAAGATTGGACATTCACAGCGATGTTTTTCGGTAGTCATTCGGTAGTACCGAAAGATTTTTTGCCGGATTGATTTAACATATTTTTTTCAGGGCATTCAGTGGGAGTATGTGGGGAGTTGGGGGCGGGATGCGGGTTGTGGGGGTTGGAGGGTTTGAGGGTTTGAGTGAGGTACGTGATGCGTGATACGGAGGCGGGGTTCGAGATTCGAGATTCGAGATTCGGGGTGTGAAAGTTTGAGGGTTGGAGGGTTTGAGGGTTTGAGGGAGGTGCGGGATGCGGGGGGAGGGATTCGACGTGTGTGGGTTGGAGAGTTGGAGAGTTTGAGAGTGAGGGTCGGGGTGCGGGGTGTGAGTGTTTGGGGAATGGGGGGATTATTTGCCGTCCAGGTCGGTGAAGTGTTGTTCGACGTTTTCGTGGAGGGACCGGAGGAATTTTGTACGGTTTATTTTGCGCAGTTTTATTTCGCCCAGAATTTTGTGGAAATTGGAAAGATCAATACCCAGCATTTTTTCGAAAGTTCTGATCACCTCACTGAGTTCCCTACTTCCCCCATTGAAACATTTCATCAGATGCAAACTGTATATCAGTTCAATAAGTGAAACCTTTGATGAAGACCATGATAATACCGATCTGTAATCTTTTATTTCAGGCAGATCATTTTTGATCATGTGCATCTGCTCCTTTAAGTACAAATCTAATTTTGTATTGGCGATAATATGTGACACCAAATGATCGTGAGAGGTTGTGAATGAAGCATCCAGGTTGTAAAATGCTGCAGATAATCTCATTTTCATATCGAAAGAATCCCGCACAAAATATTTATAGTCGAGATATGCAGCACCCCGGCGATAATAGCTGTAGAACTCTGCATTGTCTTTATAAAAAACATTGAGTTTTTTCTGCTCCGATTCGTAATATTTCACCAGAATTTCTGTTCCTGTCGCCGGCTTCAGAGATTCAATACTGAGGATTTTAGAGTAATAAATAAATTTTGAGATCAGAGAGGGTTTCAGCTCTTTGAAGAAGTACACCTCATCAGCAGTAGATTCAAACTCATAAGAAGAGATCATTGATTTTGTCATCCTGACAGCTTCATCGATTTTCATTAATGCCGATTCGCAACATGCTATCCAGCTTTCCCTGTTGATTTCAACAGTTTCTAAATCGTGCGTAAGTTTCTGTGACAGATCTTGAATCTCTGCCAATACATTTTTTTTTACCATGTCCTGTAAATTTTACAGAAATTTACAAAATCCTCCTGTAAATGTGAAATATCACAATATTCCTTTTATACGGATGCTTCTTTACATTTTTGAACCGGCTTCGAGTTTTTTCTGTTTCACGTAATCTATGGGCCGCATCCCTGTCATTTCAAGAAAAGCATCTGAAAAGTTCTGTCTGTGCAGAAACCCCGCATCTTCTGCCAGTCCCGATATTTTCAGTGTAAGGTATTTTTTATCTTCATTGAGTTTTTTAATGATGTAGTTTATTCTCAGCTGCATCAGATAGGGTTTGAAATACAAGCCTTTTGTATCATTAATAAAAACAGAGAGGTAGTTTGAGTTTGTTCCGAAATTTTTGGCGAGCATATCCAGCGTCAGCCCTTTTGTTCTGAAACCTCCGTTATCTTCAAAATCAGAAAGTTTTACCAGAAGATCTTTCACAACTTCCTCAGGAAGTGATGACCTTCTGCCGCATGCCGGTTTTACGACTGCAAGTGTCTGCTGACTTTCCCATTTTTCCTGAAGCAGCATATATTTCTGAAGGATCTCTTTCTTTTTCTTCCGATGTAAAACAAGCAGTACCATCAACACAGAAGCTGCCACCCCTAATATAATTACGAAACCCAGTCCCGTTAACTTCATGATCTGCCACTGTTTTTTTTCCTGCAGGTCATTTTTTCTGTCGTAGCCTTTGTGAATTTTTGAAGAGAGGTAGGTAAAATCCTGTTTCAGAAAAGAGTCTACCTTAATAAGCTGCTTGGTGTAATATCTTTCTTTCTGAATATCATCTTTTTCTTCAGCATGCATGATTAGTTTTCCGTACACTGAGCGCAGCTCCTGCGAGCGGACTTTAGTTTAAGTCATAACAAACCAAAGGGTTGTGACAGCGGGTTCGAAGTCGAGAGGACTTTGCACAGCGGGTATGATTTAATATGATACAGTGACGTGCTCCGGAACGGTACAAAATGAAGACACTGACAGATCCGAAGATGCCTCTCGGGAAAAGATTGATGCTCATTGAGCAGACCATAAACCGAAAATTGCCTGTAGAATTTAATTTTGAAGACACATTTTATCTTAATACAAGAGCAGATCATCACTTGATCTGCTCTTTATGCTTTATTGTGGATATCAAATAGGATATGGTACTTTAATTTTAACTGCATCAGGTCCCAGTTTTTTCCGCCATTTTTTTCAGGTGAAATTGAAAACTTAACATAATTAAAATAGGCTATTCAGTCGCATTATCTACGCTTTATCCTGCCTTTATCTATACTCTAAACAAGGAGTAAAAATATAGTTAATTTTTTATCGGCTTCTCCAGTTTTGCCATCATGTCATTCTGCTCATTCAGCATTCTTTCGTATAGTGCAATTTTTTCTTCGTGGAACCATAAAAACTTTAGCCTTGATCTTTAATTAAATCTCACTCCGGCAGTGCAGATTACAGTCTTCCGAAGCAGGACAATGCCCGGCGACCAGCTTAACGATGCGGGTGCAAAGGTAAAACGGTGGCATAACCGTATGTTTACTTATTTTAAATTATGTGTTGGAAACATTGTGCAGGATCATCTATGATCAGTGAAAGAAGGACGCTATTCAGCGTCCTTCTTTCATTTCCCTGTCAATCCAGTCCACATTTTTTTTATCTTTCAGGAAGTAGTCCCACCACTCCACTGTTCTTCTGTTCAGATCAAAGGCTTCGGGCGTGTTGTATCCCAGCGTGTGTTCCTGATCTCTATAGAAAAGAGCGATTACTTTCTTTCGGTTCCGCAGAAGGCCCATGTAAAAGGCTTCAGTCTGCTCCGGAAGTACATTTCCATCCTTTCTTCCTGACCACAGTAAAACAGGCGAAGTCACATTCTGTACATAGTTGATCGGATTGTTTCTGAAATACAATTCTTCATGCCCTACATAAGGTCTGTTCATTTCAAACTGACCATCCTCAAAGCGGGCATAATAAGCTATCCTGAACAATCTGTTGTATGAAAAATAAGACTGCATAATATCACCTACAGATGCTCCCGACAGATAGGCTGCAAACCGGCGGGATTGTGTGGCGATAAAATTGGTTTCATAGCCTCCCATCGAATGACCTGTGAGACCAATCTTATCCTGATTGATAAACGGAAATTCCTTCAGTGCGTCAATCGCGGAGTGAACACAATCCAGTGATGAAATCCCCGTACCCCTATCATCAAAAACAACATCTGGCTGGTAGATGAAATATCCTTTCTGCAGCAGCAGTCTTTTGTTGAAGCCGTCCTGCCTTACCTCTCCCGTGATATACACAGATGCAGCATTTGACTGCCTTTGGTAAATTCTGACGATGACCGGATATTTTTTTGAAGCATCAAAGTTTACGGGATACGAAAGAACCGCTTTCAGCGGTGTCCCTGCTTTATTTCTGTATGACAGTGTTTCGAGTTTTAGCTGTGCTGTTTTTTTATCGCTGCCGTTGGTCTGGTACAGAAGTCTGCGGATTCCGTTTTTCTTCTCAGACAGATAAATACCAGGCGGCGTGTTATGATTTTCCTGAACAGTATACAGCTTACTTTGATTCTGACCTGCCGGGACAAGCACTTCCCTTATTTTATTTGCTGTACGGGGAAGAAGTACAGAGGTCTGACCTTTGCTGAATTTTACGACTGATGTTTCACCTGTCTCCGGCTTGTAGAGCTGCAACAGCAGCGGTTTGGAGAGGTCTGCCGTTATATTGTTGAATTTGGTTTTGAAATGAGCAAAGCCGGGCTGGATTTTTTTGTTCAGAACCGTCACCTCTTCCGACGCAGATATACCTAATCTGGTCATCACGTCCAGTTTCAGATCGTATGAATACAAATCTGTTTTCCCTGAAAAAATCAGCTGTTTACCGTCGGAAGTAAATGCCGGATTTTTGTAGCCGTTATCTTTGATCTCTGCTGTTGACATCGTGTTCAGATTATATACTTTCCATACCCTGTCTTTCCAGCTGTACGATACTGCTGCATTTCCGTCTTCCGAAGCAGTAACTTCTGAGGATCCGGGGAATATCAGCTTTGCTGTTTTCTCAAGCGAATCATAAAGACAGATATTATAGAAGGGAGCAGAATTGATGTAATCATTTGTTTCACCGATGCTGAATGCCAAGAAATACCGGCTGTTTCTAAGCGGCGCATAGACCTGGAAAAGATCCGTAGGCAATTCTGTTTCTATACCTTTGCCCGGAAACCAGTGCCAGTATCTGTATTTTATTTTTCCCGTGTTTTTAAACCGCAGATCTGTATCGTTGGCGTACCAGACTTCCACCATTTCCGGTTCTGAGAATCCGGCCTCTGATTCTGAAACAATTAAAAAGGACTCGCCATTACCAATTTCCGTTAATTTTAATCCGTCAGTTCTCAAAGGCTGGAAAATACGGGGAGTGAAAAGTTTTCCGTCTTTGATATTCAAAACAGTACAGGTCATGGCTCCGGCAGAAGTTTTCTCCCTGACAGAAAGAAACTTCCCTGATTTTGTAATTTCGATTTTATCAATGGTGTTTCCGGTATTGGAGCGGGAAATTATGCTCCTGCCGTTCCATTCCAAAAGTTCAGATCTATTATTTCCCTCTGATACCCTCCGCACAAAAAACAGTCTTTTTTCATCTCCCGTTACAGATTCCACCTTACTTTCCATATGCAGAGGCCGTCCTGACAGATTATAAATGGTCAGTTCTTTATTTTTACCAAGAATGTAATACTGTTTCTGATTTTGAATGGCATTTCCTGCCTTTACTTCTTTATAAAATATCTTATGACGTGTTGCCATATCCAAAAAAACTGCCCTGCCTTCACCGCAACCGAAGAAGTGGCGGTTTCCTATGAATGCCTTTTTTGTGTTTATGTTAAGAACCGTATCTACCGGATTTCTTCTGTCTTCAGAAAAAACAAAGGTTGTATCACCGTTATCAGGATAATAGAGATTCACTGCGGCATGTTTTCCGTCTTCTGTCACCATCAGTGATTTGACATCCGAAAATTTTGAAGCCCAAAGTCTGAGACTGTCGTCTTTGGTCTGCTGGGCAGAAAACAGATTTGAAAAAAACAGCAGTGCAAGTGTTTTAAAAAATGTTTTCATTTTAATAGCCCGGATTTTGAGGTTTGAGTTTTCCGTTCAAAAGCAGTTCCTTCTGCGGTACAGGCCACAGACGGTGGTATTCTTGCCAGTTGGGTTTAACTGCTGTAAGCTGGCTGAGCTGGTCATTTCTTTTAAGGCTGAAAAAGCGGTGTCCCATTTCGGTGAAGAACTCACGACGGTTCTCATTCAGTATTTCCGTGAGCAGTACAGCCTGCGTTACAGATGCTGTAAGTGCAGGGAGTGTAGCCCGCTGTCTTGTTCTGTTGACATAAGGTACGGCTTCCGTCATTTTGTTCTGCTGAGCCAGTGACTCTGCCAGTAAAAGGTAAACTTCCTCAAGCCTGAAAACGATGGAATATTCCGTGGTGTTGGCTGAGCGGAGTCTGTACTTTTCGGCGCGGTACCATGTATTAGCTCCCACCGTAACCGTTCCCATCCAGGACTGTTTTCTCAGGTCACCTGCGGGAAAGGAAGCGACCAAAGAATTTGTAAGTGAAAAACCTGTCGGGGCGGCATTGACGAAATAGTAGAGGGAAGCTTCCTTTGTGGCATCACCTGAGTTTTTGGGTTTCAGCTGCCAGAGGATGTGGGTTCCGGATTTCTGAAAGACCTTGGTGATGTCGTTCTGAAACTGGTACAGCGGACTCTGAAGAATGGTTTTCAGTGAAGCCTCCGCCTTTGACCACTGTTTTTGCTGCATGTATACTTTTGACAGAATCAGCTCTGCTGTTTTTCTGTTGATGAATATCCTTTCTGCATTTCTGTACTGATCATTCAGTGCAGGAATGGCATCGAGAAGATCCATCTCTATTCTGTTCAGTACTTCTGCAACAGGTGTTTTGTCAATATTCTGATTGATGATGTAATTGGTGGTTACGGGATAGGGAATATCTCCGTAGATCTGCTGAAGGTACAGGAACAGCAGTGATCTTATCGTCAGTGCCTCAGCGGTTATCCTTGCTTTATCAGCTGCAGATAATCCCGTTGATTCTTCTACCCCTTCGATAATGCTGTTGGCCACATAAATTTTCTGATAGGCGGCTGTCCAGAACGTGGTGACCGGAGCATTGGAATCCAGAAGCGTATTGTTAAAAATATCCGGGAAGCCATTGTTGGTTACCGCCGTATGGTAAATCAGATCGTCGGTGTACGTTCCCAAAAGTCTGCCCGACTGGTCTGCGGATATCGGGGAGCTGTCCCATAATCCGGCGTAGAGTGCTGACAGTGCCGCATTGGCAGTCTGTACATCACTGAACACATCCTGTGTTGCGATCTGGTTTTGCGGAAGATCTGTTTCGATCATTTTCTCACATGAAAGATTTGCTGCCATCATTCCCAGCAAACCTGTATATTTTATTATATGAATTAATTTTTTCATTTTTCTGATTTTTTGTTGATTACTAAATTGTTGAAAAGCTATAACCTGACAGACATATGTACCTGTTAGTATCCACCCGCCCTCATTACTTCCCTTCTCCATCCTCCATCCTTCTCTTTCCTCTTCATTCCTCATCCTCATTTTTCCAACTCCCCTCCTCCCACTTCCATCATTCATAAAGAATTACTTATCTCAAAGCGTCAGCGTAGCTCCGAAGGAATACGTTCTAAGGGGTGGCAAAAAACCACTTGAACCCAGCTCCGGATCTATCCCGAAATACTTTGTCCAGGTGTGAAGGTTCTGTCCCTGAAAGAAAAGTTTCACTTCCCTGAATATTTTACCCTGAGTAGGAATGCTGTATGCGAGCTGCACATTTTTCAGCCTGATGAATGAGGCGTCGGAAACCGTTGCATCACTTATCTGAAACAGCTGGTGTGATGCGGTTGTTGCAGTATGGTAAGACATATACAGTCCCTCAGGATTCTGAGGTGACCATACATTCAAAGCCTGCACAGGAAGGTTGTTCATGGAACCGGGTGAAGGCATGGTGCTGTTGTAGTTTCTGCTTTCCTGTTTTACAAACTGAAGGAGCACGGACAGATTCCAGTTTCTGTATCTCAGGTCACTGGTGAATCCTCCGTAGAATTTCTGACCGAGGTTTCTG
>NZ_JACYFS010000012.1 GCF_014837145.1 Chryseobacterium caseinilyticum
TGCTGTTGTAATAACATCGGTTTTGATCTTGAAATACAACCTTAAAATACAAAAAAAAGCGAAAACAAAACTGTTTTCGCTAATCTATTTAATCAGAAAAGACTTTTTCAGTGGCCTCCAAAATGCGTCCCTCATTGTTATGGCAACTCGTAAAGATTATCGCCACACATAGTTTCAGAAGCACCGGCGTTGTGCAATTCTACATTTGGATCTGCTGTCCATTGGCAGAATGCGCCTATTGCAATGTTGCTGCAGTCCTGTAAAGTGTTCTGACACTCAAACTGTCCGCCGCCGACATCTACAATTCTGTAGCCTTTTACATTGGCTTTTTTACTCTCTTTTGCCATCATTGTGGCAAATGCTGACCCTGTTCCTAATATAATTAAGGCTACAGGAAAAAGAATTTTTTTCATAATAAAAAAATTTGATAATTGTGCCTACTCTAGGTTACGGTTTTCGGCTTCCCCGTTTTTGAAAATGTTTTTGTAATGAATTGGTTATTCGATATCGGATAAGTTGATGACCAACAATTGCGTAAAAGTTTTTTTCGGTGATCAAAAAATCTGATAATGTTTCTTCTCCAAATTTTTCAATATACAGGCTTCCGATATATTCCTGTTGATCCGTTCTGTAGATGTCGATCACTTTACTATTTTTCCATCTCCTTTTGGACTCATTCTTACCCCTCAAGTCAGAAGGATTGAACAGTAGTCCCAGAAATGGAGTAGCCTGACCGTTAACTTTCAGAGGGGGCTTTTCCATTTTGTTTCTACCATCTGAGAGCGCTCTGGTTTTAATCTGAGCTTTCTCAATAGTATCAATTGTCCGCATTTTATTTTTCAGCTGCATCACTGAATCCATGACTAAAAATTGATTTCTGTAAGAATAAATGTAACTGACAACTCCTCTTTTATGATCGGCGGATAAATGACCGTCTGAATCAAAGACGCCGTCATCTTGCCTTTCAAGAAGCTGAGGAAATAATCTCACCTTATTCTTCCCGGTTTTAGTGATGGTAAGTTGGCCCAGCATCAGATTTTTAGATTTTGCAGATTGCGTTCTGAATGCAAACTGACTGTCGTTGATGACTTCAAGTTGATTAAAGAATACGTCATTATTACTGATTTCCCAATTTTCATTGTCTCCCAGTTTTCCTTTAATGATTATGGGAATAGTTCCGTCATAGATGTAATAATATCCGTTACTAACTTTGATTTCAATCTTTTTGAAAGTGTATTTTTTCAAATCGAGTTTTATTTTGAAACGATTTATTTCACGTAAAGAACTGTCGACAGAAATCAGCTGCTGCGGAAAATTACGGTCCCCCAAAAATATATTCCCTTCACTTTCACCTGCAAAATATAAACTGGATGTTTCCATATCTCTGGTACTGGTCTTAATCAACGGATGCATCAGGAATCTTCTGGTAAAATTATTTTCCTGTTTAATGATGTACTCGGATTTTAGAAATAGAGTAGTCACTAATAGGATTGCTGTAAAATTGAATATGATCAGGTAAGCAAGTGATCTTTTATAGGTCGATTTAGAAGTTTTTGCATTGATCAATACTGAGATTGCGCCTAACACAACACAGCATACATTAAATATTAAATGTTCAGTCCACCCAAGGTCCTCTAAAATACCTCCGCAGGAACAAGGTACAAAGTCACTGTAATTCAATATCAGAAAGATGTAGACTGTAAATGCTGTCATTAATGCTGTAGAAAAATATAGTCCGGACTGTCTTAATTTATCTATGCTTAGAAAAAACACCACGACAATTTCAATTATGATCACTGTGTATGAAACCCATCCTGCATAAGCACTGAGTAAGGGAGACTGTCCAATCTGAACCTGAAAATTTTCAAAGTCCATTGCTTTGCTTACAGCAGCATAACAAAAAAGCAGAATGAAAAAGTAACTTACTACTTTTGGAACATGTGGGATTAGTTTTTTCATTATTTTCTTATTACTATTAAATTACGGAGATTAATATCCATTGGACTGCAGTTCCGCAGTAGTCAGGCATTATTGAGCCTTTTGCCAGAGTAATGGTTGTCTTAAAACTCCCCATACACTGCCATGTCCCGCTGGTCGGACATGTTTGACCCGTTGACTTTTTAGCAGATAAATGAGGAGTAGCTTTCATAATTTTATGGGTTTTTTTCTCCAGTCATGTGTGTCTTTCACAGGTGGATCAGGTTCCAGTTCCAAATCAGAAACTTTCGATTTTGTAGAATCCTGCCTGCTGGAATAACTTGTAGGTTGGCTCTCCTTGACATTGCCGGAAGCAATTTTATATGTTTCAAATTCTACTTCTTCATGGGCACAGTTTTGAACGACAAAACTTCCGAATAAAATACCTAATAGTGGGATTGATTTTTTCATTTTAATAAAATTTTGTAAATAATTCCCGGCCGGATTATTAAGAATTCTTAGGTCAAAGATAGAGGGAAGATGTGCCTGATAAAAGGCAATGGGGAGCATATTTTAAAATTAGGACGCGCTTATTCCGATATTAGTGCATCTAAAAAATTCAGGAAACAGGCACTATGTCTTATTGTTTCTTCATTAGGCAGTCAGAATCTTTTATCCACCTAGAAAATGCAGGATTATCTTTCAATTTTTATTTATTTTTGAAGAACACCAATCACATTTTAGGAATGTCAGAAAGAACAATACTTACTTTTTTTCTTTTAATCACCGGAGTGATGTTGCTGTCACAAAAAAATGTCAGCCCATCCTACGCTGAGCTCAGAAAGAAATATGAAAATCTGGAAAAAGAAGACACGGCTGCCCTGCCTTATGTCAGTAATTTTATTCAGAAAGCAAAAAAGGAGAATAATTTTGAAAAACTTTGTTTAGGATACAAAGATGCAGTATTCTTTACCACGGATGCACAGGTGAAGCTTTCCTATGCTGACAGTACCATTGCAGCAGCATTTAAATCAAAAAAAAATGAATTGATCAGCGATGCATTTTTGGGAAAGGGGATTATTTATTATTTCAATTTCAGAAAATTTCAGTTAGCTTCGGATGAATATGTTAAAGCGCATCAATATGCTGTCAAAACTGATGATGAATATCTTCAAAAGAAAATTATTTATCATTTGGGTGTTGTCAAAAGCTATCTTGGATATTACAGCAAGGCATTACAGCTTTTCAACCAGTCCATAGAGTTTAATGAAAATAAAGCAAAAAATGAAACCAATGCTAACCTGCGTTTTAATTATTGCAGGGGCTATCTGAACAGTCTTCATCAGATGGTAATCTGCCATCGGAACCTCAATCAAAATGCAAAAGCCGACAGCTTACTGGACGTAGGTCTGTCAGCCACAAAAAATAAATCAGAATTTACACTTGAGCGCGCTTATTTTCTTAAATGTACAGGAATTATCTTTTATAAAAACAATCAGTACAGCGATGCGCTCTATTATTTAAAAAAGGCTTTGCCGGTCATTGAGCAGAAAAATGATTTTACATGGGCAGCCGTGATCCACTTCTACCTGGGAAATATTTACCTGAAGCATGGGGATGACAGAAAGGGAATTATGGAATTTAAAAAAGTTGATTCTATCTACAACAAGCATCAATTTCTTCTGCCTGAAGCATCAGATAGTTACAGAAGTCTGATTAGGTACTATAAAAATAGACAAAATGAAAAAGAGCAGTTGTACTATACCGATCAGCTCCTTGAGGTGAATGAAGGCATAAGAAGGGACTTTTCATATTTGGCTGAGAAAATCTATGAAGATTTCGAAATAGCGGGACTGGTTAAAGAAAAACATCAATTGGAGAAGTCGATTAATTTACAGAAAATAACCATCTTACTGGTCTTTATCCTTTCTTCAGGTCTTATCCTTTTTCTGATTCGGAGATACCGGAAACGGGAGCAAAATCTGAAGCAGAAGTATGCAGAACTTATTCTCAGACTTAATATAGCACAGAAACAGGAAGAAGTTTTGCCACAGCCACAAGCTCCCTCAAGGAATAAAAATGAGCTGCCCGGTGATCTGGTACGAAGGCTGAAAATTAAGATTCAATATTTTGAAGACCATCATCAGTTTCTTGAAGCCGGACTGACTGTTGTAAAACTTGCGGATCGCTTCAAGACAAATCCAAATTACTTGTCTGCATTTATACATGATTATAAGGGCGCCCACTTCTCAATCTATCTTATGAATTTAAGAATTAGTTACATAACCAATAAGCTAAATTCAGATCCAAATTATCTGAAATTTACGGTGAAAGCTTTGTCTCAAATGTGTGGAATTGCTTCGAGAAATAATTTCGCAACCCATTTTAAGTCTGTCAATGGGATAGGAGTTTCCGACTTTATCAAGATGAAAAGGAAAGATATTAAGGGAGACTTATAGCGAAATGCCACAGGAAGTTTGTAAATTTCTGAAAAAAGGACATGGTAAACAAAACAATTTTAAAAAAGACAGAACAACTTTACGAAAAATTAAAACTTGATCTTGAATACATCGAACTTAAAGAGGAAGATTTCATAAGGATTTCAGAGCTCAGCCTTTTTAAAATCGACGAGGCGGTCAGAGGCTTAAAATCCCTGCTTACTAAATTTGAATTTGAATGTGCAGCAGATGAGATTTATTTTTTCAAAAACCTGAAGCCTCTTTTTATTTCAAAATTCATCTATCATTCCAGGGTTATCGATATTCTGACCTATCTGCCTTCTGCCGGCCGCGAAGCGCAACTTAATTATTACCGCCAGGAAATTGAAAAGCTCACTCTGCATCATGATAATCATATTGAATTTTACAGCTACTACAGAAGAGGTGCTGGTTATCTCGATCAAAAATATTTCCTTAGAAGAATGTATGACCTTAAAATGAGTTTACCCTCCGGGCTTTATAATTACGACGAAAACTTTACCTCTTCACATGATCATCTCGTTGCACAAATACTTGCGCACAGGGAAACCGAAATTTTTATTAACCTGAAAATAGAAAAATTGCGTCAGTATGGAGATCACAATGCTGAGGCACCTACCACCCTGGTCTGGTCTGAATCCAAAGTGTCGCTGGTTGAGCTTGTATACGGTCTTTTTCAACTGAGCTGTTTCAATGGAGGAAACATTGAACTAAGTGAGGTCATCAGATTTACTGAAAAAACCTTTAATATCGATCTGGGAAATTATCATAAAACAATTTTTGAAATCCGTAACAGAAAGCAGGGTCCAACAAAATTTCTGCAGATGGTCAATGACCATCTTGTTCAGCATTTTAATAAAATGGATGATTTTCAATAGATAGTTTGTTATTCCCGATATGCTGTAACTTTTGAAAGCAGTTGCGAAATTTTCTCCTGACTGAGTAATATTCTGGTATAGTAATTGTGAAGGATAAAAACGCATATATTATTCATCTTTAATATCCTTTCAATCCAAACCCCAGCATTTAAGCTGAGGTTTTTTTATTTAAAAACCGATTGGGTATAGCTCGAACACTTAAATAGCAACAGAAATAATTCTTTTGATATATAGATATATGTGATACTTGAGGTAGAGAGCATATCATCAGATCCTGTTTTCAAAATAATTACTAAATCAAATGCTGCAAATCCGGATCATTTTTAATCCTTTCCAGTTCAAAAGTGATAATGGCCGAAATGTCTGTTTTAATTCTTCGGTAATTTTCATCAATCACCTGTTTCATTTGATCATTTCCATCCTTATCTACAAAACTTAAAACCTCCGGTATTTTCCGATAGTTTTTTGTTTCTCTCGCAACCAGATCATTATCGACAACAATTTCAGCATGAAACATTTTCTGCTCAATCCTTTCATCAAAATTATCAGACACTGCTCCGACAAAAACCCCCTGTGTTAACGTAGATATTTTCGAGGCAGGAATTAAAGTATCCAGTTGTGTTGAGATAGAGGTGGAAGTGTCATTTCTGTTGATTGATATGCTTTGTCTTTTCTGCAGAACTTTTCCGAAACGTTCCGACAGGCTTTTAGCTGTTTCGCCTACTACCTGCCCGCTAAAGATATTACCAACTGTATTCTGGATTACCTTACTTTCCTTATCCCCGTAATCTCTGGTCAGCTGCGAAAAATCCTGAAATCCCAGACAGACTGCTACTTTATTGCTTCTTGCTGTGGCAATCAGATTGTCAAGTCCCCGAAAATAAATGGTTGGCAGCTCATCAATGATTACTGAGCTCTTCAGCTGTCCTTTTTTATTAATCAGCTTAACAATTCTTGAGTTGTAAAGACCCAAAGCAGCAGAATAAATATTCTGTCTGTCAGGATTATTTCCTACACAGAGTATTTTAGGTTCCTTGGGATTGTTAATATCCAGTGAAAAATCATCGCCTGTCATCACCCAGTATAACTGCGGGGAAATCATTCGGGATAACGGAATTTTAGCGGAAGCAATCTGTCCCTGTAACTGATCCTGTGCGCCACCTTGCCAGGCATCCATAAAAGGGGAGAGATAGTTTTCAAGATCAGGGTATGAGGTTAGAATGGTAAAGACATCTGAATATTTTTTATTTAACAGTTCGATGGCGTGTGGAAATGTACAGTACTTTCCATGCTCATAGATCTTCAAAAACCAAATAATCGCAGCGAGTAATATAATCGGGGATTCAACAAAAAAATCACCCTGCTTCTGTATCCAGCTTCTATTCAGATTCAGCATAATGGTATAGGCAGCTTCATAAGCATCTGAAATATCAGTCATAAAATCTGGATTCAATGGATTGCAACGATGGCTTTTCCTTGGATCATCAAAATTAATTACAAAGAATTTTGGATGCACTGTGTACCGAGCAGTGTGCTTTAACAAATGATTGTACGCAATCGTAGAAAGATCATCAAATTTAAAATCATAAATATACATTGAAAAGCCTTTTTCTATATGCTGCCTGATGTAATTATTGACAATAGCATAAGATTTACCTGAACCCGGCGTTCCTAAAACGATTGTTGCTCTGAAGGGATTGACAACATTGATATAGCCGTCATTCCATTTTCCTTTGTAATAAAATTTGGTGGGAAGATTGACAGAGTACTCATTCTGCATCAGTTTAGTTTCCTGCATAAAGCTTTCATTCTCACTGTTAAAAACATCATCCATCAGATTATTTCGCAGCAGCCGGCTCATCCAGACTCCGGCAACCATCAGAGTTATATATCCCAATCCCATGGACAGTATATAAAGAATATGACCAATGTTTAGGACCATACCCAACAAAGGAAAATTTAAAAAAAAGAGGATAAATCCAGTCCCCGCAACAAAATATATTTTAGACCATTTTATCTTTTCATTCTTTACCCCTTTTGTTCCCAGGCAGCTTAATGCTAATAGAACGAGTGCAAATATTTTGGAATATAAAAGATTTGAAAACAGACCTGCTTTACGGTCAAAATTGTACAGTATTTTATTTACAAGATCTAAAGTCCAGCCCCTTTCCAAAAAAAAGCCGTGACAAAACCAATAGAGATGCATCAAAACCAACAGAATGCTGATGGCTCTCATGAACCCCATTATTTTTGCCAGACTTTTTGCGTCATCTTCTCCCATAAGATTATATAATTATTTGGGAGCGAATGTAAAATACGATAAGATTGAAGCCCGCATTATTGAAATTGCCGTCATTATTAGGCAGCGTTTGTCAATTTTGCAGAAGATATTTTGCACCTCAGCGTTTCTTTTTCCGTCTCTTTTTCATCTGATGCTCAAATTCAAGTTGCTGCTGAACACTGTCATTATCAAATGATAATAATCCAACTGCTGATTCCATAAAGCTCTCTTCGGATTGACTACCATTCTGATGGTTTTCTAAAAAACCGAAAAGTTGATGTGGTTTTTCTGACAGTGCAACTGAAGGTTTATCTGTATTCAGGATTTCATTTTTATCTTTGCGTAATTTTTTATTTTCCGATAGATTTTCATTTTTCCATCTTTCATTTAAACTATTGGAAGAAAATTCTTTCCCCAGACCTGATCCGTTCCATACAGTTTTTGAAGTATGGTCAATGAATGTAATTCCATACATCATACCGCTGCTGTTTCTCCGAATGACTGTATTAATTCCCTGTCTGATTAAGTTGTTTTTAAAATCATTTTCATTGAATGTCGATTCCAAGGTTTTGGCAATAACCCCCTTTAGATGAGATTTTAAGATATTATCTTTAAGAGATTCACGACATTTTTGAAAATGTTTTTCCAAAGCTGAAAGTCCGGCATCTCTGCCAAACAGGGATGCCTTAAAAGGTGTTCCTGCTTTTTTACCACCTTCATTAAGTGGAAAGTAGAGTAGGCCACTTTGTAATTTACCTTGAAGTTCACCATCTGCTTTTTCTGTTGTAATATTAAAGAGAGAAAGCAATGCATTGTATTCTCCTAAGCTCCGGTAGCGGTAGTATTTCGGAAGATGACGGATGACGGAGGCAATCTGCTTTTTAACATCGCCAGCTCTGTAATCGACAGGATGAAATGTCAAGTCATATTTATCATCTCTCTTCACTGTAGCAGGAGCTAATTCGAACTTGTTTTCCAACGCTCTGCATATCTCCATTGATCTTCTTTTCTCAAAGCGATCTGAAATCTTTCTTCCCATCTCATCAACAGCTACTGAAACAATATGAATGTGCGTCCGTTCTATATCCAGATGTTTAAAAACAACATAAGGCTGTTCTCCATATCCCATCTCTTGCATATATTCCTGTGCAAGCCTTACAAAACCTTCATCGCTGATCTTATCTTTTGGATCAGGATTCAATGAGATATGCAGAGTGTACTTTTCTGTATTTCGGTTTGCTGCCAGATAAGAATCAAATGATTGTGCTAATTGAGATACTGAATACCGGCCATCAGTCGTTTCAATCATTTTATTGGTCATTAAAATTTTTCCTTTCTCACTTTCAACCTTCTTATGATTGTAGGCTAGCGCACCATACAGATTACTGCTTCTCCCAATTTTTGCAATCATTTTATGGTTCTTTTTTCAGGTGATTTCGATTAAATTCTTCCGTCATCTCAATGATTTTTTTACACAACGCGGCTAACTCGGCAGTCTGCTTTTCCAATTTATATAAAAATGCAGCTGCTTTCCGGTCAGAAAACTGTGTATGTAAGAGCTTTACCACCTGATTATAATTGACTCCAACTGCACGAAACTGAGAATAAAAAGAGGTTAACCGCATATAATAGTCTACCGCTCCCTTATCAATTTTCACCGTTTTAATTTCTTTCGAAAATAATACTGAGACTATAAATTTTGCTTTATTAGAAAGTCCTGACTCTTCAAAAAGCATCATTATACGGTCATTTTCTTCATCTGTAAGTCTAAAAACGTGGCGATGTGTACTTGGATTGATCTTAGGTTTTCTGCCACCCTTACTTCTGTACTTATTATTTTGGTAGGTCATAATGCTGTAAATATTTAATGATAAAAACTTCGACTTCGGAGAATGTTTCCCTCTCCCGGCAGGGCAAGTTGTTTTGAGGCACAAAAAACAGTTATGAGGCACTCAAAACACAACTTGCCGTGTTCCGGTGAACACCCTTATTAATAAGTAGATGATTAATGTATAGTAATTCCACATGATCATAACATTCCCCATTAAATCAAAAATCTCATAAAAATGAAGTGTGAACATTTACTGGATTTCCTGAAGCAAAGTAAGCGCTTAACCAATAAGGTTCGATTAACTTCATTAAGGACAAACTGTACTTTATAGTGACATGAAGCGCCATAGGCTATGATAATATGCTGTAAGTTTTTTGCTTTGCAGTGTAGTGTTTGCCGGCACTCTGACAGTCCTGGATGATCACTCTACTGTTTGTCTGCTTGAAGGATGAAGTTTGTTACAGAGAGGAGGAATGCAGGAAAGCAGGATTGCTGGAATTCAAGGCAGCTCGCATGACAGAATGGCTGAAGTCAAATCAGAAAGACTGAAGCAGATATGACGCTCCGTATATTATGCCAGGTAAACAGGTAGTGTGTGTGATGGCATTCTTGAAAGAAAGATTGCATCACTGACAACAGTTCTGCAATCCATCGGCTTTGCATATGAGCAGGCTCACAAGCATTAAATCTCATCTGCCCGCAAGAAAGCCATTCAGAATGCAGATTGAAGAGATGGCTGACTGTAGGGCTGAGGGACAGCATTATGAAATTATTTTGGTACTTAAATTTTTAGATATGGATACAAAAAAGAAAACTTTGTTCATTGCATTTTCATCTCAGAAAGGGGGTGTAGGAAAAAGCACATTCACCACTTTGCTGGCAAGTACTTTACATTACAGGATGGGATACAATGTTGCGGTGTTTGACGCAGATTTTCCTCAGTACAGTCTGTCAAAAATGAAATCTCGTGACTTGACAATGGTTATGGAAAATGAGACTTTAAAAAAACAAGCTTACAGACAGTTTACAGTAATTAATAAAAAAGCCTATCCCATTATTCAGCACAAGGCAGATACGGTTTTGGAGGCTGCGAAAGATTTTATTCAATCTTCGGCGGTATCTCCTGATGTTATTTTTTTCGATCTGCCCGGAACCGTCAATTCGTCAGGAATACTGAACGCGATTGCGGGTATGCACCATATCTTTACACCTATAACGGCAGACAGGCTGGTTATGGAGAGTACACTAGTCTTCACACAGTTATTACAGGATGTCGTGATGAAAAAAGGGGAGACCTCTATTGAGACAGTAAACCTCTTCTGGAATCAGGTGGACGGCAGGGAAAACACACCGCTATATATAATTTACGGACAACTTATAAAGCAATTAGACCTTAGCCTGATGGATAGCCGCATTAAAAACAGTACACGGTTTCGGAAAGAAAGTGAAATTGACAGCAAAAATATTTTCCGTTCCACTTTACTTCCGCCAGATGAACGCCTGATGAAGGTTTGTCAATTAGATTTATTTGTGAAAGAATTCTTAAAAATAATTCAATTGTAAAATGGAAAAGAACTCTAAAAAAAATGTACCGGCTATTGATGAACAAATGATGATGAATATGATGGTCGATGGAGTAAAAAAAGATGGGTTTGAGGTTCCTGAGACCAACAGTTTATCTGAAGCTGACGCTGTAACGAAACTGGCAGCACCAGAAAATAAGCCTTCGCTCAAAGAACGAAATAAATCAAAAAAGTCATCAACTGAAAAGTATGGAGACCAGTTTCTAAGTACACATTCCATGGCAAAGCGTGGTGATAAAAGCATCTACATCAGGCAGGAGTATCACGAAAGACTCACGCGTATTGTACAGGTAATCGGCGACGACAATATTCCCTTATATGCTTATCTGGACAATATCCTTGAACATCATTTTGACCTGTTCGAAAAAGCGATCACTGAAGATTTCAATAATAAGTTTAAACCGATTTTTTAATTATGGAAACAGTAATTATTATATGCCTTTTGATTGTCATTTTCCTGCTCATGCAGGATAAGGCTGCCAATAAAAAAATATTTGACCCAAGTAGTCCCTGTGAAGATAAAAAAAATAAACATCCATCGGTTATGGGAGAGCCAAAGCGACTCATTCTCAATAGACACCAATCAGATTCCTCAGAGCCTGAAAAAAAATATTCGGAGACAGCATCGGAACGTTTGAACGTCGAAGACTCAAAAGAGGAAAGATATTTTCAGATTCCTAATGAAGACCTGGATAAAGTTTTTTCCGGTCCGGTTGATTTGGAAGAGGAGGAAGAGGAATGGAAAAAATACGGATTTACAGTTGATTCCGCTAATTTAGCTCAGGGAGTTACTTTTGAAGAATTCGACGACGCAGGAAGATTGTTGAGAAGTGATCCCCTGCGACCCATTGAAAAAGATGCAGCAGTCCATCTGTTCAGCAAAATTCAGGGCACAGAATTATTTAACCTGCTAGAGAGTTCTATTAATGGAGTGTCTGTAAAAATAGCAACACTGCTGGACAACAGCTTCTCTAAGGGGGACATTAAAAAGGATGTGACAGAATTTGATATCAATGAGTTTATCTAGCTCAATCTTAACAAAAAGATAAGTCTATTTGGGTTTCTTTAGGTTTTTTTAGTTTTAATAAGACCTACTTTTGTATCATTCTCAATTTATTTGAGTTTTCATGGTTATTAGTTTTTTACCCGGCATTTGCTGGGTTTTTTTATGCTTCTTAAATTGCTGCATACCTGATTTTATTTTGAGAATGACTTACTGCTATAGTGTAGTAAAGCAATCCGACGCCAATGTCTCTCAGATCATTCCAGTTTACCAGTATCCTTCAATGCTCCCGATACATTTGTTCCCGAAAGCTGCAGAGTGCAGTTTTCGTGAACTAAAATGTTTCAATTATGAAAAAACAGAAGATTAAATTTCTGATCTGCGGTTTATTTCTTTTTACTGCATCTCAAACATTCGCACAAGGCAACGGCACCGCCGGTATTAACGAAGCCACCCAAATGGTCACTTCCTATTTCGAGCCTGCAACCCAACTTATCTACGCTATCGGAGCAGTCGTCGGACTCATCGGGGGAGTAAAGGTCTACAACAAATTCAGCAGTGGTGATCCCGACACCAGCAAGACTGCAGCCAGCTGGTTCGGAGCATGTATCTTCCTTATCGTAGCCGCTACCATCCTCCGTTCATTCTTCCTCTAAAAACACTGAATATGAATACCTATCATATCAACAAGGGAATCGGACGAACGGTTGAGTTCAAAGGACTGAAAGCTCAGTATCTGTTCATCTTTGCTGGTGGACTACTGGGACTTTTAGTGTTGGTCATGATCCTCTACATGGCCGGAGTCAATACCTACATCTGTTTATCGATTGGAGGAATCAGCAGCAGTCTGCTGGTCTGGCAGACCTTCTCTTTAAACAGAAAATACGGTGAGCACGGACTGATGAAACTCGGTGCGAGGAAAAAACATCCCCGTTACATTATCAGCCGAAAGTCCATCTTCCGATACAGCAGAATAAATTCTAAAAAAGCAACAGCATGAGAAATACATCCAGGGCAGCAACTTTAGAAAGCAAATTTCCCTTGCTTGCAGTAGAAGAACACTGTATTATTTCAAAAGATGCTGATGTTACAGTTTGTTTCAAAGTAAGACTGCCGGAGCTCTTTACTGTTGCTTCAGCAGAGTATGAAGCTATCCATTCCGTATGGTTTAAAGCGATTAAGACATTGCCTGATTACAGCATTGTTCACAAGCAGGATTGGTTTATCAAAGAAAATTACACTCCTGACCTGTCAAAAGAGGATCAAAGTTTTTTGTCCAAATCCTTCGAAAGACATTTTAATGAAAGACCTTTTCTGAATCATTACTGCTATCTCTTCATCACTAAAACCAGTAAAGAACGAATGAGACTGCAGAGCAATTTCTCATCGCTCTGCAAAGGAAAACTCATCCCAAAAGAGATCAGAGATAAAGAAGTTATTGGAAGATTCATGGAATCAGTAGATCAGTTCGAAAGAATCATAAATGACAGTGGATATGTGGGACTGGAAAGAATGACAGAAGATGAGATTACCGGAACAAAAGATCAGTCAGGATTATTGGAACAGTACCTGACTTTATCCAGAGACCACAATCCATCCCTGCAGGATATTAATCTAGGTGCAGAAGAAATGCGGATCGGCAATAACCGAATCAGTATACACACGCTTTCTGACACCGATGATCTTCCCGGAACAGTAACTTCTCACAGCCGTTATGAAAAATTAAGTACAGACCGCAGCGACTGTCTGCTGTCTTTTGCTGCTCCGGCAGGACTTTTACTCAACTGCAATCACATCTATAATCAATATCTGTTTATAGACAACAGTGATGATAACCTGAGTAAATTTGAAAAGTCCGCCAGAAATATGCACTCGCTGGCCAGATACAGCAGAGCCAATCAGATCAATAAAGAATGGATTGAGAAATACCTTAATGAAGCACATTCATTTGGTCTGCAATCCATCCGCGCACACTTTAATGTTATGTCTTGGTCAGACCATCCTGCTGAATTAAAACAGATCAAAAATGATACAGGAAGTGCACTGGCTTTAATGGAATGCAAACCCCGGCATAATACCACCGATGTTGCCACATTGTATTGGTCAGGCATTCCCGGAAATGCAGGTGATTTTCCAAGCGAGGAAAGTTTTTACACGTTTATCGAACCCGCCCTCTGTTTCTTCACTGAAGAAACCAATTATCAAAATTCACCATCTCCTTTTGGAATCAAGATGGCTGACCGGTTGACCGGAAAACCAATTCACCTGGATATCTCCGATCTTCCGATGAAGCAGGGAATTATCACCAATAGAAACAAGTTTATTCTTGGGCCATCAGGAAGCGGAAAATCATTTTTTACAAACCATATGGTCAGACAGTATTATGAACAGGGAGCTCATGTACTATTGGTTGATACCGGAAATTCTTACCAGGGTCTTTGTGAATTAATTAAAGGGAAAACAAAAGGGGAGGATGGAGTATATTTTACCTATACAGAGGACAATCCGATTGCTTTTAATCCATTCTATACAGACGATGGTATTTTTGATATTGAGAAAAGAGAAAGTATTAAAACTCTGATTCTCACCTTGTGGAAAAGGGATGATGAAGCGCCTACAAGATCTGAGGAAGTCGCCTTATCGAATGCTGTCAGCGGATATATTGAGCAGATCAAAAAAGCAGAGCAGCATCCTTCCTTCAACGGTTTTTATGACTATGTAAAAAACGATTATCAGGCAGTATTGGAGCAAAAGAAAGTGCGTGAGAAAGATTTCGATATCGCCAACTTCCTGAATGTTCTCGAACCCTATTATAAAGGTGGAGAATACGATTATCTGCTGAATTCAGATCAACAGCTGGATCTGCTGTCCAAACGGTTTATTGTTTTTGAGATCGATGCCATCAAAGATCATAAGATTCTTTTTCCCATCGTGACCATCATTATTATGGAAGTATTCATAAACAAAATGAGACGGTTGAAGGGAATCAGAAAACTTATTCTGATTGAAGAAGCATGGAAAGCCATTGCTAAAGAAGGGATGGCAGAATACATCAAATACCTTTTTAAGACCGTAAGAAAATTCTATGGTGAAGCCATCGTAGTAACGCAGGAAGTGGATGATATTATTCAGTCACCGATTGTCAAAGAAAGTATCATTAATAATTCAGACTGTAAGATCTTATTGGATCAGCGAAAATACATGAACAAATTCGATGATATTCAGGCAATGCTCGGTCTCACGGACAAAGAAAGAGCTCAGGTTCTGTCGATTAATATGAACAATGATCCGAAAAGACTTTACAAAGAAGTGTGGATCGGATTAGGCGGAACCCATTCTGCAGTCTACGCTACGGAAGTTTCTACAGAGGAATATCTCGCTTACACCACCGAAGAAACCGAAAAGATGGAAGTCATGAAGCTGGCTTCAGAACTTGATGGGAATATAGAACATGCCATCAGGAGGATATCCCTAAAAAGGATTAAAAAGACTAAAGACAATATCTGAAAAATAATCAATCAATTAAAATTAAAAGCAATGAAAAATCTAATCATTACAACAGTTTTGGTCGCCACAGCTGCTTCCATAACTTCGGCACATGCACAATTTGTCGTGACCGATCCTGCGAATCTGGCATCCGGAATATTGAACTCCGCTAATGAAATTGTGCAGACTTCAAATACAGTTTCCAATGTGGTCAAAAACTTTAATGAAGTGAAAAAAGTTTACGAACAGGGTAAGGAATATTATGACAAACTCAAAGCAGTCAACAATCTGGTCAAGGACGCCAGAAAGGTACAGCAGACCGTTCTGTTAGTGGGTGATGTGTCTGACATGTATGTCAATAATTTCGGAAAGATGCTTAATGACCCGAGCTTTAATACACAGGAACTGACCGCCATTGCCAACGGGTATTCCACATTACTTAACGAAAGTACTGAACTGCTTAAGGAGTTAAAGCAGATTGTCACCTCCACCAATTTGTCCCTGAATGACAAAGAGAGAATGGATGTCATTGACAGGGTTTATAAAGAAGTGAAGGATTATCATAATCTGGTTCGCTACTACACGAACAAAAATATCTCTGTCAGCTATCTTCGGGCTAAAAAGCAGAACAATGCCCAAAGGGTTTTAAATCTTTACGGTACGGCAAATCAAAAATACTGGTAAGATGGAAGAGACTAATTTACACGAAGTACTTCGCTCGGTATATGAAGAGATGATGCCGCTTTGCGAAGAAATGGCCAATGTGGCAAAAGCTGTTGCCGGATTGGGAGCCTTGTTTTATGTTGCTATTAAAGTCTGGCAGTCTTTAAGCAAGGCCGAACCGATTGACCTCTTTCCCATGCTCAGACCTTTTGCCATTGGAATCTGTATCATGTTCTTCTCAACATTGGTTCTAGGAAGCATTAACGGAGTTTTGAGTCCCATAGTTGAAGGCAGTCATTCCATGCTGGAAGGTCAGGTTTTGGATCTGAATGAATTGCAGCAGAAAAAAGATCTGTTAGAAAGGGAGGCTATGCTTCGCAATCCTGAGATGGCCTATCTGGCATCAGATGAGGAATTTGATAAAAAACTTGAAGAGCTGGGCTGGTCACCATCGGATCTGGTCACGATGTCAGGGATGTATATGGAAAGGCAGATGTTTGAGGTCAAAAAACAGATCAGGAATGGCTTTCGTGAATTTTTGGAGATACTTTTTCAGGCAGCAGCTTTGGTTATTGATACGGTCAGAACCTTCTTTCTGATCGTCCTTTCAATTCTCGGACCTATAGCATTTGCTATTTCGGTTTGGGATGGATTTCAGTCCACACTGACTCAGTGGCTCACCCGGTATATCAGTGTGTACTTATGGCTTCCCGTCGCAGATATATTCAGTGCAATACTTGCTAAGATCCAGTCACTGATTATCGAAAGAGATATTGAAATGCTTTCCGATCCTGATTTCATTCCTGATACATCCAACACGGTCTATATCATCTTTATGATTATCGGAATCATCGGATACTTTACAGTACCGACGGTAACTGGCTGGGTTATACAGGCCGGAGGTGCAGGCAACTTTACGCGCAATGTCAACCAGACCGCACAGAAATCCGGAAACATTGCCGGTGCCGCCGCAGGTTCAGCAACAGGCAATATTTCAGGAAGATTATTAAAATAATTAAACCAAACAACAATGGAATTTAAAACCTTAAGAAATATAGAAAACAGTTTCAAACAGATCCGGCTTTTTACTTTTGTTTTTGCGCTGTTATGCCTGGTAGTGGTAGGATTGGTCATCTTCAAATCATACCAATTTGCAGAAGAACAGCGACAGAAGATCTACGTTTTGGATAACGGAAAATCGCTGATGGTAGCCTTATCTCAGGATATGTCGATCAACCGTCCTGTAGAAGCAAGGGAGCACGTGAGGCGTTTTCATGAACTCTTCTTTACCATTGCTCCCGACAAAAATGCAATTGAAAGCAATGTCAAAAGGGCTTTCAATCTGGCTGATCAGTCTGCGTTTAACTATTACAAAGATCTTTCAGAAAAGGGATATTACAACCGGATGATCAGTGGAAATATCCAGCAGAGAATTGAGATTGACAGCGTTGTCGCAGATTTCAACAGCTATCCATACGCTGTTCAAACGTTTGCCAGGCAGTTCATCATCAGATCCAGCAATCTGACCATCAGAAGTCTGATCACCAACTGTTCACTGGTAAACTCGGTAAGATCGGACAGCAATCCTCAGGGATTTACAATTGAAAAATTCAACGTTGTTGAAAATAAAGATGTTGAAACCGTTGACCGTTAAAATCAGGAGCTATGAAAAAGTTTAGAAAAACAGTTGACCAATACATTCGGCAGGCAGAACAAAAGTGGAAAGCTCTGCCGGAAAAACGACAGCGACAGTTCACAAAAGTCTTCCTGGCAGCCTACACGTTGCTGACCGTCTGTGTATTTGTACAGATCTGGATGAACGGAGCCAATGGTAAAAACATTCCAATCGGTGGACACATCAACAACATTCCGGCAGGTATTCAACCGATGAATCAGTCCTTGAAAACGACATCTATTACGAACATTCAAAAATGACCAGAATGAAAGATTCAAATACAACTCAGGTAAGAGTTACTGAAGGAGCTTCCGATTTATCATCGAACAATGATGTTCAGGAGAACAGGAGATTACTGCTGGAAAAATTAAAGAAACCGCTCATTTATTTTTTGATGGCTATTGTTTGTTGCGGTTGCCTGTACCTGATTTTTAAACCCAAAGAAAAAATTGTTACAGACGATATCGGTTTTAATTCAGTCATACCACAGGCTGCTGATGATCAACTCCAGTCAGACAAACAGAAAGCGTATGAAAATCAATTGTTGGAAAATAAAAATGAAGAGAAGAGAAATGCACTCACCACCTTGTCAGATTACTGGACTGATCCAGAGACTTTAAAAGATGGAAGCAAGGAAAGTTTACATGCTCAATCTTCAAGAGATCCAAACCGAAATATTTTACAGGGTGATCAGAACGCCGTCAACAGTTATCGAAATGCACAACAGACATTAGGCTCTTTTTACACTCGGGATGATCAGGAGGTCAGACAGCTGAAAAGAGAGATCACCCGACTTAAAAATGAATCATCACAGAGAGAGGCATTGCCTACAGGAACAACAATAAATGATCAGCTTGAACTGATGGAAAAATCGTATCAGATGGCTGCAAAATATCTTCCAACCTCTGCCAGCCAGGAGAAATCCGAACAAAAGCAACTTCCGGAAAAAGATGACGACCAGAAGAAATTACAGGTCACCGCTGTCCAGCCTGTCAGCAAGAATATGGTATCAAGTCTTTACCGGGAAGTCAGCGACAGTGCTTTTTTAGAAGGATTGCAAAAAAACAGATTTAGTGGGTTGCAGAACTACTATGAGACTAAAGGTTTTCAAAACAGAAACAGTATCCGGGCAGTCATCCATGAGACAAAAACCATTACTGGTGAAAGCATGGTCATCTTGAGACTTTCGCAACCGATGATGCTTGCAAAAATGTTGATTCCTGAAGGAACACTTTTAAAAGCATCAGGTAAATTTCAGGTGGGAAGACTGCAACTTAAGATTTCAACAATTGAATACAAAGGGAACATTCAAAATGTTGAAATCAATATCCATGATAATGACGGTCAACCGGGACTTCATAATCCTTATTCGCCGGAACAAAATGCCGTGACTGAGATTTTGGCAAATATGGGACAGACTTCCGGAACGAATATTATGATGACCCAATCAGCAGGACAGCAAATTGCCGCAGATCTGACAAAGGGAGTTGTTCAGGGAGTTTCAGGTTATTTCCAGAAGAAAGTCAGGCTTCCAAAAGTAACTGTTAAAGCCGGACATCAGGTTTTTCTGGTCTCCAAAAAATAAACACACAAACAAATAACAACAATGAACACAATATTTAAAAAATGGATGATCTTCATCCTTACAGCGATTTCCGCGGGTCAATTCAATGCTCAGGAAATGCCGGAATTTGCTTCACTCAACGAGGCAAAATTAGAACCTTATAAAATGGAAGTTACATACAACAAAACGACCCATTTATTATTTCCTTCACCCATCCGATACGTTGATTTGGGGAGTGAAAATCTCATTGCCAATAAAGCTGAGGATGTAGGAAATGTGCTCCGAATTAAAGCCGGCGTCAGAGATTTTGATGAAGAAACCAATTTTTCAGTCATTACTCAGGATGGTAAATTCTACAGCTTCGATGTATTTTACAGTTCTTATCCTGACACTTTGAATTATGATCTTCTAAAGTTGCAGAGAAAGCATGAAAAAGGCTATGCGTCAGAAGTACTGTTTGAAGACCTTAAAGGAAATTCTTCTTCACTGACAGAACTGTTGATGAAGACATTATACGAAAATTCAAAGAGCACCATCAAACATTTGGCGTCAAAAACTTTTGGAATTCATTTAGTCTTACAGTCTTTGTATATTCACGAAGGGCAATTTTATTTTGTTGTAAATCTTAAAAACAAGAGTAATCTTCCCTACAAGATCAATTTTGTCAGTTTTAAGATTGTCGATAAGAAAAATCTAAAGAAAACAGTAGTTCAGGATAAAATGCTGACTCCGATTCGTGAATATTTCTTAACTAAAACTATCAATCATCAATCCGATGAAAAGGCGGTTTATCTATTAGATCAGTTTACATTACTGGAAGATCAGATCCTGGAAATTGACGTTTTTGAAGAAGAGGGTGGAAGGCATCAAAAGATACAGGTTGAAAATGCTGATCTGATCAATGCAAAGCTTGTTAAAGATATCCATTTAAGACTTAAATAAGATGAAAAGGTTTATCATCATCATGGTGTTGCTCATCACTAGCCAAACAATTAGCGCGCAACGAATGCTTCCAAAGCAGAAAGGCATTGAGATCAACTCGGGAAAATTATTTACAGGGAATTTAGATCATTATTTTATCAATGGTGGATTGATTGTTCACTCCAAAAAAGGAAATTACATGCTTTATGCATTGGAATATTCAAGAGACGATATCCCATACCAGACTTCTGAAATACCTGTAGAATCAATTACTTCTGAAGCTGCTTATAGCTTCAATTTTATTGCGAACCGAGGGAAAAGTCTGATGGTCAATTTCACTCTAAGTGCTGTCGCAGGGTACGAAATAATCAATCGAGGTGACCACTTATTGTATGACGGTTCACTATTAACAAATGATTCATCACTTATATATGGTGCTGGCGGAAAGCTAAGTATAGAATCCTATCTCTCAGATCGTTTCACAATAATTGTTTCTGGCAGAACAAAAGTACTTTGGAATACTTCCCGTAATCAGATCAGACCTTCAGTTGGTATCGGTTTAAGAATAAATTTATAAATCACCTAATCAATATGAAAAATTATATCAAAATAGCGAAACGCTTTGCAAGTATTTTGTACGTAATTCCCGTTTTAATTTTAACAGAAGCAATCCTTTCATCATGTAACAATGATGAACTAGAAATTCAGCAGAACTTTCCATTTGAAACTTCAGTCATGCCTGTTCCTAAAAATATAGCAAAAAATGAAACAGTGGAAATCAGGGTAAAAATTCATCCATCCGGCAGTTTTAATAAAACCCAATACTATATCAGGTATTTTCAGTTTGACGGGTCCGGAGCACTGAAGTATTATGATGAAGCACCCTTTTTACCTAATGATGTGTATGAGCTCAGTCAGAAAGAGTTTCGCCTGTATTACACGTCGACATCAAAGGTGTCTCAGAATTTTAAAATCTGGATAAAGGATAGTTTTGGAAATGAGAAGGAGGTGGAATTCCAATTTGATAATAAGGATTGAAGAAGAAGAGAGAGATTGGCAATCGTCAATCTCTTCTTTTTTAATACAGAATTAACTTTCTCGAATAAGCTTTTGGACCTTTTATATTGTACTTTATTGTTGTTATCAGATTTTGAGAGCAAAAGGACTAAGTTGCATGAAAAATATTTCAATACGGTAGTGACGTTTGTATCTGAGAAAAAAAAATTAGACCTAGCCCAGGTTTAATGCGACATGATAAAATAAATGAGCGATCATCTGTTTTCTGTACATTAATTCCACATAATGGTATATTATTTAATTCTAAAAATATGCTTGCCGTATTACTCAGTACATAAGACTTTCTGTTTTATGAGTAACGATTATAAAAAGCGTTTTAACGTCTACAAGATGTTTACTAATTGGATGAATGAAAATTTTAAAGATGAGGAAGAGATTTTTTAATTTATTCCTGAATTTTTGGTATACAGTATTGAGTAGATTTTAATGTCCCAAAACATAGATTCTATCTACAGTTGATAGATACATATTACGGGATTTTATATTTTCTCTATGTCGGTATCCATACATGCAAAATCAAAGGCCTCCTATAGGAAGCCTTCGAAACACCAAATCACAAAATATTAATATGAAAAAATTTTATTATAAAGCAGTTGCAGTATAAGTTACCGTCTGCGTATAAGTTCCGGCTGGTTTACCTAAAATATCGGCAGAAGATGATTTCGATGCAGGAATCAGGTAATCCAAATTCAATGTTAATGCACTTCCCAATGGAGCATTTGAAACTAAAGTTTGATCCGTTTCAGATAAAACCACAGCGGTTTTTGTTCCTCCCATTGTTCCCGCAGATGCAGCAGCTTTAATTGTCAATACATTTACAGGGATTGTGTTGGTTCCATTGATGAAATTAGCCCCTCCAGCTTTTACTTTTACGTTAAAGTTTTTCGTTGAAGTAACTTTTAAAGAGTTGGCTTTATTAATCGTTTGATCAGAGTTATAATCGGCTGCAGTTACATAGTTAAAGTCAACAGTGTTACCGATTGCAGTACTTCCGGTATCGATAGAGATTACATCGCTCAGGGTAATGTTTACTGTTGTAGTTGCGGTTGTGTTTTGTGCCTGAAGAGTGTTTATTCCTAATATAATAGCTCCGAAAGTTAAAGCTGACCTTAAGATTTGTTTTGTCATGATCGTATTATTTATTTTTATTCTTTTTCAGTTGTCCTCTTTTGAACAATACAAATCTACGGCAGCTGTAATAGTTTCTTTGTAGTAGAAAATGGAAGTTCATGTAGTAAAATTACTACACGTATCACTTTATAGAAAAGCCCTCAACTCCTCTAAAAGTTGAGGGCTCTTTATAAAAAACATTATTCAATATCGCAAATCAACATAAATTTGCATGGACATACACTATAGAATATAAGCGATCGTTTTGTGAGACCTTGTCAACGCCTATAACATTTTTGACTAACACCCTTGTTTGATTTATGAATTGGTACCGATAAATGGCGACTACATGTTTATTCGGATAGATCTCGACCAAAAGGATGGCGATCTGGCTGTCTTTTATATTACTGGTGAAGGCTTTTTTGTGAAAAGATCGACATGGAAAATAATTGTCTGTGCCACTTAACATAGATTTCACTAAAATTCCTGCTGAACCGGATGAAGTGGGGAAATCAAAAGTGTATAAAAGCGACTTTTAAGAAAATTGAATCATTAGATTCGAAAATGTAATCAACCGCAAAATAGGTATTAATCAAATATTTCAATCGATTTCTGTTTGATAATAATTCACAAGATAATGTTTGATTTTGTCAAATTGTATATATTTGCACCTACTCAAACTTTTAAAATTATGAGATTTTTAGATATTTTTTTTAATGATACCGATTCAAAACTAGAGAATGACGAATCTATTTTAATGCAGGATTCAGCAAATCTGCTTCGTAAAGCAATTTCTGTTGGAGGCAAATTAACATTAACTAATAATCGTCTAATTTTTCAACCACATAAAATAAACTTTGATAGAAGCGGTGAAACTATCGATCTAGAAACTATTAAAGGAGTAAAAAAGGTCAAAACATTTGATATTTTTGACACTGCATTACGTATAACAACGGACGATGAAGAAGAGTTTAAATTCATTCTGAATGCAGACACCAGAGATAAATGGTTTGAAAAGCTAGATTCCTTGATTAATTCATGAGTTTTGCGGAAATAAAAGATGAGATAAAGCTGCAAATCAGACATGATAAAAAGTACAAATATGTTTGGAGTTGGGCCTTAGTTTCAATTATTTGTGTTTTTGCACTCAAATGGTTTAGATACAGACAATTTGAACTCTCACCAACTGTAGATTTTCTGCAAGGAGTCTTACCAAATTTTTTTGCAGCAACGACATTTACCGCGGGATTTTTTATTTACTACAAACTTATTTTTAGAACAGATAACACAACAGATAATAAATTAACGATTTCTTCTGCAATTTCATTTTTCGGGTTGGTTATTTGGGAATTTATTCAGCTGATGATGGGAAGTCCAATTGATATTTATGATATCTTCACGACTTTTTTGGGATGCTTGATTACATTTATTTTTGTGAAATTTCTTTTCTCAAAATAGTAAATAGAATTATAAATAACAACATGAAAAAATTATCAGTAAAACTTCAAGAATCTAAATTTAAAATTTATTCTGAAGAAAATTTATTTGGAGAAATAATTTATGACGAAAATAATCTGGAGGCTTCACTTCTTCTTGGCAATAAAAAGCTAAGAGCAGAGAAAGATTCTAAAAATAATATTGAACTCAAACGAAATAATCTAAGTCTATTTACATTAGATTTTGATTATATATGGGGAGGAGCTGAAATTGTATTCAATGGTGTTGATACAGGATTTGATGTAAAAGGAAAATGGTTTAAACCTGGTACTAGACTTACCGATGAGAATGATAAAGACTTGGTTATTGCTGTAAAAAAAGATGATGGATTAGAAGTGTCTGTTTTGGACGAAAACATTTCAGATGAATTAATAATAACTACTATATTCTATCATATTTATGCGTCAGCTGGTAAAACGAGATCAATTATCCGTGGAGGATTTAAATAACATTTTAAACCAGATAAATGGCTTTCTCATGAAGCCATTTATCTATGTATATAAAATTTACATACTATAATTTAGAATAAAACTTTCAAAATAATGTACAATGCTAATTTAATCGTTTTGTGAGATTATTCTTGAGATACTAATTGTATTTCTTTTGTGAGCAGTGAAAATAATGTCATTAAAGCAAGTATTAATAATATTCTATTTCATAAAAATGTTCGGTAGTAATCGCATTGATTTCTCCTTCGGTACGTACGTAAATTTTATTGCCCCACTGATCGTATTTATAATGCGATCGACTTTCAGCTTTTGTTCCGTTTTTTATATCTCCGCTAAAACGAAAACGATGCATTGTGAGATCACCCATTTCATTATATTCAAAATTCTCTATAGAATATAAATTTTTATTATTGAATTCAACACTCTTTATCTTTTGGTTTTTATCGTTGTAACTGTTAAAAACTGTTCGGTTTTTATAGTTTTCCTTAATTAA
Source organism: Chryseobacterium caseinilyticum (assembly GCF_014837145.1). Lineage (GTDB taxonomy): Bacteria > Bacteroidota > Bacteroidia > Flavobacteriales > Weeksellaceae > Chryseobacterium > Chryseobacterium caseinilyticum. The sequence continues at coordinate 24,906 of NZ_JACYFS010000012.1, forward strand.
ATTATCATTTTCAGAATAAGTAAATTCTCTGAATCCCACAATTTCATCAACATTACGTTCTTCAATCCTTACTTTGTTTTTATCATACCTTAAAACCGTTAAGTATGGCGAATTAGGAAACTTAGTATTTTTAAATCGAATTGGCATATTTTGATAATCATATTCAACAGCTGTTTCAGATAATGCTAAAAGCTGATTTCTTACATTGAACTGATATTTACTGTGGTCAACAGTATCGGTTTTTACAACTCTGATTTTTTCTTTCAAACGTTTTTTTTCATCATAATGGTAGTAGATACTAATATATCCCCGCTCATTCGTAAAGTATTTTTTTCCTTCTGGATCAAATAGATCATAAGAAAATAGATTTTTATCCCCGCTGAGTGCATACTTAACATATGTTGAAATTTTTTTTATTTGTTTTACCATTTTTTTAGGCATAAAATCAAAAGGCTTAACCTGAAAGATATACACCCCATAATCAAGATTTAAAGTGGGATTGACAAACTGGAAATTTTCAATTTCAGCATCTTTAATCTGATCAAATTGAAGATCATCGACATTTAAATAAATTCTGTCAAAAGAAGTAGGTGTTTTCTGAGCGCACAACAGAAAATTCAGCAAAATAAAAAATGTAGTGTAGATTTTCTTCATAAAATGGCTTCTCAAAATAATTAAACTATACAATTATTGGTAAGAATTACCTGTTACACATTTTTTTTTTAGTCATTTGTATTATCATGGTTTTTGATTATTTTTTGATATTCTTCGATGGTAATATCCTACATTACCAAATAATCTAATTTTCTGATCAGATTCTAATTGATATTTGTTGTTTACATCTGAAGATAAAACCTTTTTCGATATAGTACTGTAGTATGCAGAATCTTTTATCATAGAAAAACGAGATTCTATCGGAGGGTCTGTTTCCAAATATATAGTGTTAACGGATCTGTTTGCAATAATTATGGAATAACCGGGATCACAGCTTACCAACAGAACCGGCAATAGAATTATTCCTATTTTTTTCATCTAATTTATCATTTTTTGAGATTAATTATTACTTATATTTCTTAATATTATCAAGTTTGAAGTTCATCCTGCAATATTATTGTTTCAACTCAGAAACATTTATGTTATTAAGCAGACCTCTAGTTTAAAACTTTATTTTTTTACTTATTGTTGTAAAGTCATTAAATTTGACCAGAACCACATTTAATGAATTGCCAAGATTCAGCGGTTCGGAATTAAATTCTTTTGTATTTAAATTTTTAAAAGATCTGATCAGTTTTCCAGACAAATCATATAACTCAACGGAACTTAATTTTTTGCCAGTACTTTTTACTGAGATTCCATTGTAATCATTTCGGAAAATTGAGAAAAAGCTTTTATCTAATTCGTTCACAGATAACGATGGAACAATGGTCAACGCATAATCCTCCACCTGCCCGAATACCGGATTGGAACACCCTATGTACGTAAATGAAAGATCCATGTCTCCTATAATCCGCATTCTCAATGGAGCATTTAAAACAGCATTTGGCGGAGGTGTTACATTAATTGTAACTACTGAATTTTGAGTAACATTGGTAAGATTCATTACCACTTCAGAGGCTTCTTCGAAAACCCCATTGTTGTTGTAATCGATGTAAGCTTTTACGATATGAGGATAATTATAACCAACCTGCACAGAAAGCTGAGTCGGTGTGTTGAGAGGAATCTGCGTTATGGAAGTTCCTAAACAGTATCCATTGGTGTAATTGACATAAAACTGTGAATTTCTGGTATTATAAGTCTCGGAATAATTGTTGATTGAGCCGAACTTCACCATAGCAATCCCTGTATGATGATCGCCATTACTCCCTTCAAGACCTGTTGGAACACAGGATGGCGTGAGTACTACCGAATTATTAATAGGAGTAATCTGTGCAACCGGAGAATTAATCAGATTACTTCTGAACTCCAGCAATTGGGCAGTTGCCCGTGTTTTTTGCCCCTGTGTAAAACGATTATCGGTACAGCTGGAATACGCCATAATATTCTGTTCAACCGCGTTATAAAGATTTCCGGTACAATTATTCACCGTTCCTGTTACACACGAACCCGAAAGCAAATCAACCATGGGTTCGGTATCACAAACCATATCACCATCCAGAAGACAGTTATTGTTTGGTGCACAGCTGCTTCCAGAAGAACCTTGCTGTGTATGCCATAAACCTAAAGAATGTCCGATTTCATGAGCCATTGTTGTACTGAATGTATTCACCACGTTTCCCATTACAAAACAGTCGTCAAAAAACGGAATCGTTCCTGCAAAACTCGCATATCCGGCAGCGATAAAAGTTCCCGACGCCAGTATTTTTACGATATAAATATTGTAATATTTTGTGGGATCCCAACGTGCAAGCTGTACAATATTATTTTCCGGAATGCCGTTGTAACCGATGGTACTGTTTACTCCGTACTGCACATATTGAGCATTTGATGATAAATCTACCCGATTAATTCCGTTTGTTGGAGTACAGTTCGGGGAAATTATAGCTGGAACAAGTTTTACGGGAATAACTGCTCCGCCATTGGTGTCATTTAAAATCCCGGTTGCTGTACCGGCGAAGACTTGGTTTGTAAAATTAATCCAGTCTAATATCTGCTGGTCTGACCTGTTGTAAGGAGTTCCTAAAGCACTTCCATCGCTGATGACATGAATGACAACAGGAATTTCGTAGACAGCATTTTTATCATGTGCACCTTTCCTGACATTTGGAAGTTTGGATAAATCAATATCAAACTGATCAAGAATCTGCTTGGCTTGTGGATTTGTAGCAAAATGATCTAACATCCGAATATCGGTGGCACAGATTGGTTCACTGCCAACATATTTGTTTTGTGCCGACGTAGCAGTGCTAATGAGGATTAGTAACAGTGTTAGAGTTTTCAAATTAGTTTTTTTTCAAAAATAAAATTTTTTATTGGAGTTGATGAAAAAAACTATTTCAAAGAAATAAATTTTATAAATGAGTTAAGGTTATCATCCGACAAATAATCGTTTTTTGAGATTTATTAGATATTATAGTGAGCTTAAGTACAATTCAAATTTTAATTGATTTCGTCTTCCTTGCTTTGCATAGCACTATTTAGAATCTGCTCAGCTTCTGCGTAAAATGTGTTAATCGATATTTCAAAACCATTTTGCATGAAAAAAGTCACTTGCCCATCATTATTGTGACTTAAAAAAACAATATTGTATGCGTTGATCAAAACGGGCTTTCCTAAAACTTTTGCTCCTTCAAGAGAATTAGGTCTTTTAATACCTAAAATTACTTTCTGGCTGATATAAATTAAATTGTTACTATTGCATTTTAATCTCATAATACAAATTTACTGTTTTTAACATTCAGATCGAATTGAATAGGTTTATTATCTGATCGAAAAGTATTGTATAAATTTATGAGACTTCTAAATGTTCTATAAGCGCTTTTTGTTTACAGCTTTTTAAATAAACAATCTTTAAATTTTTCGTATCAGGTGCAAAATAATGTTTTGTACTTTTTCTTGCATAATGTTATTTTTCATAATATAAAAATGGTGTTTTGTCGCTCCCAAATATAAATACCTTATTGTCATCTATACCAATAGTACCATTGTCTGAAATCCAATCATAATTCTTATTTAATGAACTTCCATCTTTAAACAACACATTGTATTTATTATTAATTTTATAAATGCCAAAGCCGTTTTTATTAGCAATCTCTCCAATATTCATACACTCAAATTTGCTTTTTAAAATCAACGTTAACTTATCCGATAAATTATAGTATTCCCAATTTGAAATATTTTTTAAACCAATGACATTTGGTCTTTTGCTTGAAAGAAGAATTTTGTTGTAAGTAAATGGTATAATAATTTTACCATTTCCGTTGATAACACCTATTTTCATTTTTTTTTGCTATAATAAAACTATTTCGAATATCATAAATAGAATCAAATACAGGTTTTATTACAGGTTTTGGATTTTGATAATTTTCATCCAATTGGTTCACACCATATTTCTGATTTTCACTTTTAAATATAATTAATCTTTCTCTTTCGTAATCAGGAATCGCACAGCCATTGTTTGGAATTGTATAATCACCTTTATCTAAATCAAAAACCACAAAAGAAGAACAGTTATTTTCCCGACATAATGCTATAAAATTTTCTCTCATTGGTGTGTTCCATAATTGAAATAATTTGTATGTTGGTTTTACAACTATACGACCATTGTTATCAATAATACCGAAATTATCATCTATTTTTATTATGGTAAATTTTCTGCCAACAAAAGGGTAAGCAGCCTGAAAACCAATGTCAGACAATTTTTCATTCGTATTAATATTGACATAATAAAATTTATCAACAATAAATCTTGGCATAATCGAGTCCTTTTTGTACGATAAATTTTTTAAAACTTCTATTTCAAAAGGAAGTTTATCAAACTCAATTTTATTTTGTGAGGATAAAGTTTTATAAAAACAAAATATAATTAGAAATAAAATAATTTTTTTCATCGTTAAATTTATTAAATATATCTTAAAGCTCTTCTAACACAATTGCAAATAGATTTTAGTCTTTAAATTATCAAGTATTTTAGTTAAATTGAATTTTACATATTATCGTTTTTTGAGACTTATAATAGAATATAATTTCCTTAGAATTCAAAATTCCAGCCCCAATCAATCTTTCTATTCATTCCCCATGTTCCTACTTCTAATCCCTTTTCGTAATTAAAAACTAGAAATAAGATTACTATGACAATTATTGTGAAAATATAAAGCTTCTTTTTCTTCATACTTTATTTGATTAATTTGAATAAGTGAAATATTAAGATGTAGGAATATCTAATTCAAATTTTACCCTATCTGTTTCTATTAGCTATTTCAGCTCTTTTTCGGGAAGATATGTTCTGTATTTACTTGCAAATAGCTTTTCATTCTCTGACATTACAGAATATTTTACAACCGTTTCATCTTTTTCGGTACATAAAATAATTCCGATTGTAGGATTGTCATCTACACTTTTTTTAAGATTATTATACATTCTTACATACATATCCGTTTGCCCAATAGCTTCATGGGTCAGCTTATGGGTCTTTAGATCTACCAACACAAAGCATTTTAGATAATAGTTATAGAATACAAGACCTATAAAGAAATCTGAAGTATCAGTAACGATATGCTGCTGCCTTGCAACAAATGCAAATCCTTTCCCTAACTCCATTAAAAACTGTTGAAGATGTGTAATCAAAGCTGATTCTATTTGTGTTTCAGTTTGTGATAGATCTGAAGGAAGTCCTAAAAACTCAAAGATATATGGATCTTTAATATAATTAGAAATTTATTTGTTTTCTGCATCGGAAAATTTTAATAATCGACCTAAATACTGGCTGTCAATGTTTCTTTGAAGTGTCCTGGTATTCCAGTTTCCTTCAATAGAATGTTCTATATACTGTATTCTATGTTCAGTATTGTCGATTCTACTAATAATTCGGTAGTGAGTCCAGCTCAATTCGGTACGCACTGCGTTCCAAATTGGAAATGCGTTGAAAAAAGCTCGCATATTATTAAGATTTCTTTCATTAAATCCCTTTCCAAATTCCAATGATAAATGATTGGCAAGATTCTTAAGGACTGATTTTCCATACTTCGCACGAAGTTTACCATTTTGTTCATCTTCAATAATAAGTTGACCAATTTACCAATACATTTTCAGTAATATGGTATTACTGTTTCTGTAAAACTGATCTTTTGCATCAACAATAATTTTTGCAATAGAACCATAAAGATCTTGATTAAATTCTGGCAATTTTTCTATCATTTACCAAAATTACAAAATTTACTAATGGATTAATAAATTGACTTTAGTGTCGTTTTTACGATTTTGTTTAAAGAAATTATCCATCTTATATAATTGCTAGAAACGTAATCTATAGGAAGTAAATGCCCCCCCCACTCAATTTCCCATTCTCTTTAGAAATACTTTTATCAAATTGTTTTTTGGGATTACTATTTTCTGTATGTAATAAAATTCATCAGTAAAATAAAGATATATAACTATTTAGTAATATTAAATAAATAATTTAATCGTTTGTATTGATTACATGTTAAATTTTATCTTTCACACCAAAAAAAAGTAGCGAATGCAAATACACCCACTCAATTTCTCTTTTTTAAAAGAAATATTCTTAGTGAATGGTAAAGTACATTCTTTATGGCTAATGGATTAGAAATTTCAATGAATGTATTTTACTCTAAATCAAAGAGGATTTTCAACAGTATTAAAGCTGTATTGTCCTGGAAATTGCATCTTAAATTTTGCAATAATCACTTTATTGCCACCATCGATTCTATTTGTGATAATAATGCTAAACAATGTTTTCCTGTAAATCATCACTAAAATTATTCAGCTTAATATTAATAACCGGAACATCATATCTGCTCAAAGCTTCGGCTATCTTTTCGCCTGCCGTATCACAGAAATCCAAACCAGAGTAATCGGGATTTAAACCGCCAATAAATGGAACCGCCATTATAAAAAGATGATGCACAGCCTCATTGTAAACATTCAGAGATTGAAAGGAATCATTGATTCCCAGACCCGAAACTTTCAGATAGTAATTACTATTATGTCCTTCAATTACGTTATCCATACCGTCTTCCAACAATTTTTTCCCTTCAGTATTTTCTTTAAAAGCTAAATATCCTTCACTTGTCACATTTTGATTTTGTAAGCCTACAAAAGGAAGATCAGTAATATTCATTTGCTGTTGTCCTATTGCATCAATAAACATTTTGTAGTATTCATTCTTTTTATGACCAGTTTCAGAACTGTAATGGTAAACTCCACCGAGCTCAGCATGTGGTTCCACTCTGCTGTCTTTATCAACCTGAATCAAATCAAGACGACCTGCATTATGTAAAGCCATAAGTTCTTGATAAGATGATTGTGGAAGTGAAGCAATAATCACAGATATTAAAGGCATTAAACTTGATTTCAAACGCAGCATATCTTCAGCAGAAAAATGTTTTGCAGGATAATTCATAGCATAACTAAACGCTGCAAGTTTCTCTTTCCAGGTTATAGATTTTTTTTTGTCAATTGATTTCTCTGCTTCTTTAAATTCAGCTTTAAAAAGTTCAAAACTGTCGTAACTTTCTCGTAAAGCAAGCATTTTTTCAGAAAACTCTTCTATACTTAAATCCTTTATGAATTTATAAAATTCCGCATCTTTCTTTTTAATGGGAAGTTTAAAATTAATTTCAAAAACATAATCTAAATCTACGAAACCTCCGTTTTTATTTTTGTATTCATAAATTTCATCTAAAGTCATCGTCCAATCTGAAGAGTAGGCATCATCTTCAGAATGAAAACGCAGAGCCGGTAAGAAACCACCCGTTGAAAATAAATTTATTCTAAAATTTTCTGAGTTTTTATTAGGTTTAAATTTTAGAGTTCCATTGTCAGTTTCCATAAACTCTCCGTTTAGCCGAGAAATAGTTTTTACCGCATCAACTGCTGTAAGTGATGTTCCACGGATGGCAACGGGAAAATCAGTAGCTTTTGTGAATTTTGAAGGTGGATAAGGAGAATCAAACCAACCTTCTGTTTTTTCTTCGTGTCTTTTTTGCCAAACATGACCTGTACAAATGATAACTGTATCAGCAAAAAACTCTTTCTGATCAGTCGTAATTTTAAAACCCTCTTTTCCTTTATCAAGTTTTGTGATGTCAGTTACAATTGTATCTGTTTTAGCGATGATTTTAATCCCCGATTTTTTTGCAATTTTAATATATTCTTTAAACTGATCTTCTAAATAATTTCCCAAAAGCAATCTGGGGATTACCTGATAAGGATTAAACTGTTCCGCATCACTAAAATTAGGAAAATCCTTTACAGGGTTTTTCTTCAGATATTCTTTAAAGGAATAAGCCAAATCAGGTAATTCATTGGCAGAAACATTCGCGACGTGCTCTTTTGTCGAACCTAATTTTCCATAAGGCATCCCAACACCGAACCTATCGTTTTTTTCAAAAATATAAACGCTTTCGGGGGAAATTGATTTCTTGAGAATATGTTTTAAAGTTAAAAGGGCAGCAGGACCACCCCCTATGATTGCTATTTTTTTGGTTGATTGGGTATTCATAATTATTAACTTAATCATATCAATCCAAATAATGTTCCGTCAAAATAATCTCATAGTGAAAAAATAATTATTGTTTTATGATTTTAAGTAGTATAAAACATTATAAAAATTTTAAAATAAAAAAACAATACCACAAACCTTTACAATGGAATGGTCATTGTAACGGTTCTAGCAAATCCGCATATTCGGATTATCACCACAAACATCAAAATTTATATTATGGAACAATCAACTTCAGAAAATGTATGGACTTTATCAGGTCAGAAAAACGATAAAAATTCTAATTCTGAAGACATCAAACCTTTAGAAGATCCTAGGGGAAAATATCCAAAACCGCCCTTCGAAAGACAGTTTCAGCCATTTCCAGGTTTAGCACACAAAATGAATCCTGTGCCTGATCATGGGGAAGAAACTTATGTGGGAACCGTAAGATTGAAAGGCAGAAAGGCTTTGATTACAGGTGGAGATTCCGGAATTGGGAGAGCTGCGGCTATAGCTTACGCCAGAGAAGGAGCGGATGTTGTGATCAATTTTCTTCCGGAAGAACAGTCGGATGCTGATCAGGTTCTGGAATTGATTGAAAAAGCAGGACAAAAAGGTTTCGGAATTCCCGGAGATTTGAGAGATGAATCTTTTTGTAAAGAGCTAGTCGAACAGGCAGTTAAAAAGTTAGGAGGACTTGATATTTTAATCAATAATGCGGGACATCAAAAAACCAACGAGTCTATATTGGATATATCAACAGAAGCTTTTGACAGAACCATGAAAACCAATATTTACGCACCGTTTTGGATTATCAAAGCAGCTTTACCCCATCTAAAACCCGGCTCAAGTATTATAGGATTATCATCAGTTCAGGCTTATGATCCTTCAGAGGATTTATATGACTATGCACAAACAAAAGCGGCAACTACGAGTTATGTTAAATCTTTGGCTAAACAGTTAGGCCCGAAAGGCATTCGTGTAAATGGAGTTGCACCCGGTCCGGTTTGGACGGCATTAGAGATTAGCGGCGGACAGACTCAGGAAAACATTGAGGTTTTCGGTGAAGATACAGCATTTGGAAGACCGGGACAGCCCGCTGAACTTGCTTCAATTTTTGTACAGCTTGCCGATAATACAGGAAGTTTTGCTACAGGTCAGATCTATGGTTCTGCTGGTGGAAGCGGGCAACCTTAAGACTTAAATAAAAAATAAAATATACCACACATTACCCGATTCATCATCTTTGAACCTCTAATGGTATGGTGGTTGTAATAAATAAGACTCATCACAAAAAATATTATTATTAACAACGAAAAACAGTATCAGTACTGAACGATTTGCTAAACATTACCAACGACAGAATTCAAGAATTCTCTAAAGTAGAAGACAAAGTTTGGGATACCTACACTCCATTAAAAGGAGATTACGACCAAATGGTAAGTCAATCCCAAACTATGAAATCTGAACTGAACAATCTCATTACCGAAAGAGGCTGGCAGCCTAATAACACAGGAAGCACAGCAGGTGCCATTCACAGAGCGTGGATTGACGTAAAAAATTCTTTTTCAGGAGATAAGGCGGAAGCTACCTTAGAAAATGTAGTGTATGGTGAAGAGGCTGCGATCAATGCTTATCAGGATGCGTTAGACAGCGGCGATCTTTGTCCGGAAAGCTCAAGAGTGGTAAGCGATCAGCTGCATCATGAAGTCATCATACAATAAATTCAGTAACTTAAACGAAATGAAAAATTAAATCTTAATAAAAATTATTCATTAATCTTTTATTTCGAAATATTGATTAGATCAATAATGTTAAAATTTTCAATCCTAGAAATCAATTTTTTAGGATTGTTTCTTTTAGTTAAACAATTTCAGCAAATAAATGTGGAAATAACGGATCAGTCTCAAAACTTGCGGATTAAGCAAAAAGTTTTGATAATCTGAATAGGAAGAATGTTTTGTCGCGAACGCCCCGAAGCTGTAATCTGAAGTTTTTTATTTTCGCATTGAATGATTCTGCTGATGCATTTGTACTTCTTCGTTCAAAATAATTGAGAATATCGTTGTAATGATTCACAATTTTTTTCGAGAGCACAGAAAACGATTTGAAGCCCGATTCTTCCACCTCCTTGAACCAATGCGCCAATTTGAGCATGGCTACCGGTTTTGGGATTTTTTGATTGTAAATTTTCCTCAATCCATCTGCTAAATGATAAGCTTTTTCTAAATCTGGATAGTGAGAAAATAAGATTTCGGCTCTCTGTTTTTGGTTTGAAGTCCATTTTTCCCGGCATTTATAAAGCAAATATCGACTTCTTGCTAAAAGTTGTTTTCTTGTGTCGCCGTTTTCTTAAAGTATACTTATCTGCCTGTCTGAAAAAGAGAAAAATATTTTGTCCGCCTATTACATTAGCGGATTTCAGGTAGAATAATTTGTTCGAATCATTTAAAATTTTCATTTTGTTTTCGTTTCAATAGTAGCTCGGTTTTTATAGATCCTTTACAAAATATACCAAACATTCAGTAAATATATATACAGGGATTTATATTTTTTTATCGCTTTTTGAGATTTGTTATTCTAAAATGTAAGCTTTGTAAAATGTTTATAGGCATTAAACCAGACAAGTTTAATTTTTAAACATAGAACTGATCTATTTTTTAATAAAACCACAAAATTGAAAATTTTGTATAGTATTAAATGGAGTAGTATGATTCTCTGTAAAACATTTTAAGGCTTCAAAATTTTCGGAGAATATCTCTTTCATTAAAGTTTCAGAATATTGCCTTATATCTAAGCCACTACATTTTAGAGGTCCATTCTGTGAAAAAGTCCCTAATAAAAAATTACCATTTTTTACGAGAGATTTATTTAACAATTGAATGTATTTGGAAATACTTCCTTTGTCAGTTAAGAAATGAAAAACAGCTCTATCATACCAAAAGTCAAATTGTCTTTCTGTCCGAAATTCAATAATATCTGAAACTATCCAATTTACTTTTTGAGCATTTTCACCTAACCTATTTTTTGATCTTTCTAACGCTGCTTCCGAAATATCTAAAACTGAAATATTAGTATATCCTTTTTCCAAAAGTGCATCCACAAAATTACTATCTCCACCTCCTACATCAATTATATTGGCTGTTTTTGCTAAATCTAATGTTTTTAAATAATCCATAACCGTTTTAGGATAATCTTGTGTCCAACTAACTTCATTTGGCTGTTTGGTGGAAAAAACGTTTTCCCAATGTAATTTATTTTTATTCATAAATATCGTTTTTGAGATTATCAAGTAGATTGATAGACCTATCTAATTTATTGTTCCATTATTCCTATACTTTAAACATATTTTATACACTATAGACATAACTAATGAGTTTGTAATCAAGTTTTACAATGAAAAAGTATTGTACATAAAACCTGAATTTATGTACAAAGACTTATACCTATGTACACATTTTCAATTTTTATGTACAAATGTTCGAACATTTGTACATAATATATATTTTCATGCACAATGATAAAATTTAGTTTTGTCCTGTATTATAATCATGATTTTCAATTAGGCTCATCAATCCTTCATTCACGTAAAAGTTAGTATTTCCAATTTTTATTTTCTCAAGAATTTTAGTTTCATCTTCAGCTCATGCATTTAGGTATTTAGCTGCAGTACGTCTTTCTATATTAAGTTCTTCCTGAAGAAATTCAATTTTTGTGTAAGGATGCCTGAATAAATTATTAAGAAGATCTTGGCTGTAAAATTTATAGTTATTTCGGATATGATTTTTATAGCTCTGCATCACCGTTTTAATACTGCCAATTAAGGAAATACTTTGTCTTGATATAATCTCTATTCCGTCTAATATAAATAATATCCATTCTTCCCAAGCATTATCATCTCTTACTTTTTGCAGTAAACGATAGTATGAATCTTTGTTTTGAATAATATAACGGCTTAAATATAAAACAGGATAATCCAAAAGCTCCTTAATAACAAGATAAAGAATATTAATAATTCTTCCAGTTCTTCCATTTCCGTCATAAAATGGATGAATGCTTTCAAATTGATGATGTATAACTGCCATTTTTATTAGGGGATGAATATCTTCAAGTTCATCATCATTAATATAATTAATGAGGTTTTTCATTAATTCGACAATTTCATCTCCGTGCTGGGGTGGTGTATAAATGATCTCTTTAGTTCTGTCGTTTTTCAGGTCAGTACCAGGAACTTTACGATAACCTGCGTCATTCTGTTCCAATACTTTATGAATTTCCAAAAGAGCTCCGTTGGTAAGAATACTATTTTTTGAAACCAAATCAAAGCCGGTTTTTAGGGCCAGGGCATAATTCTGAACTTCTTTAGTTGCAGCAGATTTTATATATTCGGCATTGAGCTCGGCTCTAAAGAGTTCATCATGAGTAGTGATAATATTTTCCACAGCAGAACTGTCTTTGGCTTCCTGTAATGCTAATGTGTTGAGTAAGATTGATACGTTAGGTAAAGATGCAGCAACTCCTTTCAGTTCTGCCAATGCAGCTTGAGCTGAAGCTACTTTTTTGAGTACCTTTTTGGTTTCTAAATCTGTAGAAAGTGGTAACTGAGGAACTATGTAAGTCATAATTTTATAAAAATAAGCATTTTTTTTTACTGGCTTAATTTTTCCTGTTTTTGTTATTCAAGAGCGTTTAGTGATTCAACAAACAGCTGTTCAACAGAATGCTATTTTATTTTTATATTCGCACTAATATGACTAATAATTTTGATTTTTTCTGCATTTTCTATCAACTATTAGAGATTATTTTAATAATTTTTTTTGTAATTTTCATCGTAACTGTATGGTTAGAAAAGTTTCACCTACAATACGCGGATCTTTATCTTCGAAAAAACAGTGTAAAATCCTTCGTCAATAATACTGACATAAACTTATCGTTTTTTGAGATTTATAATATCTACTTTTTATAAAAAATGTCTATTTATACTTTATAGCTTTATTTAAGTCTACAGGATTATTATATTTACTGATGATCCCTTGCATTGCTTTAACCTGGGCATTAAGTTATTCAACATTTTTCACTCGATTACCACCTATGTTCATGTTAAGATCCTGCCTATTAGCAAGATTAGTTCTCTCAAAAAAAAGGGGTCATTGTAAAAATCCATAAGTAATTTCAAATACAACCAAAAAACCTATCCTCCTGACTTTTTAGATTAATGAAAATTAAGGAACTATTAATTTGGTGTCACCTCATTACAGTTATTTTTGTGGCAAACTAAATTTAATATTCTATGAAAATAGAGTATTTTTAATGTATTTTGAACAGAAAAATTAAAATTCCTTATTTTGAATCAAGATAATTTTTAAGGTCAGAAATGCTTTTTATTTTCAGTTCATCTGCCTGTTTTTTACGCATCATCAAGGCATAGGAATTATTAAATCCAAGCGGCTTCAGCCATCGAATTCCGTACTGTTTCTGAAATTCTGAATTGACATAATCGTATGTATCTTCTGCACTTTTGGTAACGGCAGAAAGTGTTTTTTCATCAGTTTTCAGTAAGACCAAAAGTCCGGTTCCTGTATATTCTGGATAAAAATCAATGGCGTCATTCATCAGAGCATCAAAGCAGATTTTCGTTCCGCCCAATCCTGTTTTTGTTTCCACTTTGTAGCTCGTGTAGCCTTCGATCAGCATTCTGTAAATCTCTGTAAGGATATACTGTTCGCCAAAAATCTTGGAGCCAATTCTTACCGTTCCCTTATTTCCCTTTTGTGGATCTTTGAACAAATTATTTTTAACTAAAAAATCCCTTGCAATTTTTTCCGGTGTCTGGTTGAGATGATCTGAGCGGTAATTTAAATCTGTCATGACTGAATCATTAAATTTTCCGGCAAGTAAATCCAGTGTTTTTTCAAGATCAGGGAATTTGCTTAAAGTCTCTTTTTTAATAACAGGCGCAGCAAAATAGGGAGGAAATATCTTCCTGTCATCTTCCAAAACAACCAAATCAAAAGCCTTGACTCTTCCATCAGTTGAATAGCCGCTGATTAAATTGAGCTTACCTTCATAAACCGCTTTGTACATCACCGCATCATTCACAACTTTTGGACTTACATTCAGACCATAAACAGAACGTAAACCGAGATCACCATCCTGTCTTCCCATAAACTCGGGTGTAAAACCAGCTTTCAGCGCAGTATCAGTTTTAGTACTAAACCAGTAAACGGCACCAATAATCATCAACATCAGAGGAAAAATATACCAGAATTTTCGAAGATCCTGATATTTTATTTTTTGAAAAACAGCAATTGTTTTGTCCAGCAAAACAGCTAATAGTGCTGCCGGAATTGCGCCGGCAAGAATCATGTTGGTATTGTTTAAGGAAATTCCTCCAAAAATAAATTCACCCAAACCGCCTGCTGCAACAAATGACGCTAAAGTTGCAACGCCGACGTTGATAACTGCTGCAGTTCTGATTCCGGCAATGATGACAGGCATAGCCAGAGGCAATTCTACTTTTAAAAGCAGTTGTTTCCGGTTCATTCCCATTGCTTTTGCTGCTTCAATGACTGCCGGATTCACACCCGTAATTCCAGTGTAAGTATTTCTGATAATCGGTAAAAGTGCGTAAATCAACAGTGCAACAATGGCCGGAGTGGCACCAATTCCAAATGCCGGAATCATAAATCCCAACAGCGCAATACTCGGAATGGTCTGCAGAATTCCTGCAACGCCTAAAACTGAACCTGATAATTTTCTTTTTCGGGCGATGAGAATTCCCAGCGGCAAACCGACAATAACTGCCAAAAGCAGCGACAAAAAGGTAAGTCCCAAATGCTGTGTGATTTGGGTGAGTAATTTTTCGTGCTGTTCGGAAACAAACTGCCAAAGACTTTGCTGCTTCATACGATCTGCAGTTTTCGGTAATCGGTGAATGCCTTCGTGATTTTTTCGTAGGCAGAACTATTTTGTCTGTCGGAACTTAAATTCTGCAAAATATTCCAGATATTTGAATCTTCAGAAAAATCCATACTACAATCTGAAAGTGCAGGAAATAAATCTTTTAAAACCGTGACTTTATACTCCAGCAACAGTCGGTTTGCCGCGAAAAAGTCTTTTACGAAATCATTTTTTGGGTGATAAAGCATTTCTTTTGGCGTTCCGGTTTGAACGATTTTACCCTTATCCATCAGACAGATCCTGTGACCGAGTTCAAAAGCCTCCTGAACATCGTGGGTGACAAGAATTATTGTTTTATTTTTCAGTTCTTCCAAAGATTTAAATTCAGAGTGAATATCGGCTTTCGTAATATTATCCAGAGCTCCGAAAGGTTCATCCATAAGTAAAATCGGAGAATCTGCTATTAATGCTCTGGCAATTCCTACCCGCTGCTGCTGGCCGCCACTTAGTTCATGAGGAAAGCGGGAAAGAATATCGGGTGAAAGATTTAATTTAGCTAAAAGTTCGTGAGTCCGGCTTTCGGTTTTCTTTTTATCCCATTTCAAAAGATTTGGAACGGTTGCAATATTTTCTTTAACGGTATAGTGAGGAAATAATCCAGAATTCTGCATCACAAATCCAATTCCCATCCTCAGATCTTCTGCTTTTTGGTCACGGATATTTTTTCCGTTAATCAAAATATTTCCGGAATCGGCTTCTATCAGGCGGTTAATCATTTTCAGGGTCGTTGTTTTTCCACACCCGCTGGTTCCTAAAAGCACCAGAATTTCCTTATCATTTGCTTGAAAGGAAATATGATCAACTGCTGGCTTTCCGCCAAAATATTTAGAAACTGATTCAACTTTTATCATAGAATATTATTTAGTCTGAAAGATTTTACCCTAAAAATACATATTAATATTATAAAATATTTTTTCAATCTAGTAATCTACTCGTTTATTTCTTTTTAGTTTGAAATATTTTAGATTTTTTTAAAATTTTCTCATCATAATATCTGAAAATTTTATAGATTTGTGATATCTACAAAACGTTATAAAATTACATAAATTTTAAGGGACGAATTAGGGATTAAAAATCATTCAAGTAGCTGAAAACCTTATTAATAGGTGATCGATTGAAATGCTCACAGTCCCGTCCGGATCGCAAAACCTGTTTCATCTTGAGACAGGTTTTTTTTTATGGAGTACAGGTTCGATCCCGGTCGTGGGTACAAAGGATCATTCTCAAAATTTGGGGACTAAGCAAAAGTTTTGACAATCTAAAGAGGAAGAATGTTCTGTCGCGAACGCCCCGAAGCTGTAATCTGAAGTTTTTAATTTTTGCATTGAATGATCCTGCTGAAGCATTTGTACTTCTTCGTTCAAAATAATTGAGAATATTACCTTCAATTTTTAAATGAGAGATTCCAATT
The DNA here is from genome assembly GCF_014837145.1 of Chryseobacterium caseinilyticum. Taxonomy (GTDB): domain Bacteria; phylum Bacteroidota; class Bacteroidia; order Flavobacteriales; family Weeksellaceae; genus Chryseobacterium; species Chryseobacterium caseinilyticum. The sequence goes on from NZ_JACYFS010000012.1 coordinate 41,438, forward strand.
ATTTTGTATCCATCAGAAATACCACTAATTAAATCGATTTTATCTTATTTCTTTAAATGTAAAACTCCGCTGTTACCAGCATAATTAGAGGATTAAGCATTGGATTATATAAATATGTTTTCTTTAAACGTTAAATTGTAGATGTATTACTGAGCTCCGTGATGATCTCATAGTTTTTGTCTGAACGTTCATCATGCAGTTTCCACAAAAAAAATATCAAGATAAACACTGATAGTTTACTTATTTTTTTAGTACGATCTAAAGAATTTGTTTTTTTAATATTTAATTTTAGACTGCGAAATTTGAGATTCAGAATATTTTGCTAAAAGGTGCGATCTAAAAATTTTTATTGATCTTTAATTAGTCATATTCCGGAAATTGCTTTTTCCACCTTGCAATGCTGTTCCTTGTGATCTTAAAATGTTTTGACAGTTGATTATTACTAAGCTTATGATCAACCTGATACTGTAAATAAATCTTCACAGTCTTTTCATCGTATGCCCTGTGATACTGGTTGAAAATTTCTACATCCTTTTTGGAAGCTTCAGATAATATATTGTGGATAGAAATGACATCCAGTACACCAAAATTCTTTTTTTTTAAAATATGAATGCACTCGTTCATCCTCTCCGGATATTTTTCTCCAATAAGATCAGAGTATATTTTTTTATAATCAGGAATCATTTTTTCTTAGTTTTCTTTTTTGTATTTCGTCATCCATCTAAAAAGAGTTGATTTTGGAATTCTGTATTCTTCAACTATTTCAGGCATTGATTTACGTTCAGTCTGAATCAGCTCAACTACATAGTCAATGATTTCTTTGGTATATATATTTTTTTTAAACTGTGGTAAAGCTGACGATTTATCACTTTTGCTGGATGGAGAATACAAAAGCAAATGCTGGGAGTAGATTCTGAAAAAATCATATTTAAGATATTTACTCAGTTTCAGCATAAGCTCAGCGTGGATATTAATGGAAGAATAAATTTTTTCAACCTCATCTTCTGACGTATTTAATATTTTTGAGAGCCGTTCAGAATCCAAATTAAGTTCATCAACTCTTTTTTTAATAAAAGTACCTATGTGGATTGTTTTAAAGTTTGATATCATTGTCGTTATTATGGGTAGTGACTCAAAATTATCAGAGATATTTTTTTTTAATCTGTCGTATAGATACCAATTTCGAGCCATTAGTTACTTTCACATACTAATGATATTTTGTCTGTTTTTTTTGTCATTAAAATTTTGTCAGTAGATTAAGGAATCTCAAAATTAAATTCTATTGATACTGCAACGCCTTACACGGGTTAGTTTTTTAAAAAGAAGAATTTCTATTCATAGTTAAGTCAAATATTACTCTAATATACCTTACTGAGAAATTTCGCTTTTTCCTGTTTTATAGCGAATATTTTTCCTGTAATTTTTCTCTCCTGATATATAATTCTTAAATGCAAAATATTTGCTTAATTATAATGACTTTTTTAAATAATTTTATAATTTATGTTAATGTGCTATATATTGGATAATAGTATTTGTTTATATTTATAAAATATAAATAAATAATTTTGCTTTTTTTAAGCGATTATGTATCAAATTATTAAATGAAAATTTCGAATAAAAAATCTGTAAAAAAAATTGCGTGGATTACTCTTTTACTTATTATTGCGTCTGTCTTTATACTCATTTTATCAACGTTCACAACAATCATTCTTTATCACAAAACGGTATCTTTTGTAATTATTCCTTGTCTCGTTATTTTGTTCTTGCGAATCAGGTTTACTGAAATAGATGTTTCAGGTGGATGTTTCACTATAAGAAAAATCCATCCTTTCGCGAAAAAAGGATATGTGTCTCCAAGGTTTGAATTTCCTGCATGTGCTATTCGTCAAATGGAAATCAGCAATGGTTTTGTGAGTCGACGAGTAAAAATTCTTATGGTCTCCCGAACAGTTAGCAAGAGATGTCAATTGAATTTATTGTTCTTTAATAGGAAACAGTTAGCGCGAATTGAAATGTTGTTACAAAAAAACACTTAATTATGTAAAGAAAGAACGTTTTGTAATTACTACCAAGTTTTAAAATATGGTCTGAAAGTTTTATAACTGTTGAATATTGAATTGTTGCTGCAGGTTTTCTACAGAAAATATATTTAATTGTAAGGGGGAAATCTTTTCGGGTGTCTGTAAAGCCGAATTGTCCGAACCTTCCACAAAACGTTTCAAGCTTTATCAACATTTTCCTAATGTTTAAATTGATTTGATTTCAGTTTTCCTGATGCTTGGCTGAGAGGTTATTTCCAAATAAAAATCAGAATCCTCAAAACATACAAATACAGTTTATTGAAATTTTGACTCTTGTCAAACTCAAAATTAAAATTATCTTGTGACACGTGTTCACAGCTAATTTGTCAAGAGGCAGATCGGGTTAAAGAATAGAAAAGGTAGCAATTTCCTGCACCTGCAATTTACAGAATCAATAGATTTTTAATATCGGCTTTGGGTAGAAAAGGTCTCGGCCGTACAAGCAGCAAGTAGAGATTATGTGCTAAAAATATTGATGTATTTAAATCTCAATATATCAGTAATTATTTAAATT
>NZ_JACYFS010000013.1 GCF_014837145.1 Chryseobacterium caseinilyticum
CCCATTCCGAACACAGAAGTTAAGCCCACCAGCGCCGATGGTACTGCGAAAGCGGGAGAGTAGGTCGCCGCCAGTTTTTATTTAAAAGTCTCATACATTCATTTGTATGAGACTTTTTTTTGCTCCTGACGCAGAAAAATATTCAAGATTCAAGATTCAAGATTCAAAATTCAAAGTTCAAAATTTAAGATTCAAGATTCAACATTCAAGGTTCAAGATGCGAGATGCCGGATACGAGATACGGACTGTGAAGTTAGGGTGGGATCATCGGGATACGGATTTCGGGATGCGAGGTTAAGGTTAAGGTTAAGGTTAAGGTTAAGGTTAAGGTTAAGGTTAAGGTTAAGGTTAAGGTTAAGGTTAAGGTTAAGGTTAAGGTTAAGGTTAAGGTTAAGGTGGGATCTGCAGAATAGAAGTTCCTGGATTTGTGGTATTTGTGATAAACCATCTGATACAAACCAACACACCGACCTAATGTACAGAGCAAAGATGCTGATCATGTAAAAACCATCATCTATCAACCATCATTCATCACTCATCATTCATCACCCATCAACTATCAATCATCGATCATCAATCATCGATCATCAATCATCAATCATCAATCATCAATCATCAATCATCAATCATTACCCATTACTCATTACTCATCTCCATCATCAAATTTATCCAAAAAAAAGCTGTCTTTTCCCGTTTAAAAATATTTGAAAGGAGCAAAATCATCAACGGTATTCATTCAATTTGGAATAATTATAAACTGTTGATTATCAGTATTATTTCACGCATCGTTTTTTATACCGAAATCAAATAAAAAACCGAAAAAATTGCAATAATATTCATACATTTGCAGGCAAACAAAAAAGTATACAGAAATTCCCTGATGAAAAAATTAAACGATGGATTCAAAGCATTGTATAATGGTGATAATCTATTGAAGATCACACGTGTAAGATATATACCGAGATGGATGGTACTGTTCTTCGATATTGCTTTCGTACTTTTTTCTGTTGTGATTTCGTATTATTTCCTGAATCAGTTACACGTCAGAATTAATTATCCACACCTTCTGCCTCTGCAGGGGCTTATTGTTGTTCTTGTAAACCTGTTCTATATGTTTATTTTCCGCACCTATGCCGGAATAATAAGACATTCTACCTTTTTTGATTTTTCAAAAATCCTGCTTTCTTCAGGGAGTACATTGGTAACACTTTTCGTTTTTAATTATGCTTTTTATCTTGTAAAGGGTAAACCTCTGTATCTGTATCCAAACATATTTTTATTCTTTTTTGTTTCTGTGTCCATCATGTTCTTCTTTAGAATGCTGACTAAGAGATTTTTCAGCTTGATGATAGAGTACAGAAGATCTCCGACTAATCTGAATGTGGCGGTTGTAGGAGTGGAAGACGTTTCTGTATCATTGGCAAGAGCGATCATGCACAATCCCAATTATCCTTACCGTTTGGGAGGATTTATCACCAACAGAACAGACTCCAAAAGGGCAATATTGCTCGGGCACCACATCTACAGTAAAAAGGAATTTTTCAGCTCACCGAAGATTTTAAGAGAATTTGATGCAGTGCTGATGATCAAAGAGATCATGAGCAAAAAAGAACTTGAAGAATGGATGAACCTTTCATTAGACAAAGGTCTGAAAGTTTTAAAGGCACCAACCATCGGTAAAATGAGAGATCAGGATCTCGTGGGAGGGATTAGAAATCTTCAGATTGAGGATCTTCTGAACAGAAGACCGATTAAGCTGGAAAATGGAGATGTGATGAAAAGGCATTTCGGAAAAAACGTCTTGATTACGGGTGGAGCAGGCTCTATTGGAAGTGAAATTGTCCGTCAGGTAGCGGAATTTGCGCCTTCGGTGATCGTTATTTTAGATCAGGCAGAATCTCCGCTGTATGAACTGGAAATGGAGCTTTCAGAAAAATTTCCCAATCAGAAATTCCGGTTTATTTTAGCAGATATTTCAAACAGACACAGGTTAGAAAGGGTTTTTGAAGAATACAGTTTTTCAATGGTGTATCATGCAGCTGCATACAAACATGTTCCGCTGATTGAAGACAACCCGCACGAGGCTGTTTTCGTCAATATTTTGGGAACCAAAAATCTGGCATTGTTGTCAAAAAAATATAACGTCAACCGTTTTGTGATGATTTCTACCGACAAGGCGGTTAATCCTACCAATGTAATGGGAGCATCAAAGAGAGCAGCAGAACTTTTTGTGCAGTCCCTGCAGAATACCGGTGGAAACACTACAAAATTCATTACAACCCGTTTCGGTAATGTGTTGGGCTCTAATGGATCTGTGATTCCTCATTTTAAAAAACAGATTGAGAAAGGAGGTCCTGTCACCATTACACATCCGGACATTATCCGCTATTTTATGACGATTCCTGAAGCTTGTGAACTGGTTTTACAGGCAGGAACCATGGGGAACGGAGGTGAGATTTATGTATTTGATATGGGAGATCCTGTGAAGATCATCGATTTGGCAAGGAGAATGATCAGACTTTCGGGTTACATTCCGGATGAAGATATTAAAATCTCGTTTATTGGTCTTCGTCCGGGTGAAAAACTGTATGAAGAACTGTTGAGTGATAATGCAGTGACAGTTCCTACGCATCATGAGAAAATTATGATCAGCAAAGATCACTGTGAAGACTTCGATACTGTAGATAAATATTTTTGTAAAATTGTACGTTCGGCGGTAAGACGTGATAAATACGAAGTGGTAACCCTGCTGAAAGGCTTGGTTCCGGAGTTCCTGAGCAACAATTCAGAATTCGAACAGCTTGATAAAGGAAATGTGAAAGATACTGCGCACTAATGTGATATAGTGTTGTGAACGCATATTAACATGATATTTACACCCCAAAGTTAAATTACTGAATAATAATCCTATTTTTGTGCAAAATTTTTAAAACAATGAATGGTAAGAAATTATTGATATATGGTTTTTTAGGTCTCATAATGGCATCATGCACCGCGAGACAGGAAATCAATTACATGACTGATATAGACAATATGGCGTTGGATAATTCCATTAAAAACAGCCGAAGCACGCTGCAGCCTGGCGACCAGTTAATAGTAAATATTTCTGCCCGTGATATGGATGCAGTGAAGCCATTCAATCAGAATTATTCATCATCTACAACCGTAACTCAGTATTCAATGCCCAGTTCCAACAGCATGCCACAGCAGTTACCGGTTTCAGGTCCTACCTATTTTGTAGACACAGACTACAATATTGTTTTCCCGCAGTTAGGTAAAATTAATACAAAAGGAGAAAATATTGAGACTTTCAGAAATAAGCTTTCGGATTTATTGGAGAAATACATCAAAGATCCGATTGTGGATGTAAAACTGGTGAATTTCAAAGTTTCCCTCGCTGGAGAGGTGGCAAAACCCGGAACTTATGTTATGCCGGAAGGCAATGCTACGGTTTGGAGTGCTTTGGCATTGGCAGGAGATCTCACACCCTATGGAGTGAGACAGAATGTTTTGCTGATCAGAAATGTGGATGGGCAGATAACAAAACAGAGAATAGATCTTACAAGTGCAGGCTTTATGAATTCTCCGTACTATTATTTGAAGCAGAACGATATCATCTATGTACAGCCGAATGCCAACAGAGAAAAAGCAGCAAGGGTAGACCCGAATTTAGGTCTGTACATTTCAGTATCATCTGTTGTTGCATCACTGGTAATAGGAATTATCTCATTAACAAGAAGATAGGGAAGTCTGTAGTTGCTGCAGGAAAACCTAACCAACTAAACAAATCAACGCTTAACCAATAGCCAATCAACAGTTAAGCGAAACAACAACATCATAAGCTAAATATAAAGAGTGGATAACAATTATATCGAAGAGCAGTCACACGAAGAAATTTTAGACCTTAGGGAACAGTTCAGACCATACCTGATCAAATGGTATTGGTTCTTATTGGGAGCCATGGTTGCAGTTATGGGAGCATGGTTCTTCTTAAGATATTCAGTTCCGGTATATAGTACTGAATCAACGCTACTGATTAAGGAAGTAAAAAATTCGGGATCCGGACAACCGGAAATGTCTGTAGTATCCGAAATATCAGGTATAGGAAGTATGGGTGCTAATTCTGTTTCAAATGAAAAACAGATTCTGAAATCTGCAAAACTTATGCTTTCTGTAGTGAGAGAGTTGGGATTGGAAACAGATATCTATTCTCAGGGCAATATTAAGGAAATTGAACTCTATAAAGATTCCGCCCCTTTCACTGTACGGGTAATCAGTGAAAAACCAAAAGGTCAGTATCCCGCAAAACCTGTTTTTGCTAAAATTGAAAACGATTTTATTATCCTGGAATCTGAAAGTTTTAAAAAAAACATTAGAACACCTTTTAACAAAGCACTGTCAATGCCTTTCGGGGTAATTATGTTTCAGAAAAACAGAAATGATATAAAATCAAAGGGTAATCCCACACAAACCTTCAGGCTCGGCTTTATGTCTGGAACTGACAGAGCAAGAGCATATGCGCAGAAGCTTATTGTTGAAGTTGTAGAGAGAGAAACAACAGTATTGAGGATGTCGATGAACAACTCAGTTGCAGAAAAATCTGAAGACATTCTCAATAGGCTGGCAATCAACTACAATCGTGAAGCAGTCTTGGATAAAAACTCTGAAGCACAGAAAACAGCTGAATTTATAGACGACCGTGTGCGCCTTATTGGTGAGGAATTGGGAAGGGTAGAAGGTCAAAAGGAAGATTTTAAAGTCAAGAATAATATTGCGGATATCAGTACTGAAGCAGGAATTTCTTTAGAGACAGCATCAAAAGCACGTCAAAGCCAGATTGAGAACGAAGCACAGCTCGAAACAGTGAACAGCTTATTGGGCTATCTTAACACTCAGAATTCAAATCAGATTCTTCCCTTAAATATAGGGCTAAGTGATTCGGAGGCATCCATGAATATGGGAATGTACAACCAGTTGATTACGGAAAGAGCCAGATTGTTGGAAAATTCCACACAACTGAACCCTGTAGTTCAGGATGTTACAAAACAGATTGCAGCGCTGAGAACTTCCATCATTGGAAGCTTAAACCGTACACGTGCTGCGTTGCAAATCAGCAGAAATGCTATTCAGGGCGAGCAGAATAGGCTGAGCGGAAGAATTTCCAAGGTACCCTTCCAGGAAAAAATGTTCAGAAGCATCGAAAGGCAGCAGACCATCAAGGAAGAACTCTATCTCCTATTATTGCAGAAAAGAGAGGAGGCAGCAATATCTCTTGCAATTGCTGCACCCAAAGCGAGAATTGTAGATTACGCATTTACGGCTTCAACACCGGTGTCACCGAAGAAACAGGTAATTTATTTGGGAGCATTGATCAGTGGTGTATTACTTCCTTTTATAATTATTTATTTAGTAGGTTTACTAAATAATAAAGTAAAGTCTACTCAGGATCTGGATAAACTTACAGGGAAAAAACCGGTCATTGGAGAAATCCCGTCACTGTTGAAAGGAGAAGACGAGTTGGTTAAGGTAAACGATCTCTCACCAATGGCAGAAGCATTTAGGATTTTAATTACCAATATAGGCTTTATGTTGCCGAGAAAAGAGGAGGGTAAAGTAATTTTGGTTACCTCTACCGTAAAGGGTGAGGGGAAAACCTTCATATCGGTAAACCTGGCGTTAACTTTAGCAACACAAAGAACAAAGGTGATCATTATTGGTTCTGATATAAGAAACCCTCAGCTGCAGCGATACAATGAATCCAGAAAAGGACTGACAGGTCTGGCTGAATTTATGTACGACAGTTCAATTACCAAAGAAGAAATTACACACCAGACAACATTTAATCCGCATTGCGATGTTATCTATTCCGGTGCAATTACTCCAAATCCTACAGAGCTTCTTTCAAACGGAAGATATCAGGAATTGGTACAGAGTTTAAAGTCGCACTATGACTATATCGTTTTAGACACGGCACCGCTAATGTTAGTAACAGATTCATTCCTGATTGCAGACGTGGCAGATATGACTTTATACGTCACAAGATCACGGTACACGGAGAAAAAGCTGATCAGCTTTGCCAATACACAGGTGGAGCAGAACAAAATCAAAAATACCGCATTCCTGTTGAATGATGTAGATACCACCAACAGCAGCTACGGCTATGGCTATAAATACGGCTACGGCTACGGAGCCACTCAGAAAAAAACATGGCGCAGCTGGTTTGGAAAATAAAAGAATAAACATGTCATTGTCTGACCATAATAATAAAATAGCCCATCACAAAAACAATGGTAACAAAGCAATCCAAAATATACATCGCAGGACATCGTGGGATGGTGGGTTCTGCAATCTGGAGACAGCTCTCAGATCAGGGCTATACCAATTTACTGGGATTTACAAGTGCTGAATTCGATCTGAAAGATCAGCAGGCAGTGAAGACATTTTTTGAAGAAAAAAAACCGGATGTCGTAATCGATGCAGCCGCAAGAGTAGGCGGTATTCTGGCAAACAGTAACTATCCCTACCAGTTTTTAATGGAGAACATGCAGATTCAGAACAATCTGATCGATGCAGCTTTGCAGAATGATGTGGAGAAATTTATTTTCCTCGGCTCTTCATGCATCTATCCTAAAATGGCACCGCAGCCTCTAAAGGAGGAATACCTGTTAACAGATACGCTGGAGCCTACCAATGAATGGTACGCTGTGGCAAAAATTACAGGGATCAAAACCTGTGAAGCAATTAGAAAGCAGTTCGGGAAAGACTATGTTTCTCTAATGCCGACCAATCTGTATGGAACGCACGACAATTTCGACCTGAAGACATCACACGTTCTCCCGGCAATGATCAGAAAGTTTCATGAAGCAAAAGAAAATGACAATGCCGCAGTCACTTTATGGGGATCAGGCACACCAATGAGAGAATTCCTGTACGTCGACGATATGGCAGCTTCTGTAATCTTCGCTTTGGAAAATGTACTTCCTGAACATTTATACAATGTGGGAACAGGAGTGGATAGGACCATCAGAGAATTGGCTGAGTTGATTCAGAAAGTAGTAGGCCATACAGGGGAAATCCTCTGGGATGCAGAAAAGCCGGATGGCACACCAAGAAAACTCATGGATGTTTCAAAAATGCACGATTTGGGATGGAAACACAAAGTAGAACTGGAGCAGGGCATCGTTAATACCTACAATTGGTTTTTGGAAAACATTAATAATTTTAAAGAAGTAAAAATGAGTTGATATGAAAATGTCATTGCGAGGAAAGAGGCACGATTGACGAAGCAATCCGTTGAGCACAGCAAAATATTGAACACGCTGCTTCGCTCTTCTTAGTGACATTGTATACAAATATTTATCAATCATCATTTATAAAAAAACATCTCATTCGATGAAAACAGCATTAATCACCGGCGTTACAGGCCAGGACGGATCATATCTCGCAGAGCTTCTGCTGGACAAAGGATATCGTGTTCATGGTATTAAAAGAAGAGCTTCTTCATTCAATACACAGAGAATTGACCACCTATACCAGGATCAGCATGAGCAGAATGTAAATTTTACACTGCACTATGGTGATTTGACGGATTCTATGAACATCATCAGAATCATTCAGGAAGTACAGCCGGATGAGATTTACAATCTTGGCGCTATGTCTCACGTAAAAGTATCTTTTGATTCTCCGGAATACGTGGCGAATGTAGACGGTATCGGAACGTTGAGAATTCTGGAGGCAGTACGTATTTTAGGTCTTGAGAAAAAAACCAGAATCTACCAGGCTTCTACTTCAGAATTGTACGGTGGTCTTCCTGAAAATAAAAATGCTGCAGGGTTCTATGATGAAAACTCGCCATTTTATCCACGTTCTCCTTATGGAGCAGCAAAGATTTATGGTTTCTGGATTACCAAAAACTACCGTGAAGCATACGGAATGTTTGCCTGCAATGGTATTCTTTTTAACCACGAATCTCCGAGAAGAGGAGAAACTTTTGTAACCCGTAAAATCACCATGGCAACAGCAGCTATTGCGAAAGGAAAACAGGAATGTCTGTACTTAGGCAATTTAAATGCTTTAAGAGATTGGGGGCATGCCAAAGACTATGTAGAAGCCATGTGGAGAATCCTTCAGCAGGATAAACCGGAAGACTTTGTGATTGCTATGGGAGAGACCACGTCGGTACGTGATTTTGTCAGAATGGCGTTCAATGAAATTGGAGTGGAACTGTCTTTTGAAGGTGAAAATGAAAATGAAATTGCGAAAGTGGTAGCATGTAACGATCCTTTATATCAGTTGAAAATAGGAAAAATTGTTGTTTCTGTAGATCCGGAATATTACAGACCTACAGAAGTGGATTTGCTGATTGGGGATCCAACCAAGTCTAAAACACAGTTAGGGTGGGAACCTAAATATGATTTGGCTGGATTAGTAAAAGAAATGATGGAGAGTGACTTGAAATTAGACTAAAATACTGAATACGAATACATAAATAATACAATTTTAGTAGATACAGGTCTATTATTTATTGTCTAATACATTTACAATGAAAAAAATACTGATTACGGGCGGAGCAGGTTTTATAGGATCCAATCTAACTGAATACTTTCTTGCAAAAAACTATCAGGTAGTCTGTCTTGATAATTTTGCAACGGGTCATCGACACAATATTGTTAATTTCCTTAATAATCCTAATTATGAGCTAATTGAGGGTGATATTAGAGAATCTGAAATTTGTGAAAAAGCATGTGAGGGAGTCGATTTTATTTTACATCAGGCAGCTTTAGGTTCTGTTCCACGTTCTATCAAAGATCCTCAGACCTCCAATGAGGTGAACGTTACCGGATTTTTAAACATGCTTACAGCGGCAAAAAATAAGGGAGTTAAAAGATTTGTTTATGCAGCATCATCATCTACCTATGGAGATTCTGAAGCACTTCCCAAAGTTGAAGATGTGATAGGAAAACCCTTATCTCCATACGCTATTACAAAATATGTCAATGAATTATATGCTGATGTTTTCAGTAAAACGTATGGCATTGAATGCATCGGTTTGAGATATTTTAATGTCTTTGGAAGACGCCAGGATCCAAATGGGGCTTACGCAGCAGTAATACCTCTGTTTGTCAAACAGTTAATTAATCATGAGTCACCTGTTGTAAATGGCGACGGCAACTATTCGCGCGATTTTACTTACATAGACAACGTGATTCAGATGAATGAGCTGGCAATGTTGACTGATAATCCGGATGCTGTCAATACAGTTTACAATACTGCAGTCGGAGACAGAACAACGTTGAACGACTTGCTTAAATATCTTAAAGAATATCTTTCTGACTTTGATGAAAAGATTAAGGATGTGAAAATTGTTCATGGTCCGTCAAGATTAGGCGATATACCACATTCATTGGCGTCAATTGACAAAGCACAGCAACTGTTATGCTATCAACCTACTCACAATATATCTGCCGGTCTGAAAGATGCGGTTGAATGGTACTGGAGTACTTTAAAAAATGAACTCGTTTAATTGTATACTCAAAAATTATGAAAAAAATAGCAATCATTGGTCTTGGTTATGTAGGGTTGCCTTTGGCAAGACTTTTTGCAACAAAATATCCTGTTATTGGCTTTGACATAAATCAAACCCGTATCAGAGAATTAAATGAGGGAATAGATGTAACACTTGAAGTTGAAAATGATATTCTAAAATCTGTTTTGAAAAAAGAATCTCCCTTCATCAATGATGTAACTGGGCTCTGTTGCTCGTACAGTTTAGATGAAATCAGAGATGCAAATGTATACATCATTACAGTACCCACACCTGTAGATAAAAATAACAGACCGGATCTGACTCCTTTGTACAGAGCCAGTGAAACGGTTGCAAAAGTGATTAAAAAAGGAGACATTGTAATTTACGAATCTACTGTTTATCCTGGAGCTACGGAGGAAGATTGTATTCCTGTTATCGAAAGGCTGTCTGGACTTAAATTCAACGAAGATTTTTATGCAGGCTATTCACCCGAAAGAATAAATCCGGGTGACAAGGAACATACAGTTGAAAAAATATTAAAAGTTACTTCAGGATCCACACCAGAAATAGGTAAAGTGGTTGATGATTTATATAAATCGGTTATTACTGCAGGTACACATCTGGCTCCTACAATAAAAGTGGCAGAAGCGGCAAAAGTGATCGAAAATTCCCAAAGAGATATTAACATTGCATTTGTTAACGAATTGGCTAAGATTTTTAATTTATTGGATATTGATACACACGCTGTTTTGGAGGCTGCAGGAACCAAGTGGAACTTTCTACCTTTTAAACCAGGCCTGGTCGGAGGTCATTGTATTGGTGTAGACCCATATTATCTTGCGCAGAAAGCACAGGAACATGGCTACCATCCGGAGATCATTCTGGCCGGTAGAAGAATGAATGATTCTATGGGGGACTATGTTGCATCACAAGTAGTAAAGGCACTGATAAAAAAGAATATCAATGTCAATGGTGCAGAGCTTCTGATGTTGGGAATTACTTTTAAAGAAAATTGTCCGGACGTTAGAAATACTAAAATACTGGATGTTATTGCGGCTTTAGAAGACTTTGGAATAAGCGTGAAAACGTATGATCCTTGGGCAAATCCTGATGAAGTAAAACATGAGTATGGAATTGAAAGTTTAAATACATTACCGGAAAAGAAATTTGATTGCGTAGTTTTAGGGGTTTCGCACAAAGAATTTTTAAATATAAATTTTGAAGACCTGAAGAAGGAAAATGCGGTAGTGTATGATGTTAAAGGAATTTTGAAGATTACTGACGGTAAATTATGATGATTAATAATCCAAAAATAATAGAACTGCCAAAAATATTGGATAAACGTGGCAATCTGTCTTTTTTTGAATTTCCTAATCAGCTGCCTTTCGATATAGCAAGAACTTATTGGATATACGATGTGCCAGGTGGCGAAATTAGAGGAAGTCATGCCTTTAGAGAACAGCAGGAGTTTATTATTGCACTTTCAGGAAGTTTTGATGTAGTTTTAAATGACGGTCAAGTCGATAAGAAGTTTTCTCTCAACCGGTCATATTCAGGTCTGTATATACCTAAAATGTATTGGCGAAGGCTTGAGAATTTTTCTACTAATTCTCTGGCTTTAATCGTATCAGATAGACTTTACAACGAATCTGATTATATCAGAGATTATGAACAGTTCAAATTGCTGAAAAATGAAATTTAGTGTCGAAGATTGTGAGATTGTAGAATTGCCCATTGTTCATAACGAAAATGGAAACATCACAGTTTTAGAAAATAATATAAACATTCCCTTTGATATTAAGAGAGTTTATTACCTCTACGATGTTCCAATGGGTGCTGAAAGAGGTGGACACTCCCATTATCAACTCCAACAATATGTAGTTGCGGCTAGTGGGTCATTTAATTTTATTTTAGATGATGGAGTAAATAAAAGGGAAGTCTTTTTAAATCATCCGAATAAAGCTTTACACATTAAACCAGGAATTTGGAGAGAAATGAAGGACTTTTCAAGTGGAAGTATTTGCCTTGTTTTAGCTTCAATGGAATATACCGAAAAGGATTATATTCGTGAATATAAAGACTTTTTAAATTATAGGAAAAATGGCTAAAATACATTCACTGTCTGATGTTCAGTCAGGAAATATCGGAGAAAATACAATGATATGGCAATATTGTGTAGTACTGAAAGATGCGGTTATTGGGGATCATTGTAATATTAACTGTCAGGTGCTGATAGAAAATGATGTGGTAATAGGAGACAACGTTACCATAAAACCGGGTGTCCAGATTTGGGACGGTGTAACTCTCGAAGATAATGTGTTTATTGGTCCAAATGTTACTTTTACCAACGACCTGATACCGAGATCAAAGCAATATCCCAAATCATTTTCAAAAACAATTGTTAAAAAAGGTGCTTCTATTGGAGCGAATTCAACTATCGTTACGGGAAATACAATTGGAGAAAATGCACTTATAGGGGCGGGCAGTGTTGTTACCAAAAATGTTCCTGCGAACACAGTTTGGTTTGGAAACCCTGCAAAACAGAAAGGTACTATTGACATAAACGGAACAATAATCTATCAATAAGAAAAAAACAAAATGATCAAATTTCTTGATTTACAGAAAATAAACCTTGCTTATCAGCAGGAAATAGAAGAAAAACTACTACATACCTTCCGTTCTGGCTGGTATCTCCTTGGAAATGAAGTTAAAAATTTTGAGGACAATTTGACACGATACATTGGTTCAAAATATGCCATCGGCGTTGCAAATGGTTTGGATGCACTTCGTTTAATTCTAAGGGCTTATATAGAATTAGGGATCATGCAGAAAGGGGACGAAATTATCGTTCCTGCAAATACCTACATAGCTTCTGTTTTGGCAATTTCAGATAATGGTTTAGTACCAGTGTTAGTGGAGCCGGATCTAAATAACTACAATATTGATATTACTAAAATAGAGGACAAAATCTCTCCTAAAACAAAGGGAATTATGATTGTCCATTTGTACGGACGCATTATTTTTTCAGACGATCTAAAAAATATTGCAGCTAAACACAATTTGAAAATTATCGAAGACAATGCGCAGGCAATCGGAGCAGAATGGAAAGGGATCAGAAGCGGGAATTTAGGTGATGCAGCAGGTTTCAGCTTTTATCCGGGGAAAAATTTGGGAGCGCTGGGAGATGGGGGAGCAGTGACAACCAGTGATGATGAATTGGCAAAAACCATCAGGGCTTTGGCAAATTATGGGTCAAATCAGAAATACATCAATATCTATCAGGGGTTAAATTCAAGATTGGATGAATTGCAGGCGGCTGTATTAGATGTCAAGTTGAAATATATTGATACAGATAATGACCGAAGAAGAGAAATAGCAGAAAGATATGTTTTGGAAGTGAAAAATCCCAATATTATTTTGCCCGAATTACTTGACAATGGAAAAGAACACGTATGGCATTTGTTTGTTATAAGAACTTCGGAAAGAGAAAAGCTGCAGAATTATCTTACAGAAAATGGCGTACAGACATTGATCCATTATCCTATTCCACCCCATAAGCAGGGAGCGTACAGGGAGATGAATGAGCTTCATTTTCCAATAACAGATAAAATACACAGTGAAGTTTTGAGTCTTCCGATAAGCCCGGTAATGAGTAATGAGGAGGTGTTAAAAGTTATTAATGTATTGAATTCTGCACAATCTTGATTAAAATGTATGTATTTACTATATAATATTTTAAAATTAGTCCTTTTACCATTTTCGTATCTTTTAAAGTGCTTTTCTATTTTGTCAATTCCAATTAGAGAAAGACTACCATTAATGAGAGGTATACTATATAGATATAAGTTCAACATGGTTGCTGATCGTTTAAGTCTTGGATCTAACGTTGACATTAAATGCTATAAAAATCTCTTTTGTTTAGGTTCTAATGTCGCAGTACGATCTAATGTGATATTAGCAGGTGCCGGAAAATTAACTATAGGAAACAATACAGTTATTAATGAATATTCTATTGTTTCATGTTTCGAAGAAATTTTCATAGGCTCAAACGTTATGATTGCTCCAAGATGCTATATTCTTGACATTGATCATTCTTACGATAGTAAAGAAATTCCAATTAAAGATCAGGGTTATAAGACAAGCAAAGTTTATATAGATGATGATGTTTGGATTGCTACACAAGTTGTAATCACTAGGGGAGTAACCATTGGAAAAGGTTCTATAATTGCGGCAAACAGTGTTGTTACTAGAGATATACCTCCATACTCAATAGTTGGCGGAATACCTGCAAAAGTACTTAAACAAAGATGAAAAGTATTAACCTTAACGAACAAGCAAAATCTGCTACGCATAGTGTTGTAATTTTTACAATATTTACATTTTTACAACCAATAATATCCTTTGTATTATTACCGATTTACCTAAAATATCTTACAATTGAGCAATATGGAGCTTATACTTTGCTTATTACGATTTCATCTCTAATTTCTATTCTTGGAGGTTTAAACACATCATCTTCAGTTGTCCCATTATATTTTAGAAATGATAAAAAGCAGTCAAAATCAGATTTTTTAAATACTATTTTTAGTTTTAATATTATTTTTAATATATTTTTATCGATTATATTTCTGATTATTGGACCGTATATATTTTCAATCTTTATAAGCGATAAAAATATATCATTTTTTCCATATGGTTACCTTGCTATTTTAACGGGCTTATCATCTCAGTTTTTTGTTATTTGCCTAACATTTGAAAAAAATGAAAGAAAGGTTTACAAATATGCTTTGATTCAAATGATCTTCATTTTTTTGTCAGTTTGTCTTCAAATAGTATTTGCAATTTATTTTTCTCTTGAAGGAGTTATGTGGGCTAGATTTTTAAGTAACATATTAATATTTTTCGTGTTACTATACCTTATGCGTGAGAATTTCAGATTTTTCATTGATAAGAAAACAATTAATACCTCTTTAAAATATTCTATTTCCTTAATACCTTTTTTATTAATCTTTTGGGTTGGTAGATATGCGGATCGTTTTTTTTTAGAGAAGTATGTGTCTCTTGCCGAGATTGCAATTTATGGATTAATGATGACTTTTGCATCTCTCATTACATTATGCTCAGAAGCGCTTGCAAATTCTGTTCAACCATTTTTATTCGAGTATTACAGCAACCCGAAGAAAAATGAAAAAGAAATTAATAATTTATATATTTTTTTCTTAAGCATCTTTATAATGTTCTGCGCTGTATTAATATTTTGTGTTTCAAATATCTCATTTATTTTGTCAAATAGTAAATATTTTGATATTGTACCTTATTTTTGGTTAGCAATAGTTCCCTCCTTTTTGAATGGATTTCAATTTTTGTTTTTTAATATTTTAACTTATAATTTAAAATCAAAACTATTATCACTTATACAATTCTTTTCAGTTGGAACTCAGTTAATTTTTATCTATTTGTTAGTTGCAGATTATCAAGTTTACGGCTTAATTACTGCATCTATTATTAGCAATCTTTTTTCATTATTACTAACTGTTTATTTTGGTACGCGTGAAATTAAGATTGATTATGATTTTAAAAAAATAGTTCTCCCAACATCTATTTTTATTATGAGTATTTTTATATTCATATTTACTCACTATTATTATAAAATTTCATTTTCTTTTTTGGGATCTATACTAACTTTAGAAATGACAATAGTAATATACATATCAGCTAAAACACAGATAAATCACAGTGTAAAAAAAATAATCAAAAAGAAATAAATGGAAGAAAAATATCCCTTAGTTACAATAATAACACCTTCATTTAATCATGCAAGATATTTGCAAAATACTGTTGAAAGTGTTGTTAATCAGACTTATCCAAATATCGAATATATAATTATTGATGACGGATCAAGTGATAACTCTCACGAAATAATAAAGAAGATTGCAAAAAAATATACATTTATCAAATATATCCTCTACGATGAGAATAAAGGCCATATTCGAATAAATGAAGGGGTGCAATTGGCAAAAGGTGATTTTATATCAATTTTATCATCAGATGATTGGTATCTTCCAACAAAGATAGAAATGCAGATGAAACTTTTTGATTCTTTAGATCAAAATTATGGTGTCGTATATAGTGCAGGTTTTAGATATTATGAAGATACGAAAGAAATGTTAGAGCCTGCAACAAATAAAATGATGAGAAATGGCGAGATACTAAAAAATCTTTTGACAGAACCTTTTTTTATTTACCCAATCTCTCCTATCATCAGAAAAGAGTGTCTACTTCGTTATCCTTTTTCTGAGGGTTTTAGGGCAGAAGGTGAAGCTATTTACTTTAAAATTGCTATGAAGTATAAATTTGATTATGTTCAAGAACCTCTTGTTGTAATGAGGGATCATTCAGGAAATACAGGTAAAGATCTGTATAGGATGCATGAAGATAATATCAAAATACGATTAGATTTATTTAGTTTAGCAGATTTTCCTAACCAATACAGAGGTATTGCAAAAAAGAATCTAGCATACACCTATTTCTTTAATGGATGGCAAATGATTAGAAACTATAAAGACTTTTTGAATGGCTGGAAAAACATGAAGATTGGAGCCTCTTACAATTCAAATTATTATTTTAATTTTAGATTTTTTGCTGCATTAATATTATTAATGTGCAACAAAATAAAATTACAGTTATCAGTAAATTAAAAATTATATTTTGAAAATCTTATTTGTTATAGAATCTTTAGGCAATGGTGGAGCTGAAAGAGCTCTAATCAGTACTATCAACATTCTTATAAAAAGAGGTGTAAGTTGTGAAGTTGCAACATTATTCGAAGAACATGATTTATTGAGCGAGCTAGAGCGTAATGGTGTAGTTGTTCATCAGTTAAATGTGGGTTTCCGATGGAATGTTTTTAAGATACTATCGCAATTAAAAGCTTTACTTACAAATAGAAAATATGATATTGTAGATACTCACCTATTTTTTGCTCACTTCTATGTTGGTATATTAAAAACAATTAGATTCCCACAACTTAAAACTATTGTTACATTACATAACTTGGGTTATCAGGCTGATCCTGCTACTACTGTAATTAAGAAATTCAGAAAGTTGCTTGATAAACAATCTTTAAATACTTTCGATATAAAATTAGCAGTAAGTAAAAGTGTTAAAAATCACTTTATAGACGAGCTGAACTTAAATGATGTTAAAGTCCTTCATAACGGTTTTGTAGTTAAAGAGTTCAGCTCACCACAAGGATCAAAACCCTTAGTTTTTTCTTCTGATAAAATGAATATATTAACACCTGGACGCTTAGTAAAAGAGAAAGGACATGAATTCTTGATTAAAGCAATCATAGACATTAATAAATCAGTTCATAGCTTGCACTTCTTTTTCGCTGGAGATGGACATATGAAGGAAGTTATTGAGAATCTAATAGTTGAGCATGATATTGATAATATAACATTATTAGGTAATTTAGAGCAACAGGAACTTTTTAACTATATTTTATATGCAGACCTTATCGTAATTCCATCTGTTTCAGAAGGTTTTGGAATGGTTGTGGGGGAATCAATGGTTTTAAATAAAGCAATTTTAGCAACCAATGTTGGAGGAATTCCAGATTTTATTGATAATGGAATTAACGGAATAATGGTTAACGCCAAAAGTCATACTGAACTCAAGGAAAATATTGAATTACTAATTAATAACGATGATTTACGTAAACAATTAGGTGCTGCTGCACGTCAAAAAGTTCAGATATTCAACATTGATAAAATTGTAGAAAAAAGAATAGAAATATATAAGAAACTAATCAGCTGATGTGCGGAATTACAGGATTTATTGATTTTACAGGAAAAAGCTCAAAGGAAACACTGGATAACATGACAGGAGTAATCGAGCACCGTGGGCCAGATGGTCAGGGTCTTTTCTTTTTAGAAAAAGAAAAAGTACAAATCGGATTCGGACACCGCAGATTGTCAATTATTGATCTTTCTCATGCTGCGGATCAGCCCATGACGGTTGGAGACTTAACAATTGTTTTTAACGGTGAGATCTATAATTTTCAGGAGATAAAAGACGAATTACTGGCAAAAGGTAGAGTATTCACCACCGTTTCGGATACTGAAGTAATTGTACAGTCTTTTCAGGAATGGCATACAGATGCTGTTCAGAAATTTATTGGTATGTTTGCTTTTGTAATTCATAATAAATCAACAGATGAATTTTGGTTGTTTAGGGATCGTACAGGAATTAAACCACTGTATTATTACCAGAAAAATGAATTAATACTATTTGCTTCTGAATTAAAGTGTTTTCATAAGCATCCTAAGTTTGAGAAAAGAATGAATATAGATTCTGTTTCTCATTTCTTACAATATGGTTATATATCAGGAGATACTTCAATCTTCGAAAATGTAAAAAAAGTGTCACCGGGCAGTTTCATATATTTCAATGCAGATAACAAGACTCTTAAAGAAACAAAATACTGGGATGCAGCTGATTTTTACAAAAAAAATAAATTAAATATTGATTTCACAGAAGCTACACACAAAACAGAAGAAATCATCCAAAGTGCATGTGAATACAGGATGGTTGCAGATGTTCCCGTAGGTGTATTTTTAAGTGGCGGATACGACAGTACTTTAGTAACATCATTACTGCAGAAAAACCGTACTCAAAAGATTAAAACCTTCACGATTGGGGTAGAAGATAAGAATCTTAATGAAGCACTTTATGCAAGAGAAATTGCAGATCGTCTCGGTACAGATCATACAGAAATGTATTGCAGTGAAAGTGAAATGTTTGATTTGATAGAAAAACTGCCTTTCCATTATGATGAGCCTTTTGGGGACTCAAGTGCAATACCGACTATGTTGGTAAGCAGTCTGGCAAGACAGCATGTTACTGTAGCTTTGTCGGCAGATGGTGGTGATGAAGTTTTTGGAGGATATAATCGTTATGATTATATTTCTAAACTAAATAAGATACAGAAGATATCAAAACTACCGTTACCATACAATTTTCTTATAAATAAACTCATCTCCAATCACTCAGATGCAGATCGTTATAAAAAAATATTTAATAATCCTACAGCATATCAGTTAGCTGATACTCTAAATACTTCATATCTGAAATCAGACCTGTTAAAATTATTTAAAGAAAATATAAGTATTAATGAAAAAAGTCTCATTAGTGGCTTAGAGATTAAAGGAAATTTAAGTAAAATGATGTACTATGATTATGTCACATATTTACCTGATGATATTCTTACAAAAGTTGACAGGGCAACAATGGCTTTTAGTTTAGAAGGACGGGAACCAATGTTGGATCACAGAGTGCTTGAATGGGCTGCTACTTTACCTGATTCGTTTAAATATAATAAGGGAGAAAAAAAATATATTTTAAAAGAAATTGTACATCAGTATGTGCCGAGGGAAATGATGAACCGCCCAAAGATGGGTTTTGGGGTTCCCGTTCTTTCTTGGCTACAGAATTCTTTAAAAGCTAAACTTGACTTTTACCTTGGAACTGATTTTATTAAAAATCAGGGTATATTTAATGAAATTGAGATAAATAGATTAAAAGAAAATATACTTTCGGGAAAAGATCGCCATTATCAGAAACTATGGTATATCCTTGTTTTTCAGCAATGGTATGAGAAATGGATGAACCAATGATATTTTTGACAGGAGTCCAAGAAAATTAAAATGATAAAAACAAAAATTGCTTATATAAGTTATAACGGCATGAATGAGGCCTTGGGGTCTTCTCAGGTGCTGACTTATCTCTACAAACTATCTTCCGAATATCAATACCACCTTATATCGTTAGAAAAACCTGAAGATTTTTCAGATAAAGAAAAAATGGATAATCTGATGCAAAGCTTATATAAGAAAGATATTCACTGGCATCCAATATTGTATAAAACAGACAAGCTCGGTAAACTAATGAATTTTTTTTATTTGCTGGCAAAAACAAGTAAAATAACAAAAAGGGAAAATATTAAATTTGCTCATTGTAGAAGTTATTTCCCGGCATTTGTAGCTTATCTGCTTAAATTAACCTACTTATTTGATACACGTGGCTTTGCCTTTGATGAAAGTGCTGATGTTGGAAGCTTTAATCGTCAGGGGTTTGTTTTCAAGCTACTGAAAATAGTAGAGAAAGCCATTTACCGAAATGCTGCTGGAATAAATAAGTTATCGTTTGAAGGAAGGAGAACAATACTTGAAAATGAACTGTTTGATAAAGGTGATCAGATAAAAAATATTTCAGTAATCCCCACATGCGTGGATTTAGACCGATTTAAATTTATACATCGCAATTATCAAAGTCCTGTTAAAATTGGCTATGTAGGTACTGCGGTCGGGTGGTACGATTTTGAAAAAACTTTAGAGGTTATTAAGAAAATAGGAGAACAAATACCCTACCACTTCACTATCTTTAACAGTGGACAACATGATTATATCAATGAAAAACTGAAACAGTTTCATATTCCGGCAGAAAAAGTTAATCTCGAAAAAGTTTCATTTCAGGAAATGCCCGAAAGACTTGCCGAATTTGAAATTGCACTATTCTATATTCATCCCTTTTTCTCAAAAAGGGCTTCTGCAGCGACAAAATTGGGCGAACTGTTGGCAACTGGTATACCAGTAATTACAAATTCAGGAGTGGGTGATCATGATTTTTATATCAACAATAATGATATTGGAAAAATAATCGATTTTAACGATTTGGAAAAATATAATTTTAAGGAAATATTCGAAAATTTACGGTCAGAGAAAACATCTCAAAAATGCAGAGAAATAGCGGAAAGGTATTTTTCAGTTGAAAAAGGTGTAGATGATTACAAAAATATTTACAGACAAATATTTATATAACAGGTCAAAATTTTGAAATGAAAGTTTTATATCTAACCAAATATACTTCTGCAGGAGCGAGTAGTAGAATGCGAAGTTTTCAGTATTTTCCTTACTTGGAGAATTCAGATCTGAAAATTAGTGTTAGTACATTTTTCAATGACAGATATCTGGAGACATTATATAATGGAAATAAGAACAGCATGCTTATTCTGAAAGCATATCTAAAAAGATTTTTTGTATTATTTACAGTATTCAGATATGATCGTGTAGTGATAGAATATGAAATATTCCCCTATTTCCCGGCGTGGATTGAAAAATTCTTAAGTAAATTGGGAATTAAATATATTGTGGATTATGATGATGCGATTTTTCACAATTATGATCTGAATGCTAACAAATGGATAAAGAAACTGCTTGGTAATAAAATTGATCAGGTGATGAAATTTAGTTCGGTGGTCGTAGCAGGCAATCAGTATCTGGCAAAACGTGCTAAAATTGCAGGTGCTAAGAAAATCATTATTATTCCTACCGTTATTGATCTTAAAGAGTACAAAACAAAAAGAGATTACGAAAGCAAAAAATTTAGAATTGGATGGATTGGTTCTCCTTCTACTTATAAATATGTTGAAAATATAAAAAAGGGACTTACTGCATTTGCGAATCAGCGTGATGCGGAAATTGTCATTGTAGGTGCATTTACACAACATAAATCAGAACCTCCATTTGTTTTTGTGCCTTGGCAAAAACATACCGAAACACAATGGATAAGGTCTTTCGATGTAGGACTGATGCCCTTAGATGATACTCCTTGGTCAAGAGGAAAATGTTCATTTAAGCTAATTCAGTATATGGCAGCTGGAATTCCGGTTATAGCCTCGCCTGTTGGTATGAATAAAGAAGTGGTGACAGAACGGAATGGTTTTTTAGCAAATTCATCGGAAGAATGGTACAATTCACTTTCTGAATATGCTGAGAATGTTTCCTTAAGGAAAAAACACGGCGTAGAGGGTCGTAAAATAGTAGAAAAAAAATATGCTTTACAGGTGACTGCAGAAGCATGGAAACAATTATTGATGAACAATGGTAATATTTGATATTTTATATTCCATAATTTTTTTTATTATGTCAATAGGTTTTGCTAAACTGGTGACAGAAAAAAAGGATTATAGATATCTTAAGACTTTAAAGTGGCTCACTTTTTTTCATTTTATAATGGGCATTGCTTTCTATTTTCTGACTAGAAATGGAGGCGGGGATGCTTGGACGTATTGGGTAAACGCTAAAAATATGTCACCTGAAGAATTTAGTTATAATATAACACATGAATTTGGTACTTATTTCATTGAAGCAATCAATTACATACCTGTTCACTTCTTGGAAATGTCATTCTTTGCCAACACAATGTTTTACGCCATGTTAGGAAGTTTCGGTGTCTCTTGCTTTTATGCTGTAGTACTTAAACTGATTCCCTACAATTCAAAATTAAATGGACGAATGTTATTTCCATTACTGTTTTTTCTTCCGAATATGCACTTCTGGTCTTCAGGAGTGGGTAAGGACACAATTATGTTCATGTCAATTGGAATGTTTGTATATGGAATGTTGACACCTTTCAGAAGAATACCCTTGTTAATTATTTCTGCTTTTCTAACTTTTGCCATCCGTCCACACGTTGTTCTTTTCATGGCAGTTGCATTTGGTGTGGTTATGCTCTTCGGGACTAAAATGTCAAAATCAAAGAAAATATTTTTCTCGCTGATATTTATTTCTGCAGGAATAGCCATGCTACCTACTGTGATGACGTTTGCAAGTATTGATAATTTATCAGTGAACAATATTACATCTAAAGCTGAAAATCAGTCTAAATTGCTACAGGACGGGGCTGGATCAGGTATCGACATCTCATCCTATCCATTACCATTAAAAATATTTACATTTTTATTTCGACCTCTTTTTTTCGATGCTAGAAGCATAAATTCAATGCTGGCTTCTTTTGAAAATGCAATAATTTTAATTTTAGCCGTAAAAGCTTTCAGATTTAAAGTTTTTGAAACTTATAAAGCTGCACCTATAATCATCAAGGCATTGCTTATATTTTTAGTTATAGGATCACTTTTGTTTTCGATTACTTTAGGAAATTTAGGAGTGATGATAAGGATGAGAAATATGTTTTTACCCGGATTCGTAATATATTTACTATGGGCATTTTCTTACAGGGAGCAATTAAGACGTGAGAAAAACTTGAAAAATAAAAATTGATATTACTTATGTGTGGAATAAATGGAATTATAAAAAAATACAGTTCTGAAGTCGAAATTGAAAAAAAGCTGCAGGTAATGAATCAGCGGATTATTCACAGGGGGCCTGATGAGGATGGTTTTTTTATTCATCAGGTTGAAGATACAGCGATTGGCTTTGCCATGCGCCGTTTGTCTATTATAGATCTGTCATCAGGAAAACAGCCTATTTTTACAGAGGATAAGTCTAAAGTTATCGTATTTAACGGTGAAATTTACAACTATAAAGTGCTCAAGACAGAGTTGGAAAGCTTAGGCATAATTTTCCATACCACTTCGGACACCGAAGTGATTCTTAAGATGTACGAAAAATATGGTACAAATTCTTTCAGCAGGCTAGACGGAATGTTTGCATTTTCTATTTATGATAAAACGAGCGAGAAAATTTTTATAGTTCGTGATTTCTTTGGTGAAAAGCCTTTGTATTACACAAACACAGCTGAAGGTTTGATTTGGGCATCAGAACTTAAATCAATAATGCCGATAATGAATTCCAGACCTGAGATAGATAAAACAGGACTTTCGCTGTACTTTCAATTGACATACATTCCTGCTCCTTATTCAATTTATGAAGGTATCTCTAAACTGGAGGCAGACCATTATATTGAATATGATCTTAAAACTCATCAGATACTTATTCAGAAAGTAAATATGGAGACCAAAGCTCAGATAAAAGAAATATCCTTTGCCACAGCTAAAGATGAGGTGCATGACTTGGTGCAGAAATCTGTAATTTCAAGAAGTGTTTCAGATGTTCCCATAGGAACATTTTTATCTGGTGGAGTGGATTCAAGTATCGTAAGCTGGTGTCTGGCAAAAAATCTGGACGAGAAAATTAATACGTTTTCAATTGGTTTTGAAAAAAAATCTTTCGACGAAACTGATAAGTCGAAAACGGTGGCTAAATTAATTGGAAGCAATCACCATGAGTTTATTATATCAGAAAAAGACCTTACAAAATATACCGACGAGATTCTGTTAAATTTTGACGAACCTTTCGCAGATTCTTCGGCACTGCCAAGTTTTTTAGTGGCAAAGAAAACCAGCGGATTTGTAAAAGTGGCACTGACGGGTGATGGTGGAGATGAGATTTTTGGGGGATACAATAAATATCTGATCGGAAACATCAATAAGAGATACACTGGACTCGTTCCTGAAAAGCTTCATAAAAATATTGTCAGATTCTCAGATATATTTACAAGACAGAAAGAAGATAAAAGGGGTCTGAAGTTTAAAATAAGAAAGTCGCTGCATTCACTCGACTACGGGAATGATTTCTATTATAACATTATAAAACTGGGCTTTTCAAATGTAGAGATGGGCGAATATTTTAAATCTGCTGCGTTCGATAGTAATCCGCTTTTAAGATATAAACAGAAGCTTCCCGCACCATTGACTCTTAGCGATTTTAGAGAAGTGGACCGGATGATAAGTTTGGAAGGGGATATGATTGTAAAAGTAGACCGCACAAGCATGCTTACCTCGCTGGAATGCCGTGCTCCTTTCTTGAATAAGGAATTATGGAACTACACAAAAACACTTCCTGAAGAGTATTTAATGAAAGGATCAAACAAGAAGTATATATTAAAAAAAGCCTTTGAGGAGTATTTTCCTGAGGAGTTTTTAGACAAATCCAAGCAGGGCTTTGGTGTTCCTGTGGGAGACTGGCTGAAGTACGGAATGAGAAAAGAATTGGAATCTTTTATCGATAATGAATTCTTAAAACAGCAGGATCTATTTAAAGTTGATGCAATAGTAACAATGGTTAAAAATCATCTTAGTTCTTTGGAAGATCATTCATTCAAAGTCTGGACTTTTTACTGTTTCCAGAAATGGTATAAAAACATCTATGCACAATTATAAATAATATTGAAAGGTGTACATAAGAATTGTAATTGACAGTAAATTAAAGTAATAGAGTACAGAGACATATGCAGGGCCTCTTAAAGAAAGATTTTAAAATTGATCTGGTAATACTGCTGATTTATCATCTTTTATTTACCTTTGCTGCTTTTTACTTTGTTACAAAACGAGGTGGAGATGCTCAACATTATTGGTTTTTAAATGAAGATCTTTCACAGAAGAAGTGGCAGGATTTTTTTAAACCCGGGACAGATATTGTCAGATGTATTGTTTATCCTTTAGTTAAGTATTTCAATTTACCATTTTGGACTGGATTTATTTTCTTTTCGTTATTCAGCAGCCTTGGTGTGATATTATTGTATAAAATCATGATAGAAATTTCAGAGGATAACAGAATTTTAAAATATTTTACTGCGCTGTTATTGCTTTTGCCAAATCTCCACTTTTGGTCTTCTGTTATTGGTAAGGAAGCTTTGCTATTACCTTTTTTGGTATTGATAATTTTTGAAGTTCACCGTAAACGGTATTTTAGTCTGTTCATTTTTGTGGCTCTTTTTTTTATTGCACTGGTGAGGCCGCATGTAGCATTTGTGTTGTTGTTGAGCTATACTTTGAGTCTGCTGCTTGTTATTAAATCTTCAATAAAATATAAAATGATCTTGATTGGGGGATTTGGTCTTTGTGCCATTTTATTCTCGGTGCTTCTAGTGCGGATTCAGAATTTTGATGGTGGATTCCAAAGGGTATTAAAAAAATATGACGCTCATATCCAGTATTTTAAAAGTACAGATGCATATGTACCTTTAGATCAGTATGGAATATCAATGAAAATATTTACTTTTTATTTTCGGCCTTTACCTCTCGAAAAAGCGGGATTGCGCTACGGAATAATAAGTTTCGAAAATGCAGTACTTTTGCTTCTATCTCTGGTAACAGCTTATTATTCACTGAAATTTTTTAAAATACTGTACACACAAATCCTCTTTATATTTCCGGCGATTCTTCTGCTGTTACTGGCACTAATGTATGTATTTGCCTATGCCAATTTTGGAATTATCATGAGGGCAAAAATGATGGTTCTTCCTTTTTTATTTGTGTTGATACTTACCGTAATGTCTACTGCTGTTTCTCACCAGAAATTGAATAGGCATAAATCAAATCATATCTGAGTATGAAAAAATTTAGAACATTCGTAAATTATTTCTCTTTGAATACAAGCATTAATTTAATATTTTTACGCTCAATTTAAATTATAAATTTTCTATTTTGAAAAAGCTCATCCGAATAACAACCGTTCCGGTCTCAATGAAAATTTTATTACGGGGACAGCTCAGTTTTATGTCAGAACATTTTGAGGTGATAGGAATAACCTCTCCGGGAAAGGAAATATACGATGTGGAAGAAGCGGAGAAGATTAGGGTCGTACCAGTTGTAATGTCTCGTAAAATAACCCCTGTTCAGGATTTGATAGCCCTGTGGAAAACATATAAACTTTTAAAAAAAGAAAACCCCCATATCGTACATACTCATACGCCAAAAGCAGGAATGATTGGAATGTTGGCAGCTAAATTAGCGAAAGTGCCTGTAAGATTACATACCGTTGCAGGACTACCCCTTATGGAAACAACAGGCACAAAGCGTAAAATTTTAAATAAAGTGGAAAAACTTACCTACGCTTGTGCTACAAAAATTTATCCCAATTCTAAAGGTTTATATAATTTTATCGTAAAAGAAAAATTTACTGATATTGAAAAATTAAAAGTGATTGCTTCAGGTTCTTCAAATGGAATAGATACTGCCTTTTTTTCAGTGAGTAACGTCTCGCATGAGCATACAGAAAGACTGAAAAACAGCTTAAATATTCATAGCAATGATTTCATTTTTATATTTGTTGGACGTTTAGTGAAAGACAAAGGCATCAATGAATTAGTGGCTGCTTTTTCAAAAATCAAGAATCCAGATGCAAGACTTTTATTGGTAGGCCCGATGGAAGATGATTTGGATCCTTTGCTGTCCGAAGTCAATGAGGAGATTAAAAACAATACAAATATAATCAGCGTAGGTTTTCAGCAGGATGTCCGCCCTTATTTTGCTCTCGCTGATGCGTTGGTGTTTCCAAGTTACAGAGAGGGATTTCCCAATGTAGTAATGCAGGCTGGGGCAATGGGGTTACCAAGTATAGTCTCGGATATCAATGGCTGTAATGAAATTGTTGTAGAAGGATTAAATGGACGCATAATTCCTGTTAAAAATGAAGATGCTCTTAGGATGGCAATGGAAAATTTTATGACAAATAAAATGGAGCTATCACAATTAAAAAACAATGCAAGATCAATGATTACGAAACGTTATGAACAATCTGTAGTATGGGATGCCCTATTAAAAGAATATAATATTTTATTGAAAGAAAAAGCTTGATGATGTACAGGAACTTCACAAAAAGAATTATAGATTTTACGGTTGCGTTTTTTGGTTTGCTGATATTTAGTCCGGTTTTTATTGTAGTAACCATCGCATTGTATATAGCAAATAACGGAAAACCTTTTTTCTTTCAGGCACGGCCAGGTTTAAATGAAGAAATATTTGAAATCATAAAATTCAAAACAATGAGTGATCGGAAAAGTAGTAGTGGAAAATTATTATCTGATGCAGAAAGATTAACTTCAATTGGAGCTTTTGTACGTAAAACATCTTTAGATGAGCTCCCACAACTGCTTAATGTGTTAAAAGGTGACATGTCTTTAATTGGACCTAGGCCATTACTGCCTCAATATTTATCTTTATACAACGAATCACAAAAGCGTAGGCATACCGTGAGACCTGGAATTACCGGGTGGGCACAGGTGAATGGTAGAAATGCCATTTCCTGGACGAAGAAGTTTGATTTGGATGTTTGGTATGTTGATCATCTCAGCTTTCAAACTGACTTGAAAATTTTTTTTACAACTTTTAAGAAAGTTTTTAAAAGTGATGGTATTAACCAGAACGGGCAAGCTACAATGGAAATCTTTAACGGAAAGAATTAATAAAAATAGTATCTTAATAAATGAAAAACATTGCCATATTTGGTGCGGGCGGTTTTGGTAGAGAAGTCAAAACTATTATTGATGAAATAAACAAAATAACTCCACAAACATATAATTTTGTTGGTTATTTTGATGATGGCTTTGAAAAAGGAGCTTTAGTTAATAATCATCCAATTCTGGGTGGAATAAATGACATCAGAAATTTAAGAGAAAAGACAGCAATTGTTATTTGTGTAGCAGATCCGGAAATTAAAGAAAAAATAGTCTCTAAAATAGATAATCCGGTCGTAGATTTTCCTACCATAGTACATCCTAAAGCATCAGTTTCTAATGATTTTGTTACTATTGGAAAAGGATCCGTAATTTGTGAAGGAACAATTATCACCTGCAATATCAATATTAAAGATTTTGTTATTCTAAATTTGATGTGTACGGTAGGACACGATACAACTATAGAAAACTACTGCTCTTTCATGCCATCAGTAAATATTTCGGGAGAAGTATTAATTGAGAAAGGTGTATATGCTGGAACTGGAGCTAAGATTATTAATTTGTTGACAATTGGTGAAAACACCATAATAGGTGCAGGAGCGGTAGTTTCAAAATCTCTTCCCAAAAACTGTACAGCAGTAGGTATACCTGCTAAACCAATAAAATTCCACGAATTATAATGAACTCAAAAATATGGCTCTCCTCACCACACATGGGAGGAACCGAACAAAAATATGTAAATGAAGCATTTGAAGCCAATTGGATTGCGCCTTTAGGACCAAATGTAAATGGTTTTGAAAAAGACTTAGAGACGTTTTTAAATAATAATGTAAAAGTGGCAGCACTTTCAGCGGGCACAGCGGCACTTCATTTGGCTTTAATAGAATGTAACGTGAAATATGGTGACGAAGTGATTTGCCAGTCAATGACATTTTCCGCTTCTGCAAACCCAATTGCCTACTGTGGTGCAATACCAGTATTCATCGACTCTGAAAGTGATACATGGAACATGTGTCCGCTTGCTTTGGAAGAAGCGATTTCAGACAGAATATCAAAAGGCAAAAAGCCAAAAGCAATCATTGTAGTTCATCTGTACGGAATGCCTGCAAAAATGGATGAGATTATTGCAATTGCAAATAAATATCAAATTCCTTTAATTGAAGACGCAGCAGAAGCCTTAGGATCTTTATACAAAGGGAAACCGTGTGGGACTTTCGGACGTTTCGGAATTTTATCCTTTAACGGAAATAAAATCATTACGACTTCAGGTGGCGGAGCCTTGGTTTGCCATTCTCAGGAAGATAAAGACAAAGCAGTTTTCCTTTCTACTCAGGCAAGAGACGATGCACCTCATTATCAGCATTCACAAATAGGTTACAATTACCGGATGAGCAATATTGTGGCAGGCATTGGCCGCGGACAGATGGAAGTTTTAAATGACAGAGTTGCTGCACGCAGAAAAATGCATGATTTCTACATGGAAACTTTCAGGGATATTGATGGCGTAGAGGTTTTCTCTGAACCTTCAGAAGATTATTTTTCCAACCACTGGTTGTCAGTAATAGAAATTGATGAAGCTGTTGCAGGCAAAAACAGAGAAGGGCTGCGTTTGGCATTTCTTGAAGATGACATCGAATCCCGACCGCTATGGAAGCCTATGCACCTGCAGCCGGTTTTCAGAGATTCACCTTATTATGGACAAAGAGTATCTGAAACCCTGTTCGAAAACGGACTGTGCCTTCCTTCAGGTTCAAACCTTACAGATGAAGACAGACAGAGAATTGCAACGGTGATCAAAAACTATTTTTCTAAGTAAAAGATAAATATTTCTATCATATTAACAGATTATCTCTGATATGACAGAATGTTAAAATTACAACACTAAAACTTAACATAGTCAATCTCCTGTTGTTGCTGGAATATAGTATCACAAAATTGCATAACATATCATTCTGGAAATCTGTAAAATAGGTGAAACAGGTAGTCATTTGAAGTTGACGCAACTTTCAAATTTTAATGCATCAGAATCGCCGTGAATGTTATATGTTAACATCAAATAATCTTACTCAGTTAAAAAAATTATATATTTGTCTACAATCTCTTGTGATCTGTACGCATAAAAAGGCATAATGGATATACTCGAAAAAATACACGGTAAACACATAATGAAAACCAGAATAGCATTTTTGATGCTCATCTTTCAGACACTAATGATGAATGCACAGACAGAAGTAAAAGCCAACACAATATTTCTGCCGCTCGGAATAGTAAATGTAGCATCCGAACAGACGCTTAACAAAAATTTCACACTGCAGGAAGAAGTATTCATCTCACCGTGGAAATCTTTTTCAGGCAAACATTTGCAGATTTACATGGCGACTTTGGAAGGACGGTATTATTTTAAAGAATCGATGAAAAAATGGTATGTTGGAGGATATTTTTCCTTTGCAAATTTTAACCTTCAGAAATGGAATTATTGGAATGAACTGGTAGTGCTGGATGAAAATGAGCAGCCTCAAATTTTAGCAGATGGTTCTGTAAGGCGGTCTGAAATTTATCAAAAAGGATATTCTTTTATTTTCGGTATCAGTGGAGGGTATCATTTCACTATAAATGAAAAGTTAGGATTGGATATTTTTGCTGGCGTAGGATCGTCACAAGGTATGTACAAAGGTTTTTATAAGGACAATGGTCAGAGATCAGACAAAGCACACGGCTGGAACAAAAGCGGTGAACTCATCCCTACAAGGGGAGGGCTGATGCTCACATATAAACTGTAATTGAGTAGTTTTAGATTGTCGCACATTTTTGATTTTTTGAAGAGAGTTAAGTATACGCTATAATTAGAAACTTGTTGTATATAAATCAATAACCCTGTTAAACTAGATAATTCAGTATTAAATATGATACGCACATTTGATTTTATTTTTTCCTTATTCGGGCTGCTGTTTCTCTGTCCCATTGTAATAGCGCTTTACATTGTTGGGATATTCTATGATGGTTCGCCCATTTTTGTACAGGAAAGAATGGGGCGTTATAAAAAGCCATTTAAGCTTTTAAAATTCAGGACGATGCCTGCTAATACAGAGTCTGTGGCAACGCACTTGTCAGATAATGTAAAGATTTCAAAATTCGGAAGTTTTTTGCGCAAATCAAAACTGGATGAGCTCCCACAGCTAATCAATGTTTTGATAGGCGATATGAGTCTCGTAGGCCCAAGACCCAACCTATATAACCAGACAGAAGTGATTGAAGAACGAGACAAAAGAGGAGTCTACAATGCTGTTCCCGGAATTACAGGCTTGGCTCAGATTAATGAAATTGATATGTCGACACCGGTAAAACTCGCAGAAAAAGATGCAGAGATGATTGCAAATTTAACGGTTTCAGATTATTTCAGATATATCTTTGCTACGGTAGGTGGTAAAGGTCAGGGCGACAGAATTCAAAAGTAGTTTTGAAGTTTGCTTGAAATCGTTTACATTTATTTTTTTAGAAAACAATTGAATGAAAGATAAAAGATGGCTTTCACCACCCATCTTTGCGTTAACGGCTACTTTATCCATTTTATTATATATCTTCTTTCGCAAAGCAACTAAATTTTCTGAAAAAGCTATCGTTGTGCGAATTCTACTGACTTCGTGCTGTCTCATAGAAACTCACCATTACAATATGATAAGCTATTGAAAAAGAAAACTCTGAAGTTAGGGGATCTTGGGGAGCTGATTTAAGCTTTATCTATATATTCTATATTCATAAAAACCACCAATATTAACCCCTAGAAAACCTACAACCTCTACAACATCATTGAAGCAGTCCGTGAGTTGCTTTGTCATTCTTAAAATTAAGCAAAAAAACAACTTCATGCCAACAAATGAAGTTTTGCAACAGTATTCTAATATGAACATCAAAGAAATTGGAAAAGAAGAAAATCCCAACTTACATTAGAATTCTAATCAATCTTGAAATTCAGCAAATCTTTAGGTGATATATTTAATCCTTTAGCTAAGTCTATTAAAGTTGTAAATGAGAAATTTCTTTTTCCATTTTCAATATCGCTGACTGTGCCTTTAGTGATTTTGCTACTATTAAGTACGATTTCATCTTGTGTTAGTCCAGATTTAATTCTTAAATCTTTAACGTGTTCTCCAAATTTTCTGAGTATTTCGTCTTTTAAAATGTCCATTAATTAGCACTTTATACAAAGGGCGTAATTTTTTTTACAAAATTTGTTACAAGTTCTTGTAACAGAATGAAAAATTCTTATATTTGGAAATAATTACTTAATAAAGTAATTTTGCGATACTTCAAAAAATTAATAGAAGCTATTGCTTAGAATCTCGCTTAGAAAACTGGTAATTTACGGAACGAGAGGATAAGTACTAAGCTCACGACCTAGGCGTGGGCTCTCTTATCTGTTCCAAGGTATACCAGTACCACTAAGCTGATATTATAGAGTTCCATGCCGTTTTATTTTCATGCCGTCGCTTTTTCTACAACAATCTAAGCCTGCTTCACCACATAGAGTATCTTGACATGATACAGTAGGGTGTACAACCTATTGCGGCCTTTTAAAGCTTTCACGGGACAAATTTTCATTCATATTAATTGATATTTACCGCTTTTGTATGCTCTGAAGTGAGTTTATTACTGTTTCTTTTCAGTGTATCATGAAAGCCCTGTTTTTCTGAACAGTTGGGGATTGCATCAGAGATTCCTCTGTTCAGAATAAAAACAGGAACCCAATCACAGCGAGTTATTATGACCAATCAAAAATCAATGAAATAAAACACAGGCCAGCTCAGCCTGACCAAAAAAGATCAATAAAAAAGCCCCTTCCCATAAGTTTGGCGACTCAGGAAGGAGCAATGGATTGAATCGTTTAATTAAAAACATTACAAAACTATGAAAAAA
>NZ_JACYFS010000014.1 GCF_014837145.1 Chryseobacterium caseinilyticum
CAAGAGCCCAAACCTCCATCTCTCCGAAACGCTGTCCACCAAACTGAGCTTTACCTCCTAAAGGCTGCTGAGTAATCAGTGAATAAGGTCCGATAGAACGTGCGTGCATTTTGTCATCTACCATGTGTCCTAATTTCAGCATGTAGATGATACCAACTGTCGCAGCCTGAGTAAATCTTTCTCCTGTACCACCATCATAAAGGTAAGTGTGACCGAATTTAGGAACTCCTGCTTTCTCAGTGTACTCAGTGATCTGATCAAGAGTAGCACCGTCGAAAATTGGTGTAGCGAACTTCATTCCCAGTTTCTGACCAGCCCATCCAAGAACTGTTTCGTAGATCTGTCCGATGTTCATACGTGAAGGTACCCCAAGTGGATTCAATACGATATCAACCGGTGTTCCGTCTTCCAAGAATGGCATATCTTCCTGACGGACGATTCTTGAAACGATACCTTTGTTACCGTGACGACCTGCCATTTTATCTCCAACGTTCAGTTTACGTTTTTTAGCGATATAAACTTTAGCCAGTTTCATGATACCTGCTGGTAGTTCATCACCGATAGAAATTGCGAATTTCTCACGGTTTTTAACCCCCTGAATATCGTTGAATTTGATTTTGTAGTTGTGAATCAACTGTTTGATCAGTTCATTCTTATCGTTATCAACCGTCCAGTCTGAACCGCTGACGTTTACATAATCTTCTACTGACTGAAGAAGTTTCAGGGTAAATTTAGTTCCTTTACCGATGATTTCTTCATCTAAGTCGTTGGTTACTCCCTGAGAAGTTTTACCTCCGACAAGTGTATTTAATTTTTCAATTAAAGTATTTCTCAACTCGTCAAACCTTGCTTTGTAAGTGTTTTCAATCTCTTCAAGCTTCAGTTTTTCTTCAGTTCTCTTCTTTTTGTCTTTGATGTTTCTTGAGAACAGTTTTTTGTTGATTACAACACCTCTTAATGATGAATCTGCTTTTAATGAAGCATCTTTCACATCACCGGCTTTGTCACCAAAGATAGCTCTAAGAAGTTTTTCTTCCGGAGTAGGATCTGATTCTCCTTTTGGAGTAATCTTACCGATCATGATATCACCAGGCTTCACTTCAGCACCGATTCTGATCATTCCGTTCTCATCAAGATCTTTTGTAGCTTCTTCAGATACGTTTGGAATATCTGCTGTCAGTTCTTCCATACCCAATTTGGTATCACGAACTTCAAGAGAATACTCATCCACGTGGATTGAAGTAAACCAGTCTTCACGCACAACTTTTTCATTGATTACAATTGCATCCTCAAAGTTGTATCCTTTCCAAGGCATGAAGGCTACCACCAAGTTTCTACCCAAAGCCAATTCTCCGTCTTCGGTTGCGTAACCGTCGCAAAGAACCTGACCTTTCTGTACAACATCACCAACTCTTACGTTTGGTCTTAATGTAATGGTAGTACTCTGGTTGGTTTTTCTGAATTTAGTCAGTTTATATGTTTTAGTAGCAGACTCAAACTGTACTAAATCTTCGTCTTCACTTCTGTCATATTTGATTACGATTCTGTCAGCATCCACATACTCTACAGTACCGGTACCTTCAGCATTAATCAAAATTCTTGAATCTCTTGCAACCTGCTGCTCAAGCCCTGTACCAACGATTGGAGCCTGTGGCTTCAACAACGGAACTGCCTGACGCATCATGTTGGATCCCATCAATGCACGGTTCGCATCATCATGTTCCAGGAACGGAATCAATGAAGCTGAAATACCGGAAATCTGGTTTGGCGCAACGTCGATTAAGTTAACTTCAGAAGGCTCTACTACAGGATAATCACCGTCAAGACGGGCAATAATTCTGTCTGTAAGGAACGCTCCGCTGTCATCCAATTCTACGTTTGCCTGTGCAATTACTTTGTCTTCTTCGTCTTCAGCATTTAAGTAAACCGGTGCATCGTTTAATGCTACTTTACCAGCTTCTACTTTTCTGTACGGAGTTTCGATGAAACCAAGTCTGTTGATTTTAGCATAGATACCTAGTGAAGAAATCAAACCAATGTTTGGTCCTTCAGGAGTTTCGATAGGACAAATTCTACCATAGTGAGTATGGTGAACGTCACGTACCTCGAAACCTGCTCTTTCTCTTGATAAACCACCAGGTCCCAGGGCAGAAAGTCTACGCTTGTGCGTGATTTCTGATAGTGGGTTGGTTTGGTCCATGAACTGAGAAAGCTGGTTGGTACCAAAGAATGAGTTAATTACTGATGTTAAAGTTTTAGCATTAACAAGATCAAGCGGAGTAAAAATTTCGTTATCTCTAACGTTCATTCTCTCCTTGATCGTTCTTGCAATTCTCGAAAGACCTACACCGAACTGTCCAGCTAATTGCTCACCAACAGTTTTAATTCTTCTGTTTGATAAGTGGTCAATATCATCAACCTCAGCTTTAGAGTTTACCAATTCGATCAGGTGTCTTACAATCGCAATGATATCTTCTTTTGTAAGAACCTCAGTTGTAGTTGGGATATTAAGACCCAACTTTTTGTTTAATCTGTAACGTCCTACTTCACCCAATGAATATCTCTGCTCAGAGAAGAATAATTTTTCGATAATTCCTCTTGCAGTTTCCTCATCTGGCGGATCTGCATTTCTAAGCTGACGGTAAATATATTCTACCGCTTCTTTTTCAGAGTTGGTAGGGTCTTTCTGTAATGTATTCTGAATGATAGAGAATTCGTTTGCATTTTCTTTGTGGATCAAAATAGATTTCACACCTGCATCCAAAATAAGATCTAAATGTTCTTTTTCAAGAATAGTTTCTCTATCCAAGATGATTTCGTTTCTTTCGATAGAAACAACTTCACCAGTGTCTTCGTCTACGAAATCTTCAAACCAAGTGTTCAATACTCTCGCAGCCAAAGTTCTACCTTCCACTTTCTTAAGGGCAGCTTTAGAAACTTTCACTTCTTCTGCAAGGTCGAAAATCTGAAGAATGTCTTTATCAGATTCATAACCGATAGCTCTTAACAATGTAGTTAAAGGTAATTTTTTCTTACGGTCGATATACGCGTACATTACGCTGTTGATATCGGTTGTAAATTCCATCCAAGATCCTTTGAAAGGGATAATTCTTGAATAGTATAGTTTTGTTCCGTTAGCGTGGTAAGTCTGTCCGAAGAATACACCAGGTGAACGGTGAAGCTGCGTAACGATAACCCTTTCAGCACCATTGATGATGAAAGATCCACTCGGAGTCATATAAGGAACCGGACCTAAATAAACATCCTGCACAACAGTCTGGAAATCTTCATGTTCCGGGTCTGTACAGTATAATTTAAGTCTTGCTTTCAAAGGTACTGAATACGTCAGCCCTCTTTCCACACACTCATCGATTGAGTAACGTGGTGAATCTACCAGATAATCAATAAATTCTAAAACGAATTGATTTCTGGAATCTGTAATAGGAAAATTCTCCTGGAAAGTCTTATACAAACCTTCGTCTGTTCTGTCTTCAGGAAGTGTGTCTAGCTGGAAAAACTCTGTAAACGACTCAATCTGGATATCCAAAAAGTCTGGCGTCACGATTTTTCCTTTCGCTGTTGAGAAATTAATTCTCTTTTCCTGAGTTGTAGCTGTTGTTTTACTCATAAAACTTTTAAGAAAGGGGGTTAAAAAATATTTTGTTTTAAAAAATATCAGAAAGAACAAAGAAATAAGACAAAAGTAAAAAGGCAAAAATGTTTTTTGGCGCTAACAGTAAGAACCTAAATCTTTTACTTAATCTAAATCTTTCTAACTGCAACGCTGGTATATCTTTTCACAGCGTAATGCAAAATACTTTTAATGACTTCTGAGGCTGGAAATGAATAAATCCTTATAAACCAAAAACAACAAACCTCTTTCAAAAGAAATGAAAGAGTTGATTTTCAGTATTTTAAGAATGTATAAACAAATTTTTGCGCCAAAAGAGTCTGCAAATATACATTAATTATTATTAATACACAAACAACCAATTGTTTACATTCAAATTCGTGTTAAATTGTTTGCTTTATTTCTAAAAACATTTTTTACAAATAAAATTTACATTAAAACAAATAATAGTTAAAATATTTTAAATAAGTGAAAACCCCTAATGAAATATTTTTAATTTAAAAATTAAAAAAAGTGTAATATTTTTAATTTTTAATAAAAAAAGATTATATCTTTGCGTCAAGTTAAAAAAATACACTAATTGTATTTTAATACTTAAAAACATTATACCAATGAAAAATTTAAAAGAAAAATTAGCTGGTCTTAAGATTGAGCAGCTAGAAGAAAGAAAGGAGTTCACTTTCTACACAGTTAAAAATTGCAATCCACAGCCACCATGTGGACCTACTCCTCCAACTACCCCTCCTACTAATCCAGGAAACGGCGGTGGAACAGGTGGTGGAGGTTGGTAAAACTTTCATAAGCTAATAAGAAAAGCGAGCTTCAGGGCTCGTTTTTTCTATTTCTAACCAATCCTTCTCCATAAGATGAAAAATGAAAACAGCATAGGTTTTTACCTTTTTCAAAATCTGCTACACATCATATCTACAGGGTACAAAATAGATAACAAAAGCGTATTCTCTACATTCCAAAATGGGGTAAAAGAATACAGGAATTTTGTTTTTTTACAGGATGCAGTAATTGACAATGATATCGATTGGGTTTCTCAGGTAGAAAACAGCGAGAACGTTTTAGCCCAATCCAACCAACATTACAAAAATGCGATCTTTTCTCTACTACAAGTATTTCCTACTGATCATCAGTTTTGGGATTATCTTGCTGTAGAAGAAAAACTGTATTACTCCTACATCACCAAAGAAAAATACAACAACATCAGAAAACCGGTTTTGGAAATTTCTGATTTTGAAGAAATGTCTTACAACAAGCACAACCTTGCATTGGTTCCCATCAGAGGAATGGACTGGCTTTTCGAAGCAAAGGCCAGCTATGATGACATTAAAAATATTTTCACCTGTATTTTCAACGGAATGCAGATGATGGATGATATTGATGATTTTGCAAAAGACCTAACTTCCGGACAGTGGAATTTGCTCCACAGCGATGTACGAAAAATCATTACTGACGAGCATTTAGTA
The DNA here is from genome assembly GCF_014837145.1 of Chryseobacterium caseinilyticum. Taxonomy (GTDB): domain Bacteria; phylum Bacteroidota; class Bacteroidia; order Flavobacteriales; family Weeksellaceae; genus Chryseobacterium; species Chryseobacterium caseinilyticum. Next base: position 5,107 of record NZ_JACYFS010000014.1, read on the forward strand.
AATGATGAAAATCTGGATCGTTTTGAAGAACGCATTTTTTACGCATCGGGATTATGTGAAAAATACAGTCTGTACGCTTTGAATCAATACAATAATGCCTTGATTAATTCTGAAAAATTAGATTTCCCTGACCTTAAGATCTGGCTTACCCAAATTATTGAGGAAGTAAAAGAAAGCATAAAACTGGTCAACAAAATTACACAGTAACGCAACCCTAGAACATTCAAAACTTAAGTGATGATGAATCTGCTTGATGCCCAGCCCGTTTTCACCAAAAAGAAAAATGGTAATTATGTGATGGAAATTGACAATAACTTTTTCGATATCGACGAAGAAGTAAAGACAGTAATGCTCGCACTTTCACAGGCTGAAAATTACACACAGGCATCCAATCTCTACAATGAATATACTCAGGAGATTTATTCGGAAGAAGATTTTACTTTTTACAGCAACGAGCTATTAAAGAGATTCGATTTAAAAAACAAAAAGAAAAGTTTTCTTTTATTTGAAAAAATTCTGATTCCCGAAAAAACTGCAGGAAAAATATCCCAGATGATTGGATTTTTATTTTATCCGCCTTTATTCTGGGCTGCATTTATCTCCCTCGCGCTGTTCTCTGTTTACAACATTTTTTTTGACATCAATACAGGCAATTATGGCAATTTTTCAGTTTCTATAATATATACATTTGCTCTCTATTTCGTCACCATTATCTTCCACGAGTTTGGTCATGTGGCAGCCTGCAGAAAATTTACAGGTAAAAATGGAGGCATCGGATTCGGAATTTACATTTTGTATCCTGTTTTTTACTCCAACATCAGCGCCGTATGGCATGCAACAAAGCAGCAAAAAGTGATTGCAAATCTTGCAGGAATATATATGCAGCTTTGGTTTGTACTGGCATTTTACTTCATCGGTGCCTATATCGGTAATGATTTCTTTGTTGCTTTCAGCAAAGTGCTGGTCTTTATGTGTTTTGTTCAGATACTTCCGTTCATCAGATCAGATGGCTACTGGCTTTTAAGTGATCTTACCGGAGTTGCCAATCTGCTGGAAAAATCAGGTGATAAAGTGAATGCTTTTCTGAAAAATCCAATATCTTTTTTCAGATCGAAAAACCACAGTCACTACTTTCTCTTTTCTTACGGAATTTTCAATTTATTTTTTGTGCTTTCATTTTCTTACTACGAAATCAGATACAACTATGTGGCGATTTTAGATTACCCATTTTACGCTTGGGGATTAGTCCGGCAATTTATCGGTGGAGACTGGCACAAAATAGAGTTTGATGTAAAATATTTTTCAGTTATGCTTTTTTACTATATAATTTACAGTTACGGAAAACAGCTTTTTCAAAAGATTTTCGGCAAAAAACCTCAGTAGTAATAAAATCAAACAGTGAAATTTCACTTTTTAACAAATATTTGTCATAAATTTACAAATGATTTAAAATATTAATATTATTTACTAATAAATGTAATAAAATAAATTTATTAATGAATATTATTAAAAAATATAATTATATTTGCTGCACACTAATGAAAAATTAAAAACTAAATAACCTTGGTTAATTCCCTCCTCTTTCCCTTGGTTTATATCCTAAAGCATTTCCCAATCCAGGCTATGCTTCTTGTCATTTTTTCACTTTTCAGCAGTTTAACAGCTGCACAGGTAGGTTTAGAAACACCAAAACCTGCGCAGACTCAAATCTTTTTTGAAGGCAGCGCGACACTTCACTCTTCAGACGAAATATTTAATGCACAGATAGAATCTCAAAAGATTAAGATTGGTAATGATCAAAAAAATCTACTGAGCATCAAAAAAGTAGGATCGAAAATTATCATCAGAAATGAGAATAATAGAGAAAATTTTTCAGAACAGTTAAAAACAGCTCAGAAAAAGAAGAGTGATGAAATAAAAAAATCTGTTGACAAAAAAATTAAAGCCTCTCTGGCAAAGGTAAAATCTCACTCCCGGGATGTTATTAAGAGCCATTCATCAGAAGAATTTGCCCATCTAGGAGGATCTCTGAAACAGAATTTTGTCAACCCCAAACCTACAAACGATTTCCAAAAGGGAATTTCAGAAAAGCAATATACAATCCTGATCAGAACTTTCAATTATCTTCATGAGAAAAAGATACTCGATTACAACAGCCAAAGCAAAAAATTTGGCTTCACTAAGGTCTTATCTGTAAGGCCTCCTCCAGCTAAATCTTAGCATCAATTTTCGCAACAATAAAAGGTTTTAACATAAAAACTAAACAAAATGAACTTTAATTTTATACTAAGGTATAGCAAGATGCATGTCAAAAAACAGATTTTCGCTTTGACAGTTTTGCTAACAAATTTTGCCATCGCCCAGATCAACCCATCCTTGGAAATGGCTGGACCAACAGCAGCGAATGGTGTTGTTACTTCATATACAACCACTCTGCAAAAAAATACTAATAATACTGTAGGAAATACATTTGCTACATATACTAACACACCTTTAACTGTTACGGCAGCTGTCACTCAACAACAGTTTCCTGGTACTAATGCGTACAATGGTACCGCAGGAAGTTTATTTATGGGGGATGCAGTAGGTGGAGTAAACACAGATGTGAATGCTCCTGCATACCAAGTGATGAACGCATTTGGAAACGTAAATACAGCAGCACCCTATACTACTGACAATAATCAGTATACAAGTTTTGGAGCAGCAAACGGTAACGGTATCGATGTAACAGCCAACTATGGATTTAGATTTAATACTTCTGTAAATGCATTAGGATCGCAGTCTACTACAGGAAGATATAAAATTGGAGAGATCACATTAACATTTAACAGGCCTGTAAAAAATCCACGTATACACCTTAAAGGTCTAGGAGGATCACGAGGGAATCCTATAACATTCTCATTTACCACTGAATTTACAGTAAAATCAGTAATTAATTCATCTAATAATAACATTCTACCCTCTACCAATTTATCTCTATTATCAGGAACAAATTTGATTATAGATCAAAATTTAAAAACCATTAACAATTCTTATACTGGATTAACTTCACCTGCCGGAGCAAATTCAGGTCGTGGTACAGTGGAAATTACCAATACAAACATAACTTCAATAGTTTTAGAAGTTTACATGAATGGAAATACAGCAGGACAAGACTGGACACTGAGTAGCGGCGGTCTGGCAGACGCGTGGATGTTAGCTGTTTCACTAGGTGAATCTGACATACAAATAAATAAATTTGTAAACCCTACAACGGTAAGCGCAGGAGATAATGTAGTATTTACTGTAAATGCTACTAATAACGGTTGTTCAAACAATACAAACATAATAGTAGATGACATTTTGCCATCAGGGTACACTTATGTTTCGCACAGCGCAACGCCTGGGACATATATACCATCTTCAGGGGTGTGGACAATTGGTGCATTAAATGATCAGGCGACTGCAACTTTATCCGTTACCGCACGAGCAAAATCTTTAGGAATGTACGAAAACAGTGGAACAGCTGCCTCGGCAGATCTTCTAGATCCCGATTCGTCAAATAATACAGCGAGTGTAGCAGCACTTGTTGACACTGACAGAGACGGCGTTTCTGACTCTGAAGATCTTGATGACGATAATGATGGTATTCCAGATTCTCTGGAAGGTTTCTGCTCTTCAACACCAACTCTTCTAAAATCTGCCAGTTTTTCTGCAACCGGAGCGGGAGTTACTGGAAGACCAACAATAAACTTTGAAGCACCAACTACGGGATCAGGCAGACGGACTGTTCTTCTGCTATTAACTGTAGAACGTGATCACACTCCTGGAAATCTAGGAGATAACTGGGAATCGACAGCTCATACAGCGCCAAATAACACTGCTCTGATGCCAACTGTAACTTTCGGAACATCAACGATGGAGAAAAGAAATTACAATTTTGCCTATGATGCAGTATCAGGTCAACCAAGTACGCAGGCACGTTTAAGCAGAACTCAATATGTATATGCCTTATCCGACAGCAACACAGGTGGCATCCCATCTGGCCTGCAGTCTATTGACTTAAGTAACTTTACAGTTGGACCAAATTCAAATGCGGGAGACGAATTTTCAGCTCAGGTTTTAGTATACGATCAAGTGCGAAGTATTGAAGTTGGCGGTTCCAATGCTGCATTTGCCAATACCAGCGGATTCCCTGCGTCAATTTCTGTAAGCAACGATACAAATGCTACTCAATCATCTCCACTTACAGCAAATGATATCCTATTGGCTTTTGGAGGAAATTCGAATGGAAATGGAATGACTTTAACTCCAACATGGACTCCATTATTTAATTCGGTGGTAACCAATGCAGGAGGAACTTTTACAGGTTTTTCAGGTATCCCAACAGGAAGCTCAGAAAATGATGGATTCTCCAGTGCAGTGGCAACATTGACCGGGGTAACGGGAAATCAATCTATTACCTTTAATTTCAATACAAATAATGCACTACTAGGAAATGCTACAATGTACAGAATTAATGGATTTGGAACATGCGTTATCAGGGATACGGATGCAGATGGAATTCCTGATTTTCTGGATTTAGATTCTGATAATGACGGATGTCTTGATGCAATAGAAGGTTCAGCTACAATTACAGCTTCCCAGCTTATTGCTGCACAAGGAGGATTATCTGTGGGGACAGGCTCTACTGCTGCCAACCAAAATTTACCGGCACCGGTAGGAAATACACCTACAACTAAGGGTATTCCACAACTTGCCGGTACGGGTCAGGCCGTTGGAACTTCGGACATTGTTAACCAAAGCCCTTGTTTCATCGATGCTAAGAATGACATCAACCAGACACCGATAAATACAGTTGTTTCCGGATCTTTGTTAACAAACGATGTAAGTGGTGAAGGTGCAGTGAGTTTATTATCTGCTCAGTACAGAAATTCAGCAGGAACTTTCGTTACTCTCACAACAGGTACATCTACATCTGTTTACAGTACAACAGGAATTCTGGCAGGATCAATTCTACTCAATGCAAATGGAAACTACACATACACTCCTGCTACAGGATTTACAGGTACAGTTCCTTTGAATTATACCGCAGCCAATGCGGTTGGAGGAAATGATACTGCATCACTAGAAATTCAGGTAATCCCAGTTACAAATCCGTTATTAAATGATGCGCCGATAGCTCTTAATGATACAGGAGTAACAAAAGCGGGTGTAAGTTTAACTTCAAATGTTTTAGGAAATGACAGCGACCCTGATGTTGGAAACACTATTACAGTAACAGGTGCAACTCAAGGCAGTACAACGATTGGAAATGCGGGAACAGCTGTAACAGTTACAGGAGTAAATTCATCAGGCGCAACAGTTACCGCAGGTACATTTGCTCTGACAGGCACAGGTGCCACAGCAGGAAATTATACATTTATTCCGGCCGCAGGTTTTACAGGAACTGTAAATGCTATTACCTACACGATCAGTGATGGTAACGGAGGAACAGATACAGCAGTTGTAAACATTGAAGTAAAAGCAGCAACCGCTCCACCAGTGGTTTTTGCAAATGACGATGCCAAAGCAACAGTGAAAGGTGTTTCAACAAGTGGAAATATGCTTGCCAACGATACCTCAACAGCTACAGGAACATTGTCTGTAACGAGTGTTACAATCAATGGAACTGCTGCCGCACCAACAGCTGCAGGAGTATTGGTGCCTGGCGTAGGTACTATAACAATCAGTTCCACTGGAGCTTATACATTTTTACCTCTTCCAACATTTGTCGGCACATACGTGATTCCTTACACAACATGTAATAACGCAACCCCTACACCAGCTTGTTCTACTGCATCGTTGTACCTCACTTCACTGGATCTTCCGGGATACTGTTATAAAGAACCAATTACAACAGCTACCAGAAATCAACCAGTGAAACACGGGATCACAGCACTTAACAGAGCGGGATCAGGTAGCACGGAATGGCCTACAGTAAGACAAGGAGCATGGACAGTGCTTGAAGCTAAAACTAAAGGTTTCGTTATCAACAGAACAACTTTCGTTGATGAAGATGGTAACTCTGCTACGCCAACTACTCCACCTACATCTGCAATTCCTGCAGCTAACTATGTGGAAGGAATGATAATGTATGACAACGGTGTACATTGTCTGAAAGTGTATACAGGAGCAGCAAATGGATGGCAGTGCTACAACACACAGGCTTGTCCGGACTTTTAATAATTTAAGTTTAACATTAATTTAAATTCAAGAAAATGAAAAAATCGTTTAATATAATCATGATCTGTGCAGCACAGCTTGCTTTTGCACAGATCGCTATCGGGAAAGCATCTGTAACCACACTGCCTGCATCTACTACTCCAAACCCCTCTATTTCATTAGAGTTTGGTGATTATGCAGGTCCGCAGTTGGGCAGAGGAATTATACTTCCCTATGTCAACTCAGCATCAGCTGTAGTAAATTCTGTAGAAGGCACGTTCTTTTATGATGTGACTGATAAGATTGTGAAGTTGAAAAACGGCACCAACTCTTACTTCAATCTTTCAAAAAACGAAATAACAACAGTAGGTCTTAATCCTAATTTTGACACTACGGGTGTTGTTTCTACAGCTTTACAGGACGCTCCAAATGTCACAGAATCTCCAGATGCGAAAGTAAGCATTGGCCCTTCAACCTCATCTACTCCTCCGGGAATTTTGGTTTTGGAGAATGCCAATCAGGCAATGATTCTTCCGAAGGTTGCCAGCCCGCATCTTAACATTATTAACCCTGAACCAGGAATGATGGCCTATGACACCGTGACGAAGCAGATTGCTGTTTACAACGGGAAAGTATGGTCTTTCTGGAAACCTTAGGTTTATTTTTTTCACACCAAAGCGAGGGCTGCCGAATTTTTTTCGGCAGCCTTTTTTTTATTTATAAAATTTCATTTAGAATTTAATTAATATCATTTTAAACTCAGATTTTCATATTGACATTCAATACTTTTGTCATTTAAATAAAATCTTAAAAAAAGGATGCGTGAGAACGTGATTTACCTTTGATTAAATAAAAATTCATTGCCGTCAAATTACGTATTTATACTGAATGGAATCTTCTTTAAACCTTTTACATTTGTAATGAAGAAAAAAAAGAAAAAAAGTTAGTTCGCTTAATTTTTTGTCCTGCCATTGGCGGGACTTTTTTTTATTATTGACAGTTCGTTTCTGCATTTCCCGTTTTGTTTATCTTGATACCATAATTCTATTTGGGTTTGGAGAAGTAAGTAGAACTTACAGAAAATTGCTTTAGAGAAATCACATATTTGTCACTAGAAAGCCTGTACAATACACAATAATAATCCATTTCCACTATCAAATCCATCAGATAATCATACTAATTGATAAATATATATCTAAAATTCAAAGATTAATAATACTTTTAATGCTTTAAAATTAAAAAGCTGCATTTAACATGAAAAAAGCATTACTTTCAATGGTGTCTCTTACCGGCATTTTCGGTATTTCCCATGCGCAAAACTTTGAGTGCGGAACTGAACCCTTGAGCTACGAGAAATTTCTTACACAGCGAGAACTGGCCAATAAAATTTTAGCCAAAAATGCCAACTCCAAAAACACTCCAGCCATTACCTATGTTGCTGTTCAAGCTCATTTAATAGGAATGGATAATGGTACAGGCTATGCCTCGGCTAATAATTTGAATAACGCTTTATCGGAGCTCAACAGAAAGTTTGCCGACTTCAATGTTCAGTTTTATTTTAAGGGGACAGACTTCCTTTATTACCCGAATTCGCTCTACCACAGCGGAGATCAGCCAGATTCAGAGACACTGATGTTCAGTCAGCAAAACAGCTCAAACAACTCGATGAATCTATTCCTTGGGAACAGCGTAAAAAGGGGTGGTTCGGGCGTAGGCGGCTGGTCTTATGTAGCGCCATCCAATCAGAGCAACAACATTACATGGGTTGTGAACGGACAGTTGGATGATGATAAAACAACCCCACATGAATTCGGGCATTATTTCGGGTTATCACACACCTTTAACAATTCTACCAATGCTACAATAAGCAATCGTGAGCTTGTAACCAGAAATTTCAGTGAACCTTTACCGAGACTTTCTGCCAATTGTGACACTAAGGGAGATTTCATCTGCGATACACCTTCCGATCCGCGTGGAGCTGCAAATGCAACAACGAGCAATTGTGCTTACACAGGAACTGCCACTGATGTAAACAGCGATCTTTTTGCTCCGCTGATGAATAATATGATGGACTATAATTTCTGCGCACCTTACTTTTTCACTCCCGGCCAGTACAACAGAATGCAGAATGTAGGACTTCCGATTGTTACCAATTCTTCCACATTTACGCTCAACGCACCGGAAACACCTCAGCCTGTTCCTACCAATATTACTGCATCACCATCAGAATACACCAATCAGTTTGCTGTAAACTGGATAGATAATTCTACTGTAGAAACAGGGTATCTTGTTGAGGCAAAAGCAGAAGGCAGCACAGTTTACATTCCTGTAAAAGGTGTTATGAAAAACGCAGTTACTGCGAATAATTTTACTAAATTAACAGCAGGACTGAAATATAATTTCAGAATAAAAGCTTCCAATACAAAGACCAATTATTCTGCGGAGTCTGCCCTCATCCAGTTCCCGGCACTTTGTGGAAACAACAACGTTACTTCATGCTCTCCTCACAACGGGATAGATGCCAGTTGGAATATAGAAAATGTAAAGCTTACACAGAACAACGTTACACTCATGCAAAACCTCAACAGCAATTGTTCAGGAAGTTCTATCGGCAACTACTTCAGTTCGCACATCGCCAACGTGGCAGCCGGCACCAGCGTAACACTGGAAGCTAAGGCAAAAGCAAACTCCAATACAGGAAGTGCCTATTCACCCTATGTAAAAGTATATGTAGACTGGAATCAAGACAGTATTTTCGATGAGCTTACAGAAAAGGTAATTGAAAACACAGGCTTCAACGGGATTACACAAAACTTTCTCATTCCATCAACTATCCCAACAGGATCATACCGTCTGAGAATAGCCTTCACAGCTTCAACATCCGGATATGCTGCAGCTACTCCATGTCGGGTTTCTTTTGGTGAAATTGAAGATTATCAATTGGCTGTCACTAATGGAAATTTAAGTACAAAAGAAAATGAGCTTGATCAAACGGGCATTTATCCAAATCCTGTTGATGATATTCTTTATATTAAATCTAATCTGAAATACAAAAAATTCAGTCTTTATTCTGCTGAAGGAAGACTGGTGATGAAAGGCGATGTACTGGATAATCAAATTAATGTTTCAAGTCTTGAAAAAGGTTATTATGTAGTTGAGATTTCAGATAATAAAGCAAATTCAGTAAGACATAAAATTCTGAAGAAATAATAACAATTTTAAACTGAACAAAATTTAAATAAAATAAAATTCCACCCCTTTGCAGAGGCGGTTTTTTTTGATAAAGGACATCATTATTATGGTAAAATCATGAGCAAAATGCACTTGCCCTGCTTTATATAATATAACCTTATTGATATTGAAAGAAAATCAGACAACTTGATAAAAACATAATAAAAACCTCCCCGATCTGGAGAGGCTCTAAAATTAATAAGTAATTGTGGAAAAAAAATATGTGGAGTTTTATTTACTTACTCTTTTTCTTTTTTGCATATATTCTTCCAAAACAATGATACCGCAAAACTAACGCTTGCTCCAATTGCTGCCAAAACTATTGTTTCCAAAAGGTTTTCAATGTTCATAGTCAGTGAAACGCTCAATACTGTTCCCGCCAGGGTTCCCATTCTAAGATCAACATTATTCATGATCCTGAATTTTATTATCGACGTCGTACTGTTTTTCTTCGAAAACCTTATCGTCAACTGTAATCTGACTAATAGCAGATATGATTCCGCCAGCCAAGACGAGGTACTTTGCGACCTCATCAACTGTCAAAGATAATCTGACCGGAGAAGCTATTAACACTCCTCCAATCCCAGCCGACAACAAGCCTATATTTCTCAAAATCCTGAAAAGCTTTGGTGTCGGTGCCTTTACTCTCTTTATAATATTCATTATCAATATTTAAGAAGTTATTGTCAACCAGATGTCTTCACTGTCATTTATCGCTTTGTATACCATATCTTTCACTCTTTCGAAAGCATCGTGTGAAAGCGTTCCCAGACCGGCACCACAAATATGTGTTACCTGAGCTATACATCCCATAAGTTCTTTAGTCGCATTATTAGCAGGATGAAGCAGAATGAGACTTCTGTTTTTCACCTCCATGATTTCCAAATGCCAACCGAACTTACGGCTGTAGCGCTTCTTCCACCTGTATTTTCCTTCAGGAATACAAGATGCACGTCGCTGATTCTCTTTCAAGGGAAGTTCAATAGTCAGACAAATTAAATGACCATCATAAAATAAACTACCGTTAATTCCTCCTGAAAAATAGGTTCGTACAATCTGCAGTTCCATTATACTCCACCGTCTACTTTGATGATTGCCAGTGGATTGTAAGAACCATTCTTCAATGCATACTTTCTTCCGTTGATATCCTGATAAAACTCTATTCCTAACGCTAAGAACAGTGGTTTTGTGGAATTTGCAGGCAGCGACAGGATATGGCTGATCAAAGATGTAACTGTTGCTGAATAAGGAATAACAAGTGTAGACTCCAAAGCATTTTCAAATGTTTCCTGCTCAAAGTCAATCTCTGCCCCACCCGAGGTTATCTTAAAATGTGTAGTACCCTGAGGTGCTGTAATCATATCTACCGGAACGAAGGGGTCTACGGAAATAGTCATTTCCCCAGTCACCCGATCGATAGCTGCTGTATATGGTGCATGGAATGTTGTTGACAAAGCTCCTGTCTGATTAAATTCAAAACCTGTCAGCAGTTCTGCTTCCCCATCAATAACATTTCGTAACCCTCTTTCGCTGACCATATCTGCCTGAATCACCTTTATCATGATCTGCGTCATCCTGCTTGCCATTCCTGATGACTTCACATTTGTAAGCAGTGGACGTAAAGCCGCACGTAATACTTTTCCAGCTTTTCCAGCCCTGCCAAATTCCATTCCGTTTTCACGGGTTCTCTGAAAAGCAGGATCGGTAGCGATTCTCTTAGCATCTATCCCTCCCTTCTCACGAACAAGATATCCGTTTTTTGATTTGTAAAAGGTAACATCCCCGATGGTACCTGTAATCTTAAAAATTCCTTTTTGATGTGCCATTGTTTTAAATTTTTAGTTAAACACTTTTTTTGATTCACAATCCTTTCTGTTGCAACTGTTGATTGATGAGACAAAGGTTGGAGTTTGCCGCGGTAATTTTTCGGTAGTCATTCGGTAGTACCGAAAGATTTTTGTAATTGGTTTAGTTAACATAATTATTTTAGGGCATTCAGTGGGAGTATGTAGGGAGTATGTAGGAGGTTGAGTACGGTCTTTGGGGTATTAGCTAGGAGTGTCTGCGTGTTTGAGGGTGAGTGATGCCGGATGCGGGGTGTTGGGATGAAAGTTGGAGAGTGAGTGGAAGTAAGTTTATTTTCCGTCGAGGTCGGTGAAGTGTTGCTCAAGGTTATCGTGGAGTGACTGGAGGAATTTTGTACGGTTTATTTTCCGGAGTTTTATTTCGCCCAAAATCTTATGAAAATTGGAAAGATCGACACCCAGCATTTTTTCGAAAGTTCTTATCACTTCACTTATCTCCATATTTCCTGCATTAAAACATTTCATCAGATGCAGACTGTATATCAGCTCAATCAGTGAAACTTTCGATGATGACCACGATAACGCTGACCTGTATTCCCTAATTTCAGGCTTGACATTTTTGGCTGTATACAATTCCTCCATTAAATATACCTCTAATTTTGAGTTGGCGAGAATATGTGCTACCAGATGATCATGTGATGTAGTGAATGAAGAATCGAGATTATAGAACCCTGCTGATAATCTCATCTTCATATCGAAAGAATCTCGCACAAAATATTTGTGATCGAGATAAGTGGCACCCCTACGGTAATAGCTGTAAAATTCTGCGTTGTCTTTGTAAAAAGTATTGAGTTTTTTCTGCTCAGATTCATAATATTTCAGCAGAACCTCTGTTCCCATTGCAGGTTTTAGTGATTCAATGCTAAGTATTCTTGTGTAGTATATAAATTTTGAGATGAGTGAAGGTTTCAATACCTTAAAGAAATACACCTCATCTGCCGTAGATTCAAATTCACAGGAGGAGACTAACGATTTTGCTACTCTCACTGTTTCGTCAATTTTCATTAACGCCGATTCGCAACACGCTATCCAATTTTCCCTGTTATTTTCCAATGTCTCTAAAACCTCCGCAAGTTTCTGTGACAGATCGTGAATCTCTATCAGTAAATTATTCTGTACCATGTCCTTAAAATTTTACAGAAATTTACAAAATCATCATGTAAATGTGAAATATCTGAGCATGCTAATTAATCCTGATCTTCATCTGCTTTTTTGAGACCCGCTTCCAGTTTTTTCTGTTTTACATAATCAATGGGTCGCATCCCTGTAATTTCAAGAAAAGCATCGGAAAAATTCTGTCTGTATAAAAATCCCGCCTCTTTTGCCAGAACCGTAATTTTCAGCTTAAGATAGTTTTCATCTTCATTGAGCTTTCTGATGATGTAGTTTATTCTCAAGTGCATCAGATAGGGTTTGAAGTATAATCCTTTTGTGTCATAAATAAATACCGAAAGATAGTTTGAATTTGTTCCGAAACGCTTCGCCAATATTTCTACTGTAAGTCCTATCTTCCTGAATCCCTCATTTGATTCGAATGCAGACAGCTTGGCAGTTAATACTCTTACTACATCTTCAGGTAAAGACGAGCGTTGTGAAGGGGTCTTTTCGGTCTGTAAAGGGATCTGTTGATTTTCCCATTTTTCCTGAAGGATCATGTACTTCTGAAGTATTTCTTTCTTTTTTCTGCGGTGCAAAACCAGCAATACAACCAACACGGAAGCCATCACCCCTAAAAAAGTCACAAATCCCAAACCGGTAAATTTTATGGTCTGCCACTGTTTTTTTTCCTGCAGTTCCTGTTTTCGGTCGTAGCCCTTATAAATTTTTGAAGAAAGGTAAGCAAAATCCTTTTTTAGAAAAGCGTCGACATTGAGTAGTTGCCGCGTATAATACCTTTCTTTCTGAATATTATCTTTTTCTTCAGCATGCATGATCAATTTTTCGTAGACCGGGCGCAGTTCCGGCCAAATAAAATGTCTTTTTACAAATATAGTATCGATATTTTCAAAGTTTCGAATTGCCTTTTCTTTCTGATCTGTGTTCCACAGTATATTTCCTTTATAAAAAAAGATTACCGAGGCCCAGGCAAAATCGTCCCGCTGCAACATAACCGGTAATGCCTTATCCAAATAAAAAAGCGCTGAATTGTAATTTTCCTTTTGATATTCTGCAATTCCCCGGCATTTATAAAAATATGCTTTTTCCAACCGAAAATCCTGGCTGGTCCCGATTACATAAAGACCCTTTTTAATAAGACTATCTGACTGTTTCCTCTGCTCCATGTTTCTATAAACAATGGTAAGCTGATGCAGACTGTTGAGGTATGCTTTTTTGTTATTAAAATGCGTAATGGGCTCAGTGATTTCCGACATCTCCTTTTCAAAAAAAGCGATACATTTCAAAAAGTGTTCTGCAGCCGGCTCATAAAATCCCAGATAGCTTTTTACTACACCTATGTGGTAGACGATTTTATTTTTGAGGTATTCATCTTTCGTCTCCTCAGCAAATTCCAAAGCTTTAAGGTATGCTATAAGAGCAGGCTGAAATTTTTTAAAATTAAAATAATATACTATTCCCTTTCCCAGATAAGCGTTGGCGATCAGATCTTTTTCCTTCGAAAGGATTGCTACCGTGATGGTGGAATCTGCAAACTTCATTTTATCCGGGACATTTTTTGAGAATTGCACCCCGTCCCTGTAACCCTGTACCCAGTGCCGATAATTTTTTTCGTTTTTTGCTTTTTTAATGTAAATCCTAACAAAAGGTAAGGCACTTTCATCGTCCGTATACAATTTTTCATAGTTTCTGCGGATCTCTGCGAATGAATTTTCTTTTATCTGTGAAGTACAGACAGAAGTACAGAAAAGTAAAAACAATAAATAAAAATATTTCGTTGTCATCTCAGGCAGTGTGTTTTATCAAAAATATAAAAAAAACAGCCTCATCCGGTAAGGGGTCAGACAATTATCTGCTGCCGTCTGTTTTTTATGTCAGAAAACCGTTATCCAGTGCTATTTTACCGTGCTTATTATGTAGTCTTTTTTTGGAAATTACGTCGACGTAATTTCCAAAACAGTCCCTCGATCATTTTTTTTTTGGATTCAGAGCCGTCTACATTTGTCCCGAGAATCTCAAGTCAACCGGCCGGAATTTTTAACTCAAATTCCAAAACAATGAAAAAAACAATGTATGCAATGAGCTTGATGCTCTGCTTAGTGATTCTGCAGCAATGCAGAACTTCAGATTTTACAGATTCAGAAAAGAATACGTCTGAACAACCAGAAACAGCTTTTAAAAAAGGCGGGGACAGCGTCCGAAATGCAGAATTATACCCTGATCCTCCAGTACGCGACGGTCATGACTGGAAAAACTCTTTTTAATTTATAACAATAATCAAAACACAGATGAAGCCCCATACCACCATCAGCGCAACAGGTCAACCATGTCCGGCCAGCGGTCTGTGGCAGAGTATGGGGTATTTTAAAACCACAATTCCTATAAAAACAGGAAAAGAAATGCCGGACTACTGTGGCAATCATGTGGATTGGATGCTTATAGTTCCTGATAATCATAAAAAACAAAATAAAAAGACATGAAGAACATCAGATATTATTTTATTTCAGCTACCGTTGGTTTCTTTATCCTCCTGTTCTGCTATGCTGCTATCAGCAAAGCGATAGATTTCGAAAATTTTCAGGTACAGATCGGGCAGTCGCCTCTGCTCAGTGCGTACGCCAACACTGTATCCTATGGTGTAATTGCCATTGAAATATTTACTGTCATTTTACTATGTTTTAAAAAACTGAGAACAGCAGGACTTTACTGTTCAACAGCGCTGATGTCTGCATTTACGGTTTATATTTATCTGATCCTTAACTACAGTGATTTTGTTCCCTGCTCGTGCGGAGGTATCCTCGAAAAACTCGGATGGACTGAGCACCTGGTATTCAATATTTTCTGCGTTATTCTGGGAGCAGCTGCTGTGTTCAGTACTGATTATGATACCGGACAGCGTGCAAAAAGCACTTTAGGGATGCTTACCATTTTTAACTCTACCGCCTGCGTAATTGTTGTATTTCTGTTTATAACATCCGAACAGATTATTAAAAAGGACAATAATTTTACGCGCCGCTTTTTAATGCATCCTGTTGTAGAACATCAGATAAAAGTTCTGGATAATGACAATTACTATTTTGCAGGAGCAGACGATAAAAATGTTTATCTGGGCAACCGGAAATTTCCTCAAAAAATCTTAACCGTGGATTCTGCGATGAAGAATCAGACTTATATGGAAATACGTCTTGACATTACGGAATTTCCCTACAGGAAGATTGAAACACAGGTACGATATCCTTTCTACTACATCTATGACGGTACTGTGCCTGTTATAAAAAAAGGTATGCTGGGAAATCCTGATCCAAGGACTATCAGTGATAAGGATGCCTATTTTTCCCAGCTTGGAATTGTAAGCAATACAAATTTTATTTTAAGAACGCAGAGCAGCAAAACCGGTCAGCTTCTGATAGCCTCACTTCAGACAAGGCAGAAAAATACTATCCGTATACATGCTAATTTTCTTGAGAAGCAGACTGACGGTGTCTTTGACAGCGACGGAAGGCTTATTACAGATGCGGGGAGTCCAGAGATTATTTACACCTATGCTTACCGGAATCAGTTTATCGTTGCTGACTCCAATGCGCAAATAAAACACCGCCTCAACACCATTGACACTGTGACAAGAGCCCACATCAAATCTGTGCAAGTTAATAATGGGATCTTCAAAATGAACAGGCCACCGCTCCGTGTCAACGGATTATCAAGAGTACACCGGCGTCTTTTGTTTAATCATTCGCAACTGAAAGGACGGTATGAATCCCGGAAAAGTTGGAATACCTCAAGAGTGATCGATATATACAGAACAGATCAAAAGCTTTACGTTGGCAGTCTTCATCTTCCAGACAAAAACAAAATTCCTGTGACCGATTTTATCGTCACCGATCACCATCTCTATGCTATTGCCGGAAATCAGCTGATACAGTATATACTTACCCGACCAGTGCTGAAACATTACCAATAAGGGGAAGCCGAAAACCTTTACCAAGAGTAGGCAAAAATTCAAAACTTTTATTATGAAAAAGTTCATTTTTCCTGTAGTCCTTGTATTGATAGGCACAGGTTCTGCTTACGCCACAAAAGCAGTAAAAGAAAACAAGAAAGCCATAGAAGCCGGATACCGTCTGGTGAATCATGGTGGTGGACAGTTTGAATGTGTAGATGCAGAGAAAGAATGCACCACAGTAGCCAATGCGAATGTCTGTACATGGACAGGACCGGGTTCAGCACAGCTTCGTGCCGTAGGTTCCGAAACGATGTGCGGAGATCTGCTGTATGAGATTCCGCAGTAATTGGAGAGGAAGGACGCTTAGCAGCGTCCTTCTTTAATAAAAAAGTACGAGTAATCCTGATTACTAAGAATCGCCTGAATATATTTTTCCCTTTTCTTTTTTATCTAAGAGCCTGTTTAAATTTCATCAAAATTAATTTCCCCGACCCTAAAAGGAGTTAATTTTGATGAAATTTTCAATGCATTTTCCACCCTTTAGGGTTGGGGAAAAGAAAAATGCCTTGAAAATTTGTTTTTTAATCATTTTTAAACAGGCTCTAAATTTTTCTAAAAAAATCCGCAACATACAATCTCTAAAATTTTTATCTTTGTAGTGAAAAAAAAAAAAAATGACGTTAAATCTTCTACTGTGCGCCCGTAATTCTACGGAGCCACTCATTCATCAATTAGTTGAAACAGGAAAAGAACTGAATGTTGGAGAATCTTTTGAGTATGGAACTTACTACCAAAGTCTCTTAGACAGTAACACCGAAAAATCTTTCGAAGACGGGTATCTTGAGCCGGGTATTTACAAGGTGCTTCAGATTGAAAAAGATAAAGATATTTCAAATGTTAAATTACAACTTACATAATTAAGAAGCACTCTGACGAGTGCTTTTTTTATTTACTGTTAACTGAATTGAAAACGACGTCAAAAGATATGGACGTTAAATTGATGATCAATCAATGATTCACAATGTAATGGTGATGAAATAAAAAAGCATTTTATTATATATATTTTTGGCAGAGATGTCTTTTTTCATAAAAAATCCTGCAGATGTCCGCAGGATATTCTGATTTTACAAATTTTAGCGATGTAAGAATCAGCTGTTTTTAGTTGAGGTACGTAAATTTATTCAAAATATGAGAGGTACAATATTAAAAAGACTTAACAGATTCCCAGATGTTTAGAATTCGCTGAAGTTATTTATCATTAGAATTGCCCGTAATCCGTTTCGCCGAAATCAGCAAAAATCGATTTTTACGGTAATTTCACATTATCATTATTTGTGTTAATTTCCTTCTCTATCCAATCTACATTTTTTTTATCTTTCAGGAAGTAGTCCCACCAGTCGACTGTTCTTCTGTTCAGATCAAATGCTTCGGGCGTATTATATCCTAATGTGTGTTCCTGATCTCTGTAGAAAAGAGCAATTACTTTTTTTCGGTTTCGCAGGAGGCCGATGTAAAAGGCTTCAGTCTGCTCCGGAAGTATATTTCCATCCTTTCTTCCTGACCACAATAAAATCGGGGCACTTACCTGCTGCACATAATTGACCGGATTGTTTCTGAAATACAATTCTTCATTCCCTACATAAGGTCTGTTGATTTCAAACTGTCCGCCTTCAAATCTACCGTAATCGGGAATCTCAAACAGCCTGTTGTACGAAAAGTATGACTGCATAATATTCGCTACGGATGCCCCTGAAAGGTATGCTGCAAAACGAGTTGAGTGAGTGGCAATAAAATTCACCTCATATCCACCCATGGAGTGACCGCTCAGCCCTATTTTTTCCTGATCGATATAGGTAAGATCTCTCAATGCATCCAAAGCTGCATGAACACAGTCCAATGCAGAGATGCCCGTTCCTCTTTCATCAAAGACAACATCAGGCTGATAGATAAAATATCCCCGTTCAAGCATCAGCCTTTTATTAAATCCATCGGGTTTAATTTCTCCACGGATGTATGCTGATGCAGCGTCAGACTGTTTTTGGTATATTCTGACAATGACCGGATATTTTTTTGAAACGTCAAAATTTTCCGGATACGAGAGAATAGCTTTTAAAGGTCTACCTGAACTGTTTTTGTATGAGAGAACTTCGGTTTTTAAATCTGAAGCTCTTTTATCCTGACGGTTGGTCCGGTAAAGAAGTTCTGTCTTTCCATTTGTTGTATTCCTGCGGTAAATTCCAGGTGGAATATTATGATTTTCTTCAACACTGTATATCAGAGCTGAATTATGATTATGAGTTTCTGAAACCTCCTTTATTTTATGAGATGTAAGAGGGATCAGTACCGATGTTTTTCCCCGTTCCCACCGTAATACACTTGTTTTTTTACTGTTTTCATCATAAATCTGCAGTTGCAAAGGTCTGCTTAGATCTGCTGTAAAAGTTCGGAATCTGGTTTTAAGATGACCAAAAGCTACATTTATTTTTTTGTTCATAATGGTTACCTCATGTGCATCTGAAATCTTCATTGCTGAAAGTTCTTTGGTTTTCAGGTCATATGCAAAAAGGTCTGATTTACCGGAAAACAACAATATTTTACTGTCTGAAGAGAATACGGGATTGCTGAACTGACTTCCATCAATTTCCGTGATGCCCTGATTTTCAAGATCAAATATTATCCACTTATCAGTTTTCCTGCTGTGAGACACTGCAAAATTTCCATTCATTGATCCTATAACTTCAGATGACTCATTGAACGCCAGTAAGCCGGTGTTTTTTTCTATATCGTACAGATAGATGTCATACATTGGCGTAGCATGGATATAGTTGTAAACTTCTTTCGAGCTGAACATCCAGAGATACCTGCTGTTGTTCAGTGGTACATAGACCTGAGATTTTTCGGAGGGCAGTTCACTTATTATTTTTTTCTCCGGCTTCCAATACCAGAACCTGTAGTTTCTTTTTCCCGTGCGTGCGGAACGCAGATTTTTATCACTTCCATACCAAACCTCCACCATTTGAGAATCAGAAACCTCCGTTCTGTATTCCGCAGAAACTAGAAAAGTGCCGTCATTCCCAGCTTCTGCTATTTTAATGGCATCTGTTTTTATCGGCTGGATTAGTTCCGGGACATAAATTTTTCCTTTTTTAATATCCAGAAGAACCATCCGTTTTGCAGTCTCACCAATTATCTGTTCCCTTATGGCGAGAAAATTCTGTGAAGACAGAAGTTCAGTTTTTTCAATGGTATTTTCCGTACTGTAATGCCTGAAGATTTTTTTTCCATTCCATTCCAACAGTTCATTTTTTCTCTTACTGCCCGTACTTTCGACAGTTGTCGTGATGAATACTTTGCTCTTACCTGAGGTCATCTTTTCCACCTGTAACAATTTCAGTATACGCTTTCCGCTCAAATTATAGATGCTCAGTGTTTTATTTTTATCCAAAATACAGAACTGCCTTACATCTTTCATCACCTCTGCAGTCCTGACCTTTTTGAAGGTTATCTTCTGATGTGTCTGCAGGTTTAGAAGCTGTGCATTGCCTGCACCAACAGCAAAAAAATGCTGTTTCCCAAGAAATGATTTTTTGTCACTCATTCCAATCACTGTATCGGACGGAACTTTTCTTTGGTGTGAAAAAACAAAAACCGTATCGTTGCTTTCAGGATAAATAAGCGTTAGAGCCGCATATTTTCCATCTTCTGAGTTTATCATCCAATTAAGATCTGAGAATTTTGATGCCCATAGTTTCAGACTGTCATCCTGAGTCCGCTGACTGTATACAGTAGCTGACAAAAATATTACAATGAGTGTTATAAAAGCTGTTTTCATTTAATAGCCCTGATTTTGAGGTTTGAGTTTTCCGTTCAAAAGCAGTTCCTTCTGCGGTACAGGCCAAAGACGGTGGTATTCTTTCCAGTTGGGTTTTACAGCTGTAAGCTGGCTGAGCTGGTCGTTTCTTTTAAGGTCGAAAAAGCGGTGACCCATCTCAGTGAAGAATTCACGGCGGTTTTCATTCAGGATTTCTGCAAGCAGTGCTGGCTGAGTGATTGAAGCCGTGAGTGCAGGAAGGGTTGCGCGCTGCCTTGTTCTGTTGAGGTAGGGCATTGCTTCTGCAATTTTATTCTGCTGTGCCAGTGACTCTGCCAGTAAAAGGTTGACTTCCTCGAGTCTAAATACCACAGAGTATTCGGTAGTGTTGGCTGAACGAAGTCTGTACTTTTCAGCGCGGTACCATGTATTGGCTCCCACGGTAACCGTTCCCATCCAGGACTGTTTTCTCAGGTCACCTGCGGGAAAGGAACTGACCAAAGAATTTGTAAGTGAAAACCCTGTCGGGGCGGCATTGACAAAATAGTAGAGGGAAGCTTCCTTTGTGGCATCACCTGAGTTTTTGGGTTTCAGCTGCCAGAGGATGTGGGTTCCTGATTTCTGAAATACCTTTGTGATGTCGTTCTGAAACTGGTACAGCGGACTCTGAAGAATCGTTTTGAGTGAAGCTTCCGCCTTTGACCACTGTTTCTGCTGCATGTATACTTTTGACAGAATCAGCTCTGCTGTCTTTCTGTTGATGAATATCCGTTCTGCATTTCGGTACTGATCATTCAGTGCGGGAATGGCATCGAGAAGATCCATCTCTATTCTGTTCAGCACCTCTCCAGCAGGTGTTTTGTCAATATTCTGATTGATGATGTAATTGGTGGTTACGGGATAGGGAATATCTCCGTAGATCTGCTGAAGGTACAGGAACAGCAGTGATCTTATCGTCAGTGCCTCAGCGGTTATCCTTGCCTTATCAGCTGCAGATAATCCCGTTGATTCTTCTACCCCTTCGATAATGCTGTTGGCCACATAAATTTTCTGATAGGCGGCTGTCCAGAATGTGGTGACCGGAGCATTGGAATCCAGAAGCGTATTGTTAAAAATATCCGGGAAGCCATTGTTGGTCACCGCAGTATGGTAAATCAGATCGTCGGTGTACATTCCCAAAAGTCTGCCCGACTGGTCTGCGGATATCGGGGAACTGTCCCACAATCCGGCGTAGAGTGCTGACAGTGCCGCATTGGCAGTCTGTACATCACTGAACACATCCTGTGTTGCGATCTGGTTTTGCGGAAGATCTGTTTCGATCATTTTCTCGCATGAAAGATTTGCTGCCAATATTCCCAGCATGCCTGTATATTTTATTATATGAATTAATTTTTTCATTTTTCTGATTGTTTCTTGATTATTGTATTGTTGAAAAGCTGAGGCCTGAAATTTTAGCAAGTCGGGTTAATGATCAAAACGTCTTCCTATCATTATCTTCCGCCCTTCCCTTCCCTTCCTCTTTCCCTTTCCCTTCCCTCTTCCATTACCTATTACCTATTCCATTACTCATTACCCATATTACAGCGTGAGTGTTGCTCCAAAGGAATATGTTCTGAGGGGTGGCAGAAATCCGCTTGAACCCAGCTCCGGATCTATCCCGAAATACTTTGTCCAGGTGTGAAGGTTCTGTCCCTGAAAGAAAAGTTTTACTTCCCTGAATATTTTACCCTGTGTGGGTATGCTGTATGCGAGCTGCACATTTTTCAGCCTGATGAATGAGGCATCAGAAACCGTGGCATCACTGATCTGAAACAGCTGGTGTGATGCGGTTGTTGCCGTATGGTAAGGCATATACAGTCCGTCAGGATTCTGAGGTGACCATACATTCAGTGCCTGTACGGGGAGATTGTTCATGGAACCCGGTGAGGGCATGGTGCTGTTGTAGTTTCTGCTTTCCTGTTTTACAAACTGAAGGAGCACGGACAGATTCCAGTTTCTGTATCTCAGGTCACTGGTGAATCCTCCGTAGAATTTCTGACCGAGGTTTCTG
>NZ_JACYFS010000015.1 GCF_014837145.1 Chryseobacterium caseinilyticum
TTTTATCGATAAAAACATTCACAAAGAGAGAACCTGAGCGGCGCAGTTCTGCTGCCAATTAGGCTATAAATCTACGGGTAATTAGTACTACTCGGCTATGCTGTTACCAGCTTTACACCTGTAGCCTATCAACGTGGTCATCTCCCACGACCCTTAAAAGATGTCTCATCTTGAGGCGAGTTTCGCACTTATATGCTTTCAGTGCTTATCTCTTCCAAACGTAGCTACTCAGCGGTGCTCCTGGCGGAACAACTGATACACCAGAGGTTTGTTCAAATCGGTCCTCTCGTACTAGATTCAAGCCCTCTCAAACATCTAACGCCCGCAATAGATAGAGACCGAACTGTCTCACGACGTTCTGAACCCAGCTCGCGTGCCACTTTAATGGGCGAACAGCCCAACCCTTGGGACCTTCTCCAGCCCCAGGATGTGACGAGCCGACATCGAGGTGCCGAACCTCCCCGTCGATATGAGCTCTTGGGGGAGACTAGCCTGTTATCCCCGGAGTACCTTTTATCCTATGAGCGATGGCCCTTCCATACGGAACCACCGGATCACTATGTCCTGCTTTCGCACCTGATCGACTTGTAGGTCTCACAGTCAAGCACCCTTATGCCATTACACTCTACGCACGGTTACCAAGCGTGCTGAGGGTACCTTTGAAAGCCTCCGTTACTCTTTTGGAGGCGACCACCCCAGTCAAACTACCCACCACGCAGTGTCCTTCCAAAGGAAGTTAGGCTCCAAGTAAGTAAAGGGTGGTATTTCAACGTTGACTCCACAAACACTGGCGTGCCTGCTTCATAGTCTCCCACCTATCCTACACATTACTTACTCAAAGTCAATACGAAGTTATAGTAAAGGTTCACAGGGTCTTTTCGTCCCATTGCGGGTACTCGGCATCTTCACCGAGACTACAATTTCACAGAGCTCATGGTTGAGACAGTGCCCAGATCGTTACACCATTCGTGCAGGTCGGAACTTACCCGACAAGGAATTTCGCTACCTTAGGACCGTTATAGTTACGGCCGCCGTTTACTGGGGCTTCAGTCAAACGCTTCGCATTGCTGCTAACGCCCTTCCTTAACCTTCCAGCACCGGGCAGGTGTCAGACCCTATACTGCATCTTTCGATTTTGCAGAGT
This sequence comes from Chryseobacterium caseinilyticum, assembly GCF_014837145.1. Taxonomy (GTDB): domain Bacteria; phylum Bacteroidota; class Bacteroidia; order Flavobacteriales; family Weeksellaceae; genus Chryseobacterium; species Chryseobacterium caseinilyticum. Next base: position 1,145 of record NZ_JACYFS010000015.1, read on the forward strand.
CCTGTGTTTTTGATAAACAGTCGCCTGGGCCTTTTTACTGCGGCCACCATTGCTGATGGCGTCTCTTCTCCCGAAGTTACGAGACTATTTTGCCTAGTTCCTTAACCATGATTCACTCTAGCACCTTAGGATTCTCTCCTCGACTACCTGTGTCGGTTTATGGTACGGGTTGCTTCACTTCGGCTTTTCTTGGAATCTATTTCCCTACAGCAACTTCGCCCGAAGGCTAGGTCTTGACTATTCCGTCAGTCTCCAGTAAGTACGTAAATCCGTCCCCTTTTTAGTGTGAGCAAGTATGGGAATATTAACCCATTGTCCATCCACTACCCCTTTCGGGTTCGCGTTAGGTCCCGACTAACCCTCAGCTGATTAGCATGGCTGAGGAAACCTTAGTCTTTCGGTGAGCGGGTTTCTCGCCCGCTTTATCGTTACTTATGCCTACATTTTCTTTTCTGTACGCTCCACAATACCTCACAGTACTGCTTCGGCGCATACAGAATGCTCTCCTACCAGATACAGTCCCGTGACTGTAAATCCATAGCTTCGGTAATATGTTTATGCCCGATTATTATCCATGCCGGACCGCTCGACTAGTGAGCTGTTACGCACTCTTTAAATGAATGGCTGCTTCCAAGCCAACATCCTAGCTGTCAATGCAGTCCAACCGCGTTGCTTCAACTTAACATATATTTGGGGACCTTAGCTGTTGGTCTGGGTTCTTTCCCTCTCGGACATGGACCTTAGCACCCATGCCCTCACTGCCGACCATCATTTATTAGCATTCGGAGTTTGTCAGGAATTGGTAGGATTTGACTCCCCCGCATCCAATCAGTAGCTCTACCTCTAATAAACTGTAAATCGACGCTGCACCTAAATGCATTTCGGAGAGTACGAGCTATCTCCCAGTTTGATTGGCCTTTCACCCCTACCCACAGGTCATCCGAAGACTTTTCAACGTCAACCGGTTCGGTCCTCCACTTTGTGTTACCAAAGCTTCAACCTGCCCATGGGTAGATCACAAGGTTTCGCGTCTAATCCTACTAACTATGCGCCCTGTTCAGACTCGCTTTCGCTCCGGCTCCGGACCTGAAGTCCTTAACCTCGCTAGTAAAATTAACTCGTAGGCTCATTATGCAAAAGGCACGCCGTCACCCAACTTGTGGGCTCCGACCGCTTGTAGGCGTACGGTTTCAGGTTCTATTTCACCCTTCTATTCGAAGTGCTTTTCACCTTTCCTTCACAGTACTTGTTCACTATCGGTCTTTCAGGAGTATTTAGCCTTGGAGGATGGTCCCCCCATATTCAGACAGGATTTCACGTGTCCCGCCCTACTCATTTATCACTTAAATATGCCTTTCATATACGGGGCTATCACCCTCTACGGCTGTTCTTTCCAGAACATTCTATTAAACATATAAAAGCTTTTGGGCTAATCCGCGTTCGCTCGCCACTACTTACGGAATCTCTTCGATTTCTTTTCCTCCGGGTACTTAGATGTTTCAGTTCTCCGGGTTTGCTCTCTAAATAAATTTAGAGTGACTGGTCTTCAACCAGACGGGTTGCCCCATTCGGACATCTCGGGATCAATTCGTGTGTGCCAATCCCCCGAGCTTTTCGCAGCTTACCACGTCCTTCTTCGCCTCTGAAAGCCTAGGCATCCGCCATACGCCCTTAACGATTTCTTTCCTAATTATTAATTAGTTCAGTATTTTTGCTTAGCATTGCTGCTAAATATTTTTGTAAACTCAAACGCATTACTGCGCCCGGTTTTCTCTTTGTGATATCTTTACCGTTAATGTCAATGATCTTTATGCTTTTTCCAGCTTAATCCGCAAAATATTGTTTTTGGCTCTATCTGCTTTTTAATTTTAAACCTTCAAATGTACTGTCTCTTTCGAAACAATGGTGGAGAATAAGGGAGTCGAACCCTTGACCTCCTGCGTGCAAGGCAGGCGCTCTAGCCAGCTGAGCTAATTCCCCCTCTAGTTGCTGTTGGCTTCTTGCTCATTGCTTTTGGCTTTCTTGCCATCAGCTATAAGCCATTCGCCAGCCGCCTTAATTAGTAGTCTCGGGCAGGCTCGAACTGCCGACCTCTACATTATCAGTGTAGCGCTCTAACCAGCTGAGCTACGAGACTTTGTTATGAGTAATGGGTGATGAGTAATAAGTAATACTTCTTCCTCTCCTTCATTTCTCAATCTCTTATCCCTTATACTAATTTCTAGTGGGTTTATGTTTTTATAATATGACAACCAAATAAAAAAACTAAAGCTAAAAAACTTTAAATAAGTACATTGTACTTGCGTACTGTTTTTGTTTAACGTCGAAAGACGCTCTAAAATGAGATGTTCCAGCCGCACCTTCCGGTACGGCTACCTTGTTACGACTTAGCCCTAGTTACCTGTTTTACCCTAGGCAGCTCCTGTTACGGTCACCGACTTCAGGTACCCCAGACTTCCATGGCTTGACGGGCGGTGTGTACAAGGCCCGGGAACGTATTCACCGCGCCATGGCTGATGCGCGATTACTAGCGATTCCAGCTTCATAGAGTCGAGTTGCAGACTCCAATCCGAACTGAGACCGGCTTTCGAGATTCGCATCTTATCGCTAAGTAGCTGCCCTCTGTACCGGCCATTGTATTACGTGTGTGGCCCAAGGCGTAAGGGCCGTGATGATTTGACGTCATCCCCACCTTCCTCTCTACTTGCGTAGGCAGTCTCACTAGAGTCCCCAACTGAATGATGGCAACTAGTGACAGGGGTTGCGCTCGTTGCAGGACTTAACCTAACACCTCACGGCACGAGCTGACGACAACCATGCAGCACCTTGAAAATTGTCCGAAGAAAAGTCTGTTTCCAAACCTGTCAATTCCCATTTAAGCCTTGGTAAGGTTCCTCGCGTATCATCGAATTAAACCACATAATCCACCGCTTGTGCGGGCCCCCGTCAATTCCTTTGAGTTTCATTCTTGCGAACGTACTCCCCAGGTGGCTAACTTATCACTTTCGCTTAGTCTCTGAATCCGAAAACCCAAAAACGAGTTAGCATCGTTTACGGCGTGGACTACCAGGGTATCTAATCCTGTTCGCTCCCCACGCTTTCGTCCATCAGCGTCAGTTAAAACATAGTGACCTGCCTTCGCAATTGGTGTTCTAAGTAATATCTATGCATTTCACCGCTACACTACTTATTCCAGCCACTTCTACTTTACTCAAGACCTGCAGTATCAATGGCAGTTTCACAGTTAAGCTGTGAGATTTCACCACTGACTTACAGATCCGCCTACGGACCCTTTAAACCCAATAAATCCGGATAACGCTTGCACCCTCCGTATTACCGCGGCTGCTGGCACGGAGTTAGCCGGTGCTTATTCATACTGTACCTTCAGCTACCCTCACGAGAGTAGGTTTATCCCAGTATAAAAGAAGTTTACAATCCATAGAACCGTCGTCCTTCACGCGGGATGGCTGGATCAGGCTCTCACCCATTGTCCAATATTCCTCACTGCTGCCTCCCGTAGGAGTCTGGTCCGTGTCTCAGTACCAGTGTGGGGGATCACCCTCTCAGGCCCCCTAAAGATCACTGACTTGGTGAGCCGTTACCTCACCAACTATCTAATCTTGCGCGTGCCCATCTCTATCCGCCGGAGCTTTCAATAATAAATGATGCCATTCATTATATTATGGGATATTAATCTTCCTTTCGAAAGGCTATCTCCCTGATAAAGGCAGGTTGCACACGTGTTCCGCACCCGTACGCCGCTCTCTCTGTCCCGAAAGACAAATACCGCTCGGCTTGCATGTGTTAGGCCTCCCGCTAGCGTTCATCCTGAGCCAGGATCAAACTCTCCATTGTATGTTTGTCTGACTCACTCAAAGTTTCTTATATACGCTTTAGTTTTTCCTTAATTTT
>NZ_JACYFS010000016.1 GCF_014837145.1 Chryseobacterium caseinilyticum
ACTACAAGGCTATTTATTTGGTTTTAAAAAGAAATCCCTTACACGTCGATATTAAGGGAGCTTTCTTATCTATTATTTATCGGAATAATTACAATGCAGTTGCAGTATAAGTTACAGTCTGCGTGTAAGTTCCGGCTGGTTTACCTAAAATATCGGCAGAAGATGATTTCGATGCAGGAATCAGATAATCCAAATTCAACGTTAATGAACTTCCCAACGGGGCATTTGTAACTAGATTCTGATCAACTGTAGATAAAACTACAGCGGTTTTTGTTCCTCCCATTGTTCCCGCAGATGCAGCAGCTTTAATCGTCAAAACATTTACAGGGATCGAGTTGCTACCACTTATAAAATTAGAACCTCCGGCTTTTACTTTAACGTTAAAGTTTTTCGTTGAAGTCACTTTCAGAGAGTTTGCTTTAGTAACCGTTTGATCCGAGTTGTAGTCTGCTGCAGTAGTATAGACAAAGTCAACATTATTGCCGATTGCAGTACTTCCGTTATCGATAGAAATTACATCGCTCAGGGTAATGTTTACCGTTGTTGTTGCGGTGGTGTTCTGTGCCTGAACACTGTTGGTTCCTAATATAATTGCACCGAAAGTCAAAGCTGAGATTACGATTTGTTTTGTCATGAGAGTTTTATTTAATTTTTATTCTTGATTTCCTGTTCTCTTTTGAACAATGCAAATCTACAGCGGCGACAAAGGTTTCTTTGTAGTTGAAAATGGAAGTTGATGTAGTAAAATAACTACAAGGTTTTATTTCAAACCAAAAGCCCCCAACATCTAAATGTTGAGGGCTATAAAAATTATTATTTATTCAGTTAAAGTGCTGTTGCAGTATACGTTACTGTCTGTGTATAGGTTCCTTTAGGTTTTCCCAGCAAAATCTTTGATGCCTTTTCTGCAGTGATAGAATATCCAATATTCAAAGTTTGATTTGCTCCCAAACTTGCGTTACTCACCAAGACCTGATCGTTTGTAGATAAAGTTACCTCATTCATAGTTCCGGTTAAGCTACCTCCCGATACTGCTTTTACCTGTAATATATCAACGGGGATAAGATTTGATCCACTTACAAAATTTACGCCATCAGATTTTATTTTGACATCGAAATTTTTGGATGAATTGATCACCAGACTGTTTGGTACGGTGACATTTTTTGAAGAATTATAATCTGATGTATTAACATAATTGAAATCTATCGCTCCACCTGAACCACTACTCCCCAAATCCATAGAAATGACATCTCCTAAAACAATATTGACTGAGGTACTGACATTATCAGAATTTTGTGCAGAAACGTGGTTGCTTCCCAAAGATATTAATCCCAAAGAAAACGCAGCAATAGCGATTTGTTTTTTCATAACAAAAATATTTAATGTGACTGGAATAACTGGTGTGTTGAAATTTAATTTTACAATTAAACTTCATTAAATTCAAATGTAATACCATTTTCTGATATAACCAAAGCCTTTATTCTTATTTTAATTAAATAACTGACATTATGAAAGTAGCAGCTATTTTTCGCTACTTCAGATAGCTCTGAAAATTATTTTCAATACATTAAACAATCGCAAAATACAGGTCAAATTCCCGTCAATCTATAATTTTGTTATACAGAACGCACAGGTTGCGGCAAAATAAACAGTTCATTTCTATGATGTATTAATAATAACGTTACTATTGCGGACAAAATTATTTAGTGTAGTTCTTTCAATAGTTTATGCTTATTGGAGGATCCATTCATCATAGTTGGTGATCAGACAAACAATTAGACTGATTTTATTATATTAAACTTTTTATTATGTCCAATGCTATAGTGATTCCACTACTGATTTCTCTCTTCATTTCTCTGAAATCTATATCTTCATCACTACTGTTCTCCCATCGTATTGCAGATTCCGAAAGTCTGAAAAGACCAACAGTTCCGGCAGTTCCCTTAAGTTTGTGAAGAATCATTTTTGACGCAGCTGCATCTTTTTCAGCTGCTGCGACACCTATATCATCCTTTGTTTGTATGAGTTCTTTTATGACAAGGTCTAAAAATATCTTCTTGAAATCTTCATCATCACCAATCTGTTCCTTTAGCATTTCCATACTGATAAATTCCTCAGGAACGATCTCAGCTTTAATATCTTTATCTTTTGCAATGCCAATATATTTTTTGAGCATTTCCAACAGATCTGCCTGACGTAGAGGTTTTGGCAGAAAATCATTCATTCCGGACTCCAGACATTTCTCTTTTTCACCCAATACATTTCCTGCCGTCACACCTATAATTGGCACATTTTCGTATCCCGGTAAGTGGCGGATCTTCTGTGTAGCTTCAATCCCATTCATTACCGGCATCTGCACGTCCATAAGAATGATTGAAAAATCTTTTTGCATACATTCTTCCAATGCCTCCAGACCGTTTACCGCTTCTGTAAGCTGTACATCTTGCGTCAGTGATTTCATCAATCTGTTATTAAGCACCATATTCACCGGATTATCGTCTACCAAAAGAACTTCCAGATTTTTCATAAAGGAAAAATCATCCTTTTCAAGATTTGTAGGTGCAGCAACTTCCGATACATTTATTTGTGAAACACGTTTAAGAATTTTGTAAAGATCTTCAGATTTAATAGGCTTTAAGAGAAAATAAGAATCATCTTCCTTACGGAAAGAACTAATGACATCATGCTCTTCAGAAGAAGTATGAAGAATTACAAGTGGTGAAGTCTCGCTTTTTTCATTAAATAATTCTCTGATCTTATTAATTGTTTCCAGACCGGAAATTACCGGCATATGGTAATCCATCAGTATCGCATCGAAACGGTCGCCTCCAAGCAAAATCTGTAGCGCTTCCATTCCGTTGGCAGCCAGCGTGGATTCTATATTTTTATAGGTAAGCATATGTTGAAGAATGATTCTGTTTGCTTCATTATCATCAACCACAAGTACTTTTTTTATAGTGAGATCGTCATCCTCATTTGATTTTGATATTTCATAAGGGATTTCAATGTCGAAGAAAAACACGGAACCTTGCTCAGGTATGCTGGTCAAAGACAAATGACTTCCCATATATCCCAAAATATTGTTTGATATCGTAAGACCAAGACCTGTACCTCCATAACGCTTACTTATAGAGCTGTTTTCCTGAGTAAAGGCATCAAAAATATATTTCTGCTTTTCCACAGGTATACCTATACCTGTATCCCTCACAGAAAATCGCAGAACAATATTTGTGGTATCAATATTGAGCTTTTCAACTTTAAGCTCGATTTCTCCTTTTTCAGTAAATTTTACCGCATTACCAAGAAGGTTGATTAAGATTTGTTTTAATCTTGATTCATCAAGCAACAAAGTTTTTGGAAGTCCGGGTTCTATATTTAAGAGAAGTTCAATATTTTTTTTCTGAGACTGATAAAGAATAACATTAATAACCTGACTCACCATGTCATAGACATTACTTTTCTCTATTAAAAGTTCCATTTTGCCGGATTCTATCTTAGAAAAATCAAGAATGTCATTTATAATATTCAGAAGGTTTTCTCCTGATTCATTTATATAATTAAGATACTGTGTCTGCATCTCATTAAGAGGAGTTCTCAAAAGAAGATCTGAAAAACCTATAACTCCATTTAGCGGAGTACGGATCTCATGGCTCATATTCGCAAGGAACTCTGATTTTGCTTTACTTGCAATATCAGCCATTTTTTTTGCATTTTTAAGTTCTTCGTTAGTCTTTACAGCTGTGGTAATGTTCTGTACTGAAACAATAACCCCTCCGATTTCATTATCAGAAAGATACCATGGTCCAACTTTAAGATCCAAATGCTGAATCTCATCCTTCCCATCAACATGAATTGCAAAATCTTCATTGATGTATGTTTTACCCTGCAAAGCAGCATGATAAATTTCTTTTCGTTTCACAGGAATGTTAGGTGAAACCCCAAAGAGATTCTTTCCGATGAGATTATGCTCATTCATTTTGAACTCATCTTTCCACTTGCTGCTTACAGAAATGTAATTGAGATCTTTATCGAACATGGCAACAGCAACGGGAACATACGTTACAAAAGATTGCATCATGGCCTCCTTTTTTGCAATATCAAGGAACATTTTCTTGAAAACATCAATGTCCTGAATGATACCGAAAACCCTTGTACAAACATCACCTTCAAATTCCGGAATCGCTTTCACCCTTACCCAGATTTTAACTCCGTCATTACGAACAAGCTGGAATTCATCATCGTAAGGAATTCCCTCCTTTACTGCTCTGTTGAACAGATATTCAACTTTTTCTCTGCTGTCTCCCGTATAAAATCCCATGGCATTTTCCAGATCAGGTTGATAGTCGTCACTTATTCTATGAATTTCTTTGGTACTTTGTGACCAAAACAGGGTGTTTTTCTTCAGATTCACTTCCCAGCCACCGACCTGAGCTACGGAACTTGTCTGTTCAAGCATTTTTTTGGTATGAATTAAATCTCTTTCGAGAGCCATTCTTTCGGTAACATTTAGTGCCGTACTGATTACATAAGGCTTTACATCCTCGTCTGTTTCCACAAGGTTGTGATACATCCATACTTGCTCAAGTCCGGTTTTAGACCTCAGAATCATAGTTCCAAAGTCTTCTTTCTGTTTATTAATACGTTCCAGGTAATCACGCAGTGAAGGCCAGTTCTTTTCCGGAACAAGATCACGAAGGTTTAAATCTTTCACTTCGTTAATGGAATACTGCAGAGTTTCCCTGCCTTTTTCATTTACTGCAAGAATGTTTCCGTCCATATCATGCATACTCATCAGACCGATGGCGTTTTCGAAGAAACTCCTGAAACGTCGCTCAGAGCTTGCCAAACGACCTTTTTCTTCAGTCTGCATAGTGATGTTGGTTCCGAAACAGAAAATTTCAGAAATTTCCTGATTAGGTTTCAATACCCATTCCACGACAACAGAACTGCCGTCTTCAATAACTTTAGACGTAGTAAAAGAAACTTC
>NZ_JACYFS010000017.1 GCF_014837145.1 Chryseobacterium caseinilyticum
GGGTTTGCCTATCTTATTCTGCTCATTGGTTCTTTCTTTTTTATAGTTTTATATTTAATAAATTTAAGGAATTGCAAACATAGGAAGGGTTTGGCAATAGTGGGGCGAAACTACAAAGTTCAATAGTTGTTCTTCGGTTCAACTTCTATACAAAATTGAAGATTTGTACTTCTATTGCCCCACCATCGCAAAGCCCCGAACCGTTATAGGGCATTTTAAATGACGATACTACCACAAGACATAAAAGAAAGATTTTACAAGACAATCAAAGGCGAAATTTCACTTGACGACTTTGAACAGTGGTTGTATGCCGACAAAGAACTTGAAAAGCATTTAAAATCGGAAGACTATCTTGACTTGATTTCATTAAGCTTTAAGCAAAGTGGAGCGAAATATGAACTTTGGAACTTACTGAAAAAGCATATTGACCTTGGAGAGTTTGAAAAATACAAAATGCTTGGACTTTTAAACGAAGCGAAACATAAGACCGAGAGACTTCCATATATTTTAATGGAATTTTACGACTTGTATTGCAAAGGTTATAACTTCCTACAAGACCTCGGACTAGGAATTGGACTTGCTGTTGAAGTGCCAAGAGTTAATAACACGACTGCGGATTCTTGGGATGAACTAACAACCGAACAACAAAAAGAACTCTTGGACAGTTTTACGCCTGAACTTGAAGAATGTATTGAGCAAGTTATTTATTGGCTTGAAACAAACAAAATAAAATTGACAGGCGAACAAGACGAAATTGGTCATTATGACTATGAAGATTTACGAACAGAAGAAGAGAGAAAATCAAAACTTTGGGTAACGGTTTCGGAAGACAAAGAGACAGGTTTTTCAGCAAGCAAGAACACACTTTGGGACAAGCAAACCGAGAAAAAATGGTGGGAATTTTGGAAATGAAAACAATATACGGACAAAGAAAAACGCCCTATAACATCGGCTTGGCAATATGGCGGGTTTCGTGCTCGTATGAAACATTGTGCAAGGTTCAACGGCAGTAATTCTATTGAACTTTTGTGCTAAAAATCCGCCACATCGCCAAGCCGAAAACCGTTATAGGGCATTTTGGGACGAACCACCAACAATGAAAAAACAATTTAAAACGACACGACAATGACATTAGTAATTGCACATAGACTTAACAATAGAATTTCCTTATCTTCTGACTCAAGAATAAGTTTTGGTAATGCGGGACACATTGACTACGGAATAAAAGTATTTTCAGTTCTTGTAAAAATTTATTCCCCGACAAGTTCGGAAACTAATAATACTAATCTTGACTACAATTACAAATTAGGACTTGCAGTGGTTGGAAGTGCAATAAACGCTTACACGGTAAAAGAATCTGTTTATGAAATTCTTCAAAACCTGCAATACATTCCAGGACACACCGACCTTTCAATGGTAGGCATTGCGAGTTTAGTTTTTAAAGTGTTCAACAAGACAACATTAGACCTTGGTGACATAATACAAGTAAATGGTATTTGTGAACTAATTCTTGCAGGTTACTGTCCAATTCAAAACAAAATCCGAATTTTCAAATTCTCTTGCGACACTTCAACTCACCCAATTAGACCATTTCACGAAGAAATACTAACTGAAAACGGGATTGAATTTTTCGGAAGTGGAAAAAACGAAGCAGACAGAATTCACACTCAAAACGCAAATCTTTCGCCACTTCATATTATAAGACAAGTTATTAGAGACGGGAACGTTGTTTCAGTTGGCGGTGGACTTCAATATGGAGAATTTGTAATCAATAACTTTACAATTTATGGCGTTGAGGACTACGTAGTAAATGATGACGGAACATTTAAAGAATACCTATACACGCTAAGAGGAATTAACTTGTATAAAGAAGAATTTGAAAGAGGAGATGACGGTTTTCACGTTGCATACACATTTAAAAGACCTTTTGAACAAGAAATAAATAACATTTGGCGACAACAAGGAATAGAATAAAACGCCCTATAACAGCGGTTTGGCAATAGGCGGGCTGACGTGCTTCGTAGAAACATTTCTGCTTAAACAAACATTTGTGCTTCGTATGAACTTTATTGCTGAAAATCCCGCCCATCGCCAAGCCGCAAACCGTTAGCGATAATTATTCAGCATGCGTTAAAACAGTATTATGGGAAAGCCGATGCCCAAAATAAGTAGGCTAAAATTAACACCTTTTTATTTTATGGAAACAAATTATTTACCAATTGGATTAAAAGTTAATCCTCAGAACATTAAATTAATAAATGTTTTAAAAAGATTAGAAGATTATGATTTTTCTAGCATAACACAAAGTTGCATGCAAAAATACTCATGGGAAAAAGATTATGCAATAAAAATCGAGGTTTGGACTAAACAATTTTTCTCTCTTGCGTTCTTAGACAATGGATATTACCATATTCCTGAAAATGATGTTGTGAATATTGGCATAGAATGATTTTACATACCGTATGGTATAATAATTTTTGTAATAATATATTTGGGGAATATTATCATCATACACCTGAGCCTGACCCTGAACATATGAGTGACGAAAATAGAGAACGTTCTTTAAAACTTATCGAATATTGGTATCAAAATAAGTGGGAGCAGTTGATAAGGACTTGTACGCAATGCAATAGTCCAAGTCCACAAGCGATTCCTAAAGATTTATGGCCTAGTATTGAAGTTGTTCCTAAATTATAACTATCGCTAACATAGGCTTGGCGAAATTGCGGCATTCTTGCGCAAAATTGTTCTACTTTTTTCCATAACTTCGTTTCCGGTCACCGAAAGTACTCGGCTTCGAAATTGCCGCAACTTCGCAAAGCCCTGGCCGTTATGCGACATTTTATGAAAACAACATTACTAAAAGAAATATTCACGATACTAAGTATTTTATTTACAGTATTATCTTGCTCACAAACAAAAAATGAACTGTATTCAAAACAAGTTTTACCAGCATTGCCATATGAAGGTGTATCCAAATTCGGCGCTGAAAATGATTCAATAAGAATTGATGAATACAGAATTTTAACAGCAAAAGGCAAATCAGAATATATAAAAGTGCTAAAAACTTTTGATTGGTTTAACGAAAAAAGTGAAGTTAAAAAAAAGGAAATTATTAATACTATCGAGAATGATTTAGAAGCAAATTATTCTTTTTTAGCATTAGAAGATTTGAGTTTTGATGCAGAAGGCTTTGAAACTGCAGAATCATATAAAAATCTTCTAAACGAAATGATTAAAATTGCTGAAGTTGAAAATCAAATAAAAAAAATAAACGTTACCAAGGAAAGAAATTTAATTAACATTTCAATCTTGACAAATAAAAACGAAGAACTAAAGTATGCCGTTGATATCAATGAAAATCAAGACTGGATTGATACAAACTTTATTGAACAATTCATTAATGGGCAATTACTGTCAAAAACAAATAACAGGAAAATATTTATTGCATTACCTGCAATTGACCAAATAGCAAATATTACATTTATTTCTCAAAGCGACTTTGAGAAAGCAAAAAAAAATGGACTTATCCCAAGTGATGATATATTTCTGGAATAAAAAAACGTCGCATAACATGAACTGTGTAAAAAACCAAACATTTTAAGCACTTTTTGCAATAAAATTATCTTGGTACATTGTTTTGTTTTTTACCACCCCAAATACAATTTTGAGCAGCTTGTTGCACACCGCAA
>NZ_JACYFS010000018.1 GCF_014837145.1 Chryseobacterium caseinilyticum
AAAACCGGGGTCTACCTGCGAGTTTTGGTATTGTATAAATGCACGCTTAGAATCAGAAAATTGTCTGCCGATTCTTTGGTTTGAGAAAAAAGATCCTCTTTTGATCCCTGCATAACTTTTAGTTGCGAATGAATTAGTAGATTGCAAATCCCATCTCCCTGCTCGTCCTTCGTAAATAGCTCCCACCAGACCTCCTGCATTTTCATCCTTATTTACAAGTCCTTTTTCGTGACTCAGACCAACCTCCGTCCGGATGGTGTGTTTGCCTCCTACTGAAAAAGACGTCACAGCATTTGCCAGCTGTGTATCAACGTTTAAGCGCGGATCATGGTCGTATATATATGAAATTTTTCCATTTAAAGTTTTCGCATTTCCATACCCATACTTCGCCCCCACCACGTTAGACCCATTTATTTGCTGGAAATAAGTACTGTACAGATTGTAATTGTTTTCCAGCGCCAGCAATTCAATCTGTTTGTTACTACCAAATTTGGTGGAAATTTTTGCACCTCTTCCGAAAATAGGGTATTCGTAATCTGTGCTGTTAATATTTCCAACGCGTAATACCGTATTTTTTCGCTCCATTTCCAACCAGGTATCATAGATGTTGTAAAGGCCTCGTTCCATAAAGTAATCCGTACCGATATTGAAGCGCGATTTCACGTTTTCGCTCACTCTGAAAGCTGTATTAGCTCTTAATTGAAGAAAATTAAAACCTGAGCTGTTTTCGTTGTAGCTCATTTCAGCAAAATTACTTCCGCTTACAGACTCCGGTCCTCTGGCAATTTGTCTGTTATTTGATAAAATAAGTAAATGGAGCGTGTTGCTTCCCACAATTTCATTAGTGAGAAGATCTGTTGCGATTGCGTTGATATTAAATTCAGGAAAAACCGTATTGTGTTTTCTAATTACAATTTTGATCTCAACAGTTTGTTTTTCCAAACCTTCAAGGAAAACAGTCTGTTGTTTTGGCATCATTTCCAAACCATCGGGTATAGATTGAAAGTCAATCTTTACGTTTCGTTTGCTGTAGCCCTGGTTTTCAACAGTGAGTAATATTGAAGAGTCCGGCGCATTAGGATTAATGAAATTCTCGAAAGCCTCCGTGTAAATTGCGATGTTACTGTTTTCTTCTTTTTTAACCGTAAACGATATGCTTTCGGTTCTTGTTAATGATGAAGTGATGTAAGAAACCTGAAAATTAATCTCACTGGATCTCAGTTTCATAAAATCCACATTGGCAATCAGTTTTACAGGAAGATTTTTAGACTGTCCGGCATCCAGTGTAAACTCATTTTTGGGATAGAAAAGCAATCCGGGATAATTTTCCTGAGGTACGATATTCTGAATTGTGACAGCTTCAGAACTTTTATTCTCAATCACCAGGAAATTCGTAAATGTTGAACCTTTTTCAACAGCTACACTGTCTTTTTCAAAATAGATTTTGATATCCTTCTTATCCTGCGAAAAAGCAAATGAAAAGTTTAAAAGAACAAATGCTAAAAGTAAAATTGTTCTCCTAAGAATTAATACCGACATTCTATTTTGTTGTTTTAAGACTTAATTTTAAAATTTAAAGTTTTTCTCGCCTACGCGTAAATCATTAGATCCTGCCATTTTGATAATGGCCACACCAAGGAAATTCCCTGAAATATTCTCCGGTAAGGAAAAATGAACGACCTGATTGGTGTCGGGAAGCATGGATATTGCAATGGCAGGTAATTTAATTTCCTTACCACTGTCTGTATTGGTGAGTTCAAACTCAACAGTCGCATCATTGATCGTGTTTCCGTCATTGTGGATGCTTACTGCTACTTTTCTGTCTGAAGTATTGTCAGAAGACACCTCTGCAATATTTGTAATATCAAGGCTTTTCACCTGGTTTCCGGTTGGTGTATAAAAAATATGAAGTCCAACCTCAAATAATGTGATGATACCAATCCCGTTTTTAGCCTTTGCCTGATCTGCCTGCTGCGGTAATTGAGTGAAGAAGAGCATGCTGTTAGTAACTGTCGATTTTGAAGCATTTGCCGGAATCTTCATGGTTACTACAATCTCTTTTGTACTTTTCGCAGGAACTGTGACAGCGTTTTCTAAAGTTGAGACCCAGGCAGCATTAGACGTTTTTGAACTTCCTGCATCAAGATAAACTTTATTTCCATTTTCTTCTCTTACCCAATCTTTATAGTTGAGATTAAAGACATAATCTTTGTCTGAGCTGTTCTGAAGCGTGACTGTCTGTGTAACTTTTTCTCCCGGATTGCCTGTGAAAAACAGACGTGTAGGTGACATAGAGATACTTTGTGACAAAGCTGAAGAAGCTGCTGTGATGATCACGAAAAGGAAAAGATGGATAAACTTGCGCATGGTGTAAATTGTTTAAAAATAAAAGATTCCCAAAACTACTGAAACGTAACTAAAGGAACCTTTACAATCTTAAAAATTTTATTATAAAGCAGTCGCAGTATAAGTTACTGTTTGCGTGTAAGTTCCGGCAGGTTTACCTAAAATATCGGCAGAAGATGATTTCACTGCAGGAATCATGTAATCCAAATTTAATGTCAATGCACTTCCAAGTGGAGCATTTGAAACTAAAGTTTGATCCGTTTCAGATAAAACCACAGCGGTTTTTGTTCCTCCCATTGTTCCCGCAGATGCAGCAGCTTTAATTGTCAAAACATTTACAGGGATTGTGTTGGTTCCATTGATGAAATTAGCCCCACCTGCTTTTACTTTTACGTTAAAGTTTTTCGTTGAAGTAACTTTTAGAGAGTTGGCTTTTGTAACCGTTTGATCAGAGTTGTAATCTGCTGCAGTAGCATAGTTAAAGTCAACATTGTTACCGATTGCAGTACTCCCGGTATCAATGGAAATTACATCGTTCAGGGTAATATTCACGGTTGTGGTTGCAGTAGTATTCTGTGCATGAACATTGCTGGTTCCTAATATAATTGCTCCAAAAGTTAAAGCTGCGATTACGATTTGTTTTTTCATGATAATAATATTTATTTTTTTATTCTTATTTAATTGTTCTCTTTTAACACTGCAAATCTACAGCAGCGGTAAAAGTTTCTTTGTAGTTGAATATGGAAGTTTATGTAGTAAAATTACTACAAGGCTATTTATTTGGTTTTAAAAAGAAATCCCTTACACGTCGATATTAAGGGAGCTTTCTTATCTATTATTTATCGGAATAATTACAATGCAGTTGCAGTATAAGTTACAGTCTGCG
>NZ_JACYFS010000019.1 GCF_014837145.1 Chryseobacterium caseinilyticum
ACAGGCCAGCTCAGCCTGACCAAAAAAGATCAATAAAAAAGCCCCTTCCCATAAGTTTGGCGACTCAGGAAGGAGCAATGGATTGAATCGTTTAATTAAAAACATTACAAAACTATGAAAAAATCCTATAATACTATAGGAAGCACGGTTTGCGCCTTCATGCTGACAGTCATATGCAGCAATGTAAAGGCTCAGACCAGAACCATTACGGGTACCGTAACCGCAGACAACAAACCCCTTTCGGGAGTTTCTGTCTCACAGCAGGGAAGTGATCAGACAGCTGTTACCAATGACAAAGGAAACTACATCCTTCAGGTCAGCAGAGAAAATCCCGTCCTCATTTTCCGCCACCCCGATTACGCAGAACAGCGGAAAACCTTAGGCACAGCCTCTATCCTCAACCTTAACCTTAATCTCAACCTGAAAAACATAGATGAGGTTGTCCTCAACGCCGGTTACTACAAGGTAAAAGACCGGGAAAGAACCGGAAGCATCGCTAAAATTTCTGCAAAGGAAATAGAAAACCAGCCTGTCACAAATGTACTGTCAGCAGCGCAGGGAAGAATGGCAGGCGTCAGCATTACCCAAAACTCGGGAACAGCAGGCGGAGGTTTCGACATCCAGATCAGGGGCAGAAACAGCCTCCGTACCCGTACCAATTCAGAGACCGACGGCAATCAGCCCCTTTACATCATCGATGGCGTTCCCGTAGGCGGCGGAGTCAATTCACGCTACGGCGGAACCGTACTTGCTTTGGCCAATGTCAATCCGCTGAACTCCATCAGTCCCAACGACATCGAAAGCTTCGAAATACTTAAAGATGCCGATGCCACGGCGATCTACGGATCAAGGGGAGCCAACGGCGTTGTTTTGGTCACCACAAAAAAAGCCAGAAAAGGCGGATTGCGTCTTACCCTCAATTCCTCTTACGGACTGAGCCACGCCGTTTCCGGACTGGAAATGATGAACACGGAGCAGTACATCAACATGCGCCGGCAGGCATATGCCAATGACAACATTTCAGCCTATCCGGCCATTGCCTACGACATCAACGGCACCTGGGATGAAAACAGATTCACCGACTGGCGGAAGGAACTCATCGGGAATTACGCTGATATAACCAATACCCAGTTTTCCCTCAGCGGAGGAAGTGAAAATACATCCTACCTGATTAGCCTCGGCCACAGTCAGCAGACTACCGTTTTCGGGGAAAACTTCAGGTACAGAACCAATACTGTTTCCGGAAATATTTCCCACAGATCGGCAGACAGGAAATTTACCTTCAACATGTCCAACCTGTTTTCTGCGCTGGACAACAATATCCTCACATCAGATGTTACCGCAGCCTCCTATATACTGTCTCCCAATGCACCGGCACTGTATGACAGCAGCGGCAGCCTGAATTGGGAAAACAGTACTTTTGCCAACCCTCTGGCCAACTACAGGAATACCTATTCCAATGACCAGCTTCAGTTCCTCAGCAACATCAGCGCGGAATATGAACTGCTTAAAAACCTGAGACTGAAGGTTAACGGAGGCATGACCTACCAGACCTTTGAGGAATGGTCACTCAGACCCCACACTGCCAATGATCCTTCTTTCGGAATGACCTCCGCACAGTCAGCTGCTTCAAAAAGCAATCAGGACAGATTCTCAATGGTCATCGAACCGCAGCTCAGCTGGTTCTTCAAAAAGGGCAACCATCAGACAGACATCCTCGCAGGAGGAACCTACCAGCGGGATACCAACAGCACATCCGCCATTCAGGGATTCGGTTTTGAAAGCAACCTCTTCATCAGCAACCTCGGAGCGGCACAGACCAAAACCGTATCGGATGCCGTGACCACTGAATACCGTTATGCAGCAGTGTTCGGCAGAATCAACTATCAGTATGCAGGAAAGTATATCCTCAACCTGACCGGAAGAAGAGATGGCAGCAGCCGTTTCGGTCCCAACAACAGATTCGCCACCTTCGGGGCAGCCGGTGCCGCCTGGATCTTCACAAAGGAAAACTTTCTGAAAGACAACCGCTTAGTCAGCTTCGGAAAACTGAGGGCAAGCTACGGTTCCTCAGGAAGCGACAACATCGGGGAAAACCAGTACCTGAATACCTACATCACATCCACTTTAATCTATAATGGAGTAGTGGGTCTGCTGCCTTCAAGACTCTATAATCCGGATTTCAGCTGGGAAAAAACCCTGAAGTTTGAAACCGCCCTTGAACTCGGTCTCTTTAAAAACCGCCTGAATCTGACGGCAGCATACTACAGCAACCGTTCATCAAACCAGCTTCTCGGCTACCAGCTTTCCGCAGTAACGGGATTCACATCGGTACTCGCCAATCTGGGTGCCACCGTTCGGAACAGAGGATGGGAATTTGATCTTAAAGGAGATCTGATACAGAACGGCTCATTTTCATGGGATGCAGGATTCAACATTACATTTCCGGAGAACAGACTTCTTTCATTTCCCGGTCTGGAAGGTTCTTCCTATGCCAACACCTATGTTGTCGGTCAGCCGGTCAACATCATAAAACTGTATCAGCTCAACGGCATTAATCCTGCCACGGGACAGTATATTTTCACAGACTTTAACGGTGACGGCAAAATCTCCTCTCCCGATGACAGACAGGTGATCAGAAACCTCGGTCAGAAATTCTACGGAGGATTCACCAGTGACCTGAGATACAGAAACTGGAATCTGTCCGTGCTCCTTCAGTTTGTAAAACAGGAAAGCAGAAACTACAACAGCACCATGCC
>NZ_JACYFS010000002.1:0-282928 GCF_014837145.1 Chryseobacterium caseinilyticum
TTATACTTTTATTTTTTTATTGAGAGAACATTTCCTGCATTACAACCAACGATCCTAACACGAACTTTATGTTCAAATAAACTGTACGGTTTCGAGCAAGAAAATGAGCAGGGATAATCATGTTAGTGAAGCTTAAATGCTTAAAGGGTTTGCCTATCTTATTCTGCTCATTGGTTCTTTCTTTTTTATAGTTTTATATTTAATAAATTTAAGGAATTGCAAACATAGGAAGGGTTTTGCAATAGCGGGCGGAACGTCTAAAATTCACGTTTTGTACTTCGGTTGCAATTTGTATTTAGTTGAAGATAGACTCAGACTCACAAACTCTGCAGTTTTTAATTTTGCAAAACAATGATTGCCACTTATCCTTCCACAATTTTTTTGCGATGCTGTATTCCCCAGTCTTTCAAATTGTTGATGATTGTTTTCAATGTATTTCCATGATCAGTCAGAGAATATTCTACAGTGACAGGTTGGGTTGGATAAACCGTCCGTTTTATGAGCATATTGATTTCCAGCTCCTTCAGTTCTTTGCTGAGCATTCTGTTTGAAATTCCGTCGATATCATTCAGGATATCCGAAAACCTTCTCTTGTTGTGATAGCATATTGAAGAGATCACGGCAATCTTCCATTTACCGTGCAGAACGTCCATAGAATCCTGAACTGCACGCATTTCCTGTTTGTATTCTTTTGTAAAATCTTCTGTATTGCACGCCATAATGTTACCTTGTTACACGGTTGTTACTGTTGTTTTTCGGTACAAAGTTACTAAAAGTAACCAATTGATTATACATTTGTCATCAGAAATAACAAAACATATTTTACAATGAATTTTAAAGACAAAAATGTAGTCATTACAGGTGGAAGTACAGGGATCGGATTTGCAACAGCAAAAGCGTTTATTGAAGCAGGCGCCAACGTTCTGATTACCGGAAGAAGTGCAGAAAATTTACAGCATGCGGCTGACAGGATAGCAAGTCCGAAACTCAAAACATTGGTTTCCGATACTTCAAATTTATCAGGAATTTCGATACTGGAAAAATATGTTGCAGAAAGCGGAAATAAAGTAGATGTTCTTTTCCTGAATGCAGGAACAGCTGTTTTTACACCGATCGAACAGACCACTGAAGAAGATTTTGACAATCAGTTTAATACGAATGTGAAAGGATATTATTTCACTCTGCAAAAGATGATTCCTTATTTTACTGAAGGTTCTTCTGTGGTTTTTAATTCATCTACAGTCGCTACAACGGCTCAGATGTACGGAAGTGTCTATTCAGCGACAAAAGGTGCAGTAAATAAAATTGCACAAATTGCAGCAAACGAACTGGCAGGAAGGAAAATCAGAGTGAATATTGTAAGTCCGGGACCTACAAAAACGGAAGGTTTTGACAAAGCTGTTCCAAGTCTGGATATGCAGAATGAGTTTGCCAATTCTGTAGCATTGGGAAGAATGGGAGATCCCTCTGAGATTGCTAAAGCGGTACTTTTCTTAGCTTCTGATCAGGCAAGTTTCATTACAGGAACCGAATTGCTGGTTGATGGTGGTGCAATCGGCTATTTGTTGAAATAGTCGTTCCCGAACAGGATTTTCAGATAAAAACAACCGCAAAGTGTTAAGCTCTGCGGTTGTTCTGTTTGAAATTATTCATCATCAGCCATTTTGCAGCTTTATCAACCACTTTGTTAAATTAATTCTGAAGAAAAGTGATATCATTTAATCTGACAGTTTTCAATACTTATTTTTTTACAGCATTTCTTTTTTACTAATTTTGAAGGATATCGTTGAGCAAAAAAACAACGTCTTTGAATTAATTTTAAATTCCAAACCCTTGAAAAACTATCTCTTCCTCGCCGCCGCCATCCTTTGTGAAACCATCGGAACTTCTTTTCTGAAAAAGACTGAGCAGTTCACAAAACCGTTGCCCACCATTGTATTTGTAGTCGCAATGACGGCCTCATTTTATCTGCTTACATTTGCTTTGAAGGGAATTCCGATTGGCATTGCGTACGCCATTTGGTCTGCTGTAGGAATCGTTCTTATTTCTTTAGTAGGATATTTTGTGTACAAACAAACTTTAGATTTACCTGCCATTTTTGGGATGGGACTTATCGTTGCGGGTGTAGTAATTATCAATCTTTTCTCAAAATCAGGTGCGCATTAGAGATTAGGTTAAGGTTAAGGTCAAGGTTGAGGTTGAAATCAACTTAGTAAACGAGAATAGATACATCCACCTTAATGAATATCTTTCAGATATTTCTTTAAAAAGCTTAACAACTTAATTTATCTTAATGTTTTAATGGATTAGTACACAATACAGAAAATCAAAGATTTTCAAAACTTATGTGTTCTAAAATATACGCAAACAATTAAAACTAAAAATTGATGTGGTTAATGTTTCAAAACAAATCACATCTTTGATCTGTTTTTTTGTTCTGTTTTGTTAAAACTTATTGTCTGTAAATTATTTTAGTTTTCTGTAAATCAATATTTCATCATCTCAGAAATATCATTATTTTTGTTTAATGATGGAAAATAAGTCCCCTTTCTTAGACACCTTGTTTCTGCTCCGGAAAGAAGGTGTTATGACCATTTTTACCAATCTTTTTGAAATTTCAAAAAAGGAAGAAGAAAATGCTGCAGTTTATTTTGAGTCAGAGTTTGAAAAAGAAAGACTCAATTTTCTGTCAGACGAAATTCCCTTCAACAAAGATGCAGCTGTTTGGGCAGGAAAAGTTTTGTACCACAGCGCACAGCTGTATCTGATCAGAAAAGACACGGCGAAGGATGTACAGAAATTGATTCCACGGTTTGAAGGCAGAAAAGATGTTTCAGCAGTTTTATCGGCAGACTTATCATTAAGATTTTTACCGCAAATCAGGGATGCACTTCATGTGGCAGACGCTGCGGATCCGGTGGTTAAAATACTGGATGAAATTTTAGCACAGTTTCATTATTCAGCCATCGGTTCAGATGTATATCCTGAAAAAATAAGTTGGGAGGAAGGTTTGAAAGATAAAACCTACAGAAAACTATATCTCGAAAGAATTGTTGAAAAAAAAGCTTACAAACTGGCCGAAATTCCCTACATCAATCAACTTTTGATGGCAGAATTTGGAATGTACAAAGATGTTTTCTGGAGAGATTTGCAGGTGGTTACTACAGAATCAGAAGAGCCACAAAGTGGCGATATTAACAGCACAGCATAAAGCCCTGTGAAATATTTAGTAAATGAATTTAAAGCCCTGAAAGGGTGAAATCATAATGAATATTTTTGTATTTCTTAGCTGAGTGAAATGGAAGATTCGACATAGTCAAACGTCTTTCTGAAAAAAAATATGTATAACAATAGTAAAAAAAATCTTTGCGCTCTTGCGTTTAATAAATAAAATCAATGACTCAAAATATAGAAAAATTAAACAAAGTTTTAGCCTTCGTGAAAGACACCTTCGTCGGTAAAAATGATGTTGTAGATTTACTTGGAATCTGCCTTTTAGCAAGGGAAAACGCATTTCTCTACGGTCCTCCCGGAACTGCAAAATCAGCGATTGTAAGAACTTTGGCGAAAACCGTAACCGACGGCAAAAACTTTGAATATCTTCTAACCCGTTTCACCGAACCGAATGAGATTTTCGGTCCTTTCGATATCAGAAAACTGAAAGAAGGAGAGCTGTTTACCAATACCGATGGGATGATGCCCGAAGCATCAATGGTTTTCCTGGATGAGATTTTCAATGCGAATTCTGCGATCCTGAATTCACTTCTGATGGCTTTAAATGAGAAGATTTTCAAAAGAGGAAAAGAAACCAGAAATCTTCCGGCACTGATGTTTGTGGGAGCAAGCAACGTGCTTCCCGAAGATGAAGCTTTAAATGCACTGTTCGACCGTTTTCTCATCAGAATCAACGTAGATTACGTGAATCCTGATCTTCTGCAACAAGTGCTTTTGGCAGGCAGAAGACTGGAGAATATTTCAGAAAGTGAAGGTCCTGAAATTCTTGCCCATGAAATCAAAGAACTTCAGCAGCTTTGTAAAACGGTAGATTTAAAACCGATCTACGAAGTTTATTTAAATACCATCATAAATCTAAGGAATACAGGAATTGCGATTTCCGACCGTCGTGCTGTGAAATTACAGAATCTGATTGCAGCAAGTGCTTTAATTTGCGGAAGAAATGAAGCCATCCTGTCGGATCTTTGGGTGCTGAAACACATCTGGGATACCGAAGAGCAGATTGAAATTCTCGAAGGAATTATCAACAGAACCATCGAAAAAGATGATAACCCCAAATCTCACCCTCAGGCTTTGCAGAACAAGGCTCCGAATCCGGAAGAAGTAATGAAAGACGTCAAAATTCTGATTGATCAGTGGGAGAACGGAAGTTTGAGTTTCGAGGAACAGAATGTGATCAAAGATAAATTAAGATACCTGCAAACCCGTTGCGACTGGATCAGAAATCCTGAGCAGAAACAGTATATCCAACAGGAAATAGAAAGTTTATGGCAAAAGATTCTTCAGGCAGTGTAAAGGAATTCTGGGCAGAACTTCCCAAAGCCGATGAAGATTTTTTAGGCTCAATCCGTGACTGGAAAAACATTCATATTGCTTCGGATGATGAAGTTATATGGCTGAAAGGTTTTACCGATGAACAGGCTATTTCACCGGAAATTCAGCAGTTGCCGAATCTTCTGCTGTACGAATTGCGGAACGGACTTTTATTCCGGCCAGGCGCACTGGTGCCGACAAAAAAAATGCGGACAGCCCTGCTGTGGACGGTCATTGATAAAGCTTTAAAACTCAGTTTCCCTGTTTCAAATAATAACTTTTTTGGAATTGATGAAACGATTACAGTGAAATTAAAACCAAGCGAAGACGAGCAGCCTGCAACCGCTTTGCTTTGTCCAATTGCTGATGTTAGAAATTTAATAATGGCATTGCCAAAATTTAAACTTGAAAAAACTGATTGGATTGTCATTGATGATCAGGCACTTTTTATGGGAAACCCTTTACTGAGTTTTCGCGGAAAAACATTTTGGTCAAAAGACAGTCATTTATTACCGACAGGTTTTGATTTTGAATTTAAAAACATGAGTTCATTACTTCAAAGAAAATACAATGCAACTCAGGATCAATGGCTTTTGTGGAATGAAGACGGAAGTGTTTTGCATCTCAGTAAAGAAGATTTTCGGAAGCTTTCTGTAAGCTCATTCCGTCTCACTGAAAAATCAAAGGAATGGATGTAAAAGAATATTTTCAGTCATACAGAGATTATTTTTGGGAATGGCAGACCGATAACGATATTGAGGACGATCTGCACCCTCTGGCGAGCCACAACATTATTTATTTTCCGACAGTTGCCTCTGTTGTGGGCTACCGCGTTTACATTATTGAAATTCTGAAAGAGTTACAGTTGCAGGGATGGCCACCGTTTGGAGCTCTGCTTTTGGTTTTGTACGCCACTCAGGATGGATACAAACAGCTCAGAACTCTTACGGATGGACTGAAAAAACACATATCGCGGGAGGAAATCGAAACGTCTTACAACGAAGCGGTTTTTTTACTTAAAAAACTGGAGATTTTAGACCGGAAATATAAAACCGGCCGAAACAGAGTTTTTCTTTTGCAGGCATTATTTGCGGGAAACAAGATGAGTCTCACATCAGCAAAATCCAGGGAACTGTGTGATAATTACGTTTTACGGCCTAATATTATTGAGAGGTCTGCCAACGTTTTAGAACTCACAGGTAAAGTTTTCAGAAAGGATATTAATGCTCTTGCGTATATCAATCAGAAATTCCCAACTACAGAATCTATTGAAAAAGCTTTGCAGGGAATTATCGAAATTCCCAAGCTGGAAGACGAAGTTGTAGAAGAAGAAACTACCGTAGAAACCGATAAAGATTTTATTCAGGAACTTATTGAAGAACCAAAAACTTTTCAGGTTGGAAGTTTAATTAAAAGAATCTGGAGCGGACTCAGAATTCCGATGCGGCATCTTTCTCCGGGCGAACAGCCGATTGGAGGCGTTTCCGATATGACCAATAAAGGCGATTTCAGTAGAATGCTTCTGTCTGAATTTGCCAATGAAGATGAGGTTTTCATGAACCGTGTTGCCAACAACGAAGCGTTGTATATTCAGAGAGAAATTCCGCCTGAAGAAAATATTTTTGAAAGAATAATTCTCATCGATACTTCTTTAAAAAACTGGGGAACGCCAAAAGTTTTGGCTTTTGCATCAGCGATCGCGGTTATCAAGCATCCGAAAGCGCATTCTGAATGCAAGGTCTTTGCCTTGGGACAAAATACAGTTCCCATTAAACTGGATAAAGTAGATGAGGTGATTGAAAATCTGAATCATGTAAGTCCAGTTCTCGAAGTTTCGCAGGCTTTGCAGAAGTTTTTTGATGAAGAACATACCGAGAAAAATCTGGAAGTTTTTTTCATCACCCATCAGGAAAATTTAAACAGTCAAAAGCTTCAGAAAGTGATCCATGAAAACAGAGACCAACTGAAATTTCTGGTAACAACTTCTGCAGACGGCGAGCTGAATTTCTACAAACATCACAAAGGAACCAGAAAGCATATGCAGAAAATGATGCTTGCGTTGCAGGAACTGTGGGCGAATCCTCCGAAGTATAAGCAGAAATCGCTAAATACAAATTCAGGCAGCAAAAAAGCAGACGTTCCTTTGAACTATCCGATTCTGTTCCCGGTTCCGGTTAATAAGATAGCTGCTTTCCTGCACGAAGGTGATTTCTATGTTTTAAGTTCAAAGAAACAGTTGCTTAAAACCTATCTTTCAGATAATTATTACAATAAAGATTATTACGAATATTACCATATTCACAGAGGATGTGAAGTTTTAATTGAAAATATTTCTATAAAACCGAAAGGACAGTTTGCATTGGCAAGAAACAAAGCTCAGCATTTTATCCTCGCCCAATATCTGCCGGAAAAACGCTTCCTGTCTAAACTTAATTTAAATACTAAAGAATATTCGGAACTGAGTCTTACAGGGAGAAATATTCCGCACAGTTTTGAACTGACTTATTTTAATAAGAAATTCTATCTTCGGGACAACGAATCTCCTCAGATTTTTGAATTCAGTCCCGACGGAACTTTGGACGTTGAAACGGTAGATAATAATATTGAAATTACAAAAAGCAATATAAAAATAGAAGCTGAACTGAAAAAGCTCAAGCGCTCCGGAATTAAAATTCTGAGTAATTTTACAAGTATCTGCATCAATGCTGAAGAAAATCTTGTGGTTTCTCACAATGAAATCAATAAACTGTATGATAATTCTCTGACGATGTACAGAAACAGGCATCAGTTGCAGATTTTTGCTCAGCAGAACAAAAACAGATTTACTTTTTCCGATGGCAGCGAGGTCATTACAGATACCAGAGGTATGCTCACTTTCAGAAGCAGTAACAAAAATATTCCGGAGTTTTATATTCCTTCTTCTGACAATGGTTTTCTGGCAATGGCAACAGAAAAAGATTTTGGAGGATCCGAATATTATTTACCTAAAAAAAGCCTTCTCAGAGTGAGAAAAATGGAAGAAATGTACAGTGAATATCTGGAGCCTTTTATAGAACAAATTTGGGAACATGGAACTTAGAATACAGCCTTTTCCGAAAAATACTTATCCCAAAAAAGGACTTTTAATAAAAGGTTCCTCACCATTGACTTGGCTTCAGGAAATGGAAATTCTGGGGATAGATTTAAATGAAATTCTGTCCTATCCAATTCCGTCGAATGAACCGAATGTTTTGTATGGCTGTTTTCTGATTTTTAAACATCATGCTCCTGCGGAAATTGGTAAAAACGCTTATTTCCAGAGTGTTGATGATAAACTGTATATTCCTGAAAACACGATTTTCTATCCTAAAATAAATCCTGAAGACTGGAAACTTACCAATGCAGATTACATCATCATGCATCCCGATTTCGGACTCATAAAACTGATTGAAGAAATCGACTGGATAGATTTAATTCAAAATCCGGAACAGCGCGCTGATAAAATCCGCAAGCCATCAAATGGAGTGGAAATTCCTGCTGAGATTAAAAGTTTTATGGTGGAAATGGATGATGAAAAAGTACTGGACGCACTTCAGAAGCCACAAACCGAAGAAGAGTGGATGAAAGACCTGCCTTTTGATATGAAAAAAGTGATGGCAGGAAATAAAAAAGAGATCGAGAAATATTTAAAATACATTGAGAAATATCCTGAACGCGCTGTAGAATTGGGAGTTCCGCTCGATATTATGGGAACGTCAAGAGGTGACGGTTTCAGCCAGTACAAATTCGGAAACTGGTTCAGCAAAATTTTCGGCGGCGGCGGATCGTCTTCAGGAGGTGACGGCACATCAAAAGATGGCAAATCAGGAAATTACAGATGGGTTTTTTATGTTATTTTGATCGTTATCGGGATTGCAAGAGTATTTTTTTATCTGGAAAAAGAAAGTTCGTCTGAAATAATGGAGTCTGGCAATTTTGACGATATCTCAACTATGGAAAAAACAGTGGAGTCTCCACCGGTAATAGGCTACGAGAAAAGCATTACGGATATTGATACAAAAATCGATTCGATGTTTAAAGATAAAAGGGATCGGCTTTTTGAAGAACACACGAAAGTGATGCAGCTCATGCTGGATCCTAAACGTCCGGAATTGTATGAAGAATACGTGAAAAATGGTGGAAGAAGTGCAGGAGTTGTTCAGCGTGAATATTTAGATATCAATAAAAAAGTAAAAAGTTCCAGAGATTCACTGAAAACCATTTACAATGATAAGATTGATTTTTATCTTGCTGAAAATGAAATTCTTCTGAAGAGAAATATCAAAGACTCTTTACAAAATGCAGGTTCGGGAAAAATGATTTATGACCAGGTTTTTATAGGACAACTCATTGATAAAAAACAATCTAGGATCCGTGATTCTCTTTCGTACCGCTACGGAACTAAAGAATATGTGCCGCCTCCACCTCCGCCAAAAACTATGGATTCATCTGTAGCTATTGATAATTTTGATATTCCGTCAAATCCCGAAAAACCCGTTTCGTTTACCGAAATCATAGGTTTGATTCTGCTGATGACGGGTGTTATTTTTGGATATTTATTTATTGTAAAAAGACAAACGCTGGACACAGGTGGCGAAAATGTTCCGGCCGGAGTCAAAATTTTCCTGATGACTGTTCTGGTGGCTCTGTTGGTGTATATTTTTTATCCTGTGATCGCAATGTTCGGCTACAACTGGTTTGTGTGGCTGCTTATCATTTGCGTTGTACTGCTGCTTTACAGGCTTTTCAGGGAAGATAAAACTATTTTAAAATCTGATGACGATGAATAGGCAGAAGTTTACAGAGAAGTTTTTTATGGCAGTTCTGATTTTGGCTGTCATTAAAATCGTTGCAATATTAGCGGAGTTATTCCAAAAAACATTCTGGAGTGTGATCGGAAATCTGGCGATTTTTATTGTCGTGGCATTTATTATTCTGATGGTTGTGATCAGTCTTAGGGACAAAGAAAAAACCGGCGAAGCGTCTGGAAGACGTGGAAGTGGTGGCGGAAATTTCTACCTTGAAACTTCACTTTTCGACAGAATCAGAAATAAATATGAAGATCTTGCCCAAAAATACATTGACGAAAAAGACTACACCAGAGCCGCAAAAGTCTACATGAATTTGCTTCAGGATAATTACCGCGGAGCACAAACTTTAGAAGACGGAGGTTTGTACAACGAAGCTGCTGTAGTTTATCTTAAAAAACTGAAAAATAAATCGGAAGCAGCATCCTGTTATGAAAAAGCAAAACAGTATCAAAAGTCTATTGAACTGTACAAGCAGCTTGAGCAGAAGGAAAAAGTGGGTGATTTATACAGAATCATCAATGATACTAAAAATGCCAATTCTTACTATCAAATGGTTGTGGACGATTATGTAGGCAACAAGCAGATGGTGAAAGCTTCACTGATTCAAAGGAAAAAGATGGATGATCCGGAGGCTGCACAGAAAATTTTACTGCAGGGCTGGGAGGAAAATAAAGACGCATTCAACTGCCTGAACAATTATTTTGTGAATATTTCTGATGTAGAAATTTTAAATGAAAAAATTCAGTTTTTGTATGAAAAAACACCATCAGACAGGAAATTAATTTATCTGGAAGCGATAAAGCATGAATTTAAAAAAGATCAGAAACTTCAGGAAACCACACGGAATATCGCCTACGAAATTATCGCTGAAAAAGTGGAAACCAATACAACCATCATCAACGAACTGAAGCATTTTAATCCAAAAGATGAAGTGATTTTGAAAGATATTTCGAGATATAGAACAGGAAGGAATAAGATGTTCAGGAATTAGAATAACACTAAATCGGTCGGAAACAGTTTGGTTTCCGACCGATATTTTTACATATTATCTCAGTGATTTTCTGAAATTTAAATTTCCTGTAATCATTAAAATTAAACTGATGAGTAAAAGAGAAACAACTGACTCCATTTTCAAAGGAGAGATTGGGCCTTTGTAATGTTTCAGACCAAATTTTTCCACTTCTGCTAAAGAAACTTTCTTTTCCTGAAAAATTACAGGATAAAAATGAAGCCTCACTTTTTCATGATAATCTCTCACAAAATTCTGAAAATCCAAATGCGATTTCAAGTCTGAACCTGACAGTGAATTTACCGAAAGCTGTGTCTGAATGGTTGGGAAAAAAAGCGCAACAACAGAAGCAAATTGCTGACGGTTTTCCAACTTCTGTTCCATTGCTTTTCTGCTTTCCAAAGCCTGATCATCGCCCATTTGCTGCATTCCGTAATACCAGAACCATGAGAAAGTTTTCTTTTCATCGAAAGGATACTGCCTGAATTGCGGATAATGTTTAAAAAACGGATCCATCGTAACGTTTTTAGGTAAATCCCATTTTTCGTGATAGCCCTGTCGCTGTTCCATTACATGTTTCAGAGCTTCAGGAACAGGATATTTTGCCGTGAGGTAAAGATTCAGTGATGCGGGAACCACAATGGCCAAACCAACCCACAAACCAATCAGAGATGATGCATTGAAATTGGATGTTTTCCCAAATGGAATGACGAAGAAAACAGCTGCAAACCAAAAAATTAAATAAAGTAAAATCAATCCGAAAATGGAGAAGAAAATGGAGTCCAGTTCAAGATTCAGATAGAATAACGCTGCAATCATCAGAATGAATGCAGTTGCAAAAATCACCAAAACTCTGACCAATAATTTATTCCAGATAATAAGATGAGGTTTTGATGTCTGGGATTTAAGTAAAATCCAGACACCATTTTCCTGCTGTGACGACAGAATGTTGTAGCTCAATGCAATAATTACCAATGGAAACAGAAAAATAAAAACAAATCCCAGATCGATATTTCCCATCAGTAAGCTTGAGGGATTTGCGATGTCGGTGTCATAAATCTGTCCTTCCAAACCAAGCATCGTAACCGAAATCAGGTAAGGATTGATGTCTCTCTGTCCGTTTGAAAAAGCAGCCCATTTTGTTGCGGTATTGGCCACTGAAAACTTGTTGTGAAAAAAGAAAAGTCCGGTGTCTTCACCAAAATGTTCATAGTTTTTTGTGGTATTTTCTTTCTGCAATGTGACGGCTTTCTGAACAACATTGTCCTGACGTTCAATAAAAGTTTTTCCAAAGTACAGGCCGATAAATCCAGCCAGAAGCAAAATAACGATGGCAGTGATCGAAGATGTATTTCGGAAAAATATTTTGAGTTCAAATAAAAAAAGGTTCTGTTTCATGTTTAAATCGTTTTGATGCGTTTTACCGAGAATTGAATTCCGAAAATGCTTACGGTAAACCAAAAGAGCAGGGCTAAAAATGCTGTGGAATTTTTAGAAACAGCCTCATTGATTGTCGTGAAATGATATTCAAAATCTTTCTGTGAAGCCCAATTATTGCGGCTGATCATGTGTGGTTTCTCGTGTTCTCCGGGTTTCTCGTTGCTGATATTTTCGATCTGCAGCTGATTCATCTTTTGAGCCAGACCATATCGGTATTGTTCAGCCTGATTTTGAAAATCGGTGTATGTACTGTAATCGGAAGCCGTTAGAATCATCGAAACTTCTTTTAAAGCCAAATAAGGATTGAGAAAACTCGCCAGTTTTGTAATACTGTTTTGATTCTCAAAGGTTTTATTTAAATCTTTCTGATGTTGGCTGTAAATACTTGAAGTAATTTTTTCACCTTCAGCCATAATAAAACCACCGTAATTGAATGGAAGCTTCTTCACATCATCCACATTGTATTTTTTCAGTAAAGAATCTTTTATTTTCGCATAATGCGGATCATCGGGATTGTGGCTGTCACCTTCTTTGCTCACATCTTCAGCAATTTGGGCCAAAAAGGAAATTTTAGAAGGTGAAGGATAAATTTGATTTCCAATAGACTGCGTTACTCTGGGCATCATCACAATGAAAAATATCCATGAGGCCAGTAAACTCGTCATAGCAGGTCTGGAGCCTGACGATGAAGCAGAAACCAAAGCCGTAATCACAGAGATGACAAAGAAGTAAATGATGTAACCGCCAATCAGAAGCAAAAGTCTCACTACAGAATCGCCGGAAAGCTGCCAATTGCTTAAAATTCCCCATAAAATAATCGTCAGAATAATTAAAGGAATAAAAATAGAAAGTGATAATGCGAGCAGTCCAAAAGTTTTGCCCCAAAGTAGATCTTTCCATGTCGTGTTCTGACACAGTAAAATTTTTAAAGTTCCTGATTCCCGTTCTGCCGAAATACAGTTGTATCCGACAAAAATAATGAGCAGCGGAAAAAGAATCTGTAAAACCATGGCCACACTCAGTTCACCAAAACGAAGCATCCCATTGGAGAAACTCGCTTCACTGAAGTTGACGCTGTTTTGTTTATGAGCTTCCAGAAAAATAGAAACCCCGGCGAAACTTTCGATTCCAAAATCAAAAAAGCTGAGTTTATGTTTTTCCCTGAAGACGAGATAGCCGTAATGCGCCATTCTGTGAGGATGTTTGTCGGGATTGGCAAGCCACTGTTTTCGAACTTCTTTTTTATACTGAAGTCGTTGTTCGTTCTGCACCTTGTAGTTTTTCCAGCCGACAAAAGTGGCGAGAAGCAGCGAAAAGCTGAGTAAAACCGCAAAAGCAAAAGTTGCCTTATTGGAATAAGCCATCCTGAAAGTCTGTCTGGCTATAATAAATATGTTGTTTGACATTTGATTTTAATTAATTAGAATCCGAATGGGTTTAAATGGTCTGCAAATACAGTTTCTGCAAATCTGCCGCAGTAATTTCGTCGGCTTTCAAAGTGTGAATCAGTTCGCCACGTTTCATAATTCCGATATGCGTACCGACATTGACAGCATTAAAAATATCGTGAGTCGCCATCAGTACAGATTTTCCGGAATCTGCGAGTTGTTTCACCAAAAGAGTAAATTCTTCAGTCGCTTTCGGATCTAATCCGCTAGTCGGTTCATCCATTAAAATCAGTTGGGCATCTTTCGCTACGGCGATGGCAATTCCAACTTTCTGACGCATACCTTTGCTGAAACCGCTGAGTTTTTTATGGTGTGCATCGGTCTGTAATCCGCATTGATTCAGGAAATTTTCAAGTTCGTTTTTGGTGAAATTAAAACCTGCCAGTTTTGAAAAATAGCTCAGATTTTCTACGGCAGTAAGATTCCCGTAAAGCATCACGACTTCAGGAATATAAGCGATATTTTTTCTGCGGTCTCCCTGGCTGTCATTAATATTTTTATTGTCGAATAATATCTCTCCAGAACTCGGTTCCAGAAAGCCCAAAATAAGATTGATAGTCGTGGTTTTTCCCGCACCATTCTGGCCGAGCAGACAGTACACTTCGCCGGCGTTTACCTTTAAATTTAATTGATTGAGC
Organism: Chryseobacterium caseinilyticum; assembly: GCF_014837145.1. Lineage (GTDB taxonomy): Bacteria > Bacteroidota > Bacteroidia > Flavobacteriales > Weeksellaceae > Chryseobacterium > Chryseobacterium caseinilyticum. Next base: position 13,913 of record NZ_JACYFS010000002.1, read on the forward strand.
GCCAAATGAGCACCGTAACTTTTTGTAAGTGAAACAGTTTGTAACATAAGTTGATGTAAATAGATGATTGCCCCTTCTCAAAGAAAGAGCCTGAATTTTTTATTGAATTGCTGAAATTTCTGACCGTTAAGCCAAAGAATAAGCAGAGGGCGGACCTTTATTGGTGCACGACAGAAGATATGCACGGCTCTCGCCAAGAACAAAATAAGATTTTGAATTAAATGTTTTCAGCTTTGAAAAAGATACATGCTGAATGGTTTCAGAAAGAAAATCCTGCGACTGATGCTTGATAAAATCACATAAATCACATTTTTCAGCCAAAGTTTTAAAATGGTCCGTTCCTGAATTTTTTTTGAAATCAATTTGAGAACTAGTCTCAGTTTCTGAATTGTGATGATGAAACAGCTTAATAAAATTAGCCTGCACAAAGACAAACAGCAAAAAAGCCGATAGAAACCGGATAACAGTGCTGTTTTTGTATGTGACATTTTTTGCTGACAAGTCGTCAAAGTTAGTATTTAAAATTTGGAAGGCAAAATTTGGAAGGGATTGTTCAGTTTAAATTAATATGATTTAATGTTTAAGAGAAAGTAAATTAAATCTTTTATAGTTATTTTAAAAATCAAAAGATAATTGTTCACCCTTTTTTATAGGAGTTTCGCCTAAAAAAGGAAAGGTTTGTCTAATTTCAAATTCTCCAACGTTTCTATCTAACATTCTTAAAGCAAATTGTTTACAATGAAAATTAAAATTGACATCGGGAAAAAGGCCAATCGAATTTTCTATTTGATGAGGTTTGAGTTCTCTTCCAATTGTCAAGTGAGCTTCTGATTTATTACTAATGCCTTTAATTCTTGCTCTGACTCTTTTCAATAATCCTTTGAAATGTTCATTCCCAGTAGTGTCAGGTAAAATAAGAAGTGTTTTTGAATAAATAACATTGTTAAATACAGAGTCAAAACTGCATTCTCTTTGGGCTATCATGATGATTTTCTTTATAATGTTAGCCAGTTCTTTTTCGGTCGCGTCAAATTCTAAGATTGTGATGTGGGCTTTCGAATCTCGACTTTTAAAATCTCCAACTTTATTAAATAAAGTATCCTTGTAACTTTTAAAACGTGTTAGAATAGGATCATCAGGATGAATAACAATTGAATAACGATTTAGCATAAGTCTGTAAAAATCTAAGTTATTATATTATACAAATTTAAAAATATAAGAGCGATTTTTGAATTTTGAAAATGAAAATACAAGGCTCGAAACTACTTAATAATCAACTTTAAGAGAAAAACACTTATCTTTGCACCAGTAAAATTATGACAATTCAAAGAGCACATATCAGTTTAAATCTATGCGACAGCCCATCAATAAAGGGATTGTCCGGATATGAATACATGATATGGAATGAGGCGAAATGCGCTTGCTTTGAGAATTTTTTACTGTAAAACCGTAAATATTCAATCAAAATACTGCAGAAACGCCTCGATATTCGGGGCGTTTTTTGTGTTTTTAAGGACGAAATTATTTAGAATGGAAAAAAATAAACAAAAAAGTAAATTTTTTTTTGATCCAATATGAACATCTAATACGATAAATAAGAGTGATTAATAAACCGATGAGAGACAGTCATTTAGGTGATTAAGGTATCTGTAAATTATTACGGACAGAAATTCTCTACTTTAAAAATAGATTATAATTAATTGATTTTCAACTAGTTAATTGAAAAATAAATTTGTGAGTTAAAAAAAATCATACTTACTTTGCAACCGAAAATTAAAAGCAAAACGTTTTTAATCTTTTCAAAAAAATAATTTTATACAACAGGAATATAATGAAACAATTACATAACATATCTAATCAGTATTCAAGACAACACGGACAAATGCCGGTGGGACTTGAGTGTATTCTTGATAGTGAATTTGTGGATAAAAGGTGCTTATACAAATGCGTCAGTTAATTAACTGACACGTGAAAAATATAGAGCGCCTCCCGAAAAGAGGCGCTTTTTTTATGGTTTCTTTAGCTTATTTGGTAAAGCGCCGGTCTGTGGAATCGGAAAACAGGGTTCGATCCCCGGAGAAACCCAAAAGGTGAATGGAAAAATGGTCAATTGTGAATCGTGAATTTTGCTTCGCAAGTGAATTTTAAAATTTCGTAAGTAGAATGAATATAAAATTGACAGCAAAGCGAATTGACCATTGACTATTCACATAAACAATCTCATAGCTCAATTGGTTAGAGCACCAGTCTTTTAAACTGGGGGTTGAAAGTTCGATTCTTTCTGGGATTACAGGAAATGTCAATGGTCAATGGTGAATTTTACTTCGTAAGTGAACTGAAAATAGACTGCAAATCGAAATGACTATTGACACTTCACTCCAACTTATTATAAAGATTCACGGAAAAATTCCCGCTCCGACTGTCTCTCGGAAAAGAATTTTGAAGTGAATCTGCAAACTGGAAAGATAACGGTGGTTGTTTACCCGCCTTGGACGCGGGAGGTCGCAGGTTCGAATCCTGCTTTCCAGACAAAAATGTGAATGAGTGAATGGTCAATTTTACTTCGTAAGTGAATTTTAAATTGAGAATTCACAATATTTAATGAGAAAAAGAAAAGGTTTGTCGAGCGCAGAAGTTCTTTACAAAAACACAAATAAAAAATAGACAAACTTTAGAGATGAGTGATGAGTAATGTGCAATTAGTAATATGATAAAATTACTCATTACCAATTACTTATTACTCATCAAATTTGATGGTTCGCCGAAGTGGGAGAGTCGGGGCGGTCTGCAAAACCGTTGTGAAAACTGAGTGGGTTCAACTCCCATAGCCATCTCAAGGAAAAAGTGAATGAGTGAATTGTGAATTTTGCTTCGCAAGTGATTTTTAAAATTGACAAGCGAAGCGAATTGACAGTTCACAATTCACAAGTAATTATCCCGAAGAAAGATTAAAGTTTGTCGGGCGCAGAAGTTCATATATCAAACCAAAAATTAAAGACAGGCTTTATTTTTCTTCATATTGATTCATAGTGTAATTGGCAGCACACAAGACTTTGACTCTTGTTGTTCAGGTTCGAGTCCTGATGAATCAGCAAAAACTGCTTCGATAGTGTAATGGCAGCATCTCAGTCTTCAGAACTGATGGTGTTGGTTCGAGTCTAGTTCGGAGTGCAAAAAAAGGATGGTTAATAATCGAAAGATTAACGATTCGCAACTAGCAGGTTAAATTTTAAACAAAACAAAACAACTTTAAAACATGTAGAAAAAATGGAAACGCAACAACAAACATGGCAAAACATGACCGGAAAGATTTTCCGAAATACGATCACCAATTTGGTAGAAGAGGCCATCATCCGCGAACAGGCAAACGGCCACCGACTGAAAGTTTGTGTGGGTTCAGATTCCCACGTTTATGGCGATGAGATCAGTTATGCAACCGCAGTTGTCTTTATCCGTGAAGGAAAAGGAGCGTTTACCTTTATCAGAAAAGAAAGAGAATTTCAGAAAATCAGCATCAAAGAACGAATGCTCAACGAGGTCAATAAATCTGTAGAAATCGCTTATGCCATCTGTTCAGTTTTAGAAATGTATAATGTCGAAATGGAAGTTCACGCCGACATCAATACCGATCCCGAATTCAAATCCAACGTCGCTTTGAAAGACGCAATGGGATATATTTTGGGAATGGGATATGTTTTTAAAGCAAAACCTTTTGCTTTCGCAAGTTCCAATTGTGCTGATATGATGGTGTAAAAAAACATGATGTTGGGTGTTTGATGTAGGATGTTCAGAACTGTTTTTTACAGAATAATGTCAACGCCTGACACCCATCATCCATCTTAAAAATATTTAAACTTTAAAAAAAACAAAACCATGTATTTCTTAATTCAGGCAAATGTTTATTTAGAACCGGATCATTACAAAATTTTTGATGCTTTGGAAGAATTAAATATTGATTACGGGGTAGTTAATATTCCTCCAAATGCAGAGAAAATTGATTTCGAAACACAACGCAAAGATGTTTTTGTGTATGGTTCGGTGACGATTGCAAGACTGGCAAAACAAAATCCAGACTGGTTTCCGGGCTCTTTTTATGGTGGCAATCATTTGTATGAGGTTTATTCTAAGTATTATGGTGAAAACTTGCTGAATCATAAAGTTTCCGTTCATAAAATATCCGAAGATTTGAGTTGGAAGAAAGATGAAACTAAATTCATCAAACCTTATAACGAAGCAAAGATTTTTACGGGAAGAGTTTTCAATGAAATTGAATGGAAAGATTTTGTTTTTGAAGCACTCGAAAATCAATCCAACAGAATTACAGAAGAATCTTTGGTTCAGATTTCTGAAGCAAAAAGAACATTAAAAGAAGCCAGACTTTGGATTGTTGGCGGGCAAATTATCGACGCTGGATATTACAAATTTAATGAGAATGCGCCTTTCGAAGAAAATGTTTCGGAAGAAGGATTGAGTTTCGCAAATAAGATGATTCAGATTTATAGTCTTGAAAAAGCTTTTGTAATGGACATCTGTCAGACGGACGATGGCTGGAAAATAGTTGAAATAAATTGCATCAACAGTTCCGGATTTTATCCAAATACCAACGTGAAAAGTATTATCAAAGCATTGAATATTTACTTTTCTTAATTAACCAATTTAAAAGTAATTTATAATGAAAAATATTGTTGCATTATCCCCTGTTTTTACTGAGGACAGTATCAATCTGAAACACGCATCAATTGATTCAGATTATAGTTTAAGTCGATTTAATCTCAAATGGAATGTTCCGGAAGAGTTTAGAAATGATGTGATTGCAGTTTATGGCGAAGATATTTATGCTGAAATTGTTTCCAGTCAATGCGATTTGCCATTACTTAAAACTGAAGACAGTTGGTTGTCAAATATTTCAGAAAAATTCACCAAACGTAAGATTCAATATGGTCAATTGGAGCAGTTTACAAATCATCAGAATATTTTTATTAAATGTTCAGACTTTAAAAGTTTCAAAGCCGGAGTTTATGAGAATGTCTGTGATATTAAAGGTTTTGATAGTCTTGATAAACATAGTATGGTGTTTGTTTCTAATGTTGTAGAATGGTTGTTGGAAGTCCGTTGCTTTGTTTTAAACGGAAAAATAGAAACATATTCTACATATTGGAGAGATAATCAATTTGATACCGATGGCTTATCTGATTCTGAAGAAATAGAACTTTTCAGTTTCTGCGAAAGTTTCATGAAAGATAATTTAGATTCCTTACCAACTTCGATTGTATTAGATTTTGGAATCATAAAAGATTATGGTTGGGCATTAATAGAAGCTAATCCAGCTTGGTGCTCTGGTTTATACGCCTGTAATGCTGAAAAAGCACTTGAGGTTATTATTAATAGTTGTATTAAAAATTAAAAAAAATGAAAACAAATATCTTTTTTACGGCAGACCATCATTTCGGTCACGCCAATATTATAAAATTTTCCGAACGGCCGTTTGAGTCTTTGGAACAGATGAATGAAGAACTCATCAAAAGATGGAATGAGAAAATCGGTAAAGATGATACGGTCTACCATTTGGGTGATGTGAGTTTAGGCAAGTCGGATTTTACAAAAGAAATTCTGGATCGCCTCAACGGTAAAATCCATCTGATAAAGGGCAATCATGAAGGAGCAACCTTGACTTATCCGAAAAGGTTTGAATCGATCAGAGATTATCATGAATTGCGGATTGATGAACCGGAGAACAGCAACGGCAAACAGAAGATTATTCTTTTGCATTACGCAATGCGAACCTGGAACGGCTCACATCGCGGAACCTGGCAACTCTACGGTCATTCACACGGAACTTTGCCGGATGATGAAATGAGTTTAAGCCTCGACGTCGGAGTAGATTGCCACAATTTTTATCCGCTTTCATATGAAGATGTTAAGAGTTTAATGCAGAAAAAGAAATGGACGCCACCGTTTGCCCCGAGAAATTAGAGAAAATTAAAATAATTTATTTCTACGCAAAATGATTGCGCAATAGCATCTTTACTTTGCATCATCAATTAGAAATAATACTAAAATTCATCGATGGATTTCAGTCAAAATATCAGACAGGTCACGTTGAGCGTTTCGGTATATCGCCATTGCAGAAGGATTTGTTGAGAAACATAAGTCTTTTCTGTTCAGCTTGATCTGAAGGTTTCAGAAGTTTGCCAAAAAATTTCACCATAACGCTATGGGTCGAAGGTTCGAGTCCTTCTATTTCCCTGAGGGAATATAACTCAGTCCGGTTAGAGTAATAGCAATTTTTGATGTGTGGGTTCGAATCCCACTGCCAATTTCGGTTGGTATGGCGAAATGGTTGACGCGCTACAATTAAGTTTGTAGTATCATTTTAAATAGACTCAAAATCTATTTTGATGGAGTTTTTAAATGTTTTCTCATTCATAAAAACATTTCTCAGAGGAAAATTCTGAGGTTTTTTCAGTTGTTGAATCAACAATTTGAAAAAGCTTGCAGGAAAAGATGATTTTGGAAAAATGAAGTTTAGTTTAATGAACTGACGATTGTTCGGCCAATTTTCTATGATGACGGTTTTTGCGTGAGCGATGGTAACGGATACCGCGCAGTGAAGAGGCGACAGCCGATGAGCGAGGAGTAGAAGTGGACGTAGCGACCCGGGCTGCTGCCTTTGCAGTTGAGAGGGACACTCCAAAAATTTGAAAATAGCAATAAAGTTGAATATCAGGTTTTGATACAGATGGATTTTTTATAAACCTCTTTTCTTCCGCCATTTTTTGGATGAGAGAATTTCAGATTTTCCTCTTTTACTTAAAATTAATAACACTAAAAAATAAAATGTGATGATTAGAAATGTACAAATTAAAGCATACCAGGTCGGTCTGGTTTTTAAAAACCGAAACTTGACCGAAATTTTGAAAGAAGGCAATTACTGGCTTTTCGGAAACAAATCTGTAGAGATTTTTGAAATGAAAGCCCAGTTCAAAGCCGGCGATGATTTGAATCTTTTGCTGAAAAATAAAGATTTAGCTTCCATAATTGAAGTTGTAGATGTGAAAGACGGCGAAATCGTTTTGGTTTACGAGAACGGAATCTTTAAAGAAGTTTTGAACGTTGGACAATACGCTTTCTGGAAAGAAATTGTAAACAGAGAATTTCAAAGAGTGGATTTAACGAAAGTTGAAATCACCGAGAATATTTCTAAAACAATTTTAGAGAATATCAAGTTGAAAAGCTATGTCAGAAAGTTTGTCATCGCCAATCAATACAAAGGTTTGCTGTTGATTGACGGTAAATTGACCCAGGTTTTGGAAGCGGGAACATTCTACTTTTGGAACAACGAAACTTCTGTCGAAGTGAAAGCTGTAGATACGAGAATGCAGCAAATGGAAATCGCCGGACAGGAATTGCTGACCAAAGATAAGGCGATGTTGCGAATAAATTTTTACGTGCGCTACCAAGTGGAAAACGCCGTGAAAGCATTGATGAACAACAAAGAATACGACAAACAACTGTATATTTTGATGCAGTTGGCATTGCGGGAATTCGTTGGAGCCTTGACTTTGGATGAATTGCTGATTAAAAAAGATTCTGTAGGCAGAGAAATTTTGGAAAACCTTGGTGCAAAAGCCGATGACTTAGGTTTGAAAGCCTCTGACGCGGGAATTCGGGATGTAATTTTAACTGGTGAAATGAAAGAAATTATGAACCAGGTTTTGATTGCTGAGAAAAAAGCGCAGGCCAACAGCATTATGCGTCGTGAAGAAACGGCTTCCACAAGAAGTTTGCTCAACACCGCAAAATTAATGGAGGAAAACGACGTTTTGTGGAAACTGAAAGAAATGGAATACATGGAAAAAATTGCCGATAAAATCGGTGATATCACAGTTTCCGGAAACAGCAATATCGTTTCTCAGCTGAAGGAGATTTTCACTAAATAATTTTAAATGAAAGAAGACCAGTTCAATCGTGAGCTGGTTTTTTTATGATTCTAGTTCGGGTATTCCTCTGCCAGCTTTTTATCCAACACAAACGGAACGATCGGTACAACGGATGCAACGAGATAAAGAGCAATTCTCATCAGACTCCATCGGTATTTGATAGCTGCCAAAATTAAAAAGACAAAAAAAACGAGAAACAAAACACCGTGAATCCATCCAAAATATTTTACAGCGTGAGGGAAGTCGAAAAAATATTTCAAAGGCATCGCGATAAAAAGCAGAATCAGATATGAAATACCTTCTATCACGGCTGTTTTTCGATATAAATTAATCATTTTAATTATTTTGGAATTTCTTTGTTTTCTACTGCAATATTAGATGATTTCTGTTGAATGGGCAATATCGGAGTTTTGTGAAACAGCAGAATCATTCATCAGCTGAAAGAAATTTTACAAATTATTTTTAAAACTAAACAGGTTTTAAACAGATATCAACTTTTTATTCAAACAAAAAGTCCAAAAGGGACGGCCTGACAGAGAATCGGACTTCAGTCCGATTAAAAAATGCTTGACTTTAAATCATTTCACTCTTTTCTTCATCCACTCCTCATAAGAAATCACACCCAGTTCCGGTTTTCCATCGCCTTCCAAAATCGAAATAAATTCGAGCTGATTTCCATCGGGATCGTTAAAGTAGATTGCCAAAGCCGGCATCCACGCAAAAACCATGGGTTGAATTGAACCGTTCTTCAAGAAGTTGTAAGGTTGTAGGTTTTTGGTTTTCAAAAAATCAACTGAATAATTCAGAATGTCATTTGTGTCTGCTGAAAAAGCAAAATGTCTGGTCTGTAAATTTTCTTTCTGTTCCCACAAGCCCAGCATCGATTCTTTCTGGTCGCCAATCCACAGAAAAGCGATAGGTCTTGTTTCGTCCATGTGAGCCAACTTTAAGCCTAAAACTTCGGTGTAAAACTGTATTGAATTTTCTAAATTGCTTACCTGGATGTGTGTTTCGTAAAGTCCTTTTATCATTATTAAAAATTTAATTAGACAAAACTATAAAACGGATTTTCTAAAATTTAAAATCTACGATTCCTTTATTAAAAATGAATGATAGATATATTTCATTTTGCCTTACAGTTAAATTTTATCTTTAATGTGTGATATTTTTTTTATCTTGAATTGTAACTAAATGGGTATCTATACTGTCATCTATTTGTAAAATCTTATCAATTATGCTAAAACTAATTTTAAATGTATTCATTTTTCTTTTCTCCGTAATTTTTGCTCAATTTTCAGGGCAGATGCTATACCAGATTTATCAGGGAGTGAATGTTGAAAAATATCAAGGTAAAAACTTTATTCTGGAAGGGAAAATATTCTATAACAAAGAGATTTCCAATAGTTCGTGGATTGTACTTACGACCGTGCCGACGAACAGTAAAGGTAAGGTAATGAAAGATCCTACATACACTCCCGATGCTGGAATTTACTATAAAAAAGGAGAGTGGAGCTCATACGAAATGAAAGGTAAGATCGATAAAAATGCGATAGGACTTGTGATCGGAGTTTCTGTAGCAGGTAAAGGAAGTTATTATCTTGATGATTTTAAATTGTATGTTTTGGATGGGAAAGATAAAATCGAAATTCCTCTGAAGAACAGCGATTTTGAAGAAGGTTCATTGATGCCTTGGCAATCCCACGCTGCGGAAAAAGGTTCTACAATGTCAATCTCGACGGCTAAATCTTTTTCAGGAAAACAGTCATTGCTGATTGATAATTCAGACGCAGATGTTAAGCCAACTTTTGGCGATAACAAAGAAGTCGGAAAAATGATTGATATCAACGGTGTGAAATTATACTATGAAATCTATGGACAAGGCGACCCGCTTTTGCTAATCCACGGAAACAACAGTTCGATGGCAAGTTTTGATAATCAGTTGGAAGTTTTAAGCAAAAAATATCAGTTGATTGGGCTAGACAGTCGCGGTCAGGGAAATTCTACTTCAGACGATACGAAGTTAACCTATGAACTAATGGCGGATGATGTGAATGTTTTTTTAGATAAATTAAATCTTAATAATGTCAACGTATTAGGCTGGAGCGACGGCGGAAACATTGCGGTCATTTTAGGAATGGAACATCCTGACAAAGTAAAGAAAATGGCGGTTATGGGAACAGTTTTGTATAATAATGAAACTTCAGTAGATCCTGAAATCAATAAAATACTCCATCAACAGGTCAATGAAATGAAGGCAAGAGGTGTAGCAGAAAACAATATGGATTACCGTTTAAAAATGCTGCTTCTTACCGAGCCCAATATCAATCCGGATGCTTTGAAAAAAATACAGGCTCCAACTTTGGTAATGGCCGGAGAACGTGATGTAATGCCTGAAAAACACACCCGACTCATCGCCGATAAGATTCCGAATGGCAAAATGCTTATTTTCAAAGGTGGAGATCATGAGGCTCCTAAAAATATGCCCGAAAAATTTAATAAAGCCATTTTAGAATTTTTCGATAAATGATAGATGTGCAGATTATTTAATGGATTTTCTCTCTAAAATCTCAATCCTTTCCAAAATGCTGGAGAGGATATTTTTTTGCTCAGATGATAAGTAGCCAGCGATTTTGTACACCTCTTTTTCAGAATGGCTTTGATCTGAAACTGAACTTAGATACTGCAGATTTCCATTTTCAATACATAGTAAAGTTTCAGGATTTTCTTCCACCATATTTGACTTCATTAAAAACAAGAAGTCTCCAATTTTATAATTTGACAAAACCGATGTGTTTTCTTTGAATTCATAGATTAAATCAATATTTGCCAATGCTTTTTGCAGTGAGTTATATTGTGTGTTGTTGTCAAAATTATTCTCCTGATAAGGCAGATCTGAATTAAAGGAGAGTTGGAATTTTTCGAAATTTTCCGGCTTATTGAGATCATCAACCGTTAACGGAACAGTCAGGAATTTGTCTAAATCGAGATTAAAGTAATGAACTACAGTTAGTAAAGTGGCAATTTTAGGCTCCGAGCGTCCTTCTTCATACGCGCCGATAACGCCTCGGTTCAGTTCAAATAAATCTGCGAATGCCTGCTGGCTTAAACCTTTTGCATGTCGTATCGTCTTAATATTAGCTCCGAAAAAACTCATAAGTTCTAATCTTTTTTGCAAATATAAGATTAAATTTAATTATTTTGCTAATAATATTTGCATTTTAATATATTTTTATTATATTTGTGAACATCCAGTACAAATGAAGCATTTGGGTGAGGTTTTTTAGTAGGAATGTTTTAAATATTTAATAAGATTTGAATATTTATTACAAAATAAATAATCTATTAATAATGAATTATGATTGATCAGGAATTTTTAAATACAGCTTTTTCTCCGGTTAACACGGTTTTATCTGTGTTGCTGATTTTGTCGGTCATTTACTGGCTCTTCACCATTATCACTGGACTGGATATAGATGTCGGGTTGGATGCGGATATTGATACTGATGTCAACAGTCCGGATGGTCATGTTCATGTCGGGGATGATGCTTCGGGATGGCTTCAGTTTCTGAAATTTCTGAATCTTGATATTGTACCGATCACGTATTTCCTGACGCTTTCGCTTTTATTGACCTGGTTGGGTTCATTTTATCTCGAATCTTTTTTCTCTTTTGAAATTTGGATCTCGGCTTTAATGGTCATTCCGATATTTTTCATCAGCATTCTCTTGACGAAATTAATTTTAAAACCATTAAATCCATTCTTCAGAGAAATTAATCACAAGGGCGAAATTCCACATGATTTTCTGGGCCGACAGGGAAGGATGAAATCAACCATCCACGGAGACAAAACCGGAATGCTGGAAGTGTTTGTCGGAAAAGATCCGATGATCCTGATGGTGAGAAGCAAAGATGGTGAAGTGATTAATTATGGAACGGCTGTTTATGTCGTTGACGAAGACCGAGAGAAAAGAATTTATTACGTCGCAGAAGAAATAAAATTTTAAAAAGTAAAACAATGATCACCTTATTTATGCTGATGTTCAGCTATATTTTAGAATTGCTTCTTTAATTAGTATTAATCATTTTATTGTTCGGTGTCTTGGCTGAGAGAAATCGAAGATCGACAAAGTCAAACGCCTTTGCGAACCGAAATGTGCAAAATAATAGTAAAGAAAATCTTTGCGCCCTTTGCGTTAAATAAATAAAAAACACAGTAAAACAAATAAACTATAAAAATATGAATACACCTTTGATTGTTGGGATTGTTGTCACAGTGATAGCATCTCTCGGATTGATTTTCTGGATTTTATCGATGTATAAAAAGACCGTTCAGGGAATCGTAATTTTAAGAACGGGTTATGGAGGAACTAAGGTTTTCTTCAATGCAGGAATCGTAATTCCGGTAATCCACAGAATGGAATCGATGGATATTTCGGTGAAGAAACTGGAAATCGCCAGAGAAGGAAAAGCAGGTTTGATCTGTAAAGATAATATGAGAGCCGATATTCAGGTGGCTTTCTTTATCCGGGTAAATAAATCGGCAGATGATATCGTGAATGTCGGACAGACGATTGGTTGTCAAAGAGCGTCTGATATCAATACTTTGAGAGAATTATTTGAGGCGAAATTCTCTGAAGCGCTAAAAACGGTTGGTAAAAAGTTTGAATTTATCGAACTCTACGAAGCGAGAAGCGAATTCCGTCAGGAAATTTTACATATTATCGGAACCGATTTGAACGGATATGTTTTGGATGATTGCGCGATCGATTATCTGGAGCAGACTAAAATTGAAAATTTAGATAAAGACAATATCTTAGATTCTGAAGGGATTAAGAAAATCACTGAACTTACGGCTACTCAGAATATTAAAGCCAATCAGGTTCGCAGGGATGAAGAAAAAACCATCACAAAGCAGAATGTTGAAGCCCGTGAAGCAATTTTAGAACTGGAAAAACAGTTGGCTGAAAAAGAAGAATCTCAAAAAAGAGAAGTAGCCAATATTAAAGCACGTGAAAATGCCGAAATTCTGAAAGTTGATGAAGAAGAGCGTCTGAAATATGAAACTGTGCGCATTGCTACAGAAGAAAAATTGCAGATTGCTGAAGAAAATAAGCAGAGACAGGTCGTGATCGCTTCCAAAAATAAAGAACGTGCCGATTTAGTGGAAACGGAAAGAGTACAGAAAGACAAAATGCTTGAAGCAACTGAAAGAGAAAGAATTGTTTCGCTGGCTCAGATTGAAAAAGAAAAAGCCATCGAACTGGAGAAGAAAAACATTCAGGATGCCATCCGTGAGCGTTTGACAATGGAAAAAACCGTTGTTGAAGAGCAGCAGACAATTAAAGATTTGGAAGCCTTCAAAACAGCAGACAGAACCAAGCAGGTTGAAATCACTTTGGCAACTCAGGAAGCAGAAAAGAAATTGATTCAGGAAACCAGAGCGGCAGAATCGAGAAAATTATCTGCGGAGAAAGATGCTCAGAAATATGTGATTGAAGCTCAGGCGAAAAGAGATGCGGCAGAAAAAGAAGCAGAAGCACGTAAAATTATCGCTGACGCAAAAGCGAAAGAAGAAGCAACGGTAGGTTTGTCTGAGGCTCAGGTTCTTCATGCAAAAGCTGATGCTGCTGAAAGACAGGGAATCGTTGAATCAATCGTCATCGAGAAAAAAGCGGAAGCAGAAAGAAAAGAAGGAATTGCTCAGGCCGAAGTAATTAAAGAAAAAGCATTTGCAGAAGCGGCAGGAATTACCGAGAAAGCAGAAGCGATGAAAAAACTGAATGATGCAGGAAAAGATCACGAAGAGTTCAGACTGACTTTGGCAAAAGAAAAAGAAGTTGAACTGGCGCATATCTCCATCCAGAAAGATATTGCACAGGCTCAGGCCGGAGTTTTGGCGGAAGCTTTCAAGTCTGCTAAGATTGATATCGTCGGAGGTGATAATACCTTCTTTGACAATGTGGTTCGTCAGGTTTCAGCCGGTAAAGGTTTAGACAAATTTATCAGCCACAGCGAAAATGCTACATTGGTAAAAGAAAATCTTTTAGGTGACGGCGAAAATATCATCGGAAAAGTAATGGGAATGGTTGATAAATACAATATATCTTCTGAAGACATCAAAAATATGAGCATCGCAAGCCTGATTTTCAAACTGAACGGCGTTGCTGACCAACAGGAAAAAGGTCTTCTGTCCAGAGCAATGGATATGGCTAAAAATCTCGGTATCGAACAAAAACCAATCAGCTAAAAGCTAAAATGCTATTTTAAATTTACTAAAAAGTCCCGACGGGACGGCTTAACAAAAGATAGGATGTAATCCTATCAATAGAGTTATCAAAAAATCGAATCAAAATTATATTGTAAAACTCTCATTGTAAATTTTTCAATGATACTTTGAGAGTTTTTTTTCAATGTAAATTTTAAAAAAATTAAACCATTAAGGATTATTAAGCTGTTAAGTTAATCTAAGAAAATCAATAGATTTTTTATGAGCAAACTTAAAGCGAAGCTAAACTTAATGACTCTTAATTATTTAATAAACCTTAATGGTTCAAAAAATAAATGAACAGGATGATGGAAACATCAAACACCTATCATCCAACACCAAACATTAAAACCTATGTCAGAAAAATTAAATTCAGGGACATACGAAATAATTCAAAGCCGTCTGAATGAGCAGAAAAACGACCTTGTTCAAAGGCTTCAGAAGCTGAACGAAAACCGTAAAGAAATTTTCGGGGGCGTCGATTTTTCACTCATCGCGAATGAAAGAATTTCTACCGAGCACAATTGCGTCGCCAAAGATATTTTTTCGCTGAAAAATACTTTGATCTTCGGGTCAAATGCACATCTGGGTTTGCAGAGTGAAATTAATATCACAGATGTTTTCTCAATTTACACGATCAATAACGACCGTTTTGAACCTCGTGATGTATCGCTGATCAATGATGAAATCTTCGTTGAAGAGTTTAAAAATTTGTATAAATATTACCGAAACACCTTCTTTGCACGTTTTCATTTTACCGAAAACTATCTGTACATGGTTTTCCAGCTGTCTGAAAGTACGTCAGATATCAAGGCTTTCAAATGGCTGATCAAAGAAGATCAGTTGGTGTATGTGGATTCCAGAAGTGCTTCGGAGGTAACGTATCCGCCGCAACATGGTTTTTCGTGGACGAAAGCGACCCGGGATATGCAGCGCAGCGGAAAATTTCCGCACATTTCTCTGGCAGATAAAGTTTTTGTGGAATCAACCGGTGGAGATATTACCATTAAAATCGAGGACAATACCGACACTGGAAAAGGAATTTACTCCGAGGATGTTATCCATAAAGATCAGAATCTTGATGATGCTGAAATTCACTTCTGCGATCTTGATAATTTGGTTTTATTTAAAATTAAACCATATCAGGAAACGGAAAGATATTTCATTTACAATCATAAAGAAAAAATCGTTTCGCGTGTTGATACCTTGAAGCATTCGGCGGTTTTGCTTCCGGAAAATCAGGGCGTTTTATTCTCAAATGGATATGCTTTACAGACTGGAGGTCTGAAAGTAATCTCTCAGGATTCAAACCGACTTCATTATCTGAAAACGATTTCTGAACCGAACGGTGAAAATTTCATGTACGTTTTTTACGATGATAAAACCAATAATTATCAGCTGATTTCGTACAATATCATTACGCAGACCATCGAAACACCGATCCGTTGCAGTGGATATTCCATTTTAAATGATGGAAAACTGATTTATTTAAGAGAAAGTGTTGAAACCACAAAACATCATTTAGCTCAAATCTGGCAAACGCCGTACGCAAAAGAATTGCTGCCGAATACCGAAAAATCCGACACACTGATCTACAAAATCGGTAACAAGGATATTGTGAGAGTGATGGCGGAAAGTCAGGAACTGATTACTTTGTTGAACAAAGAAGATTCCTACAGCGGGCTGTACGACGATATTGTCAAGCTATCTACGACGATTTTAGACGCATATTATTTTCTTGGTGATGATGAGGTCGAAAATCTTGATCAGCCTTTAAAAGAAATCCGTAGCATTGCCCATTCCGCGATCAACGAGTTTGAAAAAGTGGTCGAGCAGAAGAAAAATACCGCAGAAGCTGTTGAGAAAATCAAAATTGCCTGTGAGAAAATTCTGGATGATACCAAAAGGATTCATTATTCTGAACTGACAGAATACATCGACATGCTCTCGCAAATCAGAGCGCTGCGTGGTGAAATTACCGGAGCGAGAGATCTGAAATATGTCGATGTTAAAATTCTCGATGCCTTAGATCAGTCACTGGCGGCAAGATCAGAAGAACTTTCTAATGCCTGTGTCAATTTTCTGTTACAAGAAAATTCTCTGTCGCCCTACGAAACCAGAGCGCAGTCCATTTCAGAAAATATTATCAATTTGCAGAAAGCGATTGACGCCAAAACAATTGAAGAAGAAATCACCAATTTGTCTTCACAGCTTGAGCTTTTGGTGGATATTGTCAATAATTTAAAAATTGAAGATACTTCGCAATCGACGCAGATTATTGAAAATATCTCGGTGATCTTTGCAAGATTAAATCAGGAGCGACTGGAATTGTCGAAAAGAAAAAGAGAAATTTCCGGTAAAGAATTGTCCGCTGATTTTCAGGCGCAGATGACCTTGTTTGATCAGTCGGTGATAAATTTTCTCGAACTTTCTCAAACTCCTGAAAAATGTGATGAATATCTGACCAAACTTTCCATTCAGCTCGAAGAAATGGAAACGAAGTTCATTGATTTTGATGAGTTTATCCAAAAAATTGGTGAGAAAAGAGAAGAAGCATACGGACATTTTCAAAACAAAAGAGTTCAGCTTACGGAATCTCGTAACAAGAGAACGCAGAATTTATATGATTCAGCAAAAAGAATTTTGCAGTCCGTAAAGACAAAAACCGAATCCTTTGATGCTGAAAATGAGATCAACGGTTATATTGCGACCGATCTTATGGTGGAAAAGGTTCGTGATATCTCCCGACAGCTGATGGAAATGGAAGATTCTGCCAAAGCAGAAGAAATTCAGACCCTGTTGAAAACTTCGCAGCAGGAAGCAGTCAGAAAGCTTAAAGATAAAAAAGAAATTTACGCAGACGGCGACGGTGTGATCGCATTGGGTGATTATAAATTTGCGGTCAACCGTCAGAAATTAGATCTGACTTTGGTGCTTAGAAATGCTCAGTACTATTACCATTTAACCGGAACAGGATTTTATGAACCTCTGAATTTTGATGCGGTTGCAGATTACAAAGACGTCTGGAATCAGGAATATATTTCGGAAAATTCTCAGGTAAAACGTTTTGAATATTTAGCCTGGAATATTTTCTCAAAAAATAAAAATATCAACACTGAAGAACAAAACCGAAATGCGATCCAGCAGTTTATGACTGAGCATTTTGGTGAAGGTTTGGTGAAAGGAATTCACGATGAAGATGCGCTGACGATTGTTTCAAAACTTCAGCAAATGCATAATGAATTAGGATTGATGCAATTCACACCATCTGAAAGAGCCTTGGCGCAACTGTTTTGGTATTCTTTGAGTCAGGAAAGAAAAGAATATTATCAGAAACAGTTTGAAGCGGCCAATTTAATTTCTAAATCATTTATAACTGATCAGGGTTTTCAACATCTCAACGATGAGCTTTCAAATGAGATCAGATCTTTTGCACAAAGTAATCATCTTTTTGCTGAGGTCAATGATTTCAATGCTGCCATATATCTGAAAAGAGAAAATAAATCAGCGTTTGTCGTATCGGAAAAGGCGGCTTTGCTGTTTGAATCATTTTTAAAAGATTTAAAGGACAAAGGAAAGGATCTTGAGTTTATCGATCAACTGAATGCGTTAAAAAATTATCCATCAGTGTGCTTTTCAATCGCAGAAAGTGCTTTAAATGCATTCTTACTCAATTCAGAAGTAAATTTTGAAGAGGATGTGAAAAAAGAAGCCGCAGTCTTTTTTGTGACTCAGCAATTCAACGCGGAAAATGTTCTTCATATCACGTATGAAGCGGATTTAAAAGGTTTGAAATCATTAGAAAAAGACCTCGATTATCATTTAAATTATTATGAATTCAGTTCACGCCTGTCCAATTTTAATGAAGTGGTTGTTCCGAAATACAAACAGTTGCAGGAATTGAAAGCAAAATGGGTGAGCGATAAAAAGAAAAGCCTCAAAATCGATACGTTTAAATCTCAGGTTTTGAGCTCGTTCGTAAGAAATAAATTGATTAATGATGTTTATTTTCCTTTGATTGGAGCGAATTTAGCCAAGCAATTGGGAACGGTCGGAAACGACAAACGCACCGACAGAATGGGAATGTTGCTTCTCGTTTCGCCGCCAGGTTATGGAAA
Organism: Chryseobacterium caseinilyticum; assembly: GCF_014837145.1. GTDB lineage: Bacteria > Bacteroidota > Bacteroidia > Flavobacteriales > Weeksellaceae > Chryseobacterium > Chryseobacterium caseinilyticum. Next base: position 32,235 of record NZ_JACYFS010000002.1, read on the forward strand.
AACCACGTTGATGGAATACATGGCAGACCGAATGGGATTGGTTTTTATGAAAATCAACGGTCCGTCAATTGGTCACGATATTGTTTCCACAGATCCAAGCGAAGCAAAAAATGCCGGCGCAAAACAGGAATTGGAAAAACTGAATTTAGCTTTAGAAATGGGCGATAACGTGATGTTGTACCTCGATGATATTCAGCACTGCAACCCTGAGTTTTTACAGAAATTCATCTCTCTGGCAGACGGACAGCGAAAAATTGAAGGAATTTACAACGGTGAAAGCAAAACCTACGATTTGCGGTCAAAACGTTTCTGTCTCGTCATGGCAGGAAATCCGTACACGGAAAGTGGTGAGAAATTCAAAATTCCGGATATGTTGGCGAACCGTTCAGATACTTATAATTTAGGTGAAATTTCGGGGAGCAAAACGGAATTATTTGATTTAAGTTTAATTGAAAATGCCTTGATGTCAAACGATTATCTTACCCGAATGACCAATCAGGGAATGGAAAATCTCTACAGTCTGTACAACAGCATTCAAACCAATTCTCCAAATGTTGATCTGGCAGGAAACTTCAGTTCGAATGAAATTTCAGATTTCAGAAAGGTTCTTGAAAATACTTTGAAGGTTAGAGATATCGTTCTGAAAGTCAACAAACAGTACATCGCTTCTGCTGCAATGGCTGATGATTACAGGAACGAGCCGTCCTTTAAGCTGCAAGGTTCATATCGAAATATGAATAAATTGATTTCAAATATTCAACCTATTTTAAAGCAAGATGAGGTGACACAGATCGTTTTAAATCATTATCAGAATGAATCGCAGACGCTGACCACCGGAGCAGAATCGAATATGCTGAAATTAAAGGAGCTGATGAATCTGATTTCTGAAGATGAAAAGAACCGTTGGGAAGAAATCAAGAAAACTTTTGTCAAAAATAAAATGATCAAAGGTTTAGGTGAAAATGACCGAATGACCCAGATTGTAGCTTTGCTTGCGCAGTTTAGCGAAGGTCTGGATGGGATTAAAGATGTTTTGAAGAAAGATTAAATATTTAAAATGAAAACTGAAGACCGCAAAATGCTGCGGTCTTTTTTGTGGAATAATGGGATTTGAAAATGATTAAAATTCAGTTTCAACTGAGTATCTTTGCCAAAAAATAATTAATTATTTTAATTATTGAAATCCCCTTTGCAATTCTGACCGTTTTCAATGAGAAATACACTCCAACTGTTCGATTTTTCGAAAAAAATAAATTACAAAAACGAAATTCTCGCTGGCTTTACCGTCGCCATGACTATGATTCCCGAGTCGCTTTCGTTTGCAATTCTTGCCGGACTTTCTCCGCTGATTGGCTTGTATGCCGCTTTTATGATGGGATTGGTAACAGCTGTTTTAGGAGGCCGTCCCGGAATGGTTTCCGGTGGAGCAGGAGCCACAATCGTTGTATTAATTGCACTCATCAAATCTCACGGTGTGGAATATCTTTTTGCAACCGTAGTTCTGGCTGGTATTTTTCAGTTGCTGGTAGGCGTTTTTAAACTCGGGAAATTTGTAAGATTAATTCCGCAACCTGTAATGTATGGTTTCCTGAATGGTTTGGCGGTCATTATTTTTATGGCTCAGGTAGAGCAATTTAAAGTCGTTGACGCTCAGGGAATTTCAGGTTGGCTGCAAGGTTCATCACTGTATATCATGCTGGCTCTGACGGCGCTCACAGTTGCCATTGTTTATTTCTTTCCTAAAATAACGAAGGCAGTTCCGGCTTCTTTGGTTGCAATTATTGTTGTTTTTGCAATAGTTGTGGGATTTAATATCAACACTAAAACGGTGTCAGATATCGCCAGTATCAGCGGAAATCTACCCAGTTTTCATATCCCCAAAATTCCTTTTTCATTAGAAACACTGCAGATTATTTTCCCTTACGCTATGATTATGGCAGGTGTTGGATTGATTGAATCGCTGCTCACACTTTCAATGGTTGACGAAATTACCGATTCCAAGGGAAGTGCCAATAAAGAATCTGTTGCTCAGGGCTTAGCCAATATCACCAACGGTTTTTTCGGTGGAATGGGCGGTTGTGCTATGGTTGCCCAGACTTTGGTAAATCTCAATGCCGGTTCCAGAGCCAGGCTTTCGGGGATTTTTGCTTCGCTAACGATTCTGGTTATCATCTTAGTTGGAGCACCTTTTATAGAAAAGATTCCGATGGCAGCATTGGTTGGCGTGATGATGATGGTAGCGATTTCTACTTTTCAGTGGGTTTCGATCAGAATTGTCAACAAGATGCCAAAGTCTGATATTTTTGTGGGGGTGACTGTAGCGTTAATTACCATACTGCTTCACAATCTCGCTCTTGCTGTTCTGGTGGGCGTTATTATTGCGGCCCTGGTGTTTGCGTGGGATAACGCCAAAAGAATCAGGGCAAGAACATATACTGATGATTTGGGAGTGAAATATTACGAGATTTCCGGACCTTTGTTTTTTGGTTCTGTCAATGCATTCACAGACAAATTTGATCCTAAAAATGATCCTGATGAGGTTGTCGTAAATTTTAAAGACAGCCGGATAGTGGATATGAGCGCTATTGATGCGCTGGATAAACTTTCAAAAAAATACAGTCAGCTGAATAAGAAGTTGGTTTTGAAACACCTTAGTGAAGACTGCAGAAAAATGCTGAAAAATGCTGAAGCTGTTATTGAAATCAATGTTCAGGACGATCCGACGTATAAGGTGATGCCTGCAAAATAGGGAAGAGGGAAGTTAAAGAATGAAGTAAAAAAAAACTGTCCCGATAAATGAGCGGGACAGTTTTTACAAGTAAAAAATAATCTATTTTTTAATGAATTTTGTATTGGAAACACCTTCAATTTCGAGGAAATAAGAACCTTTGGTTAAAGCTGAAATATTGATCGTTTTTGAATCATTCAACTCTCCTGAGATTATAGTTCTGCCGTTTACATCAATTATTTTAAAAGCATTTTTCCCTTTAAACGGAATGTTAACGTACAAAATATCGTCAGCAGGATTGGGTGCGATGCTGGCATTCGATTTTGCAGCTTTTGCTTCTGCTGTTGATAAATTACTGCTGTAGATTTGAGATATTTCTGTAGAAGTCAGCACACGGTTCCAGATGCCCACATCATCAATAGCTGCAGCAATATTTCCACCGCCAATCGCCCGGCCGATGTAGAAAGGCATAGCTGCTGACGTTGAATTGGTGTAAGCATTATTTACAGTTGCTGTCAATGCTCCGTTTTTGTAAAGCTGCATGGTCTGGGCGTTATAAACAGCGATGTAATGTTCCCATGCTGTTGTAGAATAGTTGGGTCCGTTCGCCCACGTCCATGATTCCCCCTGTTTGTTAGTGCCGAAGATTGTTTTTGTGCCGTCACACTGCAGAAGCCAGATAAATTGTCCGGATGTATTGGATCCGCTCATCATGGCAACACCTTCCGAATTTCCGGTTTTTTTCATCCAGAATGAAATTGAGAATGACCCGCCCTGTGCAAAATTGGAAGAAAGAGTTGACTTGGTAAGATGGGCATTGGTTCCGTTAAAGAGATATGCTGCATTTGCATTACCATCTCTGTCTGCTGTAAGGGTCGCTCCATTTACTGTCAGGTTGTTTGAATTACCGCTGGAATCGATTGCACTGCCGTTGAAACCCCACCAGGCAACTAATCCGTTGGTAGGAACGTATCCTGGAGTTTGTGCGTTTGAAAATAAAGAAAACAGAACTGAAGAGAGAAGAAAGATTCTTTTCATAAGTATTAATTTTTTTAATGGTTTTTCAAATATACCGATTAAAAATATATTAATATCATCATTTAGGGACTTTTGTTAAATATTTATTTGGTATGAAGACTTTTTGTTGGTTTTAAAATGTTAATAATGCATTTAAAGTGTGAATCTATTCAATTTAAATTGTCTGGAATAAATTCCTGATCGGTAGTATTTTAACCACAAAATGTTTCAGGCAAATTTTAATAATGATTTTGAAGATGAATCAAATCTTAAATAATCTTAAAATAAATTCAGATTGAAAGAAAAATTTTATCTTTGAGTTTATAATAAAAACACAAAATAATGACAAAAGAATTTTTATTAACAAAAAATCTTTTTCAATAAAAGCTAAAAACAATTTAACTTAAACCATTTTGAAAACAGATATTGATATTCTGAACCATGATCATTTTTCCTTTGATCTGTGGCTTACCCTGATTAGATCTCATCCCGAATTTAAAACCAAAAGAGTTGAGCTCTTTGCTTCTTATTTTGAAGTGGAAAAACCAGTTGATGAGGTTGCGACGGTTGTAAAATATTACGATGATCTCTGCAATACCATCAACGAAGTTATTGGCGGAAATGTGGATACTTACGAGATTTATTTATTGATTTTAAATTCTTTGAATGTCGATCTGAAACAGTTAAACAGAGAGCGATTAAATGAATTTTATCAAAAGAGTGAAGATTTATTTTTGGAATACAAACCTGTTGTGATTTTTAAAAATTTACATGAGTTTTTTGCTGAAATTAAAAACCAGGGAAAAACCATTAATATTCTAAGCAACACGGGTTTCATCAAAGGCAGAACGATGAGGAAATTTCTGATTGAGGAAAATCTTGATCGGTACATTGATTTCCATATTTATTCTGATGAACTGAAAGTTTCAAAACCCAATCCGCTCGTTTTTCAGGAGGTGAAAAATTTAATTAAAAACCAGGATTTACAAATGAACCGGATTTTGCATATCGGTGATAATCCCATCGCGGATTACAAAGGTGCGAGCGATTTTGGATTCAGTGCCCACTTACTAAAACCACAACTATAATATGAACACACGCTACAGTTTACACAAAATAGACTCTGCGCATGAATTTACTTTCTCGCCGGCGGAATACAGCTATTTTAAATATGGTGATAAATCGTACGCCGAGAAATTTGCAAAAGAACTTTTTGAAGGATTTCTGGCCGGTCATCAGGAGATTTTAGATACAGATCAGGAAATTCTCGTGCTGCCGAGTCCATACATGGCGATTCCTACGGCTTCGAATTTTCTGTGTTTTTATTTTAAAAAACAGCTGGATTTTTATCTGTTTCAAAAAGGAAAACGCTCAAGCATTATTTCAAAAATCAACAGAAATCACACCTACACCACAGATTACGGAAATCTGAGTTTTGAAGACCGTAAAAATCTGATTGCCAACGATACCTACTATCTGGATAAGGATTTTCTGAAAGGCAAACTCTGCATTTTTATTGATGATATTAAAATTACGGGAAGCCACGAATTTACAGTCAACAAAATCCTGGATGAATACAGTGTAAATGCAGATTTTCTGTTTTTATATTACGCAGAACTCACTAACTTTGAGATTGATCCGAAAATCGAAAATTTCTTCAACTATTATACTGTAAAAGACGTTCACGACATCGCCGAGGTGATGCTGAAACCGAGTTTTCAGTTCAACACCAGAATTGTAAAATATATTTTAGGGCTGAATTCAAGTAATTTTGATTATCTTACGTCTAAAATAGAAAAAAAGCAGATGGATCATCTTCTGGAGCTGGCCATCAGCAACAATTATCATTTAATAAAAGAATACGAAAATAATATAAACACTTTAACGCAAACAGAACTTAATTATGGCTATTAACTTACAGAAAGGACAAAGAGAAAACATCAACGCACCTAAATTCACAATCGGTTTAGGATGGGATACCAACAATACATCAACAGGAGGATCGTTCGATTTGGATGCTTCTTTATTTTTGCTGAATGACAGTAAAAAACTGGTTTCAGACAACCATTTTGTTTTTTACAATAACCTTGAGTCTCCGGATAAAGCAGTGATTCACTCTGGTGATAATTTAACTGGTGACGGCGACGGTGATGATGAGCAGATTAAAATTGATCTGACTAAAATTGATGATGCTGTGAAAGAAATCACAGTGGTAGTAACGATTCACGAGGCAGACGAGAGAAGACAGAACTTCGGACAGGTAAGAAATTCTTTCATCAGAATTTTCAATACCGATACCAACGAAGAGATTTTAAAATATGAACTGGATGAAGATTTCTCTATCGAAACAGCTGTAGAATTCGGAAGAATTTACAACAGAAACGGAGAATGGAAATTCGAAGCAGTAGGAAGCGGTCAGAGAGATGGCCTGAATAAATTTGTATCAATGTATCAATAATCAGTTATGGATAATCAAAATACAGATCCGCTAGGGTCGATTGAACCGTTGAAAACGTTTGAGCCAACGCCCATTCCTCCCGCACAGCCCGCTCAGCCGGCACAGAATTCAGCTCCGGCCGTTTTGGTTGACAGAGATGGAAATGTGAATCTAAATCAGATTCAGGCGGCAGATCGTCAGAAATATGAGCTAATGGCAAATTCTATCGATGAATCCAATCCGGGTTCTATCGTGAATTTCGGCTCAGATTTACAGAAAACTTTAGCCAATCAGAGTGACAGTTTCTTAGGAAACGTAAGAAGGTCAAATTCCGGTGAAGTGGGAGAGTTGATCAATAATTTACTGATTGAACTGAATTACGTTGACGTTGATGAAATCAACAACGGTGGCGTAAAGGGTTTCCTGAGCAGACTTCCTTTTATGAAAAAGGTAATGAACCAGATGGATAATCTTTTTGCCAAGTACGACAAGATCACCAACAACATCGATCAGATTTCTCATAAAGTAAATGCGGGAATCATAACTTCTACGAAAGATAATGCCGTTTTGCAGACAATTTTCGACAGCAATGTCAATTCAATTAAAGCAATTGAAGAATTGGTAATTGCAGGAAATCTGAGAATGGAAAAGGCAGCCGGAGAATTGGCAGATATGGAAAACAACGTTCAGAATTTTGCTGATTACCAGATTGCCGACAAAAGAGATTTCATCAACAGATTAGACAGAAGACTGGCTGATTTAAAGGTTGTCCGCTTAATTATGATGCAGTCACTTCCACAAATCAGACTGGTGCAGAATAACAACGTTTCAATTGCCGAAAAAGCGCAGACGATTTTAACGACCACTTTACCGGTGTGGAAAAATCAGCTGTCTTTGGCGGTTGCGATGCACAGACAGCAGCAGAATATTGAAATTCAGCAGAAAGTTTCGTCAACCACAGAAGAAATTTTGAGAAAAAATGCAGAACGTTTGGGTCAGAATTCCATCAATGTGGCAAGAGCCAACGAGCAGACTATTGTATCTGCTGAAACATTAAAGGAAACTACTGCAAAACTGATCAGCACATTAAATGAAGTAAAACAGATTCAGAAGCAGGGAACAGAAAGCAGAAGAAAACTGGATCAGGATCTGCAGACTTTAGAATCAGAATTAAAAGCAAATATCAGAGGGTAAAAACAGGTTTATAGCGTGAATGAAGAGGTTGCAAACATCATGTCTCAGAGTACAAGAAGATTAACAAGGCTTAAACTTCTCTCTAATTTTTTTGAAAATGTTGATATCATTGCAATCTACATTAAAACCAATATTATTCATCATCTTTTTGAGAATAACAAGACGCTGGATTATAATAAACTGGAACTTTTTCATCTTCAGTATACCGACAGTCTGATTGAACTTTTAACCAAGATCAAGAAGAAAAAGGAAAACGATTTGCTGGCAGTGATTAATGAAATCAACATCAACAAACGCTATATTTCCAACTTTGAAGAGAAGAAAACCGACAGTTTTGAGATGGACAGAAAAATCTACAGCGGTGTTTTTTCTGAACATCTCAGGAATCTCTATCACGAGCTGATTGAGGAAAAAAATACGCTGAACTGGAGCAAGGTTTTATACTTTCACAAAAAGTACGGAACTGAATTTTACCGTACAAAAGCAGACGAAGATAAGCTTAAACCTCAATCTGCACCTTTCTACCAGTATCAGGATTACTGTATTGAGAAAAAGCTTTTGGGGAAACTGAATATTCAGAATTTTAAAGTCCGTTTTGTCTGCGGATATAAGTTTGAAAGGCATGAATATGAGCTTTTCAGGATTTTTCAGAGTGATGAATATTTTATTTTTAATGTGGATGAAAAAAAACTGTACCTCATTGATGATGAATTGACTGCTCTGGATATTTCTGAGAATGTATCCAACCAGAGTTCTATTATCAGCCAGCTTACGGAGAAAAATGATGAACTGACCGAGACGATGGAAATGAGAAGAAAAACGATTCCTGAAGATGTACAGTCTGTCTTAAAAGATTACCTGAGAAATCTCGAGAGCATCGATATTATGAGCAAAATTTTCGACGTCAACGAAGAAACCAATATCCTTCGGGCGATGTTGAATTTAAATTTAAATAATTAGAAGTAAAAAGTAAAAAGTAAAAAGTAAAAAGTAAAAAGTAAAAAGTAAAAAGTAAAAATTTTATAATAATTACTGAACTCACAATTTATTATTGACAATTCACTTTTTCACTGTTTAAAAAAATATAACTAAAACAAACAAATATAATGGCAATTAACTTACAAAAAGGTCAGAGAATAAACCTTACAAAAGAAAACGGAACAACGCTTTCGCAGGCTTGTGTCGGGATCAACTGGGGCGCAATCGAGAAGAAAAGTTTTTTCGGTGGTGTTTCAAAAGAAGCAGTAGATTTAGATGGAAGCTGCATTTTATACGATTCAAACAAAAATGCTACTGAAGTAATCTATTTCGGGAACTTAAAATCTAAAAACGGTTCTGTAAAGCACAGCGGCGACGATTTAACCGGTGACGTAAACGGTGATGACGGTTTGGATAATGAAGTAATCACAGTGGATTTTGCCAATTTAGATTCTAACGTTGAGCATGTAGCTTTGGTTTTAAACAGCTACAAAGGTCAGGATTTTGGGACGATTCCTTTTGCGTCAATCCGTATCTATGAAGGAACACCTACGAATGTGAGAGAAGTTTTTGCGAAATATGATATTGCCAATGATAAGTCTTTCAACGGTCACGTTGCTATGGTAATGGGTGTTTTCTACAAAAGAAATAATGAGTGGAAATTCAATGCCATTGGAGATCCTACCAGCGATAAAAAATTGGAGCAGACGATTGAAACGGTAAAACAAAAATACCTGTAAAAACATATAACAAATTGTCTGAAATTTATTATTTTAGACTGATAAATTAAGCAATACCTGTATCTTTACAGCTATTGCTTTTATCATATAATAACAGAAATATAGTGGAACAACACAACATTTTAGATCTTCACCCTGGCCTGGTGTGGGGATTTGCGGTAACGGTCGTTATCATGTTACTCCTTGATTTAGGAGTTTTTAACAAAAAAAGTCACGTGGTGACTTCAAAGGAGGCGACCATCTGGTCGGTCGTTTGGATTTCACTTTCCATGATTTTTTCCGGAGTTGTTTATTGGGTTTTCAATACCGACGGTTCGGCGGGAAGTCACGCTGTGGCAGTAGAAAAATTTACACAATATCAGGCTGCGTACTGGATTGAGAAAGCACTTTCCGTGGATAATTTATTTGTATTTATCCTCGTATTTGGTTTCTTTAAAGTGCCGAAATTTCTTCATCACAAAGTGTTGTTTTGGGGAATCATAGGAGCTTTAATCTTCAGAGCCATCTTCATTTTTGCAGGTGTTGAGTTAATTGATTTGACGTATTTACCTGAAATGAATATTTTCGGTCACGCAGTGAGAATCAACGTGGTCATGACGCTTTTTGGATTGTTCCTGATTTATGCCGGAATTAAATCATGGGGCGACGGCGGAGATGATGATGACGAAGACTACAGCGATACTGCAGGAGCAAAACTGATTAAAAGTTTCTGGAAAGTTTCTGATAATTATGACGGCGACAAATTTTTCACCATACAGAACGGAATCAGAATGGCAACACCGCTTTTAGTTGTGGTAGCCGTAATCGAGTTTACCGACGTATTGTTTGCGGTGGATTCTATCCCTGCGATTTTTGCGATTTCAAATGATCCTTTTATCCTTTATACGTCCAATATTTTTGCGATTTTAGGATTGAGATCACTGTACTTTTTACTGGCGAATTTCATTCACATGTTTAGCAAACTGCCTTATGGTCTGGCGATTATTTTAGCCTTCATCGGTGTTAAAATGTTGATCGCACCGTGGTATCACATTTCATCACCTATTTCATTAGGAATTGTAGGCGGAGTTTTGGTGATCTCGGTATTACTCTCCATCATTTTCCCTGATAAAAAGGAAGACGAGAAAGAGACAATAGAATAATAAATACTGAAAGGCTTTACAATTTGTAGAGCCTTTTTTTATCTTCAAACGTTCAACGCTTTTTCTATGTAAGAAATTGACAATTCACTTGCGCAGCAAAATTCACAATTCACTTCACTTATATTTCAAGAGCTTATTAATCTTCTTCCTCGTCTGCAGCGAAACTTTATACGCTTCATCCCGCAGTTTCTGAATTTTACCAACCGGCTGAAAGATTTCCGCACTTTCAAAAGGGTTAAAGGAAAGAAGTTCCTGTTCACAGTTATTTGGATTCAAAACCGAATTTTTTTCAAAATTAATCTGACCTAAGAGAATATCTGGAGAATCTTTCCAGTGTACGTTCAGCTTGTTGATCGGTTGATTTTGCAGGTCAAAGCATATCTGAATGAAAACATGAGCAGTGTAATCGGCATCTTTAAAATAGGTTCGGATCTTTTTTCTGTCACTCCCTTTTCTGATAAATTTTGTCGGAACATTTACCGGAACAATTTTTATTTTAACGATTTTTTCATCGAGCCTGTAGGCTCCGACCGAATAAAAGTCGTGGGAAAGAATAAAATCATTTCTCTTTTTTAAAAATTTAAATACTTCAGAAATAAAATCTCTGGTAAAACAAGACGGCAAAATCTTGTACAAACTCCTGAGAAGCGGGAAAAAAGTTCTGATCTTTTTTAAATAAAACCTGTTGATATTCGTAAACAGTTTAAGAAAAACAGATGGCGAATTTACCGGAAACAAAGGGAAATTGACCAAAGGATAATTGGCAATTGTGCGCCCTGCATCATCCTTAATTTTAAAAGCAAAACCGTACGCCGGAATCTGTTTCTGCTTTTTGCTGATTTTCATATTGGCGTTCGACACTCTTGCAACAATATCATATTGCTCTTTATCAAAAAGATATTTAATGTCCGGACAAAGGTTGGGATTGATTTTTAAGACACCTTGCAATACAGAATGGGTTTTTGCATGAGCATTACGCGTTGCAAAATTGACATCGCTGATTTCCGGCGAGCTCTCCACGAAGTCTGCGATGCTCTGTTTCGCTTCGTCAAGTAGTATTTTTTCGTCGTAAGACAGCTTGTCGAAGTTCCTGTTGTATTTCAAGGGATTTAACATAATTTGAAAAGTCAAGTATAACGCCAAGTTTTTAATTCTACGTTACGAGAATATTAAACGTTTTTTAATGTTTGGTATGCTGTAAACAGAAGCGTTGAGAAGCAGTCTCTTTAAAAATATCCGACCTTAAAATTCCTCTTACAAAATAAGAATAGTTTTAAGCCATAAACTCTAAAGATCTAGTTCACTAATCCACTAACTAATTAAAACTCTAAAACTCTAAAACTCTCAAACTCACACTTCCCGCCAAATCCTTATCTTTGCAAAAAAATAATTATGGGAGTAGCAGATATGTTATTTAAGCGTAAAAAAGAACAGGCAGCTAAGAACCTGAAAGACGGTCAGGAATACATGGCGGAATACGGTAAAAGAGAAACCGTTGTGGAATTGCCAAGCGGTTTGCAGTATGAAATCATCACTGAAGGCGACGGCGAAAAACCAGGACCTAGATCTACTGTAAAATGCCATTACCACGGTACAACCATCACCGGAAAAGTATTCGACAGCTCGGTAAAAAGAGGAACTCCGGCTTCATTTCCTTTGAATAAAGTGATCAAAGGCTGGACTGAAGCTTTGCAGCTTATGCCTGTAGGAAGCAAATGGAGATTGATTCTTCCTCCGCACCTTGCTTACGGCGAGCAGGAAATCAGCAAAGAAATCGGACCGAATTCTACGTTGATTTTTGAAGTTGAGTTATTGGATATTAAGTAAATTCAGTCTGAATATCAGAATTAAAATTACCTGTTTTGCGGGTAATTTTTTGTTTAAATAAATGTTTGAATCTGTAAATTTGCTCGCGTAAAGCTTAATCAATGTCGGCATTAAAAAAAATAAGGGAGGAGAAGAATTTCACTCAGGAAGAACTGGCTGAGAAGTCAGGACTTTCGGTGAGAACCATTCAGCGGATTGAAGCCGGAACTGCGCCGAAAGGGTACACACTGAAAACACTGGCTTCAACACTTGACGTTGCAGAAAAAGATTTATTAATTTCAGATGATTCTAATAATCAAACGGAGACTGAAGTTATAGTTGAAGAACCGATTTTAATCGGTAAACAGATAGAAATTTTAAACTCAACTTTAATCAAAATCATCAATCTCTCTTCACTTCCTTTTGCATGGTTTCCGGTTGCGAATTTTTTACCGCCTCTTTTAATAATGATTTTTACAAAAGAGAAATCTCTTGTTGTAAAACAGATCATTTCGCTTCAGATATTTTTAGCCATTATTTCGCCGGTCATTTTTATGATTGTTGCTTTCCTGAAACTAGGTTCCACATCTGTATTGATGACTATGATCGGCCTCACACTTTTGAATATTTTCATCATTTTGAGAAATGCATATGAAATTGACAAAAGACAAAAACTCCGTTACTGTCTGAATTTCAATATTATATAAATTGAATACTTAATTGTCGGGTTTTTGTCGGGTTATTTTTTTGAATTCAATTTTATAAAAAATGAATCTTTGTCGAAAATTATTCAATGACAAAGAAATTCAGCATCAGCATTTTTATTTTATTCCTTTTTACCGGAATTGTACATGCTCAAACGGATAAAAATTCACCTTTATTTCTGGAATTAAAAAAACAGGACAGTCTTTTCTTTGAGCGCGGTTTTAATAATTGCGACATTGCCTATCTTGAAAAAACAGTGGATGAAAATCTGAATTTCTATCACGATAACGGTGGTTTTCAGGACAAGAAACTGTTTATGGAAAGGACAAAGCAAAACATCTGTGGAAACCCAAATAAAAAGCCAATTCGCAAAGTGATTGAAAACAGTCTGGAAGTTTTCCCTCTGTACAGTAATGGCGAATTGTATGGCGCAATACAAACTGGCGAGCATCAGTTCTTCATCCGTGAAAAAAACAAGGAAGATGTGTTGGGTGGTCAGGCAAAATTCACATCGGTCTGGACAAAAAAAGACGGAAACTGGGTAATGAGCGATGTTCTCAGCTATGATCACAAGGATCCGGCAAAGGCAAAACTTACAGATAATCTTCAGCAGTTAATGCAGGACAATAATATTCCAACCTTGGGATTGGGCGTTATTGAAGATGGAAAATTAAAAGAGATCAAAGTTTACGGAACTCTGGATGGAAAAACTACAGCACCTTACAACAGTCTTTTCAATGTAGCTTCTTTAACAAAACCTGTCACTGCAATGACTGTTTTGCGCTTGGTAAGTTTAGGAAAATGGAATTTGGATGAACCACTTTACAAATATTTTACAGATCCAGATATCGCTAATGATCCCCGAAATAAAAAGTTGACCACTAGATTAGTTTTAAGCCATCAAACTGGCTTTCCAAATTGGCGTTGGATGAAAAATAACAAAAAACTCAGTTTTGAATTCGATCCAGGAACGAAATATCAGTATTCCGGTGAAGGTTATGAATATTTAAGGAAAGCGGTTGAGAAAAAGTTTAATAAAAGTCTGGAAGAATTAGCGAAGCAAAATGTTTTTCAACCTTTAAATATGAACGACACCAGTTATATCTGGAATGAGAAAAAACAGGGCGGAAGAATTGTAACCGGTTACGGCACAAACGGAAAACCTTTTGACATCGTAAAAAATAAAACAGCCAGCGGAGCTGATGATCTTATGACTTCTGTGGAAGATTACAGTAAATTTTTAATAGGTGTAATGAACAGTCAATTGCTTTCGCGGGAAGTTTATGAAGCAATGAAAACGAAACAGGTTGAAATCAAAAAAAACAAATATTTCGGACTTGGTTTTGAAATTTATGATCTGGGAAATAACGAGATTGCGCTTTCTCACGGTGGCTCAGACAATGGAGTAAATACAATCGCTTTTATTTTGCCTGATACCAAGCAGGGATTGGTGATTTTTACCAACGTCGATGACGGATATAAGATTTATGAGCCAATCATCAACCATTATCTCGGTAAGGCTGGAAAAAAAATTGTTGAGATCGAAACAAAATAATATCTGAATAAAATATTAAGCTTGCATTTTTAAATGTAATTAATTTTATTACAATTAAAATTTTATTATCTTTGTGCCCAACATTATGAGCAATACAAGATTTGCAACAGCGATACACATCATGACTCTTCTGGCAAAATTTCCGGAGGAATGGCTGACGTCTGACTGGATCGCAGGTAGCATCAACATCAATCCGGTTATTGTCCGGAAGGAGTTGGGGATTTTAAGGGATTCAAATCTTGTGGTGAGCAGACAGGGTAAAATAGGAGGGAGCCAGATTGCATCGGATCCTGAAAAAATTAAAATTTCAGAGATTTTCCGTGCTGTAAAAAATTCAGATGTTTTAGGCAAAAAAAATCAGAATCCGAATCCTGTTTGTCCGATTGGGAAAAATATCAATGAAAATTTAAAGAATTTATTTATAGAAACAGATCAGCTCGTCGTTGACTTTCTGGGAAATAAAAACCTGAAAGAATTCGCAGATCAGTTTAAGTAAAATTTTTTGATTTTAAATGTAACAAAATTTATTACAATTTAATTTAAATATTAAAATTATGAGCAAAAAAGTAGCAGTAATTGGCGCAACAGGTTTTGTTGGTGCACATGTGGTAAAAGAATTATCCAGCAGAGGTTATCAGGTGGAAGCCTTGGCGAGAGATATTTCAAAAGTTCCGGCTTTGGAGAATGTGTCATCAAAAAGTATCGACATCAACAATTCGGAAGATCTTTCTGACGTATTAAATGGAAATGATGCAGTAATCAACACTTTCAACCCGGGCTGGACGAATCCTAATCTGTATGATGATTTCCTGAATGGCTCTATCGCAATTGAAAAAGCAGTTGAGAATTCAGGTGTAAAAAGATTTATTACCGTTGGCGGTGCAGGGAGTTTATTTATTGACGGAAATCAGCTGGTAGATGGACCGGATTTCCCCGCAGACATAAAACCTGGGGCAACTGCGGCCAGAGATTATTTGGATGTGATTAAGAAAAACACAGTGCTCGACTGGACGTTTTTCAGCCCTGCAATAGAAATGCATCAGGGAACAGCAGGCGTAAGAGTGGGAGAATACAGAACAGCCCTTGAAAATCCTGTTTTTAACGACGAGGGAAGAAGTGTACTTTCCGTAGAAGATGTTGCTGTTGTTTTGGTAGATGAATTGGAGCAGAATAATCACATCCGTGAGCGTTTTACAGCTGGGTACTGATTTAATGTAGATTCAACCAGAACAAACTTAAAACTTCAATTTAAATCAGTTAAAATTTTTAAGAAAATATAGGTCATAAAAAATTGCCACGAATTCTAGAAGAAAATTCTCATCAAATGAGTACTTCCGTGAATTCGTGGCATCTTTTATTTTAAAATTAAACTTAATTAAATGAGTTTAATATAACTTTCAGAGCCTGTTTAAAAATGGTTAAAAAACAAATTTTCAAGTCATTTTTCTTTTCCCCAACCCTAAAGGGTGGAAAAATGCCTTGAAAATTTCAGCAAAATTAACTCCCTTTAGGGTCGGGGGAAATTAATTTTGATGAAATTTAAACAGGCTCTCAATCCTAAAAATTCATAAACAGTTTAGGATTTACAGGTGTATTGTTTTTATGAACTTCGTAGTGAAGATGTGGCCCCGTAGATCTTCCTGAATTTCCTGACTTGGCGATTACCTGTCCCACTTTTACCTTGTCATTGGTTTTGGCAACCAGTTGCGATAAGTGACCGTAAAGTGTTGCAAGACCATTTCCATGAGAAACAATCACACAATTTCCGTAACCGCCCTTTTGTCCTGAGAAAATTACGGTACCGGCTGCCGTAGCAATGACATTGGATCCAAACGGAACTGCAATGTCCAGACCTTTGTGAAACTGCATCTGATCAGCTTCCGCAGGTGGATTATTTTTCTCCATCGGTTGGCTTTTAACAGCAGTATTTTGGGTAGGAGCAGCAGATGGCGCAGCTGTTTTTGCTGCGACGGGAGCTTTTGGGGTTACCATTACTTTTACTTCTCGCTTATTTCCGTAGCTGTCGGTCACTTCAATTATTTTTTCTACCGGGACAGCTTTCACTTCCGGAGCGGAAACCGTTGGTACGGCAGCGGGAGTTTCACTTTTTGGCGCTGAAACTGATGCCAGAACTCTTTTAAATGGAATAGGGTTTTTTCTGATGCCGAAATTTGACGAAATATAGCCTTCAGATGGCATTCCCAGAGGAACCTGCTGTAGTTTTTCCTGCAGATTCATCAGGTATTCACTGTATCTGTTGGCCTGTTTAGAAAGATAAACAGAATTGGAAATACTGTCCTGATCCAATACCTCAAGTCTTCCGTTGCTGATGTTTTTGGCTTTCAGAAATGAGTTGAGTTCGGTTACCGTTTTATCGACCATTCCGAGGTCAGTTTTCATTTTCAGGTAATCTACACTGTCTTTTTCGGTATTTATTTTTACAAGATTTACCTCGTAGGTTTTGTCATCTTTTTGATTAAAAAGTTTGGCAATTAAAATGCTTTGAGCGAAAACAGCAGCAGAAAGTATACCGATCAGAACAGTTACTTTCTTCTTGTTTGCTAGAAAATTCTTCATTTTTTCTTCATTAAAGTTACTTACACTACAAGCGTGCAAATTTACTTAAAATATTTGTATTGAAAATTTTAGTTGTAAAACAGCTTTTTGTCATTACTAAACGCAGATTTTAATAAAAAATTGTTTTTCATATTACATTTTAGCAAAGATTTTGATAATCTGCATTTCAGTCTTTCATTATTTGACGGTTTTAATATATTTGCAGTTCACAGTATCATTATGACGAAGAAAAAAACAAATTCAGATTCTACCTCAAAAAAACCAAAAACAGAACTGGCGGTTGGCGTTTTGGGAAGCGGAAGTTTTGCAACGGCAATTGTAAAAATGTTGGTTGAGAACTGCAAAACCGTGCATTGGTGTGTAAGAAATGAGTTTGTAAAAGGGGCAATCGAACTTAGAGGTCACAACCCGACTTATCTTACAGCGGTTAATTTTAATTTAAAAAATTTAAAACTGACGACAGACATCAACGAAATGGTTTCTGCATGTGATATTGTAGTTCTGGCGACGCCTTCAATTTACCTTTCAGATTCTATGGACAAACTGAATTGTGAGTATGGCGACAAGATTTTTGTTTCTGCCATCAAAGGAATTATTCCGAAAGTGAATAACGTGGTTGCACATTATCTGAAAGATGAATTTAAAATAGGTTTCAGAAATCAGGCCGTGATTGCAGGACCCTGTCATGCAGAAGAAGTTGCGATGGAGAGACTTTCATATCTTACCGTGGCAACAGTTGAAGAGGAAAATTCAAAAAAATTACTGGATATTTTCTCATCAGACTTCATTAAAGTCAGTGCCAGCAAAGATATTTTGGGGAATGAATACAGTGCAATTCTTAAAAACATTTTCGCGATTGGAGCCGGTATTGCCAGTGGTTTGGGCTACGGTGATAACTTTACTGCAGTTTTCGTGTCCAATGCGATCCGGGAGATGGAAACGTTCCTGGAAGCAATTTATGAAGCGCCAAGGGACGTAAACGAAAGTGCTTACCTGGGAGATTTACTCGTTACAGCTTATTCACTTTTCTCCAGAAACAGAAACCTAGGAAATTTAATCGGCAAAGGTTATACTGTAAAATCTGCAATTCAGTCGATGAACATGGTTGCAGAGGGATATTATGCTGCTGATTCTATTTATCAGACAGCGCGTGAGAAGGGTTTAAAACTTCCTATTATCGACACCATTTACGGAATTCTGTATGAAGGTAAAAACGCCGAAAAACAGTACAGAAAACTTACCGCAAAACTGAATTAATCAAAATATCAAAATCTCCTTTAGCGGGAGATTTTTTCATTTAAAATAATAATCATAAATCGAATTCTTTCTATAGAACAGCTGCAATTCTCTTTTTTTAAATCTTTGAGATAAACATTTTTTCCATTTAAATTTTTATTTGACCGATTTTAGAAGTGTACTCCTAAATCACTTAATTTAATATTCAATTCTAATTAATACTGAGTATTATCAGTTTATTAATGAAGCAATGAGTGTAAATTTTAAAAACTTTTCCCGAAATTCGTAGTAAATTTTAGAATAATGCCACACACCCTGATCAGCAGAACACCAAAACCGAAATATGACGTCGTAATGATTGGCGGAGGGATTATGAGTGCCACTCTTGCAACCCTTCTTCACGAGCTCGACCCTGCTTTAAATATTGCCATTTTTGAAAGACTTGGCAGATTTGCAAAAGAAAGTACCGCTGCATGGAACAATGCCGGAACAGGTCACTCCGCATTTTGTGAACTGAATTATACCCCACAAAAAGCTGACGGAAGTATTGATATTGCAAAAGCAGAGAGTATTGCAGAGCAGTTCGAAGTCTCCAAGCAGTTCTGGTCTTTTTTAATTAATAAAAATTATATAGATACACCACAGGATTTTGTTAATTCATGTCCGCACCTGAGTCTTGTTTTTGGTGAGGATGATTCTGAATACCTGAAAAAACGTTTCGAAAATATGTCTAAATCTGTGCTTTTTGAAGGCATGGAGTTTACAACAGATCATGATAAACTGAGAGAATGGATTCCTTTGGTTATGAGCAAAAGAAATCAGTCTGAAGTTTTAGCCGCCACAAAAATGGAAGCCGGAACCGATGTGAATTTCGGAACACTCACCAGAAAAATGGGACGCCATCTCATCAGAAATACCAATGTGGAAGTTTTTCTGTACACCGAAGTGAAAGATATTGACCCCATTGCAAACGGCTGGAAGATGAAAGTGAAAGACCGTACTCACAATATTAAGCATGAAGTTTCTGCAGATTTTGTATTCATCGGTGCAGGTGGTTATGCCTTGCCGCTTCTCGACAGTTCGGATATTGAAGAAAGTGCGGGCTACGGAGGTTTTCCTGTTTCAGGACAGTGGCTTGTGACGCACAATCCGGAATTGGTAGCGCAGCACGAAGCTAAAGTTTACACACAGGCGCCGGTGGGAGCACCACCAATGTCGGTTCCCCATTTGGATCTCAGAATAATTGATGGTAAAAAGGCCTTGCTTTTTGGTCCGTTTGCCGGCTTTTCAACTAAATTTTTGAAGGAAGGAAGCTATCTTGATCTTCCTGAAAGTGTGAATACCAAAAATATCAGATCGCTTTTTGGCGCTTGGTGGCACAATCTTCCGCTGACGAAATACCTCATTCAGCAGGTAGCGATGAATAAAGCCCAGAGAATTCAGCATTTGAGGGAGTTTGTGAAAGATGCCAAAGAAGAAGACTGGGAACTGAAAGTGGCTGGACAGCGAGTTCAGATCATTAAAAAAGACGATAAAGTTGGCGGCAAACTGGAATTCGGAACAGAGGTAGTGACTAACAAAAGCGGAACAATTGCCTCATTACTCGGCGCCTCTCCAGGTGCTTCAACTGCGGTAAGTGCCATGATCGACGTACTCGAAAAATGCTTCCCTGAAAAAATGAACGGTGAATGGCATGATAAACTGAAAGAAATAATTCCGTCATACGGAACGAAACTCTCTGAAAATCCTGAAATGACCGCGATGCTCCGTGCCTACAGCAAAGAGAAACTGCAACTCAAACATTAACTATAAGTAATGGGTAATGAGTAATAAGCAATGTTGGGAATTGTGTAAATTGCTCATTACTTATTGCTAATTACTCATCAAAAATGGAAGTCATTGTAAAACCAATCATTGCAACAGAATTGCTTGAGTCTCTGAAAACCAAAGTAGAAGAGGAGAAACAGGTGATTGTGCATTGCTGTTTTCCTGCTTCACCATTTTTGGGAAATCTGATCAGGATCTGGAATACGACCTATCTTATAGATAATAATTCGGATCACAGAAGTGGGCTTATTCATGCAGAAAATATTTCACTTTTTCCGTATTGGACGCCGGTACCGTTTATGAAAGATTTTTGGTTTACCTTAATTTTTTCAGGACTGCCGAAAGACTGTAAAAGTTTTGATTTCCAGGAAGTCATTCCGGAAGAAGGTGGTTTTTTTGTGAAATCAATCAAGAGAAATTCTTCAGATGTTTACAGAATTAAAATTTCAGAATAATGTTTAAAAAGATCATTTTATATTTCATTTTACTTCTAATTCCCTTTGCTGGATTTTCGCAGAAAAAAGAAATAAAGGACATTGAAAAGTTTCAGAATAATTTAAATAAAGAATATCTAAATCCAAAAGAGACACCTTTAAGAGATGATAATTTTAAGAATTTTAAAAAGCATCCTTTCTTTCCAATCAATCTGAAGTACCGCGTTACTGCTAAGTTTGTGAAAAACGAAAATCCGGAACCCTTTGATTTGCCGACTTCATCAGGGAAATCTAAGCAGTATCAGGAATTTGGAAAGGCCTATTTTAAATTAGACGGAAAAGATTTCATTTTAAATATTTATCAGAGTTTAGATCTGATGAAAACTGAGGAGTATAAAAACCATCTCTTTTTGCCATTTGGCGACCTTACAAACAACAAAGAAACCTACGGCGGCGGGAAATATATTGATCTTGAAATTCCCACAGGAGATACAATTGTGATTGATTTTAACCAATCTTATCATCCGTATTGCGCTTATAATGCTTACGATTACAATTGCCCGATTGTGCCTGCAGAAAATAAACTTTCCGTGGAAATCAAAGCTGGTGTGATGTACGACGATATTTATCATCATTAAATTATGGTCAGTTTAAATTTTTATAAACCTGAAGATTTTTCAGAGTTGGATTTTGACTTAAATGAAATTCAGTCTCAATATTCTGCACTTCCGAAACTGGCTTTGGAAAGAATTGAAGAGCGAAATCAAAATGATGATTTTTTTGCTTATCCCGTTACGGTTTTGGACGGTGAACATATTGTCGGTTTTTTTGTTCTGGATTTTGGCGGAGATAAATTTGAATTTACAGCCAATCCTGAATCTGTCTTATTGAGATCACTGTCAATAACCCTGAATTTCAAGGTAAAGGAATTGGTTTGAATGTAATGATTTCACTGGATCATTTCATCAAAAAACATTTTCATAACTGTAAAGAAATCGTTTTATCAGTAAACGAAAGAAACACTTCCGCGCTCAGAATTTATCTTAAAACCGGCTATCATTTAACAGGAAAAATCAAGGAGGGAAGGAGCGGACCGCAATTGGTAATGTCTAAAATTTTAGATTAAACTGAAAAGCTAAAAAAAATTAAGATGAAAACTGAAATTACAGAGCAGGAACAAAGTATCACAGTAGCAGATATTCTGGAACTTGAATCGATGTTTAACTTCAACATGCCGGAAAATTTAAAGAAACTTTATTTAAAACATAACGGTGGAATAATTGATGATGGATATTATGAAATCCACAGCATAAAGTACGGCGAATCTTTGTTGGAAGAAACGATTGATAGCCTGCAATTTATCGAACAACATATTCCGAAAGAATATTTACCATTTGCGACTACAGCGGTAGGACATCTAATATGTATCTATACCGACAGTGGCAGTAAAAATGGTCATATTTACCTCTTTCGTCACGATGAATTAGAGCCTGTCTTTTACGATATTTCTCTGGAAAAATTTTTAAAAGTTGATTCAATAGATGATTTATAAGTAGAGCTGGATCCTAAAAAACATAATTTTAAGCGGACAACATTAATCTAAATGATAAGAATTGACGATAAAGATGTCGAAAAAATCCTGGAATTTGCGGGAATAGATAATGCTGGTGGACCTATTTACAGATATCAGGGTTATCCTTTTAATGGGATTATAGAATCATTTTATTCAAGTGGCAAACTGCAGGATGAGGCTGAATATACCGATGGACATCTCGGAGGAGTTCAGAGGGAGTATTATGAAAATGGAAAAATTAGAGAGGAGTATTATAAATATTTTGCAAAACCGCATGGTCATTGGAAAGAATGGGATGAAGATGGGATTTTGATTCATCATTCGATTTGGAAAGAAGGACAGAAAACAGAAACTTTGCTGGGATAGACTTCTTGCTTTTGACATTTTTTGATTTGAAACCGAAGGTGTAAGTTTCAATAATTCAGTTGTTAATTAAACTTCTGTATTAAGAAAGTTATTTAAAATTTAAATTAAAAAAAAACCTGAACTATCATTTAAATCTCAAAAACCAGGAATTAACATCAGTTTCTTATTCATAAGCCTTTACGCAGCATTCCGAAGCTCAAAAGCAGCCCTCCCGGAGTCTCCGGAACGCTTCCCGGAGTCTGCGGAATGCTTCCTGAGGTCTACGGAACGCGAACCGGAGTCTGCAGAATGATTCTCTTAAGCTGCAAAACGCTGTTTTGATATAAAAGACTCTTAAAACACATTTTTTTACTTTACCAAAAAAGTTTCTGAGAAATGAAAGTTTTTAAGACAGTAAATGTTTTATTACCAGTTTGGCTTAAAACTTTCTTTTAGAATAACACCAAAAAAATATTCTATGCAAATCTCTCTTAAAAATCAAATTGCCATCGTTACAGGTGCTTCAAGCGGTATCGGAACCGGAATCGCCAAATCTCTGGCTGCTGCCGGAGCTAAGGTAGTCATCAATCATTCATCAGAACGGTCAAAAGACGAAGCTGAAGACATTTTAAAAGAAATTCAGAACGTTGGCGGTGAAGGAATGATTTTCCAGTGCGATGTTTCAAAAGAAGATGAAGTAAAAGCCATGTTTGAAAAAACAATTTCTGAATACGGAACTGTTGATATTTTAGTCAACAATGCCGGTCTTCAGAAAGACGCAGAATTTACTGAAATGACGGTCGAAGATTGGGATACGGTCATGAATGTTAACCTTAGAGGCCAGTTTCTCTGTGCCCGTGAAGCCATCAAAGAATTTCTGAGACGCGGAATTGATTTGTCTAAATCTGTTGCCTGCGGAAAGATCATTCATATCAGTTCAGTACACGAGGTTATTCCCTGGGCGGGACATGTGAACTACGCTGCCAGTAAGGGCGGTGTAAAGCTTTTGATGCAGTCTTTGGCTCAGGAATATGGCGCGAAAAAAATCCGGATCAATTCTATCTGTCCGGGAGCAATTCAGACGCCGATTAATGAAGAGGCTTGGGGAACTGAAGAAGCGATGGATGATTTATTAAAACTGATTCCGTACGACAGAATTGGTCAGCCTGAAGATGTAGGTAATTTAGCGGTATTTTTGGCCAGTGATTTCGCGGATTACATTACCGGAGCCAGCATTTTCGTTGACGGAGGAATGACGGTTTTGGAAAGTTTTTCCAAAGGTGGATAAAGTTTATTATTCATAAATCTGCTGAATAATTTCTAATGAATTGGGTATTCGGAAATCAGTAAAATGATAATGGTAATACACTAAAATACTGTCCAGCAACTGCTTTCTGTCTGAGGTCTTTATTTTAATTTCATAAGGATTTTCGGAAGTTGAAATCTGTTTCCAAAGGGATGAAATTTCTTTTGTAAAAAGATGATGGGTACCATTTAAATTAAAGTTTCCTGTTTCCGGATCCAAATATTCGAAACTACTGTGAAGTGGAGCAATTCCCTGTATTTTAAGCAGAACTATTAATAAAACCAAATGCGATCTGTAATTCTGAGCATCAAGATTTCGGTTAAAGTCTTCAATTGCTGAGAAAATTCCTGGATTTGAATTTTCGTGTTTTAAAATCTGATTGAGAAAATCTGAGACAAAAAATACAATGGTATTGGCTTTTACGTCGGTATAAAAATCGTAGGAATGTTCCAGTTCAAATTTTAATACGGAATTAATTTCTACACCGGGCTTGGATTTTCTACAGTTAAAACTGAGCATACTCAATGGTAGAATTAATGCCTTCTTCCTGTTTTTCTGAGTGAAAACAGACTTTAGAAAAAAGCTCTGAAAGCCTTCTTCTAAAGTAAAACAATGCAGAATAGCATCACTGTCTCCGTATTTTAAAAATGAGAGTACGAAACCCGTCTGAGAAATCATGAAATTTAATTAACCACAGCAATTTTTGCTGTCGCCTTATCTGTTCCGTCTTCGTTGGTCATTAACACAAAGTAAATTCCTGAAGCCACTCTCTTTCCTTTTTGGTTATTAAGATCCCATTCGTAATATCCTGTTCTTGCCTGTGCAGAGTGAACAATGTTTCCTGCAGCATCCGTGATTCTGATGTTTGCCACTTCTGCCAGTCCTTTAATCGTTACTTTTCCTTTAAACTGATTGTAAACCACAGGATTAGGGTACACTAAAACGTTTCCGAAATTTGAGGTCACATCAGCAACATCTCCCTGGTAAGTTACGATTCCGTCGTAAGTAACAAAATATACTTTTCCTGTTTTTTTATCAATTTTGATGTCTGTCACAGAATTGGTAGGCAGGGGCGAATTTTCTCTGGTGAAATGCTTAATTGTTCGTTCACCATCGGCAGAAAGGTAATAAACGCCTCCACCATCTACCGCAACCCATTTCTGATTTCCTGCATCTACTTCTATCGCCAGAATTTGTGAATCCCTGAAGAGTTCTTCTGCCAATCCGTTTTGTTCTATGACAACAGCTTCCAGCGTAGGATTGTTTTTCACTTCTGTAGCAGCATTAGGAAGAATTCTGATCCCAAGGTCAGTACCAATCCAGGCATCCCCGTCTTTATCAAACGCAACTGCTAATGTGTTGGCAGGTAAATTATTTTCAGCACCTATGATGTAGGCAGTATCGTCTGCGGTAGCTACTGTGCCTTTATAATCATAAGCCATAATATGCTGAGAACGGGGCAAAGCAGTCCAGAGAAGTCCTTCATGGAAGACAGGTGCCTGTACAGCACTGCTTGTGAGCGTTACCGTTTTTACCAAAAATTCATCAGTATCTCTTTTGTAGGGAGCCATAGCAACATTACTGCCCTCCACATTAAATGCGACTGACAGAAAAATATTGTTTTTGTCATCAGCAGCAAATCCTACCGGTCTGTTGATGTATATACTTGGTTGGTCTATGTCATAATATTTAACAAAATCAAAATCTTTGTTTGCAGGGTTATATTTCATCTTATAGACACCCATTCCGGCCCAAATACTGTAGTTGGAAAAAAAGACTATTGAAGGATCTTGAGGGTCAGCCATTGCATCTAAAATATTATATGTATTGGGATGAGTTGCAAAGTACGAAGGATAAACCCACTCGCTGCCATTAAAATAATAAAATCCAGGGTTCCGTGGATTCTCTATTCTAAAGTTAAACCCTCCCTCTCTACCTCCGGAAGATACAAGTAGTTGATTGTCATTGAAAGGTCTGATTTTATAGGAATAGTTGAAAGCTGGCCCATCTGGTTTGAAAATATTGCTGTTTTCATTCTTAATACCCGATAGAGCAGTTCCGAAATAAAATTTACCGGAAATTCTTACCGAAGTGTTGCATTCTTCACCAGGTGATGCAGAGCCTATAAAATTTCCGTTGTCAGCATAAGAATAAACTCTATTGTTGTCTGTTACAGTAACATTACCAGAGGTTGTAACCACGTCTTTCACATTGGTAAATGTCTGAGAAATAGGCGTGGAAGTTCCGTTGTTATAGAGATAGGCGGTAGTTGTACTGGCGTAGGATAAGCTACCGTCAGAATCTATGTGCTTAAAATTCCCTGTCTGTTCTGTTGTCCAGGTTGTAAAGACGGGAAATGTTGTATTAAGTTCGTGGCTCTTAAGTCCTGTATTGGTCACAGAATAAACTTTATTTCCAAAGATTGTGGCTTCATTGCTGGCTTCAAAAGTTCCACCAATGACAAAAAATGCCGAGTCAGCAAATTCTTTCTTTTTAAGTTTAAAAATAGAAACACCATATCCAACAGAAATTACAGCCTGATCGCCAGTGATTGAAATATGATTGATTCTTTTGCTTCCTGTATAACCTGTAGCAAGCGGAATATCAACGATATATGTAATTCCATCCGGAGCAATCACGTCCAAAGCACCACTTTGATAGCCTACCAAAGCAATTTTAGACTGAGGATCATAATCGAATGCAGAAATTTTAACTTCATGAAGACCTGAAGCCTTAGAAAGCTTCGAAATCTCTCCACTCGAAATATTATAATAAAAAACTCCGTTTTCTGTACCGGCAATTATTTTTCCGTTGTCCTCTTTCATGGCCAGAACATTGTTGTAGGAAAACATATCTGCCCACTTTTTGGAAGTAATATTTTGAGCATCTGCCAATTGCAATGTCGCAAGAATGCCTAGAGAAATTAAAAGTTTTTTCATATTACGCTGTTATACTGCTGTCAATTGCCTGATTGTTCCAGGAAACCGTTTTAATATTTTTATTTTGATCAAAAAAGAAATCTATTCTTCCCAAAAGAAGTCCTGCCCACCCCACCTGATTTACCAAAACGTTTTTTCCCTGTCTGTTCTGGAAGGTTTGCGGTTCAGGTAAGAAAGTGTGCGTATGACCGCCTAAAATTAAGTCAATATTTTCTGTTTTTGAAGCTAAAATTTTGTCGTTCAGTTTTTCAGGCTCGTCTCTGTAATCGTAGCCGATGTGGGAAAGGCAAATCACAAGGTCGCACTTCATTTCGTTTTTCAGGAAATTAGAATAATGTTGAGCCACATCGATTGGATTTGTCCAAATGGTTTCGCCATACTGTTTTTTTCCAACCAATCCGTCAAGTTCGATTCCCACTCCGAAAATTCCGACTTTAATTCCGTTTTTATTGAAAATTTTATACTGTGAAGTTTTTCCGTCTAATATGGTGTTTTTAAAATCATAATTCGAACAGATAAAAGGAAATTTTGCATTAGGCAAAACTTTTAAAAATCCATCTAAACCATTATCGAAATCGTGATTACCCATTGTGGAAGCATCATATTTCATCATCGACATTAGCTTAAACTCAAGCTCGCCTCCGAAAAAGTTGAAATACGGTGTTCCCTGAAAAATATCTCCGGAATCAAGAAGTAAAAGATTGCTTTCTTCGCTTCTGATTTTCTGAATTAAAGTTGCTCTTCTCGCAAAACCGCCCTGATTGGGATTTCTCGTGTAGCTTGAATCGAATGGTTCAATTCTGCTGTGTTGATCGTTGGTATGAAGTATCGTTAATTTATGGGCTGAAGAGAAAGAATTTAAATTTAATTCTTCCGCCATCATCAAATTCGGAGCTAAAGTCATCGCTAAAGTTCCGCCTGTTATCGTTTTTAAAAAACTTTTTCTATCCATTACTTCTTCCCGATAAAATTTAAACGGACTTCCTCCTTCGGATTGATCTGCTGATTTTTCTTAAAATATTCTATAAACAAATCTCTCAGTTTGATCCCTGTAGAAATTGATTCTCCCATTGCAAAAAACTTCATGTTGTCACCGCCCAAAGCCAGATAATCTGAGGTTGCAATATAATAATCCTGATTTGGATTAATTGAATTTCCGTTGATTAAACTTTTGGAAAGAGTACCGTCATTCGTTTCGATATACAAATGAGAAACAGGATTGTTTTTCTGATTTTTAGCGTAATAATCAAATAATCCCTGCAGATCTGAACCTTTAAATTTGACGATGATCACTTCATTTTCAAAAGGCATCACTTCAAAAACATTTTTCAGAAGAATATCACCTTTCCCGATCGTTGTACGGATTCCACCGATGTTGATCAGTGCGGCATCAATGTTTTTATTTAAATTGGCTTTCGCCCAGATATTCGCTCCGTCAAAAGTATAATCTGCCAAAAGATTTCCGAGATTACTGTTGTCGCCTTCCTTCGTTAAATCAACCTGTGTGTAAGAGATTTTCTGATTCATCTCTTTGTTGAGTTTCTCGGTGTAAGGCTCGATAAATTGAGCAAAATCTTCATCCGCCTTCAAGTCCTGATTAATAGAAATATTCTTCTGCGTCTGCACACTGGCCACCTGCAACGAAGTCGTTTTACAGGCTGTGAGCGAAAGCAGGGCAATTCCTATCAATAAGAATTTATTTTGCATAATTTCTTTAGTATAATGCAAATATAATTATATGTATAATAAAACAGGATTAAATATTGTAAATTCTTGTATGAAATTATTAAATTTGGGGAAAATAATTCGAACAGATGAGCATTTTAAAAGGAGTAGGTGTTGCTTTGGTAACGCCCTTTAATGAAGATTTATCCGTAGATTTCGAAAGTTTGACAAAACTCATTGAGTACAACATCGAAAACGGAACCAACTATTTGGTAGTTTTGGGAACTACAGCGGAAGCTGCTACACTTTCTTCAGACGAGAAGAAACAGGTGGTTGAGCACATCATTAAGGTTAATAATAAACGTCTTCCTTTGGTTTTAGGAATTGGCGGAAACAATACTCTTGAAGTCAAACAGCAGATCGAAGAAGCTGATTTATCTGATTTTACAGCCGTATTATCAGTGTCTCCATATTACAACAAACCCAATCAGGAAGGGCTTTACCAGCATTATAAAATGTTGGCTTCTACCGGGAAAAATATTATCATCTACAATGTTCCGTCAAGAACCGGACAGAATGTTGAGGCAGAAACGACTTTGCGTCTGGCCAAAGAATTCCCGAACTTATTCTTAATTAAAGAAGCTGCACCCAATATTCTTCAGTATTTCGATATTTTGAGAAAAAAGCCTGAAGGTTTCAATTTGGTTTCAGGAGATGATGAATTTACACTTCCCGTAACTTTAGCGGGTGGAGCAGGAGTAATTTCTGTAATCGGACAGGGTTATCCGAAAGAATTTTCAACGATGGTTCAGCTGGCTTTTGATAAAAAAGTAGATGAAGCCTATGAGATTCACAATAAACTGGTTGACATCACAAGACTGATTTTCGCAGAAGGAAATCCGTGCGGAATTAAAGCGGTTTTGGCTGAAAAAGGTTTGATTAAAAACTATCTGAGACTTCCATTGGTTCCTGCATCAGAAGGACTTTATGTGAAGATAAAAGCGGAGATGGCGAAAATTTAAAAAGTGAATGGTGAATTTTGCTTTGCAAGTGAAAGGTGAAGCAGAACATTAAACATAAAAATAATGAAAAGTGAAAGGTGTGATACTTTTCACTTTTTTAATCTTAATTCCAAAATATTGAACCACAAAAGTCACAAAAGTCTGCAGAGTTTTAATTAATTATCCCTTAAAGATCAAAAAAGCTTTCCGTTTTATGAAAAAAATTAGTGTAATTTTTTTTTGAGCTTTTAAGAGGAAATCATTACAACTCAAATAATAAAAAAACTTTTGTGACTTTTGTGTTAAAAAATAATATGAAATTAATCAAAGCAATAAAAGAAAATATTCCCTTAATTCAGGACTTGGCAAAAAGGTCATGGGAAAATGCTTATGCTGATATTCTTTCCCAGGAACAGATGAAGTATATGCTCGACAGCATGTACTCAGACGCAGAAATTTCAGAGCATTTAAAAAATCCAGACTATCATTATTATCTTGTTTTTGATGAAGTTTTAAATGTATTTGATGGATTTTTAGGCTACGAAAATCACTATGAAGATCAAACGACAAAACTGCACAGAATTTATCTCGTTCCGGAAAGCAAAGGAAAAGGTTTAGGAAAAAAAACGCTTGAATTTCTAAATGAAAAAGTAAAGGAAAGTGGCGATCACAGAATTATTTTAAATGTGAATAAATACAATTCTGCAAAAAGCTTTTATGAATCTCAGGGTTTTCAAGTTTATGATGAAGGCGTTTTTGATATTGGAAATGGATATGTGATGGATGATTATCTGATGGAGAAAACTGTATAAGATATTGATTGTGTTATTCTAAAATTTGTAAATTTGAATAAATTAAAGAAAATGACTGCAGCAGAATTGAAATTGGATTTGATCAATCGAATCGCAAATTTAGAAGAATCTCGCATCATAGAAGAAATTAAAAGTTTCTTAGATTTTGAACAGGATACCACAGTTTTTCAATTAAGTGATGAGCAAAAAGAAAGACTTTTAAAAGCTCAAAATGATGAAATTCTTACAGAAGATGAAGCAAATAATGAAATTGAAAAATGGCTTCAAGAAAAATAGTTTGGACAAAAGAAGCAAATTCTGAAAGAAAAGAAATTCTTGAGTTTTGGATTGACCATAATAAATCTAAAACTTACAGTATTAAATTGAATAAACTATTCATAAAAGCTCTAAAGCAACTTGCAGCACATCCAAAAATTGGTCGCGAAACGGATTTAAAGAATGCGAGAGTTAAAATTGTTGGTAAGTATCTGATTTTTTACGAGTTTTCAGACGTTCAGATTAAAGTTTTATCGGTCTGGGATGGTAGGAGAGATTTAAAAACAAGAAGGGATTTTTAATTGTAATTACGAAATCTTACTCCACTTATTTTTCCCTTTATAATACTGCAGATAGTAATTTTTAATAATCTGATGCTCCGGTCTTGAAAGCAGGGGATCGGTTTCCAAGATTTTTTCAACCAAACTTTTGGTATTTTTGATAATTGCAGAATCATTCACCAGATCCAGTTTTTTAAAGTCTACAACACCACTTTGTTGGGTACCCAAAATATCGCCTGGACCACGCAACTGCATATCAACTTCAGAAATTTTGAACCCGTCATTGGTTTCGGTCATCGTTTTAATTCTCGTTCGGCTGTCTGAGGATAATTTATCCGATGTCATCAGGATGCAGTAACTCTGTTCACCACCTCTTCCCACACGGCCTCTCAGCTGATGAAGTTGTGACAAACCGAATCTTTCTGAACTTTCAATGACCATCACCGATGCATTTGGAACATTAACACCAACTTCAATAACCGTTGTAGCGACCATAATCTGTGATTTTCCGGACGCGAAGTAATTCATGGCTGCATCTTTTTCGTCGGGTTTCATTTTCCCGTGAAGCATCGTGACATTGTAATTGGAGAAATTGTCCATTACACTTTCCAAACCTTCCATCAGATTTTTGTAATCCAGTGTTTCAGACTCTTCAATCAATGGGTAAACGAAATAAATCTGTCTGCCTTTCCGTATTTGTTCATGACAGAAATTGTAAACGTAAGCGCGGTCTTTTTCTCTTCTGTGAGCCGTGATAATCGGTTTTCTTCCGACAGGCATTTCGTCAATCACAGAGACATCCAGATCAGAATAAAAACTCATCGCCAAAGTCCGTGGAATCGGTGTTGCCGTCATGACCAAAATGTGCGGTGGTATTCTGTTTTTTGCCCAAAGTTTTGCCCGTTGAGCCACTCCGAAACGATGTTGCTCGTCAATGATAGCCAAACCTAAATTTTTGAACTTCACTTTATCTTCTAAAACAGCGTGTGTTCCAATTAAAATGGACAGTTCACCGTTTTCCAGTTCCTCATGGATGATTTTTCTGGCAGAAGCTTTTACAGAACCCGTAAGAATGCTGACTTTGATTTCTGTATCTTTCAGTAAATTTTTTATTCCGGCATAATGCTGCTGAGCGAGAATTTCTGTAGGTGCCATCAGACAGCTTTGAAAACCGTTATCCATTGCGATGAGCATCGTCAGCAATGCCACCATTGTTTTTCCCGAACCAACGTCGCCCTGCAGAAGCCTGTTCATCTGGATTGGTTTTTTCATGTCAATCCGGATTTCCTTTAAAACTCTTTTTTGTGCATTCGTCAGTTCAAAAGGGAGGTGATTTTCGTAGAAACCTGTGAAATAATCGCCGACGATCGGGAACGGATTTCCGTGTGATTTTGTTTTGTGATGCGCCTTTTTCAGACCAAAACCTAACTGGAAGAAGAATGATTCTTCAAATTTTAAACGATTATCTGATTTTTCGAAATGCTGCTGATCTTTCGGGAAATGAATATTGAGAAATGTATGCTGTCGCGACAGAAACTGGTAATGCCGAATCATGTATTCCGGAAGATTTTCCTGAATGAGATTTGGAATTTCCTTGCAGATTTTCTTCAATATATTCTGAAAAAATTTCTGATTTAAACCCCGTTTGCTGAGTTTTTCCGAGCCTGGATAAATAGGTTTTAGTCTTACATCAGTTTCTTTGCTTTCTTCAGCTTCAATTTCCGGATGCGGCATTGAAAACTGGTTATTGAAAGCATTGATTTTACCAAAAATAAATACTTCCTTATTGACCAGAAGCTGTTCTTTGAACCATTTTGAATACTGAAACCAGACGAGATCCATCGTTCCGGTATGATCGTTGAATTTTGCAGAAAGTCTCTTGATTTTCCCCGTCTGAATTTCCTGAACAGAAGTTATCCGTCCCTTCAGCTGAACTTCAATATTGCTTTCCTGAAGCGTTGAAACCGTGAAAATCTTGCTTTTATCCAGATACCGGATAGGGTAGAAGTTCAGAAAATCTTCCACGACAGAAATTCCCAGCACATTTTTGATGAGCTTTGCACGTTCGGAACCGATTCCTTTCACGAATTCTATGGGAGTTTCTAAAGTCAGAACTGAATTTTTTGAAGCACGAATTTCGGGAAAATTTAGTAATAAAGAAAGCTTTCGATTTTGAAAGCTTGATTGTTTTACGTCTCCCGCAGATAATGCAGATAGAGCAGATTTTTAAATTGAATGGAGTTGCTAAGATTCCATTAAAACAAATTTAAATTTTAAATGTTTCACTAGAGATATTGCCACGAATACACGAATGAATTTGAAATATTTTAAAATAAATTAATTCGTGTTCGTAGCTGTTATTAGCCAAAAGCCAGCAGCCATCCGCCAAAAGCCTACTGCTCTTTTATTTTAGACTTAAATTTCCGCTGATAATCTTCCCACTCGCCCTGAGTTTTAAATTTTTTATGAAGATCCCCCGAAATGAAAACCAGATAAGGTTCCAGTTCTTTTGCCGTAAGTTCGCCCTGGAGCATTGTAATCGGGCGGCCTGTTTCATCCAGCAAAGCGGTTGTAGGAACTGCGTTCACATTCATAAACTGAGTAAATTCGTGAAGTGAATTTCTGCCTTTTCTTTGAGAACTGTTCTCATTTGAAAATTTTCTCCCAAAAACTTCTATTGTTTTTTTATCTTCCGCGTTGAATTTTACAGGATAGTAACTGGTGTTGAGAATATCGTAAATCACGGCGTTTCCGTAGGTTTTTTTATCCATTATTTTGCATGGACCGCACCAGTCTGCGTAAAAATCGATGAGTATTTTTTTTGGTTGTGTTTTCTGAGCTTCAAGTGCTTCTTCAATCGTCATCCATTTTACCTGAGAAAAGGCGAAAACGGATTGGATAATGAAGATGAAAGCGATTATTTTTTTCATAATTAATTTAAAATTAAATCATTAGCGAACCTCCTGCATAAGTTTTCTCACCCACGGAGATATCAAAATCAGTACCACTCCGGCAATGACTGCGTAGAGTCCGAGTTGTTTGTAACCATTAGTGTAGATCATGAAAGCATCAAAATTACTTGTTCCTTCTTCAGCAGTAGCGAGATGATTCCCTAATATACCTGCTACATATTGTCCGTAAGCGGAAGCTAAAAACCACATTCCCATCATCATGCCCTGAAGGCTTTTTGTGGAAAGTTTTGTCATAATCGACAGCCCGATGGGAGAAAGGCACAGTTCGCCTAACGTAATGACCAGCAGTGCTAGAGTAAAGAAATTGAGGGAAGTAATTCCCTGTAAATCAGCAAATAATCTTGTAGCAAAAAGCACATAATATCCCAGACCTAAAAATATAAAACCGAGCCCGAATTTAATAATGGTGTTGGGCTCAAGTTTTCTTTTGCTGAGCCAAATCCATAACAAACCGATTAGCGGTGCCAGAAAGATAATGAAAAATGCACCTCCGGAATTGTTGACACCGTTTGGATCTAGTCCTAATAGGTCTTTATTTAAATTTTTAGCTGCAAAAATACTCAATGTTCCTCCGCTCTGTTCGTAGATTCCCCAAAAGAGAATTGAAAACAGGATAAAAACTAAAGCTGCCCATAATTTTTTCCGCTCACCAGGACTGACTTTGGACATTTCGAAAAAGAAGTAGATGAGAACTATAGGCCCGACGGTTGCCATAAAATAGTTTGTGTATTGAGGTACAGAAACCATAATCATAATGATCGGGATAAAGATCAACGATAAAATGTACACTCCAAATTCTTTCCATTTTGGTATGGGTGCAGATTTTTCTTCATTTTGGGGATGTCCCGGCTGTAGACCAATCGTTCCTAAGCTTTTCTGTGTAAAGACGAAGTTGATTAGAGATATTAGCATTACAATGGCTGCCAATCCAAAAGCGACATTCCATCTTTTATCTTCAGGGATTATCTTTGAGAGCATTTCACCCTTGCCGATTGCTATACACAGATAGCCGCCCAGCAAGGCTCCCAAGTTGATGCCTGCGTAGAAAAGAGAAAATCCTGCATCTGCTCTGGAATCATTAGGTTTATAAAGCTGACCTACCATTGATGAAATGTTTGGTTTAAAAAATCCGGTACCTATTACGGTAAAGGAAATTCCTAAGAAAAAGAAATCGTGAGGATTTGTTGCTAAAATTAAACTGCCGATAATCATCAGCAATCCTCCCCAAAATAATGATTTTCTAAATCCTAAAATTTTATCCGCAAAAAGTCCACCCACAAAGGTAAAGGCATACACAAAGGCTTGTGTGGCTGCATATTGTGACGTTGCTGCTTTCTCCTGAAAATCAAGTTGTGAAATCATGAAGAATACCAACATGCCACGCATTCCGTAGAAGCAGAAGCGTTCCCACATTTCAGAAAAGAAAAGTGACCAGATCTGTTTTGGGTATTTTCCTTTGAAATTCTGTATTTCGTCGAGGGTTTGGTTCATGTGTTATAATTTATCAATGATAATTGATGAATGATTTGTGACTCATTGTGTCACGAATCTTTTTAAAGAAATTCTGTTAAAGGCTGTTCCAATTCAACTGTTGACATCATGCATCAACGAATTAAAATCCTTTATAAATTTACATATATAGAAGTAACCAACTCAAAATATTTTCGGAAACTTCCATGATGCGAATGTAAAAAAAAACCTCTGAAAAATCAGAGGTTTTATATAGTTTAAGAAAAGAAATTATTTTGCAATCTCTTCTGCCATGCCTAATTTATCATTATGCATCATTTTTTGTAGCCATGAGCTCATCACAAATAAAATTGCAGCAGCTGCACCAGTCATAATTATAAAGACCATAAAGAATTCATAAAGATTGGTAATCTGATATCCTAAGAATGAAGGATTTACTACGGGACCAGTGGTGGCTTCAGCACCAGCAGTGGGAGGTATTAAGGCACTCAGAGTTCCTGCAAACTTATTTGCAGCAGCATTGGCAAGAAACCAAGTTCCCATCAGTAAAGATGAAAGTCTTAGCGGTGCTAATTTTGAAACCATTGATAATCCGATTGGTGATAAACACAGTTCCCCCATTGTATGGATTATATAAAGTGAAATAAGCCACCACATTGAAACTTTATCATCTATTCCAAGTCCTTTCACAGCAATTGCAATAACTACATATCCTAAAGCAACTAAGGCTAAACCTAAAGCCATTTTTTTAGGAGAAGAAGGTTCTAGTTTTCTGATGTATAAAAATCCCCAAATCATTGAGAATAATGGAGCTAAAGCAATAACGGCCAAAGGATTAACAGATTGAAAGTATGAAGCAGGCATTTCCCAGCCAAAAAGACTCCTCTCTGTCTGACGGTCTGCAAATAAAGTGAGTGATGCTCCGGCCTGTTCAAAAGCTCCCCAAAAGAAAATTACGAAGAATGCCAAAATGAATACGACCATTATTCTCTGCATCTCAACTTTTGTAAGGCTT
This sequence comes from Chryseobacterium caseinilyticum, assembly GCF_014837145.1. Lineage (GTDB taxonomy): Bacteria > Bacteroidota > Bacteroidia > Flavobacteriales > Weeksellaceae > Chryseobacterium > Chryseobacterium caseinilyticum. The sequence continues at coordinate 68,245 of NZ_JACYFS010000002.1, forward strand.
TTATCAGTTAAGATAAGAATCGGCATTGCTACCATAGCCCCGTAGATGAAATAGCTGATTATATCAATGTCACTTTTAAACATCTGCTTGAAGTTCAACATGAAAAATATGATTGCAATTGAGCCCACGATCATACCAATGCTTTTAGCATCAAGCTTTTTAACAGGCAGACCTATCGCTTTTCCTTCTTCAGATATAAGATACTTTTTCTGACCAAAAATAAATGCTACCAAACCAAGCAACATTCCGACACCTGCAGCTAGGAAACCCCATTTGAAATCCATAGAGCCACAAACCAGAGGTGAGAAAAATGCTCCCAAATTGATACCCATGTAGAAAATAGTAAATGCACTGTCGATTCTTCTGTCGTTTGCAGGATACAACTGTCCTACCATTGTGGAGATATTTGGTTTGAAGAAACCATTTCCGATGATGATGGAAGTAAGACCTATCCACATTAAAGTGATTCCGCCATTTGTACCGGCAGATGCACTGAAAAACATGAAGAACTGACCGATTGCCATCAAAAGACCACCAATCACAATACTTCTTCTGTTTCCTAAAAACTTATCACAAAGATACCCTCCCAAAAGTGGTGTCAGATAAACTAATCCTGTATAGCTTCCGTATATTTCAGATGCGTCTGCATCTTTCATCAGTAATACTTTGGTCATAAACAGAATAAAGATGGCTCTCATTCCATAATAACTGAATCTCTCCCACATTTCCGTGAAAAATAGAAAGTAAAGACCTTTAGGATGACCTTTCTTTTGTGCTGTATCCATATATACTTGTTAAATTTTGTTAAGACCCACAAATATAGTTTTTTTTGGGTTTTTGGCAAGTTTTAATTTTTATTTTAAAGAAAAAAGCTGCAGATCAATTCTGCAGCTTCCGATATATTGGTTTGATTAAATTTTAATGCCCGCTGTCTTTCATGATTCTGTTGAGTCTTTTCAACATGAGAAGTCCTAAGACAGTTGCAAATATCAAAAGTCCGAAATTTACCATAAAATAATTAGACTTGTTTTCGTAGCTGTACCATGTGCTTGCTAAAATTCCGGAGAGCTTATTTCCCACAGAATTGGCAAGGAAAAATCCACCCATCATCAGTGCGGTAAGTCTTGCTGGGGAAAGTTTAGATACAAATGATAGTCCCATTGGTGAAAGACAAAGTTCACCCACGGTAATTACTCCATAACTGGCAACAAGCCACCATGGCGAAACTTTTACGGCACCGTTTTCTCCCGCTGAAACTGCCAGAACCATCACCAGACATGAAAGTGCAGATATGAAAAGTCCCAGAACGATTTTTGTAGGAGTCAGCGGTTCTTTTCCTCTTCTTCTTAAAAATGCCCAGAATCCAACGACTACCGGAGTTAAAGCTATCACCCAAAACGGATTAATAGACTGAAATAATTCGGTATTGTAAAGGAAAATTTTGCTGTCAGGATTTTGCTCTAAAGAAGCTCTTTTTTCCGGCGATATATTTTTAAAATAGACATCCTTGCCCTGTTCTTTGATGGCTTTTCCATCTTTGTCTTTTTGAGATTGATACTGGTCATCATAAACCGGAACTTCCTTTGTTTCATAACCTTTCCCGTCTACCATGTAGATTTTTTCCAAAGGTTTTTCAAGTGAAGTGGAAACGCTTCTGTCAGTGTAATAATTGGCCCACCTTGTCAGTGCCGTTCCGTTTTGTTTAAAAACTGCCCAGAAAAACATACTGATCATAAATACGGATAAAAGAGCTCCGATGGCTGCTTTTTCATTTGGTTTAGCTTTGAAATACAGTGAACCGTAAAAATAAATTACAGGAACGCAGGCGAAAATAAAGGCGTCCGTACTGTCGCTTCCAAAAATACTGCTTGGAACAAACCATCCAACTACTCCAAATAAAATTGCCGGCAAAAATACCTTCATTAAAATTTCAGAAAGCTTGGTGTCGCCTTCCTGTACAGGTTTCATCTGTGCAGCGTGGATATAATGTTTTCTTCCGATGGTGAAAATAACCATTCCGATCAGCATCCCTACACCGGCAGTGATAAAAGCTTCGCCCCAGCCGTATTTATTTCGCATGAAAGCAGCTATAAGGTTGCAGATAAACGCACCGATGTTGATTCCCATGTAGAAAATGTTGTACCCCGAATCTTTATTAGCTTTGTATGGTTCTTCAGAATATAAATTTCCAAGTAAAGTGGAAATGGTAGGCTTGAAAAATCCGTTTCCGATAATAATTAATGCCAATGAAGAGTAAAATAAAGTCAGATCCTTGAAAACGCCCATCCCAATGTATCCTGCAGCCATTAAAAATCCGCCGAGATAAATTGATTTTATGTATCCTAAAACTCTGTCTGCCAAAAATCCACCGATAAAAGGTGTGAGATAAGTTAATGCGATATAAGTTCCGAAAATGTCGTCAGCAGTTTTGTCGGGTAAACCGAGACCACCTTTTAAACCTGCAGGTTCGATGACGTAGAGAACAAAAATTCCGAGAATTAAATAATATCCGAAACGTTCCCACATTTCTGTGAAAAACAAAAAGGGCAATCCTTTTGGATGTTTGGTTTTCATGAGTATATTTTTTACAATTTCACAAATATAATTTTTTTAAAACAATATTTGAATTTTATTAACTTTGAGTAAATAAAACACTGAAAATGGAAGTTACGTTAAAAGACATAGAAAATAATTTGGAGACTTTGCCTAAAGAATTTTTAAATCAGGTCAATGATTTTATTGATTTTCTTAAGTATAAACTTTTTAAACATGTGGAGTATGAAGTTCCTGAATGGCAAAAAGATGAAGTAAAAAGAAGAGTGAAGTATGCGCAGGAACATCCTGAAAGTTTGATTTCTGAATCTGAAATGGATAACTATTTAAATGATTTAGAAAGTGGCAACTAAATTAATTTACAGCCATTTTGTAAAACAGGATTTAAAAGAAATAAACAATTGGTACAGAAAAATTAATAAAAAACTTGCGAATCAATTTATTCAGGAATTTCGTTCAAAAATTAATTATATTAAAGGAAATCCTTTTTTATGTGAAATTAAATATGACAGAAACAGAATAGTCTTCCTAAAGAAATTCCCTTATGGAATTATAACGAAGGCAAAGATTTAATTGAAGTATATTCTGTTTTCCACACCTCAAGAAATCCCGATCAATGGATTGATAGGCAATAAAAATTCCGAACCTCAATCTGAGATTCGGAATTTTTTATATTCCATCTTCCAACTTCCTACAAATTCTCCAGAATGAAATCTGTCATTTTCTGATAGAGCTGCGGTCTTGTCTGTCCGCCGTAAATACCATGGTTTTTATCTGGGTAAGCCATAAATTCAAACTGTTTTTTGTTTTGAATCAAAGCTTCAGAAAACTCCATAGAATTCTGGAAATGTACGTTGTCATCAGCTGTTCCGTGGATTAGAAGGAATTTTCCTTTCAACAGATTTGCGTAAGTTGTTGGCGAATTGTCATCATATCCAGCAGGATTTTCCTGTGGTGTCAGTAAAAATCTTTCCGTGTAAACCGAATCATAATATCTCCAGTTCGTCACCGGCGCCACAGCGATTCCTGTTTTGAAAACATCAGCACCCTTCGTTAACGCTAAACTCGCCATGTATCCTCCAAAACTCCATCCGAAAATTCCGATTCTTGATTTATCGATATACGATTGGTTTCCAAACCATTTTGCAGCTGTGATCTGATCTTCGATTTCGTATTTACCTAAGTTTTTGTAAGTAACTTTCTTAAATTTCGCTCCTTTGTAACCCGTTCCACGTCCGTCTACACAGGCAATGATGTAGCCTTTCTGAGCCAACATTTCAAACCAGAATGTGTTTCCGTTATCCCATGAGTTCGAAACCTGCTGTGATCCCGGACCCGAATATTGGTACATGAACAAAGGATATTTCTTGTTTTTATCAAAGTTTTTAGGCTTAATAATCCATGCATTCATCTGATCTCCCGCTTCGTTTGGAATCGTAATAAATTCTTTTACGGTGAAATTATCCTGCTGCAGTTTTTGTAACTGAGCTTCGTTGTTCTGAAGTTCTTTCAGTTGCTTTCCGTTGCCGTCTTTCAATACAAAAGTGTAAGGTTTCGCAACGGTGGAAGAGGTTTCAATAAAATAATTATAGTTTTTGCTGAAATTCGCAGCGTTGTTTCCTTCTGCATTCGAAATCAACTGCGATTTTCCGTTTTGGATATTGATTTTGGAAACCACTTTATTAATGCTTCCTTTTTCTGTTGTCTGAACGAAAACTTCTTTGGTTTTAGGATTAAATCCATAATATTCTGTCACTTCCCAGTTTCCTTTGGTAATCTGCTTTTTCAGTTTGCCGTCTTTGTCATACCAGTACAAATGTCTGAATCCATCTCTTTCAGAAGCCCAAAGAAAAGAATTGTCTTCCATGAATTCCAAAGTCACATTGTCTGTGTCGATCCACTTGTCATCGGTTTCTGTGAACAGTTTTGTCGCCTGTCCGGTTTTTGTGTTGACTTTTAAAACATCCGATGCATTCTGAGTTCTTTGTGAAGTAATCAAAACAATTTCGTCCGGATTTGAAGTCTGAATTACATTCGGAATGTAATAATTTTTAAAACTGTCTAAGTTTACTTTGGTTTTTTTCCCGTCAGACAACTGGTAGATATGCGCCGTTGCAATTGAGTTTTTTTCGCCTGCTTTTGGGTATTTGTAACGCATTTCTGTAGGGTAAAGAGATTTCCCGTACATCGGAATGTAAATTTCCGGAACATCAGTTTCCACCAGTTTTACAAATAAAATATCTTGTGAATTTTTAGTCCATTCATATAATCTTGCGTGCCCGAATTCCTCTTCATAAACCCAGTCTGCCAAACCGTTCAGTACTTTATTTTTTACGCCGTGTTGCGTAATCTGAGTGATTTTTCCTGAGTTTAAATCCTGATAAAACAGGTTGTTGTCTACAATAAAAGAAATTTTGGTAGCATCAGGAGAAAATCTTGGCTCCTGAACAGCTTTTCCTTCATTCAGACTAACGGTTTTTCCTGTTTTTAAATCTTTAATATCATATTTTCCTAAAAAAGAATGTCTGTAAATAGGCTGACTTTCTTTCAGCAACAGGATTTTAGATTCGTCATCAGAAAATTCATAGCTTTCGAAACTTCCGTCTACTAAATTCCCTTCTTTCTGAGAGGTTTTATAAGAGTATTTTGCGATTCCGCCCTGCTCAATAACCAGATAATTTTCACCGTTTTTCATTGAGGCAATTCCAGCGATGCCTTTTCCGCGGTAATAGCCAGAATATATTTTGTCTAAAGTAATTTCCTGAGCGTTCAGACTTTGGAATACAGCAGCGATGCTGAGTGTAAGTATAAGTTTTTTCATTTTTAAAATAAAAGGATTCCAAATATAACATTTTTAATAAAATCTTTTGAGAATGAATATCAAAACTTCGTTTTGGCAAAAAAATTGGAGTAGACGTTTCATTAAATAAACAATTATGGAAACGAATAACGAGAAGAAACTCAACCGCTACGAACTTACAAATGAAATCTTATATACCGGCTTCGCAGACTTCGCCGCTGCCGAACTCTACGCAAAAGAAAATAACGGAAAACTGATGGAAGTAGCTTTCAAAGATGGTAACGACAATCCCGTGGAAACTTCCGAAGCAGATCTGATTGAAAAGAAATTACATTATTTTGTGGATGCAGGTCCTGAATATAAATTCATCCACTCATCAGATGAGGGTTTTAAACAGTATGCTGATGAACTTCAAAAGATAAAAGCTAAACTGACTCAGTCTCCGCCGGATGAAAGGTATCTTGCCAATTTCGAAATTGAAAATGCTGAAGATCCAATTGTGGTTCTGAAAAATGACCAGTTTGAATCAGTAACGTCAAGAGAGCGTTCAAAATATCTGAAACATGCCAATGTTTATGAAATTGCAGTTTCAAAACCTAAAGCACAGGCATAAAATCAATCTATCATAAGCAAATCAGCCCGAACAAAACGTTCGGGCTGATTTTTTTATAAGATTTTTTCAACTTAATTCTTAGCCTCAACCTTAACCTCAAGATTATACAGTATTTTGTAATATTCGTCAGCCATACGGTCAGAATTAAACTGATCTTTCACGTCATTCATGGCGTTGTACTGTATTTTTCTCCATTTATCAGGACTGTCGTAGTACGTCGGAAGAATTTCTTTTTCAAGAATTTCGTAGAGTTTGTTTAAATCATAGTTATCCTGCTCATAAATACTCATGTTGGCATAATCCGCTTTCGGAACAACGAAAGAGTTTTCGCCGTGTTTCGCATACTCCGGAATCCAACCGTCGTCTGTTGAAAGGTTGACACTTCCGTTCATAGAAGCCGTCATACCTGATGTTCCGGAAGCTTCTCTCGGGACACGCGGATTGTTGAGCCATAAATCTGAACCCTGCTTTAAAGATTTACTTAAAGCCAGTTCATATCCGGTTAAAACCGCCATATTTTTATTGTTTTTGCTTTCTTCTACCAGAGAATTGAAGGTAGAAATAGCTGAATAGTCCATTGGATAAGGCTTTCCGGCCCAAATCATCTGAATTGGATATTTTGGATGATTTAATAATTTGTAAAATCTTGATTTATCGTGTAAAAGCAAATCTGCTCTTTTGTATCCTGCAAATCTTCTTGCCCAGACAATGGTGAAAATATTCGGATCAAAAAGATTTCCGGTTTGGTCTGCCACAATCTTGAAAAGTCTCTTTTTTAAAAGCTTTTTGCGGTAGTCAAACATGGTTTCATTATTTTCATCCTTTGCATTATACAAAGGCTTGTCGCTCCAGTATTTGAATTCCTGTGCGTTGGTGATTGATTTAATTTCACAAATGCCATCGTATTTGCTCCACATTTCACGCGAAACCTCACCGTGAAGCTGCGAAACACCGTTGGCAACTTTTGCCATTTTCAGTGCACACAGCGAGTGATTGAATCTCTCATCATCAGAACCCTCAATTTTGCTCACTTCTTCAAGACTTAAACCGGAAAAGTATGACATCTCATGACAAAGTCTTCTGTTGTGTTTTTCGTTTCCGGCTTCTTCCGGAGTATGTGTTGTGAAAACAAGTTTTTCTTTCACTTTACTTAAATCTCCATTGAATTTTTTCAGTAAATGAAACGCTGCCGGCAAGCCGTGTGCTTCGTTCAAATGATAGATATCTCTTTCGATATTCATTTCTTCCAGAAGTCTTGCGCCACCTTTTCCTAAGAGAATGTACTGAGCCAGTTTTGTAGATTCGTTGGCGTCATACAGTTTGTGAGAAATGGTTTTCGAGATATGGTCGTTTTCAGGAACATCAGTCGACAGAAAGAACATTGGTGCTGTGTTAAAAGTTTCAGGATCAAGATAAAAAACCTTCACCCAAACCGGTGCACTGTGAATTTCGATCTGAAATTTAATGCCTGTGTCTTCCAGAAAACTGTACATTTTCTTCGTCCATGTTGGCTGAAGTGTCTGATCGTGATTTCGTGCCTGATCATAATAACCGAATTTCCAGAGAATTCCGATTCCTATAAGATCCTGCTTCAGATTATAGGCACTTCTCATGTGCGAGCCAGCCAAAAACCCGAGACCACCGGAATATATTTTGAGGACCTGCTCGATGGCAAATTCCATTGAAAAATAAGCGACTTTTTTTGTGTATTGCTGGTTGACAGCGTATGGTATTTTGAAGTTTTTGAAATCCATTCTGTGTTAATAAATATTTAGATATTGAACAAATGTAATTATTATCGAAATAAATCGATTGTTAAATAATTAATAATTTAAAATTTTAAAATCATTTCAATTAAAAAAATCACTATATTTAGCTTGTAAATTTTTGATAATCAAAATGTTTACCCTTGAGTCAGTTTTATAATTCTGCTAAAATTTAAGCTCATGAAAAAGACTTTTTCCGATGAAGATCTTGTAAAAAATATGAGTCTCTATCATCTCAACAGACATCTTAAAAAGAAGCCGATAGAAAAGTATCACCGCAGCATAGACGCCTCTGCTCTGCACGACCGTGAGAAGTACAAAAAGAAAGCCGAGATTTTGCTGCTCAATTCGTTTATGCACCATTTTCCTGATGTGAAGTTTGAAAATTTTACCTGCGAAAGTCCTGATTTTATCGCAAAACTGAATGGTAAAAAAATCGGAATAGAACTCACGGAAGTAATCAATCATCTGGAAATGAAAAAGGTAGAAAGCTGCCTCAACAAAATTTTCCGTCAGGCAGAAATATTATTGGAACAGGAAGACACTACGAAATATCGTGGTGTTTATTTTTTGGAATTTAATACACATTTTAAATTAGACAACCCTCAGTTTCAGCAGGAAATTATTTTAGATATTTACAAAAGCATCCGCAAGAAAACGCCTGTAGGTTGTGTGAAAAAAATCAGGAAATCTTCTCATCGCCGAAATGTTTTTATCACGCATGAATATAATCTTAATCTTTTTGATGAACTGTGTTCAGAGAAAATTTTGGAACTGATTGAGAAGAAAAATGAAAAATTTCCTTACTACGATACTTCTGTGGATGAGTGCTGGCTTGTAATTGTTTCAGATATGAATTCTTTGGCTTCTCGTTATACATTTATCCAGAATAGAGAAAATTTAGCTGAAGTTAAAAGTCCGTTTCATAAAATTTTTCATCTGGAGAATCTTTGTGGAAATATAACCAGCATAAAAGCATGATTTGTATTTTCGAAAATTGATAAATTATTAAAAATTAACTGATTTTGTGTAAGTTTTAAGTTCGTTTGTTGTAAAGGTTTAAATATTTGTTTAAATTTGATACGAACTAATACACGGGGGTATGAAAAAAGCTATACTGTTTTTACTAATATTAATTTCAAATTTTTATTTTTCTCAGGGAGACTGTGTTACGGCATTGGGTGTCTGCGGAAATTCGAGCATTACCTACAGTCCAACTGGTATTGGAGCTACAAATGAAAGCTTGGGCGACTGTCTCAGTACAGGCGAGCATAATTCGATTTGGTATAAATTTAAAATTGCAACCAGCGGAACGCTGACGTTTGTTATAAATCCTGCAGATCCTACCGTAGACTACGACTGGGCTGTTTACGGACCTAATACGTCATGTGGAAGCCTTGGTTTTCCCATCCGATGCAATGCTGCAACCGTTATTGGCGTAAGTCCTGACACGGGTTTGAATATGACAAGCACAATTACCAGTGCAGCGGGCGGATCCAACACACCCTACTGTAAATACATGGATGTTGTTGCAGGAGAAACTTACTTTTTATACTTAGACAATTTTCAGGGAGGTGCGAGTACTAATACTTCGCCTTTTACACTTACATGGGGCGGTACTGCTTCATTGGCATCACCTTTTACTGACCCGGCAATATTGCAGTTTCCTCTTGTGCCACCAGGAACCCCAGCAGCAAATCCTTCTGATCCAAGAGAGATTTTAATATGTTTAAATCCTGCAGTTTTCAATTTCAGTACATTAACACCAGGGATCTTAAATGGGAACAGTAATTTTGTTGTTTCTTATCATCTTAATCAAAATGATGCGATCTCCGGAGCAAATCCAATCACGACTCCAATTGCAGTTAATACGACAACAGTTTACTATTATAGTGTACATTATCAGGATCCTGCGAACCCCACCAATCCAATAAATTATTGCAGAGAAATAGGTAAATTTAAATTTAAACTGGGATCAATTTCTTCTTATGACGCAAGTTTAGAGGTTTGTCCAAATGTAGGCACTCCGAATATCGGAACTTTTAATTTGGAATTGGCAAATGTCACACTTCAGTCAGGAGCAATAAAAAAATACTATCCAACACTGGCAAACGCACAGACTGAGACAGGTGCAATTAATCCTGCTACAGCATACAACTCTGCGAATGGAGTAGTTTATGTAAGAATTTCTAATGTTGCCGGATGTTACAACATAGCAGCAATTACTTTGAAAGTAACTTCTCCGAAATATTCAACCATTGAGGCAAGTGTAGAATCCTGTTCTAATCCTGGAACTCCTACTATAGGAACTTTCAACTTGGAGTTGGCAAATATAACTGTACCGTCGGGAGCTGTTAAAAAATATTATCCTTCGCTGGCGAACGCACAGTCAGGAACCAACGAAATCAATCCTGCTACTGCTTACATTTCAGCTAATGGGGTGGTTTACTTAGGAGTTTATCATCCTACGCAATGTTATACGATCTATAAAATTACTTTGACAGTAGTTCCGGCAAAATATTCAACTGTTTTAAAAAACCAGATAATCTGTATTGATGACCGTGCAACTTTAGATGCAGGTCCTGGTTTTGATTCTTATGAATGGAGTACTGGTGCTACAACTCAGGTAGTTTCTGGCCTTCCGGTAGGAACCTATTGGGTAAAACTTCAGACAGGAAACTGTTTTGCCCTTCAATATGTGAGCGTGTTATCTTATGCCCAACCTGTTATTACGAGTGTTGATATAACTTTTCAAAAAGTTGTTGTGAATGTAAGCGGAGGAAAAGCGCCTTACAAATATTCTATGGATGGCTCAAATTGGCAGGATTCAAATACTTTTACAGGCGTAAAACGAGGGGAACAGACTGTTTATGTGAAAGATGCAAACGAATGTCATGAAGTGGATATCGAAATCACAGTTCCCAATATTGTTAATGCCATCACGCCAAACGGAGATGGGTTGAATGATTATATAGATTATTCTGCACTGGCTTACAAAGCAAACCTTGTTTTCACCGTATATGACAGATATGGCAACAAGCTTTTCGAAGCTGACAAATTCAATGATTACAGATGGGATGGTACAGCAGGAAATAAAAAAGTATTGACGGGTAATTACTGGTTTTCATTCACGTGGAACGAACCAAAAAGAAACAATGCACCTGTAAAATATTCAGGATGGATATTATTGAAAAACCGGGAATAACTTTAAATAATTGATCAAATTAATGCCATTTCAAAAGAGATGGCTTTTTTAGCTGAATGCTTCAGTATCTTTAAAATAATCTGATAAGTAAAGGATTTTACCTGATTCTGAAAACTGTATAAGTGTACAGATCTGGTTTCTGTAAGGATCTCTTCCTGAAAGGTTTCCCAAAGAATCAGTAAGGTAGAAATATTTATCATTTCCCAAATTGAAAATTTCAGAAACTTTCCATTCTATGTTTTCATACCGTCTGAAAATAGCTCTGAATAAAGCCAAAACACGGGTCTTTCCGGAAATTTCTTTCGCAGGAGGAATCCATATTACAGTTTCATCATTAAACCATTTTTCAAGTTCCTGAAGATTTAAGGAGTTTAAATCCTGCATAAAATGGCTTATCTTACAATTCATAGGCGGCAATTTACCATAATATACGTGAAAAATAGTAAATTGGATTTACCAAATTTTGGAGATAGAACTAGATTAAATTATCCAAATTAAAATTATTTCAATGGAAAATTTCAAAATACGGATCAACAGAGGTATAATATCTGAACAATTTCTAAAAAGAAGTATCTCAGATTTTCATGACGCCTGCCAATATATTTCAAAGCTGCCGTATAAAAGAAATTCAGATAAAAATAATATTCTGTGTGTATTTGATGATTTGGGCGGAACCTGCAGTACGAAACATGCGACGTTACGAAAACTTGCTCTGGAAAACGGTCATACTGATATAAAACTGATCCTTGGAATCTTTAAAATGGATACAGAATATACTTGGAAAATTAAAAATACTTTAGAAAAATTTAATCTGAATTACATTCCCGAGGCACACAATTATCTGAAAATCGATGATGAATATTTTGATTTTACCAAACCTGGATCAGATTATCTTCAGTTTAAATCTAAATTATTGATTGAAAGGGAAATAGAATTTGATGAAATTCTTGATGAGAAGATATCCTTTCATAAAGATTTTCTTAAAAAGTGGATTGCTGATCAAAATATCCATTGTAGCTTAGATGAAATCTGGAATATCAGAGAACAGTGCATCAAAGATTTACAGGGAAATGATGATAGCGAAATTCAAAATTCTTCGCCCGTCTGCTATCTGAACAGTCCCGAAATCCGTGATGAATACAAACAATAGATTCAATCGATTTAGAATTTATATTAAATTGATTATCTTTGCACCCACAATTTTAATCATCCTAAATGTCTCATATTCACAGAACTGCCGCATTTCACACCCTTGGCTGCAAATTAAATTTTGCAGAAACATCTACTATTGCCCGTCAATTAACAGATGCAGGTTACGACAAGGTTAGTTTTGATGACAGAGCAGATGTTTATGTAATCAATACCTGTTCGGTAACTGAAAATGCGGACCGTGAATGTAAACTTCACGTAAAACGCGCCATGAAAGCCAATCCCGAAGGTTTGGTGGTCATTGTCGGTTGTTATGCTCAGCTGAAACCTGAAGAGATTTCTCAGATTACCGGAGTTGATCTGGTGCTTGGAGCCAAAGAAAAATTTAACATCCTGAGCTATCTTGATGATTTGGAAAAGTCTGAAAGCGAAGGTGTTGTCCATTCATGTGAAATAGAAGAAACCGATTTTTTCATCGGGAGCTATTCAATTGGAGACAGAACCAGAGCTTTTCTGAAGGTTCAGGACGGTTGTGATTACAAATGTACATACTGCACCATTCCTTTAGCGAGAGGGATTTCCCGTTCAGACACCATCGAAAATGTTCTGCAAAATGCCAGGGAAATTGCAGCGAGAGATATCAAAGAAATTGTTTTAACCGGTGTCAACATTGGTGATTACGGAAAAGGCGAATTTGGAAACAAAAGACACGAGCATACTTTTTTAGATTTAATTAAAGAACTTGATGAGGTTAATGGTATTGAAAGAATCCGTATTTCATCGATTGAACCGAATCTTTTGAAGGATGAAAGCATCGAACTGGTTTCTAAAAGCAAAAGTTTTGTTCCCCATTTTCATATTCCTTTACAATCTGGTAGCGATGATTTGCTGAAAAAAATGAAACGCCGTTATCTTACGAAATTATATAATGACAGAGTCAATAAGATTCGTGATGTAATGCCTCATGCCGCAATTGGCGTAGACGTCATCGTAGGCTTTCCTGGAGAGACGGAAGAATTATTTATGGAAACCTATAATTTCCTCAATGAGCTTCCCATAAGTTATCTCCACGTTTTCACTTACTCAGAGAGAGAAAATACCGAAGCTGCCGAAATGGACGGCGCAGTTCCGATTCCTGAAAGAAAAAGACGCAACAAAATGCTGAGAATTCTTTCCGAGAAAAAGAAGATGTCATTCTACCAGAGTCAGCTTGGGCAAACACTTCCTGTACTTTGGGAACACGAAAATAAAGACGGAAAAATGTACGGCTTCACAGAAAATTATGTGAGGGTACAAAAAGATTTTGATGCTGCGTGTGTTAATCAGATTGAGTTTTTGAAACTTGACAACATCTTGTCAGATGGCACGGTTTCTGTCAGGTCATCTTTCGAAAGTTTTTTAGCAAAAGCATAGTCTGTTTGCTTTAATTCTACTAAATTTATTCTTTAACGATTTTAAAATCTACATTCTTATGAGAGATAAGTTTTTATCTTGGGGTTTGGTATTGGTGATTGTGACATGGATTGTCGCATTGCTCATCAAAGCCCATTATTGGATTCCGATATTTTTAACTGCAGTTTATGCACTTGGAGTTTACAATACTTACCAAACCAAACACGCTATTCTCCGAAACTTTCCTGTTTTAGGCTATTTCAGATACTTTTTTGAAGGAATTTCTCCTGAGATGCAGCAGTATTTTATTGAAAGAGAAACGGATGGCAAACCTTTTCCGAGAAATCAGCGGTCTGCAGTGTACAGACGTTCAAAAAATCTTAGTGATACAGTACCTTTCGGAACGCAGCTGGAAGTAAATCACAGAAAATATGAAGGAATAAAACATTCCATCTATGCCAAATCGCCGAAGGAAGAACTGCCGAGAGTTTTGGTGGGTGGTGAACAATGTACGCAGCCTTACAATGCCTCATTATTTAATATTTCAGCAATGAGTTTCGGTGCGTTGAGCGACAGAGCTCAGATTTCGTTAAACAGAGGAGCCAAAAAAGGAAACTTTTATCACAATACAGGAGAAGGAGGGATTTCTCCGCATCACATGGAAGGTGGAGATTTGTGCTGGCAGATCGGTACAGGATATTTCGGATGCAGGGATGACGAAGGAAATTTTAATCCAGATTTATTCACCAGATATGCCACACTTCCCAATGTGAAAATGATTGAAATTAAATTGTCCCAAGGCGCAAAGCCCGGCCACGGCGGTGTTTTACCTGGAGTGAAAAATACGCCTGAGATTGCTAAAATCCGTCACGTACAACCTGGTTTGACGATTGTTTCACCACCATCACATTCATCGTTTTCAGATGCCGCAGGTTTATTGCAGTTTGTACAGCATTTAAGAGAGCTTTCTGGTGGAAAACCCGTTGGTTTCAAGTTGTGCATTGGTGATACTAAAGAATTTGAAGACATCTGCGTTCAGATGAATGCACTTGAAATTTATCCTGATTTTATCACCGTCGATGGAGCAGAAGGAGGAACCGGTGCCGCACCTCCAGAGTTTTCTGATGGAGTAGGAATGCCCCTGGAACCGGCTTTGATTTTTGTAAACCGAACTCTTAAAAACTATGATTTACGGGATAAGCTGAGAATCATCGCCAGCGGAAAAGTGCTTACAAGCTTGGATATCCTTAGAGCCGTAGCCATGGGAGCTGATATGTGCAACAATGCAAGAGGATTTATGTTTTCGCTGGGCTGCATCCAGGCGTTGAGGTGTAATAACAACAACTGTCCGACGGGAGTTGCAACGCAGGACAAAATGTTAATCAAAGGTCTTGATGTCACAGACAAAGCCGAAAGGGTGTATCATTTCCATAAAAATACTTTACATACCTGTAACGAATTAATCGCTGCAGCTGGAAGAGAATCTTACGAACAGGTCGATGCCTCGATGTTTATGAGAGGCGATGAATTTGAGCATCTTTCAGATCATTATTTCCCTGATATTTTAGGTAATGTAAGAAAGTAAATGATATCATTTTAATTTTTTTATGCGCCTGTATCCGCCCTCCATTCCCGCTTTTTTGTGCCGATGCTTTTGCCTTCGCTTACAAAAAGAGCTCCATTCAGGTCGGGGCGTGCAGGATTCGGCTTTAGATTTAATCATAAAAAAAAGCTTCGTTTTTGGCGAAGCATTTTTTTTAAATATTTTTTTTAGTTTTAATCCTGAGTAGACATATTTCTCGGGGTAGATTTATACACCTGAAGATTAAAGATAAAAGTTGTATTTCTAAACGGTGAAGCATATAGAGTTCCAAAAGATGAATGTTCATCTCTAGCGTAAGCAGCTTTTGATGGAACAATAATCACTCCTTGAAGATTGTAATTTTCTGAATCTGACTGATCGAAAGCTTTAAACTTTCTGATGGCTTCCTGAAAACCTTCCATTTCATAATAACTGCTTGGTTTTCCGCTGATTGCTTTCGTTGAAGTTTTAGCATAATAGAAGATTGGATCAGAAATCGGACTTCCGGTTTCATCTAACGGAGAGAATCCGGAAAAATTTGAGCTTGTAATGAATGTTACATTTCCGTCTGTATTTCCTGCCAGATATGCTTTTGCTCTCATCATAATTCTCATCACATCAGTATTGCCAATTGTAGTTCCCGGGTTAGGCTGTCCCGTCGCTCTGATAATATAGATTGCTCCGGAAGGCGTTGTTTGCGGGTTCAAAGCACTCAGTTTCGTTTCATTATCATCTGCAGTGTCGGTACTGCTGAATGGTTTAATATTTCCTTTGGCATCAAGATAGTTATTATCCATAAACTTCTGAATAGCCTCATTGTCATAGTTATTCTGAACGTTAATGTCCTCGGGCTCTTTATAAGTTTCTACTTCATCGTCTTTTTTACATGCTGAAAAACAAAGTGATCCGGCGAGTACATACAAAAATATTTTCTTCATTTTAAAAACTTTACTTACTTTACAAATAATTATCGACAAAAGTATAAAAAAAAATATGAGAATAGATAAATTTTTGTGGAGTATTCGGTTTTATAAGACAAGAACAGTCTCTGCAGAGGAAATAAAAAAAAACAGAGTAACCATTGGAGGTACTGTGGTAAAGGCTTCGAGAGAAGTAAAAGAAGGTGATGTTATTCAGATCAGGAAAAATCAGATTGATTATAAAATTAAAGTTTTACAAATCCCTACAAGCAGAATGGGAGCCAAACTGGTTCCGTTACATATTAAAGACATCACAGATAAAGAACAGATTGAATTGCTCAAGCTTCGCCGTGAATCTCAAAACTATTACAGAGGTAAAGGGGAGGGCAGGCCTACAAAAAAAGACCGGCGAGATATTGATGATTATTCCGGGAACGACATCGATCCGGATTTTACAGATTGGGACGACTTCTTTGGTGAATCTGATGCAGACGAGAAAAATGAAGACTAATTATATTAAAACTTTACCTCACAGGTAAAGTTTTTCTTTTATTTCCAAAACAATGTCTTCAGGATTTTTGCCATCAGTACTGATCATAAATTGTGATTTCGAATAAAAAGCATTTCTTTCAAACAGATGCTTCGCAATAAACTCAGGTAAATCTTCTTCCGAAATTTTCGCCACCAGAGGTCTTTTTTCTTTTTGCTTGGAAAGTCTGGCGACAAGTGTACCGATATTTGCCTTCAGAAAAATGCTTTTAGAATTCAGATTTATAATTTCCATATTATTATAATAAGCCGGGGTTCCGCCACCAAGGCTTAATACAACGTTTTCTTCGGTTACAAGAATTTCTTCTAAAACTTCTCTTTCTGTCTTTCTAAAGAAAATTTCTCCCTTTTTTTCGAAGATTTCGGGTATTGTCATTTTTAAACGCTTAGAAATCTCTCTGTCGAGGTCTAAAAGTTTAAAATTTATTTCGTCGCTTAAGATTTTGGAAATGTGAGATTTGCCGCTCCCCATGTATCCGACCAGTGAAATTATCATGAAATTATTTTAAACAAATTTGCAAAAAAGTTTTGAGATAACGAAAAAAGCTATATCTTTGCACCACTAAAAACAAGGGACATTACTTAACGGTGAAACTTGATAATAAAGTGACCGACTCGGTAGCTCAGCTGGTAGAGCAATACACTTTTAATGTATGGGTCCTGGGTTCGAATCCCAGCCGGGTCACTAGCAAAAATGAATTACTTTTCTGTAATTTTTTTTGCCTGCGTGGTGAAATTGGTAGACACGCCATCTTGAGGGGGTGGTTTCCTAAGGATGTGCTGGTTCGAGTCCAGTCGCAGGCACAAGCAAAAAAATGTACGTTAACTTGTAAGTTTTATAAAATTAATTATATATTTACGACGTTAATATTACGTGACCGACTCGGTAGCTCAGCTGGTAGAGCAATACACTTTTAATGTATGGGTCCTGGGTTCGAATCCCAGCCGGGTCACGAGTTTACTGAAAAGTAAATTTTTTTCATATTAATATTTTGTGATTTGGTGTTTCAAAGGCTTCTTTCCAGAAGCCTTTGATTTTTATGCTACATTGGTAAATTATCAATTAATCTTACACCATCTACAATCACAACGATAAATGCTCTGTATTTTCTGTCATTATAAAAAAACTCTGCTTCTTTTAAGGTCTTTTCTTCAGCAATCAGAAAGTATTCAAGCTGCATATTTTGCTGGTCATCAAAAACATCTTTTACCTTATCTTTAATAACAGAATAAGAATCTTCCTTAAACCAGGTTTTTACTTTTGTAAGTGTTTCAAAAATTACCTTTGAGGCATCTCTTCTTGTCTCAGAAAGTCTTTGGTTTCTTGAGCTTAAAGCCAATCCGTTATCTGCTCTGTGGGTGGGAACGCCAATTATTTTTACCGGAAGATTCTGCATTTCAACCATTTTTTTGATGATCGCCAGTTGCTGGAAATCTTTTTCCCCAAAATATGCGTAATCTGGTTTTACCTGCTTAAATAGTTCTTCCACCACAGTTCCCACACCGTCAAAATGACCGGGACGCGATTTTCCTTCCATTTCATTTTCCAACCCGCCAAAATCATAGTTTTTACTTTTCGCCTGCTCAGGATAAATATCTGAAACTTCCGGGATATAAACAGCGTCTACCAAACCTGAGTTTTTTAATATATGGAGATCTCTGTCCACATCACGTGGATATTTTGCCAGATCATCCTGATTATTGAATTGGGTGGGATTTACAAATATTGATGAGATCACAAGATCGTTATCTTTACGTGCTTCTTTATATAATGAAAGGTGCCCGTCGTGCAAAGCTCCCATTGTGGGTGCGAAACCGATCCGCTTTCCCATTTCCCGTTGTCTTTCTATAAAATCCTGAAGAATTTTTCTGCTTTTTAAAACTTCCATATTACTTTAATAGTTTATTCAAAAATAATAAATAATGACGTAATCAGGATAATTTGTTTTAGAGATATGGGTTCTTTTATCGTAAAAAAATGTTAATTAAAATAATGTTGAATGTTTTTTCGTAATTTTGCACATTATAGCATTTTTAAATATAGAAAAGAATTTATGCCCAATCAGAAAATACTGTACATTACCACAGAGATGTACCCTTATCAGGAAGATACAAATTTAGCTTCGGTGGTAAACAAAATGGCGCTTAAAATGCACAATGAAGGCAATGATGTAAGAGTTTTTATGCCGAGATTTGGACAGATAAGTGAAAGGAAATTTCAACTGCATGAGGTGATCCGCCTTTCCGGGATGAATATTATTATCAATGATCTGGATCAGCCTCTTATCATCAAGGTAGCTTCTCTGCCGGGCGAAAGGCTACAGGTTTATTTTATAGATAACGAAGAATACTTCAAAAGAAAACAAACTTACTTCGAGGATGACGGAACTCCTTTTGAGGATAATGATGAGCGTGCCATCTTCTTTGCAAGAGGTGTAATCGAAACAATCAAGAAGCTCAACTGGGTGCCGGATGTTATTCATTTGAATGGATGGATGGCTTCATTTGTTCCTGTTTATCTTAAAACTTATTACGGTTCCGATACTTATTTTAAAGATGCTAAAATTGTACTTTCTGTGTACAATGAAAAAAATGCAGCTTTAAGTTCTACTATTTCTGAAAAACTTAAGTTTGATAATATTTCAGATTTAAAATCGTTAGAAAATCCAAGTTTTGAAAGTTTTGTTATCGAAAGCATGGGTTATGTAGACAGCATCGTGAAAGGTGACGAATTTTTAAATGAAAATCTGGATAAAGCTTTCAACGAAAGTTCCACTGCAAAGTCGGAATATCTTGATGTAGATTCAATCAAAACTTTATATTAAAATAATTTTAATGATCAATAATATTAAAAGAGCATTTGCCGTATTGTCTCTGATGATCTTCGGAAGTGCTGTGCTTTATAATTGTGAACCAGAAATCGACAGTCTTGGTGAACAGCTTTTCTTAAACGACGGTACAAACGGAAACGAAGTTTCTTACGACCTGATTGCATACAATATAGATAATAAAGATATGGTGAGAGCGGATTACAGTACTTTAGGCAGTGCAGTAATCGGTGCTTTTAATGAGCCTCAGTTTGGGCGTCAGGAAGCATCATATTTTACACAGATCAGAATGTCTGCTTATGATCCTGATTTCGGTACGAATGCAGTTGTGGATTCAGTGGTTATGGTTTTAAAACCTGTCATTCCACAAATCTCCGATTCAATTGTAACAACTACAAATGAAAGTTATGTATATCCCGACGGAAATGTTGACGCTAAACTTGAACTGAAAACTATACCTGTAACTAAGTATGGCAGAACTAAAACTGCCGGAAATATTACACCGCTTACTTTAAAAGTACAGGAAGTAACTGAGTTTATGGGAAGTTACACAGACAGTATCTTTTCAAACAAAGATTTTGAGGCTGGTGTCGTGCTTGGTTCAAAAGTGTTTAATGGACTTGCAAAGTCTGTAACAATCACAAAAGATTCAGACAACAGTATATTATTTCCTTCTACTACTAATGATATCAGAATTTCTTTGGATAAAACTTTCTTCCAAAATAAAATTATCGCTAAAAAAGGACAACCTGAACTTAAAGATATGTCTGCATTCATTAGATATTTCAGAGGGATAAAAGTTTCTATCCAGGAAAATGACGGTTATTTGTTTTCTGTAAATCCAAATGATGCCGGAACGCAGGTTATCATGTACTATAAATATGATAAAACGGAAAATGGTACAACAACGCCAACGAGAACAAGCTATAATTTCAATTTGGGTGCAGGAAATGCACATTCATCCTATGTAAAGTATCAAAGAGCAGCTCCTTTTATTGCTAATGTTTTGGGAAATCAAACTGTCGGAGATGCTAAACTATTTACACAGGGAATGGGTGGTCCTTCAATAGGTGTAAAATTTAAACCGCAAGTGATACAGGATTTGAGAGAAAAATTTAAAAATAAGAAAACAGCAATTATTACAGCGAAAATCAGATTATACACCGATTCGCTGAGTTGGAATAATTCTTTGCTAAAACCAAGTCAGCTTGCTATCGTGCAAAGATATAAAAGTACTAAAGGAGAGATAGTATCCAGTTTTACAAGTGACCTCACAACTTTTACCGGAGCTCCTGATTTTGCTTATGTTAAAGCTTTTAATTTAGATAAAAACCCTGCGTACTATGACTTTACGGTAACGAAATCTTTAAAGGATATTGTTGAAGATATAGATCAGAAAGATTTTTCAGATAAGTTTTTCAAAATAGATCTTGCGCAATTTTTACCGGGATCAGATGGTGTTCCTTTTGCTGGCTATAAATTAACCACACGGCCATTTGCTAGAGAACGGATGGTTTTTGTCGGCTCAGATCCACTTAACAAGAGAAAAATACAACTAAAGTTAGTTTACGGATCTAAATAATTTTAATAAACAAAACACAAAATATATTTTATGTGCGGAATTGTAGGATACACAGGTTTCCAGGATGCTTACGAAATTGTAATCAACGGTCTTAGAAGACTCGAATATAGAGGATACGACAGTGCAGGAATTGTACTTGAAAAATCCGATCACAGCCTTGAGGTACAAAAAACAAAAGGTAAAGTTGATGATTTGGAAGGAATTGCAAGTCAGTTGAAAGGAACTGCGACAGTTGGAATGGGACATACAAGATGGGCTACACACGGTGTCCCAAGTGACAGAAACTCGCATCCCCATTTGTCAAACAACGGTAAAATTGCAATTATTCATAACGGTATTATTGAGAATTATGATACCATTAAAATAATGCTTACTGATAAAGGATTTACTTTTCAGTCTGAAACAGATACAGAAATATTGGTAAACCTAATCCAGTATTTTATGGATCTTAACGCTGAAACAGATTTTCCCACAGCAGTGAGATTTGCATTAAATGAAGTTTACGGTGCGTATGCAATTACAGTAATGCATGAAGATTATCCTGGAGTTCTTGTAGTGGGAAGATTAGGTTCACCATTGGCTATTGGAATAGGAGATAAAGAATATTTCATTGCTTCAGATGCTTCTCCTTTTGTGGAATTTACGAAAGAAGCCATTTATCTTGAAGAAGGTCACATGGCAATTATCTCTCTTGAAAAAGGTGTAGACATCAGAACAATCGTCGAGAATTCTAAAATTCAGCCTGAAATTCAGGAACTGAAGCTGAGCTTGGAGCAGATTGAGAAAGGTGGCTATGAGCATTTTATGCTGAAAGAAATTTTCGAGCAGCCAAAATCAATTCACGATACGATGAGAGGTCGACTTCTTGTAGATGAAGGAATCATCAAGATGGCTGGAATCTGGGATCATATCGAGAAATTTAAAAACGCAAACAGAATCATCATCATCGCTTGTGGAACTTCTTGGCACGCAGGTCTGATTGGTGAATATTTAATTGAAGAATTCGCAAGAATCCCAGTTGAAGTAGAATACGCATCAGAATTCAGATACAGAAACCCAATTATTACAGATAAAGACGTTGTAATTGCTATTTCCCAATCTGGAGAAACTGCAGATACGATGGCAGCCTTGAAATTAGCTAAAGAAAGAGGTGCATTTATATATGGTATTTGTAACGTGGTAGATTCTTCTATCGCAAGAATTACAGATGCAGGATCTTATACACACGCAGGTCCGGAGATCGGTGTGGCTTCTACGAAAGCATTTACAGCTCAGCTTACTATTTTAAGTATGATCGCTTTAAAGCTCGGAAAACATAATGGTAATTTAGGGAATGCAGAATTCATGAATCTTATTGCAGAACTGGATGCTATTCCTAAAAAAGTAGAAGAGGTTCTTACTGCAACTCATGAATTAACTCAGGAAATCGCTAAAGACTTCATCAATGCGACAAACTTCCTTTACTTGGGAAGAGGTTACAATTATCCTGCAGCATTGGAAGGAGCTTTAAAACTTAAAGAAATTTCTTACATCCACGCTGAAGGCTATCCAGCAGCAGAAATGAAGCATGGTCCTATTGCTTTAATTGATGAAAATATGCCTATCGTTATTATTGCTCCTAAAAAAGGTCATTACGATAAAATTGTAAGCAACGTTCAGGAAATTAAAGCAAGAAAAGGTAAAGTAGTTGCTGTTGTTAATAAAGGAGATACTCAGGTAAGTGCTATGGCAGATTACGTGATTGAAATCCCTGAAACATCAGAATGTTTTTCTCCGATAGTTGCATCAGTTCCTTTACAATTGCTTGCTTATTATATTGCGGTTTATAGAGGGGCGAACGTAGATCAGCCAAGAAATTTGGCAAAATCAGTTACTGTTGAGTAAAAAAAAGACTAGGAAATAAAATAACTTTAGTTTTTTTTCGTTATTCTAAAAAAAATCTTAAAAGTTTCTTAAAAAAATTATATATTTACGGCTTAATTATAAAAATTAACATGAAAAGGATATTTCTTTTATTAGTGTCTGCGTCGGTAGCATCGGTATCTTGTTCAGGTGGTGGATCTTCTTCTGTTGGGAAGCCAGGAACAAAAGGAGAATTGATACCTAGAGAAAAAACATCGTCATTTGTAGCGGAAAGACCATACGGTATGGTAGCTATTCCCGGAGGTTCATTTATTGCTGGTATGTCTGATAAGGATTTAACAGACAATCCTGAGAAAGCACCTCTGAAAACAGTTACAGTATCTTCATTCTTCATGGATGAAGCTGAAACTACAAATGCTGAATACAGAGTATTCATTAATTATGTAAGAGATTCTATCGCTAGAACGATGCTTGCTGAAGCTGCCGGTGAAGGTGGTGACGGTGGTGGCAGAGGCCAGAGCATCGGAGACTATGCTTATCTTGCTAAAAAAGAAGAAAACCTTACTCCGTATCAGGAATATCTTGACGGTGCTGGTGGAAGAGATGACGGTTTTGATGGTACTAAAAGATTAGACTGGAAAATTCCTTTGCATTGGAGCACTTCCAAATATCCTGATGTAGAATATGCTGAAGTTCTTGAGTCTATGTATTTACCGGCTTCTTCAAGAGTAGGTAGCGAGAGACTTTTGGATGTTAGTAAATTAAAATATACATACAGATGGGGAGATATGGATGCTGCTGTAGCTGAAGATCAAAGAGGTGCAAACTTCCTGAGAAGCGAAAGCATCGCAATCTATCCGGATACAACTGTATGGAAGAAAGATTTCCACTTTACTTATAATGAGCCTTTGTTTGAGCAGTATTTCTGGCACAAAGCTTACAAAGATTATCCTGTAGTAGGAGTTACATGGGATCAGGCTAGAGCTTACTGTAATTTCAGATCTAAATTGAAATTTGATTACAACGAAAGCTTAAAAAGAAGAAAACAGGCACCAATCAGATTCAGACTTCCAAACGAGTTTGAGTGGGAATATGCAGCTAGAGGAGGTATGCAAAATGCAACTTATCCTTGGGGTGGTCCTTATTTAATGGATGATAGAGGATGTTACTTGGCAAACTTCAAGCCAAAAAGAGGTAACTACATGGAAGATGATGTGAAAGGTACTTACACATATACAGCTCCTGTAAAGAAATTCAAAAAGAACGGTTTCGGTTTATTTGATATGGCTGGTAACGTTTCTGAATGGACAGATTCTCCTTACAACAATTCATCTTACACATTCTCTTCTACATTAAATCCTTCTACTAAAGACAGAACTGAAGTGAAAAAATCTGTAAGAGGTGGTTCTTGGAAAGACGTAGGCTACATGTTGATGAACGGTGCAAGAGACTGGGAAAGAAAAGATTCTGCAAGAAGCTACATCGGTTTCAGAACTGTTCAGGATATTCCGGAAGCTGCAGTAAAAGCTAAAAGAGTAAACAGATAATATTACCATTTATTTTATATCATTTTATTAACAACTCATTTTAAAAAAAACTAACGTATATGTTTAAGACTAAAGATGCGTGGATGAATTTCTTCTATTCATTCGGTGCGGCAATTGTAATTCTTGGAGCTTGGCTGAAAATTACTCACATTACTCTGGGACCTATTAATGGTAATATCGCACTTACTGTGGGATTGGTTACTGAAGCGATTATCTTCATTATCTTCGCTTTCGATCCACCAGCAGCAGAAGAATCTTACCACTGGGAAAATGTTTATCCTGAATTGTTGGACAAACATGCAAACCCAAATCCTTTACACTCAAATGTTTCTTCTAAAAATACAGTAGATCATTTTGCAGAATTAGAAAATTCTTTA
Source organism: Chryseobacterium caseinilyticum (assembly GCF_014837145.1). Taxonomy (GTDB): domain Bacteria; phylum Bacteroidota; class Bacteroidia; order Flavobacteriales; family Weeksellaceae; genus Chryseobacterium; species Chryseobacterium caseinilyticum. The sequence goes on from NZ_JACYFS010000002.1 coordinate 92,971, forward strand.
TCTGGTAAATTAGACAAGATGCTTCAGGATGCAAAATTAGATGTTCAGTTATTTGACAGATTAAGAACAGGAATCGATAAATTCTCAAGCTCTGTAGATCAAATCAACCAAACTGTTGACGTTTCTGCTTCTACTCACAAATACAACGACCAGTTAAACAAAGCTGCTACACACATGGAAAGCATGAATGCTCTTTATGCAATGCAGTTAGAAAACGGTCACAGACAATCTGAATTTGCTAAAAAGTATGTTGATGATATGCAGAAATCAGCAGAGCAGTCTGAGAAGTTTAACCAAGAATTACTAGGTTTAACAACCAACCTAAACAGCTTAAACAGAGTTTATGGTGGTATGTTAACTGCTATGAAGTCATAATCCTTAACCATTAATTTAATCAAAAACTAAAGAAAAGATAATGGCAAAAGGAAAACAGACTCCACGTCAGAAGATGATCAACCTAATGTATTTGGTGTTCATCGCAATGATGGCCCTAAACATTGATGTTGAAATCATCAGATCATACTATGATTCTACACGAGCTCTTAACGAAACAAGAAGCTTAACAGAAGATAAAAACGAAAAGATTTTTGAAAAGACACTTGAAGCAAAAGCAATGCAGGTACCGGATACTTATGCAGAACCTTTAAAGCAATACCGTGTTCTTAAAACAAAAATCGACGACTTAGTTCAGTTTGCTGAAACTGTAAAGGTGGATTTAAAGAAGAAATCTGAATTTTTCGATAAAGATCCTAAAACCGGAAAGGATATGGATGTAAGCGAAAACTTCTCTGCACTGAACAACAATGAGGCCACTACAGAATTTTTCTTCAAGGAAGGTGATGAGAACTCTACATCTAAAGGTGCGGCAGATCTTAAAGCTAAAATGGATGACGTAAGAAATTACATCAATACAACTTTCGGAAAAAATCCTCAATTGGTAGACGTAGTAAACAGAGCAAACAAATCTATTATTACAGATTATCCTCAGGGTAAATCTCCAAATGGAAAAACATGGTTCCAGAATAAATTCTATCACCAGCCGCTTATTGCAGCGATCTCGAATTTAGAAATTATTCAGAATGATGCAAGAAACGTACAGTCAGATGCATTGGCAATGATGCTTTCTGAGAAAGTGGATGCAAGCATCAAGTTTAATCAGTACGAAGCTATTGTTTCTGCACCTACAGACATCGTTGCCGGTGGTAAAGCTGAAGCTGTAGTAATGTTGGGATCTTATTCTAACAGTGATAAAATCAGAATCTCAGGTGTTAGCAGACAGGAAAATGGTAAAGGTTATTTACCGTTGAACACTGGAGGTATTGGTAAGAGAGAATTTTCAGGTGTAATTTCATTAACTGATTCTGAAGGTAAAGTAACTACGCACCCTTTCAACCATACATATAATGTAATCGCAGGTCCTCAGGAAGTAAAACTTGAAAAAGGATTATTACTATCTGCTGATAAGATGAATGTAATGTACAGAGGTTTAGAAAACCCTGTATCTGGTTCGATCTTAGGTGCTGATAATTCCAAACTTTCATTATCTGCTCCTGGAGCACTTGTCAGAAATACTGGTGCTGGTAAATGGATTGTAAAACCTCAGGCAGGAAATACCGTTAAATTAACATTGTCCGGAACGAATCCGAGTGGTCAGAGTGTTTCTCAGGTATTTGAATACAGAATCAAAAATGTACCGCCACCACAAGGGCAAATGAGAGGACAGAATGTATTAACAATGCCAGCTAGTTCAATTCAGAATCAAACAGTACAAGCAGCGATTCCTGACTTTGACTTCCCTGTTACATTTACTGTCAATGAATTTATGGTTAGAATTCCGGGTAGAGCAGCAATGTTGATTAAGGGTAACTCACTTGGTGATGCTGCAGGTTTATTGAAAAATGTTAGATCAGGAGATATTGTATCTATCATTGAGATTAAAGCAACCGCCCAAGGTCTTGAAGGACCTGTGAAGAGAATTAGTCCAATCATTATTAATGTTCCATAAGAAAAATAGCAATTATTATGAAAAAATATATTAGCAGTCTATTAGTATTAGCCTCTGGGTTTGCTTTTTCTCAGACTATTTTAAATGCTTCATCACCTGACGAATTCAGACAGATGAGAGCAGATAACATGAGAAAAGTAAGAGATACTGTAATCAGCAATAAAGTTGCACCATTGGAATATGGCTTCGTTGATGAGAAGGATATTCTTAAAAGTATGATGGTTTGGGAAATTATTGATCTTAATGATAAAATTAATCAACCATTCTATTACGATAATCCAGATGGGTTACTATCTAAAAATACAAGATCTTTATATCAGATTTTATTAAATGGAGCGATGAATAGTGAAATTGACGAAGTTTATGACGACGAAAATTTCAGTACTAAATTAACTCCTGAACAAATCAAAGCGAGATTACAAAAGGTGGTAATGAGCGACGTAATTGTTGATATTATCGCTTCAGGACGTAAGCCTACTGAGCAGGAAATTAAAGAGAACACTGACGTTTTCGAAACTACTACCGAAAATGTAAAAATGCTTAAAATAATGGGTATGTGGTTCATCGATAGAAGAGATGGACAAATGAAATACAGACCATTAGGTATTGCAGCAATGGGACCAGATCCAGCAGTGCAAGGTGTATATGATGCTGAAGGTAAGCCAATCGCAGGTAAAGATGAATTGATTGATTTATTTTGGATTTACTATCCAAAAGCTCGTGATATCTTAGCAAACAATTATGTTTACAATAAGAAAAACTCTTCAGCAGATATTTCTTTTGATGATATCATTAATTCAAGAAGATTTTCCTCTATCATTTACAAATCATCTACAGGAACAGGAAATGGAACTATTGAAGAATATATTCCTCAAAATGCAGAAGAGCAGTTAGCTGAAAGCCAAAGAATCAAAGAACAGATTCTTCAAATGGAAAATGATATGTGGAATTATTAAGAATCCACTTGATATTTATAAAAAACCTGAGTACTTTTACTCAGGTTTTTTTATTATGGAAAATGTAGATTACATCATCGTCGGCGACGGATACGCGGCGCTTTTTTTTGCTCACCATCTGATTAGGGAGGGGAAATCTTTCAAGTTGTTCTCAGAAAGTCGCAAGGGAGCTTCTCAGGTTTCTGCCGGAATTATTAATCCTGTTGTTCTCAAAAAATTTACAACATTCTGGAAAGCTCAGGAAAAGATCGATTATTTAAAAATTGTATTGTCTGAAATCGAAAGCTATACCAGTAAAAATTATTTAATAGAACAGCCTATTCATCGTATTTTTCATGATGAAAATGAAAAAAACTTGTGGTTAAAAAAGTCAGCTTCTGAAGAATTAATGAATTTTTTGAATACTGAATTTTCTCAATTTGAAGATGTGCGAAATCCTTTCGGAACAGGCAGTGTCAGTCAGTCGGCACGTTTAGACGTTTCTTCTTTTTTTACCGATATGTTTGATTATTTAGATTCAAAGAAATATTTAGTTAAAGAGAAATTTGATTACAGTCAAATCAATATTACTGAAAATACTTACAAGGAATTTGAATTTAAAAATATACTTTTCTGTGAAGGAATGGGAGTTACAGAAAACCCTTTTTTCAATGATATTCCCGTAATCCCAAATAAGGGTCATCACATCAAAGTTCGGCTTCAGAATGATCTTAAAAACAATGTAACTATAAAGAAAAAACATTTTCTGTTTCCCTTAAACAATAACTTATATTTCTACGGTGGAACGTATGACCGTGATCAGCTGCACTCCAAAATTGATGATTCGGCTGTAGAGCAACTTGTCAGTGGCTTGGCTGAAATTTATCCTTTTGATTTTGAAGTGAAAGATATCAGCTTTGGTTTCAGACCAACCGTCAAAGACAGAAGACCAATTGTCGGCAGACATGAGAGCCACAGGGATTTCTATGTTTTCAATGGCTTAGGTGCACGCGGAATACTCAACGGTTGCTTCTTCTCAAAATACCTTTATGACTTTATTGAGAATGATGTAGCGCTGCCCGAAGAAATTTCTCTGGGAAGATTTCTACTTTAAAATTTTGAATGACCAGTTACTGCAATTGTGTTGTAGCCTGAGCTGCACTTTTCTTTGAGGTAAAAAGAACCATATTATAATTCTTTTTCAGAAAGGTAACTTCTGCTTTGTTCTCGGTAAACTGATATTCGTTGTCAGAAGTGGAGTACGTGTTGCTCTCAAAGTCTTTGTCAAGCACATAGACATTCCCGTTGTATTTTACGGTTCTAGAATCTTTCTCTTTGTGAGTTCCTACAGAAAGTTTTTCTCCAAGCGGATCTGTATAATCGTGAAAAACGATTTCGTCATGTGATTCAGTCTCCTGTTTCGGAATCTGGATATCAGGATCCTTTGATGGCGCGGTACAGCTGTATAAGAAGACAGCCGTCATAATGATAAATAGTTTTGTTGACATATTGTGTTTATTTAGTAGATTTAGTGTGATGCAAAAATACAACAATTTATGTTTATAAATGTTAAATTTTATTAAAATAACAAATTTTTTACAATATAACTAAATTATTATGCGAATGTGATATTCTGATCTGGTGTATAGAAACAAAAAAACCGCCTGTTAACAGACGGTTTCAGCAGAGAGGAAGGGATTCGAACCCTCGATACAGTTACCCGCATACTACCTTTCCAGGGTAGCTCCTTCAACCACTCGGACACCTCTCTAGTTTGAAGATTGCAAAAGTACAGTAATTTATTGAATATACAAAAGCTTAATCTTCGGTTTCACTGATTTCTCCACAAATATTTTTTGAAAAATTTTCTGCAAAGCTTCCACGGTAATTTGGATTACCAATTAGATGCATTGATTTAGTTATTGCAGCTTCTGCAGTCATGTCTTTTCCACTGATAGCACCGATTTTTGCAAAGACATTGCTGTTCTCATATTTTCCAAAAGAAATTCCACCGGATATGCATTGGCTTACCACCACAATTTCGGTTCCGTTGCTTCTGATCTGCTGTAGTGTTTCTAATGTTTTTTCACTGCTGAAAATGGTTCCTGAGCCAAACACCTGAAGAATTAATACTTTCATTTTAGGAATCTCTTTAAAATGATTCAGTCTCATTCCCGGAAAAATTCTCCAGAACAGAACATCTTCAGATACATACTCATCCACATGAAATTCTGTTCCCGCGCCGCAACGGAAAAGATTGTCTTTTTCAATCTTTAGATGAACCCCGGATTGTCCCAAAATTGGATAGTTCGGACTTGCATAGGCGTCAAAATACTCAGCAGAATATTTCAATGTACGGTTTCCCCTTAAAAGTTTATATTCAAAATAAATCGCAACCTCCTGAATAACGGCTTCATGCTGTTCATATAAACTTGCGTAGTAAAGGCTCGTTAGCAGATTTTCTTTGGCATCGGTCCGCAAATCTCCAATGGGAAGCTGTGACCCTGTTAAAATCACAGGTTTCGTTAATCCTTTTAGCATAAAACTTAATGCCGAAGCTGTGTAAGACATGGTGTCAGTCCCATGAAGAATTAAAAAACCATCGTACTTTCTGTAATTTTCAGAAATCAAATTGGCAATCAGTTTCCATTCCTCAGGTCCCATATCTGAAGAGTCGAGTGGTTGCGCGAAAGGATGCACGAAAACTTCACATTCCATAAGCTTCATTTCGGGCATTTTTTCAAAAATATTTCCAAAATCAAAGGCACGGAGACTTCCGGTTTCATAATCCTTTTCCATTCCGATTGTTCCGCCGGTGTAGATCAAAAGTACTTTTCTTTTCATAGATTCAAAAATACGTTTTTTTAAGATATTATTTTTGTTTTGGGCGCCTGTATCCGTCTTCCGTTCCCGCTTTTTTGCTCGTCGTACCTCCTCACAAAAAGAGCTCCACTCAAGCCGGGGCGCAGATTTTTTTGTTAATCAAAGGTGTTTTCTCTAATTAAACGCATTTCATTTCCCAACATATTCCACACTTCTATGTCTCGTTTTGCCTCAAAAAAATTATTATTTTTGCCGGATGAAAGACCAGCAGATTTACGATTACCTCAAAAATTTCCTCACAGAAGAAAGACTCTCCAAAATCGAACATTTCGCACCGGAAAGTTCAGATTTTATCCTTCCGGTGATTGAAGATATTTATCAGTTCAGAAACGCTGCAGCAATCGTTCGTTCTGTTGAAGCTTGTGGTTTTCATAAAGTGGTCGCATTACAGGAAGACAATAATTTCGAACCGAATCTGAGAGTTACCAAAGGCGCAGATACTTGGGTGGAAGTAGAAAGACTACCAAGAAACATGGAGTCTTTTCAAAATATCAAAGACCGCGGCTACAAAATGGTCGCCGTTTCGTTAGAAAAGAACGCGAAATTTCTCCCAGAATACGAAATCACCGAGCCTATAGCTTTGGTATTCGGAACCGAAATGCAGGGCGTTACTGAAGAAATTCTTGATTTTGCAGACGAAACTTTAGCCATTCCAATGTATGGTTTTACAAGAAGTTTTAATGTGTCGGTTGCAGCTTCGATCTGTATGTACGAACTGAAACAGAAACTCAAAAAATCGAATATAGATTATAAATTAAACGATGAAAAACTGCTGCAGATGAAAATCCGCTGGGCTGTAAATTCCATTAAGAGTGGACAGCAGATTTTAGCGAAATATTTACGTGAAAATTTCTAATTTTAGAGAATGAAACTTTTATTCTTATTGTGTTTTTCTACTTTTTGTTTTTCCCAGACAAATAGTTTTAAGTTTTCAGGTCCTTCTGAAGCCAATGCAGTTTTAGTAGGTTATCAGGCATCATTCGATCCTAAAAAAAACGAAGATGATCATGATATTTTGAAAACGGTACACATTGTAGAAGTCAGTTATTCAAAAATTTACGATAGGGGAGGAAGGCATCCTGCATTTATCAATTATTATGTGGGTAATGATTTTATACTCAATTTCAAACAATTTATTATAGGTCCAAAATTCGGAATTAATTTCAGTGCAAGCGCGCTAAGTTTTGGCTCTGAAATGAGTTTTTATACTGATTTTGAAAAATTTTCGCCTAGATTGAGTCCATTTGTAGGTTTGGGAGTAAATGGATTCAAATTATTTATCAGCTTTCCAATAAAATTTTCTAAAACTGAATTTATACCTGTAAATACTTTGAATCTTGGAGTAACTTTGCCTGTTTTTAGTACAGATAAAAAGAAGTCTCAAACAACCACGGAAAATTAGTTTAATATTAAAAATAATTTTAGAGAATGAAATTTTCCGTTGCCGTCATTGTTTTTCTGTCTGTTTTTTCCTGTCAAAAAAATGAAAAACCGAAACTTGATCCACCTACAATGGTACAGGATTCTCCGGTAATTGCAAAAGATAAAATAGTTAAACTGTCTGACCAGGAAATTTTGAAAATTCAGGAAAAAGAAGAGAAAGAAAGATCTCAAATTGTCAGAAAATATACAGTTTCAAAAAAAGGAAATGGTTTTGAATACAAAGTTTTCTGCGAAGAACAGAAAAGTGGACTGATCAATTTTCCAAAAATAGAAGTCTTAAAGAGTGGGAAATTATTTCAAAAGTTAGAGACTGATAAAGATTCTACATTGGTTTTGCATGATTATGAAGTGAGTTTTTCCTGTGATGAAGACTGGAATTTTGACGGTCACAAAGATTTTACACTGATCAAGTGGGTAGGGATGGTTGACCAATCGTATTACTTATGGCTTTTCGATGAAAAATCAGGCAAATACATATTTTCACCGTCATTCAGTAAAATAATAAATCCTGTTGCAAATCTAAAGAGTAAAGAAATTACGTCCAGTTACCACGCTGGTCCTACGACTTTTTACTATTCAACATATCAGTTCAAAAAAGGAAAGTTTGTAAGAACACACTTTGAAGTTGAGGGTGAAGAAGACTAAAACATCTTATTATAATTCCAGGCAGCGACAAAGACACCCGCTGTTTCCGTTCTCAGACGTTGATTTCCGAGAGAAACTGCTCCAATTCCCTTCTCAGCCAAAAATAAAATTTCCTTATCCGAAAAATCGCCTTCAGGACCAATCAGAAAAGTATAGTTTTCCAATTTTGGAATTTCATTTAAATTAATTCTCTCCAGATTTTCGTTGCAATGTGCGACAAAAGTGTTTTCAGAATCAATATTTTTCAGAAAATCAGGTAATTTTATTAAATCATTAATAACAGGAAAATGAAATCTTAAACTTTGCTTTGAAGCGGCAATTGCCTGTTTTCTGATTTTATCAATGTTGAGATTTTTGCGCTCCGTTTTTTCAGTCTGCAGAATGGTAATTTCAGAAATTCCCATTTCAACTGCTTTTTCAACGAAAAATTCTATCCGGTCGATATTTTTTGTCGGCGCAATCGCAATATGAAGTTTCGGACTGAAATCAGGAGTTTCCATTTTAATTTCATCAACTTCAATTCCTGCCTTTTTACCTTCAATGACCAGTATGCCGGATGCCAAATTTCCCTTTCCATCGGTCACGTGAATTTCTTCACCGGTTCTCATGCGGAGAACTTTCACAATATGCTGTTGCTCTTCGTCGTTGATGATTGCCTTTCCGTCGTTGATTTCGCCAAAAAAAAGTTTCATAAATGAAATAATTTATAATCTGCTTAAATTATATTTTAATTGAATATCTTCCTTTTCAAAAGTTGATGATCCGTTGTCAGACTGAGCCTGTCGCAGTCTTTTTCAATAAACGGCTCCGTCAAGTGGTTTAATACCTAAAAATAAATCTCATTCTCACTCAAAAATGCTACTCCGGTTTTTATAGTTGTATAAACATCGCCTTCGCAGTCTCTGTAGGAACACATGTAAATTTCTTCCACCCAAACATTATTCATGAAAATCAGATTCAGATATTCGTTTTTTCTGAGATTATTTTTAATAGATAGATAATCACCTTCTTTCGGTTCGTACGAAAAGCTAAAAACGTTTTCAGCATTGATTTTCTCAATCACTTCTTCCTTTACATTCTGAATAAAACCGGTCTCTGAACTTATCATTTGAAAATCATCTTCATCAAATTCTGCCGAAACATCATTTTTTCCTGTTATGGTTTCCAAAACCCAATAATATTTCGAATTCTTTTTAGATTGTGTTCCCAGTACTTTTTCTTCAAGTAATATTTTCATCTGTTGATGTTTTGTTTATTTTAAAGCCTAAACTTTAATTGTAAAATTAAAAATGTAAATAAGTTTGAACTGTAAATTAAATACTGTAAATTTTTGATTCACAAGTATTTCAAACTTTTCTTTACACCTTGCGCAGTAAAAAACTACAAATCATATTTCGAGGTTGCCGTTGTCCTTAAATCGGTAAATTCTCCTCTTTCAAATTTCAATTGAGCGACCATAGCAATCATCGCTGCATTATCTGTGGTATATTCAAATTTTGGAATGTAAATGTTCCAGCCCAGTTTTTCACTGTTGTTCTGCATCACTTTTCTCAGTTCAGAGTTGGCTGAAACTCCACCCGCAATCGCAACGTCTTTTATATTTAGATCTTTTGAAGCCTTCTGCAGTTTATTCATCAAAATTTCAACAATGCATTTCTGTACCGAGGCACAGATGTCATTCAGATTTTCTTTAATGAAATCAGGATTTTTTTTAATTTCTTTCTGTATAAAATAAAGAACAGAAGTTTTCACTCCACTGAATGAGTAATCATAATTTTCAAGCCGTGGTTTGTTAAACTGAAAAGCATCAGAATTTCCTTCCTTTGCGAGCCTGTCGATAATTGGTCCTGCGGGATAATCAAGGTTTAAAATTTTTCCGATTTTATCAAAAGCCTCTCCGGCAGCATCGTCTATCGATTTTCCGATAATTTCCATATCAAAATAATCTTTTACAAGCACAATCATCGTGTGACCACCACTTACGGTCAGACATAAAAACGGAAATGTAGGAGGCACAGGATTTGCATCGTCGATGAAATGTGCCAAAATATGCGCCTGAAGATGATTTACTTCAATCAAAGGCACGTTTAGGCTCATAGCCAGAGACTTTGCGAAGGATGTGCCCACAAGCAGTGAACCCAAAAGTCCGGGACCTCTTGTGAAACCTATCGCAGAAATTGCATTTTGTTGTATATTTGCTTTGACGAAAGATTTTTCAACAACAGGAATAATGTTTTGCTGATGCGCCCTGGAAGCCAGTTCCGGAACCACACCGCCATATTCATTATGAATTTCCTGATTGGCTGCGATGTTGGAGAGAATGGTATTTCCTTTGATAATCGCCGCAGAAGTGTCGTCACAAGACGATTCGATACCTAAAATAATAGAGTCGCTCATTATAATGGCAAAGTTAGAGAATAATAACGAAAATAAGAACAAAAAAACGGTAAGTGAAAATCTGGGAGATCAGGTACAGAAAACCGTAGAAAATGTTCAGGAGTCGGTGAAAGAAGCTTCAGATTTTGCTGCCGAAGCCATCAAGCACCCTATAGACACCGCCCAGGAATTGGGAAAACAGGCTGCCAAAGATGTGGTAAGCTATTCTTGGTGGGCAAAATTATTATTGATTCTTTTTTGGTCAGTTTTCTCCATCGTTGTTCTTATTTTTATTGCCATCAATCTGCCGGTAACCAAAAGATGGGCTGCAGATCAGGCTTTGCAGATTGTGAACAGGGATTTTAAAGCCAAAATGTCTACAGAAAGCGTTGAAGTAGATTTCTTCGGCGACGTTACGATCAAAGGTCTCAGAATCAAGGATTATAAAGATGTTGATTTTATAAAAGCACGGGAATTCAAGGCAAATTCAGATTGGTTTTCTCTCGCAACCAATATCGGAAAACACAATTCATTAAGTTTTAACGGATTAAGATTGATTGATGCTGATATAAAAGTGATTACGTACAAAGGCGACAGTATTTCAAATTTCATTAGATTTACAAAACTTTTCGACAGTGGTAAAAAAGCCGATCCGTCAAAGCCACCATTTCAATTAAATTCAAGACTTGAAATTTTAGATTCTAAAGTTTCAATTGTCAATCAGAATTCTCCCGGCGAACCAGGGAAATGGCTTACGGCAACCAACGTCAATCTTATCGCTCCAAAAGTAAAAGTAAACGGAGTAAACATTGCCGCAACAATCAATAATTTTACTTTTACCACAAAAAGATGGGGAAAAGCTCACTTCGTAGAAACTTTTTCCACAGACTTTGCGATGACCAAAGATTTCCTTTTGCTGAAAGATTTAACCTTTAATACAGATCATTCACTTCTTCAGGGAGATATTAAATTTAATTTACATGACGGCTCGTGGGCTGATTTTGCCGATAAGGTAAAGTGGGAAATGGATATGAAGCTCGGAAGTCAAATCAGCGGCTACGACATCAGTTATTTTGTGACCAACTGGGATAATTTTATTCCTTTTAATGTCTCAGGTAAAATGACCGGTCCGCTCAATAATTTTACGCTGGATAACTTCCTCATCAGAAATCCGTCAGTCAACATTGCGACCAAAAAAATGGAGGTAAAAAATTTGTTGAAAGGCAATTTTTTAATAGAAACAAAAGCACTTTCAGCGGATTTTACTTATAAAGACTTAAAAGCGATGATGCCTAATTTCATCTCTTCTAAAATGAAGAATTTTGCAGATGATTTTGGTAAATTAAAATACAATGGTAGCGCAAGGGTGAATCCGAAAGAGGTTTTTGTGTCGTCAGGCAACCTTATTACAGGAATAGGGCAGGCACAGATTACGAATTTTTCGTTAAGGGAATACAGTTCACCAATGCCGAAATATTCCGGTTTAGCAGTAGTAAAAGATCTGAATGCATCAGTCATTACAAAAAATAAAGCTGTAGGATTGATCTCGGGAAGATTTGATGTTAACGGGCAGAGTTTCGATGTGAACACCATGAGAATTTACACGAAATCCCAGATTTCAAGCATCGAAATAATGGATAAGGAAATCAATAATCTTAATCTTGACGGTCTGCTTGATCACAGAAAATACAACGGTCTCATCACCGTGAATGATGAAGAAGTAAAAGCGACAGTAAAAGGTTTGATTGATTTCAGTACATCAAGAATTTCTGCCGATGTAGATGCAGATATCAATTCTTTAAATTTAAATTATTTTACCGGACAGGCGGGCAGACAGATCGTCAGCGGAAAAATCAACGGGAAAATGGCGATGTCTGATCTCAATGATTTAGGTTTGGATGTGAGTGTAGACAACGTTTATTTTGCCAATGCCGGCAAGCAGTATCACATTCCCCATGCGAAAATAAACACGAGAGTGGAAGGCGGTAACAGAATTATTGATGTCAACGCTCCCGGCGCTGTAGACGGACAGATTTCAGGGAAGTTTAACCTCGCAGATCTTTCGGGAATGGTGCAAAACGGTCTGGCAAAAATTCTTGTGGGTCCGGCTCCGAGAAAACTGTACCGCGGACAGAAATTTAATCTGAATTTCGATATCGAACAGGGTTTGGTTGCTTTATTTATGCCTGATCTTCAACTTTCACAGGGTGCAAAAGTTGTTGCTGGATATGATGGAGATTCTAACAATTTAGTTCTTGATCTGGATGCGGCTTCGATGAGATACATCATGACGAAACAGCAGGAAATTACGGATGCTGACCGTGCCTTGGCAGAAGCAAATCCCAATTATAAAATTAATGACCGTCTTGTAATAACCCGCGACAGTGCAATGGTCGACAGTATAAAGGTGAGAATTAATACAGCAAGTCTGGATCAGCAGATTTATGCCAAAATAAACAGGCTTCAGTACAATCAGAATATTCTTAAAGATATTATACTTACAGGGCAGAATGACAATAATACTCAGTTAAAAATTGCTGCAAGCTTTAAACACGGCAGTCCACAGGACGAAGAAGATGAAAATCTGAAAAATTACACGGTTAACTTTAACCAGTCGAGCAATGAGTTTGGAGATTACGTTTTCAGGTTTGAGCCTACAGAAGTTAATTTTAATAATGTGAAATGGGCGATTGATACCAATCCTGCGCTTGATCATTCCATTACGTACCGGAAGAAGACAGCCGATTTTGAAATACGGAATCTGAGAATATATTCTGACGAAAGTTCGTTACAGGTGAATGAAGCAACTTTTAAGTCAGCAAAAGATTTCTATCTTGATGCCGAAGTGAGCAATTTTGCCATTGGAAAGATCCTTGAAATGACGCCAAACGGAAATACCATGGATATCAAAGGTCTGGCGAACGGAAATGTGAAGATCAGGATGGATCAGAGCACGCTGCAACCATTGGTGGATCTTACGGTTGATGATATTATGATGAACGGAAATGATATGGGCGATATCACCATTTCTGCGACCAACAGTTTTTCACTTAACGTTTACGATGTTGATGTAAAAGTGACTTCTGCAGGGATTATCGGGAATAACAATCTTCATCTTACAGGAACTGTTAATAACAATACAGCTACTCCAACGATCGATCTGAACGCTGAGCTCGATGAGTTTGATCTTTCTTTTGCACAGCAGTTTGTACAGACGGTTTTCGGTAATATGCGGGGCAAAGCAACCGGCGATCTGAAGATCAACGGAACAATGAAAAACCTCGATTACAGTGGAAATATTGCACTGAAAGATTTTGGTTTAAAACTTCTTTTTACCGGAGTTGATTACTCATTTGACAATACAACGATTGATTTAACTAAAGGTCTCGCGATTCTCAACAACATCGGTGTGCATGACGGAAGAGCCAATTCAAAAGGAACAATTTCAGGATTAATCAGATTTGAAACACTTTCTTCGATGGGGATTTCGTTACTGATGAGAGCAGATAATTTATTAATGCTCGATACCACTCAGAAAGACTACGATCTGTTCTGGGGTAGAGTGTACGGTCAGGGCGAACTTTTCGTGGATGGACCTGTTTCTGCTTTAAGTCTTTCAACACCGAATATGAAAGCGCTGAACGGAAGTAATTTCACTTTCAATTCAGCTTCTACATCCAATGTGGAAGAGTTTAAAATGCTCAGATTCCTTCAGGAAAATAAAAGCGGACTTGTAGTTTTGGAAGAAAAGAAAAAAACCGGTGCCAACATGGATATCGATTTTACGCTGGATGTTGATAAAGGTACAAACGTAAATGTTCTGGTGGGAGATGACGTTGGAAATATTAATGTGAAAGGTGTAGCAGATGATCTGAGATTCAGAATGAGCCGCGCGGGAAATATAGAATTAAGTGGAGATTACATTGTTGAAAACGGAACCTTCGTATCAAAAGCAATTCTGAACAGAACGTTCCAGATTCAGAAAGGCAGCAGCATCAGCTGGGATGGCAATGCCATGACGCCGACTCTGGATATTACCGCCAATTATGTGAGAACGGTTTCAAATGCCGGACAATACCTTAACATTGGCGTTGGACCTATCAATGTTCTGCTACAGGCTAAAATTACAAATACTTTAAATGATCCCGATGTAAAATTGGGAGTAACGGCTTTAGATGTTTCCAGCCAGGTGAAGGAGGCTTTGGCAACAAGAATTAATCAGGCTGAAGGTGAAGACGTGTTGCAGTTCGGATCAATTCTCCTTTTAAACAGTTTTAATACAAGCAGCAGCACCGTATCGCTGGATGCAGCAGGTTTGGCGGAATCATCCGGCTATAATCTTGCTCTAAAACAGCTTGGATCTATCATCAATACGATGAGCAGTGAGTTTCAGATTGATTTAAATTACGTGAGAGGTGATTTGGGATCAAATACCGGAGACCGTGCCAACGCTGGTTTAAGTTTTGCGCTTTCACCTAGAATAGAGGTAAAAACAGGTCTTGGGATTCCTTTAAATCAGACCGAGGGAACAACTCAGAATTACCTGTCCGGCGAAGGCTCAATTGAGTATGATATTTCAAAAAAGAATGACGGAACGCTGATTCTGAGAGGATATTCAAAACCTACCAACATTGGAATGGGTAACGGAACAGTTATTACCAATGGTTCTGCAAATCAGGCCTATGGTGGAGGTATTGTCTGGAGTAAAAGTTTCAATTCTTTCTTTAAAAAGAAGAAAAAAGATAAAAAACAGACTCCGAAGAGAGACTCTATAAAAACAGATTCCGTAATTTCAACTAATAAATAATCGTAAAGTCATAATGATTTTTATCATAGCTGTTAATTATAGTTAATATTTGATATTTTTTTTTCAGTTAAATTATTTTTCCTAATTTTGTAAAAAATTTATGGATTTTTTAGGAAAAATATAATTTCACTATTATGAACTATCAACTGGACGAAATAGACAAGAAAATTCTTGACTTCTTAGTAGAAAACACAAGAATGCCTTTTACGGAAATTGCAAAACAGATGGATGTATCTGCAGGAACAATTCACGTAAGAGTAAAGAAAATGGAAGATGCAGGTATTATTTTAGGATCATCTCTAAGCATCGATTATGGTAAATTAGATTATCATTTTACAGCTTTCATCGGTATATTATTGACGAAATCAAACCGCACTCAGGAGGTTTTGAAAGAATTATCTACAATCCCGAACGTTATTGAAGCGAGCGTTATCTCTGGTAAATACAATATCTTCTGTAAAGTAAGAGCAAAAAATACAGATGATGCAAAAAGAATAATCTATCAGATTGATGATATTCAGGATGTTATGAGAACTGAGAGTATGATATCTATGGAAGAATTCCTTAGCGACAAAAACAGATTGATCAACGCAATCACGATTTAATTTTTTTTACGATATAAATATTCTGAGGAACTTATGATTTTTTTTCATAAGTTCTTTATTTTTGCACTATGGAAAAGGAATATAAAGAATACAGTTATTTCGACGAAGACCCGAAAAAAGGCTGGGGTTTTATTTTAGCACTGGCTTCGTTGCTGCTGTTTACTTTTATGGGAATCGGTCTCGATTTGGACGAATATCTTCAGCATAAAACTTTAAATATTCCGGAAGGATATTTCTACCTGATCTTCTCAGTTGACGCTTTGATGATTCTAGGAATTGTCCTGATCTTTTTCTACAGAAAAATCGGAATATTTCTATTTCCGGTAATGCTGCTGCTGCATTTCTTTATGCACAATTATTATCTGTCGACATTTTTATACTCCGACGTTACCAATCTTTTTCTCTTTACAGGCTTCGGAATGCTGGCAATTATCCCAAAATGGAAGTTTTTCAGATAATTATTTTCTAAAAATTAATATTGAAAGAAGCCTTTTTTTTCGATTAATAAATAAAAATCTTATTTTTGTATCTAAATTTTTAAAATTACTATGGCAGAATATACTTTTCGTGAGGTGATTGCACAGGCAATGAGCGAGGAAATGCGCAAAGACGAGTCTATCTTTTTGATGGGTGAGGAAGTGGCAGAATACAACGGTGCATACAAAGCTTCAAAAGGAATGTTGGATGAGTTTGGTGCTAAGCGTGTAATCGATACACCAATTGCAGAACTTGGTTTCACAGGTATCGCGGTGGGTGCAGCAATGAATGGTAACCGCCCGATTGTAGAATATATGACTTTCAACTTTGCACTGGTGGGGATCGATCAGATCATCAATAACGCTGCAAAAATCCGTCAGATGAGCGGTGGCCAGTGGAACTGTCCAATCGTTTTCCGTGGTCCTACAGCTTCTGCAGGTCAGTTGGGAGCAACCCACTCTCAGGCATTCGAAAACTGGTATGCAAATATTCCTGGTCTTAAAGTAGTAGTTCCTTCAAATCCTTATGATGCGAAAGGATTATTAAAATCTGCAATTCAGGACAATGATCCTGTAATCTTCATGGAATCTGAGCAGATGTACGGAGATAAAATGGAAATTCCTGAAGAAGAATATTATTTGCCAATAGGAAAAGCTGATATTAAAAGAGAAGGTACAGACGTTACTTTGGTATCATTCGGAAAAATCATGAAACTGGCTCTTCAGGCTGCTGAAGATATGGCTAAAGAAGGTATTTCTGTAGAGGTGATCGATTTGATTACTGTTCGTCCTTTAGATTTCGACACTATTTTAACATCAGTAAAGAAAACAAACAGACTGGTAATTTTAGAGGAAGCATGGCCGTTTGGTTCAGTATCTTCAGAGATTACTTATATGGTACAGCAGAAAGCATTCGATTATCTGGATGCTCCAATCAAGAGAATTACTACTCCTGATGCTCCTGCACCTTACTCATCAGCATTGTTTGCAGAATGGTTCCCGAAACTTGAAAAAGTGAAAGAGGAAATCAAAAATGCAATGTACGTTAAGTAAAATTTATTACGATTATAGAAAAAAACTTCCGAAAGGAAGTTTTTTCATTTATTCTATTCATCGGTAAAAGTTCGCAGGGTTATTATTTTAATATAAATTTGCCCCTTAATTTTTAAAATTTCCGGATATGTCTGAAGTTGCAGAAGGTGGTCATCATTTTGATCTGAAAAAACTTTCTTTTGTTGGAGTTTTAGTGTCTTTAGGTATTGTCTTCGGAGATATTGGGACCTCGCCTTTATATGTAATGAAAGCGATTGTGGGTGCGGGAAAAGATTCCAAAATGCCTTTTGATGCGTATATTGAGGGTGCAATTTCATGTATTATCTGGACACTGACACTCCAGACCACGATAAAATATGTGATTATCGCCCTGAGAGCCGACAATAAAGGTGAAGGTGGAATATTAGCCTTGTATTCTCTCGTCAAAAAACTAAAAAAGAAGTGGCTTTATGTAATAGCCATCATCGGTGCATCGACTTTGGTGGCCGACAGTGTAATTACACCATCATTGACAGTAATGTCGGCGATTGAAGGACTCAAAATCTACAATCCTGAAACACCCGTTGTAGCCATCACGCTCGTTATTTTATTTATTGTATTTTTTGTGCAGCAATTCGGTACGGCCTCCATCGGTAAACTCTTTGGTCCGATTATGATTCTCTGGTTTCTGGCGCTAGGAGCTTTTGGATCGGTTCATATTCTTGATCACCTGGAGATACTGAAAGCATTCAATCCCGTATATGCCTACAACCTGATAACGCATTCACCTGAAGCTATCGTCATCATGGGAGCAGTATTCCTCTGTACAACGGGAGCCGAGGCTTTGTATTCTGATTTGGGACACTGCGGTGCAAAAAATATCAGAGTGAGCTGGATTTTCGTTAAGGTGATGTTGATTCTGAACTATCTGGGTCAGGGAGCTTGGCTTCTTACCAATTACAAACAGGTGTTTACAGGTGTTAATCCGTTTTTCGGTATTATGCCGGAATGGGCAGTTTTACCGGGAGTAATTTTGGCAACCTTAGCTGCAATTATTGCAAGTCAGGCAGTAATTACAGGTTCATTTACAATGTTTTCGGAGGCAATGTCCATCTCATTTTGGCCTAATCAACATATTGAATATCCTTCTGGTGTAAAAGGGCAAATGTATATACCGAGAATTAACTGGGGATTGATGGCACTGTGTTTTGGAGTGGTTATTTTCTTTAAAGAATCCGGTAAAATGGAAGCAGCCTATGGTCTTACCATTACCATCACGATGTTGATGACTACCATATTGCTGATTTACTGGCTGAGCAGAAGCCGTGTCAATAAAATTTTCATAATCGGTTTTGCCATTATTTATATCTTCCTAGAATCGGGCTTCTTTTATGCGAATGTCATTAAGTTCCTTGACGGAGGATGGCTGACTATGGTTTTAGGTGGATTCATAGCCGTCTGTATGTACGCATGGTATAACGGAAGACTTTTGAAGGCGACTTTCACCCAATATGTGAAAATCAGTAAATATGTGGGTGTGATAAAAGATATGAAGCTCGATAACACCATTCCTAAATATTGTACCAACTTAGCATATCTTTCAAGAGCGAAAAGAAATGATGAAGTGGAATCAAAAATCATCTATTCCATCATCAAAAAACAGCCTAAGAGAGCGGATCATTATTTCATTTTAAGCATTGTCAATCAGGAAGATCCATATACTTTTAAATATACTGTTGATGAAATCCTGCCGGGAACGATATTTAAAGTAAATTTCCTCCTTGGTTTTAAAAAAGACAGAAGAATCAACGACTATTTTAATATGGTTTTAAAGGATCTGATGGCTGATGGCACAATTCCTTCACGAAGCAGTCATCCGTCTTTAAGAGCTTATAACATTCCACCGGATCTTAAATATGTCATTATTGACAATACCTATATTAATGATATACTGTTAACTGTAAAAAACAAGATTACTCTCAATATCTATAATTTTGTGAAATATATAGGCAGTGATGACTTTAAATCGTGGGGAGTTACTTCTCATAACGTAGTTGTAGAGTCTGCACCCCTTACAGAAGAGGCGGTATCCAGCGCAAACAGAATTCAGCAGGCGAAATTTGAAAGGAATGATTCTTAAAATCAGAGTTAGATAAAACGCGGAATTTCATATTCAATAAAAAATCGATAAATTTGTAGTATAAATTGATTAATGGATACTTTACAGAAAGAAAAAAATATAACCCTGATAAAAGACGTTTTACGTAACTATTTATTGGAAAAAGGTTTCAGAAATACGCCTGAACGTTATACTATTTTAGAAGAAATTTACAGTATGGATCATCACTTCAATGTAGATGATTTATACCTTCTGATGATGCAGAAAAAATACCATGTTTCAAAGGCGACCATCTACAATACGATTGAAATCTTCCTTGATGCGGGCTTGATCCGTAAGCATCAGTTTGGCGAAAAAACTTTGACATCGTCTTCGTACGAAAAATCTTATTTCGACAAGCAGCATGACCATTTGGTGATCTATAAAAAAGATTCAGATAAGGAAATTCAGGAGATTATAGAGTTTTGTGATCCTCGTATTCAGGGGATTAAGGAAGCTATTGAGCAGGCTTTTGGCGTAAAAATTGATTCTCATTCGCTGTATTTTTACGGTACTAAGAATGATTAATTAATGAAGATATTCTGTTTTCTGTTAATTTTCCTCGCTGCATTTTTTAAAGCACAGGAAAAACCTAAACCTGTACAAAAAGATCCTTTTTTACAAAACAAATCTGCAAAAGCACCAGCCGGCCCCGGAAAGAAGGTGAAAATCATCAATGCGGACGAAATTATAAAAGATCCCAAACTTTATGACGGCAATCAGACACTGAAGGGAAATGTGAAAGTTGAACATCAGGGATCTATTCTGAGTGCTGACATAATCGTGATGTATGAGGAAGAAAACTTTGCCAGAGCAATCGGCAATGCCAGACTCGAAAATCCCGATGGCTCTGTAATCACCGCTTCAGAAATGGAATATGATGGCAATACCCAAAAAGGCGTTGCCAGAAAAAATGTAGTTCTGAACGATTCTAAAGGCACAATCATCAAAACTGAAACCATGTACTATGACAGGGT
Organism: Chryseobacterium caseinilyticum; assembly: GCF_014837145.1. GTDB lineage: Bacteria > Bacteroidota > Bacteroidia > Flavobacteriales > Weeksellaceae > Chryseobacterium > Chryseobacterium caseinilyticum. Next base: position 113,313 of record NZ_JACYFS010000002.1, read on the forward strand.
TGCTAACCTTGCGTATTACAATACCGGTGGAACAATTAACGATGGTAAAAGTGTAACCTATTCAAAATCTGCAACCTACAATCTTTCAACCCGGTCTATAAATCTTACAGACAATGTGAAAATTGAAGATAAAGATTATATTTTAGAAGGAATCAACGTTGTTCAGAATCAAAATACCAATGTGGTTGACATTAAAGGTCCCACCAATATCATCAATAAAAAAGACCGGAAAAACAGAATCTACACAGAGAACGGAACGTATAAAATGAATTCAAAGGAAGCTTTTTTAAATAAAAATTCCAGAATTTATTACAATGATAAGATTCTTACCGGAGATGAAATGTACTTCAACCAACTTTCCGGTTTTGGAACTGCAACGGGAAATGTAACGTTGGATGATCCTTTAGAAAAAAGATACATCAAAGGTGGCTACGGCGAAATCTATGAGAAAAAAGATTCTTCTATGATGACCAAATCGCCTTATGCAGTGAAAATTTTAGAAAAAGATTCCATTTACTTTGCTTCGGAAAAAATTCTTTCTTACCAAAAGCCAGATTCGGCAGATGCTACAAAAAAGAAAAGTTTTCTGAGAGCATTTAAAAAGGCAAGAATTTACAAATCCAATGCGCAGGGCAGAGCAGATTCCATTGCTTTCAATGAAACCGACGGAATTATGCACATGTATAAGGACCCTATTCTCTGGAGCGATCAGAAACAGGTAACAGGGGATAAGGTAGAAGCTTATTTCAATACTTCCACTGAGAATATAGATTCTTTAAAAGTCATTGGAAATGCTTTAGCCATCAGCAAAGCAGATTCTCTGAATATGAAAGACGAATTTAATCAGGTAAAAGGCAAACTGATGTCTGTTTTTTATGAAGAGGGAAAAATAAAAGAAGTAAGAGTGATTGGAAATGCACAGTCGATCGCTTATGTGGATGATGTAGATTCAGCTACAAAAAAGCCTGTCAGAATCGGTATCAACCTTTCATCGTGCGGAATCATCGGTGCTTTGTTTGAAGAGCAGCAACTGCAGATTCTCTCATGCAACATTGGTGCGACGGACGATACGTATCCGATGAGTATGATTGAACCTTCTAAACGGAAGTTCCCCGACTTCAACTGGAACACCAAAGATCGGATACGGAAGTGGCAGGATATTCTCGTCGACACCCCGAATTACGAAGAAATAAAATATGAATCGGATACCACCCTCTACGATCAGTCTCAAAAGATTATTGATGATGCGAAAGCCAAAGAAGAGGCGAAAAAACCGAAAAGGGTACGTAAATAAAAATTTAAAATCAGAGCTTTTGGCTCTGATTTTTTTTTGGTTTAAGATTTCTTTTGAAAGGTTGCCAGCTTGAGGGCATCTTTAATCAGTTTCCCCGGTCGGAAGATGGTTTTCACAGCCGTGATGGTGGAAGCATTCACTTCATCGGGTGTAGTCTTTCCTTCACTCGAGCCACCGGCCTGCAGCGTGAAATACTCACCAACATAGACAATTTTTCCATCACCAACATCTTCGGCAATTTTAGAAAAAGTACTTTCGAGCACGGCGAGAATATCAGCTTTTGATACAGTGGAAACCGTTGAAGCATATTTAGCCAGATCATCTAAAGTTGTTACTCCATTACCCACGACATTTGCATAATACTTTGGCGGATCATTAGGACTTTGAGGATTTCTTCTTGGAATTACATTAAAAGTAATAGGCATAGTATTGAATTTAAAAGTTAATTTTTTTTCTTTATGTTGAGACTAATTTAATAAATTTTAAACTAAAATTAAAATATTGGTGATTTATTTTTATATTTTTTTTAATCCTAAATTTACTTTTAACCACTCTGGTGTTATTTAATTATTATAAACTGATTAGAGAATGTGCGGACCTTTCTGCTAAAACGTCCGTATGTTTTAGGAAAAAGATACGGATGTTTTAAGAAAGACATACTGATGGTTTTTAAAATACATTCTGAGGATATAACTGTAGTATGGAAATTTTTTAAATAATATCGGCGTATTATAGCTCTCCAAATTCTCCCGACTTCGGAACTTTACTTTATAAAGACCATTTTCATTAAAACATTTTTTCACATCATTCTTATTATCTTTGCCAAATCATTTTTAAAAGAAATCATGCAAAAGGAATTTTTTAAATATCAGGCTCAGACTACGCAGTTTGCCGCAGGTTTTGAAGTTGAAAAAGCAGTAGGAAGTTATATTTATGGAATTGACGGCAGAAAATATCTTGATTTTGTAGCAGGAGTTTCTGCCAATACTTTGGGGCACTCGCATCCGAAAATTGTTGATGCTATTAAAGAACAGGCAGAAAAATACCTTCACGTCATGGTTTACGGAGAATATGCTCAGGAAAAACCTGTTGCACTTTGTCAGCTTCTGGCAGAATCTGTTCCCGATCCTCTGGAAGTTACTTATTTGGTGAACAGTGGTGCAGAAGCCATTGACGGAGCTTTGAAATTAGCTAAAAGATATACCGGAAGAGAAGAAATCATTTCTATGAAAGACGCTTACCACGGCAATACCCACGGTGCACTTTCTGTAGCGGGCAATGAATATCATAAGAGAGAATTCAGACCATTGTTGCCGATGGTGAACTTTATTGAGTTTAATAATGAAGCAGATTTTCCAAAGATTACTGAGAAAACGGCGTGCGTTATTGCCGAAACCATTCAGGGAGCAGCAGGGTTTCTGATGCCTTCGGAGAACTATTTCAGAAATCTTAAAAAACGCTGTGAAGAAGTTGGTGCGCTTTTAATTTTAGATGAAATTCAGCCGGGCTTTGGCAGAACAGGAAAACTGTTTGCCTTCGAACATTACGGAATTGTTCCTGATATTCTCGTGATGGGTAAAGGAATGGGCGGTGGGGTTCCTGTAGGTGCATTTATGAGTTCAAAAGAAATGATGGAAACACTGTCTCATTCTCCGAAATTGGGTCACATTACCACATTCGGTGGAAATCCACTGATTGCAGCTTCAAGCCATGCCACTTTACAGGAAGTTCTGGAAAGTGGATTGATGAATGAAACTGATGCCAAGGAAAAACTTTTTAGGGAACTTCTTGTACATCCAAAAATCAAAAACATTAACGGAAAAGGCCTGATGCTCGCTGTAAATTTGGGTTCACCCGATTTCACTATCCATATCGCCAAAAAGTGTATGGAAAAAGGACTGATTGTTTTCTGGCAGCTGTACCGTAACGAATACATGAGAATTTCCCCTCCACTGACTATTTCTGAGGACGAAATCCGGGAAGGATGTGCCGTGATTCTGGAAGCTTTAAATGAAAATTAACCGTTAATAAAAGCTTTGCAAAGTCTTATGACAAAAATCATAAACCTTTTATAAAAAAGTAACCTCTGTTTTGTTAAATAAAAAAATTAATTTATATATTGCGACACGATTAAAACAGAGAATATATGGCGAAAAATAAAGTCCATTATGAGTTTCCAATGCACTGTCTGTCAGAGATTTTATACGAATATCTGGCTACAGCAGAGGGTTTGTCAGAATGGTTTGCGGAGGATGTTGTAGAGAAAGGAGACGATTTCTTTTTCAGCTGGGGCGGTGGTCCTGCTGAAAAGGCTACACTGATCAGATATAAGCCTGAAGGTTTCGTGCGTTTCAGATGGGAGGAAGATGAGGGAACCAAAAATTTCTTTGAAATGACGATTACAATAGATGATATTACAGAGGATCTCGCTCTGAATATTACAGATTTCTGTGAAGATGGAGATGAAGAAGAGAACGCGTTGTACTGGGAAAATCTGATCGAAAATCTAAGAATAAAATTAGGCGCTGCTTAAGAATAAAATATCAATGGATAAAACTGATGAACGATTTATCGTTCATTATTTTTTTAGCTAAATTCAGAAAAATTGAAAAATTATATTTTTACTTCCGGTGCGGTGGAAGAGGCCAACAGAGCTTTTACTTTGGGTGATGCCGTAAAAGTTTCTTTTTTTATCAGAAACGCTCAGCTGATCATGGACGAAGAATGCTATTTCTTTTTAATGGCTTCTATGCGGAAAATGCGTCTTAATATTCCTTTGAGTTATACTCTGGAGTTTTTTCAGAATCTGTTTAACACTGAAATTATTCAGGGAAAGTCGGTAAAAAATGGAATTATCAACTTCCTGGCTTACAGAAATACTGACGGAATCACGCTTTCCAAATCAACGGTATCCTACTTTTTTGAAGTGACAGAAGTTGCGGATGTTCTTGATATTCATGAGAGAAATCTGGAGTTGGATCTGATCAAGGAAATCAACGTCAATACCAATCTGTTGAGCAATATCAGAGTGCATTCTCCAGAAAATATTTACGGAAGCATCTATGCCGAAGAGAATGATCTTGATGATGTGATATTCCTGAATCCAAACAAGAGAATTGCACGGACTGCTTTAGGCAATCTTCTTTTTTTAGAAGAAAACACTATAAAAATCCCAAAACATACGGAAGGAGCGTACATTTCGCCCTTACTCGAAAACTTTGTGACTTTTTTAGATAAGAAAAAACTGGTTACGATTCAGGAAAGTGAAATGATTGCCTTTGAATCTCAAAAAGCTGAAGAGATCTTATTAATTTCCGACGAAAAAGGAATTTTCTCAGTCGGAAAAATTCGAAATAAAACTTTTACCAACTCAAGATTTACAGATCTTGTGCAACAGTGGAAAGAAAGTTTCTAAAATTGACAAACCCGGTAAACAACATTTCAAGTCCTTTACCGGGTTTTTTTCTGATCTGGTCAGAAGTGTATTGTTAATCTATAATTCACTGAAAATCTTCCCAAACTTAGCTGCAACTTCTTTTTGTCCTTCTTCGCTTGACAGGTATTTTCTGTCTTTTGTACTGTTGATGAAGCCTAGCTCAACCAACACAGCAGGTGATTTTGATTCCCTTAATATATGAAGATTTTTCTCTTCGATATTACATTCACCAAGATTTTTAGAAATAATTTTCGCTAAATTTTTTGATCCTTCAGAAGATTGGGTGAAGATTTCGTGTCCTGATCTTACAGATTCCGGCTTTGCAGTACTATTCATGTGAAGCGAAATAACGGCGGCAGGATTCAGTCGATTGATTTTTTCTGTTCTATCTGCTAAAGAAATGTTTTCATCAGCAGTTCTCGTCATAATGATTTCATAGTCATCATTATTTTTGTTAAAATTTACAATTTCATGAGCGATATTCAGAACCAGATCTTTTTCGAAAATATTTTCTCTGTTGGTTCCGAGATCATTTCCGCCATGGCCTGCATCAAGAATAATGATTTTCTTACCGGGAGGTGTAAAAGATAGAAAAGATGCTGTTAAAAGGCTGCAGACAAAAAGTTTAAGTGTTTTCATTCCTATTAATTTTGTTTATCCAAATAACGTGAATTCTTTCTTAAATAATAGTTAAAAGAGACTTAAAGATTTGTTAATAAATGATCTTCAGCTTTTTACGGTGTTAATTCATCGAAATGTCTTCAGGCGAGTTGGCCCAAAGCAGGAATTCACCACCTAAATTTTGCATGATAGATTTCCATAAAGTCTGATCGTTGGGTAGCGTGTAATCCAGGTTATAAACGTCCACAACTGTCCAGACTTTGTTTGAAATTTCATTCTCCAACTGACCTGCTGACCAGCCGGAATATCCTGAAAATATTTTAAAATCATTCACGCTGAGTTTATTGGTTAATACAGAGGCGATTACATTTTCTACATCCTCGGTAAGATAAAACTCATTGGTAATATCAGAATAGTCTTCTGTGACCTTATCTCCTTTAATAATGAAGAAAACCTTGTCATTTTCTACGGGGCCGCCATCGTAAACATCGATTTTAAATTCAAACAGACTTTTGAATCTCGTGCTTATTTTAGAGTTTTTTTTGTTGAGAATGAGCCCAAAGCTTCCGCTCTCATCATGATCGATTATGAGCACCACAGACCGGGAAAAAATATCGCCCGAAATATCAGGTGTAGAGATTAATATTTTACCTTTGTAAGCGTAATTCATACTCAAATGTAATAAAAATTTTTTATGGAAAATCTGCACGACAGGAGAAAAATTTACGAAAGAGCACAACTTGTTGAAAATGAGATTAAACAAAATCCTTTCGAGCAGTTCAGAGACTGGTTTTTGGAGGCTACAGAGAATCCTGCGGTATCAGAATCTAACGCAATGTCTGTGTGTACGGTAGAAGCAGACGGTTGCCCAAGAAGTAGGATGGTTCTTCTGAAATCTTACAGCCACGAGGGTTTTGTTTTTTACACCAATTACGAGAGCCGAAAGGGAAAATCTATTGAGAAAACACATAAAGCCTGCCTTCATTTTTTTTGGCCATCTTTAGAAAGACAGATTATTATTAAAGCAGATTTAGAGCGGATTGCAGAAAATTTAAGCGACGGATATTTTCATTCCAGACCAAAAGGAAGTCAGTTAGGAGCGGCGGTTTCACCTCAAAGCGAAATTATTCCCAACCGTGAGTTTCTTGAAGAAAAACTTAAAAATCTTGAACAGGAATTTGAAAATAAAGAAATTCCGAGACCAGAAAATTGGGGTGGTTATATTGCAAAACCTTACGAAATAGAGTTTTGGCAAGGCAGACCAAACCGTCTTCACGATAGGATTATATACAATTTAGGAGACTTAGACTGGCAAATTTCACGTTTGGCTCCTTAATTTTCATTTTAGAACACAAAAAAACCTCATCAAACGATGAGGTTAATTTTCTTATAATCTTATGATTATTTCTTTTTTTTCTTATCACCTGCTCCTGCAACGGCAGTAGAAAGCTCAGCACCTGCTTTAAATTTAGCTACTTTCTTAGCAGCGATTTTTATTGGCATCTTAGTAGCAGGATTAATTCCCTGTCTAGCGGCTCTTTCAGCTACAGAAAAAGTACCAAAACCTACTAAAGAGATTTTTCCGTCTTTTTGCTGTAATGTAGAAGTTACGTTAGACATAAAAGATTCCAAAGCAGCTTTTGCTGCTACTTTAGTAATACCTGCATCTTTTGCAATTGCGTCGATTAATTCAGACTTGTTCATAATTTGTAATATTAAAAGTTAGTTTGTTATAAAAGCAAATTTAGTATAATTTTCATATTGTGCAAATTTTTTGATAAAAGTTATTGAAATTTTCATAAAACTTTACAAATCATTAAAATCTGTGAATTTGAAAACCTGCGAAAAATACGCATTTACAGTGACTAAAATTGTGCCAAATGCCCTAAACATAATGTTTTACGAATTTTAATCAGTTTTATTTTAATTTTATTAAATCCGAAATATGTGTAATTCGTTAATGAATATCAAAATATGATTGAAAATCTGCTAAAATAACCTAATTATCAATTGAAAATTATTAATTGTGATATACATGAAATTAAGCTGTTTGTAAGATTTTAATCAGCTGCATTTTGGAAAATTATTAATAAATTTGTGCCATGTTTATAGAAGTTTTCAAATCTAAAATTCACAGGGTAAGAGTTACGGCTTCAGACCTTAATTATATCGGAAGTATTACCATCGATGAAGATCTTATAGATGCAGCAGGATTGGTAGTGGGAGAGCGGGTTTACATCGTGAATGTGAACAACGGTGAGCGTTTCGACACTTACGTTATCAAAGGAAAAAGAAAATCCGGAGAAGTTTGTCTCAATGGTCCTGCGGCAAGAAAAGTACAGCGTGATGACATTATTATCATCATCGCCTATGCTCAAATGAGCCCTGAAGAAGCTAGAGATTTCCAGCCAAAAATTGTTTTTCCAGACGAAAAAACCAATCTTCTTACCTAAAATAAAATGGAAGAGAAGAAAAAAGATCCCGTAAAAAGTTTTTTAACAATACTTATTTCATTGGCATTTGCTGCATTTTTTTTGTGGCTGGCTTTGAAAGATTTTGATTTTAAGAGATTTCAAAATTCAATGTCGCAGGCAAACTACTGGTGGGTTGCTTTTGCTGGAGTTTTCGGGCTTTTGGCATATTGGTTTCGTGCCGTGCGTTGGAATTTACTCATGGAACCAATGGGTTACAGTATTTCAAACTCAAATGCACTTTGGAGTATTTCTTTCGGATATCTGATGAATCTTACCATTCCTAGAAGTGGAGAAGTGGCTCGTGCAACGGCTTTGTATGGTGTTGAAAAAGTTCCTGTAGATAAATCCGTTGGTACGATAATTTTAGAGAGAGTTGTAGACCTAATCTGTATGATTGCGTTTCTTGGTCTTACCTTAATTTTTAAATTTTCAAGTATTCTTTCCTTTTGGAAGTATATCGAAAAAGAGTTCTCAAAGAAATTAAATAATGCTTTAATCTATCTTTACATTTTTATAGCTATCTCTGTTGTTCTTGTTGTAGTCTTTATTCTTCTTAGAAAAAAAATCAATGATAGTCCAATTTACAAGAAAATTAGAGGTGTAATCTATGGTGTTGTTGAAGGAATAAAGTCAATATTTAAACTAAAACAAAAAGGCAAATTCATTATATATACTCTTGCAATCTGGGTTTCATACTACTTCGCTTCTTATTTGGTGTGCTTTGCTCTTCCTGAAACTTCAAATTTTACTTTTGCAGATGGTTTTTTCATACTTGTGGTGGGGACCTTAGGAATGATAATCCCTGCCAGCGGTGGAATTGGTGCCTTTAATTTTGCCATGAAATACGGTTTTATGACACTCTTTATTGCTATGGGGAAAGATGCAGCAGCAGGCGGTGAGCTTGGTCTTACATATTCCTTTATTACGTTGCCTCTACAATTATTTTTAATGCTGATAATGGGTGTTATTTCTATAGTAATGTTGGCAAAAGAAAGAAATAGGATTGTTGCCAATTCTGAGAATTAATTTAAACCAAAGAAATTCTTTAAAAAATTTTTAATTTTACTGAAACCGATTTTTTATGCATTTAAAAAACGACCTCAGTAGAAAACTGCGTGTTCAGTTTCCCATAATTCAGGCGCCGATGTTTGGGATAAGTACTCCGGAAATGGTGGCTGCTGCGAATAATTCAGGATGCCTCGGTTCTTTGGCTTTGGCAGATTTACCGGCTGAGAAATCATTGGATCAAATTCATAAAACGAAAAAATTGACAAACAGAGATTTTGCTGTCAATATTTTTCTACACAAAATTCCGGAAATTAATAACAAACTTAAAAGTGATTTTTCCGAAACTAGAAATTTCCTTGAAGATCTTGCGTTGCGGAATAAAATTCATGCCGATCTGCCGGACTTTGAGGATATTAAAATCAACAGTTATCATGAACAGATCGACACTGTTATAGCTGAAAAATGTAAAATTTTAAGTTTCACCTTTGGAAATCCTGATGCCGAAAGTATTCTTAAATTAAAAAACAATGACGTTCTGCTAATCGGGACATTTACCTCCGTTGAAGAAGCTGTACAACTCGAAAATTCAGGAATCGACATCATTTGTGTTCAGGGTTGGGAAGCGGGCGGTCACCGGGGAAGTTTTACTGACGAAAATATTCCGCAGATTGGCGGATTATCATTGCTTTCACAGGTTTTTGATTCCGTAAAAGTTCCTTTGATTTACGCTGGTGGAATTTACAATGCTCAGACTTTAAAAGCTGCGAAAGATCTCGGTGCTATGGGATTTCAGATCGGAAGTATGCTTCTGGCTTCCACAGAAAGTGCTCTGCAGGATTTTGAAAAAAAGCGTTTGCAAAAGGTAAGAGAAAATGAAATTATTGTCACAAAATCCTTCTCCGGCAGATTTGCAAGAGGCATTAAAAATCAATTTACAGAAACGCTGGATCAGTCGCCTTTTATATTACCTTATCCTTACATGAATAAACTGACCGGTGCTCTGAGAACAGCTGCAAGAGAAGTTGAAAATGCTGAATTTGTTAATCTCTGGCTGGGTCAGTCCATTCAAAAGTACAGCGAAGATTCGACAGAAGATATTCTCAAAAATTTCATTAAAAACTGTGAATTGCTATAACAAAAAAAATCCTTTTCTGAATTTGAAAAGGATTTAATCTTTGTATTTTAGAAAAAATTATTTGCTTAAATCTAAGCCACCGAAATTTCCTGAACTCATCATCAGAAATACGCCGTCTGTCTTGTCTAAAGTATTCCAGTATTCATGAAGATCTTCGGCATTAGTGAATACTTTTAAGTTTTCATTTTTAAACTTTTCTCTTATCAGATCAGGTGAAATGGCTTCCATTCTTTTGATTTTCAGAGCGTCTTCAGAATAGAAAACGACAGATTCTTCCGGACCGTCCATCGCATGATCATATTGTTCCAAAAATACAGGATTCAGGCTTGAATACGTGTGAAGCTCAAGAAAGGCATGTTTTTTTTCATTTTTAAACTGCTCACAGAATGCCTTCACTGCAGCCTTCACTTTGCTGGGTGCGTGGGCAAAATCTTTATAAAGTGTTCCGCCATCGTTTCTTTCTATTTTTTCAAGACGTTTTGAGGCACCTTTGAAACTCATTATCGCTTCATAAAATTCTTCATCCATAATCCCTAAAGTGTGACAGATATGTCTTGCGCCTTCAAGATTCAGTAAATTGTGAGCTCCGAAAACAGAAAGCGGTACATCACCCATCAATTCGGTCTTCAGAAGAACATTACCGTTGCTGATTTCATATTCCGGAGTTCTGTATGGCATTTTTCTGAAATAATTTTCAGCACTTTCAACCACTTTTACAACTTCAGGATCTTCTTCATTGTACACCAAAACTCCTCCAGGTGTAATACTCGCCACGAATTTTCGGAACTGATCAATGTAATCATCAAATGTTTTAAAAACATTAATGTGATCCCATGCAATACCGCTCAACAAAGCAATATTTGGCTGATACAGTAAAAATTTTGAACGTAAATCGATAGGAGATGAAAGATATTCGTCACCTTCCAAAACCATGAAATCGTTATCCTGCGTGAGCTTGACCATACAGTCGAAACCTTCGAGCTGAGCACCCAGCATGTAATCCACATCTTTCTGATGAAAATTGAGAACATGAAGAATCATTGATGTAATCGTGGTTTTCCCGTGAGATCCTGCAATTACGACTCTTGTTTTGTTTTTTGACTGTTCGTACAGAAATTCGGGGTACGAATATATTTTTAAACCTAATTCTTTTGCTTTTGCCAGTTCGGGATTGTCGTTGTGGGCGTGCATTCCCAGAATTACAGCATCAAGATCTGAATGTATTCTGTCTGCAAACCAACCAAGTTCCTCTGGTAAAATACCTTTGTTTTCAAGTCTTGATCTTGAAGGCTCAAAAATGGCATCGTCTGAACCGGTTACCTGATATCCTTTGTCTTTAAGAGCGATCGCTAAATTATGCATCGCACTTCCACCAATGGCAATGAAATGGGTTTTCAAAATTATTTTGTGTTATTTACGTTGTTGTCGATGATTTTCTGGAAAACTTCTACAATATTTTCCCATTTCTTTTGGTCAACAGCCATGATCAGGCTTGCATCTGACTTGCTTCCGGAATTTTCACCTTTTTTAACCGTGATAGTTATAGAGGCGCGGTCGTAGATTTTTTTGCGGTCTTCAATAATTTTTCTGAATTGATTTTCGCTTAAAACTTTGTCGATATTCTGAAGTTCTGCATCAGAAATTTTAAATTTTTTTCTTGTCTTTTTTCCATTGGATTCAAGCGAGTAAAACACCTTATTGTCTTTGATTAAAAGGTTTTCATACATCGGGGCATAACCTCCGGCTTTTGAATAGCTGAAATCGAATTCTGAAAAAGCTTTCTGAGTATTGCAGGAAATTAAAAATGTGAGAATCAGAAAAAATGCTGCTAATTTTTTCATTTTTTTTAGTTTAGAGGATTGTTACCTTGTGATTTTTTAGCCTTAAGCTCTTCATCGTAGGTATGTAGTACATTAAAATCTTCGGTCTGCTCGATGGCTGTCATTATTTTCAAAAGAATATCGTGAGAATTTTCTGTGTCATAATCAATATCAAGAGGTGCTTTAAATTCCATTGTCGGTTTTACTCCCGTTACTTTTACACGAAGTCCTTTTTTATCAAACGCTCTTCTGAAGCCATTTATTTTAATTGGAATTACAATAGGTCTCTGGTTTTTCACCAGTTTGGCAGTTCCACGTCTTCCCTGTGCGAAAGCAGCGGTGGTACCTTGAGGAAATGTTGCTACCCAGCCATTTTGCAGGGCTTTCATAATATTGTCTACCTCGGTAAGGTCTACCATCCGGTTTACATTTTTTCCTTCAGCTCTCCAGGTTCTTTTTACGGTAACAGCTCCGGCAACTTTGAAAATTTTAGGTAAAATTCCTTTATTCATCGTTTCTTCGGCAGCTACATAATAGAAATCGATTTTAGGATTAAGAAGATAAATAGGGTTTTTTATACTGTTAAGATAGCCGTTGTTCACTGCACAGAATGCATGATACATAGCAGCAACATCAGCAAAATAGGTCTGATGGTTGGATACAAAAAGTACATTGGAATCCGGAAGATCCACCAAATGCTCGGTTCCGGTGATTTTCAGTTTATTAAAGCCGTTGAACCGTCTGTAAGAAACGATACCGAGTATAATAATAATCATCCTTTTCAAAAAGTAAGGAGTTCCGAATGCATCGGTAAATATATTTTTTTTGGCCATGCTTCAGTAAAAACGATTGTGCAAAGTTACATTTTTTTCAGCAATTGGCTAAATTCACTGAGGATCATCGCAGTTGCTCCCCAAATGATGTATCCGTTAAAATTAATTACCGGAACTTCTTTTCCTCCGGCAGATTCTAGAGACATCATTTCGGGTGTATCCGGTAAATTTAAAAAAGAGGTAATAGGAAATTCTATAACTTCCACAGCTTCACTTTCCTGAAGGATAAATTCAGGATTTCTTTTGGAGTAGGAGATGAAAGGATAGACATAAAAATTACTTGGAGGAATGTAGATGGGTGACATTTCACGAATGATTCTTACGTAAGGTTTTTCGAGACCGATTTCTTCGGAAGTTTCGCGGATGGCTGTATCGGCAAAATCTCTGTCGAGTTCTTCTCTTTTTCCTCCGGGGAGAGATATTTGTCCGCTGTGCCGGTCTCTTTTATTTTCTGTGCGCTGAATCAGCGGAAAATACCATTCATCATTTTTCAGATAAATAACAATATTGACAGCAGCAAATTTTGGATTTTTCTCTAAAACCTGCTCATAGGTAAATACAGGGCGTGAAGGAGGCGAAAAAATACCATGAGCAAATTCGCCACTGAGCTTTGCCTGTTTAATTTTATTTAAAAGGTCTTTTCCGAAACTTTTCATAGGGTAAAAATAATAATATAAGATAGAAAATCCGGAAAAATGTTTTTCAAATAACGTACCGTATTTCTACGGTAAAAAATATAACGGTTTACCATGACTGTGATGTAACCAAAACCTTTAGATAAAGTAACTGAATCTGTGATTTTTAAAATTTACCGTTTAGACATGATTTTTTGCATTTTGTAGAAAAGTAGATTTGTAGAAGTTTAAAACCATAAAAATTAAAAAAAATGAAAAAATTAGTAACCGGTGCATTCGCACTATTAGCAGTGAGCGTATCGTATGCTCAGAGTAATATAAGTAACACGACACAAAGTAGTGCCTATAATTCGGCAAACCTTACACAGGATGCGATAGGTGCGAAAAGCACAATTAAGCAGGGAAATACAGGGGCAATGACTGCAGCCAGCTTAGCAGATGGAAATAAAGTGACCGCTAACCAATTTGGTGAATATTCAACTTTAGATGTAAAACAAGATGGTATTAATAACTCATCTACGGTGTTGCAAGGTGCTTCAGGTAGTAGTGGTTCCTTTAATACTGGTGCTCATTATTCTGATATTACTCAAGATCAGAAAGGTTCTAACAACAAGTTAATGGCTGAGCAAAAATCTACATTAGCTTCAAAGATTACACAGATTCAGGTAGGAGATCGCAACGATGCTAATGCTAAGCAGTTGGGTGGCGTAGGATCAACAACTTACCCGCAAAACCCAATTTTGACGGCTATCACGCAGAATCAAAATGGCAATGACAACAAAGCTAAAGCAACACAAGAGGGTATGGGAAATTATCCATTGATTAACAATAGCACAATTAGTCAAGTTCAGACGGGAAATTTAAATGACTTTACTGCTTTGCAAAAAAGTGGTGTAGGAGGTGGTGATGCATCAAACTCTAAAATCTTACAAGAAGCTGTCAACGGCAACAGTAATAAAATGAACGCTGAACAATATGGTACTTCAAATACGATTACACAAAAAGCTCAAGGTGGTAATTCAAATAATATGACCGCTATTCAAAAACAATCTAGTAATACTGCTACACAAACAATTACGGGAAATAGCAATACTTTTACTATGAATCAGGATGGTAATAACAACACATCCACTCAAACAGCTGGAGCAAGCTCTGGATGGACGAATGGTGCACAAACTGGTAATAGTAATACCATGACATTAACTCAGGTTTCTGGAAATTTTAATGGAGCCCAAGCTTTCCAGACAGGAAATAACAATGGTGCTACTATGACTCAGACTGGTGATTCAAACGAATCTTCTCTAAGCCAAAGTGGAAATTCTAACACTGGAACTGGTACTCAGAGTGGTAATAGTAATAAATTGAATGTTGATCAGAATAATTCTGCTCTTTTCGGAGGAGGAACCATGGGTAACAAGTTAATTTCCCTGCAGTCAGGATCTTCGAATAACGCAATTTCAAAGCAGTACGGAGATAATAATTCCACAAATATTAACCAGTCAGGGGTATCACAATATCACAACGGTTTACAGCAAGGTAGTGGAAATTCTATTGTAGTAACACAATCTAACTATTAGAGTTTCTTCAAATGTATAGGAGAGCAATCTCCTATACATTATACTATTTTTTGAGATGAAAAAACTGGCTTACATATCAACACTGCTTTTTTTCTGCACCTTCTGTAAGGCTCAGAAAAATATTTCGTTCGAAGAGTTGAACTCTCAGAATGTTTTGCAGTTGTTTGGCAGTGGCAATTCTACTGTGAATGTAACAACGGGTTTTAAGTCCAATGTTGTGCAGATTGGGAACAATAATGAAGTTCAGATTTATGATTTAAACCCCAAACAGGTTTCTATAAGCCAAATTGGAAATGAGAATAAAACCGTTTTCATTAATACTTCCAATAAACCAAGCACGGCAACCATTAATTCTGTAGGCAACAAAAACTATGTGGATATGGTGGGAAGCAACAGCATCTCAGAGAAAATGAAAATCAATATCAGAGACAACAACATGATTATTTTTATCAGAAATTATTAATAATGAAAATTAAATTTCTATGGATAATCTCAATGCTTTTTTGCTGTAATTTTTTCTCACAAAACAAAACCGGGAACGGCCTTAAAGCCAAAATAATTACAGAAAGCGCAGACGGTCTTTACAATATTATTGCTACAGCAGAAAATCAATCAGATTTCCATTACCCAATAAATTATATTCTGCTATCAATAAAAAAAGGAGCCTCAGGCAACACTTCCACCAATAAACAGGAAGGCAAATTTGTCGTGAAACCAAAAGAAACTTTAAAACTTTCTGAGGTGAAAACCAATCTCGACAAAAGAGATGTTCTCAAGGTTTTTCTTTTTATCAAAGACGAAGAAAGCGATAAGGTGATTTCTAAAGACAGTTTAGAGATACGGCCTGAAAAAATTGCTCAGAACAGTACAAAAGCATTATCTGAAAACGATATCGAGCTATCGGGACTTACCATAGACGATACCAGAAGCAGAAACGGCAAGTACTACTACGATCAGTTTTACATGAAGTATCTGCAGACCGATGAGAAATTTCCCGGAACTGTAAAAATCATTGAGATCCCAGGATTAGGACAGAGTACCAGGATTTCTATAATGTACAACGAGCAGGAGATTTATCTTTTCAACACATCTCCGGATGAGGAAGTGATGAATCAGGAAGCCCAGACTACTTTAGAAATTCTCAAAGAAATGATTCTTCCAAAGAATGAATTGTTAAGAAGTTCAACCTAAAAACTTTAAAAAATGAAACTCTTTTATACTACTACAATATTATTTCTATCAACAATCGGCTTTTCTGTAAGCGGACAACAGCTGGTTTACAAACCCATAAATCCCGCTTTCGGCGGCGATACATTCAATTATCAGTGGTTGCTGAGTTCTGCAGCTGCACAAAATCAGTTTGACAACAATAATGGTCTTTCATCATTGTCTTCCAATTCAAATTCACTCTCAAACTTCACAGACAGTTTAAACAGGCAACTTTTGAGTCAGCTTTCAACAAAACTTTTTGGCAATCAGTTTGGTGAGGGCGAACTGAAACCGGGAACTTATGTTTTCGGCTCAATGTATCTGGAAGTGACGCAGGCCAACGGCGGACTTTTAATCAAAATCCTCAATACAAGCACCGGCGAGCAGTCTGAAATTATAATTCCCGGACAAAACTGATTTACCATGAAAACAACATATAGATATCCAAAATTTTGGGTAGTATTACCTGTGTTTTTTCTGGTGATGACTGGGTGTAATTCTTTGCTGAATTATCCCTCGAAAAGCGAGAAATCTACTTTAGGTGAAACCACCAATTTTACTTCACAGATAAAAAACCTGCCGGAACCAAACGATAAAGTGGTGGTGGGAGTTTACAAATTCCGTGACCAGACAGGACAGTACAAAGCCGCTGACAACGGGGCCAACTGGAGTACAGCCATTCCGCAGGGAACAACGACCATTCTCATCAAAGCGCTGGAAGACAGCCGTTGGTTCAGACCCATTGAAAGAGAAAATATCGGAAATCTTTTAAATGAAAGACAAATCATCAGGTCTACCAGAAAAGAATACATGCCCAACCAGATCAATGAATCAGGAAATCTTCCACCGCTTTTGTACGCCGGAATTATTCTTGAAGGTGGTGTGATCTCTTACGATACCAACGTTGTTACAGGCGGTCTGGGAGCAAGGTATTTCGGAATCGGAGCTTCTACCAATTACCGTCAGGACAGAATTACAGTTTATCTCCGTGCGGTTTCTACTCAAAGTGGCGAAATTCTTAAAACTGTTTATACTTCAAAAACCATTCTTTCTACCGCCATCAGCGGAAGTTTTTTCCGGTATGTTGATACGGAAAGATTAATGGAAGCTGAGGTAGGAATCACTCAAAACGAACCTGTACATCTTGCTGTAACAGAAGCCATTGAAAAAGCAGTTTACGGTCTGATCGTAGAAGGCGTGAGAGACAATATCTGGGGAAGTACAGTTCAGGATCCGAATAAATTTACCAAACTGATTACTGATTATAATGTTGAGCAGACCGACAACGATATGAATGTTTTAGGTAAAAAACTGGCTGACAATCAGCGTGCAAAAATTTCGATGTACGGATTAGCAGAAGGAACCCAAATTCGTGGCGATTATGTAAATCCTAAGATGCATCCAGGGATAAAAGGAGGCTTGAAATATTTCGTAAGCGACCATTTTAACATTGACGGGAATGCAAGTTATTTCATTTTTGAAAATAAAAATATTTTCTGGAGACGGGCGATTGCTCTTGATGCAAACGTTGAATACATGCTTCTTCCTAAAAGTAAACTGACTCCTTACGCTTATGGTGGTGTAGGCTCTGTATTTTACAGGGACAAAAATTACTTCAAATCTCAGTTTGGTGGAGGTCTTGAATACCTTATCAACCGCACGTTTGCACTCCGTTTAAATGCACAATACGATCTTGGCTTCAATGACGACTGGGATTTTAAAGTGCAGGGAACAAGGAAAGATCAAAGTGTAAGAATTGGTTTAGGTCTTAATGTTTACCTCAACCGAAAATCTGCGAAACCTTTAAAAACAGTAAATCCATGAAAAAAATATTAAAATATATATTGATTCTAATGCTTGGCGTTCTAGCTAGCTGCAGTGAAGATTTGGTTGGTGAAAACACCAAAGCAGTCATCAAAGGTACCGTTGTAAAAAAAGGAACCAACACTCCGATTGCCAATGTTAAAATTTCTACAAGTCCTACCACGACCACCGTTTTCACGGGAACAGACGGCAGTTTTACCATTACAGATGCTCCTGTCGGAGATTATTCTGTAAAAGCGGAATATACGGGTTATGTTACCAATTATCAGGGAATTAACCTGAAAAATGACGGACAAACCGTTACTGTTGTTTTTGAGTTGTCTGATGATTCCAGTTTAAATTCTTCACCTTCAATTCCAGTTTTGGTGAGTCCGGCAGATAATTCTGTTGAACAACCTTTATCGCTCAATTTATCGTGGACAGCGACCGATCCTGAAAATGACAGCCTGAAGTTTGATTTAATTTTAAAAAATGCCAACAATACTGTTGTTCAAAACATTAACGGAATTAAGGTTAAAAATTATAACGTTACCAATCTTCAGTACAACAATACCTATTTCTGGCAGGTAGCTGTTTCAGATGGAGTAAATCCTAAGGTTTTCAGTGAGACGAGACAATTTAAAACAGTTGTAACACCTACCAACAGATTTCATTACGTGAAAAAAGATTCGAATGGAAATTATTACATTGTTTCCGCTAATGAATCAAATGTGAATTTTAATCTTACAAGCAGTTCACAAAATTCTTTCAGACCAAGACTGAATAACGATGCCAACAAAGTAGCTTTTTTAAGAAATGTGGGCGGGAATTTTCAGATTTTCACGTCAAGGAGAGATGGTTCAGACATGATGCAGGTCACGACGCTGCCTGCGACTGGATTCAGCAATGCCGAAATTGATTTTTCATGGAATAAAGTGGGAAGTCAGCTGATCTACGCCAATTTTGATAAACTGTACAGAATCAATTCAGACGGCACAGGTCTTACTCAGATCTACTCAACCGCAGATGGCAGTCTTATTTCTGAATGCGACTGGAGTTATGATGGAAGTAAAATCGCCCTAAAAACCAATAATCTCAGCGGTTATGGAGTGAAAATTTTCATCATCAATATGTCAGGAACAGTAATTCAAAGTGTTTTGAGTGGAGTTAGTGGCGGAGCAGGAGGTCTTAATTTCTCTGCAGACAGCAAGAAACTGTTGTATACAAGGGATATGGCAGGATTTGAAAACGTTCAATACAGACAACTGGATTCCAGAATTTTTATTTATGATCTGGATAACAATTCGCAGCAGGACATTTCCGGGATGAGCCAGAAAGTGAATGGTACAAATGATATGGATCCAAGATTTTCACCGAATGATGCCGAGGTGATTCTGGTAAATACATCCAACGATAATGTTTCTGCGAAAAATGTGATAAAAATTACACTTACTGCCACCAACGGTAATTATCCGCGTGCAGTTCTTTACACTGATGCAGAAATGCCGGATTGGGAGTAGAAACAGATACTTTTTTATACTTTTAAAAAGAAAGTCAAAACCGGGATGGTTTTGACTTTCTTAATTTTTGATAATGAAAAAAGTGATGTCCTTATTCAATAATATTATTTTCAAGTGCGTATTTTACGATGCCCACCGAATTTCTTACATTCAGTTTAGTTAGAATCTTTTTCCTGTGTGTTTCTACAGTATTGATGCTTATGAAAAGCTTTATAGAAATATCTTTGCTGCTGAGACCTTCGCAGATAAGTTTTAAAATTTCGGTTTCCCTTTTGGTAAGTGAATCTTTGACCTGAACAGCTTCAAAATTTCTGCCGTTGCTTACGAAACTGATCATCTTTTCCTTGGCTTGGCTGCAGAGAAAAATTTCTCCGGTGGCAAGAGCCTGCAGGCAGTCTGTAAACTCGTCAAAAGAGCTTCTTTTATCCAGATAAGCGGTGATTCCTTTATTGAAAAGTTTGCGGATAGAAGTGACGTCGTAATCATTTCCGATAATGATGATTTTCAGGTTGGGATTATTCTGTTTCATTTCTTCAGTAACCTGATAAATTTCAGACAGCATCATCATATTTGAGCTAAACATCAGAAGATCAAACCCGCCGGTTTTCAGATATTCCTGAAGGTTCACCGGGCAGCTGCATACCTGAATATGTTCAATAAATTGTGTCTGAGAGAGAAGTTTAGAAAGACCCTCTGCATAGATTGCAGGCTGATCAAAAATTATTAAATTTGATTTCATCTAGGTGTGCGTTAGAAGTTTTTAAAAGTAATAAAAATTATTTAATTATCAAATATTTGCTAAATATATTATAGAAAAATAACCTTTTTGGGAGATTTTTTAAAATTTAAACAGTCATAATAATTAAAATATTTTTCACTGACTTATCGATGTAAAGGGCTCTCACTACCATCTGAAGGGTAACTTATTATCAAAACTATGATTACTTGAAATGATAAACTATTACACTGCTGGGAGTGAAAAAATTTAAATTTTAATTATATTATTGCGTTCACTATATATTTTTCATTGAAAACTTTCACAAAATATATCCCTCAAACCGGATCTGAGATATTTTCGTGATTTTTTTTACACAATTTTACCTTTATTAATTTGTAAATTTTTTCAAAAAAACATATGAAAAAACCCCTGTCGAAACAGAGGTTTGAATTTTGCTTAGTTGGTATAACTTGCGAGCTCTTCCTTTTTAGAATTGTAAACCTTATATTCAAGGTATTTAAAAGAATCTCTTGGGATAATAGTTACCCATTTTTTGTATTTGATGAACCATTTCATCTGTATACTTTTAATTCCTTTCGTCAGGTAAGCCTCAACAAATGGATGTACATGAAGGAAAAGTTTTCCTTTTTCTTTCTGTAAAATCGTTCTGAGAGTGTCGCCCATTTTCTCAACGATTACGATTGGTGCAACGATTTCTCCGTCTTTATTCGGGTTTTCTTCGCTGGTTTCAATTTGTTTTTCGGGGCGGTTTCTCTGTCTTGTAATCTGGATGAGTCCAAATTTACTTGGAGGAAGAATTTTGTGGCGGGCTTTGTCCCTGCTCATTTCATTACGGAAATGCTCGTAGAGATCTTTTCTGTGCTCGGGATTCGTCATATCGATAAAATCGACAACGATGATGCCTCCCATGTCACGCAGTCTCAGCTGTCTTGCAATTTCTGTGGCAGCCATCTTATTTACATTCAGAGCGTGCTCGCGGTTGGCAGTGCTTCCCAGGCTGATGTTGTTTCCGGAATTTACGTCTACTACGTGTAGTGCTTCTGTATGTTCAATAACGAGATATGCACCTTTCGAGCTTGGGATATTTACGTGTTTCCCGAAGCTCTGTTTCATCTGCTTTTCTACATTATAGTATTCTAAAAGCGGGATGTGTGAACCGTGATACTGCACAATGTTTTTACGTTCCGGAGCAATCACTTCAAGGTAAGCTTTCATTTCTGACACCATCTGCTCGTCATCACAGATGATGTTCACAAAATCCTGATTGAAGTTATCTCTCAGAATCGATGAAGCTTTGTCGTCTTCGCTGAGTATTTTTGAAGGTACTTTGTTTTTCTGAATATTTTTAAAAGTGCTTTCCCATTTCTGAACCAGCTGATTCATGTCGTTGTGCAGGTCGGCTACTTTTTTTCCTTCAGCTACAGTACGGATGATCACGCCGAAACCTTCAGGTTTAATGCTGTCGATAAGTGTTTTTAGACGGTCTTTTTCTTCCGTAGTACGAATTTTCTTGGAAACAGAAATTTTGTTGTCGAAAGGGATAAGTACCAGAAAACGTCCTGTAAGCGATACCTGCGTAGAAATTCGCGGTCCTTTTGTAGAAATTGGCTCTTTGGTAATCTGCAGAATTACGATGTCGTCTTTTGCGAGTACCTTGTCTACGATTCCGTTTTTGTCGATTTCCGGTTGTAATTCAAAATTCTTCAGGCTTGAAGAGCTTTGTTTTTTTGAAATACTGTCTTTCAGGAATTTTTTGTAAGTGAGAAACTGTGGCCCAAGATCCTGGTAATGCAGAAATGCATCTTTTTCGTAACCGATATTTACAAATGCTGCATTGAGATTCGGAGCCAGTTTTTTCACTTTTCCGATGAACAGGTCGCCTACTACAAAGTCATTTTTGTCTTCTTCCTCATGAAGTTCGCAGAGTTTTCCGTCTTCCAGCAATGCAATTTTTG
The DNA here is from genome assembly GCF_014837145.1 of Chryseobacterium caseinilyticum. Classification (GTDB taxonomy): domain Bacteria; phylum Bacteroidota; class Bacteroidia; order Flavobacteriales; family Weeksellaceae; genus Chryseobacterium; species Chryseobacterium caseinilyticum. The sequence goes on from NZ_JACYFS010000002.1 coordinate 135,372, forward strand.
TGAAATCGTCTTCATGCGAAACTAGCAGTTCTGTCTTCATTTTGTTGTAAGATAATTTTTTTAGATTGAGGAAATTTGTTGTATCATCATGATTTTTAAAAATACTGATATTTCTTATATATTTTCAGAAAATCTTCATAGAGATTTGTCAAAATTCCTCCGAATCACACTTTGTATAAATAAAAATATAGTTAGTGATCATTAAATAATTAAAAAACACCAACTATATTATTATATTATAAAATCTCAGTTGAGATTATTTCTTCTTATGTCTGTTCGCTCTTCTTCTTTTCTTTCTCTTGTGTGTAGCAACCTTGTGTCTCTTTCTTTTCTTTCCGCTTGGCATAATTTTAATTTTTTAATAACTAGTTAATATTCTTTTAATTTATTTCACTGCAACTTTAGTTTTCACTTTCTCCACAAAAGATTTTGATGGCTTGAAAGCAGGAATATTGTGTGCAGGTATTTCAATTGCAGTGTTCTTAGAGATGTTTCTTCCCGTTTTTGCTGCTCTGGTTTTAACGATGAATGATCCAAAACCTCTTAAGTAAACATTATCACCATTGTACATAGAAGTTCTGATTTCTTGCATAAACGCCTCTACAACTTTCTGTGTTTCATTCTTTTCTGTTCCCAATTTATTTGAGATGGTGTTTACCAATTCTGCCTTTGTCATTTCCTGTGTAATTTTAAATTTTAGGTGTGCAAATTTAGTTAAAAAAATTGAATATTAGCAAATTAGTAAAAAATATTTTTAGTTTCTGGAGATGAATATCAGGTGAAATTAGTGTGAAATAATCTTTAATATTACATGCTGCTGTTGTAATATCCGTTCTCTACGCAGAATCGGATGAGGTGTAATTTCGTTTTAAGCCCCAGTTTTTCGGTGAGTCTGTTGATGTAGGTGTCGATTGTGCGGGTGCTGAGGTTCAGCTGTTCACCAATTTCTTTGTTGCTGAAGCCTTCATAGCAGAATTTCATCAGCTGTATTTCTGCTGGTGAAAGCTCATCCTGACTGTTTTTCTGCCTCGTCATGTACTCCTGAACAGACAGAGGCTGTTGCTTCCACTGTTCGGTATATTTGATGTAGTCGAAACTATCTGCCTTGGTCATTCCTTTGATGATATCTCTGATGATAAGGCTGTTCTTCTGACAGTAATAAACATTTGGAATTTCAGACAGAATCTCAGCAATATCTTCCTGATATATTCCCGAATAAGTGATAATCGGCGTTTCTGTATTGTTTTTCCGGATGATTTTAATGGCTTCCAGGCCACTCAGAACGGGCATAAAAAGTTCAATGACGAATACATCTTCCTGACGTCTGTAAATCCTGTTGATAAGTTCGTGACCATTGTTGCAGTCGTTCAGTAACATGTAAAACGGATTGTCTAACAGTGATTTTATCATTATTTTTTTGAAATAATAATCACTGTCCGCAATAGAAAACCGAACGGTACTGTTGATAATTTTATTCATTTAATGTTTGTGAGGTTTGGTGCGTACAAATTAAGAAAATTCTCCGAAATGTGTAAAAAAAACTTTATTAAAAACATTTAAACAGATGATTCATCCATAAATACAATAATTAATACTGTTTTTTTTTGTGAGTATGATTTTTTTTTATAATTTTCAGCTACCAAAAAAACCAAACACATAATATGTCTGTTTATAATGATAAAAAATTAAACAGAAGTGACGTTCGCACAGGGATCTGGCGATTTGTTACTTCATTCATTGTTCTCTCTGCTGTTTCTTTCACAGCAGTATATTTCTTTTTCAAAAGTTATGATACGCAACGCGCCGGCATTGCAAAAGAAGTAGGGAAATACGAAGAGCTTCTCAATAAAAACCTCCTGCTTAAAATTTCTTTAGACAGTATTCAGTACAATATGTCTCTGCTGGGATCAAACCAGGTGGAAAATGATTTTTATCTTCGTGAATCTGTTATGCGAAAAATGCGTGAAGCAAAAGCAATAATAGGCGAAGACAGCGCAACAAATTTCAAACACTACAATGTTCTTTTAAAAAAAGTGGATAATATGCTTTATCTAAAAGGCCAGATAATTACGGCCAATACCGATGAGCAGTCTATTCTCAGACTTTTAAATAACTGTCAGAATAAAGACCAGCAGATTCTTGGTGCTTTAAGAAAAGATCCTTCACGAGTTTTTTCAGGACGAAGACGTTAATTTTTTAAAATTACACTATGCAGGCTAACATTACATTATCAAAACAGGAAAAACGCTATCAGTTTTTATACTTAATTTTAATGCTTCTTCTGGCGCTCATACTCCTGGGCATTATTTTTTTAAATAATTTCAGATCACCTTTTTCTGAAACAGATATGCTGAAGGTGCAGACTTTAGAGCAGAAAAATAAATTTGATATTCAGCAGAAAATCACGCAGCCCATTGTAGACAGTACTTTTGCAAAAATAGCCTCCCTTTCAGAAGAAAATCCAGATCCGGTGAAAGAAAGTCAGATTGACTATGATATCAGCACCATTAAAAATTCTTTTGAAAACGCAAGTATTAATGATGACAGGAAAGTAGGATATCCTGTCATTGCTGAATTCTATAAGATGTTTCTTGAAGACAAAAAGTGGCTTGCCAAGAAAAAAGAAAATGTGATAAAATATGAGAAAGAGTATGAAGAATGTACTATTGGTTTTCAGAAAAATAAAGATCAGCTCATAGACCGCAGAAATTCTTACAACAACCGCAAATAATCAAACACAAACTATATTATAAAAATTTATTATGAACTATTTTCAGAAAAACAGAACAAACATTATTATCGGTGTTATTGCGACATTGCTTGTAGCGGCACTGATTGCATTGTGGTTCCAAAAGAAGACGATAAATTCTGCTGATGATATTGTTGCAGAAGTATATCCTAAAACGGTGAATGTAAAAGATAGTTTGTTTTTTGTAGACAAAACCGCTTTCGCAAAAACAAAAAGATGGGATTTTGGTGACGGAAGTACGTCAGACAAGTCTAAAGGAGTACATTTCTACAGTAAACCGGGTTATTATCAGGTTACATTAATTATTGACAATAAATATTCTAAAAACTACGGAATTTTAGTTTCTCAGCAGAAAGCCGTCAAAAATGACAGTATTACTCCGTTTACAAGAATCGACGCAGTCTCACAGGCGCGGCAGTTTGAAAATGTACAGTTTAAAGCGGTTTCAGATGCAAAACAGTTTACCTGGAGATTTGGGCAGACAGGAAATATCGATTCAAAAGACAAACTCGCATATTTTACTTATTCAAAACCTGGAAATTATGTTGTAACACTTTCCACGGATGAAAATACAGCCCCAATCCAGCATGCTATTACAATTTTGCCTGCTTATGATCAACTGGATGATGCAGAACTGAAAATTGAAGATAATTATCAAAAGATGGATAACGACTTTAAATACCGTCTTCAGCAGATTGCCAACGGAAACAGTTTTAATCTGAATTATAATTATTTGCTGAATAAATATTTATGCAATAACGAGAATACCACAGTGAGTGTGAACGAAAGTAAAATCAACAACTTTTATCTGTACTGCGCCGGTCTGCAGTTTGACAAAAATAATGTGATACAAACTGTAAAACTTAATTTTGACGATTCACAAAACTGTGTTACTAAAGTAGAAATCAACCAATCCAAATAATAAAAAGTAAAACTGCTTCGGTTTTGCTCCAAACATAAAGATCATTAAGATGAAAAATAAACTTCCTCTTGCCGCATGTTACGCGGGTTTAGGTATACTGCTCACATCGTGCAATGTAAAACTTCCCTCTGCAAAAACTCCTGATCCCGAAAGATACGGTCAGATTGACATGAATCCTGTAGTGAATGGATTTCCTAAAAAGTCTGTGCCATGGATTGTTATTTCAGACCGTTCAAGAAATACAGCCTACATCGATAAGAACGATGAAAAATCATATAAAGATGTCAAATTTTTAGAACCTTTAATGGTTTTAAAAAAGCGAGACGGAATGCTGAAAGTAGCAGAATACAATGCTGATGCACTCATGACTAAAAAAGTTGCTCCAAAGTCAGTAAAAACATATGGCTGGATCCCGGAATCAGAACTTTTACTCTGGACATCTTCTTTAAAAAGTGAAAAAACGGGTTATCCGGCAAGAGTAGCAGTGCTTCCAAGCAACAGCGATGTCATTCGTAATTCTGAAAATTACTACAAGAATGATTCGATTCTTGTTTTTAATTCTCCTGCACTCACCGAAGCTGCGAATGTGAAAATTCCAAACGGACAAATGGTTTATGTTTACAAACAGGCAGAAAACAACAAAAGATTTTTAGTTGGTAAAAAACCATCTTTAGATATCGACAGCATCAGCAGTGGGCTTTACGGATGGGTAAGCTCAAACGTAATTTCTTCGTGGGGAGAAAGATCTGCTGTTAAGATGAAAAATACAGCAGGCATAAAAGAATCAGCTCTGGGAATACACGAAGGTGCTCCCGGAAGTAATTCTACAGAAAACAGAACGGCAGTTTTGCTTACAGATGTCAACAAAAGACCTCCGCTTGAAAATATTTTCCCGGTAAACTTAACTTTAAGCGGTACCGAAACACCTCAGTACAAAACAAAATATTTCACCAATATTTTAGATTACAGCAAAAATTATGTTTATAATGTTTTAGGTGAACCTATTTATTTCGACCGTTATAAAGAAATCACAGAAAAAAGCAAAAAACTCAACATCGTTTTTGTGCTGGATGTAAGTCCGTCCAATGCGTCATATGCTCCGATTGTGAAATCGCTATTGCAGGATCTTCAGTTGAGATTTGAAAAAACTTCTTATTTCAATGATGTAAAATATGCTGCAGTTTTGTATAAAAACAATTCATGTGGTGATAATGTTGCTCCTTCGGTTCTCGCAGCAGATTACAATATCATTACAAAGTTTATCGAAGATAAAATGAATGAGATGAATTGTCCGGGAAGCAATACCAATCAGCCACTCGCAGAAGGCCTTGCAGCGGCTGGAAATATGCTGTCCTCGGTTCCCGATGAGACCAATCTTGTTGTTACAATCGGTTCTTCAGCGAGCCGTAGCGGCAATATGTATGATGTTATCAATTCTTTAACTCTGGCTCAGGCCCGTCTTATCATGTTCCAGAGCAATGCAAGATCGGCAGATACTTATAATGATTTTGTTCTGATGTCTGAGAATATTGTAACCAATACTGCTAAAAATTCAGCTGAGCTTAAAAAGCAGAAAATTGTTGATCAGAAAGATGTTTTAACCAAAAATAATTTTAATCTCGTTGAAGGTGATGAAGGATTTTATTCATTAGACTTTCCGAAACAGAGCATGTCTCAGGGATTTGTGATTTTTCCTAAAAAAGGAGATGTAGCAGCGCCAGGATTTTTAAAGAAATCTGTAGACAGCCTTATTGCACAGGTTAGTCTGGATAACGAAATTATTGATGAGTCTCTTCATAAAAATTTCCATTCTTCTGTAGGAGCAGGACATACTGATGTAGATTTTAAATACAAATATTTATATCCGGGACTTACAAACCCTGTACCTTACGGAATCGCAGCTCAGCTCATCAATTATGGAAACCCGTTTTTGGCGAAAGGGTATATTCCAAAGGAATTAAGAGATTACAAACAGGGCCTGGAAAAAGGAATTTTAATTTCAGACAAGGAATATGATCAATTGAAAAACTTCTATCAGGAAGTTTATGAAAATACAGGAGCAGCACGTACAGATTTTAAACAGTCAAGAGCCATAAAGGAATATATAAAACTGCTCAAAAAATACAATCCAACCCTTGAATTTGCGAAAGATGTTGACATCAATGAGCAGCCAATGGCTTATGCAGTAGGAATTTCTACAGGATTTGACCTTACTGAAGAGGAAATGATGGCAAAGTACAAACTTAAAGCGTGGAGGAAATCTGATATTATTGATCCTGCTACAGCAAAAACTTATTTTAAGCACTATAAAGATCTTTCAGACAGAATGCTTGCGAACAGAAATAATCCTGCAGTGAAAATTCAGCATAATGGGCAGACTTTTTACTGGTTGAATGAATATTTTACGCCAACAATGCTTCCAACAGCAGAGCCAAAATATAATAAGCACTGAAAATTGTATCTGATTCAATAATAATATGTTAAAACGGAAATTTTTGTTTCCGTTTTTTTTATGTTAAATAACTTTTATTTATCTTTGAGTACCAAATTTCGCAAAATATGTCTACTCAATCATCATCCCATGATGGCAAACATTTCGTTGTCCAGAAGGGAACATGTCAGTGTGACCAGGGAGATCTTTTCCCCCAACATATCGTAAGTGTACACCAAAAACATTATTGGAATGACTCCGCGGGTGAAGCTGATTATCTTGCTGTTACAGAAGACGATCTTCAGTTTAATCCTTCAGGACCGAGTTTCGGAAAATGTAAATTAAAGCCAAGCTCAGGCGGATATCTACCTTGTGCCTATGCTCCGGCAGGAAAATGGCAGAAAACCTATGATAAAGTTTTGGTTATGGGTAAGAAAGCGGTTACCGAAATTTCTGAATTACAATGCACTACAGGAGGGAAAATAACCATTAAAGACCATGGACAGCGGGGCGAAATGAGTAAAAATAATGTGAAAAATGCTGACGCGAAAACAACCCAGCACATCAATCCTTTGGTGGATATGAATGACTATAAAGAAACTGTTTCTGAAAGTGAAATAGACGCTTACTAATCAAAATCTCTATTCACCATGTCAAAAAAAGGAGTTTCAAAAATTTCAGGAAATGCTTCACCCAAAATTGGAGAAGCTACAACCTATACCATAACAGAATGGTACCCTTCGACCCCTCAAAACCAGAGAAATCCGGCAAATGTCACCTGGGAACTGTTTAAAAAAAGAGAAAACGGCAGATTCACAACGACCAACATCAAAAAAATGGGTGCTGGAACTTTCACGTTTGGTGAAGTTGCCCACCGCCATTGCTACCGCATAGAAGCTTACCTTTATGAATCTGAAGGAGACGGAGCTTCCACGATAGAAGTCAATCCTCAGCCAACAGCAATACCCAGAATTAATAAAGTAGCATTAAAATATGTTGATGATACGCCCGGAACTACTTTCAGCTATACAGAAAAACTTATCGCAAGTGCTGAAACTACAAATCTTGGAGGCGAAAAACTGAAATTCAGTCTTTGGGAAGATGATGCGGATAACGAAGGTCATAATTCCCGCAATCTTTTGATTGAATCTAAAGAGGCAACTGTGAACAGGGAAGGAACAGCTACTGCAGAGTTTATGCTTACAAGAGCTTTAATGCAGAAAGCCATGCAGGGTGAAACTGATCCCCGGCAACTGGAGTTTTATGTGACTGTAGAATATTTTTCACACAGAAAACATGCTACGGATAATATTCATATCAATAATCCTCAGGGTACGCCGCGACGCCCGCAGCCAAGGCCAGCTACGAATAATCAACCATCTCAACCCACCCCAAACGGAAATACTCCGCCACGGGCTCAGAATTCTCCTGCAGCCGAAAAACCACAATCCCAAAAAGAAGAAATGGGAATTATGGATAACGTACGCAACTGGTGGAACAATCTTGAACTTTGGGACTGGGCCGAAGCAAGAGGAATTATTGAACCTCAGAAACCTGCAACAACTACTGCAAATGGCGGAAGAACGGTAACTGTAGTAAATCAACCCCCTGCAGGTCAGCAGAATTGTGGAGAGAGATATTGTATTAAGATAGGTGATAAAAATGAACTAATCAGAGAAATTAATATTAGACTTGCTGGTTTTGGTGGTAATATTCCTACTGATGAGTTTACCGAACGGACAGAAAAAATGATCAGGCAGTTCCAAAAAGATTATATGAAAGTTCCTGAAACAGGTAAAGTATGTGGAAATGTGTTGCTGGCTATCGATGATTTCACGACAAAATGGACAGAAAATATCAGCAATTATTTATGCTTATGTAAAAATGAAAGAGCTATTACAAATAAATGTTCAGGATTTGGGAAGGGACGATACAATGGAGAGTATTCCAATAGAAATCACATAGAAAGATATCATAAATACGAAAGACCGGGAATTCACCGAAGTTTACTGTGGGGAGTGAGTGCCCTGAAATTCTATTTGAGCACACAGACTGTGTATAAATATTATGGCATCACAGCAGGATACAGATGTTGGGAACACAATACACTTAAGGGTAGAACCAGCACAAACCATATGGGTAAAGCTGTTGATCTGCAATTTTCAAAAAATGGTAGAGCAATTACCGGGAAAAGTCAATCCAACGTTGCTTTGTTAGTAGAACTTAGAGATAATTTTTTTACAAAATACCTCAACAGCAAATATCAGTGGGTGGATGGACAGAACAATTACTCACTTGAACCTTTTGGTCTCGGATCGGGGCAGACCTGGAGCTGGATTCACATGGACGTAAGAGAATTTCAAAATACGTATTTAGATGATAAGTATTTTGTAAAGACACAGGATAATGTAAGAGGAAAAAGTATTGTAGAGCTGGCAATAGAATCAGGATTTCAAAATACATGCAACTGTCTTAAAGGATTTAGCGCTCCTGTAAAACCTGCTGAAACAAAGGCGGAAGCAGGAAATTGTGAGGATAAATTTGCCAAGGTAGCGCCAATTATCTTACGACATGAAGGAGGTTTTGTGGATCATAAGGCAGATAAAGGAGGTGCTACCAATAAAGGAATAACATTTGCCACATGGCAAAGGTATGCAAAGGAAGATTTAAATATTGAACCTACATTGGATAATCTCAAAGCTATTACCGATGAGCAGGCTACAAAAATTTACAGAAAGAGATATTGGGAACCTAAAGGTTTCTGCAGAGTTGAAGATGAAAGAGTCAGCCTCATGATTTATGATTGGACGATTACTTCCGGTGGTGCAGCAAAACAGGTTCAGAGATTGCTGAAAAATGAATTTGCTCAGGATATAGATGATGACGGAAACATAGGCTCATTAACAATTGATGCTATTAATAACGTGGAAGATCAGGATAAGTTACTTCAAAGAATAGCAGAAATCAGAAAGCAATATTATACCGATCTCACTTTTACAGACGGTAAAAAGAACAGTCAACAGGTTTTCTTACAGGGATGGCTGAATCGTGTGGATGATTGTTTAGAATTTAAACCATAAATTATGAAAAAACTATTAGCCGTAATTTTAATTACACTTTTAAGTTGCACAGAAAATACGAAAGCTTCAAAAATACAGACTACTCCGGCGGAGGAGAAATTGGAGACTCAGGTACACGAAAATAAAAATATATCGGGAAATTGGATTTTTACGGAAAAATCGCAAAACTCTGATATTCCAACACTTCAGTTTACGGTTACAATTAAGCAGGATGGAGAAGAGATAAGCGGTCAGTATTGTGCAATAGCTAACAATGGAGCAAAAATAGATTGTGAAAATGAGACCAGATACAATTTGAAAGGTAAACTGATTAATGGAAAGTTTACCGGAACTTTCTACAGTTTTTTCGGATCTTCAAAAGATCAGGGTAAATTTGAAATCTCAGTAATTGACAATAGTACTATCAGCTGGAAGGTACTTGTGTCTCCGAAAGCAGAGTTTTATGCTCCTGAACTGTGCAAACTGAAACGGGAAAAATCTGCGGTTTCATCTGCAGATACGAAAAAAAAATTTCCATTATCTTATACAGGGCTGGACAATTTAAATTGGGAAGAAAGTAATAGGTATGCAAATTATAATTACACATACAATCTCCCGGATTATAAAAACTCGTCGGTTATTCTTGCGAAAAACGACTTGAATGATGATCCTTTTTACACTCTTTTTACTTTAGATAAAAATACAAGGATAATTGACTCTCTTAAAATATGCTACACAGAAGACGGATATCCTGAGAATGATAAAAGATATTTTTTTGATTTTGTAATTAATTCCGATTATACGATTATAATCAGTAAATCTGAAAGGAAGGATTATAACAATATAAAGATATGGGGTTCAAAATATAAAATTTCAGATAAAGGAATTTTTGTGAAATATGCAAAATAAAGACATTTCGCTAGTCCCCGAAATACATACCCTTTATCATAAACCCTCTTCGGTAAACACCCAGACATCCTCCCCACAAAACTTTCCTGCAGCCGAAAAACCACAATCCCAAAAAGAGGAAAAGGGAATTGTAGATTCTGTACGGGACTGGTGGAATAATCTGGAACTGTGGGATTGGAAGAAGCCTATCAGGTGAAGTTCCCGGAATTGAAAAAACAGAATTTACGGGAACAATTGAAAATGGTCTTGTGAAGATACCGATTCATTTGAGACAGAAAATGGCAGAAGAACTTACACAATGGAAAGATAAATTAGCCAAGGTCAGAGAGGATGGAACGTTTACGTATAAATTTGGAGGCCCGAACGTGGTTGTGAATGATGATGATAAAAAAGAATGGCAACTAATATGAATTTTAAATTTTTATATCTCACTATAGCAACAATTTTCATCATATCCTGCAATGAAAATAAGACTTCAGCTCAGAATATAAAAAAAAATAGAAGTATTAATTTGTGGAGTAAAATTCCCGAAAATCAAAAGATTGCAAAAAGAGAATTTCTCAATTTTGATAATGATGAGAATGATGAAATGATCATTACTACTACGGATAAAAATGAAAAATTATACTATGAATACTGGTTCAAAAATAAAGATCTGGTATATAAGTTTGATTATCCCTGGACTTCAATAAATTACAAATGGCTTGTTGATTTAGATAATGACGGGAAAAAAGAGATTGTAAGAGCAACGGGTTATGAAGACGGTGTAGATTATGTTATTTACAAAATTATAGGTAAAGAACAAGTTGCTCAAATATATGTCAATCCTGCATTTGTTGATACAGAAAATGAGGATAAAATGTTTTGGGCGTATCCTAAAGATATTAAAAATGTTTTACTTGACAGTCAATATTCTTTGACGGTATCATTAAACAATAGTTATCAGAGAGAAGACAATCATACAATTCCAGAAAATCAAAAAGAATTACCATTTCTCTTTTTTAAAGGTAAAAGCACCCAACCCGATTTTGTTTTAAAGACGCTTAATCCAATAAAAAAAATGAACCTTTCTGCGCTGATATCAGCAGTGAAAAAACAAGCTGTATCAGCAGGAAAGATACCAATCGCGTTTTTAGAGAAATTTGATTATGATATAGATGGAGACGGAATAATGGATAAGATAGAAATATTTAAAAATGAGGGTGAAAAAAATACTTTTGATCAGGAGCATTTTGGTTTACCTTTCAAAATTTATAGAGGAACATCTAAGGGATTTGAAGTCTGGACGGAAAATAAAAATATTATTCCGCCAATGGATGGCAATTGTATTTCCGAAGGTTTTGGGAACATAATTTTTAAAGATAATTTTTTCACAATAGAATCACAAACCTGTTACGATAACAACGTTGTTGTTAATGCTTATATATCATTTGTAGTAAAAAATGATGAAATCTTGTTGCACAAATATGGAGAAACTTACTTTGATAAAGCAAATCACAAGAGAAAAATACCTGATCGGATTTGGACTGCAAAAGATTTCGGTAGAATACTTTTTGATAAAGTTACAGCTGATTTTTTACAAAAATTGAAATTTAAATAACAAGCTTGCTGAAATGGTATTTCTAAGAATGCAGGTTATAAAAAATCATTTTACCTTCATTATCTTTTGTCATTGGATGTAAGAAAAATAGTAATTTGGAAGTAAAAGATATAAATGAAAAAGACTCCGTAAAGAACCAAAACCTCAAAAAACAATTAATAATTCAAAAAAGTTATATGATACTTTTGTACTTAGATACAATTTCAGTGATGCAATAAAATGATAAAATTTAAAAGACCTACATGAAATTTATCCTGATAATATTTTTTACACTTTTGATTTTGAGTTGCCAGAAAACACCTGTGAAAACAGAAATTCCAAAGGCTGTAAAAAAAATAGAACATTCTGAAACTGAAAAAGATTTAACTGAAGAGTCTAATCTTGATTGCGGAGGGTTTTTTAAGAAAATTGTACTTTCAAGTAATCTTACAGCACTTAAAAGTTATGAAGATATTTTCCTCAGAATTGAAGATATTTCGGAAACTAAAATTGTTCTAGAGATTTACGTAAAAAATACAGGTAGTGATTCACCTACAGGTACACGCATTACTGAAAATACGGTTGCATGGCTTCATTTTTTGCCCGGTGAGGAGAAACTTTTAGATATCACTGCTGATCCCCAAAACCCGGTAGAGTTGAGTTTTGATGAAAATATTCTGAAAAAATATAACTACAGAAAAATCTGTGGTCTGACTGAAAAAGATTCACAAACAAAAACTGTCCTTAAATCCAGCATTGAGTGTCAGGAAATTAAAGGTGTGATGATGAAAGGTGAAGAATGTTTAATTCGCAACATTTCACTGGAAGATGCTTATGATGAGATCATTAAAAAATCATTGGTTACGGACGCAGAATTTCTCCTGAAGAAACTTCCTGCAGGCAATTATTCGCAGAAAATCGGTAAAAAAGGAATTGTTGAAATCACATACAGACTCAGTCAGAATAAAATAGATATCGAAATGCTGTATGAAGGAGGAATTACAGAAATTCACCTGATGAAAAAAGATCAAAATGTAAAAAGACAGATAATCTACAATTTTGATTAAATACATTATGAAACTGCACAGATTTTACCCAATATTTCTTTTGGTGATTTTCAATTCCTGTGAAAAACCCAAAGCCAAAAAGCAGGAAATAACAGAAGTATCATCTTATCATGCTTTTACAGATAGTCCGGCAATAAGCTTGAAAGATTCTGCGCTTATCCGGCAAAAAACAAAATTGAGTGTAAAGAAACAATTTGACTGGTTCGGAAATTATTCCTGCAATTTTCTCAGAATGAAAGAAGAGTCCGGTGATCCCAGAGGTTGGGGAATGATTTATATTAACATGAAACGGGAATCGGCAACATTTAAATTAGAATCTTATATCGAGCAAATTTCGAAAGAATTGATTATTCTAAATCAAAATGAATCAGAAATTATTTTGTCACTAAAAAACCAAAAAGATTCAACCTTTATCATTCATAAAAAGGAAAATCAATATTTTCTGAAAAGCAATTACATCGAAAAAATGGTAGGAGAGAAAGAAAATTATCTTTTAATAAAGAAATAAATTATAAAAAAAAGGTTCAAGATTTGTTGCGTGTTTTTACACATCAATTCTGAAAATTAAGGCATGATAATTCACTTCATTTTGCCAGGCGAAACACTGGAAAACATTTCGAAAAGCATTGAGCTTGAAAATCCGGTTTACCTGAAAGAATTTCACAATTCACACTGTACGGCGTATGATTTCATCCATAATGATCTGATGCCAGGCAGAAAACTGCTTATTCCTGATATCAATAAAGTGAGTTTTTATAATTCAAAAAATGACGCACCTTTTAAACTTGCCAACCGCAATCCCATAATTGGTTTTAATCCCGAAAATCTTCAAAAAAGCTACAAAGTATCGGTTGTACAAACTTCTGAAACCGATGGAAAAAAGAAAGTTTCTGAATTTTCTTATACCATAAATCTGGAGTGGAAAGGCAAAGTCGCAAACACACATTATTTTAATTTTTCAAAGAATGAAATTAGTGAGCAAAACCAGACAAAGATGTCTACGCTAGCCGCTGCGTGTACCCAAGCCCTTAATCCAATAGAATTAGCTGTCTCAGAAAGAGGAAATCTTCTTGAAGCAAAAATTAATGATGAGGTCAAACGAAATTTCAGTGAAATTAAATTGAATCTTGAAGATCAGTTTCCTGATCAATATGCCAAAATTTATCTGGATAAGTTTGAATTCAGTATCTCAAACCATCAGATATTTAATGATAAAATGAATTCTGACTGGTTCTTAAAAACCTACTTTGCACAATTCAGACGGCATTTTAAGAACGGGAAATCAGAGTATCCGATTGTACTGTCGTATTTACCAGTGACAATTATTCAGGAAGGGTTTCAGTACGATCATATTATTCTGAAATCTACTCTGAAAAATGCAGAAAATGATATGAAATTTACCTCAGAATATCATCTTGATGCAGAAAACGGAATCATCCAAAACTATCATTTTACCCTTGTAGAAAGAGAGTTTGGAAGTTTGTACACAACGGTTTTTATAGCCAAAGAAACAGGAAAGTCGTAGTTCTACTACACAAAATCGTAGAATTACTACAAAATCTGAGATTTTCAATTTTCAGGATTAATTATTAAAAATGTGGTTATATCTTTGGAATACCAAAAACAACAAATCACAAGGTATTAATTTCTAAAAATTTACAAGTTATGGCACTTAATTCAAGAGGAATCTTAAAATTCAACGGAGGCGAAGGTCAAAAATTATTAAAGTTAAACTACAGCGTTTCGAGATCAACGGACGTTTCAGGTAGAGTAGCGTCAGATCCTTCAAATGCTTTAATCAGAGTGACTGTCGAAGCTACAGAAAAGTCTGACATCTTAGAGTCTTTACTTAACGGAAAATACAAGCCGACAACAGGCGAAATCACTTTCAATAAATCTCACGAAGAAGGAACATTGATCACTTTAAACTGGGAAAATGGTTACGTTATTCAGCACGAAGTAGATTTTGACGGTACTGATGAAAACTCAATGTACATCAGTTTCGTTATCAGTGCAGAGCAAATTAATTACGGTAATTCTGCTTACGAAGGTCTTTGGCCGTCAGCATAAAAAAAGAAATCATCAGAGTTTTATAGTTATTAAGGGAAGAAGATCGCCAGATTCGTTTGGCGGTCTTTTTATTTTTAAATTCAGGGATAAGGATTGAAAATTTTATTTATATGAGAAAGTTTTAGATCAAATTTAAAGCAGATAATTTTAAAATTTTATTATAATCGTTGGTAATTTTTCGATTAATTTATTTGTACTAAAATTAGATAATGCTTAGATATCATTTCCAGTCGTAATTCTACTACATAAAATCGTAGAACTACTACAAATTTTAAAATAATCGTCAAAAATTTTAATTACATTAAAATCACTGCTTATCTTTGAGTATCAGAATCATTTACAAAATATTAATCTTTAAAATTTACTCATCATGGCACTTAATTCAAGAGGAATCTTAAAATTCAACGGAGGCGAAGGACAAAAATTACTAAAGCTGAACTACAGCGTATCCAGATCTACAGACGTTTCAGGTCGTGTGGCCTCAGATCCTTCCAACGCACTAATCAGAGTAACTGTAGAAGCTACAGAAAAGTCTGACATCTTAGAGTCTTTACTTAACGGAAAATACAAGCCGACAACAGGCGAAATCACTTTCAATAAATCTCACGAAGAAGGAACTCTGATTACTTTGAACTGGGAAAACGGATATGTTATTCAGCATGAAGTGGATTTTGACGGAACAGATGAAAACTCAATGTACATCAGTTTCATAGTAAGTGCAGAGCAGATCAATTATGGTAATTCTGCTTACGAAGGTCTTTGGCCATCAGCTTAACTTTACAGATCGGTCAGAATCGAAATTAACTTTCGCAGAATAGCATGTCTCAGTAAGGCAGGCTATTCTGCTGTTTCCTGAAAGCAGGGAAATTACAATTTGATTTCAGTCTCTTTCAGAGAATACTTACACAATTCACAAATAGAAAATTATATGTTTCAGGATCAAAACACACCAAAACCAAAAGTGCCGGCTAACTTACAAAATCCGGAAACTTTAAAATCAGTACAGAATTTTGCCCAAACTGAACTTACCGACAAGGCTGGAAAAAAACTTGAAAAAGCAAATCAGAAAATTTCCAAGGTAAAAAATGTAGCCGGATCAGCAAACAATGCTGCTAATATGTTCAGTAATCAACTCATTCCATCCAATAACAGCATGACTGTAGCGGATAAACTATGGGCTAATCAACCGACATCAAAAATTCTGAATGCCAATGCAATACCCACAAGCCAGATTCTCGGAATCAACAGAGTTGTAAAACTAGAAGTTGTAATTGAGGGAAAAGAAATTACGCACTTCAAACATTTTAAACTTAATCAAAGTGCTGTGAAGCATCACAATTTCAGCCTTACCTTGGCACATGATACATTAGGTGGTACAGAAAATCATAATCTGGAAGATGCCCAGAATTTTTTAGGAAAAAGATTAACTGTAATTTTCAAATATAAAGATGTCACAGATGGTCCCGAAAGAAATTTCGTAGGGGTCATCACATCAGTTGGTTTCAGTCAGGATAAGGGAAGTCTTGGCAATATTGTTCTTAATGGGTACAGTCCCACAGTACTTTTAGACGCAGCACCTCATATTCAGAGTTTCGGAGGAGCTCAGAAGATCAGCTTAAACAGCATTGCTGATCAGGTAATTCAGGAAGGTCTGGGCGGAAGCAAATTTGATTTCAGGGTTGACGCTCAGTACGGAGAAGTTTCCTATAGCTCGCAGTATGAAGAGACCCACTATAATTATTTAGCCAGAATCGCCGAAGCATATGGAGAACAGTTTTTCTATGACGGCGAAGTTCTACACTTTGGTAAGCTTCCTCCTCAGGAAGAATCTGTGAAGCTAATCTACGGAAGTAGTGTCACAGATGTTCAGATTACCATGCAGGCGCAGCACGTAAAACCTTCGTTCTATGGCTACAACAGCAGTAAAAATGAAAAACTGACTACCGGAGATTCCAAAATAAATCATGTTTCTGATATTGCCAGAAGAGCTTACGAAATATCAGAAAAAACCTTTACCACTCCCTCGCTCAGAATAGCACCCATCAAAGCTTCATCATCCATGGATATTGATGCATCTCAAAAAGGTGCAGCCGGCAGCAAAGCCTCAAGTGTATTTGTAACGTCGGGCAGTACAACTGTACCATTTCTCTATCCCGGATGTCCCGCAGATATTGAAATGCGAAAATCGGACAGCAACCAGACTTCTTATTTTACAAAATTGCTCATCACAGAGGTTACACATGAAGTAGATGCGCGGGGTTATTACACCGGAAATTTTGAAGCAATAGCTGCCGACTCCGGTTACATTCCAAGACCTGAATTTGAGAGTCCCAAGGCTGATGCACAGTTTGCTAAAGTAATTTCCAATACAGATCCTATGAATCAAGGAAGAGTGCAGGTTCAGTTTGACTGGCAAAATGGTCAGGATACTTCAGAATTTATCCGAGTAATGACGCCTGATGCGGGAGGAAGTGATAAAGTGAGCAAAAACAGAGGATTCATGGCGATTCCTGAAGTGGGAGATCAGGTGGTTGTGAATTTTGTACATCAGCATCCCGACAGGCCTTTCGTAATGGGCGGAATGTTTCATGGTGGAGTTGGCGGTGGCGGAGGCGCTGGGAATAATATTAAAAGTTTGAGCAGCAGAAGCGGTAATAAACTGGAATTGGATGATGGAGCGGGCTCAGTTTTCCTTACAGATCAGGGCGGTGCCAATATGAAATTTGACGGTGCGGGAAATGCAACGACTAATGCTAATAACAATAAAACAGTAACTGTAGGAAATAATAATACGGTAAATGTAGGAGCTGTAAGCGCGATTAATGTCGGAGGAAAAGAAGGTGGCGGTGCAAATTCTATGTTGAAAATGGATAATGCCGGAAAT
Source organism: Chryseobacterium caseinilyticum (assembly GCF_014837145.1). Taxonomy (GTDB): domain Bacteria; phylum Bacteroidota; class Bacteroidia; order Flavobacteriales; family Weeksellaceae; genus Chryseobacterium; species Chryseobacterium caseinilyticum. The sequence continues at coordinate 153,042 of NZ_JACYFS010000002.1, forward strand.
ATTACCCTTGAATGTGATACCAACATTACGATTAAAACTGGAAGCAGCTCTATAACACTTACTACTGCCGGTGATATTACAATTGAGGGGCTTAACGTAAAGGTTATAGGAAAAACCACCACCGAACTAGGTAAGGCATCAGCAAATCCGGGAATTAAAATCGATGCAGATATTAATATAAAAGCTGCCAAAATAAATTCTTCTTCTTCAGGACCGACAAACATAAAAGGTGCCGATGTTGAAATTAATAAAGGATAAAATGTGGAATACTGATGATCAAATTGTAAGTTCAAGAAATTTTATCCTTCTTCGTGAAGAGCGAAGCCAATTTCAGGGATTGAGAAATGAAAATTTTGTAGAAATTCACTTGAAAGCATCTGCATACAAAGGTGAAAATGACGCTTACCGTTTTTCTGTTGAAATAAGTTCATTTAAGCAAAGCAATGCAAATGGTATGTTTAAATGGGTTGGTGATCTGCATGAACTTCGTGGGAAAATTGTTTTTTCACTTGACGAAAATGGGCAGCTCGGAAAAATTCATAATCTGGATGATATTCAGATGAAATGGCAGGATTTAAAACCTAAAATATTTCTAAGACATAGAGATGAACGATACAAAGGTCTTTTAATTTCCGGAGTCGAAGAATTGTTGGAGGATGATGAGCGGCTTTCCAATGCACTGCGCTATTCACAGCCATATCAGTTATTATTTCCGGGAATTCAGAACAAAGAATTTAGAAAAAATGAGGTAGTAAAAGGATATCGTGAGATACCCAACTTTATTGCTGCCAAGAATATCCCGATCATTACTGACGAAGTGCTTACAGAAACTGATGATGGTAAATATGAAATTAATGTAACGGGAAGAATAGACGAAGAAAAATTTGAGCAGAATAAAGTGACAGCAATGCTCAGAATTCTGAAAAACCGTCCCCGCGTTCCCACGATGGTGGAATTGAAATATATGGAAAGATATCTGCTTGAAGACTGGCCCTGGAGCTCACAAAGCATGTGTATGAGTCTGGTACAGATACCTGGTTCTCTGTATTATGAAGAAAAAAACATACTCAAAATGATTGCAGGATGATCTATTTATTAGAAGATATAGTATTTCAGAATGATCGCTATTTTCTGTTGTTTTCTGAAAATGAAGCAACAGAATTGGTAGATTTTCCGGGAGAGAAATACATCATCACTGAGCACGAATGCATCGGAAAGTTTTATCATTGTGAAATTTCACAAATTTTAAAATTCCCGGATAAAATTGTTTTAGAAACTAAAGAAAATCTAAACAATGCTGAAAATAAATTCAGAAGAAGTAAAGTTGTACAAATAGCCACCTCCATATAACACAACACTATGGCAAAAAAGTATGTACCAGAAGGGGCTTTTACGGCTTGTAACAAAGGTACAAGTCCTTCTACCCTTAGAGTGAGCAATAATAAGAGCACTACAATATACAGTGTTCCTATGGCTACAGAATTAGATTTTCTTCCTTTTTTCAATCTGAAACCTATGGGTTTTTGTTCCAGCCCAATGAAGTGGATGACCGGAATTACCTGTCTGCCAACGGTAACGGGATGGCAACAGCCAAAAGATGGAGTAAAAATAAATGGGAGCAGAATGCTTTTGGAAGATTCCTATTGTGATTGTATATTTGGTGGGAAAATAAATATCTTTTTCGACAGAGCCGCAGCAGTCTCTTTCGGTTTAGGAGAAGGAAAAATGCCTTCGGAATACATTAAAGAAGGCTTTGACTGGCTGGAGCAAAAAAACAAGGAGTCACGCGAAGCCCGCGACAGCTTTTTACCCGACTGGATGAAACCCGTAACCGGAGTTTCTGACTGGATGAATGATCTCGGAACCGGTCTAGTAGAGGGAGCCGTAAATGGCGTCGTAGGCTTAGGTGAAACACTTTATCAGGTGGGGCAGGATCCTGTGGGAACGGCCGAAGCTTTAGGCGGAATGATAAAAGATGGTGCTACAGCAGCCTGGGAAGGTGCAGGAAATGCCTACGACTGGGCAAGCAAAGGAGAAAACTGGAACAATGCCGCAGAAGGAGCCTGGAACTGGGCAAGTGACGGACAAAATTGGGTGGATGCCGGCAATGCTACTGTACAAGGTGTTAAAGATGCCGGAAATTGGGTGGCACAAAACCCGAGAAAAATAGGAACGACTGTTGGTGAATTTATACCTGATGCTGTCGCAGCGGCCTACACAGCTGGAGGCTCTTTGGCAGTAACAGGAGCAAAAGTAGCCGGAAAAGAGGTTTTGGAAGAAGCCGGAGAACGTGTAGTAAGAGAAGCATTAGAAGAGGGGGCGGAAAAAGCAGGTAAAGAAACTTTAGAAGCAGGTGCAAAACGTAGTACTGCTGAAGTCTTGGAGCAACTGGCAAAGAAGGAAGGTGGAGATATTGCGAAAGTTACTGATGGAGCTGTAGATGATATTGCTGGATTGGCTAATAAAAAGCCATCATACAAAATTGGTGAAAGTGATGGAGGTCCGGGAACATGGGAAAATAGACATTCTCCTAAAAAAGGAGCAGATTATCAAAAGAAAACAACAGGTGCACCTGATGACACTGAATATGTTGTGAAAACAGATAAGATGAAAAGCGGTGAGAAGAAATTTGATGGTTATGATCCTGAGACAAACAGCTTACAAGATTCTAAGGATTGGGATAAATGGCCACCCAAAGGAGATAGTGATTGGGCGAGAAGAAGAAGGCAGCAAATGCTTGATTCGGCGAGAAAAGATGCTGAGATAGCTCAGGAAGCGGGTTCAAAACTTGAATGGCATGTACCTACTCAAGCAAAAGCCGATGAACTGGCAGATTTATTTGATGATGCCAATATAGATATCGATGTCATTGTTGTACCAAAATAATTGAAATTGAAATGGAAAAAATAAAATTAATTTCTCGTTTGACTAACCGAGAAATGACAGCGCAAGAATTTATTGATTACTGCAAAAAAATTATTGTTAATCTAAAGATTACTTTTCCTTACCTTGAAGTAATCTCGACTTGGGATGAATCTACAAATTCTAAGTTTTATTTTGATAATAATCTATCAGATTTTAATGGTCAAAATTTAAAGAGAGTCTTAATATATAATGAAGCTGAGGATGTGTTTTTGAATGATGATCAAAGCGATAAAGATCTGTATAGTTATTCAAAAAGCTGGATAGGTTTTAATTCATTATTATATTTAAGTAAGGATAAGAACGAAAGCAGTGATCTCTCAATTAATATAACACAAGGAGCTTGCAACAGTGATAAGACTGCTTTAATTAATATTGAATTCTCTGACGACTTTATAAAAAGTATTACGAAGGAGTTTGTTATAAAACTAGTAGAGTCATTAGAAAAAACAGATGACTTATACTATGCAGTTATCATTTCTAATGAATTGAGAAGAAAGGTTAAGCAGAGTGGACAAAATCTTTGGATTGGTTATTTTACCTACTTTAACAATAAACTGGCAGAAAATTATTTTGAAAACATCAATATCATAAATTTAAGTAAGGGAGTGCTAATATATTTAAGTGATAAAATTGAATTATCTGCTCTAAATGTAAATAAAGCACTTGAAATAAGGGATATTCTGGGAAATGAACTTCTTAATTATAATCCTTAGTTTATACTGTACCTAGCTAATTTTTAAATGATTTGTAACCGTGATAATATTACCAGCAAAATTATTGAAAGATTTGAACTTGCTGAAGTAAGCAATTGTTTTTAATAATAAAATCAATTAAAATGTTTAACAAATTTATAGAAAAATATCCTCATTATAATGTTCAAGATACTCCGACAGAAGATTTAATTAGCAAATATAAAGGATCAGTTCCAGATGAAATTATTAATATATGGAATAATTATGGTTTTGGTTCTTTTATGAACTCATTCCTGAAAATAGTTAATCCTGATGAATATAAAGAATTGTTAGATTTTTCCTATACATCTGTATATCCAAACCCAATAGTTTTATTTATCACTGGACTGGCCGATTTGATAATTTGGGAAAACAATTACCTTATTGTGCTTGATTATAGACATGGCTTATCTAAAGTTTTGGAATCTGGTTTTGAATATTTTTTTGAGGATTTAAAAGATGAGGAGTTTATTGATGCTGATTTGTTAGGAAAAAACTTTTACACCGCAAAAGAGATGCTTGGAGATCTAAATTTTGATGAGTGTTTTGGTTATGTTCCTTTATTAGGCTTAGGAGGACCAGAGAAAGCTGAGAATTTAGAAAAAGTAAAACTTAAAGAACATATCTCTATCATAGTTCAAACATTGGGAAAAATAAAATAAAAAAAACCGCCTTGAGTGGTTTTTGTTTTAAAAATGATTATTTAAAGTCGGGCAAACAAAGGATAAATTGCCGGCAATGCCAATGTACAATGTGTTAAAGACGCCGGAAATTGCGTGGCACAAAACCCAAGAAAAATAGGAACTACTGTTGGTGAATTTATACCCGATGCAATTGCAGCAGCATACACTGCATGAGGCTCTTTGGCAGTAACCGGAGCAAAAGTAGATGGAAAGAAGTATTGGAAGGAGCCGGAGAACGTGTAGTAAGAGAAGCATTAGAAGAGGGGGCGGAAAAAGCAGGTAAAGAAACTTTAGAAGCAGGCGCAAAACGCAGTACTGCTGAAGTCTTGGAGCAACTGGCAAAGAAGGAAGGTGGAGATATTGCGAGAGTTACTGATGGAGCTGTAGATGATATTGCTGGATTGGCTAATAAAAAGCCATCATACAAAATTGGTGAAAGTGATGGAGGTCCGGGAACATGGGAAAATAGACATTCTCCTAAAAAAGGAGCAGATTATCAAAAGAAAACAACAGGTGCACCTGATGACACTGAATATGTTGTGAAAACAGATAAAATGAAAAGCGGTGAGAAGAAATTTGATGGTTATAACCCCCGAAATAATAGTGTGATTGATGCAAAAGATTGGGAAATGTCACAAAGTGGCCCACCCAAAGTTAAAGGATGGCCCCCTGATGGGGATTCTAAATTCGATCAGATGATGAGAAATAAAGAAGTTAAAAATCTTCAGAAAGATGCACAGATTGCCGCATCAAAAGGATCCAATTTAGAATACCATGTACCTACTGAAGCAAAAAAGCAACAGCTTTTGGAAATGCTGGGTACAGATATTCCTGATAATTTTGATATTATTGTAACTCCAAAATAAATTAAAGATGGAACATATTGTATTGAATTTTTCAATTAAGAAAAAAGAAATGAATGCACGAGAATATATAGACTTTTGCAAAAAGATATTAATTTCATTGAAATCAATAGACGATGTATTTAAAAGTGCTAATACAATAGACCTAGAGAATCACAATAGTTATTTTTTTAAAGAGGATTTATCTGATTTTACAACAGAAAATCTAAAACTGATCATAACGGAGCAAGAAGATATTGCATACAAGAATCCTGTTGCAGAAAATAAAGAATTAACCGAAGAATCAAAGTCTTGGATGGGTTATTTTTCAACTATATTCTTTGGAGGAAGTGACAATATTGAAAGTTATTCAGACGTTAGCTTATATATAGCACAAGGCAGTTATGAGAATACACCTGCAACTATAAAAATTGATTTTTCCAATGATCTTCAACATAAGTTATCCGAAGAATATGTTTTTAGATTAATAGAAGAATTAGCTAAGATAATTGATATAGAGTTTGCTAGTGCAACTTCAAGCCAATTTTTCATGAAAGTACGACGTAAAGGACAATACAGTATTGGTTGGATAAATTATATAACAAACAAAAATATCTCTTCTATGCTTATTTTGAATGAAAAACGGAAACACTTGGATAACGGAATAGTTTTCTCAATTTCTGAACGTGATGTATTTGAAGCTGACAATAATGCATTGATAGAGCGTTCTATAAAAATAAGTGACTCATTATAAAAAAATGGGATTGAGTTAAGAGATTTTTATGGAGTAAATAGAAAATAACAGAATCCTAAAGACATCGTTCATATAAAGGGTAATGCGCAAACCCAAACTCACGCGGAAGCTAATGCTGTTCAAAATGCTATTATTAATGGTATTAATGGAAAGTCTCCAACTGCAGAAATGTGGGTTATGCATGTGGAAATATAATGGTGTTGGGTCATTAGCTAGAGAATTACGTTCCAGCTTTAATTGTTTATCAAAACAATGTGACTAAAGGTATGGAAGCAGGTGATGTAAAAGAATTCCCTTGGTATACTGTGCCAGGAGATATTTATCCTTAAAAATATTATATCTGGAAATTATAAAATCTTTAATAGAGAGAATAAGAGATAGAATTTGAAATATGGTGACGAAATCCATTTACCTGCAAGTGTACTAGATATTGAAAATCTTCAATCAGTATTTACAAAAATTTTTAAACTTGATCTACCAACTACATTTGCTAATATACTTAAGATTACAAATGGCAGTGATAATAATGGTACAGTTATGTACTCTGCATCAAGAATATTAATATCTGGATACGATGACAGGTATATTGATGGGATCATAGAAGCTAATGAAGAGTGGCATACCAATACAGATTTTGCAAAATATGTTTTCTATGCTGATTCAGAGCAGTATTTATTTGTTCAAAATCTTCAAACCAAATTATTTAGTTTTCATCCTAGGGACAGATTTGAAACTACATTGTTTGAAACTACTGATGAAGAACTTTTTTTCAAGTCATATTAGAATGTGCTTTGGGAGAAGATGTAGAAAGCAAATATGTTTTTTAGTTAAAAGGAGCAAAAGAAAATTAAGGTAGGCTACGTCTTACCTTTTTTGTTTTATTGGCGAATCAAATCTTCGAGCTCTTGATAAAACATTCGGGACAGATTTTGTACAGACAAAAGATGCACTGGTAAATGGCATTAGTAATGTAGCAAATAATGCTTGAGAAAACAGGCTTTAATTATTCTCATGAAGTGGAAGTTTTAATAAAGAAAGGTAAAAAAGGTAAAATTGATGGATTAATTCAAAATGCAGATGGTACTTTTAAGATAATAGAACGTAAAGCGAGTGATTTGACAAAGGTTACAGATAAGACAATTAAGAGTTATATTGATGATGCTGCAAAATACAATGGTAAAGTGATGACTGAATCAGGTAAAGTTGTAAAATCAGATAAAGTAATTTTACATGTGGAGAAAGCAGGAGAATTAAGTAAAGATTTCTTGATCATGCTACAAAAAAAGGAGTGGAGATATTACATGATATCTCTGGGATATTTTAAAAAAAAAATTAATAATAATGTTTAGAGTAGAATTTTCAAAATATAGCGACATAATGAATAAGATAATGGATGAACAAACTACACTGGAAGTTCATCTTTCTGCAGAATATAGTCAAAATGTACCAAAAAAATTCTCAGATATTACCCCAGAAGAGTGGGCAGAATACGATTTTGAAAATGGGACAGAATACAGTTTAAATTATTATAGAAATAATAAGCCTTATTGTGAAGTATTAATCGATTCGATGACAATATCACTTTCTTATTATAATGATATTAATTTCTTAAAAAAAGACTTAATGACGTGTTTTTCAAGGGAGATATGAAACAGGGAGAATTCGAATTTTATAGTAATGGAAAAGTTTTTTTTAAACAAATTACTTGGTATAGTGAATTAGCTAAAACTATATTATTCTATTCAAATAAAAAGAAAAATAATGTTTTTTTAGAAGAATGGACATTAGATGATGGAAAAAAAATGCTGATTGAACAATATGGAAATGCTGATCTTAGTAAACATTGGTTTGACGCTCCTCAAAATTATTTGGACTATGAAAGGTTTCTAGATTACCAAAAAATGTTTGATGAACTACCAAGTCTTGAGTCATAAATATTATTTATGCAAACTTATCATATTTCTTTCAAAAGTTGTTATATCGATTTATGAGGCTTATAAATAAATAGGATTATGTATTTATACAAATTTTTACAGTACAATGACTTAGAAAAGAGTGTTTTATCTGAAGATGAAACTCTAGAAAACATAATGGACTTGGTGTTGGATGGAACACCAAACAAAGAAGAAAAAAAAGCCTTAATAACATCTGAAGATTGGTCAAAATATGCTTATCAAAATGAGAAAGAATATCATCTTACTGTTTATCTTAACGATAAATTGTATTGTTATATAGATAATTCTACAATGGATATTAACATTGACTTTCTAACTTATAATCAGGGTGAAATATTTAAACACTTGACATTGGTTTATGATAAATACAACATGGATATAGCTTTTGAAGAGGATAGGTATGAAAAATTTCAAGACGATGCATTATTTTTAAGTCAAATAAATAATTACTATGAAGATGATGAGAAAAAAGTTACAAACAAGTTAATTTTTAAGCTTGACGGAAGTGCTAATATTCTAAGCACGACATTTGATAAAAAAAATAAAAAAACTTCTACAGAAGCAAAAAAAACGAAAGCTAATGTGTCTCATAACTTTATATCACCACCAAAAAACTATATTGACTATGAAAAACTTATAGATTATAAAAATATTCTTAAACCAGAATATTTAGATTTATAGAGTGGATCAATAAGGAAGTTTTGCAAAATAATTTTTTGCGTAATTTTTAGATTTTTTTTAAAAAAATATTCTATTAGACGAGAATGTATAACACTATTCAACCCGAAGTAATTGCTGGTCTTGGTGAGAAGACAGAGTTTGTAGAGCAAAACTCACATCCAAAACAGTTTCTAAACTCCATATTAAATTGGAAGATTGGCTGGGAGACGATTTGATGGAGTGTTAGCCGTGCTATTTAATTACGGAAAATTTGAAAGAAAATATAAAAAATCAAGCATTTACAGGATACATGATTAAAGATGTAGAAATTTCAATGGCTGAGTATTTTTTTAATAATTATACTCTAGACAAACCAATTCCCAAATTTTACTGGCTTAAAATCAATGGAATTGAAAATATGGATGACCTCTATATAAGATCTGAAAAAAAATTATTTTGTAGTGAAAGATTAATTAATTTTTTAACTAACAATTGTGTATCAAAATATTTAGAATAGAACCTCAAAGAAATGAATTTGATGACTTGTTAGATCAAATGATTGCAGAAAGTAAAAAAAGTATCGAACCGTTTAAAGTATCTCGGGCGAACGCCAGGTAAAACAAGTAAAACTGGTGAAAAAGTTATTGAAGCAATGAAGAAGGAAGGTAAAATTAGGACAAAAAAGGGCGTACAACAATTTAAAGCTTCAGATGGGAAATGGTATGACATGAAATATGCTGATATGTCACATAAAAAAGACGCTGTCACTTGGTGGAATAAAACAGGACGAAAATATGGAGCAAAATCTGAAAAAGTTAGGAAGTGGATGTTAGATTCTAAAAATTACGATTTAGATCACAGATCAATAAATAGGTCAGCTGGTGCTAAACTTGGACAAGTACATTTACCTCCGAAAATTTAATTATTAAAAAAAAAGAAGAAATGGATCTACCTATAGAAATTCAAGACAAATTTGAAAAAATTGATAATCAAATTGAAGATTGTTTTGAAAATAATAATCACAGTGGAATTATTGAGTTAGAATTGCAAAAATGGAATTTGCTTCCATTACCTAAGGAAAAATATGATGAAAGTTTTTTTATAGCTCATTCTTTAGCAAATGAATATATGGAAATTCAAGATCACAACAATTCAAAAAAATGGGCAGAAATATTATTTAGTTGTGATTTAGAGAGATTGGACGATGGTGAAAGGGAATTTGTCGCAGGAAAAGTTCATTTTGCCGCTGATAATTTAGAAAGAGCATTAGAGTATTTTAAAAGAGCTTACCAAAAATCTGAAGGAAGAGCATTCCCTGATGATAATCCTGCATATTTAGAGTTTTATAACAATCCAGATCAATATATTAAATAAGTAGATTTATTATGGAAGAATTATTTGACGAGTTATTCAATTCGATTATGATTGATTTAGAAAAAGGTGATCAATTTGAAGAGCGAAAAGAGCATAATTTGGCAATTGTTAATTATCAAAATGGTATTGAAAAACTCGTACCACCTAAAACTGATTGGGAAATTGCGTTACACTTGTATACTGCTCTAGCTGATGCTTATTTTAACTTAAAAGATTATATAAAAGCATCCTATAATTATAATCAAGCATTGCAATGTCCCGAAGGAACAGCAAATGGTTATGTTTGGCTCGGCTATGGTCAGTCGCTTTTTGAATTAGGAATGACTGATAAAGCTAAAGATGCATTGATGAGTTCCTATATGTTGGAAGGAAATGAAATTTTTGACGACATTGATAAAAAATATTTTGAGCTTATAAAAAGTAGTATATAATAGTACAAATGAAATATTTTTTAGTTAATATTATTAATCAAAAATATCATATTGTTTTAGTTTTAAGATAAACAACTGATTGTATTTTCTCGGTTTTTTATAATTTTCAGAAAAATTCATGAGCATATCGAAATTTATATTTGGCGAAAATATACCTCTTCTTCAGGTGGGGAACTTTTCCCAATCTTATGTTTTAATTGTTGAAAATACCTTTGTGATGGGTAAAGACAACACTCCGATTTCTCTTTCAACGGTATCTCAAATTACAATAGAACAGGAATGGCAGGACGATCTGATCTACAACAATATACTTGTAGAAAACCTTGAAGGGTACACAGAAAATGAAGTGATGAAGTCTTTTTTGGAGCAAACTTTAGCCCTTTCTGGAATCAGTCCTAAAATTCGGGTTAAGCGAAATTTAGACGGGAAAATACTATCTGTAGAAGATCAACATTTGTTGAAAAACGACTGGAATTCCTGGAAAGCCAATAAGCTTGAAATGGTTTTCACTGAACAAAAAGAACAGCAAAAATTTATCCGTAATTACGAAAATGGAATGGTAAATTTTGAGCAGAATTTTAAAAAAAACTTACAGTATCTTCTTCTTTTACCAGAAATCTACAGTATTATTTTTCCACCAAACCAGCATTTCACTTTTTTATGTAGCCAGTCCGAGTTGAATTCCAGACTCGTGGAAGGAATGGAATATCAATATCAACTGAAACTGGTAAAGCTTGACGAAGATGCCACAACAGTTTCTTTGGAACTTCATGCTGTACTTAACAACAAAGATGAAATCACTAAAAAATTCCTTAACAAGGTCTACTTATCTACTCAGGAATTTTCGCTGACTGACTTCGATTTCAAAATTGAAATAAAATATGTGTTTGAAAAACTGAACTCAAAAATAATTTCTGGAGAGCTGAAATTTATAGAAAAGTTACACGACCACCTTTCCTATTCTATCACGATGAATCTTAAAGAATCAATAGAATCTGTAATGTAAATTTTGTCTTATAACATACAGCGAAGATTACATAGTTTGAGCCTTCTGTAGGAGGGATAAAAAGTGGCGGTGCAAATTCTATGTTGAAAATGGATAATGCCTGAATATTACCCTTGAATGTGATAGCAACATTCATGGAAAAAAATGGTGGAAAACCAAATTTAGAAAATGGAAGAAATGAAATAACAAAAGCAAAATATGACAAATACAAAAATCTGCATAATCCTTGTTAAATTTATAAAAAATGAGTAAAAATATTAAAGTAGGCGACATCTTCGCAATAAAAATTGAGCAATCAGAACTATATTATTTTGGAAGAGTGGTGTTTGATGTTCAAGCACAATACGATAATAGTGGACAAGATAATAATTATTTGGATTGGTATAAAGATAGTGTTCTTGTTGAAACTTATAAGCATATTTCTGATTCACTAGACACAGAAAAATTTGAAACTGCAATAATCTCACAGTTTATTCCAAAGAAAGAGTTATTAAAACAGAATATAAAAATTGTTAAAAACTTAGAAGTTGACCCAACGAAGGTTTCTTTCCCTGAAACCTTAAAAAACCATGAAAACAATTCGTTATTTACAGTTGGTGAATTATCATTAAAAACAAATTTTTCAACAGATTATGCGTATGATAATATAAAGGTTTTTCCAACATTAGGAAAAGCATATTATCTGGAATTGGCAACTTTAGATTTTTCGGGTAGAAGAGATTTAATAGTTGACCAAAACGATATATTGGATAATTATTTCAAATTTTCAGATTTGAGGAGTTTGCCTGAAAAGAGAATAGAGGTATATCAATCTATAGGAGAGAATCCCAATTTATCTTACTACGACTTAGCTTTGAAACACGGTTTTGACTTGCAAAGATTTTATTAATATTTATAAAATGAATAATCAAAAAGAACTGTTAAAGAATATATTATGGAACTTTCAAGAAAAAAAATTTTTATCAGTCGAAAATTTCCTTATTGCCTTAAAGAATTATAATGAAAAAATTACTGGTAAAACTTTTATAGAGAATTTACATAAAACTATTCTAAACGTTCCCATGGTTACTATTCAGTATGAATATTGGGACGAGGAAATAAAAGATAGTATTGAGCCAGATTTTCTGTTAAAAGCAGATAATAATATTTATTTTACTACGGCTGAGTTACTATTTAAAATTCATAATGAAGTTTGTACTAATTTAGAAAAAGAGGATCATCATTTTTTCGAAGGATTAGATTTATGGACAGGCGAAAATACAAATTATCCTAACATTCCATTATACTTTTTACAGCAAGGAAGTTAAAAATACGGTTCACAAAAAAGTGAACCGTATTTTGATCCAGCAAAAAAAGATGTTTAGATAGCTCAGGAAACAGGTTCAAAATTAGACTGTCATGTCCATACTCAAGCAATATCCGATGAACTGGCAGATTTATTTGATGATGCCAATGTAGATATCTATGTTATTGTTGTACCAAAATAATTGGAATTCTAAGTTTTATTTTGATAATAATCTATCAAATATTAACGGTCAAAATTTAAAGAGAGTCTTAATATATAAAGAAGCTGAGTATGTGTTTTTGAATGATGATCAAAGCGATAAAGATCTGTATAGTAATTCAAAAAGCTGGATGGGTTTTAATTCATTATTATATTTAAGTAAGGATAAAAACGAAAGCAGTGATCTCTCAATTGATATAACACAAGGAGCTTGCAACAGTGATAAGACTGCTTTAATTAATATTGAATTCTCTGACGACTTTATAAAAAGTATTACGAAGGAGTTTGTTATAAAACTAGTAGAGTCATTAGAAAAAACAGATGACTTATACTATGCAGTTATCATCTCTAATGAATTGAGAAGAAAGGTTAAGCAGAGTGGACAAAATCTTTGGATTGGTTATTTTACCTACTTTAACAATAAGCTGGCAGAAAATTATTTTGAAAACATCAATATCATAAATTTAAGTAAGGGAGTGCTAATATATTTAAGTGATAAAATTGAATTATCTGCTCTAAATGTAAATAAAGCACTTGAAATAAGGGATATTCTGGGAAATGAACTTCTTAATTATAATCCTTAGTTTATACTGTACCTAGCTAATTTTTAAATGAATTGTAACCGTGATGATATACCAGCAATATAATTGAAAGATTTGAACTTGCTGAAGTAAGCAATTGTTTATAATAAAAAATCAATTAAAATGTTTAACAAATTTATAGAAAAGTATCCTCATTATAATGTTCAGGATACTCCGACAGAAGATTTAATTAGCAAATATAAAGGATCAGTTCCAGATGAAATTATTAATATATGGAATAATTATGGTTTTGGTTCTTTTATGAACTCATACCTGAAAATAGTTAATCCTGATGAATACAAAGAATTGTTAGATTTTTCCTATACATCTGTATATCCAAACCCAATAGTTTTATTTATCACTGGACTGGCCGATTTGATAATTTGGGAAAACAATTACCTTATTTTGCTTGATTATAGACATGGCTTATCTAAAGTTTTGGAATCTGGGTTTGAATATTTTTTTGAGGATTTAAAAGATGAGGAGTTTATTGATGCTGATTTGTTAGGAAAAAACTTTTACACCGCAAAAGAGATACTTGGAGATCTAAATTTTGATGAGTGTTTTGGTTATGTTCCTTTATTAGGCTTAGGAGGACCAGAGAAAGTTGAGAATTTAGAAAAAGTAAAACTTAAAGAAAATATGATATGCAATTTATTTGGGATCAAGAATTGCAAGAAGAAGTAGAACGTTTGGCAAAAGGATAATTAATGTAGAATTGGGCCAATAATCAATAATTGATTTGAAGAAAAATAATTTATAAACTAAAATTTTTTTTTAGTAGGGATATGTTAATCTCTACTTTTTTTTTATAGAATTCTTATTATGAAAAAGTTTATAATTTTGATATCGAGGATATGAGAATTATTATATAACCGAAGATGGGATTTTGGTACATTATGGATGCTTTGATGATTTACCAACGAGAAGTAATGTTGGATAGAAGCAGGAAACCTGAAAGCAGGAGATTTATTATATTTAAAAGGTGGCGATTATATTAGCATTTATCTACTAAATGACATAAATGTGAAAGAGTGTGATTTTTTACATTTTAAAAACCCATCCCAAACAATCCCATTTTCTTATATTTGTTCATTATTCAAGATATGGACGCAACACAGGACAAAAGGCTTTTTCTCATCGATGCTTATGCAATGATTTTCAGAGGATATTATGCATTGATAAGAAGCCCGAGGATTACGAGTACAGGAGTTGATACTTCAGCAATTTTTGGTTTTACAAACTCTTTGATCGAATTGATAAGACGTGAAAGACCTACCCATTTGGCGGTGATTTTTGATGTCGGACAGGCGAGTATCAGAACCAATGATTTTGCAGAATACAAAGCCAACCGTAGCGAAACTCCTGAAGCCATCAGAGTTGCGATCCCATATCTTCACAGAATTTTAGATGCCATGCACATTCCGCACATGGGTGTGGAAGGATATGAAGCAGATGATTTGATAGGTACTCTTGCCTGCAAAGCTGAAAAAGAAGGATACACCACATTTATGGTAACTCCGGATAAAGATTTTGCACAGTTAGTGACCGACAAAATTAAAATCTATAAACCGGGCTTAAAGGGTGGCGAAATCGAAATTCTCGGTGTCGAAGAAGTGAAAGCAAAATATGGAATTCAGGATCCGAAACAGGTCATTGATTTCCTGGCGATGATGGGCGATGCCGTTGATAATATTCCGGGATTGGATGGTGTAGGAGAGAAAACGGCTATGAAGTTTCTTCAGGAATATGGAAGCATAGAAAACCTTTTAGCAAATACACATCAGTTAAAAGGTAAAATCAAAGAAAAAATAGAAGCCTCAGCCGAGCGTGGAATTTTATCTAAAAAGTTGGCAACAATCATTTGTGACGCACCCGTAGAATTTCATCAGGAACAGTATGATCTCGAAACGCCTGATTTTGAAAAAGTAAAAGAAATTTTTGACGAAATTGAATTCAGAAGACTGTATGAAAATCTGTACAGAGCATTCGCACCGGCCGAAATAGTTAATGTAAAAACCACAACGTTTGAGAAAGATGGGGTAATTACCAGCGAAACCGAAGTTTCAACTTCCGAAACGCCACAGCAGAAGGTTGCGAGAAATGTCGGACAGCTCGACCTTTTTGCCAGTTTCGAAGAACTCGATCAGGCAACTTCTACCAAAGAAACCATCACAGAAAACGATCATCTGTATCAGTTTGTAGACAATCCGAAGGCTCAGAAAATATTAGTTCAGAATCTTTTAAAGCAAATAGCAGTCTGCTTTGACACGGAAACCACTTCTTTAAATGAACTGGAAGCCGAACTGGTGGGAATGAGTTTCTCTTACAAAAAAGGATTGGCCTATTACGTGCCGCTTTCAGCAGATCAGGGCGAAGTTTTGCAGACGCTTGAGATTTTCAGACCGTTTTTTGAAAAGGAAGATTTAATTAAAATTGCTCACAACTTAAAATACGATTATAAAGTTCTGAAACAGTACAACATGACCGTAAAAGGAGCCATGTTTGACACGATGATTGCGCATTATCTTCTCAATCCTGACGGAAGACACGGTATGGATTATCTCTCAGAAGTGTATCTAAATTATAAACCGGTTTCCATTGAAACCATTATCGGTAAGAAGGGAAAAAATCAGGGAAGTTTCAGAGATGCAGATTTGAGAACGCAGACCGATTATGCGGCAGAAGATGCTGATGTAACTTTCCAGCTGTATGAACTGTTTGCGCCACAGTTAAAGAAAGAAAATCTCGAAGATCTTTTCTACAATATCGAAATGCCTTTGATGGAAGTGTTGGCTAAAATGGAACTCGAAGGAATTTCTTTAGATGAAAAATGGCTGGCTCAGGAAAGCATCGACCTTGAAAATGATTTAAGACAGTTAGAATCAAAAATATTTGAAATTTCCGGCGAAGAATTTAATATGAATTCTCCACGGCAGCTGGGCGAGGTTCTGTTTGAAAAAATGCAGCTCGACCCCAAAGCAAAAAAGACAAAGACCGGACAATACGCTACATCGGAAGATATTCTTCAGAAATTATCTTCCAAGCATGAGATCATCCAGCACATTTTAGAGTACAGAACGTATCAGAAATTAAAATCAACTTACGTGGATGCATTGCCGTCTCAGATTGACAAAGATGATAACCGTGTGCATACCAATTTCTCGCAAACTACGGCTGCAACAGGTCGTCTGGCGAGTGTAAACCCGAATTTACAGAATATTCCGATCCGTACTTTGAGAGGTCAGCAAATCCGTGGAGCGTTTGTTTCAGGTGAAGGAAAGAAAATTATCTCTGCCGATTATTCTCAGATTGAATTGCGTCTGATCGCTGAAATTTCAGGTGAAGACAATATGATCAAAGCGTTTCAGGATGGTGAAGATATTCACGCTTCTACGGCTGCAAAACTGTTTAATATTCCTTTGGAAGAAGTTTCTAAAACGCAGCGTGGACAGGCAAAAACGGTCAACTTCGGAATTCTATACGGTCAGGGAGCCTTTGCTTTGGCAGAACAAACCGGATTATCAAGATCGGAAGCAAAGCAGATGATCGAGGCCTATTACGAAACCTATCCAAAATTAAAAGCTTACATGGCTTCGCAGGTACAGATTGCCCGCGATCAGGGTTATGTAGAAACAATTTTAGGAAGAAAACGTCATTTAAAAGACATCAATTCCGGAAACTTTGTAGTGCGCGCTCATGCTGAGAGAAATGCCGTGAATGCTCCTATTCAGGGAAGTGCCGCCGATGTTGTGAAAATGGCAATGATTAAAATTCAGAAAGAACTGGAGAAAGAAAAATTGCAGACGAAAATGCTCCTTCAGGTACATGACGAACTTATTTTTGAAGCTCCGGTTGATGAGGTGGAAGTTGCTACGCATATCATTAAAACCGAAATGGAAAATGCGATTGAAACGCAGGTTCCGCTGTTGGTTGAGGTTGGAGTAGGGAAGAACTGGCTGGAAGCGCATTAAGAAAAATAGTAAAGTCCGTCTCACAACTAGTTGAAGCGGACTTTTTTTTTGTTTTTTCTCAGTCTTATGTTGTAGAATAGTTTTCGTAAAGAAGAATTTTAGTTTACATCACCGACTTTGAGACTAATTCTTTCTTATTATCGTTTTTTATATAAGCTCGTTTTCTTATCCCCAAATTTTTCAATGAGATTCATTTCTACAGCTGTTTTCAAATCCCTGCTTGCTGTAGCAGAAGAAATTTCAGAGAATTTTTTCATATAATCTTTTCGGGAAAATTCCTGCTTCGTATCTTCCAGAAAAATGACAATTCTGTCTCTTTGTGTAAGTTTCTGAGTAGAATTCTGTAAAAGTTCGGACAGAGAATTATTGATAATTCCCAGCATGTACTCAATAAATTTTGTTGATTGACCTTCTTTGTCAGATTGAGAAAGTGCAAGATAATATTGCTTCTGATTTTTAGAGATAAGTGTTTCGAAGGGTAGGAATTCAAAAAGAGGAAATTCATACATCAGAATTAAAGTTTGCCACAGTCTCCCCATTCTGCCATTGCCATCCATAAACGGATGAATAAATTCCATTTCGTAATGGAAAACACAACTTTTTATCAAACTTATTTCAGACTTGTCATTGAGATACACGAAAAGATCTTTCATTAAATAAGGAACGAGATCAGAAGGCGGTGCGATGTGTTCTACCTGTGAGCCTTTTAATATTCCAACACCTTGTGTTCTGTATTTTCCTGAATTTTCTATGAGCCCATTCATCAGTATTTTATGAGCTTTGAGATAATCTTTTTCACTCCCGAATTTGAGTTTGTTTAACTGTTCATAAACTTGTAAAGCATTAAGAACCTCCAGAATGTCTTTTTGTGGACCCACAACTTTTTTGTTTTCTAAAATCGCCGTGATCTGATCCAAAGACAACGTGTTACCTTCAATACTCAGAGATGAGTGAATTGTTTTAATCTGATTTTGCTTCCGCAATTGAGGATTGTTCTTAATTAAATAATTGGCGTTTATCTCACCAATTTTTTGTGAAATAGCTGATATCAATGACAAGATTTGTGGCGTAATCTGATAAGGAGGTTTCATAAATGATAGTATCAAATGATAGTATCAAAGATAGCGAAATTTAATATTCAAACTCAATTCCACCCACATATACCAGAGAAAACTCATCATTTTCCACAGATTTTGGTTGCGGAATCTGTCCCTGGCTTGCAAAGACAAGCGAGTTAATATCAAATTTAAGATTCATTTCATTGATTCTGTTGTATAAAACCGGAAGCCACTGTTCGGCAAAAGAATATTCAGAAAAGTGCTGGATGCTCTGTTCAAAACCATATTCCATCAAATCCTGATCAAACCAAACGGTGTCCTGCGACTCGGCAAATTTTGAAATATAGGTCTCATCAGATTCTTCCTCGATGTAGTAATTTTCATCTTCCTCCACAAATTGGAAAAAATATTCTTCCGTTCTGAAATTACCTACCCAAAAATCTAAAACCTGTACACTCATAATATCGTTTTAAAAAGCCAAAGGTAAAATAATACTCAATGTCTTCCAAAAACTTTGAAGATTCAAATTAAAGGTGTTTTATTTGATTGTTTTTTCTGTATTAAAATTTTAAAAAATATTTACTGTATGCGATAATTGTAATATTAAAATTACAAATCGAAATTCTTCGCAAAATATATCCATACTTTATGGAATTGGAATTACAAATTTTCAATTATGTTTTAGATATATTTAAAAAATAGTGTAAAATTTATGAAGATAATATGTTTAAAATCACAAATTATTTGTAAATTTTTGCAAATGAAATAATACAACCTCGGATTATTTTTGCATCAACAAGTTTATTCTTAGAGGAATTCTAAAAACACAAAATTAGATTGTCCATATTTTGGCAGAAAAATTGATAAGATAACTTGTTTTTACTTTAAAGAAATGTTTTTTTAGATAAAGTTTTTAAATAATATAATTTATAAGCTTTAGTTTTTAGTTGGGGCTGCGTTGTAGAACGCAGCTTTTTTATTTAAATTTTCACCAAACCTCTGAAGCCTCTCGCAGCATAATAAGACTGCACGCCGTTGTGGTAAAGAAAGACAAAATCATATCTACGGTCGCAGAACAAAGAACCTCCCAGTTTTCGTATTTCTGATGGTGTCTTTATCCAACTGGAAGTTTTTTCGTCAAATTTATCAAGGGTTTGTAAATGTCGGTACTGATCTTCATCCAAGAGTTCAATACCCATTTCCTGAGCTGCATTCACAGCAGAATCTTGTGGTTTGTTTTCTTTCCGCGCTAAAAGCGCTTCATGATCGTAGCACAAACTTCTTCTTCCCGACGGGCTTTCTTTCGAACAGTCGCAGAAAACGATTGCACTGCCGATTTTTATAACATCAGGTTCTCCGCCCGTTTTTTCCATTTGTTCCAAACTCCACAGTTTTTCAGGATTGGCAATAAGCCTTTTTTCGATCTCTTCCCAGTCTAGATTTTTCAGATTAAATCTGTTTTTTTTAATTCTTACTTTCAGAATGTTCAGAATCTCTTCAGTTTCATTTTCTGACAGCTTTTTTGTGGTCATGAATCTAGTTTTTAGTTTTGGTGTTTCGAAAATTTCCGAATTGTGAATTTAGCGAAATTTAAACATAAGTAAAAGATTTTTAAATAGAATTTACCAATTAGTTGTGCATTATTGAGAAAACTTTATCTATCAAAGTTCTTATTTTTTAGGTAAATTTGTATTAATCCATTGATTTAAATTGAATGAACACGATTATACATAAAGAAATAAAAGATACCACACTGTCATCAGACTTTCCTTACACAACGGTAAGTCATGACGAAAACAAAGTCAGAATATATACTCTGAAAAACGGACTTCAGGTGTTTCTGGCGCAGAATTTTGATGCTCCGAGAATCCAGACCTTTATCCCTGTGAAGACGGGAAGCAATAATGATCCTTCAGATAATACCGGATTGGCACATTACCTTGAACACATGATGTTTAAAGGCACTTCAAAAATCGGGACACAAAACTGGGAGGACGAAAAAATACTTTTAGATGAAATTTCCGGCTTGTATGAAAAACACAAGGCGGAAAAAGATCCCGAAATCAAAAAAGAAATTTACCGCAAAATTGATGAAGTTTCTCAGGAAGCCAGCAAATTTGCCATCGCTAATGAATACGACAAGGCAATTTCTTCGCTCGGAGCTTCCGGAACCAATGCTCACACATGGTTTGACGAAACAGTCTACAAAAATATAATTCCTGCCAATGAGCTTGAAAAATGGCTCAAAGTGGAAAGAGAGCGTTTTTCAGGAATGGTTTTGAGACTTTTTCATACGGAACTGGAATCGGTTTACGAAGAATTCAACAGAGCACAGGACAATGATTCGCGGTTGGTAAACTATGAACTGATGGATGCGCTTTTTCCTAACCACCCGAACGGTCAGCAAACGACACTCGGAAAGGCGGAGCATCTGCGGAATCCTTCAATGAAGGCTATTCATAAATATTTTGAAGAATATTATGTTCCCAATAATTACGCTTTTGTTTTGGTTGGTGATTTAGATTTCGACAAAACCATACAGCTCATCGATCAGTATTTTGGAAATATTCCTTATCGTGAGCTTCCTGCAAAAAACAAAATTGTAGAAAATCCGATTACTGAAATTATCGAAAGAAGAGTTGCAAGTCCCACCACGCCAAGGGTTCAGCTGGCGTGGCGTACAGACAGCTATGGTACAAAAGAAGCGATTCTGGCAGACGTGGTTGTAAATATTCTGAGCAACAGAGGTGAGGCAGGTTTATTGGATCTGAATATCAATCAGACCCAGAAACTGCTTTGGGCACAGGCGTATTCATTAGGTTTAAAAGAATATGGCTACTTCTCACTCGTAGGTGTTCCAAAAGAATCCCAAACGTTAGACGAAGCAAAAGAAATGATGCTTGATCAGATCGGCTTGATTAAAAAAGGAGAGTTTCCAGACTGGATGCTTCCTGCAATCATCAGCGACTTCAAACTTCAGAGAATGAAAGCCCTTGAAACTGCCGAAGGTCTGGCCACCAATCTTTATGACACCTTTATAAAAGGAAGAACCTGGGAACAGGAACTTAACGAAATGAATGACTACGCCGCAATTACCACAGCAGATGTCGTTACTTTCGCTCAGGAATTTTTTAAAGATAATTATGTTATTATTTATAAAGAAAAAGGTACGAACGAACAGCTTCTGAGAGTTGAAAACCCAGGAATTACCGCCGTAAAAATAAACAGAGATGAGCAGTCTGATTTTCTTACAGAAATTCTGGAAGATAAAACGGCAGATATTCAGCCTGAATTTATTGATTATAAAAAAGAAATTCTTACTGATACTGTTGCGTCTAAGAAAATCAGTTTCGTTAAAAATAAATACAACGAAATCGCACAGGTTCACTTCATCTTTCCTGTAGGGAGCGATCACGACAGAGATTTAGGACTGTCAACTCAGGTTTTACAATATTTAGGGACAGACCGTTTTTCACCGGATGATCTGAAAAAGGAATTTTATAAAATAGGAATCAGCAATGATTTTAAAACTTCTCAGGACCAGCTGACAATTTCACTCACAGGGCTCGAGGAAAATATAGAAAAGGGAATTCAGCTGCTGCAGCACTGGATGCAGAACGTACAGCCGGATCAGGAAATTTACAGTCAGTTTGCTGAAACAGTTTTAGAAAACAGAATTGCTGTAAAGAAAGACAAAAACAGAATCATGCAGGCACTCACCAATTTTACAAAACTGGGTGCTTACTCAAGATTCACAGATGTGATTTCTAAAGAAGAACTTTTGAATGCTTCAGTGGAAGAATTCACGGCACGCATTAAAAACATTTTCAATTATCCTTATCAGATTTTTTTCTACGGTAAAGATTTCATCAGTTTTAAAAATTATATTGAGGATTATATTACCGAAGAAACGCAGCAGATACCTGTGAAAAGAGAATATCCTGAGCCGGAAACCGGAGGAAATGTTTATTTTATGAACTACGACATGGTTCAGATGGAAATGAGTAAAATAGCAAGAGGGAAGAGCGTAGATCTTGAAAATTTTGGTAAGATTAATATTTTTAATGAATACTTTGGCCGTGGGCTGTCTTCCATTGTTTTTCAGGAAATTCGTGAAAGCAAAAGTCTCGCTTATTCGGCATACGTTTCCTATTCTCCGAATTCTGAACTTGCCCATCCTGATTACGTGACTTCGTACATCGGAACGCAGCCTGACAAACTTCAGATTGCAGTGAATACGATGTCTGAATTGATGGCTGAACTCCCTGAAGTTCCGGTGCAGTTTGAAAATGCCCGAAGTGCGGCACTGAAGCAGATTGCTTCCACGAGAATTACGAGAACCAATATTTTCTTCAATACGCTGAGGCTTCAGAAACTGGGTGTAGATTATGACATCAGAAAAGATATTTACAGTCAAATCAAAATCTTGGATTTCAATGAGATGAAAGAATTTTATAATTCACATGTCAAAACTTTGAATTTCAACACAGCTTTAATAGGAAAAAGAGAAAACCTGAATATGGAGGCTATTTCAAAAATGGGAACATTTAAAGAGCTTGATTTAAAAGATATTTTCGGACATTAATTTTTGGATATTTTAAAACTGAAAAGGCGACAGTGATCAATTGTCGCCTTTACTTTTTTTAAGTAAGATGAAATGAGAATTACTTCCTGATAATTTTTACTGTTTTCTCACCGGTAGTTGTTTTAATTTTCACAAGATAAGTATTTGCTGTAAGTTCCGAGATATCAACGCTGACTTTTTTCTCACGGTTTGCTTTTTGGGTTTTTAAAAGTTGCCCGTTCAGGGAGTAAATCTCTATAAATTCGATTTCATTTTCAGCTGAGATATGTACAGTTCCGGCAGTAGGATTTGGGTAAACTTTAGTGGAAATTTCTTTTTTGGTTTCGCTGACGCTTAAGGTTAGATCTAATGCCTTCAAATATTGATAACTTCCGGCTATCAGCGACGCGGTTGCCCCGGTTGTAGGATTTAAACTGAAAACTCCGCTGCCTGTCGTGTAGAGATAATTTCCATTTCCCATTTGAGCTATGCCTCTTGCTCCACCCACTGTGTAAGAATTTAGAATACTGCCGTTTGCAGCTGAAAGATGATACACGCCGGCATTATTCCCTGCGCTGCTGTTATTGGAAAAAACGGCAATCAGATAATTTCCGTTCTGTAATTTTGTGATCTGCTGAATTCCTGTGAAAACTCCGGAGTTTACAAAATTTCCTGTGACCGTGCCGGCATAATTCATTGTTTGAATTCCTGCTGAATCAAAAGATGTGATGTAAGCTGTCCCGCTTCCTGTATCGAGCGCGTCAAAGGGGGAGCCGAGCGTAGGATAAACTCCCAAAGATGCACCTGCAAAACTTATTCTGCGTATGGAATTGGCAGTTGCTCCGTTGGCTGTTCCTGCATTCGTGACCCAAACTTCATTATTAACCACATTCAGCCCGCGAATGTTGCTTAAACCTACTGAAGAAGGAATTGTAGAAGAGTAGCTGCCATCAAGATTGCAGATGTAAATCACATTGTCGGTCTGGTCAGAAATCCAGATTTTATCCTGCACACGGATGATGCCTTTTATTGTTCCCGGACTCAGAGATGAAAGGTTGATGAAATTGGCGTTTAAAACGGTTCCGTTTGTTGCATCCAGCTGAGCGATGGTTTTGGAGGTCGAATTCACAGCAAGAATTACAGACTGTGCTGACCAGGGCAGAAAGCAAAACAGAAATAAACCGCCTGCTAAGAGTAATTTTGTTTTCATAAGATTGATTTTTAAGTGAAGGATAAGCCTAAATTACAAAAAGAATCTTACAAAAACTATTTTTTTTGATTGAAAATCAGCTGCTTATATTTAAATGCGCTTAGGTTAAAGCACAATCTCCGTCTCCATCCTGAAAATTTGGTTTAAAATTTAATGGCAAATGACTCAACATTTTCTCATGAAACATGTAACGTCTTTCCATGTTTCTGCTGTGGATTTTTGGGAAGTTGCCATTATTTTCAATCTCACTGTTGAGATCAGTCTGATAACTTGTGATCTGTTTCACTCTGTTTTTTTCTGAAAAATATGCCAGAAAATCAATGAAATTCTGAAGATTATTATTTGCAAAAAGGTAAGGAATTTTCAAATGTCCGTCACGTAAAAGCAGCAGAGCAGAAGCTTCAAACTCATTATGAGCATTGAAGATTTTAATCCAGAAATACTTAAATTGTTTCGAGTAGCTTGAGAAAAGGTATTCGGAATCGGGTTTTCCACCTTCCAGAATCCACGGATTTTTTACAAACCAATTGATCTCATCAGCTGTTCGATTAGAAGGAAATTGAATTATGAAATCCTTACTTTCATCATCAATTTCAGACAGAATTTCAAATTTAAAATCAGGTTTTTCCTGAAAAGAATTTTTAAACGAAATTAAACTGTTAAAAAAGAAATCAGATAGTTTGAAAAATGGTTTTAAGGTTTTTAACTGCGTTTTTTTTGCCGGAATGATGTTTTGGAAATCTGTTTTCAGATAAAATCGCTTGCCCTCCTTTGCCTGAATATATTTGAAAAATTTAATTTTATTATAAAGACTTTCAGCTTCGGGAGTGAATTCTGTGATGGCAATATTTCCGCTGTATTCTTCGAATGCCTTATCCAAAAGTTTCTGCGCAATTCTTTTGCCTCTGAAGTCGCTGCTTACAAACAGGGTGCTGAGCCAAGCATATCTGAATTTCTTACCGTCGATGAGAAAAAAATCAGGGAGACAGCCGACGTAGCCTGCCAGTTTTTCATCTTCGTAGGCCAGAATTAAAAGCGTCTGATCATCATCAGCTTTTGGATTTCTGATCTGAGATTCAGCGCGGTGTTTTGTGATGGGAAGAAAAGCATCGGAACGGTATTTTCCCGACGATATGAATTCGCTTAAAGCTTTTTTATTGAGAGTTTTCAGCTCGATCATTTTCTCTGGATATGGTTTTTGTTGAGGTGTTTTTTAAACCTGAAATAAGAAATTTCTTTTTTTAAAATCATTCGGGCATTTTCACCGGTTTCCATTGGAATTCGCTGGAAATTATGAGCAACAGAATCTGTTTTTACGCCAGCACTTCCGAATGTACAGAAAAAATCTTCATTTTTAAAAAGTGTATCAAAAAATACCTTTTCAACTCCAAAATCGGTAAAAGGAAAAGCAAAACTTTCATAATGAAAACCATTTTCCTTCATATAACTGTAACCCTGAAATGTATTTTCAAGTTGCTCAGAAAGTGGTAAATCATGGTAAAGCGGATGATTCCAGCCATGTGATGAAATTCCGAAACCTTTATTTCTAATCTGATACAGTTCATCTGAACTGAGATACGGTCTTTTTTCTTTTAAATAATCTTCAAAATCAACTTCAAACTGCATTGCAAGATCATTTATTGTTTTTGTATCCTGATATTTTAATTTTAGCAGAAATTTATCCTCATAGTGTATTTGCTGAAATTTATCTTTCAGTAAACTCACTTTGCATCGAAACATCAGGTCTTTATTATCTGTAAAAGCGGGATTAATAAAGTTCATGGCGTAAATTCCCTTCCGTTTCAGAATAGGAATTACAACATCATAAAATTCTCTGTAGCCATCATCGAATGTGAGTAAGGCAATCTTTTTTTTAGGCTTAAAATTTCCCTTTACATAGTCTTTAAATTCATCAAATGTTACCCACTGAAAATGTTTTGAAAGACAGTCAAGATCTGCTTCAAATTCTTTCTCATTTTTATAATTGATGATGTGTTTGAGGTGGGGAAGATGCTCGTTTGAAACGTTATGATACACAGGAAGGCAATAATCCAACGGGAAATTTCCGGAAAAATTTTCATTTTCAAATTGAGAAAGTGTAGTGATGATTAGTTTTTTGAGCATACAGATGTAAAAATAAAAAAGAATCTGCTCAAAAGCAATGTTTTGAGCAGATTCTGAAGTTTTATGTAGTGAAAATCACTTTACAATTTTCATTTCGTCAATCAGCCATTTAGAATCGGCAAATTTATCGATGATGAAAAGGATATATTTCGTGTCAACCATAATGTTTCTGCTGAATCTTGGGTCGTAATTGATGTCGCTCATCGTTCCTTCCCACTGTCTGTCGAAGTTCAGACCGACAAGATTTCCCTGTGCATCCAAAGCAGGTGAACCGGAGTTCCCTCCCGTGGTGTGATTGGTTGCGGTAAATCCGACAGGAACATCTCCAGATTTGTCTTTGTAAACTCCGTAATCCTTTTTGTTGTAAAGGTCAAGAAGTTTTTGCGGAACATCAAACTCATAATCTCCGGGAACATATTTCTCTACAACACCAGCCAAATGCGTCTGGAAATCATAAGAAACAGCATCTCTCGGGCTTGATCCTTTAATTTTTCCGTACGTCACTCTCATGGTAGAATTGGCATCAGGGAAGAATTTTCTGTCCTTATCTGTTTCCATCTGCTGAGCCATGAATTTCTTCTGCAAAGCATCAATTTTAGCCTGTAATGAAGTGTACTGAATGTCTGCAGATTTAGAATAAGTATCCTTTAAACTGTTGAATAGAATATACATTTCATCTTTTTTGATCGCTTTAATCAATTTGTCAGGATTCGAAAAAGCTTTATCGATATCTGCTGAAAGGCTTGCCCCGTTCACTTCAGATCTACCTGTGATTACAGAATTTTTAGATAAATTCTCAATAGTCTGAAGGTTTTGAGCCTCATTTTTATACCTGTCAAAACCTGCAGGTAAAAACTGGGTAGCCGTTTTGTTGGCATACAGAGCCAAAAGTTTAGCCGTCACTTTCGCATCCAGTTCAGCACTGTAATCTTTATAGAATGATGATAATCTGTTTTTAAAAGAAGCGGTCGTTTTCTCATCCATTTTCCCTGATTCTACTGCTGTAATATAGCTTGAATAAAGGTTGGCAAGAGTTAACGTTTCCGCATTCCTGATGGTTTCAGTGTAATACGCGTTGTTCAGAGCGTAAGGCGCCTGCTCGTTGTACAGCTGATTCAGCTGATCAAGAGTTGTCTTAATGTCAGGATTTTTCGCGATTAAAGTCTGCTCGTAAGCTGCTTTTTTCTGAACGGCATTAGATTTTTTTAAACCTTCCACTTCACCGATCCACTTTTTCCAGTAATTGGCTACAGAAGCGTATTTAGAAGCGTATTTGATACGGGTTGCATCATCAGCACGCATTTTTTCGTCTAAAGTTTTCAAAGCTACATCACGCACTGCAATTCTCGCAGGGTCGGTGTCTTTCATGATTTTGTCAACTGCAATTGACGGAAGATATTCTGTTGTTCTACCCGGAAAACCATACACAAAAGTGAAATCATTTTCTTTTTTATCTTTTATAGAAACCGGAAGGTAATGTTTAGGCACATAAGGCACATTGTCCTTTGAATATTCTGCAGGTCTGTTATTTTTATCAGCGTAAATTCTAAACATAGAAAAATCTCCTGTATGTCTCGGCCAAACCCAGTTATCGGTATCTGAACCGAATTTTCCGATGCTTTGTGGCGGTGCTCCCACCAAACGGATATCCTTAAAAGTATCGATGACGAAAGCATAATATTTATTTCCGTAATACATCGGTCTCACCATAACCTTCTGTCCGGATTCGGTTTTAGTCGTCGACTGGACCTTCTGAATATTGGCATTGATGGTTGCTACATCCAGATAAGGATTTCCCTCAAGAACTTCTTTGGTAACGTCTTTAATATCAACGATGAAATCTACGGTAACCCCAGGATTGGCCAGTTCTTCAGTGCTGTTTTTTGCCCAGAAACCATTAGATAAAAGATCATTCTGAACTGTAGAATGTGACTGAATCTGGCTGTATCCACAGTGGTGATTGGTGAGTAAAAGGCCTTTAGGAGAAATAATTTCAGCAGTACATCCACCGTTGAATTGTACCACAGCGTCTTTGATGCTTGGCTTTTGCGTGTTAAATATATCTTTGGCAGAAATTTTCATACCCAGATCCTTCATTTCTTTTTCGTTCAGCTCAGTCGGGATCCACATTCCACCGTATTGCTGAGCAAATCCCAGAGAGAAACTGAAGAATGCAGAGGCAATCAGAATATTACGTTTTATCATTAGGAAAATTTTTTGCCTAATTTACGCATTTAAAATTTTCCTGAAAAAGAAAAACCCTTCCGAATTTTATTCCAAAGGGTTTTTGCATTGTCTGTGTGTTTTTAGACCATAAAAATTACAAAATACTTCAACGTTGGGAACAGTCTCAAAGTTTAGCTTCCACACTTTTCATCATATTTTAGACGTCACAAAATAATGAAATATTTAAGTAAAATAAAATGAACCTAAGTTAACGCAATCCGCTTTCTGATACGGCTTAGCGCCTGCGGAGTAATGCCGATATAAGAAGCGATATGCTTTAACGGAATATCTGAAATAAAATTCGGGTAGGTTTTGACTAAATTTAAATACCGCTCTTCCGCACTGTTTACCAATAAAGAAATTTCGCGCTGGGTTTTTCTCACGTAAAGATGTTCAGCTGAAATTCTTCCCATATAGTTTCCCACAGGAGATCTTGCGTACAGTTCCTGCAAATCATCAAAATGAATTCTGTAAACCGTTGTTTCCTGCACTGTCTCTACGTTGTAGGAACATGGAGATCGGGTAATAAAAGAATCGTAAGCACTTCCAAACATATTTTCGGCAATGAAGGAGAACGTAATTTGCCTTGAAGGTTCTGTAGGATGGGTTTTATTAACGAAAAACCTGATGATGCCGGAATCAATAAAATATAGATAATCTTCAGTCGTACCCTCCTTTAAAATCAGCTTTTTCTTTGGATAAATGATTTTTTTAAATTTACTCACATGATATTGAGCTTCTTCATGAGACAAACCGTCGATAGTCCTGTAAATACTGAGCAATTTTTCCATGAAAGGCTGATAAATAAGGGATATTAGTGACGCAAAAATAATTCTTCTGATTTAAATTTGCAAAAATATTCGTTACTTTTTAAATTTCAGTTGAAATTTTTCACAGCCGTTTTTTGTTTAATCTTCAAAATCTAACTTAGAAAAAGGTCAGAATAATTTGAACAGAAAAATTAATCTGATTTAGAACTGAAAAGAATTTATTTTTTCGTCATGCATCATTTGCTTAATCAGCATTTCGTGGTTTTTACTTTTACCTGTCAGCAACCAGCTTGTGGTGGTGTTCTCCCTTGAAAAAGCCTGTTTTACGACAGTGAATTTAAGATTGTATTTTTTAAATAAATTTTCACAATAATTGAGATCCTCTTTTTTTAAAACCATAATTTTATACTCACGGAGTTTGTGATTCCGGTCTATGAAATTCTGAAAATAACTGAGCGAACTTAAGATCAGTAAAATCAAAACAGTTCCCAACAGCGAAAGGTAAACATAGCCGGCACCCATCGCCATTCCCACTGAAGCTGTTGCCCAGATTGTTGTAGCGGTTGTGATGCCGTCAATTTTATTATCACCTTTAAAAATAACGCCGGCACCCAAAAATCCGATCCCTGTAATGATGTTGGCGGCAAGCCGGTCCGGATCCTTAATACCGATTTTTATGGAAAGAATAGTGAACAGACACGAACCAAAACAGACCAGAATAAAGGTTCGCAAACCCGCAGATTTATTCCTGTATTCCCTTTCTGCACCGATGCAGAGGCCGAGAAACACCGAAATGAAAATCAGCACGAGTTCGTTTTGGATGGAGTGGTCTTTCAGGAAATCCATTTTGAAATTTGTTTACATAAATTTACAATAAATATTTTTTAAAACGCCCTAACTTTGCCTTTCATAATATAGAAAACAATGAATAATCTGAACGAAAAAGAAAAAATGCTGAGCGGAGAAATGTATGATGCTACAGACGAACTTTTAGTGCAGGAGAGAAATCTCTGCAAAGATCTATGTTTTGAATACAATCAACTTCGGCCATCAAAAATTGAAGAAAGAAAAGCATTAATTAAAAACCTATTCGGAAGAACTGCAGATAACTTTCATGTAGAACAACCTTTCTACTGCGATTACGGTTACAATATTGAGATTGGCGAGAATTTCTACACCAACGTCAACGT
The DNA here is from genome assembly GCF_014837145.1 of Chryseobacterium caseinilyticum. Classification (GTDB taxonomy): domain Bacteria; phylum Bacteroidota; class Bacteroidia; order Flavobacteriales; family Weeksellaceae; genus Chryseobacterium; species Chryseobacterium caseinilyticum. The sequence goes on from NZ_JACYFS010000002.1 coordinate 183,604, forward strand.
CGTGATTATAGACTGTGCAAAAGTCACTTTCGGAGACAACGTTTTTATAGCTCCGAACTGCGGTTTTTACACGGCTGGTCACCCTTTCGATGTGCTAGAACGCAATAAAGCTCTGGAATATGCCTACCCAATCACCGTCGGAAACAATGTGTGGATTGGTGCTGGCTGCAGCATTCTTCCCGGCGTTACGATTGGTGACAATACGGTGATAGGAGCGGGAAGCGTGGTGACAAAAGATATTCCTGCCAATGTTTTGGCAGTGGGAAATCCGTGTAAAGTAATTCGTGAAATTAGGGATTTATAATTCTGTAGTTAGCATTTTTTTTAGTCATGAGATACTTTTATCATATTTAAATGATTTTGTACTATTCACGACTGGTCTTTTAATGAAGATAATCACTTTTCAATATAAAAAATAAGACTGCCATCTATGACAGTCTTATTTTATATAAATTTTAGAGACTAATTTTTTAGAAATTTATTAGTGATAAACCTGTCCTTTGTGTAAAGTTTAATCATATAATTTCCTTTTGACAGTTCGGAAACATTGATTGAATCACTGTTAAGACTTTGGGATTTTAGAATTCTTCCTGAAGAATCAAAAGTTTCAGCTTTCACTATTTTTTCTTTAGATTTAAAATATAAAATGTCTTTTACCGGATTTGGGTAAATAACTAATTCTAAATCATTTTTAATGCTTTCGGATGTTCCCAACATGCTTTCAACAGTCGTTGTATATGTATTTGTAATAATCGGATAATTATAATCAAAATAAATATTTGCTGTGTTATTAAAACTTTGTCCGGCTGTTAAAGTAGATTTTGTTTTGATTTTAAAGGCTACATAGCCGTCATTCGTTGCATCAGCGAAGGGCAGTTGAATGTTTTCAAAAATAAATTCTACCGTATTTGGATTTGTAATTCTTGTTACAAAGCTGTGACTTCCATTCAATGCCTGTAATGTATTGATGTCAAATTTTGATGTGTCGATCACGTCTTTTACTACAATATTTTGTGCATTTGCCGTTCCGGTATTCTCAAATCTGATTAAATAATGAACGTAATCACCAACTTTAGCCTGAGTAATGGTAGCTCCTTCCAAACATGTTTTGTCATTCGGATCAAAAGAATTAACAACAGTTTGGTTTAGCGTAAATGTATTGTCTAAAGGGGTTTCGTCGACAGCACCATTGATTTGAGAAGAGTAACTTAAAATATTTCCTCCCGATAAAGGTGGTGTTTGTGTCGGAGCATTGAGTACAAATGTCAATGTGATTTCTCTACTCTCAAATGGAAGAAGATTGGCGAAATTCCAGTTTAAAATTCCTGTTGATTGCGAAGCTGGAGCTAGTGTAGAGCTAAGAAAATTCATCAGATTATCATCAAAATTATATACCAATGTTCCTGATTGTGTAGTTGTTCCTTTGTTTTTATAAATGATTTTATATTTTGCATTAAAACCTGGAGAAGCTATAGTTGTCGGGATAATAACGACTTCCAGATCATTATGATTTCCATTGGGAGCGAGACAGAAATTCTGAGTTAAAGGACTTGTTTGTGTAGGAAAATTGGCAGTTATAACACTTGGAGATATTGTCCAATAAGTTGGATTCTCTGAAATTGGTGTAATAGTATGAGTACCCGAAAGCACAGGGATAGAGTAATTTCCGGAAGCATCTGCAATCATATTTCCCGAAGTTGATCCGCTGGTTATCGAAAATTTCTGGAAAGGTTTGATAACATCATTGATATCACAGCCATTATTATTTACATCATATTTTGTATTTCCCACCACTTTATAAAAAGTACCACCCGGCGTGAAAGAGCAATAAGAATTTAATACAATATTGTTGAGCGAATATGAAGATAAATAATTGCTGATAGCTGTGAAATCATCATTATCACAGCAAATATATTTAAGATTCGGGTTATTGTTATTAATATGAAACCAAGAGGTTACATTCAAAACAGTTCCTCCGCTTTTCAGATTAATGTTTTTTAGAAGTGGATTGTCATAGATCGATATATTCTCTAATAGTGGATTAAGACTTAGATCTAGAGCTGTGAAGTTATTATTAGTTGTCCCAAACAATCTTAGGTGTGGAAAATTTGAAAGATTTAAAGATGTTAGACTGCAATTATTTACAACAAATGATTCTATGTTTGTACAATTATTTATTGATAATGAAGAAAGTGGAGTATGAGAAAGAGATATTCCTACCAGACTTTGTAAATTATTCAGTTGAAGATTTGTAAGTGATGCACATGTATTGATTTCTAAATTATATAAATCTGTACAACCTGTTAAATTAATATTATTTGTTAATGGACTAAGTGCAATTTTGAGATATTCTAAAGCACTCATATTGCTTAAGTTAAAAGATTGTATATTGGTTTTAGTGATAAATAATTTTTCAAGATTAGGACAATTAACAACATTAAGACTATTGACTGGTTGAGGCGAATTTTGATTGTCAATCGTAATATTTTTTAATGAACTGCTTTGAAAGTCATAATTTATAATATTATTATGCTCTGATGCTATAGTTGTTAAAGATGTGCAACCTGCAATATTTAGAGAGGTTAATTGCGAGTTATAATTTACTGTTAATGCAACCAGATTTGTCATAGTACTTAGGTCAACAGTCGAAACGGAAGTACCAAATAGATATAATTCTGATAAATTAGTAAGACTTTTGATACCTTCTACAGATTGTATGTTTGCTCTGTTTGCATAGTTAAGATCAGATAGTTTTACTACATTATTAGCTTCGCTTTGTTGTATTTGACCATCGTTATTTGTATCTATAGCGATATTAATTCCAAATTGATTCTTCGCATAACCATTACTAAAATTTGCTGTTAACAAAAAATTTTTAAAAGCAGCATCAGGAATATTCACAATTTGCGCCTGAAATATAGAAAACAGCAATAATAAAATCAGGAAGTAGTTTTTTTTCATATAAATGGTAAATTTTAAATTCTTTACAGTGTGAAAAACAAAAATATATTATTAAGATTAAATCTCAATGATATATTATGTTAAATTATTAAATAGCATGTATTTATCCAGTTAATTACAGTCTAACTGATAATTTAGACCTTTATTCTTCGACATTTTATTCTAAATATTTTCTGTTTTGAATTTTTTTAATCTATTAATAATTTCCTTAACTAGAATCATTGACAAGATTAAAAATGCAATACTTATCAAACTTAGAAAAAAATTAAAGCTTCCTTCCATATCGTCACCAATGATGGTAAGCGAAAAATAAAGAGTTACGCAAGCATTGAAAACAAGGGCTGATAAAAGTAAATAGGTGAAAATTAAATTGAATTTCTCATGTTGATTTTTTCTAAATCTCCTCAAAAGAAAAGAATTGAAAACGATATAAATAAACGTCAAATAGTATTCTATTCCAACTGTAACTTTATGACCACTTGCAAAAAATAGGGTTAATATAAAGAAGAATGCGAAATGTAAAATCGTTCCGTATAAAATAGAAGCTATTTTTAATTTTTTAACATTCATTTCATCTTATTTTATACAATTAGAGTACTATCCAATCAAATCCAAAAACTGCTGCTCATCCAGAATCTCGATCGTCCCGATGTCCTGCGCTTTCTTCAGTTTGCTTCCCGCTTTTTCACCAACAACCAGATAATTCAGATTTTTAGAAACCGCAGAAATATTCTTTCCGCCGTGTTTTTCTACCATTTCTTCCGCAGATTCTCTGGTAAATAATGATAATTTTCCGGTAAAGAGAAAAGTTTTTCCTTCTAAAGCGTTGGATAAAACTTCATTTGTATTTTCGCCTTTTTCCAGCTGAACCCCGTAAGATTTTAACCGTTCCAACATCAAAATGTTTTCAGGATTATTGAAAAAATCAACGATGCTCACCGCGATTTTCATCCCGATATCTTCCACCTGACAGAGTTCTTCTGCAGTCGCTTTTTTCAAATCGTCAATCGTGTTGAAATTCTTAACCAATTTCTTGGCAACCGTTTCACCAACGTGTTTGATGCCGATTCCAAACAATACTTTTTCAAAAGGAATTTCTTTAGATTTTTCGATTCCGTCAATGATATTCTGAGCCGATTTTTCAGCCATTCTTTCCAGAGGCAGAATCTGTTCTTTCGTTAAAGCATAAAAATCTGCAGGATTTTCAATCAGTCTTTCTTTGTATAACTGCTCGATGGTCTCACTTCCCAAATTGTCAATATTCAAAGCTTTCCTCGAAACATAATGAATCATTCTTCCTACAACCTGAGGCGGACAGTGCAAATCATTCGGGCAAAAATGAATCGCCTGGTCTTCCAGTTTTATCAGTTCAGTTCCGCATTCCGGACAGTTTTTGATGTACTCGATTTCTTTGCTGTCAGAAGTTCTTTTCTCTTCGTTGACTCCGACGATTTTGGGAATAATTTCACCACCTTTTTCCACGTAAACGAAATCGTGCTCGTGCAAACCGAGTTTTTTAATAATATCTTCGTTGTGAAGAGATGCGCGCTTTACGGTTGTTCCGGCCAATAAAACGGGTTTTAAATTGGCAACAGGCGTAATCGCTCCGGTTCTGCCGACCTGATACGTTACTTTTTCTAGCTCGGTTTCAACTTTTTCAGCTTTAAATTTATAGGCCATCGCCCAACGTGGAGATTTTGCTGTGTAACCAAGCTGTCTCTGCTGTTTTAATGAGTTGACTTTCAAAACAATTCCGTCAATTTCAAATGGCAGATTATGTCTTTCCGTATCCCAGAAGTTGATGAACTCTTTTATTTCATCTAAATTTTTACAGAGTTTTGCCTGTTCTGAAATTGTGAATCCCCAGTCGTGAGCTTGATGAAGCAGTTCCCAATGGGTTTCCGCCGGAACTTCCTGCGAAACAAACTGGTACAAAACCGAAGACAGTCTGCGTTTTCTAACTTCACCACTATCCTGCATTTTCAGACTTCCGCTTGCTGTATTTCTTGGGTTCATAAAAAGGTCAAGGCCTTCTTCTTCACGCTGTTTGTTGATTTTATCGAAGTTTTTTCTTGTTAAATAAATTTCTCCACGCATAAAAAAACGTTCAGGAAAATCTCCGGTCAGTTTTACCGGAATATCTGAAATGGTTTTCACATTCGAAGTAATTTCGTCGCCTTGAAAACCATCGCCACGTGTGACTGCCTGAACCAATTTTCCGTTTTCATACAGAATTGAAATTGAAGCGCCGTCGTATTTTAATTCAGCTACAAATTCTACGGTTTCATCAATGGTTTTAATGATGCGTTTTTCCCAGTCTGCCAGGTCATCATAATCGTAAGAATTATCCAAAGAATACATTCTGAACTGATGCTGAACGGTCGGGAAAATCTTGGTCACACCGCCACCAACACGCACAGTCGGAGAATTGTCATCGTGAAATTCGGGATGTTTGGCCTCCAGATCCTGAAGTTCTTTTAATAATAAATCAAATTCAAGGTCAGAAATGCTGGGCTCATCCATCAGATAATAGTTTTCATTATGCTGGTTGAGTTCTTTGCGGAGCTGTTCTATCTTTTGCTGAATGTTTTCGGACATGACCTGAGTTTATTTCCGACAAAAATAATAAGTCTTGAGGATATTTTACGGATTAAAATTAAGATTAAATTCAATAAATGTTTAAAGCTTTTTAAAGCTCAGTTGATAATGTCTTTTTAAATTTGCATATTGTATCATAGAATTCAGTAAAAATCGAGAGCTGAAATTTTTTATGACGAAGATTATTTAAATTATGAAATCGCCACGAGAACATTTTTGTCGCAAACAATCGATGAAGATAGGGCGATAACATAAAACCTTTAAAAAAAAGTAGTATCTACATATGAAAAAGTTTATCTTAGGGTTCGCAGTTTTAACGACAGTTTTTATGAGCGCACAGACCAGAATTATTGCCCACAGAGGTTACTTCCAAACCAATCCGCCTACCACAGAAAATTCAATTAAAGCTTTGCAGAATGCACAGGGTTTGAAGATTTACGGTTCCGAATTCGATGTGAGAATGTCTAAAGATGGCATTTTGGTCATCAACCACGACGAGCATCACGGTAAAATGGAAATTTCTGAAACTGATTTTAAAGAACTTTCAAAAGTTAAACTTTCGAATGGTGAAAAATACCCGACACTGAAAGATTATCTGAGAGCAGGAAAGCTGGATGGATCTTTGAAATTAATTGTAGAAATTAAACCTGCCAAAACACCAGAACTCGAAAATGAAATGGTGGAAAAAACCATCAGAATGATCCGTGAAATGAAACTTGAGCATCAGTGCGAATATATTTCATTCAGTTTAAATATTTGCAGGCAGATTAAAAAACTGGCTCCGGAATTTAAAGTTCAGTATCTGAACGGAGAACTATCGCCACAACAGATCAAAGAACATGGCTTAGACGGACTGGATTATCACTACAGCGTTTTCCAGAAAAATCCAACATGGATTTCCGAGGCGAAAGCTTTAGGTTTAATTACCAATTCATGGACGGTAAACGAACTTATTATTTTCGAAGATCTGAAGGAGCAGGGGATAGATTTCGTAACGACCAATATCCCTGATAAACTAAAGTAAAAATAAAGGACTATTTAAATTTAATACCACTCTGCCTTATAAAGGGCAGATTTTTTTTGTCTGAAATACTTAAAAAAAATCAATCTTAAATACTTTGAGGTACGTGTGTGGTATCTTTTATTTTCTCGGGAAAAGACAATAAAAATAGGGCAAATAAGGCAATAATTTGCATTAAAGAATATTCATTTTTCTAAACTGCTGTCTCTTAAAACTTTGTCTGTTTCCGTTAATCATAAATTAATATGGTGTTCAAAAATCCTTTAAAATATGTTAAAACGTTATTAAACTTATGCTCATCATAGCTTTCTAATTTTGCGCAAACAAAAATTGGATATGCGTAAAACTACTCAGAAAGTTGTAATGTTATCACTCTTAGGACTGATCAGCATCAATGTAGCGGCTCAGGAAAATGCAAAAAAAGACAGTGTAAAATCTATAGAAGAAGTTGTAGTAACAGCTTTGGGAATTAAAAGACAGGATAAATCTCTCGGTTATGTTGCGGAGAAAGTAGATGGGGAAGAATTTACGAAAACTCAAAACAACAACTGGGCGCAGGCGTTGGAAGGTAAAGTGGCTGGTTTGAAGATTCAGACTGCCGGCGCCGGACCTTTGGGGTCTGCAAAAATTACGCTACGTGGAAGCGCATCAATGAACATGGATAAAAATGAAGCATTGATTGTTGTAGACGGAGTTCCGCTGGGAGGTACAAATACAGGAACAGGTAACGCGGCTTACGGAGCAGGAACAGGTGGAGATCTTCCTGTGGATTTCGGAAATAATTTTAACAGCATTAATCCTGAAGATATCGAATCTGTAACGGTTTTGAAAGGGGCTACAGCTGGTGCATTGTATGGTGCGCGCGGAATGCATGGTGCCATTATGATCACCACAAAATCAGGAAAGTCTAAAAACGGAAAAGTATTAGTAACCTTTAATTCCAATACCAGTTTTGAGTCTGTTTTGCACTGGCCGGATTATCAGTACGAATACGGGCAGGGAACTTTGCAGAAAAATACAGCAGGACAATACTATTACTCTTTTGGAGCTTCTCCCGATGGAGTTAATACAGGTTCTACGAGCAGTGCTTTTGGACCGAAGTTCAACGGACAGTCGTATTTTCAATATGATCCAACGGTACAGGGGCAAAGCTTACAACGGCAGGAATGGAAACCTTACCGAAACAATATCAAAGACTTTTGGGGTGTAGGAACAACCTATGCTAATAATTTGTCACTTGAAAGTTCTACAGAAAAAACAGCACTCAGAGCATCATTAAATTATACAAAAAACAACTGGATGATGCCCAATACGGGTTTTGACAGATTCAACGGAGCTTTATCAATAGATCATCATGCGAATGATAAGCTGCATATTGTCACTAAGTTTTCTTACAACAATACCAAAAGTGATAATCTTCCGGCGACAGGATACAACAACCAGTCGATTTCTTACTTTATGATTTTCCAGAATCCGAATGTGGATTTAGAATGGTACAAACCTATCTGGAAAAACGGTCAGGATCAGATTGATCAGATACATCCTTTCAGCTCGTTTATCGACAATCCTTATTTGATTGCTTACGAAATGCTGAACGGTTTAGAAAAAAAGTTCATTACCGGAAATGTTACTGCAAACTATAAGTTTACGAAGAATTTTGATGTAATGCTGCGTTCAGGACTTGAGCTTACCGACGAATTGAGAACAACCAAAAGACCTTACAGCTCTGCCAATTATCTTCAGGGGTACTACCGAGAGCAGCATATCAAAAATGCCGAATACAATACTGACGTATTATTCAATTATAAAAATAATTTTGGAAAATTTGGTTTTAATGCTTCAGCAGGTGGAAATCTTAGATTTAATAACTATGTTTTGAATGACTACCGGGCGACAGGATTAAAAATTCCTGGTCTTTATGAGCTTACCAATGGTATTTCTTTACTTACAAGAGTTCCGCAGCCAAGAGACAAGGAAATGAACAGTTTGTACGGATTGGCATCATTAAATTACGATAATGTGTGGTTTTTTGATATCACTGCAAGGAATGACTGGTCAAGTGCTCTTCCGAAAGAAAACAGATCTTATTTTTATCCTTCGGCGGCTACATCTTTTATACTTTCAGATATTTTCAATTTAAAATCAAGCAAATTCAACTTTTGGAAACTGAGAGCTTCATGGTCAATGGTGGGAAGTGATACAGATCCTTACAGCTTACTACAGACATATAATACCAGCGATTTTAATAATTCTGCTGAGGTTGCCTCAATTTATTTTAATCCAAATCTTAAACCTGAGATGAATACCAACATTGAAGCAGGGATGGATTTTAGTTTCCTTAAAAACAGACTTACGTACGGAATTACGCTTTACCAAAACAATACAAGTGACCAGATTATTCCTGTTCCCACTTTAATTGAAACCGGTTATTCAACAAGAATTATCAACGCCGGAGAAATAAGAAACAGAGGTATAGAGATGACGCTTGGAGCATATCCTGTAAAAAACCAAAACTTCTCATGGAACGTTAGTGCCAACTGGTCTATGAACAGAAACAAAATTCTTTCGTTACCTGCAGAATTTAACGGTGAACCTTACGTAATGTCATCCGTTGGAGGTGTTGTGTTCTTCAATGCAGTTGTTGGAGGATCATTGGGAGATATGTACGGCGCAAAATTACAGAGATCACCAGACGGTCAGGTGATTTATGGCTCAGATGGTTTGACAGCTAAATCGACAAAAGCTGAATTCGTAGGAAATGCTTACGCCAGATGGAGAGGAGGTTTACAGAATACATTTAAATATAAAAACATCTCACTTTCATTAAGTATCGACGGTCAGTACGGCGGAATGGTTTATTCCCAGTCTCATCACAAGATGTCTGAGCAGGGTAAATTGGTGCACACTCTGGAAGGACGTGACAATCCGAACGGAACCTTCGTTGGAGTTGGGGTCGTGCAGAATGCTGACGGCAGTTTTTCAACCAACACCAAGGCGGTCGCGCTTCATACCTATTACGGAGATTACTACAGAAGAGCCAACATAGAAACCAATACTTTCGATGCCAGTTATATCAAACTTAGAGAAGCTACAATTACCTACGATTTCCCTCAGGATTTGGTTAAATCTCTTAAAATGTCTAACCTGAGCATCTCTCTCTACGGAAGAAATCTTTTGATGTGGACGAAAGATTTCCCTCTTTTCGATCCTGAAGCGGCCACCCTGAATGATTCTTCTATCACACCGGGAGTTGAAGTCGGGCAGTTGCCAACAGCAAGAACCATCGGTTTACAATTGAATGCTAAATTTTAAAAAAAGAAAAATAATGAAAAATAAAGTTTCTAAATTCTGTACCGTTCTTATTGCAGCAGTGATGCTTACTTCTTGCGACAGAACTTTCGAAGAAATCAATACAGATACAAGCAAAATCAATACCCCAACAGCAGGTAGTCTTTTGATGCCTATCCAGTACAATATGTCTGTAAATGCGTATACAAGAGCCAATGGTTTCACTTTTGATATCATGCAGGATGTGGTAGATTTTCCCAATGAAGGAAATACCCTCAGTAGATATTATATCACAGAATCTACAGGGAATTCTTACTGGAATGCTTCTTACAAATGGCTGAAGCAGAACAAAGATATGTACGACTTCGCCGTTAAACAGGGTGATAAAAATTATCAGGCCATCGCATTGGTACTCAATACATGGATGTATGCCAATCTTACAGATACTTTTGGAGATATCCCTTTCAGTGAAGCTTCAAGAGTTGATGAAGGTATTACCCAGCCTAAATTCGATAAACAGAAAGATATCTATATCAAGCTTTTGGAAGATTTAAAGACAGCCAACTCTTTATTTGTAACAACGCAAACGCTTTCAGATGCAGATCTAATTTTCGGGGCAAGTACTTCAACAGCCGGAGTTGTAAAATGGAAAAAATTCTGTAACTCCTTATCATTAAGATTGCTGGGTCGAATTTTGAAAAGAAACGGGGAAATTGATGTACACGGTAAAATTCAGGAGATTGTAAATAATCCGACAGTTTATCCATTAATGACCGGCAATGCAGACACTGCAGGATTGGATATTACAGGAGTAGCTCCGTTATTGCCACCGATTGCAAGACCTCAGGATTTCACTACAGGGCGTGCTGCAGCTGAATTTTTTGTGGAAACACTTAAAAATAATAACGATCCCCGTTTAGCAACATTCTTTACCCAGGCAAAAGATATTGCTACTCAGCAAAACATTGGCTACAAAGGTGTTCCGGCAGGTTATACTCCAGGAACATCGTTTTCTTATCAGCCGTCTAACATGAATCAGAATTTAGCGAAAGCTCCGCTCAAAATTCTTATTTATCCGTATGCTGAGCTTCAGATGACTCTTGCTGAATTTGCCCAAAAAGGAATTATTTCCGGAAATGCTCAGGCTTTTTATGAAAACGGTGTAAAAGCCGCAGTAGAACAGTGGGGTGGAGTGGTTCCTGCCAATTACTTCACTAATCCCAATGTGACCTACAACGGAACACTTGAAAGAATTATGCTTCAGAAATATGTAGCGCTCTTCTTTGTAGACCAACAGCAATGGTATGAAAAGAGAAGAACCGGTTTCCCTGTTTTACCAAACAACGGAGGCTTACTCAACGACGGAAAATTACCTCAAAGACTGATGTATCCTACTCAGCCGAGAATTTTAAACGCAACAAATTATCAGGCGGCAGCACAATCGATTGGAGGTGACGATATCAATACCATCAACTGGTGGAACAAATAATTTCACTATCTAAAATTTAATTAAAATTAAAATGAATCTAAAATATATCATACCGTCATTGCTTGTTTCATCAATGGCTCTGGCGCAGACTTCAGTTTCAGGATATGTCTTTGAAGACAGCAATAAAAACAGTAAGAAAGAAAACAAAGAAAAGGGAATTGAAAATGTAGCAGTATCCAACGGAGCTCAGGTGGTTTTAACGGATAAAAACGGAAAATACAGCTTGCCCGTTTCAGAAGGACAAACCATTTTCGTGATTAAACCGTCCGGTTACATGATGGGTTTAAACCAAAATAATCTTCCTCAATATTATTATCAGTACAAACCAAAAGGTTCACCCGCAGATTTTAAGTATAAAGGAACTGGTCCTACAGGAACGCTTCCAAAAGAGCTGAATTTTGGTTTATTCAAACAAAATGAAAGCAAAAATTTCGACATTTTAGTTTTCGGGGATCCGCAGCCTTACACAGAAAAGCAGTTAGATTATTTCAAAAGAGCTATTGTGAATGAGGTGAAGTCAACCAAGAAAAATGCTGTTTTCGGGATCAGTCTGGGAGATTTGGTGGGCGATGATTTAAGTCTTCAGAAGCCTTATGCAGACATTATGAAAGAAATTGGCCTGCCCTGGTACAACGTGATGGGAAATCACGATATGAATTATGATGCTAAGGAAGATATGCTTTCCGACGAAACTTTTGAAGCCAATTTCGGTCCTGCAAACTACTCTTTCAACTACGGAAATGTACATTTCATCGTGCTTGATGACATTTTGTACCCAGATCCAAGAGATGGAAAAGGCTATTGGGGAGGTTTCAGGGAAGATCAGATTCAGTTTATTCAAAATGACCTGAAACTGGTTGACAAAGACAAACTGATTGTGGTTTCTTTTCACATTCCTCTAGATCACAACAATGAAGATAATTTCAGAAACGCAGACCGTCAGAAACTGTTTGATGCGTTGTCACCATTCAAAAATGCTTTGTTGCTTTCGGCTCACACGCACATTCAGCAGCAGATTTTTTACGGAAAAGCTCAGGGCTGGACCGGCGCTAAAGATCTGCACGAATACAACGTCGGAACAACCTGTGGCGACTGGTGGTCCGGTACTTCAGACGAGATCGGTTTGCCGACTTCAACCATGAGAGACGGAACTGCAAAGGGTTATTCTTTCATCAGTTTTAAAGACAATCAATATAAAGTTAAGTACAAAACGGCAGGGAAACCCGAAGATTATCAGATTCAGCTCTACGTTCCGAAAGTGATTCCTTATCCATCAAAAACTTCGGCTAAAGTTTTGGCAAATTTCTTTATGGGAAGCAGAAGGGACAAAGTAGAATACAGAATCGACGGTGGAAAATGGGAAGAAATGGAATACAGCGAAACCATCGACCCTAATTTTGCACAGTCGGTTTTCAAATGGGATGCTACAGATACACTTTTCGCAGGAAGAAGACCTTCAAACCCTGAGCAATCCAAGCACATCTGGACAGGTGGGTTTGGAAATAAAGTAACCCTTGGAAAACATAAAGTTGAGGTAAAAGCCCATGATATGTACGGAAACGAATTTACCGCAACGGAAGAATTTGAGGTTCAGAATTCTGTTCTGATTCCTTAAACGATTTCATTTTTTTACTATACTTCAGTTGAAACCGGCTTCAGAAATGTTGCCGGTTTTGATGTTTTTGATTAAAACTGTATTTAATTAAAAATTTTATCAACGATGTCAGTCTGAGCCTGTCGAAGACCTTTTGAATTAAAAATTAATAGACTTTAAATATTGTATTTCGAAAATAAGTCTACGCTTTTATCTACCCAAATATGGTATTAATTAAAATTATATCAGCGTTGTCAGTCTGAGCCTGTCGAAGACTTTTTGAATTAACAATTGATATACTTTTTAAATCTTCATATTTCTAACATAAGTTTCAGCGTTGTCAGTCTGAGCTTGTCGAAGACTTTTTGAATTAACAAATTGATTTACTTTTTAAATCTTCGTATTTCTAAATTAAGTTTACGCCTTTGTCTATCTTTAAATAAAAACAATCAATCAAAAAAACATTGTCCCGCCATACGTTTACATGAAATCCAACTTAGCTGAGTTAAATGCCCTTGCGATCGAAAATGTCAGATAATCAACTAAAATTTCTTGCGGTCATCGTGTTAAAAACAATCAGATAGAATTTCAACATAACACATTTTTATTAAATCAAAAACATAAACACGTGTTTAAAATTTAGGTTTTGTAAATTTGTACCTTCAAAAATTAGATAATGAATTTAAAAGGAAAAAATGCCATTGTTACAGGTGGTGGAAGAGGTCTTGGGAAAGCGGTTGCTTTAATCCTTGCCAGTGAAGGCGTGAATGTAGGTATTACCGGAAGAAACGAAGAAAACCTTAAAATGACTGTTGACGAAATCCAGAAATTGGGTGTGAATGCAACGTACGCAGTTTTCAGTATAGATAATGAAATTCATGTGAAAGCAGGAATCGAACAGATCGCAGAGCAATTGGGAGGTGTTGATATTCTTATCAACAACGCAGGAATCGGAGATTTCGGCAGCATCGAGGAAATGTCTTCTGAAGTTTGGGAGCAGGTCATTAAAACCAATCTGTTCGGAGTGTATTATGCAGCAAAAGCAGTTCAGCCTTTTATGAAAGCAAAAGGAGAGGGCGATATCATCAATGTAGCATCAACAGCAGGTTTGAAAGGTGGACCGAATATGTCGGCCTACGCAGCATCCAAGGCGGCAGTGGTTTCACTATCTCAATCCATGATGGCAGAATGGAGAAAGCAGAACATCCGTGTGGTGACCCTTACGCCGAGCACAATCGCTTCTGACATGTCTATCGAAGGTGGCTTAACAGACGGAAATCCCGACAAAGTTCTTCAGCCGGAAGACTTCGCAGAATGGGTAAGAGATATTTTGAAAATGAACAGGAGAGCGCTGATCGCCAACGGTTCTATTTTCTCTACAAATCCGTAGGGATTTAAGATTTAAGGTTTAAGATTTAAGATTCAATGTTTAAAATTTAAAATTTTGATTTTCAGACTTGAGTTGTTTATAAAGTAATAGCGGGCAGTTTGTCCGCTATTTTTTATTAAGAGCCTGTTTAAAAATGATTAAAAAACAAATTTTCAAGGCATTGTTCTTTTCCCCAACATTAAAGGGTGGAAAAATGCCTTGAAAATTTCATCAAGATTAACTCCCTTTAGGGTCGGGGGGAAATTAGTTTTGATGAAATTTAAGCAGGCTCTAAATACTGTGAGTTTTAATTTATATCATAAAATCGATATTAAAATATTATTCTAAAAATCTTTGTGGTCTTCTACAAGTTTACGGCTCTGTGAAACTTAAAAACATTCAGCAGGTAAAAAACTCCTTGCCCTCACTGTTCAGTTTAAACCATAAGCTCAGCAGTAAACGTTATTATCTATCACTTCAAAACCCTTTATCAATGGTCTTTTTTTGAGTGTTATCACATTCATTCTTACCTTTACACTCAAACACTCAAACACTCAAACACTCAAACACTCAAACACTCAAACACTCAAATACTCAAACACTAAATCAAAATTATGCAGAAAAAAACAATCAAAAACACAGACCTCTCTGTGGCACCCATCAATTTTGGAGGAAATGTCTTCGGATGGACACTCAATGAAAAAGAATCTTTTGACATTCTTGATCAGTTTACTGATGCCGGTTTTAATTTTATTGACACAGCAGATACTTATTCGTGGTGGGTCAACGGAAAGGGCGGACAGTCCGAAGAAATCATCGGAAAATGGATGAAAGAGCGCAACAATAGAAACGATCTTGTGATCGCCACGAAAGTCGGTTCGGAAACAAAGGAACATGGCTATGATATCAGCAAAAAACATATTCTGAAATCGGTTGATGAATCTCTGCAGCGCCTTCAGACCGATCATATCGATTTGTACTACACTCATTTTGACGACGACAAAACGCCGGTGGAAGAAACTCTGGAAGCGTACGATGAGATTATCAAAGCCGGAAAAGTACGCTACATCGCTGCTTCCAATGTTTCTCCGGAAAGACTGAAAGAATCTTTCGAAGCCGCCGAGAAAAACGGTCTCCCTAAATACGTCGCTCTTCAGCCTCACTACAATCTGTTAGAAAGAGAAAAATTTGAAAGTGAATATGAGCAGCTGGTCAAAGATTTTGATCTGAGCGTTTTCACGTATTGGTCGCTGGCAGCAGGTTTTCTCACAGGAAAATACCGCAGCGAGGAAGATTTTGCCAAAACAACCCGAGGTGAAGGCGTGAGAAAATATTTTGATGACAAAGGAAAAGCAGTTCTCAAGGCTTTGGATGAGGTGAGTGCAAAACACAATTCCAGTCCGGCAACGGTTTCTCTGGCCTGGCTGTTGGCTAATCCGCTCATCACAGCACCTATCGTAAGTGCGACGAGTAAAAATCAGCTGGAAACTTTGTTCGCTGCGCCAAAATTAAATCTGGATAGTAAAGATCTGCAGATTCTGGATGAAGCTTCGAAGTAGATTTTTTAATTTAAAATAAATGAAACCATGGCTTTTGCTGTGGTTTTTAGTGATAATTGACAAGTCTTTAGATAATTTTTTTATTTTAATAAAATCGTATGAAAGTGAGGTTGCTCAAAGTCATGAGACTTAGCGCAGCGGGAATTATATTCACAGAGTTAGACTAGAAAATTCTTTAATAAGAAAAATGCACTAAAATGATAAAAAATCACTTAAAAAAAATAACTGTCCTAATAATTTTTGAAGTATTAATGTCTCTTTTAGTTTCGTTAATCCCTTTTGCAGTAATTAATAATTTATATAGAATCAATTTAATAGTAATTTTAAATATATATAGAACTCCAATTGTTTTTATTGCTTATTTTTTATTGCACATAATCATTAATAGAAATTTAAATCTATTAATTAATATTGTTCTGAATATATGTATAAATTTAATATTGTTTATTCCTTTTATAAAAAGTGAACATTATCCCTTCTATAAAGAAGACTTTTTTATTATTTTTCTTATTGCAATATTACTTTCTCCTATACTTGTGAAAAGTGAATTTGTTCAAAATAAGTTATTTTCAAAAGTTACTGACAGAAAATTTTAAAAATATAAATTTGTGATTTTCATTGTTACAATCTTGCAACTTTAAAATCTTAAAAAATTTTAAAATTTCTACCGATGTCGCGGATTTGCAATCCGTAACTGTTCCGCTTCGCAAAGTCTCCTTACTACTGTTTTAAATGCTTTAATCTTCACATCAGCGTATTATTACAAACATCGCTATAATATTTAAGTCGGCATTGCCTGCGATTTGCTATTTTAGAAGCAAAACATCTTCAGCCAATTGTCATGTCACGTCCAGCGGATGTTTATTTAAAACACACCTAATGCCTCAAGATAAAATCCTTCACTAGATTTATCTCCCATACTTTCAGCTAAATTTATCCTATCTTCTTCAGACCAATCTTCAGTATTTGCTTTACCAATTTTGATAAGATTTTGCAAAAATTCTTCTGATGAATTACTACAGAATGCCACAACATTATAGTCACCATCTAAACTAAAGATTTTATTTGATTTACGATCTATCGCAATCGGGTCACCAGCTCCATCATGACCTACAATAGTAAAGTTACCACTGGATTCAATACGATCTTCACTGTAGAAATTTATCATTCCAATATCAAAAAAATTCACATTATAATTTTTGATTAAGTCAAGTATCGGATCTTCATAAAAAATATAATTAGAATTATTTCTTTTTATAAAACAACTTTTTCGAATTGCTTCTTCGACAATTTTTTCTTGATCAGGATTTCTTAATAGCCATTCATGAAATAAATTTTCACTTTCTTTAATGAAATTTATCGTTACTATATTGTTATTTTCCATAATATTTTATTGTTCATATTAAAGTAGATGCGAGCATAGAAAGTTGTCTTGATAGATGTCGCGGATTTGCAATCCGTGACCGTTCTTTTTCGAAAAGTCTTCCGACTCTGTTTGGAATTTCTTAAAAATGTCAATCCACTACACAAACATAATTATGATATTTCACGTGGCATTATGCAGTAAGCTATTTTAAAACCAAAACATCTTCAGTCAATTTGTCACATGACGTTCAGCTATAGGAATCTGTAAAAATAGTTTAAGGTATACAAAGGGTATCTCGAGTGTATCTCGATAGCACATAAAAAGATACAACAAAATGACAAAATTTATCGTCACTCATCAAGCTGGTTATGTTTTCAACCTCAACCTTAATCTCGGATCCCCGCACCCCGCACACTAATTTCAAATTTCAAACCTGAAATCTCAAATCAAATTCCTTATTTTTGCAGCAAATTACTCACATGCAAAATTATTTAGAATTCGATTTCAAAATACAACCACTTCAACCCTGGGGAGATATATTAATGGCGGAACTGATTGAGATTGGTTTCGACAGTTTCACAGAAGAAATTCATGGTATTTTAGGTTATATTCAGAAAGATTTATTCAAAGAGGAAGATTTAAAAACACTTCCTTTATTTCAGAATGAAGAGGTGAAAATAGAGTATACTTTCACGGAAATGCCCAACATCAACTGGAATGAAGAGTGGGAAAAGAATTTCGAACCCATCAATATAGATGATAAAGTATTGATCAGAGCAGAATTTCACGAGTCTGTGGAAGGTATGCACGAGATCATTATTCAGCCAAAAATGTCTTTCGGAACAGGTCATCACCCGACCACGCATCTGATGATTCAGCAGATGATGGATATTGATTTTAAAGACAAAAAAGTCCTTGATATGGGTTGCGGAACTTCAGTTCTGGCTATCTATGCAAAACAAATCGGTGCCGGTGACACAAAAGCGATCGATATCGACGAATGGTCAGTTGAAAATTCCAAAGAAAACGCAGTAAGAAATGGAGTAGAGCTGGATATCGAACTGGGAACTGCCAATAATTTAGGAAATGAAAATTACGATATTATTTTGGCCAACATCAACCGAAATATTTTAATTTCAGACATTCCAACTTATGTTAATGTATTGAATGAAGGAGGCAAGCTGTTGTTGTCAGGCCTTTGTTTCTTTGATGTAGAGGATATTCTTGAAGTTTGCAAAGATAACAATCTGGAATTGCAAAAGAAACTGCAGCGTGAAGAATGGGTAAGCCTTCTTCTTGAAAAATAGATTTACAAAACTTCAGAAGTTTCGTAAACTTGTTTCGCAGACCGTTTGTCTATACTCAGCCTGACAGTACTTCCTAAATCCTTTTGGTACTCACTGTCACGCTGAGCGCAGTCGAGCGTTATCGCAATAATCCATTCTCAATCTCTGCCTTAACCTCAACCTCAAAAAATGAAACCTTTCCTCACCACACTTTTTATATGTTTTATCAAAATCCTTTTCGCTCAGGAAAATGAGATTTACGCCAACGGTGTTTTTCATTTTGAAGACAACAAAACGCAGAAGATTTTTACTGATCACACGAGAGTGAGACAATCTCCTGATGTAAATTCTCAGATCTTAGATTCGCTGAAAACCAATCAGCAGATCGTGATTTTGAAAAAAAAAGAAAATATTCTGAAGTTGGGTGAAAGAATTGCCAATTGGTACAAAATATCTTATCAGAAAGACAATCAGAATTACGAAGGATTTATCTGGGGAGGAAATCTTGCGGTTGGTTTCAGAAGCAAAAACGGTTATGATTTTCTTTTTGGTTTAACGAAAACGGTGAGCAGAAAAAATCCGGAATATGACGGTTCGTTTCCTCAGAATTACGCATCTGTAAAATTGTTGAAAGATAATCGTTTGGTTGATGAGGTCTCATTTGAAACGGGTTTAGGCGAAAGTTTAAGCTTCGGAACCTTTAATGTAGAGAGCAATCACCGTCTGAAAAATGTAGAATTGACATTAAAAGCGACAGTCTCCGGCGAAGCCTGTGGAATAGCCAGCTACGATCAGTATGTATTGGTAAAAGGTGAAAAACTCGTTGCTCTTCCTCAATTGACGACTGTAGGTGATGCAGATGTGTATTACCACACAGAAGAATTCATTTTCCCTAACGATAAAGGCGGAATTCCTAATGCTTTCATTTACAAAATGGAGGAGGTGGAAGAAGATGAAAAAGAGCGGGAGAAATTTAAACGTTCGTCAAAAACATATCTTTGGAACGGAAATTCTTTTAAAGCGAAATAATATTTTTATTATAAAATTGAAAACCACTGTATATTTACGGTGGTTTTTAATTTGAACATAATGACAAAAGGAGAACTTTATGATCTGAAGTATACGCTTTCAGATTTTATTTATCCAAGATTAAAAGAATTTAAAGAAAAAGTAGATAGTAAAAATGCACCTTCAATCCCTGATTTTTCAAATGTTGAGAATTTTTCTAACCAAACATCTTTTGCAGAAAAAGAAAAATATTGGAGTGAGATCTTAAGTAAAATGATTATTCCTTTTGAATATCACGTTGATCCCGAAAAATTTAAACATCTGGAGTTTGAAGAAATTAATGAAAAAGTAGAACTTGGATTAAAGCTTTTTGCAGAGTATTTTGTAAATCTTTGGTTTTAGTTATGGACTATTTTGTTTACGCTCTCGAACATATTTATACAGACGATACCCACCGTGACAGTAAGTTTTTAGGATATTTTGATGATCTCTCTGAAATCGAAAAAGAAAAGCAAAGGTTATTGTTTTTTCGAGGATTTTCAGATTATCCTCACGATTTCCATGTGAAAAAAATAGGACTGAATAAAATTAACTGGCAAAATGGCTTCACAGAAGTTGTTGGTGAAATTGGACGGGATTATTTACCCCAAGATGATTTTATTCCAGATTATAGTCAGGTAGTTACGAAGCTGAATTTAAAAACAGTTTTTAAAGTAAGTCATGTTTATACAATTCATGCATTTTTGGATGATGAGAGAGAAATAGGAGTTTTTTCTGACAAAAAAATAGCAAATGATGTTGTGAATTTCCTTCAACAAAAAGTTGGCTTCGACGAATATCCTGACGATTTTATTATTACCGAAATTATGTTGAATGATTGGCAATGGAGTGCGGGATTTGAATAGTTTTATTAATAAAACTTGAACTTTTCAATTCATCAATATCAAAAAGCAAAAAAAGCGCTCATACAAATGGATGACGAGCGCTTCAATCAAATTATATGGAATTCAATTAGGAATATCTTCTGCAGATGTACTCTACATTGGTATTCAGTAATTTATTTTTGTTGAGGAAATATTCCAGATTCTGAAATTCTTCCGTCGTCGTATTCAGGTAAAGTTGAAAAGAGCCGAAATCGGTGCCGTTGACATATTCCACATCTGCATTCAAAACCCTATAACACATCCCCATCTGGTTGCAGATCACGTTGAGGAGATGATCAAATTTCATTTTCCCGTTCAGTTCCACTTCAAGAACAATTTCTTTTTTGCTGATGCCCGGTTTTTGGGATAAAGACTGCAGATTTCGTGTAATCATGTTTTGGTGATTTTTTTAGGTGAATGACTCAATTCCTTTGTACATAAAGTTTTATTTTGTTTTAAATACTTAGCAAAAATATAAAAAAATATTAGTCCACCAAATTTGTAGACTAATAATTTCTAAACTTTAACAAAAAAAGAAACCCGTGATGGATTTCTTTCGTATTGAATATGTTCTAAGTCTGCTTCTATTCCCGCAGACTACACAGATTTAGCGGATTTATTATAAAGAATTTCTGCAAAATCAGCAAATCGCCGAAAGTAAATCCGCAGTATTATACCCTGTAAGAACCTTTAAAGAACTTTAATTCTGATTAATTTATCTGAACCGGCGAGTCCGTTGGGATTACAGCCCAATTCACCTTCGGGGACTTTCAGATTTTTTTTGTTGTAAAAATCCTGCCAGAACTCATTCGTTTTTCGGGTTTTAGGATCGATGAATGTCATCGGTTCAAGTTTAAAAATTTGGTTTTCCCTGAAAGCTCTTTCAATAAAATCTGAACAGTAGTAAGAGTTTTCATCTAAAATATAATTAAAATTATATGGCTTTCCCAACATCAAATCTGCCATCGTCAACGCATTTGGAATCGTTTCCTGAAAACCAGGTTTCAAACGGTACACTACAATATTTTGCTGATCTTTTTTCTGATCGTTAATGAAATCATTCAGATTCTGTCTATTTGAACCATTTTGAGGAGAAGCATGAAGAACAGAATATTGCCCGTTTTTAATTTCTAAAATTCCGATATGATCAAATTTTTCGGTTTCTTTTTTCTGTGTGACATTATTAATAGCTCCCGATAATCCGGAATTTTTTGCCGTTACAAAAAGCAGATCACCGTTTTTTAAATCAGATTTAATACCTGATGCGCAGCTGCTGAGCGATAAAATAATAATTAAAAAAGCAAAAAGCCTAACGTTGAAGATTTTTCTCATAAAGCTCGATCCAGTTTTGTAAATTCATTTTTTTACTCAGTTCACCAATCAGTTCAAAAGGAATTTCATTCATATTTTTAAACCTCACACACGATTTTCCCATATCCAGTTTTCTTTTCGAATGTTTCGGGAATTCTTCTATAAACCAGTTCAGAATTTCAGGATTGGCGTACATTCCCATGTGATACAGCGCAATGAAATTTTTCTGAGAAGCCAATGACAAAAACGGAAGAGGCTTTCCCGGAGTGCAGTGATATCCCGAAGGAAATGTTTCCAAAGGAACATTCCAGTTGATCATTCCGCCACTGTGGGTTTCTTCAAAACCTTTAGGAAGATTTTCTCTGATGGTATTGTATAATTTTCTGAACGTTTCCTGCCTTTCTTCAGGTATATTTGATAAATATTCTTCTACAGAATCTGCCGGAATTTGCATAGCTATATTTTTTTTCAAATTAACAAAATTTAAATCAAACAAAAAACGGCTGCACAAAATGCACAGCCGTTCGAAAATAATAATTCAAAAATAATTCTACTTTTTAATGACTTTCACGCTTTTCTGCGATCCGTCTTTGAACTGTAGATTTAATATGTATAATCCGGCATTCAAATTACTTAGATTAATCTGTGCTTCAGGATTTTCAATTGTTTTAAGAGTTCTTCCAGATACATCGCTCACTCTGATAGATTTAATATCTTTAAATTCTGAGATATTAATGATATCGTTGAACGGGTTTGGATATACCTTAACAGCCTTTTTAGCACCCACAACATCATTAGTTGAAAGCGTAGGATTTTGCTTCACTTCAATATTATCCAGTAAAACATCATCGTAGAAATAACTGTTTCCATTTACATTTTTATTTACATTAAATCTTACCTGTATTGTGGCTCCCACATAAGAAGCTGGCAAATCTATACCTACCGTTCTCCATGTGTTCGCATTTGATTTCTCTGAAAAGAAAGTTACCCATCCATTCCCGTCATTTACCTCTACAGTAAGATTATTATCATCATAAGTTGATGGTGTAACCGTTGTTGTAGCTGATGTTGAATGATTTTTAAACCATTCAAATGATATGTATGGTGATGAAAGTCCTGCCAAGCTGATTTGTGGTGTAGTTAGATATATCGTGTTGGTTCCTGCTCCGGTGTAAGGTACGCTTGCGTCTACCCAAGCATATGTTCCTGCGGGTCTTCCGTTATTTGCTAAACTTGCTCCATATCCTGCACTTCCTGAGAACATCCATAATAAATAAATATTTGTAGATGATGGATTAGCATTTGTCCAGCAATTAGGAATAGTTCCGTTATCAAATGTCTGAGTAAAAGGTGCTGTGAAAGTGGCACAAGCAGTTGTAAATGTTACAGGGCCATACCATGTACTTTTATCTATTGTACTGCAAGCTGATCTTACCCAAACAAAATAATTGGTTGCAGATGCAAGTCCATTTAAAGGCGCTGTAAGTGTTGTGCTGGTCCCTAGCGGTACAGTTGTTGCCGTTGGAGCAGTGTTTGTTGTAGAGTAATAATATTCATATCCGCTAGCGGGTGCAGTAGAAGGTGCAATCCATGAAATAGTTGCTGAGTAAGCCTGTACATTTGATGAAGAAAGACCTGAAGGAGCGAAACAGCTCGGTTTAGGCTCCCAATATACATCATCCCAATAATATAATTTTCCGTCTGCTGTGTTTCTTATTGCTAATCTTGCGTTAGCTGGTACAGTAGCCGGTACAACTACACCATACTCTGCGTCGGGGCTTGTGTATGCGGAATTATTAATGGTTAATGCCTGTAAAAGTGTGAAAGTTGATGCATCTGTTGGGTTGGTTACATATCCCACATTTAAAGTTCCTGACGGTACTGTAACTCTGGCTTTAAACCGTAACCAATGTGTTCCTGCATTGATATTGCTGAATTCAGGCAGAACAACCGTACTTGGTGTCTGAGCAGATGTATTTGTCTGATATATGTTTCTGGTTCCGGAAGCTGGTGTAGTTGTACTAATTGACATTGTACCGTTTACAAAGTTTCTAACCCAGCAGTCAGGTACAATATTTCCCGTTCCATATGAATCGAAATTTTCAGACAAAGATGTCACAGGACCACACAGTGTTTTAAAAGTACCGGAGAATGACCAGGCGCTCTGAGCAGTTGCAGTGCTGCAATTGGCTCTTACCCAGTAATAATATATTGTATTGGGAGTTAATCCTGGAATTGTAGTTGAGTTCCCGGTAATACCCGTTAAGTTCGGTGTTGAAGCACTTGTAGGTGCAGTATTAGTTGTACTGTAATAGATCTGATAGGTTGTTGCAGTTGTTCCAGTGGCCGGTGTCCAGGATACATCTGCTGTATTTTGAGTAAGTGTGCCAACGGCATTTAACGTTGGAGGCAAACAGTCAGAATAGGCGTCAGCAGAAAATGCAAAGATATTTGGATAACCGTTTACTGTTGTGTTAGTTTTTGTAATCGTTACACTTTGTATGAACTTTGTCTGATTGGCAGCATCAATATTGATAGCCGACTGGTACATTCTGGGATTGGTTCCGCCAGCAGGCTCCAGATCATTGGTGTTTCTGTTGATTCTACCGAGACCCTGGATGGCAAAGTTAGTTCCGTTGTACCAGTCAGGTATTGAAACTCCTGTAGCTTGCTGGGTGGTTCCATCAGAAAAATTAACCGTTATTGTAAGGGTTGATAATGCACTTCCGCTGGTAGAAAGCATATAAAGTTTAATTGCCTGCTTAGGAGTTGCAAAAGTTACAGTGCCAGTTAAATTTGCATTTGACAGTTTTAAAGAATTCGGAGAATTGAGATCGGCTAACTGATAGCTTAGCCCTGGTGTAGAAGTTACTACAGAATTTATAATTCCGTTGGTTGGAACTCCGTAAGTGATTGGAGTGCTTGTCGCCGTAGCCAAGAAATCTCTTGCCACAAAAGCAAAGGAATCACCATCGAGGATTGCAGAAGTAGAGCTGAGTGCAGGTCCCGTTCCGTTAGCAATTACATCTTCATTAAAACCTGAAGCAATCGGCATTGTTTGATAGTTCTGTGCAAATGCGAGGGAGCTTACAGCAATACCCAACACACCCAGCACACGAGCTGGTTGAAATTTGTTCATAAAATACAGTTTATTAAGTTTGCCGTAAAACTATGAAATAAATCAATACAAAGAGTTTTAATTTTAAATATTTTTAAAAGATTTTTCAATAACGGTAAATTATAGATAATGTGTAACCAATTGCATTGTGAAAATACTTTGATATAAAGAACTATTAACATATTTGTCATAAATTCTATGTGAAGCATTGTATTTGGTTCTTTCGTAATTAAATTTTAAAGCATGACAAAATAATTTGCTATTTTTGCGGTTACAAAATCCTTATAATGCCAAACATCTCCAACAGAGCTCAGAATATGCCGGCGTCACCGGTTAGAAAGCTTGTTCCATTTGCCCAGAAAGCAAAACAAAACGGTACCAAAGTCTATCACCTAAACATCGGTCAGCCAGATATCGAAACACCCGAAACAGCATTGAATGCGTTAAAAAATATCGATCTCAAAGTACTGGAATATGCACTTTCTGAAGGTAATTTAGAATACAGAACAGCTCTGAGAGATTATTATCATACCCTTGATTTTACTGATCTCACCACAGATAATTTCATCGTAACCAACGGTGGTTCGGAAGCTTTAAATTTTGCCATCTCAACACTTTGTGATGATGGCGATGAGGTGATTATTCCTGAGCCATACTATGCAAATTACAATGGTTTTACAAGCACTTTTAATGTGAATGTAGTTGCAGTTCCATCCACAATTGATACTGGTTTTGCACTTCCTCCGATTGAAGAATTTGAAAGAAAAATTACTGCAAAAACGAGAGCAATTGTCATCTGTAACCCTGGAAATCCTACCGGTTATCTTTACACCCGTGAAGAACTTCAGCAGCTTGCAGAAATTGCTGTAAAATATGATATCGTAATTATTTCTGACGAAGTTTACAGAGAATATGTTTACGATGGAAAACAGCAGATATCAATGCTCGAATTTCCTGAACTGGCAGAAAACTGCATCATCATCGATTCAGAATCCAAGCGTTATTCAATGTGTGGGGTGAGAATCGGCTGTCTGGTTACACGTTCCAAGAAAATTCACGATGCGGCAATGCTTTTTGCTCAGGCAAGATTGAGTCCGGTTTTGTTGGGTCAGATTGCAGCAGCAGCAGCTCATCAAAATGACGGTGCTTACATCAGAGCAGTGAGAGAAGAATATACACACAGAAGAAATGTTTTGGTAGAACAGTTGAACGCTATTCCGGGAGTAATCTGTCCAAAACCAAAAGGTGCTTTTTACTGTGTAGCTGAACTTCCTGTAGATGATACTGAGGTTTTTGCACAGTGGCTTCTTGAAAAATATACCAACAAAGGCGAAACGATTATGGTAGCTCCTGCAGGCGGTTTTTATTCTGATCCCGAATTAGGCAAAAAGCAGGTGAGAATTGCTTATGTTCTTAAAGAGCAGGATCTCCGCAGAAGTGCAGAAATCCTCAGAGATGCACTGGAAAAATACAATCTCGAAAAATAATTTTTTGATTTAAAAATACATGTCAGCAATAAAAATATTTGGTTTGAAATCTTTCTTTCCTCTGCTTTTACTGCTGATTTTTTCATGTTCAGAAACGTCAAAATCTGAGAAGAAAAATACAGGAAACGAAAGAGTTGAGTACATTGTTTTTTCAAGAGTAGGAGGTAGAGGCGGAAATTATAAAACCATCAGAGTAACTCAGGATTCCGTGGTTTTGTCGCTCGGAAATACCTCGAAAAACCTTCATAAGATCTGGAAAA
The DNA here is from genome assembly GCF_014837145.1 of Chryseobacterium caseinilyticum. Lineage (GTDB taxonomy): Bacteria > Bacteroidota > Bacteroidia > Flavobacteriales > Weeksellaceae > Chryseobacterium > Chryseobacterium caseinilyticum. The sequence goes on from NZ_JACYFS010000002.1 coordinate 210,242, forward strand.
AAGCACTGTCCGATAAGGTCAAAGCAGAGCTTTTCGGAAAACTGAATGTCAATCAGTTATCTTTCATCAAAAGTTCTGAAAGTATTCAGGCTCAGGATGGCGCTGATGAAACTTTTCAAATCAAAACCAGCCGCACTTCCTATGTTTTTGTGAATGCCTACAATGACGAATACAATTACCGCCAGCTCGAAAATTTTAAAACACAGTTAAAAAAAATAATTCCTAAAGAATTTCAACCATTATGAAAGAAAATTTTTCTTTAAAACCTTTCACAACTTTTGGTGTAGAAGCTAAAGCAAGATATTTCGTGGAAGTAAATTCTGCAGAAGAACTCATTGAAACCCTTCAATCCTCCAACTCTCCAACTCTCCAACTCTCAAGCGCTACAATGGGTCATCCTAAGCTTGTCGAAGAGCTTCAACCTTTATTTCTCGGAGGTGGGAGTAATATTCTGTTTACCAGAGATTATGACGGTTTGGTTATAAAATTAAATTTAAAAGGAATTTCTGAAGAGGTTTTAAATGAAAATGAAGTGTTGGTCACGGCTCAGTCTGGGGAAAACTGGCACGAATTCGTCTTATACTGTTTGAGTAAAAACTATGGCGGACTCGAAAATCTTTCGCTGATTCCGGGAAATGTGGGAACATCCCCGATGCAGAATATTGGTGCTTACGGAACCGAAATCAAGGATACTTTTGTAAGCTGTAAAGTTTTAAACATTGAAACCCGCCAACTAGAAACTTTCGATCTTGAAAAATGCAGATTCGGGTACAGGGATTCTATATTTAAGAAGGAAGGGAAGGGGAAATACGTAATTCTGGAAGTAACGTTTAAATTAACTACGCAAAATCACGCCATCAAAACCGAATACGGAGCCATTACAACTGAACTTGAAAATCTTGGGATTTTAAATCCAACCATTCAAGATATTTCTAAAGCGGTGATCAATATCCGTCAGAGCAAACTTCCTGATCCTAAAGAACTGGGAAATGCCGGAAGTTTCTTTAAGAATCCTACAATTCCTCTGGCTCAGTTTGAAGATTTAAAATTTAAATTTGAAAATATTCAGGGCTATCCGAACGGAGATTTTGTGAAAGTTCCCGCCGGCTGGCTCATCGAGCAATGTGGCTGGAAAGGAAAACAGATCGGGAATGTGGCTTCACACAAACTTCAGGCTCTTGTGATTGTCAATGCAACAGGAAATGCTTCAGGGAAAGAAATTTTCGATTTTTCAACACTGATTATCAATTCGGTAAAGGAAAAGTTTGGAATTGAACTGGAAAGAGAGGTGAATATTCTCTAAAGTTTTCAACGTTTTAAAAAATAAAAAAAGCATTCTTTTAAATTTAAAAAAGAATGCTTTTTCTATGAAAATATGAAACTAAAATTAAGGATTCGAGATAATCAAAGTTGAAGGAATATCAGACAGCCACAAACTTTTGGAATCAATCAGTCCGCGCCAGCTTTTCTTGCTGATCAGCATCAGATTCTGAGCCTGCAGAAATTCCTTTTCAATCTGTTTTTCGTTATATAAAGTGATGTGGTTTGGAGCAACCTGCTCGATGCTTCTGATGAGTTCTTTTACCTCAATATTATTTCTGATCTGTCCTGCCACATCGAGAATAATAATTTGAGAATTGTTATTGTTAATCAGTCTTTTTGCGTATTCCAAAAGATAAAAATCACTTAAATTAAAGATTGGAATAAAAACCCTGTCCGCTGAATTGAATTTTCTGTCCACCAAAACGCCCACCGGAATATTGGTATTATCTAAAATCTGCAGCGTAGAATCGTCGAATGGCGAATTGTTGAAAATATTACTCTTTCCTTTTACGGTATTCAGTAATTTTTCTGGATTGATAATTTTTGTAGTAAATCCTAAAAGTCTTCCCAGCAAACTTCCTTCGTACATCGATTTCCCAAGCATAATCAAAAGAAGATCGTAATTTCCTTTGTTTGAAATGTTGGTCAGATCATTTTCCAGATCTGTGGAAGCTTTAAAAAGTGTCGTCACTTCCAGCGAAAGTTCTTCTGAAGTTTCAATCACATTTTTAAACTGTTCTTTCTCAAAATCTTCAATGTCAAAAGCGTGCAGTTCGTCTACCGGAGCAATGTTCATGGCGGTTATGCTTTTGTTGCCATTCATTTTATTGGTCAGATTATCGGCGAGTTTTAAAAGTGTACTTCCTGATTCAGGTGTTTCAAATGATAAGAGAACTCTGTATTTTGCATCGTTATCTTCGTCATCTTCCTCCTCAAGTGAAGATTTTTTTCCTTTAAATAAATAATTAATAAGGTCGAGACATGGCCCTGTCATAAATGTGGTAAATAATGCCATGATGACGAGCATTGCAAACAGTTCCGGTCCTAAAACACCTAAGTCATAACCGATATTTAAAACGATTAGTTCTGTTAAACCTCTCGTATTCATCAGAGCACCGATGGTAAGGCTGTCTTTCCAGCTCAGTTTAAGGAATTTCGCTGTGAGCGCACTTCCGACAAATTTACCGACCACAGCAGTCAGAATAATAAATCCGCCGATTTTCCACAGGTGTGGATCGTTTAATAATCCAATCTGTGTTCTTAAACCGGTAAATACAAAGAATAACGGAAGAAGTAAAACAAGTGCAACATCCTCAATTTTTTCAATGAAAAGATTTCTGAATTTTACATTTTCAGGCATAATCGCGCCGGCCATAAATGCTCCGAATAATGCATGAATTCCAATAACTTCTGTTGCATATGCAGAAATAATTAAGATAAGGAAAAACACAGCCACCAGACCTTTGTTGATAAATCCTTTTCCCTTCTGAGATTCTGCAATCCTGTGCAGGAAAGGTCTTACCGCTTTGATCATAATGAAAACGTACACAACTGCCATGATAATCACGAAAATCGATCCTGAAAAAGATCCTGCTTTTACTACAGCAATTACCGCAGCCAGAATACACCACGCCGTAATGTCATCCGCCGCAGCACAGGTGATAACGACGGTTCCTATTTTTGTTTTATGAAGATTTCTTTCCTGTACAATTCTTGCCAGAACGGGAAAGGCGGTTATGCTCATCGCAATCGCTATAAAAAGGGCAAAGGAACTGAACTGAATTCCTTCCGGAGCAAATTCCTTGTAGATAAAATAAGAAAGCCCGACACCTAAGGCAAACGGAATAATGATACTCGCGTGACTGATAACTACCGCGTCATGCGCTTTTTTTCTGAGAACACTCAGATCGAGCTCCATTCCGACAATGTACATGAAGAGAATCAAACCTATCTGACTTAAAAACTGTAAGTTTCCTAAAGATTCTTTCGGGAAAATAAAGCCTGAAAGTTCTGGAAAATACATTCCGAAAAGAGACGGCCCCAGAACAATACCCGCAATCATTTCTCCGATTACCGAAGGCTGTTTAAGTTTAATACAAATCCATCCGAACAGTTTGGCAACAATGATAATCGTTACAATCTGTGTAAGCAGCAGTGCAAGCGGATGGTGAAGGTTTGATAAAAAAGAGTCGGTAAATGTTTCCCACATCGTGTCGCCGGTGACTTTTGCAGGTGGTATATTTTCTCCTATTTCGAGGGTTTTTCCTTCCACGAAAAACCAGTACATCAATGCCGAGAAAAAGACAATCGTTGCAACATAAAAAATAATATTTCTATATTTTCCCATGATCATTCAGTCATTTTTATTAAAGTGTAAATTTCTTAAGAATAAACGGATGTTTGAACCTGTTTTTTTTGAAATGTAATGAATACTAAGAATAATGTAATGAAACTTATCTGAATCTGTATCCCAATCCTACACCCATTTTCCAACTTCCATTCGCTGTTGAGGTCTTGGCGTTGTAGTAAAACGGAATCTGCAGTACCAATTTTTTATAAACCACAGCAAATCCTGCTCCCAGAGTCGGCATCACGGCACTGTTTTTTGTTCCGGACGAGCGGTCTTCTTTAATCCGCAAAGAGGGAAGCATTCCCAGCATTAATTTTAAATTGTGCTGTGTAAAACTGACATTCGGACCTGTAAAATTTAAAAAAGCTCCGTGGTCGACATAACCGGCAACGGCAACTCCGTCAAAAAAGGAAACTTTTATACTGGAATCTTTTTCCTGACAGAAGCAGAGACTGGAAATACAAATTACTGTTCCTAAAAGAATTTTTTTCATGATATTTCATTTAATCAAGGCACAAAAGTAGTGGCAGTAATTGTTTTCTGAAATACCGATGTAATAAAGACGCAGGATTCTGCAGTGAAAAGAGGAAGATTTGAAAAGACCTTACTTCCCAAACATTTCCATCAGAGAATTTCTGTAGATTTCACCAATCTGAAGCTTTAAAAACTGATCAGATTCAGTAGAAATTGTAGTGATAATCTCGTTGGTGGATAAAACTTTAACAGATGACAGTGCGATGATCTCTTTTTTGTTAACCTGCGCAAAATCTTTCGCCGGAAGCATCTCGAGAAGTGATTTGAAATTAAGATTTTTCAGAACAATCACAGTTCCATCCTTCAGAATAATATCTTTGTCGCGGCTGTCGATTTCCGAAGTTTTGATGTAGGCAATCTGCTCCGTGAAAATGGTGGACTTGCCGATGTTGGTGTTCCACTCGATGAAATCTTTTCTGTGGGTTGTTGCCAAAAGATCTGCTGCTTTTTCAAATGCCTGAATCAATCTTTCTTTTTTGATGGGCTTTCTTACATAATCTACAACATTCAGATCAAAAGCTTCGGCTGCGTATTCTTTGTAGGCGGTGGTAAAGATGATTTTTTTTGAACCAGAAATCAGTTCGGCAACCTGTAAACCCGTCATTCCGGGCATTTCAATATCTAAAATACAGAGATTGCAGTCGATGTTTTCTATTTCACTGAGGAAAATTTTGGGATCGTTGAAAACTTTTACAACTTCCACGTTTTCTATCTGTTCGCAGAGAAGTTTCAGGTAGCTGATCGCCAGCAGTTCGTCATCAAGAATAACGCATTTTATCATAGAATTCGCCTAAATTGATTGTTAATTCTGCCGTGAAGATACCGTTTTTTGAGTTTTTCTGTAGCGTGTAAAAATTATTATAGATCATCTTCAATCTCTGATCCAGCGACTGACTTCCGAATCCGCTATGGTCTTTGTGAAGTACATTTTTAAGGGAAGCTTTGTTGGTGACCTTCATTGAAAATATTCCGTCACTGAGCTCCAGCTGAATTGAAATAAAAGAATCCTGAGCTAAAAAATCGGTGTGTTTAAAGGCATTTTCAATTAAATCTACAGAAATCAGCGGGGCAAAAACTTTTTCTTCAAATACAGAATCAGATTTATCAATTTTAGATTTAATTCTGAAATCAAAAAGCGGATTGACCTTGATTTTATTAATTTCGATAAGGCTTAAAGCAAAACTGAGTTCTTCTTTCGGGCTTACGAATTTGTTGTTGCTTTCGTAGAGGATATAATCCAGAACATTTGCCAGTTTATCAAGCGACATGTAGGTTTGATATGCATGAGACTGAACTGAATTCAAAATATTTTTAAACAAATGCGGATTCAGTTTCGTTCCGATATGTTCCAGTTGAACTTCATTCAATCTGTTCTGAATCAGTTTGTTGCTTTCAGAAAGCTTTAAATTCTTATTTTTCAGCCTTTGATTTCGACTGAAAAGATAAATGGAAGCCGTTAAAAAAATAAAAATGGCAAAAACTCCGATAAAAATCAGATAATCCTGAATAAGATAGAGGTTGCCGTCCATATATTTTAAACAAATTTCAGATAATTTACCTGAGCTTTTTCAAAGAATTTAAAACAGCATTTTCCTCACACTTCTCAAACGTAATTTCGTATCTCGGATTTTTCTCAGGATAAGTCATCAGATAACTCGGGCAGGGCTTTTGCTGAGCTTTGCTGCGGTCAAAATCTATTTTTCCTAAAGTAATGATGCTGTCTTTTAAGAATTTTTCATTCACTTTTAAAGCTTCCATCTCAGCTTTGAAAGTTTCAGAATATTTAAAATCTTTAGATAAAGTTTCGGCGATTACGCGGCTGTTGGGAAGGTATCCGCTGCAGCTTGCGCCTTTTTTATTGAGTACAAAAAATACAATGATCAGTCCGGGAATAAGCCCGAATGCAAAAAATTTGATTTTTCTCATTTAGAAAAGTAAAAGATTGATATCATGATAAGTAAGACCAAAACGGTCGCAGATCACTTTTTTGGTATGGCGGCCTTTGTACATGTAAAGGCTTTGTTTCATTTCGTTTTTTCTGAGGAGCATATTTTCGAAACCGCCTTCTTCATCGTAGTTTAAAAGGTAAGACAGGAAGAAATTGGAAATGGCCTTGGTAGTCGTTCTCGGCATTTTTGATGTCAGATTCGGCAGTCCGCAGTGAATTACACCGTGCTTGATGATGTAAGGATCTTCCATTGTGGTCAGTTCTGAAGTTTCAATCACTTTACCGTTATCGATGGTGATGTCGATGATCACAGTTCCTTTTTTCATTTTTGAAACCATTTCTTCGGTCACAATCGGGTTCGAATTCATTCTTGGAAGTGCTCCGATAACCACGTCGGCACGTCTGAGTGCTTTTTTAAGTTCCTTGGGATCGATGATCGAGGTCGGAACTCGGCTGTCTACCAAAGTGTGAAGTCTTCTTAATTTTGAAAGTGAATTATCAAAAACCCTGACACTTGCACCCAAACCAATAGCTGCTTTGGTCGCAAATTCACCGACGATTCCTGCTCCGATGATAACTACTTCTGTGGGTCTCACTCCCGTGATTCCTCCTAGCATTAAACCGTTGGAAAGAGCGAGCAATTCTGATGCGTATAAAATAGAAACTGTACCAGCAATTTCGCCAATTAATCTTACCAGGGCAAGTTGATTGTACTCATCGAAAATAAATTCAAAAGCGATGGCATTGATTTTTTTCTGAGCCAGTCTGCAGAAGTAATCTTTATCTCTGAGGTTAATCTGTAAAGCAGAAACCAGATAAGTATGAGGCTTGAAATACTCTATTTCTTCGTCTGTAGGCGGATTAATTTTTAAAACCAAATCCTGCCCGAATGCTTCCTTGGGATCATCAGTAATTCTCGCTCCCGACTCAGAGTACTGAAGATCGGTAAAAAAAGATCCCTGTCCGGCACCGGATTCTATAATGATCTCATGGCCATGCTCTACCAAAACCTGCACAGCATCGGGTGTGATGCAAGTACGCCTTTCGTTGAGGCAGGTTTCTTTGGGAATTCCTATACTGAACTGTTTACCTTTTTTGATGACTTCGAGTTTCTCTTCTTTCGGCATCAGTTCTTCTTCGGTAAACGGAGTAAAAATATTGGTGGTGCTCATTTTTTAAGGTGGATTTTGACTGAAAATATTTTAAAAATCAATCGGTTTCACAAGGCAAATATACAGATTAAGTCGCTGATAGCAATTAGCTTTTTGCTATCTGCTTTTTCAAACCCATCTTTTAAATTTAAAAACATTGTAAAACTTGAAGTACTTAGTTATTCGAAAGTAATTTCTCTTGTTTCTCCGTTATTATCAATTTCCATGGTGTGGTAGCCGAGTCCGTCGAGCTCCTCTTCATAAACTTCCGGCCATTCTATGATGCAGAGAAAAGAATTGTCGAGGTATTCTTCGATGCCGATGTCATACACTTCTCCGATGTTTTTTAAACGGTAAAGATCAAAATGAAAAACTTTTCCTTTCGGCGAACTGTATTCGTTCACAATCGAATAAGTAGGAGAGTTGACCTCGTCCTGACTTCCTAAATTTTTCAAGAGGATTTGTGTAAATGTTGTTTTTCCGGCTCCTAGGTTTCCTTTCAGCAAAAGGATATTATGTTTCAGCTGTGGCAAAATTTCGTTCACCACATCCTGCCATTGTTCTAAATTTCTGATCTCGAAATGCATGCAATTTATTTGAGGCTGTAAAATTAGGAAACGTTTCAGTGTCTGAAAGATTTTTGGATGAATTTTTATTCAGAATCTGCCTTAAAAAATAATATGTCCACAAAGATTTGCCACAAATTTCCCTGAATGTTTTTAGAAACAGTTTCCGTTACAGTTGAGTGCATTCTGAAAATCGTTTGCGGTGATGATGTAAGTTTCTACAGTCCCGTTGTTGTAATCGTTGCTGAAAATATTTTTAGGATCAATACAGGGTGTCCCATTAAAGTCACAGATTTGATAAGTTATCTTTCTGGAATTATTAAAAACGATATCTATTTTTTTTGGATAATTGAGCAAATTATAATAGCTGAAACCATTGTAGGGAGGAAGATCTTTAAATTTTTCAGTATAATTTTCAGAATTTTCAATCGTTATTTTTTCAGACAGGTTAATTTCTTCAACTCCTGCAGAATTTAGAATGTAGGGTATGATTTCAACTTTTGCTCCCGAACTGTTTTGTATACTGTACTCATATTCAATAGGCTGTTCGTCACAGTGATCACATCGTCCACAGCCGATCAATACTGATAACAGAAGGAAAAAAATGATACTTTTCATAGTTATAATATTTTCTTTTTTGCCTGAGTTTTACAAGTGAATGTTTGAAATTTTTATTATCAATTTACATGTACAAATACGTCACCTTCTCTCAGGTCGGCCATTGCATTTGTATTTCCACAGAATTCCCATCTCATTCTGTTGGGTCCGGTAATCGGATAAGAGTCAAGTAAATTTTGTTTTTTATTGATTGTCTCGACGGAGAATGTGTGATCAAAATGAAGCACAAAATCACCTGTCTCTTTAGGGATCATTTTTATTTCGTACCGGTATAACTTTTTAGCCGGATCTTCCTTTGCAGAAGTTGTGATGTAGGTATTCGGGCAATTGCCATAATCATCCGAAACATAACCTTCGGCTATTATTTTAAACTTTTTCTCAGCATAAAGAAGGTTGTAAGATGTAGAAGCTTTTGTAAGTTTGGAAGTAGATATCGCAAATGGTGGTGTGTAGTCCAGTTTTACAGAGTCCATTTTTATTACGTGATATCCATTGGTTGAGACACGTCCACGAATGGTGATTGTATCACCCACGTTGTAGATTTTGTCGTTATTCAGACTGATTTTGATGAGGCTGGGGTTTACTTCAATTTGTTCCTCATGAAATCCCGAACAGTCTGTTGACATGATTAGATGAATACCCAATAAAAATATCGCAATCGTGTAGAATTTTTTCATTTTATTTTTTTTCTAAAAATACTCTAAAAAACAATTACTTAGATAAAATTTAGGCTTTTGACTGTAATTTTGCTGAAGCTCAAAATCATTTCATTATTTTTGCTAAATGATCTCCAAACAGACGATAGATAAAATATTTTCCACAATCCGCGTAGAAGAGATTGTGGGCGAATACGTGCAGCTGAAAAGAGCGGGATCCAATTTTAAAGGGTTGAGCCCGTTTCATGAAGAAAAATCGCCGAGTTTTGTTGTATCTCCGAGCAAGCAGATCTGGAAAGATTTCTCGACTGGGAAGGGAGGGACAGCGATTTCGTTTTTAATGGAAATCGAAAATTTTACCTACCCAGAAGCACTTCGTCATGCAGCCAAAAAATATGCAATCGAAATTGAAGAAGACCGTCAGGAATTCTCTGAGGAAGCCAAAATTGCACAGACGGAAAGAGATATTCTTTATAAAATTCATGAAATTGCCAACGATTATTTCCAGAATATTTTGTGGGAAAATGAGGAGGGAAGATCTATTGGTCTTTCGTATTTCAGAGAACGTGAGCTGAAGGATGACATCATCAGAAAATTTCAGCTGGGATATTCTCCGGAAAAGAAAAATTCATTTACCGAATATGCGATTGAGAAAGGCTATTCCAAAGAAATTTTAGAGAAATCCGGACTTTCTATTTTTCCTGAAAATTCTCCGGCAGGCATCGACCGTTTCCGTGAAAGAGTGATGTTTCCAATTCACAGTTTTTCGGGAAGAGTTTTAGGTTTTGGAGCCAGAATTCTGAAGAACAATATTAAAACCGCCAAATATCTCAACTCTCCGGAGACAGAAATTTATCATAAATCAAATGTTCTTTATGGCTTAAACCAAAGCAAACAGGCGATTTCCAGAAAAAATGTCTGTCTATTGGTGGAAGGTTATATGGATGTGATTTCGCTCCATCTTTCGGGAATTGAAAATGTGGTGGCGAGTTCCGGAACTTCTTTGACAACTGAGCAAATTAAACTGATCAAAAGACTTACGGAGAATGTGACCATTCTGTTTGATGGTGATAATGCTGGAATCAAAGCCAGTTTCAGGAGCATCGATATGCTTCTGGCGGAAGGCATGAACATCCGTGTTCTGCTCTTTCCCGAAGGCGACGACCCCGATTCTTTTGCCCGGAAACATCCTCAGGATTACGTAGAGAAATTTATTGAAAACGAAGCGACAGATTTCATCGATTTTAAAGCTGAAATTCTTCTTAAAGATGCCGGAACAGATCCGATAAAAAAGGCTGATGCCATCCGGAACATCGTAAAGTCGGTTTCGTTTGTGCAGAATGCTTTGAAAAAAGAAGTTTATCTGAAAGAAGTTTCAAATAAATTCGGGCTTTCGGAGCAGAGTCTTTTTAATGAGCTCGATATTCAGAAGCAGATCACGCAGAATCAGACCCAACACCAGCCAAAAGAACAGCAGAAACCTGCAAAACTGGAAATCGTTCCACAACAGGCAGAGCTTGAAGATTCGGTTCAGTTTAATATTATTCATCAGGAAAATAAGCTGATTGATACAATGCTGATGTTTGGCGACATGGTTTTGGAAAGACAGGATGCCAATCTTGAGAAATACGAAATCACCGTCATTGAAGAAATTCTTCATCACTTTGAAGATGAGAATTATGAATTTCAGATTCCAACCAATCAGAAAATCATCGAAAACATCAAAATCGGAATTGAAAATGAGGAAATACGTGCCGGAAATTTCTTTATCACGTTAATGGATGAAGATATTACACTGAAAGTGGCCGACGCTCTTCTCTCGCCCGACGATCTCAGCGACTGGTCAACGAGAAATATTTTCCCGCCCGCCATTGGTGATCATCTTGCTGCGGAAGTGGAAGCCAATATTCTCATTCACAAATATTATTACATTCATCTCCTCATCAGAAAAATGACCGCCGATCTCGAAAACCACCGTGAAAATAATCCTACCGCGTATTTTGATTCCATAAAAAAGATCATGATGCTCACAGAGTTTTCAAGGCAGTTGGCTACAAAACTGGAGTGGTCACCGATTACGAAGGTTTGATTTTAAATTTATTCATATAAATATCCATGAAAAAACTGTTTTTCTTACTTGTTCTGATTTTCTCATCAAATATTTTGTTTGCTCAGACAGATCATCATTCCACGGCGATTAAAAATTTTCAGACTCAATATAATTCTGGAAAATACGAGTTGGTTTTCAACTCTTTTTCGCCTGAAATGCAGAAAGCTCTGCCACTCGAAAGTACAAAACAGTTTCTTGAAGGTCTAAGGTCTCAGGCCGGACAAATCACTTCGACAAAACTTTCAACTAAAGAAGGTACAACTGCGATTTACAACACCAATTTTGAGAGAGCAACACTGGAAATTCATCTCTCACTCGACGCCGGCAACAAAGTAAGTGGGCTTTTGATACAACCCGTGACTGAGAAACAATCAGCGATGAAAAGTGAGGTCAATAATGCGTTGAATACTTATCCTAAAGAAATTTCAGATTTGATTTTTTCAAAAACGAAAGATTTTCCCGATAATACTCAGGTTTCAATTGCTGTCATTAAAGATGGAAAAACAAATTATTACGGAATTTTAAAATCAGATAAGACCGTTAAAACTTCAGAAAATCAAAATAAAGTTTTTGAAATCGGTTCGCTGACGAAAGTTTTTACTTCCACAGTTCTGGCTTCTCTTGTTACTGATCGAAAAGTGAAACTGACTGATGAAATCAACAGGTTTTATCCGTTTCCGTTTAAAAATAATGTGAAAATTACGTTTGAAACTCTAGCCAATCACACTTCAGGTTTGCAACGGCTTCCTGAAAATATCAACCTTTCTGATATCTCAAATCCGTACAAAAATTATGGGAGTGAGCAGCTTTACGATTATCTTAAAAATGGTTTAAATCTGAAAAATAATTCAGAGAAAAAATATGATTATTCCAATCTGGGAGCAGGTTTGCTTGGTCATACTTTAGCTGTGTCGCAAAAAACCGGCTTTACAGAACTCCTTCAGAAAAGAATATTTGACAGATTTAAAATGAATAATTCGTTCACAAGCTCAAAGGATTTAGGTTCAAAATTGGTTAAAGGTCTAAATGCTGATGGGCAAGAGGTTTCCAACTGGGATTTTGATGTCCTTTTCGGTGGTGGCGGAATTTTATCAACAACTGAAGATCTTTCAAAGTTTGCCACAGCACAGTTTGACTTGAAAAATACTGATCTTACTCTGACGAGAACGCCCACATTTACAGTCAGCGAAAAAATGAAAATGGGATTGGGATGGCATATTTTAAAATCCCAGAACGGAAATGATCTTTTCTGGCACAATGGCGGAACAGCGGGATATTCATCATCGATGGCAATCGATACTGCAGGAAAAACAGCGGTTGTTATTCTGTCAAATGTTTCAGCTTTCAACCCTAAAATGGGTAGTATTGATCAACTTTGTTTTGAACTGATGAAACAAATCGGGAATTAAAATTATATTGATAAATCCGTTGCTCAGCAATTTTCATGGTTACATACTATTGCTATATTTGTTTCGTTTTAAATAAATTACAACTGTAATTTAAAAACTTAAAACCATGAAACCATTTTTAATTTTATTCCTATTTGTCTGCTCATTCTGCTTTGCTCAGGAAAAAGAAATTGTAAAAATCCTCAATGACGAACTTAAAAATGAGCTGAGAAATCAGTTTACCTATCCTCATTTTGATGGCGATACCGTTACGCTCACGAAAGAATTTTCTATCGATAAAAATAAAATTCTGAGTGTGGAAATCAAAAAACAAAACGGATTTCGTGTGTATACTGAAAGGCAGGAAGTACATCTGTCAAAAATTTCCAGTATCGGGAAAGACATCAATATAATTTTGAATTCGGATGGGGGAGATGTGCAGATCAAATCGAAAAGTGTTGACAAAGATAACAATCAGCAAACCCGCAGCACCAACAGCGAAACTTTTTTTACCTATCTGCATTTCAATAACAACGAGCATATCGGGAATAATCTCGTAAAGGCTTTTGCTAAAGCAGGCTACACTGTTAAAAAGGTGTATTGGTACGATTAAGGACTTTCAAATAAATAGCAATGCACTTCATTTTAAATTCTTATCACCACTATTAAGAACATTTTTTCTGCTTAAATTTTTCGTGTTTCTGCCATAATGTCCTTACATTTGTTTGGAACGAAATTAGTCACTCAAAAGGAAAAGATAATTTAATTACCTATGGATATTAAAAAAGAATTCAGAGATTTCTCTGTAAAACACTTAGGAAACAGCGGTCTCGCGACCGATCAGTATATGGGAATGTATGGGCCTACCAACCTTACGCCGTATATCATGGAAGAAAGAAGACTGAATGTGGCACAAATGGATGTATTCTCCCGTTTAATGATGGACAGAATTATCTTCCTCGGAACAGGTATTGATGATCAGGTAGCCAATATTGTTACTGCTCAGCTTCTGTTCCTTGAAAGTTCAGATTCTGCGAAGGATATTCAGATTTACATCAATTCTCCTGGAGGTAGCGTTTATGCTGGTTTGGGAATTTATGACACCATGCAGATCATCAAGCCTGACGTTGCAACCATCTGTACAGGAATTGCTGCTTCAATGGGAGCTGTACTTCTGGTAGCTGGGGAAAAAGGAAAACGTTCAGCTTTGAAACACTCAAGAGTAATGATTCACCAGCCAAGCGGAGGCGCACAGGGTGTAGCTTCTGATATGGAAATCAATTTAAGAGAGATGCTGAAGCTTAAAAAAGAATTATACGATATCATTTCTGAGCATTCAGGACAGACTTACGAGTGGGTTGAAAAAGCATCAGACAGAGATTACTGGATGACTTCTACTGAAGCTAAAGATTTTGGAATGGTAGATGAAGTTTTACAGAGATCGAAAAAAGAGTTGTAATTCGGTAATTTGAAAATGTGTCAATTTGAAAATTGACCAGATATTAAAAAAGGGATGTAATTTGATATTACGTCCCTTTTTTTATTTTCAAATTGACTCCCCGCCAAATTTTCAAATTAATTAAAACCTTCAATAATTTTAGAGAAATCTTCAACTTTTAAAGCTGCACCGCCGATCAAACCACCGTCGATGTCTGGTTGAGAGAAAATTTCTTTTGCATTATCCGGTTTTACAGAACCACCGTAAAGAATTGACACTTCGTCAGCAACTTCCTGTCCATACTTTTCTGCAATACTACTTCTGATGTGAGCGTGGATTTCCTGAGCCTGCTCCGGTGTAGCCGTTTCGCCGGTTCCGATTGCCCAAACCGGTTCGTAGGCGATCACAACTTTTTTAATTTCTTCTGCTGACAAAGTAAATAAAGCAGTTTCAGTCTGTGTTTTTACAACGTCAAAATGTTGTCCAGCCTTTCTTTGGTCTAAAGTTTCTCCGTTACAGTAAACAGGGATTAAGCCTTTATCCAAAGCTAATTTCACTTTTTTGTTACAACTCTCGTCGTTTTCACCGTGGTATTGTCTTCTTTCAGAATGACCGATTAAAGTTCCGTCAGCGTCGATAGATTCAAGCATATCAACAGAGATTTCTCCTGTGTAAGCACCGCTTTCGTGCGTGCTGATGTCTTGAGCAAAAACTCCGATTTCGTCGTTTTCAAAAACGTCTTTCGCCATCATCAGATACAGTGACGGTGGAGCGATCCACACTTCACAGTTGGATTTGTTGCTCATGGTGTATTCCAGTAATTGGGTCATCAGCTGTTGAGCCTCAATTACGTTTTTGTTCATTTTCCAGTTTCCTGCAACTATTTTTCGTCTCATTATTTTTATATATTTCTATTAGGGTTTAGAATAAATTTTAATTGTTTGGTAAAGCTATTATTTCCTGAAAATTTTCCTCCCTCTAAGGCTGGGGTTAAGAAAATTTTTGGGAATTTCAATCGGCGTGAGGCTTTCTAATTCAAATTCCAAAGATTTTTCAAAAGCACATAAAAAGTATGCTCTTCATCGGTCACCACATCATCCGCTTTGATCAGTGTCTTAGCAAATTGAATGAAATTAAGACGCTCCTTTTCAGTAGAATCTTCAAGAAAACATCTTCCGTGAAATTCAAAATGATCTTTCCATTCTTCAGGCTGAAGGAGAGCGATGGTTTCCAACTCGTTATCCAGATTCATTTTAAACGGAAACTCGTCAGCCAGATATTGCTGAACGAGCATTCCTTCCTCGGGAGCAAATTCGCCGTCAACAGATGAAAGAATCATTAAAAGGTGATATCCGGCGATTGATTTATTTGATTTCTGCATGCTATAATTATTTAAGATTTAAAATTCAGGATTTAAAATTGATCAGTCTGCTGCTATTTTATGTAGTCTTTTGCAGGTTGCTTGTCGATTATTTTTCCGTTTTTTAAGGTTAAAACGAAAGGATTGCTTCTGGCAATGGTCTTAATGGCAGTCTCATCCATCATGGCATTTTTCACTGTTTTAAAGGTTGTCGGGATGGTAGACACTCCGTATTTTACAGCATTTTTATTCAAATTTACTTTTGCTTCCACCTGCTTCAGAAGTTCCGGAGAAACATCATGGGGATGATAAGAAAAGATAATAACTGCCTCGGGAGCGTTCAGAATTTCGTCTGTAACCTCACCGCCTTCAGTATTTTCTACCTTAAATTTTGCTATTTCAGATTTGTAACCTTCTTTCACCAAAACAGATTCATTTTTATCTTCCTCAATTTTCCATGGAGTATTTTCTGCCCAGTACTCGGTCTGCTTGATGTAATCGTCCTGATTCACCTTTCTTACCTCCTTTGTTTTTTCGTTTTTCATTGAATAGAAAGTCTTGTATTCAAAAGGGTTTGCAGCGATTTTTTTCTTTTCGGCATTCAAATCTGTGCCTATATTATAGTCCCTGAAGTCAATCAGTGGCTCCTTAACAATTCCCATCGTCATAAAATAAATCAGAATCAGAGAGCATACGCCAAGAACAGCGTATTTTATTTTGGCATAAGAACGTGTCGGCTGTCTGTCGCTGTATTCATCGGCCTTTTGGAATTCTTTGCTGTAAAGAATAAACAGAATAATCAATCCTGCAAGAAGCACAATGTCTTTTATGAAACTTTGCCAGGGCGTAAATTTAATGGCATCGCCGAAACATCCACAATCGGTTACGACATTGAAATAAGCGGAATAAAAAGTCAGAAATCCAAAGAAAACGCACAGTGAAATCAGTGCAGAAAGCGTGAATTTAAGTTTGAGTTTCAGCAAAAGCATCAGTCCAAGCCAAAGCTCCAGAACCACCATAATTACAGAAAAAAGTAAAGCAAATTTTTCCAGAAACGGCATGTTAAAAACCGGAGGTTCAAAATATTCTTCCATTTTAAAAGAAAAACCGACCAGATCGACAGCTTTCACAAATCCGGAAGCGATGAAAATGATGGCAATGATGATGCGCAGTAAACCTTTAATCATATCAAATTGTTTTGGTTTAAGATTTTTGTTCTTTTTCAGCAAATTTTATCAGGCAGAAAACAGCGTAGTTCAGCATGTCAAAATAATTGGCATCCAGGCCTTCGGAAACTATTGTTTTTCCCTGATTGTCTTCTATCTGTTTGGTTCTCAAAACTTTCTGATATATTAAATCTGTTATCGATGAAATTCTCATATCTCTCCATGCCTCGCCGTAATCGTGGTTTTTCTTTTCCATTAAAGCCTGGGCTTCAGCAGAATATTTATCATAAAGATTTAAAATTTCATCAGGGTTTTCATTAAAATCATTTGAAAGGCCTTTCTCGAGCTGAATTAATCCGATGATAGAGTAGTTGACAATCGCAATGAATTCTCCTTCCTCACTTTCGTCAATCATCTTAACATCCGTCATCTGTAAAGTGCGGATTCTGTTGACTTTAATATAAATCTGATCGGTGATTGAACTTGGGCGCAGAACCCGCCATGCAGCACCGTAATCGTGCATTTTTTTTATGAAAAGATCACGGCATTCTTTGATGATGGTACCGAACTGCTCTGAAGTTTTTGACATACATTTTCTTAATCTTTCAAATATACACATTTTTGTCTTTTTAAACCTGACTTGAGACGGAATGGCAGCATATAAAAGTTATGACAGCAGTATAATTTTTTTTCATAATAATCAACTTTTGATTTAATTTTGTGAGGTTAAAATACTGCAATCGAATGTCCCAAAACAGCTTGCCTGAACAAAGCTCAATTTTTACTTCTCAATCGCAATTTCACTCCATAAACTGCAATGGAAGACTTGTTGATTTATCTTCACCCAAAATCATGGGAATTCTCAATCTTACCCCTGATTCTTTTTCAGACGGAGGGAAATTTAATAATGAAATTTCTGCCCTTAAACATGCAGAAAAGATGTTGGCTGACGGTGCAGAAATCATTGATATTGGCCCACAGTCTACACGCCCTAATGCTGAATTTTTAAGTTCTGATGAAGAGATAAAACGTCTGGGAAAAATTATTTCTTCCATTAAAAAAGAATTTCCGGAAGCCTTGATTTCTCTGGATACATTTTATGCAGAAACAGTAAAATTTGGTTTCAATGAAGGAATTGATATTGTTAATGATATTTCGGGAGGACAGTTTGATTCTGAAATGTTCAGAACCGTTGCAGAAACCAGACTACCGTATATTCTAATGCACGTGAATCCGTCTTATGAAACGATGCATGATAAAATTAAATTTCAGGATATTACACTTTCGGTCAATCAGTATTTTTCAGAAAAAACTGCAGAACTTCTAAGTAGGGGCGTGAAAGATATTATTCTCGACCCAGGTTTTGGTTTTGGAAAAACCGTGGATGATCTTATGAAAATGATTGACGAAGTACAGTATTTAGGTTTTCAAAAATTTCCTTTACTCATCGGTATTTCCAGAAAATCTTTTATCTATAAACCGTTGGGGAAATCTCCTTCAGACATCAATGAAGAAACCCAAAAATTACATTTAAAAGTGTTGAAAAAGGATGCGAAAATTCTGCGTGTACACGATGTCGCTGAAGCGAGAAAAACGGTTGAGATTTTTCAGAATCCAGGAAAATTGAACCATTAAGAAATTTAGATGGTTAAGATTTTTTGAGTGAAATATTTAAAATATTCAGTAAGAAAACACCCTAAAAATTTGTCTGCAAATCTTTGATCCATCTTAAAAACTTCCTGATCTCAATGTTTCAAATAAAAAACCCCTCAAAAATAAATTTAGAGAGGCTTCATATTACTCATTGCCAATTACTCATTACTCATATCTTAGAATCCTAAAATTTTAAATTTAAACTGCACTGCAAAATTATCTTTAAAACCTGGCGTGTTGTAATGTCCTACACGGTAGAAAAACCCTAAATTGAATTGTGAAGAAAGGAAATTATTCCATTCCAAGCCTACTTCGTTGTACAGGTGATCCAGTTTTTGAAACTCAAACTGGTGCAATTCAGGATTTTTCATGTCGCCGATGATTCCACGGTAGATCAGATCAAAACTTGAAACATTTTTCCCGATACTTTTAAAGTACCAAGGAATTCTGTGTGTAATATAGGTTCCTACAAATTTATCACTGTAATATTTTCCGCCTTCCATTGTCGCAAATCCGATGTAAGAAGTAAGGTTAAAATTAAAACCGGTTCTGCCATTGGCCAATCCGTTCATTGTAAAATTTTTCCAGATCGGGGCGTCTCCCGTAATCAATCCACCGTAAAGACGAACGCCTGTGACCCCAATTTTCGTTTTGAAATTATGAGAAATCAAAGCATCTAATCTGCTGAAATTGAAATCTCCACCTAAAGTTTTGTATCCCTGTTCATAATTAAAATAAAACTCCGGAAACTGCTGATCGTACGTGTATTTCCCCTGTGAAGTCATGATGTTTTTAGAGTTCGGGGAATATTTTAAAGTAATCGTTGAGGACGCGAAGTCAAATTCCCTTCCCATATTGTTGTAATTATAATCAAAAAGTGCTTCTTCAGTTGTTCTTTTTGCGGAAACATTTAAGGTCAATCCGTTGGTAAGGTCATTTTCATAACTTACTTTGAATCCTCTGTAACCGTTGAAAACATTGTTGTTGATGGCTACTCCCGAGTTCATCAGTTTCATTCTGAAGTTCCACAGATTTTCTGAAAAGCGTCCTGCTGCCATCACATCATCAAAATATTCGACTCTGAAAAAAGAGTTTTTCTCAAGGGTTGTTCTGATGTCTACACCAGCACCGAACTTAAAATCTTTATCGTAAATTCCATAAGCAAAGTAGGCATCAGGAGAAATGTATTTATTGAATCTTTCGTTCAGTTTTGCTCCTGCTCCCAGTCTGAAATGCTCGTATTTATTGTATCCGATGATTCTTGAAAGATCAAAATCTACCATTCCCAAACGGAGTTTTCCGCGAACCAATCCGGCTAAAGCTTTTGCTTTTTGATTCAGTTTGTATTTATTACTTAGGCTGTCGATTTTTGTATAAGTCGTTTCCTCACGGTCAGAAAGTTCTTCAGTTCTGTATTGATTTATTGTGCTGCCGTCCGTGTTTTCTACGCTGATGCTGTATCCTTTAAAATTTTTAGGATTGGTTTCAGGATTGGTTTTAAAATCGAAATAATCTGCTGTAGCAAATGCATAAGTTCCGAATTTCTTTTTAAGTTTTTTGTTTTCTTCAGTTTCTTTTTCGTCCTTATCTCCGTCGAGATTGAAGGCTGCAGAGCCCATTTTAAGTTTAAAATCTTCTTTTACCAGAAACCATTTTCCTTCGATTGGTTTCCAGATGCTTGTGATGGTACCGTCGCTCTTTACTTTAGAATTACTCTCGATTTTTTTCAAGGCATAAGATTCTTTATCTACGTAAATGTAACCGTTGAATTTTCTGTTGTTCTGAATCTTTTTGTATCCGACCTCACGGAATCTGATCACGTAATTCTGTCTTCCGTCAATTTCAATAGAGTCGGTCAGGAAAAAACGGTAAAGATTTCTGTTTTCTTCTTTTATCTCCTTTGGAATATCGCTCCGGTTGGAACGGAAGGCAATCAACTCGTAAATCGGTTCTTTCATCCCCGAAACTTTGTTGTCGAGGATATTTATTTTTTCGCCATGTTTTTCAGAATACAAAAACTCTGATGCACGTTCCCACAAAAACATTTTGCTGCTTCCTACCAGTTTCATGATGTTTACAGATTCCAGAGAATCTTTTTTATCATCCGCTTTCATCGGTGTTTCCGGAAGGCTCTGTAACGAATCTATTCTTCTTGTGATAAATGAATTGTATGCTTTTATGCTGTCTTCATCAATGTCGAGAGAGATTTTCTCATACGATTTGAAAGAGTAGGATGGAAGACTCTGAGGTGAATTTTCTCTGTACCTGTTGTTCACTTCACGTAAAATACGCAGAGCCTCAGGATCACTTTTGTTATCGAGAGTAACTTCCTGTATTGTTTTTGTTTTGGGGTCTTCTGTGCTTAGAAAGATTTCCATCACCTTGTCTACCACGACTTCATCTTCATAAAAACCGGCAGCAGAAACGTCGGCTTTTTTGCATTTGGTTTTAAATTCAAGTTCGCCCGATGCGTTGGTTTTTCCTAAAACAGTTCTGCCACATTTCACGGTCGCACCTGAAATAGGCTGTTGGTTTGCTGCATTTTTTACAATAATCTTAGACTGCGAATGTAAAGACGCACAGATTACAGCAAACATGAAGATAAAGATTTTTTGCATAAATTTTTTGAAGGTGTTTAGGTAAATCTTTCTGCTGAAAGACATACCTTTTGCCTAAGAAAAAACAATGCCAAGAAATATGTTTAAAATTTCCTAACGGAATTTTCAGTTTAAATGTGAAAGTTTTTCAGTGAACTGTTTTGAAAATTCTTTACGGTCTTCATCAAGTTTCTCTTTATTTACAGGCAAAATGTAGTTGAAGAGAATAGTGTCGTCTTCGTTTAAAAAAATAATTTCTTTTTCTTCACCGTCTATCATCTGCGCAAAAATTTCCCACATGGAAACATCTCTGAGTTTTAAAGTTTCAAAAAACGGATCGGCCTTTATTTCGATTGATTTCATAAAATATTTACTGAGTGCAAAGCTAAATATTTCTGTTTAAATTTAAAATTGCAAAAGTTTCAGTTTAAACTGAAGGGCGAAATTTTCCTTGAAATTTCCTGTTGTATAATATCCAACACGGTAAAAAAGTCCTAAGTTGAAATAGCTTGAAAGAAAATTATTCCATTCCAGGCCAACTTCCTGATAAAGTTTGTCGAGCTGCTGGTAATCAAACTGATGATTCTGCGGCCTTTTCATCGCACCAAGCGTTCCTCTCAAGACCAAATCTACACTTGAAACGTTCTGCCCAAAACTTTTAAAATACCATGGCAGCTGATGAGTAAAATAGTAGGCGATAAATCTGTCGTTGTAATATTTTCCGCCCTCCAGCGTTGCAAAACCAAGGAAAGAAGTAAGGTTAAAATTAAGGTCACGGCTGTTGGAAGCCATCCCGTTCATCGTAAAGTTTTTCCAGATCGGAGCGTCGCCAAAAACCATTCCTCCGTAGAGTCTGAAGCCGGTGGTTCCGATTAAAGTTTTGAAATTGTGAATAAAAAGCGCATCAAAACGGGTGTAATTAAAATCTCCACCGAAAGCACTGAAACTTTTTTCAAAATTAAAATACAGCTCAGGATTTCTCTGTTCCACAATAGATTTCCCTTGTGGCGTCATAATATTCGTAGAATTTGGCGAATATTTCAGTGTGAAAAGTGTGTTGAAATTGTGAAATCCGGCACCTTCATTTCTGAAATTATAATCAAACTGAGCTTCCTCAAAATTTCTTCTTGCCGCAAAAGCCAAAGTCAAACCATTGGAAACATCGTTTAAATAAGAAAGAGAAACACCTTTGTAATGATAATATTTATCGTTATTGATATTGTTTCCATAGTTCATCATCCGCATTTTGAAATTCCAGAGCCGGCGGTGAAATTCTCCTGAGGCAAAAACATCGTCGGTATATTCTATTCTGAAAAACGAATTTTTTTCTAATGTTGTTTTAAAATCAATCCCCAAACCGTATTTCCACGAATCATCTTTAAAACCGTAGGCGATGTAATAGTCCGGCGAAACGTAGGCATCGAAATTTTCGTTGACTTTGGTTTTTATACCTACTCTCAGTCCTTCATAAAGGTTGTAGTTGACGAGCTCGCCCACATCAAAATCCAGACTTTTAATTCTGATCTGTCCGTTGATCAAACCAGTGGCGAATTTTGCCTTACTGTCGATTCTGTAAATCCTCCCAAGACTGTCTATTGTTTTGTAGGTCCGCATTTCGCGGTCACTCAAGGGTCTTGTCCGGTATTGATCAAGTGTTTTTCCGTCGGCATTTTTAAGATTGAAAGTATATCCTTTAAAGTCACTCTTGTTCTCCTCAACCGGAGACTGAAAATCGAAATATTCAGCGTAAAGATAAGCGTAGGTTCCAAAGCTTTTCCTGATCTTTTTCTGTGGACGTTTTGCCTGATCGTTTTCCTGCTCGGCATCTTCTTCCATCACCATTCTGCTCATTTCCATCTTCACTCTTTCTTCAGCCAAAAACCATTTGGAATTGTAGTAAATCCATGTACTTGAGACCCTGCTTTCGTCCTTTTCCCTGCTCAGACTTTCAATTTTTTTGATGCCGAAAGTTTCGGTATCAATGTAAACGGTTCCTGTAAATTTCCTTTTTTTAACGGGTTTCCTGTAACTGACTTCCCTGAAATTGATGACAAAAGTTTTCCTGCCATCCATTACAATTGTATCTGAAAGAAAAAAATGGTAGAGACTGCGGTTTTCCTGAGTAATCTGATGCGGAATTTTGTTTCTGTTGCTCTGAAGTGTGATCAGTTCATTGATCGGTTGTTTCAAACCTGATATTCTGTTGTCTAAAATATTTATTTTTTCGCCGAATCTTTTGGAATATTTAAATTCCTGTGCGCGTTCCCAAAGAAAAAGTTTGCTCCTTGCAAAAATCTGTCTTGCCGAGATATCACTCAGCGAATCCCGCTTTTTTTTGTTGAATAGATGGATGTTTTTATTGAAGGCTTCCTTAAAATTGGATATGCTGTCCTGATCAATATCAAGAGAAACTTTTTCGTAGGCTTTATAACTGTAAGAATCGAGGCTGCGGGGAGAATTAGAATAATAAAGCCGGTCTGCCTTTCTTAATATTTCGAGTGCTTTGGGATCACTTTTGTTTTCCAGAATTATGGTTTCAATTTCCTGAATTTTTCCGTTTTCAGAGTTTGCAGTTTTACTCTTCGATTGAGAAAAACCAAAAATCATCATGCATAAGGAAAGAAACGTGAAAAAACTTTTCATACTAAATCAGCCTCAAAATTAAGCATATCGATTAGATTTTGAGTGTTTTAAATTATAAATTTTTGTGAATGAAAGTTAAAAATGGAAAATATAAACATGATATGATTTCCAGTTTGATAATTTTTAATGACCGGTAAATTTGAATTTTACGACTTGTTCATAACTGATCATATAATAAAATATCTGTTAAAATAATATCACAAAATATTATAGCAGATCTAAAATAATATCGTGAATTAAAATTTTTGAAATTAAACTTCAAACCGCTCAACCTAAAATATTTGGCCGGTGAACAGGGTACCACAAGTTTCTCCCGCGGTAAAAAAGTTGGTGTTATTCCGATTTTTAGCACTATTTTTGATGAGCAAGCCAAACATTCCAATCAGAATTAATACTCATGATCTTAATCGTAGATGATAATGAAAATAATCTTTTCTCACTGAAAAGACTGCTTCAATCTCAGGATTTTCCTGTTGATACGGCGTCATCAGGAGAAGAGGCCCTCACCAAAGCTTTAAAAAAAACATATTCTCTTATCATCCTTGATGTTCAGATGCCTGATATGGATGGTTTTGAGGTGGCAGAAACCCTTTCCGGATACAGTAAAACCAAAGAAATTCCCATTATATTTCTCTCCGCAGTTAATACCGATAAAAGATTCATTGCAAAAGGCTATGCCTCCGGTGGAATCGATTACGTAACCAAGCCTGTGGATCCTGAAATCCTGATGCTGAAAGTGAAAACCTTCAACAATCTTCAGGAGCAGAGCATTGCACTTAAAAAAAACCAGCAGAGCCTCGAGCTCGAGATAAAAGGCCGCCGCGAAATGCAGGTGAGTATGAAATCCAGGATTGATCACTTCCATCTCATGCTTGAAGCACTGCCACAGATTGCATTTACTTTAAACCAAAACGGAGATGTAGATTTTGTAAACGGAAAATGGTATCAATATTCAGACAAAGAAACTGAATTTCCTGAAACTCATGTCGATGATCTTAATATTCATGAAGAATTTGAGCGGTTCAGAAAAAAGAAGAAGGCATTTGAGCTTGAAGCAAGAATCAAAAACCTGCATTCGGGTGATTTCAGATATCATTTGCTTAAAATGTCTCCGGTACTTGAGGGAGAAAGCGTAAAAAACTGGGTGGGAACCTTTACTGATATTGAAGATCAGAAAAAGGTGGAAAAAGAAAAAGATGAGTTCTTAAGTATTGCAAGTCATGAGCTTAAAACTCCGCTCACCAGTATAAAAGCTTATATTCAGCTGTTAGTACGTAAGCTCAGACTGGCACCGGAATGTGCTGAAGCTGGCTATCTTAGTCGCACTCAGGATCAGATTGATAAACTCAATAATCTCATCACCGATCTACTCGATGTTTCCAAAATCGATAACGGAAAACTGAAAATCAACAGAAAATCCGGTAATCTGGAAAGTGTTATCCAGAATGCGATCGATACCATTATTCAGACCCATGATCATCTTGACTTAAAAATTGACTGGCACGGTAAAAGACCGGGTCAGACTTTTCTTTTTGATGAGGTAAGAATCGAGCAGGTCATCATCAATTTTTTAACCAATGCCATCAAATATTCGCCGAAGAACAACCAGATTATCATCAGCACATTCGCAGATGATGATGAGGTGAAAGTGAGCGTCACAGACTTCGGGATCGGTATCCCGGATTTCAAGCAGGATGCGGTTTTCCGGAAATTTTACAGGGTAGAAGAATCTTCAGTACAGTTTCAGGGTATGGGAATCGGGTTGTACATCTGTGCAGAAATCATCAAGCAACATCATGGCAATATCGGTCTTTCAAGTATTGTAGGTGAAGGTTCAACGTTTTATTTTACACTTCCTTTAAATTAATTTTATGGCTAAAAAATTCCTGAGAAATTTACAGTACGGAGTGGGTTTTTCACTTTTAGTATTGATCTTAAGTTCCGTGGCATCGTTTTTCAGCTATCAGCGTCAGATCAACAACAGAGAAGAACTTTCAAAAAGTAAGCGTGCCATCACGGCAATGAAAGATGTGATGATTGCGCTTCTGGATGCCGAAACCGGCAACAGAGGTTATCAGCTCACCGGAAAAACCAGTTTTCTGGAACCGTACAATTTGAGTATGGTTGCCCTTCCCAAGGCTATGGAAAATGCTTCGGAACAGGAAGTTACAGATGTAAGTCAGCAAAAAAGAATTGCAGCGCTTGAAGATAATGTCAACAGCAGAATCAGTAAACTGAAACAGTTTGTAGACCGCCGGAAAAACGGTACTGTTATGTCTGAAGCAGAAATGCTTTCCGGAAAGGAAGATATGGACAACTGCCGGCAAATCGTGCGGGAATTTGTAAAATACGAAGAAGGTGTTCTGGCCAGAAAAGACAGAAATCTGAATACTTCTACCACTACAACAGTAATTTTTATCCTGTTTTCTACACTTGCCGCCGTTGTGGTCACTATTTTCTTCTATTTTAAACTTAAAAATGATCTTTTAAGAAGAGAAAAGCTCGAACGTCAGCTAAAAACCAAGGATCACGAGATTTCAAGAAGGGTAAATGCAATAAAAGAAGTTGCAAACAGGGTAGCACAGGGTGATTACAGCCAAAAGGCATCAGATAATTCTCAGGATGATTTAGGTGACCTTGTAGAATCTCTCAATAACATGACAGATTCTTTGAAAACTTCTTTTGATGTGATCAACGCAAGCGACTGGAGACAGAAAGG
This sequence comes from Chryseobacterium caseinilyticum, assembly GCF_014837145.1. Lineage (GTDB taxonomy): Bacteria > Bacteroidota > Bacteroidia > Flavobacteriales > Weeksellaceae > Chryseobacterium > Chryseobacterium caseinilyticum. Next base: position 236,462 of record NZ_JACYFS010000002.1, read on the forward strand.
TCTTGTTGCGCTTAATGAATCTCTCGTGGGAAATAAAACCCTGAGAGACGTTTCTCAGGAGTCTTTAAATCAGCTGATCAATTATGGAAACTGTATTAACGGTGCTATATATCTTCTGGAAGACGGAGTTTTAAAACTTTCACATGCATTCGGCCGTGAAAAAAATATGAAACCCATATTTGAATCAGGTGAAGGGATGATTGGCCAGACTTTTCTGCAGAAAAAGGTAAAAGTTTATCATGATTTAAATGATGACAGTTTTACAGCGACATTTGCAGGAAGCGAACTTAAAATTAAAAGTATAGCATTGCTGCCAATCATGTCCGGAAGGCAGATTTATGGTGTGCTTGAGCTTTCATCCGCAGAAAATTTTAATGAAAACAGTCTGCAGTATTTTACTGAAAGTGCTGCAAACATTGCTGTTGCCATTAATGCAGCCAGAGGTCGCGAGAAAGAACAGCGTCTTTTGGAGGAAACCCAGACTCAGGCGGAAGAACTGCAGGTGCAGCATTCTGAACTTGAATCTTTGAATACAGAACTGGAAGCGCAAACTCAAAAACTTCAGGCCTCTGAAGAAGAGCTAAAGGTACAGCAGGAAGAGCTGATGCAGATCAATGCCGAATTGGAGGAAAGATCAAAAAGCCTTGAGGAAAAAAATCATCTGATTGCTGAAAGAAATATTGAAATTCAGAAGAAAGCGGAAGAACTTGCGCTGAGTACAAAATATAAGTCAGAATTTTTGGCAAATATGTCTCACGAATTGAGAACTCCGCTGAATTCGATACTTCTTTTGTCAAGATTAATGGCTGAGAATTCTGAAGAAAATCTCAATGATGATCAGGTAGAATCGGCGAAGGTAATTCAGAGTTCGGGAACAAGTCTTCTGCAGCTTATCGATGAAATTCTTGATTTGGCCAAAATAGAATCCGGAAAAATGGATCTTGAATATCTACCGGTACAGATCAGTGATGTGGCAGAGGATATGAGAAAAATGTTCCAGCCGCTTATCCGTGAAAAAGGCCTGGAATTTAACATCAACATTTCAGATAAAACTTCGGGGCAGATTGTCACAGACAGAATGAGGCTCGATCAGGTTTTGAGAAATCTTCTTTCAAATGCTTTAAAATTTACTTCTGAAGGAAAAATCGATTTAGAAATACTTCCTGATCATAAAAAGAAAGATTTCATCATTTTTAAAGTTAAAGATTCAGGAATTGGAATACCCAAAGACAAACAGGCGGTTATTTTTGAAGCCTTCCAGCAGGCTGACGGTTCTACCAGAAGAAAATTCGGAGGTACAGGTCTTGGGCTCTCCATCAGCCGTGAAATTGCAAAGCTTTTGGGAGGAGAACTGGTTCTTGAAAGTGAGCAGAATATTGGAAGTGAATTCAGCCTGATTATTCCGCTGAAAAATGCTGTTAAAAAAAATCCGCAGACTGTAGAAAAAGAAATTCTGGATGTAATTCATACCGATGTGGAAGAAATTATCAATCTGGCTGAAGGATCAGAAGATGCCGTTAAAGTAATTACCCAACCGGTACACAATATTCCAGACGAAATCGAAGACGACAGAAACAACATTCAGGAAGACGATAAGGTAATCCTGATTGTGGAAGACGATACCAATTTTGCCAAGGCATTATTAAAATATTCAAGGAGAAACGGTTACAAAGCAGTAGCAGTTGTACGGGGTGACCATGCTCTCGAGGCAGCCAGAAAATACAGTCCTGTTGCCATACTTCTGGATGTACAGCTTCCGGTAATGGACGGCTGGCAGGCGATGGAACAGCTGAAATCTGATTCATCAGTAAAAAATATTCCTGTTCACATGATGTCTGTCCTGCAGGTGAAAAAAGAAAGTCTGATGAAAGGCGCCATTGATTTTATCTCAAAACCGGTTGCCCTGGATCAGATGACCGAAGTTTTCAGGAAACTTGAAGATGCTTTAAAGAAATCTCCAAAAGTTTTAATTGTAGAAGAAAATGCAAAACATGCTTCGGCACTGTCTTATTTTCTGAGCAATTTCAACATAACACTTTCCGTAGAAACCAATGTGGAAGACAGTGTAAAAGCACTTACGCAGAAAGATACAGACTGTGTGATTCTGGATGTTGGAGCCACAAAAGGAAATGAATATCAGATTATTGAAGAAATTAAAAGTTACGAAGGTTTAGAAAATCTTCCTATTATTATTTTCACCGAAAGAAGTCTTTCTGCCGGAGAAGAACTCAAAATAAGAGAATATGCAGATTCTATCGTGGTAAAAACTGCCCATTCTTACCAGAGAATTTTGGATGAGGTGGGGCTTTTCCTTCATTTGGTTAAAGAGAAAAATTCAAAAGAAAATTATTCTTCGGGTAAAAATCTGGGATCACTTTCAGAAGTTTTAAATGGAAAAAAGATTCTGATCACCGACGATGATGCAAGAAATATCTTCTCGTTGAGCAAAGCTTTGGAAAAATACCAGGTAGAAGTTGTGGTCGCGATGGATGGTAAACAGGCGATGGAACAGATGGCGGTAAATTCAGATATAGACGTGGTTTTGATGGATATGATGATGCCTGAAATGGACGGTTACGAAACCATCAGAGAAATCAGAAAAAATCAGAAATATTCTAAGTTGCCGATTATTGCTGTGACGGCTAAATCTATGGTGGGCGACCGTCAGAAATGTATTGATGCCGGTGCTTCAGATTATATTTCAAAACCTGTTGATCTTGATCAGTTGCTGTCACTTTTGAGGGTTTGGCTTTACGAAAATTAATTTTAAGATGAAGAAAAAAATCTTAATTGTAGATGACGATCCGCGAAATATTTTCGCTCTGAAACTTACTTTAAAATCTGAAGGTTTTGAAGTTCTGGATGCGTCAATGGTAGATGAAGCACTGTCAGTAATTAAAGAAAATAAAGATATTTCTGTAGTTTTAATGGATATGATGATGCCGGAGAAAGACGGATATCAGGCTTTAAAAATAATCTCAGAAACCCCTGAAATATCAGATATTCCGGTAATTGCAGTAACCGCTCAGGCAATGACGGGTGATCGCGAAAAATGTCTGGATGCCGGAGCAAAAGACTACATCACTAAACCGATTAACGTGGAACTTTTATTAAAAGCAATTCAAAATATTACGTGATGCTGGAGCCGAGTATTGTAAAAGACGAAGAAGTAGAATATCTCATCAGGGATGTTTACGATCTTTACGGCTACGATTTTTCAAGATACAGCCGTGCATCTTTCAAAAGAAGAGTCAACAGACTGTGTCTTATCGATAAATTTACCAGCTTTGCAGAACTTCGTTATACGATTATTACCGAACCGGATTATCTGAAACGTTTTGTTGAAGAAATCACGGTGAACGTCACAGAAATGTTTCGTGATCCTCTGTTTTTTAAAGAACTGAGAGAGCAGATTTTGCCGCATCTGGGAACTTTTCCTCTCATAAGAATCTGGGTGGCAGGTTGCTCAACGGGGGAGGAAGCGTACTCGATGGCGATTTTGCTGAAGGAGGCAGGGCTTTATGATAAATGCCTCATCTACGGAACAGATTTAAATCCATCGGTATTGGAACAGGCTAGATCCGGTGTTTTTCCAATGCATCAAATGAAGCAGTATTCAGAAAATTATATGCTTTCGGGAGGGAAAAAGGATTTTTCTGAATATTACACAGCGAATTACGACAGCGTACAGTTTGATAAGAGCCTTCAGAAAAAACTCATTTTATCAACACATAATTTGGTTTCAGACAGCTCGTTTAACAGTTTTCAGTTGATTATCTGCAGAAATGTTTTGATTTATTTTGAAAAAGATCTGCAGGAAAGAGTTTTTAAACTTTTTGATGACAGTTTAGAGAATTTAGGCTATCTTGCTTTAGGTTCAAAAGAAACTTTGAGATTTTCAAATCTTAAAAAATCCTATGAAACCGTGAGCGAACAGAAAATCTGGAAAAAAACAGAACATCACTAAGATGAATCAGAGCATGAATTATGAATATGGATTGGTACTTATCGGCGGATCTGCCGGCAGCCTTCATGTGATAATGGAAATGCTCAAAAAGATAGATTTCAGTCTGAATTTCCCTGTAGTAATAGTGGTGCACAGAAAACCATATTCCACGAGTGTACTTCCGGTTTTGCTGCAACAGTTTACAGAGATTGAAGTAATTGAAATAGAAGATAAAACAGATCTTCTGCCCAATAAAATCTATATTGCACCGGCAGATTATCACCTGCTTTTTGAAGATACAAAATCCGTATCTTTAGACAGTTCAGAAAAGATGAATTATTCGCGCCCGTCTATAGATGTAACTTTCAGATCTGCAGCCGAAATTTTTGGTTTAAATCTTGCAGCGGTGCTGCTTTCAGGAGCCAATTCTGATGGTGTGGAAGGTTTAAAATATGTGAAGATCAACGGAGGCAGAGTTTGGATTCAGAATCCTGAGACGGCGGAGGTGGACTATATGCCCAGGATGGCTTTGGGGCAGGTGGAATATGACCTTGTATTCAACCCGGATGAACTGGCAGAATTGCTGAGGAATTTGAAAATAGAGAGAGATAAATAATATATTAATTAAGCAAGTTTTTAGAGTAAATGAACAAAAAGAAGATCTTAATATTTGATGATGACACTACAATTCTGGAGGTGGTTACCATCATTTTTGAGGAAAACGGTTACGATGTCGAGATTTCCGAAACTTCGCACGACATCATGGAAAGAGTAGAAAATTTCCGTCCCGATCTTATTTTGATGGACAATTGGATCCCGAATATCGGAGGTGTGGAAGCCACAAAAAAACTTAAAAATCATCCCGATTTTAAAGCCATTCCCGTAATCTATGTAACGGCAAATAATGATATTGCCAAACTTGCAAAGGAAGCCGGCGCAGATGATTTTGTTGCCAAACCTTTTAACCTTGATGATATTGAGGAGAAAGTGGCGAAATATCTACAGTAGATATAAACAGTGTACAGACAATGCAAAAATCCTTTCAAATAAAATTAAAAGGATTTTTGTTTTGTCACGTATTTAAATTTTCTTTTTAAATGCTGTTTTTTTACTTTCCGCCACCGCTGTTTTTTTCAACATCGGTTTTGGTATTTTCTTTTACTTTCTGATTTCCAAAACGTTTCACAAAAGTTAGTGAAACTCCGTGCCAGTCTGATTTGGTTATATTTCTGTTGCTTCCGATTTGGCTGTACGTCGTAGAGTCAAAATTTGGTCTCCCAAAGATATTCATCAGCTGTAAACTGACTTCCATCTGTGTTTTCGGGAAGATTTTTGTGGCAGAAATATTATGGAAAACATTCGTCACATTCGCGACAGAATTTCCGCTGTTCTGATTGGAAACTTCTACCCAAGCACTGAGGTTAATGTTTTTATTCCACAAATTGGTATAGGTGAGATTGGTCGATCCTGACCAGAAACTCAGGTAGTCTGATGCCTCACGCAGTTCATTTCTTTCATTGAAATCGGTATTGTCTGTATAGTTCCATCCAAAACCGAGATTTACAGTCAGTTTGTTTTTTAGAAATGTCTGGTTGGTATTTGCATAAAGACTGTATTTGTGTACTTTTCCAAGGAAATTGGTAGGTTCTGAGATAATTTTATCGCCTTCGGTTACATAAGCCTGCCAGTAATCCTGTTTGATGAAGGTGTATCTGGCTGAAAGAAAATATTTCTTTTTAAATCCAAATTTCATGTAAAGCCTGTCGCTTGGGTTGGGCAGAAGATTCATATTTCCTCTCGTGAAAAATCCGTCGGTTCCGGGTTGCAGAAACGGGTTGAATTCCGCATACCAAGGTCTCCAGAGATTTCTGTTGTAGGTCAAACTTAAATCATAATTTTCTGAAAAAGAGTATTTCACCAAAAAGTTCGGTAAAAAAGTTCCGTAAGAATCCCTTCTCGAAGTTCCGGCAACGTCCTGACGAAGTTTGAAATCTATGTATTCATATCTTAATCCAATTCTCGTCTCCAGTTTCTTAAAAAATGTTTTTGAATAATTGGCGTACAGCGAGCTGATGTTGTCTTCGTAATGAAATACATCTCTGGTTCTTAATCCTTCGGGAAGAGTTCCGTAAAGCGTGTTGGGAATTACGTTGTTGTTCAAATCTATTTTACCACCAATTTCAAAATTTCCGCCTTCTTTTCCAATAGGTTGAGTGTAGTCAACTTTCAGGTAATAATTTCGGTTTTCAACATTAGAAATTCCGCCGATTTCCTGAATTTCGGTCTTGTCTGTAAACACTGTATTTCTCAGAAAATAGCTGTTTTCAGATTGTCCGTTGTAGTTGCTTCCAAGATTGATGTCGAGAATTCTGTTTTTCTCTTTATCATAATATTTATAGAAAACGTTGCTCCCCAAAGTCCGGTTCATGCTGTTGGAACTCTGACTCTGATTTCTCAGATAATCAAAATTTCCGTTCTTAAACTGCGTAGATTCAAGCTCTGAAGTATTGTCGCCTTTGCCCTGATAATATTCCAGAATAACACCGACAGTATTTTTATCGTTGATTTCATATTCAGAAGTCGAAGATACAGAAGGGTTTTTGCCTCTGTAAATATTTTGCGTCGAGCCTTGGGTAATTATATTATTTTCGTTGATCGTGTTCACAAAAGAGCTTCCCTGCACCCAGGTGTTGTCGCTGTAGCTTCCCACAAGCGTTTGTGTGAAATTTTTTCTGTGGTAATTCAGATTAAAATTGGTGTACTGAGAATTTTGCGTATTCTGTCTGTTATTCAGCGTTACGCTTCCTTTCAGACCTTCATCGTCACGTTTTTTCAAAACAATATTAATCACAGATCCGGTGGCGTCATATCTTGCGGAAGGGCTTGTGATCACTTCAATTTTCATCAGATTGTCTGCAGGAATGGTTTTCAGATATTCCTTAAGTTCTTTGCCTGTAAATACAGATTTTCTGTCGTTGATGTAGACCGTTACAGATTCACCTTCGGCTTTCAGGGCATCGTTGTTATCAACACTTACCAAAGGCGTCATTCTCAAAACATCCCACGTGGTGTTACCCGCGAGAATCGAGCTGTTGGCAACATTAAAAACCGTACGGTCAACCTTTGACTCTACAGTCGGCTTTTTTGCAACAAATGTAACCTCCTTTATTTCATTCACTTTTGCATCTGCACTGTCTTTTTTTTCCTGAGAAAAGGCAAGACTACCTATCAGTAAAGCGATCGGTGTTATTAGTTTTTTCATTAAAAGTTTATAATCTTACCCATAAGACACCCGACGGGGAATATTTGTTACAGGAATTGAATGTTAAATATTGTTAATTAATTTCAAAGTTTTAGTAAGCTGATATTAATGAGGCACTTCCAACAGGAGAACTGTAAAAAGAAAGTTGTTGACACATCAATATTATAAATAAAACAGTTTATTTGGGCGTATCCCTTTGCATTGCCATTCCACAACGCTGGCAGGGTTTCAAACCCTGCCAGCGTTCCCCACACCAAATGCAAGCGGGTCGGGCTATCCTCTTTATCTTTTTTGTTTTGCCAATCCGCAACGCATTCCAAAAACAAAAAAGGATGCCGCTTCTATCCCTTACGCAGAACAGATGTTTCAGGCTTTTTCATTAATTTAGCATCATTAAAAATTTCTGATTTGATACACAGTTTCCTGATACATCAGTCAGATTACAACATCAACTTCTCTGAATAACGACATGCAACACCAGAAAAATCAATATGTTTTCGATCAGATCAACCTCTCAGGTTTTTCAGTTTTTGATCTGCAAAAGCACTGTTCAGAAAGGGTTGGTGTTGAAAAGGAAAATTTAAAAGACATTCAGCCTTATTTTATCGAAATCAATTCCGGTGTTTTTTTCAAACCTTCTGCTAACCTTGATTTCCCCAGCGTTGCGGTAAATTTAATTGGAAGTTCGCTGATTGTAGACTGTCCGTGCGATGCGCCGAAAACCAGAATGTGTACACACCAGGCTCAGGTTTTATATACCATTATTGAGCGTCAGGATCTGCGTATTTTCTTCGATGAAAAACTCCGGCGAAAGAAATTAGAAGACTTCGCAAAAGATTACGGCCTGGAAAATGAACCCAGTCTTGACGACTTCTTTCAATTGGAACACGTCAATCAATCTCTACGTATTGAACCTAAAATAAAAGAGCTGATCAAACTGAATGTTGATGAGCTGAAGCAGAAATTATTGCCAAAAAACACACAGGACTTTCACGAAATTAGAACTGATCATCAGTCAAAGAAAATATTTCTGCTGATAAAAAAGCATAAATACGATGACCGGTTCAGTATTGAACTTTTTGAATCAGAAACCACTCAGTCCGGAAAAATTAAAAATCCGGTAACCTCAATCGACCCTTCAGGTTTAATCTGGAAAGCTGAGACTGTTGACGATGCAAAATTCTTTACTGCAGTTTCAAAATTTGAAAATAATCTGAACGAAGAAAAAAATGAAGCCGATCTTGAAGCTTTAAAAATCGTGGTGAAAAATCCTCTCAATCTGCCCGTTTTTTATCATGATAAAAATATTTCAGAAAATGTTTCTGCTAAATCTATTGTTCCGGTTGAAGTAAAACTTTTGAATGCAGATATTGAGCTTTCAGTTTTCAAAAAAGAATCCTTCTTTGAAATCACTGGCGGACTTTGGCTAAATGATGTTTTGCAGCCATTCAGGAATCTTAAAATTCAGTTTCAGTACTTTCTTTACCACGAAAACACTTTACACCTGATCACCAATTTGGATATGCTCCGTGTACTTGAGTTTTTCAAATCCAACAGAGAGATTTTGCTGGTGCATTCATCAAAATTTGATGAATTTAAAGAGAACATTCTTTCCAGCCTGGAAAAGCAGATTAAAATCAATTACTCTTACATAAAACCCGCTACCAAAAAGCAACTGGAAGAAAAATCTTTTGATGAAAAGGTTGAAAAGATTATCTATCTGGCGGATCAGAATGATTATATTTCAATCACGCCTGTGATAAAATATGGTCAGGTGGAAGTACCCGTTTTCTCAAGAAAACAGATTTTTGATACCGATCAGAACGGTAATATTTTTAAGGTTGAAAGAGACGACAGAAAAGAAATAAAATTCACTGCGGCCATCATGCAGCAGCATCCCGAATTTGCCGAACAGATCGAGCAATACGAGTATTTTTATCTGCACAAAAATAAATTTCTGGATGAAGAATGGTTTTTAGAAACTTTTGAAAAATGGCGGAATGAGGGAATCATTATTTTAGGTTTTAATGATTTAAAAAAGAATAAACTCAATCCCAATAAAGCTGTTGTTAGCATCCAGGTGGTAAGCGGAATCAACTGGTTTAATGCCGAAGTCAATGTAAAATTCGGGAATCAAACGGCATCATTAAAACAACTGCATAAATCCATCCGGAATAAAAACAAATTTGTGCAACTCGACGACGGAACCAACGGGATTTTGCCTGAAGAATGGATGAAAAAACTGAACCGTTATTTTCAGTCAGGTGAAATTTATGACGAACTTCTGCGGTTGCCAAAAAGTAATTTTTCTGATATCAAAAACCTTTTTGAGCAAGACGTTTTAAGCAAAGAAGTTACTGAGGAAATTGATACGTACAACAAAGCATTTTTTGAAGATCAAAACATTCCCGAGACTGAAGTTCCGGCAGAATTAAAAGCGAACCTGCGCGACTATCAAAAGCAGGGACTTGACTGGCTGAATCATTTGGACAATTTTAATTTTGGAGGCTGTCTTGCCGACGATATGGGACTGGGAAAGACTGTGCAGATTATCGCATTTATTCTTTCACAAAATAAAAAACATTCTGAAAACACCAATCTTGTTGTGGTTCCAACTTCTTTACTGTTCAACTGGCAGGCGGAAGTAGAAAAATTTGCTCCTTCACTCAAAATAATGACGCATTACGGAGCCAACAGAATTAAAAACACAAGTCAGTTTGCCGGTCACGAAATTGTGCTGACCACTTACGGAATGCTGTTTTCCGATATTCGGTTTTTAAAAGAATTCAATTTTAATTATATTTTTCTGGATGAATCTCAGGCCATTAAAAACCCCAATTCTGAACGGTACAGAGCTGCAAGATTATTAAAATCACGAAACAAAATCGTTCTCACAGGTACACCGATTGAAAATAATACTTTTGATCTTTACGGACAGCTTTCCTTTGCCATTCCTGGTTTATTGGGAAGCAAGGAATATTTCAGAGATATTTATTCAACACCCATTGATAAATTTGAATACACCAAAAGAGCAAAAGATTTACAGCAAAAAATAAAACCATTCATTCTCAGAAGGACGAAGAAGCAGGTCGCAAAAGAGCTTCCCGACAAAACGGAAATGGTGATTTACTGTGAAATGGGAGAGGAACAAAGGCGGATTTATGATGCGTACGAAAAGGAACTGCGCGAATATATTTCGGCAAAAGATGAAGAGGAAATCGCCAAAGACAGCATGCACGTTCTCACTGGACTGACCAAACTGAGACAGATTTGTGATTCTCCGGTATTGCTAAAGGATGAAGAACAGTTTGGTGACAGTTCGGCAAAAATCGAAGTTCTGATGGAGCAGATTGAAAACAAATCTGCCCAGCACAAAATTCTCGTTTTCTCTCAATTTGTCTCCATGCTCGATTTAATAAAAGCGGAACTTTTAGAACGAAATATTTCATTTGAATACCTTACCGGACAGACGAAAAACAGAGCCGCCAAAGTCAACGAATTTCAGGAAAATGAAAATGTCAGGGTGTTTTTAATAAGCATGAAAGCGGGTGGAACAGGTTTGAATTTAACAGAAGCCGACTACGTTTATCTCGTTGATCCCTGGTGGAATCCAGCGGTAGAAAATCAGGCGATAGACCGCTGTTACCGCATCGGACAGAAGAAAAACGTCATTGCTGTACGGTTGATCTGTCCGAACACAGTGGAAGAAAAAATTATGAAACTTCAGCAGTCTAAAAAAGAACTGGCGAATGATTTGATTATGACAGACAGCTCGGTTTTCAAAAAATTATCGAGGCAGGATTTGTTGGAAATCTTGTAAAACAGTTTAATAAAAAATGCACGAATTCAAAACAAATTCGTGCATTTTTGCCTGACAGATACTTCTAAATCAATTATTTTACATCTTTCCACCATTGTTTAAACACCTGAGAACCGTTGTCCAGCAACACTTTTTCTCCAATCATCGGGGTTGCCAGTCTGTAAGGTTTTCCGGCTGAGAGTTTTGTCATTTTTTCCAACGGCTCTTTCCACGGATGTCGCGCCAAGGTAAATTTGGAATGATGCACGGGCAGTAGGTTTTTTGCTTTTACTTCTGTTGTTGCCAAAGCCATTTCTTCGGGCAGCTCGTGTACCGATTGCCATGCTTTGTTGTACTGTCCGCATTCCATAATCGCCCAATCTATCGGCGGATATTTTGCTGCAACCGTTTTGAAACGGTCACTGTAACCGCCATCACCACTGTAATAAATATTCATCTTGGGAGATCGAATATAGAAAGACAGCCACAATGCTTTATCAGGTGAAAATCCACGACCGCCACCGTGATGTGTATTTTCTGCAATAATATTGAAATTTGGTTTTACAGCTACAGTTTCACCCCAATCTTTTTCCAGAATCTGTTTTTGTGTGTAGCCCCATTTTTCATAATGTGCTCCGGCTCCAAGACCACAAATTACAAACTTTACTTTCGGCTGTAATGCTTTTACGGTTTCATAATCCAAATGGTCATAATGATCGTGTGAGAGCAGCATGTAATCAATTTCGGGCATGTCGTCCGCAAAATAAATGTCGCTGCCTTTGTACGCTTTCACGCCCCATGGAGTTGGCGATGCTTTACCGCTGAAAATCGGATCAACCAGAATTTTTACTCCATCCAACTGCAAAAAGAAAGAAGAATGCCCAAACCATACCAGCACATTCTCGTCTGCCGGAAGCGATTTTAAATCTGTCTTAACCGAAGGCAGAGCAGTGGTTGGTTCCGTATCAGGATAGGTCTTAGTTAATGAATTCCAGCCTTCAGTCCACATGCTGTATCCCTTTATGATGGTCGGTTTTTCTACAAGATTATGAAAGGTTCCATCTCTGAAGTGTTTTGATTTCTTCATCAATTCAAGTCGCTCACCTTCAGGTAACGCGCCGAACTGAGGCTGTTTCATATAAAAATAAGTGGCGATGATGATAAGGATGATTAACGACAGTAAAACGATGACCGTCCATTTTAATATTTTCAGAAAGCGCTTCATTATTTTGATAATTCTTTAATGTCTTTTGCCTCCAAGATTTGTTTTGAATATCCTTTCAATACTGCATTAATCATTGCTTTCCCTACTTCTGAAAGTTTTAATGTAGGTGCAGAAAAAAATGGTGACAACAGTGGAATCAATATTTTAAAAATAAACTTGATGTTTTTCTGACCTTTGCTTCCCGTCATAACCGCCGGCCGGAAGTTGTACTGACCTTTGAAAGGCAGTTTCATCAGCGCATTTTCTGTACGTCCCTTCACTCTTGCCCACATTATTTTTCCTTTTTCGCTGCTGTCGGTACCGCTTCCCGAAACGTAAATAAAAGTCATTTCCGGTTTAATTTCTGAAAGCGAAGCCGCAAACGGAACTACAAAATCGTACGTTTTTCTGGTAAAACTTTCTTCATTTTCGCCTACCGAACTGATGCCTGCACAAAAGAAACAGCCATCATATTTTTCCAGTAAATCTGAATGCTTTTTGATTTCGGAAAAATCTTTTACAATGAGTTCTTTCAGTTTGGGATGTGACAGTTCGTAAGTTCTTCTGCCGATGATCAGCACTTCATCTACTTCCGGATTTTCAAGGCATTCAAATAAAACACCTTCGCCCACCATTCCTGTTGCACCTGTGATTATGATTTTCATGTTATGTTTTTTTATGCTGTAAATATCGCAAAAACAATATGTATCTGATTAAAATTACAAATCATTTTTGCAATTGAAAAATTTCTGTGTTAAATTGCCTGTTGTAATTTTATACATTTCTCAACCAAAAACACAGATAATGGAGTGGACACAGGAGCAGAAAAACATCATTAATTCTACAGGAAATATCAAAATCAATGCGGTTGCCGGCTCCGGAAAAACTACGACCGTTATTGAATATGCCAGAACGAGACCTGAAAACAGCAGGATTCTTTATCTGGCATTTAACAAGTCGGTAAAACTGGAAGCTGCGAAAAAATTTCAGGAAAAAGGACTTCACAATGTGACTGTTGAGACGGCTCATTCTTTAGCCTATAAAAATGTTGTCTTTCAAAGCAATTATAAAATCAAAGCGCCGGGTTACAAAACCAATGAAATCGTTGAACTTCTCAATCTGCAGGGTAATGGTGAAAAACACACCGAGTATATTATTGCCAATCACATCAACAAATTCATCACTTATTTCTGCAACAGTGATAAACTGAAAGTTCAGGATCTAAATTATCTTGATACCATTACAGATCCCAATGCGAGAATTTTCGTCAGTACATTTTACCAGTATATTCTCACGCAGACCCGAATGTTATTGAGTAAAATGGATAAAGGCGAAATTGAAATCACCCATGATTTTTATCTTAAAAAATTTCAGATTTTAAATCCGAAACTGCCTTTTGATTATATTCTTTTTGATGAAGGTCAGGATGCTTCGTCGGCGATGTTGGATGTATTTCTAAAACAAAATGCAACCAAAGTAATTGTAGGGGATACACATCAGCAGATTTACGGGTGGCGTTATGCAGTCAACTCTCTGGAAAAGGCTGATTTTGAAACGTATCATCTTTCAACAAGTTTCCGCTTCGGTCAGGATATTGCGAATCTGGCCATGGAAGTTTTAAAATTTAAAAAACACATCAATCAGCATCAAACCATAACGATAACTGGTAATGGACGGGTTGAAGAAATAAAAACCAAAGCTATTCTTGCAAGAACCAATCTTGGATTATTGTTAAAAGCCATCGAATACGTTACCGAGAAAAAGAACGTAAAACATATCTACTTTGAGGGAAATATCAATTCTTACACGTATGCAGATGAGGGAGCTTCTCTATATGATGTTTTAAATTTAAAGAATGACAAACGGACGTTCATCAAAGATAAACTCATCAAAGCGATGAAAAATATGAAAGAACTTGAAGATTACATTAGCAAAACAGAAGATCTTCAACTCGGGATGATGGTTGAAATTGTAAAAGAGTATGGCAATAAAATTCCGAATATCCTTAAAACCATCAAGGACAAACACGTCGATGGCGATCAGAAAGAAAAAGCAGAAATGATCTTTTCTACCGTTCACCGCTGCAAGGGAATGGAGTATGACAGTGTGCGGCTGGTGAATGATTTTATTTCTGAAGAAAAACTGGAGAAACAGACGAAGGAAATAAAGGGTCAGGAAATCAACGCTACAAAACTCAATGAGGAAATCAATCTTCTGTATGTGGCGGTAACACGAACCAAAAATAAGTTACACATTCCTGAATCTTTGATGCCTGTCGGTTTTTATGAGTCTTTACAAATTCAAATTATAAAAGACATTCCGAAGGAAGAGAAGAAAACTGAAAAATCATATACAGTCGACCAGGTACGGGAAAAACATAAAGGCGCGTACCAACCCTGGACAGCCGAACTTGATCAGGAACTGATGGAACTTTATTCAGAAGGCATCAGCGGAAATGATCTGGCGAAACATTTCGGTCGTACAAAAGGAGCTATAGCTTCACGGATAAAGAAATTAGAGATGGATGATTTTTCATAACAGAAAATCACAGGGTTATCGCCCGTCATTTTGGATACAATGAAACTCAATTTGGCAACATTTCCGGCCGCGCATCTGCAGACATTTGTATTATAAAATTTAAAGAAAATTTACAATGCAAAAAACAGTTTTTATCACAGGCGCATCATCAGGATTGGGAAAAGCTACGGCGAAATTATTTTAATCGAAAGGATGGAACGTCATCGCAACGATGCGGAATCCACACAATGAAACTGAGCTTTCGGCGCTGGAAAATGTAACACTTCTTCCTTTGGATGTTACCAATTTACAGCAGATTCAGGAAACCGTAAAAAAGGCAATTGAACTTCATCCCATTGATGTGGTTTTTAATAATGCAGGTTACGGTTTGATTGGTGCTTTGGAAGCGTTGACAGACGAACAAATCGTAAAACAACTAGACACCAATTTACTGGGCGTGATTCGTGTAACTCAGGCTTTCATTCCTTATTTCAGAAAAAACAGAAATGGATTATTTATTACTACAACCTCCATTGGAGGATTATTGACTTTCCCTTTGGATTCGCTTTACCACGCTACAAAATGGGCTTTGGAAGGCTGGAGCGAAAGTATGTCGTTTGAATTGGCATTACATAATGTTGGCATCAAAACTATTGCGCCGGGCGGAATTAAAACTAATTTTGCAGGAGAATCATTAGCCGTTGCCAGTCATCCGGCTTATGAAGATGGTATGAAGAAATTATTTGAACTGATGAACCCTGATAATTTTGAACCGGTAGAGTGGATAGCTGATGTGGTCTACGAAGCTGCGACGGATGGGAAGAATCAATTGCGATACGTGACAGGCGAATTTGCCAATCAGCTGTACAACCGTCGTTTAGAAATCGGTTCCGAAGCTGCTGTTCAGGAAATGCAACAGATGGCATTTGGTGATTTGATCAATTAAAATTAGTAAGAAATGAATAATCCGATAAAAGTAGATTCTATCTCAAAACTTCACGAGATGTTGGGTTTCGGAAAGCCTGTTCATCCTTTGATAAGCCTCACTGACAATACCAATATGATTGTGGAAAGTGACTTATTGAATCAACATTTTCTGTTCAATTTCTATAAAATTTCCTACAAAAAAACACGGAAAGGCAAAATTGGATATGGACAAGGTTATTATGATTTCGACGAAGGCGGAATGGTTTTTACCTCGCCCAATCAGCTGATTTCCACGAGTGCCGATGATATGGAATATGAGGGTTTGACTTTGCTGATTCATCCTGATTTTTTCAGAAATTATTCATTGGCAACCCGTATTAAAAGCTTTGGCTTCTTTTCATATTCTGCCAACGAAGCCTTATTTTTATCGGACAAAGAAAAGCAGACTATATTTTCGGTTTTTGATAATATCAAGGAAGAATTGAATAATACGATTGACGATTTCAGTCAGGATGTTATCATTTCTCACGTCGAGGTTTTGCTTAATTACAGCAACCGTTTTTACAAGCGCCAGTTCATTACCAGAAAAGCAGTAAATAATGATTTACTTTCGAAAATTGAAGAACTTTTAAATGTCTATTTTGAAAAAGAAGACGGCTTGAATCAAGGTTTGCCAACCGTTGAGTTTCTCGCAACGGAGCTCAGTCTTTCATCACGGTATTTAAGTGATATGCTTCGGTCTTTGACAGGGCAGAATGCACAGCAACTCATCCACGAAAAACTGATTGAAAAAGCAAAAGATTATCTTACAACAACCCAACTTTCGGTTGCAGAAATCGCTTATCAGCTTGGTTTTGAGCATCCGCAGTCTTTGAATAAATTATTTAAAAATAAAACCAATCAGACCCCTGTGCAATTTAAGCAAGGTTTTTATCATAACTAAATTTAAAATGAATATAGAAACGTTTATCAAAGAATGGATTGCAGTAGGCAACAGTTACAACACCGAAAAATATCTTGAGTTTTACAATCAAAACGCTGTTTTAGATGACCCTTCAGTTGGAAGAAAGTTCATCGGTCACAATGGAATCAAAGATTATTTTGTGAGTTATTTTATCGGTTATAAAACTCAGACTGAATTGAGGAAATTGGAAATCAGAGAAGATTCGGCTTATTTGGAAGTAGAATTTACTGGAGATTTTCCGGAAGGTAAAATTGGTGGTAGTTTTGATTTTGTTTTTAAAAACGACAAGATTGATTTTGTAAAAGCAGATTTGATTTAAAAATAAAACCTTCCCTATATCAAATTAAGAAGGTTTTTGGAAAATTGTTCAGAAAAGTTATTCCTGGAGAGATTTGCCTGAATCAGAAAAGAAATAAGATAATCTCAATAAAATTTACAGAGGTTTATCTGCATTTTGCAGGTAAACCTTTTTTTGTTTTAAGTGAAATCAGTAAAAATGGTAAGCAATTCCGTAATCGGTATAACGATGATATGCTGGAATGGACGGAACTTTGTTTAATAACAAGAAGTAGTGAAAATGAAATATTTTTTAACCATAATTCTGCTGGTGTTCGGGCAATTTGATTTCGCACAACAGACAAAAAATCAAAATAAAATGAAAACAGACATTCCAAAAATAAGTGATTTTCCGACTGGTGAAGAAAATACAGCTTTTGCACAATATTTTATTGGTAAATCTTATTTGGCGCCACTGACGGGCAATAAAGATTTGAATATTCCACTTTCAAATGTTACTTTCGAGCCTGGCTGTAGAAATAATTGGCACAGTCACACCGGCGGACAATTGTTGATCGTGGTTGGCGGCGAAGGATTATATCAGGAAAGAGGAAAACCTGCCCGTCGATTGAAATCTGGAGATATTGTTGAAATTGCTCCGAATGTTGAACATTGGCACGGCGCAACTGCAAATAGTTGGTTTTCGCATTTGGCTACGACCGGAAATCCTCAAACTAATCAAAATACTTGGCTGGAAGCGGTTTCTGATGAAGAATACACTGAAGCTGACAAAAAATAATTTTATATGATGAGAAAAAACAAGTTTTTTCAATGGATAATTCTTTTTGTTCTCACATTAAGTTTACAAAAATGAATGCACAGCAAAATACAGCCACTCAAAATTTAAATACTAAAGAACAAAGTCTGGTAAAGATTTCTTCATTAACGGCTATTGGAAATCTTGAAAATCTGAAAGTGCAGTTGAATGTAGGTTTAGATTCGGGTTTAACGATTAATGAAATCAAAGAAGCTTTGGTACAATTGTATGCTTACTGCGGTTTTCCGAGAAGTTTGAATGCTATTAATACTTTTAAAACTGTTCTCGACGAAAGAAAAACCAAGGGAATTAATGATATCGAAGGAAAGAAAATCATTGTAGAAAATGATGTTGAAGAAAAATATGAACAAGGCAGAAAAACTTTAGAAAAACTTTCAAAAACGCCACAGCCGAAGCCGGCAAAAGGTATAGGAGAATTTGCTCCACGAATTGATGCTTTTCTTAAAGAGCATTTGTTTGCCGATATTTTTGTGAGTGATGTTTTAAATTATCAGCAAAGAGAATTGGTGACAATTTCCGCTTTGGCTTCTTTAAATGGAGTTGAATCTCAATTGCAATCACATATCGGAATTGGAAAAAATACCGGAATTACGGATAATCAATTAGAACAACTGGCAGATTTGATACAGGAATCTGTCAGTAAAACGCAAGCCAATACAATCCGTAAAATTATCGGAAAACCGCTCGCTCCAATTGTCGAAAATGATATGATGATTCGTATCTCTGAAATAGAAATCGTTCCTGAATTTTTGGAAGAATACAAATCGATTCTGAAAGAGGAAGCTTCGGCTTCGGTGAAATTAGAAAAAGGCGTGATTGCTATTTTCCCAATGTATCAGAAGGAAAATAAGTCTCAAATAAGAATTATTGAAATTTATGCAGATCAGGAAGCTTATCAGTTTCATTTACAGACGCCACATTTTCAGCTTTATAAAAAATCAACTTTAAAAATGGTAAAATCTCTGAAATTGATTGATATGGAAAGTCTTGATAAAGAAACAATCCCGAAGATCTTCCAAAAACTTAATTAAATAACGCATTCTTTTTGTAAACAATTTTAGATGCGCTTACAAAGTGATGGATGGAGGAAATGCCTGTTGTAGAAAAAACCCTTCAGGTTTCGGTTTAAGAATATTCCTTCTTAAATTTCTATCCAGATAAAACGGCACAAAAGGCAGCACAGATCCAACAAGAAAAATAATGATTCTCAAGATGCTCCACTTGTATATCACGGCAGCAACGATGAGTACGGCGAAGTCAAACAGAAACAAAACCCATAAATCCAAACGAAGTATAATATCGAAAATATATTTGATGGGCATGGCGATAAAAATCAAAATAAGGTAAGAAATCCCTTCAATAATGGCGGTTTTCCGCTAGAGGCTGATCATTTTGATTTAATATAATTTGTATTTCAGTTTTAATTAAAACTCAATTATCTGCATACACATTCGTTGTGTTCCCTGATGTATTTGATAGTAGATTGGCAGAGTTTTTCCAGAATGTCAAGATTTAAATCAGACAGTTTTTTAAAATAAATACAGGCTTTTGCCATTTTAAATCTACCTAAACTCTCAAGCAACTTTTTATCTTCTTCTTCAGGTGCTGCAACGTATAGCGAGAACTGAGCTTTTCTTGGTGAAAAACCAATGATCATCGCATCTCCTTCGTGTCCGCTTTCGTATTTATAATGATAACTGCCAAAACCTATCATAGTAGGTCCCCAAATTTTTGGCTCAAAACCAGACCATTTTTTCATCAGTTCAATCAGCTGAAAACTGTCTTGTTTTTTCTGCTCACTTTCCACAAATGAATGGATAAAATCGTCAACGTCAATTTCAGTTTCTGCCGTTTTATTTTTTGAAGCCATAATTGTTTTTCATTAAATCTAATTGCAAAAATAATATGCAACATCCAATAAAGAATAGATTTGTTTGAAAAATTTAAGTAAATAAATATCAATTTTATCTGAACAGGTAAAATTTTAATTTATACTTAAATTTAATGCATTTAGGTTTTAAAAATTTGGAATAATAGAGATTTTAAGATTCTAGAAAAAGCA
Organism: Chryseobacterium caseinilyticum; assembly: GCF_014837145.1. GTDB lineage: Bacteria > Bacteroidota > Bacteroidia > Flavobacteriales > Weeksellaceae > Chryseobacterium > Chryseobacterium caseinilyticum. Next base: position 256,257 of record NZ_JACYFS010000002.1, read on the forward strand.
GCTGTTTCTAATTCAAAAAAAATCCTATTTGATTCTAATTTTTCTTCATTCTAAATTATTTTGTGGTATTAAAAACCTTTGTTAAAAGACGTATATTACAACAAATTGTTTCATAATCAAATCAGTAAAACTATGAAAATACCTTCAATAAGCCGACGAAATTTTCTGATGACTTCAGGATTGCTCGTTTTCTGGTCGGCAATTCCCGTTCATCTCAAAGCAGCGGGCGAAAAAGTGCGAAATCTTTTCGTAACACCGAAGAAAGTTCTTCCGTTGAAAATGAAAGTTAACGGTCAGAACTTCGACCTTAATTTAGATACAAGAACTACAGTTTTAGATATGCTCCGTGAAAATCTTGATCTTACCGGAACCAAAAAAGGCTGTGATCATGGGCAATGTGGCGCGTGTACAGTGCATATCGACGGCGAAAGAGTTTTGAGTTGTCTTACTCTTGCCTGTACAGCACAGCAAAAAGAAATCACAACGATTGAAGGACTTGCCAACGGAGAAAATCTTCATCCGATGCAGAAGGCTTTTATTGAATGTGACGGTTTTCAGTGTGGCTATTGCACGCCGGGACAGATTATGTCAGCGGTGGCATGTGTGAAAGAGGGTCATACCGGTTCGGTAGAGGAAATCAAAGAGTTTATGAGCGGAAATCTCTGCCGTTGCGGAGCTTATAACGGAATTGTAGAATCTATACAAAAAGTAGCAGGATGAGACCATTTGAATTTTTCAGAAAAGATGATATTGCCAAAACAGTTTCGCAGAAGAATGACAGGGCAAAATTTATCGCAGGCGGAACCAATCTGGTCGATTTAATGAAGAAAAACATCGAGCAGCCGGATTATATTATTGATGTCAATACAGTTTTGTCAGAAACGGTTGAGGCAGATAAAAAGAAACTCCGAATCGGAGCGATGTCAAAAAACTCGTCAGTGGCCAAAAACGCTGATGTTTTAAAAGAATATTCCCTGATTTCCAGGGCGATTTTAGCCGGAGCATCTCCTCAGATCAGAAACATGGCTTCGTGTGCCGGAAATATGCTTCAGCGGACAAGATGTCCTTATTTTTATGATATTACAACGCCCTGTAACAAAAGAAAGCCGGGCTCAGGATGCAGTGCAAAAGAAGGCGAAAACAGAATGAATGCCGTGATTGGTTACAGCGAAGATTGCGTTGCCGTGCATCCTTCAGATTTCTGTATTTCTCTCGCAGCTTTGGACGCGACGGTCATTACAAGAAATTCTAAAAATAAAAAAGAAGAAATTGAGTTTAAAAACTTCCACCGTCTTCCCGGAAATACACCGAATTTAGATACCAATCTTCCTCAGAATTCCATTATTGAAGCCATTGAAATTCCGAAAAATAATTTCGGTAGAAACAATGCTTATGTCAAACTCAGAGACCGCTCATCTTACGCATTTGCACTGGTTTCTGTTGCCGCCGCTTTGGATCTGGAAAACGGGAAAATTAAAGATTCCCGTCTGGCTTCGGGTGGAGTAGCTCACAAGCCCTGGCGTTGGTATGAATCTGAAAATTTTCTGAAAGGGAAGATGCCGACAGCAGAAAATTTTTCAGCTGCAGCAGATTTGGCAATAAAAGATTTGAAACCACTTTCCAATAATGGTTTTAAAAAAGAAATGCTCCGCGGAGCGATGATTACAGCACTTCAAAACAGTTTAAATCCTTAAAAAAAGAACAGATATGGCATTTTTTGATAATGATTTAGATTTCAATATAGAAAAGGAAGGTCGCGCCGAAGCTTTGTTTAAAGTGACCGGCCGTGGCAAATACTCCTCAGAATATAAAACTGAAAATGTAACCTACGCCGTTATTGTCGGAAGTACGGTTGCATCAGGAAAAATTACGGGCATTGATACAGCAGATGCAATGCTTGCAGATGGCGTTCTCGGGATTTTGACACATACCGATAAACCGACTGTTCCCGGATTGGCATCAGAACAGAAAATTAAAGAAAGTAAAATCGGGCTTCCGGTTTTGCATACAGATACGATTTATTTTAAAGGTCAGCCTGTGGCCGTTGTAATTGCAAAAACCTTGGAGGAAGCTCAGTACGCCGCATCTTTGGTGAAGACTTCATACCAGCAGACAAGGGCAAATGTTGATTTTAAAAATACACATCCCTCAATTCCTTTAAAAAATGAAGGGAAAGAAAGAGGAAATACCGAAAACTGGAATTCTTCGCCTTTTAATGTCGAACAGGAATATCACATCGAAGGCGAGGTGCATCATCCCATGGAAATGCACGCAACAATCGCCATCTGGAACGGAAATGACAAGCTAAAATTATACGATAAGAATCAGGGCGTGAACGGAGTTCAGAACACAGTGGGGAAACTTTTTGATCTCCAGCCTAAAAATATCGAAGTGATCACAGAATTTATGGGCGGCGGTTTTGGTTCAGGATTAAGAGTCTGGCCGAATACTGTTTTAGCAATTATGGCTGCGAAAAAAATTAATAAGCCTGTTAAACTGATGCTCACGCGAACTCAAATGTCCTGTCTCGTTGGCTACCGTCCGGAATCGTGGCAGAAAATCAAACTGGGAGCTGATGCATCAGGAAAATTTACAGGTTTAATTCACGACAGTAAAAATACAACTTCACTTTACGAAAATTTTCTTGAAAATATTACCAGAATTAGCCGTCTGGCCTATGGTTTTGAGAATTTAAAAACGCAGATGGCCACGGTACCGCTTAACATGTCCACGCCAACGTGGATGCGTGGTCCGGGAGAATGTACCGGAGCTTTTGCCCTGGAATCTGCTATTGATGAACTTTGTTTTAAAATGAATAAAGATCCTCTGGCCATCAGACTTCAGAATTTATCCGACGTTAAAGATCCCGAAACCGGGAAAGACTGGTCTACCAATTTCGTCAGAGAATGTATGGAAAAAGGAGCCGCGAAAATCGGCTGGAACCAGAGAGACATGAAACCACGACAGAAAAAAGAAGGCGACTGGCTTGTAGGTTACGGAATGGGTGTCGGGATGTGGACTGCCGGAGGAGGTCAGGCAAGTGCCGGACTGACAATGGATGTAGACGGAAACGTGACTGTAAAAACCGCTATGACGGATATCGGAACCGGAACGGGAACTTCAATGCGAAATATCGTTCATGAAGTGACCGGAATTCCTTTAAACAAAATAAAAATTGATCTCGGAAAATCTACTCTTCCGCAGGCTCCAAGTCAGGGAGGAAGCCGTGGACTTTCGTCTATCAGCGCATCTTCAAATGCAATTGCTGAAACTTTGAAAAGCAATCTGATTAATTACGCTTCAAAGACCAATCCTGAATTCAAGAATTTAAAATCTTCTGATATTACACTTACAGATTCGGCTGTTCAGATTAAAAATAAATCAACATCAGTAAGTTTTCAGAAAATTTTCACTGATAATCAACTGACGGTCATTGAAGTTGAAGAAACTACCCAACCGGGCGATCTCCAGAAAAAATTTGCATTTGCATCCGGAGCAGCACATTTCTGTCGTGTAAAAGTACATGAACTGACCGGAAAAGTGAAAATCGACCGTTTCGTGAGCGTTGTTGACGGTGGAAAAATCGTCAGTGAAAAGCCCGCAAAAAATCAGGTGATCGGTGCCGTTGTTGGTGGAACCGGAATGGCTTTAATGGAAGAAATGACGATCGATAAACGCATCGGTGCCTTGGTAGCAGATGATCTCGCAGGATACCATTTCTCTGTGAACGCAGACGTCCCGATCATCGAAGTTGATTTTATCAACAAACCCGATTTTAATCTCAACGCCAGCGGCGCCAAAGGTTTGGGTGAAGTTGGAATTATCGGTTCGGCAGCAGCGATTGCCAACGCCATTTTTAATGCAACTGGAAAACGTTTCAGGAACTTACCGATTACGCCGGATAAGATTTTAAAAGGATAATTTTAATAAAAACAAAACTCCCGAAATTTAAAATTTTCGGGAGTTTTTTTATTGTGTAAGTTCAGTTATTAAGGAGAAAGCTTTTATTTCAAGATCGTCCTTTGACAGCCTGTTGCTTTCAATTTCCAGAGCTGTAAAATGACCTTTGTCTGATGTTAAAAGCGCATAGCCATTTGTTTTCTTTCCTCTGTTTTCAAAACTGTAAGAGACAAATTTCGAATCTTTATCGTCAAGTTTTATTTTGAGATCCTGAACATTAAGTTTCCTTTTTACAGATTTAAAATTCGTCATCAAATCATCAGCAGTATCGTAGGAATGCATGAAAATACTTATGTTATCGGGCTTTTTAATCGCCAGACTGAGCGTATCATCATAATTTTTCTGAAAATAAGCACCTGATTCAACCTTGATTTTAGACGAAACATCCAGCAGAATCATAGAATCTTTTTTAAGTTTTATGACGCTGTAGTTTTCCTTTTCAAAATCGCTGAGTTGGCTGATGCTGTCATAACTTTCATAAAAAAGGTTGTTGGAAGCTGTATCGTCTGCCGCTTTCGTCTGTCTCTCATAATTCCTGCTCATCAAAGCACTCACATCGTTGTAAGAGCTGTCGGAATACGAACTCTGCGAACTTTTATTGCACGTAATTGCAATGCGGATAATACTGATAAGGCACAGTGCAACCGTAAGAACGGTTTTCCAGGCAGAACTGTTATTCATTATTTTACGTCAGATCTTTTGATGGTGATTTCATTTAATTTTTTGCCTTTGCTGTCGCTGTAAATATATTTAATGTTATTTACACCGATAGCGCTGGTCTGAGCGAATATCTGTCTTACATCCGGAGATCTCATCATTTCGTCTTTCATCACCTGCGTTGCTGCGTCGGTTGCAAGTGCATCAGCATACTGATCGGGAACTTCTGCAGAGTATATAATATTGTTCTCTGCATCAGCTTTGATGGCAACAATTTTTACCCCTGAAGCTTTGTCTACAATCGGTAAACTTTTACTGAAAACTTTCAGAATTTCATTCAGCTGTGAGCTGTCCGGTTTGTCGCCTTTGGCAATGGCTTCAAGATCGATGTTGCCTTTTTTTGTGTTTTTGTCGATGGTTTGAGCAGACATCATCACATCATTTGCACTGTAAACTTTAAGGTTAAATTTCACACCTTCCGCCAGAAGTTCCTTTCCTGACGGCTCAGCCTGAATTGCCTGCCCGATGATATCGGGAATAGCATTTTTCATCAGTTCTGCCTCCACATCGGTATCTGCGTAAGTGGTTTTAATTTCGATATCTACATCACCGGTCGGAGTAGATGTTGCTTTTGTGGATTTAAAACCTGCACTTCTCACCATCATGTCGCTGGTGTTGTTGTACATTTTCACAAATTCTTCAGTTCTTGTAGCGGTAGATTTTTTACAGCTGACAAGCATGAACGCAACAGCAAAAATAAATAGGAGTTTTCTCATTTTAATGATTTTTAAAATTTTTGAAAAGATAATAAAAAACAGAATCCAAAAAGGAATTCTGATTATTAATTTCACAAAATAATGAATTTGTCATTCTTTAAAGTATGTGAACTTCTATTTTAAAACTTTTATTACTAATAAAGGCTTCGACAAGCTCAGCCTGACAATGCAGAAATGAACAGTCGGTAAAAGCGATGTCACCCTGAGCTTGTCGAAGGGTTTTTCTTAGATGTTTTTCAATATTAAGTAGAAGTATAGGTTAATAAAAACTTACCTGTCTGTTAAAGCATTCAGAAACTCAATAATCTCAGCGATCTCATTTTGTGATAAATTCAGTTTCGCATCAGAAAGTGTCTGGTTTTCAACTTTTAAATTAAAACCTTTTCCGCCTCCGTTGTTGTAAAATTCCATTACTTCCTGTAGGGTTTTGTAACTGCCGTTGTGCATGTAAGGAGCAGTTTTACTGATGTTTCTTAAGGTTGGAGTTTTAAATGATTTCTGAAGAAAAGCAACGGTTTCATGAAATTTTCCACGTCCCAAATCTGAATCCAGCTTTTTGTTCGAAGAATTTTCTGCTACACCCAAAACTTCCTGTTCCGTTTTTTTATAGTTAGGAGGAACAGTTCCGTTGAAAAGCGGTAAAAAATGACAAATTGCGCATTGTGCTTTTCCCATAAAAAGATTGAAACCTTTCTTCTGCTTTTCGGTCATGGCGTTTTTATTTCCTCTCATATATTCATCAAAGTCTGAATTGAAGGCCGCCAGAGAACGGATGTAGCTCGCAAGCAAATTCTGCAATTGCCAGACTTCGGCTTTCTCAGTTTTAAATATTTTTTTGAATGCTGTCTGATAGTTTTTATTCTGATTAATTTTCAAAATAATAGACTGCAGATCTCCGTGCATTTCTTCTTTATTCGTAATCACATCAGAGCTTTGTCCTTCCAGATCATCTTTCCGCATATCCCAGAACTGACCGTGCTGAAATGCTGAGTAATTCAGTGATGGCGTATTTCTCTGCAATTTTGAGTTGGCAAGCGACATCGATTTTTCCAATCCGTCGGTGAATGCTTTTTCTGCGTTGTGACACGTGGCACAGCTTCGGGTATTGTTTTCGGAAAGAATTTTATCATTAAAAAGCTGTTTGCCCAACTGTACTTTTTCAGGCGACATTTCATACTGCTTTCCGGGAACAAAAGCATTGACATCGAAAGCATCTCGGGAGTAAAAATTACCGGCATTTTTCCTCAAAGCAGTCAGAACTTCCACATTGGGAATATTTTCTTCTGTTCTGAAATCAAGCAGGAGGGAAGAAAGTGGGTTGAGGTGAACGCTGATGAATTCAAGATAATTGAATGTATTTTTATCTTTATTTAAATTTAAAAACTGTTTAGACTGATCAATTTCCGAAACAATTTTCTTTAAAGATGAATTTTGAGATTTTTCAGTTGAAATTAAGTTCAATACAGATTTTAAAGATTCCAGAGAAACAGGCATTTCTTCAAGAAACTTTCCTGAAATGGGGGTGTCAAAACCTGCAATTCCCAGACTTGAAATTCTGAAAATCTGCTGTCGCAACGCATCAAAGGTCTGATCTTTGGTCACAGTGATGACCTGGAAATTAGTCTTAATGGTATTCCCTTTATTAGTCAGCTTTTTCAGTATTCTGATGACTTCAGCTTTGTTCTGTTTTTCTTCAGAATAAAGCATTTCTTCCAATACCTGAAGTCCTTCCGGCTCAATTTCCACGTGCTCAGCCATCTCGATTTCCGGTAAGGCGGGCCCGTTGATAAATCTTGCGGAGTGAGGAAGAAAATATTCTACTGCCCATTCCATTTTTTTGTAGGTCTGGCGTAGGCTGTCAAATTTTTTCTGAACGGTTTTGTTGTCGGCATCCTTGGAAACGAGAGCAATCAGTTCGTCAATCTGAGCAAGAAAAAGTTCATTGTTTTTAAAAACTGCATTTTTTACTTCCACCAGATCATCCTGCAAAGGCTGATTGGGCTTGTTGCACTGAAGAATCGTGAAAATGCTGAATAGCAGAATGAGGAAAACGCAAAAGGGATCTTTTAACAGTTTCATTACGTATAAAAAAGCATCAATAGAGAAAACTCTACTGATACTTTTAAGTTTAAATGGTTAATATTATTTCTGAACGTTTCTAATCAGTACGATCTGTCCGCCCTCTTTATTGGTATTTACACCGGCACCGTCAGCATTGGCGAAACCGTTTTTCTGCCATGTGTGAGAGTGAATATTCACTGCAAAAGTATTCGGAACACCGATGATGTCTGAAACATCGATCATCGCACCGTATTCCCAGGATCCGAACTTCTGTAGATTTCCGGATTGGTTATAAGCTGTCTGCCATGCAGAATCCGTTCTGTTGTGCTTCATATTCAGCCATGGTTTGTACTGTTTTGTGCTGATATCCAACTGCCAGATGTAAGAATCGTGAGCTGCCGCAGGATAGTAAGAATCACCGTCTTCCTGAATGTAAACATAGTTTTCAGTTACACAAAGGTTGTCAGGATTAATTAAGTTACTTCCGGGATTTGAATCTCCTTCAGCTACCACTTCCAGCTTTCCGGTCATCATATTGTTTTGGTTAAGAACCAGTTTATATACTCTTCCCCACATCGTCAAGCCCGGTTTAGGATTTATTCCGTCGTTAGATTCTCCGGTTGCTGTGAAATAGATTTCTCTTCCTTTTCCTGCACCTTTTCTGTAATCTACATCTTCCACTCTAGAAAAACGGATGGCGTTGATATCCATATTTTTCTGGTTGATCTGTGCTCCGGTAAGATTCTTCGCATTGGTAATTTCTACAAATTCCACATCGTACTGAGAACCTTTAGTCATATCCGTTTCGGTAGTATTGTTGTTGGTTCTTTTAAGTGAATACAGTTTACCGTTATCCAAATCTCCCTGGGTATCGGCAACATACATTAAAAGCTGACCGGCAGACTGGTGTGAAGTTGAATAAGACTGATCTTCACCAATTAAAATATAAGATTTCCCATTGGAAACATCTTTAGGAAGCGGAACTGCATTTTCCATGGAAGCCTTTCCCAAAGCAGGTTTCACTCTTGTTTTATCTGAAGCCTGAGACGCTGCCGCCAAAGGATTCAAAGCATGAACCATACTTTCTTCACCGGATTCACCTGCCGTAAGAAAAGCGCTGAAACCGTGCTCGGCAACCGTTGCCAAAGTAGCTGAACACAATCTTGTCATTCCACCGATTCCGTTCAGTATATATTCACCTTTTACAGGCTTAAAAGATTTGTCTAAATATACTCTTGAAACCGACTGTGTGATCTCATGGTTGGTGATCATTAAATATCCGTTGGAGTTCGGGTCTTTCATAATTCCCATTCCGTCCGGCTGTCCTGCAAATACAAAGTTGGGGCTGTCCTGCAGTACATCAGAGCTCGAAATTAAAGTGGTGATGTTTAAGTTTTCAAAACCTGTCATTCCATAAACGAAAGCGGGTTCTTTTGAAAAGTTTTCGAGTTTAATGTCTGAGTTGATTGGTTCTTCAGTAGTTTCATCGTCATTACAACTCTGAAATACCGCGGCAGATAAAAATAAAGCTGCCAAAGTGTGGTTTAGTTTCATAATACTTTCTATAGTTTATTGATGTCACAAAACTAACAGGAAAGTGTGAACAGAATTTTAACAGGACAAAACCAATCATTTAAATCTGTTATGATTAAAATGATGATTTGTTAACGGAAAATCAATACTTAGAATGAGTTTAAATAGTGAGGATTTGGTTTGAGGGAGGGAAAGTGTGAGGATTTGAGACTTGTAGAATTTTGAGAGCCGGAGCGTTGTAGAAGAATAATTTTTTAGGTTTTTATATTTTAAAAGTTTTCAGAAAAGGCTGTAAAGTGTTGGATTGTAATAAATTGTACTTGATTGCCTCAACTAAGTGGTTGATTGGCTCAACTAAACAGTTGATTGCTTCAACTAAGTGCTTGAACGGCTTAACTAAGTGCTTGATTGCCTCAACAGAGTACTTGAATGGCTTAACCAAATGCTTTGTCGCCGTAACCAAATGCCTGATTGCGTTAACCAAATACTTGATGGCATCAACTAAACGCTTAATTATCTTATCAAATTTTACCAAGTATTTTTAGCAGCTTGTTTGTCATTCCGTAGGAATCTAAACCGCAGTATTTTAACGATGTTGAGATTCCTACGGAATGACAAAGTGACTGTTGAACTCAATGACTAAATATACACCGTCCTTATTATTTAGCTGACCCTTTCATCGACAGGCTCAGAATGACACGGGTGTAATTTAGATTTATTTTACAAAGTAATTTTTGGCAGCCTGTTTGTCATTCCGTAGGAATCTAAACCGCATTATTTTATCGATGTTGAGATTCCTCCGGAATGACAAAGTGACTGTTGAAGGCAATGATTAAAAAATACACTGTCCTTATTATTTCGCTGACCCTTTCATCGACAGGCTCAAGATGGCAGGGATGTAATTTAGATTTAAATTTTACAAAGTAATTTTTAGCAGCTTGTTTGTCATTCCGTAGGAATCTAAACTGCAGCATTTTAACGATGTGGAGATTCCTCCAAAATGACAAAGTGACTGTTGAACGCAATGATTAAAAAATACACTGTCCTTATTATTTCGCTGACCCTTCCTTCGACAGGCTCTGAATGACACGGGTGTAATTTAGATTAAGATTTTACAAAGTAATTTTTAGCAGCCTGTTTGTCATCCCGTAGGAATCTAAGCAGCATTATGACCTAATTCGGTTGAGATTCCTCTGGAATGACAAAGTGACTGTTGAACGCAATGATTAAAAAATACACCGTCCTTTTAAACAAGTTTTTCCACCCTTTAGCTTGGGGAAAAGAAAAATGTTTTTAAAATTTATAACGATCTGTTTAATAAAAAGCAGAAACCCAAAGATTTCTGCCTTGTAAAAAATACAGTCAAAATAGCTCACTTCAACTCCCTTTCCTTCGGAGAAGGATGGGGAGAGGATTCTAATTCAAGAAATTAAATTTCAGTTTAATTCCGAAATTCTCTTTGAACTCTGAAGTCTGGTAATGCCCAAGTCTGTATGAAAATCCAAGTCCGAAGCTTCTGCCCAGGAAACGGTTCCACAGTACGCCGACTTCCTGATAGTTGTGATCCAGAACCTGAAAATTAAACTGATGATCCTGCGGATTTTTGAAGGCACCGATGGCCGACTGATATTCCAGTTCGATGTTGGAATATCTTGTTCCGATAGTTTGAAATCTGAAAGGCAGATACTGTGTTATTTTAAATCCTACAAATTTATCGGCGAAGAAAGTTCCGGCAGGCATTGTGGTAAATCCTAAATTCGATGGTGTGTTGATGTTGGAATACCATTCGTTCGGGTTGAAATCTCTGTGACCTGCAATTTCAAAATTCTTCCAGATCGGTGCGGTTCCCGAAGAAATTCCACCAAATAATTTGACGTTGGTATAACCCAGTTTTGTTCTGAACTGATGCACAAACATCGCATCCAGTCTGTGGTAATCCAGATCACCACCCAAAGCATTGAAGCCTTTTTCAAAATTCATGTAAACCTGCGGGAAGCCTTTTTCGAAGGTGAATTTTCCGCTTGGCGTCATGATGTTTTTGTCGTTTGGTGAATATTTCAGGGAAAGCGTGGCGTTGGTATTGTCAAAACTGCTTCCGAGATTCTGATACTGATAACCGAAGAGTGCATTCTGTTTTTCTTTATTCAGAGCGATTTTCATGCTTAATGAATTCGAAAGATCATAAGAATAGTACGCTCCCCATTTTTGATTTCGGTAAAAATTGGCGTTGTGAAGATCGAGATTATTGTCTGCCAGATTCATCATCATGTCCCACATATTATTGCTGAAACGCCCTGCAGCAAAGACATCATCCACATAATCAACTCTGAAAACAGAAGTTCTTTTCTGCGACAGTTTTACATCAACTCCCAAACCGTATTTCCACCGGTGATCCTTAAATCCGTAACCGAAATAGCCGTCCGGAGAAATGGTTTTGCTGAATTTTTCGTTCAGTTTTACGCCGGCTCCCAATCGTAATCCCTGATATTTGTCGTAGCTGAAAAATTTCGTCAGATCAAAATCAATTACTTTGTAGCGCAGATTTCCACGCAATAACTGGGTAAGAAAGCTGAGTTTCTTTTCAAAATCGTGCTTTTCGACAAACTTATCCAGAGTGGCGTAAGTCGAACTTTCCCTTGTGGTAAGGCTGTCTGTGCGGTATTTGTCGAGAAGGCTGCCGTCGGAATTCTGCATTTCCAGAGAATAGCCTTTAAACTCATTGGCTTTCTGTTCCTTGTTCAGTTCAAAATCGAAGAAACGGTTTTTCACATACAGGTAATTTCCAAAAGTTTTAGAGTTGTATTTTGCTTTTTCACCTGCTTTAATGCTGTCTTTTTTGGAAGTGTCGAAAGACTGGTCGCCCATTTTGAGCCTGATATCTTCATAGTCAAGAAACCATTTTCCGTTAATGGGTTTCCAGACCGAGACAATGTTTCCGGCATTTGCTTTTTTGTTGACGCTTTCAAATTTTTTGAGAGCATACGTTTCCTTATCAATAAAAATATTTCCGTTGAATTTTCTCGGGTTCTGCTTTTTCTTGTCTGTGATTTCCTTGAATTTAATCACATACGTATCGCGCCCGTCAATCTGAATGGTGTCTGAAAGGAAGAAGTAGAAAAGCTGTCTGTTCTCCGGCTTCAGCTGTCGCGGCGTGCGGTTTAAATTAGAAATATTAATCGCCAGCGCTTCGTAGATTGGATTTTTAAAACCCGACATTCTGTTATCTAAAATATTGGTTTTTTCGCCAAACTTCTGCGAGTATTTGTACTCGGTTGCTTTTTCCCAGAGAAACATCTGCGATTCCTGAGAAGCCTCTATAAATTCTTCGCCAATCAGCGAATCTTTAATCTCTTTCGGTTTCATTTTAAGATCCTTCTTTTCCACTTTTGAAAGGGAATCTTTTCTCACGGAAAGAAAGTTTTTGTAGATGTCAACAGAATCTTTGTCTACGTCGATTGAGAATTTGGTGTACGATTTAAAATCATAGGAATTCAGAGACTTCGGCGAGTTTTCTTTTTCTCTTTTGTTCACTTCATCCAGAATTTTCAGCGCTCTGTCATCGCTTTTGCTGGAAATCACGATTTTATCGATATTCTGCATTTTTTCAGAAAGCGGATTCAGAAGTACTTCCGCATTTTTTTTGACATCAGCTGTGGCATCTTCAAAATTATTGGCGATGATTTCCACCTTTTTGCATTTGGTTTTAAAAGACAGAATCCCGTGAATATTGGTCTTCCCCAAAAGCGCATCGTCACAGTAAACGGCAGCGTTGGCAACAGGTTGATTGTTTTTTTTACTCATCACCTTCAGCTGATTCTGGCTGAAATAAAAGACGCTGAAAAACACAAAGAGAGCGGATAAAAGTTTATTCATTGAAGTTGTATTGATGCAGCAAAACTATTGATTAGCCTGAAACAAAACTATATGCAGAAATATAATCTTTTGTTAAAAGTGTAATGGTCTGTATATCGCTTAAATACAGATGATTATTTTGGTTTTCAATTCTCGGGGTTTGGATTAATGGAGGTTTATTTAAGAGATTTTAAGGGTTAAGGTAAACTGCAATTTCAAATGTTTACTCTTTATATGGCTATGTGAAAATTTTTAAAAAATAAAATTTGTATACAAGGTGTAGTTGCTTTGACTTTTTCTCATTTGGGAATGAATTAAAGATTGCTTTTTATTAGTAATTTTTTTATTTTTATCCAAATATTTATAAAGATTTCAGGAAGTTAATTAAACATAAATATTTTTTACATTAACCATATGAATAAAATTAAAAAAGTTCTTATCAAAAAATTTTGGGGAGATAAAACTGTTGAAATTGATTTTGACAAAGATATCAATTTTTTAATCGGTGTGAATGGCTCAGGAAAAACGACTATTATCAATTTAATAGCGGCTACATTATGTGCCGATTTTAAAACACTTGATCTAACACAATTTCAATCTATTGAAATTACATTATATCCAAAAGATGCTGTAGAAAAAGATCTGAACGCTGTTATAAAAGTTGAGAAGAAAGGAAGAGAGTTTTCGCCATTTCCAGAGATAACTTTTTCTCTTAAAAGTTATGATAGTAAAAGATTTAAAACGTACAATCTAGAAGATTTAGAAGAAGATAACTACTATAGATATCGCAACGATTATATAATTAGAGATAAATTAGTTAACCCTAGAAGTTTTTCAAACGATATTAATTTTGAATTAGAATCTTTGGTTAATGTTAGTTGGCTAACAATTCATCGAATGTCTAACCGAAAGCGAAAAGGTACAAGAAACTTTGAGTCAACGATTGATGAAAAAATTGAAGATTTACAAATTGATTTAGTGAAATATTTTTCACAGCTAAATAGACTCTATTCAAACGAGACTGAAAAATTTCAAAAGTACATATTTGAATCCTTATTGGACACAGCTAACGCAACTAATATAATTACAAAAAGTAAGGTTAATTCTTCAAAGGAAAAAGAATCTTTAGATTCAATCTTTAAGTATTTTAAAATTAGTACCACTAGCTATTCTAAGAAATTGGATACTTTTTTCAGTGAATATGAAAAATCTTATGCAAAATTAACCAATATTGAAAAAAGTTCTTCTGGTTTGGATTTGCGCGATTTCGCTTATCTTTTAGGAACTGTCAAAATCCATTCTGTAATAGAAGAGTGGAATAAAATTAACGAGAAACAAAAACAAATTAACAAAACAAAGGAAACTTTTCTGCAAGTAATTAATAGTTTGTTGCAAAGAAAGAGTATTTATATAAATGAGAGAAACGAATTAGTTGTTGAAACACAGAGTGGGAAATCATTTTCGCTATTTAACTTAAGTTCAGGAGAAAAACAGTTACTCATTATTTTTGGACAATCTCTTCTTCAAGATGAAAATCCTCACATTTACATTGCTGATGAACCAGAGTTGTCACTTCATATAGAATGGCAAGAAAAACTAGTTAAAAATTTAAAAAATTTAAATCCAAATTCGCAAATTATTTTTGCAACTCACAGTCCAGATATAGTAGCTGAGTATGATGATAAAGTTTTAAAAATAGAATCCCTAATAAATTAATGAGCACATTTAAAAGAACAAAAAACGGTATAAATAATCTTAGATTATTCTATAATGTAAATTATATAGTTTATTTAGAAGGCGGGAGTACAAGCTATAATAAAACTGAGGTTTATAAAAATAGTTTCAATGGAGACACTGAAGATATTTCATTTTGGTCAAAATTATTCGAAAAGTACAAAGCAAATCAAAAGTTTAAATTTCGATCTGTAGGCTCTAAAGTAACTTTGAAGGAAATTGCTAAAGATCTCATCGATGGAAGCGTTAAACATGTATATTTAGCTATGGATAATGAATTTGATGAAGTTTTGAATAAAAGAATTGTTCATCCAAATATTTTTTATACTTACGGATACAGTTATGAAAATGATGTTTGGAATGATACGACAATAATAGACATCATTAATGACCTAACGGCGGTAAAAGTTGACGAAAAGTATATTAATAATGGCTTTAGGAAATTTAAGTATAATATTAAGCTTGGTGTATTTGCTGATGGCTATTTATTTAGCAAAAATAAGTCATTCTTTCACAGAAAAAAAGGTCATTTGTTCTGTATAGACTGCAATGTTAATGCTTTTCCAAGTGTGAAAATAAATGAAATTAATAATCTTCTTATAACGAAATCATTAAATCATAATACAGTCCGAAACTTTGCATACAGAAAAAAATTAAATCCAATAAAACATTGCTTTGGTCATCTATTAGCAGATTTCTGTTGTCAAATTGTGTCACATTACTTAAAAGTAAAGCATGGTTTTACCAATTTAAAAAAAGAAATAATTTATCGTCTAGCTATAAATAAGTTTTTCCAAAATCAATATAATAATTCAGATATTGAAGCATACTATAAATCTCAATTTTCCATTTCAGGCAGAAATGTAGTATAATTTTATATTTCAAAATAGATATTGAATAAGTCATGGACACACACATAATTAGATAATATATTATTATGATAAAGCCTAGATTTTTCAAGTTTTTATCATTTAGAACTACTCATTAATAAATATTCGCATTCACATAAAGAATATAATATACTCGATCTTACAGAGAGAACCCTTATAAAATTTTTATAAAATGTCAATAAACTCCGCTTCCAAAATCTTCCTTAACTTTGCCGGAATTTTTAAACATAACAAAATGATCAAAAAAGTATTCACCATTTTATTTTTTGGGGCAATGGGTATTTTCGGTACTCAGTTGAAGGCGCAAACCATCGAGGAAATTAAGCAGAAGCAGGAACTTTTTAAAATCTATTCTCAGTTGCTTGATAGAAGTATGGATCTTGCAAAAGAAAGACAGAACAACGTAAAACTGGAAGCTCAGGTCAATTCGCTGAACAAAAAATCGGATAAGAAAACGGATAAATTCACGTCGTCAGATCCTAAAACCACATCGGCAGATGCAAAGAAAACAGCAAAACTGCTGAAGGAAACCGAAGCTGCCAACCGCGACCTCGCCAAAAGCAACAGCAAAATAAAAAACATTGAAGCTCAGATGGCAACCATTGTTTCAAAGATGGAAAAATACAATTATGTGGTTGAGATTAAGAATAAGTAAGAATAAAGAATCCGCCTGTATTTAGGCGGATGTCTTTTAAAAATTTTTTATTTCAGTTTTACCAGTAGTTGTGTAAGTTCATGTGGTGAAACAACATCAATATTTCCGTTAGGATTTTCAATGACCATTATTTTTGTGAATTTTCCGTCATAGTACCAAAAAAAATCTGATGAAATGGGATAGGGATGCTCATCGTGAAATTTACGAATCAAACCTTTTGTTCCCTGTATAAATCTAACGAAATCAACAGGTTTTTCTTTAGTGATTTTACAAATATTAATAATGCCTTTATTTGGAAAAGCAACAACAGATCCCAATTCGCCTACAAAATCTTTAGAATTATTCAGTAAGTCTAAACCATAGCTGCCTGCATAAGTTTCATTTTCAATAAAGCTTATTTCAATTTTTGAACCTCCTAAATCAATTTCTTGCGTGAGCTTTGTTACAGTCTGTTTATTGATGTTTTGCTGAGCGATTGCAAAAAGTTCTTTTTCGTCTTTTTTCCAAAAATCAAACATTTCTTTACGTTGGACATTTGTAAAAGCTGTCGGTAAATCAAGCATTAACATCGTGACAGTTCCTTCTAAATCTTTCCTGAAAACTGCATTTTCCGGCTTAAAATATTCTTCAAAATATTCTTCAGGATAAATACGAAGACTTAAATATTCTTCTACTTTATTATAGTTTTTTAGATCCAGTGATTTAGAAAAGTCTATAGAATCAAAAAGTCCATCGAAATGTTCCTTTACGATCGCAGCTAAAACTTTGTCATCATTCTCATTTTTAGATTTAGAAAGCAAGTTATCTAAACCAGCCTGAAAACCTGATTCTGTTTTTATTATTCCATCATCAAGAGAAACTACTTTTTCACGTTTCGAAACTTCCCGAACCGACAGATTTGCGATTGTTTTATATTTTTTATCACTGATCTCATTTTTGAATAATTCAGGAATATCGTACGAAATTTTTTGCGCCGATAATCCCAAGAAGAGGATTGTGGTAGAAAGTATAATGACTTTTTTTAACAACATTTTAAATTATTATAGAAGTAAAGCCTTTTGATAAGCATTTTCCAATCCATCCAGATTTTTTCCTCCTGCTGTGGCGAAACCTGGGTTTCCGCCGCCGCCACCCTGAATTTCTCTGGCTAAATCTTTAATCAGTGCTCCGGCCTGATAAACTCCTGCGAGGTCATCAGAAACACCAATGGTAATCATCGGTTTTCCGTCTGCATCGGATAAGACAATCGTGATAGAAGTCGGGATTTCTTTCTTCAGCTGGAAGACGATGTCTTTTACAGAACCGGCATCCAGAGAGGTTTTCTTTACCAGAAGAAGTTTGTCACCTTTCTGTTCGTAAGAAGTTTTCCAGTCGCCGATTTCGCCTTTGGCTTTTTCTTTTTTCAGAGATTCCACTTCAGATTTTAAAGCTGCATTTTCATCTATCAGTTTTTCAATCGATTTTACAATGTCTTTGGATTTCAGCAGTTGTGAAAGTTCAGCAACCTGTTTTTCAAGATTTTTGAAATATTCCTCAGATTTGTCTCCGGAAATCGCCTCAATTCTTCTGATTCCTGCAGCAGCAGAAGCTTCGGAATTGATTTTGAAATGACCGATTTCGCTCGTGTTTTTCACGTGAGTTCCACCACAGAGTTCCTTCGAAGTTCCAAACTGAATCATTCTCACGCTGTCACCATATTTTTCGCCAAACAATGCCATCGCACCTTTGTCTATCGCCTCCTGAATCGGAATATTCCTGAATTCCTGAAGCGCAATATTTTCTTTAATCTTAGCATTGACTTTCTCTTCAATCAAAGCCAGTTCTTCCTCAGTCATTTTGCTGAAATGTGAGAAATCGAAACGCAGATATTCAGGACCGACGAATGAACCTTTCTGTTCAACATGAGTTCCCAAAACTTCTCTCAGAGCCTCGTGCAGTAAGTGCGTTACAGAGTGATTGGCCTGAGAATTTTTTCTTTCAGCTGCATTCACTTTAGCATAGAAAACCGCTCCGGCATCCTTCGGAAGTCCGTTGATTAACGAAATAATCAATCCGTTTTCCTTTTTGGTTTCTAAAACTTCAAAACTTTCAACGGCATTTTCAAGAACACCTTTATCACCGATTTGTCCACCACCTTCAGGATAGAAAGGGGAGTTGCTCAGCACGATCTGATAAAATTCGCCGTCTTTGTTTTCTACTTTTCGGTATCTTGTGATATAGGTTTCCGTTTCAATTTGGTCGTAACCTACGAAGTTTTCAGGCTTTTCTTCCAAAACAACCCAGTCGTAAACTTTGGAAGCAGAGTCTTTTTTAGAACGCTGTTTCTGTTTATCCAAAGCATCTTCAAATCCTGCTTCATCGATTGACAAACCTTTTTCTTCAGCAATGATTCTAGTTAAATCATCAGGGAAACCGTACGTGTCATACAGTTCAAAAACTTCATTTGTCGGCAATACTTTTTTACCTTCAGAAATAGTCTGCTGAATTAATTTTTCAACTCTTAATAAACCGGTTTCAATTGTTTTTAAGAAAGATTCTTCTTCACTTTTAATCACTTCAGTAACCAGTTTGCCCTGTTTTTCAAGCTCTGGGAAGAATTTTCCCATTTGGTTTTGAAGAACAGCCACCAGTTCAAATAGGAAAGGTTCTTTTCTGTCTAAAAATCTGTAGGCGTAAGAAATTCCTCTTCTTAAAATTCTTCTGATTACATAACCGGCACCACCGTTGGAAGGCAGCTGTCCGTCAGCGATTGCAAATGAAACTGCTCTGATGTGGTCTACGACAACACGGATGGCGATGTCTTTTTCGTCCGTTAAAATTCCGGTATATTTTTTTCCTGAAAGTTCTTCCACCTTAGCAATCAAAGGGGTAAAAACATCAGTGTCGTAGTTGGATTCTTTTTGCTGTAAAGCCATGCAAAGACGCTCGAAGCCCATTCCGGTGTCGATGTGTTTGGCAGGAAGATTTTCAAGGGAGCCATCTGCTTTTCGGTTGAACTGCATGAAAACCAGATTCCAGATTTCCACAACCTGAGGATGGTCGTTATTTACCAGTTCAAGACCGGAAACTTTCGCTTTTTCTTCTTCACTTCTCAGGTCAACATGAATTTCTGAACAGGGTCCGCAAGGTCCGCTTGCACCCATTTCCCAGAAATTGTCTTTTTTGTTTCCGTTGATGATTCTGTCTTCAGAAATGAACTGTTTCCAAAGATCGTAAGCTTCGGTATCTCTTTCAAGATTTTCTTTTGCGTCACCTTCGAAAATAGTTACGTACAGATTTTCTTTCGGAATTCCGTACACTTCTGTAAGCAGTTCCCAGGCCCACGTGATGGCTTCTTTCTTGAAATAGTCACCGAAAGACCAGTTCCCCAACATCTCAAACATCGTGTGGTGATAAGTATCACGACCTACATCATCCAGATCATTGTGCTTTCCGGAAACTCTTAAACATTTTTGGGTATCGGCAATTCTTGAGGCTTTAGGCTCTTTATATCCTAAAAAATAATCTTTAAACTGCGTCATTCCCGAGTTGGAAAACATCAGGGTAGGATCGTCTTTCAGCACGATTGGCGCCGAAGGAACGATGAGGTGTTGTTTAGATTGAAAAAAGTCTAAAAACTGTTGTCTTATTTCCTGTGAAGTCATATTTGTTGCTTTTGGCTAAATGCTTTTGGCTTTCAGCTTTTTTTTTGATGGGCAAATTTAATGAAAAGAGACAAGTAAAAAGTAAAAAGAACCAAGTTTTTGAGGGCGGAAAATTATTTTAGAACTAAGTCAGAAAAAAACAAACATTGAAAGTTATTGTATTAGATTTCTTTCCCAAATTTTATCAATAAATAATCCTAATACCATAAATGAAAGACTGGAATATGGAAAACTGTCCACTGCTGAGAAAATCAACTGACCATCGCTTTCAAAATTTAAAAATACTCCCCAATAAAAATAGAATCCCAAAGGATGAATTATAAAGTAAAAAATAGACATGATGAATAAAATCTCAAAACCGCTTTTATCTGAATGTCTTTTTGCTTCATTTTTTATTACTTTAAATATTACGAAAAAAAACAGCAATAAAATAGTTACTAAAATAAAAATTGCAAGTTTTCCTACATTGCTGTAAGGATTTTTATCTACTAATCCAGAAGCCAGAATTTCTACGGCAGTTGCGGGAAGAACCGAAAATATGGGAACTACGAATGTAAGTGACAGCAAAAGAGACACTATAGTGAAAATGATACCAATTTTAAATGCAAAATATTTACGTTTCATTTTTAAAGTTGGATTTAAAATTACATCAACCTTTTTTAATAAGCATTCGGATCAAAAAACGCCTTAAAAGTAAGCGGACTCTCGGTGAAATTTTCGGCAGTTTCCAAATATTCGTGGTAATGTTCGGGATTCATTCCCAAATCAACCATAACGATGGCAATATTGGTGTACAGATTTTTATCTTCGGAGCCCAGATCTACAGCGGTTTTAAGAACTTTCAATGCATTTTCATTTTCGCCGGAATCAGACAACACCGCACCGAGGTTGATTAATGCTGAAGAATTTTGAGGCTCAAGCGTTAAGATATCTTCAAGTTCTTTAATCAGCAGGTCATTAATGTCATCCCAATAATCTTCATTTTCCCATCTTTTGGCCTGAAGTTTTACTACGTTTTCTAATCTCTGAGTGATGCTCTTCATTGTATCGTTCCCTGAATTGATTTTTCACAATTTACAAATTAATTTCACTTTTGCCAATCTGATTTTTCAATTTGAAATAAATCCATCCTATTTCCTGAATATTCAATTTGTTTTTTGAAAGTCATCCCGTTTTTCAAAGCTACATTTTTTGAATTTGAATTTTCAGAATGGATGATTGAAATTAAGCGGTTGTGAAAATTATTCTCAAAAGCAAAATCTCTGCATTTTTTTGCAGCTTCAATGGCAAAACCTTTTCCCCGAAACTGAGGAAGAATAGAGTAGGCAATTTCCAGCTCAAACTCATTTTCAACTTCACGAACAAGCAAACCACACTGGCCTATGAGTTCGTTGGTTTCTTTTGAGATTAAAACGTTTTGTCCTCCAAGATTGTTTTTATAACGGTGGAAAGTCCACTCAAACCATTTGTCACAGCGTTCTTCTGGTGTTTTGAAATTCTCCATTCCGAGCATTTTTGCGGTTTGCTCGTCTTTGAATAATTCTTGCCAGACTTGGAAATCGGAGGGCTGTAAATTTCGGAAGGAAAGTCTTTGGGTTTTTTGGTTAGTTAAAAGATATTTCATTATTTATTAAAAACTGAAAGCTCATTTATTTCTGATTTAAAAACTGTTTGAGAAACTGCTTCATTAAGCTTTTTTCTACTTATAGATAAAGGATGATCAGGAAAATCGATATCATATTTCTCTTCCTCAGATTTGTTCATTAATGTTCCTTCTTTGAAATTGGGCTCATAAGGATCTTTAAACCAGTTTTCTAACTTTTCATCCACAAAGTTTGCTTCGCCACTTAGTAACATTTCATTCAAAACAATTGCATCTCTTACTCCTGTAATTCCGATCTCTGCGGCTTGGATTTTTATTACCCAACTGTAATTTTCGAAAGGAATCGTTACAGAAGCAATATAAGTCATCCCACCTTCCGGCTGAGGAACTTTAAAAATAGTTTTTACGCTTGGAACATTATTTATCGTAAGAAGTGATACCTCTACAATTCCTCCATTTGCTTCAGGGATTGAGTTTCTGTAAAATTTTCTCAAAAAGTCTAAATTTTTTGCAGAAGGAATATCGGGCGGAACATCAAAGAAATTTAAAGAAATCAAAACACTTTCTTCGGGATTTACCCAAACAATTCTGGAAGAGGTTTCTTCTACTTTATTCCATCCAAAATTAGGGACAGAAATAGAATTAATGGTTATTTTACTCTCTTTTTTCTTAAAGAAATTAAACATATTTATTTAGAGCTATATTGGTACTAAAATAAATTTTTTTTCGTAAAAAACTCCAAAAAGCCTTAACCTTTTGGAGTTTAATTTATGATTCAAAGAATTCTACCCAAATGCCCTCTTCAGCAAACTCTCCACCTTCGGTTCACTTCCTCTGAAATTTTTATACAGTTCCATCGGATCTTTGGTTCCTCCCGAAGAAAGTAAAATCTTAAATTTTGCGGCCGTTTCATGATTGAAAATTCCTGTTTCTTTAAAATATTGGAAGGCGTCGGCATCCAAAACTTCTGCCCATTTGTAAGAATAGTATCCGGCAGAATATCCACCCTGAAAAATATGTGAGAAACTCGGGCTCATTGCTGTTTCAGGATTTACAGGATAAAGCTGTGTCGCTTTTGTGTAAGAATCTTCAAACTCTTTAACACTCAGATTTTCCAGATCTCCAACTTTCGTGTGGTAGTTCATATCCAGAATCCCGAAACCAAGCTGTCTCATCGTTTGGTAACCTTCCATGAAGTTTTTCGACTGTTCGATCTTTTCAATTTTTTCATCGGGAAGAACTTCGCCGGTTTTATAATGTTTGGCAAATGTTTTTAGAAATTCCGGCTCATAACAGAAATTTTCAAGAAACTGAGAAGGTAATTCCACAAAATCCCATTTTACAGACGTTCCTGACAGATTCGGATATTGCGTATCAGCCATCATTCCGTGAAGCGCATGACCAAACTCGTGGAACAACGTTGTCACTTCCTGAAAAGTCAGTAAACTCGGCGTGTCTTTCGTCGGCTTGCTGAAATTACAGACAATAGAAATATGCGGACGTGAATTTTCACCGTCTTTCTGATACTGATTTTTATAACTCGTCATCCAGGCACCGGCTCTTTTCCCTTTTCTTGGAAAATAGTCAACGTAAAGCAAGGCTTTGAAGCTGGTTGATGGTTGATCGTTATTAATTGTTGGTTTTTGACTATTTGTACCTGATTCTTGGTTTTCGAAGACCTCATACACTTTCACATCTTCATGGTATTTCGGAACGTCATTTTTCTCCACGAAAGTCAGTCCGAAAAGTTTTTTAGACAATCCGAACACAGCTTCCTGAACCTGCTCCAACGGGAAATAAGGTTTCAGTTCTTCATCATTTAAATCATATTTTGCTTTGCGAAGTTTTTCTGCATAAAACGCGTGGTCATAACCCTGCATTTCTTCGATTCCGTCAGCTTTTGCCAAAGATTTTAATTCCTCAATCTCTTTTTCTGCGTATGGTTTTGCTTTCGTTAAAAGTTCATTCAGAAAATCCAGAACCTTGGTTGGAGATTTTGCCATTCTTTCTTCCAGAACGTAATCTGCATAATTTTTATATCCTAAAAGTTCGGCTTTTTGCTGTTTTAAATTCAGCAATTCTTTAATTAAATTCTGATTATCAAATTCTCCTCCATCGAAAGATTTTTTACCGTTGGCCAAAGCCAGTTCTTTTCTCAATTCCCGGTTTTCAGCATAAGTCATAAAAGGGATGTAGCTTGGATACTGCAAAGTGACCACCCAGCCTTCTAGATTTTTTTCCTTGGCTTCTTCTGCGTACTGTTCAGTGATCGCTTCGGGAATTCCGGCTAAATCTTCTTTGTTGGTGATGTGTTTAAAATAATTGTTTGTTGAAGCCAACACATTCTGTCCGAACTGAAGTGATTTTAAAGATAGATCCATGCTGATTTTCTTTAATTTCTCTTTGTCTTCTTCATTTAAAAGGGCTCCGCTTCTTACAAAACCTTTATACGTCTCATCCAAAAGCATCTGTTGTTCTTCGTTCAGACTATATTTTTCTTTTTGGTCGTAAACTTTTTTAATTCTGTTAAATAAAGCTTCGTTCTGAGAAATTTTTGAAGAATATTCAGTTAAGATTGGAGAAACTTCCTGCGCGATTTTTTGTAATTCGTCATTCGTTTCAGCTGAATTTAAATTAAAAAAAATGTTGGAAGCTCTGTCCAGTTGCTCACCCGAAAAAGCTAAGGCTTCGATGGTATTTTCAAAAGTCGGTTCCTCTGAATTATTAACAATGGCGTCGATTTCCGCTTCAGATTTCTGAATTAATTCTTTAAAAGCCGAAAGATAATCTTCATTTTTAATCTGATCAAATGGCGCTGAATGATATGGTGTGTTGAATTTTTCTGTTAAAATAGACATTGAATTATTTTTAATGGTAAATTTAATTAATTGAAATGAATCAAACATGTCTGGCGCAAAAAGAATGCCCGCGAATAAAGTATGACAAAAATTCCAATTGTCTTTTTTTTCTTGTCATAGGCGAAGATGTTTTTTTCCGGCAATTGTTTAATTTTGATTCCGAAAATTCATATTAAACATAATGATGACTCAAAACAAAATCACAGTTCAGAAATACATGGATGCCTTTCAGGAAAGCGACCATGAAATGATTCTGAGCTGTCTCACCGAAAATGTGATCTGGGAAATGCCCGGAGTTTACCAGCATCACGGAAAAAAGGAATTCGATAGCGAGATTGAAAACGAAAACTTTACCGGAAAGCCAAAAATCACGGTTTTCAGAATGACGGAAGAAAATGATGTAGTCATTGCGGAAGGAAATGTAGTTGGAAAGTTCAAAAACGGAGATGTTCTCAACGCCGATTTCTGCGATGTCTTTGAAATGGAAAACGAATTGATCAAAAAACTGGTGTCTTATTTAATGCAGAAAAAGTAGATGGCTATTGGCAAATAGCTTTCAGCGGTTGGCTTTAAATCCAATTTATCATAATTTTCAGATGAATTAATCTCAATATAATTAAAAGAAATATTAAAAAACTATCTATGAAAACATTTTTAAAAATTATTGGTGGGCTTGTCCTCTTGTTTGTAATGTACGGAGTAGTTGCGATGCTGACTTTCAGTAACGAATATCACTACGAAAAATCGATGGTGATTAATGCTCCGAAAGAAAAAGTCTGGCAGCACATCAGCTCAATGAAAGCTTTCAACCAGTGGAATCCGTGGATGGATTTGGATAAAAACATGCAGGTTACTTATACCGGAACTTCGGGAGAAGCGGGAGATAAATACTGTTGGGACAGCAAAAATGATGATGCGGGAGCCGGTTGTCAGGAAATTAAAGAAAATGTTGCCAACGAAAGGCAGCGTACTGAAATGATTTTTAAAAGACCTTTTGAAGGACAGGCTTTGTCTGATATCGTTTTGACTTCTGAAGGAAACGCTACAAAAGTAACGTGGAGTATGGATACGAAACAGGAAACCTGGATGAAAATTATGCGACCGATGATGGATTATCAGATGGGAAAATCTTACGATGAGGGTTTTAAAAAACTGAAAGCTTTGGCTGAAAAATAAAACTAAGGCAAAATACTGTAAGAAACTGTTTTCAGATTTTGAAAGCAGTTTCTTTGTTAAAGATTATTAATGAGTTGTTTTGAATTTATAATCTTTAGTTAAATTTTTTAAGTGAAATAAGATAAAATATATCTTTGAAAAAAAATAATTTATGAGAAAAGAATACATGTTGTTTTTATCTGTTTGTCTGGGATTTTTTGTTACATCATGTACAGCGACGCCTGGAAAAGAAACAAATGCTGATTATCAGGATAAAAATTATCTGGAAGGCAGTCAAAGTGATATACAGAAGAATGTACAGCAGCTTGAGAAAAGAAGAGATACTGATCAGAAAAAATATGACGTTATTGATTACCAGGAGAACAAGCCCAAGTAAAAATTTAAAAACCGTTTCTTTCAGGAGCGGTTTTTGATTATTTAAAAAAATATTATCTTTAGGTAAAAGATCAAGATGTATGCAGAAGGCGGTTTACAATAAAAATGAATTAAGAATTTTTGTGCGGGACATGATTTCCGGAAAAGTAAAAACACTGGAGTTTTATCTGAATTTTACGCTGGAAGCCAGCCGGGAAATCAAAAAAACTTCGAAATATGATTCCATCCGTGAAGAAATGCAGGAGGAAATTTATCATTTGGATAAGCAGATGGCGAATCTTAAAAATATGCAGCAGCAGATGAAAAAGGTTTTAAATTCGGCCTCTGAACACGCAAAATTAGGTTCGCTTGTCATCACCAACAAAGCCCGTTTCTACATTTCAGTTTCTCTGGGTGAATTTTTCTTCGAAGGCGACCGTTTCTACGCCATTTCCCCCGAAAGTCCGATGGCTCAGAAAATCATTGGTATGAAGGCCGGTGAAGAGTTTACTCTGAATAAAATTCATCAGAAGATTGAAGAAGTGATGTAAAAGAGCCAAGGCAGAAGTAAAAGGAGTCAGGTTGAAGAGCCAAGGCAAAAGTAAAAAGAGCCAGGTTGAAAAGCTAAGGGAAAAGTAAGAAGATTTAAGTGAAGATGAGAAGTATAAAAGATCTAAATCAAAAAAAACACTTTTCAATAAAGTGAGCCAGCTCCGAAGAAGTTGAACAACAATATCCGTTGATGTAAATCATTGAAATATCAAAGTGAAAAAAGGCAAATAGACGGCATAAAATGAACGAATATTTTCACCAGTAAAAATTGATATTCGTGCATACGTGGCATTTGAAAGGAAAATTCACAGAAAATTATTACTAAAAATTTTGGGGAAAGAGCAGTGCTGTTTAATTTTGCTACGCA